>NZ_CP155552.1 GCF_036632915.2 Faecalibacterium taiwanense | reverse complement strand
ACCAACACCAAGGGCGAAGGGTCCGGTGGCGATCCATTTTGGGAGAAAAGTGAACGTCTTTTGCTCACCGCCCTGATCGCTTATCTGCATTATGAAGCCCCTGCCGAGGAACAAAACTTTGCTACCCTGCTGGAAATGCTCAACACCATGCAGGTACTGGAGGACGACGAGGAATACCAGAACCCGGTGGATCTGCTGTTTGAAGAACTGGCAAAAAAGAAGCCCAACTCCTTTGCCGGGCGGCAGTACAAACTTTACAAGCTGGCCGCAGGAAAGACCGCAAAATCCATCCTCATTTCCTGTGGTGCCCGGCTCGCCCCTTCGGCATCCAAGAACTGCGTGATCTCACCATGTACGATGAGCTGGAACTGGACAAGCTGGGTGACCGGAAAACGGCGCTGTTCCTCATTATGTCGGACACGGATTCCACCTTCAACTTCCTGATTTCAATGGTCTACACCCAGCTTTTCAATTTACTGTGCGATAAAGCAGATGATGTGTACGGCGGCAAGCTGCCCATCCATGTGCGGTGCCTGATCGACGAGTGCGCCAACATCGGCCAGATTCCCAATCTGGAAAAGCTGGTGGCAACCATCCGCAGCCGTGAGATTTCGGCCTGCCTTGTTTTGCAGACGAAAAGCCAGCTAAAGGCTATCTACAAGGACAATGCCGACACCATCATCGGCAACATGGACAGTCAGATTTTTCTCGGCGGTTCGGAACCCGGTACGTTGAAAGACCTGTCCGAAATGCTGGGTAAGGAAACGATTGATTCGTTCAACACTTCGGACACCCGTGGCAACAGCCCCAGCTACGGCACTACGTTCCAGAAGATGGGGCACGAATTATTGAGCCGGGATGAGCTGGCGGTGCTGGATGGCGGCAAGTGCATCTTGCAGCTACGCGGTGTGCGGCCTTTCCTCTCGGACAAGTATGATCTGACCCAGCATCCGAACTACAAGCTGACTTCCGATTACGACCCCAAAAATACGTTCGATATTGAAAAATATCTGAACCGAAAAACAAAAATCCACCCCGGTGATGAGTTCATCGTGGTGGATGCTGATTCGCTCCCGTCTGCCTGACCCGGTAGGCGGTTTTATTTTATCCAGACCAGAGAGGTACACCGGCAAATCCACTTCTGCCGCAGTTCGTGGCTCAAAAATGTACGATTTCAGGTGTGTACGGACGGTCTACAATTTTTTCAAAATAAAGGAGAAACGACTATGGAATTCTTTAACTCTGCTATCGAAGTTCTTCAGACTCTGGTTGTCGCTCTGGGTGCCGGTCTCGGCGTGTGGGGTGCCATCAACCTGCTGGAAGGTTATGGCAACGACAACCCCGGCTCCAAGTCTCAGGGCATGAAGCAGCTCATGGCTGGCGGCGGTGTCGCTCTGGTGGGCATCACCCTGATTCCTCTGCTGTCTGGTCTGTTCGGCTAAGAGCCGCAGGCGGGGTTTCCCGCCTGTACATAATACGCAATCGCTCCATCTCTGCTGTGGATAACAGCCCTTATTATAATAGGAAGCGAATTGCTGACGAACATCCACCCATCAATGAAAGGCGGTGTCTTATGCAGTTTTTGACCCACATTATTTTTCTCCTGAATCTTCTCAAGACCCTTATCAACCACTTCAGCTAAGGACGGTGACTGCTGAATGGAAACCGTTCTCAAGGCCATTGCCGACTGGATCAAAGGCATCCTGACGGCAGGCATTATGTCAAACCTTTCCGGTCTGTTCGACGATGTGAACACGCAGGTGGGAAACATCGCCCAGCAGGTGAGCACCAAGCCCTCCAGTTTTGAGCCGAGAGTGTTCGCTATGATCGAAGCCCTCTCCCGGAACGTGGTGTTACCCATTGCAGGCATCATCCTAACTTTCATCGCCTGTTATGAATTGATCGAGATGATCACTCAGCATAACAATATGGCGCAGTTTGAGCCTGCCCTCATCATGCGCTGGATCTTTAAGACTGCTGTTTCGGTCTGGCTCATCAGCAATACTTTCGACATCGTGATGGCAGTGTTCGACATTACCCAAAAGGTGGTGTCCGATTCCAGCGGCATCATTGCCGGAAACACCCGCGTCAACGACATTGGGCTTTCCATGCTGCAATCCAGCCTGATGCAGATGGACGTTGGCCCCTGTTCGGGCTTTTCCTGCAATCCTTTTTCATCGGCATCACCATGCGGATATTGAGTATCGTAATTTTCGTCATCGTCTACGGAAGAATGATCGAAATTTACTGCATGGTGAGTCTTGCGCCCATCCCCATGGCGACCTTCGGCAACCACGAGCAGAGCCACATGGGGCAGAACTATCTGAAATGCCTGTTTGCGCTGGGTTTTCAGGGCTTTCTCATCCTCATCTGCGTGGCAATTTACGCCGTGCTGATACAGTCGGTAGCGATTTCCGGGGATGCCATCAACTCCATTTGGAGCATTGTGGGCTACACTGTTCTGCTCTGTTTCAGCCTGTTCAAGACCAGTTCCGTGACAAAATCCGTTCTCGGAGCGCATTAAAGGAGGTGCTTTATTGGCTGCGTATATTTCCGTCCCCCGTGACCTGACGAAGGTGAAATCGAAGGTCGCATTCAATCTGACCAAACGGCAGCTCGTCTGCTTTGGCACAGCGGCTCTCATTGGAGTGCCGCTATTTTTTGTTCTCCGGGACTCCGGCGGCAACACTGCCGCCACCCTCGGCATGATGGCGGTGATGCTGCCGGCGTTCTTTCTTGGAATGTATGAGAAAAACGGTCAGCCCATGGAAAAGCTGCTGTCGTACTATGTGCAGTCCCGGTTTGTCCGCCCGAAAATTCGCCCCTACAAGACCAACAACTACTATGCGATTTTGATGAAGGGAGGCATGACCCATGATCCCGTTTTGGAAAAAGACTGATAAGCACAGCAAGCCCCAGTCTGCGCAGAAGCGCAAGCAGAACACAAAGCCTGCTGTTCCCCGGACCGCCCAGCAGTCCATCCCCATGCAGCGGATGTTCGAGGATGGCACCTGCCGGGTGAAGCCCAACTACTACACCCGCACCATCCAGTATCAGGACATCAATTACCAGCTCGCCCAGCAGGAGGATAAGACCGCCATTTTTGAGGAATGGTGCAGTTTTCTGAACTTCTTCGACAGCTCCATCAAATTTGAACTGTCCTTTGTGAACATGGCAACGGACAGCACCGAGTTTGAAAAGAGCATCCGCATTCCGTTCCAGAAGGACGGCTTCGATGATGTTCGTGCGGAGTATTCCCAGATGCTGCGCCAGCAGCTTGCCAAGGGCAATAATGGTCTGACCAAGACCAAGTTCATCACCTTTGGTGTGGAGGGCGAAAGCATGGCACAGGTCAAGCCCCGGCTTGACCACATCCAGAACGATCTGCTGAACAACTTCCACCGGCTGGGGGTGCAGGCAAAGCCCCTGAACGGTGCCCAGCGGCTGAAACTCATGCACGATATGTTCAATATGGACGGTGCCAGCAAATTTCATTTTGACTGGAAAGACCTCGTAAAAAGCGGCCTTTCGGTGAAGGATGCCATTGCGCCCACCGCCTTTGCGTTCAAGAACAGCCGCACCTTCCAGATGGGCGGTATCTTCTGCGCCGCCAGTTTTCTGAGCATCACGGCATCCGACCTCAGTGACCAGCTTTTGAAGGACTTTCTGGATATGGATTCGTCCCAGATCGTCACGATGCACATCCAGTCCGTAGACCAGAACCGCGCCATAAAGACGGTCAAGCGTACCATCACGGAACTGGACAGAAGTAAGATTGAGGAACAGAAAAAAGCCATCCGCGCCGGTTATGATATTGACATCATCCCGTCCGATTTGGCAACTTACGGGCGGGATGCAAAGGCTCTGCTGAAAGAATTGCAGAGCCAGAACGAGCGGATGTTCCTCGTCACTTTTCTGGTGCTGAACACCGGGCGCACGGAGCAGGAACTGGAAAACAACATCTTTCAGGCCAGCTCCATTGCCCAGAAGCACAACTGCAATCTGTGCAGACTGGACTACCAACAGGAGCAGGGATTGATGAGCAGCCTGCCGCTGGCTGACTGCCAGATCGAGATCCAGCGAGGGCTGACCACCAGCAGCACGGCCATCTTCATTCCGTTCACCACACAGGAACTTTACCAGTCTGGCAAAGAAAGCCTGTATTACGGCCTGAACGCCCTGTCCAACAACTTGATCATGGTGGACAGGAAGAAACTGAAGAACCCCAATGGCCTGATTTTGGGTACTCCCGGCTCCGGCAAAAGTTTCTCAGCAAAGCGTGAAATTGCCAATGCGTTTCTGGTGACGGACGATGATATTATCATCAACGACCCCGAAGGCGAATACTCCCCGCTGGTGAACCGGCTGAAAGGTCAGGTCATCAAAATCAGCCCCAACAGCACCCAGTTCATCAATCCCATGGACATCAATGCCAACTACTCCGAGGAAGATAACCCGCTTTCCCTGAAAGCTGACTTTATTCTTTCTTTGTGTGAACTGGTGGTGGGCGGCAAGGAAGGGCTGCTGCCGGTGGAGAAAACCGTCATTGACCGCTGTGTGCATCTGATTTACCGCAAATATTTTGCGAACCCCTGCCCGGAGAATATGCCCATCCTTGAGGACTTGTACAATGCCCTGCTCCAACAGGACGAGAAAGAAGCCCACCATGTTGCCACCGCACTGGAGATCTATGTGAAAGGCTCCCTGAACCTGTTCAACCATCGCACTAACGTGAACGTCAATAACCGCATCGTCTGCTACGACATCAAGGAACTGGGCAAGCAGATGAAGAAACTCGGTATGCTCATTGTGCAGGATCAGGTCTGGGGGCGTGTCACGGCAAACCGCAGCAGCGGAAAGTCCACACGGTATTATATGGACGAGATGCACCTGCTTCTGAAAGAGGAGCAGACTGCGGCGTATTCCGTGGAGATCTGGAAGCGTTTCCGCAAGTGGGGTGGTATTCCCACGGGGCTGACCCAGAACGTGAAAGACCTTCTTTCTTCCCGTGAAGTCGAGAATATTTTCGAGAACAGTGACATGATCATCATGCTGAATCAGGCGGCAGGAGACCGGCAGATCCTCGCAAAGCAGCTCAATATTTCGCCCCATCAGCTTTCCTATGTGACCCACTCCGGCGAGGGCGAAGGGCTGCTGTTTTTCGGCAATGTCATCCTGCCCTTTGTGGACCGTTTCCCCACCGATCTGGAACTCTACCGCATTATGACCACCAAGTTGGGTGAAGTCTCGGAGGGCGCACAGAAATGAGTGAGCCGAAACTGAACATCAAAGAAGAGTCGTCCGCAAAAAAGACCCGTTCTCCCCGAAGAAAACCAAGGTGGAGCAGTCGGTGCCCAGAAAGAAGAAACTGAAAACCGATGCAGAAAAGACCGCCGAAAAAACCCAGCACCTGCGGTTCGGCAAGGCGGAACTGACCCCGGACGAACTGAGCCGGTTGAGTAAGGCGCAGAAGCGGGAGATGTACGCTGCCCATGCCGCCCGGTCTGCGGTGCATCAGGAGGTTGACCAGTACGAGGATGACAATGTGGGCACGCAGGCTCTGAGCGAGGGCGAAAAGGCGGCAGGAAATGTCCGGGATATTTCCAAGGGCAGATACGCTCGCAAACTCAAGAAGAAAGCCAAGATGCAGGGCAAGAAAGGTGCCCGAACCGCAAAATCTTCTGCACAGAAGCCGACTGCGGCACAAGATGCAGGCGCATCCGGCACCGGCGAGGGCGGCTCCAACTGGCTTTCCCGGTGGCGGCAAAAGCAAGACATCCGGCAGAGCTACTATGCCGCCGCACGTTCGGGTACAGCGGCGCAGACCGCAGGCGGCAAGGCGGCATCCAACGGTGCATCTGCCGCCCGGTCCGGCATGGAACAGGCGGTAGAAAAGGGCAAAACTGCTGTCAGTACCGCCATGAAGGGGCTGGTGAACGCCGCCAAAGGCAACGCACACGTTCTGGTGATCGTGGGCGTTTTTCTTTTGCTCATCCTCATGGTGATGTCGGGCTTTTCCTCCTGCGGAATCCTCTTTTCCGGCGGCACGCAGGTATCCGGGCAGACCATGTACTCTGCCGAGGACAGGGACATCCGGGGCGCAGAGCAGGACTACAAGAAGCTGGAAAAGGAGCTGGATAAAAAGATCAAGCGCACCCCCGTCGACCACCCCGGCTACAACGAGTACCAGTATCACCTTGACCCCATCGAGCACGACCCGTGGCAGCTCACCTCTTTTCTCACGACTTTGTATGACGATTACACCCGGTCGGAGGTGCAGGGCAAGCTGAAGGAAACCTTCAAAAAGCAGTACAAGCTCACCACATGGGTAGAGGTGCAGACCCGGTATATGACGGTCTGGGTCATGACTCCGGCAGGCATCCCGGTTCCCACGCAGGTTCCCTACGAGTACCGCATCTTCCACACCAAGCTGGTGAACCGTGGCTTGGAGGTGGTCATCCGGGAGGAACTGGACAACGACCAATGGAAACGCTACGAGATCTTTCAGGACACCTTGGGCGGCAGACCCTACCTGTTCAACGGCGGTCTGCCGCCCGGTGGCTCTGACGGTTCCGGCGCACCGGGCATTGACTATCAGGTTCCGGCAGAAGCCCTGACCGATAGCGAATTTGCCGCCATCTACAAGGAAGCCCAAAAGTATGTGGGCACGCCCTATGTCTGGGGCGGCTCTACCCCAGAAACCGGCTTTGATTGCAGTGGCTATGTCTGCTGGGTGTACAACCAGAACGGCTACAATGTGGGCAGAACCACCGCCAACGGATTATGGCAGAAAAGCCAGCACATCTCCGAAGCCGAAGCAAAGCCCGGTGATCTGGTCTTTTTCAAAGGCACCTACGACACTCCCGGCATGAGCCATACGGGAATCTATCTCGGCAACGGCATGATGGTCAGCGCCGGAGACCCCATCAAGTACGCAAACATTCACTCGTCCTACTGGGAGAAGTATCTCGCAGGTTTTGGGCGGCTTTCAAAATGAAATGGAGGATTTTTATGGGTGAAAGACTGGAAAAGCTCAAGGCGATGCTCAAAAAGGAGCAGGAACGCCGCATCAAGCTGAACAACCGCATTGCGATTCTGGAACGGCGCATTCAGGAGGAATCGGCGGCAGAAGTTGCCGACATGGTGCGCACTGCCAATGTGACCCCGGAACAGCTTGCAATCCTGCTGCGGCAGGCGGCAACTATGCCCCGACCCCGGCTGCGCTGTCCGCAGTCGGCGCAGAGTTTGACAAGGAGGAAATCAACGATGAGATTTAAGAAAATTGGTGCGCTGTTGCTGTCGGCGGTGCTGTGCATCGGCATGGCAGCTCCGGCATTCGCTTATGGGGATGATACCGCGCCGGTGGAACCGCCTGTTCTGCCGGAAGTCGTGGAGGAAGATGTTGTTACCATCACGGATGAAACCTCCGGCGCACTGACCCCGAAGGGCAATCTGACACTGGTGGACGATTACCACACCAATTATTCGGATGGTTCCGGGCAGCAGTTCATCACGCTGGTATCGAAATCGGGTGCGACATTTTATCTGGTAATCGACCGGAACAGTAAAGGCGCACAAACCGTACACTTTATGAATCTGGTGGATGAAGCCGACCTGTTGGCTCTGATGGAGGAAGAAGCTGCCGATGCCTACACTGCGGAGAAAGAAGCAGCGGCACAGGCTGAACTGGACAGGCTGAAAGCCGAGGAAGAAGCCAAGAAAGCCGAAGAAGAAGCGGCAACCGCTGAACCGCCCAAGGAAAACAAAATCACAAAGTATGCAGGCGCATTTCTGGGCATAGTCGCCCTGATTGCGCTGGCTGCGGGCGGCGGCTTCTATTTCTATCGCCAGCAGATGCAGAAGAAAAAGGCAGAAAAAGAAGCCCTTGACCCCGATGTAGATTACACCGAGGACAAGGGCGATTTTGAGATTCCGACCGATGTGCCGGACGAGGATGAAGCCCCGGACGAGCAGGACACCGAACCTATCTGATTTTAAGGCGGCGTTTGCCGCCGTACATATTGCAATCAGAAACAGATTGGAGGGATTTTTATCGCAAAATTAGTCGTGGCAGAAAAGCCATCTGTCGCTATGTCCTATGCAAAAGTCCTTGGTGCGACAAACCGCAAAGACGGTTATCTGGAGGGCAACGGCTATCTGGTTAGTTGGTGCATCGGGCATTTGGTAGAGCTGGCACCGCCCAACATCTACGACGCCAAGTACGTCAAGTGGAGCATCGCAGACCTGCCCATCCTGCCGCAAAAGTGGCAGTATCTGGTGTCTGCCAGCACCAAAAGCAGTTTGGCATCCTGCAAAAGCTGATGCACCGCCCGGATGTGGACAGTATCATCTGTGCAACGGACGCAGGGCGCGAGGGCGAACTGATTTTCCGTTTGGTGTACCAGCAAGCGGGCTGCAAAAAGCCCTTCTCCCGCCTGTGGCTGTCCAGCATGGAGGAAAACGCCATCCGAGAGGGCTTTGCCCACCTCAAACCGTCAACTGAATACGATGCGCTGTACAATGCAGCACTCTGCCGGGAACGTGCCGACTGGATGGTCGGTATCAATGCGTCCCGGCTTTTTTCGTGTCTGTACGGTCAGCCGCTTGCAGTTGGGCGTGTTATGACCCCTGTGCTGGCTATGACGGTCGTGCGTGAGGCTGCGATTGCCGCCTTTGTGCCGGAGAAATTCTACACCGTAGATCTGGAACTGACCAGCGGCTGCACGGCATCCAGCCGCCGCATTCCTGAAAAAACCGTGGCAGAAAACCTGCTGGAAGCCTGCCGAAAGGAGATGGTGGCAACGATCCAGCGCATCACCCGCAAGGAGAAATCCGAGAATCCGCCGCCGTTGTACGACCTGACCACCCTTCAGCGGGACGCTAACCGTTTGCTGGGGTACAGCGCACAGCAGACTTTAGACTATGTACAGAGCCTTTATGAGAAGAAACTTACCACTTATCCAAGAACTGATAGCTGCTATATCACCGACGATGACGAGGAGATGCTGGAGGAGCTGACCGAGGAACTGGAAGTTTTTCTCGACATTACCCCGGAAGATGTGGACGGGGCGGTGCCCCGGACACGGCGCACCGTCAACCGGGAAAAAGTCACCGACCACCACGCCATCCTGCCCACCCGCAGTATGCTGCAAGCCGATCTGGAGGCTCTGCCCAAGGGCGAGCAGAACGTCCTGAAGCTCATCATCGCCCGGACACTGATGGCGGTGAGCAAACCCTTCCGGTATCTGGAGACCCTGCTCACCACCGAATGTGCCGGAGAGGAATTCTCCGCAAAGGGCAAGGAGGTTCTGGAGGAAGGCTGGAAAGCGATGGAGCGCAAGGTGCTGGCAGACATCCTGAACCGAAAACAGGAACTTACCACCCTGCCCAATGCGGCAGAAAACGAGTGCGGTATCCTCAACGCAGAGCTGAAGGAGGGTCAAACGTCCCCGCCGAAGCATTTTACTGAGGACACCCTGTTACACTCGATGGAAACCGCCAGTGCAGACAGTATGCCGGAGGGCGTGGAACGTCAGGGCATCGGCACCCCGGCAACCAGAGCCGCCACCATTGAAAAGCTGGTGCAGAAGGGCTTTCTGGAGCGCAAGGGCAGCAAGAAAACCAAGGTGCTGCTGCCCACGGACAAGGGCAAAGCCCTCATCACCGTAATGCCCGAAGAAATCCAATCCCCGGAAATGACCGCCGATTGGGAAACAAAGCTGCTGCAAATCGAACGTGGCGAAATGGAGCCGAACGAATTTATGACTGAAATCAAAGAGATGATCTCCTCTCTGGTAACGACCACCGAGGCTGCGAAAGGAGCGAATGCGCTTATGAAAAACAAAGTGATTGGCGTCTGCCCCAACTGTGGTGCAAATGTTGTGGAGCGTGAAAAGGGCTGGTTCTGCGAGAACCGGGAGTGCCGTTTCGTGCTGTGGAAGGACAATGCGTTCTTCAAGCGTCTGGGCAAGCGGCTGGATTCCCATGTGGCGGACAAGCTGCTGCGGGATGGCCGTGTCCGCCTGAAGGACTGCAAGAGCGCCAAGGGCAAGACCTACAACGCCACCGTCCTGCTGTCCTGTGAAGCTGATGGCCGCAGCAAGTTTTCTCTGGAATTTGAGGGTGGATGCTGATGGAGCAGAAAACGGAAGCCCTCTATCTCATCAACGGAGACAGGTTTTTGCATTTGCGGGAAACCGGTGCCGGTGTCGGCTTTGCCACCTACAACTGCGCGAACGGTGCGCCGCTGGAAAGCGGTCAGATTTCCAAGCAAAATCTGCCGCCGGATGGCCGCAACGCCATTCCTGCCGCCCGGAACTGGTATCTGTTTGAGCTTTCCAGCGATGACCGCAAGGCGATTCAGGAGGTCAGCTTGCAGCACCTCGATACCATCCCGCAGTCTGGTGTCCGCAGGCGGCGCATCTGGGATGACCCCACGATTCCCAGAGATGATGTCCGGCTTATCAACAGCCACTATGATGATCTCTACCGTGTGCCGAATCATGGTGTGATTCAGGTTGACCGTTCCGATGGCAGCAGTTACACGGCGCGTGTGGAGCATCTGGACGATTATCACTTCGATCTGGGAGAGTATGGGAACGTCTATCATATCGCTCAGTTTGGCGAGATGATGGAGCGCACTGGCTCGACCGCCTATCCTGAAATCCAGACACAGGACGAGCAGGGCGCATGGGAGCTGGGCGGCAAAGGCTATCTTGCCATCCAGTCCTGTGAAGATGGCTGGGATTATACCCTTTATCACAGCGATTATTCTGTGCTGGATGGCGGGCAGATTGATGCACCCGAATTGACAATTCAGGAAGCCCGTGAGCAGATTCTGGAAGCACACCACATGGAAAAGGGCCGGCGGCTACTGCAGGACTACGATGCCGTCATGGACAAAGTTGCGGAAACCGAGGAACTTAGTGCAGATCACCGCCCTTCCACATTGGAAAAGCTGGCAGCACTGGCAAGTGATACGTCTGCGCCAAAATCCTCTGCACGTTCTGCGCCAGAACTGTGAGGTGGACGATGCAGCAAAAATGGAACCAGAATTTTGACGGTGAACCCATGACGGACATCCCACAGAAATTTCTGAACGCAGGGTGCGATGTTTATATGGTGATGCAGCTGCGGCATGACGAAAAAATCCTCGATGAAAGATTTGCTTCTATGCGGGAGTTGAATCGTCGGGGCAAAACGCCCGACCCGGAGCATTACGAGGTCACCTACTATGCTGATCTGCCCGCCATGTGGCAGGATGTGCCGAACAACGAGGTTTTGGAAGAACTGTTTCAGGTGTTCAACCTCTCCCGTCCGCAGGATTTTGAGGGACACAGCCTGTCGGTCAGCGATGTGATCGCACTTAAACGCAACGGCGATGTATCTGTGCATTATGTGGACAGCATCGGCTTCAAAGATTTACAGGGGTTTCTGGACAAGCAGCCGGAACGCCCTTCGGTGCTGATGAATCTCAAGGAAAAGTGCGATGCCCCGGAGTGCAATCCTACCGTCTGCCGGAAAGCGAGGGATGAACATGAACTTTGACCACGAGGAATTGACCCTGATGATGCTCTACAACACCGGCACCCGGCTGGGGCTTATCCACGAACTGCGGCTCATGCAGTGCTACCTGATGCCCGATGAAACTGCTCTGCGGGAACTGTCGGAGGGCGTTATCGAGAAGCTGAAACTGCTGACCGATGCGGAGTTTGCCGAGCTGGAATTTCCCCGGACTGATTTTTGCCGCCTGCGGGCGGCGTACATAGGCTCTTTTGTACCGAAAAATTTTCGCAAACCGCAAGAAAGTGGGCTTGATAGAATCCTTCCATTCATGCTATACTAAAACCAGTTTTAATGCACAGAAAAATTGAAAGCGGAGGATAGCCAATGGATACCAAAAAAGATCACCCATCGACCGCCTGCTTTTTGCCACCTTTCTGAAAGGCCGCACTTCATCCCGTGATGTATGGGAAGAAAAGGGCGATATGACCCCCGAAGATAACCAGAAGATCATCGAGGAAACCAACGAGATCATCAACAATGATTCCACCTATCCCTTCATCAGCTACCTGTCCGACCTGCTTGCCAAATCCAAACCCTCCGATGAAGCGGTCAAGAAGCTGCACGACTGCATCGACAAAGTTGCCGCCGCACTGGGGCAGGACAGCACCGATGTGTTCCGTGCGCTCCTTGCAAAGCTGATTGAGCAGCCGGAAGAACAACAGACCTTTGAACGACTGTTGGAAACGGCAGAAAAGTTTGCCGCAAAATACGAATAAAAATAAAGTGGATTCCATAGCGAGTAACCCGAAAGGGCTGCTCGCTTTTTTGTTTGCTACAAAATTGAAAGGAGGAACGCTATGCCATCTAAGACACAAGAATACCTTAAACTTGCCAATCGGACAGCAAACGGTATTACGCGGTACTGGGAACACTGGACAGATTTTCTCACAACTGCATCCAGACTGTATAAGTACAGTTTTACCGACCAATTGATGATTTACGCCCAGCGTCCTGATGCGACTGCCTGCGCAAGTTTTGACATCTGGAACAATCGGATGAACCGCTATGTGCGCAGAGGGTCTAAGGGTATCGCTCTGCTCGACCAGTCCAGCAGTGTTCCCCGGCTGCACTATGTCTTTGATGTGAGTGATACCGGGGTGCGGCGAAATTCCCGTGACCCGGAGGTGTGGCAGCTTAACGATGACCTGTTCCAGCCGGTATCGGAAATGCTGGCACGAGAATACGGCATCCACCATGAACGGCTCAGTCAGCAGATTGCGGACATTGCCGGAAAGCTGGCAGAATCCTACTGGGATAACAACAGTTCCGACATTATTGGCATCGTTGACGGTTCATTCCTGATGGATTATGATGATGCCGGACAGGAACTTCAGTTCAAGAGTGCCGCCGCAATCAGCATCATGTACACCATCTTGGAACGGTGCGGTTTTGAACCGGAGGGCTATTTTGACCGGGATGATTTTCAGGCAATTTATGATTTCTCGACCCCGGATGCAGTCTATGTACTGGGTACGGCAGTCAGCGATTGCAGCCGAGATGTGCTGCGGAATATCGAGCGCACCGTCAAAACCACCATCCGCCGCCGCAATGTAGAAAGGAGCCAGCATGAATATGAAGAACAGGAACGTGACCTACTCGACCGTCGGGGACTACCAGCTCCCGAACCTGACCTTGAACCAGCCGCAGAAGCCGCTGGGCAGATACGGCAGGATGCGCCGGATATACCTGATGGAACATCGCCCGGTGCTGTACAACTCGATGCTGCTGACCGGGAAGCTGCATCCACATCTGCTAGAAGTGGAACAGGCAGCGGAGAATCAGAAACAGCAGATGATGACCGAACTGCTGAAGCAGAACCCAGCCCCGGACAAAGCAAAGAATCAACTGGCGTGGGTGCAGCACATGAACAGCCTGAAAGCACAGGTGGAAGAAGTGATCCTGATGGAACTGATTTACAGCTGAGTTTTTTCAACCTCAGCATCCCCACCGAAGCCCAGCAAATCGAAGCAATTGACCGAGCGGAGAACGAGAAATCGTCCTCCGCTTTTTCTTTGTCACAGGCAGAGATCGAGCATGAATTGCAGCATGGTTCCAACTTTCAGGATAGCAAGCAGCGAATCATCGAGCTGTACGAGAACCAGTCCAACCGAAAACTCCGAGCCAGAGCATTGGCAAAGGAGTACGGCATCGGCGGGCGTTCCCACAATTATCTGGATGGCAGCAGTGGATTCGTGAATCACGATGGAAAAGGCTTGGAATTTGTCCACTACCCTGATTATCAGAAAATCACTTTGAGCTGGACACAGGCAGAAAAGTATATCGACCTGATGATTCACTCCGACCGTTACCTGACCGATAAGGAAAAGGAACAGCGCACTGCCAGACAGGAAGCTGAGCGTCAGCTTCCGATACTGGATGGCACGGTTGCCGCAGAGTATACTGCCCTGAAAGAGCAGTATCCCAACACCCTCGTGGGCTTTGAACTGAACGGTAACTATCTGTTCTATGACAAAGATGCCGTTGCTGTGGAGCGGATTCTGCGCACCAATCTTCTGTCACAGGAAAATGTGCTTGGCAAAGTCAAAGTAACTGGTTTTCCGAGTGAGCAGTGGGCAGCAGAATCTAAAAAGCTGTGGGCAGCAGGCAACAACGTCTATCTGGCTGGCTTGAACAAAGATGGCTCCCACCACCAGACAAAATATCTTCGGGAAGCGGATTATCTGCCAATCGGCAGCATCATCAAGCTGGATGGCCGGGATTTTCGGGTGGAACACGTTAATTTTACGTTCAAATCCGTCAGCTTACAGGACATGGAGCTGACGAAAAACAGACTGCCCATTTTCCGCAATGAGCATCTTCCGCACATCAGAGAACTGTACGAAGAACAGCAGGCCGCAGCCATTGATCTGGTTGCCGAAAAAGAGGTCAGCTATAAGGTCGGGGACGAAGTTGTAGTAGACCTTCCCACCAGAACGATTGAAGGAACAGTAGGCTATATCGGTGATACCGATGTGCGCATCGACACTAGCGCACACGGGCAGTCGTGGGATAACGAAGTTATCAATAAACGACAATTCGAGGACGGTCTGCGGCAGAATGAACCTAGCCAGCGTGTGGATGAAATGCTGGCGCAGGCAGAAACCATCTACAAGGAATCCGAGGTGCCGGAATATGAGCGTTTTTCTGTCCGCGAAGTGGTCGGAGGTACATCCTCGCTTTTTGCTATCTGGGATGATCTCAATGAGGGCTACTATGCAAATGACAACGGAATGGCGCAATTTCCAGACAAGGAGCAGGCCGAATCCTATTGCACCGCTTTGAAAAAAGAGACGGATGAACGAACCGCCGCCGATTGGCTTGCAGTGGAAAAGGCAAAGTTTTTGGCGGAAAATGAACCTGTTCTCGCTCTCCCAAAAGAGCGTGATTACCGTGTGGGCGATACAATCCGTCTGGACGGTAAGGATTTTACGGTCGAAACTGTCGGAACTCTGAACATCCAGCTTCGTGACCCGGATGAGGTCTATCCGGTTGCCCGCTCGGAAAGCAAGGAAAATCTGGAACGGCTGCTGCGCCAGCCGGGCAACATCCATCTGCACAACCTGACTGTCAATCTCACTCCTGCGCCGGAGCCTGCTGGGAACTTCCACATCACGGACGACCATCTGGGCGAGGGCGGTGCAAAACAGAAATATGCGAGAAATATCCAAGCCGTCCGCACCTTGTTCAAGCTGGAACAGGAGCATCGTGGTGCCACCGCCGAGGAACAGCAGGTGCTATCCCGGTATGTGGGCTGGGGTGGTCTGGCAGATGCCTTTGACCCCGGCAAAGACAGTTGGACAAAGGAATACGCAGAGCTGAAGGGGCTGCTCTCTGAGGACGAGTACGCCGCCGCCCGTTCCAGCACCCTGAACGCCCACTACACCAGCCCCACCGTCATCCGTGGTATCTACGATGCAGTGGAACGCATAGGCTTCCGGTCTGGCAACATCTTGGAGCCGTCCATGGGCGTGGGCAACTTCTTTGGAATGCTGCCGGATACCATGCAGGATAGCCGGCTGTACGGCGTGGAACTGGACAGCATTACCGGGCGCATTGCGAAAAAGCTGTACCCGCAGGCTGACATTACCGTGGCTGGCTTTGAGACCACCGACCGCCGTGATTTCTACGATTTGGCGGTGGGCAACGTGCCTTTCGGTCAATATAAAGTCAACGATAAGGCGTACAACAAGCTGGGATTCAGTATCCACAATTATTTCTTTGCAAAAGCTATCGACCAAGTGCGGCCGGGCGGCGTGATTGCCTTTGTCACCAGCCGCTACACCATGGACAGCAAGGACAGCACCGCCCGCAAGCACATGGCAGAACGTGCCGATTTGCTGGGTGCGATCCGTCTGCCGAATAATGCGTTCCGTGCTAACGCTGGCACGGATGTTGTCAGTGACATTATCTTTTTGCAGAAGCGTGACCGCCCTGCGGACATTGAGCCTGCATGGGTGCAACTTGGCAAGACCGAGGACGACTTTGCCATCAACCAGTATTTCGTAGATCACCCGGAGATGGTTCTGGGCGAGCTGACCGCCGAAAGCACCCAGTACGGACGAGAGGAATTGACGGTTGCACCCATCGAGGGAGCCGTGCTGTCCGACCAGCTTGCCGAGGCAGTACAGCACATTGAGGGGCAGTACACCGCCGCCGAGGTGGATGCCCCCGACATTGCTGAGGAAGAAACCACCCGGCTCACCCTGCCTGCCGACCCGGAGGTGAAGAATTTCTCCTACACTGTGGTGGACGGCGAGGTGTTCTACCGGGAAAATTCCGTGATGACGCAGGTGGAGCTGTCCGACACCGCCAAGGGGCGTGTCACCGGCATGGTGGAACTGCGGCAGATCGTCAACGACCTGATCGACCAGCAGTTGAACGACTACCCTGACGAGGACATTCAAGCGACACAGGCAAAACTGAACGCCGCCTATGATGCCTTTACCGCCAAATATGGCTTGCTGAATGACCGTAAAAACGGCAGATTATTTGAGCAGGATTCCTCTTACTATCTGCTCTGCTCCTTGGAAAATCTGGACGAGCAGGGGCAGCTCAAGAGCAAAGCTGCAATGTTTACGAAACGCACCATTCGCCCGGAGCGCGCCGACACCAGTGTGGATACCCCCAGCGAAGCGTTGGCGGTGTCCATCGGGGAACATGGCAAGGTGGACTTGCCCTATATGGCAGAGCTGCTGGGCACTCCCGGTGACTATGGGCGCATTACCACCGAACTTTCCGGCGTGATCTTCAAGGACCCTGCCGCCGACCCCACCGACCCGGAAGCAGGCTGGCAGATGGCAGACGAATACCTGTCCGGCGATGTCCGGGCAAAGCTGCGGATGGCGCAGTTTGCCGCCGAGACCAACCCGGAATTTGCCGTCAATGTGGATGCGCTAACCAAGGCGCAGCCCAGAGAACTGGAAGCCTCCGAAATTGATGTACGGCTTGGTGCAACGTGGCTCGACCCCAGTATTATCCAGAAGTTTATGACCGAGACCTTCCAGATCCCCTACTATCTGCGGCGAGCCGTGAATGTGCGGTACTCTCCCTATACCGCAGAGTGGCGTGTGGAGGGCAAGACTGCCACCGGGCGGAGTGACATTATTTCGTCCGAGACCTACGGCACCAGCAGAGCCAACGCCTACAAGATTTTGGAGGAAACCTTGAACCTGAAGGATGTTCGCATCTACGACACCATCGAGGATGCCGATGGCAGGCCCAAGCGTGTGCTGAACAAGCGGGAGACCATGCTGGCACAGCAGAAACAGCAGGTCATTAAAGACGCTTTCGCCAACTGGGTCTGGCAGGACCCCCAGCGGCGCATTGCGCTGGTGAAGCAGTATAACGAGCTGTTCAACTCTACCCGCCCCCGTGAATACGATGGAAGCCACATCAAATTCGTGGGCATGAACCCGGAGATCACCCTCCGTGAACACCAGCGCAACGCCATTGCTCATGTGCTTTATGGCGGTAATACGCTGCTTGCACACGAAGTGGGCGCAGGCAAGACCTACGAAATGGCAGCCTCTGCTATGGAAGCAAAACGCCTTGGTTTGTGCCAGAAATCGTTGTTCGTGGTGCCCAATCACCTGACTGAGCAGTGGGCAAGCGAGTTTCTGAACCTCTACCCCAATGCCAAGCTGTTGGTGGCACAGCGCAAGGACTTTGAGACCGCCAACCGCAAAAATTCTGTGCCCGCATCGCCACCGGCGATTACGATGCCGTCATCATCGGTCATTCGCAGTTTGAAAGAATCCCACTTTCTTTTGAGCGGCAGGAGCGTATCATTCAGGAGCAAATTTATGAAACGCTTGCCGCCATCAACGAGCTGAAAGCCCACGCAGGCGAGAATTTCTCCATCAAGCAGATGGAAAAGACCCGGAAAACGCTGGAAATCAAGCTGGAAAAACTGCGTTCCGATGAGCGCAAGGATGACGTAATCACCTTTGAACAGCTCGGCGTTGACCGGCTCTTTGTGGACGAGTCACACGCGTTCAAAAATTTGTTTCTCACAACAAAAATGCGGAATGTCGCAGGATTATCCACCAGCGAAGCACAGAAATCCAGCGATATGTTTGGCAAGTGCCGCTATCTGGACGAGATCACCGGCGGGCGTGGCGTGGTGTTCGCCACGGGTACTCCCGTGAGTAATTCCATGACCGAACTGTACACGGTCATGCGGTATCTGCAATACAGCACCCTCCAGCAGAAAAAGCTGACCCACTTCGACTGTTGGGCATCCACCTTTGGTGAGACCACTACCGCCATTGAGCTTGCTCCCGAAGGTACAGGGTATCGGGCGAGGACGAGATTTGCCAAGTTCTTCAACCTCCCGGAACTGATGTCCATGTTCAAGGAGGTTGCGGACATTAAAACATCTGACCAGCTTCATCTTCCGGTGCCCGAAGCAAAGTTTGAGACCGTGGTGGCGAAACCCTCGGAAATCCAAAAGGAAATGGTGCAAGAACTGAGCAAACGTGCCGCCCGCATCCACTCCGGTGCAGTAGATGCCTCCGTGGACAATATGCTCTGCGTCACAAACGACGGCAGAAAAATCGGCTTGGACGTTCGCTTGATGAACCCCATGCTGCCCGATGATCCCAACAGCAAATTGAACGTATGCGTTCAAAATGTGTTGAAGATTTGGGAGGAAGGCAAAGACCAGAAGTTGACCCAGCTTTTGTTCTGCGACCTCTCGACACCGAAAAACGATGGCAATTTCAACGTCTACGATGACATTCGCAAAAAGCTGGTTGCTGCCGGTGTGCCGGAAAACGAAATCGAGTTTATCCACAACGCAGATACCGAAGCAAAAAAGGCGGCATTGTTCTCCAAAGTGCGCTCCGGCGATGTGCGAGTTTTGCTCGGAAGTACGGCGAAAATGGGGGCGGGTACCAATGTGCAGTCCCGGCTTGTGGCGGTGCATCATCTGGACGTTGGTTGGAAGCCCAGCGACATGACCCAGCGCAATGGGCGCATCATCCGGCAGGGCAACATGAACAAGGAAGTCAAGGTCTTCAATTACGTCACGGAAGGGACATTTGACTCGTATTTGTATCAGACTTTGGAGAATAAACAGCGATTTATCTCGCAAATTATGACCAGTAAATCCCCCGTGCGCTCCTGTGAGGATGTGGACGAACAGGCACTTTCTTATGCAGAGATCAAGGCACTGTGTGCCGGAAATCCGCTCATCAAGGAGAAGATGGATTTGGATGTGCAGGTTGCAAAGCTGAAGGTGCTGAAAGCTGACCACCAGAGCCAGAAATTCCGGCTGCAAGACAAATTGCTGACCAAGTTTCCGGCTGACATTCAGGAAACGAACGCCCACATTGCCGGGCTGAAAGCCGATGCACAGCTTGCCGCCGCCCATCCGCAGGGCAAGGAGGAGTTCTGCGGTATGGTCATCAAGGGCGTTGCCTACGGCGAGAAAAAGACCGCCGGTGAGCGGCTGGTGCTTGCCTGTTCCGAGCTGCCCAACGCCGAGGAAAAAGTCATCGGCAGCTACCGGGGCTTTGAACTGTCCCTGCGGTTCGATGCTTTCCGCACGGAGTATCAGGCACTTTTGAAGGGGCAGCGAAAGTACACGGTACCCTTGGGCACCGACCCATTAGGCAACATTATCCGTCTGGATAACTCCTGAACAACTTCCCGGAGCGCATCACCGCCGCAGAGAACGAGCTGGGCACCCTGCATCAGCAGCATGCGGCGGCACAGATTGAGGTGGAAAAGCCCTTCCCGCAGGAGGAAGAGCTGGCAGAGAAGTCCGCACGGCTTGCAGAATTGAACGCCCAGTTGGATGTGGACGAAAAGAGCCACGAGCCGGAACAGGACGAGCAAGAACAGGCGGATGCACCTCGCCGCCCCTCGGTGCTGGCGGCGCTGGAGGAAAAACGGACAAGCCGGAGCCGGTGAGGCCCTTCAAAAGCTATCTGGATAAGGACGGTGATGCCCGGTGAGGGAAAAACGGGACGAGATCATCATCCTGAGAACCACAAAAGCGGAGAAAAATCGTATCTATGAAAAGATGCTGGGCATAGGCATCCGCAGCCTGAGCGCCTATATCCGCAAGATGGCTCTGGACGGTTACTGCCTGCACCTCGACCTGAAGGAACTGCGCCGCATGGCTTATCTGCTCCAAATGTGCAGCAACAACCTCAACCAGTACGCCAAACGTGCCAACGAGTGCGGCAAAGTCTACGCCGCCGACATGGAGGACCTGCGGCAGCGGCTGGACGAGCTGATCGACATTGGCAGAAAAATTCTCGCTCGGCTGGCAGAACTCTAAAATTTTCCCCCGTAGTTGGAGGGCTGCGGGGGTACATAAGGGTTGACATCCTTGCAAAGCAATCGTTGACACCTTTATAATAGGGACGAAAGGTAGGTGCTGGACATGAGGTTCGTTTTTAAGATGATCGTTTTCCCGTTTTGGCTGCTTACGGCTTTCCTTGCGCTGATGCTGAAATGGACGCTGAACCTGTCAGCGTTTGTGCTGGCGCTGCCCATGCTGTATATCTTCGGCTGCGGCCTTTATACGCTGTACTGCCGGGAGTGGCTGCAATTTTTGATTTTGCTGGTGGCAGAGTTTGGATGCTTCCTGCTTATCACTGCTGGGACAGTCATTGTAGAAGCCGTGGAATGGTTCAGTGGTTGGATTGCAGAACTATAAAATTTTTATGCCGCCGATGTGCGGCATTTCCTTTGCCGGGAGGTGGTCAAACTGGCTGCAACACGATTGATTGCACTGCACAAAAACAAGGGAAAATCCGTTGCGGCCTGCCTGAAAAGCCGAACAGATTACGCCCAGAACCCGGACAAAACTCAGCAGGGCGAGCTGGTCAGCAGTTACGAATGCAGTCCCTTGACCGTGGATGAAGAATTTATGATCTCCAAACGCCAGTATGAACTGATGACTGGGCGCAGGCAGAAAAGTGATGTGATCGCATATCAGATTCGGCAGTCGTTCAAACCCGGAGAAATCACCGCCGAAGAAGCCAACAAGGTCGGTTATAAGCTTGCCATGCGGTTCACGAAAGGCAAGCACGCTTTTATCGTTGCTACCCACACGGACCGGCAGCACATCCACAACCACATTATTTATAACTCCACTGCGCTGGACAGCACCCGGAAATTCCGGGATTTTTTATTGTCCGGGCTTGCGGTACAGCGGTTGAGCGATTTGATTTGTCTGGAACATCAGCTGTCTGTTATTGAAATCAAGCCGTACCGGGAGCGGCAAAAGCGCACACTTTATCCACTCAAAGAAAGCAATCGTGATAAGCTGTGCGCCGTAATCGACGGCATCCTGCTGAACGAGAAGCCTGCAAGTTTTGAAGTCTTTCTGCAAAAACTGGAGCGGCAGGGATATGAGGCGAAGCGTGGCAAGCACACGGCGGTGAAGGGCAAGGGACAGAAACGTTTTATCCGGTTCCGCACTCTGGGCACCGGCTATGGTGAGGACGAGATCAAGGCGGTGCTGGAGGGCAAGGCAAAACACCAGCCGTACCAGAAGCAGCCGCCGAAAGAACAGCCCTTCCAGTTGCTGGTGGATATTCAGGGAAAAATGGCAGAGGGCAAAAGTGTCGGCTACAAAAAGTGGGCAACGAAGTTCAACCTGAAAGAGATGTCCAAAACGCTGCTATTTTTACAGGAGCAGAAAATCGGCAGCGCCGAAGAACTGCGGGAACGTGCAGCGGCGGCAACAGAATGCTATCATGCTATGGGGGATTCCATCAAGGCAGCGGAAGCAAGGTTGACAGAAATTGCCGTGCTGAAAACCCACATCATCAACTACGCCAAGACCCGTCCGGTCTATGATGCCTACCGCAAGTCAGGGTACAGTAAAAAGTTTTTGGAAGCTCATCGGGAGGAAATCACCCTGCACAAGGCGGCGAAGGCTGCCTTTGACGAGGCAGGGCTACAAAAATTGCCGAAGGTCAAGGCGTTGGATGCGGAGTTCGCAGAACTGCTGACCAAGAAGAAAGCAGCCTACCCGGACTACCGCAAGGCACGGAACGAGATGCAGGAACTGATGAAAGCTCAGAAGAATGTAGAGATGTTTTTCGCAGAAGAAAAGGTCCCCAAGGATAAAGCGCAGACCCGATAAACAGAGAACACCGAGGATTCTTCCCGTTTTTGGGGAGTCCTCGGTGTTCTTTTTCGTTATAGAAGCATTTGGCGCAAATGCGCAGCCTGCATCCAGCGGATGCAGTACACAAAGGGTTTGGGACTATCCCAACAAGCATTTTGCAGAGCAAAAATGGCGTTTGTATATACGGACGCCCTGCTTGCACATGCAAAAGTGCAGAAATCTTATACACGTGAATCTAGTCGGCGGTCATGTTCATAGAAATAAAAACGAATGAAGTAACATAGCGAACCTATCAAAAGACAACCTAGAGTTAAAAGTGGGGCCGAAAAATGTATAAGTACAATATTTCCCCAGAAGTTATTAAGAACAAGACCCACCAGATACAATGTAATGACATATGCAACCATAAATGCAGCAAACTTCATACGATGTTTGCTAGGAGGAAAACCGACCTTTTCCATAATACGTCTCAACAAGACACATGCGGAAATCAGGCAAATAGAGAACTGAATTAAATAACCCAACGACAATCCGAATTCAAATTGTGGCACCAGTAACAGTAAAACAAGCCCTTCAATGCCCCATCCCCAGAAAAGAAAAGGAGGAAATAGTACCAAAAAATAATCAAATATTGTCAATCGATTCAATTCGTTTTTTACGCTGTTTGCAAAAGTTTTTGCATCTGTAACGACATCGAATAATTCCTGCCCATTTTTATTTGCTTCGATTGTCATATCAATTAAGTCACTATACAGCAATTCAATTCCACAAAAGTCCCAGCTCACACGTTTTAGATAACGTACAACCTCTTTTATTTGAGATTGGCTTGTGTCGGAAACAAATGTCATTCTTAGACGGTTAGCCTTTTTAATGAAAAGTACTTATTTGTCATTTTGACTCCTCCTCAAAAACTTTATCTACTAATTGGCAAAGTTCAAACCAATTTTCGCGGAATTGATGAAGTTCATTCAAACCTTGTGATGTGACAATATAATATTTGCGGCTAGGACCCTTGGGTGATGAAAATCGTTCAACAGTCACGGCTTTGCGTTGTTCTAAACGAAAGAGCAACGGATACAATGTGCTTTCTGTAAAATTTGAAAAGCCAGTACTTTTTAGCTGTGATAGTATTTCATATCCGTAAGTCGGTTTCTGACTAATTATTTTTAGGACACAAAATTCTATTACACCTTTGAGTAGTTGTGGGTTGCTTCCCATTATGTCTTCACCTCTTTTCTATTGAAAAATGTCTTTACTATATTGTATAACATAGTAGCAAAATTGTCAACATCTTTAAAAGCCTCGTTGATTTCGCTTGTATAGCAAAATCAACGAGGCTTTCCATTATGCAAACCCAATTAGAAATTTATAAGCTATCCACTACTGTGAATGAACTATTGTCAGCAAGAGGAACCACAGTAAGAGTGTGCATCTGAAATGGTTCCACCCTGACAGCCGTTAGTGCATTCGTCGGTAAGATCGCAAATATTACCCGGCGAGCAAAAATTTTCGGAAACGGGCACACAAACAGCCCCGGTCGAGGAGCAAAACTTCGCCACCCTGCTGGAAATGCTGAACACCATGCAGGTGCTGGAGGACGACGAGGAATACCAGAACCCGGTGGATCTGCTGTTTGAAGAACTGGCAAAAAGAAGCCCAACAGCTTTACCGGACGGCAGTACAAACTTTACAAGCTGGCTGCAGGTGTTGTATGCTCTAAAAGACTTCTTAATCAAGCGGTTGGGAAGTCTCTTAGAACACACAACCTAAAACCGAAGAAAGGAGCGCAAGCTATGAGAAAAAGCGAGAAAATCACAGCTCTGTACGAACGACTGAGCCGTGATGACTTTGGCAAAGATGATGACCAACAGCGTGAGAGCAATTCCATTTCCAATCAAAAGGCTATGTTGGAGGAGTTCGCCGCACGGCAGGGCTTTACAAACATTGTCCATTTCACGGACGATGGCATTAGCGGCACTTGCTTTGACCGTCCCGGATTTCTGGCAATGATGAAAGAGGTTGAAGCCGGAAATGTGGAGTATCTGTGTATCAAGGACATGAGCCGCATGGGTCGTGACTATCTGAAAGTCGGTCAGATTATGGAAATCCTGCGTCAGCGTGGCGTTCGCCTTATCGCCATCAATGACGGCGTGGACAGTGCCAGAGGGGACGATGATTTTACCCCTTTCCGCAACATTATGAACGAGTATTACGCCAGAGACACCAGCCGTAAAATCCGTTCCACTTTCCAGTCCAAAGGCAAGTCCGGCAAGCACCTTACAGGCACGGTCATTTACGGCTATCTCTGGAATGAAGCCAGAGACCAATGGTTGATTGACCCCGAAGCCGCCGAAGTGGTAAAGCGTATCTTTTCCATGACGATTGACGGCTACGGTCCGTATCAGATCGCCAGCAAACTGAAATCGGAAAAGGTGCTTATTCCGTCCGCTTACCTTGCCCAGCACGGCGAGGGTGTGAACAAGAATAAGACTTTCAAAGATGTGTACGACTGGGGTTCTTCCACCATCTGCAACATTCTTGAAAAGCGTGAATATCTGGGACACACCATCAATTTCAAGACCCGAAAGCACTTCAAGGACAAGAAAAGCCATTATGTCCCGGAGGACGAATGGACAATTTTCGAGAATACCCATGAGCCTATCATTGACCAGCAGACCTTTGACCTTGTGCAGAAAATCCGTGGGAATGTCAGACGCTACCCGGACGGCTGGGGCGAAGCAGCTCCCCTCACGGGCTTGCTCTATTGTGCCGATTGCGGCGGCAAGATGTATGTCCACCGTACCAACAACGGCAAGCGTATTTCTCAATATACCTGTTCCCAATACAGCAAAGTCCCAGTTGGAAAGCTCTGCACGACACAGCACCGTATCAATGAAGATGTGGTTCTGTCCCTTGTTTCCGAAATGCTCAAAGCTATTGCCGAGTATGCCAAGCATGACCGAGCCGAGTTTGTCCGTGTGGTGCAGGAAGCGCAGTCCAGCCAGCAGACCACAGAGGTCAGGAAACAGCGGACACGCCTTGCCACCGCAAAGCAGAGAGTTTCCGAGCTGGAAGTCCTGCTCTGCAAAATCTATGAGGACAACATTTTAGGCAAGCTGTCCGACAGCAGATACGCCACTCTGGACGCTCAATACGAAAAGGAACAGTCCGAGCTTACCGCCGAAATCTCTGCTCTGGAAAAAGCTATCAAGAGCTATGAAAAACACGAAAAGGACGCTGACCGTTTTATCGCTCTGATTGACAAGTATGAGAACTTCGACAAGCTGACGATTGCCATGCTCAATGAGTTTATTGAGAAAATCCTTGTGCATGAGCGTGACCGCAAGGGCAGTATTCAGACCACACAGGAGGTCGAGATTTACTTCAATTTCGTGGGTCGTTTCGTTCCCCCTGCGTTTGGCGAAGTGGAGCTGACCCCGGAAGAATTAGAGGAAATCCGCAAGCGTGAGGAACGCAAGGACAGGCTCCACCAGAACTACTTGAAGCGGAAAGCCAATGGTAAACAGAAAGAGTATGAGGAGCGCACGAAAGCCAAGAAAAAAGCGGAGATTGAAGCCAGAAAACAGGCAATCCGCACCGAGGATATTGCCAGAGGGGTATTTATCCCGGTGAGCAGTTTGCCGCAGCTGGGACCGAGAAAGGGAGCGTGATTTTATGAAAGAGTTGAAACCGAGAATCCATGAGAACGGTATGGACTATGTGTTGGTGGGCGACTACTATGTGCCGGACTTGAAGCTGCCGGAGGAACGCCGACCTATTGGGCATTGGGGACGCTTGCACCAGTCCTATCTGAAATTGCACCGTCCCATGCTTTACAACGAGCTAATTTTGTCCGGCAGGCTCCACACCGTCGTTGCCGATCTGAACGAGCAGGCGGCAGACAGGCTGGACTTGATTATCCGGCAGATGATGAAAGCCGAGGGCGTGACCGAAGCCATGAAAGCGGAAAATCAGATGTTATGGGTGCAGTCAATGAACTCCATCCGCTGCCGGGCAGAGGAAATCATCAAGACGGAACTAATCTACTGTTGAGAGAGGTAAAGCTATGATTTTGGAAGCCATGTATAATGGGGAGTTTTATCCCTGCGAGACAGTTGTACCTACATCACCGGAATACCGAAAGGCAGTCATAGCCTGTGAAAAGCTCATGGAGCAGTTGTCCCAACGGCTCAGCAAAGAGGACTATGAGCTGGTGCAGGAACTCCGGGCGCAGACAGCAATCGCCCAATGTGAAGAAAGTGAAAGTCACTTCAAGTATGGCTTTTCCGCTGGGCTGATGTTCAGCAGGAAGCCCATGAACAAGTGCAGCAGAAGAAAGAAAATAGATGAAGAAAGCCGCCTGAGCAGAAAGAAACTGTTCGGGCGGTTTCAGCATTCGCCAGTAGATTTATTCACACTCTTGTGATAAAATTTACTACAATAAAGAGCGTGATAGCACTAATTTTATGGGGGGATGCTTAATGAATAGAATTTTGAAAAAATTTTTACAGCGGGGTGTCGATTTAAGTCCTGTGGGAGTTGAACTCCGTGAGGATAATACAAATTATTTTTGTACCCCAAAAGGGGCATCGGTTTTTGGATGGGCAGGGATAGATGGTATCCACTTCTGTTTCATTCGTGGATTTGGAGAGATGGTTTTCTCTGTCAGCCCCATGAATACTTCTCCTGATTATGTTCATCCAGTAGCTGAAAATTTTACCGACTTTCTGCGGCTTATACTGGCTTGTGGTGATGTGGCGGCAGTGGAACAAGCGTGGATGTGGAACGAAGCACAGTTTGAAGCCTTTCTCAATGAAAACCCTACAACCCAGGAACAACAGCAAACTTTATCGGAAATTTCAGAGAAGATGAATTTGTTGCCTATGGAACAACCGTGGACATATATCAAAAACCTGCAATCTTCCTTTGATTACAGTCAGATTAAATACACAGAAGATTATTACGATAATGATATGACTTCAGAAGCAGAATTGGTTGCCCCTGAATGGAAGGTCTACTTTGATGGAGATTTCTGGGGACATCGAGGTAAAGACCGTGCCGGAAAAGAGATCAAGCTGGATAAACAATTCGATTGGGCTGGATATCATTGGGTAATTCCGGCAGCTTATTCATGTAGCAAAGGACTTGTCGTTGATTTTTGTATGCGAGTTGATTCAGAAAGCATCCGTGACTTCATGAAAAAATGGAATCTGGACTGGGAAAATGACTCATGTGAAAATTTTACCCGTGAGCAACAGATGCAGATGGAATGGGAAAACCCACTTTGTTTTAACTTCAAACCTTGCTTGAAGTTAAACGAGAAAATATTACAGACAACCCATGGCTGCGCTGTGAGCTTTAATCCTTGTCTGCCAGATGGCGTTATCAATGAGTTGGAAGCAAAATGGGCAATCGACCATTATGGGCTGGATAGTACTTATGGCTGGGTCATATGCAGAGACGTATTTCCTTGGGGAACCAAGCATCACCCTGAAATCAATAAACTTTTTCTTACAATGGAGCAGCAACCAGGACAAGTTCCAGGCTCACATTTCAAAGTTCACGCACCCGGAGATTCATTTATGTTTTCCCATCCTGTTAGCGGAATAACCCATACACTGACCGTGCAGGAAATAGAACAGCAGACAGTTCCTCAAAATAGTTTTGGTTCTGATCGCTGGATTTATCCGACACATTATATTGCCATGAGTTATACACTTACCCCTGAACCGATGGAGAACATTTCGGTTTTTGACTGTGATGAAGGCGATAGACCGATAGAAGTTACACCAGACGATCATTCGTTCCGTCCAGTTGGCAGTAGTTCCTGTTTTGTTGTTGGTGTTATTGGTGGTGCAGATGGTCCGACAGCAGTTATATATGGAACAAATTCACAAGAAAAACTTCATGCTGCTTGTTCTGCTCTGCACTTTGAACCGGTTGGTGATGATGTCGAGTGGCGTATCGTGTTCAATGTTACGCAGTTTGACAAAGAAACATTCCCAATTATCTAAAAATACCCTTAGAACTCTAAGGGCGCACTTCTATACTCTCCTATCGAGAGTATCGTGCGTCCTGCGGAGCTTCATTCCCGGTCAGCAGAAGAAAACTGCCCGACCGAGAATGTTGCGTCACTTCGTTCCGTCAAGGTGGCTACACCCCCTTGCGCCGCTAAAGCGGCTATCCCTTGTGGACTTGCCGTCCGCAAACAGCATGAAATGCTGTTCGCCGCCAGCAAGTTTGAAAAACCGAATACCGAAAATCAGACCGTTGACTGGTCGCAATCTGCGAAAAGTTGACGGTCTTTTTTTATCCCCAAAATCAAAAAAGGAGGTCAATCCCAATGGCAAAACCGAAAACCCTTGAACAGCTCCGAGCCGAAAAGGAACGAGCCGAGACGCAGCTTGCACAGGAACAGCACAAACTTGAGCGTCTGGAGAACCGAAAGAAGTATCTTGAGAAAGGCGAACGCACCAAGCGCACCCACCGCCTTTGCAATCTGGGCGGCACGGTTGAGAGCCTTGCCCCGGAGATCAAAGATCTCACACGCACCGAAATGACAGAGCTGATGGAACACATCTTTTCTCTGTCCGAAGTCCAGCGAGCCGTCCGTCACATGGCGATTACCCACATCAAGCAAGCAAACAGAGAAAAGGAGTTGAAAGCCAATGGCGCTATTTCATCTGAGTGTCACACAGACTAAGCGAAGCGCAGGACAGTCCGCTATCGCTTCTGCCGCCTATCGTTCCGGCGAAAAGCTGTATAGCGAGTATTACGGCGAACACAGCGACTACACCAGAAAGGGCGGCGTGATCTGCTCTGACATTCTTCTGCCGTCCCATGCACCGCCCGAATACGCAGACCGCCAGACCCTATGGAACGCCGTGGAAAAAGCCGAGCGTGGAAAGAACGCCCAGCTTGCATACAGCTTTGACATTGCCTTGCAGAATGAATTTTCCCTTGAGGAAAACATCGCTCTTGCAAGGCAATTTTTATTGGAGAACTTTGTAAGCCGGGGCATGGTGGTTGACTTCGCCGTACACCAGCCAGACCGGGAGGACGGCGGCATACCAAACCCGCATTTTCATGTGCTTTGCCCCATCCGCCCCATCGAGCAGAACGGCAAATGGGGACTAAAGCAACGCCGGGTGTATGAGCTGGACGAGGACGGCAACCGTATCCGAGACGCAGACGGAAAGTTTGTGTTCAACGCAGTTCCCACTACCGACTGGGGCAGTCCCAAAACGCTGGAACATTGGCGGCAGACATGGGCGGAGCTATGCAATGCCAAGTTTGCGGAAAAAGGTATTGATGTTCGTATCGACCACCGAAGCTATGAGCGTCAGGGCGTAGAGCTTCTTCCCACCGTCCATGAGGGCGCAACCGTCCGGGCGATGGAGAAGAAAGGCATACGCACCGAAAAGGGCGAGTTCAATCGCTGGATCAAGGCAACCAATGCCGTTATCCGAGACATCAAGAAGAAAATCGCTCTCCTGTTCGATTGGATTGCCGAAGCAAAAGCGGAGCTTGCCAAGCCGCAGGCACCCGACCTTGTTTCTCTGCTGAACGCCTATTACACCCAGCGCAAAGCCGGGGCGTATTCCCAGAAAGGTAAAATCAGCAACCTAAAGGAGATGAATGAGACTTTCAATTATCTCCGGGCAAACGGCATTTACTCCCTTGAAGATTTGGAAAGCCGTGTCAGCGAACACAGTGCTGCCACAGAGAGCTTGAAGAAAACGCTGGACGAACAGACTGCCCGAATGAAAGCAATTAAGCAGCTCTATGACAGCTCCGCTGCTTTCCAGAGCTTGAAGCCTGTCTATGACGGCTTGCAGAAAATCAAGTTTGAGAAGCCCAGAGCCAAGTACAAGGCAGAGCATGAAGCGGAACTGATACAGTTCTACGCCGCCAGACGAAAGCTGACCGGGGAGTTCCCGGACGGCAAGGTGGATATGAAAAAGCTGTCCGACGAGTATGACGAACTGGAACAGGCGCACGAAACCACCTATGGCGAGTTTAAGGCTGTCAGAGACGATTTACACCGCCTTTGGAAGGTCAAGTCATGCGTAGATACTGCCGCCCGATTTAACGAGCGTACAGAGGAACAAAAGCTCCAAAATCGACCCCAAACACGACAGAAAAAGGAGGAACTATCCCGATGAATTACACCCAAGCACAGATTGACCGGGCAAATGCCGTCAGTCTGGAAGATTTTCTCCGCACACAGGGAGAGACACTGATAAAAAGCGGACGAGAATACCGCTGGAAAGAACATGACAGTCTGACCGTCCGGGGAAACAAGTGGTTTCGCCACAGCCAGAGCAAGGGCGGCTATCCCATTGATTTTGTCATAGAGTTTTACGGCAAGTCCTTTCCCGAAGCCGTCCAGATGTTGACAGGCGAAAACGGCGAGGGACAGACCGAAGCCACCACAGCACCGCCCACAGCGTTCCACTTGCCCTTGCACAACCGAACAGCCGACAGAGCAATTCAATATCTTTGCGAAAGCCGAGGTCTCAACAAACGCTGGTTGAGACTTTTCTTCTTTCCGGGGATATTTATGAGGACGCAAAGCGGCACAATGTTGTCTTTGTCGGCAGAGACCGAAACGGCACACCGAGATACGCCCATGTGCGAGGAACGGCAGACACATTCAGACAGGATATTACCGGGTCTGACAAGTCCTATCCGTTCCGCTATGAGGGAAACGGCAACCAGCTCTTTGTCTTTGAAGCGCCGATAGACCTTTTGTCCTTTATCTGCCTTTATCCGCAGGACTGGCAGACAAGGAGCTATCTTGCCCTGGGCGGCGTTTCGGGAAAAGCCCTTGACCGTTTTCTTTCTGAGCGCAAGGACACCCAAAAAGTGTTCCTCTGCCTTGACAGCGATACCGCAGGAAATGAAGCTTGTACCCGACTGGCACAGTCCATTCCCTGCGAGATAGCCGTCATTCGCCTTGTCCCGGCAAGGAAAGACTGGAACGATGTTCTCCGCCAGCAAGGGGATATTCCGAGCCGCAAATTCATAGCCGAGACAATCACGCTGCGAGAGCTGCCAACCGCCCAGCCTGTCCCAATGCTCCGTATGGCTGATGTGGAGCTGACGAGCGTGGAATGGCTATGGTTTCCCTATATCCCATTTGGAAAGCTGACAATTATCCAGGGCAATCCCGGCGAGGGCAAGACCTACTTTGCCATGCGCCTTGCGGCGGCTTGCACCAATCGAAAGCCTTTGCCCGGTATGGAGACACTTGAACCTTTCAATATCATCTATCAGACCGCCGAGGACGGTCTGGGTGATACCGTCAATCCCCGACTGATAGAAGCAGACGCAGACCTTGAACGAGTGCTTGTCATTGACGATAGAGACACGCCGCTGACCCTTGCCGATGAACGCATAGCAAGGGCAATCCGGGAAAACAACGCAAGGCTTGTTATCATTGACCCGGTACAGGCGTTTCTGGGCGCAGATGTGGACATGAACCGGGCAAATGAAGTCCGTCCCATCTTCCGCAGTCTGGGAGACATTGCACAGGCTACCGGGTGCGCTATCGTGCTGATTGGACACCTTAATAAAGCCGCAGGAACGCAAAGCACCTACCGGGGATTGGGGTCTATCGACATTACGGCGGCAGTCCGCAGCCTGCTTTTTATCGGCAAGCTGAAGGACAGCCTCACAACGAGGGTGCTTATCCATGAGAAAAGCTCCCTTGCGCCGCCCGGACAGTCCCTTGCATTTTCTCTGGGAGACGAGAAAGGTTTTGAGTGGATAGGGGCTTATGACATTACCGCTGACGAGCTTCTTGACGGGACAGACACAGCCAAGACGGAAAGCAAGACCGCACAGGCGCAAATGCTTATTCTGGAACTGCTTGCGGACGGAAAGCGTATGCCGAGTGCAGAGCTGGAAAAGGCAGTCAATGAGCGTGGGATTTCCTCACGCACCATGAGAACGGCAAAAAGCCGTATCGGAGACAGACTTGTGACCGAGAAAGACGGCACAGTATGGGTCTGCTATCTCCGAGACTGACAACAGGAACACGGCAAGCGTGGCAAAGACGGCAAGGTTTTTATAGATACCTTAATGTTGCCGCCTTGCCTTGTTCCCTCATACCGACACCGCCCGATGATGAACAGTCACCGGGCATTTTTCATTTACAGGAGGATTTTGAATGAACAACTACCGCAACCAACACCGCCACTTGCCCGACTGTCAGAAAGCAGATTGGCAAGACCACCTATATCGTCCGTGTCCATTTCAGCGAGACCGCCAAGGAGACGATGGAGGACAAAATCAAGCGTATGCTCCGTGAAGAAGTCCGCAAAATGTGACTTCTTTTTGAATTTGATGAAAAAGTCCTTGACTTTTCGTCTCTGGAAAGACCGCAAAATCCATCCTGATTTCCTGCGGCGCACGGCTCGCCCCTTTGACATCCAAGAACTGCGTGACCTCACCATGTATGATGAGCTGCAACTGGACACGCTGGGCGATAAGAAAACTGCGTTATTCCTCATTATGTCGGACACGGATTCCACCTTCAACTTCCTCATCAGCATGGTCTACACCCAGCTTTTCAATCTGCTGTGCGATAAAGCAGATGATGTGTACGGCGGCAAGCTGCCCATCCATGTGCGGTGCCTGATCGACGAGTGCGCCAACATCGGGCAGATCCCCAATCTGGAAAAGCTGGTGGCGACTATCCGCAGCCGTGAGATCTCCGCCTGCCTTGTTTTGCAGGCGAGAAGCCAGTTGAAAGCCATCTACAAGGACAATGCGGATACCATCGTGGGCAACATGGACAGCCAGATTTTCCTCGGCGGCAGCGAGCCTACCACCCTGAAAGACCTGTCAGAGATGCTGGGCAAAGAAACGATTGATGCCTTCAACACCTCGGATACCCGTGGCAACAGTCCCAGCTACGGCACCACGTTCCAAAAGATGGGGCACGAATTATTGAGCCGGGACGAGCTGGCGATGCTGGACGGCGGCAAGTGCATTTTGCAGTTGCGTGGTGTCAGACCATTTCTTTCTGACAAGTACGACCTGACCCAGCATCCCAACTACAAGCTGACCTCCGACTACGACCCCAAAAACACCTTCGATATTGAAAAATATCTGAACCGAAAAGAAAAGATCCACCCCGGTGATGAGTTCATCGTGGTGGACGCTGATTCGCTTCCGTCTGCCTGACCCGGTAGGCGGTTTTATTTTTGACCAGAGAGGTACACCAGCAAGCCCACTTCCGCCGTAGTTTGCGGCTTAACAGCAACAGCTTCAGGTGTGTACGGGCGGTCTACAACTTTCATTTATAAAGGAGAAACGACTATGGAATTCTTTAACTCTGCTATCGAAGTTCTTCAGACTCTGGTTGTCGCTCTGGGTGTCGGTCTCGGCGTGTGGGGTGCCATCAACCTGCTGGAAGGTTACGGTAACGACAACCCCGGCAGCAATGCTCATGTGCCATAAAGTAACACTACATAATCAAATGACCGCTGCCCACTATTCAGATTTATAAAAACGCATTAACGCTGAAAAGTGAAAATCGGAGGTCTGATTATGAATAAGCTCTTATCTTGTGAATTTAACATCGACACGGGCAACGTAGAATGTCGCTTTGCAGACGGGACAATGATATCAATCGACTGCGATGTTGTAGAGGATACCATTGACGGAACACTACCATTTGTAAGAGTGCGTACTGAGCTTGACTGGCTCATTTATAACGCGCCACGAGAGTATGTGCAGCTCGTGCTAAACGGTGGATTGAATGCATATTTAAAAAACTCACGGTGAGCACGGCTTGCTCGATTGATAAAAAGCAGCTTGTATTTCAAGAGCCAAATCTCTGTGTCGCACAAAGGTTTGGCTCTTGAAATATTCTCATGAAAACGAACTTTAATCCGGCTTCATTGCACTTACTACACAAAAAGCAGAATGCAATATCGGACTTTTCTACCAGAACAGCAGCACCGTGGCAAAGTACATCGGAATGTCAAGTATCAGTATAGGACACTCATCAATAACCTTTTGCGCAATTCCATGGATTCGATGTATTCCGATACATTGAGTATATTGATAAAGTGAAAGTAGGCAATCAGTTGTTTTGAAACTGTACTTGTCTGCGCACATATACTTCTATCTGCTTCTCGATAACGCCTTTGACCTTTTCGCAGCCAGCAGCATGATATGTTCCGGTTTGCCGATAGGATAACATCCTGCACCCGCCACCACAATGGGAAGATATTTACAATCGGAACAATCTGGTTCTTTTAAAGGATCGATTGATAACCAATCATAATATGCAAAAGTAACATCTGTAAGAGTGCCATCATCCTTTATATAACCCATTTTATGTTTATTATCACCAACCATCTCCCAACATTTATACAATTCACCCAAAGGTGAAAATGTAAAACTGTATTCGTCAAATAATCCACAGTATGTCCACTTTCTCATGGGTTGTGGATATTTGGAAAACATATTGGCTTCGCTATATTTCCATAATTCATTTAAAATATCTGGAAGATACTCTTCAGGAAGGCAATTGCTTTTGTAAGAAGAACATGCAGATGTGGAATCTCTTGTTATGCCAAAATCCACCTGTGAATGCGAAATCCCCAAATCTTTGAGTGTATCCAAAAGCATCGGAATCGAGTCAACATTGTTCTTGTCTACATTTATTCTTATATAAGTATGTATTTGAGAGCAAAACTCCTCCATGATAGTTATTCCATGCAAAACTTTCTGGAATGTGCCGGAACCATCTTTAGCAACTCTTCGACAATTGTGTATATATTCCGGTCCGTCCAAAGTGATTTGTACAAATTTACAATTATAATTTAATAATCCACTAACAATTTCTTCAGTCAATAAAGAACCGTTAGTAACAAGTGAACACTGTAATTCCTTATGGCTTGTTAAACAATACTCTTTGAGAATACCCAACATATGAAAACCAACATCTATATTCAAAAGAGGCTCGCCACCGAAAAGAACAACGTGTATTAGTTCACCTCGTTGTTCTTCAGAACATTTGATTAAAAAATTAGCTATCGCTCCAGCTCTGTCTTTTGTCATGTTTTCACAACGCAGTTCTCCTGCGCCTTCATAACAATATATACATCTAAAATTGCATGACCAAGTTAATAGCACTGTTGCCGTAAGGCATTTTTTTCCGTAGCGTGATTTGTTATAGAAATGATTATAAATGCACGATTCATTATATTCGTCAGGGATTAAAGCATTGTATTTTATAAACAGTCTATTTTCTTCTTCAGTGAGCAACGTCGGATTAGATGATTCTATTGCTTGCTTAACCGAAGGAGAAATTACAAACGTACTTCCCCATAAGGAGTTGAATAAAATATGTTCCTGATTTTCGGTTGTATGAATTATATTATATTTTGAGAACTTCATTAATTCAATCCTCCTTATGCTTGTTCGCAGCTAGTATCATTCCGCCAAATGAAAAACTTACACCAATTAATAATAAATGCTGAGTGCAAGAAATATATAATGTAGAGCTTCTATTCAAGATGCCTAATACAAAAACAATGAGGTCAAGAGCTGCAAAAGCAAAAAATATCATACTTCCAATACTTTTGATATGAGGCCAGTTTTTTTCATTTATATCAACAGGCAAGGAAAAACGGAAACCGTAGTAACTATGGAACGGAAAGCTTTTATGGAAAAGAGGATATTCCACGGGAGCGTACTTTATTATAATTCCAGTTGCAGAAAATATTATAAATGTTGGAATATATGAGCCGTCTGAAAAAATCATATATAGCCCCCTTTATACTGTTATCTTCATCACATGTTCAGAAAATAGATAGTACTGCCAGCCAAAACAAAACATCGTAAATTGCGCAATTATCAATCAGGTGTATTAATTCCACAAGACTCACTATTTACTGTACAAGAAACGGAATTTAAACCGCAAAGCCCAGCATTGCTTCCACAAATAGACACGTCAGAAATACAGCCCGAAACATTTGTGGTGCATCCGCCAAAGTCTGCAACGCAGGCACTCGCATCTTTTGCACATGGAGAGATTTGTCCCAAGCATAATCCAATCGGATTCGTATTGTTATCGTAGGCATTTCCAATATATGTAGTCATAATCGACTCCTTTCTACTCTTCGGCTGGCAGTACTATCATATCTGAACACCTAAGGATTTTGTCAAATCCTATGGATGTCTATCGCGTTAAATTCGGCATTCACTTTCGCAGAAGAATTGTGGTTTGTCGCCCAAAAAGACAAGTAATTATTTTAATGGTACAATGGAATCACAGTAATGTAAAGCTCTTGAATCATGTGTGGCAATTATAATAATTGTATCGTTTTTTATCGCATTCAGCAACTCAAAGAAAGTATTTATACTATCTGCATCCATAGCTGAAGTTGGCTCATCCAATAATAGCACAAGAGGCTTTTTTAGCAATTCGCGAATAATAGACAATTTTTGCTTTTCCCCTCCCGAAATATTATCACTTTTTTCATTTATATATGTGTTCAAACCATCACAACATTTATCTAGCCAGTCATTCATTCCAAGTTTGTTAATATAATATATTGCAGCGTCGATTTCTTCAGGTTCGTAATTTTCATTAATGTTATATGGATACAAATTTGAAATGATTTTGTCTGCGAGAAGCTGCGGCTCCTGCTCAACAAAGCCAATAAGAGATTTTCTCAAAAAATTCATATTTAATTTCTTGATGTCAAAATCGTCGAAGTAAATGTTACCGCCATAAAGATTATTATACAGCCCTGCAACTAAATGTAATACCGAGGATTTTCCAGTACCATTATCACCACACAAGGCATATATATTTCCTTTATAAAACGCTGCACTAAAAGACTTTAAGACTGGTTTGTCAAAACTCAATGATATGTCTTGTAGGTATATAGCCTTGATGTTTGACACAATTTGTTTTCCGTCGGATTCGGATTGCATCTTAGCAACATCCATCAAACGGTTTAAAGATACCAATGCATTTTGTGTAGAGGAAGTAAGTGAAAAAAATATCTAATACATCCCAATGCAGAAGAGAAATAAACATTGATTGTCGTAAAACCGCCGATAGACATTTCTCCATTTAGTACGGCTACACCTCCTACAAGGAATAAACCGATTTGGCTTAAAGCCAAAAGCATTGAATCAATACCAGAAAAAATATATTGAAAAATTTGAGCGTGCATAGCCGTCTTGAAAAGAGATTGAAATGCTAAGTCCACTCGATTTATAAATACATCTATCAACCCGTGCCTTTTGACAAATTTAATATAACGCAATTGCTCCTGTGCTTTAGAAAAGAACAGGGCTTGCTCGTTTTTGAATTCCCTTGTGGTATTATATAGTTTGCCCTTGAATATTTCAAAGAAGACGATATAAAGTGCAGCTAGTATAAGTAATATACCGAATACTGTTTTGTTGATTTGATATGTTATAACGCTCACCGTAATAAGCCGTACCGAACTTACAGGAACATTTTGTATCACGTTTATGCAATATGAAGCGATTTCATTGGAATCAGTTTGAAGTTGCTGAGTAATGCGTGAACTGTCCAAAAAAAGTTTTGGAAAAAGGGATCTGCTGGATGTGGACGAGCATTTGTCTGTTTATATTGTAGCTTACCATTGTATGAAGTTTTTCGCGTATTCGCCCGAGTGCAAAAGATATCGCAAAACTTATCATAATAGTCGCCAAGAAAAGAATACAATAGTAGCATAGTTGAGGTTTCCATTCCACGCAATTAGGCGAAGCCAAAAAGTCAATAAATCGACCGGACAACAAAGTGTTAAAGAGGGATATTAACGAAGATCCTATGCTGAGAACAGAAAAAAGGATAATCTTTTTTCGGTAAAGATGCAATGTGCAATGGGAAAATTGAAAGATTCTTTTCATGATGATAAACCGACTTTGTTTTTAAAATAATATTCGGCGACTTTTAAAAAGTGGTTATCCCTTTGGGTCAGCAACTAATACCGACTGAGGGCGGAAACTTCTTTCGTCATTTGCTTCGCAATTGCTACCTTTCCCTAAGGGAAAAGCTTGCGCTTTGTGCCATCTCAAAAGGTTTCCCATTTGTGAGGAAGCTGTCAGCCGTAGGCTGACTGAATGGGTCTTTGCCTCAGCAGCGGCATCTCAAAAACATGCTTAGTAAAAGGAACAACCACTTTTGAAAACAAAAAATCCCCTTTATATGCTATCATGCTTTAGCTAAAGTGTTAATATCTTTCGCCAATCTTGAAAACAATTGTGTGTACTGGTCGTATTTGCTTTCGCATTTATCGTCTATACGCTCGATGAGCCACTTTTCTATGCTGCATCCCGCGTAGCTTGTTCAAATTAGCTTTTTCTGTATGCAGGAATGGGGCATTTCGTTTCTGGATGCGCCTGTCCCGGAACAGATGAAGTATGCTTCTCTGGCAGAAGCCGCTTCTCACCTCATACAAGTCCTCAACGACCCGGAGCACATCACCGGATAAAAAGCGTCCCGAAGGGATGCGCAGCCTGCATTGGAAAATGCAGATCAAAGGGGCTTGGGGCATTCCCCCAACAAGCATTTTGCAACGCAAAAAGTGTTTTTGTATAGACGAAAACATTGCTTGCGTAAGCTATGCGTCCTTTCAGTCCGCAATTTGAACTGTCACAGTAAAATCATTTTGCGGGTTTAAACGCAACAAGGCCACCTGTCGGAATGACGGGTGGCCTTGTTTACTTATTGCAAATCATTCAAGACGCTGGTGCAGTTCTTCTTTCAACTTGGACTGCATATCTGTCAGGCATTGCATTAGCAGCGGGTTGAACGCTCCGCACTCGCCGTTCAGGATCATCTGCACGGCTTTTTCGTGGGAAAACGCTTTCTTATAGCAGCGTTCGCTGGTCAGTGCATCGTACACATCGGCCAGCGAGACCAGTTGTGCGCTGATGGGGATCTCATCGCCCTTCAGTCCATCCGGGTAGCCCCGGCCATCCCAGCGTTCGTGATGTCAGCGGGCAATCTCGTAGGCGGTTTGCAGCAACGGCTGCTCGGCAAATTCATCCAGATCATGCAGCATCTCGGCTCCCAGCATACTGTGGGTCTTCATGGCCTCAAATTCCGCCGGGGTCAGCTTGCCGGGTTTGTTGAGGATTTTTTCGTCAATGCCGATCTTGCCGATATCGTGCAGAGCGGAGGCCAGCGGGATCATATCCTGCTGTTCTGCAGAAATCGAGTAGTTGCTGCTGATCTCCAATAGACGGTGGAGCAGCATTTCTGTAATGATACGGATATGCCGCACATGAGCACCGCTTTCGCCGTTGCGGAACTCTACGATATGGCTCAGTACACCCACCAGCATATCCGTATTATTTTCACGAGCGCGGATCTGGTCTGACACCATCTGCACCAGCCGCCGCTGCTTGGCGTACAGCTTGATGGTGTTGGTCACGCGGCGGTAGACGATACGAGCATCGAAAGGTCGATTGACATAATCACTTGCGCCTAGTTCATAGGACTTCCGAATTGCAGCGTCAGAGTCATCACTGGAGATCATGATGACCGGGATGTCCTCGATGGTGTGGTTGGCGTTCATAGCCTTGAGTACCTCGAAACCGTCCATGACCGGCATATTGATGTCCAGCAACACTAGCACAAGATTCCCGGCTTCAGCCTGCAAGGCATCCATACATTCCCGGCCATCTTTTGCTTCCAGAATACGGTAGTCGCCTTGCAGAATCTCGGTCAGGATGAGGCGGTTCATTTCAGAGTCGTCCACAAGAAGGATCTGCGGCTTCTCCTCCACCAGTTCTTCCTGTGCGGTCAGTGCGTTTTCGGGGAGTTCAACCACGACCGAACGCTTGCTGCCCTTTGCCTGATACATCAGCCGGTCTGCCCGGCGGACCGCATTCTCCATCGGGTCGGTGATGGCCTGCATCGTTCCGCCGATGCTCAGTGAGAGGCGAAAATGCGAATAGCCGGGTACAGCAGCCTGCTGCACGGCGGCTCTGATCTGCTCCAGCTTGGCTTGCAGGATGTCGCTCGGAATGCCGGGCAGCACCAGCAGAAATTCATCCCCGCCGTAGCGGATGAGCAGGTCGGCGTTTCGGATGCAGGAGCGGATGGCATTTGCCGCAGTTTCCAGTGCCATATCTCCGGCGTAATGTCCATAGGTGTCGTTGCAGATTTTGAAATCGTCCACATCCATCAGCGCGATGCCTGCAGGGCCGACGATACGGGATGCGATATCTTCATAATAGCGGCGGTTGTATGCGCCAGTCAAGACATCGTGGTAAAGTTTTGCACGGTAGCTCTCTGTTGTTTCCTGAAGCTTTTCCTCGGCTTCGGCCTGCGCCTTTTCCATGCTAGAGCGCTCGACCTGCCTTGGCAGGCGACCGATCAGCAGAATGTTCGCAGCAATACCAAGGCCGATCACAATGAGCTTATGAAGGTTCAAAGAGGTGTAAAGAAAAAGCTGTGGTCGGTAGAAAAGAAAAACGCGGAGTATAGGAATGCAATGAGGCCGCTTACGATTCCTGCTGCATAGCCGTATTTCACGAGCACAGCAGAAAGAACAACAAAAAGCACGATATTTGGATTTGGAATATGAAAATTCCAGACGATCAGGCAGGCGCTCAATTGGGCAAGTGCCGATAGCAACATAGGCTGGATTTTATTTGGCTGTTGTTCCATACGCAATACCATCCAATACTTTGATTCATTATGATTGCTCTCTCACAAAAAAGAGCTGGGCCGCAAATGGGCGGCCCTGCTAGGTCGTGGGTGTCGGTCATCTGCGAAACCGTGCGATTCCACTATTTATTTTCGGGGGGTAACGCGGAAGCGCTTGACGGCCTGTTCCAGCGCGTCGATGTCCACGGGCTTGGACAGATGCTCGTCCATCCCGGCTTCCTTGCTCTTCTGCATATCTTCCAAAAAGGCGTTTGCCGTCATGGCGAGGATGGGGATGACCTGGCCCAGCGGGTTTTCGCTGCTGCGGATGCGGCGGGCGGCTTCGAGGCCGTCCATCACCGGCATCTGCACATCCATCAGGATCATGTCATACTCGCCGGGCTTGACGCGGACAAACGCATCCACGATCTCCTGACCGTTGGAGCAGATGGTGCAGCTGGCTCCCTTGGTCTCCAGCAGCATCTGCAAAATTTCGGCGTTGAGGGCGTTATCCTCGGCGCAGAGGAACTTCATGCCGCACAGGGGAGAAGTGTCTTCTGTTTCCTCCGGCAGCTCCTGCGCCTTTTGTGCCGTGTCTGCCTCGGCATCAATGGGGAATTCCAGCACGACCTCAAAGCGGGTGCCCTTGCCGGTGGCACTCTCCACGCTGATGGAGCCGCCCATCAGGTCTACGATGCTCTTGGTGATAGCCATGCCAAGGCCGGTGCCCTGCACCTTGTTGGTGCCGGATTTTTCCTCGCGGGTAAAGGGTTCAAAAAGGGTCTTTTGGAACTCCTCGCTCATGCCGATGCCGTTATCCTGCACCACAAAGCGGTATTTGGCGTAATGCTCGGTATGGGTGAGCTCATCTACATCCAGCCGGATGTACCCACCGGTGGGCGTGTACTTGACCGCGTTGGAGAGGATGTTCATCAGCACCTGATTTAGGCGGTTGGGGTCGGCCAGTACGTTTTCGTGCTGCACAAGGGTGTTTACCGTAAAGGTCTGGCGGCGCTGGCTTGCCTGCTGGCGAATAACGCTGTCCAGCTGGCTGACCTGCTGGGGCAGGTTCATCTTTTCCACATTCAGGGTAGTCTTGCCGCTCTCAATCCGGCTCATATCCAGAATATCGTTGATGATGCCCAGCAGAAGCTGGCCGGATGTTTCCAGCTTGCCCAGATGCTCGGCCAGCTTTTCCGGCTCGTGCAGCTCGTTTTTCATCAGAGTGGTAATGCCGATGATAGCATTCATGGGGGTGCGGATATCGTGGCTCATGTTGGAAAGGAAGTCCGTCTTGGCTTTGCTGGCCTTTTCGGCTACTTCCAGCGCGGCTTCCACAGCCAGCGTGGTCTGGTGCTCGCCTGTGCGGTCAGACAGATCCACGATGCACTTTTTTGCGCCCTGCACATCATTGATAAAGCCGGTCACATGGATATAGCGGGACTCGCCGGTCTCCTGATGGATAAAGTCTCGATCCCATTCCTGCTGAACGCCCTGCTCCATCTGCATCAGGTTTTCCAGCTGCGGTGCGCAATTATCGTCTCCAGCAGAGTATAGGACGTGAAAATCCTCTTGCACCGCTTCGGGGAAATGCCCAGAATGCGCTGGACATTGGGACTGACGTATTCCACCTTGCTGGTTTCGGTGTCGATCATCAGGAACACATCGTCCACATTGCGAGAAAGATTCGAGAACAACTCCTCGCGCGCCAGTAGCTGCTGATCCTTTTTCCGCAGCTTCTGCCGGTTGTTCTGTACCACCAGCAGTAAGATAGTAACGGCCAGTATCCCCACGATGCCGGTTATCACAGCCATGGTGGTGTATTGCAGCCGGTTCATGTTGGCATTCACGATAGCTTTAGGCGCTATGCCAAGGATCGTCCAGTTCTGGAAAGAAGCTGAGCCGTAAACCATGTAATAGCCGGTGCCATTGATGGAAAACTCAAGGTTGCCGGGCTTCCCGGCGGCAAAAGCCTTTTGCAGGGCAGTGATCTGTTCGTCCGTAAAGCCAGCCGAATTTTTGAGCATGGCAAGGATGTTGTGCACGCCGCGCATATCTTCACTGCTGCTGTCCAGTACCACACGGCCATCCGGCAGCACGGCAAAGGTGCTGCCGTGTCCCTCAAAGGCAGAGATCTTCAGGGAGTCCACCAGATCTTTGTTGTTGTAGGTGACGGCAATGGCCTCGTAATCAAAGCCCTGATAGCTGCCTTTTTCCGTGGGGACTGCAAACACCATAATCTCCGGCTTGTCCGGTACCACCGAGTTTGCCACGATAGGCTGCTGCTCCAGAACCAGCTGCGACAGCATTCGTCCCAGATCGAGATAGCCTCGTTCTTCGTCCAGCGTGATATAGGAGCCATCCCGTGAGACGAAGAAAAAATCTGTAAAATGGTATTCTTCTTTTGCCTGTGCAAGGAAAGCGCAGACATCGGCATCGCTTTGCGCACTTTCCAGATAAGGTGTCCACATCCGCATGACGCGCCAGTTGAGGGATACCTTATTGTAAAGGGTCTGGTTTGCCTGATGGTAGATCTCCGTAAGGTGTGCAGTGCTTTCCTCGTAGATGGTGTGCGACATGAAATCTGTAAAGACAACGTAGCTTGTCAAAATACTGACGCCGAGCAGCAGCACTGCCAAAACTGCGAGGATACGGTTTTTTATCGCAGGCCGCATCTTAGTTTCATTTTTCAAGAGTTTATTCTCCCTGTACAATGGTCAGATACTCGGAGGGGGCGGGGAACTGCTTGCTGACCGCCAGCGAATCCTTCAGGCAGGAGCGGCTTTCTGCCCCTTCAATGGCGTATTCCGTCCGCTTAGCTTTCAGGTTCTCCGGCATGGGGCAGTTGCAGTAGACCTCGTTTTCTATCCACACATCAGTGCCCGCCACAAATACGGTATAGGTGGCGGTGTCGTCCAGCGGTGCACCGTTGATGGTAAGCTCTTCCAGACGGAACTTGCCCTGCTCGTATTCGGTCACCTTGTATTCCATGCCGCTGGTCACGGGCATATAATTCCGGTGCCGGATGGGGTTTGCGCCGTTGTCCTTCACGTTTACCAGCCACTCCATCATCTGCCGCAGCTCTGCACCGGTATATTCCCCCTGTGAGACAGCGTAGTTGCCGGCCATCACCCACAAGATCTGCTGCTTGCTGTACTCGCCGCAGTAGATGGAGGTGGACACCAGCGGCGAATAGCCGACTGCAATAGACGCATCATAGGTGGCGCGCAGGGCGTTCATCAGCGAGGAAGCCGCAGCGCTGCCGTGGTTGGTCATGTCGATGGAGTATGCGGTATTCTGGGTGAACAGCACCTCGGCTTCGGGGTCCGCTCTGGGGTGACCAGCTGCTCATTGAACGCATCGTATGCGGCCTTGGCATCGTATTCGCCGGTCATCATCTTGTGTCCTACATCTTCCGAAATGCGGAAGATCTCGGTGGAGGCCAGACGCATATACAGATGATTTGCGCTGATGATATCCGCAACATGTTCCAGAGAAGTGGAGGAGGTAATATTGATCTCCTTGTTATAAGACAGTACAGCAGCACCGCCAGCCATCTTGCTCTGACCCTCTGCACTGTACACAGCCTCAAGTACCTTCAGCACAGCAGCCAGCTTTGCTTCGTCCTGCGCTACTGTGCTGGAAACTGCCGCCTGACACATGGGGTAGGTCAGCAGCCAGCTATCGTTGGCAGTCTCGCCGAAATAGGGCAGAATAGATGCGTTAAAGCCGTACTGGTCAGGCATTACATCCGCTATGCCTGCGGTGGTGCGGATCATGGCGGTCTGCCGCTCATAGAAAGGCTTGGCAATGGGGTTCAACTCCAACCGAGCGTCACCGGGCTGCACCCGCACATCCTTGAGGAACTGCTCATATTTTTCAAAGACCTTCGGCCATACCACATCGTCCAGACCGGTGGAGCCGTCCTCGGTCTCGCTCTCGTAGTTCATGCGCCATGTGGTGCCCTCCAGACTCATCAGCTCCGGGATAGCACTGCCCTGCATGGTTTCCAGACAGGTGTAGTCATACCGCCAGTCTGCCTGATAGCCCTTGATGCCGATAGCTTCAAAGGCATCAATAGCCGCCACGAACTCGGCATAGTTGGTAGGCAGGGGGATGTTGTGCTGAGCAAACAGATCAACATTGGCTGCCGTGCCGTCCACCTCGGCGCACATGGGCAGCCAGCGGATCGCACCGTCCGGCTCCTGATTGTTGTTCAGGTAGCTGGAATAGAAGGTGCCTGCAACCTCAGTCGTGCTCAGGTCCATCAGGTGCTCTGCCAGAGGAGCCGCATCGTTCAGGGAGAAGCGGCGGCAGATGATGATATCCGGCAGCTGCTCCGCACGGTTCAGCAGATCGCGGTAGTAGTCCATGGTGTTGAAGCCCTGAATGAAGTGGAACTCATACTCCGGGAACTTTTCTTCCAGCCACGGCGTAAGCTCTTTCATCATGGAGCGATCCCACAGATAAAAGGTGATCTGAATTTTGCCGTTCTGGCTGCTGCTCTTGTCGGCTTCAGCCTTGCCGCCGCCGCAGGCGGTCAGCGCTGCTGTGGCTGCTGCAATGCCGCAAGCCTGCAAAAAGGAGCGGCGGGAGATTTTTTTCATCATATAAATATATCTTCCTCACATTTTCAGAAAGCAGTACCACGCAGGTGCAGTAGCGCGGTGTTGCCTTAGCTATTTTTACACACCCCACAGGAACTCCGACGCTCGCGGTCTGTCCGCACTGCGCATACGCCGATTTTCCCATAAAGTGACATTTTTATTGTATCATTGCAACAAAAGCGTTTCAAGTTGATTTTGAAGGCTTTTTACATACAAAAGAATATTTTTATATCTAATTCTGCGTTTTGCGCAGCTTGAAATGCAAAAATCTGTCAAGGAAAACATTATAGACGTTAGATTTAATGCTTTAGAAGGATTGAATGTGTCTTTTTGAGCCATTCAAAAGTCAGGACAAATCTTTTTGTTGTCCGAATCACAAACAAATAGCTATTTCGCCTTGAAAACAGCGTAAAGATTTATTATAATAAGATAAATAGTTGTGGTAAATTTTGCAAAGGAGCTGTGAGGAATGAATCGGAACTGCCGCCGCAAAACGGAAAAGGTCTATGTGAAGGTGAACTCTGATTTTGACGCGACTGGCTATATGCAGCCCCGGCAGATCACATGGGGCGATGGCCGGACATATCCCATCGAGCAGGTGCGGGACTTTCGCCCTGCAAATACCATTGCCGATATGTCCGGTGACTGTTATACTGTAATGGTAAAGGGACAGGAGCGGCACCTGTTTTTCGAGCGTTCCGACCCACGGTTTCCATCCCGGTTTGGCAGATGGTTCGTGGAGGTGGAAACCAAATAACACAAAGGAGGGCTGAATCATGGCACCGCCGCGCACCTATCTGGCAAGCACCTATCTGGCAATCGACCTGAAAAGTTTCTATGCCTCGGTGGAGTGCGTAGACCGTCATCTGGACCCTCTGACCACCAATCTGGTTGTGGCAGACGCCTCCCGCACCGAAAAGACCATCTGCCTTGCGGTGTCGCCCTCCCTGAAAGCCTACAAGATACCCGGCAGAGCACGGCTGTTTGAAGCCGTTCAGCGTGTCCGGGAGGTCAACGCTCAGCGGCTGCAAACTGCCATCCGGCAGAAAAAGGCAGTCCGGGGAGAAGATGGAAAATACCACTTTGCCAGCACCTCTTTTGATGCCAATGCCCTGAACACAGACCCGACGCTAGGGCTGAGCTACATCGTTGCGCCGCCCCGGATGCAGCGGTATCTGGATGTGTCCACCCAGATTTACAAGACCTATCTCAAATATGTGTCCCCGGCGGACATCTACCCATACTCCATCGACGAAGTTTTTATTGATGTGACAGGCTACCTGCCCTATTACCACATGAGCGCCCACGAGCTTGCCATGACCATGGTGCGGGAAGTGCTGTACAACACCGGCATCACCGCAACGGCAGGCATCGGCACCAACCTCTACCTTGCAAAGCTGGCCATGGACATCGTGGCCAAGCACATCCCGGCAGACAAAGATGGTGTCCGCATTGCAGAGCTGGACGAGCAGTCCTACCGGTATCTGCTGTGGAACCATCGCCCGCTGACAGATTTCTGGATGACCGGTCCCGGCACCGTCAAGCGGCTGGAATCTCACGGCATCTATACCATGGGGGACTTGGCACGGTTTTCCATCCACGGAGAAGATCGTCTGTATGAGATTTTTGGCGTGGATGCAGAGATCCTCATCGACCACGCATGGGGTTACGAACCCTGCGGCATGGAGCAGATCAAAAGCTACAAGCCCAGCACCAACAGCATCAGTGAGGGACAGGTGCTGACCTGCCCCTACCCCAACGATAAGGCAAAACTCATCGTCCGGGAGATGGCAGAGATTCTGATGTTCCGGCTCACGGAAAAGAAGCTGGTGACGGAATCCATCACCTTGGAGATAGGCTACGACCGGGAGAATGTGGACAAGGGCGACTACCGTGGTCTGACCCAGACCGACCGCTACGGCAGAGTTATCCCCAAGGCAGCCCACGGCACCGTCCGGTTTGATGCTCCTACCAATCTGGGCAGCACCATCATCAACGAAAGCGCAAAGCTGTTTGAGCGCATCACTAACCCAGCGCTGACGGTGCGGCGTATCACCCTCAACGCCAACAAGGTCACGCCGGACGAGGGCATCTATCAGGTGGACTTTTTCACCGACACCAAGAAGCTGGAAAAGGAGAAAAAACTCCAGCAAGCCATGCTGGGCATCAAGAACAAGTACGGAAAAAACGCCGTGCTGAAAGCCAGCAGCTACGAAGAAGGTGCCACCATGCGCCAGCGCAATGCGCAAATCGGCGGGCACAGTGCAGGAGGTTCGGCAGGAGGCTCAGATGGAAAACTACAAAAATAGCAAAATCGGGCTGGAGACTGCCCAAAAATACGGGGACATCATAGAGATGGAACGTCCCCAGACCGAAGAATCCCTTCGCAAGCATCCCCGCATGACCTTACAGAACCGGGCAAAGATCTTCTCTCCTTTGCAGCCCTGCGTGGTTATGATGAGCAGCTTGCCGCAGAAAAGCAGCGTACCGAGCGTGTAACCAAGCGCATTCTGACCGAGGAAGAAATGTCCGCTCTGTCCGATAGGCTGATGCAGGTCACCAAGGGCATGAGCATCACGGTGCGGTACTTCAAGGAGGACACCGCCCACCCGGAGGTTCCGGCAGTTGGCAATTATGTGACACTGACCGGGAAAGCAGACCGTATCGACCCGGTGTTCCGCACTCTGCAGGTGGGAGACACCGTGGTGCCCTTTGAAGATCTGGTGGAGGTCAGCGGGGAGGGCATCATAGAAATCGACAAGTATCTTGGTATAGCCGAGGAATGAAAGAACGCTCATCAGTTTTCAGGCTGATGAGCGTTCTTATTATTTATACCGTATTACTGGAAGCTGTTTTATCTTCGTGCCAACCTTCTTGCGCTCTAATGCAAAAACCATGTCTGGAGTACGTTCAAAGAAGCCAATATCCCGTTTCCAGCTCATTCCGCACTTACAATGGAACAGCCCTATGAACTGCTGCTTCATTTTGCGTCCGCAGTTCGGACAAACGTGGTTGCTTGCACCCATGCTGGATTATTGCAGTTTGGCAAGGATTTCTTCGGCGGTCATACCGTTGGCAAGCAGCTTTTTCAGCACATCTTCGGCTTCGCCCTTTTTGGCTTCTTCAGCAGCTTTTTTCTCGATAGCAGCTTTCTTGGCTTCAGCCTTAGTCAGGTCTTTGGTAGCTGCTTTCAGCTCGTCTTTTTTCGTTTTCAGCTGTGCCTTCAGATCGTCAATGTTGGCAATCAATACAGCGATCTCAGATTCGATTTTTTCCTTTTCAGCAGTCTTTTCTACAACGACGGCTACATAATCAACAGTGGATTTTACAGCACGGGTCTTATTCTTGCTTCCCTTGGGTCTTGCCATGATAATGTCCTCCCATACAGTGAAATAATTTGATACTTACAAGTATATTTCCAAATAGTCAGAATTGCAATAGGTAATCTGAGCCGTTTTCAACTGCCAATGCAAATCTTGTTCGGTATGCCCGAAAGTCGTCGCGAATGTACGTCTAAAAGGATTATAATTTTTCTTTTTCTACGGTATAATGAGCGCAAGTTTTACGGCAGAGGAGGCTTTTCGGTGAAAAATGTCTTGGACACGATAACATCTTACCGTGAAGCTCGGCACTGGTCGAATTATGATTTGGCATCTCACGCCGGAATCAAGCCAACTACCATTTCCTCATGGTACAGAAAGAACATCGTCCCTACTGTACCGACGCTTCTGAAAATCTGTGATGCATTCGGAATCACATTGACAGAATTTTTCTCAGTGGTTGAATCCGGCGAACGGGAAGCTGTTGTACTTACTCATGAACAGGCAGAAATGCTTGAAAAATGGTCTGCGTTGCGTCCAGAGCAAAAAGAAGCAGTCGTTCATTTGCTGAGTACCATGCCGTAAACAGCCGTATTTCCCTTTTTATCATGGATAGCAATAGGGATTTATCCCTTTTACTATCATGGAGAGCGCACTGTGCGTTCTTCATGCTCCGCCCGCCTTGCCATCATCGACAAAGAAAGGACGAAGAACTATGAAAAGGAGATTGATCGAGTACCAACTGAGCCCCGGCAACCAGAACTTGGTTCGCCGCCGACTGTATCTTTGCGCTCCGACCTTATGGCGCAGCTTGCGACTGCGTTGCACTGTGGTCGGAGGGCTGGCTTATGTACTTTGATTCTTACTCCGCAGGAAAACGCATTCAGCAACTGCGTAAAACCAAGGGACTGACGCAAGAAGAATTGGCTATCAAGCTGAACATCAGCGACCGCCATCTTCGTAACATTGAACGAGGGGAAGAAGCTCCATCGATTGACCTTTTGGTTGAAATCATGGAAACCTTCAATACGACACTTGACTATTTGATTGTGGGAAAGACACCCTCAGAAAAAGAAGAACAGCTGAGGAAAAAGCTCTGCGCTAAATTGCACCGCCTTGCACGCAGTTTAGATGCGATTGCAGACGATTTATAATCTTTATAGAATAGCCCTTCTGGATGGTCGGCTTGTATGAGCCGCCATCTGGAAGGGCTTTTTTCTTTGAAAAATATCAAAATTTCTTTTTAGAACTTGTAAATTAAAAACATTTGATTTGACGTCGATTTTCGTGGAAAACCGGAAGTGATAGTTCCGGTTTTTGGCGAAAAAAGCGGAACTATTACTTCCTAAAAATGCGTTCAGTTTTCAGGTACACTATGGTCACAGCAAGGGCAACACCCCAGACGGGGAGAAGCCCAAAGCTGGAAGCCGTACCTTGAAAATTGAATATCATTCCCTCGGACAAAATAATGAAACTTCCGTAACTCGCGGCCCGGTCATAAAGAAGACGGGGTGGCTGAAGAAGCCAATGTGGAGTGTGGGTGCAAGTCCCCACTTACCGAGGTGCATTCCAAATCCAACGGGCGTCGAGGACAAATAGGTTGGAAAAACTTAAAACAAAACTTCAAAGCCCACCACCGGGGATTCTTTTGAACCTTGGCGGCGGGCTTTTTCCATACCGAACACTCACCCATACGAAACGGAGGAAATGATTATGAGCCGTACTTTTACCCACAAGACCGATGAATCGACCCTGACCACCCTCTGCCCCCGCTGCCTGAATGCCTTTCGGAACACTCGTGGCATCCGTGTCCGCCGTGCAGACCCCTATCAGCTCACCAAGGAGCCTTGCACCTACTGCCAGACCAGCTTCGGCTACGACTACTACATCCAGCCCACCAGCCCGAAATCCACCTACACGAAGAAAGGACGGTTCGATGATGAACTTATCTGCGCTTAAGATCGACCCAGAGTTTCAGGGCAAGATTCCGCCGCTTACCTTTGAAGAACTGAACCAGCTGGAAGCCAACATCCTGCGGGATGGACGCATCATCAATCCCATCATCGTGTGGGAGGGGCTGATCGTGGACGGACACAACCGTTTCATCATCGCCAAGAAGCACCCGGAAATCCCGTTCACCGTTCACGAAACGGAGTTTGCAAACCGCTATGAAGCCATCATCTGGATTTGCAAGAATCAGCTGGGGCGGCGCAATCTCACCCCGGAACAGAAGAAGTACCTTATCGGGAAACAGTATGAAGCCGAAAAATGCGTTAATGGCGGTGATCGAAAAAGCCCTGCGGCAAAATCAGGTGGTCATTTTGACCACCTGATAAAACCCGAAAAGACTCGTGAACGAATCGCTCGTGAAACGAATACGACAGACAGCTTTGTACGAAGGGCTGAACATTTTGCAAAAGGTGTGGATGTTGCCGAAGAAGCTGTTCCCGGCACACGCCAGAAAGTGCTTTCCGGCGAGGTCAAGCCGACCGCCGCCGAGATTGCATCTGTTGCCCGTGCCCCTCCCGAAGAACGTCCGGCATTGGTGGCTGAGATTTGCAAGCCGAAGCCCCCAAAACCGCCTGCACAAAAGCAGAAAGCTCCCCAGCCGTAGCTGCACCGCTGCCCAATGCCAGTACATCCGAGGAAGAATCCACGGACGAAGAACTGGTTCACACTCCGGCTCCGCAGGAGCAGACTTTTCCACAAAGAGTGAATGAACCGTTGAAAATCGACCGTCAGCAGATTCTTGATATCGCAAACAGCCGCTATGTACCCAAACGACTTGCCGATGGGACTGCGATGCTTTGCGAAGTATCGGGAGCCGCCAACAGTATGATGCGCCGCTGGGAAAGCGTTTTCCGGGAATATCCCGACATTCTGTCCGATGCAGAGAACCGTGCATCCGTAGGACGAACGATTCAGAAATTGAGAGACTACCTGAAAAATCTGGAAGATAAGATGGAGGAACTGCTATGAAGAATATGAACTGCGTCAACACCATGCCTGAGATCATGCCCGAAATCACCGATGAAGCCATCATCGAAGCCCTCTTTGCCCAGCGGCCTTACGAGGAAAAGGTTATCAACAGTGCCTTCCTCGAAATCCCTGCCGACTACCAGCGGGGTCTGAGCATCCCGAATGTTGAGAAGATGTCGGCTGAGTTCACTGAACTGATCGCCAACCCTCCCAAGGTCAGCTACCGGGACGGGCATTACTTTGTGTTCGATGGTCAGCACACCATTGTAACCCGGAAAACCATGAACGGCGGTGCTGACCTTCCCATCATCTGCAAGGTGTACACCGGGCTGACGAAAGAGGAGGAAGCAATTCTCTTTTCCAAGCAGACCGGCGTTTCCAGACCTCTGACTGCTGGCGCAGAACTTCGTGCTGCACTGGTCGGCAAGGATGCACAGTCCATCGCATTCCTGAATGCCACCGAAAGCACCGGCTTGCAGCTTGGTCTGGATGCCTATCGCGCTCCGTGGAAGATCATTTGCATCCGCACCGCCTTTAAGGAGTACAAGACCTATGGCGCAGACCTCTACAAAGAAGCCCTGACCATGCTGGCAAAGGGCTGGGAGGGTGACCCCGATTCCCTCCGCTCCGGCATCCTGCGGGGCATGGTTCGCTTCGTGGCACTCTATCAGGGCGAGTATGACCCGGAACGTCTGGTGAAGCGGCTGCGTACCGTTCACCCCATGACGCTGGTGCGTGATGAAAAGGCCATGAGCGGCACCGTCAGCTACAAGTATATGATGCTGATTCTTCGCACCTACAACGGCTCCAGCCGCCGCTTCAATCTCCCCATCAAGCAGTGACATTTTCGCCTTTCTAGGCATACTCCTTTTCCTGCAAGAGCCGCCTGCCAAAAACGGGCGGCTTTTGCTACATATAGAAGGATAGGAGGTCTGATAGCTATCATACCAAAAGACTGGAAATACCTCAGAGGGGACATTTACTATGCAGACATGGAGCCGCACATCGGCTCCGAGCAGGGCGGCACCCGCCCTGTGGTGGTTCTGCAAAACGATGTAGGGAACCGCTATGCGCCTACCCTTATCGTGGCGACAGTGACTTCCCGCACCGAGAAAAAGAAATACCAGCCCACACACGTTCTGATAGCCCACAATACAGCCTTTGAGAAGCCATCTGTGGTTCAACTGGAACAGATCTTCACGATAGACAAAAGCCGCATACAACGCTTCTTGGGGCGGACTACGCGGAACGAAATGCGCCGGATCGAAGAAGCACTTCTGAATAGTTTGGAAATCAATGAATGGGACAGGAGGAATGCCGATGAATGAAAAAGTGATGGTATCGCCGGAGATCCAGAGCGAAGCAGTTGTACTGCCGCAGATCGTCAGCATCAAGCAGGCAAGTCAGCGTATGGGCTTGCCTGAATATTACATCCGCCGCCTTTGCCGGGAAGTGCCGGGCATGGCATTTCAGTCGGGCATTAAATGGTATATCAACCTTGGAAAAATGGCTGACTACTTCAACGGTGGAACGACAACTTCCTGACTTGTCAAGGATGCGGGCATAAACTGCGACATCCTAAAAATTAACCGCCTGAACTGCTATACTCATTGTGACAGAGATAACCACCACACAGAAAGGACGGTAAATATATGGCATCCATTAAGCTGATCGAACCCAAAAAGAAACCCCGGTATTACCAAATCACCGCAAATGTTCTGGTGAACGGCAAAATCGAACGTCGCTATGGTCGGTTCGATTTTGACCCCACCGAACTGAAAAACGCTCGTGCGCGCAACGCTGCTGCGAATGCTGCCGCCGCTGAATTTGAGCGGCAGGAACAGGAAAAGGCCGATAAAGAAGCCAGCAACGCAGGAAAGACCTTTGCGGTTGTAGCGCAAGAGTACATAGCTTCAAACCGTTCTCGGATGGCTCCCTCGGTTCGTCTGAAAGGTGACTATGACGCAAACCGCAACAAAGAGAACACTAGCTTGAAAAAAGAAAAGTATCTTCAACGCATCCAAAGTTACCCGGAATTTTCTGAAAAAGCGATTGGGACGATTACCCGGCAAGACTGCGATGCAGTCATTCGCTTTCTGGAAGATAGTGATGCACGCGTTTATAAACGTGCGGTTTTGAAGCCAGAATCTAAAGAGTTCAAAACGGTGTCTTGCCCTAAAATTGCGAAAAAATGCACCATCCGAGAGGAAACCATTGAGCGGATTTTCCGTGGTGAAACGGTTTCTTTGGACTCGGCACAACAGGTGGCAATGGCTTTGGGTAAGACCGTTGGGCAGATGTTTGAGGTGGAGATTGACCGCCGCCCCATGACGAAAAAGACGATGCGAGAGTACAATCTGTTCATTCGGTCAGTCCTGAACTACGCCAATGATAACTATGGAACATCACTTCAAATGCCAATGATAAAAGCATCTGGGCGAAAAGGAAAATCTGTGGACTGCTTACATAGTGATGAAGTAGAAGCCTTACAAGTGGCTTTGAAAGAGTGCTCCATGCTGGAAAAGGCAGTCGTTTTGTGCCTGCTGAACACTGGTGTCCGGCGTGGAGAACTGGCTGGTCTTACATGGAAAGATGTGAATTTCCGTGATGGAACAATCCATGTGTCAAAATCTTTGTTGGTTTTCCCTAATTATGGCTATCAGCTTACCACAACGAAAGAAAGCAACATCCGTGATGTGGATGTTGCCCCGGAGTTTATGGCCTTTTTGAAGGACTATCACGAACAGTGGAAGTCCAGAAAAAAGCTGATGGGTGCAAGCTGGCAGAAAAATCTGGAAAAGAAAGGTGCTAAGTACGCACAGTCGCTTCTGGATTTGCGTGGGAATGACTTTGTGATCTGCAACGACTACGGCTTTCCCATCAACCCCGACAGCTATGCAGCACTGGTGCGCCGGGTCGGGAAAAAAGCGGGCATCGAAAAAATTCACCCGCATATGTTCCGGCACACCTTCGTCAGTATCCTGCTGTCCAATCCAAACATCGGTGTGGCAACGGTGGCCGCAGAAGCCGGACACGCGCAACCCAGCACGACCCTTGCAATCTATACGCAGGTCTACGACAGGCGGCGTGATGAGATTCGGAAGCAGATGAGCAAGGAACTGTACAAGTGAGATTGCTCCATCAGGCAAAAGAAAAAGCACGAGACGCAAAATCTCGTGCTTTTTTGGTGGGCCATGAGGGATTCGAACCCCCACTGGAGCGGTTATGAGCCGCCGGCTTTAACCGTTAAGCTAATGGCCCTTATGAAATTTGAACGTACCTGTGAGGGACGTTCAAATGACCCTTCGTAGGTGAAAAGTAGGTGAAACCGCTTTTTTGAAGTTTGAAACTTCAAAAAATAACGAAAAAACGCTGTTTTGAAAAGGTGGAAACGGTAAGGTCTGGCGGTTATGAGCCGCCAGCTCTGACCAACTGAGCTACTAGCCCGCATATTCTGCGCTGCGGCACTTACAAGTATACCAAAAACAGCGCAAAATGAAAAGCATTTACACAAAACTTTATTTGGTACGGTGGGCATCCAGCTTCTGCTGCATAAAACGATCAAGCATTTCCTGCGGGAACAGCGGCTCCTTGTAGCCAAAGGCCTCGCGGATGAAGATCAGGGTCACTACGGTCTGACGACCGGGGTCCAGCCGGAGGGTATACAGGGTGTCCAGCGGCTGCTGGGTGGGCTGGTGCAGGGTGAGATGCAGCAGAAAGCCGCCGTCCTTTTCCCGGCGGCACTCGTACACGAACTCGTCGGCATCCCTGTGCTCGTCCAGCCGGTCGAAGCACTCGTCCAGCGGCAGGTCGGTGCGGAACTCCGAAAGGCCGGCGGGGCCGTACTGGCTGCGGCGGGTATTCTCGCGCCGGGACAAAAGAAAAACGATCACGCCAAGTACGGCGGCAAGCAGGACAATGGAAACTGCGGCGTTCATGAAGATCCTCCTGAAGAGTTTTTCTTATTGTAACACAACCCGCATACTTTTGTGCTATAATATTTTTAATTCTTTGAAAATTTTGTCAGGAGCCTGCGCACTGCTGCAGGCGGGAGGAACACAATGAAGCTCAAATTTACACGCAAGACCTGGTATTTTTTCCTGCTGGCGGCAGCGGCAATGTCCATGCTGGGCGGCTTTGCCGTGCTGGGCGGCATGGATTTTTCGGGGCTGGAACTGATCGTGTTCTGCATCACCGGCATTGCAGTGCTGTTTTTGGCCGCACAGAAGGGTGCTCCCGCCAAGGATAAGCGCAGCTACACGCTGGTGTTCGTGCTGCTGATGCTCAGCAAGCTGGCTGCAGGCGGCTGGGCGGGCGACCTGTGCTCGGCACTGGTGTGGCCGGGCCTGCTTGCCATCGAGTACGGCCACGGCAGGCCCGTTCAGCGCCCGCTGCAGCTGGTGTGCATCTCGGAAGCGCTGCGCCTTTTGTTCTGGCTGCTGACGAAGTATGCGGGTATGAGCGCCCTTGCCTTCTGGACGAACATCATGTTCGTGCTGCTGGCCTGCGCCCGGGGCTGGGCAGCGCTTGTGCTGTATAAGACCCAGGAGGAGACCCTGTGACCCAGCGGCGCAAGTCCAAAAAAACGGAAGCGGAACCGCGCCGTGTGAACCGGCGCACCTTTCTGGCGGGGGCCGGTGCTGCTGCCTGTGTGGGTGCGGGGCTGTGGCTGCGCAGAAAAAAGTTTTCCAAACAGGACAAAACGAAAGCAGAAAAACACCCTGTTGAGAACCCTGCCCTGCCTGCAGGCGAGTGGCGGGCCGTATGGGTGAGCTATCTGGAATGGGCAGCAATGGATTTTTCCTCGGCGGATGCCTTCCGCGCCGGGTGCGTGCAAATGCTGGAAAACTGCGCGGGCCTTGGGCTGAACACGGTGCTTGCGCAGGTGCGGCCCTTCGGAGATGCACTTTACAAAAGCCAGCTGTTCCCGTGGAGCCACCTGTGCACCGGCGTGCAAGGGCAGGACCCCGGTTTTGACCCGCTGGACATCCTTTTGCAGGAGGCCCACGGGCGAGGCCTTTCGGTGGAGGCGTGGCTGAATCCCTACCGGCTGCGGTCCTCTGCAGCCATGCCGCCGAATCTGGCAGAGAACAACCTTGCCAACACCCACCCGGAATGGGTGTGTGCAGTGGGCGACGGGCTGTATCTGAACCCGGCCGAGCCTGCAGCGGCGGACTATGTGGTGCAGGGCGTGGCCGAGCTTTTGCAGAACTACGCGGTGGACGGCATCCACTTTGACGATTATTTTTACCCTACGACCGAAGAAAGCATCGATGCGGCGCAGTTTGCGGCCAGCGGTGCGGCAGACCTTGCAGCATGGCGGCGGCAGAACGTGACCGCTCTGGTCAAGAAGGTGCACGACACGGTGAAGACTGCAGACCCGACGCTGCGCTTTGGCATCAGTCCGCAGGGGAATCCCGACAACGACCTCAACAGCCAGTACAGCGATGTGACGGCGTGGCTGGCTGCGGGCGGGGAAGAACAGGTGGTGGATTATCTCTGCCCGCAGATCTACTGGGGCTATGGCTACACGCTGCAGAGCGGCAGCACCCGATTTGCCTTTGAGAACATCGTGCCCGCGTGGCTGGCGTACCCGCGCGCAGAGGGCGTGGCCCTGTACTTCGGGCTGGGCGCGTACCGCGTGGGCGCAGGTGACGGCGGCGCGAACCCGGACAGCGTGAGCGGCTGGAGCACCGGCGATGTGCTGGCCCGGCAGGTGCAGGACCTGCGCAGCCAGAACGCGGGCGGCTGGGCGCTGTACCGGTACGGCAGTCTGTTTGGTGCGGGCGCACCGGAGCAGGCCGCTGCCGAGTGTGCTGCCCTGCGGGCGGTCACTGGCAAAGAAACGTAAAATCGGGCGGCAAACCGCACAAAAAGAAAAGCCCCGGCGGGGCTTTTCTTGCAGTACGGCACAGGACAAACGTCTTGTACAGCGCCGGAAAATGCGGTATACTATATCTGTATCTGCTCTGTACAAGAACAGGGCGGAAGGATGAAAAACAAAGAGAAGCGCATTGCTTCGTGAGGAAACGTATGAAGATGAAAAAAAGGATCGTTGTGCTGCTGATGGCGCTGGTGCTTGCAGTGGGCCTGATCGGCTGCAAGGACACCCTGAAGAGCATCGTGCACAAGGCATCGGGCACTTCAGACGAAGTGCAGGAAGAGGACACTACCCGCTGGGCCGACCAGACCGGTGATCCGCTGATCATTCAGGGCATTGCAGACTCCTCAGCCAAGTTTGCCACGGCCACGGCGGATGGCTGCCTGTATGCAGTGTTCAACGGCATCTGGAGCCGCCAGACCAGCTACTTTACCGTGCCCTCCGGCACGCTGAGTATTATGGGTTGCGGCACGGCTGAGGGCACCCAGCGGTTCAAGGTGGCCGTGTGGAAAAAGGTGGACGGCGGCGCAGAGTATGTGACCGACAGCACCTATTATATCCATACCGACGGCACCGACTACCGCTGCACCATCTCCGGGCTGGACCCGGCGGCGCAGTACCGTGTGACCATCTCCTATGACTCCAGCAAGTACTACCTGTACGGCCTGCTGAAGGTGGAGGGCATTGGCTGATGAACACACAAACCAAGAACTCTCTGCTTTTGCTGCTGTGCTCCCTTATTTGGGGCACAGCCTTTGTGGCCCAGAGCGCCGGTTCCGGCATGGGAGCCTACAGCTTTCTGGCCGGGCGCAGCTGGCTGGCTGTACTGGTGCTGATCCCCACGGTGATGGTGTTTGATGCCATCCGCCGCAAAAGCGGCACCGATGCAAAGCCCAAAACTGCTGCCGAGAAGAAAAAGCTGCGGGCGGCAGGCTTTGTGTGCGGCACCCTTCTGTTTGCTGCTTCCGCTGCACAGCAGATCGGCATTACCATCAATCCGTCCACGGCAAAGGCTGGCTTCCTGACCGCCATGTACGTGGTGCTGGTGCCGGTGTTCGGCCTGTTTCTGGGCCGCAAGGGAAGCGCGCAGCTGTGGGTGAGCATGGTGGTAGCCGTGCTGGGCCTGTATCTGCTGTGCATGAAAAACGGCTTTGGCAGCATCGAATCCAGCGACTGGCTCCTGCTGAGCTGCGCGGTGCTGTTCAGCTTCCAGATCATTGCGGTGGATCACTTTGCCCCGCAGGTGGACGGCGTGCGGCTGAGCCTTGCCGAGTTTCTGGTGGTGTCGGTGGAAAGCACCGCTGCGGCTCTGCTGTTCGAGACACCTTCCGCAGCGCAGTTCGCGGAGAATGCGCTGCCGATCCTCTACTGCGGCATCATGTCCAGCGGCGTGGCCTACACCCTGCAAATTCTGGGCCAGCGGGACCTGAACCCCGCCATTGCCAGCCTGATCATGTGTCTGGAAAGCGTGTTCAGTGCGCTGGGCGGCTGGATGCTGCTGCACCAGAACCTTTCTGCCCGGGAAGTCTTTGGCTGCGTGCTGATCTTTGCTGCCGTGGTGCTGGCCCAGCTGCCGCTGGAAATGCTGCACCGGGCAAAAAAGACTACCTGACCTCATGGCGGGCAGAAAGCAGGAGACACAGCTGCGCACGGCAGGCGGCATCCAATACGAGCTGACCCGCAAACGGGTCAAGAACCTGAACATCCGTGTGCGGGAGGATGGCACCGTGGCGGTGAGCATCCCCCTGCGGACGAGCGCAGAAGCGGCAGACCGTTTTGTGGCCGCACGCGCCGACTGGGTGCAGCAGGCCCGGGAACGTGCCATGCGGCGCGCAGCGCAGGAAGCGCGGTCTCTGCCGGATAAGGAAACAGCGCTGGCCTATTTTACGGCCATGAGCGATAAGGTCTACCCGGCCTTTGCCGGAGTGCTGGGCGGGCACAAGCCTGTTATCAAAGTGCGCAGCATGACCAGCCGGTGGGGCGTGTGCTTTATGGCAAAGCGGCAGATCACCTTTGCTTTGCAGCTGTATCATATGCCCCCGGCGGCGCAGATTTATGTGGTAGTGCATGAGTACTGCCACTTTTTGCAGCCCAACCACAGCCCGGCGTTCTGGGCCGAGGTGGCAAAGCTGCTGCCGGACTGGAAAGCCCGGCGGGCGCTTTTAAAGTGACTAAATAGTGGGAAAGCGGATGCGGGCAGTCACAGACCGGCCCGCATCCGAATTGTAAAACAGGAGGGAAGTTCCCTTGGAAAACGAAAAAAAGTCCGGCGATAAATATTCAAAGCTGGCCGGCAACACATTGATCTTTGCAATTTCCAGCTTTTCGTCAAAGCTGCTCACCCTGATCGTCCAGCCGTTCCTGACCTATGCAATGGCGGAGATCTCCGATCTGGGCCTTTCCAAGATCCTGAGCCAGTACGCGAACCTGCTCATCCCGTTCGTGTCCATGGGCATGTCCAACGCCATCATCCGCTTTGGTCTGGACAAGGGCAACAGCGAAAAACAGGTGTTCACCAACGGCCTGCTGACCATTCTGGGCGGCTTTGGCATTCTGGTGCTGTGCTGGCCCATTGCGCAGTTCCTGCCCGATATGGCACAGTACGGCCTGCTCATTTACATCTATGTGCTCATGAGCTGCCTGCGCACCCTGTGCACCCAGTTCGTGCGCAGCCGCCAGTGGAACAAGCTGGTGGCCGTGGACGGCGTGCTGTGCACCGTAGCCACTATGGCTTTCTACGTGCTGTATCTGGTGGGCTTCAAGTGGGGTGCCAACGGCTACCTGCTGGCCATCATCAGCGGCGACCTTTCCAGTGTGCTGTTCCTGATGTTCACCGGCAAGCTGTGGAACTATGTGGAGCTGAAGGGCATCAACAAGGATCTGTGGAAGCAGATGCTGCGCTTCTCGCTGCCCATGATCCCGGCACAGATCAGCTTCTGGATCATCAACGCATCCGACCTGTTCTTTGTGCGTGAGATGTGCAACGGTCTGGACGGCCGCGACGGCAATGCATGGAGCGGCCTGCTTTCCACCGGCTATTTCCTGCCCACCATCCTTACTACGCTGGGCCTGATCTTCTACGATGCATGGCAGCTTTCCGCTGTGACCGAGGAAGAGGGCCGCGCAAAGTTCTTTACCAAAATTTTCCGCACCTATTCCAGTGTGCTGTTCTGCTGCGCAGCCGGTATCATCTGGCTGTGCCGCCCGGTGATGCACGTGATGAAGTCCAACTACTACTATGCATGGCACTTTGTGCCCTTCCTTGTGCTGGCTTCCACCTGCAGCTGCTTCAACCAGTTCATGAACAGCGTGTATGTGGTGAATAAAAAGTCCGCCCGCAGCATGATCACCATGATGGCGGGTGCTGTGAGCAACTGCATCATGAACTACTTCTTCATCAAGTGGTGGGGGCCTGTGGGCGCTACCTATGCGTCCTTCCTTGGCCTTGCGCTGGTGTTCACCCTGCGCGCCATCGATGCCCACCGCATGATCGGGATGCAGGTACATCCGGGCCGCGTGCTGGTGAATGCGGCTGCGCTGGTGATCGAAGCCTTTGTGCTGCTGGCCGAAACGCCGCTCTATGGCCTGTGGACCGGCATCATCACGGCGCTGATCATCCTGTACAACTTTGCCGGTGTGTGGGCCATGGCCCGTGTCCTGCTGCCCAAGCTTCTGGGCCGCCGCGGCAAGGCACTGGTAAATGTGATCGACGGCTGGATCGCACCCAAGAAAGCATAACAGCATAACTGAAAATAAACGCAGAAAGTCCCCGGAACGCTGGTTCCGGGGACTTTTTCAGCAATCGGGAAAACTTTCAGTGCCGGGCATTTTTGCCGGTCAGGCTGGCAAAAGTGCCGCCAGCCATTAGGGCAAAAAGTACCGCCATTCCTCAGAATGACGGTAAAACGGATGCGGCAGATCAGGCAAGATGCTTTTCCAGCCAGCTGCCGATATCTTCAAACACTTCCTGATGGTTCGTTTCCACCAGCAGTTCATGCCGGGCACCGGGGTACAGCTTGCACTCAATGTTCTGCACACCGGCGTCTTTCAGGCTCTGGATGGCACGCTGCACGCCCTTGCCCTGTTCGCCCACCGGGTCGGCATCGCCAGCCAAGAACAGCAGCGGCAGGTCTTTGGGCATTTTTGCAAGGAACGCCGGGTCGTGCAGGCGCAGGATGCCGCTGAACATGCTGTAGTAGGCGTTCAGCGTAAAGGTAAAGGTGCAGCGTTCGTCGGCCAGATATTTGTCCACCTCGGCCTGATCGCGGTTGAGCCAGTCGTGGGTGGTGCGGCCCTCCAGCCCTTTGTTGTAGCCCATAAAGGACATGTTGGCCACGAACTTGCTGCGGTACTGCCAGCCATGAAAGACCGCCAGCACCCGGCAGAGGGTCTTGGCAAACTGCACCAGTGCCTTGGGCTGGAAGCCGGTGCCCATGATGATGGCTCCGTCCAGCTCATGGCCGTATTCGCATAAATACTGCCGGGCATAGAACGAACCCATGCTGTGCCCCAGCAGAAAATAAGGCACGCCCGGGTACAGCTCTTTGGTGCGCACGGTCATGGCGTGCAGGTCGGCCAGAACGGCGCGGTTGCCGTCCGGCTCGGCAAAGTAGCCGTAGTCCGCTTTGGTGCGGATGGAGCCGCCGTGGCCCAAATGGTCGTGGCCGGTAACAAGAATGCCCCGCCCGGCCAGATATTCCGCCAGCGGCTTGTAGCGGTCAATAAATTCCACCATGCCGTGGGACAGCTGCAGAACCGCCTTTACTTCACCCTCCGGCACACAGCGGAAGGCATGCAAAGTCCGCCCCGGCACAGTGGACGGGACGGTGAAATCAATCATCTGGCTCATAGTAGAGCCTCCTTTTTGTGTGTTTTACAGTGCACCGATCTTGCGGCGGCAGGCCGGGCAGATGCAGTAGCCCGCAAACTGCACCGAAGACTCATCCACCTCGCCGCAGAAATCGCAGCTGCCGGCGGGCCGATGCTTTTTGAGCACGATGGAGTCGCCATCCACAAAGATCTCCAGCTTGGTGTCAGTGTCCAGATGCATACTGGTGCGCAGCTCCTTGGGCAGAACGATGCGGCCCAGCGCATCGATGCCGCGGACGATACCGGTACTTTTCATAGTATTCCATTCTCCTTTATCCTTTTCCTGTGATAGCCAGTCTGTGACACAATAGGAAAATTGTTCCAGTGGCGCTATGCTCAGTATACAAAAAATAACAGGGTTCGTCAATGATTGCGTGACATTTCGACAAAAAACAACCTTTTATGCAACTTCTTCCGGCTTGTTCTCCACACGGGCGCTGGTGCGTCCCTCGGGACGGATCTCTCCAGCGGCAGTCAGTGCGATCTTGTTCAGCGTGGGGCCTGCCAGCTCATACACCAGCACCGAGAACAGCACCACGTTGCGCACCATGTGGCCGTCCGAGAGCTGGGCGGCTGTGGCAGCCATGCCAAGTGCCACACCGGCCTGCGGCAGCAGGGTGATGCCGAGGTACTTCTGGATATCATCACTGCAGCGGGCCCGCGATCAGCGAAAGGAAAGAACGAAAAGGGAAAACGCAGCACAGCCAGAAAAAACGTATATACGTCCAGTATACTATCCGCCCAGACAAAAAGCAACCGGAATATGGAGCCCCGGCAAAGAGCTCCGGTCGGGCAAATAAAAGAAACTCCTTCCGTCATCGCTGCGCGATGCCACCTCCCTCACGGAGGGAGGCTCTGGCGAGAAGGAGAGGTGTTCCATTCTGCCAAAGGCTCCCTCTTTGAGGGAGCTGGCACGGCGTAAGACGTGACGGAAGGAGTAAATTCCAAAGAATCAGTTGAACTTGAAGACCTTGCGCAGCTGGCGGTAGACGCCCAGAGTGAGCTTGTCGCCGCCGGGGAACTTCAGGTCGGTCAGACCGCCCAGATTGTAGCGCACGGCGCGGTAAACACCGGTGCTTACGTGGTCCTTGAGGTACTGCCACAGCCCGGTGCGCTTGGCCTTTGCCTCGTCGCTGCCGTCCAGCAGCAGGAAGATGTCGCTCACGGCCATCATCACGGACAGATAGTGCACCATGTAAGCGTGCAGACGTTTCTGATCCTTCAGCTCATCCAGATCCTGACAGTCGATCATGTGCCGGGTGACCCGCAGCTGCTGATCCACCCGCTTTACCATGATGCTCTCGTTCACGCTTTGGTCGGCACGGCCAATGAAGTAGCGGTACAGATCCAGATCCATGTAGTACATGCTCTTGACATAGGGCAGGGGCTGGTAGACAAAAATGTTGTCCACATAGAAGGTGTGCTTGGGCAGCACCATGCCGCACTTGCGCAGCACCTCGGTGCGGTACATCACCGAGTGCATCAGGATGTTCTGGTCCGGGCGGAAGTGGCCCACATGGGTCCAGTTGAACAGGCGGTTCTGCGGGAACACGTTGGTGTAGCGCACGGTCAGGGTGGTGTTGTCCTCCACATGCTCATACACGTAGTTGCAGATCATCATGTCCGGCGCGGTGCCGCGGGCCACCAGAGTGGTCAGGCGGGCCAGAACCTTTTTCAGGGCGTCGGTGTCCAGCCAGTCGTCGCTGTCCACTACCTTATAATACAGGCCGGTGGCGTTGCGGATGCCCTGATTCACACCCTCGCCGTGGCCGCCGTTTTCCTGATGGATGGCCTTGACGATGGTGGGATATTTGGCGGCGTACTCGTCGCAGATGGCAGGGGTATCGTCCTTCACGGAACCGTCGTCCACAAGGATGATCTCGGCCTGCTCTCCGGCAGAAAGCAGGGTCTCGACGCAATGGCGCATATATGCCGCCGAGTTGTAGCACGGAACGGCAAAGGTGATGAGTTTCTGCTGCATAAGATGATTGCTCCTTTTTCTATCAACAGTCGGCGCATAAAACACGCCGGGCATGGAGTTATGTGCTCCTATTATATCATTTTCGCGCCTGAAAAGCTATCATTTGCAAAAAAATTACCTTTGACATTTCGTGCTTTTTGCCAAAAAAACGGCTCTGCACCTGCGCAAAAGCCCGGCTTTTGTGGTATACTAATATGGTTTTGAAGACATTGCGCAGAAAAAACCTATTCTATGATACGGAGGGACCCATGGAAAACCCGCACTCGATCTTAAAAAAGGTATTCGGCTACGACAGCTTCCGCCCCGGACAGGAGGACATCGTCCGGCGGCTGCTGGACGGGCAGGATGTACTGGCGGTGATGCCCACCGGTGCGGGCAAATCCATCTGTTATCAGGTGCCGGCGCTGCTTTTGCCGGGCATCACCATCGTGGTGTCGCCGCTGGTCAGCCTGATGAAGGATCAGGTGGGGGCACTGGTACAGGCCGGTGTGGCGGCGGCCTTTTTGAACAACAGCCTGAACGATAACCAGAAGGCCCTGATGCTGCGCCGCGCCCGGGAAGGCTGGTACAAGATCATCTATGTGGCACCGGAGCGGCTGGAAATGCCCGGCTTCCAGCGGTTCGCACAGGAAAGGCCCATCAGCATGGTGACGGTGGACGAGGCCCACTGCATCAGCCAGTGGGGGCAGGACTTCCGGCCCAGCTACCTGCGCATCAAAGCCTTTGTGGACAGCCTGCCCAGCCGTCCGGTGGTGGGCGCGTTCACGGCCACGGCCACCGCCCATGTGCGGGACGACATCCGGGAACAGCTGGCCTTGCACAAGCCCTACGAGGTGACCACCAGCTTTGACCGGCCCAACCTCTATTTTGAGACCCGGCGCGCCCTGCCCAGCCAGAAGCCGAAGGAGCTGCTGGATCTTGTGCTGAAAGAGGGTGACAACGCGGGCATCGTCTACTGCAGCACCACAAAGCAGGTGGATGAGACTGCCCGCCTGCTGCAGAGCCGCGGTATCCGGGCTGCGGCCTACCATGCCAAGCTGGACGCGGATACCCGGCGGAAGAATCAGGACGATTTCCTCTACGACCGGGTGCAGGTCATGGTGGCGACCAACGCCTTTGGCATGGGCATCGACAAGCCCAACGTACGGTTCGTGATCCACTATAACATGCCCAAGGATCTGGAAAGTTATTATCAGGAAGCAGGCCGTGCAGGCCGCGATGGACAGCCCGCCCGGTGCACGCTGCTCTATTCCGGCACCGATGTGCGCACCATCCGGTTCTTCATCGAGAAGGAGATGGAGGCAGACAACGGCCTGCCCGCCGATGTAAAGGCCGAAGCTGCCCGCAAGGCCGAGGAACGACTCAAGTACATGACATTTTATTCCACCACGCAGGATTGTCTGCGGGGATTTCTGCTGCATTACTTCGGCGAAGCTGCACCAAAGAAATGCGGCAACTGCTCCTGCTGTCTGGCCGCAGAGCAGGAAGCGCAGCTACAGGTGGAGTATTCCCGGCGGCGCGCGGCGGATAATGCCCGCCGCCTGACCGAGAAGCCGCGCCGCACAAAGGCGGTGGCAGGCGAGCTGAGCGAGTTTGACGAAAAGCTGCTGAATGCCCTCTATGCTCAGCGCAAGCGGCTGGCCGGAAAGCAGAATATCCCGGCCTTTATGGTGTTCAGTGATGCCACCCTGCGGGAGATGGTGGAGAAAAAGCCGCTGAGCACCGACGAACTGCTGAATATCAGCGGTGTGGGCGAGAAGAAAGCCGCCCGCTACGGCAATGCATTCCTGCGCATCATCGAGGATGCCGTGGGCAGCAGAGAATAAAACAAAAAGAAAGCGTCCAGTTTTCCACACGTTCCGTTCAGGAAGTGGAAAACCGGACGCTCTTTTCTGTTGTGTTTATTTTTCCATAGTATGGGTGGCGAACACCTTTTCGTCCTCCCACCACACGGGCTCCCCGGCGGCAAGGGTCTTTTTCACATCCAGAAGACGCTGGTTGCTGCTGCCGCGGAACCGCAGGGAGATATCGTGCTTTGCCTGCACGAACTCGCCGTCCACCAGCACATCCAGCAGGCTCAGCAGCTCGTCGGTGGCTTCACACCGGGCAAGACTTGGCTCTTTGCCGGTCAGCTGTTCCCAGGTGTAGCCGGAATAGCACCATACCGTTTTGTTCGGGTACAAGGCCTTGAAGTTGCGCACGAAGGGCAGCAGCTCCCGCTGATTTTCCGGCTCCATGGGTTCGCCGCCCAGCAGAGAAAGACCCGCGATATAGTCCGGCTGGCAGGATGCAAACACTTCGTTGCGGGTGGGTTTGTCGAAGGGCTGGCCATAGTCAAAGTCCCACGCCACGGCGTTGAAGCACCCCGGGCAGTGGTGGCGGCAGCCGGACACGAACACGCTGGTGCGCACCCCCGGGCCGTTGGCAATGTCATAGTATTTGATGGTTGCGTAGTTCATAATATGATTCCTGTACTTTACAAAGAAATGGAAGCCTGCCGTTGCGGCCCTTCCGGTGAAAATACGTTTGGAGCGGCCCGCAGGCCGCTCCAAACGTGAAATCAAAATAATAGTTCTACTGTTATATCGGGTTGCGGCACCCAGAATCCGCTTCGTGCCTTGAGCGGCACTCGCGTCTTACTGGCCGCGGCCCCAACAGCTCCTCCCTGCTTCCGCCGCAGGCGGCGGTCGTCGCCGTTGCAGAGGGCATTTGAATCGTAATTACAGATGCAGCACGCGGTCCTTGATCTCCTGCGTGCGGCCCTGATTCCAGAACTGGGTGCCGATATAGCCACAGGTGCGGCGGGCAACGTTCAGCTTGTTCTGGTCGCGGTTGCCGCACTTGGGGCACTCCCACACCAACTTGCCGTCATCCTCCACGATCTTGATCTCGCCGTCATAGCCGCAGACCTGACAGTAATCGGATTTGGTGTTCAGCTCCGCATACATGATGTTGTCATAGATGAACTGTAGCACACTTATGACGGCTTCCAGATTGTCCTGCATGTTGGGCACTTCCACATAACTGATGGCACCGCCCGGGGACAGGCGCTGGAAGTCGCTCTCGAACTTCAGCTTGGTGAAGGCATCAATCTGCTCCGACACATGCACATGGTAGCTGTTGGTGATATAGTTCTTGTCGGTAATACCGGGCACGATGCCAAACCGCTTCTGCAGGCACTTGGCGAACTTGTAGGTGGTGGATTCCAGCGGGGTGCCGTAGAGGGAGTAGTCGATGTTCTCGGCCTTTTTCCATGCGTTGCACTTGTCGTTCATGTGCTGCATCACGCTCAGAGCAAAGGGCTTTGCACCGGCATCGGTATGGCTCTTGCCGGTCATATACTTCACGCACTCATACAGGCCGGCATAGCCCAGACTGATGGTGGAGTAGCCGCCGAACAGCAGCTTGTCGATCTTTTCGCCCTTCTTCAGGCGGGCCAGCGCACCATACTGCCACAGGATGGGTGCGGCATCGCTGGGAGTGCCCAGCAGCCGCTTGTGCCGTGCCTGCAGTGCGCGGTGGCACAGGGCCAGACGCTCGTCGAAGATCTTCCAGAACTTCTCAAAGTTGCCCTTGGAGGAGAGTGCCACATCCACCAGATTGATGGTGACAACGCCCTGATTGAATCGGCCGTAGTACTTGGGCTTGCCGGTCTCGGGGTCCACATAGGGGGTCAGGAAGCTGCGGCAGCCCATGCAGGTGTAGCAGTGGCCTTCGCCGTTTTTGTCCACCTTGAGCTCCAGCATCTTCTTTTCGGAGATATAGTCGGGCACCATGCGCTTTGCGGTGCACTTGGCGGCCAGCTCGGTCAGGTAGTAATAAGGAGTGCCGGGGCGGATGTTGTCCTCTTCCAGCACATAGATCAGCTTGGGGAAAGCGGGGGTGATCCACACACCGGCCTCGTTCTTCACGCCCTGATAGCGCTGGCGGATGGTCTCCTCGATGATGATGGCAAGGTCTGCCTTCTCCTGCGGATTGCGCGCCTCACCCAGATACATGAACACGGTGATAAAGGGAGCCTGACCATTGGTGGTCATCAGCGTGACCACCTGATACTGGATGGTCTGCACACCGCGGTTGATCTCGCTGCGCAGGCGGCGCTCCACGATCTCCTTCTTGCGCTCGGCAGAAACGTCCAGACCGGCCATTTCCACTTCTACCTCAGCGGCGATCTTCTTGCGGGAGACATCCACAAAGGGGGCGAGGTGGGTCAGGCTGATGCTTTGGCCGCCGTACTGGTTGGATGCCACCTGTGCAATGATCTGGGTGGCGATGTTGCAGGCGGTGGAGAAGCTGTGAGGCTTTTCAATATAGGTGCCGGAAATGACGGTGCCGTTCTGCAGCATGTCCTCCAGATTCACCAGATCGCAGTTGTGCATGTGCTGGGCAAAGTAGTCGGAATCGTGGAAGTGGATCAGACCCTCCTGATGGGCCTTGACGATCTCCGGGTCCAGCAGCAGACGGGCGGTCAGATCTTTGGAGATCTCACCGGCCATATAGTCGCGCTGTACGCTGTTCACGGTGGGGTTCTTGTTGGCGTTCTCCTGCTTGACCTCTTCGTTCTGGCACTCGATCAGGCTCAGGATGCGCTCATCGGTGGTGTTGGTCTGGCGCTTCAGGCTCTGCACATAGCGGTAGGTGATGTAGTGCCGGGCCACATCATGTGCCTTGATGTCCATGAGCTGGTTCTCCACCATATCCTGCACTTCTTCCACGCTGACGGCGCGGTTCAGCGCCTGACACTGGTCGGTAACAGCAGCGGCGATCTGGGTGATCTGGTCCTTTGTCAGACGGCTCTGACCGCTCACAGAATCGCTGGCCTTAGTAACAGCGGTGATGATCTTGGTGATATCAAAGGGGACCTCTGCACCGTTGCGTTTGATGATCTTCATCGGCTCTCCTCCTTAACAAATAAAGCACAGTGTGAACGGGTATCTCTTACAATAAGAGATACCCGTTTTGCGCACACGATATCCAACAAACTGAATGTAACTCTATTCTATCACTATCTAGTGGCAAGTCAAGGAAAATACCACTACATTTTGCGTTTTGGAGTTTTAGCCAAAATTCATGGATAATTTTCAGGATAAAATCTGAGCCAAGACCTCTTGACAACGCACACCTGTTTCCGAGGTGTAATATCGCAAAATATTATACGGCGAAAGCTTTATAATACATTATATAAGCAAAGAGAAAGGGCATTTGTGCCAAGCTGCACCAAAGCAGCTGCGGCGCATATACCTCACGGTCAGATGCCGTTTCCGGTCGTGTGCAAAAAAGAATGGAAAAAATCCGTCAAAAAGTGTTGACAAGGAGGCAGGGGTGTGGTATTATACTTGAGCGCCAAGCGCTGAGGCAAAAGAATGACTTCCGAAGCCTCAGCAGGAAGCCCTTGAAAAGAACCAATAGACGCTGAAAAGTTTTGCGGTTGCGAAAGCAATGAATCGCCCCAGTGGGGCGTTCAAGCAAACAGAGCGGTCTTGCGAAAGCAAGATGGAGGGGACTCACCCCGACAAGCTCACGGTTTGTTCAGAGAAACTTCTTGGATGTCCAAGTTCGGAAAGTTCAAAAGCTTCTAAAAAATAAGGCTTGACAAAAAACCACTTCAGTGGTAAAATAAACAGGTCGTCAGCCGAAAGGCTGAGGCGCTACAGGACCTTGAAAATTGAACAATATCGAAAAACTTGTAAGGAACCTTTTAAGTGTTTGGAAAAACACTAAAAACAATTCCAAAAGTAATTCACACAGGACGCAAGCGATTGCGTGCTGAGCGAACAAGATTTAACACTTTAAAAGTGATAAATATCATTTATAAAGAGTTTGATCCTGGCTCAGGACGAACGCTGGCGGCGCGCCTAACACATGCAAGTCGAACGAGCAAGAGAGAGCTTGCTTTCTCGAGCGAGTGGCGAACGGGTGAGTAACGCGTGAGGAACCTGCCTCAAAGAGGGGGACAACAGTTGGAAACGACTGCTAATACCGCATAAGCCCACGGGTCGGCATCGACCAGAGGGAAAAGGAGCAATCCGCTTTGAGATGGCCTCGCGTCCGATTAGCTAGTTGGTGAGGTAACGGCCCACCAAGGCGACGATCGGTAGCCGGACTGAGAGGTTGAACGGCCACATTGGGACTGAGACACGGCCCAGACTCCTACGGGAGGCAGCAGTGGGGAATATTGCACAATGGGGGAAACCCTGATGCAGCGACGCCGCGTGGAGGAAGAAGGTCTTCGGATTGTAAACTCCTGTTGTTGGGGAAGATAATGACGGTACCCAACAAGGAAGTGACGGCTAACTACGTGCCAGCAGCCGCGGTAAAACGTAGGTCACAAGCGTTGTCCGGAATTACTGGGTGTAAAGGGAGCGCAGGCGGGAAGACAAGTTGGAAGTGAAATCTATGGGCTCAACCCATAAACTGCTTTCAAAACTGTTTTTCTTGAGTAGTGCAGAGGTAGGCGGAATTCCCGGTGTAGCGGTGGAATGCGTAGATATCGGGAGGAACACCAGTGGCGAAGGCGGCCTACTGGGCACCAACTGACGCTGAGGCTCGAAAGTGTGGGTAGCAAACAGGATTAGATACCCTGGTAGTCCACACCGTAAACGATGATTACTAGGTGTTGGAGGATTGACCCCTTCAGTGCCGCAGTTAACACAATAAGTAATCCACCTGGGGAGTACGACCGCAAGGTTGAAACTCAAAGGAATTGACGGGGGCCCGCACAAGCAGTGGAGTATGTGGTTTAATTCGACGCAACGCGAAGAACCTTACCAAGTCTTGACATCCCTTGACAGGCATAGAAATATGTTTTCTCTTCGGAGCAAGGAGACAGGTGGTGCATGGTTGTCGTCAGCTCGTGTCGTGAGATGTTGGGTTAAGTCCCGCAACGAGCGCAACCCTTATGGTCAGTTACTACGCAAGAGGACTCTGGCCAGACTGCCGTTGACAAAACGGAGGAAGGTGGGGATGACGTCAAATCATCATGCCCTTTATGACTTGGGCTACACACGTACTACAATGGCGTTAAACAAAGAGAAGCAAGACCGCGAGGTGGAGCAAAACTCAGAAACAACGTCCCAGTTCGGACTGCAGGCTGCAACTCGCCTGCACGAAGTCGGAATTGCTAGTAATCGTGGATCAGCATGCCACGGTGAATACGTTCCCGGGCCTTGTACACACCGCCCGTCACACCATGAGAGCCGGGGGGACCCGAAGTCGGTAGTCTAACCGCAAGGAGGACGCCGCCGAAGGTAAAACTGGTGATTGGGGTGAAGTCGTAACAAGGTAGCCGTAGGAGAACCTGCGGCTGGATCACCTCCTTTCTAAGGAGTCAGGCGAAAGAGCGACATCGAAGATGGAGATCTTTCGGACAGGTAACAAACGAGAAGAGTAGATATTGTTCGATTTTGAGGGCCCTGAAAAGGACACTCAAAGACGTACCTTGAAAACTGAATAATAACTGCGAAACAAAGATTATAGTAAGTTCTTTTTTAAGAAATATTGCAATTTCAAAAGGAAGGGTAACAATAATCTTCGTTGGCAAGAGAGAATCAAGAGGATACCAAATGTTCCAAGAGAACGTTTGAAAGGTCAAGCGAACAAGGGCGCAGGGCGAATGCCTTGGCACTGGGAGCCGATGAAAGACGTGATAAGCTGCGATAAGCTTCGGGGAGCTGCAAATAAGCATTGATCCGGAGATTTCTGAATGAGGAAACTCACCTGGGTTCATACTCAGGTACGTTATACTGAACTTCAAAATAGGTATATCGAGGGAACCGCCTGAACTGAAACATCTAAGTAGGGCGAGGAAGAGACATCAAACGAGATTCCGTAAGTAGTGGCGAGCGAACGCGGAAGAGGGCAAACCGAGAGTAGAAATACTTTCGGGGTACGGAGCGCATTTAGGACTTAAGTTGTTAACCGAACGGCATGGGAAGGCCGGTCAGAGAGTGTGAGAACCACGTAGGTGAAAACGACAAGAGCCGAGCGAATTCCAGAGTACGGCCAGACACGTGAAACCTGGTCGGAATACGGGGGGACCACCCTCCAACCCTAAATACTACCCAGTGACCGATAGCGTATAGTACTGTGAAGGAAAGGTGAAAAGCACCCCGGGAGGGGAGTGAAAAAGAACCTGAAACCCTGTGCCTACAAGCACCTAGAGCGCGTCAAAGCGTGATAGGGTACTTTTTGTAGAACGGTCCGGCGAGCGATTGTATGCAGCAAGGTTAAGGACTTAAGGTCTGGAGCCGAAGCGAAAGCGAGTTTGAAAAGGGCGTTAAGTTGCATATAATGGGCCCGAAACCGGGTGACCTACCCATGGTCAGGTTGAAGTGGAAGTAAAATTCCATGGAGGACCGAACCGACCTCCGTTGAAAAGGCGGCGGATGAACTGTGGGTAGCGGAGAAATTCCAATCGAACCCGGAGATAGCTGGTTCTCCCCGAAATAGTTTTAGGACTAGCCTCAAGTTAGATACCTGGAGGTAAAGCACTGAATAGCCTAGCGGCCGAGAGGTTAGCGAAGCTTATCAAACTCAGAATGCCAGAGTATTGATGCTTGGGAGTCAGACAGTGTCAGATAAATGTCATTGTCAAAAGGGAAACAGCCCAGATCTACAGCTAAGGTCCCAAAGTCAGGTTAAGTGGAAAACGATGTGAAGATACGTAGACAACCAGGATGTTGGCTCAGAAGCAGCCACTCATTCAAAGAGTGCGTAATAGCTCACTGGTCGAGCGTCTTTGCGCGGAGAATTTAACGGGGCTAAACCTGACACCGAAGCTTAGGCAGCATGATTACATGCTGGGTAGGGGAGCGTTGTATACGCGGTGAAACAGTAGCGCAAGCGGCTGTGGAGTGTATAGAAGTGAGAATGCCGGAATGAGTAGCGCGAATGCAGTGAGAATCTGCATGGCCGAAAGCCTCAGGTTTCTGGAGGAAGGTTCGTCCGCTCCAGGTTAGTCGGGAGCTAAGGTGAGGCCTAACGGCGTAGCCGATGCACAGACGGTAGAGATTCCGTCACCACCAAAAGAGTTAAACACAGGGACACATATGAAGTCTCGGAGCCGGGTGTTGGTTCCGGTAGCGATCGAGGGAAGTTAGTACCGAAGTCCGGGATGGAAGATGGCGAGAAAAGCTGTGTGTATTTCTGCGGTGCCCGTACCGCAAACCGACACAGGTAGGTAGGAAGAAGATTCTAAGGCCAACGGGAGAAGGGTTGTTAAGGAACTCGGCAAATTGACCCCGTAACTTCGGGAGAAGGGGTGCTGCAGCAATGCAGCCGCAGAGAATCGGCCCAAGCAACTGTTTACCAAAAACACAGGTTTGTGCTAAATCGAAAGATGACGTATACGAGCTGACGCCTGCCCGGTGCTGGAAGGTTAAGAGGAGATGTGCAAGCATTGAATCGAAGCCCCAGTGAACGGCGGCCGTAACTATAACGGTCCTAAGGTAGCGAAATTCCTTGTCAGGTAAGTTCTGACCCGCATGAAAGGCGTAATGATTTGGGCACTGTCTCAACAGCCCGCCCGGCGAAATTGTAGTACCGGTGAAGATGCCGGTTACCCGCGACAAGACGGAAAGACCCCATGGAGCTTTACTGTAGCCTAATATTGGGTTTCGATGTTGCATGCACAGGATAGATGGGACACTGGGAAGCAGGTGCTTTGGCGCTTGTGGAGTGGCCGTTGGGATACCATCCTTGCGATATTGGAATTCTAACCTGCGCCTTTGAATCAAGGCGGGGGACATTGTTAGGTGGGCAGTTTGACTGGGGCGGTCGCCTCCTAAAGAGTAACGGAGGCGTTCAAAGGTTCGCTCAGCTTGAACGGAAATCAAGCAAAAGAGTGCAAACGCAGAAGCGAGCCTAACTGCGAGACTGACGGGTCGAGCAGTAACGAAAGTTGGAGTTAGTGATCCGGTGGTATGTGAGTGGAAATGCCATCGCTCAACGGATAAAAGTTACCCTGGGGATAACAGGCTGATCTCCCCCAAGAGTCCACATCGACGGGGAGGTTTGGCACCTCGATGTCGGCTCATCGCATCCTGGGGCTGTATTCGGTCCCAAGGGTTTGGCTGTTCGCCAATTAAAGCGGTACGCGAGCTGGGTTCAGAACGTCGTGAGACAGTTCGGTCCCTATCTGTCGTGGGCGCAGGATATTTGATGGGAGCTGTTCCTAGTACGAGAGGACCGGAGCGGACGTACCTCTGGCGCACCAGTTGTTCTGCCAAGAGCATAGCTGGGCAACTATGTACGGATCGGATAAACGCTGAAAGCATCTAAGCGTGAAGCCGACCCAAAGATAAGATATCCCATTGTTTCAAACAAGTAAGACCCCTTGAAGACTACAAGGTTGATAGGCACGATGTGTAAGTGGAGCGATCCATTCAGCAAGTGTGTACTAATAGGTCGAGGGCTTGACCACAATTCGCTTGAGACTCTGAGAGTCAACGAAAAAATGTGAGCAGTGATTATTCAGTTTTGAAGGCACGTCCTTCTAAGAAATACTGGACAAAGTACAACAAACATGTTATACTGGTTCAGTCAGATTGGTCGGTGTCGATGACGGTGAGGTTCCACCTGTTCCCATTCCGAACACAGAAGTTAAGCTCACTTGTGCCGAAGATAGTTCGCTGGAAACGGCGTGTGAAAATAGGTAGTCGCCGACTTGAACAAAAAACGCTTCAGAAGAAATTCTGAGGCGTTTTTCTTTTGCCGGAAAGCTTTGTCAAATCTTTTTCTCCGGGTTTATACAGGGATGCTGGTATCAAAAAATATCAGAGTGCCGGCGGCGTCCAGATTTCTCCGCCTTCCTCCCCATCATGTTTTTTGGCAAAAATCACCATATAGTCTGCCGCTTCACCTTGTCCATCTGCGGCCTCCTGCTTCACAATTTCAACGCAGTACTCAACAGTATTGCCATTGTATTGATAATAACACAGAAAATTTGCCACCAATGCATTCGCAGCTCTTTTCCACGCCTGCGGATCAACAGCATTCTCCGGCATGGAAAAGACAGCCGTTCCGAATCCGTCGTCACCGACAGTTACATCTGTCGGCCAAATATGGGTTACATTCTGAGACTCAAAGACATCCGTGTATCCAGCCTCAACTTCCTTAAGATATGCCTCCAGAATGGCCCGTGCTTTTACGCTCAGCGCTTTGTTTTCGACCAGATTATAAGAATCCTCGCTTTGCTCAACTGCCGCTTTCAGTGCAGTCTTTACTGCATTTTTTGTCTGCTCTGAACTGCTGATGCCGCTGGGCCAGCAGCCTGTCAGTGCAGTCAGTGTCAATGCGCCGCCTAAAAGCAAAACTGCCCGTCTTGAGATTTTTCTCACGATAAAACACATCCTTTCTGATTCTATCCTTTACAGTCGGGGTTTCCCCCTTTTCTTGTTTATTGTAATACATCCCCCCGGGTCAAACTGCATTCACGCAGGTTTCAACCCCTTTCGCGCGCATTGTGAAAAATAATTCTCCATTTTTTAGGCAGGATGTATAGGAATCAAAAAAATGCGGGGCAACCGCCTGATGTGCGCAATCGCGCACCCCAGTTCAGCAGAAAACTTGCAATAAAAAAGCAGCTCTGCCAAGGCAGAGCTGCAAAGTTTGCAATACGGGTAAAATCAGCGCTTAGAGAACTGAGGTGCACGACGGGCAGCCTTCAGACCGTACTTCTTACGTTCCTTCATACGAGGATCGCGGGTCAGGAAGCCTTCCTTCTTCAGAGCAGCACGGTTCTCCGCGTTCTGCTGCAGCAGAGCGCGGCTCAGGCCGTGGCGGATAGCGCCAGCCTGACCGGAAACACCGCCGCCGGAAACGCGGACGACGACATCGTACTTGCCCTCCAGGCCCAGCAGGACCAGCGGAGAACGGACGATCAGCTTCAGGGTCTCCAGACCAAAGTAGTTGTCGATATCACGATCGTTGATGGTGATCTTGCCAGTGCCGGTGTAAACACGAACGCGGGCAACGGAATCCTTACGACGACCAGTGCCGTAGAAATAAGGTTTGGTTTCGTACATGTTCGATTGCCTCCTTCTTAGAACTCGATCTTCTCGGGCTTCTGAGCTGCGTGAGCGTGCTCGGCACCCTGGTAGCAGTGCAGGCGGGTCAGAGCCTTAGCACCGATGGTGTTGGAAGGGATCATGCCCTTGACAGCGTAGGTCATGGCCAGATCGCTGTGCTCAGCCATCAGCTTGCTGTACTGGACCTTCTTCAGGCCGCCGATGTACTTGCTGTGGGTGATGTGGAACTTCTGCTCAGCCTTCTTGCCGGTCAGAACAGCCTGATCGCAGTTGATGACAACAACGAAATCGCCGCAGTCCACGTTGGGGGTATAATCGACCTTCTGCTTGCCGCGCAGCAGAACAGCGGCCTCAGCAGCGACGTGGCCCAGGCTCTTGCCGGCAGCGTCGAGCAGGTACCACTTGCGCTCGACTTCAGCGGGCTTCACGAGAGTAGTGCTCATATCTATTTCCTCCTGATAAGCTTTTTGTACGTTTCAGGCGCCTTTCTGGGGCGCGAGTGTCAGTATACATCATAAAAAGGTGCCTGTCAACAGCATTTTTTGATTTTTTCATTGTAATTTTTTCAATCTTGCAAAATCTCACGTTTTCTCTTGAATCCTCATTATTTCTAAAAACGCATTTTCTGCAAAATTTTCTGCCCACGGCCGCACATTTTCTGCCGCTGCCCGCTACAATTTTGTCTGCCGGTGTGGTATACTATAAAGGATATGGCAGCTTTTGCTGCGCACTGATACAAGGAGAATTTTTTACATGCCAAACGACATCGACCGCAACGCCTCTGCCCAGCGCCGCACCTCCAAGCTTCTGGCCGCTATGGGCATCTTTGTTGCTCTGGGCATCATTGCTTACATTATTTTAACGCTGCTGGTCAACCGCAGCGTGCCCGCAAACCCGGACACCCACTACACCGGCACAAACGGCGTTTCCGTCTACTATGACAGTTCCATCTGGAAGGTATGCCAGATGACCGAGGACAGCACCCTTGGCACCGTGCTGGAACTCGCCACGGCAGACAGCGCCGACGGTGAGGACTACGAAGCTGTGCTGCTGCAGCGCGGCACTGCCGACAGCTATACGGACTTTATCGATGCGTCCGAGAAGGACCTCAAGCAGGCCTATGGCGTCATCAAGCCCCGCAAGGTGAACCTGACCGTGGACGGTGCCGAGGTGGAGGCCGTGCGCTGCGACATTCAGGCGTATTATGCGGTGCTGGCCACCATTACCTACCCCAGCGGTGACGTGGTGTATGTTTCCGGCCTGACAAAGCTTGCCTCCATCAACGACATTGTGAACCTTGTGGAAAGTGTGACCCTGTCATGAGCAGTTCCCGTGCAATGCAGCGTCTGTGCGGCCTGATGCGCAAGGCTGTGCAGGACTATGAAATGATCGCCCCCGGCGATAAAGTGATGGTGGGCGTTTCCGGCGGCAAGGACAGCGTAGCGCTGACCATTGGCCTCGCGGAGCTGCGCAAGTACATCGGCTTTGATTTTACGGTGCAGGCCGTCACGCTGGACCCGCAGTTCGGCGGCAGGCCCATGGATTATACCGTATTGCAGGAGCTGTTTGCCCAGTACGATATCCCCTATGAGATCCGCCGCACCGAGATCGGCCCTGTGGTGTTCGACTACCGCAAGGAGAAGAACCCCTGCGCCCTGTGCGCCAAGCTGCGGCGCGGTGCACTGCACACGGCAGCGCAGGAACTGGGCTGCAACAAGGTGGCGCTGGGCCACCATCTGGACGATGCCGTGGAGACCTTTTACATGAATCTCTGGCGGGAGGGCCGCATCGGCTGCTTCTCGCCGGTCACCTATCTTTCGCGCCGGGACCTCACCCTCATCCGGCCCATGCTGCTGGCCACCGAGCAGGAGGTCATTTCCGCAGTGAACGCCGAGGGGCTGCCCATCGTCAAGAGCGTCTGCCCTGCCGACGGCGTGACCGTGCGCGAACAGACCAAGGAGTTCGTCAAGGAGCGCTGCCGCACCGACCATGCTTTCCGCCAGAAAACCCTGCACGCACTGCAGGAGAGCGGCATCGATGGCTGGCGGCCCGTCCACACCGGGCGCGGCAGCTTTGCAATTACAAACGAGGAAGAATGAATCATGAAGACTCAACCTTTTGAAAAACACGTCTGGGCCGAGATCGACCTCGATGCCCTGCGGCATAACTTCCGGGCCGTCAAAGCCCGGGCCGGCGACCTGCCGCTGTGCGCGGTGGTCAAGGCCGACAGCTACGGCCACGGCGCTGTGCAGTGTGCCCGCGTTTTTGCGCAGGAGGGCGCAGCATGGCTGGCAGTGAGCTGCCTGACCGAGGCCGTGCAGCTGCGTCAGGACGGGCAGACTCTGCCCATCCTTATTTTGGGCCATGTTCAGCCGGAGTACGCCCAGACCCTCATCCACGAGGATATCACCGTAGCGTGCTACTCCACCGAACAGGCGCAGAACCTTTCCGCTGCTGCCGTAAAGGCAGGCGGCAGAGTAAAGATCCACCTCAAGGCAGATACCGGCATGGGCCGCATCGGCTTTGCCCTGCGCACCGATTTTGATGCCGCCATCCGCGAAATGCTGGCTGTGTGTGCGCTGCCGGGCCTTGAGATGACCGGCCTGTTCCAGCACTTCTCGGTGGCCGACGACACCGCCGAAGAGAACGTTGCCTACACCGCGGAGCAGCACGCACTGTTCGTCAGAGCGTTCCATGCGCTCAAGGCGGCAGGCCGTGAGCCGCAGACCGTCCACTGTGACAACTCTGCGGGCGTGATGCTGCACCCGGACTGGCCCGAGGGATTGGCCCGGGAGCGCTGCATGGCGCGGCCCGGCATCATCCTCTACGGCTACGACCCCAGCGACGAGGTGCGCTTTGGGCAGTTCCGGCCGGTGATGACCCTCAAGACCGTGGTGAGCATGGTCAAGGAAATGCAGCCCGGTCAGAGCGCCAGCTATGGCCGCCGCTTCACCGCCGATAAGCCCACGCTGGTGGCCACCCTGTGCACCGGTTATGCGGACGGTTATCCCCGCCAGCTGAGCTGCGGCAAGGGCATCGTGGAGATCCACGGCAAGGCCTGCCCGGTGCTTGGCCGCGTGTGCATGGACCAGATGATGGTGGATGTGACCGGTATCCCGGACATCCACGAGGGCGACGAAGCCATCCTGTGGGGCGGCAGCGTCAGTGATACTGCCGAGACCATCGCCCGCAAGACCGACACCATTTCCTACGAGGTGCTGTGCGGCGTGTCCCGCCGCGTGCCCCGCGTCTACCTCGAGCACGGAAAGATCGTGGATGTCGAGGATTGGATACTGGAAGCTTAAATTTCTCCCGGAGGAACTACATGGCAAGAGACAATATCCGCAATTTCTGCATCATTGCACACATTGACCACGGCAAATCCACCCTGTCGGACCGTATTCTGGAGCTGACCAAGAGTGTGGACGAGCGCACCATGGAAGACCAGATTTTGGACAACATGGACATTGAGCGCGAGCGCGGCATCACCATCAAGGCCCGCGCTGTCACCATGAACTATACCGCCAAGGACGGCAAGACCTACGAGTTCAACCTCATCGATACCCCGGGCCACGTGGACTTTGCCTACGAGGTCAGCCGCAGTCTGGCCGCCTGCGAGGGTGCCATCCTTGTGGTGGATGCCACCCAGGGCGTGGAAGCTCAGACGCTGGCCAACACCTACATGGCGCTGGAGCATGATCTGGAATTGGTGCCCATCCTGAATAAGATCGACCTGCCCAGCGCCCACCCGGACGAGGTGGCGCAGGAGGTGGAGGACGTGATCGGCCTGCCCTGTCTGGATGCGCCCCGCGTCTCTGCCAAGACCGGCCTGAATGTGGATCAGGTGCTGGAGCGTGTCGTCACCGACATTCCTGCTCCCACCGGCGACCCGGATGCCCCGCTGAAGGCGCTGATCTTCGACAGCATCTACGACAGCTACAAGGGCGTTATCGTCTATATCCGTGTGTTTGAGGGCACCGTGAAGCCCGGCGATACCATCCGCATGATGGCCACCGGCGCGGAGTTCACGCTGGTAGAAGTGGGCCACATGGGTGCTACCAACCTTTCTCCCTGTGCCCAGCTGCAGGCTGGTGAGGTCGGCTATCTGACCGCCAGCATCAAGACCGTGCAGGACACCCGCGTGGGCGATACCGTCACGCTGGCCAATAATCCCACCGCCGAAGCACTGCCCGGCTACCGTCAGGTCAAGCCCATGGTGTTCTGCGGCATCTACCCCGCCGACGGTGCCAAGTACCCCGACCTGAAGGATGCACTGGAAAAGCTGCAGCTGAACGATGCCTCCCTCACCTTTGAGCTGGAGACCAGCGCCGCGCTGGGCTTCGGTTTCCGCTGCGGCTTCCTTGGCCTGCTGCACATGGAGATCATCACCGAGCGGTTGGAACGCGAGTTCGATCTGGATATCATCACCACCACGCCCAGCGTGCGCTACCGCCTTACCCTGACCGACGGCACTGTGGAGATGATCGACAATCCTTCCAGCTACCCCGACCCCTCCAATATCGTCAAGCAGGAAGAGCCTTTTGTGGATGTGCACCTGTACACCCCCAACGACTATGTGGGCGGCCTGATGGATCTGTGCCAGAACAAGCGCGGCGTGCTGATCGACATGAAGTATCTGGACGATGTGCGCGTTGATCTGCACTATGCTCTGCCGCTGGGCGAGATCGTGTACGACTTCTTTGATGCCATCAAGAGCCGCAGCCGGGGCTACGCCAGCTACGATTACGAGTTTAAGGAGTACCGCGAGAGCGACCTTGTCAAGCTGGACTTCCTGCTCAATGGCGACCCTGTGGACGCGCTGTCCATGATCGTGTTCCGCGATAACGCTTACGCCAAGGGCCGCCGCATCTGCGAAAAGCTGCGGGATAACATCCCCCGCAACCTGTTCGAGATCCCGGTACAGGCTGCCATCGGCGGCAAGATCATTGCCCGTGAAACGGTCAAGGCCATGCGCAAGGACGTGCTTGCCAAGTGCTACGGCGGCGACATCTCCCGCAAAAAGAAGCTGCTGGAAAAGCAGAAGGAAGGCAAAAAGAAGATGCGTCAGCTGGGCAGCGTTTCCCTGCCCAGTGAAGCCTTTACCGCTGTGCTCAAGCTGGACAGCGACGACGATTAAACTTTATAGATCAAAGAGAACCCGCGCTCTGGTATGCTGCAATGCACCCAGCGCGCGGGTTCTCTCTGTTTTTTCACAATCTCAGTTTACAACAAAAAATGAGATAGGCACCCCCTTTCGGGGAAACCTATCTCATTTTTTTGTTGGGACTATTTTGCAACAGTCCCTTTACGTTGGGGCGTTAGGGGGCCGCTTACAGTCTCTTGACTGCTCTTTTCCGATTTGCTTCTGCCCGGATTATACATGATTTCAGTGCAAAAGTCATCGAAACCTGCGCGAAACGTTCTTGAATCTGCGTGAACGAATCATCTGGGCAGCAAAAAAGCCCCGGAAAGGCTGTCTGGGTGCCTTCCGGGGCTGCTGTGAAAGATGACTGCATCAGTAATACTTTTCAGTCAAAAAGTACTACTGATACACTGCTTCGAGGGCTTTCTCACTCACTTTTCTGCTTCAGGCGGGCGTATTCGGCATCGGCCTGAATGGCTGCAGAGGTGAAGCTGTTGTTGTTCCACCAGCTGATCAGCGCGGCCACGGTGGTGATGCCGGCGGTCACCAGCTGTTCCACAGTCTGGCTCTCAATGGGCAGCATAGGTTTGCCCAGAGCGCTCAGCACCTGATTGGTCAGGGCAAGCAGCAGCACAGCGGTGCGGGCGATGGTGGCGGCAGAAATTTTACCAAAGTTCATATCAATTCCTCACTTTCTCATTTTGTTCAAGGTCAGCGATGCGGTGGTTGGCCACCTTCATCTGTTCTTCTAAAATCGGTACGCGGCGGGCAAAATTGTTATGCTCGCGCACCTCGCGGGTCAGCTCTTCGAGCTTGGTGTCGGTCACGGCCTGACTGCGGCTGTTGGCGATCAGCACGCCGATCAGGGTCACGGCCCCGGCAATGACAGCGGATAAGATCGTTTCCATTCCGTTCACCGCCTTTACCCGACCCACCGGCTTTTTGCTTTGCGCACATCCACATGGACAAAGCCTTTTGCGGGGTAGCGGCCGATGCCGCCGGTGCCGGGCAGCAGGGTCTCGGCGTAGGCGGCAAGCTGCTCCACCGGCACGCCGGACACCCGGATATCCGCGGCACGGCCATACTGATGCTGGCTGTAAACCGCCCCGCCCACAGCCCTGTTGTGTGCAGCGGTGCGGTAGCCGCTGGTAATGACCACCGGTGCGCCAAAATGGTCACGGATGGCCTGCAGCACCTGCACCAGTTCGCTGTCCACAAACAAAGGGTCGGTGCCGTCTTTGCAGGCAAATTCCTTTGCGCGGAAGCTGCGGCTCAGCAGCGTTTCGCCATCCCTTGCGCGGGAGTAAACGTTAAGCATGGCCGTCCTCCTGCAGCAGCGCTGCCACGGCATCCCTCAGCCGGGCGGGCACATCCTCCAGCGTTTTGATGCCCTTGCGGATCAGGGCCGCATAGATCCTTGCCATTACACACCACCTCCTTCGTACAGTTCACACAGGGCCAGCTGCAGGTCGGTCAGCTGGCAGGTCAGGCTGGCAATCGTCTCGGGCAGACGGGCTGCTTCCTCGGCCTGCTGGCGCTCTTTTTCCCGCGCGGCCAATTCTTCTTCCGTATAGCGGATGTATCTCTGCACCGGCACCTGTTCGGTCCATGCGGCCTGCGCAGGCATGCCCGGCACGTCGATGACCTTCCGCACATCCCTGCCGCCGCCGGGATACTCCGTTACGGTCTCGTAGTGGCTCACTTCCTCCACGCCTTCCACGGCGGGGTGCTCCACTGGCTCGGTGTCGTCCACCAGATACCCAAGCGTCAGGTCAGGGTTTTCAATGGCTGCACCGTTCTCGTCAATGATCTTCATGGTTCAAAACCTCCTTTCTCAGGCCACGCGCCGCCAGATGTGCACATAGTAGGCGGCAGGCTGCACGGTGGCGCTGCGGCCGTAGATGGCATTAGACTTGGATGCATCCAGACTGAACTTATATACATCAGAAAAGGAATTGTATTCGCCCGTAGATGCGATCACGTTGCCGGCAGTGAATGCGCCGGATACCTTATGTTCACCCTTTTTTACATCCGCGACAAAAGAGCCTGTGATGTTCGGCAGTCCGGCCTTCACGGTGGTGCCCGCTGCGTGGCTGCTGCTGGCACCCATCAGCACGCGCTCCGATGCGATCTGCTCCCATGTGCCGCCAAACAGGGCGGCAGGGCTGGTGGGGTCGGTGCTCTGGTAGATGCTGCCCACCGGGTAGGCAGCGGAGCTGGGTGCGGCCAGCAGAGCATCGACATCTTCCTTTGTATAATAGGAAGAAAAATCGGCACCGAAGGTGCGCAGGGCGTTTGCCTTTTCGGCAGCGGTCCATTCCCCGGCGGCTGCGGCGGTGGTCAGAGCCTTCTTCACGCCATAAGGCAGCAGGGCTGCGGTCAGCGGCAGAAGTGCATCCGTCATGCTGTCCAGCTGTTCGCGGGCAGCTGGTGCGATGATCAGGGTTCCGTCGCTGCGCACGTTGATGCCGCAGGCGGGGTCCACCCGCACTGCGCCGGGGGCCGAAGCCGTGGGCACCGTGCTGCTGCGCAGATAGGGCGACAGATCCGGCATGGCGGCAGTATCGGTCAACACGGCCCCGGTGTTGGGGTCCACGCTCAGCACCCGAAGCAGCTGGCCGGAGACCGGAACTGCCGGGCAGGGAAGCGCCCCCACATCCTGCGCCGTCAGTTTTACGATGCCGCTTTTGCCGTTCACGCTCACTACCTGACCGTCGGTAGGCACCAGCTCCTCTGCCCGTGCGGCAGCAGCCTCGGCACGGGCTGCACAGCGGGATGCAGCGGCACTGTCGGCGCTGGTGCGCTGTGCCGCGGTCTGGGCCTGTGCCGCATTGGATGCCGTGCTTGCAGCACTGGCTGCGGCACGCTGCGCGGCGGTGGAAGCGGTACTGGCACTTTCCAGCACACGCGCCACGAACTGCTCATACTGCGAGGGCGGCAGCTCTTCCGCGCCGCCGTCGGTGGGCAGGATGGCGTAGGTGTCGTAGCTGCCGGGCCGGGTATAGGCGGCGTAGCCGCTGGCATCGATGGCTGCCAGCATCCACTGTCCGCCGGTGCTTCCGGTCAGGCGGCGGTCCACGGTGACGCAGTGCTGCGTGTCCAGTGAGACCGGTGCCAGCAGGGTGCCGTCGCTGCGGCGCAGGTAGAGCGCAACGGTGCACCCGGCCCATGCTTCCGGCAGCGTGAAGCACAGCTCGTCCACACCGGCAGCGTTCTGTGCACCGAGGTGCAGGCGGTGCGGCTGGGACAGAAATTCGGTGCCGCCGCACTGCCTTTGAATGATCTTGATGTTCACTTGAAAACCTTCCTTTCTGTTTTTTGTTTGATTGTACAGCCGCTGCCCGGCAGCTGCCAGTGTGGTCTTTTGCTGCACAAATTTCTGTGCTTCGGCATTTTGCCGGGAGGCGCTTTTCATGAGTAATTCGCACAGTTCTTTGTGGGTGAAAAATGGGATGAAAAAGAGGTGGCTTTGTACGGAAAACCAGCGATTTTTGGCCGCTTGCCGCATGGGAAAACGAACCCAAAAGTGCAGTTTCCGGTGCAAAAAGTCCAAAATAAATGTTAAAAATTCGTGAACAAAACACCCCAGAAAACAGGTCGAAAATCGGAAGGAAATAACCGAAAAAACAATATTTTGGAGAAAACAATGTTAAAGTTGCACAAAAAATAACGTCAAAAAACTAACAAAGTATGAGAAGGTGATTTGACAAATGGCCATTGGACTGGTAAAATAAGAGCCGCTCAACGGAACCAACAGACGTTGCAGCGTTTAAAATTTATCTGGATGAAGTAAAAAGCCGTCTTATATACGGCGCGGCGCGGGCAGATGGGGTCCGGGCCGGGAGGGTAACTGCACCCTCCGCAGCGGAGTCCAAATTGTATACGATGCTCGATTTTACCAAAAAGAGGGCATCGTATTTGATTGTGGGGCCAGATGGCTTCTGCCCGCCCCGCAGTCCGGGCGGCCGGGGCATGAAAAACATGTCCGCGGCCACAGCCAATTTTGAAAAGAGAGGAGTTGTCTCGTATCGCTTCCGTAAAATTGAAGAAAGCATTGTCTGACTGCAAGCATGCAGTCTCTCCCCGTGTGCTGGCGTTTTGTGTCATGGTCGTGTGCCTTGTGGCTACACTCAGTGTGACCGCTGCGAATCTGCGGCTGACCTACGTCACAGACTCCAATGGTGCCCGGCAGGTGATCCTCACCTCCGAGACCGACCCTGCACAGGTTATGAACCTTTCCGGCATCCAGTCCGAAGAGGGCGATCAGGTCTATTACACGGCCTACAGCGGCAACCTTGCCGCCCTGAACATTGAGCGCGCATTCTCCGTCAGCATCACTGCCGACGGTCAGGAGTACCCCGTCAAAATGGTGTTCGGCACCGTGGCGGATGCCCTGAAGCGTGCCGGTATCACCCTGGAGGGTGACGACTACACCGAGCCTGCTCTGGACCAGCTGGTGAGCGCAGGTTCCACCATCACGGTGCACCGCGTGGACTACACCGACCGTGTGGAGACGCAGGCCATCCCCTACGATACCGAGTACGTCTACACCAGCCTGTATTTCCGCAACACCGGCCGCGCCACCACGGTGCGCCATGGTGCGGAAGGCCAGCAGACGATCACCACCCGCGACCGCTATGTGGACGGCGAGCTGGAAAACAGCATCGTGGTGGATTCCACCACCACTGTGGAGCCGACCAACCACATCGTAAAGACCTATGGCGCAGGCGCGCCGGTCTCCCCGCTGACCGGCCCGGACGGCACCACCAATGCACCCGCCTCTTACAGCAAGGTGCTCACCGGAAAGGCCACCGGCTACTATTCCAAGACCGGCAAGGGTTCTTCCGGTCTGGGTCTGGGCTACGGCACTGTGGCTGTGGACCCGGATGTGATCCCCTACGGCACCAAGCTGTATATCACCTCCACCGACGGCAAGTTCGTGTACGGCTATGCGGTGGCTACCGATACCGGCATTGCCGTGCAGAAGGGCCAGATCCTTGTGGACCTGTTCTACGAGACCTACGCCGAGAGCGTGATCAATGGAGCCATTCAGGTGAACGTCTACGTGGTGGACTGAGCAGGCTGAAAAGAACCGGGGAAACCGGAACTGAAAATTTTCAACAGAAACAGAGAGCTTCTGTACACCTTCCCTTTGGGAGGGTGCGCAGAGGCTCTTTTTTATTGTCAGATTGGCAGGATTCACCATAAAATTTGTAAAAATTTAGCGGGTATGTATATAAGAGAAAAATATCAACGAAAAGATTATGGTAAATTTTACAGTAAAATGCGGCGAAACTCTTGAAAAACAGACCGAAATTCTTTAATATAAAAGGGTAAAAAGCTATAGGTGCGCTTTGTGCATCTGTACGGGGAGGAGCAGTCTATGAAACCGACCGAGGAGAAGATCCAGAGCAATGCATCGGACCTGCCGGTGTATTTGTTCAAACAGGGCAATAACTGTGAAGCATACCGCTACTTTGGCGCACACATGGAAACGCGTGCCGGTGAAGCAGGTGTGGTGTTCCGCGTGTGGGCACCCCATGCTGTAGCCATCAGCGTGGTGGGCGACTTTAACAGCTGGAAGCCGGGCAGCCACCCGATGCGCAAGGTGGATGGCGATTCCGTATGGGAATTGTTCATCCCGGGCATGAAGGAATATGATGTTTATAAATACTGCGTGACCACCCGCGCAGGTGATCTGGTCTATAAGGCCGATCCCTATGCGTTCCACGCCGAGACCCGCCCGTCCAACGGCAGCAAGGTCTACGATATCAGTGGTTTTGCGTGGCACGATGATGCATGGCAGGCAGCACAGAAAAAGGCTGATGTGATCAACAGCCCGATGAATATTTACGAGATGCACGCCGGCAGCTGGAAGATGAAAGAGGGCGGTAAGCCCTACAATTATTCCGAGCTGGCAGACGAGCTGATCCCGTATATCACAGAGATGGGCTATACCCATGTGGAACTGCTGCCGGTCATGGAATATCCGTTTGACGGCAGCTGGGGCTATCAGGTCACCGGCTATTTTGCACCCACCAGCCGCTACGGCACCCCCAAGGACCTGATGGCCTTTGTGGATAAGCTCCATGCCGCCGGCATTGGTGTGATCATGGACTGGGTGCCTGCTCACTTCCCGAAGGATCAGTTCGGCCTGTACAACTTTGATGGCGAAGCCTGCTACGAGGACCCGAATCCGAAGCGCGGCGAACATAAGGAGTGGGGCACCATGGTGTTCGACTTCGGCCGCAGCGAGGTGCAGAGCTTCCTGATCTCCAGCGCACTGTATTGGCTGGAGCAGTACCATATCGACGGTCTGCGCGTGGACGCGGTGGCATCCATGCTGTATCTGGACTATAACCGCAAGCAGGGCGAGTGGGAGCCGAACAAGAACGGCGGCAAGGAAAATCTGGAGGCTGTTGCTTTCCTGCGCAAGCTGAACGACACCGTGCTGGGCCGTCACCCCCACAAGTACATGATCGCGGAAGAATCCACTGCATGGCCCATGGTCACAAAGCCTGCTTCGGACGGCGGCCTTGGTTTCAACTTCAAGTGGAACATGGGCTGGATGAACGATATGCTCAGCTACATGAAGACTGACCCGCTCTTCCGTTCCGGCAACCACAACAAGGTCACCTTCAGCTTCTTCTACGCCTTCAGCGAGAACTTTGTGCTGCCCATCAGCCACGATGAGGTGGTGCACGGCAAGGGCAGCCTGATCAACAAGATGCCCGGCGAGTACGACGCCAAGTTTGCAAACCTGCGCACCTTCTTTGGCTACATGATGGCCCACCCGGGCAAGAAGCTGCTGTTCATGGGTCAGGAGTTCGGCCAGTTCGCCGAGTGGAACGAGACAAAGCCGCTGGACTGGATGCTGCTGGGCTACGATAAGCACACCGAGCTGCAGACCTACGTCAAGACCCTGAACGCCTTCTACAAGGAGCATCCCGCCTTCTGGCAGGTGGATTACAGCTGGGAGGGTTTCCAGTGGATCGTGCCGGATGACTCGCAGCAGAGCGTCATCGCCTTCCTGCGCAAGGACACTTCCGGCAAGCAGATCCTTGTGGTGTGCAACTTCAACCCCGTCCTGCGCGAGGGCTACACGCTGGGCGCACCGGTGGCAGGCTCCTACAAGGAGATCCTGAACAGCGACGATGCAGAGTTCGGCGGTTCCGGCGCAGTCCACAACAAGGCCGTGCGCACCCACAAAAAGCCGATGCACGGCTTTGAGCAGAGCATCACCATCACCCTGCCGCCCATGAGCACCCTGTATTTTGAAGTGCCCACCAAGCGCACCCGCAAGGCCGCAGCGGACAAGACCGATAAGGCGGGAAAAAAGACCGCAGCCAAAAAGGCAAAGACCGCTGCGGAGAAAGCTGCAGCAAAGGTGGTAAAGAAGCCGGGCCGCAAGCCCAAGGCAGAAGCTGCCGCTGCAGAGGAAAAACCGGTGAAAAAGACCGCCCGCAAGGCAAAGGTTGAGCCGGAAAAGGCCGAGGAAGCACCCAAAAAGCGCGCCCGCAAGCCCAAGGCAGAGGCAGAACCCAAGGCGGAAAAAGCACCCGCAAAAAGCACCCGCAAACCGAAGGAGCCCAAGGAATGACCCGGCTCTTCGGCCGACCCATACCGCACATGTTGACGCTCATTTCCGAACAACGGAAATGTTAATGTTAAAGGGGAGAATAAAGCTATGGCAAAAGAAATTGTGGCAATGATCCTTGCCGGTGGACGTGGCTCGCGCTTGTACGCGCTGACACAGAAAACGGCAAAACCCGCAGTGTCCTTCGGCGGTAAGTACCGCATCGTGGACTTCCCGCTGTCCAACTGCGTGAACTCCAACATCGACACCGTTGGCATCGCGACCCAGTATCAGCCCCAGAAGCTGAACGAGTACATCGGCAACGGCCAGCCCTGGGATCTGGATCGTCTGCACGGCGGCGTGCACACCCTGCCGCCCTACGAGCAGGCAAAGGGCACCGACTGGTACAAGGGCACTGCAAACGCCATCTACCAGAACATCGGTTTCATCGACAGCTACGATCCCGAGTATGTGATCATCCTGTCCGGCGACCAGATCTGCAAGCAGGACTATGCCGACTTCCTGCGCTTCCACAAGGAAAAGGGCGCAGAGTTCTCTGTGGCTGTTATGGAAGTGGACTGGAAGGAAGCCTCCCGCTTCGGCCTGATGGTGGCTGACGAGAACGACCGCATCACCGAGTTCCAGGAGAAGCCCCCGGTACCCAAGTCCAATCTGGCTTCCATGGGCATCTACATCTTCAACTGGGATGTGCTGAAGAAGTATCTGGAAGAGGACGAAGCAGACCCCAACTCCAAGAACGATTTTGGCATGAACATCATCCCCGCCCTGCTGCGCGACGGCCGCAAGATGTACGCCTACCGCTTTGCCGGCTACTGGCGTGACGTGGGCACGATCGACAGCCTGTGGGAAGCCAACATGGAAGTGCTGGATCCCGAAAACTCCGGCATCGATATCTTCGACGAGAAGTGGAAGATCTACAGCCGCAACCCGGTCCTGCCTCCGCAGAAGATCGGCCCCCGCGCTGTGGTGCAGGATTCCCTCGTCACCGAGGGCTGCAAGATCTACGGAAATGTGCATCACTCTGTGCTGAGCGCAGGCGTTGTTGTGGAAGAGGGCGCTACCGTTGAGGACGCAGTCCTGATGGACGGCGTTGTGGTCAAGGCTGGTGCTGTTGTCAAGCGCTGCATCCTGGCGGAGGATGTTGTGGTCGGTGCAGGTGCACGAGTGGGCGGCGATGGCCCCATTGCCCATGTGGGCACCGGCCTGACCGTCGGCGCAGGCGCAACCGTCAAGGAAGGTGCCAAAGTCTTTGAATCCGTCAAGGAGGGTATGGAAGTATGCTGAGCCAGAACACCAATGCGTTGGGTATTATTTTCCCCAACAGTTATGATAATACCGTCCCCGAGCTGGTGACCGAGCGCGCAATGGCTTCGATCCCCTTCGCGGGCCGCTACCGTATGGTGGACTTTGTTCTGTCCAGCATGGCAAACTGCGGTATCTCCAATGTCTCCATCGTGGTGCGCAAGAACTACCACTCCCTGATGGATCATCTGGGCACCGGCCGTGAGTGGGATATGGCCCGCCGTCACGGCGGCCTGAACATCGTGCCGCCTTTCGCTGAGAAGGGCGTGCGCATCTATTCCGGCCGTGTGGAAGCTCTGGGCTCCATCATGAACTTCCTGGAGAACCAGAAGGAAAAGTACGTGGTCATGAGCGATGCCAACGTTGCCCTGAACTACGACTTCAACGCTCTGCTGGCTGCTCATCAGGCAAGCGGTGCCGATGTGACCGTCGCTTACCAGAAGACCGAGATCCCCGAGGGCCGCAAGAATGACAACTACACCCTGACCGTTGATGCCGACGGCCGTGTGACCGAGCTGCTGTTCAACGATTACCGCCCCGGCGTGCAGAACCTTGACCTGAACATCTATGTTCTGGAGCGCGAGACCCTGCTCAAGCTGGTCCGGGATGCGACCTCCCGCGGCCTGATCTACTTCGAGCGCGATATTCTGGCCCACAATGTCAACATCCTGAACATCCACGCTCTGGAGTACACCGGCTATGTGGCACATGTCTGTGACATGAAGAGCTACTTCGACGAGAACCTCAAGCTGACCGATGACGAGAATCTGGAAAAGCTGTTCCCCAAGAAGAGCCCGGTCTACACCAAGATCCGCGACGACAACCCCACCCGCTATGTGCCGGGCTGCAAGGTGACCGACTCCATTCTGGCCGACGGCTGCGTGATCGAAGGCACGGTGGAGAACTGTGTGCTGTTCCGCGGCGTCAAGGTCAAGAAGGGTGCCGTCGTCAAGAACTGCGTGCTCATGCAGGATACGGTGGTGGAAGCCAATGCCGAGCTGGACTGCGTTGTTACCGATAAGAACGTAAAGATCACCGCCGGCAAGAAGCTGTCCGGCACCGAGAGCTTCCCGGTGTACGTGCAGAAGAAGCACACCGTCTGATTTTACTGAGTTATCCATAGGGGCGGCTTCCTCCCCGGTAGCCCCTCTTGAGAGGGGCGGGGGCATCTGTGTGCCCCCGCCTGCTCTTTTGTAAAAATGGTTCGTGCTGCCTGCAAGGGCGGTGGGGGAGAACGAAAATATCCCACTATATGGAAGGAGCGATCCTATGAGAATCCTGTATGCTGCTTCGGAAGCTGCCCCTTTTGCAAAGTCCGGCGGTCTGGCCGACGTTGCGGGTGCCCTGCCCAAGGCTCTGGTCAAGGACGGCGTGGATGCCCGCGTCATTATGCCCCTGTACGGCGATTTGAAGTTCCGTGATACGCTGGAGTACGTGACCAATTATTCCGTCCCCGTGGGCTGGCGCAGCCAGTACTGCGGCCTGTTCAAGACCGAGCGGAACGGCGTGACCTACTACTTCCTGGACAACGAGTATTACTTCAAGCGCCGCGGCCTGTACGGCTTCTATGATGACGGCGAGCGTTTCGCCTTCTTCTCCCGCGCCGTTTTAGAGACCCTGTTCTACATCGATTTCACCCCCGATATCATCAACTGCAACGACTGGCAGACCGCTCTGGTGCCGGTGTACCTGAACCTGTACTATCGCCATCTGGATAAGTTCAACCGCATCAAGACCATCTTCACCATCCATAATATTGCTTATCAGGGCAAGTACGGCACCGACATTCTGGAGGACACCTGCGGCATCGGCCGCCGCGACCAGCACATCGTAGAGTACGACGGCTGCGCAAACTTCATGAAGGGTGCTTTCGAGACTGCCGATAAGATCACGACCGTCAGCCCCACCTATGCCATGGAGATCCTCGACCCGTGGTTCAGCTATGGTCTGGACGCTCTGCTGCGCGAGAAGCAGTACAAGCTGTGCGGCATCCTGAACGGCATCGATACCGATTCCAACGATCCCGCTACGGATAAGAACATCCCCTTCAACTACGACATCACCAACTTTGAAGAGGGCAAGGCAAAGTGCAAGGAAGCCCTGCAGGATAAGTTCGGCCTGAACAAGGACGGCAGCCCCGTCTTTGCCATGGTCAGCCGCATGGTCGGCATGAAGGGCTTTGATCTGGTGCAGAGCATCGCCGATGGCCTGGTGGATCGCGGCATCGAGCTGGTCATTCTGGGCAGCGGCGAGAGCCAGTACGAGAACTTCTTCTCCGACCTGTGCGCACGCCACCCGGGCCGCGTTGGCACCTACATCGGCTTCGAGCCGGCCCTGTCGCAGGAGATCTACGCAGGCGCAGATGCCTTCATCATGCCTTCCAAGAGCGAGCCCTGCGGTCTGGCACAGATGGTGGCCTGCCGCTACGGCACGCCTCCCATCGTCCGCGAGACCGGCGGTCTGCGCGACTCCATCCACGACAGCACCATGGGTGAGGGCAACGGCTTTACCTTTGCGGGCTACAATGCCCACGAGCTGTATGTGGCCTGCTGCAACGCACAGAATGCTTACTATGACAAGGAGAACTGGAAGAACCTCGTGCACCACTGCATGGAGTGCGACTTCAGCTGGGATGTCTCCGCCAAGAGCTATGAGGGCCTGTACAACGAGACCGCAAACCTCTGGTAATGTCCTGAAAACTGCATAACGGCTGCCGCCCGGTTCCCAAAGAGCCGGGCGGCTTTTTTGTGTGACCCTCTCAGCTTCGCTTCGCTCAGCAGCTCCCCCGGAAGGGGGAGCTTTATTTGTGCTGCCCGAAAGATGCATAAAAGCTCGCCCTTCGGGAGAGCTGGCGCGTCAGCGCCTGAGAGGGTTCGCCCGTTTTTTGCATTCTGCACAACAGATCCATCAAACTTTTGGTATTGATGCGCCCGCAGACGCACAAACTCCATACAGGGCGTACAGTTACGGCATTAGTGTAAACAAACTATGAAATTTTACAAGAAAACAGTGGAAAATTGATTGAAAAAACGATCGGTTTGAATTATACTATCGTTATAAGATTTTTTGCTGATTGCAAATCCTTGGCAAAGAATCCAGAATCTGGCTTTTGCAAAGGCACATCACACAGGGAGGAAACGCAGGTTGAAGGGCTGGTATAAGGCACTGGAGGATCTTGTCTGGCTGACCCAGCTGGGCCTGAATATGCTGCTGCCGCTGGTCATGTGTCTGGGCGGTGCATGGTGGGCGGTGAACAACTGGAGCTGGCCGGAATGGGTATTCCTGCCGGCCATCCTGCTGGGGCTTGCTGCCGGGGCACAGAACTTCTGGTATTTTGCAAAGGAACACATGGACCGCACCAAAAAGGAAAAACCAAAGCGGGTGGGGTTCAACTCGCATCAGTAAACTTAACAGGAGGTTTCCCTTTATGAAACTGCAGCCGGAATCCAAAAAGGAGCTGACCCGCATCGCCTGCGGCACGGCCATCTGTACCGCCGTCATGTGGGTGATCTTTGCAGCTCTGCACCTGGTTGGCTGGGTGAAATTTGATTACACTGTTGTTCTGGGCAGTCTCATCGGCGCGGCCGTGGCCATCGGCAACTTTGCGGGCATCTGCCTCGTGTGCCAGAAGGTCATCGACGAGCAGGATGAGAAACGGCGCAAAGCGACATTGCAGGCTTCCTACAATGTCCGGATGCTTTTGCAGGCGGTGTGGATCATCGTTGCCATCGGGGCACCGGTGTTCCAGCCGTTTGCCGGTGTTCTGCCCCTGCTTTTCCCGCGCGTTACGATCTACTACCTGCAAATAACCGGCAAGTACAAGCCTCTTGCACCGGCCGGGCCTTCGGTGGACGTCTCTGTGGAGGACGACCCCGAACCCGCACCGGAGCCGGAAGCTGAACCCCGTGACGAAGGGGGTGAAACGTAACAAATGGAACTGAACGGCGCAAAGATCCTGTATACCATCCATACGGACATCCCCCTGCTGGGTGATTTCAAGATCTCCCAGACCTTAGTCAGCACCTGGATCGTCATGGCGCTGCTTTCGGGTCTTGCCATCTGGCTGGGCAGCAACCTCAAGCTGGAAAATGTCTCAAAGCGGCAGGCCGCCGCCGAGTTCATCGTAGAACGGCTGGATCAGTTCGTGCACGACAACATGGGCTATCACTTTGATAAGTATATCCCGCTCATCGGCGCGATCTTCGCTCTGAGCATCGGCTGCAACCTCATCAGTGTCATCGGCCTGTGGAGCCCCACAGCCGACCTGAACACCGAGGCGGCGTGGGCCATTGTGGTGTTCGTGCTGATCATGTACTACAAGATCAAGACCAACGGCATCCTTTCCTACCTGAAAGGTCTTTTGGACCCCATCTTCATCATGGCACCCATCAATGTGCTGTCGGAGGTTTCCACCCCCGTCAGTATGGCGTTCCGTCACTTTGGCAACATCTTGTCCGGTACGGTCATTTCCACACTGCTGTACTGGGCGCTGGCAAGCCTGAGCCACGTCATTTTCGGCTGGCTGCCGGGTGCCTTGAGTCAGATCCAGCTGTTCCAGATCGGCATCCCGGCCTTTACGGGCCTGTATTTCGACTGGTTCGGCGGCTGCATTCAGGCGTTCATCTTCTGCACCCTGACCGCAATTTTCATCAAACGTGCTGCCGGTGAGGACTAAGCCCTCACAACGGCATCTCCCAAAACAAAAAACTTTTTTGGAGGACAAATCTTATGACTGACTTTCAGTACCTCGCTCGTGGTATCGCTCTGGCAGGCTGCGGCATCGGCGCAGGCTGCGCACTGATCGCAGGTATCGGCCCCGGTATCGGCGAAGGCAACGCAGCAGCTGCTGCCTGTGAAGCTGTGGGCCGTCAGCCCGAGTGCAAGAGCGACGTTACCAGCACCCTGATCCTGGGCGTTGCACTTTCCGAGACCACCGGTATTTACGGCTTCGTCACCGGCCTGCTGCTGATCTTCCTGGCACCCGGTATGTTCATGAAGTTCCTGGCATAAGCGGAACCTTTTACAAAATAACGAAAGGAGACGCTTATGGAACTGTACCAGGCGTTGATCACGCTGGACGGCTGGACCTTTCTGGCCCAGATCTGCAACCTGATGATCCAGCTGTTCATCTTCAAAAAGTTCCTGCTGAATCCGGTCAAAAACGTGATCGCAGAGCGCAAGGCGAAGGCAGACAGCCAGATCGCCGATGCCACCAAGCTGCGCACCGAAGCCGAAGCCATGAAGGCAGAGTACGAGCAGAACCTGCAGAATGCCCGCACCGAGGCCAACGAGATCGTTGCCAATGCGCAGAAGACGGCTACCGCCCGCGGCGAAGAGATCGTGGGCGAGGCCCGCGCGCAGGCTGCTGCCCTCAAGCAGAAAGCCGAAGCCGACATTGCGCAGGAGCGCAAGAAGGCCGTGAACGAGGTCAAGGACGAGATCGGCGGCATCGCCATGGAGATCGCCTCCAAGGTGGTGGAGCGTGAGATCAGCGAGAAGGACCACAAGGATCTGATCGACGAATTTATCAAAAATGTGGGTGAAGCATCATGACCGAGACTGCAAGGATGTACGGCGGAAGCCTGTACGATCTGGCGGCGGAGGAAGGGCTGGAGGCCCGCATTCTGGGTGAGCTGGACGAAGCCGTGGCGCTTTTTAAGGCAAACCCGGACTACCTGCATCTGCTCAGCACCCCCAGCATCCCCAAAAGAGAGCGCTGCGGCCTGCTGGATGAAGCACTGCGGGATCAGGTCCACCTCTATGTGCTGAACTTTTTGAAGATCCTGTGCGAGAAGGGCACCCTGCGGGAGCTGTCCGGCTGTGCACGGGCTTACCGTGTGCGCTACAATCAGGCGCACGGCATTCTGGAAGCAACGGCGACCACTGCAGTGGCAATGACGGAGCAGCAGGCAAAGAGCCTGCACGAAAAGCTGGAAAAGCTCACCGGCAAGACCATCGACCTGAAAACAAAGGTCGATCCGGCAGTGCTGGGCGGCATCCGGCTGGATATCGAAGGCACCGAGCTGGACGGCACGGTGCAGAACCGTCTGTCCGCCCTGCGCAGGGATATTGCTTCCGTGACACTGTGATCGAATTTCCACCCGAAAGATTTTTAAGAATTGAGTGGTGAACAAACAAAGATGCAACTGAAACCTGAAGAGATCTCCAAGATCATCCGTGCGCAGATCAAGCATTACGAAAATGCCATTGAGCAGAGCGAGACCGGCACGGTCATTATGGTGGGCGATGGCATCGCCCGCGCCAGTGGTCTGGAAAAGTGCATGGCAGGTGAGCTGCTTCAGTTTGATAACGGCGAATACGGCATGGCCCAGAATCTGGAGGAGAACACCGTCTCCATCGTTCTGCTGGGCTCCGACGTCGGCATCAAGGAAGGCAGCACTGTCAAGCGCACCGGCAAGGTGGTGTCCGTGCCGGTGGGCGAAGCCATGATCGGCCGCGTGGTCAATGCGCTGGGCCAGCCCATCGACGGCGCAGGCCCCATCGAGACCACCGAGTTCCGCGCCATTGAAAGCCGCGCTCCCGGCATCATCGACCGTCAGCCGGTCAAGGAGCCGCTGCAGACCGGCATCAAGGCCATCGACTCCATGATCCCCATTGGCCGCGGCCAGCGCGAGCTGATCATCGGCGACCGCCAGACCGGCAAGACCACCATCGCCTCCGATACTATCATCAACCAGAAGGGCAAGGACGTCATCTGCATTTACGTTGCCATCGGTCAGAAGCGCTCTACCGTGGCAAACCTTGTGCAGAGCCTGACCGAGGCCGGTGCTATGGGCTACACCATCGTGGTGTCCGCAACGGCATCCGAGCTTTCGCCCCTGCAGTATATCGCACCCTACTCCGGCTGTGCCATGGGCGAATATTTCATGCATCAGGGCAAGCATGTCCTCATCATCTACGACGATCTGTCCAAGCACGCTGTGGCCTACCGTGCACTGTCGCTGCTGATCCGCCGTCCCCCGGGACGTGAGGCTTACCCCGGCGACGTGTTCTATCTGCACTCCCGTCTGCTGGAACGCGCGGCCAAGCTCTCCAATGAGCTGGGCGGCGGCAGCCTGACGGCTCTGCCCATCATCGAGACGCAGGCGGGCGATGTTTCCGCCTACATCCCCACGAATGTCATTTCCATCACCGATGGTCAGATCTTCCTGGAGACGGAGCTGTTCCACTCCGGTGTCATGCCGGCAGTCAACCCCGGCATCTCGGTGTCCCGCGTGGGCGGCAATGCCCAGATCAAGGCCATGAAGAAGGTCGCCGGCACCCTGAAGCTGATCTACTCCCAGTACCGCGAGCTGCAGAGCTTTGCACAGTTCGGTTCCGATCTGGATGCCGACACCAAGGCCCGCCTTGCACAGGGCGAGCGCATCGTGGAAGTGCTCAAGCAGAACCGCTCCGCTCCCGTGCCTGTGGAAAAGCAGGTGGCCATCCTGTATGCGACCATTCACGATCACCTTGTGAAGGTCAAGGTGCCGGACGTGGCCGAGTATGAGAAGGGCCTGTACGAATATCTGGACAACAATGCTGCGGGTGCCGCCGTCATGGAGACCATCCGCACCACCGGCAATCTGGATAAGGACACTGAGGAGCAGCTTAAGAGCGTGCTCACAGCCTATACCGACAGCTTCGTCAAGGCGCACTAAGGAAGGAGGCGTAACGCATGGCTGGTTCCATGAAAGACATCAAGCTGCGCATCAAAAGCGTAGAGAGCACCATGCAGATCACCAAGGCAATGGAACTGGTGGCTTCCTCCAAAATGCGCCGCGCCAAGGAACGGGTGGAGCACAGCCGCCCCTACTTTGAAACGCTGCATGAGACTTTGACCAAGATCGCCGCGGCCGACCCCCGCGCCCGCAACCCCTACCTGCGCCGTGACGAAGTGAAGCGCACCCTGCTCATCGTGATCGCAGGCGACCGCGGCCTTGCCGGTGGATACAATTCCAACGTGCTCAAGCAGGCCGGGGCCGAAGAAGGCGAAGTGCTGGTGCTGCCCATCGGCAAGCGCTCGGCAGAGTATTTCGTCCATCACGAGGTGCCTCTGTTCACGCAGGAGGTGCTGCTGGCGGCAGATGTCTCGGTGGGCGAGTGCTTCCAGCTGTCCCGCCAGATCACGGAAGGATATCTCAAGGGCGAGTACGATGCGGTAAAGATCTGCTACACCCGGTTCGATTCCATGATGACCCAGACCGCAGCCACCATGGAGGTGCTGCCGCTGTCCATCGAACCTACCGAGCAGCAGAAGGCGGATGCCCGCCGCAGCCAGATCCTGTACAAGCCCAGCAGCGAGGAAGTATTCAGCGCGATCATCCCGGAGTATGTGGCAGGCATCGTCTACGGTGCCGTGTGCGAGAGCGTAGCAAGTGAGCTTGCCGCCCGCCGCACTGCCATGGATGCCGCCACCAAGAACGCCGGTGAGATGATCGACCATTTGAACCTGTATTATAACCGTGCCCGTCAGGCTGCCATCACGCAGGAGATCACCGAGATCGTGGCCGGCGCGGAGATTTAAAACCTATCAAAAAGGAGTTGTAGCCTATGTCCGAAAAACATATCGGCAAGGTGCTCCAGGTCATCGGCCCGGTGCTGGACATCCAGTTTGAAGATGGCCAGCTGCCGGAGCTGCTCAACGCCATCGAGATCGACAACCACGGCGAAAAGCTGGTGGTCGAGGTGGCACAGCACACCGGCGATAACGTGGTGCGCTGCATTGCAATGAACAGCACCGATGGTCTGGTGCGCGGCACCGAAGCCGTGGATACCGGCGAACCCATCAAAGTGCCCGTGGGCGACCAGTGTCTGGGCCGCGTGTTCAACCTGCTGGGTGAGCCCGTGGACAACAAGCCCGCCCCGGCCCCGGAGGCCTACTGGCCCATCCACCGCCCTGCTCCCAGCTACGAGGAGCAGCAGTCCACCACCGAGATCCTCGAGACCGGCATCAAGGTCGTGGACCTGATCTGCCCCTACGCAAAGGGCGGCAAGATCGGTCTGTTCGGCGGTGCAGGCGTCGGCAAGACGGTCCTGATCCAGGAGCTGATCTATAACATTGCCACCGAGCACAACGGCTACTCGGTGTTCACCGGCGTTGGCGAGCGCACCCGTGAGGGCAACGACCTGTATGGTGAAATGACCGAGAGCGGCGTTATCAACAAGACTGCGCTGGTCTATGGCCAGATGAACGAACCCCGAGGAGCCCGTATGCGCGTGGCACTGTCCGGCCTGACCATGGCGGAGTATTTCCGCGATGTGAAGAATCAGGATGTGCTGCTCTTCATTGATAACATCTTCCGCTTCACCCAGGCTGGTTCTGAGGTGTCCGCACTGCTGGGCCGTATGCCTTCCGCCGTCGGCTACCAGCCCACGCTGGCCACCGAGATGGGTGCTCTGCAGGAGCGCATCACCTCCACCCGCAAGGGTTCCATCACCTCGGTGCAGGCCGTCTACGTGCCCGCCGATGACCTGACCGACCCGGCCCCTGCCACCACCTTTACCCATCTGGATGCCACCACGGTCCTGAGCCGTGACATTGCTTCGCAGGGCATCTATCCCGCTGTGGACCCGCTGGATTCCACCAGCCGCATCCTCAGCCCGGAGGTCGTGGGTCAGGAGCACTACGAGATCGCCCGCGCCGTCCAGAAGGTGCTGCAGCGCTACAAGGAGCTGCAGGACATCATTGCCATCATGGGCATGGACGAGCTGAGCGAGGAAGACAAGCGCACGGTCAGCCGCGCCCGCAAGGTGCAGCGCTTCCTGAGCCAGAGCTTCCACGTGGCAGAGCAGTTCACCGGTATGCCCGGCCAGTATGTGCCGCTCAAGGAGACCCTGCGCGGCTTCAAGATGATCCTGAACGGCGAGTGCGACGAGCTGCCCGAGAGCGCATTCCTGTTCGCGGGCACCATCGATGATGTGTTCGCAAAAGCGAAGAAAGGGTAAACCATGACGACCTTTCATCTGACGGTGGTCACGCCGGACGGCTGCGCCTTTGACGGGCAGGCCGAGCGCATCGTCTGCCGCGCCATTGACGGCGATCTGGCCATCCTTGCCAAACACGGGGATTACTGCACCGCGCTGGGCATGGGCGAAGCCCATATCGTGGATGCCGAGGGCCAGCGCCGCCGCGCCGCCTGCATGGGCGGGCTGCTGAGCGTGCTGGATGGCGAAGTGCGTCTGGTCGCCACCACATGGGAGTGGGCCGAGGAGATCGATCAGGCCCGCGCCGAGGCTTCCAAGAAGCGCGCGGAGGAGATCCTTGCGCAGAAGAACCTCGACAAGCGGGACTACGAGCTGGCTCAGGCGCGTCTCAAGCGCGCACTGGTGCGTACCTCTATCCACTAAAACAAAAGAAAAGGAGCCATTGCACAACCTGTGCAGTGGCTCCTTTTGCGTGCATGATGAAACTAAAAATAAGATTTCCGCTGAATATGCCCAGAGCGAATGCGGAGGGCATTTAAATCGTAAAGACGTTACATCATATTTGCCTTCTCGATCAGGTTGCGGATGTGATGGGCCAGCATCTCCACCGCAGCGGTGTTCTCGCCGCCGTTGGGTACAATGATGTCTGCGTTGCGCTTGCTGGGTTCCACAAAGGCTTCGTGCATAGGCTTGACGGTAGTCAGGTACTGCTCGATCACGCTGTCCAGACTGCGGCCGCGCTCCTTTACGTCGCGTACCAGACGGTGCAGGATGCGCTCGTCGGCATCGGTGTCCACATAGATCTTGTAGTCGAATAGGGCGCACAGCTCCGGCTCCACAAAGGGCAGGATGCCTTCCACGATCAGAACCGGTGCGGGCTCAATGTGCTGTACCTTGTCGCTGCGGTTGTGGTTGGAGTAGTCGTACACCGGGCAGTCGATGGCGCGGCCTGCCTTCAGCTCCTGCAGATGGTAGATCAGCAAAGCGTTGTCAAAAGCATCCGGGTGGTCGTAGTTCAGCTTGCAGCGCTCCTCAAAGGGCAGCTCGTCGTGGCGCTTGTAATAGCTGTCGTGGGAGATCAGGCGCACTTCATCCTCGCCAAAACGCTCCTTCAGCCGCAGAGCAAGGGTGGTCTTGCCGCTGCCGGAGCCGCCTGCAATGCCAATGATCAGATTATTCATAGGGGTCCCTCCTGCATCATCCTGCCGCTTTGGGTGGAAAAAAGGGCAGGAATGGATTATAATAGGTGCAAAGCTGCCTGTCCGGGACACAGCGCCGGGCGGGTTTGTTCCTGTACATCATAACACAAACCGGCACATTTTTACAGCCCCAGGGCTGCAAATGTGTGAGATAAGGAAAATGCCATGCAGAAAAAACAATTTCAGCAAAATATGAAGGACAAGGTCCGGGTGTTTGAGGATGGCGGCATCCGCCTGCTCAAACGGGGACAGAAGGGCGTGGTACACGCTATTTTCAGCCGTTTTGGCCTAGTGCTGGTTCTGCTGCTTTTACAGGCGTTCGCGCTGTTCAGCCTGCTGCAGTGGTTCGGCGAGCTGCTGCCGCATTATTTTGGCGGCACCCTGCTGGTAACAGCGGCAATGATGGTCTATCTGCTCAATCAGGACATGGACAACAGCGTGCGCATTACATGGCTGGTGGTCACAGCGCTGATGCCGGTGCTGGGCGTGCCGCTGTTCTGGTACACCAAAAGTGATGTGGGCCACAATGCCCTGAAGCGCCGCCTGCTGGATCTGGAGGGCCAGACCCGCGCCCAGCTGCCGCAGAATGAGCAGACCGTGGAGCTTTTGCAGGAGCAGGCACCCGAAGCGATGCCGCTGGCACGGTATCTGCGGGGCAAGGGAGGCGGCTTTCCGGTCTATGCCGACACGGTGGCCACCTACTTCAACGGCGGCGAAGCTATGTTCGATGAAATGCTGCGCCAGCTGGAAACGGCAAAAAAGTACATCTTTCTGGAATATTTCATCGTGGATGAAGGCCTGATGTGGGGCCGCATTCTGGAAGTGCTGGCCCGCAAGGCGGCGCAGGGGGTGGATGTGCGGGTGATGTATGACGGCACCTGTGAGTTCTCCACACTGCCGCGGGATTACCCCAGCCGGCTGGAAGCGCTGGGCATCCAGTGCAAGGTGTTCTCGCCGGTCACGCCCTTCGTTTCCACCCACTACAACTACCGCGACCACCGCAAAATTCTGGTCATTGATGGCCAGGTGGGCTTTACCGGCGGCGTGAATCTGGCAGATGAGTACATCAACCACATAGAAAAGTATGGCCGCTGGAAGGACTCGGCCCTGATGCTGGAAGGCGAAGGCGTGCGCTCCATGACGGCACTGTTTTTGCAGATGTGGAGCATCCAGCGCCAGCCAGAGTTTGAGCAGTTCCTGTCCGATCCCATCCCGGCGGCAGCAAACGCCAAGGGCTTTGTGGTGCCCTACGGAGACTGCCCGCTGGACGGTGAGCGGGTGGGCGAAATGGTGTACATGGATATGCTCAACCGCGCCCGGAAGTATGTGCATATCATCACGCCGTATCTGATTTTAGACGGCGAGCTGGAAACGGCCCTGCGCTTTGCGGCAGAGCGCGGTGTGGATGTGCACCTGATCCTGCCCGGCAAGCCGGATAAGTGGTTCGTTTATGCACTGGCCAAGACCCACTACAAGGCGCTGATTTCTTCGGGTGTGAAGATCAGCGAGTGGCAGCCCGGCTTTACCCATGCGAAGATCGTGATCGCCGACGGCGTGGAAGCTGTGGCGGGCACCATCAATCTGGACTACCGCAGCCTGTACCATCACTTTGAAAACGCGGTCTGGATGCGCGGCACCGACTGCATTGCCAACATGGAAGCGGATTTTCAGGATACGCTCACCCGGTGCCGCAGGGTGGAGCAGACGAAAGAAAGTATCTGGCAGGGCAAAAAGCTGCTGCATCTGGCGGGCATCCTGCTCAAGTTTATTGCGCCGCTGGTGTGAAAGACTCCTTCCGTCATGGCTGCGTAAGCGGACAGGAGAAGCTCTGAATACAAAAAGGCCCGCTGCCTTTCGACAGCGGGCCTTGTGTTACCGATTTAAATAAAAATCAGCGCTTAGTTCTGCTTCATGCGAGCGAAGCAGTCAGAGCAGTAGACCGGACGGTCCTCACGGGGCTGGAAGGGAACCTTGCAAGCCTTGCCGCAAGCTGCGCAGACAGCATCGAACATCTGACGCTCACCGCTGTTGCTGCGTGCGCCGCCGTTCTTGCGGGCGTCACGGCAGGGCTTGCAGCGCTGGGGCTGATTCTCGAAGCCGCGAGATGCGTAGAACTCCTGCTCACCAGCAGTCCAAACAAATTCCTTACCGCAGTCCTTGCAGACCAGAGTCTTGTCTTCAAACATAGTAGTATCTCCTCTTTAGTTAGTTCTTGCCCACGGAAGGATTGTAACCATACCTTTGGTTTTGGGACCATCGCGCTGATCAGTAAGCTTACCAGGGGCTTGAATGAATGGACGTCCTCCAATTGAGGACTTTTCTATTGTACCGTTCTTTTTGAAATTTGTCAACCAAAAAACAACCATTCGCCTTGTTATTTGTATAGATAGCACAATCCGACAGGGCTGATTTGGGTAAAATAACTGCCGGAAGATGAAAAGGGGCTGCCGCACATTCCGTGCAGCAGCCCCTGCAAAGCCCTTTGGAAAACGGTTACTTCTCAATGACTTCCTTGGTGTCGCGGGCGATCATCAGCTCCTCATCGGTAGCAATGACCAGAGTGCGCACCTTTGCGCCCCAGGCAGTGATCTCGCACACATCGCCCACGGGGTGCTTGTTCTTCTCGGTATCGATGCGGATGCCCAGCCAATCCATGTGGTGGCAGACCTTTGCACGGGCAATTGCATCGTGCTCGCCGATGCCGCCGGTGAAGACGATGGCATCCACGCCGCCCATTGCAGCGATGTAAGCGCCAACGGTCTTCTTGATCTGATAGTTCAGCATGTCGGAAGCCAGCTGTGCGCGCTTGTTGCCGGCAGCAGCTGCCTCTTCCACGTCACGCTTGTCGCTGGAAACACCGGAGATGCCCAGCAGGCCGGACTTCTTGTTCAGGATCTCGTCCAGCTCGTGGCCGGTGATGTTCAGGGTGTACTTCAGGTAGTTGACCACAGAGGGGTCCAGGTCGCCGCAGCGGGTGCCCATCATCAGGCCGGCCAGCGGGGTCATACCCATGGAGGTGTCCACGACCTTGCCCTGATCCACAGCGGCAATGGAGGAACCGTTGCCCAGATGGCAGGTGATCAGCTTCAGGCGCTCAATGGGCTCTTCCAGATACTCGGCAGCCTTGTGAGCAACGTACTTGTGGCTGGTGCCGTGGAAGCCGTAGCGGCGCACGCCGTACTTCTCATAGTACTCATACGGAATGGCGTACATATAAGCCTTCGGAGGCATGGTGCTGTGGAAAGCGGTATCGAACACGGCCACCATGGGGATGTTGCCGAACACCTTGCGTGCGGCCTCGATGCCCAGAATGCCGGCGGGGTTGTGCAGGGGAGCCAGAGGGCTCAGCTCGCGGATGGTCTCGATGACCTCGTCGGTGATCAGGCAGCTCTCCTTGAACTTCTCGCCGCCGTGCACGACACGGTGACCGATGGCATCGATCTCGCTGACGTCGTTGATGCACTTGCCTTCGCCGGTGGTCATCTTCTTCACGACCTCGGCAAATGCCTCGGTGTGGGTGGGGAAGATGGCGGGCGTGGTGGCCTTATGGCCGTTGGCCTCGTGGGTGATCATGCTGCTTTCCATGCCAATGCGCTCGCACAGGCCCTTGCACAGCACCTTCTCGCCGTCCATATCGATCAGCTGATACTTCAGGGAAGAAGAGCCGCAGTTAATAACCAGAACTTTCATCTGTGTTGCCTCCTGTATGTTTTTGGTCTGCCCTCTTTTTAAACCTGAGGACAGAATTTTACAGATTCCTGTGTTTATTATATAATAGGGTGGGCGGCTTTTCAAGCCGCAACCCGGGCAAAGCGGTAAAGCTTGTGTACAAGGTTTTTGTACATCCTGCCCACAAATGCGCAAAACCACTGCAGTTTTCTGTATATACGATATAAATTTAACAATCTTTCCGAGGGCGCAGCAGCCCTGCAGAGGAGCTTATCTATGAAATTTGCCGGTATCATTGCAGAGTACGACCCCTTTCACAACGGCCATGCATGGCAGCTGGCGCAGGCAAAAGCGCTGGGAGCACAGCATGTGGCGGTGGCCATGAGCTGCGGGCTGACCCAGCGCGGCGCACTGCCTCTGCTGCCGGAAGCGGTGCGGGTGCAGGCCGCCCTGCAGTGCGGGGCAGATCTGATATTTGCCCTGCCTGCGCCCTGTGCCTGTGCGGGGGCAGAGGCTTTTGCCCGGGCGGGGGTGCGCATCCTTGCCGCCGCCGGGTGCGATGCGCTGGTGTTCGGGGCAGAGACGCCGGACGCAGCCCTGCTGATGGAAGCTGCCCGGGTACTGAACAGCGAGGCCTACCGCACCGAGCTGAAGCGCCGGCTTGCAGCCGGTGCCCGCAGCTTTGCGGCGGCGCGGCAAGCGGCGGTGGAAGCGCTCTGCCCTGGCACGGCACTGGCCGCGCTGTTGGATAAGCCCAACAACAATCTGGCAGTGGAATACTGCAAGGCCATTCTGGAACAGGAGGCACCCATGACCCCGGTGCCGCTGCCCCGCGTGGGGGCGGGCCACGGGCAGGCCCTTGCCGAAAGCGGCCACGCACAGTTTGCCAGTGCCAGCGCGCTGCGCGCCCTCTGGGCAGAGCAGGGCGCGGATGCGCTGACTCCGTATGTGCCGGAAAAAGCACTGGAGCTGTATAAAAAAGCGGAAATCGACGGAATGTATACCGACTATGCCGCTGCGGGCCGGTGTGAGCTGGCTCTGCTGCGGGCGGCCTGTGCACGACCGGAACCTTTTGCCGCAGTGCGGGGCGTTTCCGAGGGTTGGACCACCGGTTGGAGAACGCCGTGCGCAGCTGCACCGGCCTGCCCCAGCTGCTGGACGCGCTGACCACTGTGCGTTACCCCCGGGCCCGGATGCGCCGCCTTGCCATGGATGCGGCACTGGGCTATGCGGCGGAGACCGTGCCTGCCCTGCCGCCTTATCTGCATTTGCTGGGGGCAAGGCGGGAAGCACTTGTGCTGCTGAAGCATGCATCCCTGCCGCTGAGCCACTCGATGGCAAAGCTGGAAAAAGAAAACGATGCCTGCGCCCGCATGGCGGCGGCACAGGCAGGAGCCAGCGATTTTGGCGCACTGTGCCGCCGGGTGCCCGGGCCGATGGGGGGAGTATATCGTCAAAAAATTATCTTTTTGACGAATTGACAAAAAATAATCGAAAAAATTTTATGCAGAAACACTTGTGCCCGGACGGTTTGTGGTGTATGATTAGAACAATGCAATGTTGGATACAACAAACGAGAATGAAATCAGAAAACTGCACGCAATAAGGAGGAAACTTCATGGCACTTCACGTTCTGGACGAAGCCAACCGCTGTCTGGGCTGCAAAAAGCCGCTGTGCCAGCAGGGCTGCCCCATCCACACCAACATCCCGGAGGTCATTCGGCTGCTCAAGGCAAACCAGATGGACGAAGCTGGCAGGATGCTGTTTGAGAATAACCCGCTGACCACCGTTTGTGCGTTGGTGTGCAACCACGAGAACCAGTGCGAGGGCCACTGCGTGCGCAACCGGATGCCCAGCCACGACCCGGTGCACTTCTCCATTATTGAGGACTACATTTCCACGACCTACGCCAACAAAATGACCGCCGGCCCTGCCCCCAAAAATGGCATGAAGGCGGCAGTCGTTGGCTCCGGCCCGGCGGGCCTGACCATTGCGGTGCTGCTGGCACGCTGGGGCTACGATGTGACCATCTTTGATGCCCGGGATAAGATCGGCGGCGTCATGCGCTACGGCATCCCCAACTATCGCCTGCCGGACAGCGTGCTGGACGATTTCCAGTACCGCCATCTGGAGCTGAAGGGCATCAAGGTGCGGCCCAACACCACCATCGGCAAGACCATCACCATCGATGATCTGTTCCGCGACGGCTACAAGAGCGTGTTCATCGGTGCCGGTCTGTGGAAGGCAAACGCCATGCATATCAAGGGCGAGACGCTGGGCAATGTGGCCTTTGGCATCGACTATCTGGCAAACTCCAAGGCGTTCCGTCTGGGCGATGATATTGCCGTGATCGGCGTGGGCAACTCTGCCATGGACTGCGCCCGCACCGCCATCCGCAACGGTGCCCGCCACGTCACCTGCTATGCCCGCCGCGACGAGAGCTGCATCAGTGCTTCCGAATACGAGGTGAGCTATGCAAAGCTGGAGGGCGTGGGCTTCCGCTTCTGCAAAGCACCGGTGGAGATCCGCGAGAACGGCCTGATCTGCCGCGATACCGTCAAGGGCGAAGATGGCAGGTTCACTCAGGTGGAGGGCAGTGAGATTTTCTACCCCCACACCGGCGTGATCGTGTCGGTCAGCCAGGGTTCGGAGAGCAACCTCGTCAAGACCACTACCGGCATCGAGACCAACCAGAAGGGTCTGCTCACCGTCAGCGAGGACGGCAGCACCACCCGCGAGGGCGTGTTTGCCGGCGGCGATGCCGTGATGGGCGCACGCACCGTGGTGGAGGCGGTGGCTGTGGCCAAGAAGGTGGCCGAGAGCATGGATGCCTACATGAAGAGCCTGCCTGCAGAAGAAGTGGCTGACCCCTATGCCAATATCCCGGTGTTCCAGACCCCCACCTCGGACGTGCTGGCAAAGCAGGAGATCTGACGAAATAAAGACAAACTTGGAAGAAACTGTAAAGCTTTTGCGTCTTTGCCGATCTTTGCCGCTCCGTTTGTTGACGGGGCGGCTTTTGCCTTGTATACTATTCATATACTTGTTTGTGATTTGTACAAACTGGATATAAAACGGCGAAAGGCGGTGGACGCTATCCTGAAAGCATCCCTCCCGAAACTGCGGGAAAAACTATTGGAAGCGCTACAGGCAGTGCTGCCCATTGCAGCCATCGTGCTGGTGCTCTGCTTTACCATTGCGCCGGTGTCGCCCAGCATCCTGCTGTGCTTTTTGCTGGGGGCCGCCATGATCGTGGTGGGCATCATGTTCTTCACACTGGGCGCGGAGATGAGCATGACCCCCATGGGCGAGCGCGTGGGTGCGGTGATCACCAAAAGCCGGAAGCTGCCGGTGATCTTGGGCATCGGCTTTCTGCTGGGCTTCCTCATCACCATTTCGGAGCCGGACCTGCAGGTGCTGGCAAATCAGGTGCCCTCCATCCCGAACCGCACCCTTATTTTATCGGTGGCGGCGGGCGTGGGCCTGTTTCTGGTGTTTGCCTTCCTGCGTATGCTCATTGGCATCTCGCTGCCAAAGCTGCTGGTGCTGTTCTACGGCATGATCTTTCTTCTGGCGGCGTTTGTGCCCAAGGAATTTCTTGCTGTGGCCTTTGATTCCGGCGGTGTGACCACCGGCCCCATGACTGTGCCCTTTATCATGGCGCTGGGCGTGGGTGTTTCGTCCATCCGCGGCGACCGCCACGCGGCGGACGACAGCTTTGGTCTGGTGGCCATGTGCTCCATCGGCCCCATTCTGGCGGTGCTCATTCTGGGCATCGTATTCCGCGCCTCGGACAGCACCTATATCCCGCCGGTGCTGCCGGAGGTGAGCGACTCGGTGGAGCTGTGGCAGCTGTTCCATGTCAGCCTGCCTACGTATCTGGAAGAGATCGCTGTCTCGCTGCTGCCCATCATCGTGATGTTCGGCATTTTTCAATTTGTGGCTCTGCACATGGACCGCCTGTCGCTGGGCCGCATTGCGGTGGGTCTTGCGTATACCTACGTGGGCCTTGTGCTGTTCCTCACCGGCGCAAATGTGGGCTTTATGCCCGCCGGTAATTATCTGGGTCAGGTGCTGGCCGGGCAGAGCTTCCGCTGGATCATCATTCCCATTGGAATGCTCATCGGTTACTTCATCGTCAAGGCCGAGCCGGCCGTCTATGTGCTGAACAAACAGGTGGAAGAGGTGACCGACGGTGCCATTTCGGCCAAGGCCATGGGCATGGCACTCTCGGCAGGCGTTTCCATCTCGGTGGGCCTTGCCATGGTGCGGGTACTCACCGGCGTTTCCATCCTGTGGTTCCTCGTGCCGGGCTATGTGTTTGCCATCGGCATCTCCTTTGTGGTGCCAAAGCTGTTCACCGCCATTGCATTTGACGCGGGCGGCGTGGCATCCGGCCCCATGACAGCCACCTTCCTGCTGCCGCTGGCACAGGGTGCCTGCGTGGCCGTGGGCGGCAATATCGTCACCGACGCTTTCGGCGTGGTGGCCATGGTGGCCATGACCCCGCTCATTACGGTGCAGCTGATGGGCCTTGTGGCACAGCTGCGCACCCGCAAGGCCCGGCGGCTGCAGCCTGCGGCCATGGGTGCGGCCTTTGGCGGACTGCCGGACGATGATATCATTGAACTGTAAGGAGGGCGCGGCATGAGTTCGTTGTTTTTGATGGTGACCATCACCGACCGCCGCTCCACCGATGCCTTTTTGCAGCTGTACCAGCAGCGCGGCGTGGATGTGAACCTGCGCACGGTGGGCAGCGGCACAGCGGTGCGGGAGACTCTGGCCACGCTGGGTCTGGAAAAGACCGAGAAGGCCGTGCTGCTGGCGGTGGTGACAGAGGATATATGGAAGGCCGTCCGGACAGACCTGCGCCGCAAAATGCGCATCGACGTGCCGGGCACCGGCATTGCATTCACGGTGCCGCTGAGCAGCATCGGCGGCAGAAGGGCGCTGATGTTCCTCACCCAGCACCAGCCGCTGACATTGAAGGAGGAGAGCACCTTGAAGGATACCCGTTACGAACTGCTGCTGGTAATCGCCAATCAGGGCCACACCGGCACCATTATGGATGCCGCCCGCGCAGCAGGTGCCGGCGGTGGCACGGTGATCCACGCCAAGGGTACCGGCATGGAAGGCGCAGCCCAGTTCCTTGGCGTGGAGCTGGTGAATGAAAAAGAGCTGGTGCTCATCGTGGCCCGCACGCCGGAAAAGAACCGCATCATGAAAGCCATCATGGACGGTGCCGGGCCAAAGGCGGGCGCGATCGTGTTCTCGCTGCCGGTGACGGATACCGCCGGTCTGCGTCTGCTGGAGGACGAAGAACCGGTGCAGGAAACCTCTGCGCAGTAAACAACAAAATGTAATTTATTCCGGGATTATTCCGCATTTATGGGCGAAACGCTTGATAAATGCGGATTTTTTCGTTATCATAGAAGAAAGAAATTCAAGAATGAGGGACAAAAGATGATAAAGCTTTCATATGAGCAGCAGATCGCATTCAATTCGCTGTCCATCATCGCGGGCAATGCACTGTATGCGCTCACGGTGGTGCTGTTTCTTGTGCCGTCAGGCCTGATCACCGGCGGTGCCACCGGCATCGCACTGGGCATCAACCGTGCATTGGGACTGCCGGTGTCCGGTGTGCTGTTCGTCATCAACATGACCATGCTTACGGTGGGCTGGGTGCTGCTGGGGCGGCGCTTTGCCATCACCACCATTGCCAGCACCGTGCTCAGCCCCCTGTTTCTGGCCCTGTGGGAGCGGGTGTTCACAGGCTTTGTGCTCACCGATGATCTGGTGCTCAACACCATTTTTGCAGGCTTCGGCGTAGGCATTTCGCTGGGCATCACCATCCGGGCAGGCGCATCCACCGGCGGCATGGACATCCCTCCGCTGGTGCTGAACAAATATTTCCACATCCCGGTGTCGGCCAGTATGCTGGTGTTCGATATGCTCATCCTCTGCATGCAGGCGGCGTTCAGCCCGCTGCAGCAGTGTCTGTACGGCATCGTGATGGTGATCGTGTATACAGTGGTGCTGGACAAGGTGCTCATCTTCGGCACTACCCGCACCGAGGTAAAGATCATCAGCCAGCACGCCGATGATATCCGCGAGGCCATCTTCACCCAGCTGGACCGCGGTGTGACCGTGCTGCATGGCGAGGGAGGCTACAGCCACGAGCCGGAGCAGGTGCTGCTGAGCATCGTGAGCAACCGCCAGCTGCCGAAGCTGGAAAAGCTGGCCCATGCCATCGACCCCACCTGCTTTATGATCGTGAGCCATGTGACCGAGGTGAGCGGGCGCGGCTTCTCGCTGGATAAGAATTACCAGTAAACGCTGAAAATCCCAGCAGATACTTGAAAAACAGTACTGGTTTAGGGTATAGTATAGAAGAACGGTAGGTTATGCCGTGATTTTACCCAACAGGAAAGGAAAACCATCATGTTTGATATTTTCAATATGCTCAAGAAGGAAGAACACAAGGACGCAAAGCAGGTGACCCGCGAGACCATCATCGGCGATATTCTGGATATGGACCAGACCACCGCTCCCTACTTCATGGAGATCGGCATGCACTGCCTGGGCTGCCCTGCATCCCGCGGCGAGAGCATCGAGGAGGCCTGTGCTGTCCACGGCGTGGACTGCGATGAGCTGATCGAGAAGCTGAACGAGCATCTGGCCGCAAAGAAGGCATAAATTGCTGCCCACACTGGATGCGCGTCTGGCTGCCGCCGCAGAGCTTGTGCGGCCGGGAGAGCCGGTGGCAGACATCGGCTGCGACCACGGCAAGCTGACGGCGGTGCTGGCGGCTTCGGGAAAATACCCGAAGGTGATCGGTGCCGACCTGCGGCCCGGCCCGCTGGCAAAGGCAGAGCAGACGCTGGAACATGCAGGCTGTAAAGACCGCGCTGAGCTTCGGCTTGGCGACGGTCTTTCTGTGCTTACGGAGAACGAAGTAGGCAGCATCGTGCTGGCGGGCGTTTCCGCCCAGACCACTTGGGAAATTTTAGAGAAAGCCCCGTGGGTGTTCACCGTGGGAGGGCCGCGGATCATCATGATCCCGGCCACCCGCCACGACGCGCTGCGCCGCTGGTTATGGGAGCATGGCTTCTCCTTTGCAGCCGACCGCCCGGTGCAGGCGGCGGGCCGCTGGTACGCGGTGATGGCGGCGGAGTACACCGGCAGGGTGTATGCGCCCACCTTTGCCGAGTGCCTGTTTGGCAGTACGGGAGAGTGGCCCGAGGGAAAAGGCTACGCCGACTGGCAGAAGGCAAAGCTGCCCCGGATGCGCCTTGGCGTGCCGGATGGCAGCGAACTGGCGCAGGAAATCGATAGTTTATTAGCTGGCTTGCCCTCTCAGGCCGCTTCGCGTCCAGCTCTCCCAAAGGGAGAGCCTTTGGCAAAATGATGAACGCTGCATGGAATGCCAAGGCCTCTCACCATGGGAGAGGTGGCATTGCGTAAGCAATGACGGAGAGGGCGAGGATGGTGAAGATATGATAACAGTTAATCAGGTATACGAAGCAATGCAGGCCATCGCGCCGCTGGAGCTGGCGGAACACTGGGATAATCCCGGCCTGCTGGTGGACTGCGGCGGGCAGATGCACCGGGTGCTGGCAGCACTGGACATCACCCCCGAGGTGGTGGCCGAAGCCGCTGCAAAGCAGTGTGAGATGATCGTGTCCCACCACCCGGTCATTTTTGATCCGCTCAAAAAGATCGGCCCGCAGGATGTGCCTTTCCAGCTGGTGCAGGCGGGCATTTCTGCCATCTGTATGCACACCAATCTGGATGCTGCCGAGGGCGGCGTGAACGAAGTGCTGGCAGGCATCTTTGAAATGAAGAATATGGAAACCTTTGCCGAGGGCTGCGGCCGTGTGGGAGCCATTGAAGAAATCGCGGTTCCGGAGCTTGCCCGCAAGGCACAGCAGGAGCTTGCTGCGCGCTGCAACCAGCCGAAGAACGGCCCGGCGGTGCAGGTGAAGTTTGTGGATGCGGGTAAGCCGGTCAAGCGCTTGGCGGTCATCAGCGGTGCGGGCGGAAGCCTGTTTGCAGATGCCATTGCTATGGGCGCGGACTGCCTGCTGACCGGTGAAGCCAACCACCACCACGCCATCGATGCCAAGCGGCTGGGCCTTTCGCTCATTGCGGCGGGCCACTACGCCACCGAATTTCCGGTGACTGCCGCCGTGGCTGCAAAGCTGCGCGCCGCCCTGCCGGAGCTGGACGTGCTGGTGAGCACTGAAAACCGGGATCCGTATACGTATTTATAAGGGAAAGCTGCAATAAGGTGAACGGCCTCGCCCTCTCAGTCTCGCATCTGCTCGACAGCTCTCCCAAAGGGAGAGCCCTTGGCAAAACCATGAACCTTGCGTAGACTGCCAAAGCCTCTCACTTTGGGGAGGAAAGACTTCCCCCGCGCCGGGGGAAGATGTCACCATAGGTGACAAAAGGGGGAGTGTGGCACGGCGTTAGCCGTGACGGAGAGGGCGAGGCCGCTTAAAATAAAAGAATTTCCATTCCAAATCATAAACGAGGTAAACACTATGGCATTGGATGCCGCGACACTGGCCCTTACGGCAGCAGAGCTCAAAGCAACGCTGACCGACGCCAAGATCGCAAAACTATTTGAACCCACCCGTGATGAGCTGGTGCTCACCCTGCGCACCCGCACGGATACCTATGCGCTGCTGCTTTCGGCCCGCAGCGGTTCCGCCCGCGTGTGCCTGACCGAAGAAAGCTTTGAAAACCCGGAAACGCCGCCCTCCTTCTGTATGCTGATGCGCAAGCATCTTACCGGCGGCAGGCTGCTGGACGTGCACATGGAGCCGGGAGACCGCATCGTCTATTTTGATTTTCAGTGCACCAACGAGATGGGCGACCTTGTGCGCAACACCCTGTGTGCCGAATTGATGGGCCGCTACTCCAATCTGGTTCTGGTGCAGAACGGCAAGATCATTGACGCACTCAAGCGCGTGGATTTTGAGGACAGCGATGTGCGCCAGCTGCTGCCGGGCCTGCCCTACACCACGCCGCCCAAGCCTGCAAGACCGGACTTCCTGCTGGTGAGCAGTGCGTCCATCGTGGCAGCAGCCTGCCAGAGAGATCTGCCGGTGGCAGATGCCCTCAACAAGACCGTGGCCGGTGTTGGCCCGGTGGTCTGCCGCGAAGCTGCATGGCGTGCCTTTGACGGCGAACATCTGCCCGCCAATGAGCTGACCGAGGAACAGAAGCGCAAGCTTATGGCTGCCATCGACGAGCTGAAGGAAGAGCACGCAACCGGCGGTACGCCCTGCAGCGTCACCGACCCCAGCGGAAAGCCCATCGAGTATACCTTCTTCCGCCCGCAGCAGTACGGCGAAAAGTATATAATAAAGGAATGGCCCTCCTTCAACGCCATGCTGGAGGGCTACTACGCTGAGAAGGACCGCGCGGAACGCCTGCGCACCAAAAGCAAGGAGCTGCACAAGGCGGTGCACAATATGTACGAGCGCGCCGTGCGCAAGCAGGCGGCCCGTCAGGAAGAGCTTGCTGCCAGCGGCAAGAGCGAAAAGCTGCGTCTGTACGGTGAGCTGCTCTCGGCCAACCTCTATCTGGCCCAGAAGGGCATGAAGAGCATCACCGTGCCCAACTGGTACGACGAGGGCAAGGAAGTGACCATCCCGCTGGACCTGCGCTTTACCCCCAGCCAGAATGCCCAGAACTTCTTCAAGAACTATAAAAAGAAGCAGACCGCCGCCCGGATGCTGGTGGATCTGCTGGCAGAGGGTGAAAAGGAGATCGCCTATCTGGAAACGGTGCTCTACGAGGTGGAGTCCGCTTCCGGTGAAGCGGCCCTCAACGAGATCCGGGCAGAGCTGAAGAGTCAGGGCTACCTGAAATACTACAAGCAGCGGGATAAGCGCCAGAAACCGGCGGATTTCCTGCGGTTCACTTCCACCGATGGCTTTGAGATCCTGGTAGGCCGCAACAACGTCCAGAACGACAAGCTCACCCTGCACACCGCCCGGGGCAAAGACCTGTGGTTCCATGTGCAGAAGGCCCCCGGCAGCCACGTTGTGGTCATGAGCCGGGGCGAGGACATCCCGGACACCACCAAGCAGGAAGCCGCGGAGCTGGCAGTTATCTACTCCAGCACCTACAAGGCAGGCACCGGCGCCAAGGTGGCGGTGGACACCACCGAGGTGAAAAACATCTGGAAAGCCAGCGGTGCCAAGCCCGGCATGGTGCTGTACGAGGTGTACACCACGGTCTATATCACGCCCCGGGATGGGCTGGCGGAACAGCTGAAAAAGAAATGATCTAAATGGCCTCCGCTTTGCTCTGGCCGTCTTCAGCGGAAGAATTATTTATATTTTCGGCATACCGGAGCGTCTGCGGACGCTCCGGTATGCCATTTTCACGGGTGGGGTCGTAAAGGCGACCGGCATCTGTAGCGCCTGCTTCCTGCGGAAGCAGCAGCGCGGCAGGAAAGCAGCCTCGCCCTCTCCGTCTGCTCACTACGTTCGCATCCACCTCTCCCAAGGGGAGAGGCCTTGGTAAAGAGATGAAGTTTGCGTGGACTGCCAAGGGCTCTCCCTTTGGGAGAGCTGGCACGAAGTGACTGAGAGGGTGAGGCCGCTTCCCTTTATATAATAGGTATAATCCGCAGCAAAACCGTCCATACTACCTCTGCAAAAGCGGGGCAGGGGAGTTTTCCACCGGCAGAAAAGCCTGCGGATTGTGCATCTTGCACAGAAAATGCGCGCTTTGACAAAACGGAGAAAATAAAAAAGAAAATTCGTTCTTTTTTCTAAAAAACACTTGCCAAATGCACGAAGGTGTGATAGAATAACTCTCGGCTGCAAAGGGCTTGTGCGATACAAGTCGTGCAGGCCAGCGATATGCGTAGATGCGGGAGGTTGTCATCCGGCGATAGCTGCGATGGGTTATTTCCGCGGAGTATGTCCGATCTTAGAACCGGGCGAAAGAATTACTGACAGCGATGGAATACGTTCCCTCGGCAGAGAAGTTACTCCTCTGCGAAACGGGCGGAACCAATGTTCGGATTTGATTTGCTAATATGTTTCCGGGAGAACTGCCATGCGGTTCACCGGTTTTTATAGTGCCAAATCGAGGAACACCCGGAACTGTGTAGAGCAATTTATCGGCTCGCCTAGGGCAAAATCAATTTTTTCAGGAGGCGTAAGCAATGGCAGTCAAAGAGAAAATCAGAATCCGTCTGCAGAGCTATGATGCTCAGCTGATCGATGCCGCAGCAGAGAAGATCGTGGAGACCGCAAAGCACACCGGTGCACGCGTGTCCGGCCCCATCCCCCTGCCCACCGATCGTGAGATCGTTACCGTTCTGCGCGCTACCCACAAGTACAAGGATAGCCGCGAGCAGTTCGAGAGCCGCACTCATAAGCGTCTGATCGACATTCTGAAGCCGTCCAACAAGACGGTCGAGGCTCTGATGAGCCTCCAGCTCCCCGCTGGCGTGGACATCGAGATCAAGCTGTAAAAGACACTCGATCAAATTCGATGCCCTCGTTTCCCGAGGGGTCATGTTGGCAGTGACGTGCGCTGCCAACCAATAACCTTTACAGGAGGAAAAGAAAATGGTTAAAGGCATTATCGGCAAGAAAGTCGGTATGACCCAGCTGTTCGACGCGAACGGCAAGGTCGTTCCCGTCACCGTCATCGAGGCTGGTCCCTGCACCGTCGTGCAGAAGAAGACCGTCGAGAGCGATGGCTACCAGGCTGTTCAGCTGGGCTTCGGCGAGGTTTCCGCCAAGAAGGTCAACAAGGCAGCTGCAGGCCACTTCAAGAAGGCAAACGTTGCCCCCAAGAAGACCCTGCGCGAGTTCCGTCTGGAAGATGTTTCCGCAATGAACGTTGGCGACGTGCTGAAGGCTGATGTCTTCGCAGAGGGCGACAAGGTGGACGTTGTGGGCGTTTCCAAGGGCAAGGGCTACCAGGGCGTTATCAAGCGCTACGGTCAGCACCGTCTGCGTGAGAGCCACGGCACCGGTCCTGTTGCTCGTCATGCAGGTTCTAACGGTTCCACTTCTACCCCTGCTCGCGTGTTCCCCGGCAAGCGCCTGCCCGGCCACATGGGCTTTGTGCGCGTCACCGTGCAGAACCTGACTGTTGTCAAGGTTGACACCGAGAACAATCTGATCGCTGTCAAGGGTGCGGTCCCCGGTTCCAAGGGCACCATCATCACTCTGGCCAACAGCGTGAAGGCGTAAGGAGGAAAGCTACAATGGCAAAGTTTAACGTAGTCGATATGAACGGTCAGCATGTTAGCGAGATCGAGCTTTCCGACGCCGTGTTCGGTATCACCCCGAACGAGAAGGCTGTCCACATTGCTGTGGTGAACTTCCTGGCCAACCAGCGTCAGGGCACCCAGAACACCAAGATCCGCATGGAAGTTTCCGGCGGCGGCAAGAAGCCCTGGCGTCAGAAGGGCACCGGCCACGCTCGTCAGGGTTCCATCCGTGCACCGCAGTGGACTCACGGCGGCGTCGCTCTGGGCCCCAAGCCCCGCAGCTACAACTACCACATCAACAACAAGGTCAAGCGCCTGGCTCTGCTGAGCGTGTTGTCCGACAAGGCTGCCAATGGCAACATGGTCGTTGTTGACAAGTTCGCTTGCGATGAGTACAAGACCAAGACCGTGGTTGCAATGCTGAACGCTGTTGGTGCCGGCAAGAAGAACCTGCTGGTCAACGAGACTGTCGACGCAAAGTTCGTCAAGAGCGCTGGCAACATTGCCGGTGTGAAGACCACCTTCGCAGGCAGCGTGAACACCTACGATGTGCTGAATGCCGACAAGCTGATCATCAGCGTCGACGCAGCTAAGAAGCTCGAGGAGGTGCTTGGCTAATGAAAACCGCACATGATATCATCCTGAAGCCGGTCATTACCGAGAACTCCATGGCTGGCATCGCTGACAAGAAGTACACCTTCAAGGTCGCTACCGATGCTACCAAGGTCGAGATCGCTCAGGCCGTTGAGGTCCTGTTCCCGGGCGCTAAGGTCGCAAAGGTCAACACCATCTCTGTGCGCGGCCGTTTCCGCCGCCAGGGTATGCACGCCGGTTACACCGCTGCATCCAAGAAGGCTATCGTGACCCTGACCAAGGACTCCAAGGAGATCGAGTTCTTCAACAGCATGGTCTAAGCCGAACCCGCCGAGGGTTCCTCTATGGGGATATGACCCCGATAATAATTCATAAGATAAACAAAGGAGAATAGCACTATGGCTATCAAGAAGTATGGCCCCACTACTCCGGGCCGCCGCGGCATGACCGTCACGGATTACAGCGTCCTGTCTAAGGTCGCTCCCGAGCGCAGCCTGCTGGAGCCCATGAAGAAGCACAGCGGCCGCAACAACACCGGTCGCATCACCGTCCGTCATCAGGGCGGCGGCAACCGCACCAAGTATCGTGTCATCGACTTCAAGCGTCAGAAGACCGATATGCCCGCTACCGTCAAGACTCTCGAGTACGATCCGAACCGCAGCGCATTCATCGCTCTGGTCGAGTACACCGATGGCGTCAAGAGCTACATCATTGCTCCCGATGGCCTGAAGGTGGGCGATGTGGTCATCAGCAGCAAGTCTGCCGACATCAAGCCCGGCAACTGCCTGCCCTTCGAGAACATCCCCGTCGGTACCATCATCCACAACATCGAGCTGTATCCCGGCCGCGGCGCTCAGCTGGTTCGTTCCGCTGGCAACATGGCTCAGCTGATGGCTAAGGAGAATGGCTACGCTCTGGTTCGTCTGCCCTCCGGTGAGATGCGCAACGTGCCCGTGAACTGCACCGCAGTCATCGGTCAGGTTTCCAACATCGACCACGAGAACGTCAATCTGGGCAAGGCTGGCCGCAAGCGCCACATGGGCGTGCGTCCCGGCAGCCGTGGTACCGTCATGAACCCCTGCGACCATCCCCACGGTGGTGGCGAGGGCCGCGCACCTGTTGGTCACTCCGGTCCTATGACTCCCTGGGGCAAGCCCGCTCTGGGTCTCAAGACTCGCAAGCATCATAAGCGCTCCGATAAGCTGATCGTGAAGCGTGCAGGTAAGTAAGAGAGGAGTTTAAGACAATGGGTAGAAGCATTAAAAAAGGACCTTTCGTCCAGGCTGCTCTTATGAAGCACGTTGAAGCGATGAACGCTTCCGGCAAGAAGCAGGTCATCAAGACCTGGAGCCGCGCCTCCACGATCTTCCCCGAATTCGTTGGTCACACCTTTGCCGTCCACGACGGCCGCAAGCATGTGCCTGTGTATGTGACTGAGGACATGGTTGGCCACAAGCTGGGTGAGTTCGTTCCCACCCGTACCTTCAAGGGCCACACTGGTAATTCTAAGTAATAGAGGGAGGAACACAACATGGAAGCTCGGGCAATTCTTCGTTATGCCCGCATTAGTCCTCGTAAGGTGTCTATCGTTATGGACCTGATCCGTAACAAGCCCCTGGACGAAGCGCTGGCAATCCTGCAGTACACCCCGAAGGCAGCTTGTGAGCCCCTTCTGAAGCTGGTGAAGTCTGCAGCCGCTAATGCGGAAAACAACTTCAATATGGACAAGAACAACCTCTACGTCGCCGAGTGCTACGTCTGCCCCGGCCCGACGCTGAAGCGCATGATGCCTCGTGCACAGGGCCGCGGCTACCGCATCCTGAAGCGCACCAGCCACATGACCGTTGTTCTGAAAGAGAAAGAGTAAGGAGGGAAAACAATGGGCCAGAAAGTAAATCCGCACGGCATTCGTGTCGGCGTTATTAAAGACTGGGACAGCCGCTGGTTTGCCTCCAAGAAGGATTTCAGCGATAACCTCGTCGAGGACCACAAGATCCGCACTGAGCTGAAGGCTCAGCTGAAGGATGCTGGTGTGCCCAAGATCGAGATCGAGCGTACTGTGGACCCGTCCACTTCCGCTCCTCGCGTAACTGTCAACATCTACTGCGCTAAGCCCGGCATGGTCATCGGCAAGGGCGGCGAAGAGCGCGTTGCTCTGCAGAACAAGCTGACCAAGGAGTATGGCAAGACTGTCATCGTCAATGTCATCGAGGTCAAGAGCGCTGCTACCAACGCTCAGCTGGTTGCTGAGGATATCGCTCGTCAGCTGGAGAACCGCGTGACCTTCCGTCGTGCCATGAAGCAGTGCATGCGCAATGCCATGAGCCCCCGCGATCGCGCAACCGTTCCCGCAAAGGGCATCAAGGCAATGTGTTCCGGCCGTCTGGGCGGCGCTGATATCGCTCGTACCGAGAGCTATCACGAGGGCACTATCCCCCTGCAGACCCTGCGTGCTGACATTGACTACGGCTTTGCAGAGGCTGCTACCACCTACGGCCGTATCGGCGTCAAGGTGTGGGTCTACAAGGGCGAAGTCCTGAAGAGCGCTAAGACCGCTCAGAAGAAGGAAGGAGGCAACAAGTAATGTTACTGCCTAAGCGTGTTAAGTACCGCCGCGTCCAGCGCGGCCGCATGACCGGCAAGGCTACCCGCGGCAACGTGGTGTGCCAGGGCCAGTACGGCCTTGTTGCTCTGGAGCCGGCATGGATCTCTTCCACCCAGATCGAGGCTGCTCGTGTTGCCATGACTCGTTACATCAAGCGTGGCGGCAAGGTGTGGATCAAGATCTTCCCCGATAAGCCCGTGACTGAAAAGCCCGCTGAGACCCGCATGGGTTCCGGTAAAGGCTCTCCCGAATACTGGGTCGCTGTTGTGAAGCCCGGCCGCGTTCTGTTCGAGCTGGCAGATGTCGATGAGGCAACTGCTCGTGAGGCACTGCGCCTGGCTATGCACAAGCTGCCCATCAAGTGCAAATTTGTTGTCCGTGAGGACTCCGTGAAGGAGGATGGCACCAATGAAGGCTAATGAACTCCGCGAAATGCAGACCGCAGAGCTGACCAGCAAGCTGGCAGACCTGAAGGCCGAGCTGTTTAACCTGCGCTTCCAGCATGCCATCAACCAGCTGGAGAACCCCGGCCGCATCGAAGCAGTCAAGAAGGACATCGCCCGCGTGATGACCGTTCTGGCTGAGAAGCAGTAAGGAGGTTAAACGATGGAAGAACGTAATCTGAGAAAGACCCGCGTCGGCGTCGTCGTGTCCGACAAGATGGATAAGACCATCGTGGTTGCCGTTAAGGATAGCGTGCAGCACCCCCTGTACAAGAAGATCCTGAAGCGTACCGCCAAGTTCAAGGCTCGTGATGAGCAGAACGAGTGCGGCATCGGTGACCGTGTTGAGATCATGGAGTGCCGCCCCCTGTCCAAGGATGTGCGCTGGCGCCTGGTCCGTATCGTTGAGAAGGCAAAGTAATTTGCCCGCTGCTTTGAACAGTTTGAAAGGAGATATCTGATATGGTTCAGATGCAAACTTATCTCAAAGTTGCCGACAACACCGGTGCCAAGGAGCTGATGTGCTTCCGCGTGCTGGGCGGCACCCGCAAGAGATACGCAAACATTGGTGACGTCGTGGTCTGCTCTGTCAAGAAGGCAGCCCCCGGCGGCTCCGTTAAGAAGGGCGACGTCGTCAAGGCTGTCATCGTGCGCAGCAAGCATGGCGTCCGCCGCGACGACGGCTCCTACATCCGTTTCGATGAGAACGCCGCCGTTATCGTTATGGCCGACAAGAGCCCCAAGGGTACCCGTATCTTTGGACCCGTTGCTCGCGAGCTGCGTGATGCCGGCTACACCAAGATCCTGAGCCTGGCTCCGGAATCGCTGTAAGGAGGTTTTAAAAATGAATAATCTTCATGTTAAAACCGGCGACAACGTTATGATCATCAGCGGCAAGGACAAGGGCCACACTGGTAAGGTCCTGCAGGTCAGCCCCTCTGAGAACAAGGTCATCGTTGAGGGCCAGAACATGGTTACCAAGCACGTCAAGCCTCGTCGTCAGGGCGAGCAGGGCGGCATCGTCAAGGCTGAGGGTGCTATGTACGCATCCAAGGTCATGCCCATCTGCCCCAAGTGCGGCAAGGCCGTGCGTGTGGGCCACGTCGAGAAGGACGGCAAGATGGTTCGCGTCTGCAAGAAGTGCGGCGCTGAGCTGTAAGAAAGGAGTAAGGAACAATGGCTCGTTTGAAAGAACAGTATGTCAATGAAATTGCTCCTGCTCTGAACTCCAAGTTCGGTTACAAGAGCGTTATGCAGATCCCCAAGCTGGACAAGGTCGTCATCAACGTTGCCTGCGGCGAAGCCAAGGACAACGAGAAGATCCTGGAAGCTGTCATGAAGGATCTGGGCCAGATCACTGGCCAGAAGGCAGTTGTGTGCCGTGCCAAGAAGAGCGTTGCTAACTTCAAGCTGCGCCAGGGCACTCCCATCGGCTGCAAGGTCACCCTGCGCGGTGAGCGTATGTATGAGTTCGTCGATCGCTTCTTCAACATCGCACTGCCCCGTGTCCGCGACTTCCGCGGCATCAACGGCAACGGTTTTGACGGCCGCGGCAACTTTGCATGCGGCATCAAGGAGCAGATCATCTTCCCCGAGATCGACTTCGAGAAGGTCGATGCAGTCCGCGGCATGGATGTCTGCTTTGTCACCACTGCCAAGACTGACGAAGAGGGCAAGGAGCTGCTGAAGGCTCTGGGCGCTCCGTTCGCAGAGAACAACTAAGGGAGGAGATTTCTACAATGGCTAAACTGTCTATGAAGCTGAAGCAGTCTCGTCCTGCTAAGTTCTCTACCCGTGCATACACCCGCTGCCGCATCTGCGGCCGTCCCCACTCCGTGCTGCGCAAGTACGGTGTGTGCCGTGTGTGCTTCCGTGAGCTGGCCTACAAGGGCGAGATCCCGGGCGTGAAGAAGGCTTCCTGGTAATCAAGCCAGAGGGCCGGATAATTTGTCGGATATCCGCCCCGGGGCAACGATGTTTCGGGGCGGTATCATTATAAAACAAACGAGAGCTAATCTAAGGAGGTTAGTGGCAAATGCAGATTACTGATCCTATCGCGGACCTGCTGACTCGCATCCGCAACGCTAGCACTGCCAAACACCCTTCTGTGGAGATCCCCGCTTCCAACATGAAGAAGGCTATCTGCCAGATTCTGGTTGACGAGGGCTACATCAAGGGCATGCAGGTCAAGAACGACACCGTTCAGGGCACCATCGTTGTCACCCTGAAGTATCAGGCTAACGGCGAGCCCGTTATCGCTGGTCTGCGCCGCGTGTCCAAGCCCGGCCTGCGCATCTACACCAACTGCGAGGATATGCCCAAGGTCATGAAGGGCCTGGGCACCGCAATCATTTCCACCTCTAAGGGCATCATGACTGATAAGGCTGCACGTGCTGCACACGTCGGCGGCGAAGTCCTGGCCTACGTGTGGTAAGAAAGGGGTAAAAGACAATGTCGAGAATTGGAAGAAAACCCATCGTCATTCCTGCCGGCGTTACTGTCACTGTCGATGAGGCAGCACATCACGTCGCCGTCAAGGGCCCCAAGGGCAGCCTGAATTCCAACTATCATCCCCTGATGACCGTCAAGGTCGAGGGCAATGAAGTTCTGGTTACCCGCCCCAATGACGAACCCCAGGCCCGCAGCCTGCACGGCCTGACCCGTACCAACATCGCCAACATGGTGAACGGTGTTGTGAACGGCTACGAGAAGAAGCTGGAGATCGTGGGCGTTGGTCTGCGCTGCCAGAAGCAGGGCTCCAACCTGGTCATGAACCTGGGCTTCTCTCATCAGGTGAACATTCCTGATACTGAGGACTGCACCATCGTGTGGCAGGATCCCAACCACTTCACCGTTACCGGTATTGACAAGCAGAAGGTCGGCCAGTATGCTGCCGAGATCCGCGCCAAGAAGCCGCCCGAGCCTTACAAGGGCAAGGGCATCCGCTACGAGGGCGAGGTTGTCAAGCACAAAGAAGGCAAGGCCGGCAAGGGCAAGAAATAAGGTAAGGAGTGAAAGACAATGGTTAAGCAGATCGACAAGAACGAAGCTCGTCTTCGTCGTCATCGCCGCGTTCGTAACAAGATCAGCGGCACCGCAGCACGTCCTCGCCTGGATGTTTTCCGCTCCGCCAAGCACATTTACGCTCAGATCATCGATGATGAGCAGGGCGTGACTCTGGTGTCGGCTTCTACTATGGACAAGGACTTCAACGGCAACGGCGGCAACGTCGAGGCCGCTGCTGAGATCGGCAAGAAGATCGCAGCAAAGGCTCTGGAAAAGGGCATCACCGAGGTCGTGTTCGACCGTGGTGGCTACGTTTATCATGGCCGTGTTAAGGCCCTGGCTGATGGCGCCCGTGAGGGCGGCCTGAAGCTGTAATGAGAGGAGGAAACACATTATGGCTATGAGAAACCGTGAAGACGACGGCATGATCACCAAGGTTGTCTCCATCAACCGCGTTTCCAAGACTGTCAAGGGCGGCCGCATCATGAAGTTTGCCGCTCTGGTTGTCGTGGGCGACGGCAAGGGCACCATCGGTTACGGCATCGGCAAGTCCGGCGAAGTGCCTGAGGCAATCCGCAAGGGCGAAGCTGCTGCTAAGAAGAACATGCACAAGGTTGCCCTGAAGGGCACCACCATCCCCCACGAGATCGTCGGCAAGTACGGCGCAGGCGCCGTTCTGCTCAAGCCGGCTGCACCTGGTACCGGTATGATCGCCGGCGGCCCTGTGCGTGCCGTCATTGAGGCTGCTGGCATCAAGGACATCCGTGCGAAGTCTATGCGTTCCAACAACCCCATCAACGTTGTTTCTGCTACCTTCGCAGGTCTGTGCGGCCTGGTCAGCGCTGAGTCTGTCGCTGAGAAGCGCGGCAAGACCGTGAAAGAAATTCTGGGTTAAGGAGGTAACAAACCATGGCAGATAAGATGCTCAAGATCGAGCTGAAGAAGAGCCTGATTGGCCGCGGCGCTAAGCAGATCGCTACCGCTGAGGCTCTGGGCCTGAAGAAGCCGGGCGACGTTACCGTTCAGCCTGACAATGCCGCTACGCAGGGCAAGATCGCAAAGATCGGCTTTATGCTCAGCGTCACCGAAGCCTAATAGCAGGGGGTATACGCATAATGAAACTTCATGAATTGCACGCGATTCCCGGCGCAAACAAGGCTGTGACCCGCAAGGGCCGCGGCATTGGCTCCGGCAATGGCAAGACTGCCGGCTTCGGCAGCAAGGGCCAGAAGGCCCGTTCCGGCGTGAAGCACGCTGGTTTCGAGGGCGGCCAGATGCCTCTGGCACGCCGCCTGCCCAAGGTTGGCTTTAACAACATCTTTGCTACCCAGTACGCCATCGTCAACGTGGCTGATCTGGAAGCTGCTTTCAATGCCGGCGATGTCGTCGATACCGAGGCTCTGAAGGCAAAGGGTCTGGTCAAGAAGACTCTGGACGGCGTTAAGGTTCTGGGCAACGGCGAGCTGACCAAGGCTCTGACCGTGAAGGCCGCAGCCTATTCCGCTTCTGCCAAAGAGAAAATCGAGAAGGCAGGCGGAAAGGCTGAGGTGATGTAAGGTGTTCCAGACATTCCGTAACGCATGGAAGATCCCCGAGCTTAAAAATCGTCTCCTGTTCACGCTGGCGATCCTCGTGGTGTACCGTCTGGGCTGTGCCATCCCCGTTCCGTTCGTTTCCGGCTCTGCGCTGACGCAGATGTTCGCAAACGGCGACATGCTCTCCTATCTGAACATGATGAGCGGTGGTGCTCTGGCCCGTTGCACGCTCTTCGCGTTAGGTGTGACACCCTATATCAACGCCTCCATTATTGTGCAGCTGCTCACCGTGGCAATTCCCGCGCTGGAAAATCTGGCAAAGGAAGCCGACGGCCAGCAGAAGCTGCAGCAGATCAACCGGTACGCAGGTGCTGTGGTCGCTCTGATCATGAGCATCGGCTACTACTTCGTGATCCGCAATATGGGCGCACTGAAGTACGTTTCCGGCGGTGCCGGCATCTTTGCCGCCATCGTCATCATCGCAACCTTTGTGGCTGGCGCACAGCTGATCACATGGTGCGGTGAGCAGATCGATGACAAGGGCATCGGCAACGGTGTCTCGCTCATCATCTTTGCTTCGATCGTCTCCAACTGGTCTTCGCTGTACACCTCTGTCAAGGGTCTGCTGACTCAGGCAGCGTCCGGCAAGCCCCAGTACTACTTCTTCCTGCCGCTGCTGATCGTGCTGGCACTGGTGGCTGTGGTCTTCGTGGTCGTCATGACCAACGCAGAGCGCCGCATCACCATTCAGTACGCAAAGCGCGTGGTAGGCCGCAAGCAGATGGGCGGTCAGAACAGCTATCTGCCCCTGAAGCTGAACATGAGCGGCGTTATGCCCATCATCTTCGCTTCGGCTCTGGTGTCCATCCCGGGCACCATCGGCAGCTTCCTGCAGATCGACCAGCAGGCACACCCGGTGTGGTATGCATTCTTCCACACCTTCAACTACACCTCTTGGCTGTACGTTGTGATCTACCTGCTGCTGATTCTGGCATTCAACTACTTCTATGTGGCCATCCAGTACAACCCCGTTGAGATCGCCAACAATCTGCGCCGCAACAACGGCTCGATCCCCGGCTTCCGTCCCGGCAAGCCGACCAGCGATTTCATCACCCGCACCCTGAACAAGATCACCCTCATCGGTGCCATCTTCCTGGCTGCGGTGGCTGTGCTGCCGATCATTCTGGGCAACCTGACCGGTATGAGCATCCAGCTGGGCGGTACCAGCCTGCTGATCGTGGTTGGTGTGGCACTTGATACCACCCGCAGCCTCGACAGCTTCATGACGATGCGCAACCACAAGGGCTTCCTTGGTTGATCCACAATAATTAAGATGTGAGAAAGCACTGGAAAGGAGAGTACGCTCGAACTTTTCAGTGCTTTTTTACTTTTTTGGAGTTTACATCCTCTAGCAAAGGAAAGGAATGATCCTATGAATCTGATCCTGTTGGGCGCACCTGGTGCTGGTAAGGGCACTCAGGCCGAGATCATCTGCGCCAAGCTGAACATCCCCTCCATCAGCACCGGCAACATTCTGCGCGCTGCTGTCAAGGAAGGCACCGAGATGGGCCTGAAGGCAAAGAGCTTTATGGACGCTGGCGCTCTGGTGCCCGATGAGGTCATCATCGGCATCCTGAAAGAGCGTCTGGCTCAGCCGGACTGCGCAAACGGCTTTATCCTGGACGGTGTGCCCCGCACCATCGCTCAGGCCGAGGCCATCGAGACCATGGGTATCCGCATCGACAAGGTGCTGGAGCTGCAGGTCGAGGACAATGTGATCGTTGACCGCATGAGCGGCCGCCGCGTCTGCGAGAAGTGCGGCGCAAGCTACCACATCGTCAACAAGAAGAGCAAGGTCGAGGGTGTGTGCGACCTGTGCGGCGGCAAGACCGTCATCCGCAAGGACGACCAGCCTGCCACCGTGCTGGATCGTCTGAAAGCATATCATGAGCAGACCGAGCCGCTGGTGGAGTTCTACCGTACCCGCGGCAAGCTGGCAGAGATCAAGTTCTGCCCCTCCATCGAGGAGACCACGGCTGAAGTCATGAAAGCTTTGGAGGCATAATCGTGATTCAGATCAAAAATGCGAAAGAGCTGGACGGCATGCGCAAGGCAAATGCCCTGAGCGCAGCTGCCCTGAAGTACGGCGGTGAGCATATCGAAGCAGGTATGACCACATGGGAATTGGATAAGCTGATCTACGACTTCATCGTGAAGCACGGCGGCACCCCCAATTTCAAGGGTCTGTATGGTTTTCCGGGCACGGCCTGCATCAGCCTGAACGATACCATCATCCATGGTATCCCTTCGCATGACATCGTCATTCGTCCCGGTGATATCGTCAGCATCGACACCGGCGCAAAAATCGATGGCTTCAACGGCGACAATGCCTGCACCTATGCGGTGGGCAAGGTCGATCTGGAAGCACAGCGCCTGCTGGATGTGACCAAGGCTGCTCTGTATAAGGGCATCGAGCAGGCTGTGGCCGGCAACCGCATCGGCGACATTGGCTATGCCGTGCAGAGCTACTGCGAGGATGCCGGTTTCTCGGTCGTCCGCGAGTTCGTGGGCCACGGCACCGGCCGTGAGCTGCACGAGGACCCGGAAGTGCCCAACTACGGCCATCAGGGCCGCGGCCCGCGCCTTGTGCCCGGCATGACCATTGCCATTGAGCCCATGATCTGCCAGTACGACTGCAAGATCACCCAGTCCAAGGACGGCTGGACCGTCAAGACCAAAGACGGTGGTCTGGCTGCGCACTTTGAGCACTCCAATGCGATCCTGAAGGATCACACTGAGATCATGACCCGCTTCTGGGATGACCCGGATTTTGACCCGGAAAAGTTCAGCCTGAAGTAAGCAATCATAAAAAAGGAGCCGCTGCGCAGATGATGTGTGGTGGCTCCTTTTGCGTATGGAGTATTCTTGTCGCAGCTGCTTTTTTGGTTAGCGGGCTCGCCCTCTCCGTCTTTGCTTCGCAAATCCACCTCTCCCAAAGGGAGAGGCCTTGGCAAAAAGATGAAGGTTGTGTGGATTGCCAAGGGCTCCCCCTTTGGGGGAGCTGGCAAATCCGTAGGATTTGACTGAGAGGGCGAGGCTGCTGCCCTTGTGCGAGATGCCTTTTTCCCTTTCCGCTCCTGCTGTTTGTGCAATTATGACAACTTTTGGTGAAAAAGTTTCATCTTTGCGGTGGAGAAAAACCAAGACCGGGGAGAGAAAGGACAGCTTTTGAATTTCGAGAATTTTTTATCGGAAATACGGAAAAAACCTCTTGCAAATTGACAACAAAAGGTGTATAATCTATAAATGGCTGTGGAAGCCAGATACTTCCTCGGCGGACAGGGATTTTCTGCCCGTTTTGCGGATTTTGTGCCGCGAAAGATGAAGTATGTGGCGATCATCGCCGCCTGTCCGTCTGTGGACCGGCACTGGAACTGGAGAACGCTGAAGCGGCAAGCTGCGGTCAAACGGGCGCAGGCACGTGAAAACCGCGGCGCTTTCAGGGTTCCAAGGCAAAAGCACCGGTTCAGGTTCAACGACAAACTGAGCAGATCCAATGAGGAGGCAAATAGCTTGTCTAAGGAAGACGTTATCGAGATCGAAGGCATTGTGCGTGAAGCCATGCCCAACGCCATCTTTAAGGTGGAAATGTTGAGCGAGGATAAGAACACCGGGAAGCTCACTCCCAGCGGTCACATCCTCTTAGCGCACATCTCCGGCAAGCTGCGGACCAATTTCATCCGTATCCTGCCCGGGGACAAGGTTACCGTGGAAATGTCGCCCTATGATCTTTCTAAGGGCCGCATCACCTGGCGCTCCAAATAAGCACCAGGGTATCAACCAAAAGGAGGTTCAACATCATGAAGGTCAAGCCTTCCGTGAAACCCATCTGCGAAAAGTGCAAGGTCATCCGCCGCAAAGGCCGCGTGATGGTCATCTGCCAGAACCCCAAGCATAAGCAGCGCCAGGGCTAATTCGGGCGCCTGGGGGTCAAGTGCGTAGAGTCCCGGCGCAGACCCCGACACTGACATGGGATGATTTTTGGAGGAAACTACTATGGCACGTATTGCCGGCGTTGACCTGCCCCGCGAGAAGCGCGTTCAGGTGGGTCTCACCTACGTTTATGGTATCGGCCAGACCACTGCTAACAAGATCCTGGAAGCAACTGGCATCAACCCCGATACCCGCGTCAAGGACCTGACTCTGGAAGAAGAGGCTAAGATCCGTGACTACATCGATCAGGCTAACATCATCGTTGAAGGCGACCTGCGCCGCAACGTTGCTCTGGACATCAAGCGCCTGGTTGAGATCCAGTCCTTCCGTGGCACCCGCCATCGCAAGAATCTGCCCTGCCGCGGCCAGCGTACCAAGACCAATGCACGTACCTGCAAGGGTCCCAAGCGCACTGTCGCTAACAAGAAGAAGTAAGGAGGATTTGAGAAATGGCAAGTGCAAATAATGCCAAGAAGGGCGCTAATGTCCGCATGAAGCGCAAAGAGCGCAAGAACATTGCTGCTGGTCAGGCTCATATCCAGTCTACCTTCAACAATACTGTTGTCACCATCACCGACCTGCAGGGTAATGCAGTGTCCTGGTGCTCCTCCGGCTCCCTGAACTTCCGCGGCAGCCGTAAGAGCACTCCGTTCGCAGCCCAGTCTGCTGCTGAGACCGCAGCCAAGGTTGCTATCGAGCATGGCATGAAGACCGTTGAGGTCTACGTCAAGGGCCCCGGCGCTGGCCGTGAGTCCGCTATTCGTGCGCTGCAGGCTACCGGCCTGGAAGTCACCCTGATCAAGGACGTGACTCCCATCCCCCACAATGGCTGCCGTCCCCCGAAGCGCCGTCGTGTCTGATCGAAGGAGGAAATTGAATTATGGCAAAGAATACGCAGCCTATCGCAAAGCGTTGCAAGGCCCTGGGCATTTCTCCTGCGGTCATGGGCTATGCAAAGAAGAATACCACCCGCAACTCCAATGGCAACATGCGCAAGAAGCAGTCTGAGTACGCATCTCAGCTGAAGGAGAAGCAGAAGGTCAAGTTTATCTACGGCGTTCTGGAAAAGCAGTTCCACAATGCTTACCTGCGTGCTGAGGCCCGCCCCGGCAAGACTGGTGAGAACCTGCTGCAGATCATGGAGTGCCGTCTGGACAACGTCGTGTTCCGTCTGGGCTTTGCTCAGACCCGCCGCGACGCTCGTCAGCTGGTGTCCCACGCTCACTTCACCGTCAACGGCAAGAAGGTCAACATTCCTTCTTATCAGGTGAAGGCTGGCGACGTGATCGAAGTGCGCGAGTCCAGCCGCAGCTCTGCAAAGTTTGCAAAGCTGACCGGCCCCGAGGCTCCCGTTGTTGCTCTGCCCGCATGGCTGAACCGTGAGACCGGTTCTCTGAAGGGTGTTGTCGCAAAGCTGCCCGAGCGCAGCGATATCGACTACGAAGTCGCAGAGCACCTCATCGTCGAGCTGTACTCCAAGTAATCCATTAAGAAGGCTGGGCCTTCCCCGTGGACGGCTCACTTTCGCATTCTTTTCTTTGAAAGAATTTAATAATGGGCCGGCGGCAGCGCCGGTTTGACAAGGAGGGCATAGATATGATGGAGATTGAACGTCCCAAAATCGAAACGGCAAGCCTGTCCCCGGACGGCCGCTACGGCAAATTCGTGGCAGAACCGCTGGAGCGTGGCTTTGGCATCACACTGGGCAATAGCCTGCGTCGTGTGCTTCTTTCCTCTCTGCCCGGTGTCGCCGTGACCAGCGTCAAGATTGATGGCGTGGTTCACGAGTTCTCCACCATTGAGGGCGTCAAGGAAGACGTTACCGAAATTGTCCTGAACCTGAAGGGTATTGCTGCAAAGCTGTACACCGATGGTCCGAAGACAGTGCGTGTTGAGGCAGTCGGCCCCTGTGAGGTCACCGCTGACAACATCAAGCAGGGCGACGACATCGAAATTCTGAACCCTGAGTGGCACATCGCAACCCTGGGCGAGGGCGGCAAGCTCGTCATGGAGCTGACCTTCGATAAGGGCCGCGGCTATGTGCCCGCAGAGCGCAACAAACAGGCTATCATCGAGAAGAACGATATCAACACTCTTCCCGTTGACAGCATTTACACCCCTGTGCTCAAGGTGAACTACAACGTCGAGAGCACCCGTGTTGGCCAGGCGATCGATTATGACAAGCTGACCATTGAGGTTTGGACCGATGGCACGATCAATGCGCAGGAAGCCGTTTCTCTGGCTGCCCGTGTGCTGACCGAGCACCTGAACCTGTTCGTCAACCTGTCCGATGAGGCAGCCGGCGCTGAGATCATGGTGGAGAAGACCAACGACGACAAGGAAAAGGCTTTGGAAATGACCATTGAAGAGCTGGATCTGAGCGTGCGTTCCTTCAACTGCCTGAAGCGCGCAGGCATCAACACGGTGGAAGATCTGGTCAGCAAGAGCGAGGACGAGATGATGAAGGTCCGCAACCTCGGTCGCAAGAGCCTGGAAGAGGTCATGGCAAAGCTGGATTCTCTGGGCTTCAAGCTGAACACGGATGACGATAACTAAAAATAATTAAGGAGTGAAACGGGATGCCCGGTACCAGAAAGCTCGGTAGAACCAGCGACAGCCGCAACGCTATGATGCGCGCTATGGTTACCTACCTGTTAGAGAATGGCAAGATTGAGACCACTGTCACTCGCGCTAAGGACGTTCGTTCCATGGCCGAGAAGATGATCAGCCTTGGCAAGGCAAGCGACCTGCACACCAAGCGTCAGGTTTATGCCTACATCACCAAGGAAGATGTTGCAAAGAAGCTGTTTGATGAGATCAGCCCCAAGTACGCTGACCGCAACGGCGGCTACACCCGCATCATCAAGATCGGCGCTCGCCGCGGCGACGCTGCTGAGATGGCAGTTCTGGAGCTCGTCTGATCTGCTCTGACTGTTTGATACAGTGTTCAAAAGCCCTTTCCCAGCAATGGGAGAGGGCTTTTTTTGCGTGGCATTTTCATTGCTTCTGAATGTTCCCGGGAATAGCGGGCCAAACCGCAAACATTTTCACAATTCCACTAAAAACTCGAACCTATTTTCTAGCAAAATGCCTCTTGATATGTTGTATGGGGGGGTAAACTTAAAGAGCAGACGGTGCCTTTTGGGGTGGGTGCCTGCAAAATAACAAACGAAAAGGGGAAGAGAACATGAGAAAAAAGAGTACGAGACTTCTCAGTGCAGCGCTTGCGGCGTGCATGATGCTGTCGGTTCTGCCAGTGGGCGCGTTTGCGGCGGAGCCGGGGGCAGCAGAACCGGAAAATGGCGTAAGTGCGCAGGAAGAGACGGAACCCTACCACTTGAATGGCGGGGAGACTGTTAATGATACATTTGTAGCAGCGCATGGCGATGTGTATGAACTGAGCGGACCCTATACAAAGAGTATCACGGTCTATACGACAAAAAATGTTACGCTGAACATTGTTGGTAATGTGGATGTCAATATGGGGTCTGCACTGCTGAATGTGAAGGATGCCCGCGATTTGAAGATCAATGCAGGGCAGTATGATGTCGTTGCAAATGTGAAAAATACAGATGCCGCCGCTTTTATGAATTTGAATGCCTCGAATGCAACGGTGGTTGTTCAGAACGGACGTTATCTGGATGGTGAACAACGTCTATCTTTTTTTACCGTTGTCGCGGGAACACTTGAACTGAATGACGTGTATATTGCCGCGAAAAAAACGACTTTCCCGATTTTGAATGGCAGTGTAGTTCATATCAATGGCGGTGAATTAACTGCAGAAGGGTATTACATAGTATACAATGCACCATGGCCTTGGGCTGGAATTGAAAAGGCAGGAACTGTTATTATAGACGGTGCAAAAATAAAAAATGGATTCGTCGGTAGTAAAAACGGAAGTGTTGAAATTAAGAACAGTACTTTGAAAAATGATGACGGATATTGTGTTTCAATTGAGGGAGGAACGATTACCCTTGACAATGTAAACGTATCCGCGAGGGGTGAAGAAAGTCACAACAGCAGAGTTTTGGATTTATGTGGAAAACTTTATGATGATACGGCGCAAGAGATACGGATCACAAACGGAGGAACTTATGAAGCACTTGCGAGCGGAATGACTGTGGTTTTTGGCGGAGGTCTGAATGCAGATGTTACGCTGGATAATATTACGATTAAAAACGGTAAATACGGTGTTCACTGTCTGGTAGATAAGAAACACGAACTGGTCATAAAGAATGTGACCTTTGAGGGCAACGATACAGATATATATTTGTCTAGTGGGGAAGATAGTGAGGAGTTTGGAAATCCGTATGTAACGATTGACCCTACCTTTACGAGCGAGGCAAAAATTGAGGTGCGAAATCCCTATGAAGGCAGACGAATCACGACATACACGAATGGAAAGGCATACCAGAAAAACCTGAAGCTGACCAGTGCGAACTCGGGCTATGTTATCGGTTACAAAAATGATTATAGAGGAGAGTATCGTTACCTGACCCGTGGCTATTATGTGGATTCTGAGAAGGCTGTAGCCACCGCAGAAATAAACGGCGAGCTGAATCAGCTGGACAGTACAAAGCTGATTGCAAAAGATACGGAAGTAACGCTGAAAGCAGCGGATACAGCACCTGAGGGCAAGGAGTTCAAAGGCTGGAAACTGTATAAAGTCGTAAATGGTACTGAGACTGAAATCACGGACAAAACAGAACTTGCCAATCTGTTGAAGAATGGCACCGAAACCACTGCGACCCTGACCATGCCCGCTTATAATGTTAAGGCGGAACCGTATTATAGCGATATTCCGTATAATATCACGGCTGTAGACTGCACTGTGGATATGCCCAAAGCTTCTATGGGCGATACTGTAACAGCAACGCGCAGGGCGCTGAAAGCCAACGAGCGCTTTATCGGCTGGACGGTGAAGGTGAATGGTGTTAAGCAACACACGGACGACTTCCTGACCCCGGACGCGAACGACCCCGCCAAAGTGAGATTTACCATGCCGGCTGAGAACGTGGAAATAAAGGCAAACTTTGAGGGGAATCCCACGCTGAACATCGGCGATCATGTGACTGCGAACATTGACGGCAGCGATGCGTCCGTACCGAGCGGCAGCACTGTGCCGGTGGGTGAAACCGTGCACCTGACAGCCATTGCGCCGGATGGACAGCACTTCACCGGCTGGACGGTGAAGGTAGGCGGTGAGGAACAGAAAGCAGACACCTTCCTGACGACCCCGAACGCAAACGACCCCACCAAGGTGACCTTTACGATGCCGAGTGAGAATGTGGAAGTGACGGCAAACTTTGCGAGCAACCCCACTCTGAACCCCACTCTGAGGGTCGGCGACCATGTGACGGCGACCATTGAAGGCAGCGATGCGTCCGTACCGAGCGGCAGCACTGTGCCCGTGCCAAAGAATAAAATTGTGCACCTGACAGCCACTGCACCGGGACAGCACTTCATCAGCTGGACGGTGAAGGTGAATGGTGTTGAGCAAGACCCGACCTTCCTGAAGCCGGACGCGGACGACCCCACCAAGGTGACCTTTATCATGCCGGATGCTAATGTAGAGGTGACGGCAACCTTCGCGGATGACCCCATTGGCCCGGATGGCCCCGACCCGGTTGGACCCAGCGATACCGGCAACATTCAGGGCGCGATCTCTGCTGTGGTCGTGGGTGCTGCCGCAGGTGCTATTATCTATGAAGCCGGCACCGGCATCTACCGCGTCATCAATATGCCCGGCATCCCCATGCCCTCCAACCGTATCGAGCTGGCCGAGCTGCTGTGGGAGCACGCCGGCAAGCCGGAGCCTGTAAGCACCGCCCTCTACAGCGACATCGACGAGGGCGATACCGATGCACAAAAGGCCGCCCGCTGGGCAGTGGAGCAGGATCTGATGAAGGACGATGCGGACAACAATAAATTCAACCCGTACTTCCCCGTCAGCAAGCTGCGCACCTGCCTGACCTGGAACGCCGCAAAAGAAAAAGGCTTGTTTGACAAGACCGAAGAATAAAAATCAGAACCCCAAAAGGGCTGCTGCACCAAATGTAGTGCGGCAGCCCCTTTTCTCGTTTTCGGGTGTTGGAATTGCGCCCGCCCCGTGGTATACTGACAATAGCATGTTTTCGGCCTTTGGCCGGACAAGTTTTCCACACAGAGGAGGCGCAGCGGTTGAAACATCCGAATCATTTTGGCCGGTGGTTGGCTTGCGTGCTGCTGTGCCTGCTTCTGGCAGGCTGCAGCATGCCCGGTGAACAGGTGCAGGTGGAAGAGCTTCTGCGTGCGCCCAAGCTTTCCGGCGATTACGGCGATGTGCAGACTGCCCTGAACGACTGGCTGGGGGAGAGCGCACAGCTCAAATATCCCATGCAGGGCGACCTGCTTTCGCCTTTCCTGCTGCAGGATCTGGACGGTGACGGCAGGCAGGATGCCGCCGTGCTTTACACCACCGCCCAAAGCTCCAACGTGTGCATTGCCATCCTGCAGAAGGATGATGCCGACATCTGGCATGTGCGCCAGAACGTAGAGGGCCTTGCAGACACGGTAGAGTCGGTGGGGCTGGCCCAGCTGCAGCCCGGCGATGCCACCCAACTGGTGGTGGGTTATACAGCGGCACAGGGCGACCATTATCTGGCTGTGTATTCCTACACCGACGGCGTGCTTTCCACGATCCTGGAGCAGCAGTACCAGCAGTATCTGGTGGAGGATATCACCGGCGGCGGCAATCAGGACCTGATCCTGATGTCTACGCTGGAGGACGGCGGCGTGCAGATCGAACTGCTGACCGTGGATAAAGAGGGCAGCTTCCAGCAGGTGGCTGTTATGGGCCTTTCCGCCAATCGGTTCGCCGGCTGCGCCTCGGTGGCGGCGGGTGTGGGTGCGGACGGCAGGCATTATCTGGTGCTGGATGGCTGGACCGGCATTTCCGGCAACAATCTGGCCAGCGTGCTGCTGCGTTTTGACGAGGACACGCAGCAGATGGTGCCTGCCGATCAGATCAGCACCGAAAAGCTTTACACCGCATCCCTGCGCAATGTGCCAAGTCTGGTCAGTCAGGATCTGGACGGCGACGGCATCGTGGAGATCCCCACCCAGCCGGACGAAGCGGGCCTGCTGAACATGAGCCAGAGCCGCCGCATGGATTTTATCGTGTGGATGGACTATACCAGCCCGCACCCGGAAAAAAGCTTCGGGCTGCTGGACGAAGAGACCAACTGCTATATCGAGCTGCCCATGGAGTGGGAGGGCAACCTCAAACTGACCGACAGCGAACAATATGATGGTGCAGTGGAGCTGCGCACGGTGGACGATGACCAGCTGGTAATGACCCTGCGTCTGGTGCGCACCACCTCCAGCCTGAAGGGCTGGACCCGCCTTGGCATCGTGGCATCCCGCCAGATGCAGGCGAAGCTTGCCCCGGATGTGGAGATCCGTGATAAAAATTACCGCCTGTCCAAGGCGCTGTATCTGCTCAACTAAAGAACGGAGGAACAGTTCATGGTACGAGTGCTTGTCGTTGAAGATGAAGCCAACATCCGCGAGATGATCGCGCTGAACCTGCGCCTTGCGGGCATGGAGGCTGTGGAGGCCGAAAGCGCCGAGGCGGCTCTGCCGCTGCTGGAGAAGAAGCCGGGCTGCGATGCGGCCATTCTGGATGTGATGCTGCCGGGCATGAACGGCTTCTCCCTGTGCGAGACCATCCGCCGCACCGATCAGAAGATCGGCATTATCATCCTCAGCGCCAAGGGACAGGAGCAGGACAAGATCCGCGGCCTTTCTATTGGTGCCGATGACTATATGACCAAGCCTTTCAGCGTAAGCGAACTGCTGGCCCGTGTGAAAGCGCTGTGCCGCCGCGTCGGCCGTACTGCAGGCGGGGACGAAAAAGAAAAGGAAAACCCGCTGGGGATGCTCACCAGCGGCGAATTTGTGCTGGACGAGAACCGCCGCGTGCTGCTCAAGGCAGGCCAGTCTATTGAGCTGACGCAGGTGGAATTCCAGATCATGGAGCTGTTCTTCCGCAACCCCGGCATTGCGCTGGTGCGCGAGAAGATCCTGAAGGGTGTCTGGGGCGAGAACTATTTTGGTGACGTGAAGATCGTGGATGTGAACATCCGCCGTCTGCGCATGAAGGTGGAGGATGAACCCAGCCATCCCACCCATATCCTTACTGTGTGGGGCTACGGTTACAGATGGGAAGAATGAGAAGCGGGATCACCCGCCGGTGGCTGCGGGGCAACCTGCTCATCACCGTGCTGCTGGTGCTGCTGGCCGAAACCATGTTCCTGTACAACTACACACGCAGCTATTATAACAGCGTGCAGCAGACCATGTACCGGCGGTTCTCTTCGGTGTCCGGCCAGCTGAAAATGTACACCGGCGATACGGTGCAGAGCACGGCGGCTACCCGCAGCGTGGCCCTGCGCCGCATGGTGGAGCAGTTTGCCGATAAGGACAAATACGAGTTCATGCTGCTGGACAGCTATGGCGGGGTCATTGCGTCCTCCAGCGGCACAAATGCGGACGGCATTGTGACCGGCATCGACTTTGAGCAGGCGCAGGAGGCTTCTGATGGCCTTGGTGTGGCGGTCTACCGCACCCAGTCCGGTGAGCTGGTGATGGCGGCCTGCTATCTGGTGCCCTATGCCGCCGAGGATGTGGCGGCGATGCGTCTTGTCACCAGCCTGACCCTTGTGGGAGCGCAGATCAAGAACGCCCTCGCGGTAAGTGTTGTGATCGCGGCGGTGATCCTTGCTTTCACCGTGATGTCCGGCCTGTACTTCATCCGCAGCATCGTGGTGCCGCTGGGACAGGTGGAGCGCACCGCAGCCAGCATCGCCCGGGGTGAGCTGGATGTGCGCCTGCCGGTCACCGGCAACGAGCACGACGAGGTGGACCGCCTGCGCGGCACCATCAACCAGATGGCCGAAGGGCTGGAAGAGACCGAGAAGATGAAGAACGAGTTCATCAGTTCCGTCTCTCACGAGTTGCGCACGCCGCTCACCTCCATCCGGGGCTGGGTGGAGACCCTGCGCACACTGGACGACCCGGCAGACGAGAACTACCGCAAGGGCCTTGAAATCATCAACAATGAGACGGGCCGCCTGTACAACATGGTGGAAGAGCTGCTGGATTTCAGCCGTCTGCAGAACGGCCGCATCCGTATGGACTGCCGCCCGCTGGACCTTGTGGCAGAGCTGACCGATGCGGTGCTGTTCTGTGAAGCACGCATCCAGCGCGAGGGCCTTGTGCTCAGCTACACCGAGCCGGAGGAGATGATCCCGGTCTATGCCGACCCGGACCGTCTGCGGCAGGTGTTCATCAACATCATGGACAACGCCATCAAGTACTCGGCCCCCGGCGGGCGCATCACGGTCAAGCTGTGGGCGGGCGAATACAAGGCTTTTGCGGAGATCATCGATCAGGGCCGCGGCATCCCGCCGGAAGACCTTGAGAATGTCAAGACCAAGTTCTACAAGGGCAGCAATTCGGTGCGCGGCAGCGGCATCGGCCTTGCGCTGGTGGATTCCATCATGACTGCACTGGACGGCACCATGGACATCAAGAGCACGCTGGGCCGCGGCACAGTGGTCACACTGGGCTTGCCGCTGTACCATAAGGCGTGAAGATTTTGTCACAATTCTGTGGTAAAATAACCAGGAAAAATATGATCCGATAGGAGAACCCAATGAATCAACCCAAAAAGGAACGTTTCAAGACCAGCGTCGGCGGGCAGGCGCTGATGGAAGGCATCATGATGCGCGGCCCGAAGCTCATCTGCTGCGCGGTGCGCAAGCCGGACGGCACCATTGAGACCAAGATCGACCCTGTGAAGAACCACGGCATCTGGACCAAGATCCCGCTGGTGCGCGGTGCCATCTCCATGATCGAAAGCCTGATCGTGGGCTACCGCTACATGATGTACTCGGCTCAGGTGAGCATGGGTGACGACTACGACCCCGAAGAGGAAGAGACTGCCTTTGAAAAATGGGTGGGCGACCACTTGGGCAAAAAGGCAGAGGACGCACTGCTGGCCTGTGCCGCCGTACTGGGCGGCCTGCTGGCGATTTTGCTGTTCACCGTGCTGCCCACCCTCATCGTGGGCGGCGTGAACCACTTTGTAACATTGGGCCGCTGGGCCAAGGTGGTGCTGGAAGCGGTGCTGAAAGTTGGCATCTTCCTCACCTATATGGTGGCCATCTCCAAGATGAAGGAGATCCACCGCGTGTTTGAGTACCACGGTGCCGAGCACAAGACCATTGCCTGCTATGAGGCCGGTGATGAGCTGACCGTGGAGAATGTGCGCAAGTACACTCGGTTCCATCCGCGCTGCGGCACCAGCTTCCTCATTCTGGTGGTCATCGTCAGCGTGTTCCTCTACAGCGTGCTGCCGTGGGGCAGCATCGGTCTGCGGGTGCTGTTCAAGCTGCTGCTTCTGCCGCTGGTCATGGGCATCAGCTATGAGCTGCTCAAGTGGTGCGGCCGGTCCGATAACATTGCCACCCGCATCATCCGCCAGCCCGGTATCTGGGTGCAGCACCTGACCGTGTTTGAACCGGACGACAGCATGATCGAGGTGGCCATTGCCGCTGTGACCCCTGTGCTGCCCGAGGACCCGGAGGATGGCAAATGGTAAGTGCAGGTCTGTCTCCGCGGGAAGCGGTGCGCAGGGTGGAAGCGCGGCTTGCCGCCGCAGGCTGTCCGGATGCGGATTACGATGCACGGGAGCTGTTCCGTGCGGCGTCCGGGCGGGATGCCCGCCTTTCTGACCGGGCGCTGACCACGGAGGAAGCGGAAAAGCTGGAAGCCCTCTGCACGCGCCGTGAGCAGCGGGAACCGCTGCAATACCTGTGCGGGATCTGGAGCTTTCTGGATTTTGACCTTGCCGTTGGCCCCGGTGTGCTCTGCCCCCGGGCAGACACTGAGGTGGTAGCGGAAGCGGCTGCCAATACCCTGACGGGCATTGCAGCGCCCCGGGTGCTGGATCTCTGCGCGGGGACCGGCTGTCTGGGGCTGGGCGTCAAGCGCTTCTGCCCGGCGGCGCAGGTGACCTGCGTGGAAAAAAGCCCGGAAGCCTTTGTTTATCTGGAAAAGAACTGCCGCTGTGCCCTGAAAGGGCAGGGCGGGCAGACGGAGGACTTGCTGGAGCCTACCGCGTTTGAGCAGGCAGATGCCCCGGCCTTTGACTGGGGGCCGACGCTGAACGCTCTGCGCGCAAAGGCAAAGCCAGCCTATGCGGTGCAGCCGGTGGAGGGCGACCTGTTCACCTACTGGCAGGGCCTGCCAGAAGGGCAGCTTGATCTGATCGTATCCAACCCGCCCTACCTCACCGCCGAGGAGATGCGGCATCTGCAGCCGGAGGTGGCGCAGGAGCCGGCCATGGCGCTGGAAGCAGGAAAGGATGGCCTTGTGTTCTACCGTGCCCTTGCAGAGCATTACCAGAATGCACTGCGGCCCGGCGGAGCATTGGTGCTGGAGATCGGCTGGCAGCAGCGGCAGGCTGTGGCGGCACTGCTGGCTGCAAACGGCTGGGCAGACATTGAGTGCCGCAAGGATTTTGGCGGCAATGACCGGTGCATGATCGCCCACAGACCCGAAAAATAAAAGTGAAAATAGAAACAACTTCTCGTTGTAATATTTTGATTTTGTGGTATACTATACTGGAAAGTATACGGACAGCCCGCGCACGGCGGGCAGCAGGAAGAAAAGGAGCAGCACGCTATGGCAAAAAATCAGAACAACAACACCGTTGCCCCGGCGACCAAAAAGACCGAGCCGGAGGCCAAAAAGGATGCGCTGGCCACTGCGCTGGCCCAGATCGAAAAGCAGTTCGGCAAGGGTGCCGTGATGAAGCTGGGTGATAACGCCTCCATGCAGGTGGATGCCATTTCCACCGGCAGTCTGGGTCTGGATCTGGCTCTGGGCGTGGGCGGTGTGCCCCGCGGCCGCATCATTGAGGTGTACGGCCCGGAATCCAGCGGTAAGACCACGCTGGCTCTGCACATTCTGGCCGAAGCCCAGAAGCAGGGCGGCGAAGTGGCCTTCATTGACGTGGAGCACGCACTGGACCCCACCTATGCCGAAGCGCTGGGCGTGGACATCAACAATCTGCTGGTCAGCCAGCCGGACACCGGCGAGCAGGCCATGGAAATCTGCGAAGCACTGGTGCGCTCCGGTGCCATCGATGCCATCGTGGTGGACTCGGTTGCCGCCATGGTGCCGAGGGCTGAGATCGAGGGCGAAATGGGCGACAGCCATGTGGGCCTGCAGGCCCGCCTGATGAGTCAGGCCATGCGCAAGCTGACTTCGGTCATCGGCAAGACCAACACGGTCTGCGTCTTCATCAACCAGCTGCGTGAAAAAGTGGGCGTGATGTACGGCAACCCGGAGGTCACCACCGGCGGCCGCGCCCTGAAATATTACGCCTCGGTGCGCATCGACATCCGCCGCGTGGAGGGCCTGAAGGACTCTTCCGGCCAGTTCATCGGCAACCACACCCGCGCCAAGATCGTCAAGAATAAGGTGGCACCTCCGTTCCGTGAGGCAGAGTTCGATATCATGTTCGGCGAGGGCATTTCCAAGATGAGCGAACTCATTGATGTGGGCGTAAAGCTGGGCATCGTGCAGAAGAGCGGCGCATGGTTCAACTATGGCGATATCCGTCTGGGTCAGGGCCGTGACAACGCAAAGCAGTTCCTGAAGGACAATCCCGAGATCGCAAACGACATCGAGGGCCAGATCCGCGCCAATGCCGATAAGCTGTACGCATCCCGCCGCCCGGCAGGCAAGGGCGCTGCGGCCAAGGCCGAGGAACCCGCCAAGGCTGCAGATGCCAAGGAGCCGGTGGTCAAGGCTCCTGCCCGCAGCAGCGAGAGCGAACTGGATATCATGGTGGAGGACTAAATGTCCTTTTATAAACGCCGCCGCCCGAAGCAGGAAGAAGAAAAGTGTGCCGACCCGGCCAAGGCCCGCGCCCGCGCACTGGATGCGCTGGCCTCGCGGGAAATGTCCTCGGCCCAGCTGTACGAGCGGCTGTGCTATGGCTTTACGGAGCAGGCTGCGGCTGCGGCCGTGGCAGAAATGGTGGAGCGGGATTACGTAAACGATGACCGCTATGCCGAGGCCCGTGCCCACAGCCTGCTTGCCGCCCGCAAGAGCCGCCGTGCGGCGGCCCAGAACCTGCGGCAGAAGGGCCTTTCCGGCGCGCAGATCGAGCAGGCGCTGGAAAGCGTCTATGCCCCGGACGCAGACGGCGAAAGCCCGGAGCTGGAAGCTGCCGCCGCTCTGGTGCGCAGCCGCTATATGAAAAAGCTGGCCGATGGCCGCCGCGACCTTGTGGTGGCCGCCCTGCAGCGCCGCGGCTTTGCGTATTCGGTCATAAAAGAAGCGATAAAAAGAGCGGAAGAAGAATAAAAAGCACCCCTCAAAAGAGAAAGAGAGTATCATCCCCTATGAAAATTGCGTGTATTTCCCTTGGCTGCCCCAAGAATCAGGTCGATCTGGATGTGATGGTGCACATCCTGCTGTCTGCCGGCCACGAGACCGTGGCCGATCTGGCCGAAGCAGATGTGATCCTTGTGAACACCTGCGGCTTCATCGAGAGCGCCAAGACCGAAGCCATTGAAAACATTCTGGAAGCCTGCTCCTACAAGCAGCAGAACCCGGAGCTGAAGGTCATCGTCACCGGTTGTCTTGCCGAGCGCTACCGCAGCCAGATCGAGGAAGAAATCCCCGAGGTGGACGCGGTGGTGGGCTGTGCCTCCAACAAGGCCATCGACACCATCGTGGACCGCCTGTTCCATGGTGAGGACCATCTGGAAAGCTACGGTGCCAAAAAGGACTTTCCGCTGGGCGGCAAGCGTGTCATCGGCACGCCTGCCCACTATGCGTACTTAAAGATCGCTGAAGGCTGCAACAACCGCTGCCACTACTGCGCCATCCCCGGCATCCGCGGCCCGCTGCACAGCCGCGATATGGCCGACTGCGTGGCCGAGGCCCGCTGGCTGGCCGGTGAGGGCGTAAAAGAGCTGATCGTGGTCGCACAGGACCCCACCGCTTACGGCGAGGACTGGGGCAAGCCCGGCAGCATCTGCGAGCTGCTGGATAAGCTGAACAAGGTGCCGGGCCTCGAGTGGATCCGCATTATGTACGCTTACCCGGAGCGCATCACAGATGAGTTCATTGCCGCCATGAAGCGCAATGAGAAGGTGGTGCCCTACCTCGATCTGCCCATCCAGCACTGCAATGACACCATCCTCAAGAATATGAACCGCCGCTCCAACCGCGCTGAGCTGCTGGAGGTGATCGGCAAGCTGCGCCGCGAGATCCCCGGCATCACCCTGCGCACCACTCTGATCGCAGGCTTCCCCGGCGAGACCGAGGAGCAGTTCGAGGATCTGTGCAATTTTGTCAAGGAAGTAAAGTTTGACCGTCTGGGCTGCTTTGCCTACTCTGCCGAGGAGAACACCGTTGCTGCCAAAATGGACGGCCAGATCGATCAGGAGACCAAGGACAAGCGCGCCGAACTGGTGATGCAGATCCAGACCGGCATCATGGCCCAGAAGCAGGCCGAAAAGGTGGGCCAGACCGTGCATGTACTTTGCGACGGCATCGACGAGGAGAGCGGCCTGTATCTGTGCCGCACCACCGGCGATGCTCCTGAGGTGGACGGCAATGTGTGCGTTTCCAGCGAGGAGCCGCTGTACCCCGGCCAGTTCTACGATGTTCTGGTGGACGACAGCGACCTTTACGATCTGTATGGTACTGTTGCAAAATAACAAATTGGAGGAATCTGTATGAATCTGCCCAATAAACTCACTTTGACCCGCATCCTGCTGGTGCCGGTGTTCATGGTCTTTGTGTCCCTCACCAGCCTGAACGGCATCGCGGATGGCTCCTTCCAGCCGACGTATTACCTGATCGCAGGCATCGTCTTTGCTGCCGCCAGCTTTACTGATTTTCTGGACGGCCATCTGGCCCGCAAGTGGAACATGGTAACGGACTTCGGCAAGTTTGCCGACCCGCTGGCCGACAAACTGCTCACCACTGTGGCCTTCATTTACATGATGCGGGACGGCGTATGCAGCCCGGTGGTGCTGTGCATCATTCTGGCCCGCGAGTTTGCCGTGTCCGGCCTGCGCATGGTGGCCGCCGGTGCCAAGGACGGCAAGGTGATTGCCGCCAATATGTGGGGCAAGGTGAAGACCGTGCTGCAGATGCTGAGCATCATCTTCTACTTCTTTGGCATGTCCATTGCAAGCATGTCGGCTACCGGCGCAGAGCAGGGCGTGCGGCAGATCCTGGTAATCAGCATTTCCATGGTGCTGTGCTGGCTGGTGGCTGCCGTGACGGCCATTTCCGGCATCAAGTACCTGTGGGACAACCGCAGCTTCATCAACACTGCAAAATAAAGCGTTTTTTGAAAAAGGGCAGGGAGACCTGCCCTTTTTCAAATTTTCGAGGAAATATTACAAGACGGAAAGGCTTTCCATGAAAAAATTTGCTGATACAGTGCGCCGCTTGCTCTCCATCGCACTGAACCTGTTCATCGTCTGGGCGGAGCCCATTGCCCTGCCCATGAGCTGGGATTGGGGCAAAGAGCAGATGTTCATTTTTTACACCGAGGATTCCAACATCCTTTCGGCCTGCATCTGCGCCATGGTGGCGGTGGGCCAGCTGGTGTGCATCTTTACCGGCAGGGAACTGCCGCACTGGCTGCACACCCTCAAGTACATTGCCACCTGCTGCCTGACCATGACCTTTCTCACGGTGGTGTTCGTGCTGGGTCCCATGTATGAGGACGGCAACGGCTGGTACATCATGCTGTGCACCAGCTCCATGCTGTACCATCATCTGCTCAACCCGCTGGCGGCCATCTTCTCCTTTGTGCTGCTGGAGCGCACACCGCGCCTGCCCCGCAGTACGGTCAAGTGGGCGCTGCTGCCCACGGTGCTGTACGGCGGCATCATTTTGTGGCTGAACATCCAGCGCGTGGTAGATGGGCCATATCCCTTCATGAAGGTGTATGACCAGAGCGTGCAGGCGTCGGTGCTGTGGTGCATTGTCATCCTGCTGATGAATTACTTCTATGCATGGCTGCTCTGGAAGCTGAACGGCGGGAAGAAAGAAAAAGCCTGACGATCTGAAATGCCCTCCGCTTTGCTCTGGGCATAAATAGCGGAAATACTAATTTTTATTAGAGCAATACCGGACAGACTGCGGTCTGTCCGGTATTGCATTTTTCACAGAAGGGGCCGCAAAGAAAAACAGCATCTGAAAGCTCCGGCCCTTCCTGTGAAAAAGCAGCTCCGAAAAGCCCGCAGGCTTTTCGGAGCTGCAAATTAAAGATAAATTATCCTCTGAATATGCCCAGAGCAAAGCGGAGGGCATTCTAAATGGTTCTTGTGTTTTTACGCTACGGTGGAATTCTCTTCCAGCCAGTCCAGCACACAGGACTGCAGGGCGTTCAGGTGCGCACGGTTCTCACCGTAGGTGTCGGCATAGGTGCTGTTGGCGTCGTCCAGCTCTTCCTGCGTGGGAGCAAGGCTCTTGGTCTCGGCCACGGCCTGAAGGATCAGGTCCTGCTTTGCCAGATGCTCAAAGTAAGCGTCGGATGCGGCCAGCATGGCATCGGCATCGGTGTAGCCCTGCGTCTGGGCAAAAGCATTCAGATCCATGCCGTAGGCGGTGGCGTACTGGTTGTAGTAGTTCAGGAACATGCGGATGTAATAGCTGGTGATCTCGCCGGGCAGCTCCTTGAAGGTGGAGTTCGACATCAGGTAGTCCACGATGGCGTTCTCGTAGTTGGTGGCATACAGCGCATCGTTAAAGTAGCTGCGCAGGGCATCGACGGTGTGCAGATCATCGCTGGTGCCAAAGTTGGAGTCCACCCACTCGTCGGTCAGCTCGGGGGTCACGCTTTCGGAAATGGAGTTCAGCGTCACGCTGAACACGGCTTCCTTGCCGCTGAGGGTGATCGTGTTGCCCTCGGCATCGGTGGAATCACCGTAGCCGTCCGGGAAGGTGACGGTCACGTCAAAGGTATCGCCCACATTGTGCCCGATGATCTGGTCCTCAAAGCCATCGATGAAGGAACCGCTGCCAAGGGTCAGGTCGTAGCCGGTGGCAGTGCCGCCGGTAAAGGCCACGCCGTCCACGGTGCCGGTGTAATCGATGTTGGCAACATCTCCGCTCTGGGCGGCACGGCCGGTAACGGGCTGGGAAGAGGTGTACTGGTTCAGCAGGTTGTCCACCTGCTGCTGCAGTTCATCTTCGGTGGGGGTCAGGTCGTTCTCCTTCAGGGCAATGGAGCCGAAGTCCTCCGGCAGGGTCACATAGTCCAGCGCTTTGATGCCGCTCCAATAGCCGTTTTCGTCCAGACCATCGCTGTAATCAAAGGCCTCGTAGTCGAAGTCGGCAACAGAGCCAAACTGCGAGACGGATGCGGCAGCCGAAGAAGCGCTGTCGGCCTGCTTGTGCTTTGTCAGCATGAAACAGGCAAAAATGACGCACACCGCCGCGGCGATGGCCAGCAGGATGCACAGGAGTTTTTTGGTGTTGTTTTTCAAAAGAAATACCTCCATAAAAATCGGCCTGATGCACAGCAAAAGACCGGTACAGGCAGAACAGATACCCATTTATTATATACGTTCTGACGGCAAAAGGAAAGTTCTTTGCAAAATTTCCACAAATCCTGCGGCGGGTTTGTATCACTTTTGCCCGTCTACAGGCGCAAAAGTGACCAAAACCGGTGGAAATGGGCGGGCGGTTCTGTTACAATAAAAATAAGTGAGCCTTCCCGGGAACATAAGGCCCCTCCCTGAGGGGGCTGTCGAGCGTATGCGAGACTGGAGGAGTTCCTCCTTCCGTCATCGCTGTGCAATGGAGAGGGCGAGGACGGTAAGATTTTGGAGGAAATTCAAATGGATTACAATAAAGCTGCTCTGGAAATGCACGAGACCCACAAGGGCAAGGTGGGCATCGTAAGCAAGGTGGAGGTTGCCACCCGCGATGACCTGTCCACCGCCTACACTCCCGGCGTGGCCGAACCCTGCCGCAAGATCAAGGAAAACCCCGACGACGTGTATAAGTACACCTTCAAGGGCAACATGGTGGCTGTCGTTTCCAACGGCACCGCCGTGCTGGGCTTGGGCGATATCGGCCCGGAAGCCGGTCTGCCGGTCATGGAGGGCAAGGCGGTGCTGTTCAAGGAGTTCGGCGGCGTGGATGCCTTCCCCATCTGCATCGATGCCCACGACGCAGCCAGCGTCATTGCTGCCTGCAAGGCCATTGCGCCCACCTTTGGCGGCATCAATCTGGAGGACATCAAGAGCCCCGAGTGCTTTGAGATCGAAGAAACGCTGGAGCGTGAGCTGGACATCCCTGTGTTCCACGATGACCAGCACGGCACTGCTATCGTCGTTACTGCTGCCCTCATCAACGCCCTGCGTGTGGTGGGCAAGAAGATGGAAGATGTGCACATCGTGCTGAACGGCCCCGGTGCTGCCGGTACTGCCATCATCAAGATGCTCATGACCGCCGGTGCAAAGGACATCATTGCAGTGGACCAGTTCGGCACCCTGTACAAGGGCTGCAACAGCGCCGAAGCCCACAAGAACTGGCTGGGTGAGGTGACCAATCCCCGTCAGATCAAGGGCGGCCTGAAGGAAGCACTGGAAGGTGCCGACGTGTTCATCGGCGTTTCCAAGCCCGGCATCCTGACCACTGAGCTGTGCAAGACCATGAACAAGGATGCCATCGTTTTTGCCATGGCCAACCCCACCCCGGAGATCATGCCGGACGAGGCCAAGGCCGGCGGCGTGCGGGTGATGGCCACCGGCCGCAGCGACTTCCCCAATCAGGTGAACAACGTGCTGTGCTTCCCCGGCTTGTTCAAGGGCGCACTGAGCGTCCGCGCCCGGGACATCAACAATGAGATGAAGCTGGCCGCCGCCTACGCTATCGCCGACCTCATCACCGATGCCGACCGCAGCGAGGAGAACATCATCCCCGGCGCGTTCGACCCCCGCGTGGCCGAAGCTGTGGCAAATGCCGTGGCAAAGGCTGCCCGCGAGACCGGCGTTGCCCGTCTGTAAGCGGAGGAAGCGTTTATGAGAACCATTTCCGCACAGGAGATCACGGATACCGTTGCACGGCTGTGCATCGAAGCCAACACCCGCCTGCCGCAGGACGTGCAGGCGGCGCTGGACAAGGCCCGGCAGGAAGAGCCGTGGCCGCTGGCGAAGAGCACTCTCGACCTTTTGTGGTCGAACCTTTCCGCCGCAAAAGAAGAAAACCTGCCCATCTGTCAGGATACCGGCATGGCCTGCGTGTTTGTGGAGCTTGGCACCGATGTGCACATTGACGGCAGCTTTGAAGCTGCCATCCATGAGGGCGTGCGCCGGGGTTACACCGACGGCTACCTGCGCAAGAGCATCGTGGCAGACCCTTTGCGCCGGGGCAATACCGGCGACAACACCCCGGCGGCCATCACAGTGCATCTGGTGGACGGCGAGGGCTGCCGCATCACGGTGGCACCCAAGGGCTTTGGCAGCGAGAACATGAGCCAGATCAAAATGCTCAAGCCCGCCGACGGCGTGGAGGGCTTCAAAAAGTTCGTGCTGGACACGGTGAAGCTGGCAGGCTCCAACCCCTGCCCGCCCATCGTGCTGGGCATCGGCGTGGGCGGCAGCTTTGACAAGGTGGCGTATCTGGCAAAGAAGGCCCTGCTGCGTCCGCTGGATGTGCCAAACCCGGACCCCTATTACGCACAGCTGGAGCAGGAGCTGCTTGCCGCCATCAACGAGCTGGGCATCGGCCCGCAGGGCTTTGGCGGCAGGACCACCTGTCTGGGCCTTGCCATTGAGCAGATGCCTACCCATGTGGCGGGCCTGCCTGCGGCGGTGAATGTTTCCTGCCATGTGACCCGCCGTGCAAGCGCGGAACTGTAAGGAGGGGCAAAGATGGAATACAGACTGACGACTCCCTGCACGGCCGAGGAACTTGCCCCGCTCAAGGCGGGCGACACCGTGCTGCTTTCCGGTGTGGTGTACACCGCCCGCGATCAGGCCCACAGGCGGATGACCGAAGCACTGGAAAAAGGCGAACCGCTGCCCTTTGATCTGACCGGCAGCGCCATCTACTACGTTGGCCCCACGCCGGAACGCCCGGGCCAGGTGATCGGCTCGGCAGGGCCCACCACCAGCGGCCGCATGGATGCCATGAGCCCGCGCCTGCTGGACCTTGGCAATAAGATCATGATCGGCAAGGGCAAGCGGGACGATGCGGTCAAGGCAGCTGTGGTGCGCAACGGGGCTGTGTATCTGGCAGCGCTTGGCGGGGCCGGTGCGCTGATGGCAAAAAGCGTGCAGACGCTGGAAGTGATCGCATGGCCGGACCTTGGCTGTGAAGCCGTGCGCCGCCTGACTGTGAAAGATATGCCGCTGACGGTGATCCTGGATGCCCACGGCGGCGATCTGTACCAGTCCGGCCCGGCGGCATATCTGGAAGCAAAATAATTTATCGCCTTTGCACAAAACGCGGCCGACTAAAAACCGGCAAAACAGCAGATTTGCGTAGGATAAATTTAGTTTGTTTTAACAAACTTCCGCGAATTGCTTGCACATCGGCAAAAAGTGTGATATCTTGTACTATATGAAACCGTGGTGCTTTGCATCCCGGCACAGACAGGAGGCAAACATACCATGCAGATCCACCAATCCGCAGAAGATTATCTTGAAACGATCCTTATGCTCACCCAGCGGATGGGCCGTGTGCGCTCCATCGATGTGGTCAATGAGCTGGGCTTTACCAAAGCCAGCGTCAGCATTGCCATGAAGAAGCTGCGCGAGAACGGCTATATCGCGGTGGACGGCGAGGGCAACCTGACCCTGCTGGCACCGGGCCGCGAGATCGCAGAGCGCATCTATAGCCGTCACCGTCTGCTGACCCACTTCTTTATGCAGCTGGGCGTGGACGAAAAGACCGCCGCCGAAGATGCCTGCAAGGCAGAGCATATCCTCAGTGAGCAGACGCTGGAAAAGATCCGTGAGCGCGCCATTGAGACGGATGCTGAGCTTGGCAAGACTGTCAAGTGATCCCCGCAGCATTCCAAGATCGTAAAATGATCCCGTTCCTGAAAAGGAGCGGGATTTTTTTGTATGGAAATTGGGCGGCAGATCCCTCTTGCATCCGGGGTGCGGGTGCGGTATTCTTATAAGATAAGAAGGTTTTACAGCCAAACCGGGAGGAAACAGCCATGGATGCAGACGAGATCCGCACGCTTTTGGGCGATAACATTTTTGAGCGGGCCAAGAAATACCGCAAGCGCATCCAGCAGAGCACCTGCACCGTGAACGCCGATGGCGTGCGGCATATTTCGGCCATGGTACAGGGCAGCGGCGGCAGCTATTACTATACGCAGGCATGGCTGCGGGAGAACGGCAGCTTTGTCAGTGCGTCCTGCAGCTGCCCGTATAACCAGAACGGCGAGGGCACCTACTGCAAGCATATCGGCGCATTGCTGCTGGACGATGCCGAAAAGAATGCCCCTGCACCGGCGGCAAAGCCGGATGCGATTCCCGGTGTTGTGCGCGGCGCGGCGGGCCTTGCCCCGGAACCGGCCCGGCGGGACAGCTATGCCTCCGGGCTGGAAATGCTGTTTGGCAAAAAGTGGCACGGCGAAACGCCGGTGTCGGATCACGAGGCCCGCAGGCTGCTGGATACCTATAAGGAAGCAGCCCTTGAAAACCTTGGCGTGGACGAGACCGCCCAGCGCACCGGCTTTGCCCATCTGGAACCGGAGCTGACCCTTGTGCCCGGCGCACAGCCATGGCTGCGGCTGCGCATCTCGGACGGCGGGCGGCAGTATGTGGTAAAAAGCATCCCGAACCTGATGGAAGCCGTCGAGATGGGCAAAAGCGTCAGCTACGGCAAGGCACTGGCTTTTGTGCACCGGTGGGATGCCTTTGATGAAGAGTCCCGTGCGCTTTTGCAGCTGCTGCGCCGTCAGGTGAACGCAAGGCAGAGCATGGACAAAGCCGCCGTGCGAGTGTACGGCGGGGCCGAACAAGGCCCGGCGGGAGGCATGATCCTGACCGGCGAGATCTTTGATGACCTTGTGCAGCTGTACGAGCATACCGGTTCTTTGGGCGGGTACGAGCTGCGGGAAGGTCTGCCCGTCATTACCATGACCGTGGAGCGCCGCCGCGGCGGTGTGCAGGTGGAAGGCGAACCCGCACTTTTCGCTGTGCAGGGCCTTGACTATGATTACCTGTTCAGCGAGGATACGCTCTGGCGGCTGCAGCGGCCCGGGTGCACCCGCATCCTGCCCGCATTGCAGGCGCTGGGCGGCAAAAGCCTGTTCTTTACCAGCGCAGATGCCACGGCCTTTTGCAGCTATGTACTGCCGGAGCTGGGCAGCAAGCTGAACATCGTGGACCCGGAACGTCTGCTGCTGAACCAGATCCCGCTGGAACCGGTGGTGCAGTTCTATCTGGACGCACCGGACAGCTTCCGCATTGAGGCCCACGCGGAATTTCTGTACGGAGAGGATAAGGTCACGCCGTTCGTGCCGTCTCCGGCAGGGCTTTTGCGGGATGTGCGCGCCGAGAGCCGGGCAAAGCGGCTGCTGGCCTCTTATCTGCAGCCCGGTGTGGACGGCAGAGAGGAAGTGTACGGCACCGCTGACGAGGACGAGATCTACCGCATGTTGGAGGAGGGCGTGCCGGCCCTGCTGGCCGAGGGTGAAGTATACCTGACGGATGCCTTCCGCAGCCTGCAGGCCGCGCCGCCCCGCATCACGGTGGGCGTTTCGGTGCACGGCAGTGTGCTGGATCTGGAAGTGGATACCGGCGAGTTCCCGGTGGCAGAGCTGAAAGACCTGCTGCGTTCCCTGCACCAGAAAAAGCGCTACCACCGCCTGCGGGACGGCCGTCTGCTACGGCTGGACGACAGTCTGGAAGGGCTGGACGAACTGAACGATACACTGGAACTTTCCGGGGCCAAGCTCAAGAGCGGCCACGCCGAGCTGCCGCTCTACCGTGCACCCAGTCTCGACTGGGCGCTCTCGGGCCAGAACGGCCTGCGTTTCAACCGCGACGATGCGTTTCGCCGCATCAGCCGCAGCTTTCACGCCGTGAAGGACAGCGAGTATACTCCGCCGGAAAGCCTGCACAATGTGCTGCGCAAGTACCAGCGGGATGGCTACCGCTGGCTGCGCACGCTGGACGGCTACGGCATGGGCGGCATTCTGGCCGACGATATGGGCCTTGGCAAGACCGTGCAGGTGCTCAGCTACCTGCTGGCCATGAAGGAAAGCGGCCAGTGCCTGCCCAGCCTCATCGTCTGCCCGGCATCGCTGGTGCTCAACTGGCAGGAGGAATGCCAGAAGTTCACGCCGCAGCTTTCCTGCGTGGCTGTGGACGGTGACGCTGCTCACCGGGCAGAGCTGGCAAAGCAGTGGGCGGAAGCCGACCTTGTGGTGACCAGCTATGACCTGATGCGCCGGGACGAGGAGCTTTACAGCGGGCAGCAATTCTACGCCTGCATTCTGGACGAAGCGCAGGCCATCAAGAACCACACTACCCAAAAGTACAAGGCGGTGTGCGGGGTGAACAGCAAAGTGCGGTTTGCCCTTACCGGCACCCCGGTGGAGAACCGCTTGGGCGAATTGTGGAGCATCTTCTCCTTCCTGATGCCGGGGTATCTGCCGCCCTACAAGACCTTCTGCGCCCGGTTTGAAAAGCCTATCGTGCAGGAGGACGACAAAGACGCACTGCGCCGTTTGAACCAGCTCACCGGGCCGTTCATCCTGCGGCGCATGAAGTCCGAGGTGCTCAAAGAGCTGCCCCCCAAGACCGAGAATCTCCACCGTATCGAGCTGGACGAGCAGCAACGCAAGCTCTACCTTGCCGCTGTGGTGGACGCGCGGGAAAAGCTGCGCGCTGCAAAGCCGGAGGATAAAATGGCGGTGTTCGCAGTGCTCATGCGCCTGCGGGAGATCTGCTGCGACCCGCGCCTTGTGGCAGACAACTGGGACGGCGGCAGTGCCAAGCTGGAAGCCTGCATGGAGCTGGTGACGGCTGCTGTGGAGGGCGGACACCGCATCCTGCTGTTCAGCCAGTTCACCTCCATGCTGGAACTGCTGGCAAAACGGCTGGACGAAGCGGGCGTGAGCCACTTTACCCTGCAGGGCTCCACCCCAAAGCCGGTGCGTGCAGAGCTTGTGCGCCGGTTCAACAGCGGCGAAGCGGACGTGTTCCTCATCTCGCTGCGGGCGGGCGGCACCGGCCTGAACCTGACGGCGGCAGATATCGTCATCCACTACGACCCGTGGTGGAACGTGGCTGCGCAGAATCAGGCCACCGACCGCGCCTACCGCATCGGCCAGCGCAATCCGGTGCAGGTGTACAAGCTCATTGCGCAGGACACCATTGAAGAAAAGATCGTGGAGCTGCAGCAGGCAAAGCAGGACCTTGCCGAGACGGTCACCGGCTCGGCAGACGGAGCGATCCTGTCCATGAAACCAGAGGAATTGCTGCAGCTGTTGCAAGAGGAATAAAGAGGAGAAAACATCATGAAAGTCTGGGATCTGCACTGCGATACCCTCAGCGAGCTGCGCAAAGCCGAACATGCGGGCCGGCCCAAGAGCTTCGCGCAGAACGATCTGCATATCGACCTTGAAAAATTACAGAAAGGCGACTATCTGCTGCAGTGCTTTGCAGCATTCGTCAATCTGGGTGATAAGACACCCGGAGCGGACCCGCTGGTGACAGCGCTGGAAGAGATCGACCAGTTCAAGCGTATCATGGCGGCATACCCGGAAAAAATTGCTCCGGTGTACACGGCGGCGGACATCCGCCGGAATGCTGCGGCGGGAAAGATCAGCGGGATGCTCACCATCGAGGAAGGCGCCTGCTGCAAGGGCAGCGCGGGGGTGCTACGCCGGATGTATGAGCTGGGCGTGCGCATGATGACCCTGACATGGAACCACGAAAACGAGCTGGCAAGCCCGCAGCGGAACCCCGGCGGCGTGCTGGTGCCCCAGACCGAAAAGGGTCTGACCGGGAAGGGCTTTGAATTTCTGGCCGAGATGGAACGGATGCACATGATCGTGGATGTGAGCCACCTTTCGGACAAGGGCTTCTGGGATATCGTGGAGCACGGCACCCGGCCTTTTGCGGCCAGCCACTCCAACTGCCGTGCACTGGCACCCCACACCCGCAACCTGACCGATGAGATGATCCGCGCCCTTTCGGAGCGTGGCGGCATTGCAGGCCTGAACTACTATGCGCCCTTTCTGGACACCGACCCCACCCACCCGGAAAACTGCCGCAGCACGGTGGAGCTGATCGCAAAGCATGCAGCCCACTATAAGCAGGTAGGCGGTGCACAGATGATTGCCCTTGGCAGCGATTTTGATGGCATCGATGGCCCCCACCAGCTGGAAAATGCTGCCTTCCTGCCGCTGCTGGCGGATGCCCTGCGCAAAGAGGGCTTTACTGAGGACGAGGTGGAAGGTATCTACTACCGCAATGCCATGCGCTTTTTTGAGGAAAACCTGTAATAACAACGGAGAATATGCCGATATGGATAAAAACATGACGCTGGAAAAGCGCATTGCTGCGGAGCTGTACTGCTATCAGGGCAAAATGAGCGTGTTCGTGGACGACCTGCAGGGCCATACCGTGGAGGTGGGCGCGGACGAAGAATTTGAGACGGCATCCACCATCAAGGCGTTTATTCTCGCTGCATTGTATTTGCAGGCGCAGCGCGGCAAAGCAGACCTTGCCGAAGAGATCACCTATGAGCAGAGCCAGTTCGTGGACGGCAGCGGTATGCTGCGCGCGCTGGGCGTGGGCGCAAAGCTCAAGGTGAAGGACACCGCCACCATGATGATCATTTGCTCGGACAACATCGCCACCAATATGATCATCGACTATCTGGGACTGGATACCATCAACGCCTGCATCCGGGAGCTAGGCTTTGCGCATACTGTGCTGCACAATCCGCTGCACTTTGACCGCTACCGCCGGCTTGGCACCACCACGCCGCGCGACTACGCGGCGCTGTTCGCCCGCATTGCAAAAGGGGAGCTTGTCAGCCGGGAAGCCAGCGCGGAGATGCTTGCCATCCTGCGCCAGCAGCACTACAACACCATGCTGACCCACGACTTCCCGCAGTATTACCTCGACTGCGAGGAGACCGGCGCGCCGGAGCTGATCTGGGTAGCCAGCAAGAGCGGCAGTATGAACGCCTGCCGCAACGACGGCGGCATCGTCCACACCCCCTACGGCGAGTATGTCATCGTGCTGATGAACAAGGACTTTCACGATATCATCGAGTACAATGAACACCCCGCCATGGTGTACGGTGCCCGCGTCTCGCGGATGATCCTGGATCAGGTGCTGGCCTGTGAGGGACGGCTATCCCTGTCCTGAAATGCACGTGCAAAAACAAAAAACTGGAAAAATATAGGAAATTATAACAATGGGGATCACGCTCTCGCCATGGATGATGGCATTTCTCGTTCTGATGACGGGCTTTGCAGGCTTTGTGGATTCGGCAGCCGGAGGCGGCGGTCTTATCAGCCTGCCGGCCTATCTGTTTGCCGGGCTGCCGCCCCACTACACCTATGCTACCAACAAATTCAGCGCCGCCTGCGGCACCACTTTTGCCACAGTCAACTTTTTCAAAAACGGTGCAATGAACCTGAAGGTGGGCATCCTTGCAGCCATTGGCAGCTTTGCGGGCAGTGCACTGGGGGCACATATCGTGCTGCTGCTCAGCGATGAACTGCTGCGCACCATGATGTTCCTCATCCTGCCAGTGGCGGCGGTGGTCATTTTGTGGCAGCGCGACCTGCCGGACCAGAACCGGGACGACGGCACCCTGAACCTGAAAAAGACCCTGCTGGCGCTGGGCATCGGCTTGGGCATCGGCCTGTACGACGGCATCGTGGGCCCGGGCACCGGCACCTTTGCCATCATTGCCTTTACCACCCTGATGGGCTTTGACCTGCGCACCGCCAACGGCAACGGCAAGGTGCTGAATCTTGCCAGCAACTACGCCAGCCTGTTCACCTATCTGATGAACGGTCTGGTGGTGTTCCACATCGGCATCCCCTGCGCCGTCAGCAACATTCTGGGCAACCTGCTGGGGTCCCATTTCGCCCTGAAAAAGGGTGCGCGCTTCATCCGTCCCATGATGCTGGTGGTGCTGGTGCTGCTGCTGGGCAAGCTCATCTCGGACGCAGTGCTGTGAGCGCCGGGCGCGCCAGAGACTCCCTCTCCGAGGGAGCTGGCAAAACCGTCAGGTTTTGACTGAGGGAGTTTGCGCCCGTTTCCCGCTGCAAAAACAAGCCGGGCAGCCCGCAGGCTGCCCGACTTTGCTCGGATGATCTTTTTTCGGTGGTCGCTTATTCCAGCACCAGCCCTTTGTCAAAGAATGCCAGACCAAATGCACCGGGGCCTGCGTGGGTGCCGATGACGCAGCCGATCTGGCGCACCAGCGGTTCGCCTATGTGCAGATTTTCACGGAAGTAGTTCTCGATGGGCTGCACTTCCCGCAGGCTGGAAGAATAACCGGCAACAGCGGCAAAGTCCGGGCTGATGCCGCCCAGCTCTTCGATCTTCTTGAACAGGGCCACATAGGCACCGGGCAGGCCGCGGGCTTTACCGGCCATGGCTACCTTACCGTCCTTGATGGTGATGAGGGGCTTGATGCCCAGCATCCCGCCCGCGACGGCCACAGCGGCAGGCAGACGGCCGCCCTTGCGCAGATACTTCAGATCGTCGATTGCGGCAACCAGATGCAGGTGCTCCTTGGCGTGCTCCAGATCGGTGGCGATCTGCACCAGCGTCTTGCCTGCGTCACGCAGCTGCACGGCCAGACGCACCAGCAGCGATTCGCCCAGACACACGGTGGCACTGTCCACAAACAGCACGTTGTCTACATTGGCGAGGTCTGCGGCCAGCTTTGCGCACTGCCATGTGCCGGACAGCTCGTGGGACAGGAAGATGCCCAGCACTTCGTCCCCGGCGGCAGCGGCTTCCAGATAGAACTTCTCGAACAGCTCCGGGCTGGGCTGGCTGGTGGTGGGCAGCTTGCGGCAGCTGGCCAGATGGGCATAGTACTCGGTGGGGGTCATGTCGATGCCATCCCGCAGGATGCTGCCATCCTCCAGCGTCACGTTCAGAGGGATCACGGTCACGCCCAGCTGCTCGGCTTCGGCGGGCAGGATGTCGGACGCAGAATCGGTGAGAATACGGATCATAAAATACCTCCGGATTTCCGGTAAAAACAAATTCAAGTCATGTTTCCCGACGCTTTGCAACAAAACGTCGGGAAACATTATACCAGAATCCACAGGGAAAAGTCAATTGCCTGAGCGAAAATTGCTTCGTCCCAGCGCAAAATACTTGCATAAAAGCCGCTGCTTATGATAAGATAGGCGCTGAGAACCGCACGGCAGGGAGGGCAGGCCATGGAGCAAAAGGCAAAAACAAGGGCGCTGCTGGCTGCGTTCGGCTGCGCACTGACCTACCTGCTGGCAGGCAAAGTGCTGGCATTTCTGCCTGCCCCGGCGTGGGATGTGCGGGCGCTGAGTTTTGTGCACCACTGCATCGCTGCACCTGTCGTGGAGGAACTGGTGTTCCGCGGGGTCATCCAGCAGCTGGCGCAGCCCTTGGGCAGATGGCAGGCCGCGGCGCTGCAGGCGGTACTGTTTGCGGTGCAGCACGGCACCCCGGCGGGCATGGCGTGGGCGCTTGGCTGCGGCCTTGTGCTGGGCGCACTTCGTGAACGCACCGGCAGGGTATGGCCGGGGATGCTTTTGCATACATTGAATAATCTGCTGGTTTTTGCAGCAGGATAAAGGGGAACCTATGACCGATTCTGAACTGATGGGCCTTGCGCTGGAAGAAGCCCGCAAGGCGGCTGCACTGGGCGAGGTGCCGGTGGGGGCCGTGGTGGCCCGCAACGGCGAGGTGGTAGCTGCCACCCACAACACCCGCGAGACCGAAAAAAACGCACTGCATCACGCAGAGCTGCTGGCCATTGATGCCGCCTGCAAAAAGCTGGGCGGCTGGCGGCTGTGGGAGTGCGAGCTGTTCGTCACGCTGGAGCCGTGCCCCATGTGCGCCGGGGCCATCATCAACAGCCGCATCCGGCGGGTGGTATACGGCGCGGCAGACACCAAGGCGGGCTGCTGCGGCAGTGTGACTGACCTGTTTGCAATGCCCTTCAACCACCACCCGGTGGTGGAGCAGGGGCTGCGCGCAGAGGAAGCACAGGCGCTTTTGCAGGCGTTTTTCAAGGATCTGCGGGCACGGCTTGCGGCCCGGCCGAAGTGGAAACCGCCTGTATGACCGGCACGGAATATGAAGAAACCGTAAAAAAGTGGAAGCTGCGTGAAAAAGTAGGCGGCTTCCACTTTCTTTTTTCGGCAAATTGTGCTATATTATTTAATGGTGTTTTGTCGAAACCCATCTTATGCAGCTGTCTGCCGCGCCGAGCACCGGACTTTGACCGGATAAGAAATGGACGCTGAACGGACGGCGATGGGCCGCACAGACATCTCCTGCACGGCATACCTTTGCAGTGCAGAGATCACGACAGGAGGACTATACTCTTGTACGAAGATGAATTTGAACTGACGTTCAATCTGTCGGGTGAGGAGCCGCAGCCGGAACAGGCTGCACAGGAGCCGCCCGTGCCGCCAAAGCCAAAGGCGGCATCACCCGTGGTGGACGAACCCACCCGGGTGATGGTGCTGGAAAAGCCCCAGCCTGCGCCGCAGCCGGAAATGCCGGAGTCTGTGCAGGAAGAGCCGGAGAAAACACCTGCACCTACCGTGCAGGCAGCAGCCAATGGCCGCTGTGTGCTGATCTCCGGCGGCGACCGCGGCATTGGTGCCGCTGCGGCCCGGGCGTTCTATGCGGCGGGCTACCGCGTGGCGGTGCTGTACCACAGCAATGCCAAAGCCGCTGCAGAGCTGGAAAAACAGCTGCCCGGCATCACCGCCGTGCAGTGCGATGTGGCGTCCCGCGCCAGCTGCGAGCTTGCGTTCCGCACCGCAGAACAGGCACTGGGCCGTGTGGATGTGCTGGTGAGCAATGCGGGCATCGCCCAGCAGAAGCTGTTCACCGACATCACCCCGGAAGAGTGGCAGCATATGCTGGACGTGAACCTGACCGGTGCGTTCCACCTGTGTCAACTGGCGCTGCCGGGTATGATCCGCCGCAAGGCCGGACGCATCCTGACCGTGAGCAGCATGTGGGGCCAGACCGGCGGCAGCTGCGAGGTGCATTACTCTGCAGCAAAGGCAGGCCTGATCGGCCTGACCAAGGCTTTGGCCAAAGAAGAAGGCCCAAGCGGCATCACAGTGAACTGTGTTGCGCCCGGGGTCATTGATACCGATATGATGGCAGCATTCACCGCCGAGGATAAGGCCGCGCTGGCCGAAGAGACCCCTGTGGGCCGTCTTGGCAGCGCAGACGAAGTGGCGCAGCTGCTGGTGTTCCTTGCCGGCGAGGGTGCGGGCTACATCACCGGTCAGGTGTTCGGCGTGAACGGAGGACTTGTGATCTGATGCGCAGGAACACTTTATTACAGGATTTCCCCCGGCGGGAGCATCCCCGGAGCAAGAAGGAGAGAGCAAAATGGGCATGACTTTAAAGGAACTGTTGACGAAAGGCGAAGGCACCATTTCGGCCAAGGAGGCCAAGGCGCTGGCTGCACAGTGCAGAATGGATGAGGAAACGCTCTACACCCTTCTGGAAGAACGCGGCATCAAGGTTCTGGAAGAGGATGCAGAGCCTACGCTGGATGTGGACAGCATCATGGCCGAGGTCGAGAATGCCGAGAACAACAACGATGATATGGGCATCAGCGAGGACGAGGAAGAGCAGAGCGAGGAGAACCCTGCAGACCTGAAGGCTGCCATGGACGAACTGCTGGACGACCCCGTTAAGAACTACCTCAAGCAGATCGGCCAGATCCCGCTGCTGAGCGCGGAGCAGGAGGTGGAGCTGAGCCGCCGCATCCATGCCGGTGCCGAGGCGGCGCACATCCTGCAGGCCGACCGCCAGAAGTACGGCGGGCCGGAGTACATCAAAAAGAACAGCGCCCGTTTCTCGTTTGAAGAGGATGAGAACAGCCGCAGCTATACCGAAGATCTGGACGAGGAGGGCAACGAGAAGCCCAGCGAGGATGCCGAGGAAAAGGCTGCCGAAGAGGAAGCTATGGAGGCTGTGGAGAACGGCCCCCTGAGCGACGAAAAGCGCGCTGAGCTGCTCAAGACCCGCCGCGATGGCCTGAACGCCCGCCGCAGCCTGAGCGAAGCGAACCTGCGTCTGGTGGTGTCCATTGCCAAAAAGCATGTGGGCCACAATCTGGCATTCCTGGATCTGATCCAGGAGGGCAACATCGGCCTGATCAAGGCTGCCGAGAAGTTCGACTGTGACCGCGGCTTCCGCTTCTCCACCTATGCAACCTGGTGGATCCGTCAGGCCATCACCCGTGCCATTGCGGATCAGGCCCGTACCATCCGCATTCCGGTGCACATGGTGGAGACCATCAACCGGATGCGTCAGGCCACCAACCAGCTGGTGTACCAGAACGGCCACGAGCCGACCCCGGAAGAGTTGGCAAAGGCTATGGATATGAGCGTGGAGCGTGTGCGCGAGATCCAGCGCATGGCACAGGAGCCGGCAAGTCTGGAAAGCCCCGTGGGTGAGGAAGAAGATTCCTCTCTGGGCGATTTCGTCGCAGACGAAAACGCCGAAGCCCCCGGCAAGGCCGCAGACCGCGCTATGGTGGCACAGCAGATCAATCTGGCTCTCAAGAGCCTGACCCCTCGTGAAGAGAAGGTCATCCGCCTGCGCTTTGGTCTGGACGATGGCCGTCCCCGTACGCTGGAAGAGGTTGGCCGTGACTTTGGCGTTACCCGTGAGCGTGTGCGCCAGATCGAGGCAAAGGCGATCCGCAAGCTGCACAGCCGCAAGTGCCTGTCCCTGCTGAACGGCCTGATCGAGTGATAAAGTAAGACTCCTTCAGTCATCGCTGCGCGATGCCAGCTCCCTCAGAGAGGGAGCCCTTGGCAAAACCGGAAAGTTGTCCGTACTGCCAAAGGCCCCATCTCCGAGGGGGCTGTCTGCGTAAGCAGACTGGGGGAGTTTTTTCGTAAAAAACGACTTTTTTGCAAAAATCCAGATTTTTTTGCAAAAACCTCTTGCCAAACGGTGGAAACTGTGGTATTATAACTGAGCTGTGATTGCGCTGCTATAGCTCAGTTGGTAGAGCGCATCCTTGGTAAGGATGAGGTCTCCAGTTCGAATCTGGATAGCAGCTCCAGCTCAGATGCCCTGAAGTCGAAAGATTTCGGGGCGTTTTTCTTTTGTAAATCGTTTCTGCTGTGCGGGTCCGGAACAGGGCAGAGCGGGCTTTGAACGGCTCTTTCAGGCTTTTTTGCGTTTTTCGTAAATTCATGCTTGACAAGCGGACGCTTTTTCGATATAATAAAGCACGTTCCGGCGGTAAGCGCCGCGCGAAACTTGAGCGATCATGGCCCGGTAGCTCAGTTGGTTAGAGCACCAGCCTGTCACGCTGGGGGTCGTCGGTTCGAGCCCGATCCGGGTCGCCATTTGCTGCTATAGCTCAGTTGGTAGAGCGCATCCTTGGTAAGGATGAGGTCTCCAGTTCGAATCTGGATAGCAGCTCCATAGCAGACACCTCGAAGCCTTAGGACTTCGGGGTGTTTTTTTGTTGTATGACTGCAAAAGCAGGCTGACGGAGTGCGGATTACTTTGCGTACAAAAACAAAACGCACAGGCTCCGAAGAACCTGTGCGTTTATGGCAGGGGTAGTAAGTTTCGAACTCACGGCACGCGGTTTTGGAGACCGCTGCTCTACCAGCTGAGCTATACCCCTATAGGCATTCGCTGAATGCTTTGTTATTATAGCCGATGCAAAGGCGAATGTCAAGCGTTTCTTTCAAGATTCAGGCATTTTTCGTGCCGCAGCTGCAACAGCCTTCTTTTTTATCGGATGCAGGCAGCTGGCTGGAAAGCTGTTCCAGCGTTACGCTGTCAATATACTGGTTGATCACCTCATCAAGGCCGGTCCAGAAGGGCAGGGTGAAGCACTGCTCCCACATGGGGCACTCGTTGGTCTCGCTGCCAAGGCAGGGAATGGGTGCCACGCTGCCCTCAATGGCGCGCAGGATCTCGCCGGCGGTGTAGTCGGCAGGGGCTTTGGTCAGGCGGTAGCCGCCCTGACTGCCGCGCTCGCTTTTTACAAGGCCCACACGGGCCAGCGGGGTCACGATCTGCTCCAAATATTTCAGGCTCAGGTTCTGCCGCTCACTGATCTCCTTCAGGCTCACGGTGGTGCCCGGCGCATAACGTGCCAGCTCGGCCATCAGGCGCAGGGCATAACGGCTTTTGGTCGAAAATTTCATGGCGATCCTCTCCTTATTGCTTCCTATAGTATAGCACGTTGCTCGGATTTTGCAAAGGTATCCTCTTGTGCAAACAAAAAAGGTCTGTTATCATAGGATGGATAAAAGGATACTATAAGGAGTGAGAGTATGAGTGAGAAGATCACGGCTGCCGATGCCATCCGTCTGCTGGATGCACACGAGGCGGCTGCTGTAGATGTCCGGGAGCCGGACGAGTTTGCCGTGGGCCACATCCCCGGCGCAAAGCTGCTGCCGCTGGGTCAGGTGCTGAGCCGTGCGGCTGAGGTGCTGCCGGATAAGAACGCTGTATGGCTGGTCTACTGCCGCACCGGCCGCCGCAGTGCCGATGCCGTGCGCAAGCTGGAAAGCCTTGGCTACACCCGCCTGTACGATCTGGGCGGCATCCTGAGCTGGCCCTATGAGATCGAGGGCGACTTTGAAGGGCATTTTTAAAAAGAAAGAAGGATAACTCCATGTCGTTCCACGCAAAAGATTTTGCCGGCAGTCACTGCGGCTGCCGCTACCAGCAGGACTACCGCCCTACCTTGGGCCGCGACGGCAAAAAGGAATCCGGCACGCTGGAGGTCATCAAGTTCTATTACGATGGTGCCATCCGCTTTGAGCAGCACTGCTACGGCGAAGCCGCAACCTTCGTGTTCGGCGTATGGGCATCCGGCATGGACGAGGACGGCACCCTGCACTGGGTGCTGCCCGACCGGCGCAAGAGCTACTACGACGAGGCGTATCTGCCCAAAAAGCTGGACCGCGTGGACGAGACGGGCAATCTTTACTTTGACGGCAGCAATTTTCCGTGGAAGCTAGCGGACGATTTTGCCGAGGATAAGCGCTGGGGCTACCCCAAGTGGAAGGTGGTACTGGGAAAACTGACCGGAAAGGGCAAAAAAGGTGACTGAATCACGAAAATCCAGTATTCATATTGACATACTAGGGAATGATATGGTATAACTTATCCGTTGAAAGGATTCCGCATCTGCACAGGGCATTCAAGGCTCCCGCAGACGCGTTCAATAAGAAAGGATCATTCCTATGGAAAACATGGAAAAAGTGGTTTATCTGGATAATGCTGCCACCACTCCCTGTGCTCCCGAGGCACTGGAAATGATGGTCAAAGCCCTGAGCGGTGCCTGCGGCAACCCCAGCAGCCATTACAGTGTGGGCTATGAGGCTAAGGAATTCGTGGACACCGGTCGTGCGCAGGTGGCAAAGGCCATCAATGCAAGTCCGGCTGAGCTCTTCTTTACCAGCTGCGGCTCCGAGGCCGACAACTGGGCCGTAAAGGGCACCGCCTTCACCAAGGCACGCCAGAACAAAAAGCACCTCATCACCAGCGCTTTTGAGCACCATGCTATCATGCACAGCATGGCTGCACTGGAGCGCATGGGCTTTGAAGTGACCTATATCAAGCCCACCGCCGAGGGCTACATCCGTCCCGAGGACGTGGAAGCTGCCATCCGTCCCGATACCGCGCTGGTCAGCATCATGATGGCCAACAACGAGATCGGTACCATCCAGCCCATCAAGGAGATCGCCGAGGTCGCTCACAAGCACGGTGTGTGGATGCACACCGACGCGGTGCAGGCTGTGGGTGCCATCCCCGTGGATGTGAAGGAACTGGGCGTGGATATGCTGTCCATGAGCGCCCACAAGTTCAACGGCCCCAAGGGCATGGGTGCCCTGTATTGCCGCAAGGGCGTATGGCCCCAGAACCTGATCGATGGCGGCAGTCAGGAGGCCCGCCACCGTGCAGGTACCGAGAACGTGGCCGGCATTGCTGCCATGGGCAAGGCACTGGAGATCGCCACGGCGCATCTGGATGAGCGCATGGCCCATGAGAGCGAGCTGCGCGATTATGTCATCGACCGCGTCCTCAAGAACATCCCGGAAGCCCGCCTGAACGGCGGCCGCAGCCCCCGTCTGCCTAACAATGTGAACATCAGCTTCCCGGGTCTGGAAGGCGAGACCATCCTGCTGGATCTGGATATGCACGGCATCTGTGCCTCCACCGGCTCTGCCTGCAACTCCGACAGTCTGGACCCCAGCCACGTCCTGCTGAGCATCGGCGTGCCTGAGGAGATCGGCCACGGCTCCATGCGGTTCACCTTTGGCCCGCAGAACACCATGGAAGAAGCAAAATATCTGTGCGACGTGCTGGAGGAAGTGATCCCCCGCCGCCGTGCTATGAGTTGTATGTGGCTGCAGGGCCAGAACACGGCCCGCCAGTTCAGCCTGAAGGGAGAGCAGTAATTATGGCAAGCATGTATAGCGCAAAGGTCATGGAGCATTTTGCAAATCCGCACAATGTGGGTGAGATCCCCGACGCAAACGGCGTGGGCGAAGTGGGCAACCCCAAGTGCGGCGATATCATGCGCATGTACCTGAAGATCGAGAACAACGTGATCGTGGATGTCAAGTTCCTCACCTTCGGCTGCGGTGCCGCCATCGCCACCAGCAGCATGGCCACCGACCTCATCAAGGGCAAGACCATCGACGAGGCGCTCAAGCTGACCAACAAGGCCGTTGTGGAAGCTCTGGAAGGTCTGCCTCCCATCAAGGTGCACTGCTCTGTTCTGGCCGAGCAGGCCGTCAAGGCTGCTCTGTCCGACTACTACCGCCGTCAGGGCATCGATCCGGAACCCATCGTGGGTAAGCTCGAAGAGGACTGCGACCACTGCGAGAGCTGCGGCCACTGATCCCCGCAAAGAACGCTTCAGGGGACACCGTTTTGTGCGGTGTCCTCTTTTTTTGCAAAAGACTGCGCTGTTGTATCCTATCCAAAACGTAATAAAGCAAGTGTAAAATATTATTTGTTTACAAAAATACCCTGAATATGCACTCGTTCATGAAAAATTCATATATTGTTCAGAATGAGTTCACCACTTTTCGGTATAAGTAGGGCAACACAGGCGCAAAGAGCGCCGAACTCCCACGGAAGCGGACGAAGAACAGGGCAAAGAACGGTTCGCGGCACGCACTGCAATGCAGGTGCGTCGGCCCCGTAAAACGTCCCGCCGCACAGGAAAGGAAACGAGTTAGTATGAAAATTGGTTTTTGGGAACTTGTCGTCATCGTGATCGTGGCGTTCGTGTTCATCGGCCCGGATCAGCTGCCCGTCTACGCAAAGAAGATCGGCAAGATGCTGCGTGAACTGAAAAAGTACACCGGCGCTGCTTCTGAGGAGATCCAGAAGAACGTTGTAGAGCCGCTGAATGAGATCCAGGCTCCCCTGAAGGAAGCTGTTGCCCCGCTGACCGATATCAAGAAGGATATCGACAACAGCGTCAAGGATGTGACCAAGAGCTTTACCGGTATCGGCAAGACCAGCAAGGAGGAAGCTGCCAAGGCAGAAGCCGCCGAGGAAGTGACCGAGCTGACCGAGGAGCCGGTGGAAGAGCTGGAAGAGGACGCTGCATCTGCCGCCAAGGCAGAGGAGAGCACTCCCGCTGAGGAGACCGCTGCACCTGCCGAGAAGGCTGAAGAACCCGCCGCCCCGGTTGAAAAGGCTGAGCCTGCCGCTGCACCCGCAGAGGAAAAGGCCGAGCCTGCTGCAGAAGCGGCTCCCGCACAGGAAGCTGCCGAGGCTGCTCCTGCGGCCGAGCCGGTGGAGGAAGACCCTCGTCAGAATGATGTTCTGCCGAAGGACTGATTACTTACTGGATGCACCCGCGCCCGCGGTTGCCTGATACATGCAATAAGCCCGCCACGCGGCGCGGCAAAGTAAAAAGGAGATTTTTATTATGCGTATTGGTACTAACGAACTGCTGATCATCCTGGTCGTCGCTCTGCTGATCTTTGGACCCAAGAACCTGCCGAAGCTGGGCAAGATGTTCGGCAAGACCATCAACGGCTTCAAGAAGGGCATGGAGGACGAGGAAGGCTCCGATGATTCCGAGGAGAAGACCGAGAAGCAGGTTTCCAAGAAGGACGAAGACGAGGAGTAATTGTGGCTACGAACGTTAAGCGCAAAAAGAAAAAAGCCGAAGTCATGGCAGAGGACGGCAGCATGACGCTGACCGGCCATCTGAAAGAACTGCGGAACAGGCTGATCATCTGCGCGGTGGTGTTCGTGGTGGGTGTTGTGGTCTCGCTGGCATACGCCGACCGTCTGATCGATCTGCTCACTGCCATGGGCCGCGACTATTACGAGTTTGTTTCCATTGCCCCGCAGGAAAAGCTGATGCAGTATTTCCGCGTCTCCATTCTGGCAGGCGTGGTGGTCACTGTGCCGGTGGCGTTCTACCACATCTATGCATTTGCAAGGCCGGGTCTGAAACGGAGCGAGAGCACCTTCTTCAAGCTGGTCATGCTGCTGGGTCTTATCCTGTTCTGCGTGGGCGTGCTGTTCGCCTACAAGCTCATGATGCCCTTCATGCTGCGTTTCCTCAGCACTGGCATCGAGGGTGCCGAGTACATCCAGACCACCACCAGTATCGAGAGCTATGTCAACCTCTGCTTGACCATGTTCATCATTTTTGGCTGCGTGTTTGAGATGCCTCTGATCACCATCATCCTGTCCAAGATGGGCATTATCAACCCGCAGCTGCTCAAGCAGGTGCGCGGCGTTGCCATCGTGATCATCTTCTTCATCGCGGCCGTTGTCACCCCGCCGGATATCGTGTCTCAGTGCATGGTGGCCGGCCCCATGGTGCTGCTGTACTTCATCAGCATTCTCCTGAGCGGCATCTTCTATAAGCCGAAAGAGGACGATGATGACGAAGATGACGAGGATGAGGACGAAGAGTAAGCTCTGACTTCAGGTTTTCTGTTTTATCATTGCAAAAGCAAAGGCTGCTGCGCCATTTGGTACAGCAGCCTTTTTGTATGTGGAAAATGCTTCCGGTGCAGAGCGTAATCGCGTGGGGCCGTGGCCAGCAGACGCTGGGTGCCACAACTCGTCCAAAGCGAACGCGGCGGCAATTCCAAATCGTTGCTGCTCAGTCTATACAAGCCACCCGCCCTGTGCTAGAATGAAACCAACAAATCAAAGGCGGTGAGACCATGCACCCACTCCCGGAATATCCTCGCCCGGCTATGCGCCGGGACAGCTATGAGAACCTGAACGGCCTGTGGAAGTACGCCATTACTCAGACAGCAGAATACCCCGCTGCGTGGGACGGCAGCATTCTGGTGCCCTACTCTCCGGAAACAAAGGCCTCCGGCGTGGGCCGCACCCTGCAGCCCGGCCAGTGGCTGCACTACCACTGCACCTTTGCTCCCCCTCCGGGAGAAGGGGGCGGGTGCTTCTGCACTTCGGCGCGGTGGACGATGCCTGTGCGGTGCAGGTGAACGGCCATCTGGTGGGTGGCCATCGGGGCGGCTACTGGCCCTTCACACTGGATGTCACCGCCCAGCTCAACGATACGGGCCGCAACAGCCTGTGGGTGGCCGTGCAGGACCCCACGGACAGCGGCACGCAGGCACGGGGCAAGCAGACCCTGAAGCCCGGCGGCATGTTCTATCCGGCCCAGAGCGGCATCTGGCAGACGGTCTGGATGGAGCGTGTGCCGGAAAACTACATCCAGTCGCTCACGGTCACGCCGGACTACGATGCCCGCACCGTGACCGTGAAAGCCCATACTTCCATGCCCGGAGGTGCAGTGAACCTGTGGGCCGTGGTGCGGGCCGGGGGCGTGACCATTGCCGAGGACTGGGGCAGCGACGAAGCGGACCGGGACGGCGAGGTGACGCTGAACATCCCGGAGGAACATTTCTTTCCGTGGAGCCCGGATACCCCGTTTTTGTATGACCTGACCGTGGGCACCACGCAGGGAGGGGAGGAGCAGTTCGACACCGTGCACAGCTACTTTGCCCTGCGCAAGTGGAGCTGTGAGCCGGATGCGCGGGGCGTGCTGCGCTTCTGCCTGAACGGAAAGCCCATCCTGCTCAACGGCCTGCTGGACCAGGGCTACTGGCCGCAGGGCCTGTATACCCCGCCTTCCGATGCGGCGGTGGAGCGGGAGCTGAGCGAGGTGAAAGCGCTGGGATTCAACCTGCTGCGCAAGCACGCCAAGATCGAGCCGCAGCGCTGGTACTACCACTGCGACAGGCTGGGCCTTGTGGTCTGGCAGGACATGGTGAACGGCGGCAGCAGATACAACCTGTGGTTCGTCACCTACCTGACCAATGTGCTGCAGCCCCTTGTGCGCCGCCTGCCCGACGCAGAGCCACTCTGGGGCCTGCTGAGCCGCGGAAAAGCATCCAGCCGGGAAACATACCGCAAAGAGCTGCAAGCCACCGTGGAAGCCCTGCGCTGCCATCCGTGCATCGGCTGCTGGGTACCCTTCAACGAAGGCTGGGGCCAGTTTGATGCGGCCAGGGCAGTGCAGGCCATCCGAACGCTGGACGATACCCGCCTTGTGGACGAGGCCAGCGGTTGGTATGATCAGGGCGGCGGAGATGTGTGCTCCATCCACAACTATTTCTATCCGCTGCATGTAAAGCCCGGAAAGCGCACTGTGGCCCTGAGTGAATACGGCGGCATTGCATGGCCCATGCCGGGGCACGAAGCACCGGGCAAAACCTACGGCTACGGCACGGCCAAGAGCCGCGCAGACCTGACCGCCCGCTGCAAAAAGCTGCAATTGGGCACGGTACTGCCGCAGCTCAAAAAAGGACTCTCGGCGCTGGTGTACACCCAGCTGACGGATGTGGAAGATGAGGTGAACGGTCTGTTCACCTATGACCGGGCCGAGATCAAGCCGGATGCCAATGCCGTCCGCTCGGTGAATGCTGCCCTTGCCGCAGAGTTTGCAAAAGTGACGCGGTGAAAGAAAAAACTCCCTCAGTCATCGCGCAGCGATGACTGAGGGAGTTTTATGTTACAGCAGCTCTCAGCTGTTGGCGCTGTTGTTCACGATCTTTTTGGCGGGCAGTTTGTTCATGGCAGAGCTGTCCAGATCGTGTGCCAGCTCTGCACCGCCTGCGGCCAGTGCGTCGTCCAGCTCGCCGCCCTTCATATCGCTCAGGATCTGGCTGCGCAGGTCGTCCAGCGAGGAAACGCTCAGCGGGTCTACACGCACCATCAGGAGCAGGGTGGAGCCGTTGATCTGCACAGCAGCGGCTTCGCCGTAGGAAAGGCTGCGCAGAGCATCGGCTGCGCCATCCTGCGTAAAGGCCGAAGCAACATCGCTCTCGGTCAGCAGCTCGGTCTGGACGCTGGCGCTGTCGTCGGAAGTTTCGCTGTCCAGCACAGCGTAGATGTCCGGCAGGGCATTCTGTGCGGCCTCATGCAGGGCACTCACCTGATCCGAGACCGTCTCGCCGCCTGCGGCGTTGACACTGTCGGCAGCGGCCTGTGCCAGCTTGAGCATCTCGGCCTTCTGGTCATCGTCCGCAAAGGCGTAGGTGCTGGTATTGTACAGCGGGATGCTGATGTAGCAGATCTCATACATGCTGTCGTCCAGATGGCTGGTCAGCTCGTCGTCCTCCACCGGGGTCTCGCCGTCCGGGCCGTAGACCATATCCAGCAGGGCGGTGTGCTCCACCTGCAGACGTTCATATGCCTTGACGGTCTCCAGACCAATGCCGTTGGCGGTGTAGGTGTCGCCGTACTGGTCCATCATCTGCTGGGCATAACGGTCGGCAGTGGAAAGCTGCTCTGCAGTCAGCTCACCGCCCAGCGCTTTGAAGCGGGCATCCACAGCGGCCAGCGTTTCCAACGTTTCCTGCGTTTTCTGGGCCACATAGTCGCTCACAACTGCGGTCTCGCCGCTGTCAGAGTCGGTGGTGATGGTCTCTTTCAGGAAGGCTTTTACGTCGGTGGTGTCCTGATCGGTGCCGGCAAGCTGGGCGGCCTGCTGGTAAGCACCGTACTGTGCCAGCAGATACATGCCGGAGGTGATCTCAAAATCACCGATGCTGCCCACGGTGTCCGGGGCGGAAATGGTGCAGCCCACAAGGCTGAACACCAGTGCAAGTGCGCAGATCAGCGCGAGAAGTTTCTTTTTCATGGTAATGCTCCTATGATGTTTATTTTTGCTCGGCGGAGGCAAGGATCTCTGCCATCGCCTTGAGGATGCTTTGCAACAGCTCCAGCGGCTTTTCGTCGGGCTGAAGCGTGACCGAGAGATAGGGCCGGTTGCCTGCACCGGCGGTGACGCGGCCATTGAAGGCCACCAGCAGGCCCCGGATCATGGGCAGCTCCAGACTTTCCAGCTGCAGGGTGAGGGTGTCCTTTTTCTGGGTCACTTCGGTCACGCCCACAGCGGAAGCCTGCACGCGTACCAGCGACACGTTCACCAGATCGCTTACCGAGGGCGGCGGGTCGCCGTAGCGGTCGATGAGCTCGTCCAGCACATCGGCGGCATCCTCTGCCGTCTGGATGGCGGCAATGCGCTTATAAGCTTCAATGCGGCCCGGGCCGTCTGCGATATATTTCTCCGGGATGAAGGCATCCACCCGCAGGTCCACAAGGCATTCGCTCTTGTCCCGCCGGACAGGTTCGCCCTTGGCCCGGGCGATGGCCTGCCCCAGCATCTTCACGTAGAGGTCGTAGCCCACGGCCTCCATGTGGCCGTGCTGGCTGTGGCCCAGAAGACTGCCCGCACCCCGGATCTGCAGATCCCGCATGGCGATGCGGAAGCCGGAGCCGAAGGCCGTGAACTCCCGGATAGCGGAGAGCCGCTTCTGGGCGATATCGGTCAGAGTCTTGTCTCGCCGGAAGGTGAAGTAGGCATAGGCCTTGCGGCCGGAGCGGCCCACCCGGCCTCTGATCTGGTACAGCTGGGCAAGGCCCATGCGGTCGGCATCCTCGATGATGAGGGTGTTGCAGTTGCGCACGTCGATGCCGGTCTCGATGAGGGTGGTGCACACCAGAATATCGATCTCGCCGTTCAGCAGATGCTGCCACACGGGGTTCAGCTCTTCCTCGGTCATCTTGCCGTGGGCAATGCCGATGCGTGCGCCGGGCACCAGCTTGCTCACATGGGCGGCGCAGGCTTCGATGTTGTCCACCCGGTTGTGCAGGTAGTACACCTGCCCGCCCCGGGCAAGCTCCTTCTTCATGGCTTCGGCAAGGATCACGTCGTTGTATTCCAGCACAAAGGTCTCCACGGGCTGGCGCTCGATGGGCGGCTGCTCGATGGTGGAAAGGTCCCGGATTCCGCTCATGGCCATGTTCAGCGTGCGGGGGATGGGAGTGGCCGACAGGGTGAGCATGTCCACCCCGATGAAGTTCTCCTTGAGCTTTTCCTTGTGCTTGACGCCGAAGCGCTGCTCCTCGTCGATGATGACAAGGCCGAGGTCATGGAACTTCACGTCCTTGGACAGCAGCCGGTGGGTGCCCACCACGATGTCCACACTGCCCGACTGCAGGCCCCGGAGGGTCTCCTTCTGCTGCTTTGCGGTGCGGAAGCGGGACATCATCTCCACCTTCACCGGGAAGGCTTCCATGCGGGAAAGAATGGTGTTGTAGTGCTGCCATGCCAGCAGGGTGGTGGGGGCAAGGATGGCGCACTGCTTGCCGCCCATCACACACTTGAAGGCGGCGCGCAGGGCCACTTCGGTCTTGCCCACGCCCACGTCGCCGCACAGCAGGCGGTCCATGGGCCAGCCCTTTTCCATGTCCTGCTTGATCTCGGCGGTGGCGTTCAGCTGGTCGTCTGTCTCGTCGTAGTCAAAGCGGGTCTCAAAGTCCCGCTGCCAGTCGCCGTCCGGCGGGAAGGCGTAGCCCGTGGCCTGACGGCGGCGGGCGTAGAGCTCGATCAGTTCCTGCGCCATCTCCTCGGTGGCTTTTTTTACCTTGGCGCGGGTGCGTTGCCACTCGGCACCGCCCAGCTTTGCCAGCTTTACCTTTTCCTCGTCGCCGGGGGCGGTGTAGCGGCTCAGCAGGTCCAGCTGGGTCACCGGTACATACAGCACGTCCGAGCCGGAATACTGTACCTTAAGGTAATCTTTCGTGGCACCCTGCACTTCCAGCCGCTGGATGCCCGCATACATGCCGATGCCGTGGCTCTGGTGCACCACATAGTCCCCGGGCTTGATGTCCGAAAGGCTGGAAAGGGCGTTCTTGTTCTTTTTGCGCTTTTTGGTCTCGGCGGAGGTCTCTTCCTCCAGGCCGTGCCTGCGGCTGGACAGCACCGCCGCATGGGCAAACGGAAAGGTGCACCCGGCGGTCAGATGGCCCGGCAGCACCTGTACGATGCCTTTTGTGGGCCGCACATCCCGGCTCATGCTCACGGAGTAGCCCTTGTCGGCAAGGTCGCGGGTGAGGGCGGCGGCACCCTTGGGCGTTCCGGAAAACAGGGTGACGGCATAGCCCTGCGCAATGAGGGGGTCAAGGTCTTCTCGCAGGGAGACAAGGTCGCCGTTCCAGTTGGGGGCGGCAAAGGCCTCGGCGTTGATGAGGTCTTTCAGCTTAAATTCGTTCATGCCGCGCAGGAAGTTCTCGCACAGCAGGGTGCTCTGCTTCTGGGCGGCAGCGGCAAGGTCGTCCATGGTCTGGTAGAGTACATCCAGCCCGGGGCAGAGCACACCCTCTTCCAACAGGCCGGTCAGCTCTTCGCTGCGACGGAACTCGGTGGCCTTCTGGGCATCCCGGATGCCGCCCACCTCGTCCAGAATGAACAGCGGTGTGTCCAGATGATCCAGCAGGGTGGCCGGGCTCGGATAGCGCAGGCCGTAGTATTTATCCATGGCTTCCGGCACCAGGCCGGAGTCCAGCTGAGCAAGGTCGGCTTCCGTGGCCTTTTCCAGTGCGGTGCGGTGCCGGCCGCGTGCCTTTTTGATGGCGGAACGCAGGGCCTCGGCAGTCTCGGCGGTATCGCCGAACAGCACCTCGCGGGCAGGGGAAAGATAGATCTTTTCCAGTGCGCTGTCCCGCCGCTGGGTGAGCAGATCGAAGGAGGAAATGGAATCGATCTCGTCGTCCCAGTACTCCACGCGGGCAGGCTGGCGCATATCCGGCGCATAGATATCCACGATATCGCCGCGCACACTGAACTGTCCCGGGCCGTCCACCTGACTGCGCCGCACATACCCGGCGGCGAACAGCCGGGCCACAAGCCCTCACGGTTGTACACCATGCCGGGTTTGAGGGTAAGAGTGTTCTTTAAAAATTCATCCCGGGGCACGGTGTACTGCAACAGCGCTTCGGCGGGCACGCAGACCGCGTTCAGCCGCCCGCCTGCAAGGGAGCCCAGCACCGAAAGGCGGCGGTACTCGTACTCGCGGCCCGCGCCCTCCACCGGGCGCAGCATAAAGTCCCGGGGCGGGAACACGGCGGCAGAAAGGCCCAACGCCTTGAGGTCGTCCGCAAAGTGGGTGGCCTCGGCCTCGCCGGGGGTCACGATGCACAGCACCCGACCAAGGTCTTTTTGCAGCGCGGCGTACAGCAGGGCACGGCCTGCGGGCGGCAGACCGAACAGCGCGGCAGGGCCGGGCTTTGCAAAGCTGGCGGCGATCTTCTGATATTCCGGTGTGGCCTTGAGTAAGGCTTCGTACATGGAAAAACCTCCTTTCTCGAAACCCTCTCAGTCATCGCTGGCGCGATGCCAGCTCCCCCGAAAGGGGGAGCTTTTGACAAAGAGATTTCGTTTATCATTTAAGGGAAAGTTTATGGGGTGATGCGGAAAAGCTCCCCCCTCGGGGGAGCTGTCGCCGTTAGGCGACTGAGAGGGTTCGTTCCGCTTTACCCGTTATATTTGCTCTGTGCCAGACTCAGCTTGCCGTCCATGATGAGCTTTGCGGCGGCTTCCAGATCAGGGTAGCGGCCGCTCAGAGCCTTGGCATCCTCTGCCGGGAACTTGCCCAGCACCCACGCGGCAAGGTCGTAGTCCGGGTGGGGCTTGGCACCCACGCCGATGCGGATGCGGGGGAAGTTCTCCCCGCCCAAGCGGGCGATGATGCTCTTCAGGCCGTTATGTCCGCCTGCGGAGCCGGAGGGCCGGATGCGCAGCTTGCCGGGGTTCTGGGTGATATCGTCGCACAGAACGATGACGTGGTCGGCAGGAATCTTGAAAAAGCCCGCCGTGGGGGCGATGGAGTCGCCCGAAAGGTTCATGTAGGTCAGGGGCTTGAGCAGCACCACCTTGTGGCCGTCCACTTCGCCCTGACCCCACAGGCCTTCAAATTTGGTTTTGCTGACAGAAATGCCCCACTTGTCGGCCAGATAGTCCAGCGCGGCATAGCCCGCATTGTGGCGGGTGCCGTCGTATTTTGTTTCCGGGTTGCCAAGACCGGCAATCAGCCAGATGTCATTTGTATTCATGAGTGTTATATTTTCCTTTTTGTGATAAATTGTCCGATGCAAGTCCTAAGTATAACATACGCGCGTGTAAAAAGATATACATTATAAGCGAAAAAGATGCACCTGCAAACAAAAACCGCCGCGCAGGGCCATCCTGTGCAGCGGTCTGTACGCGAAAAACGGACAGCTTACTTGCTCTGCTCGTCTTCCAGCTTCTTTTTTTGGCAATGTAGGCTTCCATCTTGGGCTCTGCCCAGCCCTCCAGATTGGTCTGGCGCTCCCGGGCGATGCCCAGTGCCTGTGCGGGCACGTCCTTGGTGATGGTGCTGCCGGCGGCGGTATAGGCACCATTGCCCACCTTCACGGGGGCCACAAGGTTCGTGTTGCAGCCGATGAAGCAGTAATCGCCGATCTGGGTGCGGAACTTATCCTTGCCGTCGTAGTTGCAGGTGACGGTGCCGCAGCCGAAGTTGCAGTACTTGCCCACATCGCTGTCGCCGATATAGGTCAGGTGGCTCACCGTGTTGCCCCGGGCAAAGTTGGAGTTCTTGGTCTCCACGTATGCACCCAGATGCACGCCGTAGTCGGTGACGGTGTTCACCCGCACATGGGTGAAGGGGCCGATGTTGTTGTGAGGGCCGATGTGGCTGCTGTATACCTGACTGGCGTTGACGGTGCTGCCCTCGTCTACGATGCTGTCCTCAATGAGGGTGTTGGGACCGATGATGCAGCCCGCACCGATGACTGTTCTGCCGCGCAGGATGGTACCGGCCAGAATGACGGCACCCGGGGCGATGACCACGTCCGGTGCGATCTGCACGGTGCGGCTGTCGATGATCACGCCGTTTGCGATGTGCTGCAGCAGAATGACCTCGCGGGCGGCTTCGGCGGCATCCAGCTGCTCACGCGCTGCATTCAGCGCAGCAGAAGAAACAGAATTTTCCATACGATAGATCTCCCTTCCGGCACGGCGGCTCCCGGCGGGTGGATGATAAGGCCCGACCCGGAAAAATGATGCATCCATATCCAAAGATGGATACAACAGAAGCTTTGCGCCGACAAAAAGAAAAAGCTGAAATTACAGGGATAGAAAGTTGTATCCAACAGACGGATAATCCGCATCAGAAAACGAAAAACCTCTCGAACTTTCTCCCATTCTATACTACCTTAAAACTTGGCAAATTTCAAGGGATTTGCATAAAAAATAACAGACAAATTCGGGATTTTGCATGGTGGAAAGGAATGGATTTTCTGGTATAATAGTTTAGCATTCACAAACAATGTTCATCGGTCGAGTTTTTAAGACAAGGCAAACGATGAGACTGCGGTGCGGCTGTGCTGCAGTCACGAATGGGAGGTAAACAACGCATGAGCAAAAAGTATCTGTACTACTTCAGCGAAGGCAATGATGCTTTCGGCGGCGACAAAGTCACCATGAAGAATACTCTGGGCGGCAAGGGTGCTGGTCTGGCAGAAATGACCGCAGCCGGTATGCCGGTGCCGCAGGGTTTCACCATCACCACCGACGCCTGCACCCAGTATTATGCAGACGGCCGTCAGATCAATGACGAGATCACTGCTGATATCTTTGAGCACCTCAAGGGTCTGGAAGAGATCACCGGCAAGAAGTTCGGCGATAACCAGAACCCCCTGCTGGTCTCCGTCCGTTCCGGCGCACGTCAGTCCATGCCCGGCATGATGGACACCATCCTGAACCTGGGCCTGAACGACGAGGCTGTTGAAGGTCTGGCAAAGAAGACCGGCAACGCCCGTTTTGCATACGACTGCTACCGCCGCTTTGTGCAGATGTTCGCGGACGTCGTTATGATGGTCCCGAAGAGCCTGTTCGAGGTCGAGATCGACAAGATGAAGGAAGCCAAGGGCGTCAAGAACGACGTGGACCTGACTGCTGATGACCTGAAGGAACTGGTCGGCACCTTCAAGAAGATCTACGAGGAGAACGAAGGCCGTCCCTTCCCGCAGGATCCCCGTGATCAGCTGATCGAGGCTGTCAAGGCCGTCTTCCGCAGCTGGGACAACCCCCGCGCAAATGTCTATCGTAAGATGAACGAGATCCCCTACGAGTGGGGCACCGCTGTCAACGTTCAGCAGATGGCATTCGGCAACTCTGGCGACCGCTCCGGCACCGGCGTTGCATTCACCCGTGACCCCGCCACCGGCGCTAAGAAGCTGATGGGCGAGTACCTGATCAATGCACAGGGCGAGGACGTTGTGGCCGGCGTGCGCACTCCTTCTCCCATCAGCCATCTGAAGGATCAGATGCCTGAGGTGTACGATCAGTTCGTTGAGATCGCGACCCGTCTGGAGAACTACTTCCGCGATATGCAGGATATGGAGTTCACCATCGAGGACGGCCATCTGTACATGCTGCAGACCCGTAACGGCAAGCGTACCGCTCAGGCTGCTCTGCAGATCGCATGTGATCTGGTGGACGAGGGCATGATTACCGAGCAGGAAGCTGTCCTGCGCGTGGAGCCCAAGCAGCTGGATACCCTGCTGCATCCCCAGTTCGATGCCGCTGCCCTGAAGGCCGCCGAGGTCGTCGGCAAGGGTCTGGCAGCTTCTCCCGGTTCTGCCTGCGGCCAGATCGTCTTTACTGCTGAAGAGGCAGAGGAGATGGTCAAGTCCGGCAAGATGAAGAAGGTCGTTCTGGTCCGTCTGGAGACCAGCCCCGAGGATATCGTGGGCATGCAGGTTTCTCAGGGCATCCTGACCGTCCGCGGCGGCATGACCAGCCACGCAGCTGTTGTTGCCCGTGGTATGGGCACCTGCTGTGTCTCCGGCTGCGGCAATGACAACGAGGTCAAGATCGACGAGGAAGCAAAGACCTTCGAGATCAATGGCCACAAGTTCGTCGAGGGCGACTGGATCTCCATCGACGGCTCTACCGGCAACATCTACGGCGAGCAGGTCGCTACCGTGGCCGCTACCGGCAATAAGAACTTCAACCGCTTCATGGGCTGGGCAGACGCTGCTCGTCAGCTGCTGGTCATGACCAACGCTGATAACCCGCGCGACGCACAGCAGGCAGTGGATCTGGGTGCTGAGGGCATCGGCCTGTGCCGTACCGAGCACATGTTCTTCGCAGAGGATCGCATCAAGGCTGTGCGTGAGATGATCTGCGCACGTACCGTGGAAGAGCGCGAAGCTGCTCTGGCCAAGGTCGAGCCGTTCCAGCAGGGTGACTTCGAGGCCATGTACCGCATCATGGGTGAGCGCCCGATGACCATTCGTTATCTGGATCCGCCTCTGCACGAGTTCCTGCCCACCAAGGACGAGGACATCAAGGAGCTGGCTGCCGATATGGGCATGACCTTCGATGATCTGAAGAACGTGGTTACTTCTCTGCACGAGTTCAACCCCATGATGGGTCACCGTGGCTGCCGTCTGGCTGTTACCTACCCTGAGATCGCTGCGATGCAGACCCGCGCTGTGATCAAGGCTGCTCTGAACGTCTCTGCTGAGACCGGCCATATGATCACCCCGCACATCATGATCCCGCTGGTCGGCGAGGTCAAGGAGCTGAAGTTCGTCAAGGACGTTGTGGTCAAGGTCGCAGACGAGCTGATCGCTGCTGCAGGCGTTGAGATGAAGTATCAGGTCGGTACCATGATCGAGATCCCCCGTGCAGCCCTGACTGCCGGCGAGATCGCCAAGGAAGCCGAGTTCTTCAGCTTCGGCACCAACGACCTGACCCAGATGACCTTCGGCTTCAGCCGTGATGATGCCGCCAAGTTCCTGGGCGCATACTACGAGAACAAGATCTACGAGAGCGATCCGTTCCAGCATCTGGACCAGATCGGCGTTGGCAAGCTGGTCAAGATGGCTGCCCACGACGGCCGCGAGACCCGTCCCGATCTGGGTCTGGGTATCTGCGGCGAGCACGGCGGCGACCCCACGAGCGTGGAGTTCTGCCACAATGTCGGTCTGGACTACGTCAGCTGCTCTCCCTTCCGTGTGCCTATCGCACGTCTGGCTGCTGCTCAGGCTGCTATTAAAAACCCGAGAGCATAAGGACCTTATAGCGAATTATCGTTAAAAATCAAGCGTAAAATAAGGCTCACCGTCAATTTTGGCGGTGGGCTTTATTTGTTCGCTCATGTATGAGATGAATTGCGTTTAACATAGAGCTGCTTCCCAGAAGCATCACAGATACACCTCCACAGTCAGGTCGGTCCACGCTGCACGGCGGAACTGGTGGGGCATCTTGTTGGCTTCCCGGTAACGCTTGGCGGTTTCAAAGTCGATGGTGAAGGTAAGGATGGGCTTTTCCGATACAGCCATCAGATCAGTGCGCTCCTCTTTGGACTTCTTGCAGCCGGTGTTCAGCTTCCAGCGGTAGGCGTAATCGGCAAAGGGGGTGACCACTTCAACGAACTGCTCAATCAATTCGGGAGCAAGACGGGCACCGTGCACATCGACCTTCTGAGAGAGAAAATCGTAGATTACTTTCATGTCCGAGGAAACCGTCTGCGGTTCGGGCGCAGGGGAGAGGGCTTTCAGTTCCTGCTCCAAGCGGACAATCTCGTCATCTGCCTGTTTGCAAAGGGCTTGATATTCTTCCCGTGGCAGTTCGCCGTCTGCACGCATGGCAGCGTAGTTCAGCTTGCGTTTTTTGATTTTTTCGATCTGGCCCTGAATCGGTGCAGCAGACATTCGTGTGGCGGCTTTTCCGTTCTGACAGCTTTCAATCATCTTGCAGGCACGAAGGATGGCTTTATTCTGATTGCCCCAGACCTTTTCAAATATCTTCTTCGCCATCAGTTCCAGCTTCCACTCCGGGATGGAAATGGCGTCGCAACTGAGCTGCTGGGTCTCTGCCGCAAACTGCGCCATCCGCAGCTTTGCCCGAACATCGCCGGACAGGTATTCGTCTGCCATCTGCCAGCCCGCTTCCGGGTCGGTGGGGTCGGCGGCAGGGTCTTTGAAGATCACGCCGGAGAGTTCGGTGGTAATGCGCCCATACTCACCGGGAGTGCCCAGCAGTTCTGCCATATAGGGCAAGTCCACTTTGCCATGCTCACCAATAGATACCGCCAACGCTTCGCTGGGGGTGTCCACGCTGGTGACGGTGCACTCCGGGCGAATGGTCCGTTTCGTAAACATCGCTGCCTTGCTCTTGAGCTGCCCCTGCTCGTCCAGATTTTCCAGCGAGCACAGCAGATAATACGAGGAATCCTGCTCAAACAGCCGCCCGTTTTTGCGGTCGTTCAGCAAGCCGTACTTTGCGGTAAAGGCATCATAGGTGGCGTTCAATTTTGCTTGCGATGCCTTAATGTCCTCGTCCGGGAAGTCGTTCAACTGCTGGTCAATCAGTTCGTTGACAGTCTGCCGCAACTCCACCATACCAGCTACACGACCTTTGGCGTTGTCGGACAGTTCGATCTGCGTCATGATAGAGTTCTCTCGGTAGTAGATCTCGCCATCAACAACCGTATAGCTAAAATTCTTCACAGTCGGGTCTGCGGGCAGCGTTTTGCGCTGTGCTTCCGCATCTGCGACGTCCGGGGCAGCAATCTCCACCGCAGTGTAATTGCCCTCGATGTGCTGTACCGCCTCGGCAAGCTGGTCTGCAAGGCTGGTGCCCTCGATGGGTGCAACGGTCAGGTCCTCCCGTCCGTATTGGGTGCTTTCGGTGGTCAGCTCGCCCAGCACCATCTCCGGGTGGTCTGCGAAATACTGGTTGATGGCAAAGCCATCTTCTGTTTTGCCCAACTGCACCCAGTCCGGCTCATGGTCAATGGGACGGTCACGCTTTTGCAGGAAAATAATGTCGCTGACAACATCTGTGCCAGCATTGGCGCGAAACGCATTATTCGGCAGACGGATAGCACCCAGCAAATCGGCACGCTCTGCCATGTGTTTGCGGGCGGTGCTGTCCTTGCTGTCCATGGTATAACGAGAAGTCACAAACGCCACAATGCCGCCCGGACGCACTTGGTCGATGGCTTTCGCAAAGAAATAATTGTGGATGGAGAATCCCAGCTTGTTGTACGCCTTATCGTTGACCTTGTACTGACCGAAAGGCACGTTGCCCACCGCCAAATCGTAGAAATCACGGCGGTCAGTGGTCTCAAAGCCCGCCACGGTAATGTCAGCCTGCGGGTACAGCTTTTTGGCGATGCGCCCGGTGATGCTGTCCAGTTCTACACCGTACAGCCGACTGTCTGCCATGCTGTCCGGCAGCATTCCAAAGAAGTTGCCCACGCCCATACTAGGTTCCAGAATGTTACCGCTGTGGAAACCCATGCGCTCCACGGCATCGTAGATACTACGGATGACGGTAGGGCTGGTATAGTGGGCGTTCAGGGTGCTGGAACGGGCGGCGGCGTACTCATCCTCGGAGAGCAGTCCTTTCAACTCTGCATATTCCTTTGCCCAACTATCTTTGCTGGGGTCAAAGGCATCCGCCAGACCGCCCCAGCCCACATACTGGGAAAGCACTTGCTGTTCCTCAGCGGTGGCACCACGGTGCTCCTGTTCCAGCTTGAACAGGGTGCGGATGGCTTCGATGTTCCGGGCGTACTTTTGCTTTGCGCCGCCCTCGCCCAAATGGTCATCTGTGATACGGAAGTTCCCGGCAAGTTCAAGTGTGGGACGTTCCGCTTCAACTGTGGGCGATTCTGTGCTTATCGTCTGAATTACAATGTCAAACGGCAGATTGTTTTCCTTGGCGGGGTATACGGCAACCGTTTTTTCAGTACGAACTGGCCGGGTAGAATTTGGTTCGTTCTGCCGCAAGCCCTCCTCGAATTGTTGCTTATTGATAACTTCGTTATCCCATGACTGCCCGTGCGTACTGGTGTCGATGCGAACATCCGTTTCACCCACATAGCCAACTTTCCCCTCAATAGTTCGAGTGGGGAGTTCGACCACAACATTGTCACCGACCTTGTAATCGGGCAGGGGGGATTCCATCATATCCTGCTCCTCGTACAACTCCCGGACAAGCGCTAGCGGTTCCTCCCGGAAAACTGGTATCCGCATTTCTGCCAATGCCACGTCCTGCAAGGATACGCTGCCCTTATCAAAGTTTACCGTATCCACCCGGAAAGCGCGCCCCTCCATGTGGATGGTAGCACCCAGCGGCAGATAATCCTCCCGGCGCAGATACTTGGTTTGGTGGTGGGTGCCGTCCTCGTTCAGTCCGGCAAGGTAGATGTTCTCGCCGCACTGCCACAGTTGTTTGGCACGGTATGCCCACTGGTCGCGGGGAAAACCGGTGACCGGGACTGTGCCCAATTCCGTTTCCTTTTCCAGCAGCTTTCCGCCTACAAGTTCGCAGACCTTCCGGGCATCCTCGCCGTAAAACTCAAACTGACCGCCCTGTTCAAAACCCACCAGCGCATCCGGGTGCTGCTCCTTCAGGGTGTTATATTCGGTGGCGGCATCCAGCGGCAACAGTGCCGAGTGCTCCTCCGCCTTGTTGTGGTAATGCTCCAGTTCCTCGTCCGTAACGCTGACCAGTTCCGAAAAATCCAGTGCTTCCAACTCGGTCTCGGTCAGTTCTTCCAGACTTTCGTACTGGCGTTCGTCTATCAGCACCTCGCCCAGATACCGCTCCACACGGTATCCCACCAAATCCACATTAACTTGAATGGGAATATTCTCATCGGTGGCGTTGGTGTAGGCAACGCCGATCTTGGACAGGTCAGAAAAGTCCGGCTCAGAATCATATTCTTCCTGACAAAATTCCCGGATCAGGTTTTTTGCATGGGTCAGGGTGGCATCTGGCTCTGCGCTGACGGGCGGCGTGTAATGCTCCTTTTCCTTGTCCGTCAGGTAGCGGTCGGACTGGATCATCAGGTCGATATACTTTTCCACCTGTGTCCAGCTTAACGTGAATTTCTTGTGTTCGGGGTAATGGTCAAATTCCATTCCTCTCCCGTCGTGGTTGACAAACCCTCTGCTGCCATCCAGATAATCGTGGGAGTGCCCACCGATTCCGTACTCCTTTGCCAGAGCCTTGGCACGGAGTTTTCGGTCAGGCTGGGTCTGGTACAGTGCCATAATGCGCTGCTTGCCACCTGTAAACCCAGAACCATGCTTACGCAGTTCGTTCTCGATTTCAGCCTGCGACAAAACAAAAGCGGAGGGCGTTTTTTCGCTCTCCGCTCGGTCGATGGTTTCAATTTGTTCAGCTTCGGTAGGGATGTGGGCATCGAAGAAACTCAGCTGTAAATCAGTTCCATCAGCACCAGTTCCTCTGACTGTGCCCGCAGGCTGTTCATGTGCTGCACCCACGCCATCTGATTCTGCTCCTTGTCCGGGGCCGGGTTCTGTTTCAGAAGCTGCTTCATGGTCTGCTGCATCTGGCTCTCTGCCGTCTGCTCCACCTCCATCAGGTGCGGGTACAGGCTCCCGTTCAGGAGCATCGTGTTGTACAGCACCGGGCGATGGTCTTTCAGGTACGTCCGGCGCAGCCTGCCGTACTTGCCCAGCGGCTTCCGGGGCTGGTTCAGGGTCAGGTTCGGGAGCTGGTAGTCCCCGACGGTCGAGTAGGTCACGTTTCTGCTGTTCGTATTCATATTGGCTCCTTTCTGCATTGCGGCGGCGAATGGTTGTTTTTACGGTGCGCTCGATGTTCCGTAGCACCTCCCGGCTCATGTCGCTGACGGCTGCGCCGAGGGCGTAAACACTGTCTGGGGTGGAAAACTCGTGGATGGCTCGGAAGTCGTCCTTGTCGAACCACCCGGCAGGCTCAAATCCGCAGCGTTCCAGCAGCGTGTAGGTGACGCTGATTGCAGCTGCGCTTTTGAACTGCATCTCCACCCCGGCTTCATCATAATCCATCAAGAGCGAACCGTCAACGATGGCACGAATGTCCCCGCCGTTGTTGTCCCAGTAATCCGCCACCAGTTTCCCGGCAACATCGGCAAGCTGCTGGCTGACACGCTCCCCGCTGATGCCGTAGGTCTTGCTCAACATTTCCGAAACCGGCTGTTTCAGGTCGTCATTGTACTGCCACATCTCCGGGTCACGGGAATTGCGGCGCACCCCGGTGTCGCTTACGTCAAAAACGTAGTGCAGTCGAGGGAATCCGCTGGATTCGTCCAGCAGAGCGATGCCCTTAGAGCCACGCCTGACATAGCGGTTCATCCGGTTGCGCCAAATGTCAAATTCGGCGCAGGCGGTGGCATCGGGCCGCTGAGCGTAAATCATCAACTGGTCTGCAAAGGGGTACTTGTACAACCGGGATGCGGTGGTCAGGTAGTCCGTCCAGCTTTCCCAGTACCGGGTCAAGCCGTTCGCCGTGCGCTGGGCAAGGGCAAGGTATTCTTCGGTTTTGCTTGGCATAGCGTTCCTCCCTTCAAGTTCATGGTAAACAAAAAAGCGAGCGGCCTTTTCAGGTCACTCGCTTATGGAATCTATGGTATTTTATTCGTGCTTTGCGGCAGACTTTTCTGCCATCTCCAGCAGACGGTCAAAGGTCTGCTTTTCTTCCGGCTCCTCGATCAGCTTTGCAAGGAGCGCACGGAACACATCGGTGCTGTCGTGTCCCAACGCAACTGCAACTTTGTCGATGCAGTCGTGCAGTTTCTTGACAGCATCATCGGAGGGTTTGGACTTAGCAAGCAGGTCGGTCAGGTAGCTGATGAAGGGATAGGTGGAATCATCGTTGATGATCTCGTTGGTTTCCTCGATGATCTTCTGGTTATCTTCGGGGTCATATCGCCCTTTTCTTCCCACAAGTCGCGGGAAGAAGTGCGGCCTTTCAGAAAAGTGGCAAAGAGCAGGCGGTCAAGGGGAGAGCGTTTTGTGGTGTCCATTGGCAAGCCTCACTTTCTATTTTTGTCCGTACAATAAAACTGGTTTTAGTATAGCATGAACCGATGCATTCTATCAAGACCTTACTTTTGAGGGTTTCAAAAACTGGAACCATCGTAAAGTTTCGATTTTAACGTAAGGACATTCTGACGAATCTGCTCCATGACTGCCTTGAATTCATCATCGCTTTTTCCGGTAGGGTCATCCAGACCCCAATTCTCATCAAAAGGTCTGCCAATGAACGGGCAGCTGACATTGCAGCCCATGGAAATAGCGATATCCGGCTTTGGAATTGCAGAAATCAGCTTGGAATACTGTGTCTTTTCCATGTCGATGCCATATAGTTCTTTCATCAGGCGCACAGCATCCTGATTGATCTGCGGTTTGGTTTCGGTTCCAGCCGAGTAGCTTTCAAACACATCTGCGGCCAGTACCTGCCAAAGGCTTCGGCAATCTGACTGCGGCAGGAATTATGGACACAGATAAAGGCGATTTTGGGTTTTGACATATAGGTGTTCCTTCCCCACAAACTGGAATTGTTCTAAATCTTCTCGGCTGCACCTTCTTGCCCTTCGGACAAGGAGTCTCCCTCGTTCAAAGTTCTTACAAAATTTCTGTTTAACGATTTCTTTTTCCGGTATTTTCTGTCCCTCGGATTTCCTCATGATAGAAATAATCCACGATCGCCGGATGTCCCTGCGGGACTCTGCCATAAGGCATTTCATTATCCACAAAGGCACAATCATACTTCTTAGCCATTTCCGCAGCTTTTACTTCAAGTGCTTCAAAGTAGCTGCGGTTATGCTTGTTATAGATCTCGTCATAAAGTGGTACAAGATCAGGATGTTTTTCGGCGATATAATCCATAATTGTCTTTTTGAAACCACCTCGAAGATTGAGATTTTCGAGCCAGAACAGATCGCACTGATCTTTTACCCGCTCAAAGATGGCTTCAAAGTCCGTGATACCGGGGAATACCGGGGATACGAAACAGACTGTACGGATACCTGCTTCATATACCTGCTTCATAGCAGCGATGCGGCACTCAATGCTAGAAGCAGAGTCCATATCGTTCTTGAAATTTTCATCCAGTGTGTTGATTGACCATGAAACGGTTACTCGTCCAAGCTTCTTCAGCAGATCAATATCCCGTGCCACAAGATCCGACTTTGTGCAGATCAGAATATCTGCGTCACTGCCAATTAACTGCTCCAGAAGTTTTCTGGTATTCCCGAATTGCTCCTCCTGTGGATTGTAGCCATCTGTCACAGAACCGATGACCACCCGCTGTCCGGCATATTTCTTCGGATTTTTAATTTCCGGCCAATGCTTCACATCAAGGAAAGTGCCCCATTCCTCCGTGTGTCCGGTAAAGCGCTTCATAAAAGAAGCATAGCAATACTTGCAGGCATGTGTACAGCCCACATAGGGATTGACCGAGTAACCGCCTACCGGCAGACTAGACTTAGTCATGATGTTCTTTGTTTCCACCTCACGAATGAGGATTCCATTTATTACTTCTTCCATGATTTCTGTACCTCTAACACTTTATTAAATTCTTCCGGCATTTCCTGAATCATATTTTCATCCCCTATGATAGGGACAAGGTCTTCCTTCATAAACACCGGAATGCCGAGCTTATGTGCCTGGTCCGCCAGAGACCATGCCCATTCAGGCTCCGTATGAATCTTCCTGCTCTGAGTTCCTGTCATGGTGCCCACAACGATCCAGTTGATTCCGGAAAGGTCAACTGTGCCGGGATCGTCGAATAACGGCTCAAAGGTAACATGGTAATGTTTTGCTCTGACGTTTTTCCGAAGGGCGTCGATACGCCATAGCTCTGCTTTCCTCGTCACCGTAACGCCAAACCATGCGTTTTCCAGATCGGTATCAAAATCCAGCAGATCTGGTCGCTTTGTAAGGAACAGGAACTGATGCTGTGGATTTTCACGGATTTTTTCAAATACCTCGTCTCTCCATTCTGACTTCCAGCCGGAAAGATCGCTCATGCCGGTAAGAAGAAAGTTCTGCGGACGTTTCTTTTCCATCATCTTGAGCTTACCTGGAAAGAATTCAGGGTCAGCAAAGTCATCAATCATATGCCAGCGTTTCACATTATTGCGGGCATAGCAATATGCACACCCCACTGTACATCCGATGACGATATTCATGTTTTGAATCTGATCTTTGATACAAATACTCATGATTTCTGCCACTCCTCAAGATTCTTTCTGATACGGTCGAGGCATTCCTCAAACTGGGTAATTTCTTCCTCCGAAAAACCTTTGTAGTAAATACTGCCCATTTTATCAGATACAGAATCGTATTCGTCCTTTAAGGCATGTGCTTTTTCAGTCAGAAACAGGAGTGTTTTCCTTTTGTCCGTTTCAGACTGAACACGTCTTATCAGCCCTTGATTTTCCATTCTTTCCAGCATCGTAGTAAGAGAAGTTATCGCTAATCCACATTTAATCGAGAGTGACCTGATTGAGATTCCATTTTCCTGCCACAGCACATAAAGAATACGCCCTTGGGCTCCGTTAAACGCATCAATATTCTTTTCGCTGAGAATCTTTTCAAAGATTCGATCTCCAAGTTGTTTTATTTTGGTAACAAGAAATCCGCCATTTGTTTTCATACAAAAGCTCCTATATAGTAGTTTATAAAATCATACTATATAGGAGCTTTATTGTCAACAGTTTGTATGTCTGAGTAGAGGTAAATTCCGATTTGTCGAGTTCAGTATACCACACCGAATCCCATTGTAAAAGAGCCTATGTACGCCGCCCGCAGGCGGCGAAAGTCAGTCCGGAGGAAATTCCAGTTCGGCAAACTCGGCATCGGTCAGCAGTTTCAGCTTCTCGATAACACCTTCCGACAACTCCCGCAGGGCGGTCTCATCGGGCATCAGGTAGCACTGCATGAGCCGCAGTTCATGGATAAGCCCCAGCCGGGTGCCGGTGTTGTAGAGCATCATCAGCATGAGTTCCTCATGGTTAAAGTTCATGTTCAGCCCTCACTTTCCGGCATCCAGTTGGGTTGCACTCCGGGGCATCGCACTTTTCTTTGAGATTCATCAGCACCGAAGGACGTTCCGGCTGCTTGTCCAGAAACCCCTGTAAATCCTTGAAGCCGATGCTGTCCACATAATGCACAGATACCTCGCCATTGCGTTTAAGTGCGATTACATCGCTGACGGACAGGCTGTGTCCCTCAAAATCCTGCGGACGGGAGAGGTTGAACATCTGAAACAGTTCTTCCAAAACCTCGTTGTTTGGCACATCCTGCCACATGGCGGACAGATCAGCATAGTAGGTGACCTCGTAATGCTCCGGGTCAGGCGTTTTGCCTCGACGATTCAACTCCCGCATAGAAGCAAATCTTTCATCAAGGATTTTTTCGTCATGCCGCAGCTGCATCACCATATAAACATCGCACCCTGCGTTCAGAAACTTCTGCGGGATGTCCGTCATGGGTTCACCGTCAAAATTCTGGTTCCATTTTTGCTGCATCGTCCACCTCACAGTTCTGGCGCAGAACGTTCAGACGATTTTGGCGCAGACGTATCACTTGCCAGTTCTGCCAGCTTTTCCAGTGTGGAAGGGCGGTGGTCTGCGCTCAGTTCCTCGGCTTCCGCAACTTTGTCCATGACGGCATCGTAGTCCTGCAGTAGCCGCCGGCCCTTTTCCATGTGGTGTGCTTCCAGAATCTGCTCACGGGCTTCCTGAATGGTCAGTTCCGGGGCACCCAGCTGCCCGCCGTCCATCACAGAATAATCGCTGTGATAGAGGGTGTAGTCCCATCCATCCTCACAGGACTGTATGGCAAGGTAGCCTTTGCCGCCCAGTTCCCATGCAGCCTGCTCGTCCTGTGTCTGAATCTCCGGGTAGAAGTCTGCATGGTTTCGTTCCATGACCTCGGCAAACTGACAGATGTGGAACACATTGCCCAGACCGCCCATGTCAAAGTGATAATCATCCAGATGTTCCAGCCGTGCCGTAAAGCTGCGCCCATCCGGGTAATCCACCTGTACAACTCCGCCATCGGGAATGCGGTAGAGGTCGTCATAGTGGCTGTTGATGAGACGAATATCCTTCGGCAGCGTTTCCGGCTCCCAGATGCGCCGCCTGCCGATGCCCGCCTGCGGGATGTTTTCGAGGATCTTTACGCTTTCCTGTTGGATGGCCTTACGGTCATCGTCCGAAAGTTCAAACAGATACCAGTTCCGGGCGGCAGAGATGGTGTTTTGTCCATCTGGCGGCAGATTCTTTTCCGAGATCTGCCCACTTTCCAGCGGCTCGCCAGTTACCTTGTTATAAGTGGCAAAGCCGACCCCTGCACCGTTTTCCCGGAGGTGGAGATAGCGTTCATCGTTGATAAGGTAAACTGCTTCTTTTTTCTGCTCCATCAGCAACCACCCTCAAATTCCAGAGAAAACTTGCTGCGGCCATCGACCTCGGTGCCCAGCAGCACGGTGGCGTTGTAGGTCTTGCCCTTGGCGCTCTTGCAGTCCTTCAGGCGGACACGGCTATCCCGCAGCAGCTTGTCCGCAACGTGGGAATCCAGCCGCTTGCCCAGACGCTTAAAGAACGCATTGTCCTTCCACAGCACGAAACGGCACTCCCGGTTCTCGCAGAACCAGCCCTTTTCACGCTCCACAACATTTGCACCACAGTTCGGGCAGACACCAATGATTTTGTTTTTCATAAGCGCATTCACTCCTTTTTTCATTTCCGTGTTCTCTACCAATTCAGTAATCATCGTGTTGATCTCGGTCATAAATTCGCTCGGCTCCATTTCGCTGCGCTCAATACGCAGCAGCTTTGTTTCCCAATCGGCTGTCATTTCCGGGGATTTGATTTCTTCGGGCATCACCGTAATCAGGGCTTTGCCCTTGTCGGTAGGCAGAAGCACCTTGGTTTTCTTGTTGCCCTTGCGTTCCAGAAAACCCTTCTGCACAAGCTTTTCAATGGTGGCGGCACGGGTAGCCGGGGTGCCGATGCCCTGACGCTCCACGCCCTCCGGCATACTGTCTGCACTGGCGGTTTCCATAGCGTGCAGCAGGGTGTCCTCGGTAAAATGCTTCGGTGGGGACGTTTGCCCCTCTTTCAGTTCGGCATTGAGGATGCCGCACTCGTTCTCTGCCGCATTGGGCAGGGCGGTGAGTTCCTGCTTCCGGTTCAAGATGTCTGCCAGCACCTTGCGTTCCACTGCTTTCCAGCCTTCCTCCAGAATCTCCTTGCCCTTGGCGGTAAATTCCTCCCCGGCACATTCGGTGGTCAGCAGGGTTTCCAGATAACGGAAGGGCTTGCTTACCGCCATCAGCGTCCGGGCGATGATGAGTTTCAGAACGTTCTGCTCGCCCTTGGGCAGTTCGTCCAGATCGGCTTGCAGCATACTGCGGGTGGGCAGGATGGCGTGGTGGTCGGTGACTTTTTCCCGGTTGACGGTGCGCCGTGTCCGGGGCACAGCATCGTCCACATCTTCCGAGGTAATATCGAAAAATCTTTCCAGTGCCTCGGTCAGTTCCTCCAGCATTTCCTCGTCATCGTCGGTGATATAGCAGCTATCAGTTCGGGGATAAGTGGTAAGTTTCTTCTCATACAGGCTCTGCACATAGTCCAGCGTCTGCTGTGCGCTGTACCCCAGCAAGCGGTTAGCATCTCGCTGAAGGGTGGTCAGATCGTACAGCGACGGCGGACTCTCAGACTTTTCCTTGCGGGTGATACGCTGGATCGTTGCCACCATCTCCTTTCGGCAGGCTTCCAGCAGGTTTTCGGCCACGGTTTTTTCGGGAATGCGGCGGCTGGATGCCGTGCAGCCGCTGGTCAGTTCCAGATCCACCGTGTAGAATTTTTCCGGGGTAAAGGCAGCGATGGCGGCTTCTCGCACCACCGTCATGGCAAGCACCGGGGTCATAACACGCCCCACCGCCAGCGGTTGACCGTACAGACACGAAAAAGCCGGGACGCATTGATACCGACCATCCAGTCGGCGCGTTCCCGGCAGAGTGCTGCATTGTACAGCGCATCGTATTCAGTTGACGGTTTGAGGTGGGCAAAGCCCTCCCGGATGGCGTTTTCCTCCATGCTGGACAGCCACAGGCGAGAGAACGGCTTTTTGCAGCCCGCTTGCTGGTACACCAGCCGGAAGATGAGTTCGCCCTCACGTCCGGAATCGCAACTGTTCACGATGCTATCCACATCCGGGCGGTGCATGAGTTTTTTCAGGATGCCAAACTGCTTTTTGGTGCTGGCAGACACCAGATACTGCCACTTTTGCGGCAGGATGGGCAGATCTGCAATGCTCCACTTGACGTATTTGGCATCGTAGACATTAGGCGGAGCTAGTTCCACCAGATGACCCACACACCAGCTTACCAGATAGCCGTTGCCCTCAAGGTAGCCGTCTTTGCGGCTGTTTGCGCCAAGGACTTTTGCATAGGACATAGCGACGGATGGCTTTTCCGCCACGACTAATTTTGCGATAAAAATCCCTCCAATCTGTTTCTGATTACAATATGTACGGCGGCAAAACGCCGCCTTAAAATCAGATGGGTTCGGTATCTTCCTCGCCGGTCTCCTCCGGCTCATCCTCGGTGGGAATCTCAAAATCGCCCTTGTCCTCGGTGTAATTTGCATCGGGGTCAAGGGCTTCTTTTTCGGCCTGTTTTTTCTGCTTCTGCTTTGCGAAAGCGTAGAAAATGCCGCCTGCCGCCAGCGCAATCAGCACGACTACGCCCAGAAAGCCGGATGCGATCTTTGTGACCTTGTTTTCCTTGGGCTGTTCTGTGCCGGATGCTGCCGCTTCTTCGGCGGCTTTCTTGGCTTCTTCCTCGGATTTCAGCCTGTCCTGTTCCGCCTGCGCCGCCGCTTCCTTTTCGGCGGTATAAGCGTCCGCAGCTTCTTCCTCCATAAGAGCCAACAGGTCGGCTTCATCCACAAGATTCATAAAGTGGACGGTCTGCTGCCCTTTGGCGTTGCGGTCAATGACCAGATAGAAGGTGGCACCCGACTTCGACACCAGCGTAATGAACTGCTGACCGCTGCCATCGGAATAGTTGGTGTAGTAGTCGTCCACCAGCGTCAGATTGCCCTCCGGGGTCAGGGCACCAGAGGTTTCGTCCGTGACAGTGACAACATCTTCCACTACCTCCGGCAGAACAGGCTGTTCCACCGGGGCGGCTTCGCCCTCAAAGGCAAAGGCGGGAGCCGCCATGCCAGCGCACAGTGCCGCCGATACCAGCAGTGCACCCAGTTTCTTAATCTTCATCTGCATCGACCTCCTTCTCAAAAGTTGCACCCACGGCAGACAGCGCAGCCGGGTTCGGGGTGGTGGTAGCTGACTGCCGCAGCAGGGCGGCGAGCTGCTCCGGCGTGACCTTTGCAGTCCGCACCATCTCGTTGACCTCGGCGGAATCCTCCTCCTGAATGCGCCGCTCCAAAATCTCGATACGATTGTTCAGTTTGATGCGGCGTTCCTTCTCTTTTGCCAACATCGCCCGCAGCTTATCCGATTTTTCGCTCATAAAACTCCTCCAATCATTTTGAAAGCCGTCCGAACCCGGCGAGATGCTTCTCCCAGTAGGACGAATGAATGTTTGCGTACTTGATGGGGTCGCCGGCACTGACCATCATGCCGTTGCCCAGATAGATTCCGGTGTGGCTCATGCCGGGGGTGTCGTAAGTGCCCTTAAAAAGACCAGATCTCCGGGCTTTGCTTCTGCCTCGCTGATGTGCTGGCTCTTATTCCACAAGCCGTTGGCGGTAGTGCGCCCCACATCGTAGCCGTTCTGGTTGTAGACCCAGCAGACGTAGCCGGAGCAGTCAAAGCCTGTTTCCGGGGAGGAACCGCCCCAGACGTAGGGCGTACCCACATACTTTTGGGCTTCCTTGTAGATGGCGGCAAACTCGCTGTCTGTCAGGGCTTCTGCCGGAACCTGATAGTCGATGCCCGGTGTGCCGGAGCCATCCGAGCCACCGGGCGGCAGACCGCCGTTGAACAGATAGGGTCTGCCGCCCAGCGTATCCTGAAAGATCTCGTACCGTTTCCACTGGTCGTTGTTCAGTTCCTCCCGGATGACGACTTCCAAGCCACGATTGACCAGCTTGGTGTGGAAGATGCGGTACTCGTAGGGCACCTGCGTAGGAACCGGGATTCCTGCCGGGCTGATGACCCAAACGGTCTTATACCGTATCTGCACCTCCACCCATGTGGTCAGCTTGTACTGCTTTTTGAAAGTCTCCTTCAACTTGCCCTGCACCTCCGACCGGGTGTAATCGTCATACAAAGTGGTCAGGAACGAAGTCAGCTGCCATGGGTCATGCTCGATGGGATCAAGGTGGTACTGATACTCGTTGTAGCCGGGGTGGTCGACGGGGTGCGCTTGATCTTTTTGTCCAGTTTCTTCTCCAGCTTTTTGTAGTCCTGCTCTGCGCCCCGGATGTCCCGGTCCTCGGCAGAGTACATGGTCTGCCCGGACACCTGTGTGCCGCCAGAAAAGAGGATGCCGCAGGAAGAAAAGCCGGACATCACCATGAGGATGAGCAAAGAAAAACGCCCACGATCACCAGAACGTGTGCGTTGCCTTTGGCGGCGTTCATCAGCCCTTTTACGGCGGTGCTGACGGCAGTTTTGCCTTTTTCTACGGCCTGTTCCACGCCAGACCGAGCGGCAGATGCGCCGTTGGATGCTGCTTTGCCGCCTGCGGTCTGCGCCGCCGTGCCCGACCGGGCGGCGGCATAGTAGCTTTTGTGGATTTCTTGCCGCTGTTTCCAGCGTGAAAGCCAGTTGGAGCCGCCCTCACCGGTGCCGGATGCGCCTGCATCTTGTGCCGCAGTCGGCTCCGATGCGGAAGATTTAGCGGTTTTGGTGCCCTTGTTGCCCTGCATTTTGGCTTTCTTTTTCAGCTTCCGGGCATAGCGGCTTTTGGCAATATCGTGGGTGGTCTCGGCGGCTTTTTCGCCCTCGCTCAGAGCCTGCACACCGACGTTTTCATCCTCGTACTGGTCAACTTCCCGGTGCACCGCAGAGCGGGCGGCATGGGCGGCGTACATTTCACGCTTCTGCGCCTTGCTCAACCGGCTCAACTCGTCCGGGGTCAATTCTGCCTTGCCGAACCGCAGGTGCTGGGCTTTTTCGGCAGTCTTTTCTGCATCGGTTTTCAGCTTTTTCTTTCTGGGCACCGTCTGCTCTACCTTGGCTTTTTTCGGGGAGAACGGGTCTTTTTTGCGGACGTTTCCTCTTTGATGTTCAGCTTCGGTTCACTCATTTCTGCGCGCCCTCCGAGACTTCACCCAACTTGGTGGTCATAATGCGGTAGAGTTCCAGATCGGTGGGGAAACGGTCCACAAACGGCAGAATGACATTGCCGAAAAACAGCAGCCCTTCGCCCTCGCCGGAGTGGGTCACATAGGAAAGCTGATGGGGCGAGATGTTGAGCTGCTTTGCGAGGATCTGCCGGTCTCCTGCCGCCTGATTCAGCATGATGATCATGTCACTGTTCTCGAAAATATTCTCGACTTCACGGGAAGAAAGAAGGTCTTTCACGTTCTGGGTCAGCCCCGTGGGAATACCGCCCCACTTGCGGAAACGCTTCCAGATCTCCACGGAATAAGCGGCAGTCTGCTCCTCTTTTAAGAGGAGGTGCATCTCGTCCATATAATACCGTGTGGACTTTCCGCTGCTGCGGTTTGCCGTGACACGCCCCCAGACCTGATCCTGCACAATGAGCATACCGAGTTTCTTCATCTGTTTGCCCAGTTCCTTGATGTCGTAGCAGACAATGCGGTTGTTGACGTTCACGTTAGTGCGATGATTGAACAGGTTCAGGGAGCCTTTCACATAGATTTCCAGAGCCGTGGCAACATGGTGGGCTTCTTTTTCGTCCTGTTGGAGCAGGGCATTGTACAAGTCCTCAAGGATGGGCATATTCTCCGGGCAGGGGTTCGCAAAATATTTGCGGTAGATCAGATGCACACAGCGGTCAATGACCGTCTTTTCTACCGGCAGCAGACCCTCCTTGCCGCCCACCACCAGCTCACACAAAGAAAGAATAAAGTCGGCTTTCAGGGACAGCGGATTATCCTCCTCGGAGTAGTTGGCGTTGATGTCCATGGGGTTGACAAATTGGGTGCTGTTGGGGCTGATTTTGATGACCTGACCTTTCAGCCGGTTCACCAGCGGCGAGTATTCGCCTTCGGGATCATTGATAATAATATCATCGTCCGTCACCAGAAATGCGTTGGTGATTTCACGCTTTGCTGAGAAACTTTTGCCAGAACCGGGAGTGCCCAGAATCAGGCCGTTGGGGTTTTTCAGCTTTTTGCGGTCCACCATGATGAGGTTGTTGGACAGGGCATTCAAGCCGTAATACAGCGATTCTTTTCCGCTCTGGTACAATTCCTGCGTGGTAAAGGGGATGAAGATAGCAGTGCTGCTGGTGGTCAGTCCCCGCTGAATTTCGATCTGGCAATCCGCCAGCGGCAGCGAGGACATCAGCCCATGCTCCTGCTGAAAATCAAGGCGGCACAGGTTGCAGTTGTGCTTCTGGGCGATGGAGCTGGCCTGAAAGACGTTGTTTTCCAGCTCCTGCTCTGTGCGCCCGGTGTTCAGAACAAGGAACGTCACCAAAAACATTCTCTCATTCTGGCTCTGAAGTTCTTTGAGCAGGGCTTTCGCATCCCGCCCGTAAGTTGCCAAATCGGACGGGATGATGTCAATATCATACCCGGCACGGATGGCTTTTTTCTGCTCCTCGATCTTGCTGCGGTCCAGTTCGGTGATGGTGCGCTTCACGGTCTTAATGGCACGGTTCTGGTCAACGGACTGGATGTGCATGGTAACGATTTGGGACGAATCCATGTCCAGAAAATCCTTCAAAAGCTGGTCGCTGATGTCGGATGCCGTGATGCTCAAAAAACTGGCGGCGCAGAAGATGCCGCCCATCTGGAAGGTACGGCTGTTTTTGAACGAAAAGGCGGTGGGTGCAATGGCATCCTTCGCCGAAAGTCCGCTTTTCACAAGGTCTTTCCAGTCAAAGTGAAACTTGGATGCACCGTCCATGTTGAACATATCGTGCATGAGCTTCAGCCGCTGGGCACCGTTCAAGGGCTTTGCCTGCACCCCCAGCCGGTGGAAGTTGTTCAGCAGGTCATTCTGAATGTGGTCGAGCCGGGGCTTGACCTGCGCCATGCTTTCGCCCTCCACACCAAAGGTGATGAACTTGGTCTTGGTCAGACCATTATTGCCCTTGGCAAGCTGCTGGCGCAGCATCTGGCTGTACTCCGCACGCACATCGTCAAAACCGTCCTTCTGGAACGGGATACGGATGCTCTTTTCAAACTCGGTGCTGTCGGTTGCCATGTTCACAAAGGACAGCTCAAATTTGATGGAGCTGTCGAAGAAGTTGAGGAAGGAGCACCATTCTTCAAAAATGGCGGTCTTATCCTCCTGCTGGGCGAGCTGGTAATTGATGTCCTGATACTGGATGGTGCGGGTGTAGTAGTTAGGCTTCACCCGGCAGGTGCCATCCTCAAACATCCGCTGCATGGGGATGGACTGCTGGGCGGTCCGGGGCACAGCAGGCTTTGCGTTCTGCCTGCGCTTCTGCGCAGACTGCGACTTGCTGTGCTTACCGGTCTTTTTCCAAAACGGCATCATGGGTCACGCCTCCTTTCATCAAAATCGCATAGTAGTTGTTGGTCTTGTAGGGTCGAACCCTCGGGCGGACAAACCGGGACTGCACATAGTACGACAGTAGCTTTTCCAAGGGCTGGCCGTTTTTCTCGTACATCCCAAGGAAGAACGCCGGCAGCATCACCGCCATCATACCGAGGGTGGCAGCAGTGTTGCCGCCGGAATCCCGGAGAACAAAAAACAGCGGCACTCCAATGAGAGCCGCTGTGCCAAAGCAGACAAGCTGCCGCTTGGTCAGGTTGAACGCGACCTTCGATTTTACTTTCGTCAGGTCACGGGGAACGGAAATATACGCAGCCAATCAAACACCTCCTTTAGTGCGCTCCGAGGACGGATTTCGTCACCGAGCTGGTCTTGAACAGGCTGAAACAGAGCAGGACAGTGTAGCCTACAATGCTCCAAATGGAGTTGATGGCATCCCCAGAAATCGCTACCGATTGTATCAGCACCGCATAAATTGCCACGCAGATGAGGATGAGAAAGCCCTGCAAACCCAGTGCAAACAGGCATTTCAGGTAGTTCTGCCCCATGTGGCTCTGCTCGTGGTTGCCCCATGTTGCCATGGGGATGGGCGCAAGGCTCACCATGCAGTAAATTTCAATCATACGTCCGTAGACGATGACGAAGATCACAATGCTCAATATCCGCATGGTGATGCCGATGAAGAAACTTTGCAGAAAAAGTCCGAACAGGGGCCAACGTCCATCTGCATCAGGCTGGATTGCAGCATGGACAAGCCAATGTCGTTGACATGGGTATTTCCGGCAATGATGCCGCTGGAATCGGACACTACCTTCTGGGTGATGTCGAACACCGCCATCACAATATCGAAGGTGTTGGAAATAAACCACACCGACACCGCCGTTTTGAAGATCCAGCGCATGATGAGCGCAGGCTCAAACTGTGCCATATTGTTGTGCTGGGTGATCATCTCGATCAGTTCATAGCAGGCGATAAAGGTCAGGATGATGCCTGCGATGGGTAACACCACGTTCCGGGAGAGGGCTTCGATCATGGCGAACACTCTCGGCTCAAAGCTGGAGGGCTTGGTGCCCACCTGCTGTGCGATGTTTCCCACCTGCGTGTTCACATCATCAAACAGCCCGCTGAGATTGGACATAATGCCTGCCGTCAGGATGCTTTTGATCCAGTCGGCAATGGCTTTGAGAACGGTTTCCATTCAGCAGTCACCGTCCTTAGCTGAAGTGGTTGATAAGGGTCTTGAGAAGGTTCAGGAGGAAAATAATGTGGGTCAAAAACTGCATAAGACACCGCCTTTCATGGATGGGTGGATGTTCGTCTGCAATTCGCTTCCTATTATAATAAGGGCTGTTATCCACAGCAGAGATGGAGCGATTGCGTATGTACAGGCGGGAAACCCCGCCTGCGGCTCTTAGCCGAACAGACCAGACAGCAGAGGAATCAGGGTGATGCCCACCAGAGCGACACCGCCGCCAGCCATGAGCTGTTTTATCCCCAATTAGGTGTAAAACTCTGCTCGATGGCGGGCGGCGGCGTACAAAAAATCTATATGGTGTTTTTAAGAGAACCGTCCCGGCGGGACAGGTCAGGCAGTGACCTGTTCCACCTCTGGGATGGGTTTGAGATTAAAATGAATTTCGATAGAAATGTGTCTTGTTTTATCTTCGTCAATGCGCTCATGCACGACGATTTCTTTGATTAAGCGGTTGAGGGTGGCTGCGTCCAGCTCTGTGATATTGGCGTATTCCTGAATGGCTTCCACCCATTGTTTTGCGTCATTGGCAAGCTGGACTTCATCGGACAGCCGCTTTCTGCCCTCGGACACTTTTGCTTTAAGCTCCGCTTGCTCGGTCTGTGTCTTTTTCAGCATGGTGTTGAAATTCTGCTCACTGATACGCCCTGCAATCATATCCTCATAAAGCCGCATGACCATTTTATCCAGAACCTCAATCCGTTCCTCGTCCCTTGTAAGGGAGCGTTCCATTGCTTCCCGCTGTTCCCGCTGCTCGGCTTCACAGGTATTAGTCAGGCGGTCGGCAACCGCTTTCCCGTCCATCAGGGCAGCTCTGGCACATTCCCGGATTTTCCGCAGCACATGGCTGTAAAGGGTGTCATAGTCAATCCGGTGCTGGGTGCAGTGGTTCTTTCCAAAGGCATTGTAGGTCTTGCAGGAATAAATCTGCTGGGGATGTTTTGCGTTTGTGTAGCGTATCGTCAGCGACTTCCCACACTCGCCGCATTTTATCAGTCCGGCAAACAGGCTGATTTCATTGGTCTGCCCCGGACGCTGGCGGGATTTCAGCTTGTTCTGCACAATGTCAAAGCTCATGCGGTCAATCAGCGGTTCATGCTGTCCCTCCACCACAATCCAGTCCTCCGGCTTCTTTTCTCCAATCGTGCCGATTTTGAAACGGTAGTCTTTTTTCTGGGAAGCAATCGCCCCGGTGTAGACGGGATTCATCAAGAGGTCTTTGATAACGGAGAAGTCCCACATATACCGTCCGTTTTCTGGGTCTTTCTTTTCCCATTTGGTACGGGTATTGCGAAGCCCCCGTTCCCGGTTCCACCATGTGGGGCAGGGGATTTTTTCTTCCTCCAGCCGTCTGCGGATATAGTTCGGACCATGACCGTTCAGGGCATATCCGAAAATCAGCCGCACAATCGGGGCGGTTTCCTCGTCAATGAGCAGATGGTTTTTGTCCTCCGGGTCTTTCCGATACCCGAACGGGGCAAGACACCCGGTAAACTGTCCTTTCTGCGCTTTCAGAAGATAAGAGGAATGGACTTTCTTGGAAATATCCTTGCTGTACATCTCGTTCAGGATATTCTTGAACGGGGCAATATCGTTGTTATCACGCAGGGTGTCGATACCGTCATTCATGGCGATATAGCGGACACCGTTTCTTGGGAAAAAGTCCTCAATCAAATGCCCGGTTTGCAGATAGTTACGCCCCAGTCGGCTGAGGTCTTTCGTGATGACAAGGTTGATTTGCCTGCGCTCAATGGCTCTCAACATTCTCTGTAAATCAGGACGCTCCATATTAAGACCTGTGAAGCCATCGTCCTGATAGACTGCCACAACCTCCCATCCCTGCTTTTCGCAGTATTTTTCCAGCATATCACGCTGGTTTGCGATACTGGCACTTTCGCCTTGCAGGTCATCGTCCTTTGACAGCCTGCAATAGACCGCTGCACGATACCCTCCGGCAAGTGCCGAACCGATTGTTCTGTATTCCATTTCGTTCATCATAGCCATTTACCCACACAATCCAGACGGTATCTGGCTCTTTTGAACCTCATCTTCATTATAGCTCATATCTTTCCTTTTAGCAAGATATTCTTTCGTATTTGTCTTACCGTATTTCTGGGAAATCAGGCTGACGAACACATCGGTTGCGTCCAGTTCCCCGTCAAATACCGTTGTAACATGAATCTCTGTTTTGTTTTTTGCCATAGGCAGTTATCCTCCATACATGAAAATAGCCAGACAGAGCGGTGTCGGCAACGAAGTCCGGCAACGGGCTTCAAAAGACCTTGCAAACAATCTCAATCTGGCGATGGTTACTATTTATACTTTTCTTTTATTTTTCTGTTGTTTTGGTTGTCATAGGGGAGAAAAGCCGATAGTTTCGGGATTTTCCCCGGCAACCGGCTCGGCAACGGGATAGCAACAGGGGGTGCAACGGGCTGTCATTTTCAGAACGGAAGCTCCATCTGTTCTGTGACCTCCACAAAACCGTCCATCGTTTTTTCAGACGGGTTGCCGGAGTCCGTTGCCGGGTTTTCACGCTCCCAGCCCTTTTGTCTGCCATATTCGGAAAACATTCTTGGGTTCGGGAAGTACCGCCAGCCAGAAATGCACTGGTTCATAATCTCGTTGATTTCCCGGATTTCCCATTGCTTCGGCTCGTCAAAGGCATGGTTCAAGGCTTCCTTATAGAGCTGCTTGGAGCAGACCATGCTCCCGGTGTACTTATCAAGATACGCCTGTATCATCCCGGCTTTGGTGTCCTCCGGCATAAAATCCCGCTGGTGTTCTTTGAGATACCGCTGCATGGCAGGGCTGAAAGCCAGCTTGAACCTGCCGCTTCTGTAAATTTCCATCGCTTCTGCCCACATCTGCTCGATATAGGCTCTGGAAGCGGCTTCGTCCTCCAAAATGTGAACCTCGGCTTGCTCCGGGTACACCATGACGGGGATAAAGCGGCGGTTGCCGGAACGGTCAAGGGGCAGGAAGTCAAGGGCATTGGAAGTGCCGCCAAACACGCACTGACGGGGGCGGTCTGCTGGGTGGGTTTCATAGGGTATCTTGTAAACCTCTTTCTGTCGGCTTAAAAATGACTTGATTTCCTCAATGCTCTTGGCGTTTGCGGTTGCCATCATTTCCGACATTTCGATAATCCAGTGACCTTGCAGCTTACGGTACACATTGTCATCGTCCAACTTCCGCAAATCATCGGAGAACCACTCGTCCCGGACTGCCAGCAGACGGAAGAAGGTGGACTTGCCAGCCCCCTGACCGCCTACCAGACAGAGCATGATTTCAAATTTGCATCCCGGCTGAAAGGCTCGTGAGATTGCGCCCAGCAGGAACAGCTTCAACGCTTCATAGGTGTAATCGTCTGCGTCAGCCCCCAGAAAGTGCCGCAGGCAGAAACGGATTCGCTCTGTCCCGTCCCACACAAGGGTATTGAGATAGTCCCGGATGGGATGGTACTTGTTTTCATTCGCCACAATCCCGATGGCGTTATCAATCTTCTTCTCATTGGTAAGCCCGTAGGTTTCTTCCAGATAGAGAAGCAGATACTTCATGTCCGTATCGTTCAGGGCGGTGCTTTCCCTGTGGAAGCCGATGGGCTTTATGATGTCCTTGCGGTCGGTCAGGATGTTGTATGCGATAGCCCCGGAAAGCAGCGGGTCACGCTGGAATACGGTCAGGCAGTTCCGTATGCTCTGACGGACACCGCCTTTCTCGGTAGTTTCCAGCCCCGCCTTGATTTCCTCAATGCTCTGGGGCGGCTGCATGGCGTTCATGGTGTTTTTTAGTTCTTGCTGCGTTTGCGGCGGCAAGCTCTGCCATTCGCTTTTCAAGCTGTATCACATCCTTCCCGTAGTCCGTAATCAAAGCTGCTTTTTCCTCTGTCTCCCCAAAGAGCAGCACATCCAGCAGATATTCCACTTGGTCTTGCTTCTGTAAGGCTTCCACAAACCGTGGATGAAAGGCTTCCTCCGGGGAGTGCGGGGCATAATCCTTTCTCCATGCCCGAAGCGAGTGAAGATAATCGGCAAGAATACGGAAGCAGCGGCTCTTTGCTTCCTGAAACTGTTCCTCCTGGGATTTCTGCCGGGGCTTGGGCTTTTTAGCCTTCCCCGGCGGTTTCCAGTCCTCATAGGAAAGCCCGAAGTCCTGTGCCAGCTGTACGGCGGCTTCTTTCTTTCCCAGCCCATACAGGGCGGCGGCAAAATCAATCACATCCCCATCCGCACCGCAGCCGAAGCAGTGGTAACGCCGATCAAGCTTCATGCTTGGGGTTTTATCGTTATGGAACGGGCAACAAGCCATCCCGTTCCGGCCTACACGGATTCCATAATGCTCCGCAGCCTGTCTTGTTGTGACGGACTGCTTCACAGCTTCAAATACATTCAAATCTATCCCTCCTTGAAAAAAGAAAAGCACCTGACATTCTCAATCTGAAAATGGCAAGTGCCTGTTAAAGTTCCATATCCTGTTGTTTGTGTTTTGTCTGCACCGGGGCAGTTCTTTGTGCTTTTTTCTCGTCCGCCTTATCCTGCAAGACTTCTTTGAGGGGCTGCTTCTTGGGCGGCTCTTTGCTTTCTTCTGTGCCGGGGGTGGCTTTCCGTACCCAGTAGCGGATGTCCCGCAGCTTCTTCAAATCCTCCTGTACCTCGGTCAACGGTATTTTCAGGGCTGCAATTTCTTCCAGAAGCGTTTCCTGCTCCTCTTGCAGTTCCTTTTGGGTGCTGTCCTTATCGTCTGGGTGCTTGGCAAGGTAGGCAGCGGCTTTCTCATACCGGGCAACCTCCGGGTGTTCCTGTTTGAATTTCTCCTTTGTTTTCTTGAAAAATATCTTCTGGTACTTCTCATAGAAAGGCTTACATTCCTTGCAGTCTGTTCGGCTGGCAAGAATCCCGTCAATCACTTTACTGCGGGCTTCCTTTGGCTTCATCTGATTGCGGTAATCTGCGGCTGATTTCCCGGAAGATTCCAGAAATGCTTCTAAGTCCTCCACAGTGGAAAGCCCCTTTTGCCGGAGATAGGACAGGGCTTCGCTGACTGCCTTTAAGTCCTGTGAAGTCCCCCGGTTCTGTCCAGCCCTTGTCCAGTCCTTCCGTTCTTCCTTTCGTATCTCCATATACTTCATCAGCAGATTGGGAAGAAGCGTTGCTTCCTCCGCCGCTTTTTGCGCAAGCAGCTCTTTCCGTTTTTCACCCAGCTCGGTAATCCAGCCTTTGAGGTTTTGGATAAGCTGCCGGATGGACTTCATCAGACTGTTGGCGGCTCTGATTTCCCGGTTCAGGTTGCTGATATTCGTCTGGATACCACGCTTTTCCATCTGCCGGACAGCAGCCCCCTCATGGACAGTGGGAACTATATCAAGCCCCTGTCTGGCATAGGAACGCAAGTCCACACGCTCCGGGCGGTCATTGGCTTCCAGATAGCGGTTCTGGATGACCTCCCATTCATGCCGCCAGATTTCACAATACTTCTGGTCGTTCCAGTCAACCGTATCCTCCTTGTGGCTTTTCCATCTGCCGGACGGAAGTTTGATCCGTTCCCCATTCTCGTCAAGGTCATAAACCTTGCGGCTCTTGGGAAGCCATTTCCCATGTTCGTCCATTGCCCTCATAGTGAGCAGGACATGGGCGTGGGGATTGTGTCCCGGCGGATAAGTGTCATGGATGGCAAAGTCAACAATCATTCCTTTGGAAACAAACTGCTGCTCACAAAACTCCCGGACAAGGACAGCGTACTGGTCAGGCGGTATCTCTCTGGGAATGGTAAGCACCCACCTCCTTGCAAGCTGGGAGTTCCATTGTTTTTCCACAGCTTCGGCGGCGTTCCATAGGGTATTGCGGTCTGCATACTCCGGCGGAGCATTTGCCGGGAGCAGGATTTCATTGTGGACGATACCACGCTTTTCCGGGTAGTGCTTCACTTGCTGGTCGTATTCACAGAACAGCTTTTCGCCACTCTGGTAAGCAGCGGCGGCAACCGCAGACTGCCGCTGGCTGCGCTGAACAATCGTGATTTCGTTGTGTGGACAGGGCATTTCGTGTCCCTCCTTTCGCTAATTGGTGGACGGGGTGGCGTTTTACCACCTCATTTTGGGCAGAAAAAGCAGGAGACCTTTTTCAGATTTCCTGCTCGGTGTGCCGCTATGTGGGCGGCGGGTATTTAATTGTAAAAGTTCGGGGCAAGTTGACCCGATGTGAAGCTGACAAACTGGAAGTTATTTTACTTGCGTTCTATAAATCCTATGATTGAAAAAATCAATCCTACAATCCCAATTCCGATAACGAGCAGCCCCATTCCTGATGAGCAAAGAGAAATTATAATGGCAAAGAGTAGTATTGCAATACCTAATCCAATTTTCTTCATTGTAAATCCTCCTTTACAAATGCCGATTTGTTGTCATCTTCATTATACTTCATTGGCTATCGAAAAGATAGCATATTTTATGAAACTTGTCGGCTGGGAACAGCTTGCAACGCAAGGTGTCCCCAGATGGCAAGTCCACAAAAGGGTAGCTGGCGGCAGCCAGCGCAGGGAAGCGTAGCGTCCCCTGTTTGATTTGGAGCAGACCATGACTGCGGAAAATCACAGCCCTCCGGCGAGGAGCCTTCGGAGAACGCAATGCACCAACCTCTGGGTGGTGTATAATTGCGCCCTTAGTAAACTAAGGGGTTTCCGGCTTCTTCCGTTCCAGCAGTTTTTTCAATAGTTCCTGCGTGTCCTGTCTGTGAAAAATGAGTTTCAACAACAGCATGATATCATCATCTGTCAGGCGTTCCGGCTCTTGCAGAAAACTTTCCAGCATACCGCCACGAGTACAGAGCCGGTGCGTCCGTTCCTTTCGGGTAAGCTGCTTCAACTGATGCTGCAATGCCTTTTCATCATTGATAGCTTTCCGCAGTTTCTTTTCGCTTTTCTCCAGCTCCCGGTTGAGCTTTTCAAGTTTTGAGCTATCAGGCAAGGGCAGCGTCCTCCTTTCCCGGTATCAGCACATAAATCCTGTTCGGCTCTCCAACGCCCTGACGCACCCGCATGATAAGTCCTGCGTTTTCCAGTTCATTCAAAGAACGCTTGACCGTCATAGGACTGCGGGACAGGACTGCGGCAATGGCTGTGACAGGGAAGCAGACAAACAGGATTCCGTTCTCGTCCTCCTGCCCTTTGGATAGCATAGCGTCCAGCATCCGGCAGTACATGACCTTTGCGGTGCTGCTGACTGGAAATCCTGTCAACGCTCTGGGAAATGGCATACAGGGCGGCAGTGGTGTGTCTATCGTCATAAATTCAAAATTCATTCGGTGTGTTCCTCCTTTTTCTTTGCTCGTTTGGATAAATAACGGGGGCAGTCAATCACAACCGCCCGGAAGCTCTGCTTGCACCCATGCTGGCATTTCCGGCATAATTCGTTGTAAGTGACACGCCCCCGGTCATTGAGGTAAAAGGAAAGCTCCTGTTTCCTCTTTTTGCTCATTCTCGGCATATTGCGCTTCCTCCCGTTTTTGTGTATGGTTTCGGGGCGATTTTCGGAAAAATTACAGCCATAGAGCCGCCTAAAATCTCCCGAAGTATCAGCGATAGGGTAGACTATCCCCCTATCAGATTGTCGTGTTTCGGTATCATTTCGGTGTCAGTTCGCCAGTTCTCCCCGGTGTCGTTCCTCCCCTGAATCTCACAGCGGCGTATCGCTCCCTTTGGTACGCTCGTTTCGGTCAGGGTTCCTCCACATCCCTGCCAAAAGTCATGGCACTACATCGCCGGGGAAGCATATCCCACACAGGCTGGTCATTCGATTGGAATAATCCATCGATGAACTACCTGTATCATAGAACATTTTTGTGCCCTGTGCCGTATGTCCACAAAGTAGGAATTAGGAGTAAAAATCAGAAATTTCCACGATTGCGGAAAGTGTGATATAATCCAGTTAAGCGGCAGCAATGAAACCGCCGGAAAGGAGTGTGCGCCCATGAAAGGAGCAACAAGCATACAGGAACGCCTTTGGGAACTCCGCAAGGACAAAGGCTTAAATCTGGAAGAACTATCAAAGCTGACGGGTATTTCCAAATCTGCTCTCGGAAGTTATGAAAAAGAGGATTTTAAGGAAATCAATCATGGCAACCTTATCACGCTGGCAGACTTCTATGGGGTTTCCGTTGATTATCTACTGTGCCGGACAGAGAACAGGGAGCAGATCAACACGTCATTGACGGAGCTGCATTTGAATGATGAGATGGTAGCACTTCTGAAAAGCAGTCGGATTAACAACCGTCTGCTCTGTGAGCTTGCCACACATAAAGATTTTATCAAGTTTCTTGCAGACATTGAGATTTATGTGGACGGGATTGCCACCATGCAGATTCAAAATCTCAATGCACTTGTCGATACCGTCCGGCATGAAATCATTGAACGGTATCGCCCCGGCGAAGATGACCCGCATTTGAAAGTGCTGCAAGCCGCCCATATCAGCGATGATGAGTATTTTAGTCACATGGTTCTGGATGACCTCAACCTCATTATCCGGGATATTCGGGAAGCCCACAAAAAGGACAGTGAGAGTGCACCCCAGACCACCGTTGCCGATGAACTGAAAGAAAATCTGGAAGCGGTCGAAAATTTCAAGGGCAGCCGGGATGAAAAGCTGGTTGTCCTTTACTGCAAGCAACTTGGTATCAACTATAAAAATCTGTCAGATGAAGAATTTCGCTGGCTCATTCGGATTCTCAAAAAATCAAAGAAAATGGGAACGCCTATCAGCCAAAGGAAAAAACGGTAAAGAAAAACCGCTGTTGCATGGTTTGTTAGCTTCCATGTAGCAGCGGTTTTTACTGTGGTTATTCAGTTGAAAATCAGAACGATAAACTGGGATTTACGAAAATCTTTTTTGAATCTTATACAGCCATATACTACAAATAACAGCTATAAATAATATAAATATAACTGCAATAGAAATAGCATAATCTTTCGGTAATATAACTGCAATCACTCCAGAGAACAAAAGACAAATTCCTATCAATAAAACAGGCTTTCCTAATGCTTTTGCATATCCTTTTCTGTCGTTTGTGGTTTCAAATACTTTGCCATGAACAGAAGAATAATTTCCTTTTAATAGAGAAAAACTAACAAATATGAGAAGAGCAGAACAGAACCACATCATTATACTAAAGCCTATCATAATATATCCCTCCATCAATTCTAATTTTCTTAGTTCTATAAACTGAAATTTTGTTATTTCATTTTTTCTTGACACTCGCTACATTCTTTATCGTGAATAGAAATAATGCCACCGCATTTAGGACAAGTATATTTTATTTTCTGCTGTTCCATGAAATGTTCCAAACCATGTCCTTGAACAAAACGGCTATTTTCTATAAGACTTGCTTGATACCGTTTATTATAGCTTTTTTCAAGATTTTTAATCAACTTACATGGATATTCAGCACATTCAAAACAATAGGATAACGATTTTCCTTTGATGCAATCCTTTATTTTGCATTTACGACAATGTTCTGGTTTCCCTTTATCACTATTCAAGCACCCAGAACAAGTTTTTTTATTGTAACAGTGCTTATAACAAACCTTACAATTCATTCCGCATGGGGCAAACATGCTTATATCAATTTTTTCTTTTGACATTTTCATAGTTGTTTACTCCTTTCAACAAATTCTTATTTGTCATAATCATTCTACCATACCGTTATGAATAAATCATCTCTTGCAAAATAATTTCTTCTGCCCGGTTGTGAATGTTATTGCAACGCCGCACCCATTCCATTTGTTGGGTTCGTTTCAATTCCTCGGTCACGCCCTCGGCATCTTTCATCTGCTCCATGATGGTGTCTAACCGTTCCTGTGCCTGTTCGTTCAGGTCTGCAAGGTATGTCCATAACTCCCCTGTCAAGGTCAAGGTGTTCAATTTGGCTGGGTGGACTTCTCTTAAATACTCCCGGTGCATCCGTCCGTACTTTCCGATAGGGCGGTGTTCCTCCGGCAGCTTCAAATCTGGGATATAGTAATCTCCGACAAGGATATAATCAATTCCGTTTTCCGTTATTCTTGGTTTCAATTCGCTCATGCTCCTTACCTCCTGTGGAAGCAGGCTCGTCTGATACTAACTCAATCACATCGGTAATCTCACAATTCAGCGTTTCGCAGATACGGGCTAATGTATCCATGCTGATGTGCTTTCCTCTTTGCTCATGTTGGCAATCATATTCGTTGTCATACCAGCAGCAAGCCTTAAATCTTCTTTTCTCATATCACGCTCTAACAGTGTATGCCAGAGTGGTTTATAGCTGATGTGCATATTGCTTTCCCGCCTTCCTATCCATACCACCGGGGCGGCTGCCCCGGCAGGAACTTTTCTCTTATTATAGCACTAATCTTGTGAAATCACAATTTATTCTTGTGGACTGCCGCTGATACCGTCTGGATTGTGCTTTTCCTTTCTTTTTGTTCCCTTTAATTAGCCATGAACTGCTTCATGCCCTGAGACTTGGAGCCGGGGTTGTCGTTACCATAACCCTCAAGCAGATTGATAGCACCCCAAACGCCGAGACCGGCACCCAGAGCGACAACCAGAGTCTGAAGAACTTCGATAGCAGAGTTAAAGAATTCCATAGTCGTTTCTCCTTTATTTTGAAAAAATTGAAGACCGTCCGTACACACCCGAAACCATAGATGTTGTGCTGCGAACTGCGGCGGAGTGGATTTTCTGGTGTACCTCTCCGGTCAAAAATAAAACCGCCTACCGGGTCAGGCAGGCGGGAGCGAATCAGCGTCAATCACAACAAATTCATCATTGGGATTGATTTTTTCTTTTCGGTTCAGATATTTTTCAATATCGAAGGTGTTTTTGGGGTCGTAGTCCGAGGTCAGCTTGTAGTTGGGATGCTGGGTCAGGTCGTACTTGTCCGAAAGAAACGGTCTGACGCCACGCAACTGCAAAATACACTTGCCGCCGTCCAGCACCGCCGGTTCGTCTCGGCTCAATAATTCGTGACCCATCTTTTGGAACGTAGTGCCGTAACTGGGGCTGTTGCCACGAGTGTCCGAGGTGTTAAACGCATCAATGGTCTCCTTGCCCAGAATCTCGGACAGGTCTTTCAGAGTGGTCGGCTCGCTGCCGCCCAGAAAATTTGAGAATCCATGTTGCCCACGATGGTGTCCGCATTGTCCTTGTAGATGGCCTTCAACTGGCTTCTCGCCTGCAAAACAAGACAGGCGGAGATCTCACGGCTGCGGATGGTGGCCACCAGCTTTTCCAGATTGGGAATCTGCCCGATGTTGGCGCACTCGTCGATAAGGCATCGCACATGGATGGGCAGCTTACCGCCGTACACATCATCTGCTTTGTCGCACAGCAGATTGAAAAGCTGGGTGTAGACCATGCTGATGAGGAAGTTAAAGGTTGAATCCGTGTCCGACATGATGAGGAACAACGCCGTCTTCTTATCGCCCAGCGTGTCCAGTTGCAGCTCATCGTACATGGTGAGGTCACGCAGTTCCTGAATGTCGAAAGGAGCCAGCCGTGCACCGCAGGAAATCAGGATGGATTTTGCGGTCTTTCCGGCAGCCAGCTTGTAAAGTTTATACTGCCGCCCGGCAAAGCTGTTGGGCTTCTTTTTTGCCAGTTCTTCAAACAGCAGATCCACCGGATTCTGGTATTCCTCGTCGTCCTCCAGCACCTGCATGGTGTTCAGCATTTCCAGCAGGGTGGCGAAATTTTGCTCCTCCACCGGGGCTTCGTAATGCAGATAGGCAATCAGGGCGGTCAAAAGCAGTCTTTCGGATTTTTCCCAGAAAGGATCGCCGCCACTGCCTTCGCCCTTGGTGTTGGTCATCAGCGTTGTCACCAACTTCAAAACGTCTTTTTCGCTGTGGACATAAGCGAAGGGGTTGTAGTGCATACTCTTGGAAAAGTTAATGGTATTCAGGATTTTCAGCTTGTAGCCGTTTTTCAGAAGTGCGTTCCCGCACTCGACCACGATACTACCTTTGGGCTGCCTTTTGTCAAGATAAAAAATCAAGATGCTGCTGTAAATTCAAAAGTTACCAGCTTTCGCTTCTTTTTGAATGATTTTTCGCATTTGAGTATCCAATGTGCTCTTCGCGTTCGGATTGAAAAAGATGTTGACGTTGTAAGTTGTGTTTTTGACTCGCATGGTCAACATTCCATCCGCAGGGCGATGTTCGGTCAAAGTGACAGTTTTGCTCATTTGTGCTTCTCCTTTTACAATGTGTGTTCCGTTGTCTTTTGATAGGGCTGTGATTTTTTCTCTTCAAGAGCCACCTTGCTATCATTCAGCTTTTTCAGTACCGATTCCTTTTCCGGGGTCTTGCCGCCCGGTGCGGAAAGCTGTTGCTTATTCAGCACAAGGTCGATATACTTGCGGATATTTTTCAGAGCAGAGATGTCCGGCTGCAAGGTTTCCAGTTGGCTGCGCAGCTCTGCGCTGCCGGATTGCAGCGCAGAAAATTCGGCATCCAATGCCGAAAAATCTACCGCTGTGCTGCCGTTCAGTTTCATCAGGGTACGGACAGCTTTGTTGAATGCGTCCAGCTCGTCCTTGTGCTGGGCAGCATAAGCGTCCTTTGTCAGCTTGAAGTTCTTCTTTATAAAGATGTCGTGGATGGGCTTCAGCTTGGCATGGATGGCAGCAGCATCCTTGATCTGGGCGATTGCTCGCATCTGGCTCTCGTTCTGCTTCAACTGTCTGCGGAGAGGGGCGGCGGTCTGGCTCAGGTCTTTGATTGCGGCGTTCAAATCCTCGATGGTGTTCAGAGAATGGGCCTTCAGGTAGTCCACCGCCTGCCGAATCTCCTCAAAATCCCGGACGGTGCATTTCAGTTTTGCCTTGCCAGACCAACCGCTGCGCTGCTCGTTGCGAAGGTTGAAGTAATCCACCAGCAGGTCGGACAGCGTGGGTTCTTTCGCCTTTTCCAGAGCGTCCAGAAGAAGCTGCTTCTTTTCGGTCAGGTCTGCGATCCAGCGTTGCAGTCCCCGGATGGTGCTGCGGATGGACTGCATCAAGCTGTTGGCGGCACGAATGTCCCGGTTCAGGTTGCCGAGAAAGGTTTCTATCCCACGTTTTTCCATCTGGTGAGCAGTGGGGCCGAGATGCACGGTTGGAATCTGCTGCACGCCCTGACGCTCGAATGAGCGGAGATCAACACGTTCCGGTCTGCCAGCGGCTTCCAGATAGCGGTTGGTGATGGTTTCCCAGCCATGCCGCCAGACCTCGGCGTACTTCTGGTCGTTCCAGTCCACCGTGTTTTCCTTGTGACACTTCCAGTTCCCGGATGGGAGTTGGATGCGTTCTCCATTTTCATCAAGATCATAAACCTTGCGGGCTTTCGGGAGCCACTTGCCATGTTCGTCCATTGCCCGAATCGTCAGCAGAATGTGGGCGTGTGGGTTCCCATCGCCCTTGTCGTGGATGGCGAAGTCAGCAACCATGCCTTTGGAAACAAACTGCTCGTTGCAAAATTCTTTGAGCATGGGAAGATACTGGTCTTTCGGAACTTCTCTCGGAAGTGCCAGCACGATACGGCGGGCAAGCTGGGAGTTCCATTGATTCTCCACGGCTTCTACTGAGTTCCAGAGCGTTGCCCGGTCTGCATATCCGGGCGGCGCATGGGTTGGCAGCATGATCTCGGCATGGACAAGTTCTTTCTTTTTGTTGTAGAATTTCGTTTTCTGGTCGTACTCACTGAACAGCCGTTCACCGCTCTGGTAGGCTGCACCGGCAACAGCAGACTGTCCTTGGCTGCGTTTTACGATGGAGATTTTGAAGTGCGGACATGGAATAGGAATCACCTCCTTGTGAGCATTTGAAACGTTCCCTTGTAAAAAATGTGGATTTATGATACTATTATCTTGGATAAGTAAACAGAAAGCTGGTGAGCCGATGTCAGAAAGAAAATCAGAACAAGAACTGGACTTTGAGCAGAAACACAAGGAAGATTTGCAGCGGATTCGAGAGTTTCGTTTGATTGATGATGATTTTATGGCTGCGGTGTTTGAAGACCACGACTGTGCAGAGTTCTTGCTCCGAATCATCCTGAAGAGGGACGATTTGGTTGTGCGAGAGGTTCATGGACAATACAGCATTAAAAATTTGCAGGGACGTTCGGTTCGGCTGGACATTCTGGCGGTAGACCGAAACAACCGTGCATATAATATTGAAGTCCAGCGCAGTGACCGGGGCGCAAGTGAAAAACGTGCTCGCTACAATAGCAGCTTACTTGATGCAAATCTGACAGATTCCGGTGAGGAATACGATGCGTTGAATGAAACTTATGTCATCTTTATCACAGAAAACGATATTTTGAGGGCTGGGCTTCCGATTTATCATATTGACCGAACTGTTCAGGAAACCGGAATGATCTTTAATGATCAGGCTCATATCATCTATGTTAACTCGCAGATTAAGGATGAAACGGCGCTTGGTAAATTGATGCATGACTTTTTCTGTACCGATTCCAGCAAAATGTACTATCCCATTTTGGCCAATCGAGTATGGTACTTCAAAGAAAACGAGAAGGGAGTGGCAACTATGTGCAGAGCTATGGAAAAAATGCGGGACGAAACCGCTGCTGAGCAGAACATCAAAACTCTTTTGGTGTCTGTAAAGAACCTGATGAAAAACATGAATCTCAGCCCAGAACAGGCTATGGATGCCATGGGGATTTCTGAGGATGACCGTAAGATGTTACTGCAAAGAATTTGATGCTCTTTTGATTGAACTTTATCCCTAAAAATTCAAAAGCCGACTAGGATTTTTCCAGTCGGCTTTTGTACTTTATATCGTGTTCTTCTGCAAAAGGATAGCTGCAAAGCAGCGCAAGAAAAATGCAGTTTTCCTTGGGATGGAATCGGGCTGGCGCACAAACGCCAGCTTCGATTTCATCGAGCCGTCTGCAAGACCGCAATTTCACCGGAACGGTGTATAATTGCGCCCTTTATTCTAAAGGGTTTTGGACGTTGCTGCGTTCGTGAACGTTATGCACCATCTTTGCAAGTGCCAGCACGACTTCCGGTTGACGGAATGAGATTTTCAGCAGTTCCATCACCTGATCGTCGGTCAGCTCTCCCGGACAGACCAAAAGCTTTCCAGCATTCCGGCACGGGTGCAAAGACGATGCACACGCTCTCTCCGGTTCAGCTCCGACATCCTGCGTTCAAGGATCTTCTCCCGGTGCTGGCAAGAGCGCAGCTTCTGCTCTGCTTTGGCTTTTTCGCTGCGGAGGTAGGCAAGGTCGGATTTGGGTTGGGTCAATGGTATCACGCTCCTTTTTCAAAAACTTTTATTTGCTTACAAACATTTTATAATTCATATTTACCGCCTTGTATTCTTTGAGATAACGAATATAATACGTCTAGGAGAATAGATAAATAATTGAAAAATGATTGCTATATTTGCTGTTAGGAGGTGGGCATAATGAATGCAAAGATACTGATTGCTGATGATGAAAGCGATATTGTTTCTATGCTCAGTAACTTTTTTGAAAGCAAGGGCTTTCGTGTCCTGCCCGCTTTCAATGGTGCAGAAGCACTAAAGCAAGTGGAAAAACAACCGGATATTATTTTGCTTGACATCAATATGCCCGGAACAGACGGGTTAGAAGTTTGCAAGCGTATCCGTGATCACATATCCTGCCCGATCCTTTTTCTGACTGCCAGAATCGAAGATACAGATAAGGTAAAAGGCTTTGCTGTTGGCGGTGATGATTATATTGTAAAGCCCTTTTCCCTCGTAGAGCTTGAAGCGCGGGTACGCGCTCATCTGCGCCGGGAAGCACGACACAATTTTGAAGCACAAGTCAAGTTTTCCGGTGATTTGACGATTGACTATTCAGAACGTTGCTTATTCTTTGGCGATAAGCGTGTCGGTCTTGCAAAAGGGAATTTGATATTGTGGAACTGCTTTCTCAAAATCCAGGACAGATCTTTGATAAAGAACGGATTTATGAGCGTATTTGGGGTTATGAAAGCGAGGGTGACAGTAGCGTTGTGGCAGAGCATATCCGCAGGATACGGACTAAAATTGCTGCATATACCGACCATATATATGTTGAAACGGTTTGGGGGTGTGGATACAAATGGGTCAAGTAAATTGCCGCAAGCACTATTTATCTCTCCGAAAAAGCCTTGTTCTCTATGTAATTGCCTTTGTTGTACTCGCAGTCTTTCTATCCGTAACAACTTTTTCAATCTGTGATGGTGCTGCCGAGGGTATCAGTGCATCTTATCCTCCGTCCGGCGAAAAATATTATTTGACGAATGAGCAGGGAGAACAGTTGGGCAACGGCGCTTACATCGGGACAGTGCCCGTCCCGATGTCTAAAGAGGACGAGTGTACCATTGCGCTACTGGAGAAACTTCCCATTGTTGCAACTCCTATCTATTCTGCATTCTGTATTATCGCTGCTGCGCTGCTATTTTACAGAAACAGGCTGAAAAAGCCGCTTGTGGAACTGCGGACTGCTTCTGAAAAAATAGCGAACAACGACTTGGACTTTTCAATCGACTATGATAACAACGATGAATTGGGGCAGCTTTGCGCGTCCTTTGAAATCATGCGGACAACCCTTGCGGACAATTTCTCTAAAATGTGGCGGCAAGTTGAAGAACGAAAAGCACTCAACGCCGCTTTTGCTCACGATTTGCGTACCCCTCTAACAGTACTAAAAGGCTACCCTCAGCGTTACTGGAATTACACTGTTCCTATCTGCAATCAGTAAAAATCAGATTGTAGCTTTGGTTGCGGCGATAGCAATTTTTCTGTTCCCAGTTTTGCTGCCAATCACAGAAGCAAATCCGTTGTTCCGATTGGTTGGACTTCTTCCTATCTATCATGTACTGGCTATTTCGCTCCTGTCGGTGGAACAAATGAGTAACGGTATGCTGTATGCGATATGGGCAATCCCGGCAGCACTACTCTTTTTGGGAGTTGGTGCAGGTATCTCTCGCCGTGTATTTGCCAAGCACCAAGTTTCATAAATATGGAATGATCTACCGGACGACGGCAAAAGAAAAAAGCCGTCGTATAGCAGACATATCCGCACGCCCATTTTGAAGCGGCGGCTCAATTTTCAGAGCCGCCGCTTCTTTGTGTTTACACAAACCAATGATGACTTGCAGGGATACGGTAGCCGATTGGAGATTATTTTACCATAGCAGATCGGTGCCCCGCACGGGCTGGATAGCCAGTGCGGCACCCTGACCTGATACGTTACCCCGCCAGCTTCGCCCCTTGCCTTCCGCTGGCACACCTCCGGGTGCTGCGTTGCAAGGGCGTCAAGCTGCTTCTGCAAGGCAGAATTCAGCGTGAACACGCTGTTCGTTCCGTCCTCGCTGGCGTAGATCATGGTTTCCAGCTTAAACATCGTCAGAGAGTTCGTCATCTTCGTTTTCCTCAAACATCTCAGGCCCCCAATCCTCATCACGCTCGATGTCCTGCGCCAGCTTCTCCATCCTAGCATAACACTCCATCTCGGAACGGATGAAGTAGAACATCTGGTCGTACCAGCGCTCCAGATGCAGCGATTCGTTCTCCAGCTTACGGACGAAATCGAACACCAGCCTGTTCAGATCAGGATCAACCGTCAGTCCGGCAACCTCATACAGCCGCTTGCGGGTCAGTGCCAGATCGGGGTTGCCGTAGGCATAGAGCAGCTTCTTTTCATCAAAAGTCAGTTTCATAGGCGTGTACCTCCGTATCAAAAAGGGGCTGCCGTGTGCAGACCCGATGTAACGAAAAGACCGCCTTGCAGTCGTGCAGGGCGGTCAGAGATGCAATATTGTATCAGACAAAAATCAGCTCAGACTTGATGATTTCCTCGGCGCGGTTTCGGATGCTGTTCATCCGGAGCACCCATTCCAGTTGATCGGCGGCTTTCAGGTCTTCGGTCACATCCTCGGCTTTCTGCATCTGCCGGACGGTCAACACAAGCTGTTCCTCGGCCTGCTTGTCCAGCTTGGCAAGGTAGCCGCTTAGCTCACCGGACAGGAGCAGTTGATTGTACCGGATAGGATGATGTTCTTGCAGATATTTCTTATGTAAGCGGCCCCACCTCCCGATGGGGTGCTGTTCTGCCGGGGCTGCTGCGGTCAGGTTCGGCAGATAGTGGTCATTGACAAGGGTGTAGTCCAGACCGTTAGCGTTGTCATGGATGGAATTTTCAAGTTTGTTCATGCGGATTCTCCTTTCAGTTCATCGGTTGGTTCAAGTTGAAGGGGATTTTTTCGGCAAGCTCTTGTTGAGCCAGCTTTTTCTTTTGGGCATATTGGCGGCAGCGTTCCCGGTTTTTCTGTAAGAGTGCTTCGTACTCTGCTGCTGCTTGCGGGTCAGTTTTAGCAGCTTCTCTCAAAGCCACTCGTTTTTTCTTGCGGTTTTCTCCAGATGTTTTTTGGTACTTTTTACGCTTGGCTATCTGCTGTTCTGTAATCTTTTTCGCATCGTCGTGGTTGATCTCGATTTGGCTGGGAAAAGTATCGCCAATGAAGTTGAAATAAATGTCGATTTGCTGTTGACGGTAGATCGTCCGTCCGCCGGATGCGGAATGAATCACCACTTTTTCTACCAGCTCGTACAGCATTTCATCTGTCAGCGTTTCACAGTCCTTATATTTCCGAATCAGTTTTACAAAGCGTTTCAGGTCAACTTTCGTTGTTTCAGCGTTGTCCAGTTCTTTTTTCAGTTCCGCCATACGGATTTCACAGCCCGTTTGTTCTTCATCGTACTGTGCCATCAGCCGCTGGAATTGACGTTCCGGGATTTTACCTATAACACTGCTTTCATATAGGCTGCGAATCAAAGTATCAAGCTCATCCATTCTCTTTTGCACAGCGAGCAGTTCTTTTTTGTACTCGTTAGAAGATTGACTGTTCTGGCTTTCCCATAAAGTTCGAAGCTGTTCTGCAAATTCTGTTTCATCCTCAAGGACTTTTTGCGCCATTGCTTTTATTGCCTCCAGAATGGCGTCTTCAATGGTTGATGTCTTGATAAAATGGGATGTGCAGGAGACGTACATATTACGGTATTTGCTGCACTGCCATGAAGAATCCGAATCGTACACTACATTAGAATCCCGATGTTTGGATTCTGGGCTGGAAAAGCTCATCCGGGAGCCGCAGTCAGCACAGAAAACCATACCCGACAGCCGATGTGTATATGTCCCATCCGGCAGTCTTTTCGGGCAACGTTTCCGAAGACGTTGTGCCTTATCCCATGTTTCTTGGTCGATGATAGCTTCATGAGTGTTTTTGAATACGATTCTTTCTTCCGGGGTTGCAGCGCGGCGCTTTTTTAGCTTGAAGTTTTCACGAATACTTTTGCACAGCACCGTATGCCCAAGATACTCCTGACGGTCAAGAACATAGGTCAAGGTGGTCGTATTCCATCGATAGGGGTCGTGGTACGAATGGTGCCGAGCAGATTCAGGATGATACTGTTCTTCATATGCAGACGGGATCAGCACTTTTTCATCCGAAAGAGTCTGGCCAATTTGTGCAAGACTGGCACCGCTGGCTGCCATATCGAAGATTCTACGGACAACGGCAGCGGCTTCTTCGTCCACATAAAGCGTCTGCTTATCACCGGGAATCCGTTTGTACCCGTAGGGAATACTGCCACTGCACCGTTTGCCGTCCTGCATCCGGGACTTGAACACCGCACGAATTTTGTTGCTGGTATCTTTGGCGTACCACTCGTTCATAATGTTCAGAAAGGGCGTAAAGTCGTTGTCTGTTGGATTGGCACTGTCTACATTATTATTGATGGCAATGAACCGAACACCTTTTGATGGAAACTGAATTTCGGTGTAAAATCCAACTTCCAGATAGTTCCGTCCAAAACGGCTCATGTCTTCTTGTGTCAAGTAGGGACTAAAAAAATTTTGAGAATTTACAAGCCGTTCATAGGTGGACAACCACCCGTGAACGGCTTGCGTTTTCTCTATGCTCTTTTGCCGTTCTTTGCGCGGCGATTCTTGTATGCCGCTTCAAATGCCTCCATCATCGGAGTGACCGGAAGCTCGTTGTCAGGCTTGGACAGATACTCAAACCGGATGCCATTCTCCTTGAACTTTCGCTCAAACCTCATGAAAGAGGAAGCGTCCCGGCTGATCCGCGAGGTGTCGCGGGCGAGGATCGTGCCGATGCCTTGACATTTGGCTTCGTTCAGCAGGAAGTTCATGATACCTTCCGTATGGACGCCGGAGATGCCGTCTGCCGCCACAGCAGCAGCCACCTCATAGCCTTTGTCCTTCGCATAGCGTTCCAGCTCTTCCCGCTGGTTTGCTGCCGCAAGCTGATCCGCACAGGCAACGCGGATATAAAGAAATACTTTCATTTGGCTTCTCCTTCTAATGTAGTGAGGAAGTCCTTGAACTTCCAGACGATTTCTATGTTGTCGAGATCGTAAATGTAGACCGCAGAAATGAATGCGTGGGTCAGCTCATAGGTCAGAGCTTTGCAGTCGGCGTACTGATCGCAGACAGCATCCAGCTTTTCATCCGAACAGGAGGTCTCGGAGTCAAGTTCCTTCATCCGTTCGTGACTGCGCTGGATTGCTTCATCGTTTTCAGCAATTTTCGTGTCCGTTGCCGCCTTTTGCTGAATGTACGCTTCCTTCGTGATACTTCCGGCTGCGTACTTTTCGTAGAGCCTCAGCTTGGACGCCTTGTGCTGCTCGTTCTGCTTTTGAAGAATCCGGATTTTATCAGCGCATTCCTTGATGGCAGATTTCCGTAGATCACCGACCTCTCGATTTTGGACTGATTCCTTCTGTGCCAAAGCAAGAAACAGAGTAAGAGCATGGAAGACAACCTTCTCAATATCCATTTCCGGAAAGCTCCTGCCAACCGGACAATCTGTGTTTCCGTTGTTGACCGAGTGAATGCACTGGAAGTATCGAATGCCAGTCTTGTTCTTTCGGCGTGTCATAGCACGTTTACAGTTACCGCAGCGGACGAGTCCCTTGAGCGGATAGTCATGCTGCTTGCGCGTGGGATTCCGTCCTCCGCCTCGAATGACCTTCTGAGCAAGCTCAAAGTCTTCCTTGCTGATAATCGCTTCATGCGTTCCTTCTACGATAATCGGCTCATTGACAACACGCTTTTTTGAGCCGACACCGCAGGACTTCATTTTGCGGCTGACCAGTGTTCCGGTGTAAACAAGGTTCTTGAGAATGTTATAGACCATCACGGTTTCCCAACTGATTTTCTCGCTCATGTTACTGAACTTCTTCTTGTCGGGATGCTTGTTCTTGAAGTATTGCCCCGGCGTCGGGATGCCGTCATCATTCAGGCTGCGGGCAATCTGAGAGGTGTTGCTGCCTTCCAGAGCCTCGCGGAAGATACGACGGATCACATCAGCCGCCTCCGGGTCTACGGCAAGTTTGTTCCGAATGGTGGGATGCAGGACGTAGCCGTATGGAGCGTAGCCACCGACATACTTGCCTTGCTTCATCATCTGGATTTTTGCCGATGTGGTCTTTACGGAAAGGTCTTTGCTGTATGCGGCGTAGATGATGCTGCGCATAACCACTTCCAGACCGCCCGTTGTGCCTTTGTAATCGTCACTGTCATAGCCGTCGTTGATGGAAATAAAGCGGACGCCCATGAATGGAAAAGTGCATTCCAGATAGTTTCCCGTTTCAATGTAGTCACGAGAAAAGCGGGAAAAGTCTTTGACGCAGATCAGATCGATTTCGCCGCGCTTGACCTTCTCCATCATCTGCGTGAACTGAGGACGGTGAAAGTTCGTGCCGGTATAACCGTCATCCGCAAACTCAGACCGCTGACAGTGAGACAACTCCGGATGATTGTCGAGAAAGCGATTGATGAGCATACGCTGGTTGCCGATGCTGTCACTTTCCGCCTTGCTGCCATAGCCGGTATCTTCATCAGCCATTGAGAGGCGGATGTAGATGCCGATGTTGTATTCCTTGCTCATTTACATCGCCTCCTGTACTTCCTTGATACTCTGAACGGTCAGAGCGTAAATATCGCCGTATTTCATGACCAGCTCGATTGAGCCGTCCTCATGGACTTTCACAAGCTCTACGGACTCGTCAACTAACTCCTGAGAGAGCATCGTTGCACCGCTGACGGATTTCATCAGCGTGAGCCACTTGTTGTCCTCGGACATTGCCTCGGCAAACTTTACCTTCCGCTGAACCGCTTCATCCAACTGCCGGGAAAGGTTAGCATACTGCTCATCGTAGGCTTTCTTGGCAAAGACGTATTCCTCTTCATCGAGAATGCCTTCCGTGAAGTCCTCATAGAGACGGGTACGCTTCTTGGAAATACCGCTGAGTTTCAGATTCAGGCTTGTAATGAGCGCATTCTGCTGATCTCGGATGCTGCGTTCACCTTCGCTGTTTCTCAGTTTGGCAAGCAGCTTGTCGTAATTGAGAGCCGCCTTGACTTGAAGCTGAATCGCCGCAAGCACATCGGCTTCGAGTTTGTCCTGCCGCGTATAGTGCGGCGTACAGAGGTTGCCGCGTTTGACGGATGAGCTGCATTCATAGAAGGCATACCACGCGCCGTCCTTGCGTTTATCAACGCGCTTGCGATGGAAGTAGAGCTTTCTGCCGCAGTCTGCACAGACGATTTTGTCTTCAAAGAGATTGATCAGCGTAGCGCGGATTTCTTCCGTGCGCTCCATCTTCTCAACCCTTGTCCTTGCAGCAGCGTTCCGCATTTCTCGTACCTTCTGGAAGTCCTCACGGGAGATAATCGCCTCGTGAGTATTGGAAAAAACAATCCATTCCTCGCGGTCGATATGCTGATTCTTGACGCCCTTATAGATGGCGTTCAGCGTCCGTCCGAGAACGGTATCTCCGACGTAATGGGGATTATCCAGAATGGTAGTGAGTGAAGATTTGTTCCAAATCTTCTTTGCCGTAGCATTGCCTGTGCGGACGCCGACCTGATACTTCTGAAACTCCGGATTGGGCGCGTTCATTGCATCAAGCCGGTCTGCAATCGCAGGAAGGGACAATCCTTCAATTTTCCATTGGAAAATCTTCCGGACAATCGGTGCGGTTTCTTCATCGAAAACCATATTGCTGTGTTCTTCATCCCAGCGATAACCATACGGGAGATTGCGCTTCTTGAACTCTCCACTTTCCATCTGTGCTTTGAGCGCAGTAGAAACCTTGCGGGAGATGTCCTTCGAGTAAAGGGTGTTGATCATGTTTTGCAGAGGGATGATGAGGCTTTCGCCGGAGCCGTCCGTATCAAAGTTGTCGTAGTTCTCTTTGATGGCGATAAACCGAAGCCCGATCTGCGGAAAGACCCGTTCCAGATAGGTTCCAGCCTCGATGTAGTCACGCCCGAACCGGCTAAGATCACGAACTACAAGGCACTTGATCCTGCCGGTGCGGATGTCGTTCATCAGCCGGTTGAACTCCGGTCTATCAAAAACCGTTCCTGTTCGTCCGTTGTCCACATAGGTATCTATCAGATTCAGGTAGGGACGCTCTGCAATGTAGGACTTGCAAATCTCAATCTGATTTGCGATGACATCCACCTTTTCGGACTTGCCGCTGTTTTCAACGGAAAGACGGGCATAGATGGCTGTTGAGAAGACCTCGGAAGAGACAGATTCGATAACCGGCTCTTCAACTGCAATTTGCTTTCTGCTTTTTCTTGCCATTTGCTCATCCCTCCTTTATACGGCAATATCCAGTTCGTCGGCATAACCGAGAACGTATTCAATCGTCTGCTGGTATTCGTCCCTGTATTTGAAGACGATTTCGATTGCATGGTTTTCGTGAATCAGAATGCGGTCAACAAGGGACATCAGCACACGGCGGTTCAGTTCTTCGACGTTTTCATACTGCTTGAAAAGCGTTACCCAGTTCCGTTCGGTCGTGCCGGTTGTCACCGTCTGCTTCATTTCTTTTTTGACCCGCAGAAGTGCCTCCTGTTTGTCCTCAATGATTTTGGTGTAGCTGCTGCGGAACTCGAAGTATTCCGATTTATCAATGACGCCGCCGATGAAGTTCTCGTAAAGCCCCAGCTTGAGCTTTTGGTACCGTTCAATCTCTTCCTCGATTTTGGCGATCTGAGCTTCGTAATTGAAAGCCTTACGGCTCTGAGACGGAAGCCGTTCTATCATCGCAAGCGCGTGTTCCAGATTGATGACAAGCTCGATCTGGTCATGAATGGCACGGAAGACCTTCTCTTCAACCTCTTTTGCGGCGATGCTGTGCGGGCTGCACGTCCGGGTGTGCTTATTGGTGGAGCAGACGTAGTAGATATACTTTTTCGTCTTCGACGGGACGGTCTTGCGGATCATTGGCTGCTGACAGTCTCCGCAGAACAGGAAGCCGGAAAACAGATGCGCTTCGTCCTGATCGGGCGAACAGCGCATATCCCGCTGCATCATGACCTTGACTGCCATGAAGTCCTCGTAGGACACAAGAGCTTCATGCGCATTTTCTACCTTGACCCACTCGGATTCATCCTTGCTTTTCACAACGCGGACTTTGTAGTTGGGAGTGCCGCGCTTGCCTTGCGCCAGAACGCCGATATAAACCTCGTTGGTGAGAATACGCTGGACGGCTTTGTATGTCCATTTTGCGGTATCGCCGGTTTTGAAGACGGTATCAAACTTCACACCGGCGGAATGCTTGTATTCCATTGGGGACAGAACGCCCATCTGGTTCAGACGCTTTGCAATGCGCCCAATGGAGAAGCCGTCCTTGTACATGGAAAAGATCATCTGCACATATTCGCTGACCGCTTCATCCACGATGAGCTGGTTTTTGTTCTCCGGCGATTTCATGTAGCCGTAAGGGGCGAACGAACCGACGAACTCACCGCTCTTCTGCTTGACTTCCAGACTGCTTCGGATTTTCATGGAGATGTCCTTGCAGTAAGAATCGTTAATCAAGTTTTTGAACGGGATAACAAAGGAGTCGGACTGCGGATCACCGGTCAGACTGTCATACGCATCATTGATTGCGATGAAGCGTATGCCGAGCTGCGGGAATATCTTCTCAATGTAACGTCCGCCGTCGATGTAGTTTCTTGAGAAGCGGCTGAGATCCTTGACCACAATGCAGTCAAGCGCACCCTTGCGGATTGCCTCTTCCAGCTTTTTGAACTGAGGACGATTGAAGGAAACGCCGCTGTAACCGTCATCCACAAACGGCTCACAGACAAGCTCCAAATCCTCATGTCTTGCGATATAGTCCTCGCAGATGGCTCTCTGGCTGGCGATGGAGTTGCTTTCTACTTTGTCTCCATCCTCACGGGACAGACGGCAGTAGATCGCCGTGCGGTAAACCTTGTCTGGCATAAAAATAACCTCCGTTTTTCTGTTTGGTGTGGTACATCAAATCAGAAAGACGAAGGCTTGCTTCAACTCTTATGAGAGAAACACGAAAGCGCCACATGACCATCAGGGCAAGCGGCTTAATCCGTATTCTTCTTTTTTTGACCGATTTCATTATACCACAGGCTCAATCGCTTGTCCATAGAACCGGGTGAAAAGATTCAGACTGTTCATAAATCAAAGACCTCTCAGATAGTGTTCCAGACAATCTTCCATTGTCGTGTCCGTCTCGGCGAAGCTGATCTTCACCACTGTCTTCCCGTCCAGATAACAATAAGGATTTCTGATCTGCTTGATGAACTCCCTCAGCCTGTCCTCTCGCGGTGCCGCAGGATCAAGCCGGATGCTGCTTCTCTGAACGAGTGTGCTTCGGTCAACCGTTTTCGGGCTGACATTTTTCATTGTTTCAATGCCCATCATATTCTAAGCACCTCCTGTTTCGTGAAAATATTCAGGACAAAAGGATATGGCAGAGCATCTTGTGAAGATACCCTGCCACATAGTTTTCATCCTGAAACTATATAGTAAGTTTCTTTTGGGTTTGTTTCATTGTCCGGCATATTTGCAGCTCGCGCCCCTGCCAGAAGAACTTTGTAGTTCCGGGAATGCTGCGGACTACCAATGGTCAATCGGTATCATGGGACTCTCACCCCTCCGAGGATCGCTCCGAGCCGCCCCTTCAAAGAAAAGACGGAAGTATCATTATACCCGGCATCTGCATCGTCGCAAGCAGCCGCACCACACGACTGTTATAGCTCTCCGGTGGTCGCTCACTCCCTTTCGGGAGGTCTTGGCGTCGGAAGCTGTGTTGCTTCGCAGAAGCGGAAAGATCCGCAGCACTGAACTATTCAGTTTTCAAGGAACAGCGAAGTGGTCTGATTGACCCTTTCACTTTACAACGGACATCTTTTTGCCGTTTGTTGAGTACCGCTCAAAAAGTTTTTTGAAATTTTTTCTGCACCGCTGCTTTGAGGTCAAATGCAGCTCTGATGCCGATGCCTTTCCTCCGGGCAAACTCTCGAAGAGTCAGCCCCTCACGGGTCATCGCAAGATACAATTCGCGCTGCTTCTCGGTCAGAATGGAAAGAAGCTCCTTCTCTTTGAGGGCGGTGATCAGTTCCTCCATGCAGTCGCGGGAGTCTGCCAGCCATGCAGCGGACTTCACATCGTCCTCCGGCATAGCGTCAAGGGACAGCACGGTATCAGAAATTTTCTCTGCGCCGTCCTCATCCTCAGAGGTGTTGTCAGAGCCATACGAGCGTCTGATCCGCTTTTCCTCTGCGCGAAGGATTCTCATAACCTTGCGGTCAACCTCGGAAACTTCGCCGGTTCGTTTCACGCGCACCATGCACTTGCCGTCCTCCGTAGTCCAGAGGTCGTAATCGAACGCGATAGGGGTTTTAGGGATTTTCATTGTTCATCCTTTCCGCTGCGCGGGAGCAGCGGGAAGGGTGAAGACAGAAAAAGAGCCGCATGACGGTGAGGTTTGAATCCCATGCCGATAAAACAGAGTAATTACACTCTGTCTCATGCGGCATTAGGATGACTTCACCTATCAGGCGGCTCCACAGCTCAGCTATGACATATATTTTATTTTAGAACAGAGGCTTGTCCTCTGGTTCCTACTTGGTACGCGGTCGCAGTCTTCTCATATTCAGCACATCAAAGACTGTGATCCGCCCGCATTTCTTGCACTTGGATTCTACATGACCTCTCGTGTCCTCGTAGACAGCAATGGCATTATGCTGACAATAGGGACATTTCAGGTATCGGAGCTTCTGCTGGGAAATGGCAACTCTTGCCCTGCGGATTTTTTCGATCAGCTCCGGCGTCGGTTCCTGAACCCGAATGGATGCTCTCTTCATTACCACACCTCCACTGGGTCAACATACTCACTGAATGGACGATCTACCATGTAGCCGAGCTGACGAAGGCGGATAGACGCCGTTGTCTTGGAGACACCGAACAACCGGCAGAAAAGGCGCAGCGTTAAGTGATCACCATACGAATACCTCCCCTCGTAATTGATCAGCGGCGTTTCTGCAAACCGACGCATTGCCAGGTCAACCTCTTTTTGAGGAAGCAGGATCGCCGCACCCAAGACATTTGCTTGCCACTCGTTCCAGTCCTCGCGGGTTTTCAGCTCTCGCGGCGTATAGGCTGTCCGTGCGGAATATTTCATTTCGCAGGACGCCTTTACCTCTTCCGATTCCAGTTGGAAGAGAATCTGATGGGCGCACTCGTGGGCAAGGGTAAATCTGCGCTTGGCGCAGAGCCGCTGCACGTTGCCGGATCGAATGAAGCTCTCGTCCAAGATGACCTGATTACGCTTCAAAGCCAGTGTGCGCGTAATGCCAAGCTCCGTGATCTTGTACTCAGTGTCGGCATAGGCAGTGACACCGCAGATGCTTCCATCCGGCGAGAGACGGGCGAATGATACGCGAAGACCGAGATAATTCTTTGCAAACTGATCAATGGGTGTTGGCAAAGCTGATCGGTCGGGCTTGTCCGCCTCATCCCCGAAAAAGAACCGATTGAAGTCCTTTGTTGTTGAGGCTGCAATTTCTTCAAGTTGGCGCTGGGATAAAATCATGAGCAGTTGTCCTCCTTTGCTTCGACGAACCACTTGTCTCCTTCGTGAAAAAGAAATGACTCCTTTCCGCGAATCTGAACTGTGTAACGGATGCCTCCGCCCCCAACCTTCTTGGATGTGGCGCGGCATTTGTAAAGAATCTGGTCGATTTGAAAGATCACACCGTTGTCCCACCAGATAAGGCGAGGGAGGATTGCCCCCTCCTTGTCCACATCCAGCGTAACCGGGACGTATGCTTTTCTGTACTGTGTAGCCATTTGCGTTTTTCTCACTCCTGTTCCCTTATACCGGTGTATGCCGGTACGGATGATCTTCGGCAGCATAAATGCCTGTCCATTTGAACTGCTCAAAAGATGTAACTTTTTCGTGTACAACTACTCATGCCCCTTGACAGGATGAGCAATTCAAGATATACTATGAGTAGTTGGATTGCTCAGTCATTATTATACGCACTTCAAGTGCCTTTGTCAATAGACTTGCGCAATTTGATGTCGCAAACTTTTTGTGAACAGGAGTGATTACCAAAATGACGTTTGGAGAGAAATTCAAGGCTGAACGGGAGAAGCGGAAGCTGACCCAGCAGGAAGTAGCCGATGCACTGGGGATCAACAGACGTATGATTACCCGGTACGAGAACGGCATTTCCTTTCCCCGCACCAAGGACGCTTACAGAAAAATCGCGGAATACTTCAAGGTGGATGTGAACTATCTGCTGACCGAGGACGAAGAGTTTGTGGTTCAGGCATCCGAGCAGTACGGCTCTCGTGGCATGAAACAGGCAAAGGACCTGATTGAAGGGATGTCCGGCTTGTTTGCGGGCGGTACGCTGTCTGAGCAGGACAAGGATGCGGTGATGAAGGCGTTGCAGGATATATATTGGGAATCCAAAGCCCGGAATGTTGAGAAATACACGCCGAAGAAATACAAGAAGACCGAGACGGACGCAGAGGAATAACTGTCTGCGTCTCGGCTTCCCGACGGATTTACTTTGACTGTATTCAACATGAAAGGGGTGAAGGTCCCGTGATAATTCGCTCCGAGGAAATATACAAAAAGGCGAACAGCATTGTCAAAAGCTGTGGAACAAGAGATACCTTGAAGATTGCCCGTGAGCTGGGCATTCATCTCCATTTCCTTGACAATCTGAACGATCTGCTCGGAATGTACACCTACCGCCATAAAGAGCGGCATATTCTTCTGAACTCCAATATGGAGTATCTGATCATGCAAATGGTCTGCGGTCACGAGATCGGGCATGATACCTTTCACCGCGATCTTGCCAAAGGAAACGAGCCGCTTCCGGAGTTCGTGCTGTTTGATATGCGCACAAAACACGAATATGAGGCGAATGCGTTTGCCTCCCACCTGATCATTGATGATGATGAGCTGATTGACCTGATGAAGCAGGACTACGATGTGGTGCAGCTTTCTGCTGCAATGGGAACAAACATCAACCTGATGCTGATCAAGCTCAACGAGCTGAACCGCATGGGCTGGCAGCTCAACTTGCCGTATGTGCCGCACTCTGACTTCCTGAGAAATGTCAGACCGGAGGGGTGAATGAGGATGAAGGATAGTAATTAGATGAACAACAACGACTATAAAGAAGCCCTTTTCTATGCCGCTTCCATCTTTAACGAGCGCATGGGAACGGAGTTCAGCGAGGACAACCTTGTGCTGTGCTGCTTTCAGACGGAAAATCAGCAGGAAGTCTTTGAACAGTTCTGCAAGCAGTATTTCCCTGATCGGCTGGAAGACCGCTATACAGAGGACGGCTATTTTGACTTTCATGCCTCTGCCTTCGTCGGTAAAGGAGACGGCGTTGATGGAATCCTTCTGCGGACAGACATTGCGCGTTATCCGGCAGAGTTGAAGCACATTCTTCTGCATGAGCTGGCGCATATCTTCTGCACCCGCAACGAGCTTGGCGGGGATAACTTCTATGAACGATACTGCATGGACGATACCATCAGCCACGAAGAGGACGGAACCATTAACGCCGGATATGCGGTCTGGCGGGAACTCGCTGCGGAGCTGATTGCATTTGAGCTTGATGACAACTGTGATATGATTCCGCTCCGACGTAAGAAAGACCTTCTCAGCTATTACGAAGGAGAACTCCTGACCGGCAACGGGAAAATGGGCGTCAGCATGATTCTCTGCGAGGTGATGACCAGTGCTGAGGGCGAAGCGTCCATGACATGGGACGCTGCCAAAAGCAAGTTTGCACGGTTCAAGCCCTTTGATGATCCACTGTACAGGGACTTGCTGGAACTGGTTTTCACACACATTAGAGAATGCTTTATCGTGATCGACCGCGAATTTATCTATGAAATTGGAGTTTTGTATCTGAGCATCGCCGCACAAGCGATGATTGCGTCCCTAAAGAACAGATTTCAGGAAGAATAGACAGACCGATAGAGAGAAAGGACGGGCAATGATATGAAATACAAGCTGTTTCGCTCCCCCGGTAATCTGGACAAGGCAGTCCGGAAGCACGAACTGGTTGCCGTGGAAACCGGCAAAAGCATTGATGATGTGGCAAACGCGCTTATCCGTGCCGTTCGGGATGATCTTGCGGAAATGCCGGAATATGCGCACTGTGAAACCGCTGCGTATGCACCGGAGCCGGTTCAGGAGCATCGCCGCGTGAGACGTTATCAGTATGAAATGATGGGTATTGTTTACCCGCAGTATGCGGAGAAAAATATCCTGATTGATTATGGCGTGATTGAAGAGGCAGAGTAATGTCAGAGCGAGATGTCGGACAACTGCATAGTGCCGATGACTTGATTGCCGCTGTTGAGCAATACGGCTTTCTGCCCTTCTTTCGGAATGAGATTCACGGCTTCTCCATCGAGGAACTTTGCCCACCTGAGTTATGGTTTGCGGATGATGTAGATGGTCCGTGGGAATGGAAAGGTCCGGCTGCGCGGAGTGGCAAATGTCTCTACGGCAAACTTTTCAACAAGAAAGCTGGATTTGTGAGTCGGGAGTGGATTCCGAACTTTGCGAACTTACGGCGTGACGGCTATGACTTTGACGCCCGTTGGGATGACGGCTTGGCGTCATACAAGGACAAGGAGCTTTATGAAGCCATAGACGGTGAAGGCGGGATGCTTTCCAAACGCCTGAAAGAGGCTCTGAACTACCGCAAGGGCGGCAACACCGGCTTTGAGACGTGTATCACGAGACTGCAAATGCAGAGCTATGTCTGCATTGCGGATTTTGTCTATATGCAGGACAGGTACGGAAGACCTTATGGCTGGGGTGTCGCGGAGTATTCGACGCCGGAAGAGCTTTTCGGGTACGACTTTATCACCTCCGCCTATCAGCGAGACCCGCAGGAATCCAAAGAGCGCATTCTAAAACATCTGCAATCACGTCTGCCTAACGCGACCGAAATGCAGCTTGAGAAAATCATAAAGGGGTAACGCAATGGACGATATTATCTTTGAGAAGGATTACCGGGAAACCGAGTCTGTCGAATACGATAAATGGTGCGATGAGGTGTTTGACCGCGCGGTCAATGGGGGTATGCTGAAAGCGTACTCCGAAGCAATGGACAAGATACCAAAGATCATTGTACCGGAGGACAAGAAGAACTACGAGTATCTTCTGGAACGCTGTGATGCGTTTGTCAAGCAACACCGCGGGTATATCAAGGGAATCGTGGACTATCATCGTTGGCACGCGGAAATCAATATGTTTCTTCCGTTTGCGGAGTTCGATGACTCAGAAGACCTTGCATTTTTGAAAGAAATTGCAGAAAAATCGCAAACCGTCTGCTTCTCCCCGGACGAAGAAGGTGGCATTCGCGTTCATATTTTTATCAACTACTTTGAAGAATTGATGTCAGCCGAACACAAGTCATACATCGAATGCGATGCTATTATGCAGGACAAGAAACTATCTGCGCTACTTGGCATACCGGAGCTTTCTGACGAGGAAAAAGAACTTGCTCTGAAAATGAAGGGCATACTTGACCGCATTGATGAGGAAACAAGGATTGACCGTACCACGGCTTTTCGAGCCGTACTTGATAAGATGGCAAAAGAGCCGGAAGAAAACTGGTCGCTTCACTATATGGCAACATTGCTGGAAGCACTGCTATACTTCATGCTGAATGAAGGAAATGAAAAGATTGATGAGGAAGAACACAATGAGCAATAAACTTGTAGCATATTTTTCTGCGTCCGGCGTGACCGCGAAGGTATCCGAGACGCTGGCTGAGGCAATCGGCGCGGACATCTTTGAGATTGAGCCGAAGGTGCCTTACACGGAAGCCGATCTGAACTGGATGGACAAAAAGCCCGCAGCACGATTGAGATGAACGATCCTGCCTCCCGTCCTGAGATTGCCGTGAAGCGGGACAACATGAAGGACTACGACACAATCTTTGTGGGTTTTCCGATCTGGTGGTATGTCGCGCCGACGATTATCAATACGTTCCTTGAGAGCTATGATCTGACTGGCAAGACGATCATCCCGTTTGCAACCTCCGGAGGAAGCGGCATTGGCAAGACGAACGAACGCCTTGCGCCGAGCTGCAAAGGCGCAAAGCTGATGGACGGGAATGTCTTCAAGCACAATGTAGGGCATAAAGAACTGGCAGCGTGGGTTGATGGACTGAAACTTTGAGAGTCGTACAAACTCGGATTTATGGAGATGACAAAAATGATGGCAACTATTGGGATAATGACGATTGTGTTTGCAGCACTTACAATTTATTTGTGCCACGATGAGTATAAAAACGGGAAAATGAGTTCAAAAAATTTTAAGATAGTTGCAATCTGTGAAGGATTTGCAATTTTAGGAATGATATTTTTGATTATCAGTTGATAGTTAACTTCCAGTTTAACGAACAGGAGATGATGAACGCATGAAAATCCTACATGAACTTTCTTGGCTATGGGAAACGCTGGGCATTGCACTTGTGGCTGCGGTTGTCTGCATGGCTTGCGCCGCGCTGATCTGCAAGGCAGCGAAGAAGAAACTCAGCAAAAAGGTGTTGGCAGTCATAGGGGCTGCGGCATTTGTGGGCGCGATTCTGGCGGTCATTCTGATCGCCCGGACACCGATGCCGCTTTGACAGAATAGGAGAAACTGACAATGATTATTCTTACAGAGCAGATAGAGATTCCGGCTTCCTATGAAAAATTAAAGGCATGGACTGCTAACTTTGAGGAAGAGTTTGTGAAATGGAGTCCCTACCACATCGAATGCAATCTCTATAACGGAAACTATAACGCAGGAAGCAAGATCCGCTTCCGCGAGATCGTCATGGGGCTGGACTACGATGTGACCGGCACAATTACGGAATGCGAACAGGATGAGAACCACTTCCGCATTGTATTCCGGTGCGACAAGAAAACGGCGTTCATCACCTTTGAAGGGAAAAGAACCAAAACAGGATGCCATTTCTCTCACACCGAGGCTTTCGGCATGACCACGCCGGTAATTGGGGCGATCATGAACTTCCTGATCTTCAAGGTGTTTTTCAGGAAAAAGGCAAACTGGCAGCTTATCCGGGATGATATGATTCTGGATAACAGGTATTTATATGACATTCTGACCGAGGGAAAATACCCGGAAAGAATCCCGCTGGACAAGCTGCTGACCGGCGCGAAGTAACCGGACGGGAGGATTGAATCATGCCGCTTCAAATCGTCAGAAATGACATCACGAAAATGAAGGTGGATGCTATCGTCAACGCTGCCAACGAGTCGCTGCTGGGTGGCGGCGGTGTGGACGGCTGCATTCATCGCGCTGCAGGACCGGAGCTGCTGGCAGAATGTGAAACGCTCCACGGCTGCGAAACCGGGAGCGCAAAGATCACGAAGGGCTATCGTCTGCCCTGCAAATATGTCATTCACGCAGTCGGTCCGCGCTGGTATGACGGACGGCATGGTGAGCGCGAACGGCTGATCTCATGCTATCAGACTTCGCTCATGCTGGCGAAGGAATACGGATGTGAGTCTGTTGCGTTCCCGCTGATTTCCTCTGGCATTTTCGGCTATCCGAAGGATCAGGCTCTCAAGGTTGCGATTGATACCATCAGCAGCTTCCTTCTCGAAAACGAAATGACGGTGTACATCGTCATCTTCGACCGCAAAGCCTATCAAATCAGCGGCAAGCTGTTTGCCGACATTGCTGCATACATAGATGACCGCTATGTGGACGAGCATACCGATAGTCGTTATGAGCGTCTGCGCAGAATGAGTTCCTTCCAGATGGAAGAACCCATGCCCTGCGAGTCATCCGTTTGCGATGAAGCTATTGAAAAGCTCACATCTCCTATGGCAGTCAGCTCCGAGAAGGCGGCAACTCTTGACGATGCACTGGAACAGATCGACGAGAGCTTTTCCGAGATGCTGCTGCGGAAGATTGACGAATGCGGCATGACGGACGCACAGTGCTACAAGAAGGCGAATATTGACCGGAAGCTCTTCTCGAAGATCCGCTCGGACAAGTCCTACAAGCCTTCCAAACCCACCGTTATTGCATTTGCCATCGCCCTTGAGCTGCCGCTTTTGGAAATGAAGGATATGCTCATGAAGGCGGGCTTTGCACTCTCCCACTCCAACAAGTTTGACATCATCGTGGAGTATTTCGTGGAGCGTGGAAACTATAACGTCTTTGAGATCAACGAGGCTCTGTTTGCATTTGACCAGAGTTTAATAGGAGCATAAGGTCTATGGATAAAGTATTTCAGAAATTTTTGCGAAGTGGTATTGAACTCTCTGTCGTAGGAGTGGAGTGTCGTGAAGATAACAACCCTTACTTTTGCACGCCCAAAGGTGCATCTATTTTTGGCTGGGCTGGCGTGGATGGCATTCACTTCTGCTTTGTTCGAGGCTTCGGCAGTATGGTATTTTCCGTCAGCCCCATGAACTCGGCTCCGGATTTCGTTCATCCGCTGGCAAACAATTTTGCAGACTTTCTGAGGCTGCTCCTTGCTTGCGATGATTCGGCAGCGTTGGAACAGGCGTGGATGTGGGATAAAGCCCAATTTGAAGCCTTTTTGCGGGACAACACTCCGACGCATGAACAGAAAAAAGCGCTATCAGAGCTTGCCGAGAAAATGAAATTGACGCCTATGGAACAACCGTGGGCATACATCAAAAAGCTGCAAGCATCCTTTGATTATAGCAAGATCAAGTACACCGAAGACTATTATGATGTTGATATGAACCCGGAAGCAGAACCGACCATACCTGAATGGAAGGTCTACTTTGATGGAGACTTCTGGGGACATTCAGGAAAAGACCGTTCCGGAACGGAACTCCGGTTGAATAAGCAATTTGACTGGGCAGGACATCATTGGGTTATTCCTGCGGCGTATTCTTGCAGCAAGGGGCTCGTCATGGACTTTTGTATGCGAACCCCAGAGGATGACATCCGCAAGTTCATGACGAAATGGGATTTGCACCCCGAAAACGACTCCTGCGAATACTTCACGCAGGAGCAGCAAATGCAAATTGATTTAGACAATCCGCTTTGCCTTGACTTTATTCCTCGTTTGGAATTGAACGGGAAAACGATGCAAACCTCCCACGGCTGCTCGGTGGTTTATAATCCGTGTTTGCCGGATGGGATGATCAATGAATTGGAAGCAAAGTGGGCGTTGGAACACTATGACTTGGATATATCCTATGGATGGATGATTTTTCGGGCAGCTTTTCCGTGGGCAAGCAAACGCCGTACTGAAATAAAATCCCTCTCCTTTACGATGGAGCAGCGGTCATGCCGTGTCCCGGGACCACATTTCAAGACACACGCTCCCGGCGATTCGTTTTCTTTCACCCATCCGGTCAGCGGCACAAAATACACATTAACCGTACAGGAATTGGAGCGGCAGACAATTTCCGAAAAGCGTTTCGGCTCTGACCGCTGGTTTTATCCGACGCATTTTACCGCCATGAGCTATACGCTTTCTCCTGAACCGGACAGCGATATTTCGATCTGTGATTGTGCTGAGGGGGACAAGCCTTTGGAAATTGCGCCATGCTCTGACCGCTATGCACCGGAGGCACGAAACGATATGGCTTGTATCGGCATTATCGGCGGCGCGGACGGTCCAACCGCAATCGTATGTGGAGGCAGCTCGAAAGAAAAACTCCATGCAGCTTGTTCCGCTCTACACTTTGAGCCGGTGGAGGGTGATATTGAATGGCGTATCGTATTCAACATCAAAAACTCCAATGAAATGTCATTAGAGCTAATCTGAGAAGAAATCGGAGGCGCAGAAGATGAAGCAGCGCATATACATTGCAATCGACCTGAAATCTTTCTATGCCTCCGTGGAATGCCGGGAGCGTGGCTTAGATCCTCTGGACACAAACCTCGTTGTCGCAGACGAAAGCCGGACGGATAAGACCATCTGCCTTGCCGTCACGCCCTCCCTCAAGAACTATGGCATCTCCGGGCGTGGACGGCTGTTTGAAGTCAAGCAGCGTGTGAAGGAAGCAAATGCCGGACGGCAGCACGACGCGCCGGGACACAGGCTGGACGGCACATCACACTTCTTCTCTGAGCTACAAGCAGATCCGTCTTTGGCGATTGACTTCATCATCGCACCGCCCCGGATGGCGTATTACATGGAGTACAGCACCCGCATCTATCAGGTCTACCTCAAGTACATTGCGCCGGAGGACATCGTTGTCTACTCCATCGACGAGGTGTTCATGGATGTGACGGACTACCTGAATACCTACAAGCTCTCCGCCCATGATCTTGCCATGAAGATCATCCTCGATGTGCTTGAGACAACCGGCATTACGGCAACCGCAGGAATCGGCACGAACCTCTTTCTCTGCAAGGTGGCAATGGACATTGTGGCGAAACACATCCCCGCCGACAAAAACGGCGTCCGAATAGCCGAACTGGATGAAATGAAGTTCCGGCGTGAGCTTTGGGCGCACCAGCCTCTCACGGATTTCTGGCGCGTGGGTCGAGGTATTGCCAAGAAACTTGAGCAGAATGGGATGTTCACCATGGGTGATGTTGCCCTCTGTTCAGAGCGGAACGAGGACTTGCTTTATAAGCTGTTCGGAAAGAATACGGAACTACTCATTGATCATGCGTGGGGCTGGGAGCCTACGACCATTGAGGCAATCAAGGCATACCGTCCCAGCTCCAACAGCCTCAGCTCCGGTCAGGTTTTGCACTGCCCCTATGAGGCAGATAAAGCGAAGCTCGTCATCCGCGAGATGACGGACTTGCTCGTTCTGGATTTGGTGGACAAGGGGCTTGTCACCGACCAGATGGTTCTCACAGTTGGCTACGACATTGAGAACCTGACCGATCCGGCACGACGGGCAAAGTATCACGGCGCGATTGAGAAAGACCCCTACGGACGGGAGATTCCCAAACAGGCGCACGGGTCCATCAACCTCGACAGTCACACATCCTCTACGCGCAAAATAATGTGTGCTGTGGCAGAACTCTTCGACCGGATCGTGGACAAGAATCTGCTTGTCCGCCGTATGTATGTTGTGGCAAATCATGTCCTGCCGGAAGCGGACGCACCGAAGAAAAATGACGGTGCTGTCCAGCTTGACCTCTTCACCGACTATGCCGCCGAAGAGGAAAAGCGGAAAGCCGAAGATGCCGCCTTGGAACGTGAACGAAAAATTCAGAAGGCGGCTCTCGCCATCAAGAAGAAGTACGGAAAGAACGCCATCCTCAAGGCGATGAATCTTGAAGAAGGCGCAACGGCAAAGGATCGGAATGCACAGATCGGCGGGCATAAGGCGTAACGCGAAAGGATTAGAGCGATGAATTACTTGACCGGAATAAGACTCAATGGGTTTCCAGAACAATCATCATATCTTGCTAACTTGCCAGTAGTCAAATACCTACAATCACTTGAAGAATTGGCTTTTGAAAAACCGGTAACTTTTTTCGTTGGTGAAAATGGGACGGGTAAATCGACATTACTTGAGGCGATTGCGGTTGCATTGGGCTTTAATCCAGAGGGAGGGTCCAGAGATTTCTCCTTCTCAACAAAGTCATCACATTCTGTTCTCCATCAGTATCTAACCACCATCAAATCCGGTTATCCCAAAGACGGATTCTTTTAAGAGCAGAAAGCTTTTATAACACGGCAACATATTTAGATGAGCATAGCACTCTCCTTCGTTACGGTGGAGTTTCTTTTCACGCTCAGTCCCACGGAGAGTCTTTTTTGTCCCTTGTAACAAACCGTTTTGAAGGAAACGGACTTTATATTTTGGACGAACCCGAAGCAGCTCTTTCTCCGCAAAGATTGATGTCGTTGATGATTGCGATTGATGAGCTTGTCGAAGAAAACTCTCAGTTTGTCATTGCCACACATTCTCCTATACTCATGACATATCCCAAGGCTGAGATTCTCGAAATGACCGACACTGGGATACACAAAGTCAAATATTCAGAGACAGAACATTATAAAATCACAAAACAGTTTTTGGATGACCCTGAACGAATGCTGAGATACTTATTCCGCGATTAAGGGAAAGGTCTGGATGTGAAATGGAAAAATACAGAGAAATAATCGACCTCCCTCACCACGTCTCCAAGACGCGACCACAGATGCCAATGTCAGATCGGGCGGCGCAGTTCGCCCCTTTGCTGCCCTCACCGGCTACGATGCTGCAATCAAAGAAACCGGGCGTCTGACCGATGAAAGGATTGAGCTTGACGAGGAAGCACTGACTGCATTGGACATGAAGTATCAGCTTCTCATGGATGCCCTCGATGACAAACCGGAAGTCACCATTACTTACTTCCAGCCTGATGAGCGGAAGGCTGGCGGCAAATATGTATCAGCAGTCGGTACGGTCAAAAAAGTCGATGATTTTGAGCGGCGGATCACTATGCAGGACGGCTCGAAGATTCCGATGGATGACGTTCTAATCATTGACGGAGAGATATTCTCGTCCTTAGAATAATGTCGCTTGCCATGCGACCAAACGAAGTGAATACCGAAGTACAATATGACTGTAAGGTGAGACGCCAAGCAGTCATATTTTTTATATACGGAGGTACTGAACATGAGAAAGAACTTGACGGAGATCGTATTCATCCTTGATCGCAGCGGCTCTATGAGCGGGCTGGAAGCAGACACCATCGGAGGCTTCAACTCCATGATTGAAAAGCAAAAAAGGAGAATGGCGAGGCATTGATCTCTACCGTCCTCTTTGACAACGTGAGCGAGGTTATTCATGACCGTGTACCGGTTCAAAAGGTCGAGCCGATGACCGACAATGACTATTCCGTTCGCGGCTGCACCGCGCTTCTGGATGCTATCGGCGGAGCGATTCATCACATTGGAAATGTCCACAAGTACGCAAGAAATGAAGATGTCCCTGAACATACTCTGTTCGTCATCACAACGGACGGCATGGAGAATGCAAGCCGCCGTTATGACAGCGAGAAGGTCAAGAAAATGATTGAGCGTCAGAAGGAAAAGTATGGCTGGGAGTTTTTGTTCCTCGGTGCAAACATCGACGCAGTTGAGACGGCAAGGCATTTCGGAATTGGTGCAGACCGAGCGGTCAACTACCACTCTGACCATGAGGGAACGCAGCTCAACTATGAAGTTCTGAGCGAAGCGGTTTCTGCTGTCCGATGCAGCGTACCACTGGGTACGAATTGGAAAAAGCGTATTGATGAGGACTTCAATTCCAGAAAGGACGGGAGAAAGTAATGAGAACAATCACCGTAAAAGGGACAGGAAATGTCTCCGCAAGACCGGATTACATCATCCTATCTCTGAACATTGAAGCAAATTCAAAAAACTATGACCTTGCAATGTCGGAAGCTGCCGAGAGAATCGAAAAGCTGCAAGGTGTCGCTGTCCGCGTTGGGTATCGTAAGGAAGACCTGAAAACCACGAGCTTTGATGTCCAGACAAGGTACGAGAATGTCAAGGATCGGCAAGGTAATTACAAGCGAGAGTTTGCCGGATATGCTTGCAGCTATCGCTTGAAACTTGCCTTTGACTTTGACAGCAAGCAGCTTGCAAATGTCATTTCTGCGATTGCGGATTGTGGGGCGCAACCAGAACTCAGCATTGCGTTCACCGTGAAAAACCCGGCAAGAGTCAGCGAAGAGCTGCTGATCAATGCGACGGAGAACGCCAGAGCAAAGGCGGAGATTCTTTGCAAAGCATCAGGCAGTACGCTTGTGCAGTTGCTCAACATCGACTACAACTGGGGCGAACTCAATGTGTATTCCAGAACGAGCTATGAGGTCGAAGACTGCATTCAGCCTCTCATGGCGATGAGCAAGTGCGCCGCACCTGAGATTGAGCCAGATGATATTGATGTGACAGACACAGTGGCTTTTACATGGGAAATCCAATGATTTTTTGACTTTTTTGAAATCCGGTACTCAACAAACGCTCTTATTGTGTCCGTTGTAAAGTGAAGGGACATTTCACGGAGTAATCTTCGTAGAATACGATTTTGGGAGATTAGCAAGCAAATCCGGTGAGTACCCACCGGAGAAAAATCAGTTAAGGAGACCCTGCCCTTAACATCAGATTTTTGCTTGTTGGGATAGTCCCAAACCCTTCTAATCTTTACGACGGAGGGCGCAGCATGGTACGAAGAACACGAGACATTCAGAAGAAGATTTGGCTGACACCACAGGAAGAACGGACGATTGCAAAGAAGATGGAGATGATCGGCACGGAGAACTTCGGTGCGTATGCAAGGAAGATGCTGATTGACGGCTACATCATTGTCGTAGACTACACAGAGCAGAAAAAGCTCGCCGCCGAAATCAACAAGATCGGTGTGAACATCAATACCGTCTGCCGCAGGATCAACTCGACGGGACGATTCTACCAGGACGATATTGACGAGCTGAAAGAAAAGATGGATGCAGTATGGCAGTTACTAAAATCAAAGCAATCCGAGGAACTTTGAGCAAGGCAATCGCGTACATTCTGAATCCCGAAAAGACCGACGAGAAGCTGCTGGTCTCGTCCTACGGCTGTGCCAGCGAGACCGCAGCGCGGGAATTTGAGTGGACGCGGAAAATAGCCGAGCAAAAAGGGATGAATCCGGTCAGGATCATAGCCCGTCATGTGATCCAGTCCTTTGAAATTGGAGAGGTCACACCGGAGCTTGCCCACGAGATCGGCAAGCAGTTTGCAGATGAAATCCTCGGTGGAAAATATGAGTATGTGCTGACCACTCACATTGACAAGGATCATGTTCATAACCACCTGATTTTCAATGCGGTTGACTTCATGGACTACCACGCATACAAGAGCTACAAGCGGATTTACTATGATATGCGTGAGGTCAGCGACCGGCTCTGTAAGGAAAACGGTCTCTCTGTTATCCCTCCCTCTCAGAACAAGGGCATGGGCTACAAGGAGTACACCGAAGCCAAACGCGGCACGAGCTGGAAGCAAAAGCTCAAGCAAACCATCGACCGGCTTGTCATCACAGCCAAGGACTACGATGATTTTCTGCGGCTTATGCAGGAAGCCGGTTATGAAATTAAGACCGGCAAATACATCTCCTTCCGCGCTGAAGGTCAGGAGCGGTTTACCCGTTCTAAGACCATCGGAGAGAACTACACCGAGGAACGCATCAAGGAGCGTATTGCCGGACGGACGCCCCGAAGAAGTCAGAGACAAGCCACGCCGAAGGGCATCTCTCTTATCGGAGATATTCAGGCGCGTATCAGGCTCATCGACAGCAAGGGTTACGAGCATAAAGCAAAGCTCACTATCCTCAAGGAAGCGGCACGGACACTCAACTATCTCACGGAAAACAACTTGCTTCAATACGCCGATCTTGAGAAGAAGGTCGAGGATGTTCACAGCTCCTATGACCGTACCGGCAAGGAACTGAAAGGCGTTGAAGCACGTCTGCGGGAAGTCCAGCCGCTTATCAAAAACATCTCCAACTACCAGCGGCTCAAGCCCGTATATGACGCATTCCAGAAGGCAAAAGATAAGCCGGGTTTCAAAGCAAAGCACGAAGCCGAGCTTGTGATCTTTGAGGCAGCGAGAAGCACATTACTTGCCATGCAGGGCGATGAAAAACTGCCGAGCTTGAAGACACTGCAAGCGGAACAGCAGCGACTTCTTGAAGAGCAACAGCGGCTCTATGATGAACGTGTGAAGCTCAAAAAAGAAGTAAAGCAAATAGAGACGATCAAGTCTAATGTTGATACGTTTCTCGCTCCTTCTGTTGACCATGACCGTGATCATCTGCGCAGCACACAACGCGAATAGTCCTTTCAAAAGCAGGGCATCTCCTGTTGACCGGAGATGCCCTGCATCCTTAAGAGAAGGTTCGAGAAGTTGAAACTTTTTCTTTAATTTCTGCATCAACGGATTGCTTTTGAGAACGAAATCCAGTATAATATTATAAGCGATGTTGAATGCAAGCAAGCGAAAGGATGGTTGCCGTGCGCATAAGCTATAAGAAACTATGGATGCTTCTTCTGGAACGCGACATAAAGAAGGCTTCTCTACGACATGAAGTAGGGCTGTCTGCCGGAACATGGACAAAACTGAATAAGGGGGAAGAAGTGTCCCTCTCTATTTTGCTGCGCATTTGTGATTACTTGAACTGTGACATCGGAGATATATGTGAGGCTGTGCGAACGGACAAGAACTGAGTCCGGTTTTTCGTACAGCTCTTTTTGTAAAATAGGTTAGATAAATACACAGGGAGGATTTTGATATGGCACGAGCCGCATCGGCACCGAAGAAGGAGATTTCTATGGAGGAAGCTCTGTGGAAGTCCGCAGATAAACTCCGTGGTTCTGTCGAGCCAGCAGAATATAAACACGTCGTTCTCAGTCTCTTCTTTTTGAAGTTTGCCAGCGATAAGTTTGAGGCACAAAGGAAAGCTATTTCTGAAAAATACGGTGAGAAGTTTGTTGACAATGTTGCCTTCTATACGAAGGATAATGTATTCTTCCTGCCTGAGATCAGCCGTTGGTCTTTCATCATGGAGAATGCGAAACAGGATGACATTGCGCTGAAAATCGACACCGCCCTCTATACGATTGAGAAAGCGAATCCCGCACTGAAAGGCGCACTGCCGGACAACTACTACTCACGTCTTCACATCGACACAGCAAAGCTGGCATCACTGCTGGACGAGATTGATAAGATCAACACCGGCGATAAAGAGAATGACATTATCGGGCGGGTCTACGAATACTTCCTGAGCAAGTTTGCTCTTGCGGAAGGCAAGGGCAAGGGCGAGTTCTATACGCCGAAGTGTATTGTCAATTTGATTGCAGAAATGATTGAACCGTATGATGGCATTCTGTACGACCCTTGTTGCGGTTCTGGCGGTATGTTCGTGCAGTCAATGAAGTTCGTGGAGGCACATCACGGCAACAAGAAGAAGGTCTCTATCTATGGTCAGGAATATACAAACACGACGTACAAGCTGTGCAAAATGAATCTGGCTATTCGCGGCATCTCTGCAAACCTCGGAGAAATGGCAGCGAACACATTCACCAATGACCAGCACAAGGACCTCAAGGCAGATTACATTATGGCAAACCCGCCTTTTAATCAGAAAGAATGGCGTGGTGATAATGAGCTGATTGATGATCCGCGCTGGGACGGCTATGAAGTTCCGCCCACGAGTAACGCAAACTATGGCTGGATTCTGAACATTGTTTCAAAGCTCTCTCAGAACGGTGTTGCCGGTTTCCTGCTTGCAAACGGCGCACTATCTGACGATGGTACAGAGTTAAAAATCCGCCGTCAGCTTATAGAGAACAATCTCGTCGAGGCAATCATTATCCTTCCCCGAAACCTCTTCTACACCACGGACATCAGCGTTACGCTTTGGATTCTGAACAAGAATAAAAAGGCTCGTGTGGTTGAAGAAAACGGTGAAGTAAAACGCTTCCGTAACCGTGAGCGCGAGATCCTTTTCATGGACTTGCGGCAAATGGGAAGCCCTTATGAAAAGAAGTATATTGAACTGACAGAAGAAGACCGTGCAAAAGTCACGGGCGTCTATCACGCATGGCAGCAGGAAGGCTATGAAGAAACTTATCAGAATGTGCCTGAATTTTGTTACAGCGCATCCTTCGATGAGGTTGCTGAAAAGGGCTTTACCCTTGTTCCGAGCCGTTACATTGAGTTTGTAAACCGCGATGAGAACATCGACTTTGATACGAAAATGAAGGCGCTGCAAAGTGAACTGCGCGATCTGCTCATTGCAGAAGAAAAGTCAAAGGCAGACCTGTTGACCGTGTTTAAGGAGCTGGGCTATGAAATCGAATTATGAACCTCTTGGTAAACACATTCGGCTTGTTGATTATCGAAACTCCGAGGAAGTCACCAGCACTGTTCTTGGCATAAGCATCGACAAAGAGTTTATGCCTTCCGTCGCAAATGTAATTGGCACAGATTTGAGTCGGTATAAACTGATCAGCAAGGGGCTATTTGCCTGTAATCCAATGCACGTTGGACGCGATGAACGTCTTCCGATTGCGCTCTATGAGAAAGACAACGCCGCAATAGTTTCTCCGGCGTATTTCATGTTTGAGATTATTGACCGCGATGTCTTAAATGAAGAGTATTTGATGATGTGGTTTCGTAGACCGGAGTTTGACCGTGAATGCTGGTTCATGACGGATGGCAGTGTTCGTGGCGGCATCTCATGGGATGATCTTTGCCGCATTCAGCTCCCGGTTCCTCCCTACGAGCGGCAGCTTGATGTAGTAGAATCCTATCGAGCAATCACAAGGCGAATTGCTATGAAGAAGGAGATAAATGATAATTTGGTTGCGACCGTCAACGCAATCTATCGCAAGATGTTTATTGATGGAGGCAAAATATATCCGACTGTTCCGCTAAAACAACTTTGCTCGAAAATCGGAAGTGGTGCAACGCCCAAAGGTGGAAAAACAGCCTATCGAGAGTCTGGCATTTCACTCATCCGAAGTACAAACATTTTTGATTTTGCCTTTTCCTATGATGATCTTGCTCATATTTCTGACGAACAGGCGGATCAACTTTCAAATGTGGTCGTCGAGCAAAATGATGTCCTATTTAATATCACAGGTGTATCAGTTACGCGATGCTGCATCGTGCCGGTGGATGTTCTCCTGCTCGCGTAAATCAGCACGTCATGATATTGCGCCCCAATTTGGCTGTGCCAATGAGTTATTACATCATGACAACACTTTGTTCTGCCGAAAACAAAGCTAAACTTATGGGAATAGCGCAGTCCGGTTCGACCAGAGAGGCAATTAACAAGCAGGAAATGGAGTCTTTTGCGATTCCAGTTCCATCCGCAAGTGAAATACAAGATTTTGAGGTTAAAGCTCGTGGGTCATACGAATCTGTTACCCGGAATACGGAGGAAATTATGCGGCTAAATGTCATGCAGCAACTGCTTCTGTCACAGCTATCAAGCCGCTAAATTATCATTTACAGTCCACAACTCTCACCAGTGGCGAGAGTTTTACCACAAGGAACTGCCACTGATTGTCGTTCTCTGAGTTAAAACAAAGGAGAAACGACAATGAAAGAACATCTAATTCAAGAAGTGCAGCGGCAGATGCTTCCGTATCTGAACAATGCACAGCTCAAGCAGCTTAAAGCTGTACTTGAGAAGGCACTGACCGGCGTAACAGTCCATCGAGACAAAGCTGCTGATGTAAGTGAAAGCGTAGACATGGTTTCCTTGTTTATCACAGCCAAGCGAATTGAGGGTTGCTCGGAAAAAACGCTGAACTACTATCGCCAGACCATCTTTGCAATGCTGTCCGGCATTGGAAAATTGGCGCAGGAAATCACCACAGAAGACTTGCGCAGGTATCTCACGGACTACCAAACGCAAAGAAAATCCAGCAAGGTCACGATTGATAACATTCGCAGGATTCTATCCAGCTACTTCTCGTGGATGGAGGATGAAGATCATATCGTGAAAAGTCCGGTTCGCCGCATACATAAGGTCAAAACGGCGAAGGTAATCAAAGAGACTTATTCAGACGAGACTTTGGAGATCATGCGAGATAATTGCTCTTCTATCCGTGATCTCGCCATGATTGATCTGTTGGCATCCTCTGGAATGCGTGTCGGAGAAATGAGCGCACTCAACAGAGATGACATCAATTTCAACGAGCGCGAATGCGTAGTGTTCGGAAAAGGCAGCAAGGAAAGAATCGTTTACTTCGATGCCAGGACGAAGATTCACCTTCAAAACTATTTGGAGAGCCGTAGTGACAGCAATCCCGCTTTGTTTGTTTCTCTGGCATCCCCACATGGGCGGTTACAGATCGGCGGTATTGAAAGACGATTGCGGGAGTTGGGACGACGACTGGATTTGCCTCGTGTCCACCCACATAAGTTCCGAAGAACATTGGCAACATCAGCCATAGATAAAGGAATGCCCATAGAGCAAGTCCAGCAGCTCTTAGGGCATCAGAAGATCGACACGACCATGCACTATGCTATGGTCAAACAGCAAAACGTCAAGCTGGCACACAGAAAATACATAGGGTGAGGTGTCACAATGAAAGAAGGATATAGGCTGCTTGGAGACTTCATTCGCCAAGTCGATGTCAGGAACACAGACGGAAAAGAGGAAAACCTTTTAGGTGTTTCCGTCCAAAAGATGTTCATTCCCTCTATTGCAAACACGGTTGGTACCGACTTTACGAAATACAAGGTAGTCAAACGGGGGCAGTTTACCTACATTCCAGATACTTCTCGGCGTGGAGACAAAATTGGTATTGCTCTTCTAACGGATTATGATGAGGGGCTTGTCAGCAATATCTATACCGTTTTTGAAGTGAAAGATGAAAACGAGCTACTGCCCGAATACCTAATGCTCTGGTTCAGCAGACCGGAGTTTGATCGTTATGCACGTTTTAAGTCTCACGGCAGCGTCCGGGAAATTATGGACTGGGATGAAATGTGCAAGGTTGAACTGCCTGTCCCCTCTATCGAGAAGCAACGCAGCATTGTAAAGGCATACAATACGATTACGGATCGGATTGAACTCAAGCGGAAGATAAATGATAATTTAGCGGCTTGATAACATCTTCACCATTGTATCTTTGACCTCGTGGAGCTTTGATATTTCCGTTTCATTAGACTCGATAACTCCGAGAAACGAGGAAATCTTTGTGTTGAACTCTGGCAGACTTTGCTTATTAGGAATAGAAAGCTCAAATTCCCCTAAAAGCGGAGGATTTGCTTGCGGTTGAGCTGAACCCCCAGCGTTCGTCTGAACAAAATTAAGGAACTCGGCAGATGTAATTGCAAGTCCAAAGTAGTATCTGTATTCGTCATCAATGGGTCTTATTCTAACAAGGAACGATGCAAATACAGAATCGGGAATATTTCTGCCGACCATTTTAGCATACCCCACGGTTGCTCCTGTCCGAGCTACAACGACATCGCCTTCCGAGAGAACATATTTTTCATGATTTTCCTCGCTGATTGGACAATATGGTACACCATTCCAATCAATATAATTTTGAGCGATGTCTGTTATACGCAAGAACTTCGGTCCAACTGGTTCGGTGGTAGCTGTTTCAGTGTAACCGTACTGCATAACTGAGTAATCTTTGAGTTTGCCTGTTATTGAAGCGTTATTTGCTGTATATTCCTTGAAATATGCTCGCATTTGAGCCGCTAAATTATCATTTTCCTACGAAGGGAGGGACGAAAATGGACAAGGAAACATTGATCAGAATTGCCGAAGAACTTCACCAGGGAGCTTTCGACGCAAAAGCCTACTACCTGATCATGCAGCAGTATCGGAAGAACCAACGTAATTATGCCGAAGAGATGAAGGTTTCGCCAGCATTCTACCATACAGTCTATGATGCTCTGATGAAAGCCTGTTTCATGGAGATTGCCAAACTGTATGATACCTCGAATGGTGTCGTGTCCATTGGAACCCTCCTTGTTAAATGCGAGGGAAATCAAGACCTTTTCCCGAAGTACAGAGAAACTTTGACGGTGGATCATGACGGAACAACCTTTTTCTACCCGATCCCATATCAGCACCAACTCAAGCCGCAAGAGGAATGCTTTTTAAGGATCGGGTTGAGGCAGATAGAAAACTCTTCGCCGCGTTTGATATTCCTGATGCGGACAATGTTCCTGTTCGGGTGGATTTGACTTTTCCAGAATTTTTAGACCTATATCAGAAGCGGTTCAACGGACTGAGTAAAAGAGAGATAACATCCGAATGCAGAGAAACAAACTCTATGCCCACAACGATGAGAAGCGCATCGTGAACAGTGAAAACCTTCCGAATCGTTACCCTATTTCCTATCCGGACGTTCAGGAAATGATAGACTTTGCGCTTGATTGTACGGGCTTGATTCTTGGTATTCTCACAGATGTAAACCACGCAACTCAATACTCAAATATAGATGACTGGGAAGGTACACTCATGCTGGCACGTCTGGGTTTGAAGTATCAGGAGTACGACTTCCAGCAAAGTGAAAAAGCCTTTGAAGCAGAAATGCAGAGGCAGTTAGGGGAAATGATAATGGCGAACTTCAATGAGCATTCTCTTGAAATGTCCATCATGGATTTGTTTCAAGATGAAGGGTATATCTATTTGAATGGTGAGCAGATCCACCGTGAACGCTCTGAGGTTCTGCTTATCGACGATCTGCGGAAATACCTCCTGAACAGGTATGCCTCAGAGGGACTTACCCCAAGCGAAGTTGATAGCATCATCCTTCGCCTGAGGTCTATTTCCGGTACGATCTACGAAGCAAACAAAGCAGTCTGCAAAATGATTTGTGACGGCTTCATCTTCAACCGTGAGGATCACACAAAGAAAGACATTTACATTGAGCTGATTGACTTTGATGAGCCAGAGAAAAACGTGTTCAAGATCGTCAATCAATTTGAAATTGAAGGCATCAACAACCAGCTACGCATACCGGACGGGATTGTCTTCATCAACGGCATTCCTGTTGTTGTGCTTGAGTTCAAGAGCGCAGTCAAAGAAAACACAACGATCATGGACGCCTATACTCAGCTTACCGTGCGTTATCGCCGTGATATTCCTGAACTCTTCAAGTATAACGCCTTCATCGTCATAAGCGATGGTGCAAATAATAAATACGGTTCCTTCTTCTCCCCGTATGACTTCTTCTATGCGTGGAGAAAGATTGAAGCTGACGATAAGGAATTGGACGGCATCAATTCCCTTGTAACTATGGTGAGTGGACTGTTCCGCAAAGAACGGCTTTTGGCAGTCATCAAGGATTTTGTCTATTTCCCTGATAGCTCGGACAAAGACCTCAAAATCGTCTGCCGCTATCCTCAGTATTTTGCTGCGGTCAAGCTGTTTGAGAATATCAAGGCACATCTCAGACCGGAGGGGACGGCAAGGGCGGCACATACTTCGGCGCGACAGGCTGCGGAAAAAGCTATACTATGCTCTTCCTCACAAGAATGCTTATGAAGAGTACCTTCTTCCATAGCCCTACAATCCTGATTATTACCGACCGAACGGATTTGGATGACCAGCTCTCAAAGCAGTTTGTAGCATCCAAGAAGTACATTGGTGACGAAACCGTTGTGAGCATTGATTCCCGCGAAAAGCTGCGTCAGGAACTTCAAGGCAGGGCAAGCGGTGGGGTGTACATGACCACCATCCAAAAGTTCACCGAGGACTTGGAGCTTCTGACGGATAGAGCGAATGTGATCTGCATATCCGATGAAGCACACCGTAGTCAGATAAACCTCGATCAGAAAGTCAAGGTCACTGCCGAAGGTGTAGAGCGAAGCTATGGATTCGCAAAGTACCTACACGATTCTCTCCCCAATGCTACCTATGTCGGTTTCACCGGCACGCCCGTAGATGGCACGATTGAAGTCTTCGGTCCGGTTGTCGATGCCTACACAATGACAGAGGCGGTCAAAGACGGTATCACAGTCAACCTTGTCTACGACGGACGCGCTGCACGGGTCACTCTTGATCAGGCAAAGGTTCGGGAAATTGAAGATTATTATGACCGCTGTGCTGTTGAAGGTGCAAATGAGCATCAGATTGAGGAAAGCCAGAAGGCGGTTGCTCATATTGATGCGATCATCGGTGATCCTGACCGACTTCACGCAGTTGCGGAGGACTTCATTAACCACTATGAGACCCGCGTTGCCGAAGGAGCTACCGTTGCAGGAAAAGCAATGTTTGTCTGCTCTAATCGCAAGATTGCATACGCTTTTTATCAGATTATAGTTGGAATGAGACCGGAATGGGCAGAGAAAAAGGTTTGCCCTGACGGGGTTCAACTGACGGAAAAAGAGAAAAAGGAACTCAAACCCATCGAGAAGATCAAGCTCATCATGACGCGAAATAAAGATGATGAGCCTGAGCTTTATGAAATGCTGGGAACGAAAGATGATCGCAAGGAGTTTGACCGTCAGTTTAAGAACGTTAAATCAAACTTCAAAATTGCCATCGTTGTTGATATGTGGCTTACCGGCTTCGACGTACCGGCACTCGACACAATCTACATCGACAAGCCCATCCAGCAGCACAGCCTTATCCAGACGATTTCCCGCGTCAACCGCGTCTATACCGGCAAGGACAAGGGCTTGATCGTGGACTACATCGGCATTAAGAAAAACATGAATCTCGCCCTCAAGAAATACACCAACTTTGAGAGCGACGAGTTTGAAGGCGTCGAGCAGTCTATCACGATTGTTAAAGACCAGCTCGATGTCTTGGCTCAGATGTTCCACAACTTCAATAGCACGGATTACTTCAACGGCTCACCGAAAGAGCAGCTTGCTTGCCTCAATCGGGCTGTTGAGTATGTACAGCTCACGGAAGATTTGGAAACTCGCTTTATGGCGGCAGTCAAACGCATGAAACAAGCGTTCAACCTATGCAGTTCAAGTGAGGCTATCTCTGATAAAGAAAAGGACTATCTGCACTTCTACTGTGCTGTGCGCTCTATTCTTTTCAAACTCACAAAGGGCGATGCCCCCGACATTTCACAAATGAATGCCCGCGTCCGTGAACTTCTTGAAGGTGCAATTCAATCTGATGGTATAGAGGAATTGTTTGAAACGGGAAAGCATATCTCTGTTGATATTTTCAGTGACGAGTATCTGGATAAGATCAACGCGATCCAATTACCGAACACTAAAATCAAGGTATTGCAGCGGCTTCTCTCTCAGGCGATTGATGAGTATAAAAAGGTCAACCGCATTATGGGCATGGAGTTCTCAGACCGCCTCAAGCGGGTTGTTGATGAGTACAACAATCGCCGTCGTGATGAGGCTTTTGCTAATGAAGTCCTTGACGATGTGGCGGAGCAGCTTGCGAAGCTCCTTGAAGAACTCAAAAAGGAAAAAGACTCCTTCAAGGGCATGGGAATTGACTACGAGGAAAAAGCCTTTTATGACATTCTCAAGGCGGTTGCCAAGAAGTATGAGTTCGAGTACCCGGACGATAAGATGATTGAATTGTCAAAGCGGATTAAGATTATTGTCGATGACAAAGCTAAATACACCGACTGGTCTACCCGTGATGACATTAAGGCAAATCTGCAAGTTGACCTCATACTGCTACTGGATGAATTTGACTATCCCCCGTAACCATTGATGATGTCTACAAGGAGGTTCTGGAACAAGCTGAAAACTTCAAAAAGTACGCTCAATAACCCACGTTCCATCGAAAGGAGTAGATCATGGGCAATTCAGTCATGTTGAATGGCGTCGAATATGCCGGACAGCAGATTGCTTATAAAGACAGCACCTATGAGCTTGTGTCAAAGGTAGCATATCTGATCGGCGTCCCGCTTCGTATTTTCCAAAATGAACACGAGCCGCCGAAGATAGAGATATACAACCGGCTTGAACAGGATAAAAATGCCCGTATCATTCGTAATCTATGTATCATCCGCACCGCCATTGAGCGCAATTACCGGAAAATAAATGACATCATACGGATGGAATACCGTGGGCTTCTTTCGATGCCTGAGATCCTTCCAATGTCCAGTATGCAGCAGCTTTCAAATGACGGAATCAGCTTTATCAAAAAGTCGAGTACAAAGCTCTGCCACCACATTATCGAGATCAACCGGCTGATTTCAGACCGCATCAACAACTGCAAAAGCCTCTTTCCAATCTGGATTAACTGGACGTACATAAAAGAGCTGTTCATTATGCCAAACGGCTTGACAGAGGACGGAACGAAAGATGCTGCCGATATTTATTACGCAAGTCTCTCCTACTACCCCTATCAAATGTATATCAACTGGGTACCGATGGACGAGGGTAATGTCCTCTATAATGATAAGAAGTTTGCTACCCTGCTTTATCAATGGCATTGCGACGCCTTCACGGAATACAGTAAAGTCTCTGATGCAGGGGCTTTTGTAAAAAACAATATCTACGACTTCATTGATGACAGCGAGAAGACCGTATTGGTGGTGGACTGCGAAAACTCCGACCCGTACAAGCTGTGTGCCACGCTCAAAAATCTTGATTATGAGGTCATGCAGAAAATTACGGCGATCATTCTCTTTGATGACGTACATACCGCTACGGCATGGCGGATTCTTGAAAACTACACCCGCATCCCCGTTGAGCATATCATGATTGAGCGGATCAAGCAGAACAAATCACTGGTAGACATCAAGCTCACCGCAAGAGCCTGTCAGGAACACTACCAGAAGCAAGTGGATTCCTTCGTCATCGTCTCAAGCGATTCCGACTACTGGGGGCTTATCTCTTCCTTGCCGGACGCCAGATTCCTTGTCATGATTGAGCGGGAAAAATGCGGACCGGATATGAAGGCGGCACTCGCAGAATCCGGGATATTCTACTGCTATCTGGATGACTTCTACTCTGGCAACAGCGAGGACATCAAGAAAAACGCACTATTCAAGGAGATGTACCGCTGGATTGACAACTCCGTTCACCTGAACGTCAACGATATGTTTGACGCTGCTCTGCGAAACACGAGGATCGAAATGTCTCCCGCAGAGCGGCGGCAGTTCTATGAGAAGCACATCAGACACATGACGCTGACCATCGACGAGAACGGAAACGTCAGCATTGAACTGAAACGCGGATAGCATAGGTTTCTATTCCGGGAGGAATGTGGATGGACAACAGATTCTATTTTGGATTCAATACATCGGAGGAACGGAAAAAGCGCAGAAAAGCAGAGCTGTACTCCATGAGTGAGCAAGTCAGCACCTTCTTTTGGGATGAAGCCCCGCAGCATGGTTTGGAAATGCGTGAGGGACAGCAGGATATGTCCTTTGAGATTGTGGACGCCCTCATAAACGATCAGCATTTTGCGATTGAAGCTGGCGTGGGCATTGGAAAGTCCTTTGGCTATCTTGTGCCGGTGCTGCTGTACAGCAAACGCATGAACAAGCCGGTTATCATCGCAACCTCGACCATTGCGCTTCAAGAACAGCTCTGGCGCGATGTCCACGCGGTAATGCCCCTTCTTGGGCTGAACAGAGATGTTATCCTCGCAAAAGGACAGACCCATTATCTCTGCAACAAACGCGCAGATGAGTATATGTGTGACCCGAAAGCAGACCCACCGGACGCGATCAAAGAAGGAATCAAGCAAGGGTATGAGGAACGCAAGGATTTCCCGGAGGTTTTGCCGCAAGGAGTCTGGGACAAGGTAAACGTGCAGCGGTTCAGCATGAAGAATTGTGGCTCCTGTGAAAAGAAGTGCAAGTATTACAAAGTGCGCGCAGCATTAAAGTTTACGGATGGAGTGGTACTGTGCAATCAGGATTTTTTAACCCAGCATCTCATGAAACTCCGGCGCGGTCAGGAAGGGCTGATTAACGCCGCCGCTGATCTGCTTGTCGTGGATGAAGCACACAACTTGGATGATAAGGTGCGGAGTGCCACAACGGAGCGTTTCGGGCAAGGTATGCTCTTTGGAATGATTAAGAACGCATTCTATGAGCTGCGATCCTTTGACCAGAGCAGTGTGTCAGGTGAAAAGCGAGAGGCAGAGAGCGCAATCATCGCCTTCTATAACTGCCTGAAAGCACAAGTCCAAAAGCAGATCAACGAGGCAGAGCAGAATATGCGCTACGCTGACCGCTTTTTCTTCGACAACAATGGCAGTGCGATTGAACTGCTTACCGAGATGAACGCCGCCATACACAACCTTTCGTCCAGCATTCAGATTTATTCCAGCATGGATTTCAGAAACAACCGTTCCTTTGCTGCCTCTGATGATCTGGATGCCGTCAGCGAGTCCCTTTCAGAGCTTCTTGACCAGATAGACGATATGCTGATCTGGATTGAGCAGCACGGCAGCAACACGGAACTCGTCTATTGCCCTAAAAACACAAAAGAAATTGTGAGCCGCCTATACTTCAATGGTGATGAAAGAACCATCTTGACCTCTGCCACGCTGACGAACGCCACGAGCGGGTCTCTGGAAGAACAGTATTCTTACTTTATCAGCAATACCGGCTTTCCCGCTGGTGACCGCGGCTGCTTATCCGAGCCAAAGCCTTCCCCATATCCATACGATGAACACGCCATGATCTACTATTGCGACGATCTCCCGCACCCGACCAGAGAACATGAAGCCTTCATTGAAAAGGGTGTGGAGCGACTGCTTGAGATCCTGAGCATTTCCAACGGAAAGGCACTCGTGCTGTTTACGGCAAAGACCGACATGGAAGAGGTCTACTCCATTCTCAGTGAGAAAAATCTTCCGTACAAAATCTTGATGCAGCAGCCGGGATCGTCGCAGGACAAGGTGCTGAATGAGTTTAAGGAAGATACGAACTCCGTGCTTCTGGGGACGGGTGCATATTGGGAAGGTATCAGCATTGAAGGAAAAAGCCTTTCCAATGTCATCATTTTCCGGCTTCCGTTTCCTGTCCCCGATCCAATTATCGAGTATAAGTGTTCCGTTGCTAAGGATGCCCTGATGGATGTTCGTGTTCCCGAAATGATTATCAAGCTCAAGCAGGGCATCGGGCGATTGATCCGTAATTTCACAGACACCGGCATTGTCTGCATCATCGACCGAAGACTGCGGGACGAGCCGCCAGAACGCTATCATGACATCACATGGGACTCCCTGCCTATCAAGAAACGTACAAGCAGTCTGGACGAACTAAGGAAGTTTTACGAAGGTCTGCCCTCAGCCAAGGAATGATGGTACAAACGGCATTCTCTTCGGAAACATAGAACAGCCCCCAAAAAAGGACAATCAGAAAACGGAGGTGAATCATGTTGTACAATGAAAATCTGCGCGAAGAAGAACAACATCTAATCCAGCAGATCGCTGAACAAACAGAGAGAGGAAAAATCGACTGGGAACTAACAGAGTACAATCCGCTGTCCTTTCTGAATGAGGACAAGATAGACAAGAACCCAGCAGTAATCTGTCAGTCCTTCTCCTTTGAAGCGATCATCGGCGGATCCCGTTACGAGCTTGATGTCATGGAGAATATTGATGTGCCGTCCGGTATGGGAGACTACACCATAACCTTGACGCGGGATGAAACCGAAAATTATCTTAAAATTGAGGATGCGCTTTCCTTTGACTGTGACCGCTATGAATGCTCGCCGGAGGAAGTGGCAGAACGATTTGCGGATAGCCCCATTGTACGTCTCTGCAACGCCATCATTCCCACCACGCTTGAGCAGGAGGATTTAGAAGAGGTCTTCACATGGGCAAGGTTTTTCAACGAGGTCGGGATTTCTGCAAAGCTGATGAATCATCCGCTGACCAAGTTCTGTGAAAAGCTGTTCGACGAACACCGTCTGATGGACTTCCATCGCTGCGTCTTGGATGTGGACTATCGAAAGCAGCTCCTAAATGAACTGGCTCATAACTAAGACACGGAAAAACGCCCCCGACACTGTGCCAGACGCACAGTGCCGGGGGCGTTCCCGTTTCCAGCGATTTATTTTTCTCTCGGCAAGGAACCGTTCATGAGGTGACACTTTCCGTTTTACGAAGCCGCGAAAATTTGATGTGTTCCGTGGAGATGTTCACTGGGCAGCATACGCCGTACACGTTTCCAATAATCACCGAGTAGTGCAATGTGTATTCACTATCGGGAAATACTTCACGGTTTTCACAACGCTTGATTCAGGAGGAAATTTTTTGCCTCATTCCCGCGTGACATCAAGGGAAACCGGATTGATAACGATGATAGATTTGCCCTTTTTGTGGGCATATCTCACGGTATTCCCGGTACCGCTGGGGCATCCATTCCATACTGCGAGAATATAATCGGCATGATCTACCATGTACTGATTTCTCTTGTCCATGCAGTCCGGCGTGTACTCCCGTTGCAGCATGGTCTCCTTGTCACACTTTGCCGCGATATTATAATACCGTTCCCGTGAAGCCACAGACCATTTGATCGCTTGTGTCTCACAAGGGATTGCGCTTTCCAGAGTAATGTGAGGGTATTTTGATTTCAAATCGAGTACAATTTCCGCAGCGTACATATCGACGCCAAGAGCCATGCCGGTAATAAAATGCGTGACGCCCTCGTTCTCGATGAGTGCTACAATCTGATCCCGCATAACAGATTTCAAAGAAGTACAACGCTTATCGGATTCATCAAAGCCGAATGGAAGACTCTGCGGTCTATGACCGGTAAACGCACAAGTCTTGCCTTGAACGGATTGCTTTGCAGCTTTTTGAGCAGACTTTCTAAACTCAATAATGCGCGACATGACACCCCTTCTTTCACTCTTTTGGTAGGTAACTCCATTCTATCACCCTCATCACGGACAGTCAATGCAGTGTCGTTAGTAAAATCAACGACAGCGTACCGTGGATAATGACACCGCCGTTAGGTACACTAAATGCAAAGGTGGTGAGGCTATGCGAGAGAAGAAGGACATCAATATTGAAATCGGCGGCAATATTCAAGTGGCAAGAGAACAGGCGGGCTATACGCAGGACACGCTCTCAGAAATGCTTGGCATGACGCCGAATCACCTGAGCGCTATTGAGCGTGGTGCTTCCGGTATTTCTCTTGAAGCCTTGCAGCGTCTTTGCCGTTTGCTGGGCGTCAGTGCGGACCGAATTATCTTTGGGACCGATGAGCCAGAAGCGGAAGCCCTTGCGCTTGCCAGACGTATTTCGGATATAAAGCCGGAATACCGGCAACAGGTTCAAGAGCTGCTGTCCGCTATTTTGAATATGTCATAAAAAGAGCCTCTGCCGACACCCAAAACGGGCATCGACAGAGGCTCTTGGTTCGTTTTCCGGGCATTCAAACAAGTGCCGAAATCGACACTTATTTCCGCGCTAAAGAAGAAACTGCGCAGGGAATACAATCACTTAGGTTGGTCAATTTGCGCCGCTCTGGGGCTTGCTATCACAGGCTTTTTCGACCCCTAACTGTCTACACTGCGCCGCCTTGCGAGAGAAGTGCGGACAGGCGATGAGATCCGCACGGAAGCTCTGCTTGCAGCTATGGACGCAGCGGACGCAGAAGCGGTTATACTTCCGGCGTCCGCTGTCCCCGATGAAGAACGACCACTCCTGCCGCCATTTCTGACTTCTGCTCACAGTTCAATCTCTCCTTTGTGCTTTTTGGGAGGGCAGCATTCCTTCTGCTTTTCAGCCTTTGCAGACTTGAGCCTATCCATGATGGAGGACTTTTCGCCCCTTTCGGGGGCTTTGACCTCTGCGGTCTTGTCCTTCTTCGGACCGTTGTTGATGATCCCATCAATCATGCCGTAGTCATCCTCCATCGACATCTCCGCTGCCTTGAGGTAGTTTTCCTTCTCAAGTGCCGCCATCCAGCTTTCCTTGCTGATACCGAGCATTCCGCCCTTTGCCGCATGGTCGGCAATCTCCTTGCATCCACGCACAAGCCCTCGGTGTTATCTGAATAGAGACGGTAAACCTCGCAGCCCTTCTCCAAAGCCTTCTCAGCCGCCTCCTGACCGGCGGGCAGGACGCCAGCCCATGCGTAGCCGTAGTCCTTCATATCCTGAACGGAGAGCGCAGGATCGGGCATCTCCGGCACTTCCTTGACCTCAAGGTCGAGAAGGCGGAGCGTGTCATCGTCAAAGCCGTTGTAGACATCATCAAGGACGAGCTTGCCGCGCTCATCGACGATGATGCAAGCCGCCTCATCGCCGTAGGTGTCATGCTCCATCAAATAAAAGCTGTGACCGCCGACCTCGTGTTGATCAATGGTGTGCCACGTCCCGATGTGACCGGCAACCGTCAGACCGGAGGTATCGGCGTTCATCTCAAAGTCCTTCTGCTCGGTAGCTTCCTGCTTCTGCTGCTCCTTCGAGATCATGGGGATCGCCACAATCTTATCGCCCAGCTTGACAAACTGCTCCGGCACTTTGAAGTGGTCAGAGAACTTCTGCATCTGCTCTACGGTCAGAGAGCCGAAGCTGTCATCCGTCAAACCGACTACCATAAATGTTCCGGCAACAACATCGTAGATGTCACCGTCCTCATCACGCAGGGCGCGGTTCAAGGGCAGCCCTTCCAGCTTGCCTTCCTCGTTGCAGACTAAGGCAACCGGGTCTTCGTAGGGATAAATCGCCTCGATGTAGCCGCCGACTTCATGCTGCAAGGACTCCAGCCCGGAGTCAATCTCCTTCACATAAGGTTCCTTCCCCGGCTCAACGATGAGAACGGCGATGGTGCTGTCACGCTCGGCGGCTTCCCTGAGCCGGTGATCCGGTATTCGTCGGGAATATCGTCCAGCTCACCGTTAAACTGTCTGTCCCAGCGTTCGCTTGCGACGCGGACATAGCCTTCATCGGTGAAGCGTCCCTGTTCATCATAAGCGATGTCGTGACCATAGCGTTCATAGTCGATGTAGTCTGCCAGAGGACCGAGATCCTTTTCGGAGTAGATACCGGCTTCGTTGGCATAGTAATAGCCGAGGTCATATTCGTCGTTGATACCGGGCATGATGTCGTAGCAGTCCAGATTGAACGTCAGGTTGATGAGATCGTCGATGTCGCTGACCTCATCGCAGCCAGATTCCATAATGGCAACGAGCTTTTCCTGATCGCTCAGGGAAAGCTCGTCAATCAAGGCGGCGAGGTAGTTGAGCTTATCAAGGCTCTCGTACTCGCCAAGCATCTTCTGGACGCCGTAGATCGGGCATTCGTAGTCGGTAATAAACCACTCTTCATAGGGCTGACCGAACTCATCCTGCTTGCCGATCCCGATACGCTCAAAAACCTTCTGCATCTCTTCTTCGGTGGTGGGCAGCTTCACCCACTCACCGACCAGCATACCCTCGTTGTACTTGCCAAGGTTTGTGACGAAGGCTTCAAAATCACCGTCTAATACGGGCATAGGCATCCTCCTTTCAGTCATCCATCATGCCGTCCGGCATGATATACAGTTCCTCAAACTCTGCGTCCGTCATGGCTTCGAGCTTCCGGATGGTCTTATACATCAGCTCTGCGATCTCGCTGTCCATGTCGTTCAGGGTGACGCTCTTCATATCGTCGATCAGCCGCTTGCGGCTGGACGTATTGAAGCAGCACATCAGGTTGAGTTCTTCTACGGTAAAGTTTTTCATATCAGAGTACCATATCCTTTCCTTTCGATTTCTGCGGTTTCGGCGTGTGGGTCGGCTGTGCCTTCTGTGCGGATTTCAGCTTGTCACGGATGGATTCACGGGCAGCGGGCTTCTTCGGGATGGTGTCGTAGATGGCAGTTCCGGCATCCTCCACATAGGAGCGGACATACTGGATGCTTTCCGAAAAGCGGATGGGGCGGTTCTTGTCCTCGATGTTGGTCAGCCGGACTTCATCGGCGGAAAAATCAACGGCGTCGATTCTGCACTTGATGCCGTCCACATTCAGCGTCGCGCCGACAGGAATGTAATCTGCGGCTTTGAGTTCCTTGAAGGTCTCGCCGTCCTTGCTGAGAAAGACATCCACGCCGGACTGCCAGAGCTTCTTAGATGCTGCTACCCACGCAGCTTCACGGAAGCCAGTCACCGGCATGGAGGGCTTGCCGCGCACCTTCTTCTCAAGGAGTTTCGTGCCGAGCAAGGGCGCGGCTTTTTCCGCGTCCTTGCCGTACAGCTCAAAATAGCCGTTCTGGGCAAAGCAGACCAGCGCGTCGGGATGAGCCTTTTTGACCGCCTCGTACTTCCGAAGTTCTGCAACGGGCAGAGGCGAAAGCGTCTCTGTCCTTCCTGCATCCGGCAGTCTGTCACGGCGGGTTTTTTGCTTGGACAGCACTTCCGCCAGAGCCTCCGCATCCTTTGGGAGCGTCTGGTGGGTTTTGACGCCGCCATGCTCACCGACCAGAGCCATTGCTGCATCGAAGCTACTGCGGCAGGGTGCGTCCAGCACATAGCCGTCTGCGAAGGTCAACCGGTCATGATCCGGCGCAACCGCGTTCTGCGCCACATTTGCCGCCTGTTCCCGGTAGTTGATCTCAAAGACATCTCCGAAGGCCTTGCCGCGCTTAACGGCTTTCGGGATGATGACGCGGGCAATGCACTCGTCGTAGGTCTGTTCCGCATAGAAACGGAAGGTGTTGTGATCCCGCGTTCCCTGAATAAAGACCTGATTTTCATTGAGGCAGTGCGTTCCATGCGGACGGCAGAACCACATCAGTGTTTTGTCTTCGGGACTCCGGCTTTCGGCAGCGCGGCGGATGATACGCTTGTCGATGTCGAAGTCTTCCTTGTAGCTGTCTACATGATCGTCCACGAGCTTCTGCAGCTCCGCAATGATGTCAACGTCTGTGTATTTCTTCATGCGTCTCCTTTCTCACAACTCCATGTCGTGCGTTTTGGATTTGACCGGGGACTTCTTCTCCGGCTGCGTTTTCGCGGCAGCTTTGAGCTGATCACGGATGGAGGGCTTTTCCTGTTTCTGCTCCTGCTTGACGTATTCCAGCGTCGGCATCAGCTCACGGTAACAGCCTTGCGTTTTCCGCGTCGCATGACGGCGATGGATTTTGAACAGCGGCTCGCCATTCTGCGTAACCGTGTTGCCCTCGATCCTGACGCCGTTCCGTGCCAGCAGATTGAAGGAATGGTTAGAGGCGCGATAGGACGCCCGCATACCGTCGTTGTTATAGGCAATCTGCCCCTTGAGCGTATCCATGACGGCGGCTTTGATCTCCTTCTCTTCGGCAGTCAGGCGGTGCGCTTTCGGTGCTTTTGCCGCTTCCTCCGGCAAGGGGGCAAAGGGAGACTTGACCTCCACGGTTTTTACCTCAATAGAGGTAATCTCATCGTTCTCCCACGCAACAACCTCCGGGTCTCTTTCCCCTGTTTTCTCAGAAGCGACTTCCTTCTTAGGTTCGGTCTGCTGACGGAACGCATCCACGAAAAGTGCCGTCAGTCCGGGATTGGGTTTATCCACAAGGAAGCGGGAGGCATTCTCCGGGCAGACCTCAACACTCTTTGCCCACTCCTTGAGGGGCTGCGGAATGCGCCCGTCGAAGTCTTTCTGCTGAATGGTGTTTGCAAGGACATATCGGACGCGCTCCGGAGAGAACTGCTCAAGGACGCTTTTCACGGCAGCATCCGCATCCAGACGGTTATCACCGTAGTTAGAGCTGATCGCCGCTTCAATCGCCCTGCGGCATTCCTCGTTTGCCGCAAGGGAGGCGCGATATGCTTCCATCTCACCGGCTTCATAGGCGTAATTTGCCGTCTCACGGTAAATGGGTGCTTCCGGCATCGGCTCTGCGGGCGCTTCGGTATCTTTCTCTGCGGACTGCGCTTTCTCTGCCAGCAGTACCTTGAGCTTGGCGTCAATGCCCTCGATCATCTCAGCCGCCGTCTTGCGGATAGTGTCCAGAGAGCTTTTCAGCTCTTTGGTTTCCTTGCCGGATGACCAACCGGCGATGTAGCCAAAGGAGTAGTCCGAGGTTTCAATGCCGTAACGCTGACAAACCGTGTAGGCTACGCTTTCTGCCTCAACCTCTTTGGTGTGACGATCTTTCTTATCTTCGGGAGCGGCTTTCTCGTCAGGCTTGAAGGCATGGAGCTTGGCGTGAGCGATCTCATGAATGGCGGTTTTGACCGTCTGGATTTCGCTCATGCCCTCCTGAATGGCAATACGGCTTTCAACCGGAGAGAAGAATCCCTTTGCGCCGCCCGGAATATCCTCAAAGGAAATAGGGACGGGAGATTCCTGCCTGAGCGCGTCGAAGAACGCCTCGTAGTTTTCGACGGTGCCTTTCAGCTCATCGACGATAATGTCCGGAAGCTCCTTGCCGTCCGTCTGGGAAACATCAAAGACACTGACCACCTTGAAGGCAGGACGCAGGACTTCGACCGTTTCCGTGACAGTCTTTCCGTCTGCACCGATCACCGGCTTCTGCGTCACAGGATCAATTTTCTCGCGCTCTTCCTGCGCCTTGTACGGCGCGGGTGCAAGAATCTTGATGCCCTTTTCGCCCTTCATGACCTGACGGTCAAAGTTGCGCTGCCACGAGGTATAACCGGCAACATAGGTTGCCTCCGGCTTCTGCATCGCAATGAGCAGCGTGTTGTTGAAGGAATAGTTGTAGAACTTGGACATCGTGCGGAGATATTCCTTGAACCGCTCGGATTCAAAAAGCTCCTTGATGCCCTGTTCCAGCTTGTCCGTGATTTCGCGGACTTGCTGTGCATTTTTGTTTTCAGCCATCTCAAACCTCCATTTCTTATTTGCTTTTGTGCGAAGAAAACCCCGTCTGGGATTTGCTCAGTAAACGAGCCTTTACCTCAGACGGGGTTTCTCTGCGCGTCATCCGACGATGGAAGATGTTATCCTCGTTCTCCCATTCAATCAGCCGATCAAACATATCCGGGTGCTTTGTGACCATGTGCAGCAGCTCCGAGTCGCTTGTGTTGGGACAGAACCAGCAGCCGTTTCTTCGGCAGTGAGCGTAGATCGGGGAAAGCAGCCCGTGTTCCTGACAGAGCTTGTAGGCGTCCGCCTCCGTCATGCCGTACTTGGCAAGCAGACTGACCTTCTTCACACCGTCCAGACGCGCAAGGCGTTTTGGCTCATCCTGCGCGATACCTACATAGCTCACAGTGTCCGGCGAGAGCGCGGCATTGTACTTGCGGACGGGCGGGATTTTGCAGTCCCGATTGACCGCGCACATTCCAGCCCACGCAAAACCGCGAACCTCGCCCTTATGAGGTCCGCGGGTGATGACATGATGGAACACGTCATCGTAGGTCTTGTCCGCATGGAGAATGGTGAACTTGATGCCCAACTCTTTTTCGCAGAAGGGCTTGAGCCGGTCATAAATGAAGTCCCGGTGTTCCGGGACTTCGCCGCTTGTGTCTTTGTCGAACATGACTTCGCTGAAAACCGCCTCGTCCAGCGGCTCGTTGTGCTGCGCAGCCAGCAAAAGCGTCGCTACGCTGTCTTTGCCTCCGCTGCATGAAGCAACATACTTTGGGCGGGTCATCGATCAAACTCCATCTTGAAGCTGACGTATTTGCCGCCGCAGTCATCCAGCTGGATCACTGCATCGTAGAGCTGGGGCTTCTTCGGCGTGTAAAGCCCGGTCACTCGGCACCAGCCCTTGTCCAGCAGCTCCTTTGCAATCCTCTTGGTCAGCTTCTTTTTCTTGCTGGAAAAGAACTTGTTGTCTTCCCACAGGCAGAAGGAGCATTCCTTGTTCGAGCAGTAGAAATTGCCCTTGCCGACGTAGACCGGAGAGCCGCAGCGGGGACATTTGCCGATTTCCTCCTTACCCGTGCCGAAACGCTGGGCTTCGGCATCGGAGAGAAACGGGTAGGCTTTCACGAGATCCCCGGTCATCTGGACAATGCCGCTGAGGAAGGCGTCTGCATCCGCATTGCCGCGCTCAATCTCCATGAGCGTGTTTTCCCATTCCGCCGTCATTGCGGGAGAGGTGATCTGTTCCGGCAGGACGCAGACAAGGTTGCAGCCGTCCTTCGTTGGAATGAGGGACTTTCCTTTACGCTCTGCAAAGCCGGATTTCACCAGCTTTTCAATGATACCGGCGCGGGTTGCGGGAGTGCCGAGACCTTTCTTCTCGGTGTCATCGTCGAACTGATCGTTTCCGGCAGTCTCCATCGCAGACAGGAGCGTGTCTTCCGTGTACTGCTTCGGAGGCGTCGTGAAGTGTTCCGTAACACTGGCGGACACGCTATCCAGAATATCGCCCTCGTGGACTTCGGGCAGGGACTTCACGGGATCGTCCTTTTCCTTTGTCTTGAGGGATGCCTTGAACAGCTCTTCGACGGCTTTCCAGCCGTTTTGAACAACGGTCTTACCCTTGGTTTTGAACGCATAGCCTTCGCAGGAGAGCGAGATCTGCGTTTCTGCGTAGGTGTGCTTCTCGCCGGTCGCACACAGAAGGCGCATCCCGACAAGATTGAGAATTTTCTGCTCCGACTGAGGGAGTGCGGAAACATCCTGCTTTTCAAGCTGGACGGTCGGGAGAATGGCATGGTGATCTGTGACCTTGCTGTTGTCGGTTACGCGGGAAATGTCCGGAGTAACCGAAACACCGGAGAAAAGCGGAAGCTGGCGGCAGACGATAGAAATGACCTGACGGGCGGTGTCCTCCATATCATCCGTAATAAACTGGCTGTCCGTGCGCGGATAGGTCAGGAGCTTCTTTTCGTAGAGTGTTTGTACGAGATCGAGCGTCTGCTGGGCGGTGAAGCCGTAGTAGCGGTTAGCCTCGCGCTGCAAGGTAGTCAGATCATAGAGTTTCGGAGGATTGACGGTTTTCGTCTCCCACTTGAGAGAAGAAACGACGGCTTGCTTTTTCTCGCAAGCCGCCGCAATTCTTTTTGCTTCCTCTTCGGTTTTGACCTTTTCCAGATCGGCGGTCAGATCGCCCTTGCCGACGTGGACGTTGAAATACTTCTCCTTCTGGAAGGTTGAGATTTTCCCGTCACGCTCCACCAGCATTGCAAGGGTCGGCGTCTGGACGCGCCCGACCACCAGCTTCTTATGATAGAGCGTGGTGAAAAGGCGGGTGCCGTTGATGCCGACAATCCAGTCTGCCTTCGAGCGGCTGAGTGCCGCTTCATAGAGACGGTCATATTCCTTGCCGTCCCGGAGATGGTTGAAGCCTTCGCGGATGGCGGAGTCCTCCAACGAGCTGATCCACAGACGCTTGAAGGGCTTGGTGCATCCGGCTTTGTTGTAGACCAGCCGGAAGATCAACTCACCCTCGCGTCCTGCATCGGTTGCGCAGACAAGCTCAGTGACGCGCTTGTCCTTCATGAGAGAGGACAGCACCTTGAACTGCTGGGCTTTTTCCTTCGTGATTTCAAACATCCAGCTTTCCGGAACAATGGGAAGATCGTCATACCGCCACTTGGCATACCGCTCATCGTAGGAGCTGGCGTCTGCCAGCTCCACCAGATGTCCGAAGCACCACGAAACGATGTAATTGCCGCCTTCCATGTAGCCGTCCTTGCGGGACGTTGCGCCCAGCACCTTTGCAATGGACTGGGCAACGCTGGGCTTTTCGGCAATGACTAAGATCAATCCTCATCACCGTCCGTTTCAACATCCTCCGCAATCTGCGGCTCTTCATCCTCGTTGATGTACGGCTCTTCCTCGTAGCCTTCATCGTCGAAGAAGTCCAGATCCTCGTCCTTGGGCTTTCTGCCCTTGACGAACTTGATGTAGTAATACGCCGCGCCCGCAGCTCCAACAAGGATGAAGACGATAAGAACCATACCGACATTGGATTTCTTTTCAGGCTTGGGAGCAGGGACGTCGGTTTCTGCGTCCTTGTCCGGCTCAGGCATAGCGGGAGCTGCGCCGGTGCATTCGCTCATGTTATTCTTGCAGACCGGGCAGTCGGTGTTGACCTGACCGGCAGCGCACTTTTCCTTGCAGTTACAGGTGGTCAGAGCAGCCGCGGTATCTTCGTCCAGCAGCGCAAGCAGATCGCTTTCATCGACCATGTTCAGGAAGTACGTCTGGTACTGTTCCTCGTCCTCATTGATGGGCGCATCGTAGTCGATGACAATGAAGAAGGTGTTGCCGCTCTTCGTCTGGACTGTGATGAACTGCTTGTTGGTTGCCTTATCATAGAGCAAGTCGCGGGTGTAGGCGTTGCCCTCATCGTCAATCGGCTCACCCTTCGGCTTTTCCGGCGCGGGAGTAGTCTCAGGCTGCTGTTCCGGCTGGGTTGCCTCCGTAACGGGAAGGTTCTGCTCGGTATCATCGGCGTAGGCAAACGCCGTCACCGAGAAGCAGGACAGAACCATGACGCAGACCGCAAGGATGGTCAGAAAACGAAACTTCTTACGCATTGTCGATTACCTCCGTATTTTCAGCGGGCTTGGTGCCGCCCTTCATGGAAGACAGGAATGCCATGATCTGATCCTTGTCCATCACCATAGAGCGCACAGTATTGATGATTTCAAGGTTTTCCAGCTCTGTCTTCTTGTCGTACAGCTCCTTGAGCTGTCCTTCGATTTCGGACTTCTTCTTTTCAGCCTTCTCGATGTCAGAGAGGACCTTCTGATACTTGGGATTCATGCAAAACTCCTTTCTTTTAATAGGCGGGTCTTCCGAAGGCGTAGAAATGCTGCTGCCAATAGGAAGAGTTGATGGATGTGTACTGAATGGGGTCGCCGCAGTGGATCATGACCCCATCACCAACGTAGATGCCGACGTGAGACACGCCGGGGGTGTCATACGTCCCGACGAAAAAGATAAGATCACCGGGCTGTGCATTCGCCTTTGAGACCGGCGCACAGACATTGTAAAGCCCCTGTGCGCCCAGCCGTCCGGTATTCACAAGACCGCTGTTCGTGAGAACATAGCTGACGAAGCCGGAGCAGTCAAAGGACGTGTCGGGATTGGAGCCGCCCCACACATACGGATAACCGAGATACTTTTCCGCCTCGGTAATCAGCGCTGCAAACTTCTCGTCGTTCAGGTATTCCGGGTTGACATCGTAGTCAGCGGGCGGATTGGTGATGTACTTGTCCACATAGGGAGAGTCACCGAACAGATCCTCGCGGTTGCCCAGCACCGACATATACGTCGCATACATGGAAAGCTGTTCCTGAGACATGATGTAGACCGGGACATGGGAGAGATTGAAGTTTTCGAGCCTCACGTTGCAGATGTAGTAGTCATACGGGACGCGATAGGTTTCCGTGTGCGTGTTGCCGTCTGCGTCCGTCCATGTGTCGGTTTCCGTGCGGTATCTGGTTTCGATGATGACCTCTTCGGTGAGGATATACTGCTTTTCAAACAGCATTTGGAGCGTACCCTGCACCTCATCCAGCGTGAACTCGCCCTCATGGAGAGCCGAGAGAATGGAGATCAGCACATAGGGGTCATGCTCAATATCATCCAGATCGAAGTGGTATTCATCATAGTTGTGAGTGCTTTCGTAGGTGTCGAGATAGCGTTGCAGCTCCTGCTCCATTTGGCAATACTGCGCTTCTGCGCCCAGCATCGCATCATCCTCGCTGAGATAGGAGGAAGCGATAACCGACGAACCGGTAGAGGTGAGCATCGAACACGAGCTGATTCCAGCACCGAGCAAAACGAGAAGGGCAATTCCGACGCCGATCCAGATGAAGACCTTCTTGTTCTTCTCAAAGAACTCCTTGATCTTGTCGGACGCCTTCTCACCGAGCTTCTTGCCGGTGCTTTTTGTGGCAGTCCCGGCAGTCTGAGAACCGGCATTTCGAGCGGCGGCATATTCCTTCTTGATGTTCTGCTTCTGGTAGTGCTTGTTCATGTTCTGCTTCTTCATCTCAGGATGCTCCTGCTGATTTCTCTCATATTGGAGCTTCGCATCCGCAGCATCCGCCTTATGTTCCAGCTTAGAGACCTTCTCATAAGGTTTGTTGATGCTCTTTTCCCGATGATGACTGAAATGCCGAGCGGCAGTCTCAGCGGCGATCTCCGTTTTATGCGCCGCCTCAACCGCCGTGTTTTCCTGTTCGACCTCATGGATTTTGCCGTGAATGCCGGAAGCAAGGGTGTCACCGACCTTGCGGACGGTTTTATCTGCCTCAAATTGCAGCTTGCCTTTGCTCTTGGGCTTTTTCAGCTCATCCTCAAAATGAAGGCGGGTTTTGCCCTTGCCGGTCTCTTCATCAAAGACGCGCTCTTTCTTGAGAACCTTGTGCGTGGGCAGCTTTTCACGGGCGGCATCCAGACGTTCATGCGCCTTCTCGGACTTCCTTTCGAGCTTCTGCATCCGCTTCGTGGGCGGGACGGCATCGTCCGAGACCGGCTTTGCGGAGGAAGTCTCTGCCGCTTGGGAGAGAACGGCATCCGCATCCACTGCCTCCACTGCCGAGGTCTTGCGCAGCTTGTGTGTGACAACCGTTTCGGCAATCACCGTGCCGGTATGAGAAGAAACGCCGTGCTGCTCTAAAGTTGGAGGCTTGAACGGAGTCTCTGACACAGGCAGCGGTTCGGGTACATTCTGGGGTGAATTTTCTGCCCTTTTCTCTTCTGTGACGGACGTTTCCGAGGGCGGCTGTGTGTCGTTATCTTCGGCGTGTTCCGTCTGAAACTGACGCTGCTGACGGCGCATCTGCACCTTTTTCTGTTCCTCCGCAGAAAGAGCTTCGGAAGGCTCGGCTGTCTCAGTGAGCTTTACCAACTCTGCCTCTTCCAGCCGCTTTGACACACGCTGTTCGGTGCCAGCCATCAGGTTTTCCTCAACCGCGCCCTCCCGCGTCATCCGCACGACTACCTTGTCGCGGGCTTTGAGTTCCGGTTCCCTGGGCATCAGATTTCACCTCCAATCCGCTTGTAGGCAAGCTCGGTGTATTCAGGGTTCAGCTCGATGCCCACGAAATGACGCCCCATCTGTGAGGCAACCATGCCGGTTGTGCCGCTTCCCATAAAGGGGTCAAGCACAATGCCGCCTTCTGGACAACCGGCGAGAAGACAGGTTTCAACCAGCTTTGGAGGGTAGGCGGCATAGTGACCGCCCTTGAAGGGGACGGTGTTGATCTTCCAGACATCGCGCTTGTTGCGGAGCGGATTGATGTCTGCGTCCTTGATCGCGCCATGCTCACGGGGGCGGTTGATGGATTGCGGCTGAGGCTGACCGGGAACGGGCTTGCCGTACTTGTTGCCGCCCTTCATGCCGCGCTTGAGGCGTTCTGCCGTTGCGGGAGCAATCGGCTCGGAGATTGCCCTGTAGTCAAAGAAATACTTCTTGGACTTGGAGAACAGGAAAATATGCTCATAGCAGCGGGCGCATCGGTCTTTCACGCTCTCCGGCATGGGGTTATCCTTCATCCAGATGATGTCGTTGCGCAGATACCAGCCGGTATCGCGGAGGGCAAAAGCCAGCATCCACGGAATGCCGATCATGTCCTTCGGCTTGCAGCCCTCAACCTTGTTGTTGAGAGCCACAGCCTGACCGTTTCTGCCGTTGGGGTTCTTCGGGTCAACAAAATCGCCCTGATTGCCTTTCCCAGCGTAAGTGTCCGAGATGTTCAGCCAGAGCGTCCCATCCGGACGCAAAACGCGCCTGACTTCGGTAAACACTTCCGTCAGGCGCGAGATATATTCCTTCGGCGTTGTCTCTCTGCCGATCTGAGCTTCCACGCCGTAATCGCGGAGCGCGTAATACGGAGGGGATGTCACACAGCAATGAACGCTGTCATCGGGCAGAGTTTTCAGGATTTCAAGGCAATCGCCGGTATGAATGGTGTCAAACTCTATGGGTATCAGCTCCTTCCTTTGAGAGCCGGACGGCTCAGTCAGAGAAGAACTCGTCCGGCTCGTAGTCCTCGTCGAAATCGTCAATCTCGTCCGCCCAACGGTCAAAGATTTCCTCGGCTTCCTTCGCCGCCTCACGATAGAGGCTCAGGCGGTTCTTCTCAAAGGCAGCGAAGGCGGGAACGAACTTGCCGAACTCGCGGATTGCCTTCACATCCTGCGTGCGCATATCCGCAACGCACTGGATGATTTCGGACATCGTGAGCAAATCGTCGATCATCAGCTCATACTTGTCCTTGGGGATAGATACGGTTTCATCATCACCCGCGTCAACGAAAGGGGTATTCTCATCGCTGTTGCTGCACTCAGAAACATCAACATTGAGGTAGAAACCAATCATATCCACAGATACTTTGGTCATAATCTGACGCGCTTCCTTGACCTTTTCGTCGATGTCCTCCCTCACATGGAGGTAGGCGCGGTGATGCTTCTTGAGGTCGCTTTCCAGTCGGATCAGATCGGTCAGCTCCCACAGAGCCTTAAACAGCGCGGAGGTGTTCTCTCCGTATTCGATAGCGTCCGCATAGGGAATGGTAATCATCTTGTTGTTCATATTCAAAAATCCTCCTATCAGTTCTGTACGGTTTCTTCTAAGCGGGTGGTCATGATGCGGTAAAGCTGGGTGTCCTTCGGGAAATCGTCCTTGAAGGGAACGATGGTCGAGCCATAGAAGATCAGCCCCTCACCGGCATTGGAATTGGTGATGTAGTTCTGCTGGCTGGGCGAGATATTCAACGCCTTCGAGAGAATCTGCCGGTCTCCGGATGCCTGATTCAGAAGGTAGACAAAATCCGAGTTTTCAAAGATGTTCTCCACCTCGCGGGACGCAAGCAGATCCTTGACGTTCTGGGTAATGCCGGTCGGAATGCCGCCCCATTTTCTGAAACGCTTCCAGATTTCCACGCTGTATGCGGCGGTCTGTTCCTCTTTCAGCAAAAGGTGGAACTCGTCCATGTAGTAGCGAGTTGCCTTGTGCTGGGCGCGGTTGATGGTAACTCTGTTCCAAACCTGATCCTGCACAATCAGCATACCGAGCTTCTTGAGCTGCTTGCCGAGTTCGCGGATGTCATAGCAGACGAAGCGATTGTTGACATCCACATTCGTTCTGTGATTGAAGACATTCAGAGAGCCGTGAACATAGATTTCAAGGGCAGTTGCGATGCGCTGTGCCTCCGGTTCCTTCTGATTTCTCAGAATGTTGTAGAGGTCTTCGAGGATCGGCATTTTCTCCGGCTTGGGGTCTGCAAGGAACTCCTGATAGACCATGCGGACGCTGCGGTCAATGATGGTCTTCTCAACCGGCTGCAAGCCGTCCTTGCCGCCGACAATCAGCTCACACATGGAGAGGATGAAGTCGGATTTCAGCGTCAGCGGGTTTTCCTCTTCGGAGTAGTTCGTGTTGATGTCCAGCGGATTGATGTAGTCCGTGCTGACCGGCGAAATGCGGATGACCTGACCACCGAGCTTCTGCACAAGAGGGAAATACTCGGCTTCGGGGTCGCAGACGATGATGTCATCCTCCGTGATGAGGAAGGCGTTCGTCATTTCGCGCTTGGCGGAGAAGGATTTGCCGGAACCGGGCGTACCCAAGATCAGCCCGTTGGGGTTCTTGAGCTGCTTGCGGTCCACCATGATCATGTTGTTGGACAGTGCGTTCAGCCCGTAGTAGAGAGCTTCGCCGCCCTGAAAAAGCTCCTGCGTGGTGAACGGCACGAAAACCGCCGTGCTGGAAGTGGTCAGTCCGCGTTCGATCTCCACCTGATTGACGCCGATAGGCAGAGAGGACATCAGCCCCTCTTCCTGCTGGAAGTCAAGACGCTTGAGCGCACAGTTATACTTTTGGGCAATGGCAGCGGTCTGGAATACCGCGTTTTCGAGCTTCTGGCGATTGGTTGCCGTGTTCATGATGAGGATAGTCACAAGGAACAGTCTCTCATTGCGGGTCTGGAGATCCTGCAACAGACGCTTTGCCTCACCGCCGAAGGTGGCGAGATCGGACGGGATGATGTCCATATCGTAGCCGGAGCGGACTGCTTTTTTCTGTTCCTCGATCTTCATTTTGTCGAGGTCGGTGATCTTCGACTTGATGCTCTTGATTGCCTTCGCCTGGTCAATCGTCCGGATATGAAAATTGACCGTGATGTTGCTGTCCATCTCAAGGAAGTCGGCAAGCATACGGTCATTGAGTTCCGGCGCGAGGATTTGCAGGAAGCTCACCGCGCCGATGGTTTTGCCCATCTTGAAGCACTTGCCCTCACGGAAGTCAAAGGAAGTGGGCGCGATGAAATCCTTTGTTCTGAGTCCCGTTCGGGCAACCATATCGAAGGAAAAGCGGAACGGCTCATTGGTGTCCATGTTGAATACATCATGAAGCACTTTCAGCCGCTCATAGCCGGACAGCGGTTCGGTTCTCACACCAAGGGTTTTGAAGTTGTTGAGAATGTCGGTTTCAATGCGTTCGAGCTTCGGCTTTGCGGTGCGGAGTGAGTCTGCCTCAATGCCGAAGGTGATGTACTTCTTCTTGACCAGTCCGTTGTTGCCCTTGGTGAGCTGGCTTTGCAGCATACCGGAATACTCGGAGCGGATGTCGTTGAAGGCGTCCTCCTGTGCCGGAATGTTGATGCGCTTGCGGAACTCATTGAGACTTGCCTTCTGATTGATGAAGGAGAGCTGGACGAAAATCGAGCTGTCGAAGTAGTTCAGAAAGTCGCACCAGTTCTCAAAGATGGCGGTTTTGTCCTCGTTCTGCGCAAGCTGGTAGTTGATGTCCTCAAAGGCGATGGACTTCGTGTAGAGGCGGCTGTTCACCTTGCAGATACCGTCGCGGCACATCTCCACATAGGGGATGGTCTGCTGGGCGGACTTGCGGACTTTCTTTGCCTTCCTGTCCTTTTTCTTCTGCATGACGATCCGCTTCTTTTCCTGAGCGGAAAGGGCGTCGCCGTAAACGACGCCGTTTTTGACCGTCATCTTAGGCTTTGCCTTTGCTGTGCTGTTGTTCAAGCTGCAATTCCTCCTGTTCTTTGATTTTCTGCTGAATTTCAGCGTAGAGATTGTTTGTGCGATAGGGACGCACCTTGTCCCGGATGAACATGGACTGTACGATGTGGTACAGATACTTTTCGGCGGGCTGACCGTCCTTCTCGTAAAGCGCGAAGAAGATAAACGGGAGCATGATAACCACCATCAGCATTGCCGCCGTAGACAAGTCGAGATGTGCCTTCGCCAGAAAGAAGATCGGGACGCCGACTGCCGCAGCGACGGAAAAACAAATGAGCTGCCGCTTGGTCAGGTTGAACATGACCTTCGTTTTGACGCGGTTAAGATCCTTCGGGACCGGAACAAATGCCATTGACTGTTTCCTCCTTTCTAAGCTGCTTTTCATAGCGCAGCTTCATTTGTGCGGGATATTGATCCTCCTTCGGTTGACGCTTGCCCGTCCAGCGAAGCCCACCCGCTTTGCCTTGACAGATCCAGCCGGAAGCCCGAAGGCTTGCACCGTTTTCACTTTCCAGTGTGTAGGTGATGATGCGCTTATAGCCCATAGCCGCAGCAGCTCTTGCCGCCGCGCCGTAGAGAAAGCTGCAAGCGTTCTTCTCTCCGTTGGTGCATAGCCTTGTAACCTCCAATGTGAAGCCGTCATCCAGATACCGGCTGACGGGACGCCCGGCGATGATCACGCCGACCAGCTCACCGCCTGCTTCACAGCCGATGGAAAACTTGTGACCGGCAACCGGCTTGTGATGCCGGTGATGCTGCCGGACATACTCGTTGGCGTCTCGAAGAGAGATGGGTCTTAGCCGCAGCATGGTGTTTCCTCCATAGGAAGATGAGCCGTGCATTCGACCTCGTTGCCCCAAACGTCCCAGCCTTCGGGAGATTGACGGGCAAAAAGCTCTACGCGGGGAAGGTCTCCCATGAGCCGAACAATGCGCTCTCGCGCTTCATCCGGCTTTTTGGAATGCTCTTCGATGTGGCTGAGGATGACCTGACGCACACCGGCGTCAACTCGCTTCGGGTGTCCCTTTGTGGCAAGGATGCAGATTTCCGCGTTTGCCCTTGTCCAATACCCCATGCCGGTGAAGAGGTCATCGTTCCTGCGGTTTTGCTTCACCCATACAAAAGCCACGGTCTTATAGGAAAAGCCCCATGCCGTCAGCACTTCGAGTGCTTCACAGAGGCACGGGAACGTGATCCAGAGGAACAGAGCGCAGTCCTTCGCAGCCAGTTCGCCAACCGGAAGTGCCTTGATGTCTTCAATGCACATCGTCGGATAATGGCTTTCTGCCGACCGTCCCTGTCCCTTCTTGGAGTAAGTCCGATACGCCCAAGGGGGATCGGCGTAGATGATGCTGTACTTCTTCATGCTGCCGACCTCCTTAGTGCGCATGGAAAATGGATTTTGCGAGGCTTCCGGTCTTGAACAGCGAGAAGCACAGAATAACCGTGTACGCTGCCACAGAGAACAGAGCCGAATGAATGTTGTCTGCGATGATCATGCCGTTGATCAGCACTGCATAGATGCCGACGCAGACCATGATGAGAAATCCCTGAAATGCCAGAGCGAACAAGCCTTTCAGATAGTTCGTGCCGATGCTGCCCCATTCGCGGTTGCTCATGGTTGCGATGGGAATAGGCGCGATGCTCACGGTGCAGTAAATCTCAATCATGCGTCCGTAGAGAATAACCGTAATGAGGATCGCCATGATTTTGAGGCACAGGCTGATCAGAAGCGTTTCTATTGACAGACCGAGCAGTTCTCCTACGCCCATGTTCTCCATGCCGGTACGCATCTGCGCAATCGTCGAATCAATATCAATGCTGGTGTTGCCGTGGATTACTCCTGCTGCACCGGAAACAACGTTCTGCCCGATGTCGAATACTGCCATCACGATGTCAAACGTGTGCGTCACGAGATAGATCGCCACAGCCGCCTTGAAAAACCACTTGAAGAACATCCAAGTGTCCATATCGTGAAGGTTGTTTTTCTCGGTGATCATGGAAATCAGCTCGTAGCACAAAACGAAGGTGATGATGATACCAGCGATGGGGACTATCACGTTTTCGGATAGTCCCCGGATCATCTGGTACACGCCGCCGTTCCAGCCGGACGGAGTTTGCCCGACCTCGGCGGCAATCGTTCCTACCTTCTCGTTGACATCGGTGAACATATTGGTCAGGTTGCTCTCGATCCATCCGATCAGCATATCCTTGAGAGCCTGTTCGATCTTTTCTAAAATGCTGCCCAATATTTCACCACCCTTCGGTTAAGCTGGGCTTGCCGTGGATTAGCCGAACAAACCGGAGAGCAGGGGGATGAGGGTCGTGCCGATCAGCACCACACCGCCGCCAGCCATGAGCTGCTTGATGCCCTGAGACTTGGCGCCGGGGTTGTCGTTGCCGTAGCCTTCCATGAGGTTGACAACACCCCACACTGCGAGACCTGCGCCGAGGGCGATAACGAGCGTCTGAAGAACTGTGACAGCCTGATTGATGAAAGCCATAGATTTTCCTCCTTGATTTGAAAAAGATTGGTTGTGTGTTTTTGAAAATGGGCATAAAAAAAGAAGCCCCGTCGCTGTTCTGCTTTGGGAGCCATCAGGCTTTACCCACTGCGCAGTGCAGCGACGGGGCTTTAATCCGCTTCGACCTCGCCCATATCATAGAGGTCGAATGTGTCATCGGGCTTGACTACCAGCTTGTGCTGCCGGTACTTCTCGATGTCAAAGGCGTTCCGCTTGTTATAGTCGGAGAGCTGCCGGTACTTTGGATGCTTCGTGATGTCGTATTTGTTACTGAGAAAAGGTCTCACGCCTCGAAGCTGTAAAATACACTTGGCTCCGTCCATGACGGCGATCTCATCCTGAGACATCAGCTCCTTGCCGGTCTTCTGATAATTCAAGCCATAGGAGTTGTTGTTGGATCGGGTTTCCGAGGTGTTGTAAAGGTCGATTGTCTCCTTGCCCAGCACCTCGCTGATTTCCTTGAGCGTGGATTTTTCCTTGCCGCCAAGAAAAAGTGTGCAGTCGCAGTTGCCTGTGATGGTGTCTGCCGCATCCTTGTAGATGGTCTTGAGCTGAGACTGGGACTGCAAGATGATTGACGCCGAGATTTCCCGGCTTCGGATGGTTGCGATGAGCTTATCAAACTTCGGGATTTGACCGATGTTCGCAAACTCGTCCAGCAGACAGCGAACATGGACGGGAAGCCGTCCGTTGTAAACGTCATCTGCTTTGTCGCAGAGAAGGTTGAAGAGCTGAGAATACATGATCGCCACGACGAAATTGAAGGTGTCATCGGTATCGGAAATAATGACGAACAGCGCCGTCTTCCGGTCTCCGATGGTGTCCAGTTCCATCTCATCGTAGCTCATCAGCTCCCGCAGCTCTGCAATGTCGAAGGGCGCAAGCCTTGCACCGCAGGAAATCAAAATCGACTTGGCGGTTTTGCCCGCCGCCAGCTTGTATTTGCGGTATTGCTTGACCGCAAAGTGGTCAGGGTCGCGGGCTTCCAGCTCGTCGAACATGACATCCACGGGGTTCTTGAAGGTCTCATCGTCCTCTCTGGCTTCCGAGGCATTGATCATTTCGAGCAGAGTAGTAAAGTTTTTCTCGTGGTCGGGTGCCTCGTACCAGATGTAGCCGATGAGAGCTGTGTAGTAGAGCTTTTCCGCCTTGACCCAGAAATCTTCGCCAGACTTATCGCCGTCTCCCTTCGTATTGACGATGATCGTATTGACCAGCTTGAGGATGTCCTTCTCACTGCGGATGTAGCTGAAAGGGTTGTAGTGCATGGATTTCCGGAAATTGATGGTGTTCAGCGACTTGATGACATAGCCGCCCTTTTCGAGCATCTTGCCGCACTCCACCAGCACCGTACCCTTCGGGTCGGTGACAACGTATGAACTGTGCATCTGCATCAGATTTGGTTTTACAAAAAGCGCGTCTTGCCTGAGCCGGAACCGCCGATGACAAGGATGTTCTTGTTGCGGGCGTATTTCGGCTGCTTTGGACGGCTGTTCATGGTCAGGAACTCCGTCTGCGTCAGAATGACGTTGTTCGAGAACTCCGGGTCCATGTACGGCTTGATGTCCTCCGGCTTACCCCATCGTGCAGATCCGTATTCTTCGCCCTGCCGGAACTTCTTGCGGTTCTTGCCCTTGACATAGACCGCCAGCTTGAGCAGCGCACCGGCAACCAGACCGACGAGCAGATCGACGGGATGAAAGCTGGGAAGCGGATTTGCAAAGGCAGTGCCGAACACGGCAAAGCCGTTTGTCAGCTTGTCGATGAACTCTGTGCCGGGAGCGAGACGAAATACGGCGGCAATCTTATCCGCAAAGTAGAAGGCGAAGACATACGGAAGGTTCAGAAGAATGAGCTTCTTCATATCGGGTTTGTTCACAGCTCCACACCCCGATCCTTGGTCTTGACCTTGACTTTCTCTTTGTGCTGTGCCTTGCTCTGGGCTTTCTCCTGATCCAGCTTGTGCCGGATGGACGGCTGTTCCTTCTGCTTGACGGTTTTGGCGGAGAACTCCTTGAACGCGGCGGTCATAACATCAACATCTCGTCCCTTGAAGAAGACAAGATAGCTGGGCGGCTCAACGGAAACGTCCTTCTTGAGCGCAAAGTCCAGACCGTATTTACTGGCTGTTCGCTCAAAGGACTTGATGTTGCCGTCCGTCACTTCGATGTTGGAGATGGCGGCGTTCTGGCTCATCAGATGCTTGATGGACTGCTTGCCGCGATAGGTTTTTGGCTGCTGCATCTGCTTCTGCGCCTTCTCAATCTCCTGCACGAACTTGTCCAGTGCCTTTTTCAGCACCTCGGCTGAGATTTTGCCGCCCTTGATCATGATTGCAACAACTTTGGTGTTGACTTCATCCTGCATTGCAGTGATACCTCCTTTCCTTGAAATGATTGAGGGAATGCTGCCTCAGCTAAGGCGGCACAATCCGGCGACAGATGATTTTCATTTACACTGTCCTCCTTTCCGAGCATTGCTCACGATGTATTCATTAAAGAGTGTCTTCACAAAGGCTATAATCGTAGGTCTTCGGCTTCTTTGACCCTGCCGATCTGTCCTGCCCGTAGAAGTCATGATTGACGAGCGCGGAGTAGTAATTGTCTATCGTCAGAGAGGCGTTATACAGAGCGGTCAACAGGTACGCCCGGATATTACGGATGTCTGACGGGTTCTTGTTCATTGCTTCCAGAACGTACTCTATGTGGCTGCTATTCAGCTTGAGAAAGCGGGACTTAACCACTTGCTGCGGCATATCCTCGCCATTGATACGGATGGTCGGAGCGGTAGAGCAGACGGCATCCAGCATGATGTCCATGATCTCCCGGAAGCGGTCTTTATCGAACTTCGGATCCTGACAGAGAATGTTGTAGTCAAGATTCTCTTTGATAATCTCTTCATACTCGCTTCGCTCATCCATCCTGTCCATCACATCAAGATTGATGGATTGATAGTTCTTTGAGAGAGTATTTCTTTCTTGAGTAATTACTTGGATAGTATTTCTTTGTGCGGGATTTTCCCTATGGGGATTCTTCACGTCTGGATTCTCCACATCGGGATTTTCCCTGTGTGGATTATCCCTGTGTGGCAAACCGGCTTGCGGCATCTCATAGATGTTGAACTCCGTGCTGACCATTCTGCCCTTATCATCTCTGCCACGGTGACGGACAAGGTAGCCGTTTTCCTCAAGCTCCTTGAGTGCCGAAAGTATGGCGTCGGGACCTTCCTTGCAGAGTGCCGCAAGACCACGGGTGGAGAACTGCCAGCCGTCGTTGAAGGACAGCATCTTTGAGAGAAGACCGACTGCTTTGAGGGAGAGGTTCTTATCTCTCAGGTGGGTATTGCCCATGACCGTGAAGTCACGGGTTTTATTGACGCGATAGACTGACACATGATCACCCTGCCATTTCCGTAGATACTTCAACGCCGCAGATTCCAAAGTAGCGGATGCGGATGACGTTCTTGCCCTTCGGGGTGAAGTAGGTCTGAGAGCCGGTATAGCGGAAGGTCACGAAATCCCGGACGATGAAGAGTCCTTCGTTGCTCTTCTTGTTGTAGGGAAGAAGCTGACCGGAGGGAGAGCGGAACAGATACCCTTCGTTAAGCAGGAATTTGACGAACTTGCGCTCCGGGATTTTCAGTTCCTTCGCCGTGGTGCGAATGTTGGTGCAGTCATCTGGATTGACGAAGGCGTCAAAGTAATCGGCTTTCGGTCTTGCGATGCCCAGCTCCGCTTCAAGGGCATTGGCGCGATTCGTTTCCTTGAGCAAGGTCTGCGCAAGCTCTATGATGACCGCCGGTTCCTTCTGAATGCGGTCCAGCAGGGATTCCGTCATGTAGCAGCCGGTCTTGCGGATCATGGGAACAACCTCATCGAACAGCCAGTGTTCAAATCTTTCCGCCGAGGGAGTTTGCTATGGACAATTAGCCTGTAAACATCACCCTCCGTAATGTAGGAAAGGGACTGCGTACCGCCGCTCGTAAGGGTGTCCCGTTTTAGGACACCCTTGCAATGGTCAATAATTGCCTTGCCGGGTCTGGCATATCCCAATGCTCTTGCAACATCTGAGCCGCAGAACAGAAGTGTTTCTCCGTCGAGGATCGTCCTCACCTCACCGAACTGTTCATTCTTGAAGACTTCGATTTTGTTATCCATGACAGGTTTCCTTTCCGGCATCAGATGTGCCACTTTGATTTTTGAGTGTAGAAACGGGATTGCAGCAGTAGGGACACTCTGCAAACACGCAGGACTGATATTTCCAGTGAGGACGGTGAAAGCGGCAGCTTCGGCACTCAGGGAGAATGCCATCCGCGCCGCTGTCAAAATGCTCAAAGCCGGGTATGGTCTGCATCAGCAATTCCAGTGCTTGCAGATCACCGGCTGTCATGCGTTTCATGCTTAAAAACTCCTTTCCTTCGCCGCATCGCCAGCAAATATTCCGGCTTTTGGGCAACAAAAAAAGAGGGTTTGCTTCTTACTCCAAATTGGAGAAGAAACAAACCCTCTTCGTTTACGATGTAGTTCAGATGATTTCTCGGATGGTATGAATGACACCGAGCAGCAGCCCGATGAAGAAGGCAAGTCCTCCGATAAGACCGCCTATGATTAAGTTCAATGCGAAGATGCCGACTGAGCCGGAGATACCGTAGTCGCTGGGAACGAGCCAGAGGCACATCCTCCGGATGCCGAATGGCAAGCCGACGCAGATCCACATAAGGAAGTAGTCACATACGCCGTCAGGCATATAGATCGGCTTGAGAAATGACGCGAGGCAGAACGCAAGCGCGATTGGAAGCAGAACCTCCTTCAAGAAGACTTTGATAGCACCCACTATATCCTCCTTCTGCCGGAAGTGTGCAGCGGCACACTCCGGCTTGCTTGATTATTGTGAAAGTCCTTTGTTTTCGGTCAAAAAAAGAAGGGACTAAGCCAGAAGGCCTTGATTTTCAAGGTCTTTCTGATTTAGTCCTATTATCGCACAATAATCTTTTACAATGACCGTTGCAATATGCCCAGCTTCGATTTCGGCAATCATTGACTGAAAGCCGGGGCGGTTGAAGTTTGTTCCGCTGTAGCCATCATCAGTAAAATGTTTGATATTGTTGAAACCACTTTTGCGGGCGTAGTCTTCCAGATACTTTTTCTGGTTCAGGATGCTGTTGGATTCACCTTGCAGTTCATCATCTCTGGAAAGCCGTTCATACAGAGCCGTGATTTTTCCTTGGTTGGATTTTGCCATAGTTTCACCTTCTTTGTTTTTTGGTTGGGGTTTGGTTGCTTGATATGTAACAAAGATACGATATTTTTATCCTTTTGTAAACGCATCTTTGTTTTATCCTTGTTCATTATAGCCCTTCGGATCGGTGACGACATAGGAGCTGTGCATTTGCAGGAGGTTCGGCTTGAGCCAAAACCGGGTCTTGCCGCTGCCGGAGCCGCCGACGATCAGTACGTTTTTGTTTCGTGCATTTTTCGGGTCAGGCGGACGATTGGACATCATCAACCGTTCTGTTTTGGTCAGGATGATGTTATCCTCAAATTTTGGAGCCATGAACGGTTCAATGTCCTTGGGCGTGCCCCACCGGGCAGAGCCGTACTCCATGCCGTGGCGGTACTTTTTGGCATTTTTACCACGCAGATAGACCGCCAGCCGTAACCCTGCGCCGCAGCACAAACCCACCAGAAAGTCAAGCGGATGCAGGTTGGGCAGAGGGTTCGCAAATGCCACCGGGATGGTGCCTATCATGGACATGATCTTATCGCCCAGCTCCTTGCCCTCGGCAAGCCGCCACGCTTCGCCAAAGTTGGTTGCCACCAGCGCCAGCAGAAGATAGGGCAGATACAGCGCCAGCAACTTTGTCAGCTTTTTCGTGGTCATAGTCCACGCTCCTGTTCCTTGTGCCGGACTTTACCGGGAGTTCTGCCGCCGCCTGCACCAGCTCCTGCAATCGTGCCAGCACCGAGGGACGTTTGTCCTTGTTCAGCAGAGATGCCGAATACTCCTTGAACGCTGATTGAAATGCTTCTGCATCCGGGGCTTTGAAAAAGACCAGATACCGGGGTGGCACCTCGGAGGTGTCCTTGCGGATGGCATAGTCGATGCCGTACTTTTTGGCATAGCGTTCCAGCCCACGAATGCCGGTCTTGCTGATCTCCACGCTGGACACACCCCGGTTTTGCCGCAGAAGGGTGCGGACGCTCTGCTTGCCTTGGGATGCCTTGGACTGGTACAGCCGAAACGCCGCTTTTACCGCCCGGAGAACGGTCCGGGCAGACAGCTTGGTGGTAGAGATCATAATGTTGAATGATTTCTGTTCGATTTCTTCCTGCACTGCCATCACCTCCCGTGCCGCAGGGTGATTTTAGCGGTCATGCTCTGCCGAGGGCTTGGTGCGGGGCTTTTCTGCGGGAGGTTCATCCGGCACCGGCAGCACCAGCAGACGGTTGCCCAACTTCAGAAAGGCTTCCGGCTGATGAAAAAGCTGCTCATACTTCTGCGCCATCTCCGGGGTCAGGGATGCAAAATCTTCCTCGCCCAGCCCCACAACCAGAAAGGTTCCGGCAACGGCATCATACATTTCTCCGTTTTCATCCCGAAGGGCACGGTTCAGGGGCAGTCCCATGAGCTTGCCGTCATCGTTGTAGACGATGGCAACCGGATCTTCAAACGGGTAGCTTGCGCCGATGGAGCCACCCACAGCCTGCTGCAAGGCTTTCAGGTCGTTATCAATCTCGACCTGCTGCGGATGTTGTCCCGGTGCAATTTTCAGCACCGACAAGGTGTTTTCTTGCATGTGAATCCTCCTTTCCGTTCAGTCCGATCTCACCGCTCCGTGCCGCTTGCATCAGAGCCGCCACGAAGAAGCCGAAAATGGCACCTGCTTCGAAAAATGCGAATCCGATAAAAAGTTCAGCATGGCATACCTCAGTCGATGCAGATGCAGGGCAGCTTCTGGTCGTCTGCCATCAGGGTGATGCTGTGGCTTTCCAGATAGGTCTGAAAGCGGTAAATATCCTCCACCGTCAGGGATACGATGGTGCTGTGCCCATCGGTGCGGTAGAAGATGACCGGGCCGGTCAGGTACCGCTTGCCTGCCAGCTTGAGGACCTGCGCCGGATTGTAGCTGATAAACAGCGGCGCACCCTTCACGGAAATCAGGGCATCGTCCTCGTCAAAACAAGGCAGAACGGAAGGGGCATCCTCCTCCATGATAATGGTCAGCTCCATGTCGGGACCGATGGCGGCAAGGTACACATCCTTGCCTGCTGCTTCGGTCAAACAGGATGCCGCCTGCTTCAGCATGGTCAGGATGTTCACATCCACCGTGATCTGCGGGGCGTGAGTTGCGGAGTGAAAAGGAATCGTGTTGTTCATAGGCGTTACCTCCAAATTTTTGCAAACAAAAAAGACCCGAATCGGGTCTCTTAGTTCAGTCTGCGCTCAACGCGCTTCTTCCTGCTTCTTCTGTTTTGCCTGCTGTTTTTTCAGCTGCCACTGGTCGAGTAACTGGATGATGATGCTTTCCATCTGCCGGGGCGTGTAACTGCGCGGAAAGTATTTCCGCAGGGTTTGTTTTTGATGGTCACAGTGTCCAGTTCGCTTTTCTTTTCCTCGTTCATAATGTCGTAGACAGCATCATAACTGAACTCGCTTTTCTGCGCCAGCTCTTTATCCGTATGGCTTGCGAAAGAGAGGGCGCATTCTGGGAAGCATCCATTGCTTCTAAAAATCTTGCTGCTGTTTTGCATCAAGATAAGACAATTCGACCGCAGGGTTAAAAGAGATTTCTTTTCGTCCACCATGTCCAGTAGTTCAGGGACAAGATTGGTGAGCCGAATGAAACGCTGGACTTGTCTGCCGCTTTCATCAGTGGCTTTTCCGACTTCATCAGCGGCTTCCAATTCCCGACAACTTGTCGGGAAGTTAAATCTGACCTAGCACCTTGATTTTTATCGCATCCAGCTTCATCTTGTACGCAAATGCCCGCTCACTCGGTAGGATGTGTTCTCTCTGCAAATTGGAATCGACCATCAATATCGTGGCGGATCATCCTTCATATGCGCAACAATGACTGGCACGGTGTCCAGATGGGCAAGCTCTGCGGCGTGTTTTCCGGCGATGCCCGGAGATGATCTCATAGCCGCCCTCTGGTCTGGGGCGGGCGATGAGCGGAGCCAGCACACCGTACTGTGCAATGCTCTCTACTGTCCGGGTCATGGCTTCATCGTCCAACACCTTGAAGGGGTGGTTGGTGAAGGGGTGCAGCTCGTCGATGGGAATTTGCTGCACCTGTTCCCGTTGCTCCTCCTGTCGATTTTCCTCGGTGGAAAACAGGTCATCTAGCCCTTTCAGAGCTAAGTTTCCGCTGTCGATCGGCATCCGCCAGCACCTCCTTTGCAAGAGATTGATAGGCTTCTGCCACCTTGCCTTTGGGGTCATGCTGGAAAATGCTCTTGCCTGCCGCACTGGTTTCAGCCGCACGGACCGACCGTGGAATAGTCTGCTCAAACACCTTCAGATGCTTTCCGTATGCCTGCCGAATCAGGTTGCTGATCTGCTTTCCGTAGTTGGTGCGGCTGTCGGTCATAGTCAGCAGGATGCCCTCAATTTTCAATTTCGGGTTGATCTGCCGCCGTACCTTTTGGACAGTCTGCAAAAGCTGTTCCAGACCCTTTGCGGAAAGGTACTGCGCCTGCACCGGAATCAGGGCAGCGTCTGCCGCCGCCAGTGCGTTGATGGTGAGCATTCCCAACGAGGGCATACAGTCCAGCAGAATAAAATCATACTCCCGTTTGGCACTGTCCAGCACCTGTTTCAGCATCTTTTCCCGGTTTATGCTGTTTACCAGAGCCACTTCCAGCCCTGCCAGTTCGATGTTCGCCGGAATCAAATCAACGCCCTCTGCATGGTGTAAAATGCCCTCGCCGGGCGGAATGGGCTGGTCGTTCATGGCTCTTGCCATCAGGGTGGAAAGAGTGGTGGACAGTTCATCGGGCTGCTGCCAGCCCATGCTAATGGTCAGGCTGCCCTGTGGGTCAGTGTCCACCAGAAGAACTTTCTTGCCCTCCATCGCCAGCCCGATGCCCAGATTTTCACAGGTGGTGCTTTTTCCGACACCGCCTTTTTGATTGGTGACTGCAATAATCGTAGCTTTCTTTGCGATAACATCACCCCACTTTCGGTGAACCGCGCGCAAAGTCGTGGTTCGTCTTGTTCTGATAGTAGAGGTTCATGGTGGTGGGCGCATTGTAGAGCATTGCCAGCAGATACTGCTTCATGTTCCGCACCGAGGCGGTGTTTTCTGCCAGACAACCCAGCACGAAACGGATGTGGTCAGCGTTCAGCTTTTTCAGCCGACTGCGTACCACCTCGGCAGGCTTATCATCTCCGGCGATCCGCAACATCTTGCGTTTGGTGGAACAGGTGTCCACAAGCAGGTCTACGATCTGATAGATGGTGTCCTCATCATCCGGGCAGAGCCGGAGCAGCAGTTCCACCTCTAACGCCTGATAAAAATAATCCTCAAGCTGCTCCCGGATGCCCCCGGAATAGATAGGGTCAGGATCGTTCCACTCTGTTTTATTCTTATCAGTCTTATTTGCTTGTGGTTTTGGCTGCTCCAGAATTGCGCTTTCAGCAGCACCAGAATTGCTGTTTGGGCAATTCTGTACTTGCGCTTTTGGCAAGCCAGAGGAAAAGTCTTTGACGTAGATCAGGCTGGGTCTACCCAGACCACGGCGTTTACGCTCGATGAGGTCGATGTCCTCCAACTCCCGGAACAGTTTGACCGCCTTGTGTTCGGCACAGCAGAGGGATTCCTGCACTTCCCGGACGGTGTAAATGATATACACCCGTCCCTGCTCGTCCAGCCAGCCGTTCTTGGTGGACAGGCTCATGCGGTCCAGCAGGATGCCGTACAGTGTCCGGGCATCGGTGGAGATCTTCCGGAAACGGTGGTCTTGGAACAGTGCTTTCGGGATGCGGAAGTAGGAGAACAACTCGCCCGACTGCCCATAAAAGTAGTCCAGCGTCATTTGGTGTGACCTCAGATTTTCAACTGTATGGGTGTGCTCATGTGGAAAAACACCTCCTCTTTGTGATATGGAAATTTTTTGAAGTTCAATTTTTGAGAAAAAATGGATATGAAAATTGATGAAAAAATGCGTTGTAGTTTGTTCCAAAAACTTCAAAGCCAAAAATGTGTTATTTCCTGAAAATATTACAATGTGGACGAAAAATCGAATGCCTGAAAAAAATAAATATCGTAAATGTGTGCTTTCTTGTGCTCTCTGTTTATAAAGTGCAGAACAGGCTGCTATCAAGAACCCCCGCAAGTGATTGCGTGAGCGCTTGAGAAAGCACGAATAAAGCAAACAAACCGCCCCGGTTTCCGCAATGGAAGCCGGGGCGGTTTTTTATACAAAAAAGAAATCATTTTTTTGTAGCTTTGATGAATTGGCGCAGAGTCATTGACAGCAGAAGGGCAGAAGCGTATCTTTGAAACAGAAAACGGAACCGGGCTATAAATAGCATGTTTCTTTACCTTGCGAGGACACTTTCGTTTTGATGAGGCACGACCCGGTGTGCCGCTTTTTTCATTTGCGGAGATAAAATACAAAAAGTACGGATTATAGTACACATTATCTGTTATGCTCGGTACATGGAAGGCACACACCGGAAAAGGAGCAAAAATGCGAAGGACGTTGAATAAAACAAGGTTTTTGGCCGGTAAAACGGACCCAGAAAATACCAGCCTGTGGCTGCCGCTCTGGATGCATCTGTGGGATACGGCGGGCATCATGGAGCGGCTAGTCCGGCAGTGGCTCCCCGAAAGCGTAAAACGGGCCATGGGCTTTGAGTGCGAGGAAGCGTTGCTCGCGCATGCCCGGTTTTTGGGTGGAATCCATGATATAGGCAAGGCTACGGTAGCCTTTCAGGCAAATATCCTGCGCACCCTGCCGGAGGCGCGGCAGCGGCTGGAAACGTTGACGCCGCTGGACTGTCCTGAACAGAACCGCCGGGAGTCGCCGCATGCCCGGGCGGGCGAGGCAGTCCTGCTGTGGGATGACTGCCCCGGCGGGATCGCCTCCATTGTGGGGGCGCACCACGGCAAGCCACAGAGCTGCGCGGCGGTCGATGATCAGTTAGAGGGTTGGGAGAGCAACTACTACCCCAAGGGACAGAAAAAGGTCTGGGAGGACTTCTGGACAGAATTGCTCATGACTGTTTTGCAGGACTGTGGCTTTGACGACACAGCGGAGTTGGATGATCTGAATCCGCAGGAGGAAGTGCTTCTGACCGGGCTTCTGATCATGGCAGACTGGATCGCCAGCAATACGGAATACTTTCCCTTGATCCCGGTAGAGGAGTTGGGCAGCATGGAGGATTACTCGGCGCGGGTGGACAGGGCTTGGGAAAAGCTGGCGCTGCCCTTCCCTTGGGAGGCACAGCCGGGCATCGCAGACCCGCAGGAGTTTGCGGTGCGGTTCGGCTTTGCGCCCAATGCGGTGCAGAGGGCTGTTCTGGAGGCTGTGGATACCGCAGCGGAACCGGGCATCCTGATTTTGGAAGCACAGATGGGCGTGGGTAAAACCGAGGCGGCGCTGGCCGCTGCGGAGGTCATGGCCAGCCGGTTTGGGCTGGGTGGTGTCTTTTTCGGGCTGCCCACACAGGCCACGGCAAACGGCATCTTTCCCCGGCTGCTTGGCTGGGCAGACACACAGTCTGAGGAGACGCTGCCGCAGGCTATAAAGCTGGCACACGGCATGGCAGAACTGAACGAGTGCTATCTGCGGCTGCAGGGGCGCGGGGTGCAGTTGGAGGAGGACGCGCAGGAAGCGCATCAGGTGCAGGTACACCAGTGGTTTCGGGGAAACAAGCAGGCACTGCTGGCAAACTTTGTGATTGGCACAGTGGATCAGTTGCTGCTGGCGGCACTTGCCCAGAAGCACGTTATGCTGCGGCATCTGGGGCTTGCGGGCAAGGTGGTCATTATTGACGAGTGCCACGCCTACGATACCTACATGAACTGCTATCTGGACCGCGCACTGGAATGGCTGGGCTGGTACAAGGTGCCGGTCATCCTGCTGTCAGCCACTCTGCCTGCCCGGCGGCGCGCGGAACTGGTCGAGGCTTACCAGCAGAAAAAGGCTGTCCCGGACGCCCCATGGAAAACCAGCTGCGGCTATCCGCTGCTGACATGGACGGACGGCGCAGAGGTAAAGCAGACGGCCATCCCACCAGACGCACCCGGTAAAACGGTGCAGCTGACCACGCTCACAGAGCCGGAGCTGCCCGCGCTGCTGCGCCGGAAGCTGGCAGAGGGCGGCTGCGCGGGAGTGATCGTCAACACGGTCAAAAAAGCGCAGAAGATCGCGCAGCTGCTGCGGGAAAGCCTGCCGGACAAAGAGGTGCAGCTGTTCCATGCGCAGTTCCTGATGCCGGACCGCGCAGCGCGGGAAAACCAGCTGATGGCACGCATTGGCAAGGGCTCTGCACCGGAGCGCCGGAACGACCTGATCGTGGTGGGCACGCAGGTAATGGAGCAGTCGCTGGACATTGATCTGGATGTTCTTGTTACAGAGCTTTGCCCCATGGATCTGCTGTTGCAGCGCATCGGACGGTTGCACCGTCACCGCCGCAGCCGCCCCGCCCCATTGCAGCAGGCCTGCTGCGCGGTGCTGGACACCGGGGAAGATGCCTTTGATGCGGGCAGCGAGGCGGTATATGGACAGTGGTTGCTCTGGCGCACCCGGAAGTTTCTGCCCCGGAGCATCCGGCTGCCGGAGGAAATCTCTCCGCTGGTGCAGCAGGTCTACGGCTGGGAGCGGGAAGCTCCCGGTGGAGCGCAGGGGGAGAAAATGCGCTGCGTATATGAGCAGACGCAGGAGAAAAAGAAAGCGCGCGCCGAGGTGTACCTTGTGCCGCAGCCGGAAACGCACCGGCTGGCGCAGTTGAATACGCTGGACGACTGGATGCAGAACGAGGGTGCCCGCTCCGACCCGGCGGCGCGGGCAGCAGTGCGGGACGGCGACCCCTCGGTAGAGGTGCTTGTAATGCAGTGTCGGGCAGACGGCTGCATCCACTTTCTGCCGTGGCAGGAGGGTGGCAGCGCCGTAGCTGCTGACAGCCCGCCCCCGCCGGAAACGGCACTGAAGATTGCCCGGCAGAAGCTGCGTCTCCCGGCGGTGTTCGGCAAAGCGTGGAAGGTGGATAGGGTCATCCGGGAGTTGGAAGCGGATAACCGCAGCCGCCTTGCGGCGTGGCAGCTGTCGCCGCTGCTGCACGGAGAACTGATCCTGCTGCTGGATGAAAACCTGACTGCCCGGCTTGCGGGCATGGAACTTTGTTATGACCGTGAAAACGGCCTGACCTACCAAAAGGAGGAAACGGATGAAGGAGATTGAATTCAACCTGCTGACCGAACCGTGGATACGGGTGCGGCTGCGGGACAACACGGTGCGGGAGGTGTCCCTGACCGAGGCGCTGGTGTCGGCGCAGGATTATGTGGACCTTGCGGGCGAGATGCCCACCCAGAACGCCGCCGTGCTGCGGCTGTTGCTGGCGGTGCTGTTCACCGTGTTCTCCCGGGTGGATGCAAAGGGAAACCCCAACCGCTGGCACAGAGCGATGATGCACTGGAGCGCTGGAGCGAGCTGTGGCAGCTTGGGCGTTTCCCGGCAGAGCCTGTCCGGGACTATCTGGAGCAGTGGAAGGACCGCTTCTGGCTGTTTCACCCGACACACCCCTTCTGGCAGGTGCCGACCCTTAGCAATGGCATTGCGTTTGACGGAAAAAAGTTGAACGGGGAACGAGCGGAAAGCGGTAATAAAACGCCGCTATTTCAGAACATTTCAAAAGCAGAATGTGCGGTACTCACCTATGCACAGGCAGCTCGATGGCTGATTTATCAAAATGGATACGATGAACGCGGCGGCCGCCCGAAGGCTGGCAATAAGCCAAGGCATGGTGTTGGTTGGCTGGGGCAGATTGGGTTTGTGGCTGTTAAGGGGAAAAATCTGTACGAAACGCTGCTGCGGAATATGGCGTTTTCGACAGAGCAGGATGCTCTACAGGAAAAGCAACTGCCTTGCTGGGAGCGGGAGCACGCCAGAACGGAACAGAGCGTTGAGATTGTGATGCCGAAAAATCAGGCAGAACTTTTGACCCTGCAATCCAGACGCATTTTGCTGATACGCTCAGAAGAAATGCCCGGTGTAGTCGGGTATGAGGTGTTGGGCGGAGACTATTGGGACAGCGAAAATGCGTTTGGCGAGCAAATGACTCTTTGGCGCAGAACATCGAAGGAAAATGAAAAGGTGACCTATGAACCGCAACAGCATGAGATGGGAAAGCAGCTGTGGCGAGAACTTCCCGCCATGCTAGACCCGGAGGGCCGTAAACCGGGTGTTCTGATATGGAATCAGAAGCTGCAAAGTCTGCGAATCCTGAGCAAAAAAGAACAAATCGTGATTAGTGTGGTCGGAATACGATATGACGATCAGGGAGCATCTGTTAAGGATGTGTATACTGACCAGTTGGAAATGCAACTTGCAACGTTAAACGATCTTGGCCGAAAATGGACGGTGCGTATAAGCCGGGAAGTACAGCGCTGTGAAGAAACTGCCAAAAACATTGGCACACTGTGCGTGGAACTGAAGCTTGCCGGGGGATTGGACTACAATAAAGTGAAAGGGTTCAAGGATAAGCAAAAGGTAACGGAGGACGCCCGTGCACAATTCTACTTTGCAGTGGATCAGCCTTTCCGGCAGTGGCTGCAGGCGATCGACCCGGAGCAGGACGACCCGGATGAGGCAGCGCTGCGCTGGCAGGCGCAGGTGCGAAACATCGCGGAAAAGCTGGGAAAACAGATGGTGATGGAGGCCGGAAATGTCGCCCTGAAGGGACACCGCATTGTGGTGGATAAGGATAAAAAGACCGAGCGCACCATCCTGTATACCTCGCCAAAGGCCTATAATCGTTTCCGCACAAGGCTTTGGGAGATCTATCCCAAAACAGAACCATAAAGGGAGAATTGTATGAAAACACAGGACGTCAAACTATATGCGGCGCAGCAGCTGCACAGGCTTCAGGCTCTGCCGGACAACCAGCGGCGGGCAGAACTGGCAAAGCTGCGTCGGGGCATCGGCCACGCACCCGGCGAGCTGCCGGAACTGTGGGGAAGTTTTTGCTGGGAATGCCGGAAAGCTTTCAGGGCCGCAGTGCTCCCTCGGCGGCAGAGTGGGCGGTCTACCTCGCCCTGACCCTGTATGCTATGCATCAGCAGGGGAACGACCGCCTTATGAACTGCCCCGGCAACACGCTGGGGCGTGCGGTGCGGCAGCTGGCAGAGCGGAACAGTGCCGGACAGGACTGGACCGAGGCTAGCGTGATCCGGCGGTTCAACGCGCTGGCCACCGCAGAAGAAATCACCGAGATCAGCCACCATCTGCGGGGCATGATCCAGCTGCTGAGCGCGGCAAAGGATGGCGGCATCCCGCTGGATTATCCGCAGCTTGCGGCAGACCTGTATGAATTGCAATGCACCGACCCGCGGTATGCGCAGACCCCCGCCAATGTCCGTCTGCGGTGGGGACAGGACCTGTACCGCGATCCGAAGCCTGCACCGGATGAGAAAGAAAAGGAGAATTGATCATGAATAAGCGCCTGTATGTTGATTTCCACATTTTGCAGACCGTACCGCCCAGCTGCATCAACCGGGACGATACGGGCAGCCCCAAAACAGCCGTGTACGGCGGTGTGCTCCGCGCCAGAGTTTCCTCACAGGCATGGAAGCATGCCATGCGCGCAGCCTTTGCGGAGAATGCTCAGCTGGACGTGGGCAAGCGCACCAAAAAGGCCGCCGATCTGGTGAAGGAGCAGATCCTTGCACTGGTCCCGGAACTGGATGCAGACAAGCTGGCAAAGAAAGCGCTGGAGAATGCGGGCATCAAGTTCGATGAAAAGAGCAAGAAGGATGATACGGTCACCAAGGCGCTGTTCTTCATGAGCACTGCGCAGGCAAAGGCGTTGGCAGAGCTGGCTGTGGAGGGCTCTGCGGATAAAAAGCAGTATCGGGATGCCCTGAAAGCAGCGCCCTCGATGGACATGGCGCTGTTTGGCCGCATGGTGGCAGATGAGCCTTCTCTGAACTATGACGCCGCTGCGCAGGTGGCGCACAGCATCTCCACTCATGCTGTGCAGAACGAGTACGATTACTTTACCGCCGTGGATGACTGTCAAGCAGAGGACAACGCCGGTGCAGGCCATCTGGGCACGGTGGAGTACAACTCCTCCACCCTGTACCGCTATGCCACAGTGAACGTGATGGAGCTGGCCGGGCAGCTGGGTGCAGCGCAGGCCGCGGAAACGGTGCGGGCTTTTGGTGAGGCGTTCCTCTTCTCCATGCCCACCGGCAAGCAGAACACCTTTGCAAACCGCACTCTGCCGGATGCGGTATATGTGACCATGCGGGAGGATCAGCCGGTGAACCTGTGCGGCGCATTCGAGCGTGCCGTGCCCCGCAGTGCGCAGGGGTATGCCGCGCCTTCCAAGGCGGCACTGGCACAGTATGCGCAGCAGATGTACAGCAGCTTTGCCGAGGCCCCGGCGCAAAGCTTTACCGTGGGCAGCGGGCTGGAGGAACTGGCTCCGGCGCAGACGGCAAAGGCTATGCTGGGCGCACTGGAAAAGGCTGTCCGGGATGCACTTGCCGGAAATGAGGTGGGGTAATGGCAACGCTGTTGCTTCGGCTGGCAGCGCCTTTACAGGCGTGGGGTGCGGACTCCAAATTTGAGACCCGCAAGACGGACCGTGAACCCACCAAGAGCGGCGTGATCGGCCTTTTGGCGGCAGCTCTTGGGCTGCGGCGGGACGAGCGCGAAGCACTGCTCCGATTGACCGGGCTGCGGTTCGGCGTCCGCGTGGAGCGGGAAGGGCAGCTGCTGGTGGACTACCACACGGCAAAGACGCAGGATGAAAAGACCTCTTATGTGACCTACCGCCATTATTTGCAGGACGCCGTGTTTCTGGCCGGTATTGAAAGCGAGGATGCCGCCCTTTGCAGCAGCTGCAGCAGGCGCTGCTGCACCCGGTGTTTCCGCTGTATCTCGGCCGCCGCTGCTGCCCGCCTACCCTGCCGCTCTGTCTGGGAGTACGCCCGGGCAGCTTGCAGGAGGTGCTGCAAGCGGAACCGCCGCTGTGTCCGGGACGGCAGAGCCGGATCTTGTTGGACGCCGACCCGCTGAAGCCGGGCACGGCTCCGCAGCGGGATGTGCCGGTGAGCTTTGACCCGCATCATCGGCAGTACGGTTACCGCTCGGTACGGGAGCTTTGGCAGAAAGTGCCGGACAGCCCGGAAAAGACGGAACATGACCCGTTCCGGGAATTGTAAAAAGGGGGCGAGAGAATGTATTTATCACGGGTAGAACTAGATCCCACCCGCCGCAGCACCATGGCTGCGCTGTCGGCACCGCAAAAACTGCATGGCGCAGTGGAAAGCGCTTTTGCAGGGGAGCGCCGCCGCAGACTGTGGCGGTTGGATCGTCTGGGAGAGCGGTTGTATCTGCTGCTGCTCAGCGAAGATGCGCCAGAGCTGTCCGGCGTGGTGGAGCAGTTTGGCACTGGAGCGGCTGCGGAGACCCGCAGCTACGACCCGCTTTTACAGCGGGTGGAGCCGGGCAGCTGCTGGCAGTTTCGGCTGACCGCAAACCCCACCAAAAGCTGCAAAGACCCCCAAAACCCCGCAGCGCGGGGAACTGTAGCCGCACATTGCACGACACAGTACCAGAAGCAGTGGCTGTTGGAGCGCGCCGCAAAGCACGGCTTTGCCCTGCGGGAGGAGGAATTTACCGTGACCCGGGTGCAGTGGCAGCACTTTGCCAAGCACGGCACCCGGCCGGTGACCCTGTTGGCAGTGACCTATGAGGGCATTTTGCAGGTGACCGATGCAGAGCAGTTCCGGGCACTGCTGTGTCAGGGCATGGGGCGCGGCAAGGCCTATGGCCTTGGACTGATGACCGTTATGCGCGGAGGAAACTGAGATGGACGAGATGCCGGGCATGATCCGGCCGGACCTGCAGGCGCTGCCGCAGGTGAAAGACCGGATGACCTTTCTGTATCTGGAACACTGCACCCTTGGCCGACAGGACGGCGCAATCACCGTTACAGACGAAAAAGGGATCGTTCAGATCCCGGCGGCGGGCATCTCGGTGCTGCTGCTGGGGCCGGGTACACGGGTGACCCACCGTGCCATGGAACTTATGGGTGACACGGGCGTGGGTGCTGTCTGGGTAGGTGAGCACGGTGTGCGGTATTACGCCCATGGCCGTCCCCTGACCACCCACTCGCAGCTGTTGCTGCGGCAGGCAGAGCTTGTCAGCAACACCCGCAAGCACCTGGATGTGGTACGCAAGATGTATCAGCTCCGTTTCCCGGACGAAGATATCTCCCGGCTGACGATGCAGCAGCTGCGGGGACGCGAGGGCAGCCGTGTGCGGCAGGTATACCGCAAAGCTTCCAAGGATACCGGTGTTCCGTGGAGCGGCCGACTGTACCGCCCGGAGGATTTTGCATCGGGAGATGCCGTCAATCAGGCGCTTTCTGCCGGGCACGCCTGTTTGTACGGTCTGGCGCACGCGGTAATCGTGGCATTGGGCTGCGCCCCGGGTCTTGGCTTTGTTCATGTGGGGCACGAGTGTTCCTTTGTGTACGATATTGCCGACCTGTACAAGGCCGAGGTGACCATTCCCATCGCCTTTGAAGTGGCGGCACAGGCTCCGGACGACCTGCCGGCCGTAGTGCGCCGCCGGGTGCGGGATGCCATGGTAGAGCATCATATTCTGGAGCGCATGGTGCACGATATCCGGTATCTGCTCCTGAATGCGGATGAGCGGGAACAGGAGCCGGAAGCTGTTTATCTGTGGGACAACAAAGTGGGCACTGTGGCCAACGGCATCAATTATTTTGAAGAAGAGGGTGATGAAACATCGTAGTTCTCACCATGACGAACTGCCCGCCAAAACTGCGCGGGGATCTGTCCAAATGGCTGTGCGAGATCAACACGGGCGTTTATGTGGGCAATGTGAGCAGCCGCGTGCGGGATGCCTTGTGGGAGCGGGTGTGTCAGAACCTGAAAAACGGACAGGCAACACTGGTGTTCACCACGGCGGGAGAGCAGCGGATGGATTTTCGCACCCACAATACCGCATGGGAAACCGTGGACTTTGACGGGATCAAACTGATGCGACGACCGCTGCCGCAGGCCGGACAAAACCAAATCGACCTGAAACCCGGGTTCAGCAAAGCGGCACAGCAGCAAATGGTGCGGAAAGCGGGCAGAACAAAGCCGAGCACAGGCAATTACACCGTGATTGATCTGGAAACCACCGGCCTGAAAGCCGCGTCCGATTCCATCATCGAATATGGAGCGCTGCGGGTCCGGGACGGTGTACCGGTGGAGGAGCTGACAATGCTGGTCTGCGTGGAAGAAAACGTTCCGGCAGAGATCACAGCCCTGACAGGACTCAGCGCTGCGGAATTGCAGCAGGGAACAGAACCACGGGAAGCGCTGAATAGCTTTTTGTTGTTTATTGGCAAAGCCCCACTGGTGGGACATAATATTGCCTTTGATCTGGAGTTTCTGCGCATGACCTGCAAACGATATGGCTTTCCGGCACCGACCAACCGCCAGATCGACCTTGCACAACTTGCCCGCCGAAACCTTACAAGGATCGCAAATTATAAGCTGGTGACGCTGGCACAGCATTTTCAGCTGGCAGAAAAAGTGGAGCATCGCGCCCTGCCGGACTGCCGTCTGATACAACAGGTTTATTGCAAACTGAAGGAAACAGCGGTACAATAGCAACAGGAGGCACGGTGCTACGGGATCTTTTTAGGCTTTTCCCCGCACATGCGGGGGTGATCCCCGTGCCCGGCTGCTGCCGCTACCCTGCGGGGCTTTTCCCCGCACATGCGGGGTGATCCCTGCGGCTCGTCCTCTACAATCAACGTCCTTGCCTTTTCCCCGCACATGCGGGGGTGATCCCCGTTCGCGTGCATGTCACTTAAGCCGGGGCTACTTTTCCCCGCATACGCGGGGGTGATCCCGAGCTGCAGGCCGTCGCCGCTGACCCCGACTTCTTTTCCCCGCATACGCGGGGGTGATCCCCACGAACCGCACGTTGTTGATCTTGCCGATCTCTTTTCCCCGCATACGCGGGGGTGATCCCGGTGCTGCCAACGGCCTTTGCGCCTAATCTTACTTTTCCCCGCATACGCGGGGTGATCCCCGAAAGCAGCACCGCGCCCGGCCCTAATTCTGCTTTTCCCTGCACATGCGGGGTGATCCTTATGCGACAGCTTGTCGCTGCCTATGACAGCGGCTTTTCCCCGCACATGCGGGGGTGATCCCAACAACACCCGGGACATCATCGAGAATCAGAACTTTTCCCCGCACATGCGGGGTGATCCCCGTTCGCGTGCATGTCACTTAAGCCGGGGCTACTTTTCCCCGCATACGCGGGGGTGATCCCGAGCTGCAGGCCGTCGCCGCTGACCCCGACTTCTTTTCCCGCATACGCGGGGGTGATCCCAGTGAGGAAATCCCGGCGGGCAGCACCTGCGACTTTTCCCCGCATACGCGGGGTGATCCCGGAATCAGCTTGCCAGCGTCGAACGTGAACTTCTTTTCCCGCACATGCGGGGGTGATCCCCAGGCCCGGCCTGCATTTTCTGCACTTTTTTCTTTTCCCCGCACATGCGGGGTTGATCCCATGATGAACGAGCAGCGCGAGAAGTTCGACATCTTTTCCCCGCATACGCGGGGGTAATCCCGCCATCAAGCAGGTAAAACTCCCGTACCGCAACTTTTCCCCGCATATGCGGGGGTGATCCCTACGGAGTCACATGGGACATCTTGCAGAGTGACTTTTCCCCGCATACGCGGGGCTTACAAAAAGAACCACGGGCGCAACGGAAAGTGAAATGATATTTCTGGAAAGGAGAACTCTGCAATTTTATCGCCCGCTCAGGCTGCGATCAAGAATCCCCGCAAGTAATGGCGTAAGGGCTTGACCCGACACAAATAAAGCATAACAAACACCCCTCGGTTTCCTGCTGCGGAAGCCGAGGGGTGTTTTGCGTATTAAGGGTGGAACGAATGCGCACTGTGATTTTATTCTGCCTTCAGGCGGAGCAAGGTGCCGGACTTTTCAATGCGGTAAAAGCCTGCGCTGCCGTCCACGCCGAACTGCAGCTGCAGCTTGAGCGAAGAGTGCGACAGCGCGCGCACCGAAGGCGCGATCCAGTGCACCAGTGCCAGCAGCAGCGGCAGGGTGACGACCAGCTCGGTGGCATCCTGCAGCGCGGTGCCGCTTGTCGGGAACAGCGCAATGACCAGCAGTGCGGCCCAGCACTTCACAGTAGAGCAGCTGGTCCAGATCGATGCGGGAGATGCCGGTCTTGCAGCGCAGGATCAGGCTGCGCTGGTCGGCGTGGCGGCACTCGGCGATCACCGAATCCGTCAGACGGAAAAAGCTGTCCTCCCAGATGGGCTTGAGCTGGTAGAAATAGGCACCCACCACATAGGATTCCACTGCAAACTCGGCGGAAGAAGTGAGAAAGATGATCTTGACGACGTTATCGTACTGCCGGATCTCCTTGGCGGCGGTAATGCCGTTTTCGGCCGGCATGATGACATCCAGAAACAGGATATCGTACCGGGTGCCCTTTTCGATCTCGGCCAGCAGATCCAGCGGGCTGTGAAAGGCTGTGCACTGGATCTGGACACAGCGCTGGGCGCGATATTTTTCCAGCAGGGCAGAGAGCTGGTCCAGAACTGTTTGGTCATCGTCGCAGAAGGCGATCTGGATCATAACGGGTTTAACACATCCTTTGTTCGCGTCAGCCAGAAATTACAGCTGGGCCTTGCCCATGCAGTAGGTCTGCAGCACATCGTAGTTGTCGTCCAGCACCACAAGGTCGGCATCCTTGCCGATCTGGATGGAACCCTTGCGGTCGTCCAGATGCAGGCAGCGTGCCGGGTTGATGGTGCAGGCGTTCAGTGCATAATTGAAGGGCACCATGGCCTCCTCCACCAGAATGCGCAGGCCCTTGTTGATGTTCAAAGTGGAGCCGGCCAGCGTGCCGTTGTCCAGATGGGCACTGCCGTCCGGGTAGATGGTGATATGGTTGCCGCCAAAGATGTACTCGCTGCCAATGGGGGTGCCCTTGGCCATCAGTGCATCCGAGATCATGATGGCGTAATCCGGGCCTTTGCTCATGAAGTAGTTGTTCAGGGCAGCAGGGGTGGAGTGGCAGCCGTCGCAGATGATCTCGCCGTACATGGTGCGGATGCGGTAGGCTGCGCCCACCAGACCGTTGGCGCGGTGGGCGAAGGGGGACATGCCGTTGTACACGTGGGTCATGGAGCGGGCACCGTTGGCATAGGCCATCACGGCCTGCTCATAGGTGGCGGCACTATGACCGATGCTGACCACCACGCCATGCCCGGTCAGGTAATGGGTCAATGCAAACCCTTCGTCGTGTTCCGGTGCAAGGGTCACATAGCGGATGTGGCCGCGTGCTGCCTGCTGGTAGTGTTTGAACTGCTCCACGCTGGGCTTGGCAATGTACTCCGGAGGTTGTGCGCCCTTGTACTTCATATCGAGGTAGGGGCCTTCAAAGTGGATGCCAAGGATCTCGGCACCTTCGTAGCTGCCCTCCATCACGTCGGCCACATTGGCCACGGCGTTGGTCAGCACCTCCACGCTCTGGGTGACGGTAGTGGCCAGAAAGCTGGTCACACCCTCAGAGACGATATGCTTTGCCCAGTAGCGCAGGCCCTCCGGCTTTGCGTCGTTGGTGTCGAACTCGTAGGCACCATGGCAGTGGATATCCATAAAACCGGGCACGATGCGCTTGGAGCCATAGTCCACATCGGCCTGCTTTTCACCATAGGGGAAGATGCCGGTGATCTTGCCCTGCTCCAGCTCGACTGCGGCAGAAATGAACTGGTCGGCGATCCATACTTTTTTGCTTTGGATGATCATATAATCAGCCCTCCGATATCATCATAAAACCTGCATATGCTGCACACGACAGCACAACCATTCTGCAGAAAAGTATAGCATTTTCTGGCGGGAATAACCAGCCTTCGCGCGCCTTTTCAAAAAAATTAAGCTGGAAAATGAAAAAACGATCGCAGTTTGCACAAAGAAACAGCGCAAAATCAGAAACCCGGAGCCTTTTTGAGCCGTTTTGGCCGAAAAAAGGTTCCGGGTTTTGTGCATGATCTTTTCAGAGAGCTGTTTTGCAACAGCCCCTTAATATGAAGTAAGCCCCAGGCTTACATCCAAAGCCTGATCCACACGTTTCTGATCTTCCGGCGTGATCTGCCCGGCCCGCTCCCGCAGGCGGTGCTTATCCAGCGTGCGGATCTGCTCCAGCAGCACCACGCTGTCCTTGGCAAGGCCGGTATCCGCTGCCCGGATATTGATGTGGGTGGGCAGGCGGGCTTTGTCCAGCCGGGATGTAATGGCCGCAGCGATCACGGTAGGGCTGTGCCGGTTGCCGATCTCGTTCTGCACGATCAGCACCGGGCGCACGCCGCCCTGCTCCGACCCCACCACCGGCGAAAGATCTGCGTAAAAAACTTCTCCTCTGTGTACCTCCATGGAATCTCCCTCCCTGCATTTGGAGGATGCGCCCCGCTTATGTGATGCGTCCGGCGCATCTTCGTCTGCTCTCAGTATGAGCCGGCTGCGCGCCGGTTATGCAGCGCAGGGGATATTCCATTGTATGCACAAAGGCTTACAGAGTTTCCAGTATGCAGAAGGCCAGCGCCATGCCGCCCTCGTGGCTCAGAGAGAGCCGGGCGGCAAGGCCATGGGCCTGCATCCATTCCGCCGTCTGGCCGGAAAAATGATAGGCAGGTGCACCGCTTTCCAGCCGGACAGCCTCGATCTCACACAGGGAGAACGGTTCCCGCAGGCCGGTGCCTGCCGCCTTTAAAAAGGCTTCCTTGGCGGCAAAGTTGGCTGCGGCGCTGGCAAGCCGGTGGGCGGCGCTGCGCCCAGCGGGCAGCGGTTCGTCAAGGCTCAGCGCAGCGCGTTCGGCCTCGCCGTACACCCGGCGGATAAAGGCTGCAGCGTGTGCGCCGGTAAGGCTTTTTTCCAGATGCGCGATCTCGCACAGGTCGCAGCCGATGCCATACAGCATAAAGGCCCTCCTTCTGCCGCATTTGCGGCGGTGCAGGCCGTCAGCCTGCAAAATCAGGACCGGAAATTTTATGCAAACTGTGCAAATCCGGTCTGTTTAGCTTGAAGTTTCCTCGCAATTCGTGTACAATGAATGTAGTTCTTCCTAAGGGGGTGTATTCCGTGAGTGGCGAGACCGCTATTTTTTCGATCCACGACAAAAAGGACTATGAGATCCATGAGATCGTACAGCAGGTGTACGATGCTTTAAAGGAAAAAGGCTATAATCCGGTCAATCAGCTGGTGGGCTATATCCTGTCCGAAGACCCCACCTACATCACGACCTATAAAAATGCCCGTTCCATGATCCGCAAGGTGGATCGTGACGATCTGCTGCAGGCCATGCTGCGCAGTTATCTGAACGTCTGATATCGCTTGTCTGCTCATGCCCCGCCGTCGCTATGATGGCGGGGCTTTTTCATAATAGAATGCAGATGCCGTTTACCGTTACAGCCCCTCCGGTGAAAACGCAATTCAGAAAAATCCGCAGATCTTTCTGAATTGCAACTATATAAAATAAAATTTTCGCTGAAGATGGCCAGAGCGAAACGGAGGCCATTCCAACCGTTACGGCCGGAACGGCAGCGTAAAGATCTGGTTTACGACGACCTCATATTCCCACGGTTCCCGCACCTTGCGCAGCTGCTTTTCCAGCTTTTCGGCCCCCTCAAACTTGTGAATGAGGTAGAACCAGTGCCCCTTCATGCGGCTCACCGCGCACCCGGCGCTGCCGAACAGTTCGGAGTATCCGTGGTAGAGGTCGTCAAGGTATCCGCGCAGCTCTTCCCGTGCGGCCGGTGCGCCGCCGCGTGCTTCACGGAAGAGCGCCGGGTCCGCAATGATGCCGCGACCCACCATGATGCCGGACAGCTGCGGATACTGCGCTTCCAACGTGTGCAGGTCCGCAGCGGTGGTCACATCGCCGTTGTAGCACACGGGCATCCGGCACCCGGGCAGGGAGGCAGCAAAAGCGGCACGGTCGGCTTGCCCGCGGTAGAGCTGGCGCATCACACGCGGGTGGATGGTCAGCTCACAGATGGGATACCGGTTATAGATGTCCAGAATGGCAGCAAATTCTTCCGGCTTTTCCACGCCCAGCCGGGTCTTGACCGAGATAGGCCCTTCCGCATTGGCAAATACGGCGGCAAGAAAAGCGTCCAGCTTGACGGGGTCGCGCAGCATCCCGGAACCCTTGCCTTTGGCGGTGACGGTGCCGGAAGGACAGCCGAGGTTCAGGTTCACCTCGGTGTAGCCAAGGCCGCGCAGCTCGCCGATCATCCATGCGGCAAGTTCGCCGTCCTTTGCCAGCAGCTGCGGGATCACCGGTGCGCCGGGGTTTGCCGCAGGGGCAAGCTCGGCCATCTTCTTTTTAATGAGCACCCGGTTCTCCGGCGGGGAGATGAAAGGGGCATAGTAGCGGTCGGCATTGCCAGCAGGGCCGAACCATTTCTGGTGTGCCTGCCGCCACACCCGATCGGTCAGGCCCTCCATGGGGGCAGCATAGTAATTCATGGGCAAATCTCCAAAGTGTTTGATAGGGATATTGTAACAAAAAACTCCCGCCCTGTGAAGTCACAGAACGGGAGAAGCGAGCTTTTTGAAAGATCAGTCTGCAAACAGCGGGGTGGACAGATAGCGGTCGCCGGTATCGGGCAGCAGGACCACGATGTTCTTACCGGCATTCTCCGGGCGCTTTGCCAGCTGCAGGGCAGCATAAACAGCAGCACCGGAGGAGATACCCACCAGCACGCCTTCCTTGTGGCCGATCAGACGGCCGGTGGCAAAGGCATCGTCGTTCTCCACGGCGATGATTTCGTCATACACCTTGGTGTCCAGTACGTCCGGCACAAAGCCTGCGCCGATGCCCTGGATCTTATGTGCACCGGCAGTGCCCTTGCTCAGCACAGGAGAGGAAGCAGGCTCTACAGCCACCACCTTGACGTTCGGGTTCTTGCTCTTCAGGTACTGGCCCACGCCGGTCACGGTGCCGCCGGTGCCCACGCCTGCCACAAAGATATCCACCTTGCCGTCGGTGTCCTCCCAGATCTCGGGGCCGGTGGTCTCGATGTGGGCCTGAGGGTTGGCCGGGTTCACGAACTGGCCGGGGATGAAGGAATTCGGGATCTCCTTTGCCAGCTCATCGGCCTTGGCAATGGCACCCTTCATGCCCTTGGCACCCTCGCTCAGCACCAGCTCTGCGCCGTAAGCCTTCATCAGCTGGCGGCGCTCCACGCTCATGGTCTCGGGCATCACGATGATGATGCGGTAGCCCTTGGCGGCTGCCACAGCGGCCAGACCGATGCCAGTATTGCCGGAGGTAGGCTCAATGATCACGGAACCTTCCTTCAGCAGGCCCTTTTCCTCGGCATCATCGATCATCTTTTTGGCGATGCGATCCTTGACAGAACCGGCCGGATTGAAGTATTCCAGCTTGGCAATGATGTGGGCAGGCAGCTCCTGCTCCTTTTCAATGTGGGTCAGCTCCAGCAACGGAGTATGACCGATCAGCTGATCTGCGGCAGTATAAATCTTGCTCATTGTAGTTTCCTCCCTGATACAGTTATGGGCACATGTGCCCTGCCGGACGACCCGATTCTAAAACCTTTATACCAACATAATTTGTGGGTTTGGTGGTATTATAGACCCGTTCTGTGCGGTTGTCAATGGATTTTTTGAAAAAAGTGGGATTGAAATATTATTTACCCTGTTGTATAATAGGTTAAAAACTCAATCTATAACCAACAAAGGAAGTACACTATTATGATCGTGTCCACCAAAGGGCGCTATGCACTGCGCGTGATGATCGACCTTTCCGAGCATCAGTCTGAAAAATATGTCCCTCTCAAGGAGATCGCTGCCCGGCAGGAGATCTCGGAAAAATATCTGGAAAACATCCTTAAGGTGCTGGTGCAGAACGGCTTTCTGGAGGGCTTGCGCGGCAAGGGCGGCGGCTACCGGCTCACCCGCAGCCCAGATCAGTACACCGTGGGCGAGATCCTGATGCTGACCGAGGGCAGCCTTGCGCCGGTGAGCTGCCTGACCCCAAATGCGACCCCCTGCTCCCGCATGGCAAACTGCCGCACCTACGAGATGTGGAAGGGGCTGGACGATCTGATTTCCAATTATTTCGGCAATATCACACTGGCCGATCTCGCCCGGCCTGATCAGGCCGGGAATGATTATGTGATCTGACGGTATTTCTGATAACATGCAAAAAGGCGCACCGGCTTGACCGGCGCGCCTTTTTGCACAGTTCTCGGCGAAATGTGCAATTTTTCTTATCCAGAATCACGGTTGATGGATTGGGGCTCCTGCGGTATACTTTACCCTTGATGTGTCCATTTACGCTTTTGATCGAGGAAAGGGGAACTTTACTACGAAATATATTTTTCAGTTCGCGCGCATTCTTGCGTTTTGTTTTTTGGGCGAGATCCTTCATGTAGTGCTGCCGCTGCCGGTCCCGGCCAGCGTCTACGGTCTGGTGCTGCTGCTGGCAGCGCTGAACTTCAAGCTGGTAAAGCTGGACGATGTGAAAGAGGTGGGAACCTATCTCACAGGCATCTTTCCGCTGTTGTTCGTGCCCGCTGCCGCCGGTGTGATGGAACTGTGGGCAGAGATGGGCGAGATGCTGCTGCCCATCCTCGTTGCCATTATCCCGGTCACTGTGCTGGTGATGGTGAGTGCAGGCAAGACCACGCAGGCCCTGACCGGCCGCAAGAAAAAGGAGGCTGACAATGACGCAGCTGCTGAATGATTTTTTGTCCGGCTCCGCAGCATGGGGCGTTCTGCTTACGCTGGCCGCGTTTGCACTGGGCACCCTTATCAATAAGGTGACAGGCAAAGCCATTTTTAACCCGCTGCTGCTGGGCAGCATCTTTGTAATCATCTTTCTGTCGGTGTGCGGCATCCCGTATGCAGACTACAAGGCCAGCGCGGCACCGGTGAACTATCTGCTGCTGCCTGCCACCGTGGCACTGGCCATTCCGCTGTATGAAAAGATCGACCTGCTGAAAGAGAACGCCGCCGCCATCATTGCGGGTATCTCGGTGGGCACGCTGGTGAGCCTTGGCAGCGCACTGGCGCTGGCACTGGCGCTGGACCTGACCCGTGAGCAGTATGCCACCCTGCTGCCCAAATCCGTGACCACCGCCATCAGCATGGATGTGGCCGCTGAGCTGGGCGGCATTGCTGCCCTGACCGGTGCGATCGTCATTGTTACCGGCATCGTGGGAGCGCTGCTGGCTGAGACGGTGTGCAAGATGTTCCACATCACCGACCCCATCGCCAAGGGCGTGGGCATCGGAACTTCGGCCCATGCCGTGGGCACCAGCAAAGCCCTGCAGATGGGCGAGGTAGAAGGTGCCATGAGCGGCCTTTCCATTGCGGTGGCCGGTGTGCTGACCGCAGTGCTCTGCCCGGTGTTTGTGAACCTGATCCGGTAAAGGATTTAAAATAGCCGCTCTGGCTTTTTTCAGTAGAATTTATTTGTTGATCCGGGAACCTCAGTTTACAACAAAAATGAGATAGGCAACCCCTTTCGGGGAAGTCTATCTCATTTTTTTGTTGAGGCTGTTTTTATATGCCGCTGTGTTCCCGTTCATCCTTCAGGATGGCCGTCACGCTCTGCATGGTGCTTACTGCACGATGCAGTTCTTCGTCGCCAAGCTCTGCACGCAGGCGGGCGTAACAGCGCTGCATGAACGCGCGCTCCTCCGCCATCAGCTCCACAGCCTTGCTGGAAAGCTCCACATAGGTGCGGCCCGCTTCACGGTCGGTCTTCCATGCCACAAAGCCCTTGTCCTGCAGCTTTTCAACGGCCTTGGAAAGCTCTGTCACCTTCAGGCCCATAACGGCAGCAAGGTCAGCCAGATAAACCTTACTGTCCGGGTGCTGTTCAGCCTGCATCTTGATGTAGTATAAGATCAGGTAATCCGCCCGCTGGATGGTGCTGAACACCTTGTCGATATCAAAATTGTGCAGGAAGAACCATTCTTCCGGGTGATGTTTCAGTTCCACGCTCATCATGCATCCTCCCTGTTATTCCCGCTCATTGCGGCGGATATATTCGTGGGTGCCGCCAAGGCTCTTGTAGGCCGGGCGGATGATCTTGTTTGCGCTGAGCAGCTCTTCAATGCGGTGGGCGCTCCAGCCCATCACGCGGGCTACGGCGAACAGCGGCGTGTACAGCTCCATGGGGATGCCCAGCATATCGTACACAAAGCCGCTGTAGAAGTCCACGTTGGGGCTGACACCCTTGAAAATTTTGCGCTCCTCCGCGATCAGCTGCGGGGCCATGTGCTCGATCTTGTTGTAAAGGGCAAGGTCCTTGTCGCGGCCCTTCTCGTGGGCCAGCTGTTCCACATAGCCCTTGAATACTACCTCACGGGGGTCACTGAGGGAGTACACCGCGTGGCCCATGCCGTAGATCAGGCCTTTGCGGTCAAATGCTTCGCCGTGCAGCAGCTTTTTCAGGTAGGCTTCCAGCTCTTCATCGTCCTCGGTATCGTGCAGGTTTTCGCGGATGTTCTGCATCATCTGCATCACCATCAGGTTGGCACCGCCGTGGCGCGGGCCTTTGAGGGAGCACAGGGCAGCCGCCATGGCCGAGTAGGTATCGGTGCCAGACGAAGTGACCACGCGGGTGGTAAAGGTGGAGTTGTTGCCGCCGCCGTGCTCGGCGTGCAGCAGCAATGCCACATCCAGCACGCGGGCTTCCAGCTCGGTGTACTTCATATCCGGGCGCAGCATCCGCAAAAAGTTCTCTGCGGTGGAAAGCTCCGGGTCCGGCCGGTGGATGTACATGCTGCCGTCTTTTTCGTAGTGGTTATAGGCATGGTAGCTGTACACGGCCAGCATGGGGAAGATGCCGGCCAGCTGGATGCTCTGGCGCAGCACATTGGAAATTTCCAGATCACCGGCCTTGGGGTCGTAGGATGCCAGTGTGAGCACGCTGCGGGCCATGGAGTTCATGATATCGTGGCTGGGGGCCTTCATGATCACATCACGGGTAAAGTTGGTGGGCATGGTGCGGCACTCGCCCAGCACACGGCAGAACTCTTCCAGCTTTTCCTGCGTGGGCAGCTCACCGAACAGTAGCAGATAGCCCGCTTCCTCAAAGGCAAAGCGGCTGCCGGACGACCCGCGGATCAGGTCTTTCACGTCGTAGCCGCGGTAGAGCAGCTGACCGTCGGCAGGCTTTTTCACCCCATCCACATACTGGAAGGCGCGGATATCGGAGATATTGGTCAGGCCTGCCAGCACGCCCTTGCCGTTTTCGTCGCGCAGGCCCGCTTTAACGCCAAACTCCTTGTACAGGTCCTTGCTGATGCGGTCGTGTTCGGCGCACAGCGGCTGCTGCTGGTCGAAGTATCCCATTACGTTCTGCAGATGATCCATTGGTAGTTGCTCCTTTCCCATTGCCGTCAGCTTGTGTTCACTTGGCAGGCCATCAGGAAGCTTTCTCTGCGAACAGCCCGGAACTTCGGTCCCGCCCTACTGCCTGTGGCAGCAGGGTACCACCCCCAGGACATTCGCTGGAGAAACTTCCTGCCGTCCTGCCCGAAAAAACCGTATTGATTCGGGACGGCATTCACTTACATTCAGAATACTCTTTAAGATTACAAAAAGGATATTTCGGTGTCAAGGTACTGTTTGTAAATAAAAAAAGAACAAAATCGGAAAGCTGCCGGGTGCGCATTTGCCCTTTAGCGCAGGGGCAGTTTTTGAGACGGTAACGCACAAATAAGGCATCTTCCAGCCGGATCTCAGGAGACTGGCAACAAATAAAGCCACGACGAAACCGCATTTGTAAACGGTTCATCGTGGCTTTTTGTCATATCGAGCAGAGCTGGACAAATCCGAACTATTTCCTGCCAATTCATCGGCAGCCAAAGTATCCTCGAAGCGGACGGTTTGAGAGCCGTCTTTATAATTGAACGTGATCAGCATTCTGTCATCGTAGAGGAAAATGGCGTTCACAAAGATCTCAATCAGTGCCTTGCGCTGCTTTTGCTGCGATACATCGAACTTTCTGAATTTCATCAACCAGAATCGGATGAAGTCAGCATTAAAGGAAGGCTTTCTTAGCTTTTCGTCAGCAATTTTGGCGGTCAGTTCATCCTTTTGCGCTTCCAGCGCATCCAAACGCTCTTTGGTCGTCCGGGTGAACAAGCCTTCCTCGATTGCTTTCATCAGGTTGTCCAGTTTTCGGTCCACTTCCCGGAGCTGTTTTTCCAGCAGAGGGATCGCGGTATTCTCCTGATTTTGGAAATCCATGACCAGCTGAACGATTCGTTCAATCACTGCATCATCCTGAATCAGCTTCATCGTCTCCTGAACGACCAGATTTTCCAACCACTCCTTCTGTACGGTTTTCTTGTTACAGCCTTTCTTCTTTTTGGCAGTGGCACATTTATAATAATAGTAGGTTCGCCCGGTAGCACTTGTTCCGCTCTCGCCGAACATCAATGCCCCGCACTTACCGCAGAACAGCTTTGTGGTCAACAAATATTCCTCATCTGCCTTTCCGCGAGCCGGAGCACGTTTGTTTTTCTCCATACGTTTTTGCACACGGTCAAACAAATCCTTGGGAACGATGGCTGGAATTGCATCCGGGACAACGATATCCCGGAAAGAAAGTTCTCCAATATAGCGGCGGTTCTTTAACATGGTGTTCATGCTGCTGCACGTCAGCTTTCCACCCAGCATATTACGAACCCCTTTTTCGTTGAGGTAGTTCATGATCTCAACGATTTTTTCACCGTTGTCGTACCGCTGAAAAGCCTCCAATACAAGCGGTGAAATCAGCGGGTCGATGCGATAGAACTTATCTGCGTCGATTTTATAGCCAATCGTTCCTGTGCCGCCTGTGCATTTGCCTTTCAGCGCATTTTCGGTCTGGCCACGAATGACTTTTTCGGAAAGTTCCGCCGAATAGTATTCTGCCATACCCTCCAGCAGCGTCTCCACCAGAATGCCCTGCGAGCCTTCTGCAATCGGCTCCATGACCGATATCAGATGGACATTGTTCTTTTTCAGAATCATCTTGTAGTTTGCACTGTCAAAGCGATTCCGAGCGAAACGGTCAAATTTCCAAACCAAAACGATTTCAAACAACTTTTTATTGCTGTCCCGAATCATCTGTTGAAAATCCGGTCGATTGTCTGTTTTGGCAGAAAGTGCACGGTCGATATAGTGCCTGACCACTGTAATGCCGTTTCTTTCAGCATATGCTGTGCATTCCCGAATCTGGCCCTCAATGGATTCTTCACGCTGGTTGTCACTGGAATAGCGAGCGTAGATCACAGCATTCATGGAAAGCACCTCACTTTTACACATCATTGAACGAATGTACGTTTATTCAAGGCTGTTCTTCGTATAATGTATATACCATATTTTGCAAGGGAATGCAAGCTGTGTTTTTACTTGGATTCTTTGCTCTTTAATGTGCTCTTCCGATACTGCATCGGGCTCTGGCCGGTGGCCTTGGCAAAGCGGGTGGAGAAGTTACTGGCATCCCCGAAGCCTGCTTCCTGTGCGATCTCACTGATGCTGTGGTCGGTGAGCACCAGCAGCTCTTTTGCCTGTGTGATGCGGAAGTTGACCAGATAATTGTACGGCGTTGTGCCCATGTACCGCCGGAACAGGCGCAGAAAATAACTCTTGCTCATGTGCGCACTTGACAGCAGATCGGCAAGGGAAAGTTCCTGCCGGTAGTTCTTGCGCAGGGTCTCTGCCGCCTGCAGGATCAGCTGGCGGTTGGTGGTCATCTCCGCCTGCGCAAACAGGCTCTGTGCACAGAGGGCAAGCATCTCGTGCAGGGCAAGACCTGTCTGCACCATGCTGTCCACCGTGCCAAGCTCCATCTGCTCCAGAACAAGTTCAAACAATTCCTGCATCCTGACCCCGGTCAATTGGACCGGGGTCAGTTTTTTGTCCGGCAGAAGCAGCGGCTCCATGGCCGCAACACCGGCACCGTCCAGATGCACCCAGTAGTGGTGCCAGCAGCTCTGCCCCGGTGCGGTGCAGTAGCTCTGTGCCGTGCGGCAGTTGAGCAGCAGTGCCTGCCCGGTCTCCAGCACGACATGGTTCCCATCCTGCTCGATGAGACCGGCACCCCGGAGGGTGTAGAACAGGATATAGCTTTCTTTATCGGTGCGGGCGGTGGAGAACCGCTGTAGTGCATAGAATAGCCCCGCCTCGGTGCAGGAATAGGGCTGTGCACGCTCCGCTTCGCTGAGCGTCGTGCGCTTCCAGATGCTTTCCGGGGTCACATCCATGTTGTAAGTCAGCATTTTTCTCCCGCCTTTCTGCTTCCAGTATAGCGGCTTTTACCCTGTGATGCAAGAGTGGACTTTTCACAAAGAATGCGTCACCTTTGCGGATGGAATCCGCCTTTCCGGGCCGCTATACTGGTACCGGAAAGAGACAGAAGGAGGCGCACTATGCACGAAAAATTTCTCGCCATCGACATCGGCGCATCGTCCGGGCGGCATATCATCGGCTGGATGGAGGACGGGACCTTGCAGACCGAGGAAGTCTACCGCTTCCCGAACAGTGTCCGGCGGGTGGACGGCCACCTGGAATGGGACATCGACAGCCTGTTTGCCAACGTGAAACAGGGCATCAAAGCGGCTTTTGCAAAGTACCCCGCCATCAAAAGCCTGTCCATCGACACCTGGGCGGTGGACTACGTACTTTTGAAAAAGGAACAGCCCCTTTATCCGGTCTATGCTTACCGCGACGGCCGGACACAGGCCGTTCTGGATGAGGTGCACGGCATCCTCCCGTTTGAGAAGCTCTACGAGCGCACCGGCATCCAGTTTCAGCCATTCAACACGGTGTATCAGCTGTATGCGGACAAAAAAGCCGGGCGGCTGGCGCAGGCAGACGATTTCCTGATGATTCCGGAATATCTACTCTGGAAACTCTGCGGCGTCAAGGCCCGTGAGTACACCAACGCCACCTCCACCGGCCTTGTCAACGCCCAGATCAGAGAATACGACCCGGAGATCCTCTCTGCACTGGGCTTGCCGGAAACCATGTTCCCGCCGCTGACCGCACCCGGCACGGTGCTGGGTCCGCTGAAGCCGGAGATCGCCTCCGAGGTGGGCGGGCAGACCAACGTGGTGCTGTGTGCCACCCACGACACTGCCAGCGCGGTGGAGGGCATCCCGATGGAGCAGGGGGAGGCACCGTTCCTTTCTTCCGGCACCTGGAGCCTGTTGGGTGTCAAACTGGCACAGCCGGTCACCACTCCAGAAAGCTGCAAAGCAAATTTCACAAATGAAGGCGGCGTGGGCTACATCCGCTATCTGAAAAACATCATGGGCTTGTGGATCATCCAGTGCGTGCAGAAGCAGCTGGGCATCTCCTTTGCGGAGATGGTGGAGCTGGCAAAGGCCAGCACCTACACCCGCATTTTTGATGTGAACGATGCGCGTTTCTCGGCTCCGCAGGATATGAGCGCGGAAATCAGAGCTGCCCTTGCTGAGACCGGTGCACCGCCTGCCACGGACGCTGACCTCATCAACTGCATCTATCATTCGCTGGCGTACTGCTACGGCGAAGCCTACCGTGAGATGGAAGCCGTCACCGGGCAGCACTGGGACAAGCTCTACATTGCAGGCGGCGGCGCCAAGAATGCCACCCTGAACGAGCTGACCGCCCATTATACCGGAAAACAGGTCGTGGCCCTGCCCATTGAGGCGACCGCCATCGGCAACCTGAAAATACAGATGAACATCCACTAAGGAGGACAAATTATGCTGGTTGAAACCAAAGCCCGCGTTGGCGTGTTCGCCATTGCGCTGGGTGCCTACCTGCCCCAGTTCCCGACCCTCGTGCCCGAATTTGAGCAGCAGTACGCTGCCTTCAAAAAGACCATCCCGGACACCGTGGAGGTCATCGACGGCGGCATCGTCACCACCAAAGAGCTGTCCATGGCGGCGGGTGATAAGTTCCGCGCTGCAGATGTGGACCTGGTGATCCTGCAGCTGCTGACCTACGCCACTTCCTACAACATGCTGCCTGCTGTGCGGGATCTGGATGTCCCGGTCGTGCTGGTGAACGTCCAGAAGAAGAAAGCCCCGGACTACGCCAACACCGATACGCCCACCTGGCTGGGTGAATTGTACGCCTGCGGTGCCGTGGGCGAGATGGTGGCCGATCTGGAGCGTGCCGGCAAGCGTCATGCCGTCATCACCGGTGTGGTAGAAGGCGGCGACCCGCAGGTGCAGGCCGAGATCGAGGACTGGTGCCGTGCGGCTCAGGTGCGCCGCCGTTTCCGCGACACCAATCTGGCCCAGATCGGCCGCCCGTATCCCGGTATGATGGACCTGTACATCGACGAAACGAATCTCTACAACCGGATGTGGCTGTATACCAAGCAGTTCGACTGGGAAAAGATGTGGGCCATCGCCGACAACATCACCGACGAAGCTGCCATCCGTGCCAAGGCAGAGGATATCCTGAATACCTTCGATATCGAAGGCGGCGGCACGGTGGAAAAGGTCTGGGAGATGGCAAAGTATGTCGTCGCCTTTGAGCAGTGGGTCAAGGACGAGAAGATCGCCTTCATCGCGTCGCATTACGATGGTTTTGCCAAGGGCAAGGCCGGTGTGCTGGACAGCATGCTGATCCCGGCCTTCTCCATGCTTATCAAGCAGGGCGTTGCCTGTGCCGTGGAGGGTGACATCAAGGTGGCTATGGCCATGTCCATCCTCAAGACCATTGCAGGCTGCGGCCAGCTGAGTGAGATGTACTCCATCGACTTTGACGAGGATATCTGCATCATCGGCCATTCCGGTTCCGGCGATGCCAACATTTCCGAGAAGAAGCCCACCATGAAGATCGTGCCGGTGTTCCACGGCAAGACCGGCGGCGGCTATCTGACCCAGTTCTATCCGCACCTTGGCCCCGTGACCTATCTGGGCATCACGCAGGACAAGGACGGTCACTTCAAGTTCGTGGTGGCCGAGGGCGTCAACGAGCCTGGCCCCATCTTCACCTTTGGTGACACCAACATGCGCACCCGCTTTACCTGCGGGGCACGGGAGTTCTGCAACCGCTGGAGCGAGGCAGGCCCCACCCATCACATGGCTGCTGCCACCGGCCGCCACATCGATACCATCCTGAAGGTGGCAAAGATCTTCAATATTCCGGTGGACGTCATCACCCGATAAGCTGAGAGAAAAGAGAGGTATTTTATCATGGGCATTCTGGATATTGCAATCGTCAAGGGCTACATCCGCATGTGCAACGACGGCTGGCTGCAGGGCTGGCACGAGCGCAACGGCGGCAACCTGACCTACCGTATGAAGGAAGAGGAAGTGGCCGAGTGCCGTCCCTTCTTCAATGCACAGCCCGGTGAATGGGTCAACATGGGCGTGCAGGCCGACAACCTGGCCGGGGAGTATTTCATCACCACCGGTTCCGGCAAGTTCTTCCGCAATGTGGAGCCGGACCCCATCCACAGCATCGGCATCGTGGAGATCAACGACAAGGGCGACAGCTGGCGCATCGTCTGGGGCCTGGAAGGCGGCGCAAAGCCCACTTCCGAGTTCCCCAGCCACTTCATGAACCACAGCGTCCGCAAGGCGGCCACGAACGGCGCAAACCGCGTCATCTACCATTGCCATGCCACCAATGTCATCGCTCTGACCTACATTCTGCCCCTGACCGACCGCGACTTCTCCCGTGCTTTGTGGCAGAGCGCCACCGAGTGCCCGGTGGTCTTCCCGGAAGGTGTGGGCGTCTGCCCCTGGATGGTGCCCGGCGGTGCAGACATCGCCATGGCCACCAGCGAACTGATGAAGAAATATCAGGCAGCCATTTGGGCACAGCACGGCCTGTTCGTTTCCGGCCCGGATTTTGACATCGCCTTTGGTCTGGCTCACACCATCGAGAAGAGTGCCGAGATCTATGTCAAGGTGCTGAGCATGAGTGGCGGCCTCATCCGTCAGACCATCACCGATGATGACCTGCGCGCCATCGCCCGCGACTTTGGCGTGACCCTGAACGAGGAGTTCCTCGACTGATTTTCTTAATTACAGTGATGAGCCTTTCAAGAACAAGAAACGATTGATCGATAAGAAGGAGAATAAGAGATTATGAGTGTTTTCCGCGATGATTTCCTGTGGGGCGGTGCATGTGCAGCCAACCAGTTCGAGGGTGCCTGGGACGTGGACGGCAAAGGCCCCAGCGTACCGGATATGTGTACCAACGGCTCCCACACCAGCCCGAAGTGGGTGACCACCCACATCCACCCGGACCGCCTGTACCCCAGTCATGAAGCCATCGACTTCTACCACCACTACGAAGAGGACATTGCTCTGTTTGCGGAGATGGGCTTCAAGACCTTCCGCACCTCCATCAACTGGACCCGCATCTTCCCCACTGGCATGGAGAGCGAGCCCAACGAGAAGGGCCTGGAATTTTACGACCGCGTTTTTGACTGCTGCAAGAAGCACGGCATCGAGCCGCTGGTCACCATCAGCCACTGCGAGCTGCCCTACGCTCTGGTGGAAAGGTACAACGGCTGGGCCAGCCGCGAGCTAATCGACTTCTACATGAACTACTGCAAAACCATCTTCGAGCGCTACAAGGACAAAGTCAAGTACTGGCTCACCTTCAACGAGATCAACACCGGCACCATGCCCATAGGCGGCATCCTGAACACCGGCACCATCCAGGGATACGAGGGTTCCACCGCCGATGTGCCAAACGACGAGCAGGCACGCTTCCAGGCCCTGCACAACATGTTCGTGGCCAGCGCCAGGGCTGTCAAGTATGCCCACGACAACTACCCCCAGTTCAAGATGGGCTGCATGATCTGCTCCATCACCAGCTATCCCATGACCTGTGACCCCGCCGACGTGGTGGCCAACCAGAAGCAGATGCAGATCATGAACTGGTTCTGTTCCGATATGCATGTGCGCGGTGAGTATCCCTATTATATGAAGCGTTTCTTCGCCGAGCACAACATCACCATCCATCAGGAGCCGGAGGATGCCGCCATCCTGAAGGCCGGCACCGTGGACTTCTACACCTTCAGCTACTACATGTCCAACTGCGTCACCACCCACAAGGACGCCGAGGACGTGGGCGGTAATATCGCCACCGGCAAGAAGAACCCCTACCTGAAAGCCAGCGACTGGGGCTGGCAGATCGACCCCATTGGCCTGCGCTACACCCTGAACGAGATCTACGATCGCTATCATCTGCCCATGATGGTAGTGGAAAACGGCCTGGGCGCTTACGATGTGAAGAGCGAGGACGGCAAGATCCACGACAGCTACCGCATCGACTACCTGCGCCAGCACATCGAGCAGATGGCCGAGGCCGTGAAGGACGGCGTGGATCTGATGGGTTACACCCCCTGGGGCTGCATCGACCTGGTGTCTGCGTCCACAGGTGAGATGGCAAAGCGCTATGGCTTTATCTACGTCAACAAATTTGATGACGGCACCGGCGACCTGAGCCGGGAGAAGAAGGACAGCTTCTACTGGTATAAGAAAGTCATCGCCTCCAATGGCGAGGATCTCTCCTGATTTTCTGGATCATCTCTGATATCGCGCGATTGTTGTAAAACAGTTTTTCCAAAAAAATGAGATAGACGGCCCGAAAAGAGGCTGGCCTGTCTCATTTTTTAGTCGCATTCTGAAAGTGTTATGAAACAGAAACGACAAGAACAGCATCAAATTCCACCTTTTCTGTCTGGCTTCTGACCCGAAGAAGTCCTTTTCCAAATTATAACGAGACAAACTGAAAACGCATCCTTTTCTACGAAAAAAATCAGAACGATCGTATGCGTCAAACCTTAGTTGCTCCGCAATATCCTGTTGAAAAATCTGTGGGAAGAATTTGACATTTTAAGGTTGCTTTTCAACGCGCACAGTCAAAACCACCGGCTGAGCCGGTGGCTTGAGTAAGCCCTAGAAGGGCATAATACTAGCAAAGCCCCTGCAAGGGGCCACGAGCAAGCATCTTTCATCTGCATTACTTGCCCTACTGCTCTAACGAGCAGTATCATAAAGTGCATCTTCTAAGATGACAATTTCTTTGTCATCTCGCTTCGCTCGAATCTTATAGCTAAAGCATTTTCTTCTCCACCAGCAGAGCTGGTGGTTGTCGCTCGCTCAAGCTACCCAAAACAAAGCGATGCCCCTTGTCAGTAACAAAGGGCATCGTTGATTATAGTTTTTTAGAACAGCTGTATGGTTACTTCACTCTTCAAGCCTTGTGGCTCGGTGGGCATATACTGCCCCAGAAAATCATTCATCCGGCGGCCAAGGGTGGTGTTCACCTCGATTTCCAACAAATTCTCCCCGGTGTGCAGGGAACCGGAGATTGCATAGCGGTAAGGAGGGCAGATCCGTACACCGCAGTCCGTCCCGTTCACTCGGACGATTGCACCTTCCTGTGCCGTCAGGGCCAGCACGGCGGGCCGTGCGGCCTGTGCTTCGTTCAGCGTAAAGCGGAATGCATACCGTGCCCGGCCTGCAAACGCGATGCAGCCCGGCAGACGGTGCAGAGAGAGCAGTTTTTCCAGCGGGAGCGGGGCACCATATTCGGCGCAGCCAGTGTCGGCATCGGCCAGCGAAACAGTGCATGCTGTCAAATGAATGCAGTCCGCCGGAACACCGGCAGGCAGAGCCGCCACCGCCTGCACCTGCAATGCAGTCGGGTCATCCGGCACCAGAATGCAGCGGGATTCATAAGGAGCCAGTGTCAGAGCAAAGGCATCCGGTGCTGCCGTCACAACGTTGGCAAAGGCATCGTATACAAAGGCTGCACCGGGCTTTGCACCAGTCACAGTGGTGCAAAGCGGCTGCGTGCCCTCATTCGTGAAGAAGTAGACATCACCGTCTGCCTGCCGAGCGTGGTAGTATCGCAGATATGGTGCCGCTGCGCTCAGATGCAGCGCAGGGATACTGTCTGCCGTAAGCGTCTCCACCAGCGCATCCAGCGTGGTGACGACCGCATGTTCCAGTACCGGTGCCGGACCGCCTTCACAGCAGCGAATGGGCAGACCGCCCACAAAATAAACTTTGACCCCAGCATCCAGATAGCGCTGTACATTCTCCAGCAGTGCAACAGGCAGCGCCTCGGCGTACGGGATGACCAGCGCGCGGAACTGCATGCCGTTCAGGTGCAGCGCACCATCCTTCGCGGTGTCCGCTTTCAACACCTCACAGGGCACCAGCTCATAGTCGATACCATTGCGGGCCAGCCGGGCCGCTGGTTTCTGGGTGAGCATAAACTCGCCGCTCCATTCGGCTTCGGCCTGATACAGCAGCGCCACCGGAGCCACATGGGTGCCAGACAGCACTGCGGACATCCGGTTGAGGTAGTTGGCTACCTGCCGGAATTCCGGATATTGCGGATTATGGCCGTGGGCATAGAAATGCGGCGGGCAGTCCGGGTCCGGGAAGGGTGCCGCGTTGAAGGCGTGCGGCACAAACTGATTGATGCCGCGCACCAGCATATAGTCCGACAGCCACTTGCACAGGCGGTTGCCTTCGCCCCAGCCATAGGCACCGAACAGCTCACACATGGCACGGCCTTTCTTGGCAGGGTCCAAGTGGGCCAGACTTGCCCCCAGCTTGCCCAACATATAGGTAAAAAACTCGCCGTCCCAGCCGGGGCTGTGCATGCCCTTGAACATTCCCTCATCCATACCGGGCAGCAGTTGCTGGATGACCACATCGATACCGGACATATCCTGATGCGCCATGGCGCGGTAGAAGTGCCCTGCACCATAGCCCAGACGAGCCGTGGCATTGTTGTCCTCGATGGTATGGCCGATGTGCTCGCAGTGGTGGGCATGGCACCAGGCCGCCAGAACACCATCAAAGTTGTCGCTGTACAGCTGGCTGACCAGATCCATATAGGTATACTGTGCCACATGAGCGCTCTCATCGCTGCTGTGCAGGAACAACAGCGGCAGCAACGCACGGATGTTCCCGGCAGCACGGTCTGTCAGAGCCGTTCCGGCCAGCTTTCCGGCCAGCAGGTTCTCCATGCCATCCCGCCAGGGCAGGTTCATGGCGCTGTTGTGGCCGATGGCGGCATCCTCCGCCCCGTGGATGTTGCCAAGCCGCGGCTCATCCGAGAAGAACCCGCACAGCGTTTTGCCAAACTCCTCCCCGAAGTGGGCATAGATCGGCTCATAGACGGTATCCAGCAGTACCTTGGTCGCCGCCGAATCCAGCGGGTTCAGATAGCCTTCCGTCTGTTTCTCGCCGCCCTTGTAGCTGACAGTGATGACGTTCAGAGTCCACTGTCCATCCGGCAGGTCAAAATCCACGGCCACGCAGGGACCTTCCTTGGGGTTGCCGGGCAGCGGCTGGCCCATGGAGGAAAGCATGATCTCCCCCGTACGGGCATCTTCAAAAGTATAAACTTTGTCCGTCAAGTCGATGGTTGTGGTCGGGTCAATGGTTTCAAACGCGGTTTTGCGGCTCAGGGTCACAGCCAGGATTTTGTCACGCGGGTCGCGGAGGGCATACTTGAGAACAGCGGTCATGTTCTCCATCGGGCCGGCATAATCCAGCGTTTTGCAGCAGAGAAACTTTTTGCACAGCTCCGGGTGCTCCCGCTTGACCGCACCATCCGCAAAACCGGTGGGAAAGTGGCTGTCATCCAGGATCCACATCTCCATACCCGTGCGCTTTGCTTCGTCCAGCAGCAGGGCCAGATCCCGGAACCAGCCCGGACCGTTGAAATCCTTGTGCGGACGGGCTTCCACACAGAAGCCGCCGATGCCGCTTTCGCGGATCTTCTGCACCTCGCGGCGCAGTTCTTCTTCACTCTCTACGCCATGCACCCACAAAAAGGGATACAGGGCATTGGGGGTCTGTCCATGCAGGACATCACAAACGCTTTTCATGCTCGGGTCCTTTCCTTCCGTTTCACTCACTCTGAACATAGCACAGCACCCGTCCCTTTTGCAAGAGGCAGGTGCCATGCGGGAAATATTACGCTTTTTCGTCCGCGCTGGTCACAGCATAACTGCCGATTGCAGAAACCACAAACGCAATGGCTGCGCAGATCAGGAAGCCCCAGAAGCTGATATCCAGACCTGCGGGGTTGATCATGGACGGGATACGGAAGATGCCGTCACCGCCCCAAGTGTAGAACTTGATGCCCAGGATACCACCGATGACACCGGCAACGCCGCCACCCACGAAGGCGCAGATAAACCGCTTGAAGTTGGTCAGGGCCACGGTATAGATGACCGGCTCGGTGATGCCGCACAGCGCAGAAGCCATGGTGCCGAATGCCGTTGCGCGGGTCTCACCATCCTTCACCTTGAGTGCGTAGCCCAGAGCCACACCAGCCAGTGCCCAGACGGTCAGGCCCAAGATGGCGTTGACCGGGCAGTAACCCAGGGTGGTAAGGTTGTTGAGGATGATGGGGAGCATGGCTGAATGGACACCCATCATGACGAACAGCTGCCAGAACGCGCCCAGAACACCGCCGCAGACCACAGGCACCGCATTGTACAGCGCGTTGACACCGGTAGCCAGAGCATTGGAAACGCCTGCCATGACCGGGCCGACCACCAGCAGGGTGAGCGGCAGCGTGATGACCAGCACCACAGTCGGCACGAACATCAATTGCAGCATCTGCGGGATGATCTTTTTCGCAGCCTTTTCGATCCAGCTTGCCACAAAGACGGCCAGCAGGATGGGCAGCATGGTCTGGGAGTAATCCAGCATCGTGACCTTGAGGCCGAAGAAGGTAAGCGTTTCCTCCGCGCCCACGAAAGCAGCCAGCTTCGGGTACAGCATCGCTGCGCCGATGACAGCAGCGGTATAAGGATTCATGCCAAAGACCTTGCCGGCCGAGAAACCGACGATGATGGGCATAAAGTACATCAGCGCATCGGCCGCTGCATACAGGATCAGGTAAATGCCGTTGTCACTGGTGAGCACACCGAAGGTGGTCAGGATGGTCAGAACGCCCTTGATGATACCACCGGCGGCCATGGGTGCGATCATGGGCAGGATGCAGCCGGAAATGGCCTTGAAGAACTTGTTGAAGAAGCTGTCCTTCTTGACCACACGCATGCTTTCGGCCTTGGCCTTGCCGGCAGCCATGGCATCCTCCGTCAGGCCCAGCTTTGCCTTGACGACGGGGCACAGGTCAGAGACATAAGTACCGATGGGGATCTGGTACTGTCCTGCACCGTGCACAACGCTCATCACGCCTTTGATTTTTTTGACCTCGTCATCCTTGACGATGCTCTCGTCTGCCAGCACAAAGCGCAGACGGGTCATGCAGTTCGTCACACTGACAATGTTCTCTTTGCCGCCGACTGCCGCGATCAGCTCATCGGCAAATTGATCGTAGTCTTTTCTTGCCATGATCTTGTTCTCCTTCTCTTTGACATCTTCCAAAATACGCACAAAAACTTGACACAGCTGGCATTTCATTGTATGCTTGTGTCCAAATCGTACCTGTATTGTACCGTATCCGGCACGGTGTCACAATCTCAAAAGCAAACTCCGGTGCTGACAAAATCAAACTTTTCGTCGAACGATACTGGCAAAGTTTAAGACACTCACTGACAAAATCAAACCTTTTGGGAGGTATCTGCCATGCTGGCGCGTGAGGCATTCCGGGAAATGCTCTTTCTCCTCAGTGAAAAAGAACTGCACTACCGGGAGCACCCGGAGGATTCTCTGATCTATTTCAAAAATTTCCGGTATGAGGGCGAAGCGACTGTTGTGACGGGTGCGGACAACAGCGATGAGATCCTGTTTTTTCCGTCCCCTAAAAAACAGGCGGCCTCCAATCTGCATGGTGTGATCTCCCCAAAAATTGCGCCCCGCGTGCTGGAGGGAGGCAATCTGGCCTTTAACAAGCAGACCCGTTTTGGCATGGTGCCGCTGCACCGCCACAACTACATTGAAATGAACTATGTGTACTCCGGCACCTGCGTGCAAGAGATCAACGGCCAGACGGTTGAGATGTACACCGGCGATGTGACCATTCTGGACCGGGATGTGGTGCACCGGGTGTTGCCCACCGGCGAAAACGACATCCTGCTCAACTGCCTGATGGGGCAGAATTATTTCAAGGCAAGCTTCATCGAGCGGCTTGCCGCCAGTGGAGCGGTGCCGCGGTTTCTTTCCAATGCGCTGAACGAGCGCAACGATCACGACCATTATCTGCTGTTTCATACGGAGCGGTCGTATATTTTCCGGGATCTGTTTGAGTGTGTGTTCTGCGAATATCTGGACCCTACCACCTGCACGGCGGGTGCGGTGGAGAATTATATGAGCCTGATCTTCATCGAGCTGGCACGCTGCTATCAGGGCAATCAGGAACACGAATACCACAAATCCAACAAGAACTATCTCACCGAAGTGCTGCAATACATGGATGACCACTGCATCGACTGCACACTGGAAAGCACCGCAGCGCATTTTGGCTTCCACCCCAATTACCTTTCTCGCATGGTCAAGGAGGGCACCGGCAGTGCCTTCAAGGATCTGGTATCGGATGGGCGGCTGTCCCGCGCCGCCTTCCTGCTGTTGACCACCGAAGCACCTATTAGTCAGATCGCCAACCAGTGTGGCTATTCCAACCAGAACTTCTTTTATAAAAAGTTTCAGGTGCGCTACGGCTGTACGCCAGCTGTATATCGTGCCACTGGCGGTGCCCTGGCAGAAGATATACGTTGAAAAGCAGAACAGTTTTTTATCCGAAACATAGACTTGAAATTTCAGTATGAATGGGTAAAAACTTATGGAAGTGTCCGCTATGCTGAAAGCTTCCAATTTTTTCTATAAGTCCTACTATTATTGCTTTACCACAATAAAATACTCAAAACCATCTTGACGCACCTTGCAAACCATGATACCCTTTGTCACAAATCACATTATCGCAAGATAAGAAATTGGCTCAACCGAAACTTCATATTTGCGATATGCAAGCCAACGATGTTGCCGATGCATTGAAAAGTTGGCTTGCTATGAAAAGTGGTGGTTCTCACCGTGATAACCACCACTTTCAGTGAGTGATTGCCCCCAAAAGAACGTACCGCCCCACAACACACCCGATCGTTTTGCCGCCGTTTCACCCGACAAAATCCTTCGCCTGTACTGCGTGGGCGGTCTTTTTCTTTTCCGGGGAAGCTTGTACCTTGAAAATTTCATGAGCCGTCCGAATGTGATACCGGCTTTCCGGCCAACGCCGCTGCAAAACAGGGGCAGGAACTTCGTTCGGGTCAAACGGCGATCAACATACACGAGCAGCGGAACTCTCTACTTATTTTTGTGTCTTAACAATTCGGAAACAATTTTCGGAAATACGTTTTGAGCGCAGCGGTGGAGGGCAAGAACCGTCCCGTGGCCACAAATTTTCAATTCTTGAAAATGTTGTGCTCCATCGGGACTTCACTTCTTCAATGCATCTGCATTTCCGAAGTGATCTTGTTGGGGCGTGCCTGCCCCAAACCCTGCTCATATTCGCACCTTGCGGTGCGAAAGAACGGCGTGTCGTGCTTACATAGCTTCACCGAGAAGCTAGCAAGACGACAGGAGGTTCAATGAACAAAAGCACGACCCACCGCCACGACACGCCGAACAACAAAACGCACATCATCAAGTTCCGTGTGACGGAAACTGAAAAGTTGGAACTTGAAAATACCGCAAAACTCCTTCATCTCTCCCTGTCCACTCTCATCCGCCGTGCGCTGCACAGTGCAAAGATCGAGCGCACGGTTGTCGTTGCCGGCGGCGGAGAAGAAACCCTGAACGCCGTTTCCACTCTGCTTGCCCAGTGCGGCAAGGTGGGCGGAAACCTGAACCAACTCGCACGACACTTCAACTCCGGTGGAGCAGATACCGAACAACTCCGGGCGAAACTTCTTGACGAACTTACAGACCTGACTGCCTTCCGGCTCAACGCCGAGAAAATTCTTGGTGAACTGTATGGCAACGCTCAAGCATATCGCCTCTAAGAATTCGGACTACTCCGCCATCGAAGCGTACCTGATTTACCAGCACGATGAGTTCACCGGGAAGCAGCTTCTTGATCAACAAGGCAGGCCCATGCTGCGGGATTCGTACATTCTGGATACGCTTGAATGCGGCGATTTCTCGTTTGCAACGGCCTGCCTGCTGGCAAACCGAAAGTACAACAAGAACAACCACCCCGATGATATTAAGAGCCACCAGTATATCATCAGCTTTGACCCCAGAGATGCAGCCGACAACGGCTTGACCATGGAAAAAGCACAGGCTCTCGGCCTGAACTTCTGTAAAGCAAACTTTCCCGGTCATCCTGCCATCGTCTGCACCCACCCGGATGGGCATAACCATTCGGGAAATATCCATGTCCACATCGTGATCGGCAGCATCCGCACACGAGAAGTGGAACGCAAGCCCTATATGCAGAAGCCTCGTGACTGGCGTGAGGGCATGAAGCACTCCAGCACAGCCCAGACCATGCGGCACCTGCGTGTCGCAGTCACGGAAATGTGCGAATGCGCTGACCTGCACCAGATCAACCTACTGGAAGCACAAGGCAACCGTGTTTCTGAACGGGAATACTGGGCGCGGCGGCGTGGACAGAAACGGCTTGACCAAGCCAACGCACGACTGATCGTAGCGGGGCAGAAGCCTAAACAGACTGTCTACCAGACGGAACTGGAAACGCTGCGAAAGCAAATCGACTCTGTTCTGAAGAAGGCTACCACCTTCGAGGAATTTTCTGCATTGCTCATGCAGGAACACGGCGTTGCCGTGAAAGAGAGCCGAGGGCGATTGAGCTACTGCCCGCCCAATCGGGTAAAGTTCATCACCGCCCGGAAGCTGAGCAAGAAGTTTGAGAAAAAGCAGGTGCTCGCCGCACTCGCTCAGAACATCCGGCTTGCCCCGACCATCCAGCCTATCGCAACAGACAAGCCCGACAGGATTCAGAAACTGGTGGACATTCAGGCGAAGCTGAAGCAGGGCAAGAGCATTGGCTACGAGCGTTGGGCGAAGAAGCATAACCTCAAAGCCATGGCCCAGACCTTGATTCTCTTGCAGGAGAAAGGTCTGCTCAACGAGGGCGCACTTGACCAGCGCATTGATGAACTGCAAACGCAGTACGACAGTGCAAAGGAAGTCGTGCTCGACCTCGAAACCCGCATGGCAGACAATCAGAAGCTGCGCAGCTACGCTGCTGCCTACAAGCAGTATCGACCGCTTACGCAGAAACGGAACGCTGTCAAATCCCCCGCAGCCTTTGAAGATCAGTACCGTGCAGAACTGACAGCATACCGGGCGGCAGCAGCCTATCTCAAGGCAAACAACATCACCTGCCTGCCCAGCCCGAACAAGTTGGAAGCGGAATACTGCGCGCTTGCCTCCGAAAAGGCCCAGTTTTATGAGCAGTACAAGGAAGCCAAGTCCGAGCTGCTCAAACTGAAAGACGCAAAACAGAATGTTGCCCTGTTCTTCCGGGAGGAAAAACAGACGCAGCATCACGAGAGATAAGGAGTGTGCGTATGATCAATCTGAAAATCGACCCGGAGTTCCAGAATCAGATTCCGCCGCTGACGGACGATGAGTACAAGCAGCTTGAAGAAAACATCCTCAAGGAAGGCAAGCTGCTTTCTCCTTTGAGCGTCTGGGAAAACACCCTCGTTGACGGCCACAACCGTTATGCCATCCTCCAGAAGCACCCGGAGATTTACTTCTCCACCATGCCGCTCCGATTTGAAAGCAGAGAAGAAGTCCTCGCATGGATCTGCAAAAATCAGTTGGGGCGGCGCAACTTGAGTCCCGAACAGAAGCGTTATCTGATTGGCAAACAGTACGAAGCCGAGAAGAAAGCTGCAAAAATCTTTCGGGGCAACCAGTACACTTTAGCAAAGAAAAGTGGTGGTGCTCACGATGATAACCACCACTCCGGGAAGAAAACCTGCGACCGGATCGCAGAGGAAAACGGTGTCAGCCGTGCCTCTGTTCTCCGTGCCAGCCACTATACACGGGGCATCGACATCGCAGATACGCTTTCTCCCGGCATCAAGCAGAAAGTCTTTTCCGGCGAAGTAAAGTTCACGAACGAAGAAATGTCCAAGCTCGTGCAGGCAAGTGCCGAGCATCGTTTAGATGTTCTTGCTCAAATCCTGCATCCAGAGGCATTGGAAGTACTGGAATCTGCCAGCGCAGAGTTTGAACCTGAAAAAGCGGAACCTGTTTCCATGCCCACACCACAAACAGAAGAATTCCGGTGCTATCATGTACCGGACGAGTTTATGAAGGTTTACAAGTCCTTGAGCCGCGCGACCGAAATGATGAAAAACTCATGGAAGAAAACGCTCAAAAACAATCCCAGTTATTTCACTGACCCGGAAAAGCAGAAGGTTCTCCGCTTCGCAATGCAGAGGCCTGCTAACTATCTGACTGAAATCGAAACCTATCTGGAAAAGGCTCTTGCAGAAGCCCTTGAAGAAGAAAAGACCGCATAACGGAAGGCACTTATACGTCACCAACAAATCCACCAAAAGCAAGTGCAGGGTAGAAAACTTCCGCCCCTTGCGCCTGATATAACATGTAATCCTGATTTTCCCGCCCGACTTCGCCGCAGTGGGACGATCAGAGGAGTGTGCGTTTGAACAAGAAGAAAAAATCCACAAATCTTTCCCCGTATCCCGATGAAGCCATCGAACGTCTGGCACGGGCATTCTACCCGGCAATCCTTGCCTGCTGGAACAGCGAGGAAGGTCAACGGGAGTTTGCTGCATGGCAGGCGGAACAGGCTCATATTGCAACCAAAGAAAAACAGGAAGTTCCCGTCGGGGAACTCCCTGCCTTACTTATCGTGTGTGGATTTTTCAGGGTGCGTCCGGGTGGACGCGCCCTGTTTTTGTGTTTAGTCCTCTAATCCGTGGCTTCCCGCCACGTTCTTCAAATATTCCCCCGGTTCGCCGTTCAGAATCAGCTCAGCATACGCCAGCGGGTCATTATAGATGAGGTAGTCCAGTTCAGACCGCTGCGCAATGGTAACATCCAGCGCATCTTCGACCCCGGTGCAGTCGATGGAAATTTTTCTGCCATCCCGGAGCAGCAGCTTCACACAGCCAGTATCCATGTTGAACGAACAGGCTCTTGCATCGTACTTCATAATCGTGTCCTCCTGAAATCAGTGTTTGATTTGTTTCGGTCAATCTATGATTTCGGATTTCAGCTTCTGTCGGAAACCTCTATTGAACTTTCCGAAGAAAACAAAAAATCCGACCCCATCTCCTATCGGAAACAAGTTCGGATTATTTTTGTCTGGTCGGAGTGGCGAGACTCGAACTCGCGGCCTCCTGCTCCCAAAGCAGGCGCGCTACCAACTGCGCAACACCCCGGCATCCGGCGGCACTGCTGCACCGCCGGAATATAGTATATCGTTTTTGGAGCGGTTCGTCAATAGCGGCGTGGCCCTGCCGTGCCTTTAATTAAAGGAGCGGAAGCCCTTGCCGATGATCTCGCTGGAATTGACGATGGTGATAAAGCTCCGGGGGTCGTTCTCCCGCAGGAAGTTGCGCAGCTGCAGGGCCTGACGGCGGGTCAGCACCGTCACCAGCACGCTCAGCTCGTGGTGGGTGTAAGCGCCGTAAGCCTTTTCCACGGTAGCGGAACGGTTCATTTCCTTGATGATGAAGTCCAGAATGGGCTGCGGGTTGGACGTCACGATGGTGCACACCTTGCGCAGGCGGATGTTCTCGATGGCACCGTCCACCACAAAGCTCTTGCCGATCAGGCCAAGGATGCAGTAAAGGCCGGTGCCCATGCCGAACCGCCATGCCGCCGCCAGCACAATGAGGATATCGCTGACCATCAGGGCTTTGCCGATCTCCATAGAGGTATATTTTGCCAGAATCAGGGCCACAATATCCGTACCGCCGGTGGATGCACCGATGTCGAACACGATCGCCGCACCCAGAGCCGGCAGGAACACGGCGAACACCAGATCCAGCATGGCATCACCGCTCATGGAAACGTTGACGGGATAGAGCCACTCGCACACCGACACAAAAAAGGACAGCGCAAAGGAAGAATAGATCGTCCAGCCCATGGTCTTGATGCCCAGAAAGACAAAGCCCAGCACCACCAGAATCAGGTTGATGATCCACATAAAGCCGCCCACGTTGATCTTAGGGAACAGGTCTGCCAGCAGAATGGACAGGCCCGAGGTGCCGCCAAATGCAAAATGATTGGGATTTTTAAAGTAAACGATGCCGACCGCCGTCAGGATCAGGCCGAGATTCAGCTCGCCGAAGAAATTTAAATTCTTCAGCATATTTTTCCTGCTGAACGCTTCTTTTAAACTGTTCATGGGGTTCCTCCTATTTTAAACACGGCAAAATGCGCTGTATGCCATGCAAAAATATACTCTCCTTGCACGGCGGTGTCAAGGGATAGGGAAAAAGTTGTGGGAAACAACATGAATTGGGGATTTTTCGGATGGGAGAACTCCTTCAGTCAAAGCCTGACGGCTTTGCCAGCTCCCTCGGGGAGGGAGCCTTTGGCAAAGAGGAAAAGCTTTACCGTACTGCCAAGGGCCCCATCTCTGAGGGGGCTGGCACCGAAGGTGACTGGAGGAGTTAAGCTCCCCCTCTCGGGGGAGCTGGCGAGCGTATGCGAGACTGAGAGGGTTTTCTCTTGAAGAAATCGGCAGAATAGTGTATTATATAGTATTATGGAATATATAGGCACTTTGTGCCTTTGACAGGGGGAAAACACATGGCAGATAAAAACTTTCTGACCGACATCATCGACGCGGATCTGGCCGAGGGCAAGATCAGCGAGATCCATACCCGCTTCCCGCCCGAGCCCAACGGCTACCTGCACATTGGCAGTGCCAAGGCCATCTACATCAACTGGTCCATTGCAAACCAGTACGGCGGTAAGTTCAACCTGCGTCTGGACGACACCAACCCTGCCCGCGAGGGTGAGGAGTACGTGAACAGCATCATCGAGGATCTGCACTGGCTGGGTGCCGACCCCAACGGCGGCATCTTCTACGGCAGCGACTACTTTGATAAATGCTACGAGTATGCCGAAAAGCTCATCATGGAGGGCAAGGCCTACGTGGACGACCTGACCCGCGACGAAATGCGCGAGTACCGCGGTGCCGATGCCGGCAAGCCTTCCCGTCCCTCTCCGTGGCGCGACCGCACCCCGGAAGAGAATCTTGACCTGTTCCGCCGGATGCGTGCCGGTGAGTTCCAGGAGGGCGAAAAGACCCTGCGTGCCAAGATCGATCTGGCCAGCCCCAACATGAACATGCGTGACCCGGCTATCTACCGCATCAAGTACGCCGAGCATCACCGTCAGGGCAGCAAGTGGTGCATCTACCCGATGTACGACTTCGCACACCCCATTCAGGATGCCATTGAGGGCATCACCCACAGCATGTGCAGTCTGGAGTTCGAGAACCACCGTCCGCTGTACAACTGGGTCATCGAGAACATTTTCGGCACTGCCTTCCCCAAGCAGCGCGAGTTTGCACGCCTGAACATGACCAACACCGTCATGAGCAAGCGCTACCTGCGTGAGCTGGTGGAAATGGGCATTGTGGACGGCTGGGACGACCCCCGTATGCCCACCCTGTGCGGCCTGCGCCGCCGCGGCTACACCCCCACCTCCATCTTCACCTTCGTGCGGGAGGCCGGCATTTCTAAATCCGACAACCTGATCGACATGCGCCAGCTGGAAGCCTGCATCCGCAGCGAGCTGGACCTGACCGCTCAGCGCCGCATTGCCGTGCTGGACCCCGTAAAGCTGATCGTAGACAACTACCCGGAGGACAAGACCGAGTACTTTGATGTAGCCAACAACCCCAACCGCGAAGCCAACGATACCACCACCCGCAAGGTGGCCTTTACCAAAGAGCTGTGGATCGAGAATGAGGACTTTGCCGAGGTGCCGCCTCCCAAGTTCAAGCGCCTGACCATTGGCGGTGAGGTGCGTCTGATGGGCGCTTACATCGTCAAGTGCACCGGCGTGGAGAAGAATGCCGACGGCAGCATTGCCGCCATCCACTGCACCGCCGACCTCGAGACCGGCAACGGCAATCCCGCCGACGGCCGCAAGGTCAAGGGCACCATCCATTGGGTGAGTGCCGCCCATGCCGTGGATGCCGAGGTGCGTCTGTACGACAAGCTGTTCACCGAGGCCAACATGAACGCCATCCCCGAGGGCAGCGATTACAAGGACTACCTGAACCCGGAAAGCGTTGTTGTGTGCAAGGGCTGCAAGCTGGAAGAAAGCCTGAAGGACGCAAAGCCCGGTGAGAAGTTCCAGTTCGTGCGCACCGGCTTCTTTACCCCGGACTCCAAGAACCCCGGCGTTTACAACCGCGTCGTCACCCTGCGCGACAGTTTCAAACCCGCAAAGTAAAAAATATATCACGTCAAAAGGGAGCATTTGATCTTTTATGAAGAAACTCACCCGGAATGTTATCATCATGGCTGTTGTCACTGTCATTATGGCGGTTGTGCTCGGCCTGTACATCAAGAACACCGGCACTGTGCCCGCTGCCGACAACGCCGCCAGCCTGACGGATGGCATCTATACGTCCAGCGCTCAGGGCTGCCTGAGTGATGTGACCGTGACCGTCACCGTCACCGGCGGCCGGGTGACCGGTGTGGAGATCGATGCATCCGGCGAGACTCCCGAACTGGGCGGCACCGCTGCTGAAACTCTGGCAGACCAGCTGACCAAGGCCGGTTCCACCAGCGGTGTGGACGCTGTTGCCGGTGCTACCATGACCAGCGACGCTGTGTTCACCGCCATGGACGACTGCCTGAGTCAGGCAGAGTAAAGACCCGAAAGACCGGCATGGCTCACAGCTCTGCCGGTCTTCTTTCTTAAAATACAGCACAAGGAGAGGGAACATTATGGGCGTATTATCCAATCTGGAACCAGCTTCGGTTTTTTATTACTTTGAGGAGATCTGCAGCATTCCGCACACCTCCCACCACGAAAAGGCACTGAGCGACTACTGCGTGCAGTTCGCCAAGGCCCACGGCCTTGCCTGCCGTCAGGACGAGATGGGCAATGTGCTCATCAAGGCACCGGCCACACCCGGATACGAGAAGGAGCCGGGCCTGATCCTGCAGGGCCATCTGGACATGGTGGGCGACAAGACCGCCGACTGCCCGCTGGATCTTGAGAAGGATGCCATCCATCCGGTCGTAGACGGCGGCTATGTGTGCGCCGAGGGCACGACCCTTGGCGGCGACGATGGCATTGCCGTGGCCTATGCGCTGGCTGTTCTGGACGCAAAGGACATTCCCCACCCTGCGCTGGAGGTCGTGCTGACCGTCTGCGAGGAGGTGGGCCTGCTGGGTGCATCTGCCATGGATTTTTCCGACCTTGAGGGCCGGATTCTGGTGAACATCGACTCCGAGGAAGAAGGAGTGCTGACCGCAGGCTGTGCAGGCGGACGCCGCGTTGAATGCCACCTGCCCATTGCCCGTGTTCCTGTGACCGGCACCGCCGTAAAGGCGGATGTGATCGGCCTTGTGGGCGGACACTCCGGCACCGAGATCCACAAGGGCCGTGCCAACGCCATCGCTCTGCTGGGGCGCTACCTGACCCTGCTGTCTGACCACGGTGCAGAGTACGCTGTGCTCACCCTCTCCGGCGGTGCAAAGGAAAACGTCATCCCGAAAGAAAGCAGCGTTACGCTGGTGCTGCCCGCCGGTATCACCGAAGCCGTGCGCGCTGCCGGGGCAGACTTTACCGCGCAGATGAAAGCAGAATTCGGCACTGCTGACCCGGGCATCCGCCTGCAGCTCACCGAGGAGGGCTGCGGCGAATACGATGCACTGGATGCGAACTCCGCCGAGCGCCTGCGCAAGGCCCTGCTGCTGATGCCATGGGGCGTGCAGGCCATGAGCATGGATGTGCCGGGCCTTGTGGAGACCTCGCTGAATCTGGGCGTTGCCGAGATGGACGAGCAGGAAGCCATTCTGCGCTTTTCCATCCGCAGCTCGGTGCCCTCGGCGAAGGAGCTGCTGAGCTGCAAACTGCAGACCCTGACCGAGCTGCTGGGCGGCAGCGTGCGGTTCCACGGCGACTATCCCGCTTGGACCTACGCCCGCGAAAGCGCCCTGCGCGACCGCTGCGTAGCTGTGTACGAGGCACAGTACGGTGCAAAGCCCCAGATCGTTGCCATTCATGCGGGCCTGGAATGCGGTATCCTCTCGGGCAAGATCGAAGGGCTGGACTGCATCTCCTTCGGTCCGAACCTGCTGCACGTCCACACCCCCAACGAGCGCGCCGACATTGCATCGGTGGCCCGTGTGTGGGAATACCTGAAGGCTATTCTGGCTTACAAAGTATAAAACCCTCTCAGTCACAGCTTGCGCTGTGCCAGCTCCCCCGAAAGGGGGAGCTTTCTTTGTGCTGACTGTAAAGACGCAAAAAGCTCCCCCTTTCGGGGGAGCTGCTGAACGAAGTGAAGCTGAGAGGGTCAGTCCAAATACTTGATCTTGCCCGGCTCAATGCCCTTGATGCCAAGGCCCGGCTCGTTGGAAACAGTGATGTCTTTTTCGTTGAACACTGCACCGCCGAGGATGGGGTCCTCACTGCACAGCACGGGGCCGTCCAGATCCACGCGGGTGATGATCTGCTTTGCGCAGGCCAGATGCACGGCGGCATTCACGCTGATCTTGGCTTCCAGCATACAGCCGATCATGCACTCCACGCCGTACACCTCGGCAGCGGATGCGATCTTGAGGGCGTTGTACAGGCCGCCGCACTTCATCAGCTTGATGTTCACGAGGTCTGCGGCTCCCATCTGCATGATGGTCAGTGCGTCCTGCGGGGAGAACACGCTCTCGTCGGCCAGCACCGGCACATAGGAGCGCTCGGTAACATACTTCAGGCCTTCAAAATCGTGGGCCTTGACCGGCTGCTCCACGAATTCGAGATCAAGGCCCTTCTCCTGCATTCCGTTCAGGATGCGCACGGCTTCCTTGGGGGTCCAGCCCTGATTTGCGTCGATGCGGATGCAGGTCTCCTTGGGCACAGCACCGCGGATGGCGCTCAGGCGTGCAATATCCTTTTCCGGCTCCTTGCCCACCTTGACCTTCAGGCAGTCGTAGCCGCGGTCGATGGCGTTCAGGGCATCGCGCACCATCTCTTCGGGGTCGTTGACGCTGATGGTGATGTCGGTGACGATGGACTTCTTTGCGCCGCCCATCAGCTTGTACACAGGGATTTTGTACAGCTGGCCGTACAGATCCCACAGGGCCATATCCACAGCAGCCTTGGCGCTGGTGTTCTTCTGGATGCAGGCATTCAGTGCGATCATCAGGTCTTCAAAGTCGTCCACATCGCGGCCGATGATGGTCTTTGCGATATGGTCGCGGATGGCACCGATGATGGCACCGGTGGTGTCGCCGGTGATCACACCGGTGGGAGGTGCCTCACCATAACCCACAGCGCCGGTGTCGGTGTGGATCTCTACGATCACATCCTCCACGCTGCTGACCGAGCGCAGAGCCGTCTTAAAAGGCACGCGCAGCGGCACAGAGATCAAACCGAGACGTACTTCCGTGATTTTCATGCAAAAACCTACCCCTTTCGATAAAAAAATATTGCCAGATTATGAAATCTATGGTAGTATTGTATACGAAATTGTCGATATTGTAAAGACAATTGTCCGCAAAAAATTGCACAAAAAGAAAGGGGATTGGGTTCATGATCACAAACGGTTTCACCTACATCGCCGTGCTGGTGTTCATTGCCGCACTGCTGGTGTGGCTGCAACGCTACACGAAGTCGAAATTCTTCGACTATGCACCACCTATCGTTCTGCTGTACCTCATTACCATGATTCTCTGCACGCTGGGTGCATGGGACATGGAGGCCACCAAGCCTGCCTACTCCGTGCTGAAAAACAACCTGCTGTATGCAATGATCTTCCTGATGCTGCTGCGCTGCGACATCCGCAAGATCATCAAGCTGGGTCCCAAGATGCTGGGCGGCTTCTTTGCCGCTTCCGTCTCCATCTCGTTGGCCTTCATTGCCACCTTCGCCATCATGAAGGGGCCCCTTGGCGCCGAAGCATGGAAGGCACTGGGCGCTCTGTGCGGCAGCTGGATGGGCGGCTCCGGCAACATGATCGCCGTGCAGGCTGCGCTGGACATCGGCGAAGCTGACATGGCCTACGCACTGGTGGTGGACTCCATTGACTACTCCATCTGGGTCATGTTCCTGCTGTGGGCCATCAACCTTGCTCCCAAGTTCAACAAGTGGGTCAAGGCCGACACCACCACGCTGGATGAAGTGTCCCGCCGTCTGGAAGAGGACGCAAAGGGCAACGAGGATAAGGCCAGCTTTGTCAACCTGATCTTCCTGCTGGGTCTGGCTCTGGTGATCTCCGCCTTCGGTCAGGATATCGGCGCAGCCCTGAACGGCGCAATGCCCTTCCTGGACAAGGCCACCTGGACCGTCCTGCTCATCACGTTGTCCGGCCTGATCGGCGCTGTCACCCCCGTGGGCCGCATGGCAGGCAGCACCGAGCTGTCCAACCTGCTGCTGTACTCCGTGGTGGCATTGCTTGCCTCCCGCGCAAGCTTCCTGGAGCTGACCGATGCACCCGCATGGATCCTGGCAGGCTTTATGATCCTGGCCATCCACGGCATCATTCTGGTGCTGCTGGCAAAGATCTTCCATCTGGATATGTTCACCTGCGGTGTTGCATCTCTGGCAAACATCGGCGGTTCCGCATCCGCTCCCATTCTGGCTGGTGCCTACAGCGGCGCTCTGGTGCCTGTTGGCGTTTTGATGGCTCTGATGGGCTACGTCATTGGCACGGCAGGCGGCTTGATCACCGCAAATATCATGTCTCTGCTGGCATAACAAATACTGCAAAAAAGGGGCTGTTGCATGTGCAACAGCCCCTTTCTTATACGATTTTTTGCTTAGCCGCCCAGATATGCGCTGCGCACGCGCTCGTTGGTCAGCAGTTCGGCACCAGTGCCCTCCATGACTACACGGCCCGTCTCAAGGACATAGGCACGGTCTGCCACGGAAAGAGCCATCTGTGCGTTCTGCTCCACCAGCAGGATGGTCATGCCTTCCTTGTGCACGTTCTGGATGATGTCGAAGATCTCCTGCACCAGCAGCGGCGAAAGGCCCATGGAAGGCTCGTCCAGCATCAGCATGGAAGCGTTGCTCATCAGTGCACGGCCCATAGCCAGCATCTGCTGCTCGCCGCCGGACATGGTACCGGCCAGCTGCTTGCGGCGCTCCTTCAGGCGGGGGAACAGCTCAAACACCTTTTCCTTGTTGGGTGCAATGGTGGAAGCAGGCTGGGTGTATGCACCCATGTCCAGATTTTCTTCCACGGTCATGTGCAGGAACACATGACGGCCTTCCGGCACATGGGCAAGGCCCGCTTCCACGATCTTGTGGGCGCGCATGCCCTTGATGCTGCTGCCCTTGTACAGGATGTCGCCGGTCTTGGGCTTCAGCAGGCCGGAAATGGTCTTTAAGGTGGTGGATTTGCCAGCACCGTTGGCACCGATCAGGGTGACGATCTCGCCCTGATCCACCTCGAAGGAGATGTCCTTGACGGCGTGGATGTTGCCGTAATAGACGTTGATGTTATCAACTTTCAGTAACGTATCAGCCATGGCTTAGCCCTCCTTCTTGCCCAGATAGGCTTCGATGACCTGCGGGTTGTTGCGGATCTCATCCGGCGTGCCCTTGGCGATGATGCGGCCGAAGTTCAGCACGGCAATGCCCTCGCAGATGCCCATGACCAGGCTCATATCATGCTCGATCAGCAGCACGGCGATGTTGAACTCGTCGCGGATGCGGCGGATGGTCTCGGTCAGCTCCGCGGTCTCGGAGGGGTTCATACCGGCAGCAGGCTCGTCCAGCAGCAGCAGCTTCGGGCTGGTGGCCAGTGCACGCATGATCTCCAGACGGCGCTGTGCGCCGTAGGGCAGGCTGCCTGCCTGCACATTGGCGAGGTCTGCCATGTGGAAGATATCCAGCAGCTCCAGAGCACGCTCGGTGCACTTCTTTTCTTCCTTCCAGTAGTTGGGCAGGCGGATCAGGGAGGAGGCCAGATTGTACTTCATGGACTCGTGCAGGCCCACCTTGATGTTATCGATGACGCTCAGTTCCTTGAACAGGCGGATGTTCTGGAAGGTACGGGCCACGCCCATGCGGTTGACCTGATAGGTCTTTTTGCCGGCGGTAGGCATACCATCGATCAGGATGGAGCCGCGGGTGGGCTGGTAGACGTTGGTCAGCAGGTTGAACACGGTGGTCTTACCGGCACCGTTGGGGCCGATCAGACCGGTGATCTCGTTGCGGCCGATCATCAGGTTGAAGCCATCCACGGCGGTCAGACCGCCGAAGTCGATGCCCAGCTCACGCACGTCCAGAATGGGCTTTTTGTCCATGTCGCGGTCGGTCAAAAAGCCGCCGGAGGGCACACTGTGCAGCTTAGTCTGGTATTCACTCATGGTCTTTGCCCTCCTTTGCTTTCTTCTGGAACAGTTCGCCGTTCATGATCTTTTCCACAATGCGGCTCATGGAGAAGTCGTAGCTGCCAAGCAGGCCGCCCGGACGGAAGATCATCATGAGGACCAGCACCAGCGAGTAGACTACCATGCGGTAGCTGTCAAAGCTGCGGGTCGCCTCGGGCAGGATGGTAAGCACGGTCGCGGACAGGATGGAGCCCAGCATGGAGCCCATGCCGCCCAGAACCACCATGACCAGAATTTCGATGGACTTCATGAAGCCGAAGGTGGAGGGGTCCAGAACGCCCAGATAGCAGGCGTACAGGCCGCCGGCCAGACCGGCAAAGGCGGCGGAGAATGCAAAGGCCATGACCTTATAATAAGTAGTCTGGATGCCGCAGCTTTCGGCAGCGATCTCGTTATCGCGGATGGCCAGCACGGCACGGCCGTGGCGGCTCTTCATCATGGCGTGGATGGCAAAGCAGGTAATGACCACGCAGATGAACACATTGGCGAAGTTAGAATACTTGGGGATGTTCTTCAGGCCCTTGGCACCGTAGAACAGCTTGAAGCCCAGCACATCATCGATGTTGTTCAGGGTGATGCGGATGATCTCGCCAAAGCCCAGCGTCAGGATGGCCAGATAATCACCGGTCAGGCGCAGAGCAGGAATGCCGATCAGCACGCCGAACAGGCCCGCCACGATGCAGGCCAGCACCAGACCCACGACAAAAGCGACACCGGAGGGCAGATTGCTGTATTTCGTGAACAGGGCGCAGGTGTAAGCACCCACGGCCATGAAACCGGCGTGGCCCAGCGGCAGCTGGCCCAGATAACCGGTGGCAACGTTCAGCGAGACAGCCAGAATGATGTTGATGCCCACGGTGAGAAGCACCTTGTTCTGGTAGGTGGACAGCACGTTCTGGGTGAGGAAGGACAGGCCCACGAACAGCAGAGCCACCAGCACGGCGTTCATCAGGTAGCGCACGGGCATTTTGAGCGTTTTGCGTTTGGTATTCATCTTCATGCCCTCCTTACACCTTTTCCTGAACCTTGCGGCCAAGGAAGCCGGTGGGCTTGACCAGCAGCACGATGATCAGGATCGCAAACGTGACGGCATCCTTCCATGCGGAAAGGCCGATGGCGGAAACAAAGCACTCACACAGGCCGATGGCGATGCCGCCGATCATGGCACCGGGAATGGAGCCGATGCCGCCCAGAACGGCTGCAACGAAGGCCTTCAGGCCCAGCATGGAGCCCATGGTGGGGGTCGCCTGCGGGTAGCTGCAGCAGTACAGCACCGAGCCGATACCGGCCAGTGCGGAACCCACCGCAAAGGTAAAGGAAATGGTGCTGTTGACGTTAATGCCCATCAGGCGGGCAGCGTCCATATCCTCAGACACGGCACGCATGGCCTTGCCGAGCTTGGTCTTCTGCACAAGGAAGGTGAGCGCCAGCATGGACAGCACCGTGACCAGCAGGGTGATGACAGAGGTGAGGCCCAGCGGTACAGAGCCGATGCGGAAGGTCTGGTTGGTGTAGTAGGCCGGAATGACCTTTGCACCGGAACCAAGGATCAGCTCTGCAGTGTACTCCAGGAAGAAGGACACGCCGATTGCCGTGATCAGCAGGGAGATACGGGGTGCGTTGCGCAGCGGGGTGTAGGCGATCTTCTCGATCACAACGCCCAGCAGCGTGCAGGTGATGATGGTGGCGCACACAGCAGTGACCGGGCCAAGGCCCAGCTGATTCATCACGAACCAGGACATGTACGCACCAACCATAATGACATCGCCATGGGCAAAGTTCAGCAGCAGGATGATGCCGTACACCATGCTGTAACCCAGTGCGATCAGTGCATAGATGCTGCCAAGGGACAAGCCGTTGATCAGCTGGCTAAAAAACACTGTCATGGACTGATACTTCCTTTCTTTGCGGCGTTTGCACGCCTTTTGGGGAATGCACTTTTTTACCAAAAAAGCGGAGACGGCCGAGCAAAACCTGTTCCGGCGGTCTCCGCAATGGGTCTTTTATTTCTGAGTGCTGCCTTTATGCCGCACACCGGTGCGCAGAATCAAAGCAGATCAGAACATTTCCTTCAGAACGGGGGTTGCACCGTCGAAGCACAGGATAGCGGTCTGCTTGACGGGGTTGTGGTGCTCATCGAAGGTGAAGGTGCCGGTGATGCCATCGATGGTGCCGCCTGCGATAGCATCGATGACGGCCTGCTTATAGTCGTCATCACCGGCGGCCAGACCGGCATCCTCAGCAGCCTGAATGCCGTAGACAACGGTCATGGCAGCATCGTAGCCCAGAGGAGCGAAGCCGTTGGGGTACTCCTCACCGTACTCAGCCTTGTAGGCATCCTCAAAGTCGGGGTTGGAGCCCTTTGCGTAGTTTGCGCAGAAGTAGGCATCCTTCAGCTGGTCGGCAGTTGCGTAGCCTTCCAGACCATCCCAGCCGTCGCCGCCCAGGAAGGGAACTGCCAGACCGATGCTCTCAGCCTGAGCCAGGATCTGACCGACTTCCTGATAGTAGTTGGGGCAAAACACCACTTCGGGAGCCTTGCCCAGAATGGTGGTCAGCTGGGTCTTGTAGTCCACATCGCCCTCAGAGTAGGTCTCCTGATCGACGATGGTGCCGCCCAGGCTCTCGAACTCGTTGACGAAGTTCTCTGCCAGACCCTCGTTGTAGTCAGCGCCCTTCTGGAAGATGACGGCTGCCTTGGTGTAGCCCAACCGCTGGTAAGCGTAGTCAGCCATCTTGATGCCCTGGAACGGGTCGGTGAAGGTTGCGCGGAACACATTCTCGTTCACGGTGTCGGTCTCGGCATCGTAGGTGACAGCCTCAGCGGTAGCGGAAGCGGTGACCATGGGCATGTTGTAGTCTGCGCTCTCGGCAGCAAGTGCCAGAGTCGGGGTGGTGGTAACATCGCCCACCAGAGCGGTGATGCCCTGATCGCACATCTTGGTGAAGCAGGTAACAGCCTGAGTTGCATCGCCCTGCTCATCCATGGCGATGATCTCCAGCTGCTTGCCGTTGATGCCGCCCTTTTCGTTGACCTGCTTCAGGTACAGGGTAGCGCCGTTGACAACGGCCTGACCGTAAACGGAAACATCACCGGTCAGAGGTCCAAGAACGCCCACCTTGATGGTGTCGCCGGAAGCAGCGGCACCAGAAGCTGCGGTAGAGGCGGAAGCAGCAGTGCTGTTGGAAGAACCGCCGCATGCAGTCAGAACGCCGGCTGCAGCAACAACACCTGCAGCGGCCAAGAAATTACGACGAGAAATCATCTTTTTCATAGTGAATATCCTCCTTAGGAGCATTCGTGCTTCAGTATAAAAACGGAAGCAAGGCCCTCTTTCCCTCAAAGCGACCTTGCTTCGTTATCAATATTATAGACCTGTGAGCCAAAATCCGCAATTCACAAACCGTCCATACTTTCAGGGGCATTTTGTGGACTTTGTTGCCAAAATAGCCAAAAGCAGTGGGTCTGTTTTGTGCACTATTTCAATTGTTTCATTTTGTTTGTGTGTCAGGTGAACACAATTCACAAGTTGCAAAAGGGTTACAGGGTCTCCATTTCGGCATCTGCGGCGAACTCGGCCTCTGCACGTGCCTCGGCAGCTTTGCCCTCTGCTTCCGCTTCGGCCGGAGACTCTGCAAGGACCTTGCGGATGGCGGTGAAGTAGAACACCAGCGACAGGCCGGTGCCGATGCACCAGCCCACGGGCCATGCCATCCAGATGCCCGTGCTGCCCAGAGCAGTGCTGCTCAGCACAATGGCGATGCCCACGCGCAGGATCAGGTCGGAGAAGGTGGCGATCATAAAGCGCACCATCATGCCGCAGCCGCGCAGGATGCCGTCAGTGACCAGCTTGAGCGACACCACAAAATAGAAGGGAGACAGGATACGCAGGAACAGCATACCGGTGTCGATGGCCGGACCCTGCGGGTCATTCATGAACAGCAGCAGCAGGAAGCGGCCGAAGAAGAAGTACAGGAGCACGATGGGCACGCAGATGATCCACACCAGATTGCGGCCTGCGCCAAAGCCCTTGTGCACACGGTCCATCTTGCCCGCGCCCATGTTCTGGGAGGTGTAGTTGGAGATGCCGTTGCCCAGCGTGGTAAAGGAAGTGATGACCATGTTGTTCAGCTTGACGGCTGCAGAGTAGCCTGCAATGACGCTGGCACCAAAGGTGTTGATGACGCTCTGCAGGATGATGTTGCCCACAGAGACGAAGCTCTGCTGCAGGATGCTGGGGATAGCCACCACGGCCACCTTGCCCAGCATGTTCCAGGAGAACAGCACGACCTTGTTCTTGGATTTGAAGGCGCTGATGCGGCGGAACACCACCACCATGGCCAGCACGCAGCTCACACCCTGACACAGGAAGGTGGCCCATGCCACACCGGCTACGCCCATCTTGAGACCGGCCACGAACAGGATGTCCACGCCGATGTTGGACAGGGACGAGACTGCCAGAAAATAGAAGGGCGTTTTGCTGTCGCCCAGAGCGGAGAAGATGCCGGTGGCGATGTTGTAGAAGAACATGAAGGGCAGGCCCAGCACGTAGATATCCAGATACAGCGAAGAATCCGCAAGGATCTCCTCCGGGGTGTTGATGAGCTCCAGCAGGCTGTGGCAGCCCACAAGGCCGATCAGCATCAGCACGGCGCACAGCACGGCAGAGCCGATCAGGGAAGTGTAGACCGAAGTCTTCATCTCATCGTAGTCCTTTGCGCCAAAGTAGCGGGACACGATGACCGAGCAGCCAATGTTGCAGCCAAAGGCAAATGCAATGAAGATCAGGGTGATCTCGTAGCTGTTGCCCACAGCAGCCAGTGCATTCTCGCCGATGAACTTGCCTGCAACGAGGCTGTCGGCAATGTTGTACAGCTGCTGGAAGATGATGCTGCCGAACATGGGCAGGCAGAACTGCCACAAAACCTGTGACGGCTTGCCGACCGTCAGATCCTTATTCATATAGAAAATCCTCCTCTATCTACCATAAAGAAACATATTAGAACCAAAAACAGTATAGAGTCATCCTGACAAAAAGTAAAGAAAAATTTTAGTATATCTGCCATATGAAATTAATATGATAAGTATGATGCATCCCCGCTGCTGCCAGTGGGCAGACTGTAAAGACCAGCTGTTTCCTGCTTTGCCGGAATGTTCTGCCCCATCAGCTGCCGTTTTTTGCCCCTTAAAAAGTTTACATCCACAAACATGCGCATCGGCTCTTGCACCGGGCCGGAAAGCGTGGTAGGATACTATTGGTTAGTTAGACATAACTATCATAATTGGCCGTCACCCGTCTGCCCGCCCCGGGCAGCACAGGGAAGGAAATGATATTCAGGAGGTTTTCGAGATGAACGATCTGGAAATTGAATCTGTTGTAGGCCGCGAGATCCTGGACTCCCGCGGCAACCCCACCGTGGAAGCGGAGATCACTCTGGCCGACGGCACTGTGGCACGCGGCTGCGCACCTTCCGGCGCATCCACTGGTGAGTTTGAAGCTCTGGAGCTGCGGGACGGCGATAAGGGCCGCTATCTGGGCAAGGGCGTGACCAAGGCTGTTGAGAACATCAACACCGTCATTGCTGATGCTGTTGTGGGCATGGATGCCTCCGACATCTACGCCATCGACGCTGCCATGATCAAGGCCGACGGCACCAAAGATAAATCCAATCTGGGCGCAAACGCCATTCTGGCCGTGTCCATTGCCGCCTGCCGTGCAGCCGCTGCTTCTCTGGATATGCCGCTGTACCGCTTTCTGGGCGGTGTGAACGGCAACCGCCTGCCCGTGCCCATGATGAACATTCTGAACGGCGGCGCACACGCCACCAACACCGTGGATACGCAGGAGTTCATGATCATGCCGGTCGGCGCACCTTCCTTCAAGGAGGCACTGCGCTGGTGCGCGGAGGTATTCCACGCGCTGGCTTCCATCTTGAAGGCCAAGGGGCTGGCTACCTCCGTGGGCGATGAGGGCGGCTTTGCCCCCAACCTGTCCAGCGACGAGGAGACCATTGAGACCATTCTGGCCGCCATCGAAAAGGCTGGTTACGTGCCCGGCAAGGACTTCATGCTGGCTATGGATGCCGCGTCCTCCGAGTGGAAGAGCCCCAAGGGCAAGGGCTTCTACAAGCTGCCCAAGGCCGGCACCGAGTTCACCTCCAGCGAGCTGATCGCACACTGGAAGAGTCTGGTGGAAAAATACCCCATCATCTCCATCGAGGACGGCCTGGATGAAGAGGACTGGGAAGGCTGGCAGGAGATGACCCGCGAGTTGGGCGGCAAGGTCCAGCTGGTGGGCGACGACCTCTTTGTGACCAACACCGAGCGTCTGGCCAAGGGCATCGGGCTGGGTGCAGGCAACGCAATCCTGATCAAACTGAACCAGATCGGCTCTGTTTCCGAGACGCTGGAGGCCATCAAGATGGCCCACAAGGCCGGTTACACCGCCATCAGCTCTCACCGCTCCGGCGAGACCGAGGACACCACCATTGCCGATCTGGCCGTGGCGCTGAATACCTGCCAGATCAAGACCGGTGCTCCCAGCCGTACCGAGCGTGTTGCAAAGTACAACCAGCTGCTGCGCATTGAGGAGCAGCTGGGCGGCAGCGCCGTTTACCCCGGCATGGCAGCTTTCAACGTAAAGCGCTGAAGCTGTTGAAAACCAATTGATCTTCCGGCACCCGTACTGCTTTTGCAGCGGCACGGGTGCCGTTTTGTTTTCTCCCAATTTTTTCCTGCAATCCGCTGCTCTGCCCAGCCGTATTCAGTGCATGCCGGGCATTTTGGCCCGAAATTGCAAAAAAGGAGCAAAACATTCATGTTATCTACTCTGATCTCTCTGTACAAGCTGCTGGGCACCGGCGAGTTTGTAAAAGTGCTGCTGATCCTGCTGAAGGGGCTTTTCGGCTGATGCAAAGCCGCCCTTCTCACTGCGGAAACGGGACTGCCTTACCGGCGGTCTCTTTTTTTGCCTTCTCACTTTACTTTCTTAAAAAAATATGCCATAATGAAACCAGTATTTTTCGGTTTAAAAGCCGTGCCCTGTACTGGGAAATCAGGGCCAGAATCCAACAGAAGAGGGGTTTTTGTTATGAGCAAAACCATCATCCCGGCAAACTATACGCCTGCGCTGAACCTGTACGACACGCAGCGCGCCATTGGTACGGTCAAGCGTCTGTTTGCCGACACCCTGTGCGCCACACTGAACCTGTACCGCGTGTCTGCTCCGCTGTTTCTGGAAGCATCCACCGGTCTGAACGACGACCTGAACGGTGTCGAGCGCAAGGTCACCTTTGATATCAAGGAAAGCGGCATTGAGGCACAGGTGGTGCAGTCACTGGCAAAGTGGAAGCGCAAGGCCCTGAAGGACTACGATTTCCGTGTGGGCAAGGGCCTGTACTGCGATATGAACGCGATCCGCCGCGACGAAGATCTGGATAACCTGCACTCCATCTATGTGGACCAGTGGGACTGGGAAAAGGTGATCCGTCTGGAAGACCGCAACGAGGCTTACCTCAAGAGTGTGGTGCGCTCCATCGTGTCCGCTGTCTGCGCCACCGAGATGAACCTGCACGCCATGTTCCCCCAGCTGCAGGAGCTGCCGCTGCACAGCCCCAACGTCACCTTCATCACCACGCAGGAGCTGGAGGACCAGTACCCGGACCTGACCCCGAAGGAGCGTGAGAACGCCTTTGTGAAGGAGCACGGCACCACCTTCCTGATGAAGATCGGCGCTCCGCTGAAGAGCGGTAAGCCCCATGACGGCCGTGCCCCCGACTATGACGACTGGGATCTGAACGGCGATCTGCTGTTCTGGAACGACCCGCTGCAGTGCAGCTATGAGCTGAGCAGCATGGGCATCCGCGTCAGCCCTGAAAGCATGGACAAGCAGCTGACCATGGCTGGCTGCGACGACCGCCGCGCCCTGCCCTTCCACAAGGCCGTACTGAACGGTGAGCTGCCTTACTCCATCGGCGGCGGCATCGGCCAGAGCCGCCTGTGCATGCTGCTGCTGGGCAGCGCCCACATTGGCGAAGTGCAGGCCAGCGTCTGGGACGCAGCCACCCGCGAAGCCTGCGCCAAGGCAGGCATCCCGCTGCTGTAAGCAGGTTTTCCACACAAAGATTCAAAAGGCAGGGTACCACCTTCATGGTGGTACCCTGCCTTTGTTCGCTTTCTGCCTGTATCCGGGGAGAAATTGTTCGAGTCCTGTACCGCCCACCACGAAAAAAGTCCCCAGACCAAAGGTCTGGGGACTCGTGGTGGAGCATTGTCCACAGCACTCGAACCCAACACTTCCTCACGGGTGACCGTTTTGGCATCGTCCGTGAAGTTGAAATTGAGCACGACCCGGTCGTCAAAGACGTAGACCGAGTTGACAAAGGTATCTATGATCTGCCGCTGGTGTTCCGTGCTGCCCACGTCACCCTTGCGGAATTTTTCAAGCCAGAACCGAATCCACTCACGGGTCAGGACGGGCTTTGTCAGCTCTTCTTCCAGAATGCTGGTGTTCAGGGCTTCTTTCCGGGCTTCCAGCTCGTCCAGCCGCTGCTTTGTGGTCGGGGTCAGGATGCCCTGTTCAATGGCTTCCAGAAGGTTTGCGAGCCGTTTCTCCGTATCCCGGAGCTGCTCTTTCAGAACAGGCAGCCGGGTGTTCTCCTGCTGCTGGGCTTCCATGACCAAATCTATCAGCCGTTCGATGATTTCATCGCTGAAAATCACCTTAATGGCGGTATCCACCACGAACCGTTCCAGCGGCTCCTTGCGGATGGCTTTCAGGTCGCAGTGCGCCTTGCCGTGGCGTTTGGCGTTGCCGCACTTGTAATAATAGTAGGTGTTCCCCATGTGGCTGGTGCCGCTTTCGCCGCCCATCAGGGTGCCGCACTTGCCACAGAACAGCTTGGTGGTCAGCAGATAGCTCACATCCTCTTTTGCAGGCCGACCGTGGGCGATCCTGTTTTGCTCGAAACGCTGCTGCACCCGGTCGAACAAGTCCTGATCAACAATAGCCGGGATGCCGCCCGGCGTCACAATGTCCTTGTATCGGTATTCGCCGATGTAGCGGCGGTTGCGGAAGATCTGGAAGAAGCTGTTCTTCACGAACGGCTTCCCGGTGCGGGTACGCAGACCGCGCTCGTTCAGGGATGCTGCAATCTTCTCGGCCGGTTCGCCGTCGGCATACCGTCTGAAGATCTCCTGCACGATGGGAGCCGTCTCCGGGTCGATATGGTACAGCCTGTCCTCCTTGCCAATGGTGAAGCCCAGCGGCACCATACCGCCGTTGTACTTGCACTGGAGGGCGTTTTCGCGCTCACCGCGCGCCACTTTCAGGGCGAGCTCGGCGGAATAGTATTCCGCCATGCCAATCAGCATACTTTCCACCATAATTCCTTCAGGTCCCTGCGAGATGGGTTCCATGGCAGACACCAGATGGACACCGTTCTTTTCCAGCTGGTACTTGTAGTTCACGGCATCGTAGCGGTTCCGGGCAAAGCGGTCCAGTTTCCAGACCAGAACCACATCGAAGATTTTCTTTCCGCTATCCTTGATCATCCGCTGAAAGTCTGGGCGATCATCCGTTTTGGCAGAGTAGGCACGGTCAATGTAGGTGCCGACCACGGTGATGCCGTTCTTCTCGGCGTAGGCCTTGCAGTCGCGCAACTGTCCCTCAATGGACGCTTCTCGCTGGCTGTCGGATGAATAGCGGGCGTAGATTACGGCGGTCATGGTTGCACCTCCTTGGCGTGTATTCGACTTGCCTTTATAGTATCGGGTCAAGCGCAGCTTGTCAACAATCTGCGAGCAGAGTGAAATGCGAAAATTGCGAAACGCAGCGAAAAAGGTGAGAGCAAGAATCGTCCCGTGGCCACAAATTTTCAATTCTTGAAAATTCTTGCCCCTTTGGGACAGCTTCTTGTTGGGGCGTGCCTGCCCCAAACCCTGCTGGAACGAGTACGGCAAACTGGAATTTGACTAATCCTACATGTGCATCATATTACACTCATGTAATTATCCTCTACATAAACAGCTTTTCCATCAGCAAGCTTAATCTCATCTTTGCCGTTCGGTAATACTGTTGTTTCAGAACCATTCCAATGGGGGATAATAGGATTGTCAATAATATGTAATCCATCTGTTAAATTTCCCGCCGCATACATACTTCCTGCACTGATTCCGACATATATAAGTCCGTTTTTAATTGCATTATTAAGTATTCTATCAAAACCAGTTCTAGACATTTCACGACAAAGCACAGATACATCACCACCACTGACAAAAACAGCATCAAATTGGTTTAATTCTTCAAAAGTTAATAGCCTTGTAAGCATAAACGGGGTTGTAACATACGAAGAATAGGTTCTTTGATAGTCTTTTGAAAGAATTAATTCCAGATTGTACACTAATATATTTTCGTACTGAATTCCCATTAGAAAGAGTTCATGAAAACATATTGCAAGCGACTCTCTTGCACCATCTGTTTCAATGCCAGCTGTTGGAATATAAAGCACTTTCACATCCTTCGGACACTTTCCAATAATATCAAAGAATTTCTCTTTCATCTTATCGGTCAACCCTGCAGATGTAAGAAATAGATGTTTTCTATTCATATTCTTTTACCTCGTCAAACTCCGATTTACTGGGCTAAGCCGAGTATACCACACTCCACCATGAAAGAACACCCCGATATAGTGAAATTTTGCCATTTTTCTGCGTACGTGCGTACACGCTCCGCAGGGATTCTAAGGGGCTTGGCCCCTTGGCACACAGACTTTGGCACAAAGTCTAGTGTGTTACACCTTGTCAGAGGTGTACAGGCTCCCGGTACGCACGTACGCAGCGACTACCCCCAAACGCGCCATATAGGGGGACGACCAAGTTCGCACAAAGCGAACTTGATTCCTCAAAGCAAAAGGCAGGATACCACTATCATAGTGATACCCTGCCTTTGCTCGTTTACCGTTCCGAGTAGTCCCTCCGCAGAACCTCCGATAAACAAAAAACGTACCCGAACCCTTTCTCGTAAAGAATCGGGTTCGAGTACGAACTGTATGGTGGAGAATTAGGGACTCGAACCCCAGACCCCCTGCGTGTGATGCATGATGACTTTTCTGTTTTTAGAACGATGATTCGTTAAATAGGCTCGATTTGCTACAGATCTGCTACAAACGGTAGTTTTCATTCACCGCAATCTCGCACAAATTCAGAGGTCCTTTCTTCCAATCTGCTGCTGAACATTTCGCCATATTGCTCATATCCAACAAATACAGAACTCTCTACATCGCAAATCTGGTTTAGGCCAATCGCTTGTACTGCCTCCATAGCCGCTTCTCTCTGGCTCAAATGCCGCTTTCCAACAGTCAGGCAGTTTGCACCTTCCAGCGTGTTATACTGCTGGAACGCTCGATTAAAGTCCATCAGGTCATGCAGACGGATAGGTTGATTCGTCTCATTGTCCACCAACAGGCCCCAGTTTTCCCAATGGCGGTCAGTGTTGCCCACCAGATAATCCAGAATGTTCATCATATAGTATCCGTGAGCATCCAGTTCCAGAATTTTATCCAGCGTATTCCAATCACGGTTTGTGCAGTAGACATCATAGGCTGCATACGTCACAAGGCTATACCGCTGTGAAGTCATAATTTTGCTGATGGAAACTGGCTCGTTCTCAAACATCCCCTGCCCATACAGAACCTGATGGCAGTCAAAGCATCGGCAAATTTTACTTGCCAGCACTTCGCGCTCAACAGCGTTTCTTCCACCGCCTTTATAAAGGTAAAAGCCATCCTCTTTGTGCACCCACGCCTTGGGGTAGCATCCACCCGTGGACAAATCATCAGCCAGAAAATGGGCATTTGTTACAGTCTTCTGATGTCCACACAGTGCAATATCCACAAAGTCATTGCCCAGAGAATGCGTGTAAAGGTTGATCTCCTCGAACCGAACTGTCTCATTTTCTGCTTTTACCCAGAACACATCCAACAAAGATAAGCAATGGTAAGAAAGCGTAATCCAGGCACGTTCCCTATCCGTATTGCTCTGGGACACACCAATGCTATTCAAGATTTCCTTTGCATAAGTACGGTCGTACGGTATCAGTCTGGATGCACGCCAAGAATAGAAGCTGATCACATTATTGATTCGAGCGTCAAAGTCATTCGATTCTTTCAGCACTAGACCGTAGAGCATAAAATCTTCAAAATAAATTTTGCACTCACCAGCCGTGCTCACCTGTGCCACACATCTTTCCGTGTGCATGATATGATAGACTATTACCTCATTCATTACTTTCTTCCAGTTTCACACATCTATTTTTCTTGTATCATACCATTCCTGCTGTAACTTCTATATAGCAATATATTAGAATATATTCTATCTTTATTAATCTAAACCGATAGTATTCTTTTGAAGTTTTCATAAATATTACTGATCATATCAAAGTTCTTATAGAAGACTGATATTTCATCATAAGCATCCCGCAGAAGAGAAGGAACATACTTTTTCTTATTAACTCTCGTGTACGGGCCATCAGATTCTATTAAAAGCCGTTCTAAAGGCAACAAGTGATATTTTTCCGCATTACAACTATTTACCATGTTTGTGTTTATCGAAAAATAGCAACCTAAATCCACTAATTTCAACATATGGTCGCGATTTCCCGTATACCAATGCACAATTGCTTTTTGGGGATTGTATTTTGCCAAAATACGAATAGCATCTTCTTCTGCTCCCCTGATATGTATCGTCATCAACTTATTTTCCGAAGCGCAAAGCTCCACAATCTGTTCAAAAAATCTTAATTGAAGTTGTTTGTCCATATACGATTTCGCCGAATAATCTAATCCTACTTCGCCAATATAATTAGTCAACATTATAAGTCTCATAAAATCTTTTATATCATTTTCATCTAATGTCGACTCCTGCGGATGAAAGCCTATAGCAAACTTTAAATATTTTGTCTCTGTAATTTGATTTTTGCACGTCCAAAAAACACCAGGTGAATTTGTTACACAGATTGTATACTGTTTTAGTTCTGTAATATTTCTGGCCATCTCCAGATAGTTTTTATAATGATCCAAATGGAAATGTGTATCTATTAAGTTCATCATTACATATATGCTTCTATTTTCGAATCATCTGAAAAATATTCAATCAAATCATTCATACCTTGTTTATAGACTCGTTTAAATGCTTGAACTTCTTCAAAATCAAGTTTTCCCGTACAACGAATCAATCTTTCAATCTCTTTATCCGAAAAATTTTTGTATCTATGAATACTACTTAAAACCGCAAATAGATCTGCAGATTTGTTTTTATCCGCTTCTGCTTCAATGAATTCCGATGCCTTTCTGACCTCATTTTCTTTCGACTCAACATCTTGTAAAGAGCTCTTCCGAATAATACAAGGGTAACAAAATCCACAGTTTACAGGATATTCTCTAGAACCCACACGATTGTATCTAGCTACACATGGATGCGAGCATGAAATAGTATTTTTATAGCACCTTTTAAATGCATCTGTTTCGGAAACCATATTCACAATTTCTCGTTTGGTGTTAAAAGCAAAGAAATTAGAAATATGGTTTTGAATTCCAACACTTGCAATCAGCTCATTTAGTGAATTTAAAAAATAAGGGTGCGTTGTCCTAGTACTACAGGATCCTTTTCGGCCATTTGTAAGAGCCACATTTAAGCCAATGAATCCATTCTCAGGTATATACACCGGAACTTGTTTTCCCATGATGCCAGCAATAGAAACCGCCGCACATAAAAACAGTAAAGAACGTCCTCTAGAAGTATTTTCCACTCTGCACAACTGCTCATCCGTCTTAAATGGCGCTCTTGCTCCAGCGGTAAAGCCAAGAAAAACTGATTTTTGGGAAGGAAAGCATTCGTTGAAATTTTCACAGAATTGTTCTTGAATATAACGAAGCTTTGGATATTCATTATGCCCAACCAATACTGGAGAGTGTCCTTCTTGCAATAGTTTTATCGCACCGCAATATGAGTCCAGACCTCCAGAGAACAAGCTAACACAATCGCATCCAGATAAATCTATATATTTTCTATTTTTGTTCTTATGCGAACCGTATTCCGTAGTCGCCTGCCGAAAAGAAACCTTCCACTCATCTCCTGTCAAAAAAGAAAGAATCTTGCTCCATTGGATTTTACAATTATCCCATTTGTCCCGCTCTAAAACTGGAATAGAAACCTCTATTTTTCGTGTCCATGAATCCAAAAATAGACTTCTCGAAATCCTTTTATCTAAGGCAAACACACTAAGTCCTATTACAAATAAATCTTCGTAAATCGAATTCATTCTTTGCTGACCCAAATGATACCATATATTGGGCAATCCAGAATAGATAGTGCTTTTTGAGTCCCTGTTTAATGTAAGAATATAAGCGTCATTCCATTCAATGTCCGGGTCCGCATCGTTTTCTTTTTTTATCCAAAATTTCATTAGGCTGTCCCCCCATAAAAACGCGCACATACATCATATGCTTCGTTCAATGCCTCTTTAACAACATTTGCTGCACCGATGTCCTTAAGATTAATTTGCTTTATTTCCTTATCAGACAATGAATCATGTAGTGCATCAGCTATGTATGAATGCATTTCATCTAATATCTCAAATTTTTCGTTACTTGTACGACCTTTTCCTATTTTCTCTTCAAAATTCACATCGAAACTGATCTGCACAAATGAGGTAACCATTTCTCTTAACAAACTGTCCAAATCCACATTTCCCAATTGATCTACGGAATCTATTTGCAAATTATCAAGAGCCTGAGATAGTGAATCTGCCGCTAATGAATCTTCTAGCGAAGAGGAATTATTTGTAAATTGATAAAGTAGTTCATGCAATATTTCATTCGAAGATTTTCCAATTAAATCTGATCGACCAAAATCGATCAAACCTTGTTCTAAGCCCTGCTGTCTAATATCATAGGCAAACCCCAAAATATTACCAGCAGCGTTGGCAAATGATGTAGTGCCAACTGCAGCTCCAGAACTCATTGCCTCACCAAATTTCTGAATAGCGTTTACTCTTGAATCTGCATCCCGATTTCGTAAAAAAGATGATATAGCCCTTTTGGCATTACTCCATTCTGGTTTAGTCGGCGGAATATATCCTTTAGAAGTTCCCATTTTTTATTTTCCTTCTTTTTTTATTTCTTCTATAATCTTTTTTTCAAGTATCCCCGATTTTTCCCAAGTAGCAAGAAGATCATCTACCTTTTTTAAATCTGCTGCTCTCATTTCTCTAATCGCCGGTACACTTCCAAGCGTTATCTTTTTCGAATATCCTTCCAATGCATTACAGATTTTATCTCTATACGCCTCAAAATTCACAAACAAGCTTCTTATAATATAAAACTCAATTTCACCCTTCTTGATTTTAGGAGTGACGACCTCGAAAACCTTTGACTGATCAACCGCGTTCAAAGCCGCTATCTTCTCTACAATCTGAGGCATCAATCCGCGCGCTGCTCTTCCAATATGTTCCAGGACATCCTTTGCAGCTGCCGAAAGCGTTGAAATATCAACATCTGCCTTTTTTAGAGATTCCCTTGTCAAGTAGAAATACCGATCCAAACGTATTTTCTCCAAATGTTTTGGCTCAGATTCAACCCATTTAATTATCGAAGGAACATTCCATGCTTTAAATTTCTCATTTTCATTATCAGGCGATTCTATGCACTCAAGCATTGCTTTAAATTCTTCATTTTCCGTTGTAAATCTTTTATTCCACTCATTTAACTGTATAAACAAGTCATTATCCAGCTTTTGAAGAACAAGGAGTTTGGCCAATACTCGTGTGTCAAGAGCACCTTCATCAGTTCCAAAATACAATTCTGCCAATTTCTTTTTTGTTATATAGGTATTTAAAAATCGTTTTGTTTGTCTAGGATTACCTTTTAAATTTCCTGCAACAATGGCTTTTATTCCGGCAATAACATCTACTGTTTCTTCAAATTTTCTTTTATTCTCATCTCCAATAAAATCCATCGCCTTTTCCTTTATTTTCTGCACATCGATAACATCATCTGATATGAGAAGCTTTTCTTTTTTTATCTTTTCTAAAAAGCTTTAAACTGCTCCTTTGGGCAGTACTCTTGTACAACCAAGAACATCAAATAATTTTCTATATCTTTTGATGACAGTTCTGGTATATAAATTGGCAATTGAATAATTTTTTCGATATATTCTTTATCCAAATTCACTGTGTAATTTTCAATTGGTGGATACTTTTTTCTTATGGCATACTGAATAACATTTTCATCTGCTGCAATAATAAAAGTCATTTTTTCTACTGACAAGAAAAGTTTAATTGCCTCTAATGTCTCTATAATTCGATCTGGCTGGCACCTGTCCAAGTCATCGATTAAGACAATAATATTTTCAATTGCATCATCTTCAAGAGCCTTTTGGAATTCTTCTCTGAATTTTCTGACATTATTAACAACACTATTTTCATCATTTACTTCGTCAGTTTTAATATAATCATCCCGAATCGACTGAACAGCATTAGCTGTATTCTTAACACTCTCGCCAATTGCTTCAGCATTCGTAGAAATGCTGATCATAAAAGGCACTGGATTTCCCGTTGCAGCCGATGCAATCAGAGGTGCCCCTACCGATACGGCCTTCGTCGCAAGTTTAAATAAGTCAAGCTTTTTCAATAATTTCGATATGCCGTCTTTTACTTTAGAGGGAATGTCTTTGTGTTCTTTAATTTCACGCAAAAGTGCCTCCATCAAAGCCACTTTTGCATCTTCATATCCCTCAAACATCCAAGCATTAATATTAATACATAATGTTTTTTCCTTTTTCTGTGCTTTCTCATCAATTTTCTGTTTTATCAATTTAAGAAGGGTTGATTTTCCAGCACCCCAGACTCCAAATACTCCGATGGTTAATGGTTTGTAATTTGGATTCTGAGAAATGTCTGCAATGACGTTTGCATATGGTTCATAAAACAAGATATCTACTTCTGAAGCATTATCCAACCACATTTTCAAATTCCTCCAATATCTAATCACTCTTTGCACCGCTGCTGGCAATACTCTTGAATGCCCCTAGAATAGAAGCTGATCACACGAGCATCAAAGTCATTCGCTTCTTTCAGTACCAGACCGTAGGGCATGAAATCTTCAAAATAAATTTTACACTCACCAACTGTACTCACATGTGCTACACATCTTTCCGTGTGCATAATGTACGCCCATCGCCTCCACCACCTTATTTGACTGATGCACGTTTTCTTTTCTACCATTGTACCTTCTTTTATGTTCCAAAACAAGATGTAAAAAGCTCTTGGCCTCTTTATTAAAGGCCAAGAGCTTTTTGCTTGCCGCTGAACTTCGACTTTGAAAATCGTGTTCAGCTTAATTTTCAATCATCTACGCTTTGCGCTTCAGATAATTCTTCCCAGTCTTCTGGATTTCCGCATCTACGGAGACACTCATGCCCGCCATCGACTGCACACAATCCGCAAGAACAGAATTTGAAATCATGCACAGAGTATGCAAAGTCATGAAACATATAAAATAGGAAAAGCGTCAAAAATCATCTTGGCCAGCGCTCTTTTCTGGACATGAGTGGCGCGAATGGTACATGAGGATGCGTCTGGTACCAGTAAGCTGTGGTAGCGACATCATCCTGACGTTCAAAAAGACCTCCGTGGCTGACACCAATCTGCTGCAGAGTTACCTTAAGGTCCTTCTCAAAAAGGATAGGATCAAGAAGGTGCCAGCGGTAGAAGCTGCGTTGTGGCATCTGATCATCATTGTGGTAATCATTATGAAGGAAGGTATCGTGGCTAGAGTAGTAAGGATAGCCAAGATACGGAGTACAGTACTGATTTTCAACGGTTTGGCCATTTTGCTGTGTTGCAAAGCTCCAGGCACCGCCGAAGTAATCTTCTGTTCCCGTTCCGCAAATGGTTGGATAATCCTTGTCTCCATCGATGTAGAATTTCATCTCACCCTCTCCGTACCAGTAGCGTTCGAGGCTGGTAAGCGCAAGATAAGTTCCAACGTACTGGCCTTTCCCTTTGATGTTGTCGAGGACAACGTAGTCTTTTGCCTTTTCCGTTATGCGCTGACGACGCCACTGGGCATGGAAATAGGCAGCATCCTCCGGAACCGTTGTCAGGCAATAGTCGATCTGATAAAAGAAGGCCGGAATCGGCTCATCACACTGATTTTCAATGGTAATACGGGCGTTTTTACGGAACGGCATCGGGAAATAGCTGTTGAAACCACGGGTCGGATTGACAGCAATCGGGACTGAGTTTACCTGGTAGGAAACACCGAAGCCGCAGCAGAAGAAATCGCCAAGCGGGCATTCAACGGATGGAAATTCTTCATCGTCCCAGTACATGCGCAGAACAAGATCCCGCAGAACATAACGGTTACGTTCACTGGTACGGTCTGTAACGGTGATCCAGATGTGCTGAATCATGCCTTCTCCCTGGATCTCACCAAGTGTTACGGTCTCTCCTGCTTCTATTTTCGGGATACACGGGGAACCTTTTCTGGACGGACCAAGATCGCTGGATGCCATGCCGCCTTTTCCTTTTTCTCCGTTCCGGTTTTCCCAGTTGATGGAACGGGACTGTCCGTTTTTCAGCCGGAAAATATTCTGTAAACCACAATCAAACATCATATATTCCTCCTACTCACAAATGAGCAACTGTCTTTTATGTTGAATTGAATTCATTCAAACAATTCCGCTTAACAGGTACAGTCTCCACCCATGTTCCAGTTGATTCCTTGAAGGGGATTGCTTGCAAAGTTGTTATTATTGTACACTTTTATTTGTATAAAAGCAATGTGCCACTGCCATAAATCTTTAGCACCACACTCATGAATGCATAAGGAACAATGTACGATATCTGTCTTACCGTTACTGCATGGTGCATCATCGGTCTATTGGGTGTTCTGCTTATAAGATCTTTTGGATTCAGGGAGTTCCATCAAGAGAAAATCATCCCTTGGCTCGTTGGTATTGCTATGATTTTCTTCCTGATAGCTCTCATGTTTAACTAGAGCTAAAATTGGCTGAATACGGACTGAAAGGACGCATTGTTGTAGCAAGCAATGCAGACGTATATACATCTGCTTATTTTGCTTTGCAAAATACTTGTTGGGAACACCCAAACCCTTGAACTGCACCGTACCGATGCAGGCTGCGCGATTGCATCGCTGAACAGAATGCGATTTTGGTTTCAAGAGGGAACGGCAAAAAGCAGGCATGGATGGACGGCTTTCTTGTAAAACATTCACAAACCCCGAAAGGTGTGTTATTATAGTACCATCAACAAATTGAAGGGAGGGCGGCGGATGTTCAGCATTGCAGGAATTGACCTGTTGAAGCAGGAACTTTTGGACCATGAACGCACTCTCCTTGAGATTTTGCTTCAGGACAAGACCACCAAGAAAAACATCATCTGGGCAACCGATGATTACGCTGAACTGGGCGAACCATACAGCTTCAAAAAGAAATCCTGCCGGAACTGGTTACAGGCGAACAGGACAGTCTGATCCAGCCCAGAGTGGAAAAAGCACTGGAGCACCAGACCAACCGCACCCGTGACAAAGCAGAGGTGTTTACCCCCAGTTGGATCTGCAACGCACAGAACAATCTGGTGGATGAGCAGTGGTTTGGCAGGAAGGATGTTTTCAACATCCAGAAGGAGATGTCGTGGAAAGCAACGGCTGACAAAGAAGCTGGAAAAGCCAGAAACCTGGAGAAAGAACGGAGAACCAATGACTTTTGATGCAATCGTAGGAAACCCGCCTTATCAAATTGCGGACGGTGGCAACAACGCTAGTGCAATGCCAGTGTACCAGAGGTTTGTAGAACTTGCGACAACTATTGAGCCGCATTATGCTTCTATGATTATGCCTTCTCGTTGGTATTCTGGTGGTCGAGGATTGGATGATTTTCGCGCAAATATTATGAATGACACCAGAATGCGTGTGCTTTATGATTATGCGAGTTCGGATTATTGCTTCCCAGGCGTTGATATTTCGGGCGGTATTTGTTACTTTCTGTGGGATAAAGACTATGATGGTCCTTGTACGGTGACAAATGCCGAAAGTCAAATTGCACACAGCGTAAAGCGCTATCTAAACGAGTTCCCAATTTTGGTTCGTTCTAATGCGGCAATTTCAATTATTGATAAGGTTGCAAGAAGAAAAGAGCAAACGCTTGATACATTTGTCAGCAGTCAAAAAACGTTTGGCCTGCGGACATTTGCCCGCCCTGACGAAAATGGTGACCTCACTTTGCGTTGGAATGGTGGAAAAGGACCGATTTCTAGCGATAAAGTTACCGGCGGAACAGAGCTCATTGATAAGTGGAAGGTAATTGTTTCCAGAGTTTTGTATGAGCATGGTGGAAAGGCAGACAAGAATGGTCAATCTCGAATTTTGTCGATTCTTGAGATGTTGGGTCCCAAAGAGGTATGTAGCGAAACATATATCGTTGTGAACAGTTATGATACAGAAGCGGAAGCCGCTGGCTTGTATTCCTATCTCAAGACAAGGTTTGCACGATTCCTTATTATGCAGGCGACATCTTCTATTATGATAACACGCGGGTGCTTTATGTTTGTTCCTGTACAGAACTTTGCGGAAGAATGGACGGACGAAAAGTTGTACAAGAAGTATGAGCTGACGGAAGATGAGATTGCGTTTATTGAGAGTACGATTAGAGTGATGGAGTGAGGTGAAAATTATGGAAAAGCCTACAATCTTTTTTAGCCATTCTTCAAAGGACAGAGATGCAATTCTTCCCATTAAAGAGAAACTCATGAAAATTACCAGTGGTGTTATTCAAATTTTCATGTCTAGTGATGGCCAAAGTATTCCATTTGGTAACAACTGGGTTCATAAAATAGAGGAAGGATTAAACAACGCGAAAATCATGTTTGTGTTTGTCACACCGACTTCTATTGAATCAGGATGGATTTATTTTGAAGCTGGATTTGCATATTCAAAAGGTATTGATGTGATTCCGGTTGGTGTTGGTGTGGATATCGGCTCTATTAAGCCGCCACTTAGTCTCTTACAAGGATTTAATATTACTTCTGGTGAAAGTCTAAATAACTTTGTGACAGTAATAAATAAAAATTTTGATTTGAATTTCGAGACTATGTTTAACGAAAAGGACTTTCAAATTTTAGACACTACTATCGAAAAGAAAGAGCCAATACCACAGTTTAATGATATATTCACTTCTGCGGATTATATCGTTTCTGCAAACAAAAATCATCCTGAAAATTATGGAGGCCGTGCAGAAATACAAACTGCATTCGATGCGATGCAGGACTATTTGAAGGAGAATGATTATAAAATTTCCATTGATAGAAGGTTTAACCATACCATTTATAGCGTTCTTGTAAATGGACTGAGAATTATTCAGATTCCTGCTAGTTCAAAACCAAGAACAGATGGCTCAGATGATTTGAAAATCAATATGTCGATGTTTTCTTTTGAAGATTCTTTTGAACTGTTTAAATCGCTAATCATTGCTTCTGGAATTAAAAATTGTTCGTATCTTCGCTTCTTGCCAAATGCGCCATATGGCTATGTTACCTCAAAAGAAACTTTGTCCGCAATCGCATATAAAAATCCAGATTTATTGCTCCCGGACAGCGAACATATGGGAACCTATCATTTTTGCAATACAGATGTTGCATTCACTATATACGATAAGAGTTTTGATGGAAAAAATCCGCAATATGTTCTTAGTGTTGGCTTCTCTCCCGAAAATACAACCGCAAAGCAAATGGTTGACTGTATTGAAAATCTGATAAATATTGGAGTAATAACAAAGAATATCACTACTGCCTAAAAAATTAAAAAGAGTGAATGGCTCTTTTAAGAAAGGAGCCCCACCATGACCGAACAAGCACTCCGCAAAATGATTGCTGCCGGGGAAAGCACCCGGCAGGAGTTTAAGTCGTGGGTGAAGTGCAAGGACTACCGGCAGCGGAAAGAGCTTGCGGTGAAAAGTGCACTTTCGCAGGCAAAGAGCGGTCATCAGACGGGAAAGAAAATGGAAGGCGTTGCATCGGCAGCTTCGAATAGCCCGAAATACAGCAGCACGACCAAAACTCTTGTGGGCAGCGTTCTCTCGCAGTCTGACAAGAATCGCTAAATAACCTAAAATGGGGCGTACAGTTTACAACTGTGCGCTCCATTTTTTATAACAGAAATCAAATATAAAGTGATATTACGTCGAATTATTTGAGAAATTGCCGGAAAATCCATGTAGATAACATTGGAAAATTGTGGTATAATAATACCAACCAGAAAGGAGGGTTGTGCTATGGACAACAACCAACTACAGTACATCAAAATTCAATCGCAATACACTGATAAGGTAGAACAATTTGAAAAGTGCGTTGTCAAAGCCGCAAAGCTGACACACGCGATTGCTGACACGGCTGAGAAAAAATGCAAGCAGGCGCGGATGGCAATGGAATCTGGCAACATAGATGTCATGCGGAATACGATTCAGCAGTACATCTGCCAGTACGGACAGGATTGGTCGCGTTTCCGGGATGTTCGGATACAGCTTGTAGATGGGAACACCTATGCACAGCTCTCTGCCGTTGACCTTATCCAGCAGCTACATTGTGTTATCACGCTGGTGTACAAGGATACTGCGTTGAAAACGGTGAACAAAGAAGCATTCCGAGAGTGCGTTAAAAGTTTGCTGAAGCAGTCTAAAATGTTTACCGATAAAGAGCTAGATGCAATGTTTGCGTAAAACAGGATAGCTGAAAATAAGCAAAGCCCACAAGCTGGATATAAAATCCGGTCTGTGGGCTTTACCATATCAGGAGTAATATTTCTGTGTGTGGCTGGCCGGGACGAGGGCTTCTGGAACTAAACGGCAAGACCTATGCCTACTTATCCAGAAGTACTTGTTCCGCAGCAGACACATGATACTCCTGCAATGGGAACGCTCCCGGTTCCGGCAATCCCTGCATTACCTGATACGGCATCTGTATCTACCAATGGTGTTGCAACGGCTGCAACTGTCGATGATAATCTTACCCAAATCTAATTATTCGACTAACACATTATTTTCTACTGTATGTAGTAAAATTTCAATCTATAACTTTCTCAAATTCCCATTTTTCACCCAGATATAATAATCATGATTCAAAGCCTCTGAGTCGAAAGACTCAGGGGCTTTTTTATGTCTGGAGGTGAGCATTTTGTTATTCCGCACCATCACTATCATTATTACCATCGTATTTTAAAGCGCAGCTGCGCAGAAAAGAGAAAGCATTATGAACTTTTGGTCCGAAATCGTCAAAGAGGTTGGCACCGTCCTGGTGGAAGTCCTCGTCCGCATCGCTGAAGAAATGGAAAACAACAATTGATCACAGTACACTGAAAAGGAGATTTTACTATGCCCGCAAATGTTGAAACGATGTTCTCTGTCCGTGAGACCCCTTGGCACGGCCTTGGCCGTATCATTATGGATGCCCCTGCAAGCCGTGAAGCCTTGGAACTGGCCGGTCTGGATTGGCAGGTGGAAAGCCGTAATATCTATTCCGGCACGGGTGCTATGATCCCCGGCTATCGCGCAAATGTCCGCAGCACCGATGATGCTGTTCTGGGCGTGGTATCTGATCGCTACCGCATTGTCCAGAATGAGGAAGCATTCCAGTTCACCGATGACCTGCTGGGTGAAGGTGTTACTTACGAAACTGCCGGTTCTTTGCAGGGCGGCAAGAAGGTTTGGATGCTGGCAAGACTTCCGAGGAAATATCTTATCGCTGGAGATCAGGTAGAACCATATCTTGTGATCTTCAACAGTCATGACGGAAGTTCTGGTGTGAAAGTGGCCATGACTCCGATCCGTGTAGTCTGCCAGAACACACTGAACCTCGCGCTGAATACCGCAAAGCGCAGCTGGACTGCACGCCACACCGAAAATGTTCTGCTTCGCGTACAGGATGCCCGTGAAACACTGCAGCTTGACAGCAACAAGCTGTATGAGAACATCGTATATCTGGAAATGCGGAGCCGTGGCTATGAAGTTCAGGTCGGCAAGCTGGACGACACCGAAATTGATTTTATCTGCTACCGTGGAGATGAAAAGCTCTATATTCAGGTTGCTTACCTGATCACTCCCGCCGATGAAGAACGGGAGTTCGGTAATCTTGAGCGGCTGCACGACAACTATCCTAAGTATGTTATCAGTGGTGATTTGGCGAATTTAAGCCGAAACGGAATCATTCATCGAAACATCATTGATTTTCTGCTCAATCCGTAATTTTCACATCATGGGGCACAACAGTTGACGCTGTTGTGCCCTTTTTTCTTTATCAAAATTGGAGGCATTCTTATGGAAAATCCATTCGTAAAATTATTTGCTATTGACTTCAAAGATCATCTGGAAGTCAAAAAGTCCGGCAACACGGAACTGAAATATGTAAGCTGGGCGTATGCCTGGGCGGAGGTGAAAAAGCTGTATCCTTCTGCCAGCTATGAGGTCAAGAAATTCAACGGCCTGCCCTATGTTTATGATCCCATCACCGGCTTCATGGTGTACACCTCAGTCACGATTGAGGGCGTTTCGCACGAAATGTGGCTGCCTGTACTGGATGGCGCAAACAAAGCCATGAAAGCTGTGCCTTACACCTATACCACCCCGAAATGGGACTACAATCCTCAGACCCGCCGCCGTGAAAAGGTCGGCATGGAAGAGCGCACTGTAGAAGCAGCATCCATGTTCGATGTGAATAAGGCCATCATGCGGTGCTTGGTAAAGAACCTGGCTATGTTTGGTCTGGGCCTGTACGTTTATGCCGGAGAGGATTTGCCGGAAGATGCTGCACCACAGCCGGAGGCAGAGCCGCAAAAGCAGCCGAAACCGAAATCCACCAGCCAGAAGCAGGAACAGCCGCCTGTGCCCTGCATCTGTGCCCGGTGCAACCAGCCCATCAAGAGAGTCAAGCTGAAGGACGGTTCTATCATGCAGGCGGCAGAGTTTGCAGCCACCCATGAGGGAATGTGCGCTGACTGCTACAAAGCCACCAGATTGAACGTAGCATAATAAAACTGCTCTATTTCGATGTCACTTGATTCTTGTATGATTCTATATTTCATGGTACACTTACAGTAGTGAGTTCTGAAAGCTCTCCTCTGTGAGCGGAAAGGAGCATTGCATGAAAGATTTGCAGTTTCCTGTTGGAATCTCGAATTTTGAAAAGATTCGAGAAGGCGGGTATTATTATATCGACAAGACCAATCTGATTTCTGAACTTCTTAGCGGTGGTATCGCTGAAGTAACATTGATCACTCGTCCTCGCCGTTTCGGAAAATCCCTTGGTATGAGCACTCTCGCAAATTTTCTGGATATCCGCAAAGACAGCAAGCAACTGTTTGAGGGATTGGCAATCTCCAAAAATACAGAGCTTTGCAAAAAATGGATGAATCAGTGTCCTGTGGTCTTTTTCTCTTTCAAGGACACGGACGGTCTGACCTTTGAAAGCGCCTATGGAATGCTGCGCATGAAACTGGCATTTGCATTTCAGGATTATCAGTTTCTTTTGGATGACGCTGCTATTTCTGACGATGACAAAGGCATCTTTAAGCGAATTCTGGGACGCACTGCATCCATAGATGAAACCAAAAGCTGCTTTTTGCTATTGACCCGGATGCTGGAAATCCACTTCAAAAAATCGGCGGTCGTCATCCTGGATGAGTATGATGTTCCCATTGCAAAAGCCAGCAGCAACGGCTATTATTCGCAGATGCTGGACGTGATGCGGGCTATGATGAGCACCACGCTCAAAGACAATACTTCGCTCGACTTTGCTGTTGTTACCGGCTGTCTGAAAATTGCCAAAGAAAGCATTTTTACCGGGACGAACAATTTTGTTTCGGATACGATTCTTTCTCCCCGGTTGAGCGAATCCTTTGGTTTTACACAGGCAGATGTAGATCAAATGCTGAAAGATGCTGATCTTGAATCGCAGTCTGCTGAAATCAAGGCATGGTACGACGGTTATCATTTTGGCGATGCAGACATTTATTGTCCGTGGGACGTAATCAGTTATCTGCGGGATTTCCAGTATGGTGTAGCACAGAAGCCGAAAAGCTATTGGAAAAACACCAGTGATAACGCCATCATCCGTTCTTTCATCGACTATGCAGGCGACAATATCACCACAAAGCTTGAAACTCTGATGGCTGGCGGCTCTATTGTTCAGCATATTGAAGAAAACCTGACCTACGATTATCTACACTCCTCTGAGGAAAATCTTTGGAGTGTGCTGTATCTGACAGGCTATCTGACCAAAGTGCGTGATAAAGATTTGCCGGATTCGCTGCCGGATGGCTGCTCTGCGTTGATGATTCCCAATGCAGAGATTCGGGAAATTTTTGAAACCACTGTAAGCAAATGGTTTGACGACAGTGCAAAGGCATGGAACCGCAGCCCGTTGTTTGATGCAGTCTGGAGCGGAAACAACGAAGCTCTGACAAAAGAGATGACCAAGCTGCTGCGTATGACTATCAGCTACCATGACTATCGGGAGGATTTTTACCACGCTTTCCTTGCAGGCATCTTTACTGGTGCTGGCTATGTGGTAGAATCCAACAAAGAGCATGGCGAAGGACGCAGCGATGTTATTGTAAAGGATATCCGCAATGGTCGTGTGGCAATTTTTGAAGCCAAGTATGCAAAAACTCTGGATGCTCTGCCGGATGCCTGTGATACTGCTATTCAGCAGATCAATGACCGGATGTATGCGGCGGACTTCCGGGATGACTATGATGACATCCTCTGCTATGGCATCGCATTCTTCAAGAAACGCTGTATGGTAAGGAAAAATAATTATTCACTTAGGGAGTATCTTCGGATGCTCCCTTTACTTTTGCAGGACAGTCCGTGTGGGCTGTCCTGTTTTTATTTGGAGGCACACAATGAAAGAAGAAAAAATCAAAGTCCTTGCGCTCCTGCCAATGGAGTTGCCAAAGGAGATCGAACTGGACAACACCCTTGAAGCCATGCAGAACTTTGTAGGCGGGCTGATTGAATGCATCACATTGAGTGATACCAGTTCAGAGGTCACACTGGTCTGCAATGATGAAGGCAAGCTGCTTGGCCTGCCGCTCAATCGTCCGCTGTGGGATGGAGCCGATGTTCTTGCCGGGCCGGGATTTCTGGCCGGATGTGACAACGAAGGGAATCTGACTTCCCTGCCGCAGAGTACAATGGATTTCTACAAAGAGAAATTCAGAGCTTTTATCATTGAAATCTAAGGAGGACAGATTATGACCTTTCATGCAATGACCGAACACTACGAAGAGATCACGGTTTGCGGAAAGCCTGCGCTGTTCACCAGCATCCGCATCAAGAGAGATACCATTCCGGATGGTCTGTACGCCTACGATGTTCGGCATGATGACGAGTGCCGGGGCATCCCTTGTGAGATCGCGCCCTTGGATGGCGAGGGCACCACCAATCACAAACTGTGCACTACCATTTCTGATTTTATGACCGCCTATGCCCACTAAAACTGTATTAAAAATGCCGTATATTCTGTTTTGTATCTGTACACAGATTCATGCATTGATAGCACACCCTACCTATTCAAAAAAGCACTAGAAAGCTTGCGTGACCGTCCCATTGTATGGATTCGTTCTGAAAACATCAACTTCAATGAGTCTTCCAGTGCCTATAGTCGGGACAAAAACTATCAAGCGCTGATGAATTCTATGCAAAGCAACCAGAAGCACCCTCTATATATGATTGTTTCGTCCAATCTTACCCCACGTCAGCGAACCTTTTGTCTACCAATACAAGATTTTATCGATCCTTATGAAGCTACAAATTCGATTGATTCTATCGGTGGGCTAATAAATTCAATTATGAATAACGCCAATGCATTCAATTCGACAGTGGAACGTTCTTTTACCAAAGTCTTCGATGATCTTGGCGAAGATTGTTCTGTACAACGGGAAATCGCAGCACTATCTATGATAGCTGATGTTGTAAAGTGGCATTACTCCATGCAAGTGCCTCCACAAACGCTTTCCGTCCGCTGTGACGAATACCTTGAAACATACACTCGCTACTGGGAAAGAATCAACGATGGCAACATCCTTACACCTTTCCGAAACGCACTCTATGCAGCCCGGCGAAGCAATATGATTTGTTTTCGTTCACTCGAAGATGTCGATATCAGCTTTGACTGTCAAAAGGAGATTCTCTATGATGATACCTATTATTATACATCGACTGCCCTTTTGAAAAAGATCATCAAAGCACATCTATCGTCCTATATGCCGTCCGATGTGCTCAGTCGTCTAAAAACGGTGGGTGTCCTTTCTGGATCAGTCTCAAAAACTCTCACCCTTGCACCAAACGAGTCAAAGGATTTTCGCTTTCGGACACTTCTAAGAAGCACCCTGCATCAACCCGGAAGTCGTGACCTTGTTGAAGTCTAAAAAACAAAAGGAGTTTGATTATTATGCCAATGCTATCACAAACCTACATAGGAAAGTACTGCGAAGGAGGCCAAGAGCTATCCGTTTTCACGAAAAGCATCCCCGGACAGGATAACGACTCTTATGTTATCCTCGGTGAATCCGGCTACGGAAAGAGTGTTGCTGCCCAAAGTATCGTGCTGCAAAAGGCCAATCAGAGCTATAGCGTCCGCAGCATCGATATTCATAACTCCTCTGCCCCGGAACATCTCTTTCCAATTTTCAGAAAGTCATTTGAACATCTGTCCTCACAAATTGATGCATACAACACGCCCATTCCAACAACGCTTTTTGAGCCACTGCACTATGCGGATGGAACTATGGAATCACCTGCAGATTTAAGTTATACGCTTTCCAATATTATAGCTAATCACCTCAGATTAAGCTGTTCTTCAACAGCTGCCCTCTCGGAAGCTCTTGAACATGCGATTTCCGACCGTGATAATAATCCAGATATTTTTCCAGCAGTTCATAAAACCCTTGAGGGATTTGGCACGAAAGCGTCAAGAAATGCAGCCGCTCATCTTGCGCCGCTTCTGCGGCACAATATTTTCAGGCATCAACCTGTCAACCATTCTTTCGGCATCGAAAACATCGGCCTAAGCAAGTTTCCGCCCCTCTTCAAGAACGTGATTGTTGACTTACTTCTTTTTGACGAGTTCCGCACTGCATCGCAGGGAGGACAACCGCCACGCTACATCTACATAGATGAGATGCAGAACCTCTCCATCGACAAGGACTGTTATCTTGGCAAAATCCTGACAGAAGGAAGAAAATACTCTCTGAATGTGATCCTTGCCAGCCAGAGTATCCGTGAGTTTAACGCGTCCGAAAGAACAATGCTCTGCCAAGCAAACCACAAACTTCTCTTTCACCCTGCTCTCCTAGAAGTAAAGTATTATGCCGAGCTTCTCGCATCTCCACAGCATCGGGCTGAGATTTCTGACCTTTTACGGAATCTGGAGGTTGGGCAGTGCGTTTTTCAAGGCCCTATCTATATTGGAGAAGACTCCAAACCAACTCGCGCTCCTATTTGTGTGAACATCAGTCATCTGGAAGATATTGCATCGGCTTCATTGTCGAAATCGAGCACCTGATTCCATTGCCAGCATTCAAAGGCAGAAATTTATAACCAAGTGTTCTTGTAATATAAGTAAAGCTTTAAATGCTTCGCTTGTCAATCATTTTTAAGGAGGATTTGTCATGAACATCCCAGATGGATTTTTTAACGATCCTGTCTCCCTAGAGTATTCTGATCTGCTATCAACTATGAGGCCCGCCATCTATTTTACAGCGCCTCCATGTTGCCACTCCGGCGATTGTGGATACATCGATTGTAGTGCTATCACGCTGCGTGACCAGAGTCTATTTTTTAACTGTGGCTATGTCAGCCCCCCTTTAAACGTCCAATATGAGGTGGTACAACCTGATTTACATTCTTTGGAGCGTTATGACTTCTCAAAAATGCCAGATCTTCCCTGGTACCCTTAATCGCCCTTTAAGAGTCCTATATCTGAGAAAGATATTCTTACTTTGAAGCCGCCTGTGCTTTCCATCATTTTACGAAAGGAGAGAAAAATTATGGTTAATAAGCCGCAGGATTTTCTTACACTAACAGGTGCCGCACGTCGTGCACGGAGCGAAGGTTATGATATAACATACCACAGTCTCCGCAATCTCGTAGCCGCCGGTTACATAAGTCACGTACCGAACGGATCACGTATCTACATCTTTTACCCGAATTTGGTACATTTTATCCAGAAGGGGCTCACGGCTGAACAGAGCCTGGATTACCAGCTCTCCCGCACCCGCAACTAATCCGACCGTCTGCTCCCGGCGTCACCTTGATGCCGGGGGCATTTTTGAAGCAAGTTCAAAGCAATAGGAGGTTCAGATCTATGTTCTGTGAAAATTGCGGTCATCAAATCTCAGATACCGCTAAATTCTGCTCTGCCTGCGGTCATCCCGTTGGCACAGCGCCATCCCCAGGTGCAGTAGCTCCACCTGCCGTTCCGGCCAAGCGAGAATCTCCCCGGCTGAAAGCCTCGTCTGGCAATGGCAGCATCACACGAATGTCCGGAACACGCCGGAAGCCATGGCTGCTCCGAATGCCAATCCCTGATCCTCACACCGGAATTACAGTCATGAAGGCTGTTGGCACCTACGTCACCCGTGAAGAAGCCGAGGCGGTACGCGCCGAAATGATGAAGCGTCCGGCTACACCCTATCAGGACTCTACCCTGCAGGACTGCTTCCGGATGTTCAAAGAGTCCCGTGAATATAAGGGCCGGTCCGATAAGGCTCGCGAGCTCTATGACATTGCGTGGAAATATCTCCGTCCGCTGTGGCACTTCAAAATTGCCGCCCTCTATGCGCAGGACTTTCAAAACATCTTAGACAAGATGGCCGATAACGGCCTGTCTCAAAGTATGTTGGAAAAAGAGCGTACTCTTATCAGTAAGCTGTATCGCACAGCCATTGGCTGGCGTGTCGTGGATGCCAACCTTGCATCTGTCCTGAAAGTCGAAGGACGCAAATCTCCGGAACGCGAGATTTTCACGGACGAACAGGTGACGCTGATCCTGAGCCAAAAGAACACGCCCACCGGGCAGATGGTAATTGCTCTTCTGGCCTGCGGAGTGCGTATCTATGAGCTGCTGCACTTCAAACACGAAGATTTTCACCGCACGGAATCCGGTGCTTATCTGATCGGCGGCTGCAAGACCGAGGCCGGACGCAACCGCATCATTCCCATTCTCGACTTTGGCATTCCGGTTTTTGAACATGCGTATGCCACCTCTGTGGAAAATGGTCCGCTCTTTCCCAATGGAAAAGGCGGTTTCTGGAATGAAAAGAACTGGCGTAACCGCAAATTCTATCCTTTCCTGGAGGAAATCGGCATCCAGCCGAATCCTTACGACGAAAATGGTAAGCGCAAACCGGAGTTTGCCGGGAAGCTTGCCACCTATACGCCCTACACCACCCGCCATACCTACGCCAGCCTTTGTGACCGCGCAGGCGTCAACAAGGATATCCTGAAACGCGCTGTCGGGCACACGCCCAAATCCAAAACGTTAGATGAAGTCTATCTCCATCCGAAAGCGACCCAGATGATCGAAGCATTTGATAAGGCCAATCAGCTGGTCAATGATGAAGTTCTGACCACAACGAAGGCATAACAACTTCAAAGAGAAAAGCTGCCGATCCGTGAGAATTTTTCTCTCATGGATGGCAGCTTTCTTTTTTGTTTGCACAATCTGTGTCAGGTCTCATCGCTTCATTCTTATTTAAAATTCAGCGGTGGAACTTTCTCCATCAGATCCTCCACGTTGCAATTCAGCGCACGCGCAAGGCGAAGCAGCGTTTCTGCTTGTGCTTTGTTGATGTCCTTCTGTCGCTGTTCGTACTGCTGGATGGTACGCACAGACACATCAGCCTGTCCTGCCAGTTCCGATTGGCTCAATCCGGCCAATGTGCGCATGGCTTTCAGGTTTGTTTCCGGCTTTGCCGCACGGTACAACTCGTTCATCTTGTCTGCAAACTGCCGTACATCCATCTCGTGGTAGGGCGTATACAGCAGCCGCACTTTCGTGATAGACACTGCTTGTTCAATCTCCGCAAAACGCAGACTGGTCAGCCACTGGTAATAGGAAAGAGCCCAGCCTGTCCAGTATTCCGGGCTGCGGTCGTAGGCATACGAGGGTTTCTGCATAGGCACGACTTCGCCCGCCTGCTCCAGTACAGCGCGGGCAAGTTCTACACCGGACAAGCCCACCAACACAGAACAATCCCCCTGCTCGAACCGGGCAGACAGTTCACTGGTCACAAACCACTGCCATGCCGTCTCCAACGGATAATGCAGATCGTTGACAAGATAATCCAACATCCGGGCAAGATTTTTCTGTGCAGCAGAAAGATAGCTTTTATCGTAAGCGTGGATCATTGGGCTTCATCTCCTCGTCGAGAATCGTGGTAATATAAAGGTCTCCCCTCTGACGGCGGTTGCGCTCCACGTCAAAATATTGGCGGCGGGCTGTCTGGTCACGGAAGGCCTTTTTCTTATACCATTCTTTAGAGTCTGCGGTCTCATAGCCGAGAAATTCCAGCTGTTCAAAGGCCGCTTTGCTTTTCAGCACGAACTGCTGCCCCAGCTTGCCCAAGCGCATGGCATTGCACAACTGGCGGTAAGAGATTGCGCCGTTGATAAAATCGGATGCAAAGGAAAAATAGCTGTCATCTGCCCTGTAGCCAATGATGATATCAGCAGACTTATAGTCGAGGCGAAAAGTGTTCATCAGGTATTCTTTGGCTTCTGCGGCCAGCGGGGCAGAAGTATCGAATTCGCGGTTCTCCAAAAGAATCGTCAGCCAATGCAGCATCGTGTAACCGGGAGCGTTCAAATCCAGAATGGTCAAACCGTCGCATTCGATTTTATACCGGTTAGCGTAGCCATTGTGGTCGATGCCAACGCCCCACTCTTTGGCCATGTTGGGGTTCTGAGTGCAGTAAAAGCCGATGCCATAGTCATTGTAGGGCTTGCCATAGCCGAACTTTGGCTTTTCAATAATATGATCCGAACCGTGATAAATTATTTTTTCCACAGAACCACCTCCTTGCTCCAATTATACTCCCGTAGGAGTATACATGCAAGAGCTTTATATGAGAATTACGCTATGCACAACACAAGATGTTTTCTTTTCGCTTTGATCAACCCGTTCTTGTACTTTCTGATGGATTAGAGTATAAATGAATACAATGATATTTTCAGGATTCCCAACAAGGAAGTCTCGCAGGAATATGTCAATGCCCTCAGCACGATGAACTGGCACGGTGTGACGGCTTCAGATATACAAAAAATCGCCAATGCATGAGAGAAAAATCTCTCACGTTTGGCGATTTCCTTTACCCTAAAAGCACTCTTGCTCTGCGCTGTACCTCTTTTTCGATCATCTTCAAGCGATTTGGCGGCAGATTATAACGTGTCGCTCTGCGGTCAAAATGGAAATCCAGCAGCTTATGGAGCATTGCACGGTGACGAGGTTTCATTGCACTCTTTGCAGCTGCAAAGAAATCATCGTATGCAAGCGGAAGCAGTGTGCGGGCATATTCATCAAATGCTTTCTGGTTGTCCCAAAGATCCGTTCCGCCCAGACTGAACAGCGAGTTTCCGTGGTCAAACAGCGGTGCAGGTGCCGCAATCGTGTTGGTTTTATTGTCTACCAGCACGCCAAAGTTTCCATAGTGGCGGTCTGTATTGCAGATGATTGCATCAAAGACCAGCATATCTTCCAGTGCATCCACAAAGTTCTGACCTAACGTCTGATAATACGCAAAAATTGCTTTTATTCCACCTTTGGACACAAGCTGTCCGATGGGAATATAAGAATACTCTTTGCTGGTGAACAGCTCACACTTGGAACAAAGCGTCTTTTTCAGATCTTTTGTCAGGGTGTAGCGAATCGCATTCACGCCCATCACCTGTGCAACTTGATAAGCATACATTTCCGAGTACGGTTCAAATCCCAGATTACTGAACCCTGACGTGCCACCTTTATAAAGATAGATTTTTCCGTTTTGTCTGCGCCAGCATTTTGGCAGCATCCCGTTGGTCGAGAACTCCGGGCAGGACGCAAGCGAAGTTCGTATGCTGCTGCCATATCCTGTAAAGGCGATTGCTGCCAGCACCTGACTGAATCGGTTATCGTAAAGATTTACTTTTTCAAAGGTGTCACCGGAGCCCTCTGCATCTACCCAAAAGCAATCATTGAGTGAAAGTCCTTTGCAGACGGTGATAATTCCCAGCGGACGATTCAAAGAAAGCCCCACCTTGGAGAGCAGAGCATCTACATACGCTCGGTTCTTCGGAATTGTGCGATGCCGCAGCCAGCGTTCTACGCCATCTTCTGATACAGTCAGGTTCAAAGGTAGAAAGGAACTGTTTTCTTCGTAAACCTTTATAATATGGAGGTCAGTATCTGCACTGTCCATGTTTGCTTCAAAGGTAAGCAGTGGCAAATCAAAATGCCGGATGGTGTAGCGCACAGCGATTTCTCCTTTCATCCATGATCTTTTTCTTTATTATACGGCATCAGAATCCGAATGAAAAGCACCGTCGTCATTCTGTACAAAATTTGAGGATAAAATTTTATACCCAAAAATCTGCAAAAATCGGGTTTCCGGAGCCATTTTGCCGTTCCTCTCCGAATTTTGCTACAGATCTGCTACAAACTTGCTACAAACGACTGAAAAGGGGGCCTCCCACACGTTTCATTATCAATATGCAAAAGTGAATCCGCTTCACTTTTGCATATCAAAAATCACGTAGGTACAAGAAAAAGCCGCTTACCTTTTCAGGTAAACGGCCTTACGTTTGGTGGAGCATTCTCCACAGCACTCGAACCCAACACCTCTTCACGGGAGATGGTTTTGGAATCGTCCGTGAAGTTGAAATTGAGCACGACCCGGTCGTCAAAGACGTAGACCGAGTTGACAAAGGTATCAATGATCTGCCGCTGGTGCTCCATGTCTCTCATGTCACCCTTGCGGAATTTTTCAAACCAGAACCGCATCCACTCGCGGGTCAGGACGGGCTTTTTCAGCTCTTCTTCCAGAATGCTGGTGTTCAGAGCTTCTTTCCGGGCTTCCAGTTCGTCCAGCCGCTGCTTGGTGGTCGGGGTCAGGATGCCCTGTTCAATGGCTTCCAGAAGGTTTGCCAGCCGCTTCTCTGTATCCCGGAGCTGGTCTTTCAAAACAGGCAGTCGGGTGTTCTCCTGCTGCTGGGCTTCCATAATCAAATCTATCAGCTGTTCGATGATTTCATCGCTGAAAATCACCTTAATGGCAGTCTCCACCACGAACCGTTCCAACGGCTCTTTGCGGATAGCTTTCAGGTCGCAGTGCGCCTTGCCGTGGCGTTTGGCGTTGCCGCACTTGTAGTAATAGTAGGTGTTTCCCATGTGGCTGGTGCCGCTCTCGCCGCCCATCAGGGTGCCGCACTTGCCGCAGAACAGCTTGGTGGTCAGCAGATAGCTCACATCCTCTTTTGCGGGTCGACCATGGGCAATCCTGTTTTGCTCGAAACGCTGCTGCACCCGGTCGAACAAGTCCTCGTCCACGATGGCCGGAATGCCGCCCGGTGTCACGATGTCCTTATATCGGTATTCACCTATGTAACGGCGGTTCCGGAAAATCTGGAAGAAGCTGTTCTTGACAAAAGGCTTGCCGGTACGGGTGCGCAGCCCTCGCTCGTTCAGGGATGCTGCGATCTTCTCGGCAGGCTCGCCGTTGGCGTACCGGGTAAAAATCTCCTGCACAATGGGAGCCGTCTCCGGGTCGATATGGTACAGTCTGTCCTCCTTGCCAATGGTGAAGCCCAGCGGAACGATACCGCCGTTGTACTTGCACTGGAGGGCATTTTCGCGCTCACCGCGCGCTACTTTCAGGGCAAGTTCGGCGGAATAGTATTCCGCCATGCCGATAAGCATACTCTCCACCATAATGCCTTCAGGCCCCTGCGAAATGGGTTCCATGGCAGACACCAGATGGACGCCGTTCTTTTCCAGCTGGTACTTGTAGTTCACGGCATCGAACCGATTCCGGGCAAAGCGGTCGAGCTTCCAGACCAGAACTACATCGAAGATTTTCTTTGCGCTGTCCTTAATCATCCTCTGGAAGTCCGGGCGGTCATCCGTCTTGGCGGAGTAGGCACGGTCGATGTAGGTGCCGACCACGGTGATACCGTTCTTCTCGGCGTAGTCCTTGCAGTCGCGCAGCTGCCCTTCAATGGACGCTTCGCGCTGGCTGTCGGAAGAATAGCGGGCGTAGATTACGGCGGTCATGGTTGCACCTCCTTGACAGTATGTTCGGGTTGCCTTTATAGTATCGAGTTAAGCGCAGCTTGTCAACAATCTGCGAGCAGATTGAAATGTGAAAATTACGAAACGCAGCGAAAAAGGGGAGAGCAAGAATCGTCCCGTGGCCACAAATTTTCAATTCTTGAAAATGTTGTGCCCTTCCGGGACTGCACTTCTGCAACGCTCCCGCGTTTTGAAGTGTTCTTGTTGGGGCGTGCCTGCCCCAGACCCTGCTGGAAACGAGTACGGCAAACGGGAATTTTTGTTATTCTACGATACCTTCAATATAGCTGTAATCAATATTTCCCTTTGTAATAGAATAGAAAAATGGATCTTTTCTAATTGTATCATCTGAATTGATAATAAAATTATTCCAATCGCCTGCCTCGTTGCCATCAGACAAATAAATAGTAACTTTGAAACTATATCCCATATATCCCAAAGATGGCTTTGACCGCTTTACTTCGACGCCATTCAAATTTTCGACAATATGCTGAATCTGCTCTTTGTCGGTAATATGTGTTGCGTTTCCGCTATTGCCATTGAAAACAACTATTTCCATAACCTCATTAGGGTCTAAGTCCATCAAGTCGAGTGGAATATTAAACCATACAACAATGCCCATCAAAAGAATTATAACAACAGACAGCAATATGATGATTTTCTTTTTCATATCAGTTCAACTCCTTTGTCAACTTTCGATTTGTTGAACTAAGCCGAGTATATCACACCTACCAAGAAAAGAATACCCTGATATAGTGAAATTTTGTCATTTTTCTGCGTACGTGCGTACACGCGCCGCAGGAATTCCAAAGGGGCGCAGCCCCTGCCCCTTGGCACACAGACTTTGGCAGAAAGTCTAGTGTGTTACACCTTGCCAGAGGTGTACAGGCTCCCGGTACGCACGTACGCAGCGATTGCCCCCAGTGAGCCATATAGGGTGACAACCAAGTTCGCACAAAGCGAACTTGATTCCTCAAAGCAAAAGGCAGGATACCACCGTCATAGTGATCCCCTGCCTTTGCTCGTTTACCGTTCCGAGTAGTCCTTCCGCAGAACTTCCGATAAACAAAAAACGTACCCGAACCCTTTTTCGTAAAGAATCGGGTTCGAGTACGAACTGTTTGGTGGACGGTACAGGACTCGAACCTGTGACCTCCTGCACGTCAAGCAGATGCTCTACCAGCTGAGCTAACCGTCCATAAGTCATATCGACTTGAATAGTTTACCACAGCCTGTGCAAAAAAGCAATACTTTTCTGTGATTTTTTATTTTTCCGCCTTCAGCGACCTGCGGACGATATCGTACAGCACCGGCTTCATGGCTTCAATATCATCGGGTTTGCCCTCCAGCACGCTGGAATAGCACACCGACATGCACATGCTGCCCAGTGCCGTGATGCGCTGGTAGATCTCCCGCTCGGTGCGGCCGGCCATTTCCGGGCTGGTCAGCACCACATTCAGCAGCTTGCGCATCAGCGGCTCGGCTTCGCGGCTGGCCTCGATCTGGTCCAGCCCCGGCCATATGAAGTTGTGCTCCAGAAACTTGAGCACCAGCGTATCCTTCCGCAGTGCTTCGATGATGTGGTCGATCACCGCCACCATCTTGTCCGGGAAGTTTTCGAGCTCTGTCTGCTTTTCCACCGCTTCGCACGCATCGCTCAGCAGCTGGTAGCTCACCCGGCCCAGCAGCGCCTGCATCACCGCACCCTTATCCTGAAAATACAGATAAAAGGTGCCCTTGGCCACCTTGGCCCGGCTGGTGATGTCCTCTACGCTGGTTTTTGCGGCACCTCGCTCCAGAAACAAATCATAGGCTGCCTCCAGCAGTGCCCGGCGCTTCTCCTGCTTTTTGCCCTCCACGGTACCCATATTCCCTGACGATTCCTCTTTTCCGCTCGTTTTCATTCGCTCATTTGTGTTGTCTCAATCATTTTAGCAGTCCTTTCCCGATAGTGCAAGTCAAAAAAGCTATACAATTTCAGGCAGTTGATAAGAAAACTGACTTCTGGTCATTTTTGCACTTGACACCCGGTTTGTCATGGTTATAATAGTGTTTGCTTGGAAATGACCACCAGTCATTTTACTAAGATTTTTAACCATTTTCTATGGAGGGTTCTCATGAAAAAGATCGCACAGGGCATTGTGCGGCTGCGCAAGCTGATCCTGACAGTAGCATTCCTGCTGTTGATCCCTTCCGCAATCGGCGCAATTGCTACCCGCATCAACTATGACATCCTCACCTACCTGCCGCAGGATCTGGACTCCATGATCGGCGAGGTAGCCCTTGAGGACGATTTCCATTTGGCCTCCACCGGTATGATCACGGTAGAAGGCTTACCCACAAACGAACTGATCGCCATGAAGAAGGACATCGAGGCTGTTCCCGGCGTGACCCAGACCTTCTGGCTCAGCGATGTGATCGACCCCAGCATCCCCACCGAGATGCTGCCCGCCGATGTGCAGCAGTTCATGTTCGGCAAAAACGATTCCACCATGCTGATCGTCCGCTTTGACGCCCCCAGCGCCAGCGACGAAACCATGGAAGCCGTTGCTCAGATCGAAAAGCTGCTGCGTAAGGACTGCTTCTTCGGCGGTATGAGCGTTATCCTGCAGGACACCAAGGCACTGGTCAATCAGGAAATGCCCATGTACATCCTGATCGCCGTGGGTGCCAGCCTTTTGGTGCTGTTCCTTTCGCTGGAAAGCACCATCACCCCGCTGCTGTTCATGCTGGGTCTTTTGTTCCCCATTGCGTACAACTTCGGCACCAACATCTTTCTGGGCCAGATCAGCTACATCACCGAAGCACTGGCCACCGTGCTGCAGCTGGGTGTCACGATGGACTTCTCCATCTTCCTGCTGCACCGCTATCAGGAAGAGAAGGAGCTGCGCTCTTCCAACGAGGAGGCCATGTCCAGCGCCATCTGCAAGACCATGACCTCCATCTCCGCTTCCAGCCTGACCACAATCGCGGGCTTCCTTGCACTGTGTGCCATGCGCCTGACGCTGGGCCGCGATATCGGCCTTGTCATGGCAAAGGGCGTTGCCCTCGGTGTCATCTGCACCGTGGTCATCCTGCCCTCCCTGATCCTTACCTTTGATAAATGGGTGGAAAAGTACAAGCACCGCACCGTGATCCCCAAGCTGAAAAAGCTCAGCTACTTTGTTTCCAACCACTCGGTGCCCATCGTGGTTATCTTTATCCTCATCCTCATCCCCTTTGCCATCGCGCAGAACAAGACCGAGGTCTACTACACTCTGTTCGACTCCCTGCCGCAGGACCTGACCGGCATCGTGGGCACCAACAAGCTGGGCGAGGACTTCGGCATGACCACCAGCCACTTCATTCTGGTGCATGACGACCTGACCGCCACTGAGGTGAGCGACCTGTGCGATGAACTCAAGGACGTGGATGGCATTACGCAGGTGGTAAGTCTGGATTCCATCACCGGCCCGGGCTTCCAGACCGAGCTGCTGCCCGACAGCATCATGGAGATCCTGCAGTCCGGCGGCTACAAGCTGATCCTTGCCAACAGCTCCTATAAGACCGGCACGGACGCCATCAACAACCAGCTGGACGAGATGATTTCCCTCATCAAGACCGTTGACCCCGAGGGCGTCATCACCGGCGAGGGTGCCATGACGAAAGACCTGATCGAAGTGGCAGATGTGGACTTCAAGAACGTCAACGTCTGGTCCATCATGGCCGTTCTGGTCATCATCGCCGTTTCCTTCAAGAGCATTTCCATCCCGGCGCTGCTGGTGGCCAGCATTGAAGCCGCCATCGCCATCAACATGGGCATCCCGTACTTCACCGGTACGCAGCTGCCCTTCATTGCAAGCATCGTCATTGGCACCATCCAGCTGGGTGCTACCGTGGACTACTCCATCCTGATGACCACCCGTTACCACGAGGAGCGCGCCTTTGGCCGCACCCCGAAGGAAGCCGCCCAGCAGTCGCTGGAGCACTGCAGCCAGTCCATCCTGACCAGCGGCCTGACCTTCTTTGCCGCCACCGTCGGTGTGGCTGCCATCAGTAAGATGGAGCTGCTGAAGAGCATCTGCCTGCTGATCTCCCGCGGCGCACTGATCAGCATGGTGGTCATTCTGGTGATGCTGCCCGCAGCCCTGATGCTGTGCGACTGGATCATCCGCCACACCACCCTCAAGTGGATGGTACCCGAATCCGCCAACGCCAAGAAGTCTGAAAAGGAGTAATTACGTTATGAAAAAATCGCTTCGTTTCGCCAGTGCGGCGCTGGCTCTCACCCTCGCCGCAGGCTGTGCAATGCCCGCATTTGCAGCTGGTAAGAGCAGCTTTTCCAAATCCGAGACCGTCTATGCTGTGATGAACGGCGACGGCTCCATCAAGAGCACCACCGTCAGCGAGCACCTGTACAGCGCCTCCGGCCTTGCAAACGTCACCGACAAGACCACCCTGACCGACATCCAGAACACTGAGAGCGATGCCGAGTTCACCCAGAACGGGGAAGAGCTGGTGTGGAACACCAACGACACCGATGTTTACTACAAGGGCAATACCGACAAGGCCCTGCCCATCGATGTGAAGGTGACCTACGCTCTGGACGGTCAGGAAGCCGCCCTTGAGGACATCATTGGCAAGAGCGGCCACCTGACTGTGACCGTCAACCTGAAGAACAACGAGACCGGCACCGTGAACGTGAACGGCAAGGACCGCACCATCGTCACTCCGCTGATCACCGCTGTGGGCGTCATTCTGGGCGGGGATGCTGCCAACGTGACCGCAGAACACGGTATGATCGAAAGCGCCGCCAAAAGCAGCGTTGCCGCCTTTGTCACCCTGCCGGGCGTGAAGGATTCCCTGTCCGGCCTGCTGCCCGATGAGGTGAACAGCATCGAAGACTATCTGCAGGACACCGTGACGGTGGAAGCCGATGTGGAAGACTTTACCTGCCCGCAGGTCATGGTGGCCTGCGCTACCAGCACCGCTGCTCTTGGCACGGACAATGTGTTTGACCTGAGCAGCATCAACGACCTGACCGATGGCATCAACCAGCTGAACGATGCCATGAGCCAGCTCATGGACGGCGCTTCCCAGCTGGTGGACGGCACCTCTCAGCTGGCAGGCGGTGTTCTGGCCCTGCTGGACGGTGCCAACACCCTGAACAACGGCGCTGCCGCTCTGGACGACGGCCTTGGCCAGCTGACCAACGGTCTGGACACCCTGAGCGCCAACAATGCAGCACTGAACGCCGGTGCGCAGCAGGTGGCTGACGGTGTGCTGGCTTCTGCCAACAAGACCCTGAAGGAAGGCGGCCTGATCGACGAGGACATGACATGGTCGAACTACGAGGCTGTGATCGACAACATCCTCACCATGAACGATAAGACCCTTGCTGCCGGCCGCAAAAGATGGTGCGCACCATCTGGGAGCAGGAACCCAGCTTCAAGGATAGCCAGCTGGATCTGGCCCTGTATCTGTCCGCGACCAAGACGAACCACGATCTGGAAGCAGCCCTCAAGCTGATGCAGAACTTTGACGCTTCCATGCTGACCGGCGCTCTGGAGATGGTGACCAATGCCGATGCAAAGAACACCGCCAAGGCTGAGCTGAAGTATCAGGTGGAGAACAGTCAGGATATGGCCGATGTCCGCGCCCTGAAAACCAGCCTTTCTCAGATCCAGTTCTTTGTTTCCAGCGTGAACCAGTACACCGCAGGCGTGCAGACCGCTGCGGACGGTGCCCACTCCGCAAAGGATGGCAGCGCACAGCTGGCTGCAGGCACCAAGACCCTGTATGACGGCGTGAACACCCTGAACACCGGTGCAGGTCAGTTGAATGACGGCGCAGGCCAGCTGAACGACGGTCTGAACCAGTTCAACGAGGAAGGCATCTCCAAACTGACCGGCGCGCTGGATCAGGATCAGCTCCATGGCCTGAAGACCGTGCTGGACGAGATGACCGACCGCCTGAACGACTACACCAGCTTTGCCGGTGCACCGGACGATGCCGAGAGCAGCGTGAAGTTCGTCTACAAGACCGCTGAAACCGTGGCTGCTGCCGACACCACTGTAGCCGTGACTGAGACGGTGGAAGAAGGCAATATCTTTACCCGCCTGTGGCAGCGCATCGTGAACCTGTTCAAGTTCTGATAAGCCATCTTCGAGAATTCATGTTGAACCTCTTTCCATAGAGAAGGGGCTGTTGCAAAACAGCACCAACGAAAAAATGAGATAGGCTTCCCCGAAAGGGGCTGCCTATCTCATTTTTTTGAGATCTGCCTTTGAGTTTTCAGCGTTCTGCCCGTTTTGTACGGTGAATGCGGCTGTTTTCAACATTTTAAAGAGACGCTGTTTTGCAACAGCCCTGCGGGCGATGGAATGGCCCGACTCGTGTCCGGCAAGAAAGCTGCCCGCCCACGATATGCAGTTTACTTGCGTGCGATCATTTCGGTGTAAGCCAGCACCAGCGGGCCGACACCCTTGGCATCGTTGCAGACCACCGGCTCGCTGAAATAGTAGGCCAGAGAGCCGTCGCGGTGATCTTTGCCGCCGAGACCCGCCACCAGACAGATGCCGTCCAGCTGTAGACTGCCATCCGGGTTCTTGGAGAGGTACTTGTCGCAGGTGCCGTAGAAAGCCTTTTCGGCCCATGCGGCCATGCGTTTGGGCAGGTAGCCCAGACGCACGCCTTTGAGCACCGCGTAGGCAAACAGAGCGGTGCCGCTGGTCTCGAGGTAGTTGCCCTCCACGCCGGGGTGATCCATCACCTGCCAGAACATGCCGGTCTCCTCGTCCTGGAATTTGTGCACATCCTCAATGGTCTGCTTGAGCATTGCCATGATGCCGCGGTACTCGTTGTACAGCTGCTCGTCCATCCGCTCCAGCACATCTACCATCGCCACCATGAACCAGCCCATGGCACGCAGCCAGAAGTTGGGGCTGCAGCCGGTGACGGGGTCGGCCCAGTACATCTGGCGGCTCTCATCGTAGCCGTGGTAGTACAGGCCGGTCTTTTCGTCCCGCATGTGCTTTTTGATATTCATGAACTGTTTGTAGCTGTCGATGCAGCCCTGCATCTTGTTAAAGCGGGTCTCGTACTCCATGTAGAAGGGCTGGGCCATGTAGGTGCCGTCCAGCCACACCTGCCACGGGTAGATGTCCTTGTGCCAGAAATTACCCTCTTTGGTGCGGGGCTGGGTGGCCAGCTGGCTGCGGATGGTCTCGATGGCCTTGCGGTACTTTTCATCCCCAAAGATATCGTACAGGGTGAACAGGTTCTTGCCCTGATTCACGTTATCCAGATTGTACTCCTTGGGGTCGTAGGTCTTGATGGAGCCATCCTCCTGCACAAAGGAATCAATGAAGCTCTTGGAGAAGTTCAGATACTTCTCGTCGCCGGTGGTCTTGTACAGGCTCAGGCAGGCCGTGATCATGCAGCCGTCGATGTAGTTCCACTTGTTGGGCTTGCCGCTGCGCACCTTCTCGATGTTCCACATGGGTGCTTCGGCGCTGGAATTGGCGATCAGGTAGTCCACGTAATCGCCCAGCATGGCAAGAATTTCTTCATGGGTCATGGTATCAGTCCTCCTCAAAATGGCCGACATTTGCAAAGTGCAGGCGTTCGCCCTCGTAGCCCTCGATCTTCACGTTGTGCAGGTCGATCTCCTTGACATTCTCGGCGTAGATGGCCAGCTTCTTCACCAGAGGGCGGTTATCCGCCATAGCGGCCTGACCGGCCTCGGCATTGGGGTCAAAGGTGATCGTGACGTTCTTCATGGAAACGCGCTCAATGGGCTGCTCCGGCAGGCCGTCGAAGTAGCATCCCGCGAACTGAGCGTCGGTGGCGACGATGTCCTCCATGGTCAGGCTGCCCAGCTTCGGGGTGTACTCGTCCACGGGCATGGCATCGCGGCACTGCACATAGGGGCCGTGGCCGTCCGGGTCACAGAAGTAGAACATGTTGATGACGAAGGGTGCCTTGACACCGCGCATCTCCACGTTGCGGAACACCAGCCCGTCGATGACGGCGGTGTTGCCGCGGCCACGGCGGGTCTTGACGCGCAGGCCGCGGTCGGTGTGATCCATCAGGCACTGGGTGACCACCATATCCTTCACACCGCCGCTCATCTCGCTGCCAATGACGATGCCGCCATGGCCTTTGTCCAACAGGCAGTTGCGGATAACGGTGTGCTCACAGCTCTTTTTCAGCTTCATGCCAAGGAATACCTTACTGGCCTTCATGGCAATGCAGTCGTCGCCCACATGGATGTTCACGCCGATGATGCGGATATACTCGCAGCTTTCGGGGTCGATGCCGTCGGTGTTGGGGGCATTGTAAGGATTGTTGATGTTGAAGTTCAGCAGGTCAAGGTGCTTGACAAAGATGGGGTGGATCGTCCACGAATAGCTGTTCTGCACCGTGATGCCGTGCAGGCAGATGTTCTCGCTGTCCACAGCAGCCACAGCGCGGGGCCGCCATGCGATGCGCTTGATCTTGGGAGTCACCCACCAGTCGCCGTTCTCAGCATCGCAGTCCAGCGTGCCCTCGCCGGTCACAACGACATCGTGCACCTGCGTGATGTTCAACAGACCCGCAAAGCTGTCCAGCGGGTTGCCCTCCCAGCCGGTCAGGTAGTATTCATCCACCTCGTTTTCGCTGGGGATCACGCCGGGCAGGATGGGGTAGTGGGTGCGGTCATTGTCGCCCAGCAGCACAGCGCCCTTTTCAAGATAGAGGGTGGTGTTGCTTTTCAGGAACAGGCTGCAGGTGCGGTAGCGGCCTGCGGGCACGTACACTGTGCCGCCCTTGGGGCAGGTGGAAAGAGCCGCCTGCAGCTTGAGGGTGTTGTCCGTGGTGCCGTCAGCCACCAGACCGTAGCGGGAAGCATCCACAAAGAAGGTCTCGGCCTCGGTGGTAAAGGTGCAGGTCAGGCTTTCGCCCTCGGCCTGCACACCCACCGTGTACTCCGTACCGGGCAGCAGGGAGAACAGGGAGAACACGTTGGTCTGGCAGGCTCCGTAGACGGTCTTTCCGTTCAGGGTAACGGTGAACGGGTGGGCCGGACGATAGCACAGGCCGTTTTCCAGCTCGAAAACAGCGCTGCGCGTCATGGAACGGATAAGCGACAGATTCATGGGAGAACCTCCTGATGGTTTTGTCTTGCCCGCAGGAAGCGGACATGATATGATAAAGATTAGAATGAAGGGAACCCCTTCCGTCGAACCCTCGCGGGTTTGCCACTTCCATCCGTGATGGAGGCTTTGGCATACCGGAAAGCTTTTCCTCTTCGCCAGAGGCTCCCTCTTTGAGGGAGCTGGCGCGGCATCAGTCGCGACTGAAGGAGTTACCTATGAGATCAGAACGTGAAAAGATCACCGGCAAGGTGGCCGCTGCCATCCTGCGGCTGAATATTGGCCGCTACGAGCTGCCGCCGGATGAGGACACCTGCTATCTGCTGCTGGTGTCGGAGGGCAGCGTCACGCTGGAATACGAGGGCGGGAATGTGCTGGTAAACCCCGGCAGCGCCGTGCTGCTTGGCCCCGGCGGCTGCCGCTTTGCACAGACCGGCAGCGCCGTGCCGCAGATCGTGGGGTGCCACTTTCCGCTGGGGATGCTGCATGATTTGAAAAACACAGCCGGGCGGGATTTCGGCCGCCTGTTTGCGCCCGGGGAGCGCACAGTGCTGTACGCACCGGTGCAGTGGCAGAGCCGCATCCGTACCCTGCTGGAAATGATGGCCAGCGCCAGCACCGAGCAGGATTACCCCGGCCCGCTGTACCTGCTGCTGATCCTGCACTATGTGGAGCAGGAGTGCATTGCCGAGAGCAGCGCCGTGGCGCGTCCCCACAACGAAACGGTGGAGCAGATCTGCGCCTACCTTGCGGCCAATTACCGGCAGAAGTTTTCCCTCACCGAGGTGGCGGCGCAGTTTTATCTTTCGCCCTACTACCTGAGCCGTTTGTTCCGGCGGGTAACGGGCCAGTCCATCGTGGATTACATCAACAACCGCCGCATCGAAGCGGCCCAGAAGCTGCTGGAAACGACCGAGCTTTCCATCAGTGCGGTAGCCGAGCAGACCGGCTTTGCCAGCGCCGCCCATTTCCGCCGGGTGTTCCGCGAGGTGATGGGTACTGGCCCACTGCAGTACCGCAAAGGACATAAGAAATAAGAAACACCCCCTGCGCCATCTACGGGAACGGCACAGGGGGTGTTTGTTTGTATCAGATGATCTTACGCTGTGCGGGGAAAGGGCTTAGCCCTTGACGGCACCGGCAGAGATACCTTCAACGAACTGGTCCTGTGCACAGAAGAAGACGATCAGCTGCGGCAGGATAGAGATGAGGGACAGAGCAAGGATCTTGTTCCATGCGAAACCGGTATCACCGTCCATGGACAGCTTGACGAACAGGGACATCGGGTACTTACCGGGAGTGCTGACGTAAAGCAGCGGACCCATGAAGTCGTTGCAGCTCCACATAAACTGGAACAGTGCGCAGGACACCAGAGCGGGGCCAAGCATGGGCACGATGACCTTGTACAGGGTCTGGAAGGAAGAGCAGCCGTCGATGGCAGCGGCTTCGTCCAGATCACGGGGGACATTGCGCATGAACTGCACCAGCTGGTAGACGAAGTAGGTCTCGGTCGCAAATGCGCAGTGCACCCAGATAGCCAGATAGAAGGGGCTGTCCAGCCAGCCGAACTTGTTGTACAGCAGGTACTGCGGCACATTCAGAACGACCTGCGGCAGGAACAGGGTGGCCAGCATGATGTTGAACATCAGCTTACGGCCGGGGAAATCGAAGCGGCCAAAGCCGTAGGCAGCCACACAGGCGGAGACCACCGTGCAGATCACCTTGGGGATGACGTAGCTGTAGGTGTTCAGCATGGCCTGCAGGATGTTGATGGAACCGCCAAAGTTGTTCAGTGCGCCGCGGTAGCCATCCAGAGTGGGGTGCTTGATCCACAGGCTGATGCCTGCAAAGATCTCGCTGTTGTCCTTAAAGGTAGCGCTGATCATCCACAGCAGAGGATAGATCATGATGATGCCGACCAGGATCAGGACGAAATACTTGAAGAAGGTCGCGATTTTGTTCGATGCTTTCATTCCCATACTGGTCACCTTACCTTTCGTCAGAGTAGTAGACCCACTTCTTCTGGCTGGTGAATGCAATGATCGTCAGGATGCAGACGATGATGAACATGATCCATGCCAGAGCGGATGCCATACCCATGTCATAAGACTTGAATGCGTAGTTGTAAACCAGCAGAGAGATCAGCGTGGTGGAACCACGGGGGCCGCCGTTGGTGATGATGTAGGGGCCATTGAACTCCTGGAAAGCCTGGCAGATCTGAGTGACCAGATTGTAGAAGATGATGGGGGTGATCATCGGAACGGTGATGGAGAAGAACTGACGCCACTTGCCGGCACCATCAATGGTAGCGGCTTCGTACAGGTCTGCAGGCACGCCCTTCAGAGCGGCCAGGAACAGCACCATGGCGGAACCGAACTGCCAGATACGCAGGAAGCAGATGATCCACAGCGCGTAGCTGGGGTCAGACAGCCACTCGGGGCCCTGCACCAGACCAAAGGTGACAGCGCGCAGCACGGTGTTGAGCAGGCCGTCCACACTGAACACAGCCTTCCACAGAACGGCGATTGCAACAGAGCCGCCCAGAATGGAGGGAATGTAGTACACCGTGCGGAACAGGTTGACGCATGCGATCTTGAAGTTCAGGATGTATGCGATGAACAGCGCAAAGACCAGCTTCAGAGGCACGGTGATGAAAGCGTACTTGAAGGTGATGAGCAGTGCCTTGGTGATCTTGGTGGTGGTAAAGGCCGTGATGTAGTTGGCCAGACCAACGAACTGGGTGCCGCTCTTGAAGAAGTTCATATCGGTGAAGCTGTAGTACAGCGACTGACCGAAGGGAACTGCCTTAAAGACGACGAAGCCGATGATCCAGGGGATCAGATAAAACAGACCCTGATATTTGTCCAGCCATTTCTGGAACGGGGTACGCCCGATGGCGGGAGCATTGCTTTCTTTCATCTGGGAAATCCTCCTTTTTAAGGAATTTCGGAGCATGAGACGGACGAAGGGGTAACAGACTGGATACAGCTTTGTCAAGATTTTGTAATATATCTTTGACAAAAAAGGGGCATCTGCCGGTCGGGCGGCAGGTGCCCCTCAGGTTCAGTCAAAGGGTGCCCTTTTCTGTGCGTGACCGCACACGGCGGCACTCAAAAATGTAACTTAGCCGATGGTGTAACCAACAGACTCCATGCCGTCCAGCAGGGTGTCAACAACGTCTGCGCCGGCAACGCCGTCGTAGTCAACGGTATCAAACACTTCCTGATAGATGCCGGTGCCGGAAGCCTTCAGGTCGTTGTTCTCGAACAGGGGATCCAGCTTGTTGGTGGTGAAGGCCATGACCTTGGCATTTGCCTCAGCCACCAGATCCTTGACAGCGCCGGCAGCCTGAGCAGCAGCCAGACCAGCCTTGGAAGCGGGGATGCCGCACTCGGAACCCATGATGGAAGCGCCCTTCTCCTCGTTCAGCAGGAAGTTGATCAGGGTAGCAGCCTCGGCAACGCACTTGCTGGTCTTGGTGATGGCCAGACCCATGGAGACCTTGGAGAAGCCGCCGTTGTTGTCGCCGAACTTGATCTCTTCGCCAACGGTGAAGCCGTCCTTGTTGGCATCATCCAGAGCGGAGGAGTACTTGGAAGCAGCGGAATCCCACTCGAAGATGCCTGCGATCTTACCGGTGATCCACTCGTTGGACTGGTGGGTAGCGGTATCAGAGTTTGCGGAGTAGTAGGTCTTCAGGTTCATCATGACGTGGCCATCCACCAGGCTCTTGATGAAGTCGATGCCCTCAGCGATCTCGTCCTCGGTGTAGTTCAGGGTAGAGGTGACGGGGTCAGCCCAGTCCTTGCCGTACTTGGACTCGAGGTAGAACACCATCAGGATCATACGGTCGTATGCGCCCAGATGCATGGGGTAGTAATCGTCGCCCAGCTTCTCCTTGAATGCCTTGCCGGCAGCCATCAGATCATCCAGAGACTTGGGAACTTCGGTGATGCCAGCCTTGTTGAAGGTGGTCATGTTCCAGAAGAAGATACGGCCGGTCATGGAAACGGGCACGCACTGCTGGCTGTTTGCAACGTAGCAGGCGTCCATGGCAGCGTCATCCCACTGGGTCAGATCCAGGAACTTGGAAACAGTGTTCAGGTCCACGAACTTGCTGCCGTCGGCAGAGTAGTTGTACAGCCAGTTCCAGTTCACCTGGCACACATCCTGTGCGTTGCCAGCGATGAAGGCAGCTGCCATCTTCTCTTCCCAGCCGGACCATGCGGCGAAGGTGGGTTCGATGGTGATGTTGGTGTGCTCAGCCTGGAACTCCTTGATGGCGTTCTGGTAAGCCTCGTGACGGCTGTCGCCGCCCCACCAGCTGATGGTCATGGAAACAGGGCCGTCAGACAGTGCCAGGCTCTCGTCTGCAGAAGCAGCGGGAGCGGAAGAAGCGGTGGAAGCAGCAGAGCTGGATGCGGCAGAGTTGCCGCCGCAGGCAGCCAGAAGGCCGGCAGCGCCCACAGCGCCGGTGACCTTCATGAAATCACGACGAGAAATTGCCTTGCTCATTTTCGTTCTCCTCCTAAATACAGAAAACATCATCTCGCACGGGGTTCTGCACATACCCCGTTGTATACAATTATGATAACAAAACAACAACCAAAAAGAAAGACGCAAATTGCAGATATCTAAACAAAAAACGTACAAATATTGCTCTTGTTTTCGCGCGAGAATTGACGCCTTTGCTGAAATGAATAAACTTGGCTCGAAAAACTGTGCAACATGTATACTTCGCCATTTTGCATAGAAAACTGGGATGCATCATAGGGGGAACGTCGAATTTTGCAATAATTTTGTAAACATTCCGTTTCAGAACGTGGAAGCGTTGCATACATTGTGGACGAACACCAGCTTAAAAAGCCCGGATGGGAGTCTTTGAACTGATATATCAATAGCGCAAAAAATGTTCACTCTGATATATCAATTGTTTGCGGCGGGCATCCGGCACCGGTCTTCGGGCATGGAAATCGGTGCTTTTTCGCCCTTTTGGGAGGTGAAGAAGCACCGACAGCAACATATTTTGCGCTGCTGCGTGGACTGCGCCTGTGGGCCGGGAATAAAAAAGAAAGGCTGCCGTGTCGTTGGACACAGCAGCCTTGTATACAAGCTTATTCGACCCGCGAAGCAGCTTTTTCGGCGTAGAACGCGCGCTTTGCCTTGAAATAGCACTGGGGGCACATGCTCACGTACTGCACATCGTTTTCCAAATCGATGGCCACCTGCTCGCCCTCAAAGACGAATCTGCCGTTCACCCTGCGGCAGTTGCAGATGGCCTTGCGGCCGCAGGTGCAGATAGTCTTCATCTCCTCGATGGTGTGGGCCAGCTCCAGCAGGCGGGTAGAGCCGGGAAAGCCCTTGAGCGAAAAATCTGCCCGCAGGCCGTAGCAGATCACCGGAATGTTCAAATCCACCGTGACCATGAACAGCTGTTCTGCCTGCTGCGCAGTGAAAAACTGGCTCTCGTCGCACAGCACGCAGGCCAGCGGCGCACCGTCAGCGTTGGCCGTGCGCACGGCCTCGAACACGTCCGTCTCCGGCGGGATCAGCAGATCAGCCTTGCGGCGCACGCCCAGACGGCTCACCAGCTCACCGCCGCCCTTGGTGTCCACCTGTGGCTTGAGGATCAGCACCCGCATCCCCTGTTCTTCGTAGTTGTGGGCTACCTGCATCAGGGCGGTGCTCTTGCCGCTGTTCATCGCGCCGTAACGGAAATACAGTTTTGCCATTTGAAAAACTCTCCTTACAGAAAGAACCCTCTCAGCCAAAGCCTGACGGCTTTGCCAGCTCCCCCGATGGGGGAGCTTTTCTGCATCTTCCGGGCAGGCTGTCCTTCGCCGGAGAAGCAGAAACTTTCCCGTCCCCACTCATAAAGCTCCCCTTTCGGGGGAGCTGTCGAGCGTATGCGAGACTGAGAGGGTTCAGCGGCATCTCAGGCTTTGACTGAGAGGGTTCTCTTATTACTTACAATAGGTACGTTCAGTCCTGATTGCGCAGGCGGTAGCCAAGGCTCATCAGGCTGTCGCCCAGATGGACGTTCTCCACCACCACATCGGGATACGGCACAGAGAGGTCATAGTGGGAGAAGTTCCAGAAGCCCTCGATGCCCAGATCCACCAGACGGCCGCTGACCTGTTCCGCACCGTCGCGGGGCACACAGAGCACTGCGACCTTGGGGTGATGCTCGGCACAGAAAGACTCCAGCTCGTCGATATGGCGGATCTGGATGCCGCTGATCTCCTTGCCCACCTCGCTCTGTGCCACATCAAAGGCGGCGATCAGGCGGTAGCCGTTGGTGTCGGTGGTGATAAAGCGGCTCACTGCCTTGCCCAGACGGCCGCAGCCGATCAGGATGGTGGGCAGGCGGTCGCCGTTGCCGAACAGCAGGCCTTCCAGAATGGAGAGCAGGTTTTCCACCGAGTAGCCAATGCCCTGCCGGCCATTCACATCGCCGATGCAGTTGAAGTCCTGCCGTACCTGCGAAGCGGTGGTGCCCATCTGAGCAGCCAGCTCGCGGGAAGAAATGCTGTTGATGCCGTCCGCCTGCAGAGAGCACAGATAGCGGTAATATTTGGGAAGACGCTTGATAACGGGAAGCGAAGCCCTTGCAGGAGTGTTCATAGAATACTTTCTCCTTTCGCTCTATCGCAGTACTTGCCGCAGCTGCCTGCTTTACAGATGCGGCACAAAGAAACCCCGATCCGTTTACGGGTTCATATTGCAGATATTACAGTCAATTATTTAAAGTATACTGCACCGATGGAGAATGTCAAATCATTCTCAAAAAATTTTTATGAAATGTTACCGCTTTTTTGCTGCAGCGGGTCTGCATAGCCCGGCACAGGCTGGGGAATGCTGACAGAAAACGCAGGAGGAAAGCATATGAACGATGAAACGCAGCTGACCGACGCGCGTCGGCTGGAAAAAGAAGAGATCGAGGATTTGGGCACGGTCACGCTGGCCCGCGGGGAGCATGTGATCCACTGCCTGACCGTCATCGGCCAGATCGAAGGCCATTCGGAAGCGCCGCAGGGCCAGAAGACCACGAAGTATGAGCATGTCATCCCGCAGCTGGTGGCCGCGCAGGAAGATCCTCGCATCGAGGGCCTGCTGGTGCTGCTGAACACGGTAGGCGGGGATGTGGAAGCAGGCCTTGCGCTGGCGGAGCTGATCGCCAGCGTGTCCAAACCCAGTGCAACGCTTGTGCTGGGCGGCGGGCACTCCATCGGTATCCCACTTGCCGTCAGCGCCCGGCGCAGCTTCATCGTGCCCACAGCCACCATGACCGTGCACCCGGTGCGGCATTCCGGCGTCATTCTGGGGGTGCCGCAGACCATGCGCAGCTTTGAGCAGATGCAGCAGCGCATCACCGGCTTCGTAGCGGCCCACAGCGGCATGACCGAAAAACGCTACACCGACCTGATGCTCCACACCGGCGAGCTGGTGATGGACATGGGCACCGTGCTGGATGGACGCCGGGCCGTGAAGGAAAAGCTCATCGACGAGCTGGGCGGACTTTCGGATGCGCTGGCGTGGCTGTATAAAGAGATTGAACGCAAATGAAGGCCGATTTTGTACAACAATAGGTTTGCCATTTTCTTCCCTGCGTGGTACAATAATAAAATCAAATAGTGTGTCTACTACAAACGCGGGGAACAAAGAAACATGGCAACAAAAAAACGTAAAACGACAACACGGCGCGCAGCATCGCGCAAAAAGCGCGCAGAACAGCGGCTCCCGGCAGGGCTTGGCACCCTGTTTGCAGGCCTTTTGCTGGTGGTGCTGGCCTTTGTGGAGGGAGATTCGGCATGGAAGGCCCTGCACGATGTGCTGTTCGGACTTTTTGGCTGCGGCAGCTTTGTACTGGGCGCGGCAGTGTGCTGCCTCGCTGTGCAGTATACCCGGGGCGAAGACCTTCTGCCCAAGATCTTCAAGCTGGTTCTTGGGCTGGTGTTTGCCTGCGGCACGGTGATCGTTTTTTCCGATATCCAGCCGCAGGGCATGTCGGCATTCCAGATGACAGCTGCCTGCTACGCAAACGGCGTGAATGCATGGATCGGCGGCGGTGCGTTGGGCGCACTGCTGGGCGGCAGCCTGCTGCTGCTGTGCGGACGGCCTGCGGCAACCCTTATCATGATCGTGCTGGCACTGTGTGTCAGCCTGTACATTTTTGATCTGACCCCGGCAGAGGTGTGGCAATGGCTGTGCGCTGCGTTTGGCGGCGTGCACGCAAAGGGTGCGGCCATGGCGCAGCAGAGCGCAGCCCGCCGCGCTGAACGTGCCGCTGCCCGCGCGGCAGAAGCCGAGGCTGAGGAAGACTACGACGAAGCAGAAGATGAATACCGGGATGAGGAAGATGCCGAAGAGGAGATGGAAACTCCGGCTTTCCGCATCGGTGTGCCGGACTGGCTGAACGGCATCCGCCACTGGGGCCACAAGGTGACCGAAGAGATGGAGGCGGAGGAGCCGGAGGCCGCCCCGCAGCCGGAGCCGCCCGCAGATACTTCCGGCCAGCCGCTTGCCCAGCCGGAGCCTGCCGCCCCGGCCATCACGCCGGTGCAGGTACGGGTATCCCGGCCCCGGGCTTCCTTTGACGTAGACCTTGGCCCCGACCACACTGAGGTGAAGGAGGGCGGCAGCGAACCCATCGAGCCGCTCATCGTGGGCCCGGGCGGCACCTTTGGGCAGAACCCGCTGCGCCCGGCCCCCAGACCTGCCCCGCAGCCCATCGTACAGGACGCAGTGGAGACCGATGCATCCGATTTCTTTGCAAAGGCTGCACAGCCGGTGCAGCCTGCGGCAGCGGAAAGTTTTGATACTCCGGTCATGACCCCGGCAATGCCGACGGCCCAGCCGGAAAGCCCGGCAGCGGCAGTCACGCCGGAGATGCCCGCCGTGCCCATCCAGCCCGCAGTCCCGGCGGCACCCGCCCGGGTGAGCGCCGAAAACGCCGTTGCCATGCGCGGCACACCCGACGAGGACGGCTGGATCAGCATTACCAGCGAACCGGTGGAGGAAAAGGATATCAGCACGCTGGTGGCAGCGGCAATGGAAAAGCCTGCTGCTTCCGAGCAGGCCGCGGCAGCGGCCCCTGTGGACGAGACCGAACCGGTGGATACTTATCAGTACCAGTATCCGCCCATTGAGCTGTTTGAAAAATCGCAGGACGAGACCGACCCCGGCGCGCAGGAAGAGCTGAAAGCCAACGCCCAGAAGCTGGTGGATACGCTGGAAAGCTTTGGCGTGCGCACCCGTGTGCTGGATATCTCCCGTGGACCCTCCGTCACCCGGTACGAAGTGCAGCCCATGGCGGGTGTCAAGATCAGCCGCATCACCTCGCTGGCAGACGATATCGCCCTGAACCTTGCGGTGGCAGATGTGCGTATGGAAGCACCCATCCCCGGCAAGCCTGCCGTGGGCATTGAGGTGCCCAACCACAAAAAGACCCCGGTGTATATCCGCAGCGTGTTCGAGAGCCAGAGCTTTTTGCGCATGACCTCACCTCTGGGCATTGCGCTTGGCAAGGACATTGCCGGTGTGGCACAGGTGGCAGACCTGTGCAAGATGCCCCATCTGCTCATTGCAGGCAGCACCGGCAGCGGTAAATCCGTGTGCGTGAACAGCATCATCATGAGCCTGCTGTTCCGCTCCAGCCCGGAGGACGTGAAGCTGCTGCTGATCGACCCCAAGGTGGTGGAGCTGGCCGAGTACAACGGTATTCCCCACCTGCTGATGCCGGTGGTCACCGAGCCGAAAAAGGCCGCAGGTGCCCTTGGCAGCGCGGTGCAGGAGATGGAGCGCCGCTATCGTCTGTTTGCAGAGAACAATGTGCGCGACATCAAGTCTTTCAACAAGCTGGCCGCAGAACGGCCTGATCTGGAAAAGATGCCCTACATCGCCATTATCATCGACGAGCTGGCCGATCTGATGATGGTGGTGGGCAAGGATGTGGAGGACTCCATCTGCCGCATCGCCCAGAAGGCCCGCGCCGCCGGTATGCACCTGATCGTAGCCACCCAGCGCCCCAGCGTGGACGTGATCACCGGCCTGATCAAGGCCAACATCCCCAGCCGCATCGCATTTGCAGTGTCCAGTCAGGTGGACAGCCGCACTATTCTGGACGGCTCCGGTGCCGAAAAGCTGCTGGGCATGGGTGATATGCTGTTCATGCCCGTGGGTGCGCCCAAGCCTACCCGTATTCAGGGCACTTTCGTGCGGGATGAGGAGATCAGCCGTGTGCTGGACTTCATCAAGCAGAGCGGCACCGTGCAGTATGACGAAGCCATGATCGAAGCCATGGAAAAGCACGCCATTCAGGACGGCAAGAAGGGCAGCGGCGGCGCGGACTCCGACGAGGATCCCGATACCGACCCGATGTTCAAGCAGGCCGTGGAGGTGGTCATCGATGCCGGTCAGGCCTCCACCAGCCTGCTGCAGCGCCGCTGCAAGCTGGGCTACGCCCGCGCGGCCCGTATCATGGACGAGATGGAACAAAAAGGCATCATCGGACCCTACGAGGGTGCCAAGCCCCGCGCTGTGCTTATCAGCCGCCAGCAGTGGCTGGAAATGCAGATGAACCAACCGGATGAAACATAAAGATAAGGAGCATTATGGACAACTCTTCCCCTAAGATCTACACCGAATTTCTTCCCATCAGCCGGGCCGATATGGAGGCCCGCAGGTGGGAGCAGCTGGACTTTGTGGTGGTGGGCGGCGACGCCTATGTGGACCACCCCAGCTTTGGCACTGCCATCATCAGCCGTCTGCTGGAAGCCGAGGGCTATAAGATCGGCGTGCTGGCCCAGCCACGCTACACCGACTGCGAGGACTTCAAGCGGTTCGGCAAGCCCAAGTACGGCTTCTTCATCGGCGGCGGCAACGTGGACAGCATGGTCAGCCACTATTCCGTGGCAAAGATCCCCCGCGCCGAGGACGAATACTCCCTCGGCGGCAAGGGCGGCGCACGCCCGGACCGCAGCGCCACCGTGTACACCCGCCTTGCCAAGCAGGCCTATCCCGACCTGCCGGTGATCTTAGGCGGTCTGGAAGCGTCCCTGCGCCGCTTTGCCCACTACGATTACTGGCTGGACACCGTGCTGCCCAGCATTGCTGAGGATTCCGGCGCAGACATCATCAGCTTTGGCATGGGCGAACACCAGACCGTGGAGATCGCCCGCCGCCTTGCCGCCGGGGAACCGGTGGAGAGCATCACGGACGTGGACGGCACCTGTTACATGACCGACTTCGACCATCTGCCCGAGCGCTACGTGGAGTGCGCAGGCTTTAAAAAGGTGGCGTCGGATAAGACGGCGTATGCCAAGGCCTGCCGCATCCAGATGGACAATCAGGACGTGGTCAGCGGCCAGATCATCGTGCAGAAGCAGAGCGAGAAGTATCTGGTGCAGAACATCCCCGCAAAGCCGCTGGTGCGCGGGGAACTGGATAAGGTCTACGCTCTGCCCTACACCCGCCGTTACCACCCCATCTACGAGAGCATGGGCGGCGTGCCCGCCATCCGGGAGGTGCAGTTCTCCATCATCCAGAACCGCGGCTGCTTCGGCGGCTGCAACTTCTGCGCCATCCAGCTGCATCAGGGGCGGCGTGTCACCAGCCGCAGCGCAGACAGCATCGTGGCAGAAGCGGAGCGCATGACCCACGAGCCGGATTTCAAGGGCTACATCCACGATGTGGGCGGCCCCACCGCAAACTTCCGCTTTCCCTCCTGCCGGGAGCAGATGCTGCGGGGCATGTGCACCGGCGGCAAGCACTGTCTTGCCCCCACCACCTGCTCCCACATGATCGTGGACCACAGCGACTACCTGAAGATCCTGCGCCGGGTGCGGGAGCTGCCGGGCGTGAAAAAGGTGTTCATCCGCAGCGGTATCCGGTTCGACTACCTGATGGCCGACCCGGACGATACCTTCTTCAAGGAACTGGTGGAGTACCATGTGTCCGGCCAGCTGAAGGTGGCTCCGGAGCACTGTGCTCCCAACACGCTGGCCTACATGGGCAAGCCGCCCATCGAGACCTTCAACAAGTTCAAGGATAAATTCTATGAGCTGAGCAAAAAGGCCGGCAAAAAGCAGTATCTGGTGCCCTATCTGATGTCCAGTCACCCGGGCAGCACTCTCAAGGATGCGGTCTATCTGGCAGAATATCTTTATAAAAACCACATGCGCCCGGAACAGGTGCAGGATTTTTACCCCACCCCCGGCACTGTGAGCACCTGCATGTTCTACACCGGCCTTGACCCCTACACCCTGAAGCCGGTGTTCGTGGAAAAGACCCCCGAGGGCAAGGCGCTGCAGCGGGCGCTGCTGCAATACTACGAGCCTCGCAACGCCGAGAAGGTAGTCAAGGCGCTGAAGATGACCCACCGGGAGGACCTAATCCCCCTGCTGGTGCCCGCCGCAGGCCGCCGCGCCGTGCAGCGCTCTGCCCGCCGGGCCGAAGCCGCCGATGTGACGATCCACAATGACGGCACCTACACGGTGCGCCCGAACCAGAAGGGCCATAACGGCAAGCCTGCCCACGGCCAGAGCCGTGCCGCTGCACCGACAGGCCGTGCGCCCAGCCCCGGCGCACGCTTTGCGCCCCATTCGGCACCAGCGCGCAAGCCAAAAAACGATCAACAGAAAGAGAACACAACGTGGAAAACTGGAAAGAAGAAAAAGTAAACGCGCCTAAGAAAGGCCTGTGGCAGCGCCTTGCTGCGCTGGCCGCTGCCGCCGCACTGGTGCTGAGCCTTGCGGGCTGCAGCGGGCTGCCGTCCGTCCCGGGCGGAAGCGCCGATGTAGTGCCGAACCCGTCCGCTTCTGCTGCGGCGGCTGTGGATACAGTGGACGCACCCTTGGAGGTGCATTTCATCGATGTGGGCCAGGCGCTGAGTGTGCTGGTGGAATGCGACGGACAGTTCATGCTCTACGACGGCGGCAATGTGGACGACGGCAGTCTCATTGTCTCTTACCTGCAGAGTCAGGGGGTGGAACAGCTGGAATATGTGTTCTGCTCCCACGCGCACGAGGATCATGTAGGCGGCTTGGCTGCCGCACTGGCCTACTTCCCGGCGTACCATGTGTACAGCCCGGTGGCCGATGCCTCCACCAAGTGCTTTCAGGATTTTGTCAAGTACACCCAACAGCAGGGCCTGCAGGTAGAGGTGCCCGCCGTGGGCACGATGTGGCCGCTGGGCGGCGCTACCGTGACCATGCTGGGGCCAGTGGCACAGTACAGCGACACCAACGATACCTCCCTCGTGCTGCGCATCGACTACGGCTCCACCAGCTTCCTGCTGACCGGCGACATGGAAAAGACGGCGGAGACCGACCTTGTGAACAGCGGTGCCAACCTCAGGGCCGATGTTCTTCAGGTGGGCCACCACGGTTCCAGCACCTCCACCAGCTACCTCTTCCTGAATGCGGTGCTGCCGGAAATGGGAGTCATCTCCTGCGGTGTGAACAACAAGTACGGCCACCCCCACGAGGAGACCCTGAGCATCCTGCGGGACGCCGGGGTGGATGTCTACCGCACCGACCTGCAGGGCACCATCACTATTGGTTCCGACGGCCAGAACTACACCGTGGGCACCGAGCACTTTGCGGCAGATTCCGCGCTGAACCCCACCGACCCGGCGGCATCCAGCACGGCCCAGCAGGCGTACATTGGCAATGTGAACAGCAAAAAGTTCCATCTGCCTACCTGCCCGAACCTGCCGGCAGAGAAGAACCAGATCCTCTTCTCCAGCTATCAGGAAGCCGTGGAAGCAGGCTATACGCCCTGTTCCAGCTGCATCAAATAAAGAACGAACTCCCCCAGTCTGCTTCACAGACAGCCCCCTCTGGGATGGGGCCTTTGGCAAAACCGAAAAGCTTACCTTTTCGACAGAGGCTCCCTCCTTGAGGGAGCTGGCACGGCGTGAGCTGTGACTGAGGGAGTTTTCTTTTATCCGCCGCTCTGCGGGATTGATAAAATCCCACAGGTGCGGTATACTTAAGACCACTTTATTTCAAAAAAGCAAGGAGGTGCGGCGGATGATCGGTGCACCGCAGCCGCTGGTGCTGGCAAAACCGGCGGCGATCGATATAGCACAGGCAGCGCGGTATTTCGGGGCCAGAGGGGAACCGGACGACCGCACCATGACCCTGTTGGAAACATGCGCCATGCCGCTGCTGGCGGCGGCAACGCCCCGGGCGGTCTGGCTGGAAGCGGACACGGCTGCCCTTGCCGAAGCAGGCATCCTGCGGGGTGGGGATGTGATGAAGCATCTGGAAAACTGTCCGCAGGCGGTGCTGCTGGCTGTGACGCTGGGCCCCGGCGTGGATGCACAGATCCGCCGTGCCGGTGTGGGAGATATCGCGGCGGGCGTTGCGTCCGACGCACTGGGCAGCGCGCTGGCCGAGCAGGCCGCAGACGCAGCCGAAGCAGAGCTGCGCCAGTGGGCCGCAAAAGAGGGAAAGTATTTGACCGGGCGGTTTTCGCCCGGCTACGGTGACTGGGATATTGCAGTACAGCCGCTGGTGGCAAACGCGCTGGATACGGTGCGCCGGGCGGGCCTGTGTGTGACCGATACCAACCTGATGACCCCGCGCAAGAGCGTGACGGCCATTCTGGGGGTCAGCGGCCACCCGGTAAAGGGAAAACTGGCCGGGTGCGGCCACTGCGTGCTGCGCACCCGGTGTGAGTATAGAAAGAGGGGAAAGACCTGTGCAAGCGAGTGAACTTTTCAAGCAGAGCAATACCGTCCTGCTGGACGGCGGCATGGGCACCATGCTGCAGGCTTCGGGCCTGAAGCTGGGTGCAAAGCCGGAGGAGCTGAACATCACGAACCCGGAGCTGATCGAGAGCATCCATGCCAAGTATGCCGCTGCGGGCAGCCGCATCGTCAACGCCAACACCTTTGGCGCATCGGCCCACAAGCTGGCGGGCAGCGCCTACAGTCTGGAAGAAATCATTGCGGCGGGCATCGCCAACTGCAAGCGCGCCTGTGCGCCCTACGGTGCCCTGACCGCGCTGGATGTCGGCCCGCTGGGAGAACTGCTGGAACCCAGCGGAACGCTGGCCTTTGAGGATGCGGTGAGCGAGTATGCGCGCATCGTCCGGGCAGGCGCTGCCGCCGGGGCCGACCTCATTTTCTTTGAGACCTTTACCGATCTGTACGAGCTGAAAGCCGCTCTGCTGGCCGCAAAGGAAAACAGCGGCCTGCCTATCTTAGCCAGCATGAGCTTTGAAGCCGGCGGGCGCACCTTTACCGGCTGCACGGTGGAAAGCTTCGGCGTGACCGCCCGTGGCCTGGGTGCCAACGCGGTGGGCATCAACTGCTCACTGGGCCCCAAGGAGATCTTCCCCATGGCAAAGCGTCTGGCAGAGGCTGTGCCCGGCGACTTTCCGGTGTTCGTCAAGCCCAATGCGGGCCTGCCCCGGGCCGACGGCAGCGGCTACGATATCACTCCGCAGCTCTTCGCCATGGAAATGAAGCCCTACCGGGACCTGCACCTGTTTGCGGCGGGCGGCTGCTGCGGCACCACGCCGGAGTTCATCAAGCTGCTGAACAGCGTTTTTGCAGGCTGCGTACCCGGCCGTTCGGCCCACAAAATGCCCTCGGTGCTGTGTACGCCGGTGGACTTTGTCAATGTGGACGGCATCACGGTGGTGGGTGAGCGCATCAACCCCACGGGCAAAAAGCGCTTCCAGCAGGCACTGCGGGAAGAGGATATGAACTACGTTCTGGAGCAGGCGGTCAGTCAGGTGGAAGCCGGTGCTCAGGTGCTGGATGTGAACGTGGGCGCACCCGGCGTGGACGAGCCTGCCCTGATGCCCAAGGTGGTCAAGGCCCTGCAGAGCGTCACCAGCCTGCCGCTGCAGCTGGATTCCTCCAATGTGGAGGCGCTGGAAAACGGTCTGCGCGTGTACAACGGCAAGCCCATCGTCAACTCTACCAACGGCGAGCAGGAAAAGCTGGACGCGATCCTGCCCCTGTGCAAAAAGTACGGTGCGGCCATCGTGGGCCTTGCCATCGATGAGCGGGGCATCCTGCCCGCCGCCGAGGACCGGGTGGCCATTGCCCGCCGCATCACGGAGGCGGCCCTTGCCGTCGGCATCCCGCGGGAGGACATCTACATCGACTGTCTGACCCTGACCGCCAGCGCCCAGCAGAAGGACGTTCTGGCCACCGTGCAGGCACTGGAAGCCTGCAAAAAAGAGCTGGGGGTGCGCACCATTCTGGGCGTGTCCAACATCAGCTTTGGCCTGCCCTGCCGCCCGTACCTGAACACCACCTTCCTCACCATGGCGATGTATGCGGGCCTTGACCTCGCCATTATGAACCCTTCCAGCGAGGAGATGATGGCGGCGGTGTATGCTTACAACGTGCTGACCAACCGCGACCAGCAGAGCACCAAGTACATTGAGCGGTATGCCGACCATGTGCCTGCATCCGCAGCCATCCGGCAGGCCGCGCAGGTGGTGCCTGCGGCTTCGGCATCCGCATCCGGTGAGAGTGCAGAGCTTACCGGCCCTTACGCTCCACTGATGAAGGCAGTGGAAAAGGGCCTGAAGGGTGATGCTGCCGCCCAGACCAAGGCACTGCTGGCCGAAAAGCAGCCGCTGGAAGTGGTGGACGAAGCACTGATCCCGGCGCTGGACATCGTGGGCGCCAAGTACGAGAAGGGAACGCTGTTCCTGCCGCAGCTGCTGCAGGCCGCAAGTGCTGCCCAGAGCGCCTTTGAGGAGATCAAGAACGTCATTGCCCAGAAGGGCGAGGGCAGCGCCAGCAAGGGCCGCATCGTGCTGGCCACCGTCAAGGGCGACGTGCACGACATCGGCAAGAACATCGTCAAGGTGATTCTGGAGAACTACGGCTTTGAGGTGATCGACCTGGGCCGTGATGTGCCGGTGGAGACGGTGGTGAACACTGTGCGGGAAAAGAATGTGCATCTGGTGGGCCTTTCCGCCCTGATGACCACCACCCTCAAGAGCATGGAGGAGACCATCGCCGCCCTGCACGAAGCGGGCCTGGACTGCAAGATCATGGTGGGCGGTGCCGTGCTGACCCCGGAATATGCCGAGAAGATCGGCGCGGACTGGTACGCCAAGGATGCCAAGCGCAGCGCGGACATCGCCAAGGAATTTTTCGGGGCGCAGTAAAAGCATGAATGCAGGCCAGTAGGAAGCTTTCTCCGCGAACAGCCCGGGACTCCAGTCCCACCCCAGCGGACGGTCTTCGGAGAAACCCCCCCGGGCGGGGCCTCCTTTGAAAACACCTGAAAATCTATTTGCAAATTGTTCAAAAACTCCACAAAGAAATGCCACGATTGTCTGGTAGTATAAGGGTGCAGTCAGGGAGATGCAAAGACATCTCCCCAAAGCCGACAAGGGCTTTCACCTGCGGGGGCTGGTGCATCTGGCACAGCCCAGCAGGTACTTATTAAAACACTGTCCCCCGCCTATGCCAGGCAATCGCCAACGACGGCGGACAGACTACCAAATCCCTCCTGATCCGCCGCAAAGTTCGGGAGTTCTCATACCGCAGCCAGCACCGCTTTATCCTCCTTTCCACGGTGCTGGCTGCTTTTGTTTTTACCTGAATGCAAGAGAACGATTGGGAATAGCCGCCGCGTGCGCTTTGGCTGTTTTAGCGGAAATTCTATTATAATTCGTTGAGCCTCGGAAAAATCTGCGGATTTTTCCGAGGCTCTTTTTCACGAATAGGATCGAAGCGATATACTTCATCTGAATGTAAAAAGCAAAGCAAGAACGAGTGCGAGACGAAATTGGTTTATACAGTTCGTTTTACTTCACTTCGTTTCGCCCATTTGTTGCTGATCTTATCTGCCAGCATGGAGCCGCAGGCCCCCACTGCAAGGCCCAGTGCTACGCCGCCCAGAATGTCGGTGGGGAAATGCACATACAGGTACATCCGCGTGAAGCCGATGAACCCGGCCAGCACAAGAGCCGGGATGCCGAGCCTGCGGTTCTGCAGCCAGAGCGCAAAGGCAGCGGCAAAGGCGGAGGATGTGTGTCCGGAAGGGAAGGACCAGCCATGGGGCCGGGCCACCAGCGTGAGCATCTCCGGCCGGAGGTCGCAGGGGCGCGGGCGTGCGAACAGCGGCTTTAAGGCGCAGTGGCCCGCCAGCATATAAAGGCCCAGCGCCAGCGCCATGGCCAGCCCGACCCGGCGGGTGCGCCGGAACGCCAGCAGTACCGCCGTGAAGGCGATCCAGATCTCACCGTGGGCACCGGCCTGATCGAAAAACACCGCCAGTGCATCCAGCACCGGACAGCGTAGAGCCTGTAAGGCATCCAGAAGGGTAAATTCAAAGGACATGGATAAAGCCTCCCTGCTTGTTGTTCTTGCCCTTATGGTATCATGGAACCGGGCAGAGAATAAAAACAAGGCTTGTACAAAGGATAAACAAATCTTAAACTGGCAGAAAAGATGTCGAAAACAGGACAAAATTGGAATATGGCAGCGCAATACTACAAATTGTAAATGAAAAAGAAGCCCTGCGGTTCTGTGACGTAGGGCATATTGTATGTTTTACTGCATCTGGTCAAGGGTGGGGTAGCTGTCGATGGCACCATTCGTCTGCACGCTGATGCCGCAGAACTGGTTGGAAAAGGCAAGGTATTCGTTCAGCTTTGTTTTGCTGAGCTTTGCCAGTTTTTCCAGTGTCACGCCATCACGTTCCAGCTGCCACAAAAACGAGCCGATGAAGCCGTCGCCTGCGCCGGTGGTGTCCACAGCCCGGACTTTCCGGCAGGGGGCAAAGCCATGGGCGGTGCGGGTGTAGGCGTGGGCACCGCTGCTGCCGCAGGTGTACAGCACCAGCTGCACATCGCCCACAAGCAGCTGCGGCAGGGCGGATTCAATGTCCGTAGTGCCGGTGAGAAATTCCAGCTCTTCATCCGAAATTTTGAGGATGTTGGAAAGCGGCAGGAACTGCAGCACGGTCCCGCGCAGCATGTCGCGGTCCGGCCAGAGGGGAAGCGCAGGTTCGGGTCAAAGCTGACGATAGCACCAGCTTCGCGTGCGGCGGAGATGGCCGCAAGGTGGGCGTAGCGCATGGGGCTGTCCACCAGCGAGACACTGCAGAAATGCAGGGCAAAGGCATCGGCGAACCATGCCGGGTCGATCTGCTCCGGAGAATAAAGCAGGTCCGCCGAGGGTTTGCGGTAGAAGCTGAGGGTGCGGCTGCCGTCCTCTTCCAGACTGACAAAGGCAAGGGCTGTGCTGGCCTTGTCGGTAAAGGCCAGATGGGAGAGATCGATGCCGCAGGCTTCCAATTCCCGGGCGATCTTGTGGCCGAAGGGGTCGTCGCCCAGCTGGCTCAGAAAAGCACTTTTGCCGCCCAGCCGGGCAAAGGCCGCGCACACGTTGGCCGGTGCGCCGCCAGTGCGCGGGCTGAACGAGGGAACCTCGTCAAAAGAACAGCCCACCCTGGACGGGATCATATCGATGAGTGCTTCGCCAATGGAAAACAGTGTGCTGCCGGACATAGAGAACCTCCCAAATTAAGATGCTGGTAATAAAAGACTTCCCCCGGCGAGGGGGATGATTTTGTGACCGCTCCCAGTGTAAGGGCCAGAGCCCGGACTGTCAATGCTTTTTTGCGCGGTACAGGGCGTTTTTGTGTTGACTTGCATTTTGGGGTGTGCTAAAATATGCCGGTATGCGTAAAAAATGCCATGAAAGGGAACTTGGATGAACCTGACAAAACAGTTCTTTAAATATGTATCACAGAATATCTTCGGCCTGCTGGGCACCTCGTGCTACATTCTGGCCGATACCTATTTCATCTCGCAGGCGGCGGGTACCGACGGCGTGACCCTGCTCAACCTCTGCCTGCCGGTCTACAACTTCATCTTTGCCGTCGGCTCCATGGTCGGCCTTGGCGCGGCCACCCGCTACGCCATCCTCAAGGCGCAGGGAGACGAGCGCTGCCAGCGCTATTTTTCCAATGCCATCTTCTGCGCCTGTGTGCTCAGCGTGCCGTTCCTGCTGGTGGGCATTTTTGCGCCCGGCGGCCTTCTGCGGCTGATGGGCGGTGACGCGGGGATCATGGCGCTGGGCATCCCGTATGCCCGTATCTTCCTTATGTTCACGCCCTTCTTCATGTGCAACTATATCGTGTCGGCCTTTGTGCGCAACGACGGCGACCCCTCCCTTGCCATGGTGGCTACCCTGAGCAGCAGCCTGTTCAATGTGGTGTTCGACTATATTTTCATGTTTCCCATGGGGCTGGGGCTGGCCGGTGCGGCGCTGGCCACCGCCGTGTCTCCCATCATCAGCATTTCCATCTGCAGCCGCCACTTCTTTAAAAGGAGAACAGCGTGCGGTTCGTGCGCCAGCGCCCCTCGGCAAGGCTGCTGGGCCAGAGCTGCCAGCTTGGCATCTCCGGCTTTGTGGGTGAGATGTCCTCCGGCGTTACCACCACCGTATTCAACTTCCTGCTGCTGGGTCTGGCGGGCAATGTGGCCGTGGCGGCCTATGGCGTGGTGGCGAACTTTGCGCTGGTGGCAACGGCCATCTTCAACGGCGTAGCACAGGGTGCACAGCCGCTGGTGAGCGAGTGCTACGGCAAAAGCGACAAGGCCGGTGCCAGAAAGCTGCTCATCCTGGGCAGCTGCACCGCACTGGTGCTGGCAGCGGTGCTGTACGGCATCATCTTTGGTGCTACCGATGCACTGGTGGGCGTGTTCAACAGCGAAAGCTCCGCCCAGATGGCGCAGTTTGCCCACATGGGCATGCGGCTGTACTTTGTGGGCTACTTCTTTGCCGGGTTCAACATCGTGGCGGCGGGCTACCTGAGCGCGACCAACCGCCCGGTGGAAGCCTCCGTCACCTCCATCTGCCGCGGCATGGTGGCCATCGTGGCCTGCTCGCTGGTGCTGAGCCGCCTGTTTGGCATGAATGGTGTGTGGGCAGCGTTCCCGGCATCGGAACTGCTCACCGCAGTGCTGACCCTGTTTTTGCTGCTGCGCGGTAAAAAGCAGACCGCATAGCCCTTAAATATAAAGCTCCTGTTCGCGCAGAGATTCCTCGGGCGAAAGCCCACTCTGCGCGGCGTGACCGGCCATTGCCCGCCACTGTGCGGGGGATTGGCCGGTTTCTTTTTTGAACACCCGGCACAGGTAGTTGGCACCGGAAAAGCCGCACAGGCTGGCTACCACGTCCAGTGTGTACTCCCGGTGGAGCAGCAGCCGCTGGGCTGCTTCAACGCGCACCGTGGTGAGGTATTTGCCCGGCGACACGCCAATGGCTGCGGTAAAGGTGCGCACTAGATGGCTCTTGGACACGCCCAGCCGCTCGCTCAGCTCCTCCACGCCGTAAAGGCCCGCGTAGTTTGCGCGGATGTCCTCAATGGCGGCCTGCACCAGCGGCGGCAGGGCGGACGCGGCACTGTCGGCATCGGCCAGCTCACACAACAGTGCGTAGGCCAACTGGCTGCGGGCACGGCTGTGGGCGGCCTTTTCCTCAGCAAGGCGGTCCATCAGTTCGGCAGCGGCCGGGCAGGAACCGCCCTTGGCAAGGAAGGGCAGTTCGTGCAGCCCGGCCAGAAACTGGGAAGCCGCCTGCCCGGTAAGCTGGACGCAGAGCAGATGGCAGATGCTTTCCGGCACAAGGGCCAGCGGGGCACGGCTCAGGATCAGGTGCCCGGCAGGCACGGACTGCGGCGGCAAAATGAGCGCTGCACCCAGCGGCAGCGGCCCGGCAGCAGGTACGGATGCAGAGCACTGGCCGCTGGACACAAGGCACACCCACAGTCCTTCGCCGGAGAGGGTGAGGGGGGCAGACAGCTGCAGATCCTGCACGGAAGCGGGAAAAGCGATGGTGTTCCAGTCAAAAAGCAATATCTGACACCTCTAATCAATAAAATGCTATTTTATATCACAAAATTATCTGTTATTATAGTACCAACGAATGAACACGCCGTCAAGAGCGTGGGAACCTTAAAAATTATGGAGGCAAACGACTATGGCTTCGATCAGCTGCCAGCACATCTATAAGATCTATCCGGGTGCTACCGCTCCCTCTGTTACCGACTTTAACCTGGAGATCCAGGATAAGGAATTCATCATCTTCGTCGGCCCCTCTGGCTGCGGCAAGTCCACCACCCTGCGCATGATCGCCGGTCTGGAGGAGATCTCCAAGGGCGAAATGTACATCGGCGGCCGTCTGATCAACGACGTTCCCCCGAAGGATCGTGATATCGCAATGGTGTTCCAGAGCTACGCTCTGTACCCCCACATGACCGTTTACAAGAACATCGCTTTCGGTCTGGAACTGCGCAAGACCCCGAAGGACGAGATCGATAAGCGCGTGCACGAGGCTGCTAAGATCCTGGAGATCGAGCATCTGCTGGACCGCAAGCCCAAGGCTCTGTCCGGTGGTCAGCGTCAGCGTGTTGCTCTGGGCCGTGCAATGGTTCGTAACCCGGCAGTCTTCCTGCTGGACGAGCCTCTGTCCAACCTGGATGCTAAGCTGCGTACCTCCATGCGTACCGAGATCATCAAGCTGCACAAGAAGCTGGCTACCACCTTCATCTACGTTACTCACGACCAGACCGAGGCTATGACCATGGGCGACCGTATCGTTGTTATGAAGGACGGCATCATCCAGCAGGTCGATACCCCGCAGAACCTGTACGATATGCCTTGCAACATGTTCGTTGCTGGCTTCATCGGCAGCCCCCAGATGAACTTTCTGGACGGCACCCTGATCAAGAAGGGTGAGCTGTACGGTGTTGATCTGGGCGGCGACGTGATCCCCCTGCCCAAGGAGAAGACCGCAGACGGCAAGCTGGATGCTTACGTCGGCAAGAAGATCAAGATGGGCATCCGTCCCGAGGATATCGACGACGAGCCCGAGTTTATGGCAAAGCACACTGACTGCCAGCTGGATGCTCAGGTGGACGTCTCCGAAATGATGGGCGCTGAGATCTACCTGTATCTGGAGTACAAGGGCAACAAGATGACCGCTCGTGTGGCTCCCACCTCCAAGGCTCGCAACGGAGACACCGTCCGCGTTGCATTCGATCCCCACAAGGTCCACCTGTTCGACGTCGAGACCGAGCTGACCATCCTGAACTAAACTTTTAGCGACGATCATTTTTGATTCTCCTATCATAAGAGAAACCGCCGAAGGAAAGCCTTCGGCGGTTTTTCGTTTGTGTGTTCAGCTTTGCGCTTCAATGGACCCGTGCTCTTTTCATTTGCTGGCAGTGCCGGGCGCGGGCTGGTGCACCAGCTCGATAAAGGCTTTCATCTGAGGGGTCAGCCATTTGTCACGGTGGTAAAACAGCTGACGGTGCATCTCCACGGTGCAGTCCGGCACATTCAGCCGGGCAAGACGACCTGCGGCCAGCGCCGGACGCACGATGTACTCCGGCAGGAAGGAAAGACCCATGCCCTGCTCCACCATCTGGCACAGCAGCGCAGCGCTGCCCAGCTCCAGATAAGGGTGGATGGCAAGGCCGCGGGCGGCAAGGCACTGATCCAAAGCGTCGCGGTAGCTCATGCCGCGCTCAGTGAGCAGAAATTCCTGCCGGGGCAGCTCTTCCAGCGTAACGACTTCCTGCCCGGCAAGCGGGTGAGCGGACGGTGCAATAAAACACACCGGCTCCGGCACATCCGCCGCAAGCACCAGATTGGGCTGCAGCAGGGGCTGGTCCAGCGTATAGGCCAGATCGATCTGATTTGTGCCCAGCATCTGCAGCATTCCGTCGGCAGTGGCGGTGCACAGCACCAGCTCCACCTGCGGGCACAGGGCGTGGTAGCGTTTGAGCAGACCGGGCAGGAAGGTGGAGCACACCGAATCCGCCAGCGCGATGCGCAGACTGCCGCTGATCTGCCGGGCGGGCTGCAGGGCAGCCTGCGCCTGCTGCGCCGTGGCCAGCAGGGTGCGTGCATAGCCTAAAAAGGTCTGGCCCGCATCGGTGAGCCGCACGGTCTTGCCCACGCGGTCGAACAGCGGTGCGCCCAGCTCTGCTTCCAGCTGTGCGATCTGGGAGGACACCGCCGACTGGGAATAGCCAAGCTGCCGCGCAGTGCGGGAAAAGCTGTGCAGCTCGGCGATGTGCAAAAAGGTATTGATGTTCCGCAGTTCCATAAACGCTTCCTCTCAGCGGCGGGCGATGCCGGTCACGGTGAGCACCTCGCCATCCACGGTAAAATGCACCTCTACCGGGCCGAACTCCATGCCGTACACCCGCTGCGGGTCGTGCTGGTAGGAGGGGCGCGGGTCACCTGCCAGTACGCCGGTCAGGGCGGCGCGGTCGGCCTGCGGCACCTGTGCCAGCAGTTCGGGCGGGAACTGTACCTGCAGACGGTGGAACTGGGTCTGGCCGGTAAAGCCCTCGGCGGCATCCGGGTGGCAGTCGGCATAGGGGATGTAAGGCTTGATGTCGTAGATGGGGGTGCCATCCATCAGGTCGGCACCGCGCACGATGAGCACCGGGCCAACGTCCGGCCGGTTCTCGATGCCTTCCAGACGCACGCTGGAAAGGCCCAGAGGATTGGGACGGAAGGGCGACCGGGTGGCGAACACGCCCATGCGGGTGTTGCCGCCCAAGCGCGGCGGGCGTACAGTGGGGGACCAGCTGTCCCGCACCGCGCCGGAGAACTGCCACACCAGCCAGATGTGACTGAAATCTTCCAGACCGCGCACGGCATCGGCATTGCGGTATTCGGGCGTAAAGATCACCTCGCCGCGCAGCTCGTCCACAAGGCCGCTCTGGCGCGGGATGCCGAACTTGGTGGGAAAGGCAGTATGGATATGGGCAATGACCTTCAGGGTCATCTCTTCAGGTGCAGTGGGCATGGTGAACTCCTTTTAATAGATCTTTTTCAGGGGGCATTCCGGCGGGATGCCGTACTGTGCCCGGAATGCGTCCAGTTCCTGAGGCGTGCGGATGAGCTGAACGTCCTCGAAATGGCCATCCGGGGAGATGAAACCGGCCACCTGCTCCCCGGTGCAGATGCTGCACCGCAGTGCAGGCTGCTGGGTGGCGGGGTCGTAAGAACGGGCAGGCTTTTTGCGGGAGAAAAACATGAGAAGCCTCCTTCTTTTATGAAACGTGCCTGAAAGACTGCAGGCGGCTCACAGCCCCCGGCACAGGCCGACAGCGCGGCCCTCAATGTGCAGCTCTTCCAGCTGCAGGCCGGTAAAGATCATGGGTGGACAGACGGCGGCATTGTCCGCAAGCAGCATCACAGCATCACCCTGCCGGTGGAAGTGCTTGAGGGTGGCCTCGCCGCCAATGCGCACTGCGGCGATCTCGCCCTGCTCCACCTCCGGCTGGCAGCGAATGCATACGATGTCGCCGTCGCAGATGGTGGGAGACATGCTGTCACCGTGGCAGGTCAGGGCAAAGTCGGCGCGCCACGCGGCGGGAACGCCGATATAGCGTTCAATGTTCTGCTCTGCCGTGATAGGAGTGCCGCAGGCAATGGAACCGATCAGCGGGACCTGCGTCATGGCAGGCAGCGGCTCAAAGCCCGGCGGCGGACAGGGTGCGTCCAGCCCCAGCAGATAGGCAGGGGTGGTCTCCAGCGCGGCTGCCAGCTCTTCCACCTTGGACTGCGGCAGGTCGTTGATGCCTTTTTCCAGCTTGGTAATGGAGGATTTGGACCGATAGCCCATGCGCTGGGCAAGCTCTTCCTGCGAAAGGCCCAGTTCTTTGCGGCGCAGATGCAGACGGGTAGAAAGCTCAGACATGCGAAACCTCTCTGAAAAACGTATGGTTGTTCTGTAAAAAGAATGCTGTTACCAGAAGTATACCAAAAAATTGCATTAAAATCAACTTTTTTCTGCGAATTTGCAAAAATGGGTTGACACTGAATCAATGCAGGAATATACTACAACTAAAGATTGTTGAACGGCATTGCCGATACGAAAAAAGGAGAGCGGAATATGGCAAATACTGAAATGATCCGGGATTATATCCGCGCCAGTGGGTACAAGATGCAGTATGTGGCACGAGCCTTGAAGATCAGCCCCAATGCGCTGAACCTGAAACTGCAGGGGCGCACACAGTTCAAGCTGAGCGAAGCAGAACGGCTGAGCGCGGTGCTTGGTCTGAGCATGTACGAGCGGGATCTCTGCTTTTTTGAAGAGCAGAACCGCCGCGAAGTGCTGGCACGCCGCGCGGATGAAAAGAGGAGGGCAGAACATGACAAGCGAGCAGAGAAATCAGACGCGGCTGGCACTGTACCGGTATGGGATGCGGCAGCGTGCACGAAGCCCGGTGGAGCGCAGCTGGTGCGCCGCCATTGAGGAGGGCCTTGCCTATTACCGTAAAACCGACCCGCTGCGTGCGGATCTGTTCGAGCTGCGCTATGTGCAGCACCGCACGGAGGACGATGTGATCGATCAGCTGCACATCGGCCGCACTACTTACCAGAAAGCCCATCAGGACCTGCTGAGCACCATTGCCGTGTACGCGGCAGAGCGCGGGGTGTTTTACCGCGAGACGGAAAGTTGAAAGCAGAATGCCCCCGGACGCTGCCAGCAGGCAATGTCCGGGGGCATTTTTGAACTCAGGCTTTTTTGTTCGGGTCCTGTTTTTCGCAGTGGCTGTGGCAGGATGCACAGTTGCCGCCGCAGCCCTCGCCCTTCCAGCCGCCCTGCTTGGAGATCCACACAACGGCCAGTGCAAACAGAACGATCAGAACGATCAGCGTAATGATTCCACGAAGTGTCAGCATTTTTTGTACCTCTTTTCCCGGTGGGAAAGTTTCTGTGTTCAGTATACACGATTTGGCATCAAAGGGCAACCGGAAAGCGGATACAAAAAGTGTGATTTTTTTAAAATTAGGGCTTGCATTTTGGCAAAGGCCGTGCTATAATAATCACGTTCCAGTTCGGAACGCACAAAACAAAATATGGAGGATTAGCTCAGCTGGTTAGAGCACCTGCATCACACGCAGGGGGTCTGGGGTTCGAGTCCCTAATTCTCCACCATACAGTTCGTACTCGAACCCCATTCTTTATGAAAAAGGGTTCGGGTACGTTTTTTGTTTATCGGAAGTTTGCGTTTGCGACAGCAACAAACACCCCAGTGGGATGTTTGAGCAACAGAATAGGCTACCAGGAAATCCCAAGTCGTATGACGTGGAATTTTTTGTTTCGATCAAGGACTCGAATGGCATCTACGTAAAAAATCCATAGCAAATGAGCCGGAAGCCTTCTGTAGATCAGAGGCTTCCGGCTCACTGTATATTCATGATAAAAGCAAAATTCCTGCCACCAGTACCATGTTGCAGGCAAAAAAACAGCGCGGGCAGTGCATCCACAAAGGCCGGCGAAAGAGTGAAATCGTCCGGGACAGGATCGTTTTGATTCATGTGATCGACCTTTGCATTTCTCCACGCAGCGCCGGAGAGACCTTTCTTGCTGAATTTCTGAAAAAAGAGCAGTGCTTTTACGCAAGATCGTCAATGCGTTCTGTAGCATGTCACGGGTCAATATCCAGCTCACGCAGAAGCAGCCGGAGGGCGGGCGAGATGTTCTCGCGGTTCCATACGGCCCAAGCGGGAACGGTATCGTTTTCCAGCGGGATAAAGGTGAGGTTTTTGTTGGCGGGCAGCTGAGCCAGCACCGGCTCGGCAAGGATGGTATAGCCGCCGTAGAAAGCCAGCTGCAGCATCAACTCCTCCATGGAATACGCAAATTTGATGTTCTGCGGGTCGCTGCCGTGGCGGGTGAGGACTTGCGCAAACTGGTTCCACAACTCCCGGTCCATGGCGGGTACATAATATTGTTCGCTGGCAAGCTGGCTGCGGTGCAGGGACGCATAGCTGGACAGGTGGCTCTGGCGATTGAGCACTACGTACTGGCGCAGCTGGCCTACTTGAGCACGCAGCAGGGAGGAGGCATCCTCCAGCGGGACCAGCTCCAGCTGCAGGGCAAAGTCCAGCTTTTTCTGCTGCAGGCGTTTTTTCAGGGTGGGAAAATCCCCAAGATGAAAGTGCAGCGGAATGGCAGGGTGCTGCTCCTTGAACAGCAACAGCTTTTCCAGAATGGGCAGATTTTCCATGCCGCTCATCATGCCAATCTCAAGCGGGGTGCTGCACTCGGCAGCAGCGGCGCGGGTGCGGCGGGCGGCATCTTCCGCAAGGTCGGTGATGCGCACCGCATACTCGTAGAATACCTGCCCGGCACTGGTAAGCGCCACCGAGTGCCGTGTGCGCTGAAACAGCTCGGTTTCAAGTTCTTCTTCTAGCAGCTTGATTTGCTGGCTGACCGCCGTTTGGGAAACATAGTGCTGCTGTGCCGCTTTGGAAAAGCTCAAATTCTGTGCCACCGCAATAAAATAGCGCATCTGCTGCAGGGTCATGACCGGCTCCTTTTTCTCTTAAAAAAATGCTTATAACTTTTACTTCTAATTATAAAAAGAAAGCAATATTTTTCAAGTGCGAGATATTGTGATAGAATTAACAACCGAAAAGGAGCACACAGCTCTGCACATTGAGAAGAAAGAGAAAAACGAAAGGAACCACCAAGATGAAAAAGATCTCGCGCAAAAGCTTTCTGAAGCTGGCTTCTGCTGCTGCCATGAGCGGCATCACCGCCAGCGCACTGGCTGCCTGCAATGCTGCTTCCGGCAGCACGGCTGCATCTTCTGCCGCTGCAAAGTACACCCCGGGCACCTACACTGCCACGGCCAAGGGCATGAGCGATATCACCATGACCGCCACCTTCAGCGAGACAGCCATTACTGACATCCAGCTGGATCTGTCCGGTGAGACCGACTCCATCGGTCAGGTCGCAAAGGATGACCTGATCAAGCAGCTGCTGGAAGCCCAGAACAGCACCATCGACGGCGTGTCCGGTGCAACCATTACCAGCGATGCTGTGAAGCAGTGCATGAACGACTGCATCACACAGGCCATGGGCGGCACTGCAGTGTCTGCCCCGGAAGCTTCTGAGCAGGCTGCCAGCTGGCGCACCGCCCCGGAAGCCATCCCGGACAGTGAGATCACCAAGACCTACGATGTTGACGTTGCCATCATCGGTATGGGCTATGCCGGCCTGAGCTGCTACCGTGAGCTGGCCGAAGAGGGCAAGAACGTTCTGGTGCTGGAAGCCATGCCCCGCGAGAGCTGGTGGACGGTCGGCCACGATATCGGCCACATCAACTCGGACTACCTGCTGAGCCACGGTGTGCCCAAGGTGGACGAAGTGGAGTTTGTGAACAACTGGATGATGCAGACCCACGGCAAGGCAAACACCGCACTGGTGATGAAGTTTGCCAAGAACAGCGGCAGCACTGTGGACTGGTGGCTGGACAAGATCAACCCGGACACGCTGGCCAAGACCCGCATCCAGTTCTGGCCGGACAACGAGTACACCGTGCACCAGCTGAACAACGGCATGCACTACTACACCGGCACGCTGGAATGGTGGGAAAACTACTGGGAGAACCCCGCCAGCGGCGAGAAGAACAACAACACCGCCGGTCAGCTGGAGCTGAAGGACCTGAGCTGGGACAACTACAATTATGTGGAGGAGAATTTCTCTGACAATGCCACCGCTCTGTTTGGCACCAAGGGTGTGCAGCTGGTAATTGACGGTGCAAAGGTCACCGGCGTGATCGCACAGGACGGCGACGGCAATTACCTCAAGATCAACGCTAAGAATGGCGTTGTGCTGGCAGGCGGCGGCTTTGGCGGCAACAAGGAAATGATGGACGATCTGCTGCCGGACATCAAGCGTCTGTTCACCAAGGATGAGGACTTCTTTGCTCCCTTTGGCCGTGACGGCTCCACTATCCAGATGGGTGTGTGGGCAGGCGGCCGTCTGGAGGGCGACATCTCCACCATGAACTTCGACTCCATGGCCGTGCCCGACTATCTGCCCGGCCCCCTGTGGGTGGACGAGAATGGCCAGCGCTTCCAGAACGAAGCCTTTGCCGGCCCGGAGATCAACGGCTTCTTCATGGCACGTGCAAAGCGCGGCAATATCACCTCCATCTACGACAGCACCTATGAGACCCAGATCCTGCGCGGCTTCCCCGGCCATCAGGCATTCGAGTACGACATGCCCGCTGTGGTGGAAGCCATGAAGGGCAACTTTGAGGCCGCAAAGGCTGCTGGTGCCGAGGGCGCCAACGGCTGGTACTGCGCCGACACCATCGAGCAGCTGGCCGAGTACATCGGTGTGGAGCCTGCAGCCCTTTCCGCTACTGTGGAGCAGTACAATAAGGTTTGCGCCGAGGGCTACGACAGCGACTTTGCCAAGGACCCGCACTTCCTGAATGCAGTTGCAAAGGCTCCCTTCTACGCCCATGTCACCACCCTGAGTCTGGGCTTTGCACTGGTGACCACCGGCGGCTTTGTGACCACCAATGACCAGCAGGTGATGAACGAGGATTATCAGCCCATCGAGGGCCTGTACGCTTCCGGCAACACCTGCGGTATGCGCTTCGGTCCCGAGTATATCACCCCGATCCCCGGTGTGAGCATTGGTATGTGCCTGACGCTGGGCCGCGAACTGGGCAAATATCTGGCTGCAAAGTAAGCAGCTGCCTTCGTCAAAGCCTGATTGGCTGCAGTAAAGCCCCATAAGCAATAAAAGATCCCGTCCACTTCTGGGTGAACGGGATCTTTTTTGCGTATCAGACAGGAAAAGCGGCTCAGAGGTCGTTTTTCTCCTGCCCCAGATTATCGGATTCCAGGACGACACAAACTATGTTGCCATTGGCGGCGTAACGCCGGAGAACATCCCGGAGTTCCGCAAGGCGGGCTGCCTTGGCGTGGGCCTTGCCAGCAGCCTGATGCCGAAGGACAAGGCCGCCGCCCGCGACTGGGATGCCTGCGCGGAATACGTGCACATGCTGCTTACAAAAGCCAAAGGCGAATAAACCGCAGAAACAGCAAGACCGCTCACCCGAAAAGATGAGCGGTCTTTTGTTGTGTGATGGGATGGCATTGCGGCCTACTCTTTAGACCATGGCTTCGCGTCATCCTGCCGGAGCAGTCGGCGCTGATGCCGTTCTGCTTTGTCTGCTGCGTGAACCACTTTCACTCCTGAAATGAACTGCATGAAAAATCAGAAGGCCTCATTCTATTGACTTTGCCTTTGCAGGGGAGTATACTCCATGTCACCAAGAATATTACGGCTATGACGAGAAAAAGTACCCGGAAGGAATGCTGCAGAGAGCTGCCGGTTGGTGCAAGGCAGTGCAGGGCATCCGTGGGAAGATCCTCTCCGAGCTTTCCGGCTGAATGGACGGTGTGCGCCCCAGTAAGCAGGAACGGCAGGCCCCCGTTATCACGGGCCGCGCGTTGTTGGACGTGCACTGAGTGGTCAGCGTTGTGCTGGCAATAAGAGTGGTACCGCAGAGGATTTTACACGCCTTTGTCTCTTACAGACCGTAGGGGACAAGGGCGTTTTGTTTTGCGGATGCTTTTGCCCCAAAGCATGTCAGAAGGAAAAGGAGAAACAATTATGAAAACACTGGAAAAAGTAAGCGACTTTGTGGGCAAGTACATGGCCGCCATCGTTATTGTGGTGGCCGCGGGTGCCCTGTTCTTCCCCGGCCCGTTCAGCGTGGTAAAGACGGCGTGGGTCAATAACCTGCTGGGCATCGTGATGTTCGGCATGGGCCTTACCCTGAAGCCGGAGGACTTCAAGGTGGTGTTCAGCCGCCCGAAGGATGTGATCGTGGGCTGCGTTGCACAGTTCACCCTCATGCCGTTTCTGGCATGGGCGCTCACGCAGGTGTTCCACCTGCCCACCGAGCTGGCCATTGGCGTGATCCTGGTTGGCACCTGCCCCGGCGGCACCTCTTCCAACGTGATGACCTACCTTTCCAAGGGCGACGTTGCACTGTCCGTTGGCATGACCGCTGTTTCCACCGTGCTGGCTCCGCTGCTCACCCCGCTGCTCACCCTGCTGTACGCTGGCCAGCGTGTTGACGTGAACCCCATGAGCATGTTCATGTCCATCGTCAAGGTGGTGCTGGTGCCCATCGCACTGGGCTTTGTGGTCAATCACTTCTTCCATAAATTCACCGAGGAAGCCGTCCGCGTGCTGCCTCTGGTCTCCACTACCGCCATCGTGCTGATCATCTGCGCCGTGGTCTCCGCCAACAGCGCCAAGATCATGACCAGCGGTCTGCTGATCCTTGTGGTGGTCATCCTGCACAATGTGCTGGGCTACCTCACCGGCTTTGGCGTGGGCAAGCTGCTCAAGCTGGACTCCACCAAGTGCCGCGCGATCTCCATCGAGGTGGGCATGCAGAACTCCGGCCTTGCAACCAGTCTGGCCGCCGCACACTTTGCACAGTATCCGCTGGCTACCATTCCCGGCGCTGTGTTCTCCGTGTGGCATAACATTTCCGGTGCGATCCTCGCCAACTTCTTTGCCCGCACAGCAGAGAAGAAGGATTGATCTTTCATAACATAGTAAAGCCCCCGGCAGGCGCAAACCTGCCGGGGGCTTTGCTGTGCCTGCGGGCCGGACATCTGCAACAAAACCGGCACAAATTGTGCTTTTCACGCTGCTTTTAGGGCGATTCACGCAGGTTTGCTTCCAAAATCCGGTAAAGTGTGAAATAATCAAGATACTGTAATATATACCCCCCCCCCGTAAAAATGCGAGGGGAAAAAGGAGGTTGTACCATGAAACAAGGCAAACTTATCCGGCGTGCAGTATCGGCGGCGCTGGCCGGATGCATGATGTTCACCTTTTCCGCTCCGGCGCTGGCCGCAAGCACCGATGCCCTGCTCCAGCAGAGCACGCCGCCGCCAAAAGCGCGGTGAGCGTGCTGGACGCGGAGAACAGCGGAACGGATGCTAATGCGTCTGTTGCTACGAAGTATGGCATTACCATTGAAATCTATGACAGAGGTAAGGTGGAAGTTGACAGCGATAATTGCAACAACATTCTTGGCTTCCTGAAGTATGATCCTGATGAGCAAAAGTTGACCCTGCTGAAGCCGAATGCCAGCGCAGTCCATTATCTGACCATCGATGCACCGAACACGGACGTGGTGCTGGAATCCACAGAGATGATTGTGAATGAAAATCTGATCATCGAAAACGCTCGTTCCGTGAAAGTTTCCAGCACTGGTAATTGGGCACCGGTTTATGGAAAAGTGTACATCTACTGTCTTTGCCCTGTTACCCTTGAGCACACGGAAGCAGGCGCGAATTCGGGAGTTGCAATTAAAGGAATTGAGTTTGCCGCTCCGGTAAGTGCGAACGATTTTGTCTACTATACCAGCAATGCGCCTGACGCAACGCCGACGGATGCGGGCACTGGGACGATTCCGGCAAGAACTAAAAACTATCTGCGCATTGTGCCGAAAGTTTCCTATGCGATTACGGCAGACGATGCCACCATCACCGTGGATGGTAAGGCAGTGACCTCGGCCTTTGCGGGCGAAAAGGTCACCGTGACCGCTGCAGGCAAAGAAAACGCTGAGTTTACCGGCTGGACTGCTGAGGGCATCACGCTTACAGATAAGCAGAAGGTGAACCCCACAGTCACCTTTACCATGCCGGGCAATAACGTGACTCTGACCCCGAATTACAATGTTGTACAGGATTATGGCATTGCGGTGGGCAGCGAGAACACTACACCAACCCGCGTTACCAGCAAAAACTGTAAAGACATTTTAGGAAATGGTGTGCTGAGTTACGACCCGACCACCCAAACGTTGAAGTCGGATGGCAGAATAAAGCGCTCGTCTCTGAAAATCAACGCACCCGGCAAGGATATAAATCTGGACGGTAAAGATCAGATTGCTGTGGCTGCAAAGTTGATTGTGGAGAAGGCACGTAATGTGAAGGTCAACAGCAATGAACTGGCTGCAATTATGGCCAGAAATGATACCAGCACGATCGACTGCACCGGCGAGGTGGATATCAGCGGCGGATTCATGGCCGTGAACGGAAGCCTGAATATTATAAATTCCAGCAAAGTAAACATTTATACAAACTGTGCAGCTGCGGTGAATTACGATGCGACTATCACCAGCGAGGGTGACGTGACCATTGAGAGTACCGACGGTAGAGCGGCGAAAAACCTGACGATCGACAAGGCTGATAATGTTACTGTTATAATCAAGGACACACAAGCGATTTCCGAAAACACCAAGATCACGGCTTCCGGCACTGTGATCCTGAAGAATACCGCAGAGGGTGGCCCTGTGGGCACTGTTGACTTTACACAGGCAGACGGCAAAAAATACGTCTACTATACCAGCGAAGCCGAGGATGCAAAGCTGATCGACCCGCGCATCCATCCGCTCCCTGATACGGTAGAAAGCAGCTACCTGCGCATTGAGCCGAGGGAGACTTACTACAGTATTACCGTTGCGAACGGCACCGCTCAGGTGGGCGACGACACCACCGGCCAGATTACTACCGCCTTTGAGGGCGAAACGGTCACCGTCAAGGCCAACGCACCCACCGATGAGGATGCCGCCAAGGGCGTGAAGTTCCACCACTGGAAGGTGGAAGAGGGAAGCACCAGCTTTGACCCGACCGAGGGCAGTCTGGGTTCTGCGACTGAAGCAGGCACCGCAGAGATCAGCTTTGATATGCCCAAAGGCAATGTGAAGCTGACCGCCGTTTACAGCATCCCCGCTTCCGTGCTGAGGAGTACCGTTACTGTTGAGGGCGGCACGGCAAAGTCCACTCTGGGCGAGGGCAGCGATATCCCCGCAGAGATCGGCACCGAGGTGAAGATCACAGCTACCCCATATGATGCCGAGAAATACCCCGGCATGGAGTTCGTGGAATGGGAGATCAAGTACCCCGATAGCTTCTACGAGAAATTCCCCGGTGGCATTCCGGAAAATCTGCAGCTCAAGCTGGACAATGCCAAGAGCGCGACCACGACGTTTAAGATGCCCGTTTACCCGGTCAAACTGATCGCCCACTGGTCGGCAAGCCCGGTGGCCAAGCCTGACCCGGACGAACCTATTGATGAAGACTTCGGCGTAGAACCTGCACCCATGGATACCACGGGCGGTGCAATTGCCGCCGTGGCCGTTGGCGGTGCAGCCATCTGGGGCGGCTACGAGATCGCCACCCGCGTCATCCTGAACGGCCTCCTGCCCGAGGGCGCAGCCATCCCGGCAAACCGCGGCCAGCTGGCCCTGCTGGTGTGGAACACCGCAGGCAGACCCGAACCCGCAGGCGCACCCGCCTTTGCGGATGTGACCGACCCCGATATGGCAAAGGCCGCACAGTGGTGCACCGAGCAGGGCACCATGGATGCCAAGGGCGACCGCTTTGAGCCCGAAGGCTGGACCCCGAAGTTCAAGGTGATCGAAGTGTGGAATAAGGCGTTCCCCAAGCAGTAAAACAGCAAACAGCCCCCGGCAGGCGCAAACCTGCCGGGGGCTTTGCTGTGCCTGCGGGCCGGGCATCTGCAACAGAACCGGCACAAATCATGCTTTTCACGCTGCTTTTAGGGCGATTCACGCAGGTTTGCTTCCAAAATCCGGTAAAGTGTGAGATAATCAAAGTACCGTAATGCATACCCCCCCCCGTAATAATTTTCGCAAAGGAGGAACCCCTATGAAACGAAATATTTTGGCCCGGCGGGCGGCTTCCGCTGCGCTGGCAGCATGCATGATGTTCACCCTTTCCGCCCCGGCTCTGGCCGCAAGCACCGATGCCCTGCTCCAGCAGAGCACCGCCGCCAAAAGCGCGGTGAGCGTGCTGGACGAAGAGAACGGTACGGAGGTAGAAACTGAGTATCAGATGAATCTCAAATACGGCAGCATCACAGTCTATATTGGGGCTGATGACAAACAGTATGTCCAGCAGGGCAATAATGAAGCCCAGCAAAGGGGCAATCTGTCTATCACAACGGACGGCAGCCAGACGCACAATACCATTACCATCAAAGGCGGCACCATGGGTGCAAAAGTCACACTGTCTAATGTCAATATCGAGACTACTTCCAATGCGGCAGTCTCGGTCAGCGGCAATGTGGAGCTGATCATTGCAGGCACGAACGAATACCCTGCAAAGCGGCACGGACCACGCCGGTGTGGAAAAGGCCGACGATGACGGGACCCTGACCATCGACGGCACCGGCTCGCTGGAGGCCTACGGCGGTCAGGGCGGCGCAGGCATTGGCGGCGCACGGAATAAAAATGCCAGCAATATTGTTATTGAAGGCGGTACGATCAAGGCCAACGGCGGTACATGGGGTGCAGGCATTGGCGGAGGTCAAAGCGCAGCGGGTCAAAATATTACGATTCGCGATGGTAATGTAACGGCGATACCCGGTGGCGAAGCAGCAGGCATTGGCGGCGGCTATCAAGGTGACGGCAAAAACATTACCATTGAGGGCGGCACGGTACATGCAGAGTCTGGCGGCGGAAACGGCCCTGTTGCGGCCATCGGCGGCGGGCGAGTGTATGGCAAAGGCGAAAACATCCAGATCACCGGCGGCAATGTTACGCTGAAAACTGTAGATGCCGATGACATTTATATCGGCAATGGTCAAGAGGAAGCTGAAATCGACCCCAGCAAGCTGCTTGGCACGATCACCAAACTGGACAAGGACGGCAATCAGGTTGGCGAAATTGTACAGTATTTCAAAATCAAAATCAATGATACGCCTGTTACCAGAAAGAACTATGAAGACATCCTTGGAAACGGTGCCCTCTGCTATGACATTGCGGAAAAGACCCTGAAGCTGAAGGATGGAAATTTCTTTGAAGGCAGCCTGACCATCAATGCACCGGCGGATGTTTCCATTGATCTGGAAGCGGATGCGTCCCACGTTGTGAACGGTGACCTGACCGTAAACGGCGCAAAGGATGTGAAAGTGACCAAGCCAGGTGGCAATGCGGCTGCAGCAATTCAAGGCAAGGCGGAGATCAGCTGTTCCGGTGATGTGATCCTCGAAAATTGGGGCGGTTCGCGTGGTGACGGCCGAAACCTGATAACGAATGGCCTTACCGTGAAGGCAGACACGGTCACGACCGAAGGCGGCATTAGCGGCGAAACGATTATTGACTGTATTGGCGATATAAAGCTTGGTAATGAGCATGGCACGACAGTTTCGAAGCTGAAGGTGAACAGTGCAAACAATGTGACGGTGACGTCCGGCAGTGTGAATCGTTCGATCGGTCAGGACGGCGCAGAGATCACATGCAGCGGTATTGTGGAACTGGACAGTAACCGTTACAGTTACGATAACCTTGGCAAAGTGAGCTTCACTCAGGCGAATGGCAAACCCTATGTCTATATCATGGCCAAATCTTCGGAGTACGCCAAATCTTCGGAGTACAAGGACTCCCGCATTACCCCGATTCCTGAGACAATAGATAAAAGATACCTGCGCATTGAGCCGAGGGAGACTTACAGCATTACCGTGAAAAACGGCACCGCGCAGGTCGTTGGTGACACTGATGGAAAACTGACTACCGCCTTTGCAGGCGAAAAGGTCACAGTGAGCGGTGAGAACAAAAACCCGAGTGTTACAAAGTTCGGCGGCTGGAAAGTGATCAGCCCGGAAAGCTTTGAACTGACCGAAGAGCAGAAAAATGCCGAAAAAAATATGATCTTCACCATGCCGGCCAGCCCGGTGGAGCTGAAAGCTTCTTATAGCTTCCCGGCACCTGTATTAGATATGCAAGTCACAGTGAAGAACGGCACGATCCGCGTCGGAAAGGGCGAAAGACAGACGGGCACGGTGCTCGTACAGCCGGGCCAGACCGTCACGATCGAAGCCAATGAGCCTGTCAAGGAGAATGAGTCGTTCCATCACTGGAAGGTGGAAAATGGCACCAGCACCGCCTTTGCCCCGACCGAGGGCAGTCTGGGCTCCGAAACGGAAAAGGGCACGGAAAAGATCGTCTTTACCATGCCGCAGGAAGGCGTGAAGCTGACCGCCGTTTACAGCATCCCCGCTTCCGTGCTGAGGAGTACCGTTACTGTTGAGGGCGGCACGGCAAAGTCCACTCTGGACGAGGGCAGCGATATCCCCGCAGAGATCGGCACCACGGTGGAGATCACAGCTACCCCGTATGATGCCGAGAAATACCCCGGCATGGAGTTCGTGGAATGGGAGATCGTGTACCCCGATAGCTTCTACGAGAAATTCCCCGGTGGCATTCCGGAAAATCTGCAGCTCAAGCTGGACAATGCCAAGAGCGCGGCCACGACGTTTGAGATGCCCGTTTACCCGGTCAAACTGATCGCCCACTGGTCGGCCAGCGCGGTGGCCGACCCGGACGAACCTATTGATGAAGACTTCGGCGTAGAACCTGCACCCATGGATACCACAGGTGGCACCATTGCCGCCGTGGCCGTGGGCGGTGCAGCCATCTGGGGCGGCTACGAGATCGCCACCCGCGTCATCCTGAACGACCTCCTGCCCGAGGGCGCAGCCATCCCGGCAAACCGTGGCCAGCTGGCACTGCTCATCTGGACTGAGAAGGGCAAGCCCGAACCTGCCGCACAGCCCGCCTTTGCAGACATCACCGATGCCGAGCAGGCCAAGGCCGCTCAGTGGTGCGTGGAGCAGGGTCTGCTGGATGCACGGGAAGGCAAGTTTGAATCGGACGGCTGGATGCCCAAGTTCAAGACCATTGAGATCTGGAACAAGGCGTTCCCCAAAAAGTAACCTCTGAGCGCTTCCTCCGTAAAGCCTCAGAATGACAGATCCCCCCGATACCGGATACCCGGTATCGGGGGAATTTTTTGCGCAGGCACGCGTGGCATTGGCGGTGGCAATCATCTCCGACATTTCAATGATCCAGTGACCTTGCAGTTTGCGCGAAACAAAAATACTCCGGCAACTTTCCAACCAAGAGAAAGTTACCGGAGTATTCCGCTTTACTTATTTGTTTTTACCAGCAGTGCCTGATACGGCTCCAGTTCCACATCCGCCAGCCAGACGGAAGTGCCCTCCGGGGTGTGATACTCGCCGCCCAGAGCGTCCAGACTTGCCCCTGCCGGGTACTCGGTAAAGTTGAACAGCCCCACCAGCGTTTCCTCACCGCGCTTGCGTACCAGCGCCAGCACGCCGGGGTTATGGCTGTCCCATGTGGTCACCCACGCATCCGGGGCAAAGCAGGGGTCTGCACGCATTTGGCGCAGCTGCTCCATGCCCTGCCACAGCTGGTTTTGCAGCGTGCCCTTCCGGGTGCGCTGCTTTGCGTCCTCCCAGTTGAATTTGCTGCGGTGCAGATTGCGGCTGTCCTCCACACGGTCAGGGTCGTTTTTGTAGTCCCAGCCATTGAGCTGTGCAATTTCATCCCCGCAGTTCAGCATGGGGAAGCCCTGCAAAAACGCCATAGCAGTGTGCAGCAGCAGGTCACGCTTTACGGCGTAGTCCAGTGCGGTTTTATCGTCCTTTTCCAGTGCCTGCTCCACGCCGCACAGGCTTGCGGTGGTGCCGCAGCTCCGGGCATCGCCGGTGGCAGGGTCGTAGTTGTACAGCTCGCCCTTTGCCCAGCTGCCGGGGAAATTGCCCTCATAGAAGTGGTACAGATATTCCTTGTGCTTTTGCGGGTCAATGCCAAGCCGTTTTTCCACCGTCTCGTCCAGACCCCAGCCGATATCATCGTGGCAGCGCAGATAGTTCACGAACCAGCAGTTGTCCGGCAGGGCGTGGAGGGCATCCAGCTGCGCCTTCAGCAGCCGGGTATCCCGGCTGGCAAGGGCGCCCCACAGGTTGACCATGGTGGACACGTTGTAGAGCATGTGGCATTCCGGTTTTTCCGGGGTGCCGAAATAGGCGGCCAGCTCCTTGGGAGCCATGACCACCTCGCCCTTGAGGATGACCGCCGGGCAGACGCATTCCAGCACCATGCGCAGCATCCGCACGATGGTGTGCACCTGCGGCAGATTGCGGCAGGTGGTGCCCAGCTGCTTCCAGATATAGGGTACGGCATCAATGCGGAACACCTCTACGCCGAGATTGGCAAGGTGCAGGATGCTCTTGGTCATGTCCACGAACACCGCCGGGTTTGCGTAGTTCAGATCCCACTGATAATCGTGGAAGGTGGTCAGTACCCACTTGTGCATTTCTTCGCACCATGTAAAGTTGCCGGGTGCGGTGTTAGGGAACACCTGAGGCACCGTCTGCTCGTACTGGTCGGGGATGGTGCGGTCCTCGTAGAGGTGGTAATAGGCCTGAAACCACGGGTCGCCTGCCTTTGCCGCCATGGCCCAGCGGTGGGTGCTGGCGGTGTGGTTCATGACAAAATCCAGACACAGGCTGATGCCGGCTTTCCGCAGCTCCCGGGTCAGGTTTTCCAGATCCTTGTTGGTGCCAAGGGCCGGGTCTACGGTGTCAAAATCCTCCACCGCATAGCCGCCATCGTTGTGGGAATGGGGCATCTGCAGCAGGGGCATCAGGTGCAGATAGGTCAGCTTCTGCTCCTTGAGGTAGGGCAGCTTCTTTGCCAGTTCTTTCAGATTTCCGGCAAAGAGGTCGGTGTACATGGTCATGCCGAACATATTGCCCCGCTTGTACCACTCCGGGTCGGCAGAGCGTGCCTTGTCCAGTGCTTTCAGCTCAGCACTGCGGGCGTTGTAGGCTTCTGCCATCTCCCGCTCCAGAACCTCCAGCCCTTCCCGGTTGTGGTACAGTTCCATGAACAGCCATTCCAGCTCGTCCTTGTGCTTGGCAAATCGGGATGCAAATTCCTGTTTTGCTGCCATGGTTCAGCCCTCCACTTCTGCAAGGGTGGGCATGGCGGGGATGGCGCCATGGCGGCTGGTGGTGATGCTGGCCGCTTTGTTGGCAAAGGCCAGAATGCCTTCCAACTTGTCCACGGTCAGGGTGTCCAGCTTCTCCTTGCAGAGCTTGGACAGGGCAGCCCCAAAGAAGGTATCGCCTGCGCCGTTGGTATCACCCACCTTGCAGGGGACACCTGCCACATGGCCGGTCTTGTCCCCAAAGCGGTAGAATACGCCGTTTGCACCCAAGGTGACAAAAATCAGCCGGATGCCGTTCTGTGCCAGTTGTGCCGTGCCGCTTTCACAATCGGTGGTGCCGGTGAGCAGGGAAGTTCTTCATCGGACACCTTCAGGATATCCACCAGCGGCAGGGGCGTTTTCATCTGGGCAATGGCATCCTCTTTGTTCTTCCAGAGGTTTGCACGGTAGTTGGGGTCGTAGGTGATGGTAGCACCCAGCTTTTTGGCGCGGGCGGCAGCATCCAGCGTGGCAGTGCGGGAGGGGTCAGCGGTCAGGCTGACAGAGCCGAAGTGGACGATTTTGGCAGCTTTCAAAGCCTCGTCCGAAATATCCTCCTTGCACAGCATCACGTCAGCGTTGGCGCTGCGGTAGAAGCTGAAATCCCGCTCGCCGGTGGCATCCACCGAGACGACTGCCATGGTGGTGGGATGGTCTGCATCCACCGCCATGCCGGAAACGTCCACTTTGTTTTCTGCCAGAACCTCTTTCAGGTAGCGGCCAAAGGCATCCGCACCCACCTTGCCGATAAAGGCGGTCTGTGCGCCCAGTCTGGAAGCAGCCACAGCCAGATTGGCCGGTGCACCGCCGGGGTTTGCGGCAAACTGGGGGATGCCGCGCGCATCCTTGCCGGTCTGGGTCAGGTCGATCAAAACTTCACCAATCGTTAAAATGTCCATGCGTTTTCTCCTTATTTTTATCCTATAAGCTAAAACCCAACGGTCACCGCTGGAACAGATAATGAATGTAAGCGGCTGCACGCTCCGGGTGCGGTGCATTCTGCACTACCCCAAGATAGACCTTGCCAGAAAAACCTGCCTGCCTGACAAACGGCGTGTCCGAAATATCCAGCACGGTCCCACCGGCGTTCAGACCCGACAGTGCATGGAAAGACGCATCCAGTGTCCGCAGATCGAGAAAATAATCATCTGCCAACAGTCGATCCCGTGCATATTCGTCCATCAGAACAACATCTAACCGCTGGGCACTGACTGCACCCAGCAGCTTCATCTCCGAAGCATATACATACTGCTCCTCTGCGCGTTCGCTTTCACTGAGCAGCAAGCCGGACAGCAGATCGACCTGTTGCTTTTTGGTCAGACCCTGCGCCTCGGCAAAGCCGGTGGTAAGCTGTTCCGTCAGATCAGACCCGGCAGTGATATTTACCAGACCAAGGTAAAGCACATCCTCTTTTTTCGTCACATGACGGTAGGCTGTATACCCGAGGATATAGACGACGATGAGCACGATCGCAATGGGCAGCTTGTAATATGCCCAGATGTGCTCCCACTTTTTGCGCCCATGGAGGGAGCGGAGCGTATCCCGGTCAGTTTTTGTCATGGTCGTATTCCTCGTGTACTGCATCAGGGTCTCCACCGATCAGATAGAGGATCCGAAGCATCAGAAAGGAGCAGAGCATTGCGCAGAAGCCCATGCCCAGCAGGAATGCAGGCGTGAACACAAACACTATGACGTACCCCATGATGCCATAGATCGCCGCCATCAGCAGGGTGCAAAACAGATACCGGACACCCACGAGAAACGCTGTTTTCAGGATGCCGAAGGTGGTGTTTTCAAACCGTGCCAGCAGAGGAAAGGCATACAGCAGAACGATGCCGTACAGAACTGCCGCACCAATAAGCACTGCAGTGAGCAGCGTCCAGAAAATGTTTTCGCTCCACATTCGGCGCAGCACAAAGCCATCCACAGCCAGCAAACTGCCGACTGCCAGCAGGATCAGCCAGAGTTTTGTGGCAGGCTTAAAATTTTCCCGGAACGCCTTAAAAAACATCCGGGTCAGACCATCGTCCCGATCTTCCGCCATTTTGAGCGTGACGTAGAACAATGCGGTCGTAGAAGCTCCTATGGTAACGATGGGCAGGCTGCACACGAGCCATAAGATGTTCAGGTAAGCACTGTAAGTCAATTTCGTCAGCACAGCAAACAGCGGCTTGTCCGTATTGCACAGGTCACGCATGGGGGTTCTCCTTTCGCTCAATCTCCTGTGGATTCGCGCAGGATCAGGTTGGTTTCCGTATAGACGGTGCGATAGTTCAGCGATGGCTCTTCGATGCGGGTCATAAGCAGATTGGCAGCGGTGTAGCCCATGATCTGTCCATGGATATGGATCGAAGTCAGATGGGGGGCAAAGTAGGAAGCCTCCTGACTGTCATCGAAGCCGCAGACCCAGATATCATCGGGAACCGAATACCCCAGCTCATTCAATGCCTTGACCAGATCCATGGCAACAAAGTCATTGGCGCAGACAAAGGCATCCGGCATCGTTTTGAACCGACGTATGGTTTCGTACAGGGATACCGGATAGTTCTGCTGTCCAGATGGCATCGCACAGGTGCTCAGGCCTTCTGTCAGACCAAAGTACTCCACTGCATCCTTATAAGCCATATAACGCTCAAAGAAGGACTGACAGTGGTTTTTATCCCCCGCAAAGCTGATGCGTTTTTTGCCGCGCTGGACCATGTGAGCCACCGCATTCTGGACCTCAATGCGGTTTTCCATATAAAGGCGGTCGGCTTTAAGGGGAGGACGCATATCCATCACAGGGGTGTCTACAAACAGTAGCGGAACATCCAGATCGCACAGCATCTGTGCGTAGTCATAGTCGAATACTTCAATGCAGATGATGCCGGCTGTGCGCTGGATGTTGAGAGAAGATGGAAGCTTTTTCTCTTTCAGCTCTATGGGAGAAATGCGATGAATGGTCGTACAGCTATGCAGATGCTCGATTTCCGACTGGAAACGATCCAGCATCATGGAGGAAAAGTGAGAGCTGCTCAGAAACTGGGTCGTCAGCATGGCGATCTCCCGTTTGTCACTCGGCAGAATGGAATGCTCTGCTGCTTTTGCAGTGTCTTCCTGAAACAGCGGCAGATAGGCAAACTGCTTATAGCCCATTTCGGCGGCTTTGCGCAGGATCTTCTCCCGTGTGGCATCTGCCAGCACACCGGTGTTGTTGATGGCCTTTGAAACTGTGTTGCGGGAAAGCTGCAGTTCGTTTGCAATATCCTGAATGGTGACTTTGGTTGCCATAAGTCATCCTCTTTCTTTATAAATAGGAGCGGGTGTTCTTTCTTTTATAGATAAAGTCCGGTGACGGATCTTATTCTTTGCGACTCCAGTATAGTGCAAATGCACAAATTAGTCAAATGCAAAAATGCAAATCATCATTTTGCATATTTGCGCACTTTTGAATTTGTGCATCTGTACAAATCCACAATAATTTTTGATGTATACCATGAATTATCGTTGACATTCGCTTGCGTGAGTGGTATAAATAAATCAAAGGATTTTACATTTGCACAATAGAAGTGAAAAACGTAAAATTCAAAGGTGCAAATGTAAAGTGCGAATCAAACGGCAAGCAAATCAAAAAGGAGGAGAATGATTCATGAAAGCAAAGACGGCCTCGCCGGAAACGGCTGTGCTGACAGCAGAACGCAAGCTGCACAACACATGGGTCTACATCAAACGGCATTGGCAGCTTTACCTGTTGTTCCTGCTGCCTGCCGTGGCGCTGACGCTGGTGTTCAAGTACGCTCCCATGGGCGGTGTTCTGATCGCGTTCCAGAAGTACAATCCCTTCAAGGGCATCTGGGGCAGCGAGTGGGTAGGCTTCAAAAACTTTACCCGCTTCATGTCCTCGCCGGACTTCCAGCGCTATCTGATCAACACCCTGAAGCTGAGCGTCTACGGTCTGCTGTGGGGCTTCCCGATCCCCATCCTGCTGGCATTCCTGCTCAACCGTATCGAGAGCAAGAAGATCAAGCAGAAGGTGCAGCTGGTGCTGTATATGCCCAACTTCATCTCGGTCATCGTGCTGTGCGGCATCGTCCGGGTGCTGCTGAGTGTCACCGGTCCGGTGAACGGCCTGCTTCACACCAGCATCAACTTCATGACGCTGCCGGAAGCGTTCCGCCCCATCTACATCATCAGCGGCATCTGGCAGGGTGCCGGCTGGGCATCCATCATGTACACCGCATCCCTTTCTAACGCCAGCAAAGATCTGAAGGAAGCTGCGATGATCGACGGCGCAAACCTGATCCAGCAGATCATGACGGTGGAGTGGCCCGCCATTAAGGATATGGTCGTTATTCAGTTTATCCTGCAGGCAGGCAACATCATGAGCATCGGTTTTGAAAAAGCCTATGCCCTGCAAACGGACCTGAACCTGAACACTGCCGAGATCATTGCAACGTACGTTTATAAAAAGGGCCTGTTGGACGGCGATTACAGCTTTTCCACGGCAGTCGGTCTGTTCAACACCGTTGTCAACGTCATCCTGCTGATCGCAGTGAACAAGATCGTTGCCAAAATGAACGATGGCAAGGGCTTGTAAGGAGGGGTTTACCATGGCAAAACAGAAAAAATCAAAAATGGCCCTCTACACCAGACAAGATAAGATCATCCTGTACTGCGGCTACGCACTTCTGGGCTTGTTCCTGCTGGCGATCATCGTTCCGATGATCTACATCGTCATCGCGTCCTTTATGGACCCGGTCACTCTGCAAAACAAGGGCATCTCCTTTGATTTCAGCAAGTGGAGTCTGGATGCTTACCAGCGTGTCGTTTCGGACAAGCAGATCTGGGTCGGCTTCAGGAACGCGGTGCTTTACTCGATCATCTTCACCATCATCTCGGTAGCTGTGACGATGCTTGCCGCTTATCCCATGTCGCTGCCGGACTTCAAAGGCAAAGGGATCTTCAACACATTGTTTGTGATCACGATGTTTTTCAGCGGCGGTCTGATCCCCACCTACCTGCTCATCAACAATCTGGGTCTGCTGGATTCCATGTGGGCGGTCATTCTGCCGGGAGCATTCAGCGTGTGGAACATGATCATTGCCCGTACCTATTATCAAGGCATCCCGCGTGAGCTGCGCGAAGCTGCGGATGTGGATGGAGCCAGCGAGATGCTTTACTTCTTCAAGATCCTGCTGCCCGTCTGTATGCCGGTGGTGGCAGTTCTGGCCCTGTGGCAGTTCGTGGCCATGTGGAACAGCTACTTTGACGCCATGATCTACCTGAACAGCGCATCGAAGCAGCCGCTGCAGCTGGTGCTGCGTTCCATCCTGATCCAGAGCCAGCCGGAATCCGGCATGATCGCAGATATCCAGAGCACTGCCGAACGTGCCAAGATGGCAGAGCTGCTCAAATATGCAACCATTATTATTTCCAGTCTGCCGCTGCTGGTGATGTATCCCTTCTTCCAGAAGTATTTTGATGCCGGCATCATGGCTGGTTCCATTAAAGGCTGAGGATATTCCAGAATTTTATAAGCAGGTACGCTCATCTGTTACACGAAAAAAGAAACATGAAAAAGGAGAAAATACCATGAAAAAGCTGATCTCTCGCCGCAACTTCCTCAAAGTCTGCGCTCTGGCGGGTTCTGCCGCTGCTCTGTCTGCCTGTGGCGGCAAATCCACCGGCAGCGGCAATTCTGCTGCCGCAGATGTGGACGTGACCGGTGCCGTTACATTTCCGCTGTCCGAAAAGGTCACCTTTACCGGTATGACCAGCTTCCCTGTGGGCAGCGAACCCGAACCGAACAACCGCACCATCTTCAAGCGTCTGGAAGAGCAGACCAATGTGCACATCGACTGGACCGCCATCCAGTCCGACCAGTGGAGCGATAAGATCACCCTGAATATGTCCAACCCCAACACCCTGACGGATTTCGTTTTTACTGCTGATTTTACCGACAGCAATCTGCTGCGCTACGCAGATCAGGGTGTCATCCTCAATCTGGAAGACTACATTGACAACAATATGCCTTATCTCCAGAAGGTCTTTGAGCAGTACCCGGAGTACCGCACCATGTGCACCGACAGCGATGGCCACATCTGGGCACTGCCCTGGATCGAGCAGCTCGGCTCGGAAAAGACCGCCATCCAGACCATTGGCAACATGAGCTTCATCAATACCAAGTGGCTGAACTTCCTCGGTCTGTCGATGCCCACCACAGTGGACGAGTTTGAGCAGGTGCTGATTGCATTCCGTGATAACGCCGCTTCTATCAAGGCAGAGTATGGCATTGACGGCGACATCATCCCCATGTCCTGCATCGTCAACAACGGCGATCAGGACCCCAGCATCCTCATCAATGGCTTTGGCGAAGGCTACGGCGATGCAGACAAAGACCGCCATATCGCCGTTACCAACGACCGGAAAGTCATCTGTGCCGCCACCCAGCAGGGCTACCGTGATGGTCTGGACTGGCTGCACAAGCTGTATGCCGAGAAGCTCATTGACCCGGAGTGCTTCACGCAGGAGTGGTCCACCTATGTTTCCAAGGGCAAGGCTGGCCGCTATGGTGTCTGCTTCAGCTGGGATGTTGCCAACATTGACAACCTGACCGACTGGGAGCCGCTGCCCGCCCTGACCGCCGATACCCGCAATATCACCCCGCAGAACGGTTCTTTCACCAGCGGCTTTGCCCGCGGCAGATGCGTTGTCACCGCAAAGGCGACTAATCCTGCACTGGTTTGCGCATGGCTGGATCAGATGTACGCACCCCTCCAGTCTCCGCAGAACAACTGGGGTACTTACGGCGATGCGGAAGGCTTTAACATTTTTGAACTGTCCACCAACGATAAGGGCGAGCCCATGCTGAAGCACGCTCCTCTGGGCGATGCTTCTCCCGTGGAAGTCCGTGAAGCGCAGTGTGTCAGTGGACCTCTGGCGGTTCTGGATGATTACTATGGTGTATACGTTACCTGCCCGGACGATGCACAGTACCGTCTGGACTGGATCAAGGAGATCTACACCCCGGATATGAACAACGATTATGTCTATCCCAATGTCTTTATGAGCAGCGAGGACACCGAGCAGGTCTCTAACCTGCAGGCAGATCTGCAGACCTACATGAATACGCAGAAGGCCGACTGGATCATGAACGGCACGAAGGATGCAGAGTGGAACGAATATCTGAGCAAGCTGGAAGACTACGGTCTGTCCGACTATCTGGGCATTATGCAGAAATATCTGGATGCTTACTACGCATAAGAATTCTTTCCCTTGGAGGATTCCATGAACGATTTAACTTTACAAAAAGCCCGTGCCTACGAGGCCGAGCACGGCGCAGCCATTTCCCCGGCGGAACGCCCTGCTTACCACATGACTCCTTATGTGGGCTGGCTCAACGACCCCAACGGCTTCTCTTATTATAAAGGGAAGTATCATCAGTTCTATCAGTATAACCCCTACGATGTGCGGTGGGCGCCCATGCACTGGGGTCACGCGGTCAGCACCGACCTGCTGCACTGGGAGTATCTGCCCTGTGCGCTTGCCCCGGATTCCCCGGCGGACAACGGCCCCGGCTGCTTCTCCGGTTCTGCTACCGAGATGGATGACGGCAAGCAGCTGCTGATGTACACCAGCGTGGTGGCAGAAAAGCAGCCCAATGGGGAGATGCGGGATATCCAGACCCAGAGCATCGCCATTGGTGACGGTCTCAACTACGAAAAGCCTGCCTGCAACCCGGTGCTGACCCAGAAAGACCTGCCGGAAGGCTTCAGCAAGTTTGATTTCCGGGACCCCAAGATCTGGCGTGAGGCCGACGGCACCTACTCCGCCGTCACCGTCTGCCTGGCCGAGGACGGCAGCGGCGCAGCGGCACTGTTCCAGAGCAAGGACGGCTTCGACTGGCACTTTGTCACGGTGTTGGAACGCTGCAACAATCAGTACGGCAAAATGTGGGAGTGCCCGGACTTCTTCCCGCTGGACGGCAAGCAGGTCTTGATGCTCGGCCCCATGGAGATGCTGCCCAAGGGCGAGTTCCACAACGGTCACAACGTGATTGCCTTCATCGGCAGCTACGACGAAGCCACCCACACCTTCACCAAGGAAAACGTGCAGCTGATGGACGGCGGCATCGACTTCTACGCCACCCAGACCACCCTTGCCCCGGACGGCCGCCGCATCATGACCGCATGGCTGCAGACATGGTCGGACACCGAGGATAAGCCCCAGGGCTGCAAGTGGTTCGGGCAGACCATCTGCCCCCGCGAGCTGCACATCAAGGATGGACGTATTGTTCAGGCCCCGGTGCGGGAGCTGGACGCCGTCCACGGCAAGCGTACCCTGCACGAAAATGTGACGGTGCAAAGCGAAACTTCTCTGGAAGGCATCAAGGGCCGTGTGGCGGATCTGACCGTCACGGTGCAGCCCGGCGAATACCGCTCCTTCACCCTGAAGCTGGCTGCTGATGCAGACCATTACACCAGCCTGACCTACGACCCCTACACCTCCGAGCTGACGCTGGATCGCAGCTATGCCGGTTCCCGTGCCGACATTGTTCACCGCCGCAGCTGCAAGGTGCGCAGCCAGAACGGTGCCCTGAAGCTCCGCATCCTGCTGGATAAAAACAGCATCGAAGTTTTCGCCAACGACGGTGAACAGACCATGACCGCATGGATCTACACCCCCCAGTCTGCCGACGGCATCACCTTTGCCGCAGACGGCAAAGCAACTGTTACGGTGGAACAGTTTGAGCTGAATTTGTAACCTGATATTCCTTTCATTTCTCCTTCATTGAATACAGCCCCGCTTTGGCTTCTCCTTCGCCAAAGCGGGGCTGTGTTTGTTATGTTATTGCTCTTCCAGCCTGCCGTGGTCGCAACCAAGCGAGAGATAATGCTCAATCTCCCCACCCAGCACAAGATGGGCATACTCCAAGGGCTTGTTGTAGAGCAGCCAGTCCAGCTCTGCCCGCTGTGCCGGGGTGTTGCCGTATTCGTCCTCCACGTTTGGCGTATGGTGCAGTTTTTACTGGAAATTCATCAAAAGAAAAAGCCTGAAACTTCTCGGTACATCAAGAAGTTTCAGGCTTTGTTTCGCTTAAATTGGAAATTTACTGCTCAATCGGCTTCATCGTGGGGATGTGGCAAGAACTGGCTCTGTTATCGTCCGTCAGACTCCAACAACGTCCACGAAGTAAACCCTCTTTTCAATGAACCCTCCAACAAGCTCCAACAGCGTCCACGAAAGTTGTGTACAGTTTTGGTCACGGCCCTTTTTTGATGGAGCGTGACGGAAAACGTGACAACGGGTGTTGGTCACTGTCAAACCGTGATAAACGAGATGTGCTTCTTTGTCCAGCAGAGGAGAACATTTCGGTTATATCGCATCCGATTTTACCGCACGAGCAGCGCACTCTGCAATGCGGTCATAGATGCTTTCTTCTTTTCTTGGGTCGCTTCTGCGTACACATCCATTGTGGTGGTGATGTCCGCATGACCCATGATTTCCTGAATGACTTTCAGGTTGGTTTCGTTTTCGCAGAAGCGGGTGCAGAACGTATGCCGGAGATGATGGCAGCTAAAGTTGGGCAGGAGAATCGGGTCACGATTTTCTGCATCAGCCTTGGCTGCTTCCTCCTTATTGTAGTCTGCACAGATTGCATGAATCGTGCGATTGATCATTCCCGGCAGATAGACCTTGCCTTCCCCCGTACAGAACACAAATCCAGAATAACCATCAATTTCATCCGTGGAGAATCCAATCACTTTTTGATACTGATATTCTTCCAGAAATGCGTCGAACACATCATCCAGCATCGGGATGATACGGATGCCTGCGCTGGTTTTAGGGGAGTTGACATGATTCGTGCAGGAGCCATCTTCCTGAACGCGATAGACCAGATTGTGATTGATGCTGATCGTTCGATTCTTGAAGTCAATGTCCTGCCACCGCAGACCCAATACTTCGCCAATGCGACAGCCAGTACCCAGCATTACTGTAAACAGTGGATACCATCCGCGATACTCCTCGCTGTTGGCGATGTAATTGGTGAAGGCTTTCTGTTCAGGAATGGTAAGCGCATGACGCTTTTTCTTTTCCCAACTATGGCTTTTCTTGATTTCGGTCATAACGCCCTCCGTAGGATTCAAACGCAGCAGTCCATCACGGACGGCCATTGTAAAGGTCGGATGCAGCAAAGTATTCACGATCTCCATGCTGTTCGGCTTAAAGCCTTTTTCCATGATCAGGGAGTAGTAGAACTTCTTCACATCCGTATATTTGATCTTGCTGATGCGCCGTTTCCCGAAATCGACACGGACATAGTGGTTGTATATATATTTGTAGTTGGTCAGGGTGGATTGCTTCAGGTCGTACTTCTGGGAAATGTACTCGTCAAACAGTTCGTTCAACGTAATGCGCTCTGCACGGTCGGGGTCAAGACCATCCTCGATTGCTCTGCGAATTTTGACCTCTTTTTTCTTAGTTCGCTCAACTCCTTTGCATAGACCGCTTTTTGCTCACCGCGAATCGTAGTATAGCGGAACACATAGCGACCATCTTTACGCTGGGATTCGCCTTTTTTCAAAGCGTATCCACGGGAATCTTTTCTTGCTTTTGTTGCCATTCTTCTCACCTCATTTTCAGATTAGAGGAAAACAGCCATATCCTGATGGACTGCATCAGAGATTTTGCAATCACTTTTTGCTGTCCTGCTCCAAGGATACTCTATGTTCTCCATCATTGCAAGGATGTCGGATTCTGGGAAACAAAAAAATCGCCGTTTCAAATGAAACGGCGACCCGGTATGGAATATTTACTTTTGAATCTTTTCAATCAGGCACTCATGCTTCTTCGTGGTTTTGTCGTAGTTGATGCCTACCAGCAGCAGGTTTCCCTGATAGTCCTTCAACGCATCCCCATAGTTCTTGTTCTTGATTTGAGCCAATGCGCCGGATGCGCTCTTGTCCCATTTCAGTTCGATCACCACAGCGGGCTTATCCTGATGCAGCCTGCGGGGAATAAAGCACACATCCGCAAAGCCTTTGCCTGCGGGCAGTTCACGCACCAGCGTGTAATACTCCCGCGCAAAATAGAACGCCAGATTGATGGTGCAGCTCAGGGAGTTTTCATCGTTGTATTGCAGGATAGAGACTTCTTCATGTGCCTTGTCGATGCCGGCGGCCACGGCATCCACATCCATTGCCCACAATGCTTCGAGCAGCTTGCGGGATGCGTCAACGGAATCCATGACTCCTTTCCAGTTCATCGTGCTGATGGCATTGACGTACTCCTGCGAAACTTCCTTGTTGGGAATCGTCACGGTTTCGCTTGAACTATCGTAGGTCAGATAGCCCAGATGCACCAGCAGCGTCAGCACATCGTCTTTGCAGGAGAAAGTGGTCATATCGTTGCTGAATGTACCGGTGTTGATCTTTACACGCTCGCCAGCAAGCATTCTGACCACAGCATCCTGCAAACCATCCATATCCATCTGGATGTAAATTTTCAGGGCTTCGTAGGTTTCGGTCTGGTTCCAGTAGGTGCCGAACTTGTGCCGCAGCATAGCTTCCACAACCGATTTCGGGCTGTACATAGAATAATGCACATCGCCGGACTGCCGGTGGGCAATCAGGTCATAGCCATCGTACCATGCTCTGGCTTCCTCAAAGTTCATCTGATACTTGTCACAGAGAGCAGCCACTTCTTGTTCGGTGAAACCAAAGTATTCTGCCAGATCACCGGGGTCGGTCATGGAATACTCCGTGAACATATTCAGCGCAGAATGGGAGCCATATTTCTTGATGGGCAGAATACCCGTCATATAGGCCAGTGCAACATAATCCTTGTCTTTCAGCCATGCCCGCAGGAAGTCCAGATATTTCTTCTGTGCATCCTGATTTTGCTGATATTCCCGGAACAGGCAATCCCACTCGTCAATCAGGATCACAAACGACCGTTTTGTTTTTGCGTAGATGTCCTTCATCACCTGAATGAGGTTGCTCTCATCCCGAAAACGCACTTCCTGAAAGTGGTCGGTCAGGTCAAAGACCAGATACTTTTGCAGCATGGTCAGCATTTCATCCATGCTGTGCGTCATGCTCAGAAATTCCTGCATATTGACCTTGAGGACATCGTACTGGTTCCGATGCTGCTGATAAGAACCCGTCTTGCTGATTTTCAGAGGGTCAAACAGGGATGCGGTATCTTCGCCGCGGTCGTAGTAGGCTGCAAGCATATCCGCAGCCATCGACTTGCCGAAGCGTCTGGGGCGGCTGACGCAGATGAACTTCTGCCGGGTGTTGATGACAGCGTTCGTCTTTTCGATCAGCCCGGACTTATCCACATAGATCTCAGAGTTCAGGCTTTCCTGAAAGCCCTTGCTGCCCGGATTCAGATAACTGCCCATGCGGCACCCTCCCATCTCAGCAAATGTTACTATGTTCATTATACTCTAATCTTCCCAGAATCACAAGAACAGGTAACAGGGTTTTATGTAAGACCTCCGGCGGTGCGCCGGAGGTGCAAAATGCTCACATACGGAAGGTGTCCAGATACTCATCAAAAATGTCCAGATTCACCAGCACCACGCGGCGAATCTTGTAAATTGCTCCTGCTTCCTTTGCGAGCTGTTCAAATGTATGCAGACCCATCGAGTAGAGTTCTGCACCCTCCTGATAGCGGACAAAACGCTTCTTGCCCGACTTGACCATGGGTTCCAGTTCCTTGATTTCAGTTCTTGCAAATGCCATATTGTACCTCTTTTCTATTATGAGTGATTGCTTTCCAGATGCCATTGAATGCCATCCTGCTCCAAGGATATCCAGATTGCTCCATGATTGCAAGGATGCCAAAATTGCGAGTTTACCATTTGTGATTTTTTCGTCTGTTATGCTGTTTTGGAATCGTTTTTGACCAAATTTTCCTGATCCAGTGCCAGACTGCATTTCAGAGCTTTCTCTATTTGCGCCATTTCCCAGTCGCTTGTCAGCCCCATGAAATTGTTGATGCGCTCTTTATCGATGGTGAAAAGCTGCTCCAGTAGTACAACAGATGGACGATTAAACGCCGGGTTCTTATCAATGAGAACATGGGTCGGCTGATTGGGCTTTTTGGAAATCTTAGAGGTCACTGCGGCTACAATGACAGTCGGCGAAAATTTGTTTCCTGTATTATTTTGAATAACAATAACAGGACGTTTGCCGCCCTGCTCTGAACCATAGTGTGGGTCTAAATCGGCAAAGTAGATTTCTCCACGGCGGAAGCCGAAATTTCTTGTCACATAAACGATAACGACCAAGCCCCTTTGTAATATGTAGCAAAAGCCGCCCAGCAGGACGGCTTTTGCAGTGAAAAGGAAATCTGCCATAAGCAGGGAAATGACTTACTGCTTGATGGGAAGGCTTTTTGTGCGACTGGAGCCGTTGTAGGCTTTCAGAATCTGGAGCATATACTTCTGATAGTTCGGCCCGGTCATTGCCTGACCGCTGCGATAAATCGCCACAGGGCTGGTGCGCTGGAGCTGCCGAATCAGGCGAATAGGGTCATACTCGTGGTCGTACAGAGCGACAAACTGTGTCACGCCCTGCAATACCTCGGCACGGAGGGAATCAATATCGCCCTCCCATGCTTCTGCCAGCACACGGAGCGCATCGGTGTAAATGCGCGCACCGTGTTTCCGATACTCGGCAAAGGCCGTAGCGATGCAGGCGATTTTCCACTTTGCGTGGCTCTGAGCAAAGCTCAGACCAAAGCCTGCACGGTTGGTGGCGTTCAGAAATGCAATGGCTTCCGGGTCGCCGCCGCGAATCTTGGCGCGCATTTTTGCGCCTGCGGTCAGCGGGGCAGAAACGCCGGTCTGCTGTGCAAACAGCAAGGCTTCCTGCTGTTCCGTCAATCCCGAATAAACCTTGCAGACGATGTTCAAGTCGCAGTTGTTGTTCAGCAGCTTGCGGGCGGCGATGGTGTGCTGACCATCGAAAACATAGTAGTGACCGTCCCGGTAGCTGACCTTGGGGGCATTGGCGATGCGCTCATCAAACTCGGCGGCGATTCGCTTGACACGGTTGGCATTGAGGTTCCGCTGGTAGTAGCTGCGCGGAACTTCCAGAAACTTGCTGTTGATGACCATTTCGTGATGAACAAGTTTAATCATAGGCAAATTCTCCTTCCAATTTTACGATATAATCCTTTGCTTTCTGCAAAAGTCCAACGACTTTCTGACGGATTTTTGGGTTTTTGAGGAACTCTGGGTAATGTTCAAAGCAAACATTTAGACGATAGATCATGCTGTCTGCTGCGGATGCCACTTCGCTGAGCATTCCTTCGGCATCAGCCACCTGTTCAACTGATTCCATTTTTGTAGATAGTGTGCGAATCGTTTGCAATGCAGTCTGTTTTTGCTTTGACTGAATGATCGGTTCAGGAGGGACTTCAATGACTGCTGGCTCTGCTTGGACTTCACATGGAGCGATAGAAGTAGTGGACTTTTCAACTTTCTTTGATTTGGATGTTGATTTACTGCTGGACTTTTTTGTTTCTTTGGGAGCACAGATTTTTTCGACAAGTGCCGGACGATCTTCGGGCGGTGCGCGAGCAACGGATGCAATCTCGGCTGCGGTCGGTTTTACCTCGCCGGAAAGGACTTTCCTGCGTGTTCCGGGAACTGCTTCCTCGGCAGCATCTACACCTTTGGCGTATTGCTTTGCTTTCACAACATAGGTGCGTCCCACGCCCGCTTCATTTGCTATTCGTTCGCAAGTTAATTCGTTTTTTGGTGAATGACGCATTGTGTCATTCACCAAAACGGTGTATTGATTTCCCTGAAAGCCACGAGCTTGAGTTTCGGCTTCATACTGTTTCCCGATAAGGTACTTTTTCTGTTCCGGGGTGAGGTTGCGCCGCCCTAGCTGATTCTTGCAAATCCAAATGATTACTTCATAACGGTCTGCAAACGTTTTCTCGTGGACGGTATATGGGATGTCGGGATGCTTCTGAAGAATTGCGTAACGGTTATGACCGTCAATAATCAGTCCATTCCACACGATGATGGGGTTGATGACCTTGCCATCGCTGACGATGTTCTTTTCGAGCTGATCCAGCTCCTCAGATGTCAGCGGCGGAATCTTGCCCTGAAACTCCGGGTCAATCTTAAGCGCAGTCAATTTCATCATCGAACCGACCTTTCTTAAAATAGGTGGCTTTCGGGCTAGTGGGCTGGATGTAGTAGTCGTAGCCAAAACGGGTCTGGCAGTAGGTGCAGGGTTCCTTGGTGAGCTGGTAGGGGTCAGCACGACGGACACGGATGCCGCGCGCATTGCGGAAAGCACTCAGGCAGTGCGGGCAGAGGGTGGTCAGGGTCGATTCATCGGGCTTGCGAGTAAAATTACGGCTCATAATCATTACCTCCGTTTCGTATAGGTGAGTGTTCGGTATGGAAAAAGCCCATCGCCGTGGTTCAGAAGAATCCCGGTGGTGGGCTTTGAAGTTTTGCTTTAAGTTTTTCCAACCTATTTGTCCTCGACCCCCGTTGGATTTGGAATACACCTCGGTAAGTGGGGACTTGCACCCCACTCCACATTGGCTTCTTCAGCCACCCCGTCTTCTTTATGACCGGGCCGCGAGTTACGGAAGTTTCATTATTTTGTCCGAGGGAATGATATTCAATTTTCAAGGTACGGTTTCCAGATTTGGGTTTCTCCCCGTCTGGGGTGTTGCCCTTGCTGTGACCATAGTGTACCTGAAAACCGATTGCCTTTTTAGGATGCATTCCTTCCGCTTTTTGGGCTTTTTCAACTGAAAAAGCAGCAAAACCGGAAGCTTTCCTTCCGGTATCACATAGACACGTTTGATTTTTTGACAACAAAAAAGAAGCCGGAGATCACTCTCCGACTTCCCGTAGATTTGTTATTCGACCTCAATCTCCATTGCAAATGCCAGAAGATGTTCCCTCAACGATTTCATAGCCTGCTTCTGGTCATTGATTTTTTTACTGAGTGCCAGCTCAGTTTTTGTTTCAACTTGCCCAAGAATGAGGTAATCCAGAGTGACATCAAAATGTACTGCAATCTCAACAAACAAGTCCAGCGGTGCATAAGTGCCTTTTTCCAGACTTCTCATGTGCCGATCACTAATGTTCAGTTTGATTGCGGCTTCTTCTTGTGTCAGTCCATGTGCTTTGCGTAATTTCTGGATTCTATAACCAGCGGCGTAAGGATTAAAGTACATAAGCCAGCCCTCCGACCATGCAGGAGTGCAGCCACAGGCCACACCACAGGGTCAGAGCGCGGGCGGACATTCGACACTGGCAGTTCGCTTGACTGCCGGGGCTGGGTTCGTACTCAATCAATCTTCTTTTCATTGCTTTCTTCGTCCTTTCCTTTGTCGATTATGGCAATGTTATGGGGCGGAGCATGGAGAATGCACGGTGCGCTCTCCATGATAGAGAAAAACATCCCTATATTATATAGGACAAAAAACGGATAAAAGTTAGGGTTCAATCGCAAAAGTTAAAGAAGTTGCATCTTTCTCGAAGTGTAGATAAAGCGGATTTAATACACTCCGAGACACTTCCTGCTGTTACACCCTCTTTTTGCGCAATATCTGATAGCTTAAATCCCTGATAATAGTGATCGTAGCACCGTTTGGCCTGTTTGGGTGGGAGGGACAGAATGGCTTCATAAATGCTCATAGCAGAATGCCGCTGTTCGACAGAATCCACGAGAGCCGGTTTCTGAAAAAGGACACATTGCTCTACTGGAAAAGTCGGATCATCCAGTGAATGATATGCATGATATCGGCTTACTTGACGTAGAAAAGCATCTTCTTGATGCTTAAAATCAATAAATAACTGATGGATTTCCTCCGAAACTTCAGCAAAAAAATCCTCAGTGTATGTGGTGGGATAATGCTCTTTCAAGTTAATCGTAGGCATAGGCTTCCTCAAATCCGGTCAGGTTGTTGGCGAAATCGAATCAAGGGAGTGTAAGTACTCCTATTGAATTTCCTGCTCAAGATCATCAAACAAAGGGCAGGAGAAAAACTCTCCAAGAGAAATGTTAAGGCCGTCGCAGAGTTTTTTGATCGTCCCGATAGAAACACTGTGTCGGGAGGAATCGAGCATACTGTAAACGGTAGATGGCGTAACACCGGAACGGACAGCAAGTTCATTTGGACAAATCCCCGCTGGTCACAAATCTCTTTGAAACGAATCGCCACAGCGTCCTTTACAGACAGCTCAATAACATCTTTTACTATCATGCTGCGCCTCCTTTGCATGATAGTAACGGATATTGAAATTTTTCGTGTACGCACCTGCGTATATTGACGAAAAGATGACAATATTTCATCAATGTCTTAGGCAGTACGAATTGTCTATTGCAATTTTAACTATATAGAAATATACTTATAAGTACCAAATCATTCCACCGTATAGGAGGACATTATCATGGCAAGACCCAAGGGAAGCAAGAACAAGACCCGTACCGTAAAAGTTACCGTTGATTATGCAGCAGTCGTTGCAGAAAAGGCCGCAGAAAAGGAAAAACTCGAATCTGAGGTTGCTGCGCTGATTGCCAATATCGATGATCTGAAGGCGCAGCTGAAAACCAAAAAGGCCAATCTAAAGGCTGCGACTAAAGATCTGGCGAAGGCTGAAGTAAAGAAGGCTGCTGTTGAAGCAAAGGCAGCAGAGGAAGCCAAGAAAGGCGAAGCCGAGGATGTGCTGAAGAAGCTGTTGGCCAGTGGTATGACTGCTGAAGAAATCCTTGCCAAGCTCCAGTGATGCGTTATGGGCGCAAGCAAGCGTATCTGTCCGAATTGCGGGCGCAAGATGAAGCAGCAGTTCATAGGTCTGTTTCATTGCAAGTGCGGAACAAGCTGGAAGCGTGATATTGGTTTCTTTGAACGCACTCCAGATATGGTCTTTGCACTTGAACGTAAAATGGTTAGCGGCAAAGTAAAGCAGCTACCTGTAATACGGTACAAATAAGAGAATGCCCACCGGCTTGAAAGCTGGTGGGCATTTTTGCTGTTGTTCTTACCTACTTAACAATAGTCTTTATAAAGGCTGTGAGAGTTTGAATCTGTTCTTCATCAAGTTTATCGAGTTGATTTACAAGTGCATTGATTCCATCTGCATGGTCTTCATTGAAATCAAAAAATTCTTGCGGAGTTACGTTGAGATATTCGCAAATATAGAAGAAGCTCGACATGGCAGGAAACGCTGATCCACTCTCGATAGCACGAATGTATCCGGGATTCTGTCCGAGGGAAAGACTCATATCCCTTGCGGAGACACCTTTTTGTATCCGTAGTTCAGCAAGCCTCTTTGAAAAAGTTTCTCGTACATAACTGCCGCCCTCCTTCTCTATCTTATTGTAGTCGAGAGAAGGCTCAAAACCGGACGATTCTATCTACAATTTTTAATTGATATAATCAGTCATTCGTGATAGACTGTTTGTATGAGAACGAAAAAATCAAATGTGTCGCTGAGAGGTGGAAAATGCTTGACTACGATGAAATTGGTTACTCTGAAATAGAGGATTGCATAATTGATGCGAGAGAAGGAAACCTCAGTTCGTACTGGCAGGGATACGCTGAGAGGGAATTTGACGCGCTACGGGATGCTAACGGAAAGTTTCCAGAAAGGGCAAGACGGTTGTATAAAGAATATAAAAGGATTTTGAAAAATGTCCCCCAGGCAGAATCCGACGAGGAAAAAGCCTTGCCGTAAAACAATATGGTGTCTAATAAAGCAATGCTGAACAACTTTACTTGTGAGATGTCACCATATGATGACATCTCATGGTTGCATTGTTGTGGAGAATGAAGTATTATTATAAATATAGTATTGTCAATTTTGTGCGAAATGAAGATGGCAGGGGCGTGAATCTTAAATGCAAAATGAAACATCGCTTCGAGTTCTGTACCTATACAAAATACTTATGCGCTATTCGGATGTAGATCATCCTCTGTCAACCAATCAGATTCTTCAGTATTTTGATTCCATGTATGGTATCCGAATGCATCGAACGACTGTTTCAAAATATGTCGAACTATTATGCAGCAGTGGAATAGACGTTGTAGAAATCAGGTCGCGTAGCAAGAAGTATTATGTCAACGATCGAACATTTGATCTCCCAGAATTAAAACTTCTAATAGATGCGGTTCAAGCATCCCGATTCATATCTGCAAAAAAGAGCGAGGCACTTGTAGAAAAACTCACAAGCCTTGCAAGCGAGGAAAGCAAGGAAGAACTCAGGCGAAACCTTATCAATACAAGTAAGGTTAAATCCGAAAATGAAAAGACGTATTACATAATTGATGCAATCAATTCCGCAATTAATTCTGGCAAAAAAATTTCTTTCTATTATACTGAATACGACGAGCAAAAGAATCTTATCATAAAAAATGGGGGAAAGCCTTACTGCATAAGCCCATATTCATTAATTTGGAACGGGGACTATTATTATGTTGTAGGTTTTTATGAAGCGAGAAACCGCGTTCATACATTCCGTATAGACAGAATAGCGCGTCAACCGGAAATCTTGAGTGAGGATGCCTATCCCATGCCAGCAGATTTTGACACTTCGGAGTATGCACTTGGAGTGTTTCAAATGTTTGACACATATAAGTCGGAAAAAATCACGCTAATAGTTGAAAATGCTCTGATGAAATATATCATAGATCAGTTTGGAATAGATGTTCATACTGAGAGGTATGATGATGATCATTTTTCCGCGCAGGTAACGGTCAGCGCAAGTCCGAATTTTTTCAGATGGATTTTCGGGTGGGGCGGCAGAATCGTTATTAGATCCCCTGAAAGTGTTGTTTTCCAGTATCGGAAAATGGTTGAGTCCATTATAGAACAGCAAAAAATATTTCTGCATTCTAATTGAAGCTGGAGCAGTAGATGAAATACAATAATATGGAACAGTTTACCCCAGAGACAATCGTTGAGTTGTATAAAAAAGGAAAGCCGATTGTGGATATTGCGCATGGCTTGAATATAAGAGGTCGAGAAGTTATTGCAATCCTGAGTCGTCATGGAATAAATGTGCATCAAGTCGAAATGACCTACGGCGAAAAAAACAGTTTAGACCCAGATAATTTTCGCTTGATACAAATAGATACGCCTCGGTTTTCTGTTAGGACTGCAAATTGCCTTAAAAAAATCGGTGTGTTTACAGTAGAAGACTTACTGAATTGTACAGAAAGTGATCTGTGCAATATTAAGGGCTTTGGAAAACTTTCTTTGTCAGAGGTTGATCAGTTCGTTTCTGAATTAAAAAACGGATTTTCTAAGGCGAATGGAAGTAATCTGATGGGCAAAGAATCGGATGCAGCGGATACTAAGTCGCTCAGGTATGATGATAGAAGTGCTTCGGCTTTGAAAAAGGCATATTTTTATCAGTACAGAGATCGAATTTTTAATGGTGATTTTTCCTTTGCGGAAGAAGATGGTTTCCCGGAACAGTACGCTGACAAAGTGAAAATATATGAGGATGGATATAAACTTCTGGATGGTGATATTTTAGAGCAATGCAAAAATAATCCACAAAGTGTAGCTTTAATTATTGGTTGCCTTCTGGATTTCTCAAAAAGACAAAAAAGAAAAGAGGAAATCTATGAGGTTATTGATAGAATTCCTTCGTCCAGAAAAAATAGCTTGGCTAAATATTATATTGTTGCATATACCGACGATAAGGAAACACAGGATATTCTTTGTCGATTCTTTGCAAACTCAACAATTCTGAAAACGCCCGATTTGATAAATGATTTGGATTATAACGATTATGTTATTTTGAAAAGTTTCTTGTCTTGGTGCACATTTGATCTCACCCAAGAAGCTCAGGAGCTTTGGGACGCTTCGTGTCCGAGAGATAATGTCAAGGATGTTCTTCATTTAAGAGCACATGGACGCACATTGGAAGAAATTGGCAGCAAGCATGGCATCACCAGAGAAAGAATTCGCCAGATTGAAAGTAAGGCTGTTAGAATATTCGAGAGAAAGGAAAGTCAGGTACGATTTATTGCTAAAGTTTCAGCAGAAAAAGGTGGAGACCCTGTAATCCATCGTGAGGATATTGAAAAGTATTTTCCTTTACACGCACGAGAATTTTTCTTTTGATGGAAGGTAGCCACAACGGAAATTTCATTTATGACAAGGGATTAGATGTTCTAATTGTAGGAAATAATAGCATCCCTGAAAAGATTTCGACATATATTGAATCGCTTCCTGATGTGTTTACATCAAAAAAGATGGTCAGCTATATTACTGATGCGATAGAGATGGGTCTTCCAGAGGATCTTGTTATTAAAGAAATTGATGGGTTGTACAAATTAACAGGTGAAACATACCATCGTTCTCGTCTGTCGCTGGCTTCGATTTATCGAGACATTCTTTCAGAAAAATACCCAAACGGCTTTTGCACGGGTTCTGCAACAGAAATTAAAACGTTCCGAGATAACATAAAAGAAAAATATGGCGATGTCAACCTTCCTGTGAATGACCATGCATTAGTTGCAGCAGTTTCCCGAATCGGAGTGCTCTGTGGAAAGGGCTGCTATAAATTAAAACAAAAAGAATATATTTCCAAGGAACTTGCAAATCGGATTCACAGCTATATTGAGGAAAGCCAATCTTCGATCTTCCTTATGAATACGCTGTATGAAGTTTTTAAGGAAGATTTGGAAAAAGAGGGAGTCGATAACAAATACTATTTGCAGGGTATCTTACATGAACTCTATGGGGATGAGTTTGTTTTCACACGAGATTATCTGTCCAAAGATGGTGAGGACACTTCTCTGTACCCCACTATCATTGATTTTATTAAAGAAGCAGCTTTTCAGGTTGACCGTGCTCAAATTCAAAAACATTTTCCCGGTGTGCCCGATATTGTGATTCAGTTTGCGATTGAAAGTCCTGAAATCATCAACTGCTTTGGCAAATATATCCATGCCAGTAAACTGCGCATAAGTGAGAGCGAGAGGGAGTATCTGAAACAAAACATTGACGCAATTATTGCTGATGGGGCACAGCATCACATTAAAGAACTCTATAATTTGGTTTCGATCGAACGCCCGGAAATTTTTACAAGAAATGGTGTGTTTTATCCGTTCTCGGCATATAGCTTGATCGAGTATCTTTTCAGAGATGACTATAAGTTCACAAGACCATTTATTGCACAACAGGGAGTGGAAATTACCGGAACATCGGATGTTCTGCGCGAAGAAGTCTACTCACATGAATCCTACGATCTAAAAGAATTGAGTTCTTTTGCAAATGAAAACCATCTTGTAATAAATTCTACATTGGATTTTATTGACAGCTGCAATGATGAATATTTGATGATTAGCGATCAGAAGATGATGAGAATAGTATCTATTGGCGTGGATGAACAGATTGCGCAGCAAGTTGAAAATATTGTTGTCGGTGAGATTGAAGAAACAACACCAATCTATAAGATAATTGGCTTGAGAGAACTTCCTAAAGTTAATGTTCCATGGACGGATTGGCTTGTGTACAGCGTTCTAAAAAAGTGGTCTCACAAAATTGATCTTGCGGCTTCAAATAAACAATTTAGATATGCAATTCCTTTGGCTTCGCCAAAAGGGAAAATGTGTGCAGAATCGTTTGAGTATGCCTATAAAGACCCGGATTATAAAGGAGAAATACCGATTTTTGATATTGACGAGTTGCTTGCGGGAGAGTATGGCGATTCTATTTTGGAGGAAAATCTATGGGATTAAAAAATCTGGACATTAAACGCAGCTATATCAGCTACGGGGATGATAATATTCCAAAAGCGTTTCTTGTTCCAGCGTTGCGGTATGCAAAGTCCTACCAGAGAAGTGTTGGCTTTTTTTCATCCAGTGTGTTTCTCCCCATTATGGATGGAATTGTGTCTCTGTTCCGAAATGGTGGAAAAATTCAGCTGATTGCAAGTCCGCAGTTAAGCGAAGAAGATATTCAGGCAATCAACCTTGGATATGAAAAAAGAGATAAGGTTATAACGGATGCGGCAACGCGCGACTTTATGAGTAGTTTCCAAGAGTTTGATGAGGTGAAGTTACAGTTGTTGGTTGACCTCATCGCTTCAGGCACATTAGACATCAAGATCGCAACATTGACTTCTGTTGGAATTTACCATGATAAACTAGGTATTATAAAAGACTTTGAGGGGAATGCTATCGTCTTTTTCGGCTCAGCCAATTCAAGCATCAATGCCTATCAAAACAACTATGAGAAAATTCGTGTAGTAAAGAGCTGGGACGAAACGGAAAATGATGTAATTGAGGAGGAAGAAAACGAGTTTGAATCCCTTTGGCAAGGGAAAAATCCATATGTTAATGTCCTGAGTTATAGTGAGTCCGCAAAAGAAAATTTGATTACGATTATTCACAACAAAAAAACTGAAGCGGAAGATGCTAAAGATCCTATTAAACTTAGAGATTATCAGGAAGAAGCCATCGCAGCATGGGTTGCAAATGACTACCATGGCTTTTATGTTATGGCAACTGGTACAGGAAAAACTTGGACAGCAATTTTTTCTGCAAAAAAATTATTAGAACAGCACCCTGCGATGGTCGTAATCTGTGCGCCATACAAACATTTGGTTCGCCAATGGGCAGATGACGTAATAAAGGCGTTTCCAGATGCAAAAATTGTTATGGTGTCCTCGGAAAATGCAAAATGGGAAAGTCAACTCTCGGATTTGATAATTCGCAAGAAGTATCAGAAAGACCTACAGATTATTGTTATTTCTACGATTGCATCGTTTAAGATGCAACGTTTTAACAAGACTCTTGGATATTCAAGAGAGCAGAAGCTGCTGATTGTAGACGAAGCACATCGTTTTACAGAGCGACCGGATGCGCTGCATAAACAATTTCAGTATATGCTCGGATTGAGTGCGACACCTTTCAGCGGAAGCTCGGCACAAAAAGGACAAGAACTTATGAAGTTCTTCGGCGGACAGGTGTTTAGTCTTCCGATTGAAAGCGCCTTGGAACGAGGATTTCTGGTTCCATATTATTACTATCCGATTTATGTGAATGCAACAGATTCTGAAGTTGCTCAATTCCGATCGTTCAATCAAAAAATATTATCCTGTTTCAAGAATGGAAGGTGCATTAACCCGGATTTGCTCGTGAAGTCGCTCAGAGGTCGTTTGAGAGTGATTTCTATGTCGAGCGAGAAAATGGAAAACATCGACCGAATTGTTGACCAAATTGATGAGAAAGATCATATAGTGGTTTACTGCGGTGATGGAAAACTCTTTGATAATCAAACAGGTGCTGAACTCCGACACATCCAAGCTATAAAAAAGGTACTGGCTCAACATGAGTACAAGGCAAGTCAATTTACAGCGACTGAAAGCATGGATGACCGTATGGAGTTGGTAGACGCTTTTAATAAGGGAGAAATTACTGCGTTGGCGGCAATTCGCTGTTTGGATGAGGGCATAAATATCCCGTCGATTAAAAGTGCATTGATTTTATCAAGCAATGACGATTATCGTGAGTTCGTGCAACGTAGAGGTCGTATCCTTCGATTGTATAAGAATAAGCAGTATGCAAAAATCTATGATGTCATTGTGTTGCCGCCTAACGATATGAGTACATGGGCGAAAATTGAATTGCGCCGATATAGAGAATATGCACACCTCGCACTGAACTGGAATGAACTTCAGGATGATTTGAACGGTCGATTGATGGAATATGGATTGACTGAGGAAGATGTAAATGCTTATGACTATGAAGATATGGAGGTTGATGTAGATGAATGATCAGGAGGCAGTAGCCCACATGACAGAGTACATAAGGGAATTGGAGCAGACTGCGCTACGAAACAAATTGATTTCTGGGACACAGAGCAAAAGCAGTATTGTAAACTCAATCTTGGGAGAGCTTGAGAAGGTGGTAACAGATGAAGATCAGCAAAATTGAATTTGAAAACTTCAGAAATTTTAAGGATCATGGAGAGATTCGTTGCTCAACAGACGGAAAGGTGACAATCATCTATGGCAGAAACGGTGATGGCAAAACCACCTTGCACCAGCTGTTCCAGTGGGTCTTTTATGGTAAAGTTCATTTCAATAAAACTACCACTGATAGACTTTACAATCATCAGTATGAAAGCAAAGCTGCTCTTGGAGAGGAATTCCCGGTTTTAGGCTGCATTGACTTTGAGCACGAAGGAAAAAGTATTCTGCAAGGCGGATGTATACCTATAAAAAAGGTTTGCAGGAATCTGTTAAGGTTGCGGAAGATTTTTCGGTGAGTGTAGAGGATGAGGATCATAACTGGCGCAGAGTGGATAACCCACGAGATGTTATTGAAAAATTGATTCCCTCTGGACTTTCCGATTATTTCTTTTTTGATGGCGAGAGCATGATTGCCGACCTTCGCGTTAAAGGGAGGGATTCGGCTGATAAGCTGAAGTCGGCACTTTATTCGATGTTTGACCTTGATGTAATTGAAGCAGCTCTAAATGATATTGGTCGAGATGATTTGAAGACAACGGCGTTGGGAAAGCTGTTTTTGAGCAAAGGCACGATTGCAAGTGATAGTGAAACAAAAGCATTGAAAACGGACATTGAAGGGATTCAATCCCAAATTGGACGACTGAAAGATGCACTCGAAAAAGATAATACTCGTAAATCAGAACTTCAGCAGGCTATTCAGAGCGTATCGGAACAGATCGGAAAGCATAAATCAAAGGCAGAATATGAGGCAGAGCGGCGTAAATTGAAACGTCAGAGAGATGTGTTCCTGAGCAATGCCGATGAAAGCAAAAAACAGTTTGGTGATGCGGTAATGGATATGTTTCCTCCGCTGCTGATTTCAAAATCTGTTGATGATGCGAAGAATAAAATCAATCTAAAAATCGCTCAGAATAAGCTCCCTGCCGGTTTGCAGAAAAGGCTCTTACACTATCTCCTATCCAAAAGTACCACAGAGTGCATTTGTGGAAGACCATTAGGAGAGGATGAGCGAAAGCACTTAGAAGGATTTTTGGATATGCTACCTCCGAAATCGTATACCAATCTCTATAATGAGTTTGTTCAAACGGCTAGATTGTGGGGAAAGGGATACGATAAGGGTACTATTGATGCAAAAATCATTGCAGTATCCCATAACAATGCTGAAGCTGAAGCCTGTGAACAGGCAATCCGTCAACTCGACGAGGAAGAAAAAAGAGTGCTGATGTTGAAGACCTGATTGTACAGCGGCAGCAGGCAGAGCAGGAAATCAGAGAACTTGATAAGCGACTTACAGACTATTCAACAAAGATTAAGGCTTGGAATGCGCTTCTGAAGAAAAAATGAACGAATTTGACGAAAAGACAAAGCAAAGTCAGGCTGGAAAGATTGCACAGCGTAGAATTGAAATCTTGAAAACTGTTTCGGAAGGATTTCAGAGTCAGCTGGAGAAGGAGTCTTTGGCCTTTAGCCAAAAACTTGAGATAAATATTCAGGATCTTATCAACCGTATGCTGACAAGCCAGAGAAAAGTATCTGTCACTCCAGAGTTTTCTGTTCGGATTACGGATAGCTACAATGATGAGTCAAAGTCAGAAGGACAGTTTGCGGTCGTTTCGTTTGCATACATTGGCGGCATTCTAAAGATGCTTCAAAGTGAGGGAAGTCTCAAAGGAAAAGAATATCCGTTGGTTTTGGACGGTCCATTCTCGAAACTGGATATGATTCAGCGCCAGAATGTTGTCGATGAACTCCCTCAATTTGCTCCGCAGGTAATCCTGTTTTCCAAGGATGATTTGCAGGAAGTGTTCAGTAAAGAGAGCATCGGCTCTGTATGGACAATCCAGAGCAATGAGGAAAAGAATGTGGCTCATGTAGAGGAGGGATTCTTGTGGAACTGACGAGAGATATTTACCTGCGTGGGGCAGCTTGGGCAACTGCCGTGCAGAACCTCTCTGATATTTTTAGAACACGCACGAATTACAGCTTGTTTATGCTTTCTCTTTCTCTAGGAATTATGTACGACAAGTAACGTATTACCGCCATAAAGCACATGAGCAATGGCATTCCTCTGATGTTCTCGGAGCGTGATTTCAGGGTTCATCCCCACGAAATGAATATGCGAGCCATCGTATTCGCGGGGACGAGTGGAGTTGAATAATTCGTTATACTGCTTCACCAGTGAGATACGCCGCTGGGGGTCTTGCCAAATCCAGTTTGCAAAAGCATCCTTGATTGCCTGTTGTTTCTGCTGGGCGAGGGTGGTCTCGTTTTTGTTCAGCACGCGTTTTGGTTTGCCCTCGGCATCTTCGATTGTGTCATAGATGCGGACATCTTTGAGATTAAGCGTATCTTCCAGAATCTTGTAGGCATTGGCACGGTGCGTTCCGTAGGTTTCCGTGGACATAATATCGCCATGCCCCAATGCGGATTTTCCCTGCACACGCCATTCTGCCGTATACGGAGAGAACCGCACATTCACATCACGGCGCAGATAGTACGGAACCTGAAAGGTCTCCTGCATGAATTTCTGGATAATTTCAGGGGCAAGCCACGTTGCACCCAGCCGCACATCAATTTCGGATGCTTCCAGTTCTTTGGGCTGTGCCTTTTCCAGTGCAGTCACGTTGATTGCAAATTCAGGATTTGTTTCGGCGGCAAGTCGGGCAAAGCGGAGTTTCGCACGGACATCACCGGAAAGATATTCGTCTGCCATCTGCCAGCCCGCTTCCGGGTCAGTCGGGTCTGCACTGGGGTCTTTGAAGATCACGCCTTGCAGTTCGGTGGTGATGCGGTCATACTCGCCGGGAGTGCCGAGCAGTTCTGCCATATAGGGCAAGTCTACTCTGCCATGCTCTCCCATAGATACTGCCAGTGCTTCACTGGGAGTATCCACACTGGTGATAATCCGTTCCGGGCGAATCGTCCTCTTGGAGAACATATCCGCCTTAGATTTCAGCTGTCCCTGCTCGTCCAGATTTTCCAGCGAACAGAGCAGATAATACGAGGAATCCTGCTCAAATAGTCGCCCATTTTTGCGGTCGTTCAACAGACCGTACTTTGCGGTAAAGGCATCGTAGGCCGCGTTCAAACGCTCCTGCGTTGCCTTGATGTCCTCGTCCGGGGAATCCTCCAACTGCTGCTGAATCAGCTCGTTGACGATCTGCCGCAGCTCCACCATACCGGTGACACGCCCTTGGCGGTGCCGGACAGCTCCACCTGCGTCATCACGGAATTTTCCCGGTAGAACACCTCTCCGTCCACCACAGTGTAGGAGAAGTTTTTACATCGGGATCAGCCGGGAGAATGTGCTTCTCATTTTCGGCATCCGCAATATCTGGTGTTTCCACCTCAACTTCGGTGTATTGCCCCTCAATATGCTGCACTGCCTCGGCAAGCTGGTCGGCAAGGTTTGCACCCTCGATGGGGGCAACGGTCAATTCCTCCCGTCCGTACTGGGTGCTTTCTGTGGTCAGCTCGCCCAGCACCATCTCCGGGTGGTCTACGAAATACTGGTTGATGGCAAATCCGTCCTCGGTCTTGCCAAGCTGCACCCATGCAGGCTCAATGTCCGCAGGGCGGTCACGCTTTTGCAAAAAGATAATGTCGCTGACAACATCTGTGCCAGCATTGGCACGGAACGCATTGTTCGGAAGACGGATTGCACCCAGCAGATCAGCACGTTCTGCCATGTGCTTGCGGGCGGTGCTGTCCTTGCTATCCATGGTGTAGCGGCTGGTGACGAACGCCACCACGCCGCCCGGACGCACTTGGTCGATGGCTTTGGCGAAAAAGTAGTTGTGGATGGAAAATCCCAGCTTGTTGTACGCCTTATCGTTGACTTTGTACTGACCAAATGGCACGTTGCCCACCGCCAAATCGTAGAAATCACGGCGGTCGGTGGTCTCAAAGCCCGCCACAGTAATGTCTGCCTGCGGATACAGCTTTTTCGCAATGCGCCCGGTGATGCTGTCCAGTTCCACGCCGTATAAGCGGCTATCCTGCATGGTGTCCGGCAGCATTCCAAAGAAGTTGCCCACACCCATGGACGGCTCCAAAATATTGCCAGACTGGAAACCCATGTGCTCCACGGCATCGTAGATACCACGGATAACGGTGGGGCTGGTGTAGTGGGCGTTCAGGGTGCTGGAACGGGCGGCGGCGTATTCGTCCTCGGAAAGCAGCCCTTTCAGCTCCGCATATTCCTTCGCCCAACTATCTTTGCCGGGGTCAAAAGCATCCGCCAGACCGCCCCAGCCTACATACTGGGAAAGCACCTGCTGTTCCTCGGCGGTGGCACCACGATGCTCCTGTTCCAATTTGAACAGGGTGCGGATGGCTTCAATGTTCCGGGCATACTTCTGCTTTGCGCCGCCCTCGCCCAGATGGTCGTCTGTGATGCGGAAGTTCCCAGCAGGCTCCGGCGCAGGTTCAGCATTCAGGGCTTCATCCAAGGCAGCAGCATCCGGGAAGGTCTGCACCTTTCCGTCCATCACAGCAGAGATGGGCAGTTCGTCCAGTTCCTCATCGGAAAGTTCCGGCTCAACCTGCCGCAGAGCGTCCTCGAATTGACGTTTGTTGATAACTTCGTTATCCCACGACTGCCCGTGTGCACTGGTGTCGATGCGCACATCGGTATCACCGATATAGCCTACTGTTCCTTCAATCGTTCTGGTGGGAAGGTCTACTACAACTTCGTCCCCGACCTTATAGCTGACCTCTTTTTCGGGAACCAGATCAATGGCTGCGGCCTGCTGTTCTTCGTACAGTTCTCTGATGTGCGGAAGATGCTCATTGCGGAAAATGGGCAGTCTGTTTTTCGTCAGCTCCATGTCCTGCAAGCTGACGGATTTGAACGTAAAATTAACGTGTTCCACCCGAAAATCCCGGCCATCCAGCTTGATGATGCTGCCGATTGGCAGATAATCCGCTTCCCGGAGATATTTTGCCTGGTGGTGGGAGCCATCTTCGTTCAAGCCAGCCAGATAGACGTTGTTGCCCGCTGCCCACAGCTTTTTAGATTCTGCTGCCCACTGCTCACTCGGAAAACCAGTTACTTTGACTTTGCCAAGCACATTTTCCTGTGACAGAAAATTGGTGCGCAGAATCCGCTCCACAGCAACGGCATCTTTGTCATAGAACAGATAGTTACCGTTCAGTTCAAAGCCCACGAGGGTGTTGGGATACTGTTCTTTCAGAGCAGTGTACTCTGCGGCAACAGTGCCATCCAGCATCGGAAGCTGACACTCAGCTTCCTGTCTGGCAGTACGCTGTTCCTTCTCCTTGTCGGTGAGGTAGCGGTCGGATTGGATCATCAGGTCGATATACTGTTCCACCTGCGCCCATTTCAGGGTAATTTTCTGGTGGTCGGGGTAGTGGTCAAATTCCAGTCCCTTCCAGTCGTGATTCACAAAACCTCGGCTTCCGTCCAGAAAATCGTGGGAATGCCCACCAATGCCGTACTCCTTTGCCAGTGCTTTGGCACGGAGTTTGCGGTCAGGCTGGGTCTGGTACAGCGCCATAATGCGCTGCTTGCCGCCCGTAAATCCCGAACCGTGCTTACGCAACTCGTTCTCAATTTCAGCCTGCGACAAAACAAAAGCGGAGGGCGTTTTTTCGCTCTCCGCTCGGTCGATGGTTTCAATTTGCTGGGCTTCGGTAGGGATGTTCGCATCCAGAAAACTTAGCTGTAGATCAGCTCCGTCAGCACCAGTTCCTCGGCCTGTGCTTTCAGGCTGTTCATGTGCTGCACCCACGCCATCTGGTTCTGCTCCTTGTCCGGGGCGGGGTCCTGTTTCAGAAGCTGCGCCATGGTCTGCTGCATCCGGCTCTCTGCCGTCTGCTCTACCTCCATCAGGTGCGGATACAGGCTCCCGTTCAGAAGCATCGTGTGGTACAGCACCGAGCGCTGCTGCATCAGATACGTCCGGCGCAGCCTGCCGTACCTGCCCAGCGGCTTCCGGGGCTGGTTCAGGGTCAGGTTCGGGAGCTGGTAGTCCCCGACGGTCGAGTAGGTCACGTTCCTGCTGCTCAAATTCATATTGGCTCCTTTCTGCATTGCGGCGGCGAATGGTGGTTTTTACGGTGCGCTCAATGTTCCGCAGCACCTCCCGGCTCATGTCGCTGACGGCTGCGCCGAGGGCAAAGACGGCATCCGGGGTGGAGAAATTGTAGATTGCCTGAAAATCGTCCTTGTCGAACCACCCGGCAGGCTCAAAGCCGCAGCGTTCCAGCAGCGTGTAGGTGACGCTGATGGCGGCGGCGGACTTGAACTGCATCTCCACTCCGGCTTCATCATAATCCATCAGCAGCGAACCGTCAACGATGGCACGGATGTCTCCACCGTTGTTATCCCAGTAATCAGCGACCAACTTCCCGGCAACATCCGCAAGCTGCTGGCTGACACGCTCTCCGCTGATGCCGTAGGTCTTGCTCAACATTTCCGAAACCGGCTGCTTCAGGTCGTCGTTGTATTGCCACACCTCCGGGTCGCGGGAATTGCGGCGCACCCCGGTGTCGCTTACGTCAAAAACGTAGTGCAGGCGGGGAAATCCGCTGGATTCATCCAGTAGGGCGATGCCCTTGGCACCCCGGCGCACATAGCGGTTCATCCGGTTGTTCCAGATGTCAAAGTCGGCGCAGGCGGTGGCATCCGGGCGCTGGGCGTAGATCATGAGTTGATCTGCAAAGGGGTACTTGTACAGCCGGGATGCGGTGGTCAGATAGTCCGTCCAGCTTTCCCAGTAACGTGTCAGGCCGTTGGCCGTGCGCTGGACAAGGGCGAGATATTCTTCGGTTTTGTTTGGCATTGCGTTCCTCCTTCCGATTTTAGGGTAAAGAAAAAGCGAGCAACCATATAGGTCACTCGCCATGGATTCCATGTAAAGTTATTTTAGTGTTTTGCGGCAATCTTTTCAGCCAGTTCCAGCAGAGTGTCGAATGTCTGCTGTTCTTCGGGCTTTTCAATCAGCTTCGCCAGAAGCACACGGAAAATGTCTGTGCTGTCATGCCCGGTGGCTGCGGAAATCTGGTCGATGAGACTATGCAGCTGTTTGACTGCGGCATCGGACGGCTTGGATTTTGCAAGGAGGTCGGATAGGTAGCTGATGAACGGGTAGGTAGAATCATCGTTGATGATCTCGTTGGTCTCGTTCAAAATTTTCTGGTTGTCCTCTGGGGTCATTTCGCCTTTTTCATCCAAAAGGTCACGAGAAGATGTGCGACCCTTCAGGAAGGTTGCAAAAAGCAGGCGGTCGATGGGAGAGCGTTTTTCGTTGTCCATTGGCTTTCCTCGCTTTCTGTTTTGAATCTGAAATGGTAAAGTAATAATAGTATAACACGAACGGAGTGATGCTATCAAGACCGCATCTTTTAGGGTTTGTAACTTTTTTCTATGTACGCCGCCTGTAGGCGGCAAAAATCAGTTGGCGAAAAACACAGGCTCGGAAGATGCACAGTGACTATCAATCTCAGCTTTTGATTGTACCCTCAGACAGTTAGATGTTTTGGTGTTGGCTCAGCCACGTCTTTATATTGTCAATATAAGAAAGGAACAGTTCATGGCTGCTTGCGTATTTAAAAATTTCTCTGATAATTGTCTCTTGGCTTTCATCCAATCGATCACAAATGTTACTAATCCATTCATGCGAATCATTAACGCCCTGAATCGCTTGAGCAGCTTGATAGATACTATTATCTTGAGGAAATGTTTCCAATATTATTTGATGTAAAAATTTTTCTGGTGGGGTGCTAGTGGGTAAGGAAAATTGATGAATCAACTGAAGTGCTGCCTGACGTTTGTCTTCAGCATCATCTTCTGTCCCACATAATTTTTTCTCAATGTGATCCATCCTTTCGGAATCAGTACAGTATTTATCACCATCAGTGACAATAAGGATGTTTCTAGTATCTCTTTGCTCTATGATAAAGCTTGCGGCAAGGGTGAAAGCGTTTTCGATTGCGCCAAATTTGCAAATCTCAACAAGAAATGTCATTTGCAAGTCTCTAACAATTTCGTGAACAATATCTTTCGCAAGGGAATCTTCCACATATATTTTGACGGGTTTATTACATTCGCCGGACATGTTATAAATCAGTTCTTCACTGAGTCTATCATAAACGAATGAGTTTGCTGATCCTGTGGGGGACGTTACATTTTCAATATATTGTATTCCGATATATTCAGACATAGAAAGAATTTCTAATGAGTGAGTTGTGAATACAATTTGTAATTTCTTCTCAACAGCTATTCTATTGAGTTCTTTAACTAATTTCCGAAAAGCAGATACATGAAGTAGCAAATCAAGTTCATCGACTAAAATTAGTGAATATTTTTCTGCACGAGTGACTTTTTCAAGAATTTTAATTGTGCGCTGCTCACCTGACCCCATGCTAAGTGATGAGTATTTGAGACCATCGCTTAACTCAACGCCCGGAAAATGAGTTCCTTTATAGCAATTGTCCATCAATGCAGTATAATTTTTGTTTAGAATGCCCGCTGCACCTTGAATTGTTTTTCGTGCCACATTGCTGGTTTGGCATTGAGAAACATATGAAATTTTTGTTGTTTGGTTTTTCTTTTCAATATCCGGGAGGCAGGTTTCTATTCCAATATAATATACGTTTCTCTTTGAACGAGTCTGATAACGTGGTGCCCAGCGGTCGAACGCCTTGTAATACTTTTTAGGTGGAAGCAATGTAGGAACACCATCGGTTCCAATAATTTCGTTAACGGCTTCCAATTCACTGCCAGACCATGAAGCATCTGTATTTGGAGTAAAAAATTCAGGAAATATATGATTCTCACCGTTCCCGTCTGGATTGTACAAGCATGCTAATGCATGTATTACAGTTGTTTTTCCGGACCCATTGACGCCCATAATAGCTGTTAGAGGCTTTGAGAATTTGATGGTTACGTTTGACAACCCTTTTAATTTTTTGAAACGGATTTCTTTTAATGTTATTTTATTCATTTCTACAATCATCTCCCACGGGCCTTGATGGAAACAAGGTACAGCAATAAGTATATCATGTTTTCAAGAAATTGGTAGTCCTTATGTACGCCGCCTGCAGGCGGCAAAAGTCAGTCCGGGAAAATTCCAGATTGGAAAACTCCGCATCGGTCAGCAGTTTCAGCTTTTCGATAACGCCCTCGGACAGTTCCCGCAGGGCAGTTTCATCCGGCATCAGGTAGCACTGCATGAGCCGCAGTTCATGGATAAGCCCCAGCCGGGTGCCGGTGTTGTAAAGCATCATCAGCATCAGTTCTTCGTGGTCAAAGTTCATGGACATTCCTCGCTTTCTTACATCCAAAAGGGTTGCATTCCGGGGCATCGCATTTTTCTTTTGCACCAGCCAGTTCTGCCAGCTTTTCCAGTGTGGAAGGACGGTCAGACAGCCCCAGTTCTTCGGCTTCGGCAACCTTGTCCATGATGAGGTCATAGTCTTTCAGCACACGCCGCCCCTTTTCCATGTGGTGCGCTTCAAGGATTTCCTCGCGCACTTCCTGAATCGTCAGTTCGGGAGCATCGGTCTGTCCTCCGTCCATCACGGAAAAGTCACTGTGATACAGGGTATAATCCCAGCCATCCTCGCAACTCTGGATGGCAAGGTAGCCCTTGCCACCCAGTTCCCATGCGCCCTGCTCGTCCTGTGTCTGGATTTCGGGATAGGCGGTCGAACCGCTGCGCTCCATCATCTCGCCGAACTGACAGATGTGATAGACGTTCCCATACTCGCCCAGATCAAAATGATAGTCATCCATATGCTCGACCCGTGCCGTGTAACTGCTGCCATCGGAACGGTCAACCTGAATCACGCCATGATTCGGCACCCGGTAGAGATCATCGTAGTGGCTGTTGATGAGCCGGACATCATCTCTGGGAATCGTGGGGTCATCCCAGATACGCCGCCTGCGGACACCAGACTGCGGGATGGTATCGAGGTGCTGCAAGCTGACCTCCTGAATTGCCTTGCGGATATCGCTGGAAAGCTCAAACAGATACCAGTTCCGGGCGGCGGGAATGGCATTGCGACCATCCGGAGGCAGATTCTGCTTGGAGATCTGCCCAAACTCCTGCGGTTCACCGGTGGCGCAGTTGTAGGTGGCAAAGCCGACCCCTGCGCCATTTTCACGCAGATGCAGAAATTTGTCTCCGTTGATGAGATAGAGGGCTTCCGTTTTCTGATCCATCAGCGGCCACCCTCAAATTCCAGAGAAAACTTGCTGCGGCCATCCGCTTCGGTGGACAGCAGGACGGTAGCATTGTAGGTCTTGCCCTTGGCACTGCGGCAGTCCTTCAGGCGGATGCGACCATCCCGCAGCAGCTTGTCCGCAACATGGGAATCCAGACGCTTTCCCAGACGCTTGAAGAACGCATTGTCCTTCCACAGCACGAAACGGCACTCCCGGTTCTCACAGAAATAGCCCTTTTCGCGCTCCACAACAGACTTGCCGCAGTTCGGGCAGACACCAACGATTTTGTTCTTCATAAGCACATTTGCTCCCTTCATAGCCTCGGTGGTATTGACCAGCGAGGAGATCATATCTTTGATTTCGGTCATAAATTCTTCCAGCTCCATCTCGCCGCGCTCGATGCGCAACAGTTTCGTTTCCCAGTCGGCGGTCATTTCCGGTGACTGGATTTCTTCGGGCATTACGGTGATAAGGGCTTTACCATTGTCGGTTGGCAGCAGCACTTTCGTTTTCCTGTCACCTTTGCGTTCCAGAAAACCTTTCGCCACCAGCTTTTCGATAGTAGCGGCACGGGTCGCTGGGGTTCCGATGCCCTGACGCTCCACACCCTCCGGCATACTGTCCGCACTGGCGGTCTCCATCGAGTGCAGCAGGGTGTCCTCGGTAAAATGCTTCGGTGGGGACGTTTGACCCTCCTTCAGCTCTGCATTGAGGATGCCGCACTCGTTTTCTGCCGCATTGGGCAGGGCGGTGAGTTCCTGTTTCCGGTTCAGGATGTCTGCCAACACCTTGCGCTCCACTGCTTTCCAGCCTTCCTCCAGAATCTCCTTGCCTTTGGCGGTAAATTCCTCCCCGGCACATTCGGTGGTCAGCAGGGTTTCCAGATAACGGAAGGGCTTGCTGACTGCCATCAGCGTCCGGGCGATGATGAGCTTCAGGACGTTCTGCTCCCCTTGGGCAGTGAGTCCAGATCGGCTTGCAGCATACTGCGAGTGGGCAGAATGGCGTGGTGGTCGGTGACTTTTTCCCTGTTGACGGTGCGCCGTGTCCGGGGCACAGCCTCGTCCACATCTTCCGGGGCAATGTCGAGAAAACCTTCCAACTCCTCGGTCAGTTCCTCCAGCATTTCCTCGTCATCGTCGGTGATATAGCAGCTATCAGTTCTGGGATAAGTGGTAAGTTTCTTCTCATACAGGCTCTGCACATAGTCCAGCGTCTGCTGTGCGCTGTACCCCAGCAGGCGGTTAGCATCCCGCTGAAGGGTGGTTAGGTCGTACAGCGGCGGCGGACTCTCGGACTTTTCCTTGCGGGTGATGCGCTGGATCGTTGCTACCATCTCCTTTCGGCAGGCTTCCAGCAGGTTTTCGGCAACGGATTTTTCGGGAATGCGGCGGCTGGATGCCGTGCATCCGCTGGTCAGTTCAAGTTCTACGGTGTAGAACTTTTTCGGCACAAAGGCGGCGATGGCGGCTTCCCGCACTACCGTCATAGCAAGCACCGGGGTCATAACACGCCCCACCGCCAGCGGTTGACCGTACAGACACGAAAAAGCCGGGACGCATTGATACCGACCATCCAGTCGGCACGTTCCCGGCAGAGTGCTGCATTGTACAGCGCATCGTATTCAGTTGACGGTTTGAGGTGGGCGAAGCCCTCCCGGATAGCGTTTTCCTCCATGCTGGACAGCCATAGGCGAGAAGAGGGCTTTTTGCAGCCTGCTTGCTGGTACACCAAGCGGAAGATCAGTTCTCCCTCGCGCCCTGCGTCTGTAGGATAGTTCTCGGAGGTGACTTTTCTGACTTTGTTACTCGATGGCATCCAATGGGCCGATAAAGCGGTAGAAAATCTGGATTTTCTGGACGTATTCGCCATCGACCTTTTCCGCTTTGGATACCAGAATCTTGTCAATCAGCTGATGCAGAATCTTATAGTTCAGTTCGGTGATGCCAGCGTACTTGCTGACTTCATCAATAAAATCCTGAATCTTGTCCAGCTGATCGTGTTCAGCACGGCCTTCCCGCTCGTACTGCTCAATCTTTTCGGTCAGTTCAGCCTGTTCTTTGTCGTAGCGATCTGCAAGCATTTGAAAACGTTTCTCCGGGAGAAGTCCCTTTGATACGTCCTCATAAAGTTTTGCATACAGGTCTTCGATTTCTGCGATTCGTGCTTTACACTGCTTCAAATCCCGTTTGTGCTGCGCCCGGTCAGAGGACACCCGGAGGTGCATCTGATTTGCAATCTTCTTCACAAGGGCTTCCCGATTGCTCACAGCGGCCTTTGCGTGTGCCTGAATGTCCGCAAAGACAGCTTCATGCAGAACACGGGCTTCCAAATTATGCGAGTCACAGGCTTTCGCACCATATTTCCGATAAGTGCTGCAACAATAAAAGGTCTGATCCAGAACACTGTTACGTTTGCGCCTGTGCTCGACCTTGACTAACATCGTTCTGCCGCAGTCTGCACAGCGGACGATGCCTTTGAAGATATTGTCGTAGTCGGTCTTATCGCACATAAAACTACTGGAACGGCTGTAAAGGATTCGCTGCACGTTCTCCCAACGGTCTTGTGGGATGATTGCTTCATGTGTATTCGGAACGATAGCGCGTTCTTCAAACGGAATATAACGCCGCTTTTTGGATTTCATGGACACGGTGGGCTTGGCTTCGTAGATGATGTGTCCGGCGTAGACTGGGCTGTGCAGAACCTGACTGATATAGGCACTGTCCCAATCATACATCTTTTCATCATCAATAAAGCGGCCAAACATCTCTTTCTTGTAGTAACACGGCTTCAAGACTTTTTCATCGTGGAGCCGCTTGGCGATGCGGTGAAGCCCCAGCCCTTCCTCTGCCATTGAATAGATATACTCAACAACGGGGGCGGTGTTCGGGTCGATCACAAGGTGATTGTGGTCGGCAGGGTCTTTCTGGTAGCCAAACGGTGCGCCGCTGGAGATATACTTTCCGCTTTTCTTGCGTGTCCGAAGGGCACTCTTGATTTTTCGGGAAGTGTCTTTGGCGTACATTTCATTGATGATGTTTCGGAACGGGGCAATATCCATCTGAGATTGCTCGTTGGAATCATAACCATCGTTGATTGCAATATAGCGGACACCGTGTTCAGGAAAGAAGATTTCCATATACGTTCCGGTTTCGATGTGGTTGCGTCCAAGTCGGGACTGGTCTTTGGTAATGACTGTTGCCACCTTTCCTTCCCGGATATCATCCAGAAGTTCCTGAAAGGCAGGGCGGTCAGAGTTCGTACCGCTGTAACCATCATCAACATAGTACTGGCAATTCCCGAAACCGTTGCGTGTGGCATACTCCATAAGCATTGACTTTTGAGTGCGGATGCTCAGGCTTTCGCTGTTTGAACCGTCATCTTTTGACAGTCGGCAGTATAAAGCAGTTACTTTTTTGTCCTTTTCCATGTGTACCTCCATAATGGAAAAGAGACCTCATCAATCACATTGTAGCGGATGTTGCGTGACGATGCAAGCCCTTTTCCGCAGTAAAACGTCCAATTAGCCAGCGGCGAGATACGATTCGGCAGTTTTACGAATTTCTTCTTCCACAAGCCGCTGAAAAAGCGTATTCATCGGCACATTGCCGATATAATGGCGTTCCACGATCAGGCGCACGGACTTCGGACTTCTCGGCGCACGTTTGCGTGTGGTGGGCTTCTTCTCAGATTTTTCTTTGTTCAAGGGCAGACCTCCTCATTCATGTGGTGCAAATACGGAAAGGAATGGATGGATTCTATTCGTTTTTCTCTTTTTGTTTTATTACGTTGGTTAGGTGAAAGTTTTCTTCGATACAGTCTTAAAGGCTGCTATACTGCATAGGAAAAATATCTTTTGCAGATGCCATTAAGAATCTGCATCACAGAATCGTGATTTTGGCGGTTCTTGAATCGTGAAAAACGCAGAACTATTCAACATTTGGAATTTTCACAAAGATGTGATTGGGCGAAGAAAACCGCGTTCGTCTGCGCTCAATCAATCCCGCAGCGTCCAATTCCTTAAGCGCACTGGAAACACTGACAGTGCTGCGCCCTAGCTGCTCAGCCAAAGAGCAAATCGTAAAAATGACAAACACGAATCCACGTTCATCTATCCAGAGATTTTTCTGCGAGAGTGTGGCACGGTCGAGTAGCAACACATAAGTCATTTTTGCAGTCTGACTCAGGTCAAGTTCCAAAAGGAAGCATGGGTATGGGAGAAACGGCGGCAGCGGAGTTTGCGTGGTAAGATATTCTGAAATGTTGATCACCTCCAGCTGAAGCAGAAATCAGGAACAAAGAGTATGTAACGAGAATTGGAGGGTTCCAATTCTCCAGTCGCAGAAAAGCACGAAACAAGTGCTCAACTGCGTTAATAAGTTAAGGTCTCCCATATTGGTCCTCGACTTCCCTAGGAGTGGGGAATCGTCCGGCGGCGGGCTTGCACCGCACCATTGGCATTTCAGCCACCCCGTCTTCGTTATGACCGGGCTGCGAGTTACAGAAGTACCTTTTGTGAAGTACCGGACGATTGAACTATTCACTTGTCAAGGAACATATGGAAGATTTCTGGACTTTGACGGACGAAAAACATCCTTCTACTTGGTAGCCGATGAAAAAGGCCATTTCGTAGCATTGCAAGCAATTTTGTAAACAAAACGTCATAATAGTCCGAGAATGGTCTTGAAAAAGATGCCCTACACTTGGTAGGCATCGAGAACGCCTGTTTCGTAGCATTGGTGAGAAACTTGTAATTGAATTGTAATTCTTGAGACCAAATCTCCGCTTTTGAAAAAATCCTCTCAATAGGTAGGCAACGAAAACAGCCCAAAGACAACCATCTTTTTGAGAATTAACAAAAAGGTCACAAATGACCGGCTTTCAAAGAGGCGCTTCTACTATTAACAGAAAAAGTGGCCTAAAATGGGGGGTGTTGGAGAAAATTTCTGCCTTAAAAGTACGCCTCTACTCACTAGCCAGCGAGAATAGCCAAAAGCCAGCAAAAAACAAATGAATTATGTACTTCTGCCACTGATTGCAACGGCATATCGGTGACAGAAAGATCGTTTAGAGCGATTCTTCGCGGTTTGGGGTGGTAGAAATCGTTTTGTAGTTGGACTTTTTCTGCTGAAGCTGCTGAAGCTGCTCCAGCTGTTTCAGCACCGATTCCTTCTCCGGCATCTTACCGCCCGGTGCGGAAAGCTGCTGCTTATTCAGCACCATGTCGATATATTTGCGGATGTTTTTCAGGGCGGAGATGTCCGGCTGCAAGGTTTCCAGTTGGGTACGCAGTTCTGCGCTGCTGGATTGCAGCGCAGAAAATTCGGCATCCAATGCCGAAAAATCTACCGCTGTGCTGCCGTTCAGTTTCATCAGAGTGCGGACAGCTTTATTGAAAGCGTCCAGTTCTTCCTTGTGCTGGCTGGCATAGGCATTCTTTGTCAGCTTGAAGTTCTTCTTTATAAAGGTATCGTGGATGGGCTTCAGCTTGGCATGGACGGCGGCAGCGTCTTTGATCTGGGCAATCGAACGCATCCGGTTCTCGTTCTGCTTCAACTGCCTGCGGAGAGGGGCGGCGGTCTGGTTTAAGCTGTCAATGGCTTGGTTCAAATCCTCGATGGTGTTCAGGGAATGGGCTTTCAGATAGTCCACCGTCTGTTTGACTTCCTCAAAGTCCCGGACTGTGCATTTCAGTTTTGCCTTGCCAGACCAATCGCTGCGCTGTTCGTTGCGGAGATTGAAATAGTCCACCAGAAGGTCGGACAATGTGGGTTCCTTTGCCTTTTCCAGAGCGTCCAGAAGAAGCTGCTTCTTTTCGTTCAGGTCTGCGATCCAGCGTTGCAGCCCACGGATGGCACTGCGGATGGACTGCATCAGGCTGTTGGCGGCTCGAATATCACGATTCAGATTGCCGAGAAAGGTTTCTACTCCACGCTTTTCCATCTGGTGTGCAGCGGGGCCGAGATGCACGGTCGGTATCTGCTGGATGCCCTGCCGCTCAAAGGAGCGCAGGGCAACACGTTCTGGCCTGCCAGCTGCTTCCAGATAGCGGTTGGTGATGGTTTCCCAGCTATGCCGCCAGATTTCGGCGTACTTCTGGTCGTTCCAGTCCACCGTGTTCTCCTTGTGACATTTCCAGTTGCCGGAGGGAAGTTGGATGCGCTCGCCGTTCTCGTCAAGGTCGTAAACCTTTCTGGCTTTTGGAAGCCACTTGCCGTGTTCATCCATTGCCCGGATGGTCAGCAGAATGTGGGCGTGTGGGTTTCCATCTCCTTGTCGTGGATGGCGAAGTCAGCGATCATCCCTTTGGAAACAAACTGCTCCTGACAGAACTCCTTTATCATGGACAGATACCGTTCTTTCGGCACCTCCACCGGGAACGCCAGCACGATGCGCCGGGCAAGCTGGGAGTTCCACTGGTTCTCCACAGCTTCTACGGCGTTCCAGAGGGTCGCCCGGTCTGCATATCCGGGCGGCGCATAGGATGGCAGCATGATCTCAGCGTGGACAAGTTCTTTCTTCTTGTTGTAGAATTTCGTTCTCTGGTCGTACTCGCTGAACAGCCGTTCGCCGCTTTGGTAAGCGGCCCCGGCAACAGCGGACTGCCCTTGGCTGCGCTTGACGATGGTAATTTTGAAATGCGGACACGGAATAGGCATCACCCCCAAACAAAAAGACCGCCCAGCAAGATTGCTCTTGGTGAACGGTCTGGAATTGTATTCGGTTTTGCTCGCCGCCTTAGAACGGAGTGCCATGCGCTTCGATCTCAGGCGGGAGCCGCAAAAGGATAGCTGCAAAGCAGCGCAAGGAAAATGCAGTTTTCCTTGGGATGGAATCGGGCTGGCGCACAAACGCCAGCTTCGATTTCATCGAGCCGTCTGCAAGACCGCAATTTCACCGGAACGGTGTATAATTGCGCCCTTTATTCTAAAGGTTTTTGGACGTTGCTGCGTTCGTGAACATCATGCACCATCTTTGCAAGTGCCAGCACGACTTCAGGCTGGCGGAACGAGATTTTCAGCAGCTCCATCACCTGATCGTTGGTGAGTTCTTCCGGCGCAATCAGAAAACTTTCCAGCATTCCGGCACGGGTACACAGCCGATGCACACGGGCCTTGCGGGTCAGCTCCGGTATCTGGTGTTCCAGAATTTTCTCCCGGTGCTGGTAGTAGCGCAGCTGCTGTTCTGCTTTGGCTTTCTCGCTGCGGAGATAGGCGAGATCGGTTTTCGGTTGGGTCAATGGCATCACGCTCCTTTTCAAAAGTTGGTTGTATTCGACATTTTTATTGGTTCGTGGTACACTACACACAATCAATGTGAATAGAGGTGACTGCGTTGCTTGCGTTATATCTAAGTGTGCTTGATGATCGAAACTTTGAAGAAGATTTTACCGAGGTGTACAATACATACAAACGGCTGGTTTACCATACCGCTTACAAAATCATGGATGATTCGTATCTGGCAGAGGATGTGCTACAAGAGGTATTTTTGTACGTTGCAAAAAATTTTTCTAAAATTCATCGAGAAAACTGTCACGAACTCGCTGCTTATCTCGTTAGTTGTAGTAGAAGCCGTGCATATGATATGCTTCGCAAACAACGAGAAGAATTGCTGGAAGATGTCCCAAACGAACCAGATGCCGCTCCGGTGCCGGATGATGCAGCAGTTAGCACCGATAACATTGAACGTCTAACAGAACTGATTGGCCAAATGAAACCGATGTACCGTGATCCGCTACGCCTTTTGGCAATGGGATATACAAACCGTGAGATTGCAAAATCGCTGGGATTAACGGATGAAGTGGTACGAACACGGCTCTTTCGAGGACGAAAACTATTATGGAAGGAGATGAACAGCCATGAGTGAGCGGACAGACATTTCATTTGATGCGGCTTTGATGATGGCACTTCGTGCAGATGCGCAAAGAGAACTGGATTCGCTTCCAACGCCAAAGCAGTTTGAGGAAATCTACCCAGATACGTCCCAATGGGACGAACGAATGACAGAGGCCTTAAAGAAGAAAAAGCACCACCCAGTGTTGAAACGAGTACTAATTGCGGCATTGACACTCGTAATGCTGACGGTTGGTGCTCTTGCGGTCAGCGCTGATTTCCGCAGGGCAGTCTATACGATGATTCAAAAATTTCTGCCCATTGAGATGCAGCTGACTTATCAGGTGGATGGCGAACCGCTGGAGTGGCTCCCGGATGGATACAGCGACCATTATGTGCCGAACGGCTTTGAAATGGACGATGTGCAGAAATTTGAGCGAGCAGAAAACTTTTTACATGTTTACTCGTCAAAAGAAACAGAGGAAAGCTACACAGTCCGTTGCTCAATTATCCAGCCAGGGCAGCAGTCCCTGTTTGATAATGAGCATACAGTGTACGAAACCGTAAAGGTCGGAGAAGCAGATGGTGTACTTGGAACCAGTACGGATGAACATGGAAAGAATGTTTATACTCTAAGTTGGGAACATCGGGGGATTACACATACCGTTATGGGAAACATTCCATACGATGAGATTATGAAAATTGCGGAAGGTATCCGTTAAGAAAGCTGGACACTTGTGAGAGTTCACAAATGTCTGGCTTTCTTTTTGTCTGAACTTACAAAGATGGAAAATTTGAAAAATTTTCTCCTGAAAATTGAAACGAAGCGAATGCGAATTGCGTTGATTATACAAAGGCTCTTGATGGGAGCAAAAAAACGGAGGTGTATGTCTATGTCGAAAAAGCGTTTGTTGTCCATTGTTGTTTCAGCGGTGATTCTCTTGAGCTTTGCCTGCACCGCAATGGCCGCTGAAAAGTCTGAACGGTATGTAGGCGATAGTACGGTCAACGGATCTATTTACCAAACATACTATCAGGTTGATGCCCAGACTCGAACTGGAGTAAAGAAAATCAGCGTTTCAGGCGTTCTCTATGAAAAGGGGACAATTGGAACATGGCAAAAAGTAAGTAGCTGCTCAAACAGCAGCACGACCTCAACCTGCATGGTGAGCAGTAGCTTTAACACTAAGCCCGGAAAATCTTATAGGCTTGAGTATTCTGCGACCTTTAGCTATTCCGATGGACGGAGCGAAACCATTACCGGAAGTACCAGTAGATAAGTGGAGTTTGTTATATATTTCAGCAAGTTAGAAAGGTGTGAGGTAATTATAAAGGCGAGACCAACGCGAGTTATCCGATACCTAGCTATAGTCGCACTGTGCTTGCTTTTGGGCTTTATGCTTGGAAGAAAAAGCAAATATGAAAAACGAGATTATTTGAAACAATTCAAAATTGGAAAAGCAACATACTCTGAATCGTTGATATATGAGGCTTATGGCGGATTGCAAAATGATGGGATAATGTTAGCGGTATACTACGATGTGGATGCAGCCAAAATTATTCATCAACTCGATTCATGGGAGAAAATTAATGATTCTCCAACCATATCTTCTATATTAAAAAATGTGTCGTCATATTTTGGATTAGATTTTGTGATTCCTGAAATTGCAAGTGGAAATTTTTTTCTTTATGATAATAGTCAGCATAAGGAACTACGCTCGGAAGCCGAAATGAATACATTGCTTTTACATTCTGAAGATGTGAATTTTAGTCTCGTTGTCTGGGATGATGAGAAGCACACAATTTATATAGTAGAGTACAGAATTTAAGGAGGTTCGTTATGAAGAGGTTCGTATCATTAATTCTTTCAGTGTGTTTTTTGTTTTCGATAAATACTGTGTCTTATGCTGCTAACATAAGCAGCCGTAAAGCTAGCAATCCTGTTATTCAAAGCATGAATGATAAGTATCATGTTGATTTTTCGGGAATGTCGATAGATGAATTAAATAAGTTTATCGATAAGATGAAAGATGAAGATCAAACACGTGCATCTGGAAATTTGTTAAATAATACACAGCTTGCATGGTTGGCAGCTGCGCAAATTGCACGGGATAAGGGATATGAATGTGCGGCTCTTATGGTTGAATTCTCTGTATATAATATTGACTATTCTGAGAGTGTGACGGATTCTTCGACGCCATTGCTTGACAAGTTAAACACGACAACAGTTTTTAATAATTATAAAAACAAAGTACTTAATAGTGGCTTGAAAGATTTTAGTGGAGGAAGTTGGTCTTTTACAATTCAAAAGTCTGATAATGCAGATTTATTCTATGCATTGCATAGGGTAAGCACCTCTGGAACAGGCTTCATGATTGGTAATTCTATAATGTATTACTTGATTACCGTTCATGACACATTTGATTTTGCATATGACAACAACTATGACGACTTGTTTACTACTACAGTGAATAATTGGGCTTGGTTGTGCCAGCAGACGCATGTGTTGAATCCCATAGAGATAAATCTTAGCACGGCTATTGGATAAAAAATCAGTGGTATTTATTTTTTTGCGAAAGTAAAAGTTGAAATCTAAAATAAGGATGGCTCTAACGTATGAAAAATTTTACGGAGGTGTTTCCAATGCAGAGCAACTGATGTATAAGAAATCTTGTGTATACTCTAAAAGTAAAGAAGGAAAATTAAAATAGCTAGTGAAAAAATATCTCGTAGAATTTTTTTGAAAGCAAGTGGGATTGTGGCTCTTTCTTCAATGGAGCTTAACTCTGGGCTGACTGCTTTTGCAGATAATCAAAGTGATGGAAGCAAATCTCATATCGAGAGATACCATAGATACGATTTTGATACAAAAGAAGAATCTATAGAGGAAATTATAGTTGAAACCAATTCCTTCACGGATGGAGAGACAACTGCAGGCTATTTTCCAAATGGAAAGATTTCGGATATTGATCTATCCGATCTGTATGCGATTATCGGAAGCAATGATATCACTGTTGTTGATAATCCAACGGCAACACCATATTGTAGTACGGTATGCCTACAGATAACGACCAATAATGGAGGGACAAATTATGGTTCTGGATTTATGATTGGGCCTAATGCACTTGCAACAGCAGCACATAATCTATACAGTATAAAGGAAAAAGCCTACGTTAAGTCGGTAAATGTCGCACCTGCTCGATCTGATAATAGTAAACCTTTTGGAAGCGAAAATGTATCGGCAAGTTCGATGATTGTTAGTGATTCTTATCTTGCTGGAACAAGTTCGGAGGATTGGGCGATTATTACGCTCAAGAATAATTTAGGAACGAAAACGGGATGGCTTGGGTTACATTGGCAGTCTAGCAATTATTCATCATCACAGTTGGTGTATGCTTATGGCTATCCGAGCCAAATAAATGGTGCCGATGCGAGATATCGGATGTGTAAATCTTCTGGGTATATTAGAAGTCAGACTTCAAAATATCTCAAGGGCGATTGGGATTTGACAGGTGGCTTTAGTGGTGGTCCTCTTGTAGAATATATTTCTGGAGCTGGGTATGTAGCTATCGGAATCCATAAAGATGGAAGCACAATTGATGGTTCTTCATATCCAACTTCTTATACAGGGGCATTGAGAATAACACAATCGCTTTATACGCTGTTCCTTTCATACAGAGGTTGATAAAATGAAATGCAAACGGAAGATTATGGTTGGCATAGCATTTGTGGCAGTGGTTCTCTGCATTCTATTTCAATCGAATACATTCGGAAGAAAAAAATCGGAACTTATAATTGAAGAAGTTGACCTGAAGAACAATTGTATTTATGCGACTGCAAAAAATCAATTATATGATACGGATGACAATTATATAATTTATGGCGTATCAAACTACTTGAAAGGAAATCTTCAGTTGTCGTATCTTAAAGAAGGCGAAAGCATTCTTGTGATATCAAACGGTAAGGTGTTGCTATCAGATCCGTATCAATTTGATAAAATATACAGTATTCAACTGTTGCAATAGCGTTTCATTTTCTCAATAAATAATATAAGCTATTTACAGCTGCCTCCTCTGTTAAGTGGTGGTGCAGTGCTTATTCTCAATAACGATGCGATTGATGAAAATGATAGACCTTTTTGGAATTTAGAATTTTCTCAATAATCAAGCCCCCAAAATGGCAAACTTGAAATCATCGAGAGATACATAAAATATAGGGTTAAATCGACTTTCGTGTCGAAAAAACAAGTGCTAGAAATAGCAAAATCCATTGAATTTTAGAATGACATTTATAAGAAACCAGTAGATTTGCCTGATATTTGTGATTTCTTTGACCGTTGGGCCATTGATTTTGCACTACATTGATTTTGCACTACTATGAGCAAAGGAAAAACTTAAAATAAGCAAACAACCCGCCATTTGCAGCGACTGCAAGTAGCGGGTTGTTTGGCCTATTTAGAGGTTAGTCTTTCAGTTTGCCATGGTCACAGCCAAGTGAGAGATAATGCTCAATCTCACCACTCAGCACAAGCTGGACGCACTCCAAGGGCTTGTTGTATAGTAGCCAATCAAGTTCAGCTCGCTGTGCCGGGGTATTGCCGTATTCGTCCTCGATGGCAAGGCAGTCAATGGCAATGGCAGAGCCATCAGCGAACTGGGCTTCCGCTCGGTTGGTGTCCATATTATAGTGCCAAGAACGTGCTTTTTGAGAACTATTCTGGTCAAAAATTCGATTTTGTTTCATTTGAATGCCCTCTTTGATGCTTTTATGATTTAGTTTTTTGACGAGATGAGGTCTCTTTTTTCTTTCTCTTGAGTCACCCAACCGCACTATCCTGCATCTGTCGCGCAGACGATGCTGTCAACATCCGGGCGGTTCATCAGGTCTTTCAGAACACCAAACTGCTTCTTGGTGGATGCAGACACAAGATACTGCCACTGTTGCGGCAGGATGGGCAAATCGGCAATGCTCCACTTGACGTACTTTTCATCGTAGATGTTGGGCGGTGCCAGCTCCACCAGATGACCAATACACCAGCTGACCAGATAGCCGCCGCCCTCCAGATAGCCGTCTTTGCGATTGGTTACACCAAGGACTTTTGCGTAAGCCATCGCAACGGAGGGCTTTTCGCTGACAACTAAGCGATAAGGCAATAAGCATCAACTCCTCTATAAGTTTCTATGGATTGCAAAATGTGCTTGCAAGTTACAACCGTTTCGGCTAAAATGGAATTGCAAGAAAAATCAGCCGAAGCATAAAGGCGGTGAATGAGATGGCGTATATTCAAAGAAGTCTGGAAAAAGTTGTGGAGCAAGTCACACAGGAATACCCGGTCGTTCTTGTGACGGGTCCCCGACAAGTTGGCAAGACGACTATGCTGAAAAAGCTTATGGAGGGCAGTTCCCGTGGCTATGTATCACTGGATGATTTGAACGATCGGGCACTGGCAAAAAATGACCCGGAGCTGTTTTTGCAGCTGCATAAGCCACCGGTTCTGATCGACGAGGTACAGTACGCCCCGGAGCTATTTACCTATATTAAGGTATATGCCGACACCCATCAGGAGCCGGGGGCCTTTTGGCTGACCGGCTCGCAGGTGTTCAAGTTGATGCGCGGAGTACAGGAATCTCTTGCAGGGCGTGTTGCCGTGCTGTCCATGACCTCGCTTTCGCAGTCGGAGCTGAACGGAGCGGAAACAGAGCCGTTCCGGGTTGATCTGGATGACCTGCTGAAGCGGGAGAGACAAAGCAAGTCGGTGGACACCAAGGGCATTTTTGAGCGGATCTATCAAGGCTCCATGCCGGCCATTGCAAGCGGAAAGAATACGAACAGTCAGATTTTTTACAGCAGCTACCTGTCTACCTATATCGAACGTGATGTCAAAGAGCTTTCAGATGCCATTGATGCGTTGAAGTTCCTGCGTTTTATGACGGCGGTTGCAGCCCGCTGTTCTCAGATGCTGAACGTTTCGGACATTGCGCAGGATGCGGACATCAACCAGAAACAGGCTAAAGACTGGCTGCACATTCTGGAAACGCTTGGAATCATTTTCTATCTGCACCCTTACTCCAACAACCTGCTGAAGCGTCTGGTAAAAACTCCGAAACTCTATTTCTACGATACCGGGCTGGTCTGCTACCTGACCCGGTGGAGCAGTGCCGAGGTTCTGGAATGCGGTGCCATGAATGGGGCAATTCTTGAAAACTATGTCGTTTCCGAAATCGCCAAAACCTATCTGAACACCGGCAGGGAGCCGTTCATGTACTATTACCGGGATAAGGATGCCAAGGAAATCGACATCGTGCTGGAGCAGGATGGCGTCCTGAATCCCATCGAGATCAAAAAGACCTCCAATCCCGGAACAGAGTTGACAAAGGTGTTCTCGCTGCTGGACAAGGCATCCGTTCCGCGCGGAAAAGGTGCCATTGTCTGCATGAAGCCCAAAGTCGGCGTGATCGACCGGGACAACTATATCGTTCCAATCTGGACGATTTGAATCGTAATTATGTACGGCGGCAAACGCCGCCTTAAAATCAGATGGGTTCAGTGTCCTGCTCGTCCGGGGCTTCGTCCTCGTCCGGCACATCGGTGGGGATCTCAAAATCGCCCTTGTCCTCGGTGTAGTTTGCATCGGGGTCAAGGGCTTCTTTTTCGGCTTTTTTCTTCTGCATCTGCTGGCGATAGAAATAGAAGCCGCCGCCTGCCGCCAGCGCAATCAGCACCACCACGCCCAGAAAGCCGGATGCGATTTTTGTGACCTTATTTTCCTTGGGCTGTTCCGTGCCGGATGACGCCGCTGCTTCCGCAGCCTTCTTGGCTTCTTCCTCGGCTTTCAGCCTGTCCAGTTCCGCCTGTGCCGCCGCTTCTTTTTCCGCAGTGTAGGCATCGGCAGCTTCTTCCTCCATCAGAGCCAGAAGGTCGGCTTCATCCACCAGGTTCATAAAGTGTACGGTCTGTGCGCCTTTGCTATTTCGGTCGATTACCAGATAAAATGTCGCACCAGACTTCGACACCAGCGTGATGAACTGCTGGCCGCTGCCATCCGAATAATTGGTGTAGTAATCGTCCACCAACGTCAGATTGCCCTCCGGGGTCAGTGCGCCGGAGGTTTCATCCGTGATGGTGACAACATCTTCCTCCACGACTTCCGGCAGAACAGGCTGTTCCACCGTGGCAGTATCGCCCTCAAAGGCAAAAGCGGGAACCGCAATGCCAATGCACAGCACCGCCGACAGCAGCAGTGCGCCGAATTTCTTAATCATCATTTTCCATATCCTCCTTGTCGAATTCTGCGCCGACTGCGGACAGTGCAGCCGGGGTCGGGGGCGTAGTTGCCGCCTGCCGCAGCAGGATCGCAAGCTGTTCCGGGGTCACGTTTGCAGTGCGCACCATGTCGGCAACCTCTGCCGCCGATTCCTCCTGAATGCGCCGTTCCAGAATCGCAATGCGGTTGTTCAGCTTGATGCGGCGTTCCTGCTCTTTTTTGAGCATCACCTTGAGTCTTTCCAGTCTTTCACCCATAAATAATCCTCCGTTTCATTTTGAAAGCCGTCCAAAACCTGCGAGATATTGCTCCCAGTAGGACGAGTGAATGTTTGCGTACTTGATTGGATCGCCGGCAGACACCATCATCCCGTTGCCGAGATATATCCCGGTATGGCTCATACCGGGGGTGTCATAGGTTCCCTTGAAGAACACCAGATCACCGGGCTTTGCTTCTGCTTCGGAAATGTGCTGGCTTTTCTGCCATAATCCGTTGGCGGTGGTTCTGCCCACATCGTAGCCGTTCTGGTTGTAGACCCAGCAGACATAGCCGCTGCAATCAAAGCCGGTTTCGGGGTGGAACCGCCCCAGACGTAGGGCGTACCGACATATTTCTTCCTCTTTGATGTTCAGCTTCGGTTCACTCATTTCTGCGCACCCTCCGAGACTTCACCCAACTTGGTGGTCATAATGCGGTAGAGTTCCAGATCGGTGGGGAACCGGTCAACAAAGGGCAGAATCACATTGCCGAAGAACAGCAGCCCTTCGCCCTCGCCGGAGTGGGTCACATAGGAAAGCTGATGGGGCGAGATGTTGAGCTGTTTTGCGAGAATCTGGCGATCTCCTGCCGCCTGATTCAGCATGATGATCATGTCGGAATTTTCAAAAATATTCTCGACCTCACGAGAAGAAAGAAGATCTTTCACGTTCTGTGTTAATCCGGTCGGGATGCCGCCCCACTTGCGAAAACGCTTCCAGATCTCCACGGAATACGCCGCAGTCTGCTCCTCTTTCAGAAGCAGGTGCATCTCGTCCATATAATACCGGGTGGACTTTCCGCTGCTGCGGTTTGCGGTGACACGTCCCCAGACCTGATCCTGCACGATGAGCATACCGAGTTTCTTCATCTGCTTGCCCAGTTCCTTGATGTCATAGCAGACGATGCGCTTGTTGACGTTCACATTGGTGCGGTGGTTGAACAGGTTCAGGGAGCCTTTCACATAGATTTCCAGTGCGGTGGCAACATGATGGGCTTCTTTCTCGTCCTGTTGGAGTAGGGCGTTGTACAAATCCTCAAGGATGGGCATATTCTCCGGGCAGGGGTCCGCAAAATATTTGCGGTAGATCAGATGCACACAGCGGTCAATGACGGTTTTCTCCACCGGCAGTAGCCCTTCTTTGCCGCCCACCACCAGTTCACACAAAGAAAGAATAAAGTCAGCCTTCAGGGAAAGCGGGTTATCTTCCTCGGAGTAGTTGGCATTGATGTCCATGGGATTGATGAACTGGGTGCTGTTGGGGCTGATTTTGATGACCTGACCTTTCAGCCGGTTCACCAGCGGCGAGTATTCGCCTTCGGGATCATTGATAATAATATCATCGTCCGTCACCAGAAAGGCGTTGGCAATTTCACGCTTTGCCGAGAAACTTTTGCCGCTTCCCGGAGTGCCGAGAATCAAGCCATTCGGGTTTTTCAGCTTTTTACGATCCACCATGATGAGGTTGTTGGACAGGGCGTTCAGGCCGTAATACAGGCTTTCTTTGCCAGACTGGTAAAGTTCCTGTGTGGTGAACGGAATGAAGATGGCCGTGCTGCTGGTGGTCAGTCCCCGCTGAATTTCGATCTGGCAATCTGCCAGCGGCAGGCTGCTCATCAGCCCCTGCTCCTGCTGGAAATCCAACCGGCACAGATTGCAGTTGTGCTTCTGGGCGATGGAGCTGGCCTGAAAGACATTGTTTTCCAACTCCTGTTCCGTGCGCCCGGTGTTCAGCACCAGAAAAGTGACTAGGAACATCCGCTCGTTCTGGCTCTGCAACTCTTTGAGCAGGGCTTTCGCATCCCGTCCGTAAGTTGCCAAATCCGACGGAATGATGTCAATATCATACCCGGCACGGATAGCTTTTTTCTGCTCCTCGATCTTACTGCGGTCCAGTTCGGTGATGGTGCGCTTCACCGTCTTGATGGCACGGTTCTGGTCAACGGACTGGATGTGCATGGTGACGATCTGGCTGGAATCCATGTCCAGAAAATCCTTCAGCAGCTGGTCGCTGATGTCGGATGCCGTGATGCTCAGAAAGCTGGCGGCACAAAAAATACCGCCCATCTGGAACGTCCGGGAGTTTTTGAAGGCAAAGGCGGTGGGCGCAATGGCATCCTTCACCGAAAGTCCGCTTTTCACAAGGTCTTTCCAGTCAAAATGAAATTTGCTGGCACCGTCCATATTGAACATATCGTGCATGAGTTTCAGCCGCTGGGCACCGTTCAAGGGCTTTGCCTGCACACCCAGCCGGTGGAAGTTGTTCAGCAGGTCATTCTGGATGTGGTCAAGCCGGGGCTTGACCTGTGCCATGCTCTCGCCCTCCACGCCAAAGGTGATGAACTTGGTCTTGGTCAGACCATTATTGCCCTTGGCAAGCTGCTGGCGCAGCATCTGGGAATACTCGGCACGAACATCGTCAAAGCCATCCTTCTGGAACGGAATGCGGATGCTCTTTTCAAACTCGGTGCTGTCGGTTGCCATGTTCACAAAGGACAGTTCAAATTTGATGGAGCTGTCGAAGAAGTTCAGAAAACTGCACCATTCCTCAAAAATGGCGGTCTTATCCTCCTGCTGGGCGAGCTGGTAATTGATGTCCTGATACTGGATGGTGCGGGTGTAATAGTTGGGCTTCACCCGACAGGTGCCATCCTCGAACATCCGCTGCATGGGGATGGACTGCTGGGCGGTCCGGGGAACAGCAGGCTTTGTGTTCTGCCTGCGCTTCTGCGCAGACTGGGGCTTGCTGTGCTTACCGGTCTTTTTCCAAAACGGGATCATGGGTCACGCCTCCCTTCATCAAAATCGAATAGTAGTTGTTGGTCTTGTAGGGGCGAATCTTCGGGCGGACAAACCGGGACTGCACATAGTACGACAGCAGCTTTTCCAAGGGCTGACCGTTTTTCTCGTACATCCCAAGGAAGAACGCCGGCAGCATCACCGCCATCATGCCGAGGGTGGCAGCAGTGTTGCCGCCGGAATCCCGGAGAACAAAAAACAGCGGCACTCCAATGAGAGCCGCTGTGCCGAAACAAAGCAGTTGCCGTTTCGTCAGATTGAATGCGACCTTCGATTTCACTTTCGTCAGGTCACGGGGAACGGAAATATAAGCAGCCAATAAAGCACCTCCTTTAATGCGCTCCGAGGACAGATTTTGTCACGGAGCTGGTCTTGAACAGGCTGAAACAGAGCAGAACGGTGTAGCCCACAATGCTCCAGATAGAGTTGATGGCATCCCCGGAAATCGCTACCGACTGTATCAGAACGGCATAAATGGCAACACAAATCAAGATTAGAAACCCCTGAAAGCCCAGCGCAAACAGGCATTTCAGGTAATTCTGTCCCATGTGCGACTGTTCATGGTTGCCCCATGTTGCCATGGGAATGGGAGCAAGGCTCACCATGCAGTAAATTTCAATCATTCTTCCGTAGACGATGACAAAAATCACGATGGACAGGATGCGCATGGTGATGCCGATGAAGAAACTTTGCAGGAAAAGCCCGAACAGGGGTCCGACATCCATCTGCATCAGGCTGGATTGCAGCATGGAAAGCCCAATGTCGTTGACACGGGTGTTTCCGGCAATGATGCTGCTGGAATCGGACACTACCTTCTGGGTGACATCGAATACCGCCATCACAATATCAAAAGTATTGCTGATGAGCCAGACCGAAACAGCGGTCTTAAAAATCCAGCGCATGATGAGGGCAGGCTCAAACTGCGCCATGTTGTTGTGCTGGGTGATCATCTCGATGAGTTCATAACAGGCGATGAAGGTCAGAATGATGCCTGCAATGGGCAGCACCACATTCCGAGAGAGGGCTTCGATCATGGCGAACACTCTCGGCTCAAAACTGGAGGGCTTAGTGCCCACCTGCTGTGCGATGTTTCCCACCTGCGTGTTCACATCATCGAACAACCCGGAAAGGTTTGACATAATGCCTGCCGTCAGGATGCCTTTGATCCAGTCGGCAATGGCTTTGAGAACGGTTTCCATTCAGTCACCGTCCTTAGCTGAAGTGGTTGATGAGGGTCTTGAGAAGGTTCAGGAGAAAAATAATGTGGGTCAAAAACTGCATAAGACACCGCCTTTCATTGATGGGTGGAGATTCGTACCGCAATGCGCTCCTTATGATAAAGGGCTGTTATCCACAGCAAAGATAGAGCGATTGCGTATGTACAGGCGGGAAAACCCGCCTGCGGCTCTTAGCCGAACAGACCAGACAGCAGAGGAATGAGGGTGATGCCCACCAGAGCGACACCGCCGCCAGCCATGAGCTGTTTCATCCCCAATTAGGTGTAAAAACTCTGCTCGATGGCGGGCGGCGGCGTACAAAAAATCTATATGGTGTTGTTAAGAGAACCGTCCCGGCGGGACAGGTCAGGCAGTGACCTGTTCCACCTCCGGGATGGGTTTGAGATTAAAATGAATTTCGATAGAAATGTGTCTTGTTTTATCTTCGTCAATGCGCTCATGCACAACGATTTCTTTGATTAAGCGGTTGAGGGTGGCTGCGTCCAGCTCTGTGATGTTGGCGTATTCCTGAATGGCTTCCACCCATTGTTTTGCATCATTGGCAAGCTGGACTTCATCGGACAGCCGCTTTCTGCCCTCGGACACTTTTGTTTTAAGCTCCGTCTGCTCGGTCTGTGTCTTTTCCAGCATGGTGTTGAAATTCTGCTCACTGATACGCCCTGCAATCATATCCTCATAAAGCCGCATGACCATTTTGTCCAGAACCTCAATCCGTTCCTCGTCCCTTGTAAGGGAGCGTTCCATTGCTTCCCGCTGTTCCCGCTGCTCGGCTTCACAGGTATTGGTCAGGCGGTCGGCAACCGCTTCCCCGTCCATCAGGGCAGCTCTGGCACATTCCCGGATTTTCCGCAGCACATGGCTGTAAAGGGTGTCATAATCAATCCGGTGCTGGGTGCAGTGGTTCTTTCCAAAGGCATTGTAGGTCTTGCAGGAGTAAATCCGCTGGGGATGTTTAGCGTTTGTGTAGCGTACCGTCAGCGACTTCCCACACTCGCCGCATTTTAACAGTCCGGCAAACAGGCTGATTTCATTGGTCTGCCCCGGACGCTGGCGGGATTTCAGCTTGTTCTGCACAATGTCAAAGCTCATGCTGTCAATCAGCGGTTCATGCTGTCCCTCCACCACAATCCAGTCCTCCGGCTTCTTTTCCCCAATCGTGCCGATTTTGAAGCGGTAGTCCTTTTTCTGGGAAGCAATCGCCCCGGTGTAGACGGGATTCATCAAAAGGTCTTTGATAACGGAGAAGTCCCACATATACCGCCCGTTTTCTGGGTCTTTCTTTTCCCATTTGGTGCGGGTATTGCGAAGCCCCCGTTCCCGGTTCCACCATGTAGGGCAGGGGATTTTTTCTTTCTCCAGCCGTCTGCGGATATAGTTCGGACCATGACCGTTCAGGGCATATCCGAAAATCAGCCGCACAATCGGGGCGGTTTCCTCGTCAATGAGCAGATGGTTTTTGTCCTCCGGGTCTTTCCGATACCCAAACGGGGCAAGACACCCGGTAAACTGTCCTTTCTGCGCTTTCAGAAGATAAGAGGAATGGACTTTCTTGGAAATATCCTTGCTGTACATCTCGTTCAGGATATTCTTGAACGGGGCAATGTCGTTGTTATCCCGCAGGGTGTCGATGCCGTCATTCATGGCGATATAGCGGACACCGTTTCTTGGGAAAAAGTCCTCAATCAAATGCCCGGTTTGCAGATAATTACGCCCCAGTCGGCTGAGGTCTTTCGTGATGACAAGGTTGATCTGCCTGCGCTCAATGGCTCTCAACATTCTCTGTAGGTCAGGACGCTCCATGTTAAGACCTGTGAAGCCATCGTCCTGATAGACTGCCACAACCTCCCATCCCTGCTTTTCGCAGTATTTTTCCAGCATATCACGCTGGTTTGCGATACTGGCACTTTCGCCTTGCAGGTCATCGTCCTTTGACAGCCTGCAATAGACCGCCGCACGATAACCCCCGGCAAGTGCCGAACCGATTGTTCTGTATTCCATTTCGTTCATCATAGCCATTTACCCACACAATCCAGACGGTATCTGGCTCTTTTGAACCTCATCTTCATTATAGCCTATATCTTTCTTTTTAGCAAGATATTCTTTTGCATTTGTCTTTCCGTATTTCTGGGAAATCAGGCTGACGAACACATCAGTGGCGTCAAGCTCCCCGTCAAATACAGTGGTCACATGAATCTCTGTTTTGTTTTTTGCCATAGGCAGTTATCCTCCATACATGAAAATAGCCAGACAGAGGGTGTCGGCAACGAAGTCCGGCAACGGACTTCAAAAGACCTTGCAAACAATCTCAATCTGGCGATGGTTACTATTTATACTTTTCTTTTATTTTTTTGTTGTTTTGGTTGTTATAAGGGAGAAAAGCCCGGAAATAAGGGGTTTTTCCCGGCAACCGGCTCGGCAACGGGATAACAACAGGGGGTGCAACGGGCTGTCCTTTTCAGAATGGAAGCTCCATCTGTTCTGTGACCTCCACAAAACCGTCCATCGTTTTTTCAGACGGGTTGCCGGAGTCCGTTGCCGGGTTTTCACGCTCCCAGCCCTTTTGTCTGCCATATTCGGAAAACATTCTTGGGTTTGGGAAGTACCGCCAGCTGGAAATGCACTGGTTCATAATCTCGTTGATTTCCCGGATTTCCCATTGCTTCGGCTCGTCAAAAGCATGGTTCAAGGCTTCCTTATAGAGCTGCTTGGAGCAGACCATGCTCCCGGTGTATTTATCAAGATACGCCTGTATCATCCCGGCTTTGGTGTCCTCCGGCATAAAATCCCGCTGGTGTTCTTTGAGATACCGCTGCATGGCGGGGCTGAAAGCCAGCTTGAACCTGCCGCTTTTATAAATCTCCATCGCTTCCGCCCACATCTGCCCGATATAGGCTCTGGAAGCGGCTTCATCCTCCAAAATGTGAACTTCCGCCTGCTCCGGGTACACCATGACCGGGATAAAGCGGCGGTTGCCGGAACGGTCAAGGGGCAGGAAGTCAAGGGCATTGGAAGTGCCGCCAAACACGCACTGACGGGGGCGGTCTGCCGGGTGGGTTTCATAAGGTATCTTGTAGACCTCTTTCTGCCGGCTTAAAAATGACTTGATTTCCTCAATGCTCTTGGCGTTGGCGGTTGCCATCATTTCCGACATTTCAATAATCCAGTGACCTTGCAGCTTGCGGTACACATTGTCATCGTCCAGCTTCCGCAAATCATCGGAGAACCACTCGTCCCGGACTGCCAGCAGCCGGAAGAAGGTGGACTTTCCAGCCCCCTGACCGCCTACCAGACAGAGCATGATTTCAAACTTGCACCCCGGCTGAAAGGCTCGTGAGATTGCACCCAGCAGGAACAGCTTCAACGCTTCATAGGTGTAATCGTCTGCGTCAGCCCCCAGAAAGTGCCGCAGGCAGAAGCGGATTCGCTCTGTCCCGTCCCACACAAGGGTATTGAGATAGTCCCGGATGGGATGGTACTTGTTTTCATTCGCCACAATCCCGATGGCGTTATCAATCTTTTTCTCATTGGTAAGCCCGTAGGTTTCTTCCAGATAAAGAAGCAGATACTTCATGTCCGTATCGTTCAGGGCGGTGCTTTCTCTGTGAAAACCGATGGGCTTTATGATGTCCTTGCGGTCAGTCAGGATGTTGTATGCGATAGCCCCTGAAAGCAGAGGGTCACGTTGGAATACGGTCAGGCAGTTCCGTATGCTCTGACGGACACCGCCTTTCTCGGTGGTTTCCAGCCCCGCCTTGATTTCCTCAACGCTCTGGGGCGGCTGCATGGCGTTCATAGTGTTTTTTAGTTCTTGCTGCGTCTGCGGCTGCAAGTTCTGCCATTCGCTGTTCAAGCTGTATCACATCCTTTCCGTAGTCCGTAATCAAATCCGCTTTTTCCTCTGTTTCCCCGAACAGCAGCACATCCAGCAGATATTCCACTTGGGCTTGCTTCTGTAAGGCTTCCACAAACCGGGGATGAAAGGCTTCCTCCGGGGAGTGCGGGGCGTAGTCCGTTCTCCATGCCATCAGCAGATGGAGATAATCGGCAAGAATACGGAAGCAGCGATTCTTTGCTTCCTGAAACTGTTCCTCCGGGGATTTCTGCCGGGTCTTGGGCTTTTTTACCTTTCCCGGCGGTTTCCAGTCCTCATAGGAAAGCCCGAAGTCCTGTGCCAGCTGTACGGCGGCTTCTTTCTTTCCCAGCCCATACAGGGCGGCGGCAAAATCAATCACATCCCCATCCGCACCGCAGCCGAAGCAATGGTAACGCCGATCCAGCTTCATGCTTGGGGTTTTATCGTTATGGAACGGGCAGCAAGCCATCCCGTTCCGACCTACATGGATTCCATAATACTCCGCAGCCTGTCTTGTTGTGACGGACTGCTTCACAGCTTCGAATACATTCAAATCTATCCCTCCTTGAAAATAAGAAAAGCACCTGACATTCTCTAATTGAAAATGGCAAGTGCCTGTTAAAGTTCCATATCCTGTTGTCTGTGTTTCTCCTGTGCCGGGGCGGTTCTTTGTGCTTTTTTCTCGTCAGTCTTATCCTGCAAGACTTCTTTGATGGGCTGCTTCTTGGGCGGCTCTTTGCTTTCCTCTGTGCCGGGTGTGGCTTTCCGTACCCAGTAGCGGATGTCCCGCAGCTTCTTCAAATCCTCCTGTACCTCGGTCAGTGGTACTTTCAGCTCTGCGATTTCGCTGAGAAGCGTTTCCTGCTCCTGTTGCAACTCATTTTTCGTTTTATCCTTATCGTCCGGGTGCTTGGCAAGGTAGTCAGCGGCTTTCTCATACCGGGCAACCTCCGGGTGTTCCTGTTTGAATTTCCCCTTTATTTTCTTAAAAAATATCTTCTGGTACTTCTCATAGACAGCCTTACATTCCTTGCAGTCTGTCCGGCTGGCAAGAATCCCGTCAATCACTTTGCTCCGGGCTTCCTTTGGCTTCATCTGATTGCGGTAATCTGCGGCTGATTTCCCGGAAGATTCCAGAAACGCTTCTAAGTCCTCCACAGTGGAAAGCCCCTTTTGCCGGAGATAGGACAGGGCTTCGCTGACTGCCTTTAAGTCCTGTGAAGTTCCCCGGTTCTGTCCAGCCCTTGTCCAGTCCTTCCGTTCTTCCTTTCGTATCTCCATATACTTCATCAGCAGATTGGGAAGAAGTGTCGCTTCCTCCGCCGCCTTTTGTGCAAGCAGCTCCTTCCGTTTTTCTCCCAGCTCGGTAATCCAGCCTTTGAGGTTTTGGATAAGCTGCCGGATGGACTTCATCAGGCGGTTGGCGGCTCTGATTTCCCGGTTCAGGTTGCCGATATTCGTCTGGATACCTCGCTTTTCCATCTGCCGGACAGCAGTCCCCTCATGGACAGTGGGGACTATATCAAGCCCCTGTCTGGCATAGGAACGCAAGTCCACACGCTCCGGGCGGTCATTGGCGTCCAGATAGCGGTTCTGGATAACCTCCCATTCATGCCGCCAGATTTCACAATACTTCTGGTCGTTCCAGTCCACCGTATCCTCCTTGTGGCTTTTCCACCTGCCGGACGGCAGCTTTATCCGTTCCCCATTCTCGTCAAGGTCATAAACCTTGCGGCTCTTGGGAAGCCATTTTCCATGTTCATCCATTGCCCGCATGGTCAGCAGGACATGGGCGTGGGGATTGTGTCCCGGCGGATGGGGGTCATGGATGGCAAAATCAGCAATCATGCCTTTGGAAACAAACTGCTGTTCACAAAACTCCCGTACAAGGACAGCGTACTGGTCGGGCGGTATCTCTCTGGGAATGGTAAGCACCCACCGCCTTGCAAGCTGGGAGTTCCATTGCTTTTCCACCGCTTCGGCGGCATTCCATAAAGTATTGCGGTCTGCATATTCCTGTGGAGCATTTGCCGGGAGCAGGATTTCATTGTGGACGATACCACGCTTTTCCGGGTAGTGCTTTACTTGCTGGTCGTATTCACAGAACAGCTTTTCGCCGCTTTGGTAAGCAGCGGCGGCAACCGCAGACTGCCGCTGGCTGCGCTGAACAATCGTGATTTCGTTGTGTGGACAAGGCATTTCGTGTCCCTCCTTTCGCTAATTGGTGGATGGGGTGGCGTTTTACCACCTCATTTTGGGCAGAAAAAAAGCAGGAGACCTTTTTCAGATTTCCTGCTCGGTGTGCCACTGTGTGAGCGGCGGGTATTTAGTTGTAAAAGTTCGGGACAAGTTGACCCGATGTAAAGCTAACAAACTGGAATTGCACCAAAACAATCTAAGACAACAACGCTGCCCTACTTGCGATTTTTTCTTGTACTGCGGAAACAGTTTCTTGAATGGAATAAGTGGTCGTATCTATAACATTCGATTCATATATTCCCAGATTGCAAAATTGCTCCCACATGGTTTCTACCAATTCGATATTTGTCTTTCGGTCTAACTTTGAGCGTTCAACAGCTCGCTTCAAGGTTTCTTCCTTACTTGCCCTTAAAATAATATAATGCACCTCATAATGTTCCCGAACAAGACTTTGCCACGGCTTTAAAAACCACGGTCCGATAATACCGTCAACAATTACATCATATCCACCACGAGCATATCGCTTCGCAGCTTCTAAAAACGCTTCAATGACAATCAAATTTTGCTCATTTGATTCTGGCAAATGCGGTGGTATTGCCCCTTTACTCAAATAATGATAAAAGTCATCTGTGTGCATATGCACAGACTTTTCCAAATCTGATTCTTTTGCAACAGCAGATGCCGTTGTAGTTTTTCCTGTCCCCGGCGCACCTGTGATTACAATAATTTTACCTTGATTCATCTATATTTTACCTCCACAAATTACGATTGAACAAAATCGCTGCGCGATGGCCTGCCAAGGCTGTGGCGCAGTTTTATTTTTATTAAAAAGCAGTGGAATTACTTTTCATAATCCGTTATTGTTAAGTTACCACACGAAACAACTGAACTAAGAAAGCTCCACTGCCTATGATAAGAATAACATTTTCCAGTCTCTTCCGCAATCGGAATTATGACGCTAATGCACCTCCGAATAGGTAGATGTAATTATTAACACTACTTATTCTGGAGGTTTTATTATGTATAAAGATATTTTTGAATCTATCCGCAATGAAGCGGAAAAACGTAACCTGCGTGAAAGAACTATTCAACTGTATTGCTCTGATGTCAGTTACTTCCTTCGTTGGATTGGAAAAAACGTTTCTGATCTTACGCTTGAAGATGCGGAAAGTTTTCTTACAGCCAAACGTCTGGAAGGAAGGTCTCCTGAAACTCACAATCACTATCGGTCTGCAATAAAGTTCTTATATAAAAAGGTGCTGAAGACTGTCTGGGATGATGACACTGTTCCAGCTATGAAAAGAGAGCGCAATCTTCCTGCTGTTCTGTCCCGCGATGAAATAAATGCAATCATTGATGCCACTCCGAATCTGAAACATAAAGCGATTATTGCAACTATGTATTCTTCTGGATTACGTGTATCGGAGGTCGTTCATCTCCATTATGATGACATTTCCCGTACCAACATGACAATTCATGTTCGTGAAACCAAAGGCAGAATTGACAGGTATACGATTCTGTCTCAAAAAATTTAGACCTTCTCACTGAGTATTGGTACAAATGTGGTCGCCCTAAAGATATCCTTTTTCCAAGTTCCTGGACCGGTGGATATCTTGATATAACCGGTGTTAACCAGTTCTTTAAGAAAAGTGCTAAACTCGCCGGCATTACCCGTCATGTTTCCTCTCATGCGTGCCGTCATAGTTTTGCCAGCCACTTATTCGAAAGTGGCACAGATATAAAATATATCCAGTCACTTCTGGGACATGTTGATCCTCGCTCTACAGATGTTTACCTTCATGTGAGCAACAAGACACTTCTTGGTATCCGCAGCCCGTTCGACAACCCGGAAGGTGGTGAATCATGAGTAAGGATTGTACGATTCAGGATGTTTTTCATCGTTTTTATTCATCTTTTGAATCCACACATAGTATTTCTCCCGCTCAGCGAAAGGCCGCTTATCACATCATGAATTGCAAAACCGGCGCCTTTGGTGTGAATGTAAGCGTATGCGAGGACTGCGGCTGCATATCAGTCCACTATAACTCCTGCCGTGACAGATGCTGTCCTATGTGTCAGGAGTTTCCAAAAGAAAAATGGGTAGATGCACGGCGGGAGGATATCTTAGATGCTCCTTATTTCCATGTGGTTTTTACAGTTCCGGAAGAACTCAATCCCATTATCTACAGCAACCAGAAATTCTTATACGCTGCTCTTTATCATGCGGCTTCAGATACTCTCAGTGAACTTGCTGCTGACAGTAAATATCTTGGGACTGATATCGGCTATATTTGTATCCTCCATACATGGGGAAGTACCATGAACTTTCATCCTCATATCCATGCGATTGTTCTTGGTGGAGGGCTGGATGTGAAAAATCATTGGAAAGACAATGGGAAAGATTTTTTCCTTCCGATTAAGGTAATCTCAAAAACATTTCGTGGAAAATACATGGCTGAACTTAAGCAGCTCTGGGAAAATGACAGGCTTGAATTTCATGGATCGGCTGCACCTTACAAAAATCACTATACTTTCAAGGAATTGTTAAATACCTGCTATGCAAAGGAATGGATTCCTTATTGCAAGAAACCATTTGACGGTGCCGAATCTGTCATCAGATACCTTGGAAAATACACCCACCGGATTGCTATCAGCAACTACCGTATCAAAGACATGACAGAATCTACAGTTACATTTTCTGCTAAAGATTACAAAAACCAAGGGCTTTGGAAAGAGATCACCATATCCGGCGAGGAATTTATCCGTCGATTTTTAATGCATGTTCCTCCAAAACGTTTTGTACGTATCAGGCACTATGGTCTTCTTTCATCCAGAAATAAGAAGAAAAAGATTACCCTATGCAGAAACATCCTTGGTTGCAAAAAATATATTTCCAAGCTGAAAGATATGGATGCACCTGCCATTATCCGTCTTCTTTATAATAAAGATATATGCAAGTGCTCTTCCTGTGGTGGTAAGATTATTCCTCTGCCTACAGAACAACATTTTATAAAACCAAAACCACATATGCTCTGTTAACGTATCATAACTGTATATTTTTTTAGCTTCCTTAGGGAGGCTTATTTCTGGTGTCATAATACAGGACTGAATTATAAATTCTATGTGTTTCTATGTGTACATGCTATCCTATTATAAATAGAGTGTCAGAATTAAAAGTCCATATAGAGTTGACGCGCTTTGTTCAACCAGAAAAAATCGAAATTGATGCAAACGAAAGGGCAGTTAATGAAAAGTCTCAATACTGCTTTTTCGTTTGCACCACCTTCGATTCTTTCCTTAACGATTTTCTTAATTCTACAAACTGGAATTTGAGTCTCTGTAAAGCTGGAATTAACCCATACAATTATTTTAATTTAGAGGTTCTTACGCAATTATCCGTATTTTGTAATTTTTCAATACTGGAATGCCAGTGTAAATCAGCATTCTCCATTTTTATTAAAGCGAAAAACGTAAAATTGCGGAAGAACCAATTTAGATATTCACAATTTTACTTGCCACAGTATCTCGAAAAACACTGTCATGTTCTACCAGGAGCATGGTCGGGGCAAACTCCGTTATGAGTTGTTCAATCTGCATACGTGAGTACACATCAATAAAGTTGAGCGGTTCATCCCATACATACAAGTGTGCCTTTTCACAAAGGCTTTTCGCAATTAGGACTTTCTTCTTTTGCCCGCCAGAAAAGTCTTTAATATCCTTTTCAAACTGTACACGCTCAAAGTCCATTTTCCTAAGAATTGCCTTGAACAAACTTTCATCAAGGTTGTTTTCTTCTGCAAACTCGGAAAGGGTTCCACATAAATACGATGTATCCTGTGGCACATAAGAAATTACAAGCCCAGAGCCAAGTGTTACTGTACCCGTATAATCTATGGACTGCCCGACTACCAACTTTAACAGGCTACTTTTGCCACTGCCGTTCTTTCCATCAAGCACAATGCGTTCTCCCTGTCTTATTTCAAACGAAACGGGTTCACAAACTGAAATGCCATCATAATAAACTACTACATTCGATAATGATGCAAGCAAATCTGTATGGTAATTAAGCGGTTGTATCTTGAGGGCTTCTGCGGTTTCCATATTTTTCAGCAATGCTGATTTTTGTTCGATTGTCTGTTGTTGTCTCGCTTCTATAGATTTTGAACGCTTCATCATTTTGGCGGCTTTATGACCGACATAACCTTTATCTGCTGCCCCAATTTTGGAAGCTTCTACACGTTCAGACCATACTGCAGCGCGTTTTGCCGACTGCTGTAATCGTCTGATGTCCTTTTGCAAACGTTCGTTCTGAGCCAGTTCAAATTCTTGCTGTCGCTCAAAATTTGACATCCATGATGAAAAGTTTCCTCTTTGCACTTCGATATTCGCTCGGTTAATCGATAGAATATAGTCAACACAATCGTCAAGAAAGCGACGATCGTGAGAAACTAAGATGAATCCCTTTTTCTTTTTCAGATATGCCGCCACACTTTTTCTCGCTTTGGCATCCAAATGGTTGGTAGGTTCATCAATCAGTAGGAAATGCCCTTCATTAAGAAAAAGAGCGGCAATCAAAACCTTTGTCTGCTCTCCGTTGGAAAGTGTTTCAAAAGGTCGCCAAAGCACATCGACATCAACATCAAGATAAGAAAGTTCTCGCATAAGTTCCCATTCTTCCGCAAGTGGGCAAATCTCCTGCAATATATCCTCTGTAATACGATTCTTATCTGAAACGGGATAAGGAAAATAATCAAACTGTACGGATGATAGGATTTTTCCACTATACTCATATTTCCCAAGCAGAAGATTCAGAAAGGTTGTTTTACCTCGTCCGTTTCTGCCCACAAAACCAAGCTTCCAATCGGTATCAACCTGGAAACTGACATTTTCAAAAACATTATCATAACTTGTCGGATATGAAAACGTAAGGTTTTCAATTTTAATCATTGACATAAATATTATCCTCCTTTGCATGTCATACGATACAAAGTCGGTTCGGTGAATGTTTACTACGTATAGATTTCACCAAAAGGAACCGACACTATACGGAGTGAATCATGTGTAACTATCTGTTCTGCACTATTCATAAAGCACCTCCAAAACAAAATAAGAGCCACAAGAAAGTTTATCCTTGCAGCTCGTCATAGCATAAAATAACACCACTAAGCAAAAGTGGCAACAGCACTATATTGAGTAAGATAGACATATAACTTTCTTGCAATAGACACAATAATGCCAAAGTATAGCACTACCGCATATTTTGATTTTATTTGCAAGAAAAGTTAATCATCTTCCCACCTCTTTCTAAATTTCAAAATATTATACCATAAATCGCAGGCAAATACAAGTGGTTATAAAAATTTAACAAATCGCTTATAATACAATCATATAACTTTACGCATTCCTTACTGACCGTAAAATTCCGATTTATTGCTGACTTTATTATACTTTATTGCCTATCGAAAAGATAGCATATTTTATGAAACTTGTCGGCTGGGAACAGCTTGCAACGCAAGGTGTCCCCAGATGACAAGTCCACAAAAGGGTAGCTGGCGGTAGCCAGCGCAGGGGAAGCGTAGCGTCCCCTGTATGATTTGGAGCAGACCATGACTGCGAAAAATCACAGCCCTCCGGCAAGGAGCCTTCGGAGAACGCAATGCACCAACCTTTGGGTGGTGTATAATTGCGCCCTTAGTAAACTAAGGGGTTTCCGGCTTCTCACGTTCCAGCAGTTTCTTCAATAGTTCCTGCGTGTCCTGCCTGTGAAAAATGAGTGTCAACAACAGCATGACATCATCATCTGTCAGGCGTTCCGGCTCTTGCAGAAAACTTTCCAGCATACCGCCACGAGTACAGAGCCGGTGTGTCCGTTCTTTTCGGGTAAGCTGCTTTAGCTGGTGCTGCAATGCCTTTTCATCATTGATGGCTTTCCGCAGTTTCTTTTCACTCTTTTCCAACTCTCGGTTGAGCTTTTCCAGCTTTGAGGTATCAGGCAAGGGCAGCGTCCTCCTTTCCCGGTATCAGCACATAAATCCTGTTTGGTTCTCCAACGCCCTGACGCACTCGCATGATCAGTCCGGCGGTTTCCAGTTCATTCAGAGAACGCTTGACCGTCATGGGGCTGCGGGACAGGACTGCGGCAATGGCTGTGACAGGGAAGCAGATAAACAGGATTCCGTTCTCGTCCTCCTGTCCGTTGGATAGCATAGCGTCCAACATCCGGCAGTACATGACCTTTGCGGTGCTGCTGACTGGAAATCCTGTCAACGCTCTGGGAAAGGGCATACAGGGCGGCAACGGTGTGCCTATCGTCATAAATTCAAAATTCATTCGGTGTGTTCCTCCTTTTTCTTTGCTCTTTTGGATAAATAACGGGGGCAGTCAACCACAACCGCCCGGAAGCTCTGCTTGCACCCATGCTTGCATTTCCGGCATAATTCGTTGTAAGTGACACGCCCCCGGTCATTGAGGTAAAAAGAAAGCTCATGCTTCCTCTTTTTGCTCATTCTCGGCATATTGCGTTTCCTCCCGTTTTAGTGTATAGTTTCGGGGCGATTTTCGGCAAAATTACGGTCATAGAGCCGTCTAAAATCTCCAGAAGTATCAGCAATAGGGTAGACTATCCCCCTATCAGATTGTCGTGTTTCGGTATCATTTCGGTATCAGTTCGCCAGTTCTCCCCGGTGTCGTTCCTCCCCTGAATCTCACAGCGGCGTATTGCTCCCTTTGGTACGCTCGTTTCGGTCAGGGTTCCTCCATATCCCTGCCAAAAGTCATGGCGCTACATCGCCGGGGAAGCATATCCCACACAGGCTGGTCATTCGATTGGAATAATCCATCGATGAACTACCTGTATCATAGAACATTTTTGTGCCCTGTGCCGTATGTCCACAAAGTAGGAATTAAGGGTAAAAATCAGAAATTTCCACGATTGCGGAAAGTATGATATAATCCAGTTAAGCGGCAGTAATGAAACCGCCGGAAAGGAGCGTGCGCCCATGAAAGGAGCGACAAGCATACAGGAACGCCTTTGGGAACTCCGCAAGGACAAAGGCTTAAATCTGGAAGAATTATCAGAGCTGACGGGCATTTCCAAATCAGCTCTTGGCAGTTATGAAAAAGAGGATTATAAGGAAATCAATCATGGCAACCTTATCACGCTGGCAGACTTCTATGGGGTTTCCGTTGATTATCTGCTGTGCCGGACAGAGAACCGGGAGCAGATCAACACGCCACTAACAGAGCTGCATTTGAATGATGAGATGGTGGCACTTCTGAAAGGCGGTCGGATTAACAACCGTCTGCTCTGTGAGCTTGCCACTCATAAGGACTTTATCAAGTTTCTTGCGGACATTGAGATTTATGTAGATGGGATTGCCACCATGCAGATTCAAAACCTCAACGCCCTTGTCGATACTGTCCGGCATGAAATCATTGAACGGTATCGCCCCGGCGAAGACGACCCGCATTTGAAAGTGCTGCAAGCCGCCCATATCAGCGATGATGAATATTTCAGCCACATGGTTCTTGATGACCTCAATCTCATTATCCGGGATATTCGGGAAGCCCACAAAAAGGACAGCGAGAGTGCGCCCCAGACCACCGTTGCCGATGAATTGAAAGAAAATTTGGAAGCGGTTGAAAATTTCAAGGGCAGTCGGGATGAAAAGCTGGTTGTCCTTTACTGCAAGCAGCTCGGCATCAACTATAAAAATCTGTCAGACGAAGAATTTCGCTGGCTCATTCGGATTCTACAAAAATCAAAGAAAACAGGAACTCCTATCAGTCAAAGGAAAAAACGGTAAAGAAAAACCGCTGTTGCATGGTTGTGTTTGCTTCCATGTAGCAGCGGTTGGTGCTATACTTATTCAGTTAAAATTTCAAAGCGATAAAGTGGAATTTATCTTAGAAATTACAGCAATGTTATTTTGATAAACTTTCAAGAATTGAAATATCATGCTTATCTTTATCTCTTAATTCATAACCTGAATGGAAAACTCTTTGGCCTTTTAAGGATATACAAGGAATTGTTTTTCCTTCAAAAAAAGCACTACCAAAGTAATCTTTTTCAAACTCATACCAGCCACCCTCTAAATCAGCTTGTTTTGAAGTTCCGTCCTCACTTAAAACGAACGGGTGAATGTCTAAGTAACCAAGTTCATCACTATATAACTCTATTCTAACCGGTTTCCAGTCTGTATCAATTTTATAGCCCAGATTCAAAAGCACATTTAACAATTTTTCCGTATGTTGAGCATCAAAATTTATATCTATATCTCTATGAATTCTTGTTTGTTTACCAGCTAAAATATCTACACCCCATCCGCCATCCAACCAGTATGTAATTCCAGTATTTTCGAATAATTCTATTACTTTCATTAAATCTTCTTTTGTTGTTATTTCTTTTCTACCCATACAAAGTCTCCTTTACAACTTCTAATTTGTAATAATCATTCTACCATACCGTTATGAATAAATCATCTCATGTAAAACAATTTCTTCTGCCCGGTTGTGAATGTTATTGCAACGCTGCACCCATTCCATTTGACGGGTACGCTTCAATTCCTCGGTCACGCCCTCGGCAGCTTTCATCTGCTCCATGATGGTGTCTAACCGTTTCTGTGCCTGTTCGTTCAGGTCTGCAAGATATGTCCACAATTCCCCGGTCAGGGTCAATGTGTGTAATCTGGCTGGGCAGACTTCTCTTAAATATTCCCGGTGCATCCGTCCGTACTTTCCGATGGGGCGGTGTTCCTCCGGCAACTTCAAGTCCGGGATGTAGTAATCTCCAACAAGGATATAATCAATTCCATTTTCTTTTATTCTTGGTTTCAATTCGCTCATGTTCCTTACCTCCTGTGGAAGCAGGCTCGTCTGGTACTAACTCAATCACATCGGTAATCTCACAATTCAGCGTTTCGCAGATACGGGCTAATGTATCCATGCTGATGTGCTTTCCCTCTTTGCTCATGTTGGCAATCATATTTGTTGTCATACCAGCGGCAAGCCTTAAATCCTCTTTTCTCATATCACGCTCTAACAGTGTGTGCCAGAGTGGTTTATAGCTGATGTGCATATTGTTTTCCTGCCTTTCTATCCATACCACCGGAGCGGCTGCCCCGGCAGGAACTTTTCTCTTATTATAGCACCAATCTTGTGAAATCACAATTTATTCTTGTAGCCTGCCGCTGATACCGTCTGGATTGGCTTTTCCTTTCTTTTTGTTCCCTTTAATTAGCCATGAACTGCTTCATGCCCTGAGACTTGGAGCCGGGGTTGTCGTTACCATAGCCCTCCAGCAGATTGATAGCACCCCACACGCCGAGACCGGCACCGAGGGCAACAACGAGGGTCTGGAGGACTTCGATAGCAGAGTTAAAGAATTCCATAGTCGTTTCTCCTTTATAAATGAAAGTTGTAGACCGTCCGTACACACCTGAAGCTGCATATTGAAGCCGCAAACTGCGGCGGAAGTTGGCTTGCTGGTGTACCTCTCCGATCAAAAATAAAACCGCCTACCGGGTCAGGCAGACGGAAGCGAATCAGCGTCAATCACAACAAATTCATCATTGGGATTGATTTTTTCTTTTCGGTTCAGATATTTTTCAATATCGAAGGTGTTTTTGGGGTCGTAATCCGAGGTCAGCTTGTAGTTAGGGTGCTGGGTCAGGTCGTACTTGTCAGAAAGAAACGGTCTGACACCACGCAGCTGCAAAATACACTTGCCGCCGTCCAACACCGCCAGCTCGTCCCGGCTCAATAATTCGTGACCAAGTTTTTGGAACGATGTTCCGTAGGATGGCGAATTACCGCGCGTGTCCGAAGTGTTAAAAGAATCAATCGTTTCTTTTCCCAGAATTTCGGACAGGTCTTTCAGTGTACCGGGTTCCGAGCCGCCGAGAAAAATCTGACTGTCCATGTTGCCAATGATGGTATCCGCATTGTCCTTGTAGATAGCCTTTAGCTGGCTTTTCGCCTGCAAAACAAGACAGGCGGAGATCTCACGGCTGCGGATGGTGGCCACCAGCTTTTCCAGATTGGGAATCTGCCCGATGTTGGCACACTCGTCGATCAGGCACCGCACATGGACGGGCAGCTTGCCGCCGTACACATCATCTGCTTTATCGCACAGCAGATTGAAAAGCTGGGTGTAGACCATGCTGATGAGGAAGTTGAAGGTGGAATCCGTGTCCGACATGATGAGGAACAGCGCCGTTTTCTTATCACCCAACGTGTCCAGTTGCAGCTCATCGTACATGGTGAGGTCACGCAATTCTTGGATGTCGAAGGGCGCAAGCCGGGCACCGCAGGAAATCAGGATGGATTTTGCGGTCTTTCCGGCAGCCAGCTTGTAAAGTTTGTACTGCCGACCGGCAAAGCTGTTGGGCTTCTTTTTTGCCAGTTCTTCAAACAGCAGATCCACCGGGTTCTGGTATTCCTCGTCGTCCTCCAACACCTGCATGGTGTTGAGCATTTCCAGCAGAGTAGCGAAGTTTTGCTCCTCCACCGGGGCTTCATAATGCAGATAGGCGATCAGGGCGGTCAGCAAAAGACGTTCACTTTTCTCCCAGAAGGGGTCCCCGCCGGACCCTTCGCCCTTGGTGTTGGTCATCAGGGTCGTAACCAGCTTCAGAATGTCCTTTTCGCTGTGGACATAGGCGAAGGGATTGTAGTGCATCGACTTTTTGAAGTTAATGGTATTCAGGATTTTCAGCTTGTAGCCGTTTTTCAGAAGTGCGTTCCCGCACTCGACCACGATACTACCTTTCGGATCGGTGACGACATAGGAGCTGTGGCACTGAAGCAGATTCGGTTTCAGCCAAAACCGCGTCTTACCGCTGCCGGAACCGCCCACTACCAGCACGTTTTTGTTTCGGGCGTTCTTGGGGTCAGGCGGGCGGTTGGACATCATCAACCGTTCTGTTTTAGTCAGGATGATGTTGTCGGCAAACTTAGGAGCCATGAACGGCTCAATGTCCTTGGCATTGCCCCACCGGGCAGAGCCGTACTCCATGCCATGGCGGTACTTTTTGGCGTTTTTTCCACGCAAATAGACTGCAAGCCGTAACCCTGCGCCGCAGCACAAACCCACCAGCAAATCCAGCGGATGCAGGCTGGGCAGAGGGTTTGCAAACGCCACCGGGATGGTGCCCATTATGGACATAATGCGTTCACCCAGCTCCTTGCCCTCGGCAAGCCGCCACGCCTCGCCAAAGTTGGTTGCCACCAGCCCCAGCAGAAGATAGGGCAGATAGAGCGCCAGCAGCTTTGTCAGCTTTTTCATGGTCACAGTCCACGCTCCTGTTCCTTGTGCCGGACTTTGCCGGGGAGTTCTGCCGCCGCCTGCACCAACTCCTGCAATCGTGCCAGAACCGAGGGGCGTTTATCCTTGTTCAGCAGAGATGCCGAATACTCCTTGAACGCCGATTGAAATGCTTCTGCATCCGGGGCTTTGAAAAAGACCAGATACCGGGGCGGCACTTCGGAGGTGTCTTTGCGGATGGCATAGTCGATGCCGTACTTTTTGGCATAGCGTTCCAAGCCACGGATGCCGGTCTTGCTGATCTCCACGCTGGATACGCCCCGGTTTTGCCGCAGAAGGGTACGGACGCTCTGCTTGCCTTGGGATGCCTTGGATTGGTACAGCCGAAGCGCTGCCTTTACCGCCCGCAGGAGTGTCCGGGCGGACAGCTTTGTGGTGGAGATCATAATGTTGAATGATTTCTGCTCGATTTCTTCCTGCATTTGCATCACCCCCTGTGCAGAAAATAGGAATCAGCGGTCAAGACCTGCATTCTTCGATGGCGCAGCTTTGTTTTTCTCAGGGCGGACTGCCTCATCGGGTACACGAATGACCATCATCCGATGTCCCAGCCGGATAAAATCTTCGGGCTGGTGAAATTTCTTCTCAAACTTTTCAGCCAATTCCGGGGTGAGGGATGCAAAATCTTCCTCACCCAGACCGACCACCAGAAAGGTTCCGGCAACCACATCGTAGGCTTCGCCATGCTCATCCCGCAGGGCGCGGTTCAGGGGCAAACCCATCAGCTTGCCATCATCGTTGTAGACGATGGCAACCGGGTCGCTAAACGGGTAGCTGGCACCGATGCTGCCACCGACTGCCTGCTGCAATGCTTTCAGATCGTTGTCAATCTCGACCTGTTTCGGGTACTGCCCCGGCGCGATTTGCAGGACAGAAAGAGTGTTTTCTTCCATTCCGCTTCCCCTCAGTCGATGCAGATGCAGGTCAGCGCATCCTCATCGACCATCAGCGTGACACTGGCGGTTTCCAGATACTTCTGGATGGCAAACATATCGCTCATGGTCAGGGGTGCGAACTTGCCATCGTCCGTATAGCGGTGGAAAATCACCGACCCGGTCAGATACCGCTTGCCCATCAGCTTGATGACCTGCTTCGGGTTATAGCGGAAACCCAGCGGCTCCTCCTTGGAGATGCCGTAGCCGGCATCGTCCTCGTCAAAGCAGGGCAGGATGTGCGGAGCCTCCTCCGGCTGGATCACGGTCAAATCCAGAACGGGTGACACAGCGGCGAAATAGACATCCGTGCTGGCAAGCTCGTTCTGCATTGCCATGTGCATGAACGAAAAGAAGCCAGTCACTGCGTCGTCGATGTGGTCGATCTTCTTTCTCATGGTGTCGATGGTCTTTGCGGTCTTGAAATCTATCGTCTTATTCATAGGCGTTTCCTCCGTTATTTTTGAAAAATAAAAAGACCCGAATTGGGTCTCTTGGTTCAGTCTGCGCTCAACGCGCTTCTTCCTGTTTCTTCTGTTTTGCCTGCTGCTTTTTCATCTGCCACTGGTCGAGGAGCTTGATGATGATGCTTTCCATCTGCCGAGGCGTGTAGTTGCGCGGAAAGTATTTCCGCAGGGTCTCGTTTTTGATGGTCACGGTGTCTAGTTCGCTTTTCTTTTCCTCGTTCATAATGTCGTAGACTGCATCGTAACTGAACTCGCCCTGCTGTGCCAGCTTTTTCAGCTGCTGTGCCTGTGAAAGAGAGGGGGCATTCTGCGTGTCGTTCATGGCTTCAAGAAAATCCCGTTGCTGATTTTCATCCAGATAAGATAATTCAACCGCAGGATTAAACGAGATTTTCTTCTCGTCTACCATGTCCAGCAGTTCAGGAACAAGGTTTGTCAGGCGGATAAAACGGTGGACTTGATTACGGCTGTCTCCTGCTTCCTGACCGACGATATCGAGTGCTTGCAACTTCATCCCAACTTGGGATGAAGTTAAATCCGACCTAGCACCTTGATTTTTTATCGCATCCAGCTTCATTTTATACGCGAACGCCCGTTCGCTGGGCAGGATGTGTTCTCGCTGCAAATTGGAATCGACCATCAGTATCGTGGCTGCATCATCCTCCATATTGCGTACAATGACAGGCAAGGTATCCAGATGCGCAAGTTCCGCAGCGTGTTTCCGGCGATGCCCGGAGATAATCTCATAGCCGCCCTCTGGTCTGGGGCGGGCAATCAGCGGCGCAAGGACACCAAACTGCGAAATGCTTTCCACCGTCCGGGTCATTGCATCATCGTCCAGCACCTTGAACGGGTGGTTCTTGAACGGAAACAACTCGTTGACGGGAATCTGCTGTACCTGTTCTCGCTGTTCCTCCTGCCGGGTTTCCTCCGAACTGAACAGGTCATCTAGCCCTTTCAGAGCTACGTTTAATCCGTTTTTCGGCATCCGCCAACACCTCCCTCGCTAAAGATTGGTAGGCTTCTGCCACCTTGCCCTTGGGGTCGTGCTGGAAAATGCTCTTGCCTGCGGCACTGGTTTCGGCGGCACGGACAGACCGGGGAATGGTCTGGTCGAACACTTTGATTTTACTGCCGTATGCTTGGCGTATCAGGGTGTCAATCTGCTTTCCGTAATTTGTGCGGCTGTCCGTCATGGTGAGCAGGATACCCTCGATTTTTAATTTCGGGTTGATCTGCCGCCGCACCTTGCCGACAGTCCGCAAAAGCTGTTCCAGACCTTTGGCGGACAGGTATTGTGCCTGAACGGGAATCAGCGTGGTGTCAGCCGCCGCCAAAGCGTTAATAGTGAGCATCCCCAGAGAGGGCATACAGTCCAGCAGGATATAATCGTACTCCCGTTTTGCTCCGTCCAGCACCTGTTTGAGCATTTTCTCACGGTTCATACTGTTTACAAGAGCCACTTCCAGTCCCGCCAATTCGATGTTGGCAGGGATAAGGTCTACGCCCTCTGCATGATGCAGGATGCCCTCACCGGGCTGGATGGGCTGGTCGTTCATTGCCTTTTGCATCAGCGTAGACAGTGTGGTGGGCAGTTCGTCCGGCTGCTGCCAGCCCATGCTGATGGTAAGACTGCCCTGCGGGTCGGTGTCCACCAGCAGAACTTTCTTGCCCTCCATTGCCAGCCCAATGCCCAGATTTTCACAGGTGGTGCTTTTTCCGACACCGCCTTTCTGGTTCGTGACTGCGATAATCGTTGCTTTCTTTGCGATAACATCACCCCGCCTTCCGGGAACCGTGCGCAAAGTCATGGTTCGTTAAGTTCTGATAGTGTAGATTCATGGTCGTGGGCGCATTGTAGAGCGATGCCAGAAGATACTGTTTCATGTTCCGCACGGGGGTCGCATTTTCGGCAAGGCTGTTCAGCACAAAGCGGATGTGGTCGGCATTCAGCTTTTTCAGCCGACTGCGCACCACCTCGGCAGGCTTATCATCCCCGGCGATTCGGAGCATCCTTCGCTTGGTGGCACAGGTGTCCACCAGCAAATCCACGATCTGATAGATGGTGTCCTCATCATCCGGGAAAAGCCGAAGCAGCAGTTCGACCTCCAACGCCTGATAAAAATAATCCTCAAGTTGCTCCCGAATATCCCCTGAGTGGATAGGATCAGGTTTATTCATCTCTGTCTTATTCTTATCAGTCTTATTTGCTTGCGGTTTTGGCCGCTCCTGAACTGCGCTTTGGGCAACGCCTGAATTGCTGTTTGCACAATTCAGATTGTGCGTTTTTGACAGCCCTGTGGTGAAGTCTTTGACGTAAATCAGGCTGGGTCTGCCCAGACCGCGCCGCTTGCGCTCGATCAGGTCGATTTGCTCCAGTTCCCGGAACAGCTTGACCGCCTTGTGTTCGGCGCAGCAGAGCGATTCCTGCACTTCCCGGACGGTGTAGATGATATACACCCGTCCCTGCTTGTCCATCTAGCCGTTCTTGACCGACAGGCTCATGCGGTCGAGCAGGATACCGTACAGCGTCCGGGCATCTGTGGAAAGCTGCCGGAAACGGCTGTCCTGAAACAATGCCTTGGGGATGCGGAAGTAGGAAAACAGCTCACCCGACTGCCCATAGAAATAGTCGAGCGTCATTTGGTGTGTCCTCGAATTTTCAACTGTGAGTGCTTGTTCATGTGGAAACCTCCTTTGACTATTTTATCGCAAGGCTAGAAATTAGCGCAATCGCAACAGCATATCTGCGATATGCAAACCAACGTTGTTGCTGTTGCATTAAAAAGTTGGTTTGCTATAGAGTAAAAGAAAAAGCGCACCTTCGGATGAAAAGTGCGCTATGTAAGAAAACTCTGATTCAGTTGTTGCTGCGATGCTGTTCCAGATAATCGTCCAGCATGTCCAAATCAACAATCGCTATCTTTTTTATGCGGAGTAGTGCATGAGCGTCCTGCGCCAGCTTTCGGAACGAAATCTTGCCCATCGAATAGAGAACCATTCCTTCCTCGTAGCCAACGTATCTCTTTTTCTTCTTGGCCAGAATTTTTTCCAGTTCGGGAACTTCAAACGAAGCAGCTTTATGTTCCATGACATTCTTCTCCTTTGTCAAGGGTAATGGTATAATTGCATTATCAGGATATAGAAAGAGGACACCTCACGTTCAGCAATCGCTGATGGTGAAATGTCCTCTCGGCTGTTTTCTCGTTTACAGTTCTCTGCTGGTAGCCAGAAGTAAAAATCTGTCTGTACTAACAGGGATTTTTTTGCATCTCCGTCAGTCCATGCGGAAATCCGTCAAGGATGTCAGCTTTCTGACACTTTCCGTGTCGGAATCCGCGATGTATTTCATTGTCGGAGACACAAAGATTACCACGTAGCTCAGTTAGATTCCGGGCGCATCGTGGGGAACAGCAGCACATCGCGGATGGAGGCGCTGTCGGTGAGCAGCATCACCAGACGGTCCACGCCGAAGCCCAGACCGCCCGTGGGGGGCAGGCCGTACTCCAGCGCATTCACGTAGTCGTAGTCCACCTGTGCCTTGCAGTCGGGCTCGATGGCCTTGCGCTCGGCTACCTGACGCTCGAAGCGGCCCTTCTGGTCGATGGGGTCGTTCAGCTCGCTGAAGGCGTTGCCGTACTCGGTGCAGTCGATGAAATACTCAAAGCGCTCGGTGAAGGCGGGGTCGTCCGGCTTGCGCTTTGCCAGCGGGCTGATCTCCACGGGGTAATCGTAGATGAAGGTGGGCTGGATGAGCTTGTCCTCCACGAAGGCATCAAAGAACTCGGCCAGAATGGAACCCTTGGTGGGCACCTCGGGCAGCTCCACGTGGTGCTCCTTGGCGGCGGCGATGGCATCCTCGTCGGACTTCCAGTCGTTGAAGTCCACGCCGGAATACTTCTTCACGGCTTCCACCATGGTCAGGCGCTCCCAGTGGCCCATGTCGATCTGCTTGCCCTGATAGGGGATGACCATGCTGCCGCAGATCTTCTGGGCAAGGCGCTTGTACAGCTCCTCCACCAGATCCATCATGCCGTGGAAGTCGGTGAAGGCCTGATACAGCTCGATGCTGGTGAATTCCGGGTTGTGCTTGGGGTCCATGCCCTCGTTGCGGAAGATGCGGCCCACCTCGTACACGCGGTCCATGCCGCCCACGATCAGGCGCTTGAGGTACAGCTCGGTCTCAATGCGCAGCACCATGTCCATGTTCAGGCTGTTGTGATGGGTGTAGAAGGGGCGTGCAGAGGCGCCGATCTCGAAGGGGGTCAGGATGGGGGTGTCCACCTCCAGGAAGCCCTTCTCGTCCAGATAGGCGCGGATCTCCTTCAGGATCTGGCTGCGCTTCACGAAGGTGTCCTTCACCTCGGGGTTGGCGATCAGGTCCACGTAGCGCTGACGGTAACGCATCTCGGTGTCGGTCAGGCCGTGGAACTTCTCAGGCAGGGGGCGCAGGCTCTTGGCCAGCAGGGTCAGCTCGGTGGCGCGCACGCTCAGTTCGCCGGTCTTGGTGCGGAACACCTCGCCCTTCACGCCGATGATATCGCCCACGTCCAGCTTCTTGAAGGCGGCGTAAGGCTCTTCGCCCAGCTCATCGCGGCGGACGTACAGCTGAATGTCGCCCTTATCGTCCCGCAGGTGGGCAAAGCTTGCCTTGCCCATTACGCGCTTGGACATCATACGGCCAGCCAGCGCCACGGTCTTGCCGCTGTCGGTCTCGTTGGGCAGGTCGGCAAACTCGGCCTTCAGATCGGCAGAGTAGGAATCCTGCGGGTACTTGGTCAGGGTGAAGGGGTCGTGGCCTGCAGCCTGCAGGTCGGCCAGTTTCTGGCGGCGCACCTGCACCTGCTCGCTCTCGGACAGGCCCTGCGCCGGGTTCTTCTTTTGTTCTTCCATGGTTTCTCCTATTCGTTTGGCCTGCTCAGCCTGCAGCGTGGGTAATGTTCAGCACGGTGTACTCCACGGTGTGGCCGGTGGGCAGCAGCACTTCGGCCTTGTCGCCCACAGCCTTGCCCAGCAGAGCGTGGCCCACGGGGCTTTCGTCGCTGATCTTGCCGTTCAGGGGGTCGGCTTCGGTGCGGCCCACAATGTCGTACTCCTCGTTCTCGTCCTCGCCGGTCATGAGGATGGTGACGTGGGTGCCCACAGAGACATTGTCCACGCTCAGCTCGCTCTCATCAATGATGACGGCGTTCTTGATCATCTGCTCCAGTTCGGTGATGCGGTTCTCCACCAGACCCTGCGTATTCTTGGCCTCGTCGTACTCGCTGTTCTCGGAAAGGTCGCCGTGGCTGCGTGCTTCCTTGATCTCTTCGGCCAGCTCCTTGCGGCGCACCGTTTTGAGGTATTCCAGTTCCTCCTGCATTGCCTTCAGACCGGCAGCGGACATCTTGATCTCTTGTGCCATTTGAGAATCTCTCCTTGTCTCTATTTGTGCTGTGCAGCCGCAAAGCCGCACAAGAATGCCATTTTGACTACATTATTATAATAGCAGGCGGCTGCTTTGTCAACAAAAAAGGCGGCGGTAGGGCAGAAAAATGTGTCGGCTGGAGCAAATAACGGAACAGCCCGCTCTTCAAAAAAGGAGAACGGGCTGTTTTGATTCCATTGGGTGTTACTTGGTAGACGGTTTCATCTGCTGTGCCTTTTTCCACGCGCGAATGGCTTTTACGGTGGAGACCGGCACATGGGGGTCGAATTTGTCCGGATGCTCACTGCTGCGCAGCGTCATCAGCTCGTTTTCAATTGCCCACTGTGCAGCCTGCTGCGCATCGGTGTCGTCGGTGTCGATATCGGTATAAGCGGCTTCGGCAGCAGGAGCAGGCTGTCCGGCATCCTTCCAGAGCACTTCGGCCAGTTCGATGCGAGTTTCCGGGATGGCGGTACCCTTGGGCAGATGATGGATCAGCCACAGCTCGGTGCCCAGCTGATGCAGCCCGCCCACCAGCAGTGCACCGCCAATGATCGTTACCGCAGTGCTGATGGCAGGGTCAACAGGGGCGTCGTCGATCGTGGGGGCGCTGGGAATATCCATTGTTGAAGCTGTGACTGCTACGCGATTCTTAGGCATAGTAAAGGTGAAGCTTTCTTTATTTTTGTAGTATTCTGAATTGCTTAAACCATCAATCTCCCAACTACCAAAAGAGAGACCACTGTCAGCGAAAGACTGCTGATCAAAAGTGATTTCAACTGTAGCACCGACGGGCACAATAGCTGTATCGCCAACTACAGGATCGCCATCTACTGTGAAAATGCCGCCGCTGACGACCAAAGGCTGTACCCAGTAATTCACGGTGAAGCCGTCCGCTTGAATTTTTTCCAAAACTGTGTTATCTACGCTGCCGCTTTTTAGTAGAGCGTTCCAAGAGTATTTGGTACCGTCATAATTGATAGTGTTGAATTTTGCGCAATCAATAAAAGCATCTTTTTTGATTTCAGTAACATCATCCGAGATGTTTAATGTGGTGAGTTTTCCGCATTTATAAAAAGCATTTTCGCCGATGGAAGTGAATCCATTGGGAAGGGTAAAAGACTCCAGACTTATACAGTTGGCAAAGGTTGCATCAGGAAGCGCGCTTAGCTGCGAATTCTTTTCAAAGGTAACTTCTTTTAGTCCGGTACAGCGGTTGAACACATGTGAACCCATAGTAGTTACACTGCTTGGAATGGTGATTTCTGTTAAACTATAACAGTTCTGAAAAGCTTGATACCCGATTTTAGTAAGCCCATCGGGAAGATTGATGTCTTCGAGTTTGAGGCAAGAAAAGAAAGCGAAATCACCGATTTCCTTCAAACTATCGGGAAGTGTGATGGATGTGATTTCGCCGTTAAATCTTGTGTTGCGAAAAGCTTTATCCGCAATGGCTGTTACAGTGTAGGATTCTCCATTCAAGGAATTTGTTGCTTTTTCTGGAATAGTTACTTGGGTCAATAAGGTGGTTGCTTCGGGTCCTTTGACTTTGGCGGTTGTGTCACTTGTTATCTCGTATGTAAGACCGTTAAAGTTAAATGTATCGCCCGTCTCCGCCGCAAATGCAGAGACTGCCCCGACAGGCAGAAATGTCAGTGCCATGCTGAATGCCAGCAGCAGGCTGATAAGTCGCGTTTTCATATAAATTCCTCCTTGATACGACTTTTGCGGGTGGATCTTGTCTGCGCGGATCGTGGACAAAAAAGATTCACAATTCCTTATTCTACCCCCCCCAACAGAAATCAAGGATTTTAGACAAGATTGGAAGGATGCCTAAAAATGGCAGAGATTTTAGAGGATCTGAGAAAAATAACAACAAAAACCCCCGCTGACAGAGGGAAAAGTGTCAACGGGGGTCGGGAAAATGTCCTATTCAGTTAGAGAATCAATCGTCTGCGCTCTCGTCCAGATTGCCCAGCTTCTTGGCCTGCTCCACAACGGCAGGCACCAGCATCTCGGGCAGAACCTCGTAGCGGGCAAACTCGGTGGTGAACCAGCCGCGGCCCTGCGTGGTCTGCCGGATGAAGGTGGTAAAGTTTGCAAGCTCTGCCAGCGGCACTTCAGCGATGATGGTCTGCAGGCCGTCATCGTCCGGCTCCATGCCCAGCACGCGGCCGCGGCGCTTGGTCACATCGCCCATGATATCGCCGGTGTTGTCGTTTGGCACATGAGCCTTCAGGGTGTGGATGGGTTCCAGAATGACCGGGCCGGCCTCCGGCATAGCGGCCTTGTAAGCCAGCTTTGCGGCCATAATAAAGGCCATCTCGGAGCTGTCCACCGGGTGGTAGCTGCCGTCCAGCAGGGTGGCTTTCAGGCCCACTACGGGGTAGCCTGCCAGCACGCCCTTTTCGGCGGCAAGGCGCACGCCCTTTTCAACAGCCGGGAAGAAGTTCTTGGGCACGCTGCCGCCGAACACCTTCTCCTCAAACACGACCTGCTCGCTGTCGCAGGGCTCGAAGTTGATGATAACATCACCGAACTGGCCGTGACCGCCGGTCTGCTTCTTATGACGGCCCTGCTTCTGGCAGGCCTTGCGGATGGACTCGCGGTAGGCGATGCGGGGTGCTTCCAGCCCGATCTCCACGCCGAACTTGTTCTTGAGCTTGGCCTTCACCACGTCCAGATGCTGCTCGCCCAGACCGCCGATCACCTGCTGATGGGTCTCGGCGTTGTTCTCGTAGCTCAGGGTGGGGTCTTCTTCCATCAGGCGGGCCAGCGCGCTGCTGATCTTGCCCTCGTCGCCCTTCTTGGCCACAGTGACGGCCATGAACAGGCTGGGCTTGGGGAACACGGGGGCGGGCAGTTTGACCACGCGCTCAGCGTCGCACAGGGTGTCGCCGGTCTTGGCGCTCACCAGCTTTGCCACTGCGCCGATGTCACCGGCAATGATGCCGTCGGAGTCCACCTGCTTTTTGCCAATGACGGTGAGGGGCTTGGAGATCTTCTCCACATCGCCGGTGCGGGCGTTGGTGAGGGGTTCGCCTGCAGTCACCTTGCCGCTGACCACGCGCAGGTAGCTCAGCTTGCCCACGAATGGGTCGGCCACGGTCTTGAACACGTAGGCGGCGGTAGGCTCGTCCACGGTGCAGTGCAGTTCCACCGGCTCGCCGGCGGCATCCTCGGCCAGCGTGCTGGCTTCGTGCTCCGGGCTGGGCAGCAGCTTGTGCATGTTGAACAGCAGCATATCCAGCGCCTGCTGGTTCACGGCGCTGCCGCAGAACACGGGGGTGATCAGGCCGTCCTTGACGCCCTTGCGCATGCCTTCCACGATCTCCTCGGTGGTGAAGGCTTCGCCGCCGAAGAACTTTTCCATCAGCTCATCGTCCGTTTCGGCGATGGCTTCGCTCATGGCCTCGATCAGGCCCTGAAAACGGTGGCCGATGTCCGGCAGGTCCACCTGGATCTGCTTGCCGCCCTCGTACTTGAAGGCCTTCTGGCTGAACAGGTTGATGTACACGAGGGTGCCGTCGTCCAGCTTGGCGGGCACCACGCAGGGGCAGACGGTGGAGCCGAACTTGATCTTCATATCCTCAAGGATCTTGAAGTAGTTGGCATTCTCCAGATCGCACTTGGAGACGAACACCATGGTAGCCTTGCCATTCTTGCGGGCCAGCTGGAACGCCTTTTCCGCGCCCACAGTCACGCCGCTGCGGCCGGACACTACCACCAGCACGCTCTCGGCGGCACGGATGCCCTCGTACTCACCGGCCTCGAAGTCGAACAGGCCCGGCGCATCGATCAGGTTGTACTTGATGCCCTCGTACTCCACGGGGACGACCGATGCAGACAGGCTGGCCTTGCGCTTTGCTTCCTCGGGGTCAAAGTCCGAAATCGTGGTGCCGTCCTCGACCCGGCCCATACGCTCGGCAGCGCCCGAAAAATAGACCAGCGCCTCGGTGAGCGTGGTCTTGCCGCTGCCGGCATGACCGGCAATCAGGATATTGCGGATGTTGTTGCTTGCGTATTTCATATCGGTTTTTCCCTCATTTCCGCCGCACGGAGCATTCTCTCCGCTTTTGTGGCATATTTTACAAAGATAATACCACACTTAAAATGATTTTTAAATATTTCGTTTGAAAATTCTGACGAATCAAGCGCCAAACTTCGGGGCAAGGTTTTGTGCAAGTTGCACGGCAGTGCCAAAGTTTATTGTAAAATCCACAGCGATACGCTATAATAAAAGGCAGAATAAAGGCACAAGGAGCATACCAAAATGAAACGCACGGATTACATCAACTGGGATGAATATTTCATGGGCATTGCGCTGCTCACGGCCATGCGCTCCAAGGACCCCAACAGTCAGGTGGGCGCGTGCATCGTCAGCTCGGAAAACAAAATTCTGTCCTTGGGCTACAACGGTATGCCCATTGGCTGCAGCGACGACGAGATGCCCTGGGAGCGGGAGGGCGCACCGCTGGACACCAAGTATATGTACGTGTGCCACGCCGAGCTGAACGCCATCCTCAACAGCGCCCACAATAACCTGAAAGGTGCGCGGGTGTACGTGACGCTGTTCCCCTGCAACGAGTGCACCAAGGCCATCATCCAGTCGGGCATTGCCGAGGTGGTGTACTACGGCGACAAGTACCACGACAGCGATTCCAGCGTGGCGGCGCGGTTCATGTTCAAAAAGGCCGGCGTGAAGCTGACTGCCTATCAGTCCACCGGACGGAAGGCAGAGCTGGAGCTGTGAACTTTTTTCATAGCATCTTGACTTTTGTGTGGGATTGCATATACTAAGGGTAGGAAGTTGGTTAGAACATTCCATTGTATCCACGCACAAAAAAGAGCCCTCTCAGAGTTGCAGCTCCGAGAGGGTTCTTTTTGTGCTTACTTGCCCTTGCGGTGACTCTCAAGCCACTTGCACAGGAAGTGTGCAGCTACCTGTGCTGCGACAGCCACCAGAAAATTGGTTAGAATGGTGTCCACGGTATCCACCCCCTTCTGTTGCCAGAATGGAGAAGGGCAGCACAGCCAGTATAGCATATCCGACAGGGTATTGCAATTTTTTCAGAATCCCAGTATAATATATAATATAAGTATAAATATACAATGAAATTTGCATAGAGAGGGAAATATACAATGAGTCTGAAGAACCGCAGCTTTTTGAAGCTATTGGACTACACCCCTGCCGAGATCGAAGAACTGCTGGACCTTGCCGCAGACCTGAAGGCAAAAAAGAAGGCCGGCATCCGCCACAATGACCAGCTGGCAGGCAAGAACATCGCCCTGATCTTTGAAAAGACCTCCACCCGCACCCGTTGCAGCTTCGAGGTCGCTGCCCACGATCTGGGCATGGAAGTGACCTACCTTGACCCGTCCGGCAGCCAGATCGGCAAGAAGGAGTCCATCGCCGACACTGCCCGTGTGCTGGGCCGCATGTTCGATGGCATCGAGTACCGCGGCTATGGCCAGCAGATCGTGGAAGACCTTGCCCACTACGCCGGTGTGCCGGTGTGGAACGGCCTGACCAACGAGTTCCATCCCACCCAGATCCTGGCCGACTTCCTCACCATCCGGGAGCACTTTGGTCACCTGAAGGGCATCAACTTCGTTTACTTCGGCGATGCCCGCTACAACATGGGCAACAGCCTGATGGTGGGCTGCGCCAAGATGGGCCTGAACTTCACCGCCTGTGCACCCAAGAAGTACCAGCCGGACGCTGCCCTCGTGGCCGAGTGCCAGAAGATCGCTGCCGAGACCGGTGCCACCCTCACCTTTGAGGAGGACCCCGCCAAGGCCGCCAAGGGTGCCGACGTGCTGTACACCGATGTGTGGGTGTCCATGGGTGAGCCGGTGGAGGTGTGGGCTGAGCGCATCAACGACCTTGCCGCCTACCAGATCAACCAGCAGCTGATGGACATTGCAGGCCTGCACGCTGTGTTCATGCACTGCCTGCCCGCCTTCCACGACCACAAGACCACCGTGGGCAAGGAGATGGGCGAGCGCTTTGGCCGCGATGCCATGGAAGTGACCGATGAAGTGTTTGAAGGCCCCCAGAGCATCGTGTTCGACGAAGCCGAGAACCGGATGCACACCATCAAGGCCGTGATGGCTGCGACCCTTGGCTATGTAAAATAACGGATCACAAATAAAAAAGGGAGGCTGCGTTTGCAGTCTCCCTTTTGCTTTGCCTGTTAGGCTTCCTTCAGCTTCAGCACGCCAGCCTGTACCAGACGCTTGCGCAGCAGTGCACCCACGATGCAGCTCACCACGATCTTGGCGAGGTCCAGCGCAATGAACGGGTACACGCACACAGAAAGCGCATAGCCCAGCTCGCACTGCATCTGGAACACGAACCATGCGGTGCCCAGCACGTAGCAGGCGGCATCGCCCAGCACAAGGCCGATGCCGGCAATCACCGGCTGGCCCTTGCTCTTTTCGATGAACAGACCGCCGATGAAGGCCAGCAGCAGGTAGCCCACCAGATAGCCGCCGGTGGGGCCTGCCAGCTTGGCAATGCCCGCGCCGTAGCCGGAGAACACCGGCACGCCCACAAGGCCGATGAGAAGGTACACCGCCACGCTCAGGGTGCCGAACTTGGGCCCCAGCAGCCATGCGGTCAGGCAGATGACAAAGTTTGACAGCGAAATGGGAATGGCTCCGATGGGCACGCTCAGCGGGCCAAGCACGCACAGCGCGGCGGCCATCAGCGCAGTGACAGCCATCTGATAGGTGGTCAGTTTTTTGTTTTTCATAGAATAGAATTCCCCTCTGTTAAAAATTTACAAGGCATCTGTGCTCGAGTATAGCGCAGCGGGAGACAGATGGTCAACAATAAAGTTTCGAGGGGGTTTACAATAAAAACTCCCGGCACACTGACCGGGGGACAAAACACATTGTGTCGAGTCGGGAAATGTGATATACTGTCAATAAGGCGCTGATTGCAAAGTTGGTGGTCATGCTTTCTGTCCCGTTATCGCTGATTCTTCTTATCTAGTTTTCTACTTAGGATGAAGCAGAGGTTCCGGGAGGAAACTTTTTTGCAAGTGCCCTGCCCGGAGCCTTGAAGGCGAAGGGAGGGATGTCGGATGACTCTTTTGGAGACTCTCGCATTGCTCACGTTCATTCTCACACTGTTGAGCCTGATCGTGGATGTGATCCGCCTGACCATTGAGGTCGTGGCAAAGTTTTCCCAGAAGAAAGACGATGATAACAAAAAGATTGACCGCCCTGCTTCCAAACTGTGCGGTCAATCTTTTTGACAAGCGGGATGGAAAGCTGACCCTTGCAGTCAGCGCCCCTTCTGTATTTATTATACCGCATCAGCGTTATTTGTCAAGGAGGTTCCCTATGGGTGGAGGACACGTATCGCGCCCCGATTTCGGGATGCCGCAGCCGGACCCGGCCTACCCACTGACCGAGTTCTACCTGCTTTTGCAGCACGCACTGGACAAAGCGGGCCGCTTTGCGCTGCCTGCGCTGTATGCCCGCGTGCAGGCACCGGCCCGGCACATCTATCTGGACGAGGCGCGGGAATATTTGAGCCTTTCGCCTACCGGGCGGGAGGGGGATATCCGCCTGCTGGCCGAGGGCAGTCTGCAGCTGCTGTACAGCACCCTGCACGTCCAGCCGGACGGCACGCCTGCAGCCCTGCTGCTCACCGAGGAGTGCACCCGCGCCACGGTGGCGGTGCAGCTGCTGCCGCCCTTTGTGTGGGAGGACCCGCTGCCGCCGCTGCCGGACACCCCTGCGGCGCTGACGCTGCAGCTGACCATGCAGGATGTGATGCAGGCCGATACCGACCCGGCAGCGCTGGGCAGAAAGCTGGCTGGCACAGCGGCGAACAAGCGCTGGCTGCACCATCCGAAGGCCGAGACCTTCCTTGCAGAACGGGTGGCCCTGCTGCAGAGAGTATATAAAAGGTGATTTTCATAAATTTTTCCAGCAATGCAATCTTCGGGGGCGTTCAGCCGTGTATAGGGTGAATGTCCCCCGTGGAACACGAATTCCACCAGCCCTGTACAGGCGGTAAAGGAGAGCTTGAAACTATGGGACAGCTGACCAGAAACGAAGTATTTACGCTGGCAGTGCAGAAATACAGCGATGCTGTTTACCGCGCTGCCATACACAACAGCCGATGCACAGCCGATGCCGAGGACGTGGTGCAGGATGTCTACGAGAAGCTCCTGCATTATAATGGTACGTTTGAGAGTGAGGAGCACCTCAAGGCGTGGCTGCTGCGGGTGGCCATCAACCGCTGCCGGGACCTGACCCGCGCAGCCCATCAGAAGGACACCGAGCTGGACGAGAACCTGCCCGCGCCCGATGCGTTTGAGGACGGCAGTGTGCTGGACGCAGTGCGCGCCCTGCCGGAAAACTACCGCAATGCCATCTATCTGCATTACTACGAGGGGTACACGGCGGCGGAAATCGGCCGGATGATGGGCGCACCGTCCAACACGGTGCTGAGCTGGCTGCGGCGTGCCCGGGCGCAGTTACATACGATGCTGAAGGAGGAGATCGAAGATGAGGTGGTATGAGTACAAGATGGAGACGGACGACCTCTACGCCCCGGACGATCTGAAGGCAAAGCTGCTGGCCATGACCGACCAGTTGACCGAAGAAGAAAAGGCCCAGCCCATGATGAAAACCGCCGCACCGGTACCGGCTCAGTCCGCCCCGGTGCAGCCGAAGAAGAAACTGATCCGCTTCCCCGCAAAGCGGGTGGGCGCACTGGCGGCCTGCCTTGCTGTGTGCGTGGTAGGCTATGGTGCTTTTGCCACCGGACAAATCGGCCTTGGCGCAAAGAGCAGCAGCCCGGCGGTCTATTATTCTGCGGACAGCACTGCGGCGGCGATGGCGGCAGGCGGCGCGGACCGCGCCGCTGTGGACAGCCCCATGGCAGCCGATTACAGTCTGAACACCATGGCGCTGGAAAGCGGCGCAGACAACGGCACCGCTGTTTATTCGGAGGACGACGCGGCAGCAGCGGCCCATAGCACCGACCACGCAAAGATCATCTACACCGCGAACCTCAGCCTGGAAAGCAAGGACTACGACGCAGCCCGCGCCGCGCTGGATGCTGCCCTTGCTGAAGCGGGCGGCTATCTGGAATCCAGCAGTGAATACTCGGATGCCGGTGACAGCCGCAGTGTCAGCCTGACCTACCGGGTGCCGCAGCAGAACTACGAGAACTTTCTTGCCGCCGTGGCCGAAGCAGGCAACGTGACCTACAAAAACCAGCAGGCCGACGACGTGACCGCCCAGTACATGGACGTGGAGACCCGGCTTGAGAATCTCAAGAACCAGCGAACCCGCCTGCAGCAGCTGCAGCAGCAGGCCGACAACCTCTCCGACCTGCTTGAGATCGAGTCCAGCCTGACGGATGTGCAGAGCCAGATCGAGAGCTGGCAGAGCCAGATGGACTGGTACAACGATCAGGTGGAAGAGTGCACCGTGTACGTGAGCCTGAGCGAGGTGAGCACCTACTCGCCGCCCAGCGAGGGCTTCGGCAGCCGCTTTGTCAGCGCCCTTTCCGCTGGCTGGCAGAACTTTGTGGGTGGCCTGCAGCAGGTCATCGTTGCCCTTGCCGGTGCATGGCCGGTGGTGGTGATCGCAGCCGCCGCCTGCGCAGGGTTCGTGGTTTGGAAAAAGAAGAAAAAATAAATCAAAAAAATACTTGACATCCGCCCGCCCTTGTGGTATTATACTTGAGCAGTCAGCGAGAACCGCTGAGAGCACAAAGTAAATATCGCGGGGTGGAGCAGTCTGGTAGCTCGTCGGGCTCATAACCCGAAGGTCGTTGGTTCAAATCCGGCCCCCGCAACCACCAAGCGTTCTGAGATCTCTCAGAACGCTTTTTTGTTGTCTGGATCCGATACGAAGAAGGGGCTGCTGCACATCGTTTTAGCCGAAAGTGCAGCAGCCCCTCTTACTGTATCAAAAATATACACCCACTCGCCGTTGAAATGGTAGCTGCCCACAAGGCCCGCACCGATGTGAACAACGTTTCTTCCATGGGCCGTGATGGCTCCGGCATCCGCATGATGATGTGGGCAGGCGCTACCATGGAGGCAGGCCCCCGTGCAGGTCAGGCAGCCGACATCAACAGCCGTCCGTCCTTCCCCTTCGGCGGTATCTGGCCCATCTTTGGCAACGACGGCAAGCGCTTCTTCAATGAGACCATCACCCGCCACGGCTCCGTGGGCTATCTGGACATGATGCCCGAAGGCCAGAAGATGCCCTACATCACCCATGGCTTCCTGCGGGCGGACAGCCGCAACAGCATGGGCTTTATCCTGCTGTACGGCAAAAAGAACGTCTCCCGCTACGGCTTCCGTCACTCGGTGCTGGAGGCCACACGCCGCCCGGTGTGCCATGTCATCCTGCAGCGCTGCGCGGGCAGGGATATGCTGGACGATGCCGCTGCCGAGGCCCAGCTGGCCGAGGCGGATGAACTGTTGACGGCTGTGGGCTTTGTGCAGTATCTGCCGCGGCGCTGGGCAAAGCCTGGCTGCGAGGATAAATTCTGGCAGGGCGCTGCTGCCGGCATGGATGTGCTGGCCTTTGGCCTTTGCGCCTGCACAAAGCTGGACGGCATGGAGACCACCAACACCGGTGACCTGAGCGTTTATCTTGCACACAGTGCGGATTATGAGCAGATCACTGTGTCCACCGTCCCGGCAAAAAAAACGAATAACAGCAGCAAAGCACAGCTTTTCCCAGTCAATGGGAAGGGCTGTGCTTTTTATTCCGATGGGTGGAAAGTTCTTCCGCTTTCTTGTGATCGTGAAGGTTTTTGCCGGATTTTGGTTACGCACCCGGAAAAAGATGGTATGATAAACTAGGTATAATCGGGTGATATGGTAGCCGGAACGTCCTGCTGCGTGAGCGCCCTCAGGGGAGAAAATCGATGAAAAAATATCTCAAAGCGGTCGTGTCCGGGCTGTGCGCCGCGGCGCTGGCCCTTGGCTGCGTGGGCTGCGGCAGCAGCGCCCGCAAGGTGATGGCCTACGAAGCCCTGATGCGCTCCGATATGGAAGCGCTGCGCTCACCCGCTACCATCATGAAGCTGGCGCAGGAGCAGGGCGCACTGTATGAAATCGAGCGGCTGACCTTCTTCAAATCGCTGGAGACCTTCGCCCACCCGCGCAGCATGCAGATCATTGCCGAGGGCGTGGAGACCGCCGCCGAGCTGCGCAAGGTCATCGAGCTGGGCGCGGATGCGCTGCAGGGCTACTTCCTTGCAAAACCTGCCGCCGTACCGGCCAAAATGGCACCTGCCGCCCGCAAGGTCATTGCCGAGTACAGCTCTGCATCCGACAGCGGCTGAATACGAACATAAAAAGTCCCGCAGAAATGCGGGGCTTTTTGCATCTGCCACTGGCGTATTACAGTTTGCTGCGGTATACTGGAACCGGGCAAACAACAGCACAGGAGGTGCTTTTTTATTATGGTACAGGTAGACCTTATCACCGGCTTTCTGGGCGCAGGCAAAACCACCTTTCTGCGTCGGTATGTCCGGTATCTGGTGGCACAGGGCCACAATGTCTGCATTCTGGAAAACGACTTCGGCGCAGTGAACGTGGATGCCATGCTGGTGCAGGACCTTCTTGGCCCGAACTGCGACCTTGAGACCATCAGCGGCGGATGCGACTGCGACACCCACCAGCGCCGGATGCGCACCAAGCTCATTGCCATGGCCATGCGCGGGTTTGACCGGGTGGTGGTGGAACCCAGCGGCATCTTTGATGTGGACGAGTTTTTTGATGTGCTGCGGGACGACCCGCTGGACCGCTGGTATCACATCGGCAATGTGATCGCCATAGTGGATGCCATGCTGCCGGAAACGCTTTCGCCGCAGGCTGAGTACGTGCTGGCATCCGAGACAGCCAACGCGGGCCGGGTGCTGGTCAGCCGTACCCAGCTGGCCGGGCAGCAGCAGACCGCTGCCGCCGTGGCCCACCTGACCCGTGCGCTGGAGGGCTGCAAGTGCTCCCGCCACTTTGCGCCGGAAGAGATCATCACCAAGGACTGGGCACGGCTTACCGATGCCGACCTTGCCGCCATTGCGGCCTGCGGCTGCAGGCAGGCCAGCTGCGAAAAGCTGCATTTTGATGAGCACGAAGCCTTCAGCTCTCTGTGCTTTCTGGAGCAGCACCTGACGCTGCAGCAGCTGAAGGCCGCTGCCGACCATCTGTTTGCGGATGCCGCCTGCGGCCATGTGCTGCGGGTGAAGGGCTTTGCACCGGACCCGCAGGGCACCACCGGTTGGCTGGAGCTGAACGCCACCGCTGCCGGCAGAACGCTGGAACCCATCCCGCAGGGGCAGGATGTGCTCATCGTCATTGGCGAAGGACTGGACAAAGCGGCCATTGAAGCCCGGCTCAAGGCCTGAATTTTCAACACAAAAACAACAGAATGGTGAAAAACAGAAGGAGAAAGAGAAGAAGGCCATGAACAAGACCCGGCAGGCTCCCTCAGCACGGCACATCATCGGCATGGTGGTGGGTGTTATCATCATCGCCTTTGGCCCCTTCATCCAGTTCTTCGATGGACATTTCTCCCAGAAGGCGCTGAAATATAAACAAGAAAAGGAATAACAAAAAAGGCGTGGGCCTCCGAATGGAAGCTCACGCCTTTTACGATTACGATCAGAACTTGAACAGCGGGGTGCCGGCCAGCACATCGCCCTCGGCCAGCATCTTCAGCTCGCCCATGTCATCGCCGTTGGTCACGATGATGGCGGTAGCGGTGGGATGGCCTGCGGCGCGGATGGCGTCCAGATCCACCTTCAGCAGCGGGGTGCCGGCCTTGACCTTATCGCCCACCTTGACCAGTGCCTTGAAGCCCTTGCCCTGCATCTCCACAGTGTCCATGCCAACATGGATCAGGATCTCGATGCCGTCCTCGCTGGTCAGGCCCACGGCGTGCAGGGTGGAAGCCACCTGTTCCACGGTGCCGTCAAACGGAGCATACACGGTCTTGCCGGTGGGCTCGATGCCGCAACCGGGGCCAAGGATGCCCTGTGCAAAGGTCTCGTCGGGGATGTCGGCCTGTGCCAGCACCTTGCCGCGGATGGGGGTCAGAACGGTCTTGCTCTGACCGAAGAATTTGACAGTCTCTTCCTGCTCGGTCTTGCCGCCGAACAGCTTATCAAAAAAGCCCATGTTAAAATACCTTCTTTCCGATCATTTCATAGAGCCAGCTGGCCGGAACGCTGTCCTGCAAGGCCCACCGTCTCCAACCCATTGGTCTACCCAAAAGATACCACATTGTGAAAGGAATTGCAATTGGTATCCCGCATAAAACCGGCAGAAAATCTTCGGCAGGGTCACATCAGGTCGATCAGCTGCTCGATCTCCTCCATGCGGGTGGCCCAGCTGGTGGCAATGCGCATCACGGTGTGGGTGTCGTCGTACTTCTCCCAGAAGCCGAACTTTGCCAGTGGCTCCAGCGCTTCCAGCTGGCTGTTTTCCAGAATGGGGAACACCTGATTGGTGGGCGACTCCATATAGAAGCGGTAGCCCTTGGCAGCAAGGCCCTCCTTCAGACGGTCTGCGGTTTCGATGGCGTTCCGGCTGATGCGGGTGTACAGATCGTCGGTGAACAGCACATCGAACTGCAGGCCCATCAGACGGCCCTTGGCAAGCAGCGCGCCCTGTTGCTTGACCATAGTCATAAAGTGGGCCGGTGCGCCGTGGGGGAACACCACGGCCTCGCCGCACAGCGCGCCCACCTTGGTGCCGCCGATGTAGAACACATCGGTCAGGCGGGCGATATCCTGCAGGGTAACATCGGTGCCCTTGGCCATCAGACCGTAGCCCAGGCGTGCGCCGTCCATGAACAGGGGCATGTGGTACTCCTGACACACAGCGTGCAGCTCTTCCAGCTCAGCCTTGGTGTACAGGGTGCCGTACTCGGACGGGTGAGAGATATATACCATGCCGGGGAACACCATGTGGTCGTGGTTGGCATCGGCATAGAAGGTGGCGCACCAGTCGCGCACATCGGCGGCGCTCACCTTGCCCTCGTGGGCGGGCAGGGCAATGACCTTGTGGCCGGTATACTCAATGGCACCGGCTTCGTGTGCAGCCACATGGCCGGTGGCAGCAGCCATCACGCCCTGCCAGCGCTGCAGCATGGACGCAATGACGATGGCGTTGGTCTGGGTGCCGCCGGAGATGAAGGTCACGTCTGCATCCGGACAGCCGCAGGCAGCGCAGATCTTTGCTTTGGCGCTGGCGCAGTAGGGGTCGGTGCCATAGCCGGGCACCTTTTCAAAGTTGGTCTCGGCCAGCTTTTGCAGGATGGCAGGGTGTGCACCCTCACAGTAGTCGTTCTCGAAATACAGCATATCGTTACTCCTGATCCAGTGAGATAAAGTGTTGATAGGGCTATTCTACTACGGGGGAGAGGGAGTGTCAAATCACGTCCCTCTTTACGGCAAAGGATTTTTACTGTATCTTTAGTTTTTCTATGGTATAATGCGGGAAACGGAATATATTATTTGGGAAGGGGAATGTGCATGAAAAAACAGACGCTTGTGCGGGATGCCACCGTAATGCTGCTGGCTCTGTTCGCCGCCTATGCCATGGTGATGCTTACACAGGCCGTTATGGGCCGCATTGAGGGCGTAGCAATGCTTATCTTTATGCTGGCGGTATTCGTCACCTCTATGTATACAGAAGGTTATGCGTGGGGCGTGGCGGCTTCGCTCATCAGCGTGCTGGCTGTGAACTTTGCCTTCCTCTCACCGTATTTCGCCTTCAACTTTACCCTGTCGGAAAACCTGTTCTCCGGCCTTGTGATGCTGGTGGTGTCCATCATGACCAGCACCCTCACCACCCGCATCAAAAAGCAGGAACAGCTGCGTATGGAAAGCGAGAAGGAGAAGATGCGTGCAAACCTTCTGCGCGCGGTTTCTCACGATCTGCGCACCCCGCTCACCTCCATCTACGGTGCCTGCTCCACTGTGATCGAAAATTATGACTCGCTGGATAAGGAAAAGACCATTAAACTGCTTGGCGAAGCCTGCAGTGATGCCCAGTGGCTGACCCGCATGGTGGAGAATCTGCTTTCCGTCACCCGCATCGACAGCGAGAAGGTGACGGTGCAAAAGACCCCCACTGTGCTGGACGAACTGCTGGATACGGTGCTGGTCAAGTTCCGCAAGCGCTACCCGGAGATCCCGGTGGAGTTGGAAACGCCGGATGCCTTTATCGTGATCCCCATGGATTCCATGCTGATTCAGCAGGTGCTGATGAACCTGCTGGAAAATGCCGCTCTGCACGCCGAGGGCATGACAAAACTGACCTTGAAGGTGTTCACGGTGGGCAATCGTGCGGTGTTCGAGGTGACGGACGATGGCTGCGGCATCCCCAGAGAACGGCTGAAAACGCTGTTCTCCGGCACCGACCCGGATGTACCGGCAGACAGCCGCAAGCACGGCATGGGCATCGGCCTTTCGGTGTGTGCGGCCATCATCAAGGCGCACGGCGGCGAGATCAAGGCCGAGAGCCGTCTGGGTGAGGGAACGACCATCCGCTTCTGGCTGGAGACCGAAGAAATTGAAATGGAGGATGCAGAAGATGAGCAATAACAAATTCAAGGTCCTGATCGTAGAGGATGAGGCAAATATCTGCAGCTTTATCGAAACGCTGCTCACCACCAACGATTATCAGGCTCTGGTGGCTCATACCTGTACCATGGGCCTGACCCTGTTCGCCTCCCACAACCCGGATCTGGTCATTCTGGATCTGGGCCTGCCGGACCGGGACGGGCTGGAATTCATCCGCACCGTGCGGCAGAAGTATATGACCCCCATCGTGGTGCTCTCGGCCCGCACCGACGAGATGGATAAGATCGAAGCGCTGGATCTGGGTGCCAATGATTACATCACCAAGCCCTTCAGCACCGGCGAACTGCTGGCCCGCGTGCGCGCTGCCCTGCGGCTGAACCGCTATAGTGCCATGCACGGCGGCAATGCCCCGGCGGGTGAGTTCCGCGCACAGGGAATGCGCATCAACTATGACCGCCGTAAGGTGTTTGTGGACGAGCAGGAGATCAAGCTGACCCAGACCGAATACAACATCGTGGCGTTCCTTTCCCAGCATGCGGGCCGCGTGATGACCTATGCGGCCATTGTCAAGGCCATCTGGGGCGATACCGACATCGGCAGCACCAAAAAGCTGCAGGTGAACATGGCCAATATCCGCAAAAAGCTGGGCAGCCGTCCGGGCAGCAATGCCTATATCCTCAATGAGCTGGGCGTGGGCTACCGCATGATCGACGAGGATGCCCGCAGCGGGGAGATCAACGAATGATACTTGCACTGATCCTGTTTGCTGTTACCTATGTATTGATGCTGCGGCTGCAGCAGTACCGCCCGTGGGTGGCACTGTGCAGTGCGGTGCTCTTTATTGTGCTGGGCGAGGCAGGGGTCTACGAGTTTTCACTCCGCGCCGCGCTGCAGGCCGTGGATTATAATGTGCTGCTCATGATGGCGGGCACCATGGGTACGGTGGCACTGTTCATCGAGAGCAAAATGCCTGCCCGCCTGGCGGAAATGCTTATCGTCCGTGTGCCGGATGTCAAGTGGGCGGTGTGTATGCTGGCGCTGTTCGCCGGTGTCATCAGTGCTTTTGTGGACAATGTGGCCACGGTGCTCATGGTGGCACCGGTGGGCCTTGCCATTGCCCGTAAGCTGAAGATCTCGCCGGTGCCGGTGCTCATTGCCATTGCGGTGTCCTCTAACCTGCAGGGCGCGGCCACGCTGGTGGGCGACACCACCAGCATCCTGCTGGGCAGCTTTGCCGACATGAATTTCTTCGATTTCTTCTGGATGCGGGGCCGTCCGGGCATCTTCTGGGGCGTAGAGCTGGGCGCACTTGCTTCGCTGGCAGTGCTGCTGTGGCTGTTCCGCCGCGAGACCCAGCCTATCGCCGCAAAGGTGGAGACTGAGGTGGAGGACGATGTGCCCACTGCCCTGATGCTGCTGACGGTGGGTCTGCTCATTGCGGCATCTTTCCTGCCGGAGCCTGCAGCCGGGCCGCTGCACACGGTGTACGAGCTGCGCAGCGGTCTTGTGTGCATGGGGCTGTGCCTGTTTGGCGTGGCGCGCGCCTGCCTGCGGGCAGGGTCGGCAAAGCCGCTGGCGCATGTGCTGGGCGAGCTGGACTGCGATACCCTGCTGCTGTTGTTTGGCTTGTTCATCGTGATCGCGGGCATCCACGCGGCGGGTGTTATCGACGCAGCAGCCCGGCTGTTCCATGCCGTGGCAGGGGAAAGCCCTTTCCGGCTGTTCACCCTGCTGGTGGTGGTGTCGGTGGTGCTTTCGGCCTTCATCGATAACATCCCTTACGTGGCCGCCATGCTGCCGGTGGTGCAGAGCATCGCCGCCCTGATGAACGATGGCGTGGGCGTGGAACCCTATGTGTTTTACTTCGGCCTGCTCACCGGTGCAACGTTGGGCGGCAACCTGATCCCCATCGGTGCTTCGGCCAATATCGCGGCCATTGGCATTCTGCGCAAAAACGGCGAGACCGTCACCACCCGCGACTTCCTGCGCATCGGCGTGCCCTTTACGCTGGCTGCCGTGCTGGCAGGCTATGCGTACCTGTGGCTGGTGTGGGGCAAAGTCTGATCTTCTGGCCTCCGGAACGGCTGCCTGCTGAAGAAAAAACAAAGAAACTCCGACCCTCCGCACCGCCGGAAAATCGGCCTGCAAAGGGCTTTTTTCGCGAAAGTATGACGTTTTGTAGTGAGGAAAAAGTTTTTTTGAAAAAATGCTTGACAATTCTGCCATATCTGGTATAATAACTATCGTTCCGAGCGTCACAGCTCACGAATACAACAGAATATGCGGATATGGCGGAATTGGCAGACGCGTTAGATTCAGGTTCTAATCGGGGCAACTCGGTGGAGGTTCAAGTCCTCTTATCCGCACCATGGCGAGTGTTCTTACAGCATTTGAAAAGCTGTAAGAACACTCGCTTTTATACAGCGAGTTCACAGGGGGCGTAGTTGACGACTACGCCTTTTCTTGTATTTACGGACACTTCCGGGATCGGCAGGGGCAGTACCGTTGGGATCTCGATCGTTCCGACGCAGTTATAGTGGATGCGAAGCCGCTGCTCCCAAACGCCGTCGATCTTCTCAGCATTAAACACTTCGATCTTCTCAACCAGTTCGTTCAGCATCCGGGGCGTCAGTTTCCTCGCTCTGGTGTACTTGCGAACAAGACCGATAAACATATCCGTTGTCATGGAACGGCTGCTCTGCTTCTCTATCTCGGAGCGGAGCTTTTTATTTTCTCCGACAGCTCCTTTTGCTCGTCCTCATACCGCCGGGACATTTTTGCGAAGCGGTCATCGGAGAGCTTGCCGGAAACATTGTCCTCATAGATGCGCTCAAAGAGACCGTCCAATTCTTCGTCACGGGCAAGGAGCGTTTTCAGCTCTTTTTCCTTCAGCTTGCGGTCTGTCTGTTCCGCCTGCTGAGAATGTCCGATCACCGCTTTTACAAACTCATCCTCATAGAGGCTGGCGAATTTCGTTAAGCGCCGTATCTCTCCCAGCACCACTTCCTCCAGGAAGTCCACACGGACATAATGGGTAGAAGTACAGGTGCCGCGGTTGCCCTTGTAGTTGGAGCAGTTGAAATACTTGATCTCCGGATTGCCCTGATTGAAATGAAAGTGAAGGTTGCTGCCGCAATCAGCGCAGACCAGCAGGCCGGAAAACATATTGTGTTCTCCATTGTTGGTGCGGCGCTTACGGATTTTGCCCCGCTTCTGCTGCACCTGCTCATACACAGCACGCTCGATGATCGCCTCATGGACGTCCTGGAACACCACCCAATTCTCACGGTCATTGTCGATTCGCTTCTTATTCTTGTAGGATTTGGAATAAGTTTTGAAATTGAGAATGTCACCACAGTATTCCTGCAGGGAGAGAATTTTGGTTATTGTGGAGCTGTTCCACTTGGTAGGCGGCTGCTGTTTGCCCTTGCCGGGGCGTTTGATGCCCTTCGTGAGCCAGTAGGCCCGCGGGGTCAGGACATCGTCCTTTTCAAGCTGGGCGGCAATCTGCTCTGTTCCGAACCCTCCAAAGTCATGCTGTAAACGCGGCGCACAACCTGGGCTGCCTCGTCATCCACGATCCAATGCTTCGGATCATTCGGGTCCTTGATGTAACCATAGGGAGGCTGGCCCATCGGCTCACCGGCATTGCCCTTGATCTTATTGCTGATGCGCCGCTTTTTGCTGATATCGCGGGCATACCACTCGTTGAACAGGTTGCGGATCGGGGCAAGCTCATTTTCGCCCTCTGCCGTGTCGATGTTATCCGAAACGGCCACCAAGCGGATATCATGGTTCGGGAAAAATTCTTCCGTCAGCCGTCCGACCTCAATGTAGTTTCGCCCCAGGCGGGAAAGGTCTTTGACAAAGACGGCGGCGGCTTTTCCCTGTTCCAACTGGCAGATCATTTCTACAAAACCAGGGCGATCCATCGTCACGCCGGAAATGCCGTCATCCAGAAAATGAACCAGATTTGTGTAACCCTTTTCCTTTGCGACTTTGGCAAGCAGTTTCTTTTGATTGCCGATGCTGTAGCTTTCGCCTTCAAGATTATCGTCACGGGAAAGCCTTTCATAGAGAAAGGCGGTCACGTCACGGGATTTTTTGTTATTCGACTGTTTCATAAGTCCTCCTTCCGTCAAGGCAGTCGAATAGCAAATATACTTGTACGAACACATTATACCGCCATTTGCTGCCTCTGTCAGCCGGGTTTGAAAGCTATTTACAGCTTTTCACTCTCGGACTTCATCAGGCGAAGGAGAACGCTACCCAGGGTATCCGGGCTTTCTTCTTTGAAAACCGGCTCAACAACGAACGACCGATTGCCAATGTGATAGGTCGTTTTTGCATCCAGAGGATTTTTCTCTGGTCTGCTGGTCTTGCCGGGATTTGTAGCTTTATCTTGCATGATAAAATCCCCTTTCATAAAGCATAAAGATAGCAATGAAAGAGGCAAAACGGACGGCTGCTGGCACAGCTCCACGGGAGTCTAACCCCGGCCCATGCTGATGGGTGCGGCGCACAATGCTTTTTGGGCGTTCAATGCGCGAGTATCTTTGACCCTGCCCGTGTGTCATCGCCCGCAAGCTGCCACGCTTGCTTTGCGGTCTGGTGTTTCTCGCTCTCTCCGCATGGAGGTCATGGCGCACCGACCGTATGGCTCGGCACAAACAGGAATGTATCCGTTTGCCTTATACTGCGGCGCTGGCCTCCCAACGGGCTTTCTTTGTCAAGGTGCGGAACACACCATGCGGAAAGGGGAACGCACGGCGGTCATCTGAATCAGGTCAGGTCAAAATCCAGAATCGCAATAATCAGCTTCGTTTCCAGTCTGCGGCGCAGATCATCGTCCACCTGAGAATGAGGACAGCCCTGAGGATCATAGCTTGTCCTTGTGGAAAGCGCCGCTATGTAGCCGGAGTAGTGGCCGATCACACGGTTTACCGCGTCAGGGTCGCCCTGGACAGCGGCGGTAATGACCGGATAAGGAAGAAGATTATTCCGGGAAGCTGCGGTGTCACGCATCCGTATCACCTCCCATCAGCTCTTTCAGCAGCCGATAGGATTTCAGCCTGCGGTTGTTGATCGTCCTGCGGGCCAGGTTCATACGCTCCGCGATCTCACGGTCCGCCATTTCCAGGAACCAGTACATCAGAAGGATATCCCGGTTGTCCTGAGGCAAGGCGTTCAGCGCATCGGCCAGCAGATCGTTTTCGATCAGGATCACATCACCGCCAAGAATGAAGGTGTTGTACTCCCAGGGATAACGGTCATAGGCCGCAAGCTGCTCCATTGCGTCCTCCGGCAGTTCGCTGAAAGGGATGCTGTGCTTCTTCCTGCGGCTGATCTCTCGATAGCCATTGCAGGCCTCGCACTTCAAGACCTTTTTGCAAAAGCTGTCAAAGGCGTGCTGCTTGTGTTCGGCGTGGCGATCAGGTTTCATGTTCTCACCTCCCTTCGTGCCGGGAGGCAGTTCTTTTCTTCCCCTTTCGCCCACTACTCGTTCTGCGGAAGGCTGTTTTGGCCAGCTCTGCCGGGAAAAATCAAAATTATTTTTTTCTGTCGCTCATTTGTGCGCTCCTTTCGTCCTGATCGGGTGGGTGGCCGGATCAGGCAAAGGGCGGAGCGCGGGGACAGTAGAAACATCCCCGATAACGACAAAAAGCGCCTGTCTGCAAAACGCAGACAGGAGCAGAAGAATTATAAAATCTATTTACATGATTTCTGTGTTCATACTCATAGCCGGGATAGTCCGATGGAGGGGCTACGCTTTTTTTAACTGGTGCAGATCATGGACGTTGCGAAAAAGCAAAAAGGACACGGCAATACCTCCCAGATACCGCCGTGTCCTTAAAAAGGGCGACTTTAACACACCCCCGTATTCTTATTTTTCGAAAAGAAAACGGCGGCTTTGATTTCGTATTAAAGCCGCCGTTTTTTATTTCGCGCAAATCTGCTGTTAGCGGCTCTGTGCGAATGATTTATAAAACTTGATGCTTTGCAAATACACGGCGAGAGATACCTGCACCAACTCCCAAAAAGAGCAGTGCTGCCGGGATTGCCCATATCGCATACAGCATCCCGTTACTCATTTGTTCCACCGACAGGAGCGAAATGGCTAGTACATGATAGATCGGAAGAAGTCCAACCAATCGGAACAATGGATTTACTTCGGTGATCGGCAGCAAAACGGGAAAAAGAAAAATTGCCATCGCCGCAACCAAAGCTACAATCTGATTTTTACTGATTGCAGATAGGAACAGTGTAATTCCCGTAACGCTAAGCGTACAGGTAAATGCCAGCAGAATTTGATATTTGAGCAGCGTACCGCAGGTGATATTAAAAGGGATAAACGCTTCCACATAGTCACTGGGGGCAAATAGAATACTGCAATCCAACCCTTCTGTTCCATAAAAAACAAAAGCAAGAAGCAGGTTAAATGCTGCAATCAGCGTGGTAGTGAGAATGGCGGTGATAATACCTGCAACCACCTTTGCAGTAGCGCATTTGGTTTTACCGTACTTGCTTGTCAATATGATATTATCAACACCTTCATACTCGCCGGAGAAAATCGGAGCAAGCATGATGATAACCGCAAGAGCAAGCGCGACAAAAACCCGCACCATGTTTCGGCTGGTGGAAAGCCAACCGTCCACATAGCCAATTTTGATTTCTTCATTGCCAAATACATCAGAAACACTTAATCCGTTCCAATTTCCCTCTTTATCAGAAAACCGTGAAAAGGCTGCCGATTGCATTGATGTTGCAAAGGCTACGAAACGGATTGTGATGCAGAACATCGTGATTGCTCTTGGCATCAAGAGCGTGTTCCTTGTTCTGGGCGCACTCGGCATGGCCGGTATGTGGGAAGCCGTGTTCGGTGATGTGGGTGTCACGATCATCGCTGTTCTGAACGCAATGCGGATTCTGAAGAAATAAGCACAAACAAAAACAGGGTGCGCCCACCCGGACGCACCCTGCAAAAATCCACACACGATAAGTAAGGCAGGGAGTTCCCCAGTGCTGGGTATTCGTAAAACAGTTTTCGAGAAATGACACGGCAACTGCCTGTCAGGATTGGTTACGAGTACCCGGCTAGGCCGAGGAAGCATCAAGTCCCATGTCCGCACCGTCAAGGTGTTGGGTATGGGGCTTTTTGCATTTCAGGAACGTGTACACCTCTGGCAAGGTGTAACACACTAGACTTTGTACCAAAGTCGTGTGCCAAAGGTGCTGCGCCCCTTAGAATCCCTGCTCACATCGCCTGTGGACGATGTGGATTCGCCGCATAGAAAGCTCCACAAAGGCGCACCCCGGCTGTTTGCGGCGAGGAAAAGGCACTTCTGCGGAAGTGTAATAACCCACTATGACACTTTCATCCCTGCGGCCTGCAAAGTGCCGTGGGCTCTCCGAGGGGAACGGTTGTATAAGGTACGTTTCGGGCGAATCGCTGCGTACGTGCGTACGGAAGGTTGGTACGCACGTACGCAGTAAAACGGCCAAATTCTCGTATATATGGGTGGTCATTTGACCACGAGTGTGGTATACTTCACTTGGAAAACCAATTAAGGCAGATATAATGCACAGGGATGTGCTTTATATAATAAAAGCAGGATAAAAACGCAACGCATTTCTTTCTGAGAGATGCCAGAGCTGGTAGGTAGCCCAGCCGTCTACACCGCACGGTGTAGGTAAGTAACCTTCCCTCCGGGTTGTCCGTTCCTGTAAGGATTTATTTCAGGAGGGTTTCGTTATGGACATTGATTCTACAAAGCTGACTGTATTTTTTGAGGATCCATTCTGGATCGGAGTATTTGAACGTATTGAGAGAAGAAAGCTTTCAGTGTGTAAAGTCGTGTTTGGTCCAGAACCAAAGGACTATGAAGTCTGGGAGTATCTGCTCAAAAATTACAGTCGGCTGCGCTTCAGTCCATCTGTTGAGACAGTTGTAAAGAAAGAGTCTGTGAACCCAAAGCGATTGCAACGACAAATCCGAAAGGAAACAGTTGCCACAGGAATCGGTACAAAGTCACAGCAGGCGTTGCAAATGCAGCGAGAAGAAAATAAGCTGGTGCGAAAAGCACTTAGCCGTAAACAACGCGAAGCAGAAAAGCAGCGTCAGTTTGAACTGAAACAGCAGAAGCGAAAGGAAAAGCATCGGGGCAGATAATGCCCCTTTGCTTTTATCTGGCAGGGTTTGGGGCAGGCACGCCCCAACAAGAAGCAGTCCCAAAGGGGCAGGAATTTTCAAGTATTGAAAATTTGTGGCCACGGGACGATTCTTGCTCTCACGAAAACCCATACTTTTTGAAAAACCGCTTTCCGCAGCCAAAGGAGGATGCACCATGAAAAAAGAAATCGAAGCCTTTGTCAACGCGGCCAACGAGCAGGAGTTGGATGCCGCATGGAACAACCTCTCGGCAGAGGAGCAGCGAGTTTTCGAGCAGCTCATGGAGGAAGACTCACCCGAGGATGCACTGGCATTTTTTGCCCAGCTGTATGACGACACCCCGAAGGAGCAAGCCAGCGAAACCGTGAGCATCTCCGAAAATGAAATCTATTTCAAGCGGCAGCCCTTGACCGAAGAGCAGAAGAAACACGGCTCTTATGTGGACGAGAACGGCAACCTCCATGTCAAGAACCTGTCCGCTTTCTGGATTCCAGAACTGACCACCACGGAGAAAGTCGGTCACACCACCTACACCGTGACCGGCAGCTATGAGGGCAAGGAATCCTTTTTGAAGAAGCTGGAGCGCATTGTTGCCAAGAACGCCCAGCAAAAATTTGAAGATGAGGGTGCAGACGAATGACAACTGCGCCCAATTCTGCTATACTTGACCCGGTAACCAATCCTGTACTGACAGTTGCTCCACAGAGTAAGGAGGACACAACAATGTCTGGAGCAACGAATAAAATCACCGCACTTTACTGCCGACTGTCGCAAGAGGACGCACGGCTCGGCGAAAGCCTGTCCATTGAGAACCAGAAGGCCATCCTTCTGGAATACGCCAAGAAGAACTACTTCCCGAACCCGGTGTTCTTTGTGGATGATGGCTACTCCGGCACGAACTATGACCGTCCCGGCTTTCAGAGTATGCTGGTCGAGATCGAAGCAGGGCGTGTAGGAATCGTTATCACGAAGGATTTATCCCGACTGGGGCGCAATTCTGCCTTGACAGGTCTGTACACCAACTTCACCTTTCCCCAGTATGGCGTTCGCTACATTGCCATTAACGACAACTACGACACCATTGACCCGAACAGCGTAAACAACGATTTTGCGGGCATTAAGAACTGGTTCAACGAGTTTTACGCCCGCGATACCAGCCGCAAGATTCGGGCCGTTCAGAAGGCCAAGGGAGAGCGTGGCGTACCGCTGACGGTCAATGTGCCGTACGGCTATGTAAAAGACCCGGAGAACCCGAAGCATTGGCTTGTTGATCTGGAAGCGGCTGCGGTCGTGAAGCGCATCTTCTCCATGTGCATGGAAGGCCGTGGGCCGACCCAAATTGCGAACCAACTGTGGGAAGATAAGGTTCTGACCCCTACCGCCTACAAGTTGAGCCATGGCCGGAGTACAAACGCACCTGCCCCGGAAGACCCTTATCGCTGGGATAAAAGAGCAGTAAGTTTGATTCTGGAACGCCGGGAGTACACTGGCTGCACAGTCAATTTCAAGACCTATACTAACTCTATCTGGGATAAAAAGAGACATCTGAATCCTGTGGAAAATCAGGCTATCTTCCCGGATACACATGAGCGCATTATTGACGATGATGTGTTTGAAAAGGTTCAGGAGATTCGTAACCAGCGTCACCGCATGACCCGGACAGGCAAGAGCAGCATTTTCTCCGGTATGGTCTACTGCGCTGACTGCGGTTCCAAGATGCAATATGGTTCGTCCAATAACAGGGACTTCAGTCAAGACTTCTTTGATTGCTCTCTGCACAAGAAGAACGGGAGCAAGTGCAAGGGACACTTCATCCGGGTAAAGGTTCTGGAAGGCCGTGTGCTGAACCATATCCAGCAGGTAACGGACTACATCCTTTGCCATGAAGACTACTTCCGCAAGGTCATGGAGGAGCAGCTTCGGGTGGAAAGCACCGAAAAGCTGACCGTCCTGAAGAAGCAGCTTGCCCGGAATGAGAAGCGGATCGCAGATCTCAAACGGCTGTTCATGAAGATCTACGAGGACAACGCCAGTGGAAAGCTGAGCGATGAACGTTTTGACATGATGAGCCAGAGTTACGATGCCGAGCAGAAGCAGCTGGAAGAGGACGTCCTCTCTATCCAGCAGGAAATCGAAGTACAGGAACAGCAAATCGAGAATATTGAAAAGTTCGTCCAGAAAGCGCACAAGTACGTCCATATTGAAGAACTCACCCCTATGCTCTCCGTGAACTGGTGTCCGCTATCTATGTGGATGCCCCGGATAAGTCCAGCGGAAAGCGGGTGCAGCACATCCATATCAAGTACGATGGGCTGGGGTACATCCTCTGGATGAACTGGAAGCAAAGAAAAGGCGTGACCGAAGTCACGCCAAATCTTCCCCATTTAGGGAACTTTTGCAAATACTGTTTTATGGGAACTCTGCTAGCGGGAACTTCCTGTTTTTCTTTGCCAGAGATATGAGCCTGTTCCGCCTGCCACGCGGCAAACTCCCGCTGACCTTCCTCACTGTTCCAGCAGGCAAGGATGGCCGGGTAGAATGCCCGCGCCAGACGGTCGATGACTTCATCGGGATAAGGGGAAGTATTTGTGGACTTTTTCTTTTTGTTCAAACGCACGCTCCTTTGATCGTCCCACCGTGGCAAAGCCAGGCGAGAAAATCAAAGTTCCATTTTTATCAGGCGCAAGAGCGCGGATGTTTTCCGCCCTGCACTTGCGGCTGGTGGCTCGTTGATGGCTTACAAGTGCCTGTCGTTATGCGATTTCTTTATCGTTCAGCATTTCTTCAAACTGTGCCATATACGCTTTGTGTTGCTTGAGGATTTTTAGCGTTTCAGTTTTGGCGTAGGAATCGTCCGGTAGCTTAGGCAAGTATCTCGTCAAAAAATCAAAGTCCTGCTGAATCCGCCGGACAGCGACTTCCAGCGCTGAGTAGTTGATTCCAGAGTAGTGTGAGTAGCTCGACTGCGGAGCCGAACGGTCTTCCGGGTGCAGAATCTCGTGCACGATCTGCTTGCGGTTCGGAAAATCAGCTCTGGCGAGGCGGTGCATATCGGCATCACGGACTTTGAATTGCCCGGACAGGATCTTTTCTTTTGTACCGGGCATCATCTGCTCCATGATCTCCACGCCCCGCATGAACTTTTCAGAACGGGCAACGTAGGATTCGCTGACATTGTTCCGCTCCGCAATCTGCTTACGGACGCTGTTTTCCGTAGCAGTGGGAGGAATTGTGTCATTTTGACACAATTCCTCCTGAACAGGTTCTTCGGTAGTAACCGTATACTGGTTGTTGCCGTTTCCACCGGGCTTTCGATGCTCCACACTGTACTGCTTTCCAATGAGGAACTTCTTCTGCTCCGGGTTAAATTGCGCCGCCCCAGCTGATTCTTGCAGATCCAAGCGAGAGCTTCCTCACGATTTGCAAAGCGGAGCGGCATGGTAGAAAAGTAGATTTCGGGATGCTTCTGAAGAATCGCATAACGATTGTGACCGTCAACAAGTGTATTGTTCCACACGATCAAAGGAGAGAGCAGCTTGCCCGCTTTCAGGATATTTTCTTCAAGCTGCTTGAATTCATCATCGGTCAGAGGGGAAATCTGGGACTGAAACTCCGGGTCGATTTTCAAGTTGATCATACGCACACTCCTTTATCTCTCCTGCTGCGCCTGTTCTTCCTCCCGGAAAAAGGACGCAACATTCTGCTTTGCGGTTTTCAGCTTGAGCAGTTCTTCCTTGGCTTCCTTGTACTGCTCGTAGAACTTCGCCTTTTCGGATGCCAACTGCGCATACTCGGCTTCCAGCTTTTTCGGGCTGGGCAGCTTGGTAATGTTGTTTGCCTTGAAATAGGCTGCTGCCGCCCGGTACGCTGTCAGCTCTGCACGGTGTTGCTAAAACGCTGGGATAACAATGTTTAAGGTCAAATAAATAGTTAGGATGGAAAATGTTTTTGGAGTATGTTATTATTAGGTCAAAAGTGGCCGTCGCATATGTGGAGGATGACGAAATGGACTATCGGATAAGCGAAAAGCGTGCTCTGAAAAAGCTAGGTATAGATGATTTCAGACATCTTACGAAAGCAAATGTTGTTCAGTTGGCGTCGATGGTAGATAAAATGGAGCCGGAAGTTGCCAAAAAGCATTGGAGCAGTTCCCTGAATTTTCTGGGACAGTTAAAACAATTCTCCTTGATTACAAGGAATTGCTGAATCGAGCTATAGATTCAGATAACGAGAGTCTAAGAAGTACATATGAAACATACAACTCAATAATAATGGCACTACAAACAGAATTAGACAAAGATACCTTATCTTTCGATGAGCGAAAATATATTATCGAACAAATGAAAGATATTGCCAATGCTGTGGATAAAAAAGACTCTGAAAATAAAAAATGGTTGACTAAGATGGCGATGATAGCAGGAGTTACTGTAGTTGGTGTTGCAGCGGTACTAGGGAGTGTTCTGGGAACAAATACCAACTTTCAGCAAATCGACACAGATAACGCAAATACAGATGATGAAAACGATTAAATAATATCGGCCAGATAATCGTGTCTTTTTAGGAAAATCCATTTGTAAAGCGGAGACAAGACTGGTGACATGCCTATATCACCATGCTGGGTATTCTTACCATACTTGCGGTTTGCCAGCAGACAGGCTGTTGCAAACGAGAAATCGCCACACTCAAGGGTGTCGAGGATGTACGATTCTCGCAGCATGGGGCGGCCTTGCTTGTCCAGAATTACCTTGCCGGAAAATTCATCGTGCTGGTAAACGAGGTACGCTTCGATGGCGGTGTAGTCCGAGTTTTTAGAGGCGATATGCTTGAGCGTTGCCATACAGTTCACCCAGAACTTTCTCGGCGTGCAGCCGGAATGCAGTCAGGTCTGCAAGTTCGTCAAGGAGTTTCGCCCGGATCTGCTCGGTGTCTGCACCGCCGGAATTGAAGTGCCTTGCAAGCTGGTTGAGATTGCTGCCCACCTTGCTGCACTGGGCAAGCAAAGTGGAAACAGCGGTCAGGGTTTCTTCTCCGCCACCAGCAACGATGACTGTTTTCTCGATCTTGACGTTGTGAATGGCACGGCGGATAAAAGTGGAGAGGGAGAGATTCAGGAGTTTGCAAGTGAGTTCCAGTGACGCTTTTTCCTCCGTTGTCACACGGAACTTGATGACGTGCGTTTTGTTGTTCGGCGTGTCGTGGTGCTGGGAATTGCTAGGGGTCGATTGAACATTCGTTTTGTTCATTGTACCTCCTGTCTGTTCGATAACTCCTCGGTGAAGTTATGTAAAACACGACACGCCGTTGCTGTTCGCACCGTCAGGTGCGAACCATGAGCAGGGTTTGGGGTGGGACCGCGTTTGCGAAGCGCAGCGCAGCAATGAAAGCCCCAGTGGGGCTTTTAAGCGGCAGAACGGTCTGCGATAGCAGATGGAGGGGCCTAGCCCCGACAAGTTCAACAAATGTTTCCGAATTGTTAAGACGCAAAAATAAGTAGAGAGTTCCGCTGCTCATGTAATGGGGTCACCGTTTGCTCCGAACGAAGTTCCTGCCCCTGTTTGTGCAGCGGCGTTGTCCGGCTCGCCCACAGAAAGTGTGAGGTTGTGGCGCAGTATCACGTTCAGACGGCTTATGAAGGATTCAAGGTTCGGTATGAAGAAAGCCGGGCACAGCGCGGACACTACGTCCTACTTCTTTCAAACACAAGAATAACACTTTGAAGTTGTACAGTCAACAACTAAAAACAAATTTTGGAAGATTGAACAACTACATAAGATTTTATTTGTGAAAAAGAAAAATACCGCCCACGCAGCGCAGCGATGGATTTTGTCGGGTGAATCGGCGGCAAAATGAATCGGGTGTGTTGCGGGGCGGTAAATTCTTCGTGGACTTTTCCTCACGGAAGTGGTGGGTCTCACGGTGATAACCAACCACTTTCTGTGGCTGTGTTCAAAATGAACACGACCACATCTTGTGGATGGTTTCAAACCAATCCACAAAATCAGTGAGATTTGTGACAGAGAATATCATGTTTCGCAAGGTGCGTCAAGATGATTTTGAAAAATTTATGACGGTAAAGCATAAGAAGTCTTACTATTTGGCTCAAATTGAAGTCTACTTGACTTTTTTATTGAAGAGATGTCCGTTTTATGCTGCTGCATCTGTAACAGCCTGACGATAAGCACTTGCAGCGTTGTTATTTTATTCAACTGGCTGGGGGATAGTCCTCTGCATCGGGCGAAGTATTCCTCAGTACGGTTTCCACCGCGCACAGAGCAATCTTGGCAAGATTCAGCGTGGTATGGGGATTCATGGCGGTATGCCTCCGTCTATTTTTCTGTGTATAGAATACCACATAAACAAAAAGAGAACGGACGGTCGTTTCTGTTTACGAATTGAGCGCCTGCCACAACGCATCTGAAGCATCAAACACTGCCACGCTGTACCCGGCAAAGCGGCTCTGGATATCAACAGTCTGGCTGCCATCGGCGGCAGTGTTGTAGCTGCCCAGTTCCAGCCCGGAAAGGGCGGGCTGGCTGCGCCACGGGATAAGCTTTGTCTGCCATTCCGCGCCCAGCTTTTCGCTCAGTGCCCCATAGGCCTGTTCGAAGCCCTCCGGGTCATCCAAGATCCAGATTTTGCTCTCGCCGTTGGCAAGGTCGGTGTTCATCTGGGTGGCACCGGCCATCTGACCGTTCATGTCGGTCAGGGCGGCATCGGCGCTCCATGTGTAGTTGTTCACCTGCACCACCACAGTCCCGTCGCCGTTGGCGTCCTCCGCATAGTCTGCCAGCGCAGTCTGCAGGCGCTGCACGGCCTCGTCCGGCAGGGCCTCCGCCGTGACTACCGCCACGGTGTAGTCCGGGTCTACGGTAGTCAGCAGGCCGTGCGCCACATACGCTACGCCCACAATGACCATTGCCGCCACCGCCACGATGCCCCAGTTGTAATACCACCAGTTGGCGCGGGAGCGCTTTTTCTGCTCCTGTGCGGTCAGGGGCTTATCCGGCGCTGCCGGGCGCGGGATGCTGCGCACCTCTACGCCGTATTCCTGCCGCAAAACCGGGAACAGGGTCTGCATCGCTGCCAGCCCCGGCAGCCAGAAGCCGAACAGCACCGCCCAGAACACGCTGACCGGGAACAGCAAGATCATGCCGCCGATGCCCGCCAGCATGAGAACGCCTGCCAGGACGCAGCGCGCCGGGGCGACAGCCAGCAGCCTGCCCGCCCGGCGCAGCAAGCTGTCCGGGGCGGGCAGTTGCAGCGGCAGAACGGCAGCGCAAAGCGTAGCCAGAACCGCCAGCACCAGAAAATCCAGCGCCAGAAAAACGAGAATGGCAAGCCCGGGGTAATACCCCTGCTGCGCGGCGGCTTCAAACACAAAGGCCGATACAAAGCACAGCAGCCCCAGCACCAGCGTGCCAATGCAGCCAAAGCCGCAGGCGGCTTTCCAATGGGCGGCTAGGGTCTGCTTTGCCCGGGGCAGCCACTGGGAGGGGTCGTTCTGCAAGCTGCGCAGAGCGCAGTCTGCCAGCAGCACCATGGCAGGGCCGGTCAGCAGACCGGTGACCGCACTGCACACCACCGTCAGCGGCAGGGAGAGCAGGGTTACGCCCAGCGAGACCCCCAGTGCGGCAGGCAGGCAGAGCACGCAGACCATCAGGTTCGTGCCCAGCAGCTGGCCGAGGTCGCGGCCGACCATCTGGCAAAAGCGTGCAAAGCCTTTTTTCTCCGGCTCGTTTGGGCCTACGCCGTGGCCGTCCCGCCCATAAAGGGCATTGTAGATGCTCATTTTACTTCACCTCGGTGCCAAAGGCTTCGATTTGGGTCAGCGCCGGGAAGGGGGAAGTCCCCTCGGCCTGAATCAGATCCTTCAGCACAAGGCTGCGCACCCGCTTGGGCTCAAAGGCCACGCTCTGGGGTTTGGCGCTTTTCACCAGCGGGATGTCCAGCTGGCTGCCATCAGAAAATTCCACCGTGGCCTTTACCCAGTAGTTGTCGTGGGGGAAATCTGCCCGCTCGGTGATGCGCAGCTCATCCAGCAGTACTTCCCGGCCAAAATCCAGCGTCAGGGCTGCGTTCGGGTCGCGGTTGATGCCCCAGCTCTGGTAGGGATACTCGCCGTGGGCGCTGTTCTCAAAAATGCCGTCGATGGCGTTGCGGGCGGCAAACACCGCCTCGCCGCGCGTTTCTACGTTGGCGCTGGCGTGGGGATAAAAACCGGTGTCGCCATGCTCGTCATAGCAGTTGAAGGCCAGATTCCGCCGGGCGGCAATCTCTTCCGGCAGTGCCAGCCGTGCCCGGATAACGTGACGGCTGCCCGCAAAGCTCTTGGGCGAGTAGGTGATGGCCTGCTCCCCGAAGGGAATGTGGAAGTTGATCTCCCGCTTGACCACATACACAAGGGCTTCGGGCATGGTGTCCTCGAACTGGATGACGCAGTACTGCCCGGGATGGTCGATCTCCAGCGCCACCCGGTCGCCGGGCTTGTAGCAGTTGGTGTAAACAAGGGATACGGCGGTGTCAGCGTCACAGGTCATCAGGGTGTGGCCGGCTTCGTCCAGAATTTTCAGCTTGATGGTTTCCATGGCAGTTCTCCTTAGTACAGTTCGAGCTTCAGCATTTTTTGGAAATGCAGGGTGATCTTATAGATCGTTTCCGGCCATGCGGTGCGCAGGCGCGGGTCGGTGATAGGCACCGCCGTAACAGCAGCCGTTGCGGCGTCCGGGTCAAAGCGGATGCCGCCCAGTGTGCCCACCGCAAAGCCGTCCGCAGTGGGGACGGGTTGCTGCTCGGTGAGCAGGGTCAGGTCTACTGTGCCGGGATAGTCTGTTTCGTCCCGCAGGGTGATGCCCTGTTCGCTGACAGATACGCTGCGGCGGTAGGTGGTAAGCCCCGGGATGGGCGGGTACGCGCCCGCCAGTTCGCCGGTGATGCTATTTTCCTCGGTGCACACCTCCCGGGCAGCGTATTCCGCGCCGGGCAGCTGCTGCACGCCGTCAAAGGTGGGCAGGTTGTGCCATGCGCTCTGCATCGTCCAGATCTCATACCGCTGAGGGCTGAAGGTCTTTTTGGTGTAGCTCTCCACTCCGATATCGATGAGAAACGGTCTTCCGTCCTTGTACACGGTAATGCTGCCGGTATCGTTGTGGTTGTGGCTGTCGCCGTTGGAGCCAAACTTTGCACCCAGCACCCAGCTGCCCTGCCGTGCGGCATAAATGCCTACACTGGGGTACCATACTGCAGAACGATGCTGGGGAACTGCGGCGTATTCCATCAGTTCCTGCTCGGCAAAGGCGGTGGTCAGCCGGTACCACAGGTTGATGTGGGTGCTGCCGTCCGGGTTCTGCAAATGGTCGGGGTCGGCATCGGCGCGGAAATCTGCCGCCGCAAGGGCCTGCAAAGCATCGCTGCCTACGGCCTGTCCAAAGCGGTATTCCCGTGCACCGCAGCGCCCGGCCAGGGGGCTGCAATCGCCAAAGTTCAGATAGTAAGGTCCTTCCACATGGACATTGCAGATGTACTCCGCGATATTTTTGATCTTTGTTTCTCTGAATAGCGGGCGGAAGGCCTCCGGCGCAACGTTGGATAAAATTTCAAGACAGCCCCACAGGGTCAGTCCGGCGTGGCGATAATACTGCGCACCCTCGTTGCAGCAGCCGTCCGCGCCGTAGTCCTTCAAAAAGCAGTCGAGGCTGTAGGCTGCCTGCTTGACGGCAGCTTTTCGCTGCTGCTGGGTGGTGGGCAGCAGAAAAACGGTGAGCAGCACATTCTGAGTGCACCAGCTCGTCCAGTTACACATAGGCTCTTCGCCGTTGCCCATCCACCAGAAGTGGCTTGTAAAATAAGGCGTCAGGATGCGGGCGTCCAGCTCCCGCTCCATCCTCGCCGTGATGCCCGGCGCGGCAGTATCCAGCTCATCGGGCAGTAAGTACCGGGTCAGCGCCAGAAGCGCGCCGGTCTCGGCGGCAAATAAATCCACGATGGGGCGGGTGGTGTCCGGCAGGGGCAGCTGCGGGGTGTCTCGCACATAACTGTTGTGGGCGGGCAGCTGCCATGCACTTTCCTCGCAGATCGCCCATACGGTATCGGCAATTTCATCCAGAAAGCGCCCTTTGTGCTCCACACACTCGGCACTTACCAGCGCGCACAGCCGCGCCCGGCGGGAAAAGTAAGCCGTCTCCCATGGGGTGCGCCGCCCAGTGTGGGTGAAATCCAGCCAGAGCGAGAGCGGCAGGGGCGCAATGGGCGTTTGCAGCGCGGCTTCCCCCGCCTGCAAAAAGCGCTGCTTTGCCCGCAGGGGCAGCCCCTGCCATGCGGTGTGCTCTTTGACAGGGGGAAAGGGCCGGTAATCGGGAAGAAATTCCGGCAGATGAGCAAGCTGTTCCTGTATCATAAAAGCCTCCGATTTTAAATACTTTGCTGGTATTCCCGCGGGCTGAGCCCCGTGACCTTTTTGAATACCTTGGAAAAATAGAAAGCGCTCTCGTACCCCAGTTTCTCAGCGATCTCGTATACTTTCAAATCGCCCTGTTCCAGCATCTCTTTTGCCGCAGCGATGCGGGTCTCGGTGATGTACTCCACAAAGCCGCTGTCGCCGTATTTGCCGAACAGCTGGCTGAGGTAGTTGGGCGAAAAATTGAATACAGCCGCCACATCGGCCAGCGTCAGTTTTTCCGAAAGATGATTCTTAACATACTCCTGCACCTGTGCCACCACCTGCATCTTCCCGGCGGTGGCGTCGCCCTCGTTGACCTCCACGAACTGGATGGGCTGCTCCACCGTGAGCAGGGGCTGTAGGTGGGCGTTTTCCCGGCAGCGGCGCGCCAGCCCCAGCAGGGAGCCGGTGGGGCGTCCTACCGCCCAGAGCAGCCGTACCGTGAAATAGTTGTATAGAATTTGGCTGGCGCGTTCCAGCAGCGGGCGCAGTACCGTCCGGTATTTTTGGCACTGGGCATCGGTCAGGCAGAAAAGCACATTGCAGCGCATGGCATCCGCCCCGGTCACATAGCAGGGCAGGTAGTTTTGCAGGGTGGTCTCCAGCATCCGCCCGCAGGAAAAACTCAGCTTCAGCTGCTGGGCGGGGGTAAGGGCGGTGTTGGCGATGATCTCGCAGCTGGCTACAAGGTAGGCGTCGCTTGCAAGGTTCAGCTCCATGTGCTGCAAAGGCTGCTCCAATGCGGCTTCGTCCGGGAACAGCCCGGCGTACAACCGCACGAAAAAACGCTCCTGATAGCTGCGCACACTCTCGGCAAGATTTTCCTGTGCTGACAATTCGCCCAGCAAAGCACGCTCCTTTTTTACCTTTTCGGCGGCCTTGGCAAGGGCGGTTTGCAGGTTTTCGGGGGTCAGGTCCAGCTTGACCAGATAATCCACCACTCCGGCACCCATGGCCTGCTTGATGTAATCAAATTCTTCAAAGCTGGTCAGCATGATAAAGGCGGGCAGGGCGTTGCGCTCCCGGCAGGTGCGGGCAAGGGTAAGCCCGTCCATCACCGGCATTTTTACGTCGGCAATGACGATATCCGGCTTCTCCCGCTCAATGAGTTCCAGCGCCAGCTTTCCGTTGCGGGCGGTGCCGCAGACGGTATAGCCCAGCTTTTCCCATTCCAGCATCCCCTGCAGGCCGATGAGCACCAGCGGCTCATCATCCACCAGTAATATCCGCAGCATGGGTGTCTCCTTTCTGTTGATAGGGCAGCCGGATGGTGACCTCGGTGCCCACGTCCTCTTCACTTTCAATGGTCAGGCCGTAACCCTCGCCAAAGGAATACCGGATGCGGCGGTTCACGTTCCACAGGCCGACATGACGGAACTTTTCAGCCTTTTCGGCACCCTCGGCGGGCTCGTCCAGAAGGTGAGCTACCTGCTCCGGCGGCATGCCCACGCCGTCATCGGTAATGCGCAGCAATACGTCCCCGGTATCCGGGTCGGTGGAGATATCCAGCAGCACGCTGCCGTGGCCGCCCTTGGGTTCCAGCCCGTGGAAGATGGCGTTTTCCACCAGCGGCTGCAAGGTGAACCGGGGAATCATGCAGTCCCGGCAAAGGGTCTCGCTTTCAATGCGGGAGACCTCAATCTCCAGGTCGCCGCCGTAGCGGTACTGCTGGATGGTAAAGTAATCGTTGAGCAATGCCAGCTCCTCCTGCAAAGGCACCAGCTTCTGGGTGCCTTTGGAGATGCTTTTGGTCAGCCGTGCAAAGGCGGTGACCATCTCGGCAATGCCGGGCGCGTGCTGGATGGTAGCCATCCAGCGGATGCTGTTGAGGGTGTTGTAGATAAAGTGCGGGTTCACCTCGTTTTGCAGCATCCGGTATTCCAGCTCCTGCTTGCGACGTTCGTCCTCCACCCGGCGGGTCATCAGGCTGTCCACGTTTTCAGCCAGCTGGTTGATGCCCCGGCCGATGTCGCCCAGCTCGTTGTTCCACTCCACCGTGCGGTCGGGGGCAAAGTTGCCGCTGCCCACGGTTTCGATGCGCTTTTGCAGCGCCTCCACCGGGCGGGTGATGACCCGCTCCAGCCAGTGCTGCATCAAAAAGCTCAGTCCCCAGATGATGGCAGTGCCAAGGGCGACCAGCCACAGGTACACGCCGTAGTGCAGCAAAAAGGTATTTGCGGGCAAAAGCTGTACCAGTGCCGCGCTGCGGCCGTTCAGTGTTACCTTGACTACATAATACTTCTGGCCGTCCAGCTGCACCTTGCCCTGCCATGCGGTCTGCTCTGTCACGCCGTTATTGCTGCCGGTGCGCAGGGTGTAGTCCACCTCCCGCAGCGGATTTTCAATCTCGGTCAGGCTGCCGTTTTCGATCTGCCACAGGCGGCTGCCCATCTCCCAGTACAACGCGCTGCCGTCGGTCAGGCTGTAACCTGCTGCCGGGTCGGTGATAATGGCGGTATCCAGCGCAAGGTAGGTGCTGCCCCGGTGCAAGGTGCCCTTGCCGCAGCGGACAGGCTGGCTGATGGCGATGCAGCTCGGACTGCCGGGCAGCAGCGGGTCGGTGGCGAACTGCATCCCGTACCCCTTGGTGAGAAACTGCTTTACGCTGGTGCGGTTGAGCGCCGCCGAGGAGTTCAGCGGGCCAAACTGCAAATGCCGGTCGTTCTCATTGGTAACAAAAAAGCGGAGGATATGGCTGTACAGGGTGCTGGAATAGTATTTTTCCTGCATGGCTTCGTAGGCGGCAATGGTCTGGGTGCCGTTGATATTTTCCTGCGAGATGTACCGCCGCACGGTGCTGTCAATGGAAGCCCAGTTCAAAAGAGCATCGGCGCTTTCCAGACTGGTCTCGATGGAGGTAGCCACCAGCCGCAGGTTGAACTCTGCCGCCTGCAGGGAGTTGGCACGCACATATTGGTTGGAGAGAATGAACAGCGCCGCGCCCACGGCCAGAGAGGTAAGAAAGGTAAAAAAGCGCATTCCCCACACGATCTGCCGCCGCAGCGGGAAACGGTGGCTGCTCTTCATAACGGTGCCTCCTTTCTGGTGACAGTTTGCATTCTTTCCTTTATACAGTACTGATTCCGGCGCGGTTTGTCAACGGCTTTTTTCATGAGAATTGTGTACTTTATATGCTTCTTTCTCTCGTCACGGATGCAAACTGTGCAAGAGAACAAGAAAGTGCAGACTCCAGTGTAAGAAAGTACATCTTTTTTTAAAAGATACAGAAAAACTGCAACTCTTCCCGGAATTTTTCCATTCCGGTTTTTGCGTTTGTGCGGTATCCTAGTGTCAACAAAAGCGAGCGGCTCCCCGGCACGGGGGAGGCCGCTGCACAGAACAAACACACTGCCCTGAAGGAGGACACACTTATGAAAAAGATCTCTCGTCGTTCGTTCCTTACCGCTGCCGCTGCCTGCGGCGCAGCTGCTGCCCTGAGCGCCTGTGGCGGCTCTTCTGCAAGCTCCACCGCTGCTTCCTCCACTGCCGGTTCCACCGCTGCTTCCGCAGCCGCAGGCCCTGTTACCCTGCAGTGGTCGGTGTGGGATAAGGAGTCCACCCCCTACTGGCAGGCCATGGCCGACGGCTACATGGCAAGCCACAAGGACGTGACCATCGAGATGGTGGATCTGGGCTCCAGCGATTACATGACCGTTCTGGCCACCCAGCTGGCTGGCAGCGCCGATCTGGATATCGTGACCATCAAGGATATCCCCGGCTACGCAAACCTGATCAATTTGGACTACCTCAAGCCCCTGAACGAGGTACTGACCCGCGACACTGGCGATTTCAACGGCACCATCGAGCAGCTGACCACCGACGACGGCAACTTCTACGCCGTGCCCTTCCGCAGCGACTTCTGGGTGCTGTACTACAACAAGGATCTGTTCGATAAGGCCGGTGTGGAGTATCCCTCCAATGACCTGACGATGGAAGATTACGATGCTCTGGCACGCAAGATGACCAGCGGCTCCGGCGACACCAAGGTCTATGGCTGCCACTACCACACCTGGCGCTCCGCCGCTTCTCTGTTCTCCATTCTGGACGGCAAGAACACCATCATCGACGGCAAATACGACTTCATGAAGCCCACCTACGATATGGTCATTGCCCAGCAGAAGGACGGCATCTGCATGGACTACGGCTACCTCAAGACCTCTTCTCTGCACTACTCCGCAGCCTTTGAGAACCAGCAGTGCGCAATGGTCAACATGGGCAGCTGGTTCATTTCCACGCTGGAAGCTTACATGAAGGATGCTGAGACCAAGTTCAACTGGGGCATCGTCAAGTATCCGCACCCCGCTGGTGCAGAGGCTGGTTCTACGCTGGGCACTGTGACCAGCCTGGCCATCAACGCCGATTCTCCCAAGGCAGAGGCCGCTGCCGACTTCATCAACTGGTGTGTCTCTGAAGAGGGCGCACAGGCCATTGCCAAGACCGGCACCTTCCCGGCCTGCGGCTCCGCTGCTACCGCCGAGATCATCAAGTCCACCGAAGGCTTCCCCGAGGACAGCAACTCTGTGGATGCACTGACCACCAGCAACGTTTATCTGGAGATGCCCTACACCCAGTACGCATCTGATATCGAGACCATTCTGAACGCCGAGCACGATGCCATTATGACCATGAGCGAGACCGTGGACGAGGGCATCCAGAACATGAACGATCAGGTTCCCGCAGTTCTCGGCTGATAAAGCGTTTTCCGCAATGGTTTGCGGTTCTCCTTCTTCATTGTTTTCAATCCCCATTCATTTTCCGATGGACGAGCATCGGAAAAAAGCCCTGTCCGAGCGGGGCGGGTATGCACAGCGCCCGCCCCGCTCATTTTTTGGAAAAACTGTTATACTTCCGGGAAAGGAGGCTCTTTTATGGCGAGTGCTGCTGTCCAGAATAAAACTCCCCGTAAAGTGCTAAAAAAATCGACCCGCGATTCCCTGATCGCGTATTCCTTCATTGCGCCAAACTTCATTGGCTTCTGCGTGTTTACGCTGGTGCCCATGGTGTTTGCCATTGCGCTGGCTTTCTGCGCATGGGACGGCCGCCACGCCATCGAGTTTATCGGTCTGAAGAACTTTGTAAAACTCTTTACCACCGATAAAATTTTTCAGGCGGCGCTGAAAAATACCATCGTCTACGTCATTGGCACGGTGCCGCTGACGCTGGCCTGCTCGCTGGCCATGGCTGTGCTGCTGAACCAGAACGTGAAGCTGCGCAACTTCTTCCGCACCGTGGCGTTCTTCCCTTACGTTGCTTCGCTGGTGGCGGTGGCAGCGGTGTGGAACATGATCTTCAACCCCTCCATGGGCCCCATCAACATGATCCTGAACCAGTTCTTTGGCGTGGCGGTGGAAAACCTGCCCCGCTGGGCTGCCGGTAAGGACACCGCTATGATCACGGTCATCCTGTTCAGCGTGTGGAAGAACATGGGCTACTACATGGTCATCTATCTGGCAGGCCTGCAGGGCTGCAACCCGGACCTGAACGAAGCCGCCGAGCTGGACGGTGCAAACCGCTGGCAGCAGTTCTGGCACATCACCCTGCCGCAGCTGCGCCCCACCACCTTCTTTGTGGTCATTATGCTCACCATCTCCGGCTTCAAGGTCTACGACCAGATGTACATGATCACGCAGGGCGGCCCCGGCACTGCTACCATGACGCTGGTGTACTACATCTATAATGTGGCCTTCGTCAATACCCCGAAATACGGCTACGCAAGTGCCATTGCCATGGTGCTGTTCGTACTGGTGCTGATCGTTACCATCATCCAGTTCCGCGGCTCCAAGGGCGATAACTGAGAAAGGAGGAAGAAACCATGGCAACCGCTGTTATTAAAGACCACGCTTCCCAGAAGCGCCGCAATTTCATCTCCAAGTTCCTGATCTATTTCTTCCTCATCGTCATCACAGCTTGTATGCTACTGCCTTTTTTGTGGATGCTGTCCTCCTCCTTTAAGCTGAATAAGGACGTGTTCGGCTTCCCCATCCAGTGGATCCCCAAAAATCCCCGCTGGCAGAACTATGTGGACATCTGGACCCAGATCCCGCTGCTGACCTTTGTGAAAAACACGGTCAAGATCACCGTGGTGGTCACCCTGTTGCAGCTGTTTACCTCCTCCTTTGCAGCCTACGCCTTTGCAAAGATGCAGTTCAAGGGCAAAAACGTGCTCTTCCTCGGCTACATTGCCACCATTGCAGTGCCTTGGCAGGCCTACATGGTGCCCCAGTTCATGATGATGAGCTCGTGGCATTTGAACAACACCCATCTGGCCATTATGTGCCTGCAGGCCTTCAGCGCCTTCGGCGTGTTCCTGATGAAGCAGTTCTACGAGGGCGTGCCCACCGAGCTGTGTGAGGCTGCCCGCATTGATGGCCTGAGCGAGTACGGCATCTGGTGGCACATCATGCTGCCCCTCAGCCTGCCCGCCCTGTCCACCCTGACCATCTTCACCTTCGTGAACACATGGAACGACTTCCTTGGCCCCCTGATCTACTTGACCAAGACCGAACTCAAGACCATCCAGATTGGTCTGCGTATGTTCATCACCCAGTATTCTGCAGAGTACGGCCTGATCATGGCGGCCTCTGTGGTGGCACTGATCCCGGTGCTGATCGTGTTCCTCTCCCTGCAAAAGTACTTTGTGCAGGGCGTGGCATCCACCGGCATCAAGGGCTAAACAAATCACCCGTAAGCGGGGCGTGGGCAGTACCCGCGCCCCGCATTTTTTGCAGAAATAGAGGGAAAGCGTTATGTTATATCCTGAACAGAATGAAGCGCGCTTGAAGCTGAGCCTTGACGGCACATGGGCGTTTGCGCTGGGCAGCTGCGCGGAAACCCAGTTCGACCCCGCAAAGCCCCTGCCGGACGCCCAGCCCATCGCGGTACCTGCCAGCTACAACGACCAGAACGACCAGACCACCGCCCTGCGCCGCCACTACGGCTGGGTGTGGTATCAGCGCAAGGTCACCCTGCCCGCCTTCTGCGCCGGGCAGCGGGTGGTGCTGCGGTTCGGCTCGGTGACCCACACGGCCAAGGTCTGGCTGAACGGCCAGCTCATTGCGCAGCACAAGGGCGGCTTTACCCCCTTTGAAGCGGACGTCACCGCTCTGCTGCAACCCGGCGAGACCGCACTGCTGACCGTAGCCTGTGACAACCGGGTGAACCACAGCACCCTGCCTGTGGGCAACGAGGACGGGCAGCTGGCCTTCTTTGGCTCGGACAACGCGGGTATCCCCAGTGTGGAGGCTGCCAAGCGTGCCGCCGCACCCCAGAACCGCCCCAACTTTGACTTTTTCAACTATGCGGGCATCCATCGCCCGGTGGTGCTCTACACCACCCCTAAAGAGTACATCGAGGATGTGACCATAGTGCCCGCCGTGGACGGCACGGTGCAGTACGCGGTAAAAACCACCGGCAGCGCACCTGTCCGTGTCACGGTGCTGGATGCTGACGGCAACGCCGTTGCAAGCGCCGAGAGTGCAGAAGGCACGATCACCATCCCGGAAGTGCATCTCTGGGAGCCCAGACCCGGCACGCCCTACCTGTACACCCTGCATGCCACCTGCGGGGCAGATGTCTACGACCAGACCTTTGGTGTGCGCAGCATTGAGGTGCGGGGCACACAGGTGCTTTTGAACGGCAAGCCGCTCTATTTCAAGGGCTTTTGCAAGCACGAGGACTTTACCGCCCATGGCCGAGGCTTTGACCCGGTGCTGAACGTGAAGGATGTGAACCTGATCCACTGGGCAAACGCCAATGCCGTGCGCACCAGCCACTATCCCTACGCCGAGGAGTTCTACGACCTGTGCGACCGGGAGGGCATTCTGGTCATGGACGAGACCCCGGCGGTGGGCATCGGCGGCGGGGCAGCGGTGAACCCCTATAAGGAATACCCCCTTGCGGAGCATCACCGGCAGGTGCTTGCCGAGATGATCCATCGGGACAAAAACCACCCCTGCGTGGTGCTGTGGAGCCTTGGCAACGAGCCGGATCTGGAGCACTTCCCGCAGGATGCCTACGATTACTGGCACCCGCTGTATGAACTGGCGCATCAGCTGGACCCGCAGAACCGCCCGGTCACCCTCGTCTGCTGCCAGAACGACTATACGAAGGATATTACCACCCGCACCATGGATATCGTCTGCATCAACCGCTACTACGGCTGGTACAACCTTTCCGGCGACATGGACGCTGCCTGCTACGGCTTGAATCAGGAACTGGATTTCTGGGCAGAGCAGCACAAGCCCGTGATGATGAGCGAGTACGGCGCAGACACTGTGGCAGGTCTGCACACCGCCGGAGCCGAGATGTTCAGTGAGGAGTTTCAGGTGGAGTTCTACCACCGTCTGGATGCAGAGTTTGACAAGCGCCCGTGGTTTGTGGGAGAATTTGTCTGGAACTTTGCAGACTACGACACCGTGCAGGGCCCCATGCGGGTGGACGGCAACAAAAAAGGCCTGTTCACCCGGGACCGCCGTCCCAAGCTGGGTATGCACTTTTTGCGCCAGCGTTGGCACGATATCCCAAACTTTGGATTTAAGGAGTAATCACGATGAAAATCTACCAGAATCACGCCATGACCGACGCCGAGGCACGGCAGGCACTGGCCGATGCCTGCAAACAGGTGGAGACCAATCTGCCCCTGTACACCTACCAGTGCCAGAACCATTCCAGTGTGAACGATATCTACCCCGGCTGCGCCAATAACCAGTGGACCTGCGGCTTTTGGCCCGGTGAGATCTGGCTGGCCTATGAGGCCACCGGGGAGGAAAAATTCAAGACCGCCGCCCTCATTCAAGTGGACAGCTTTGCGGATCGCATTGCCCGCAAGGTGGAGGTGGACCACCACGATATGGGCTTTTTGTACAGCCCCACCTGCGTGGCAGCGTGGAAGCTGGTGGGCAGCGAAACCGGCAAAAACGCCGCCATTGCCGCCGCCGACCAGCTGCTGACCCGCTACCAGCCCAGCGGAAAGTTTTTGCAGGCATGGGGCACTATGGATGACCCCGGCAACTACCGCTATATCATTGACTGTATGCTCAACGTGCCGCTGCTGTACTGGGCAGCGCAGGTGACTGGTAGTGACCACTACCGTGAGATCGCCGCCGCCCACACCGCTACCACGCTGGCAAACTCCTTCCGGCCGGACGGCAGCACCTACCACACCTTCTTTATGAACCCGGACGGCACCCCCAAGGGCGGCCGCACCTGTCAGGGCTATAAGGACGACAGCTTCTGGGCACGGGGACAGGCGTGGGGCGTGTACGGCAGCGCCATTGGCTACACCTACACCCACGACGAAAAGTTTTTGGATGTGTTCCGCAAGGCGCTGGAATTTTTCCTTTCCCGCCTGCCGGAGGATATGATCCCCTGCTGGGATATGCTCTTTGCCCCGGAAAGCGGCGAACCCCGGGATTCCTCCTCCGCGGCCATCGTGGCCTGCGGCCTGCTGGAAGCCGCCAAATATGTCGGCGAGGCTGAAGCTGCCCAGTGGCGCACGCTGGCCCGGCAGATGCTGGCTAGTCTGACCGCAAACTATGCGGTAAAGCCCGGCACCCTCGGCTCCGGCCAGCTGCTGCATGGCACTTACAGCAAAAAAGCCCCTACAACACCTGCACCCCGGAGGGCGTGGATGAATGCACGAGCTGGGGCGATTATTTTTACATGGAGGCGCTGACCCGCCTGACCAAAGACTGGGAGATGTACTGGTAATGAACTTGCAGACCAAAGCGGATTTTACCGCACTGATGCACAAATTTCTCGACCCGCTCAAGCCTTATTATTCCGCAGGCTGTGCCCGGCTGCATCTGGGCGAGACGGGCGTGACCTACAACCAAAATGCCATTGAGCTGGAAGCCTTCAGCCGCCCGCTGTGGGCGCTGGTGCCCTTCTGGGTGGGCGGCGGTTCCGACCCGGAATTTGAAAAAATCTACCGCAAGGGTCTTGCCGCCGGCACCGACCCGGAAAACCCCGAATACTGGGGCACCACCGGGGAGTACGACCAGTGCTATGTGGAGATGGCGGCTATTGCCTGCGGCATCCTCACCGCACCGGAAAAGCTGTGGACCCCGCTTTCTGATACCGAAAAACAGAACCTTGCCGCATGGCTGGGGCAGATCAACGCCCACACCATCCCGGACTGCAACTGGCAGTTTTTCCGCATCCTTGTAAACCTTGCCCTGAAAAGCGTGGGGATGCCTTACAGCCCGGAACTGCTGGAGGATGGCCTTTGCAAAATTGACAGCTATTACAGCGGCGACGGCTGGTCCACCGATGGCGCCTCCGTGCAAAAGGATTACTACATCCCGTGGGCCATCCAGTATTACGGACTGCTCTACTCTAAATTTGCCGCCGACACCGACCCCCGGCGTGCTGCACTCTACCGCCAGCGCGCCCAGCTGTTCGCGCAGCAGTTCGTCTATTGGTTCGATGCCAACGGCGCAGCCCTGCCCTTTGGCCGCAGCCTGACCTACCGCTTTGCCCAGAACAGCTTCTGGGCGGCCTGCATCTGGGCAGGGCTGGAGCCGCTGCCCCTGCCGGTAATGAAGGGCCTTATCGTCCGCAACTTCAACTGGTGGCTGGGGCAGAAAATGTTCGACCGGGACGGCATCCTGACCATCGGCTACTGCTACCCGCAGATGTACATGGCCGAGCGGTACAACGCCCCCGGCAGCCCCTACTGGGGCATGAAGAGCTTTTTGCTGCTTGCTTTGCCGGATGACCACCCCTTCTGGTCTGCCGAAGCCGCGCCCATGCCCGCATTGGAGCGGCTCAAGCCCATGCCATACGCCAATATGCTGGTGCAGCGCCGGGCGGGGCGGGTAACGGCCTATGCCGCCGGTGTCAACGAGGGCCACGGTCACGGACAGTTCCCGGAAAAGTATGCAAAATTTGCCTACGATACCCGCTTTGGCTTCTGCGCCTCCCGCAGCCGGGAGGTGCTCAATCAGGCCGCGCCGGACAGTATGCTGGCCTTTGTCATCGACGACAACGTGTTTGTGCGCAAGGTGAGCAAAACGTGGGAAATTGAAGCCGGGGCTGTGACCGCGCAGTGGTCGCCCTTCCCCGGGATTGAGGTGACCACCACTATCACTCCCACGGCCACCGGCCACCGCCGCCACCATGAAATTGACAGCAGTTTCGACTGCGAAGCCTATGACTGCGGTTTTGCCGTGCCCAATTTTACACCGGGCTACGCCGAAAGCGCGGAAAACGATACCGCCGAAGCCCATTGCGACACCCTGTGCTGCGCCGTGCGCGGCAGGGGAGAAGCAGTGGTCATCGGCTGCGACCCTAACACCAGCCTGTACTTCACCAATGTCCATCTGCCCGCCGTGAAGTACCACATCCCCAAGGGACACACGGTGCTGGACACCGAGGTCTTTGACGAAGCAAACTGATGCCGCTTCTTTCTATAGCAGTTTGCGTTTTTAATGCACAAGCAACATCCGCAAACTGCATATCGCAAATATGCCGTTTTGATAGGCACTATTTTTGAAAATTGCGATAGAAAAACAGTCGTTTTTGTGCGGCTGTTTTTCTTATATTCTGTGCTATAATGAGAGCAGAAAATGCTGCGAGGTGACATTTATGCCTTTAAATAATCCTATCACATCGGCGCTTCTGGCCGACCCGGAAATTTTCCAGCAGAACCGTTTGCCCTTCCACGCTCATTTTGCAGACCAGACAAGCCCGGAAATGCCGTTGGCCGTCAGCTTGGATGGCGAATGGGCTTTCCACTATGCGGAAAACCTGACTGCGCCTTTCTCAGACTGGGACACCCTGACCGTGCCCGGCTTCATCCAAATGCAGAGCCTGCAAAAGCCCGGCCAGCCCTACGGCACGCCCCATTACGTCAACACCCAGTACCCGTGGGACGGCCATGAAAAGCTGCACCCCGGTCAGATTCCGCAGGATTATAACCCCATCGGGGAATACCAGCGCAGTTTCACCCTGCCGGAAAGCTGGGCAAGCTGCTATCTGCACCTGAACGGCGCGGACAGCGCTGCCGCCGTCTGGTGCAATGACGTTTACATCGGCTACACCGAGGATACCTTCACTCCCGCTGAATTTGACATGACCGCCGCCGTCCACCCCGGCGAAAATACCCTGACGGTACAGGTGTACCGTTTCTCCTCCGGCAGCTGGCTGGAGGATCAGGATTTCTGGCGCATGAGCGGCTTGTTCCGCTCTGTGGAGCTGTTCACAAAGCCGGAAATTCACCTCGAGGATGTCTTTGTGAAGCAGGATTTTGCCCCGGACTTTTCCAGTGCCACTGTCACCTTTGATTGCAAGGTCAGCGGCGCGGGCACCATCTCGGTGGTGTTTGATGGCGAGGAGCAGTCTGCTGAGGTGGGCGAACCTGCCGAATACGACAGCGGTGTGGTGTTCGGCAAGGGCGAGGCCGACCCGGACGTGGAAGAGGACGTGCAGGATGTCTCCTTCACCTTTACGGTGGAGCATCCCACCCTGTGGAGCGCCGAGCAGCCGAACCTGTACGAAGCAGAAATTGCCCTGCTGAACGAGGGTGCTCTCGTGGAGCGCACCGGATTGAAAGTCGGCTTGCGTAAGTTTGAGCTGAAAGAACGCCAGATGCTTTTGAACGGCAAGCGTATCGTGTTCAAGGGTGTCAACCGCCACGAGTGGAGCTGCCGCACCGGCCGCACCGTCAGCCGGGAAGAGATGCTGTGGGATGTAAAGAACCTGAAGGCCCACAACGTCAACGCCGTGCGCACCAGCCACTACCCCAACGACCCCTATTTCCTGTCCCTCTGCGATGAATACGGCCTGTATGTCATCGGGGAGACCAATCTGGAGACCCACGGCACATGGCAGAAGCTGGGTGCGGACGGCTCGGACGAGTGGACGCTGCCCGGTGCCCGCCCGGAGTGGCGGGAAAATGTGCTTGCCCGCGCCGAAGCCATGCTGGAACGGGACAAAAACCACCCGGCCATCCTCATTTGGTCTTGCGGCAACGAGAGCCACGGCGGCAAGACCCTGTGGGAGATGAGCGAGTATTTCCGCAACACCGACCCCAGCCGCCTTGTGCACTACGAGGGCATTTTCTGGAACCGGGAGTACCCCGCCACCTCCGATATGGAAAGCCAGATGTACACCCCGGTGGCAGACATCAAAAAGTTTCTGGCAGAGCACCCGGAAAAGCCCTTTATCATGTGCGAGTACAGCCACGCCATGGGTAACAGCTGCGGCGGCATCACCGACTACACCGAGTATGCCTACGAAGAGCCCCTGTATCAGGGCGGGTTTATCTGGGAGTACATGGACCACGGCATTGCAGTGACAAGCCCGGACGGCAAGCCCGGCTTTGCCTATGGCGGCGACTTCGGCGACCGCCCCACCGACCGGGAATTCTGCGTGGACGGCCTTGTGCTGCCCGACCGCCGTAACACCCCCAAAATGGACGCCGTCAAGGCGGCCTACGCACCGCTGAAGATCACCCTGACCGACACGGAAGCCGTGATTGAAAACCGGAATCTCTTTACCGACCTGAACGCCTACGACCTTGTGTTTGCGTCCTCGGTCAACGGCAAGCCGGAGCGCCGGGCGGTGCTGCGGGCAGACTGCAAGCCGGGCGGGACGGAGCACATCCCGTTTCCCTTTGCCTTACCGGAGGCTGGGCTTGCCTGCATGACCGTTACCGCCATCCAGCGGGCTGCACTGCCCGGCATCCCGGCGGGCTATGAAGCCGCTTTGGGGCAGGTATGGCACAACTACGCCGTCGCCCGGCTGACCCTGCCCGCCCCGCAGCTGGTGGAGATGGACTGCAACGTCGGCGTAAAGGGCGAGGGCTTCGAGTACATCTTTGGCCGAGGCAAGGGGCTGGTGTCCATCCGCTATAACGGCGTGCAGCTGCTGGACGATACCGTGCGCCCCAATTTCTGGCGTGCGCCCACCAACAACGACGAGGGCTGTGCAGAGCCGTTTACATTTGCCTTCTGGAAAACCGCCGGTCTCTACGCCCGCTGCGATAACCTGACCGCTGAAACAAAGGGCGATTTCGTCATCGCCCGCGCAAACTACACCCTGCCAGATGGGCAGACGCTGCCCATTGATTTTGCCATTGACGGCGCAGGCCGCTGTGATATCACCATGACATGGCAGGGCACGCGCACTGAGCTGCCGGAGTTCGGTCTGCTCTTCCCGCTGCGTCGGGAGCTGACGGAAGTCTCCTATCTGGGTCTTGGCCCCCGGGAGACCACCGCCGACCGCACTGCAGGCGGCAAGATGGGTGCGTGGAACTACAACGTCCGGCAGGATTTTGCCCAGAACACCCCGGTCTACCCGCAGGAGTGCGGCAGCCGCACCGGCGTGTACAGTGCAACTGTCACCGGCAGCGGATTGAATATAGGCATCGGCTTTGCAGGGGACGGCATGACCTTCTCGGCGCTGCCCTACACGCCCCATGAACTGGAAAACGCCCGCCACCTTTACGAGCTGCCCCGGGACGACAATAAGACGGTCGTCCGCTGCGCTGCTTTCCAGCGCGGCGTGGGCGGCGACAACAGCTGGGGCGCAAAGCCCCATGCAGACGCCTGCTTTGCGGTGGAGAAGGGAACCTCGTTCCGTTTTACGATTCAAAAATAAAAATTTACTTGGCTAAAGTGGTGGGTATCATCGTGATACCCACCACTTTGGTCTTATTGCGAAACCGTAACAAGACAAAAATCAGCGCAATATTCAAATAGTATATTTGCGATATGCAATCCAACGTTGTAGCTGCTGCATTAAAAAGTTGAATTTTTATGGTTTATGGAGAAATAAGGAATTGTGTCAAAATGACACAATTGCTCCGGGCACCTTCATAGAACCATGGAATGTGAATATTTTGCTTTCATAGGAGTTCATGTTTTTTACTGAATCTCGTGAAAAGCGTATAAAAAGCTTGCAATCATCTGTAAAATGTGGTATATCCATTATACGAAACATTGCTTTAAAAGAACACTCCACCGTTCAATGATGTGTAAAGTGAGGTGCCTGCCATGACCGCCGTGATCTATGCCCGCTATTCATCGGATAACCAGCGCGAAGAATCCATTGAAGGCCAGATTCGTGAATGCACTGCCTATGCGGAAAAGAACGGCATCACCATCGTCAAGCACTACATTGACCGTGCTATCTCTGCCAAGACGGACAACCGCCCGGAGTTTCAGCAGATGATTAAGGACAGTGACAAGAAGCTGTTTGACATCGTGCTGGTCTGGAAGTTGGATCGTTTTGCCCGGAACCGCTACGACAGTGCCCGGTACAAGACCCAGCTGAAGAAGAACGGTGTCAAGCTCATGTCTGCCACCGAGATCATCTCCGAGGGACCGGAGGGCATCATTCTGGAATCGGTGCTGGAAGGTTATGCCGAGTATTATTCCGCTGACCTGTCTGAAAAGGTCATTCGTGGCATGACCGAAAACGCACTGAAGGGAAAGTTCACTGGCGGTGCCATTCCCTTTGGCTACATCATCAACGCAGACCACCGCTTTGAAATCGACCCGTTGACTGCTCCCTTTGTGGCAGAAACCTTCCAGCGGTACAACGATGGCCAGACCATGCGGGAAATTCGGGATTGGCTGAACGAAAAGGGCGTCAAGAACCAGCGTGGCGGGCTGATGACCTTCAACACCATTCAGCATATGCTGAACAATCGCCGCTACATCGGGGAGCTGAAATATCGTGATGTTTTGATTCCCGATGCGATTCCCTCCATTGTGTCCGCAGAGCTTTTCAACGATGTGCAGGAAAAGATCGCCAAAAACAAAAAAGCCCCTGCCCGTAGAAAGGCAGAGGATGACTACCTGCTCACCACCAAGCTGTTCTGCGGCTACTGTGGGGCGTTGATGTTTGGCGAAAGCGGCACAAGCCGGACGGGTGAAGTCCACCGCTACTATAAATGTGCCACTGCCAAAAAGCACAAGGGCTGCAAGAAAAAGACCGTCCGCAAACAGTGGCTGGAAGATCTGGTGGTCAACCAGACCATGCAGCTTGTGAAAGACGATGCCGCTATGGAATCCATCATCGCCAAGGTGATGGAACTGCAAAACAAGGAGAATACCAACATTCCCCTTTATAAAAAGCAGCTCCGGGATGCAGAATCCGGTATCCAGAATATGCTCAATGCGATTCAGGCCGGTATCCTGACCAGCTCCACCAAGGAGCGGTTGGAGCAGCTGGAAGAAACCAAGCGTGAGCTTGAAGCACGCATTGCGGAAGAAAAGCTGGCGAAGCCGAAAGTGACCGAAGAATTTATCAGGTTTTGGCTGCTGCGGTTCCGTAAGCTGGACATGAGCCTGAAAGACCAGCGGCAGGCACTAGTGGATACCTTCATCAATGCGATTTACCTGTATGATGATAAGGTTTTGATAACCTTCAACTATAAAGAAGGAACACAGACCGTCACCTTTGGGGAAGCGGCAGAAGCCGCATCAAAGGGAAATGGTTCGGATTTGGATTGCTTTACTGCACCACAAGGAAGACAGCTTTTGATAGCTGTCTTTTTTGTTTTACACGGCAGTTTCCCTTTAGCAGTAACCGCGGATAAGAGGACTTGAACAGCACGGCCCCACCGCAGGCGGGGCAACAAAAGCCCCAGTGGGGCTTTTGTTAGTGCGCGGTTCCCAACCTGTAGGAATGTCTACCGGGAGGCAGACTGTCTACTGTCTTTTTTGTTTTACACGGCAGTTTCCCTTTAGCAGTAACTGCGGATAAGAGGACTTGAACAGCAACGACGACGACCGCAGCCAGCGGCTGAAACAGGGAGGAGTTGTTGGGGCCGCGTTCTGATTTTTCAAAGCCCTGCCAAGGGGCTGCAGAAAAATCAGCAAACGCAACCCGTAAGGCCCTGACCACCAGATTCCGCTGCGGTGCCCAACCCGTAGGAATGTCTACCGGGAGGCAGACTGTCTACTGTCTTTTTTGCTTCACCCAATAATTCCCCTTTCGTAGTAACAGTGGATAACATGGATATCGGCTGCGTGGAACTGCTGCTCCGGGATGGGAGAAAAATTTCCATTGACAAAAACTGCCGCTCACCTGCGTAACGGAACGCAGGCGGGCGGCGTTTTGCACTATCGGCTCTGAGACTGCCGGAAATTACAGCTTATGAAAGACTTTCAATGATCTCCGCACTCTTTTCAATGCCGATGACCCCACTATCCAGCGCAATATGATAGTTGGCGGCATTGCCCCAGTTCATATCGGTGTAGAAGCGGTAGTAGGCGGCGCGGCGCTTGTCCTTCTCCTTCAGCCGGGATTCGGGAGATTTCTCCCGCTCGCCGTAGACTCGCACGATGCGGTCTGCCCGGAACTTCAGGTCGGCGTGGACAAAGACCTTCAAGCAGTCGGTGCGGTCTTGCAGGATGAAGTCGGCGCAGCGCCCCACGATGACGCAGGACTCTTTTTCTGCCAGTTCCCGGATGATCCGGTATTGCAGCTTCCAAAGCAGGTCCTCGTTAGTGAGACCGAAGCTGCGGTCGGTGAAGGCAGAAGCAAGGAAGCCGCCGGGGGTGTACTCTCCGGCCTCCCTGACGTAGTTTTCGTCAAAGCCGCTTTCTGCAGCCAGCTTCTGAAGCAGTTCGGCGTCGTAGCATGGGATACCCAGATGCTCTGCCACCAGTTTGCCGATGGTTCTGCCGCCGCTGCCAAACTCGCGGCTGATGGTAATGATATGTTTTTCCATTAGACTTCTCCTTTCTGGTTCAGTTCACGGTAGGTTTTGCAGATCAGATAGCCTGCAATCAGGAAGGTGAGGATATCCGACATGGGCATGGAGTACAGCACGCCGTCCAGCCCGAAGAACCGGGGCAGCAGCAGGGCAAAGCCCACGCCGAACACCACCTCACGCACCATGGACAGGGCGGTGGATTCCACTGCCTTGCCCATGGCCTGCAAAAAGATGAAGCAGGCCTTGTTGACACAGGCCAGAATGATCATGCACAGGTAGATGCGGAAGGAGCGCACTGCAAAATCGGTGTAGTAGACGCTCTCGTTGGCAGCACCGAACAGGGCGATCAGCTGCCGCGGGAAGCCCTCCACCAGCACCAGCGCAACAACGCCCACGGCCGCTTCTGCCAGCAGCAGTTTTGTGAACAGCTCCTTCACACGGGCAGGCTTTTTTGCGCCCATGTTGAAACCCACCACGGGGATGCAGCCAGCCGCCATGCCCACCACGATGGAGATGACGATCTGGAAGAACTTCATCACGATGCCAACAACTGCCATGGGAATCTGTGCATACTGCTCCTGCCCGAACACGGTGTCCAGTGCGCCGTATTTGCGGATCATGTTGTTGATGGCTGCCATAGCCGCCACAAGGCTGATCTGGGACAGAAAGCTGGTCATGCCAAGGGTCAGGGTGCGGCCGCAGATGGAGCCCTTCAGCCGGTAGTCGCCCTTTTCAGGACGGATGATCTTCATGTGCAGCAGATACCACACTGCCAGCGCTGCGGTGACCAGCTGACCGATCACAGTAGCCACCGCCGCGCCCATCATGCCCCAGCGCAAGCCGAAAATGAAAACGGGGTCCAGAATAATGTTCAGCACCGCACCCGCAAGGGTGGAGATCATGGCAAACCGGGGGTTGCCATCCGCGCGGATGATGGGGTTCATGGCCTGCCCAAACATATAAAAGGGCACGCCCAGCGTGATATAAAAGAAATACTCCTGGGAGTGGTGGTAGGTCTCGGCGTTGACCGTTCCGCCGAACATGGCGAGAATGTTGTCCGCAAAAACCAGATAGAGCGCCGCCAGCACAATGCTGCTGACCAGACACATCACCACCGCATTGCCGACGCTCCGCTTTGCCTTGGGGACCTCGTTCTGCCCAAGGCTGATACTGACGAAGGCGCAGCAGCCGTCACCGATCATCACGGCAATAGCCAGTGCCACCACCGTCAGCGGGAAAACGACCGTATTGGCGGCGTTGCCGTAGGAGCCAAGATAGCTGGCGTTTGCAATAAAGATCTGGTCCACGATGTTATACAGTGCGCCGACCAGAAGCGAAATAATGCACGGGATCGCATACTTCTGCATCAGCTTGCTGATGCGCTCCGTGCCGAGAAATTGATTGGAGCTTTCCATGGGATTCACCTTTACCTTTCCATTTTGGGGCAAACAAAAACAACGGGCAGCCCTCATGCAACCGGTTTTACGCATGAGTGCTACTCGTTGTACGAAATCATTATAGCCTGCCTGTCTGGAATTTGCAAAGGCAGTTTTGCACAAGAATTGTACTGGGCATTCTGCGCAGATTGCACGAGGAAAACTTTGTGAAAGATGCCCTTTGAAGCCCGCCAACCTACCGTGGTACAATAAAGTAAAGAGTAAAATTACGCTGGAAAGTCTGTTTTTGCAGCCTTTTCATACAAGGGAAAGAGGCAATACCATGTCACGGTTTCAGGCGGGAGCGCTGGTGGTCTACGGAAATCTGGGAGTGCACGAGGTGGAAAGGGTCGGGCTGCGGCACTTTTGCGATGAGCCCGCCAGAGAGTATTACACCCTCCGGCCCTATTTTTCGGATTCCCACGACCGCAGCTATATCCCCACGGCAAAAGAGGGTGTTCTGCGCCCGGTGACCCCGGCACAGCAGGCAGCAGCCGACCTTGCACGGATCAAAGCGGAGACGCTGCCCATCCCTACGGGAATTCAGACGGCGCTGGCAGAACACTATCAGGCACTGCTCCACACCAATGATTTTTACCAGTACCTGACCCTGTTCAAGGAGCTGGGACAAAAGCAGACCCAGCAGCAAAGCCGTGGCCGGAAGATCAACGCTATGGATACCTACTTCTACCAGATGGTAGAGCGCGTCCTGCGGGAGGAGCTGGCGGTGGCGTTTGGGGAATCGCAGCAGGAAGCCGGCAGGCGTCTGCTGGAGATTTTGCGCTGAAGCTGCATGGGTACTTTTTGGTGCGTATATTCAGTTCAAGGATGTTGTCGTGGTCGGCTCGATCTCCTACATTTATTATTTGGTGTTGATCGATCAATTTTAATGGAATCTTTATATTTCTACAATTTTCTTTACGGCTCTTTTATCTATTCCATGCTAATCTTTATGCACACGGATAGGTAAAGGAGCTTTTATGATTCAATATCCTCGTTACAAGCGGCACCGTTTTTCTTCTTTTCAGGTTATTATTGCAGGTTTTGCGGCAGTCGATCTGGTGGGCGCATTGCTTCTGATGCTCCCGATCGCTGCACAGCAGCGGTGCGTCACACCGTTCCATGAGGCACTGTTTACCTCCACCTCCGCCCTTTGCGTGACCGGACTTGTGGTTCAGGATACCGGCAGCTACTGGTCGGCTTTTGGGCAAAGCGTGATCCTTCTTCTGATCCAGATCGGAGGATTAGGTGTCATTACGGTGGGCGCTGCCTTTGCGCTGCTTTCCGGGCGAAAGATCTCCCTCAAGCAGCGCAGCACGATGCAGGAAGCTACTGCTGCCCCGCAGATGGGCGGCATCGTGCGGCTGACAGGCTTTATTCTGCGGATCACCGCCCTGTTTGAATTGGTCGGTGCTGCACTGCTGCTGCCGACGTTCTGCGCCGATTATGGTTTGCGCGGGATCTGGTACGCGTTGTTTCATTCCATTTCGGCGTTCTGCAATGCCGGCTTTGACCTGCTGGGAACAGAGGGGGCAAAATTTGTTTCGCTGACACGGTATGCAGGTAACCCATTGCTTACCACAGTGATCGCGGCCCTGATCGTCTTTGGCGGACTTGGCTTTCTGACATGGGAGGATATTTGTACATATCGCCTTGATTTTCACCGTTACCGGATGCAGAGCAAGGTGATCCTTGTCACAACGGCATTTCTTCTGGTATTGCCGACGCTGTACTTTTATTGCTTCGAGTTCACGGCAGGCTCTGCCCGGCAGCGCATTTTATTGTCGATGTTTCAATCCGTTACCCCCCGTACTGCCGGTTTTAACACCGCCGATCTTGCTGCGATGGGCAGCACTTCACAGGCATTGATGGTGGTTCTGATGCTGTTGGGCGGTTCGCCCGGCTCTACGGCAGGCGGCATGAAAACCACAACATTTGCCGTTCTGCTGGCCAATATGTGGGCGACCTTCCGCCGCAGAGAAGATGCCGAATTTTTCGGGCGGCGCATAGATGGTTCTGCGGTCAAGAATGCTGCCACGATCGCAGGGATGTATTTGACGCTGTTCTTCCTCGGAGCCTTTGTCATTGCTGCGGCCGAGCAGCTGCCGATGTCAGTCTGTCTGTATGAGACTGCTTCGGCTGTGGCAACGGTGGGTCTGACATTGGGCATCACGCCGCAGTTGGGGGTCCTTTCGCAGGGGGTGCTGATCGCACTGATGTTTTTGGGACGTGTTGGTGGATTGACGTTGATCTATGCGGCATTTGGCAGCAGCCCTGCCCACTCTCGTCTGCCGCAGGAGAAGATCGCAATCGGATAAAGGAGACAAGTATGAAATCGATTCTTTTGATTGGGCTTGGCCGTTTTGGCCGCCATATTGCGCAGGAACTGAATGAGCTGGGTCATCAGGTCATGGCAATCGACAGCAACGAAGACCGTGTGAACGCTGTGCTTTCCTATGTGACGAATGCACAGATCGGTGACAGCACCAGCGAATACTTTCTGCGCTCCCTTGGTGTCGGCAATTTTGATGTGTGCATCGTAACCATCGGCGGTAATTTTCAAAACTCGCTGGAAACCACTTCACTGCTCAAAGAATTGGGGGCAAAGCTTGTGGTCTCGCGTGCAGAGCGGGATGTACAAGCCAAGTTTCTGCTGCGCAACGGTGCGGATGAAGTGGTCTACCCGGAAAAGCAGCTGGCAAAGTGGGCGGCGATCCGATACAGCTCCGAACACATTCTGGATTATATCGAGCTGCAGGACGACCACGCTATCATGGAAGTGACCATTCCGCCGGAATGGATGGATCGCACGATCGGTGAGATCAATATCCGAAAAAAGTATAACATCAACATTCTTGCGCTGAAAAAAGACGGAAAGCTCGATATGAGCATCACGCCGGATACGCAGCTGTGCCGGGATGAAAGTATGCTGGTTTTGGGAAAATACGCATCGATCCAGAAGTGTTTCCGGCTCTGAAAAGATAGGACGGATCATATGGATGTCGTTTTGTTACTGATGGTTCTTGGAGTCATGTTGAGTGGTTTTTGGGCAGCAGATGCGCTGGATCACATGCGGAAGGAGATCCTTCAACAGGAAGGAAAAAGACGTGGCTGGTGGTCGTGACCATCAAATTGTGCTATACTGTGGGCAAGGCAGGTGATTTTTATGAATCAGAACGACCCACCCACTGAACATATTCTGGCGTGTCTGTCGTCCTCTCCCTCCAATGCAAAGATCGTGCGGACGGCAGCAACAATGGCAAAGGCGTTTGGAGGGACCTTTACAGCTCTGTATGTCCGGACTCCGGATTCGGATCAGATGGGACAAGAAGATCGTCGGCGCTTGCAGCAGCACATTCGTATGGCAGAGCAGGCAGGTGCCGACATTTCTACGATCTATGGGGATGACATTCCGCAGCAGATCGCAGAGTTTGCCCGCATCTCCGGCATTACAAAAATCGTACTGGGGAGCTCCAGCGTACATCGCCGCCATTTCTGGAGTGGACCGTCACTGACTGAAAAATTGACGCTGACTGCGCCTAATCTGGATATTTACATCATCCCGGATGCTTCTGCAGAGAACGGCTACGGTTCAGGACGAAAGCTGTTCACCCGTCCGCTTCTGCCGTCTGTCCGTGATCTTCTGATCACCGCAGGCATCCTGAGCTGCATCACGCTCATCGGCTTCTTTTTCCTGCAGCTGGACTTTGCGCGTTATAACATTATTATGCTCTATATGCTGGGGATGCTGTTCACCGCATTGTGTACCAGCGGTTATACCTGCGGTGTGCTGGGGTCCGTTGCCAGTGTAGCATTGTACAATTTCTTCCTGACCGAGCCATACCTGACATTCCATGCGTATGACCCCGGTTATCAGGTTACGTTTGCCCTGATGCTGACCTCTGCAATGATTACCTGTACGTTGACGACACGGTTGAAAGACCATGCAAAAATGTCTGCGCAGGCAGCATTCCGGACAAAAGTACTATTTGATACGAATCAGCTTTTACAGAAAGCCAAAAGTGAAGAAGAAATCTTTTCGCTGACAGCTTCCCAGCTGATGAAGCTGCTGAACCGGAGTCTGATCGTCTACCTGGAACAAAACGGAGGTCTTGGGGCAGAACAGGTTTTTGGAGTTGACGGGGAAACGGCGCAAAACATCTTTTCTGCACCGGAAGAACGGGATGCAGCAAACTGGACGTTTGCCAACAAAAAGCGTTCCGGTGCAGGCACGGATAGCTACCCGGATGCAAAGGGACTTTATCTTGCACTTCGGACCGGAGGCGGCGTGTTTGGAGTGATCGGGATCGATCTGTCCGAAAAACCGCTGGATGCCTTTGAAAACAGTGTGCTGCTTTCCATTCTGGGCGAAGGTGCGCTGGCCATCGAAAACCGCAGAAATGCGCTGGAAAAAGAGCAGGCAACCGTGCAGGCAAAAAATGAAGAGCTGCGGGCAAACCTGCTGCGCACGATCTCGCATGACCTGCGCACCCCGCTGACCTCCATTTCCGGCAATGCCAGCAATCTGCTTTCCAACGGAGAAACGCTGGATACAGAGACCCGGAACAAGATCTGCACCGATATTTTTGACGATGCACAATGGCTGATCGGTCTGGTGGAAAATCTGCTTTCCATCACCCGCATTGAAGATGGACGGATGAATCTGCAGATCTCACCGCAGCTGATGGACGAAATGATCGAAGAAGCGCTGCATCATGTCAACCGGAAAAGCTGCGAACACACCATCACAACACAGTATGGGGACGAGATCCTCTTGGTCAATGTGGATGCACGGCTGATCATGCAGGTCGTTGTCAATCTGGTGGATAACGCCATCAAATACACCCCCGTGGGCTCGGTCATTCAGATTTCGGCTTACCGGAAAGACCATCAGGTCGTAGTGGAAGTGGCAGATAACGGCCCCGGTATTCCGGATCGCGCAAAAGCACAGGTGTTCGAGATGTTTTATACCGGGCAGAGCCGCATCGCAGACAGCCACCGCAGCCTTGGCTTGGGCTTGCCCCTCTGCCGTGCAATCTTGACGGCTCACGGCGGAACATTGACCCTGCGTGACAACATTCCCAATGGCAGTGTCTTTTCCTTTGCATTGCCGCAAAGCGAGGTGAACATTCATGAATAAGCCGTCCATTCTGGTCGTAGAGGATGATGTTCCTGTACGGTGTCTGATCACAACGACCCTGAAGACCCACGGCTATAAATATCTGACTGCTTCCAATGGGGAAACGGCGATCATGATGACTACCAGCCACAATCCGGACATCATGCTGCTGGATCTTGGGCTGCCCGATATAGACGGCATCGAGGTCATCCGCAGCGTCCGCACATGGTCGAACCTGCCCATCATTGTCCTGAGTGCCCGGAGCGAGGATTCTGATAAGATCGAGGCACTGGACAACGGCGCTGACGATTATCTGACAAAGCCGTTTTCCGTGGACGAGCTGCTGGCAAGACTGCGTGTAACGCAGCGCCGATTGAATCTGCTGGCTTCTGACGGCATAAACAGTCCGGTTTTTGTCAATGGTCCTTTGAAGATCGACTTCTCGGCCGGGTGCGTCTGGCTGGGTGAGAATGAATTGCATCTGACCCCCATCGAGTACAAACTGCTGTGTGTGCTGGCGCATAATGTGGGCAAGGTGCTGACGCATACATCCATCACACAGCAAATATGGGGAAGCACGCAGGAAAATGACATTGCTTCCTTGCGTGTTTATATGGCATCCCTGCGCAAAAAATTGGAACGATACCCGGATGCGCCGCATCTGATCCAAACCCATGTTGGTGTCGGATACCGGATGCTTCGTGTGGAAAACGATGAAGCATAGTAAAAAAACAGGGTGCGCCCTGCGGACGCACCCTGCAAAAGACCACAGACAAGCGATATGTACAACAGGGCGTTCCCCGTCGGGAACGCCCTGTTTTTCTTTGTTGGTAGTGTGATGAGCCTGTTCCGCCTGCCATACGGAGACATTTTTTTGCGTTATTTTTTCATGGAGCTGTTTTGCAGCAGCCCCTCTCTGCCGTTAGCGGTTCTTATAAAGTTTCAGGTGCGGTCAACGCGCTTTTTGCCGAGGTATGCGGCCTTGACCTGTTCATTGGTCAGCAGTTCAGCACCCGTGCCGGAAAGGGTCAGGGTGCCGGTCTCCAGCACATAGGCGTAATCGGCCACCTTCAGGGCCATGTTGGCGTTCTGCTCGTTCAGCAGCACGGTGATGCCCTGCTGGTTCACGGTGCGGATGATATCAAAAATCTCCCGCACCACGATGGGCGCAAGGCCAAGGCTTGGCTCGTCCAGCATGAGCAGCTTCGGCTTGCTCATCAGGGCGCGGCCCACGGCCAGCATCTGCTGCTCGCCGCCGGAAAGGGTGCCGGCGCTCTGCCAGCTGCGCTCCTTCAGGCGGGGGAACAGACTGTACACCCACTCAAGGTCTTTTTCGGTTTCGGCCTTATCCTTGCGCAGGTATGCGCCGATCTTCAGATTTTCCAGCACAGTCAGGTCGGCAAACACCCGGCGGCCCTCCGGCGACATGGCAATGCCGCTGGCCACGATCTGGTCGATGGGCTTGCCCAGCAGTTCCTGCCCGTTCCACAAAATGGAGCCGCTCTGTGCCTTTACAAGGCCGGAAATGGTGCGCATCAGGGTGGACTTGCCTGCGCCGTTGGCACCGATCAGGGTAACGATCTTGCCGTCCGGCACGTTCAGCGACACACCGCGCAAGGCCTGAATGCCGCCATAGGAAACATGTAAATCCTTGATCTCAAGCATCTTCGTCCACCCCCAGATAAGCGTCGATCACCCGCGGGTCGTTCTGCACCTCGGCGGGCGTACCCTCGGCGATCAAGCGGCCAAAGTCCAGCACATAGACCCGGTCGGAAATATCCATCACCAGATCCATGTGGTGCTCGATCATGAACACAGTCAGTCTGAAATCGGTGCGGATGCGGTCAATAAAGGCGGTCAGTTCTTCGGTCTCCTGCGGGTTCATACCGGCAGCAGGCTCATCCAGCAGCAGCAGCTTCGGCTCGGTGGCAAGCGCGCGCGCGATCTCCACCCGGCGCTGCAGGCCGTAGGGCAGGCCAGTAGCCAGTTCATTGCGCACATCCTCAAGTCCCAGCACATGCAGCAGGTTTTCGCACTCCTCGCGCTGGCGCTTTTCCTCGTCTGCATTCAGCCGGAAGGTAGCGCTCAGCAGGTTGGCCGAGCGGCGGCAGTGCTTGGCGATGAGCACGTTCTCAAACACGGTCTGGCTCTTCCATAGACGGATATTCTGGAAGGTGCGGGCAATACCCATCTGGGTGATCTTATCGGGCGTGGGGGCGATCATGTGGGAATACTTGCTCGCGTTCTGGCCCTTATAGAGCTTTTTCATCTTGCCGTGGGGCGTGTTCTCAATGATCTTGCGTCCCTCGAACCACACCGCGCCGTTGGTGGGCGCATACACGCCGGTGACAACGTTGAACGCGGTGGTCTTGCCGGCACCGTTGGGGCCGATGAGGGAGACGATCTGATCTTTATCCACCTTCAGGTTCAGATTGTCCACAGCCACCACGCCGCCAAACTGCATCGTGGCGTTTTCAATGGTCAATACGTTTTCACTCATTTGGAACGCGCCTCCTTTTTGGCAGCTTTTGCAGTGGATGCGGGCTTTTTCTGGAACAATTCACGGTCGCCCATGATACCCTTGCGGAAGAACAGCACCACCGCCATAATGATGATGCTGAACACCACCATGCGGAAGCCGGAACGCAGCAGCGGCACACGGAAGCCGCCGATCCAGGTCTCATTGTCGAGGAAGCGCAGCAGCCATTCGGAGCTGGCGATGAACAGGAAGGACGCGATGATGGAGCCGGACACCGAGCCGATGCCGCCAATGACCACGATCAGCAGGATCTCGTAGGTCATGCTGGATTTGAAGGTGGTGGCCTGCACGCTGGCCTGATACATGGCAAGCATTGCGCCGGAGATACCGGCAAAGAAGCTGCTGATGATAAAGCTAATGCGCTTGTGGCTGGCAAGGTTGATGCCCATGGCTTCGGCAGCGATCTCATCGTCACGGATGGCCTTGAAGGCACGGCCATAGGTGGAGTTGATGAGCAGCAGGATGATGGCGATACACACACCGGAAAAGAGGAAGGGCATCACCGTTTCCAGATGCAGGGTCGTGCCGCCCAGCGAAAGGTTGAAGCTGGCAAAGCTGGTGAAACCGTACAGAAGGTTGGAACCGTTGGTCAGCGGGCCAAAGCCTTCGTAAACCACGGCGGCACGGATGATCTCTGCAAAGCCCAGTGTGGCAATGGCAAGGTAGTCACTCTTCAGCTTCAGCACCGGCAGGCCGATGAGAAAGGCGAACAGCGCTGCGATAAAACCGGCCAGGATCAGGCAGAAGACAACGCCCAGCAGCAGGCCGAAGCCGCCCAGAGGTTTGGAGAGCAGCTCCGGGATGGAGAAGCCGATGCCGCCGTTTGCATAGCGCTGATAGATGGACTTCTGCGAAGCGGCGGGAATGGTGAGGATGGCGTAGGTGTAGGCACCCAGCAGCATAAAGCCTGCCTGACCCAGACTGAACAGGCCGGTAAAGCCGTTCAGCAGGTTCATGGAGACAGCCACCAGTGCATAGATGGCACCCTTGCGCAGCACGGTGAGCAGCATGGAGGGCACAAAGCTAAGGTTATCCAGTGCCAGCAGCACCACCAGCAGAGCGGCCAGCGCCAGTGCGGCCCGGAGATAGATGCGTTTTTTCTCTTGTTTCATGGTCATCACACTTTCTCGGTCAGGTTTTCACTGAACAGGCCGGTAGGCTTGACGGCCAGAACCACGATCAGCAGTGCAAAGGTGAACGCATCACTGAAGGTGGTAGCGCCTGCACCTTTAATAAGGCTCTCGCAGATGCCGATGATGAAGCCGCCGATCACCGCACCGGGAATGGAGCCGATGCCGCCGAACACCGCAGCCACAAAAGCTTTCAGGCCGGGCATCGCACCCACAGTGGGGGTGACTGCCGTGTAGTTGGAAAAATACATCATGGAGCCGATGGCCGCAAGAAAGCTGCCCACCGCAAAGGTAAAGGAGATGACATTGTTGATCTTGATGCCCATCAGCTGAGCGGTCTCAAAATCGCGGGAAGCGGCGCGCATGGCCATGCCGATCTTGGTCCTCTGGATCAGGGTAACAAGTGCTGCCACCAGCACAATGACGAGGAACGGCGTTACCACCGTCACCCGCTTGGTCTGGCAGCCCAGCACCGTGACGGTGTCGCTGATCCACGGCAGGGCAGGGTACTGCTTGGCCAGACCGCCGGTGACATACCACATCGAGTTCTGCAAAAGGTAGGACATACCGATCGCGGAGATCATTACCGACATGCGCGGCGCAGTGCGCAGGGGCTTGTAGGCAATCTTTTCCACTGCGATGCCCAGCAGTACCGTTGCCACCACCACCAGCGGGATGGAAATGGTCAGCGGAAGGAAGCAGTAGCGTACACCATCAGAAAACCGGCTACGGTAAAGATATCGCCGTGGGCAAAGTTGATCAGGCGCAGGATGCCGTACACCATCGTGTAGCCAATGGCGATCAATGCATACTGGCCGCCCACCGAGATACCTGCCAGCAAATAGGGCAGAAACTTTGCAGCCATAAGTGGGACCCTCCATTTCTTACAACTTTTAATAAAATAAACTCCTTCAGTCACCTCCGGTGACAGCCCCCTCCCAGAGGGCCAAACTTGCCGGAAAGCTATAAAAAGGCTCCATCAATGAGGGAGCTGGCAACGCCGTCAGGCGTTGACTGAAGGAGTTTACAGGTTCAAATCAGCCTTCCACGCTCTGAGTCTTGACGAACTCAAATGCGCCGTCGGCAGCTTTCTTGATGTAAGCCATATCCTTGTTGGCATCACCGGTGGTCTGGTCAAAGGTGATGTTGCCGGTCACGCCGTCGTAGTTTACGCCGTACAGGGCATCGCGGATGGCGGTGCCGTCGGTGCTGCCTGCTGCCTTGATGGCTTCCAGAGCCACCATGTAGCCGTCGTAGCCCAGTGCAGAAACAGCTGCCACGATGTCATTGCCGCCGTTGTTGGTCAGCTTCTGGCTGTCGGCGTTCAGCCACTCCTTAAAGCCGGTCACGAACTCCTTGGCTGCGCCGGAATCATCGTTCTCATCAAAGAAGGTGGAGCAATACACCTGCACGCTGGTGCCCTTCTGGGCATCCAGAATAACGCTGGACTCCCATGTGTCGCCTGCGGTAATGGGCTTATCGAAGCCTGTAGAAGCAGCCTGTGTGATGATCTGGGCTGCGTAGGTGGTAGCGCAGGGAGCAAAGATCACATCTGCACCGGCGTTGATGGCGTTCTGGATGTAGGCGGAGAAGTCCGAGGTGCCCTCGGGGAACTGCTCGCTGGTAACAGTGCCGCCCAGATCCTCAAAAGCGTTGACGAAGTAGGTGGCCAGACCGGAGCCGTAGTCCTCGCCCAGCATGCTCAGCACGTAGGCGTTGGCAGCACTGAACTCATCCTTTGCAAAGTTTGCCATGACCGAGCCCTGAAACGGGTCAAGGAAGCAGACACGGAAGTAGTAGGGGTTGGCCTCGGTCACGGCGGGGTTGGTGCAGGAGCAGCCGATGGCCGGGATGGAAGCGGACTGGAAGGTGGGAGCGGCTGCAATGGAAACACCGGAGCCGTAGCTGCCCAGCACGATAGAGACTTTCTTGGAGACCAGCTCCTGTGCAGCGGTCACGGCCTTATCGGTGCTGGACTGGTTATCCACTTCCACCAGCTCCACGTTATAGGTCTCACCGCCGATCTCCACGGTGGGAGCAAGGCTGTTGGCATACTCGACACCCAGCACTTCCTGCTTGCCGCCTGCGCCGTTATCACCGGAAGCCGGTTCAAACACGCCGATCTTAATGGTCTTGCCGCCTGCAGAAGAGCCGCTTGCGGAACCGCCAGAAGAAGAGCAGCCTGCCAAAGCTGCTGCTGCGGCGGTGATGCCTGCCGCTTTCAGGAAATCACGACGCGAAATGAATGCTTTCATAAGAATTGCCTCCTCTATTATTTCTTGACACTTTCCCAGATAAAACAAGAAAAACCCGCAACGGCGCAGTGATCCTCAGATCCTGCATCGTTGCGGGTTTCTTAGCATTGTTTTAGCACATGAAAAGGAACTTGTCTAGGCTGAATATGAATTTTTTTTTATTTTCGTCAGATGATAAAAAGAAACTGTACTTGAACAGCGTGCATTTTGGGCGGTTTTGATACAGGCTGTCTTTTGAATGAATACAGATTTGCCGTAAGGGTCATACTTTAATCCGCTGCACGTCCCAGCCGCATCTTGAAATCGCTGTAGCCGAACTTCACCAGCTCCCGGCAGGTGCCGCTTTCGTCCATTGCCCAGATGGGCGGCAGCGGCATCCCGTTGAAGGTGTTGTTCTTGCAGGTGGTGTAGATGGCCATATCGCCGAAAATGAGCCTTTGCCCCTCGGTGAGCGGGGAGGCAAAGCTGTAGTCGCCCACCACATCCCCGGCAAGGCAGGTGGGGCCGCCAAGGCGGATGAGGTACGGCTTTTCGCCGGGGTCTCCGGCATCCAGCAGCGGCGGGCGGTAGGGCATCTCGATCACATCCGGGGTGTGGCAGGCCGCAGACATGTCCAGAATGGCAAGGCTCGTCTCGCCATTTTGCAAAGTATCCAGCACAGTGGTAACAAGATACCCGGCGTTCAGCGCCCATGCTTCGCCCGGCTCCAGATACACCTGCACGCCGTACTTTTTCTGTGTTTCGGTAATGCACTGTTCCAGCGTGGCAAGGCGGTAGCCGGGGCGGGTGATATGGTGCCCGCCGCCAAAGTTGAGCCACTTCATCCGGGGCAGAAGCCCCCGAACTTTGCTTCCACCGCCGCCAGCGTCAGGGCCAGTGCATCGGCATCCTGCTCGCACAGGGTGTGGAAGTGCAGTCCGTCCAGTAATTCGGGCAGGGCCGGGTCTGCCTGCACGGCGGCATCCCACTGGGTGCGGGTGGTGCCAAGGCGGCTGCCCGGGGCGCAGGGGTCGTAAATTGCATGGCCTTCCTGCGTGGAGCACTCCGGGTTCAGCCGCAGGCCCACGCTCTTGCCCGCCGCCTTTGCTGCCGGGCCGAACTTTGCCAGCTGGCTGGGCGAATTGAACACGATGTGGTCGGCGTACTGCAGCAGCTCCGCGAACTCGTCTGCCCGGTAGGCCGCGCAGAACACATGGTTCTCTTTTTCCGGCAGCTCTTCTTTGCCAAGGCGGCTCTCGTACAGGCCGCTGGCCTCGGTGCCCGCCAGATAAGGGGCCAGCACCGGGTAAACATTAAAGTTGGAAAAAGCCTTCTGCGCCAGCAGAATTTTGCAGCCGGTGCGCTGCTGCACCCCCAGCAGAAGTTCGCCGTTGCGGCGCAGCTGCCCTTCGTCCAGCAGGTAGCAGGGGGTGGGCAGAGAGGCAAGCGCTTCCCAAGAAAGGTTTGTAAGGCCCGCAAAGGGCGGGCGGGTATCGGCCAGCCGCATCAGTCCACCAGCGCCGGGCTGTGGCTCTCGGAACGGGGCAGGCCGTACTTGTCCAGAGCGTCCAGATACGGGTCCGGATCAAACTCTTCCACAGTGTGCACGCCCTTGGTGGTCCACTTGCCGGTGAGCAGCATCAGTGCGCCGCACATGGCCGGTACGCCGGTGGTGTAGCTGATGGCCTGAGAGCCGACCTCCTTGTAGCACTCCTGATGGTCGCACACATTATAAATATAGTAGGTCTTTTCCTTGCCGTCCTTCTTGCCGGTGAAGATGCAGCCGATGTTGGTCTTGCCCTTGGTGCGGGGGCCAAGGCTGGCGGGGTCCGGCAGCAGAGCCTTGAGGAACTGGATGGGCACGATCTCCTGCCCGTTGAAGTTGACCGGGGTGGTGGACAGCATGCCCACATCCTCCAGACAGCGCATGTGGTCGAGATAGCTCTGGCCAAAGGTCATGAAGAAGCGGATGCGCTTTGCCTCCGGGATGTTCTTGGCAAGGGACTCGATCTCCTCGTGGTGCAGCAGGTACATATCCTTGTCGCCCACCTGATCGAAGTTGTATTCCCGCTTGATGCTCATAGCCGGGATCTCCACCCAGTGGCCATTCTCCCAGTAGCTGCCGGGAGCGGACACCTCGCGCAGGTTGATCTCGGGGTTAAAGTTGGTGGCAAAGGCATAGCCGTGGTCGCCGCCGTTGCAGTCCAGAATATCAATGGTGTCAATGGTGTCGAACTCGTGCTTTTTGGCGTAGGCGCAGTAAGCCTGGGTCACGCCCGGGTCGAAGCCGCTGCCCAGCAGGGCGGTCAGGCCGGCTTCCTCAAACTTCTTTGCGTAGGCCCACTGCCAGCTGTAATCAAAGTAGGCGGAGAAGCCCGCTTCCTTGCAGCGCTTCTCGTAGATGGCACGCCACTCCGGGTCGTCGGTGTTCTCCGGCTCGTAGTTGGCGGTGTCCATGTAGTTTACGCCGCAGGCAAGACAGGCATCCATGATGGTCAGGTCCTGATAGGGCAGGGCAATGTTCATCACGAGGTCGGGCTGATAAGCCTTGATGAGGGCGATCACTTCGTCCACCTTGTCGGCATCCACCTGTGCGGTGGTGATCTTGGTAGCGGTTTTGGGGGCCAGTTCTGCAGCCAGCTTGTCGCACTTGGACTTGGTACGGCTGGCGATGCAGATCTCGGTGAACACCTCGGGTACCTGACAGCACTTGTGGATGGCAACGGAGGCCACGCCGCCGCAGCCGATGATCAGAACTTTGCTCATGATTTTTCTCCTTTATGTCAATGTGTGCAAATTCGGTCAGACCTGAAAGCCGGGCCAGCCCTTGTCCAGCGCGATCAGTGTTTCGCGCAGCACCTTGCAGGCGGTGGCGGTGGAAACGCCGGTGGTATCCAGCGTGGGAGCCAGCTCGTTGAGGTCTGCGGCTACGATGTTGGCTTTCGTCACGGTGCGGATGGCATCCAGAAGCTGCAAAAAGCTCACGCCGCCGGCTTCGGGCGTGCCGGTGCCGGGGAAGCAGGAGGGGTCCAGACAGTCGAGGTCGATGGTCAGGTAGACGGGCACCTTGCTCTCGCACAGCTGTTCCGTCAGCTCGGCAAGGCCGGTAAAATCGAATTTGTGCATCTCAGTGTGCTGGGCTGCAAACTCGAACTCGGCGCGGTCGCCGCTGCGGATGCAGAACTGATGGATGCGGCCGTCGCCCACCAGCTCATGGCAGCGGCGCAGCACGCAGGCGTGGCTCAGCTTTGCACCAAGGTAGTCGTCCCGCAGGTCGGCGTGGGCATCAAAGTGCACGATGTGCAGATCCGGATATTTCTTCACAGCAGCCCGCACGGCACCCAGCGTCACCAGATGTTCACCGCCCAGCAGCAATGGGAACTTTCCGTCCTGCAGGATCTCCTCTGCGCGGGCTTCGATGTCCGCAAGGGCACTCTCGCTGGAGCCGAAGCACAGCTCCAGATCGCCGCTGTCGAAGATGTCAAAATCGGTCAGGTCGGCATTCTGATAGGGGCTGTAGGTCTCCAGACCATAGCTTTCGTGTCGGATGGCCGCCGGGCCGAACCGTGCGCCCGGGCGGTAGCTGGTGGTGGAATCGTAGGGCGCACCGTACAGCACGATGCTGGCGGCGCGGTAGCTGCTGTCACAGCCGATGAAGTTTTCAATGTTGGGTTGCATCAGTGTTCCTCCACTTCCCGCAGCATTTCCTCAAGGAATGCCGGCAGGTAAAATGCGCCGACATGCAGCCGGGCGGTGTAATAGCGGGTGCGCATGTTCAGCGCCTTCCATGCGTCTGCATCCAGATCATCGATGGGATGATACTTTTTGCTGGCAAAGCCGAACAGCCAGTACCCAGCCGCAAAGGTGGGAATGTGTGCCTGATACACTCGGCTGATGGGGAAGGTGGACGCAATACGCTTGTGGCTGCGCTGCATGGCGCTGGCATCCTCGGCATAGAAGGGGCTGCCCTGCTGGTTCACCATGATGCCGTCCGCTTTCAGGGCATTGAAGCAGCTGCCGTAGAACTCGCGGGTGAACAGACCCTCGGATGGGCCGAAGGGATCGGAGGAGTCCACAATGATGAGGTCGTACTCCTCCTCGCAGCGGCGGATATACTTGAGGGCGTTCTCAAAATAGATGTGCACCCGGCGGTCATCCATGCGGCAGGCGTTGCTGGGCAGGAAGGCGCGGCAGGCTTCCACCACCTGCGGGTCCATCTCCACAAGGTCGATGCGCTCCACCCGGTCGTAGCGGGTCAGCTCCCGCACCACGCCGCCGTCACCGGCACCGATGACAAGGATGTCTTTTGCCTGCTTGTGCACCGCCATGGGCACATGCACGATCATCTCGTCATAGATGAATTCGTCGCGCTCGGTCAGCATCACATTGCCGTCCAATGTGAGCACCCGGCCAAACTCCGGCGTTTCAAAAATATCGATGCGCTGGTAATCGCTCTGCTTGGAGTAGAGCTGTTTGTTCACCCGGATGCTGTGCTTCACGTCCGGGGTGTGAAACTCGGAAAACCAAAATTCCATCTGCATTCCCTCCTTATGCCAGAACGTTCAGCCGCTCGATGTCCGGGTCCTCGGGGCCGGTCATGCTGCAGCCCTTGGCCTTGGCGTACTCGATGTAGTTCAAAATTTCCTTGGTGATGCGCTCGCCCGGGGCCAGAATGGGAATGCCCGGCGGGTAGCACATGACGAACTCGCTGCACACCATGCCCTCGGTCTCCCGGAGCGGCAGGCTCTTTTTGGGCGCATAGAACGCTTCCTGCGGGCTGGCAGCCACAACAGGGTCGATGTATTCCTGGCTCAGCAGGCCGGAGCCGTCGGTCTGGTAGCGGCGCTTGATCTCGGCCAATGCGCTGACCAGACGCTCCACCTCCTGCGGGCGGTCGCCGATGGAAAGATAGGCAAGGATGTTGCCAATGTCGCCGAACTCGATCTGGATGTCGTACTCATCGCGCAGGATGTCGTACACCTCAATGCCTGCAAGGCCGATATCCAGCGTGTGGACGCTGAGCTTGGTGGTATCAAAGTCAAAAACGGAGTCGCCGTTGCACAGCTCCTTGCCAAAGGCGTAGTAGCCGCCCACGGCGTTGATCTCCTCGCGGGCATACTCGGCCATGTCGGCCACTTGGTGGAATACCTGCCGCCCGCGCTGCGCAAGGTTGCGGCGGGAGATATCCAGACTGGACATGAGCAGGTAGCTGCCGGAGGTGGTCTGGGTCAGGTTGATGATCTGCCGCACATAGCCCGGGTGCACATTGGGGCCGATGAGCAGCAGGCTGGACTGCGTTAAACTGCCGCCGCTCTTGTGCATGGAGACGGATGCCATATCAGCCCCTGCCGCCATGGCAGACACCGGCAGGCCGCCGCCAAAGTAGAAGTGGGTGCCGTGGGCTTCATCCGCAAGGCAGAGCATCCCGGCATCGTGGGCCATTTTTACGATGGCGCGCAGGTCAGAGCAGATGCCGTAGTAGGTGGGGTTATTCACCAGAACAGCCACGGCATTCGGATGCTCTTTAATGGCCTTTTCCACCTGTTCCCGCTTCATGCCCAGCGAGATGCCAAGGCGCTTGTCCACCTCGGGGTTCACATACACCGGCACCGCGCCGCACAGTACCAGTGCGTTCAGCACACTGCGGTGCACATTGCGGGGCAGAATGATCTCATCGCCGCGCTTGCAGGCGGTAAGCACCATGCTCTGCACACTGCTGGTGGTGCCGCCCACCATGAGGAACGCGTGGGCAGCGCCAAAGGCATCTGCGGCCAGCTCCTCTGCTTCCCGGATGACCGATACCGGGTGGCAGAGATTATCCAGCGGCTTCATGCTGTTCACATCCACGCCCACGCACTGCTGGCCCAGAAAGGCGGTCAGCTCCGGGTTGCCGCGGCCTCGCTTGTGGCCGGGCACATCAAAGGGCACCACCCGCATTTTGCGGAACTGTTCCAGCGCTTCATAGATGGGCGCACGGTTCTGGTTCAGCCGGAACCGTGTTCGGTTCTCACTCATGTTTTTCCTCCGTCCCTGATCCCGATGCAAACAAAAAAGCGCAAGTACCGCACAAAAAGTGCAGACTTGCGCTTTGAAAAGCATTTGAATGCGCCGCCAAAGACCCCCGGAAGAAACACCAGAGTACAAAGGCCGCTTCGCATGATTCAAAAAAGACGGGATTATGAGAGTCTATATAGCAATTCTGCTTTTACTGCTCTTTATTGACCGTTTCACAAGTCTGCACACTGACTGCGCAATTTCATGGTTGTAAAGGAACCAACTTATAAAATTCGAGCTGCTACGCTCAATCAATAATGGCGGCTGTGCCGCCGGTCGGCAGTGGACCCGGCTGTCCGTATGGCCTTAGCCCCGCTGGGCGGTCCATGGTAAATTGCTTTGAAAAGACTCTGCTATGCTTTGTCTCTCAAAATCAAATGTGATTTTATCATGCACAGAAAGCGTTGTCAATGATTTTTTTGAAGAAAAATTTAAAAAATCAATGCACAGAGTACCAACCTGAATACCGTTGCAAAATATTATGATGCACGGGACACGATGGTTACTACGGTTCTTATTGTTCTGCTGATCCTTGCACTGCTGGAGATCGTCCTGCTGAACGGTGCCGCAGCTGTTCGAATCCACCCGCCCGATGAGTTTAGCCTTATCGCAAAACAAAAACCTCAGCGTACTTGCATACGTTGAGGTTTTTGGTGGGCGCGGGTGGATGTCGCGAGCCGCGCTGCTGAAAACAGCCCACCGGGCTGTTTTTGCGCCATCTTCAGCGATGTCGCCGCAGCTGTTCGAATCCACCCTCGAGAGTGAGACTTAAGATGCCGGGCAAAACAAAAACCAGCGTAATTTCTACGCTGGTTCTTTTGGTGGGCGCGGGTGGATTCGAACCACCGAAGCTGAAAGCAGCAGATTTACAGTCTGTCCCCATTGGCCACTCGGGAACACGCCCATATTCACTTTTTGTGTCCTTCGCCGGACGACTTGTTTATTCTATCATGCAAAAAGGCTTTTGTCAACTGTTTTTTTACCTTTTTCTTCAAATGCGTTTTCCGTGCAGAGAAACGGCAGGATAAGCCCTGCAGCCATGCAGGCACGGCAAAGTCGGAGAAAAAAGCCAGCCGGAAGAAATTGATAGGCAAATTGCAAGAAAAACTCGGGACAATATGTGAAAAGTGCAAGACTTTTTGTCTCTGCATTGAAAAACGCAGTAAGGCGTGATATATTAAAAACGCAACAAAGTGCAACAAAATGGATGGCGCTTTTGTCACTCTGTGGCAAATCAGGCGGGATAAGTAGAAAAAGAAAGGCATAGCGACAAACCATGACGATTCAGGAATGTTATAGACAGATGGGCGCAAATTATGAGGACGTGCTCAAGCGGCTTTACAACGAAGGCATGATCTGCAAATTTACGCTGATGTTTTTGAACGACGACAGCTATCCGAAACTGGAGCAGGCATTGAAGGAAGGAAATGTGAAGGAAGCATTCCGTGCGGCACACACGCTCAAGGGCGTGTGCCAGAACCTGGGCTTTACCAACCTGTATCAGCCCACCTACGATTTGACCGAGGTGCTGCGCACAGGCACACTGGAAGGTACCAAGGAGCTGTTTGACAGCGTGACCTGCCAGTACAAAATCACCATCAATGCGATCCGTGCGCTCCAGTAAGCTCCGCATTTGGCTCGATCTCCAAACGGCATCCTTCCTTATAAAAGGCAGGATGTCGTTTTTTATTGCATTCTGCGCAGTTTTATGATATAATGCCGGACGAACTGAACAGAAAAACAGCAGGTGCCTTTTGCCGATGCACTGCACGGCGGAAAGGGTAAAAGGGAAGCGGGTGCAGATCCCGCACGATCTCGTCACTGTGATAAGGGAGTCCGCATCAGGGTGCTTTGCACCAGCCACTGGAGCTTTTGCTCTGGGAAGGAGATGACGGGCGGCGATCTTTCAGTCAGGAAACCTGCCTGCTGTTGGTACGGGGGTGCAAACCCCAGATCACGAGGAATTGGTTGTACCAAAAAGCCCTGAAACAACAGAGGTCTTTTTGTCATGCCATCCGCAGGACAGAAGGGCCTCTTTTTTCATCTCTCTTTCCTGTACCCTTTGTTTGGTTCAAACCGCAATTTATCCAGCAGGAAAGGACAAGAACAATGAGAAAGATCGAAACCAAAAAGCTGGCCGCAGCTGTTACGGCTCTGGCTCTGTGCGCCGGCGTGCTCACCGGCTGCGGCGGGGCTGCTTCCGGCACTGCATCCAGCACCGCTGCGTCTTCCGCTTCCAGCGAAGCGAGCAGCGAGGAGGCTGACGAAATGGCAGCAAAGAACGTGGCAGACCTGATCGATGCCATCTATGTGCAGGAGCGCAATGAGGATACCGATGCCCAGTGCGAAGCCGCCAAGGCTGCATGGGATGCCCTGACCGACACCCAGAAGGAACTGGTGGAAGGTGAGAACGCCGACCCCGACTACTTTGGCCGTGACACCGGTGATGCTTCCAAGGACGATGCCCGCAATCAGGACGACATTGGCGACAACGAGCTGCTGGTGGTCTCCTTCGGCACCTCCTTCAACGACAGCCGCGTGAAGGACATCAAGGGCATCGAGGATGCTCTGCAGGCCGCATACCCGGATTGGTCTGTGCGCCGCGCATTCACCGCACAGATCATCATCAACCATGTGCAGGCTCGTGACGGCGAAAAGATCGACAACATGCAGCAGGCCATGGACCGCGCTGTGGAAAACGGCGTGAAGAATCTGGTCGTCCAGCCCACCCACCTGATGCACGGTGCTGAGTACGACGAGATGATGGAAATGATCGACACCTACCGCGACAAGTTTGAATCTGTCGCTGTGGCTGAGCCCCTGCTGGGCGAGGTCGGTTCCGATGCCACCATCATCAATCAGGATAAGGAAGACGTTGCCAAGGCTGTCACCGCTGCTGCCGTGAAGGAAGCCGGCTACGACAGTCTGGATGCCGCTGCTGTGGACAAGGTCGCCTTTGTTTTTATGGGCCACGGCACCTCGCACACCGCAAAGGTGAGCTACAGCCAGATGCAGACCACTATGCAGACTCTGGGCTACGACAATGTGTTCATTGGCACCGTTGAGGGCAAGCCGGAAGAGACTGCCTGCGAGAACGTCATCGAGGCTGTTAAGGCTGCGGGCTACACCAAGGTCATTCTGCGCCCGTTGATGGTGGTTGCCGGCGATCACGCCAACAACGATATGGCCGGTGAGGATGCCGATTCCTGGCTGAGCCAGTTCAAGGCTTCCGGTGCTTTCGACAGCATCGACTGCCAGATCGCTGGTCTGGGTGGGATCGAGGATGTCCAGAAGCTGTATGTCGCCCACACCAAGGCGGCGATCGATTCTCTGAACGGTTGATCAAACGAACCCTCTCCGTCTCGCGGCCGCTTTGCGGCATCCGGTGGAGAGGGTTCATTTTTTATCTGAACAATGGTATAATAAAAGCTGATTTTTTATAATGTAGAGGTATTTCCTATGAAACGCGTTTTTTCCTGTGTTGTCGCTGCTTCTCTGGCATTGAGTCTGCTGGTGGGCTGCGGCGCTTCTTCCACGGCATCTTCTGCAGCTTCCAGTGCTGCCAGCTCGGAGGCTGCTTCTTCCGTGGCTTCTTCTGCCGCTGAGACCGCCGCTTTGCCGGATGGCGTGTATACCGCCGAGTTTGACACCGACAGCAGCATGTTCCACGCCAACGAAGCCTGCGACGGCAAGGGCACCCTGACCGTGGAGAACGGCCAGATGACCTTCCATGTCAGCCTTGCTTCCACCCATATCGTCAACCTGTATCTGGGCAAGGCTTCCGATGCCGCCGACCACGAGGCCGACTGGCTGCAGCCCACCACAGATACCGTCACCTATTCCGACGGCACCTCGGAGGAGGTGTACGGCTTTGACATTCCGGTCACTGCGGTGGATACGGACTTTGACCTTGCCATTCTGGGCACCAAGGGCAAGTGGTACGACCATGTCGTCAGCGTGCGTGATGCCGTGGAAAAGGCTGCGGAAGCCGAGACCCCGGCAGACGGCACCTACACCTGTGATGTGACGCTGGAGGGCGGCTCCGGCCGTGCCACCGTGGAGAGCCCCGCCGCCCTGACCGTGGCAGACGGCAAAATGACTGCTACCATCGTGTGGAGCAGCCCGAACTATGATTATATGATCGTGGACGGCGAGAAGTATTTGCCCACTAACACCGAGGGCAATTCCACCTTTGAAATTCCGGTATCGGCGCTGGATACCGCACTGGATGTCACCGCCGATACCGTTGCCATGAGCACCCCCCACGAGATCGAGTATACGCTGACCTTTGATTCTGCAAGTCTGAAGGCTAACGATTGAGAATGCCCTCCGCTCACGCTCTGGGCATACTCAGCGGAAAATCAATTTTTTATTTCGCGTTTGTCGCGGCCCCGACGCTTGTCAGGGCAAAGCCCTTCCATCTGCTATCGCAGATCGCTCGCCTGCTTGAAAGACCCACTGGGGCTTTCATTGCTGCGCAACCGCAGGGCCGCTCCAAACGCCTTTTCACAAGAGGGGTCGGAACGACAAACGTCCGGATATTTGAATGAAAATCACTCGCAACCAATTTCTGAAACTGATCCCTGCTGCGGCGCTGACGCTGACCGGCTGCGGCAGCAAGACTCAACCTGCCAATACGGAAAGTCTTGTTTTTTCCCATCATTACAAGCTGGACTATGCACAGCAGTTCACAGCGGACTGCTATGAGGGCGGCTATACCATGCTGACCATCGCGGAGTCAGATGCACGGTTCCTTGTTGTGCCGGAAGATGCTGCGGAGGTGGACGGTCTGCCTGCTGATGTGACTGTGCTGCGCCAGCCGGTGGAGAATATTTATCTGGTCTCCACCTCGGTGATGGATCTGCTTTTACATCTGGACGCACTGGACAGCGTGGCCTTTTCCGGCACCAAGGCCGAGGGCTGGTATCTGCCTGAGGTGAAGCAGGCCATGGAAGAGGGAAAAATCGCGTATGCAGGCAAGTACAGCGCCCCGGATTACGAGCAGATCCTGGCAGCGGGCTGCCGCCTTGCCATTGAGAATACCATGATCCTGCACACGCCGGAGGTAAAGGAGCAGCTGGAACACTTTGGCATCCCGGTGCTGGTGGAGCGTTCCAGCTACGAGAGCGACCCGCTGGCCCGCATGGAGTGGATCAAGCTTTACGGCATCCTGCTGGGCAGGGAAGAACAGGCCGAGCAGGTGTTTTCCGCGCAGGAGACAGCCGTTCAGCCCATCCTCTCGCAGGAACCCACGGGAAAAAGCTGTGCCTTCTTCTCGCTGACCACCAACAACCTTGCCACTGTGCGCAAGGGCAGTGACTATGTGGCCCGCATGATCGAAATGGCAGGCGGCAGCTATGTCTTTGCGGACCTGACGGACAATGGTAACAGCCTTGCTACCATGAACCTGCCGCTTGAGGACTTCTATGCAGGTGCAAAGGATGCCGATGTGCTCATCTACAACAGCGCCATCGAGGGCATGATCGCATCGGTGAGCCAGCTGACCGAGCGTTTCCCGCTGCTGAACGAATTCAAAGCGGTGCAGAACGGTCAGGTGTGGTGCACCACCCAGAGCCTGTTCCAGCAGAGCATGGAGCTAGCAGACCTGATCGTGGACATGAACCGGGTGTTTACCAAGGGCACACCTGCCGCCAGTACCCTGAAATTCCTCACCCATGTGGATTAAAGAAGGAAAATTTTACAGAAAGGAAAGCCTATGACCCGTACCAGACGCCTTGCAGCCGCCTATATTGCCCTTGCGGCAGCCGTGGCTGTGCTTTTTGCGCTGAACCTGTTCTGGGGCAGCGTATCCCTTGCACCGGGTGCGGTGCTGACGGCGCTGCTGGGCAAGGGCGGCGATGCGCTTGCGGGGAACATCATCCTGCAGCTGCGCCTGCCCCGCGCGGTCATGGCGGCGCTGTTGGGGGCAGCCCTCAGCGCGGCAGGCTACCTTCTGCAGACCTTTTTTGCAAACCCCATTGCCGGGCCATTTGTTATGGGCGTTTCCAGCGGCGCAAAGCTGGCGGTGGCCCTGACCATGGTGGTGTTTCTGGACCGCGGGATGCTGACCAGCTCGGCCACGATGATCGCGGCTGCCTTTGCGGGTGCCATGGCTTCCATGGCCTTTGTGCTGGCGGTGGCCCGGCGGGTGCAGCGCATGAGCATTCTGGTCATCTGCGGTGTGATGATCGGCTATATCTGCTCCGCCATCACCGATATCGTGGTGGCCTTTGCACAGGACTCCAACATCGTCAATCTGCACAACTGGTCGCAGGGCAGCTTTTCCGGCGTGACATGGGCCAATGTACAGGCTGCGGCACTGGTGGTGCTGCCTGCGCTGGCGGCATCCTTTCTGCTTTCCAAGCCCATGGCCGCCTATCAGATGGGCGAGGAGTACGCCCGCAGCGTGGGCGTGAATGTCAAGCCTTTCTCGGCAGCGCTGGTGCTGCTATCCAGCCTGCTGGCGGCCTGTGTCACTGCCTTTGCGGGGCCGATCTCCTTTGTAGGCATCGCGGTGCCGCACCTTGTCAAGCAGCTGCTGGGCAGCGCAAAGCCGCTGTATGTGCTGCCGGGGTGCTGCTTGGGCGGTGCGGCTTTCTGCCTGTTCTGCGACCTGCTGGCCCGCAGTCTGTTCGCGCCCACGGAGCTGTCCATCAGCTCGGTCACGGCCGTGTTCGGCGCGCCGGTGGTCATCTGGCTGCTGGTGCGGCGCAATTCAGAGCGGGAGGGCGCATGATGAACGAAAAAGCACTTTGCACTGCGCGGGAGCTTGCCATCGGCTACGGCAAGACACCGCTGCTCTCGGATATTTGCCTCGGGGTGCAGCCGGGCCAGATCCTGACTCTCATTGGCCCCAACGGCGCAGGCAAATCCACCTTACTGCGCACACTGGCGGGCCAGCTGGCCCCCATGGGCGGCACAGTGCTGCTGGAAGGCAGAAACCTTGCCGATTACACCGGTACCCAGCGGGCGCAGAAGCTGGCCCTCATGGCCCCGCATAGCCGCCGGATGGAGCTGACCACCTGCTTTGACTTTGTTTCGGCTGGGCGCTATCCCTACACCGGACGGCTGGGCATTTTGTCTGCCGAGGACAGGCAGCAGGTGCACAGAGCTTTGGAGCTGGTGGGTGCGGCACACCTTGCAGACCGGGATTTTAACCGCATCAGCGACGGCCAGCGCCAGCGCATCCTGCTGGCCCGGGCACTGTGCCAACAGCCGGAAGTGATCCTGCTGGACGAGCCGACCTCTTTTCTGGATATCAAGGGCAAGATCGAGCTGCTCACCATTTTAAAGGAGCTGGCCCATACCGGTCAGCTGGCGGTGATCCTGAGCCTGCACGAGCTGGAATTGGCTGAAAAAATAGCGGACACGGTGGTGTGCGTTTCGCCCGGTGGTGTTTCCGGCGTGCTGACCCCGGAACAGGCGTTTCAGCCGGAGAACATCCGCACCCTGTACGGCCTGACCGAACAGCAGTACACGGCTCTGTTCGGCACACCGGAGCCGGAAGCCGAAAAGGCACCCGCCGGAAAACCTCAGTTTGAGCATTACGTCCGCAGCGGGCAGAAGTTGCTGCGCTGCGGCTATACCACCGGCACCTGTGCCGCGCTGGGGGCTGCAGGGGCGGCGCGTCTGCTGCTGACCGGCCGCGAACCGGAAACGGTGGCTCTGCGCACGCCCAAGGGCATTGTGGTGGAGGTGGCTCCCCTCTGGTGCCGCAGCACGGACACAGGTGCCGCATGTGCCATCCGCAAGGACGGCGGCGACGATGTGGATGTGACTACGGGCCTGCCGGTGGTCGCATCAGTGGTACTGGAACCGGATGCCCCCGGCGTGCGCATCCTTGGCGGCGAGGGGGTGGGCCGGGTGACGAAGCCCGGCCTTGACCAACCCGTAGGCGAGGCCGCCATCAACCATGTGCCCCGCCAGATGATTGCCGAAGCGCTGGAACGGGAAGCTGAAAATGCTGCCTACACCGGCGGCTTTGCGGTGACCATCTCTGTGGAAGGCGGTGCCGAGACGGCAAAGCGCACCTTCAACCCGCACATCGGGGTGGAGGGCGGGCTTTCCATTCTGGGCACCAGCGGCATCGTGGAACCCATGAGCCAGCAGGCCATTCTGGATACCATCCAGCTGGAAATGAATCAGGCCGCACTGCGTGCAAAAAATGCCCCCGGCCCCCGGCGGCTGGTGCTGGCCCCCGGCAACTACGGGCTGGATTATCTGGCCAGCGCTCTGCCGCAGTTCGAGCGGTTCCCGGTGGTCAAGACCTCCAACTTTATCGGGGATACGCTGGATATGGCTGCCACGGCCAAATTTGAGGAAGTGCTTCTGGTAGGCCACGTGGGCAAGCTCTGCAAGCTGGCAGCAGGGGTCATGAACACCCACTCCCACACGGCGGATGGCCGCGCTGAAGTGTTTTGCGCCCATGCGGCGCTGTGCGGTGCCGCGCATGAGGTGTGCGCCGCCCTGATGGATGCCGCCACCACCGATGCCTGCCTTGACATTCTGGACGGCGCGCAGCTGCGTGCACCGGTGCTGGAAAGCATCCTTGCCGCCATCCAGATGCATCTGGACCGACGGGCAGGCGGGGCGTTCCGGGTGGGCGCGGTGCTGTTCTCCAACCAGCACGGCCCGCTGGGCGAGACAAAAACGGCAAAGGAGCTGATGCAGGAATGGCAGAACTGAAAGGTACATTTTACGGTGTCAGCGTCGGCCCCGGCGACCCGGAGCTGATGACGCTGCAGGCTGTGCGGCTCATCCGGCAGTGCCCGGTGCTGGCCGCGCCGCAGACTGCTTCCGGCCAGATGCTGGCGCTGGACATCGCCCGCAGTGCGCTGGGAGAAGCGCTGGACGGCAAGACCATCGTCCCGCTGTACTTTGCCATGAGCCGTGACCCGGCTGCGCTGGCGGCTTCGCACGAAAAAGCAGCCGCCGCGGTGCAGCAGTATCTGGATGCCGGGCAGGACGTTGCCATGCTGAACATCGGTGATGTTTCCATCTATGCCACCTTTGGTTACCTGCAGGAGATCTTGCAGGCCGGGGGTTATGCCACCGCCATGGCGGCAGGCGTGCCCAGCTTTTGTGCGGCGGCGGCGCGGCTGAATGTGCCGCTGACCGGCGGCATGGATACGCCGCTTACCATTGCGCCCGGCGGCTGGACAGACCGCGTGCTGGAAATGCCCGGCACCAAGGTATTGATGAAAACCGGAAGGCAATTGCCTGTCTTATTGGATGCCCTGCAGCAGGCAGATAAGCTGAAAAAAAGCGCACTTGTGTGCAACTGCGGTCTGCCGGACGAGCGGGTCTACCCGGATCTTTCCCTTGAGCGGCCGCAGGAACAGGCCGGTTATTTTGCCACCGTTTTGGTAAAGGAGTAACGTTATGGTACATTTTGTTGGTGCAGGCCCCGGCGCACCGGACCTCATCACCCGGCGGGGCGCGGCCCTGCTGCAGAAAGCCGACTGCATCATCTATGCGGGCAGTCTGGTAAACCCGGCCCTGCTGGGCCTTGCAAAGGCAGACTGCGCCATTTATAACAGCGCTGAAATGACGCTGGAGCAGGTGCTGGATGTGATGCGGCAGATGGAAGCTGCGGGTAAGATCACCGTGCGCCTGCACACCGGCGACCCCTGCCTTTACGGTGCCATCCGGGAGCAGATGGATGTGCTGGACGCCGAGGGCATTCCCTACGATGATACCCCCGGTGTGTCCAGCTTCTGCGGCGCAGCGGCGGCACTGAATGCAGAGTACACGCTGCCCACCGTCAGCCAGACCGTCATCATCACCCGCATGGAGGGCCGCACCCCGGTGCCGGAAAAAGAAAAGCTGGCAAGCCTTGCCGCCCACGGGGCAACGATGGTCATTTTCCTATCCATCGGCCTTGTGGACAAAGTACAGCAGGCGCTTCTGGAAGGCGGTGCCTATACGCCGGATACCCCGGCAGCGGTGGTGTATAAGGCCACATGGCCGGAGGAAAAAACGGTGCGCTGCACCGTAGGTACGCTGGCGGAAAGCGTTCATGCAGCGGGCATCACCAAAACGGCGCTCATCGTGGCAGGCGGCTTTCTGGGGCGGAATTATGAGCGCAGCAAGCTCTACGACCCGGCCTTTACCACCGAGTTCCGCAAGGGGACAGACCAGTGACCCGCGCCTATCTGGCCTTTACGGCAAAGGGCCTTGCACTGGCCCAAAAACTGGCGGCGGCATATCCCGGCAGCGTGGCCCGCTGCGGCCATGAAGCCGGGCAGGTGCACCTTGCCGATTGGACGGCCCGCCAGTTTGCCGGGAGCGATGCCCTTGTTTTTGTAGGTGCTGTGGGCATTGCGGTGCGGGCCATTGCGCCCCACTGCCAAAGCAAGGCGCAGGACCCTGCCGTTGTGGTGCTGGACGAGTGCGGCCGCTTTGCCGTGCCCATCCTCTCAGGCCACCTGGGCGGTGCCAACGACCTTGCCCGGGCGCTTGCCGCTGTGTGCGGTGCGGTGCCGGTGATCACCACAGCCACCGACGCAAACGGTGTGTTTGCGGTGGACGAGTGGGCAAAGCACCAGAACTGCACCGTGCTGGAGCCGGAGCGCATCAAGCTTGTCAGCGGTGCACTGCTGGCGGGCAAAACGGTGCAGTTTGCATCCGACTGGCCCATTGCTGGTGCACCGCCTGATGGGATCACGGCGGGAGATGACCCGGACTTTGCCCTCACCCTCTGCCCGGCGGGGGATGCGCTGCATCTGGTGCCGCGCATCGGCGTGCTGGGCGTGGGCTGCAAACGCGGCACCAGCACCGAAACGCTGGCCGAAGCCTTTGCAGCTTTCTGTGCCCAGAACCGCCTTGCGCCGCAATGCATCACGGCGGCGGCAAGCATCGACTTAAAACAAAACGAGGCGGGCCTGCTGACCTTCTGTAAGAGCCACAGCTGGCCGGTGCAGTTTTTCACAGCGGAACAGCTGCGTGCCGCCCCCGGCAGCTTTACGCCTTCGGCCTTTGTGCAGAGCGTTACCGGCGTGGACAATGTCTGTGAACGGTCGGCAGTGCTGGCCGCAGACGGGACACTCGTTTTTCACAAATATGCCCATACCGGCGTGACCTTTGCGCTGGCCGTGCGGCCCTATGCCCCGGACTGGAGGTGGCAGAATGTTTGATCCGATGAAATTTGAAATCGACGAACCGGAAAAGGTAGTCTACGTGGTGGGCATTGGCCCCGGAGATGTTTACTACCTGACGCAGGAAGCCCAGAACGTTCTGGAACACGCAGATGCCATCTGCGGCTATAAACTTTATCTTGATCTGATCGAGCCGGAGTTCCCATGTGAGGAATATTATTCCACCGGCATGACCAAGGAGATCGACCGCTGCCGCTGGGCGCTGGAAAAGGCGAATACCGGTAGGCGCGTGGTGATGGTGTGCAGCGGCGACGCAGGCGTTTACGGCATGGCCAGCCCTGTGCTGGAACTGGCGCAGGATTACCCGGACGTTGCCGTAGAAGTGGTGCCCGGCCTTACGGCCGCCCTCAGCGGCGGGGCTGTGCTGGGCGCGCCGCTGGCCCACGATTTCTGCGTGATCTCCCTTTCCGACCGGCTTACCCCGTGGGAGGTCATCGAAAAGCGGCTGGCCTGCGCCGCGCAGGGCGATTTCTGCGTGGCACTGTACAATCCCTCTTCCAAGGGCAGGCCGGACTACCTGCAAAAGGCGGTGCGCATCCTGCGCGCAAACGGCAAGGGGCCGGAGACGGTCTGCGGCCTTGTGCGCAACATTGGCCGCGAGGGCCAGAGCGCCCGGGTGCTGACGCTGGCCGAGCTGGAAAACACGCCGGTGGATATGTTCACCACCGTGTATATCGGCAACAGCAATACCCGCGCCCTTTCGGGCCGGATGGTCACGCCGCGGGGGTACCGTAAGTGAAGGCGGTCGTGTTCAGCGGCACCACCGAGGGCCGTCGCTTTTCCCAAAAGCTGGCAGAGCTTGGCGTTGCGGTAACGGTGTGCGTGGCAACGCCGCTGGGGGCCGAGGAGCAGGGCGAAATGGCGGGCATCACGGTGCACGCCGGGCGGCTGCAGCCGGATGCCATGGCGGCATTGCTGGCGGGAGCTGATCTCTGCGTGGATGCCACCCACCCTTATGCAGTGGATGCCACCAGGAACATCCGCGCTGCAGCGGTGCAGGCGGGCGTGGAATACCGCCGCCTGCTGCGTGCGCAAAGCCCCTTGCCGCCCGGCTGTGCGGTGTTTGAAACAGCAGCGCAGACTGCAGAATATCTGGCCGGGACAGAGGGCAATATCCTGCTTGCCACCGGTGCCAAGGAGCTGGCTGTGTTTGCCGGGCTGGAACCGGCGCGGCTTTACCCGCGCGTCCTGCCCACGCCGGAGGGCATTGCCGCCTGTGAAGCGGCCAATGTCCCGCACCGGAACATCATTGCCATGCAGGGGCCGTTCAGTCTGGCGCTGAATAAGGCGTTGATCACACAGTTCCAGATCCGGTACCTCGTCACCAAGGACGGCGGCGCAGCGGGCGGCTTTGCCGAGAAGGTGCAGGCCGCTGCCGATACCGGCGCACAGCTGGTGGTGCTGCGCCGCCCGCCGGAAACTGGCGAGACGGAAACACAAATTTTAGCGTATTGCAAGGAGATTTTGCAATGGTCACACTGATCGGCATGGGCAGCGGAAAATGGAAAGCCCTTTCGGCGCAGGCGCAGCAGGCTGTGCGCAGTGCGGGCCTTGTGTTCGGTGCAAAGCGGCTGCTGGCGGGCCTGCCTGCAGACTGCACGGCCCGGCAGTTCGCGCTCTACCAGCCCGCTGACATTCTGGAAACACTGGCACAAAACCCCGGGCAGGATGCTGCCGTGCTTTACAGCGGCGATACCGGATTTTACTCCGGTGCGTCCGGTCTGCTCACGCCGCTGCGGGCGCTGGGCATCCCCGCGCGGGTGTATCCGGGCGTTTCCAGCATCCAGCTGCTTTCAGCGGCGTTGGGCCGACCGTGGCAGGACTGGAAGCTGGTCTCGGCCCATGGCTGCGCCTGCGACCCGGTGGCCGAGTGCATGATGAACCGTTCGGTGTTCTTCCTCACCGGCGGCACGGAAACGCCCGCCTCTCTGTGCCAGAAGCTGACCGATGCCGGTATGGGCGAAGCCCACGGCGTGGTGGGCGAAAACCTTGGCACCGAGGCGGAAGCCATCCGCTACGGTTCTGCTGCAGAGCTGGCGGGGCAGAGCTTTGCACCACTCAGCGTGCTTCTGGTGGAAAACTTTGATCTGCCGCAGCTGCGTGCGCCGGGCTTCCCGGACGAAAGCTTCATTCGGAGCGAGGTGCCCATGACCAAGCAGGAGGTGCGCGCTGCTGCGCTGGCAAAGCTGGCGGTAATGCCCACCGACACTCTGTGGGATGTGGGCGCAGGCACCGGCAGTGTGAGCGTGGAGCTTGCGCTGGCGGCACCCAAAGGCCGCGTTTACGCCGTGGAGTGTGAACCGGATGCCTGTGAACTGATCCGTAAAAACCGGGCAAAGTTCCATGCTTGCAACCTCATCCTCATCGAGGGCCGCGCACCGGATGTGCTGGCAGACCTGCCTGCGCCGGATGCCGTGTTCATCGGCGGCACCAAAGGCGGCATGGAAGCCGTGCTGGATGAAGTGCTCGGCAAGAATCCGAACGCACGCATCTGCATTTCGGCCATTGCGCTGGAAACGCTGGGCGCTGCCATTGCCGCCCTCACGGCCCGGGGCCTGACCGCAGAGGTAACGCAGATCGCCGTCAGCCGCACAAAACCGGCGGGCCGACTGCACCTGCTCATGGCCAATAACCCCATCTTCCTCATTACGGGTACACGTAAATGATGCAATTCCTCATCGCCGCGCCTTCTTCCGGTAGCGGCAAGACCACTGTTGCCTGTGCAGTGCTGGCGGCGCTGAAAAAGCGCGGGGCCGACCCCTGTGCGTTCAAAAGCGGGCCGGACTACATCGACCCCATGTTCCACCGCTCGGCTCTGCAGGTGGACAGCCACAATCTGGATCTGTTTCTTTCCAACAGGGATATGGTGCGGGCCATTTTTGCCCGTTATGCCGCCGGGCATGGTGCCGCCGTGTGCGAGGGCGCTATGGGCTTTTATGATGGTCAGGGCCTGACCACCCGTGCCAGCGCTTGGGAACTGGCGGATACGCTGGGCCTGCCGGTGCTGCTGGTGGTACAGCCCAAGGGTGCCAGCGTGACGCTGGCCGCGCAAATTCAGGGCCTTGTGAACTTCCGCAAAAACAGCCATGTTTCGGGCATCCTGCTCAATGATTGTTCCGAAAAGCTGTATAAAATGCTCAAGGCCCTGCTGGAAAGGGAGACCGGCCTGCCGGTGCTGGGTTATCTGCCCCATTTGCCGCAGGCAGCGGTAGAAAGCCGACACCTCGGCCTGAAGACTGCAGATGAAATTGCCGACCTGCAGGAAAAGATCGCCCTGCTGGCCGATGCACTGGTGCTGGATTGGCAGCGCCTTGCCGTGCTGACCGAAAAGCCTGCGCCGGAAGCTTTGCCGGGAGCAGCTGCACCCACATCCGTCCGCATTGCGGTGGCAAAGGACGAGGCGTTCTGCTTTACCTATGCCGAAACGCTGGACGCACTGCGGGATGCCGGGGCGGAGCTTGTGCTTTTCAGCCCGGTGCAGGATGCGGTTTTGCCGGAAAATATAGGTGGGCTGTATCTGCCCGGCGGCTACCCGGAGCTGTACGCCAAAACTCTGAGTGAAAACAAAACCATGCTGGCTTCCATCCGGCAGGCCGTGCAGGCGGGCCTGCCCACAGCAGCCGAATGCGGCGGCTTTTTGTATCTGGGCCGGAGCCTTGAGGATGCCGACGGTAAGGCGTGGCCCATGGCAGATGTTCTGCCGGGCGATGGCATCCGGGTGGGAAGGCTGGTGCGCTTTGGCTATGCCGAAATGACCGCCAAGGCGGACAGTATGCTCTTCTGCGCCGGAGAAACGCTGCCTATCCACGAATTCCACCACTGGGATTCCACCGCAAACGGCACTGCATTTACTGCCTGCAAAAGCGAAAAAATGCAGTGGGAATGCGGCTTTGCAAACGAGAATTTCTATGCGGGGTTCCCGCATTTATACTGGGCGGGCACGCCCCTGCCGGGCCGCTTTGTGCGCGCGGCAGAACGATACAGCAAAACAAAAGGATGACCTAAATGACCGAAACGGAACTGAATGCACTTTTGGCGGGTATCACCCCTGCCAACGAAGCTGCCCGCGCGGCGGCACACGCCCACTGGGCCAGCCTTGCAAAGCCTCTGGGCGGGTTGGGCCGGCTGGAGACCATGCTGGAGGATGCCGCCGCCCTTACCGGCAGTGCGGAGCTTGATCTTTCCCGCCGGGTGGTGGTGGTGCTCTGCGCGGATAACGGCGTGGTGGCGCAGGGCGTGAGCCAGACCGGGCAGGAAGTGACCCGTGCCGTGGCCGAAAACCTTGCCATGCGGCGCACCAGTGTGTGCCAGATGGCCCGCACGGCCCACTGCGATGTTCTGCCCGTGGATATGGGCATGGCAGGCGAACCGGTGCCCGGCGTGCGCAGCTGCCGCATTGCCGCAGGCACGGCGGATTTTACCCAAGGCCCTGCCATGAGCCGGGCCGAGGCCGTGCAGGCCGTTGGGGAGGGCATTGCCCTTGCCCGGGAACTGGCAGAGGATGGCTACAGGCTCATCGCCACCGGTGAAATGGGCATTGGCAATACCACCACCTCCAGCGCGGTGGCGGCAGTGCTGCTGGGCCAGCCCGTGGAGCTTATGACCGGGCGCGGTGCGGGCCTCTCGGACGAAGGGCTTGCCCGTAAGGTGGATGCCATCTGCCGCGGCATCCTTTGCAATGAGCCGGACCCGGAAGACACATTGGATGTTCTTGCAAAGCTTGGCGGCTTTGATATCGCGGGCCTGTGCGGTGTGTTTCTGGGCGGTGCACTGGCCGGTGTGCCGGTGCTGGCAGATGGCTTTATCAGCGGAGTGGCCGCGCTGTGCGCCGTGCGGCTGTGCCCGGCGGCGGCAAAGGCTGTGTTTGCAAGCCACTGCTCGGCAGAGCCTGCCGCGCGCATCGTGCTGGAAGCACTGGGCAAGGCACCCATCATTACGGCGGGGCTGCATCTGGGCGAGGGCACCGGCGCGGTGGCCAGCATCCCGCTGTGGGATATGGCGCTGGCCGTATACGGCGGGTGCTACTCCTTTGCGGAGGGCGGCATTGCGCCGTATACGCCCCAATGTTGACGCTGGTTCTGGGCGGCGCGGCCAGCGGCAAAAGTGAATACGCCGAGAGCCTTGTGCTGAAAACCACCGGCCCGCGCTACTATCTTGCCACCATGCAGGTGTGGGATGCCGAGTGTGCCGCCCGGGTAGAAAAGCACCGCAAAATGCGGGCCGCAAAGCAGTTTGAAACGGTGGAGTGCCCCTTGCATCTGGACAATGTGCGCCTGCCTGCGCGGGGCACCGCCTTGCTGGAAGACCTTGGCAACCTTGCCGCCAACGAGCTGTACGACCCGGCGGGAGCAGGGGAAAACGCGGCCAAAGCCATCCTGCACGGGCTGGAAAGCCTTGCAGCCCAGTGCGAAAACCTCATCGTTGTTTCTAACGAGGTGTTCAGCGGCGGGGCCGACTATGCCGGTGACACAGGCCGCTATCTGCTGGCACTGGCGCAGGTGAACAATGCCTTTGCCGCCCGGGCAGATGCGGTGGTGCGGGTGGTATGCGGCATCCCCGTGTACTATAAAGGAGTGGAAAAATGATCGTTTTGCAGACCATTGCGGTGGCCTTTGCCATGTTTTCGGCCATCCCGGTGCCGCAGTTCGACTGGAACGAAAAAATATGCGTTATGCCATGTGCGCCTTCCCGCTCATCGGTGTGGTGATTGGGGCGGCATGGTGTGTGTGTGGCGCGCTGCCCCTGCCGGGCTTTGCCAAGGCGGCGGGCTTTGCGCTGATCCCGGTATGGATCACCGGCGGCATCCATCTGGACGGCTATGCCGACACCTGCGATGCCCTTTCCAGCTACGGCGACCGAGAAAAGAAGCTGGAAATATTAAAAGACCCCCATTGCGGTGCCTTTGCGGTCATCCGACTGTGCAGCTATTTTCTGGCCTATTTTGCCCTGTGCACCTGTGTGAGTTTTACACCCCGCGTGGGTGTGCTGTGGGTTCTGGCACTGGTGCTGGAACGGGCGCTTTCGGGCCTTGCGGTGGCATCGTTCCCCATGGCAAAAAACACCGGTCTTGCACACACCTTTGCCACTGCAGCAGACAAAACTGTGGTGCGCCGGGTGCTGGCGGTGCTGGCCGCAGTGCTGTGCGTGGGCATGGCGGCGCTGGGCGGCTGGGCGCTGGTGCTGGCAGCGCTGGCGGTGCTCTGGCGCTACTATGCCGTGAGCCGGAAGCAGTTCGGCGGCATCACCGGCGACCTTGCCGGGTGGTTTTTGCAAAAGGCCGAGCTCTGGATGCTGGCGGCACTGTGTGCCTGCCAGTGGGGAGGGCTGCTATGATCTTTATTACCGGGCCGCTCTACAGCGGCAAGCGCACCTTTGCGCAAACACTTCCCGGCAAGCGTCTTTCGGACGTGCAGGTATTGGCTGCCGATGCCGCCGACCTGCCTGCCTTGGCAGACAAGCTTGCCCATGAATACGATATCCTCATCGCCACCGAGGTAGGCGGCGGTGTTGTGCCGATGGATGTCAAACAGCGCGCAGACCGCGAGGCGGCGGGCAGGCTTGCCTGCCTGCTGGCCGCACGGGCAGAGTGCGTGGTGCAGATGTTCTGCGGCATCCCCACGGTTTTGAAAGGAGAATTGTCTCAATGCTGATCTATCTTCTGCGTCATGGCCAGACGGAATACAACGCCCAGAAGCGTTATCAGGGCCAGCGCGACATCCCGCTCTCACCCGAAGGCGCTGCTCAGCTGCGCCGGGCAGATTTTGACCCCGATGTGGTCTATGTTTCCACCTTGCAACGCACCAGCCAGACGGCGCGCATCCTGTTCCCGGAGGCAAAGCTTGTGCCGGTGGACGGCCTGAAAGAGATGTGCTTTGGCAGCTTTGAGGGCCGCAATTTCATCGAGATGGAAAAGGACCCCGAGTATCAGGCATGGGTGAAGGCCAACTGCGAAAGCCCCTGCCCGGATGGAGAGCGCAAGACGGATTTTTCAGACCGCATCTGCCGCACCGTGGCAGAGCTGATCGATAAAGCTCTTGCCGCAGGCGAAGAGCGGCTGGTCATTTTGGCCCACGGCGGCACCCAGATGGCCGCCATGGAGCGGTTTGCCGTCCCCCACAGGGACTATTACGCATGGTGCGGGCCCAACGCGGGCGGCTTTGTGCTGGATGCAAAGGACTGGACGGAAAAGCATCTGCTGTATCTCGTAAAGACCGTCCAGTACACAAAGGAGAGCAGGGCATGATCCTTCAGGCAGTTGTCGGCGGTTTTGTGCTGGACGCGCTCTTCGGCGACCCGGCGTGGCTGCCGCACCCGGTGGTGCTTATGGGCAGATGCATCTCCCGGTTGGAAAAATTCCTGCGCGCCCGCCTGCCCGGCACCCCGCAGGGCGAGCTGCTGGGCGGTGCCGTAACGGCGTTCTGCCTGCCGGTGGGCACCTTTCTGGTCACCAGCCTTGTGTGTCTGGCGGCGGCAAAGCTCAGCCCGTGGCTGGGCCTTGCGGTGCAGATGTTCTGGTGCGGGCAGGCGCTGGCGGCAAGGGGCCTTGCGCAGGAGAGCAGGAATGTGTACGCTCAGCTTATTAAAAACGACCTGCCCGCCGCTCGCAAAGCCGTGAGCCGCATCGTGGGCCGCGACACCCAGGACCTGACCGCCGAGGGCGTGACCAAGGCCGCGGTGGAAACGGTGGCCGAAAATGCCAGCGACGGCGTCATTGCGCCGCTGCTGTATATGCTCATCGGCGGGGCACCGCTGGCGCTGACCTACAAGGCCATCAATACCATGGACAGCATGCTGGGCTACAAGAACGAGAAGTACCTTTATTTTGGCCGTGCAGCCGCGAAGCTGGACGATGTGGCCAACTACATCCCCAGCCGCCTTGCCGCCCTTTTGTGGGTGGCGGCTGCGGCCTTTACCGGAAACGATGCCAAAGGTGCATGGCGCATCTGGCGGCGGGACCGGCACTGCCACGCCAGCCCCAACAGCGCCCAGACCGAAAGCGCCTGCGCCGGTGCACTGGGCGTGCAGCTGGCCGGCCCGGCTTACTATTTTGGCGAATATTACCCCAAGCCTACCATCGGTGATGCCCTGCGCCCCATTGAACCGCAGGACATCCTGCGCGCCAACCGCATGATGTATGTGGCAAGCGGCTTTGCGCTGGCATGGGGTGCAGCAATACGGGGGTTCCTTGCATGAAACAATTGACCCATGGCGGCGACTGGGCGGGCTACCGCGCCGAGTTTGGCCGCGACCCGCTGGATTTTTCGGCCAATGTCAGCCCGCTGGGCCTGCCGGAAGGGGTGGCAAAGGCCATTACGGCAGCGCTTGCCACGGCAGACCGCTACCCCGACCCGCTGTGCCGGGCCCTGCTTGAAAAACTGGCGGTGGCTGAGGGAGTGCCCGCCGAATGGCTGCTGTGCGGCAACGGCGCGGCAGACCTCATCTTCCGGCTGGCGCTGGCTGCAAAGCCCCGTACCGCCCTTGTGACGGCACCCACCTTCGCCGAGTACGCCACCGCCCTTGAAACGGCAGGCTGCACGGTGGAACGGCATTTTTTGCGGGAAGAAAACGATTTTGCGGTGACGAAAGATCTCCTGAACGCGGTGCACCCGGGTACAAATATGGTATTCCTCTGTCAGCCCAACAACCCCACCGGCCAGCTGGCAGAGCCTGCCCTTGTGGAAGCGCTGCTGCGCAGATGCGAAGCCGTGGGTGCGGTGCTGGCCGTGGACGAATGCTTTCTGGATTTTCTGCCGGAGGGCGAAGGCCTTTCGGCAAAGCATCTGCTGAAAAACAGCAAAAAACTGATTATTTTAAAAGCCTTCACCAAGCTTTACGGCATGGCAGGCGTGCGTCTGGGCTATTGCCTGTGCTCTGATACAGAGCTGCTTGCCCGGATGCAGGCAGCGGGCCAGCCGTGGGCGGTTTCCAGTCTGGCACAGGCGGCGGGCATTGCTGCGCTGGACGAGACGGAATATGTGGCGAAGGTGCGTGCATTGATCGAAGCACAGCGGCCTGTGCTGGCAGACGGCCTGCGGGCGCTGGGCCTGCGGGTGATCGAGGGCCGGGCTAACTATCTGCTGTTCCGCGCGCCGGAAGCGCTGGGCGAAGCGCTGCGCCGCAAGGGTGCAGTACTGCGCAGCTGCGGCAATTATCCGGGCCTTGATGCCAGCTGGTACCGCACCGCCGTGCGCACAGAAAACGAGAACCGGCAGCTGCTTGTACTGCTGGCCGAAACCCTGCCGGAGGTGGCACAATGAGCAAGGCAAAATGCATTATGGTGCAGGGCACCATGAGCGGTGCGGGCAAAAGCCTGCTGTGCGCGGCGCTGTGCCGCATCTTTGCGCAGGATGGCTACCGCGTGGCCCCTTTCAAAAGCCAGAACATGGCCCTGAACAGCTTCGTCACCCGCAACGGTGCAGAGATGGGCCGTGCGCAGGTGGTGCAGGCACAGGCTGCAGGCGTGGAGCCGGATGTGCGCATGAACCCCATCCTGCTCAAGCCCAGCAGCGATGTGGGCAGTCAGGTGATCGTGAACGGCAAGGCCCGGGGCCAGATGTCTGCCGCCGATTATTTCAGGATGAAGCGCAGCCTTATCCCGGACATTCTGGAAGCCTACAACAGCCTTGCCGCCGAGAACGACATTATCGTGATCGAAGGCGCGGGCAGCCCGGCGGAGATCAACCTGAAAGCCGACGATATCGTCAACATGGGCCTTGCAAAGCTGGTGGATGCGCCGGTGCTGCTGGCGGGCGATATCGACCGGGGCGGCGTATTCGCCCAGCTGTACGGCACTGTGGAGCTGCTGGAAGCCGACGAGCGTGCCCGCATCAGGGGCCTGATCATCAACAAGTTCCGGGGCGATGTGGAGATCCTGCGGCCCGGCCTTGCCATGCTGGAAGAAAAAACACACCTGCCCGTGCTGGGCGTAGTGCCGTACCTGCGGGTGGAGATCGAGGACGAGGATTCTCTCTCCGACCGGCTGGATACAAAAGCTGCGGTCAAGCCGCTGGATATCGCCATCCTGCGCCTGCCGCATGTATCCAACTTCACCGACTTTATCCCGCTGGAACAGCACCCGCTGCTGGGCGTGCGGTATGTGCAGCGCACCCGCCAGCTGGGTGCACCGGATCTCGTCATCCTGCCTGGCACCAAGAACACCATGGACGACCTGCGCTGGCTGCGGGAAAGCGGACTGGAAGCGGCGGTGCTCAGGCTTTCGGCAGCCGGTACGCCGGTGCTGGGCGTGTGCGGCGGCTATCAGATGCTGGGCGAACAGCTCTGCGACCCGGCAGGGGAGGAGAGCGGTACCCCCTGCACCCTGCGGGGCCTTGGCCTGCTGCCCACCACGACGGTGTTCGGCACCGAAAAGCACCTGACCCAGACCGCAGCCTGTGTGACCACAGAACCCTTTGCAGGCGCAAAGCTGACGGGCTACGAGATCCACGCAGGCCGCACCGAGGTGTGGGGCAGTGCGTTCTGCATCCTTGCAGACGGCACGCCGGAGGGCTGTGTGCAGGACAGTGTATTCGGTACCTACCTGCACGGCCTGTTCGACACCGGCGAACTGACCGAAAAACTGACCGCATTTTTGTGCAAACGGAAGGGCATCGATCCGGCCGGGGCCGAGCTTATCCCCATGGAGCAGTACCGTCAGCAGCAGTTTGATCTGCTTGCCGATGGTGTGCGCGCGGCACTGGATATGCCCGCCATCTATGCCGCCATGGGAATGCAAAAAGGAGACAACACATGACACCGCAGCATCATCTGCCCGCCGACATTGAACGGACGAGCATCTCCATTATCACAAGGGAACTGGACGAGCTGGGCCTGACCCCGCCGCCGGAGACGGCTGCGGTGGTCAAGCGGGTCATCCACACCACCGCGGATTTCGACTATGCCAAAAATCTGCGCTTTACACCCGGCGCGGTGGAAGCCGCAGTCAAGGCCCTGCACGCGGGTGCTTTCATCGTTACCGACACCAATATGGCGCTGGCGGGCATCACAAAGCCGGGCCTGAAAAAACTGAACGGTGAAGCCATCTGCTACATGGCAGACCCCGCTGTGGCCGAAGCCGCAAAGCAGGCGGGCACCACCCGTGCCGTTGCCGCCATGCACCGTGCTGCCCGGGAGCACCCGGGGGCCATTCTGACCATTGGCAATGCGCCCACGGCCCTTTTGACCATTGCGGAGGAAATGGAAGCCGGTCTGCGGCCTGCACTGGTCATTGGCGTGCCGGTGGGGTTTGTGAATGTGGTGGAAAGCAAGGAAGTACTGTTTGCTGCCTGCGAGCGATACGGCGTGCCTGCCATCGCCGCCATGGGCCGCAAGGGCGGCAGCAATGTGGCTGCAGCCATCTGCAACGCCCTCATTTACTCTGCCGCCGAAATGCTGGACCCCTCTGCCAGAGGGTGGAACGGATAAGGCGGAAACAGCATAACATCAAAAACCCGGAACCCTTTTTGAGCCGTTTTGGCCGAGAAAAGGTTCCGGGTTTTGTTCATGATTTTTTCAGAGAGCTATTTTGCAACAGCCCCATTTTCACGGAAAAGGTCCGAACCGAGCACGGCATCCACACTGCCGGCATCAGGCTGCGGGGAACGTCTTGTTCCACACTTCGATCACCTTGAACTTCGGGGTCCAGCCTTCGGGCTCAAAGCGGTCGCCCTTGGCACCCATGGTGCCCTGCTCGGTGCACCACTGTGCGGCCTTGGCCATATCAGGGTCGGTCACATCCGCAAAGGCGGGTGCGCACACGCTCAGCACCATGCACAGCGCCACGAGGGCCGAAAGCAGCCTTTGGGTCAGGGTCGTCTGCTTCATATGGAATTCCTCCTTTTTGCTTACAAGGGGGGATGCGTCCGCCTTAAAAAGGCCATATTTCACCTTCTTTTTCAATAAAACCTGCGTGAAACGCCCCAAAAACTGCGTGAAAAACGTTTTGAACCGCTGTGCGCGCCTTTGCCCCCTCTTGCAATTTGTGCGCAAAGGGTGTAGAATACAGTCACAATCAAATACAGGGGAGCTTGTGAAGCAGGCTGAGAGGAAGTATCCAAACTTCGACCCTTTTACCTGATGCGGATAATGCCGCCGTAGGAAGTCAGAATGGATGATTTTTTGCAGGAGGCACCGCGGAAGGTGTCTCCTGTTTTTTTGTTGTGTACCGATTACCATTAAGGAGGATGCCTTGTACTTTTCTGCGGAAGTGCCGCAGCGGGCTGAGGGGGAGCGCCCTGAGCTTTGTGACCGTCAGCGATGGGAAGCCGTGTTCCGGCGTGAGAGGAGACCAGAAAGTCTCGACCGCTTCTTATAGTTCCTGCGCCGGGTCTGGCACCGGGTGCGGGCTGTTTGCGGAGGCGCTGTATGGTTTTTGCTGCTTCCGCAGGTTTGGAAAGGAGCCTTGCCTTATGAAAAAACTCTCTGTGAAAAAGCTGGCGTTGGCCGGTATGCTGTGCGCTCTGTGCGTGGTGGGCAGCGTATTCAGCTTCCCCATGTTCGGCAGCAAATGTGCACCCATCCAGCACATGGTCAATGTGACCTGCGCGGTGCTGCTTGGCCCGTGGTGGGGCGTGGGCGTGGCCTTTGTGGCCTCGCTGCTGCGCAATCTGCTGGGTCTGGGCAGCCTGATGGCCTTCCCCGGCAGCATGTTCGGCGCACTGCTGTGCGGCCTTGTGTACCATAAGACCAAAAACATCCTTGCCACCATGGTGGGCGAGGTGTTCGGCACCAGCATTCTGGGCGGCCTGTGCGCTTACCCGGTGGCCATTTTCCTCATGGGCAAGAGCGCCGGCGACATCGCGTTCTATGCCTACATCGTGCCGTTCCTCATCTCCACTGCAGTGGGTTCCATCATTGCGGGCGTGCTGGTGTACAGCCTGCAGCGCTCCGGCGCACTGCGCTCCATGCAGAACAGTCTTTCCTGACGGAGGGGCACCCGAATGTTCAAAACAGAATTCGAGAACCTGCGCCGCACCTGCCCGCTCATCCATAACATTACCAACTACGTCACCGTGAACGACTGCGCCAACATGGTGCTGGCCTGCGGTGCTTCGCCCATCATGGCCGACGATGCCGCCGAGGTGGAGGACATCACCACCATCTGCGGCGGTCTGAACATCAACATCGGCACCCTGAACAGCCGCACCATCACCAGCATGCTGCTGGCGGGCAAAAAGGCAAACCAGCTGGGCCATCCTGTGGTGCTGGACCCGGTGGGTGCGGGTGCATCCCGCCTGCGCACCGACACGGCTTTCCGCCTGCTCAGGGACGTAAAGTTCACCGTGATCCGCGGCAATATCTCGGAGATCAAAACGCTGGCCTCCGGCGCGGGAACCACCAAGGGCGTGGATGCCGATGTGGCCGATAAAGTTACTGAGGAAAATCTGGATTCTGCCGTGGCCTTTGCCAAGGCCTTTGCAGCCCAGACGGGTGCCGTTATTGCCATTACCGGTGCCATCGACATTGTGGCCGATGCCGAAAAAGCCTACTGCATCCGCAACGGCAATGCCATGATGAGCAGCATCACCGGTACGGGCTGCCAGCTTTCGGCCCTGACGGCGGCGTTCGTCACCGCCAACCCCGGACATCCGCTGGAAGCCGCTGCAGCCGCAGTGTGCGCCATGGGCCTTGCGGGCGAGACCGCCCACAAGCGCCTGACCCCGCTGGACGGCAACTCCACCTACCGTAATTATATCATCGATGCCATTTACAATATGACCCCGGATCAGCTGGAAGAAGGAGCAAACTATGAAGTGCGATAAGCAGAACATGCTTCTGTATGCCGTCACCGACCGCGCATGGGTGGGAAAGCAGACCCTCTATGAACAGGTGGAGAGCGCCTTGAAGGGCGGTGTCACCTGTGTGCAGCTGCGTGAAAAAGAGCTGGACGACGAAGCTTTTCTGAAAGAGGCTGTGGAGATCCATGCTCTGTGCCAGCGCTACGGCGTGCCGTTCTTTGTGAACGACAATGTGGACATTGCCATCCGCTGCCACGCCGAGGGTGTGCACGTGGGGCAGGAGGATATGGCCGCAGCGCAGGTGCGCGCCCGTGTGGGCGAGGGAATGATGATCGGCGTTTCCGTCCACAGTGTGGAGGAAGCACGGGAAGCCGTCAAGCACGGCGCAGACTGCCTTGGCGTGGGCGCGGCCTTTGCCACTCATACCAAGACCGATGTGGATGTTCTGCCCCACGAGACCCTGAAGGCCATCTGTGATGCCGTGGACATCCCGGTGGTGGCCATTGGCGGCATCCACAAGGAGAACATCCTGCAGCTCAAGGGCACCGGTGTGGATGGCGTGGCCCTTGTGAGCGCCATCTTTGCAGCAGACGACATCGAGACCGAGTGCAAAGAGTTGAAAGCCCTGTCGGAGCAGATCATCTGACCGATCCCGCGGCAAACCGGGGACACCACCTTGGGCCGCGTTATAAAATTCATGGAGAAAACCAACATGAAAAGCGTATTTTGCGCAGGTGCCGACATCCAGAACGTTCTGTTTTTTCTGAATGACGGCTGCCTTTCCCTACCCTTGTATGACCAGCACCCTGCTGTTCAGAGATAAACTGTCATTTGGAGGAACAGAGCGTATGCAGACTTATACTACCCAGATGGATGCTGCCCGCAAGGGCATCATCACGCCGCAGATGGAGATCGTGGCAAAGAAGGAATACCGCACCACCGAGGAGATCCGCCAGTGGGTGGCCGAGGGCAAGGTTGCCATCCCCGCCAACAAGCACCACGAGTGTTTGAACCCCGAGGGTGTCGGCTCCATGCTGCGCACCAAGATCAACGTGAACCTTGGTGTCTCCCGCGACTGCAAGGACTACAACGTGGAGATGCAGAAGGTGATGAGCGCCGTCAACATGGGTGCCGAAGCCATTATGGATCTTTCCAGCCACGGCAACACCCAGCCCTTCCGCCAGAAGCTGACCCACGAGTGCCCGGTGATGATCGGCACCGTGCCGGTGTACGATTCGGTCATCCACTACCAGCGCGATCTGGCTGAGCTGACCGCACAGGACTTCATCGATGTGGTGCGCCTGCATGCAGAGGACGGTGTGGACTTTGTCACCCTGCACTGCGGCATCACCCGCAAGACCATCGAGCAGATCCGCAAGCACAAGCGCAAGATGAACATTGTCAGCCGCGGTGGCTCTCTGGTGTTTGCATGGATGAGCATGACCGGCAACGAGAACCCCTTCTACGAGCACTTTGACGAGATCTGCGAGATCTGCGCCGAGCACGATGTGACCATCTCGCTGGGCGATGCCTGCCGTCCCGGCTGTCTGGCTGACGCCACCGATGTGTGCCAGATCGAGGAGCTGGTGCGTCTGGGCGAGTTGACCAAGCGCGCATGGGCACACAACGTGCAGGTGATGGTGGAAGGCCCCGGCCATGTGCCCCTGAATCAGGTGGCTGCCAACATGGAGGTGCAGAAGAGCATCTGCATGGGCGCACCCTTCTATGTGCTGGGACCCCTCGTCACCGATATCGCCCCCGGTTACGACCACATCACCGCTGCCATCGGCGGCGCTGTGGCTGCAGCCAGCGGTGCAGCTTTCCTGTGCTATGTGACCCCCGCCGAGCATCTGGCTCTGCCCAATGTGGACGATGTGAAGCAGGGCATCGTGGCCTCCAAGATCGCTGCCCACGCCGCCGATATCGCCAAGGGCATCCCCCACGCCCGGGACATCGACGATAAGATGGGCGATGCCCGCCGTGTGCTGGACTGGGATGCGCAGTTCGCCTGCGCACTGGACCCGGAGACCGCAAAGGCCATCCGCGATGCCCGCCTGCCGGAGGACGACCACAGCGACACCTGCAGCATGTGCGGCAAGTTCTGTGCTGTGCGCAGCATGAACAAGGCGCTGGCCGGTGAGTACATCGACATTCTGTAAAAATCTTCTGTTTTGCGCGCAGCAGCGTGCATCTTCCTCCGCCGCCCGGTATGACCGCCGGGCGGCTTTTGTTGTAATACGGCGAAAAATATGTTACAATAAATCAATACGGACGAGCGCATTGCACACATCAAAGAGCGCCATCCGGAGGATCTTCTTCTGTTTGAGCAATATGGACGGGAGGCTGTGCTTTCTCCTGATTTGATCATTCGGGACGGCAAGCATATTGGAACAGTTTTTGCCGTGAAAAAACTGCCGGATACGAACCTGAATGTTGTTGTAAGGCTTGTGCTGGAAACCGATGAAGCGGGATTTAAGAATTCTGTCATGACATTTTACAGGCTCCGCGAACGTAACTTGAAAAAACTTCTGGAGAAGAACCAGTTGCTTTACACGCGGGAATAAATTTGCTATAATATGGGTAGGATAAGGTAGCGTTTGAAGTAGAGAATGTGCTGCTACACGCCCCTTGGGCCAAAAGAAATGCGGGAAAGGGCACACCCGCCAAATGCTACTCGATGGGGAACGGTTCAAATGCCGTTCCCCGTTCCTGTTTTAAGAGGTCCCTTACGGATCTCTTTTTTACTATCGATTATTTCTATCGATTTTTTAGAATTTACAATTCTTCTGTACTGTACTATAATGAAGTTATCGTCTTCATTCCATTGATCTACAGGAGGAATCTGCCTTGCTGGTAAATCTTATCGAATCCGTCTATCGTCTGCTGTGGGGCGACCTGTTCACCATCCCGCTGGGCGGCGGCATCGGCATTTCCTTCATGGTGGTGCTGCTGTTCACGGCGGGCATCTGGTTCACCTGCCGCACCCGTCTTTTGCCGGTGCGGCTGTTCCGGGATATGATCGCCGCCGTGTGCGAGAAAAAGCAGGGCAGGGACGGCCTTTCCTCCTTCCAGACGCTGGTCATTTCCACCGCCACCCGCGTGGGCATGGGCAATCTGGTGGGCGTGGTGGCCGCTGTTTCTGCAGGCGGTGCCGGTGCGGTGTTCTGGATGTGGGTCACTGCCATTCTGGGTGCGTCCACCTCCTTTATCGAATCCACCCTTGCCCAGAAATACCGCCAGCCCGACCCGCTGTACGGCGGCTGGCGCGGCGGACCGGCTTACTATCTGCATGTGCTGGCGGAGCGCAGGCGCGGCAAAAAGCTCAAACGCTCTGTGGTAGCGGCACTGTTTGCGGTGTCTGGTCTCATCTGCTGGTGCGGCATCAGTCAGGTGATCTCCAACTCGGTCAGTTCTGCGTTTGAAAATGCGTTCCATATTCCGCCGCTTACTACCACACTGGTGCTCACGGCCATTGCGGCGGTGATCGTGTTGCGCAAGAATGCCACCGTGAAAAGTCTGGACGTGATGGTGCCCATCATGGCGGTGTGCTATTTTGTCATCACCGTGGGCATCGTGCTGTTCAACCTGCCCAAGCTCCCGGCGGTGTTCGGGCGCATCTTTGCGGAAGCGTTCGGTCTGCGGCAGGCCGTGGCTGGCGGCTTTGGTGCTGTGCTGATGAACGGAGTCAAGCGCGGCCTGTTCTCCAACGAAGCGGGCAGCGGTTCGGCACCCTGTGCAGCTGCCGCCGCAGAGTGCGACGACCCGGTCAAGATGGGCTTTGTGCAGGCACTGGGCGTGCTGATCGATACGGTGGTGATCTGCAGCTGCACGGCTTTTTGATGCTGCTGGTGCCGCAGGAGATCACGGAAGGACTTGCGGGCATGGACCTTTTGCAGACTGCCCTGCAGTACCATCTGGGCGGCTTTGGTGTCGTGTTCATTGCGGCCACGCTGGCGCTGTTCAGCTTTTCCACCTTTCTGGGCGTTTTGTACTATGCCCGCGGCAATGTGGCCTATCTGTGCGGCGACAACTGGTGGAGCCAGACCGTGTATAAGCTGATCGCGCTGGCCATGCTGGTGATCGGCGGTATGCAGGCCTACACGGTGGTGTGGGATCTGGGCGACGTGGGCATTGGCCTGATGACCATTTTCAACATGATAGCCTTGGTGCCCATGGCAAAGGAAGCACTTGCCGCCCTGAACGACTACGAAAAACGCAAAAAACTGCAGTAAATAGCAAAGGCCCGGCTCCCTGTAACATGGGAACCGGGCCTTTCAGGTTATTTTATTGCAGATCAGATTTGTTTAAAAGCAGCCCGCCTGCAAGCCCGGCCAGCGCAGGCAGCACCCAGCCAAAGCCCATGCTGCCCAGCGGCAGAGCGTTGGCGGCGGCAGATACTGCCCCCAGCGGCAGCGCAGCGGCGATGCTCTGCAGGGCGGTCAGGCCCATGCACAGCGGATACACCGCCCGGTGCTTTTCAAGGCCCGGCATAAAGGAAAGCAGGATCAGCACGATGGCTGCGGGATAAATGGCGTTCAGCACTGGAGTGGACAGCCGGATGATGGCAGCAAGGCCGAGGTTCGATACCAGCATACTGGCCACAGCAAAAAAAGCGGCAAGGGCAGGGTAGGGGATGCGGGGCAGAAGCTGATGAAAATACTGCCCCACGCAGGCGATCAGGCCCACGCAGGTGTTGAAGCATGCGATCACAAAAATGGCCGCAATGAGCACAAGGCCCGCCCGGCCGAACAGCTGCTGTGCCAGAGCGGTGAGCACCTCGGCACCGGTGGCAAGGCCCGGATACACCGTGCCGGTCTCGGCCCCGGCGTGGCCCAGCATGGCGTAGACCACCAGCATCAGCCCGCCTGCAATAAAACCGGCCCGGATGGTGCCGCCTTCCACGGCACGGCTTTCTGTGACACCCCGGGCGCGGATGTTCAGGGCGATGACCGCGCCAAAATTCAGCCCGGCCAGCGTGTCCATGGTCTGGTAGCCGTACAGGATGCCCTGCACAGCGGGCAGGGCTGCGTACTCTGCACTGGGTGTGCCGTAGTGTGCCGCCAGCGGATGGATGAGACACCCGGCAAACAGCACCACGATGAGCACGATCAGGCAGGGGCAGAGGATGCGGCCCAGCCAGTCGGTAAGCTTTTCCGGCCGCAGCGCCACCAGAAAGGCCGCTGCAAAAAACAGCACCGAGTAGGCCAGCTGCAGCCCGGTACCGCCGCCTATCAGCGGCACCAGCATCTGGAAGGAGGTACTGGCGGTGCGGGGGATGGCAAGGCACGGGCCGATGGAAAGATACACTAAAATTGTGAACACCATGGCGAACACCGGATGCACCCGGCCGGCAAGCCTGTCCAGACCGCCTGCCCGTGCCACAGCCACCACGCCCGCAATGGGCAGGCCGACGGCGCTGACGGCAAGGCCCGCAAAGGCAGGCCAGAGGCTGGTACCGGCCTGTGCGCCCAGATGCGGCGGGAAGATCAGATTGCCTGCACCAAAAAACATGGAAAACAGTGTAAAGCCGACCAGAAGCAGATTTTTGCCGGAAAGCTTCTGCATAGGACAGACACCTCATTTCTTTCTTGCATCAAAGATGACAGAGATTCATACAGTTCAGTTTATCGTTTTATTGATTTCATGTCAAGAAAGAAAAACATGAAGAAAAGTAATGACAGGCATGATAAGCTCTTATGCATCATGATGCACGGGTCATTGGCGTTTGGAAAGAGATATGGTATTATAATGTATAATGTAGAACTGGGCAGGCCATCAGGGCGCTTTCTCCGCGAAATTCGGGGCTTCCAGCTCCCGCCCTGTTGCCTTATGGCAACAGGGTCCTATCCTCGGATCATTCGCTGAAGAAATTCCCTGCCGTCCTGCATTTATTTGTAATCAGGAGCAGGTAAGTTTATGAAGCGACATAAACAATTTTTTCAGCGGCTGGGCGCTGCGGCCTTCTGGCTGGCGGTGTGGCAGTGCGCCGCCATGGCGGTGGGACAGGAGGTGTTCCTTGTTTCGCCGGTGCAGGCGGTGCGCACTCTTTTGCAGCTTTTGCCGCAGGCAGAGTTCTGGCAGCGGGTGGGTTTCAGCTCCGGGCGCATTCTGCTGGGTTTTGGGCTGGGCGTGGCCGTAAGCATCGTGCTGGCTGTGGCCGCACAGGCGTGGCACACGGCAGATGTGCTGCTTGCTCCGGTGCTGCAGCTGGTCAAAGCCACGCCGGTGGCAAGCTTTATCATTCTGGCGCTGGTGTGGGTGCGGGGGGCATCGCTTTCGGTGCTCATCAGCTTTTTAATGGTGCTGCCCGTGCTGTACGGTGCGGTGCGCACCGGCATCCAGAGCGCAGACCCACAGCTGTTGGAGATGACGAAGGTGTTTCACCTTCCGCTGGGCCGACGGCTGCGGGCGGTGTGGCTGCCTGCGGTGCTGCCAGCCTTCCGGCAGGGATGCAGCGTGGCCCTTGGCATCTGCTGGAAGAGCGGCGTTGCCGCTGAGGTGATCGGCCTGCCCAATGGCAGCATCGGCGATGCACTCTACCGGGCCAAGATCACCCTTTCCACCGGGGAGCTGTTCGCATGGACGTTTGTGATCATCCTGCTCAGCGCCGGGTTTGAAAAGCTGTTCCTGCTGCTTCTGGACTGCGTGACCCGCGCCGTGACCGGGGAGGTGCCGCAATGCTGACCATCGAGCATCTGACAAAACAGTTCGGGAAGAAAACGCTGTTCCGGGACCTGTGCCTCACGGTGAAAGGCCCGGCGGTGCTGTGGGCACCCAGCGGCTGGGGCAAGACCACATTGCTGCGCATCCTCATGGGGCTGGAAGAACCCACTTCTGGCATAGTACAGGACGTTGGCCGGGTGGCAGCAGTGTTTCAGGAAGACCGGCTCTGCCCGCAGCTGACAGCTGTGCAGAACGTGACGCTGGTATTGCCCGGCAGTGCAGAACAATACAAGGAGCAAATTATAGAAGATTTTCAACAGCTTGGCATGGATGCTGCCGCACTGGCCCTGCCTGCAGCACGGCTTTCCGGCGGACAGAAGCGCCGCACGGCTCTGCTGCGGGCTTTGTGGGCCGCCAGCGATACGCTGCTGTTAGACGAACCCTTTACCGGAATGGACCCGGACACCCTTGCCGCTGCTGCGGCGCTGCTGCGGGAGCGCCGCGGAGAAAAGCCTGTCTTGCTGGCTACCCACGACCGCGAAGCCATCCGCCTTCTGGGCTGGCCGGTGGTTGAGCTGGAAAATGCCTGAGCCTGCATCTATCCTATAGAATGAAAAATCGGAAAGACCAGAACGGCCTTTCCGATTTTTTGCTGCTTGGAATATTTTACTGAAAAATACGCAGGGGATACGGCGAACTGCATCAGTTCAGCAGCTTTGCCGGGTCAAGATACTGCTCACCCTGCAGTACTTCCAGATGGATATGCGTCTCCTCGGCGCATTCGTTGGGAATGCTGCCTGCACGGCCAAGTATCTGACCCACACTCACTTCATCGCCGGTCTGCACCGTGGGGTCGGCAGTGCCGCACACCCGCCACAGGTGCCCGGCGCTGTCCTCGATGCACACCACACTGCCCCAGCGGCTATCGGTGTCCACGGCGGTCACCTTACCGGCGGCGGGAGCACACACCTGTGCATCCTGCGCACAGGCGTAGTCCACACCGTTGTGGGTGCGCCAGTCGCCAAGGGTGCTGCTGTACACCAGCTCATCGCCGCTGTAGGCGTTCAAGACCTTGCCCGAGACGGGCTGCGTGGAGGCAGGCGCAGCTGAACTGCTGGCAGGCGAGGATGCGCCCTGCAGTGCGGAGGGTTCGTGCACCAAACCAGAGCCAGACTGCGCCCCAGAAGAGGACGCAGAGGATGCGGGCTTGGGTACATTTGCCGCAGATTCTGCGGCGTCGGTCACGGGCTGCTGCCATACATCGTCCTCCTGTGGGTCAAGGGTGAGCTGCGGCTCCGGTGCAGGTTCTTCCTGCGGGGTCGTCAGGTCGTCGTAGCTCTTTTTCAGTTCATCCCGCACGGTGCGCACTGCCCACACGCCCGCCGCTGCGGCTGCGACGAGACAGGCCAGCAGTGCCAGTGTAAAGCCCCTGCTGCGCAAAAACTTTTTGATCTGCTCCATTGTCGTTACTCCCATCTGCTGCATTGTGTACGCATTGCTTCTGGGCTTAGTGTGGGACAGCAGGGCAGGTTTTATGCATTCTTTTATTTAAATGCCCTCCGCGTTGCTCTGGGCATATTTAGAGGAAATGATATTTTGTAATATAGCAGCCCAGCCAGACCTGCGGGTCTGGCTGGCCTGCACTTTCACGGGAAGGGCCGCAGCCGGAAAATGCATCTTCCCTCTGTGGCCTTCTGTGCTGATACCCAGAGTGAAGCGGAGGATATTCTAAATGATATTACCAAACAAAAAGGCTCTCCCTTTTCGGGAGAGCCTTTGCAGATCAAAAATCAGTTGCGGCGGCGGCTGTTCATGCCCAGCAGGCGCACAACATACAGGAAGATGTTGATGAAGTCCAGATACAACGTCAGTGCGCCGTAGATGGAAGCCTTCTCAGCCAGCTCGCCGTCATAGGCGTAGTAGGAGAACATCTGGCTCAGTTTCTGGGTGTCGTAGGCGGTCAGCAGCATGAACACCACCAGACCGACAGCGCTGTACAGCACCGTGGTGAGGAAACTCATGCCGAACAGCATGCCCACAAAGCCGGTGATGATGAGCGCGAACAGGCCCATCATCAGCTTGGGACCCCAACCGGACAGATCCTTGTGGGTAGTAGTGCCGTAGACCGCCATCAGGCCGAAGTACAGCGAGGTGGCAAGGAAGGCCAGCACCAGAGTGCCCAGATCAAATATCAGGAAGTAGTAGCTCAGCACCATGCCGTTGAGCAGCGCATAGGCAAAGAATGTGGCTCTTGCACCGCCCACCGACATGTTCTGCACGCGGGAGCTGAGCACATACACCAGCACCAACTCTGCGATGGTGAACACCAGATACAGCGAGTTGACAACGTACAGCAGCGGGGTAGCGGCTGTAACGAACGCCGCGGCAAAGGTGATGAGCAGGCCTACCGCCATCCAGCGGTAGGTGCGGTTCATATAGTCAGCCGAGGTCATGGCAGGCTCCGTGTATCCTCGATCGTAACCATTGTAATTGTAATCCATATGGGACTCCTCCAGTCTCTTTCTGCCGGAACACTTTTTCCTTGCTCCGGTCTACGGAATATAGTATACTGCATAGAAATGAACGTTTCATGAAAAAGGCTGTGATATTGTATGTCTCTTGGGCTTTATTTACACATACCCTACTGTTTTTCCAAATGCAGATACTGCGATTTCTATTCCCATCCCGGTGAGCGCGGCGTACCGGAAGCTTATGTGGATGCTCTTGTGCGGGAGCTTTCCCGCTTTGCGCCGGAAGTACCTCTGCAGCCGGACACCCTTTATTTTGGCGGCGGCACGCCCAGCCTGCTGCGCCCGGAGCAGGCAAAACGGCTGATCGATGCGGCCCGGCCGATGCCGGGGGCCGAGATCACACTGGAAGCAAACCCGGAGACGGTGACGGAAGAAAGCCTTGCAGGCTTCCGGGAGGCGGGTGTGAACCGCATCTCTTTCGGGGTGCAGTCTGCCCGGGATACCCAGCTGCGCACACTGGGCAGGCCGCACACGGCAAAGCAGGCGCGGGCTGCATTTGCCGCCGCGCGGCGCGCAGGCTTTGCGAACATCAGCGGCGACATCATGCTGGCACTGCCGCACTACACCGAAGCCGAGTTTGACGAAACGCTGGAACTGATCGAGGGTGGTGGGGCTACCCATATTTCGGCATATCTGCTGAAGATCGAGCCGGATTCGGCCTTTGGTAAACATCCGCCCGAAGGCCTGCCCACCGGCGATGAAGCCGCCGATTTTTACCTTTATGCAGTGGAACAGCTGGAACACCACGGCTACAAACAGTACGAGATCTCCAACTTTGCAAAGCCCGGCTATGAGGGCAGACACAACCTCATCTACTGGGACTGCGGCGACTATCTGGGCCTTGGCCCGGCGGCGCACTCCTGCATGGGCGGCAGACGGTTCTACTACCCGCCGGACACCGCCGCTTTCCTGAACGATGCCGCCGCCCCGGTGATGGACGGCAGTTGCGGCGCAGAGGACTACCTTATTTTACAGCTGCGTCTGCGCAAAGGCCTTTCGCTGGATGCATACAAAAAACTTTACGGGAAAGAATTCTCCACCGCACAGCTGGCCTTTGTGCAAAACTGCGTCCGGGCGGGCTATGCAAGCTTTGACGGCCGCACCCTTGCCCTGACCCCGGCGGGCCTCATCGTGCAGAACAGCATCCTTGCCCAGCTGTTGTAATTGGCAGAAATACGGCAACACATTGCTTTTGAGTGTCGATTCTGGTATGATATACTCGTATTATTAGGCGATGGGAGAGAAAACGGATGGCGAAAGTATTGATCGTCGGCGCAGGCGCGGCAGGACTGATGGCGGCGGGTGCCGCCGTGCGTCAGGGGCATCAGGTGACGGTGCTGGAACACATGGACAAGCCCGGCCAGAAGATCCTTGTCACCGGCAAGGGCCGCTGCAATGTGACCAACGACTGCCCGGCAGAGGAATTTCTGCGCCATGTGCGCACGAACCCGCGCTTTCTGTATTCGTCGCTGGGGGCCTTTCCACCGGCAAAGACCATGGAACTGTTCGAGGGCCTTGGCGTGGAGCTGAAGGTGGAGCGCGGCCGCCGGGTGTTTCCAGTATCGGACAAGGCCGAGGAGATCCGGCAGGCTCTTTTGCGCTATGCGCAGGATGCTGAACTCGTGCATGACGGCGCGAAAAAGCTGCTATTGGAAGAGGTAACACCGGAGCCGGAAGCAGCTCCCGCCGCACCGGAAAACCCGCGCCACCCCAAAAGAAAAAGGCAGGCCCGGCACTGCGGTGCATCGGTGTGCGGGGCACCTCCGGCCGGGAGTACCGGGCGGATGCCGTGCTGGTGGCCACCGGCGGCGTGAGCTATCCCACCACCGGCTCTACCGGCGACGGCTACAAACTGGCCCAGCAGGCCGGGCACACCCTCATCGAGCCGGTGCCCAGTCTGGTCAGTCTTGTGAGCCATGACGCGGACTGCAAAAAGATGATGGGCTTGGCGCTGAAAAACGTCACCCTGACCCTGTTCGAGGACAGCAAGGCCATTTTTGACGAGCAGGGCGAAATGCTGTTCACTCATTTTGGCATCAGCGGCCCGCTGACTTTGAGCGCATCCAGCCATCTGGGCGACATGAAAAAACACAAGTATCATGCGGAGATCGACCTCAAGCCCGCTCTCAGCGAGGAGCAGCTTTATGACCGAATCACGCGGGATTTTGCCCTGCTGGCAAACCATGCGGCGCAGGGCGCGCTGGTAAAGCTTTTGCCGTCCAGTATGCAGCCGGTGATGGTGGCGCGCTGGGGCATCGACCCGGCTACCAAGGCAAACCAAATCACCCGGGAGCAGAAGAGGGAGCTGGTGCAGCTGATGAAGCACTGGCGGGTGTCCATTGATGCCCGGGGCGATCTGGCCCACGCGGTGATCACCAGCGGCGGCGTGTCCGTGCGGGAGGTGGACCCCAAAACCATGCAGAGCAAAAAGGCGATGGGCCTTTACTTTGCAGGCGAAGTGCTGGATGTGGATGCCTATACCGGCGGCTACAACCTGCAGATCGCCTTCTGCACCGCACAGGCGTTTGCAAATAATCTGTAATTACAGATAAAACAATTTTAAATGCCCTCCGCGCTGCTCTGGGCATATTTATAGGAATAGATTTTTTTGATTTGTATTTTGAAAACGACTGCGGTCGTTTTCAAAATACGTTTTCACAAAAAGGGTTGTTGCCGGGATAGTCTCACAGACCACTGCGCAACTGTTCCCAAAGGGAACGAGCAGCAAATTCAGTTGGCCGTTGCGGCCCCGCTTGTGAAAAATCAAATCTGGAAAATCCGCAGATTTTCCAGATTTGTAAATATTTAAAATGATTTTCCGCTGAAGATGGCCAGAGCGTGAGCAGAGGCCATTTTAAATCGTTCAGTTCAAAAAAGGAGAAGATATAAAATGGTATCTGTTGCGATCGACGGGCCTGCAGGTGCAGGCAAATCTACGCTGGCACGCCGTTTGGCGGCTGAAATGGGCTATATTTATGTGGATACCGGTGCCATGTACCGCGCCATCGGCCTGTATGCCCTGCGCGCAGGCAAGGACCCCAAGGACAACGACGCAGTGAACGCGCTGCTTCCCCAGATCGAGCTGCGGCTGGCCTCCATTGAGGGCGAGCAGCACATTTATTTAAAGGAAGAGGATGTGAGCACCGCCATCCGCACCGAGGCCGCAGGTATGGCTGCCTCTGCCGTGGGCGCAAACCCGGCTGTGCGCGCCTTTCTGCTGGAACTGCAGCGGGATATGGCCAAAAAGCAGGACGTGCTGATGGACGGCCGCGACATCGGCACGGTGGTGCTGCCGGATGCCACGGTGAAGATCTTCCTCACCGCCACGCCGGAAGCCCGCGCCACACGCAGGTGGAAAGAGTATCAGGCCAAGGGCATCGATACTCCCTATGAAGAGGTGCTGGCCGACGTGAAGCAGCGGGACTATCAGGACACCCACCGTGCCGCTGCGCCCCTGAAGCAGGCGGACGATGCCGTGCTGCTGGATACTTCGGAGCTGGATTTTGAACAGAGCCTTGCTGCAATGAAGAAGATCATTGCGGAGAAAGTGAATAAAACGATAAAATGATATTATATTACATCTTAGTACCCTTTGCGTGGCTTTTGTGGCATATCGGTTTCCGCATCCATGTAGAGGGACGCGAAAACCTGAAAAAGGTGCAGACAAAGGGCTGCATCCTTGCGCCCACCCATGTCTCCGCCATCGACCCGGTGTTCATCGTGGTCACCCGGTGGAGCAGGCGGATGGTCGTATTTGCCAAGAAGGAACTGTTCGAGATCAACGGCTTCCTGACATGGTTCTTCCGGTGCTGCGGCGCGGTGTGCGTGCGCGGCACAAAGGATGAAATGGCTGCCATTGAGCAGACCGTAGAAAAGTGCAGAAACGGCGAAACACTGCTCATCTTCCCGGAGGGCACCCGCGAAAAGGACGGGAAGCTTCTGCCGCCCAAGAGCGGACTGTTTGTCATTGCGGCGGGGGCCGGGGTGGACGTAGTGCCCTGCCGCATCCTGTACGATACGCCGGATGGAAAAATGCACCTGTTCTGCAAAGTACGGGTGATCTACGGCGAGCCGATGCCTGCAGAGCAGTTTGCCATGGAGAGCCGCCGCGACACCAAAAAGCTGCGTGCCAACAAGCAGGCCCTGCTGGATGCGTGGGAAAAGATGGGGGCGTAAAAGATGGAGATCCGAGTTGCCAAAACGGCGGGGTTCTGCTTTGGTGTCAAGCGGGCGGTGGATCTGACCTATGGCCTGCTGAACGAAGGCTGCAAGGTGGCCACCCTCGGCCCGCTGATCCATAACCCGCAGGCTGTGGAGGATATGCAGAAAAAGGGTGCCCTTGTGGCGGATGCCATCGCCGATGTGCCCGCCGGGTACGAGGTGGTCATCCGCAGCCACGGCGTGCCGCGCACCGTGTACGACGAGCTGGATGCGCGCGGCATCACCTACCATGATGCCACCTGTCCCTTCGTGCAGAAGATCCAGCGCATTGCCGCCGAGGCCGAAAAGGCGGGGGCGGTGCTGCTGGTGGCAGGCGACAAGACCCATCCGGAGGTGCAGGGAATCGTGGGCCACACCCGCGGAGAGGTGTTCGTTTTTGCCGATCTGGCCGAGTTGAAGGCATGGAAAGGCCCCTCTGACCCGCAAAAACCCCTGTTTGCAGTTGCACAGACCACATTTCAGGTTACAAAATGGCAAGAAAGTTCGGAGTTTCTCAAAAAAGCCTATACAAACGCCCGAATTTTTGATACAATATGTAATGCGACGTGGGCGAGGCAACAGGAAGCGGAAGACCTCAGCCAAAAATGCGACATCATTGTTGTCATTGGCGGTCATCATTCTTCCAATACCCAAAAGCTGGTACAGGTCGCCGCAAAACACACGCGTGCCGTAACGGTCGAGACAGCGAGCGAACTTCGGCCGGAATGGTTTGCAGATGTTAAAGTGGCGGGCGTGACAGCCGGGGCTTCAACGCCATCGTCTATTATTGAGGAGGTACTTAACAGTATGAGCGCAGAAATCAATGACAGCATGAGCTTTGAGGAGATGCTGAATGCATCCGAGGAAAAGCGTGTTCATGCAGGCAGTATTGTGAAAGGAATCGTGACCAGCATCTCTGCCAACGAGATCCAGGTGGATATCGGAGCGAAGCAGACCGGCTTTGTCAAGCTGAGCGAGCTGACCGATGATTCCTCCGCCAAGGTCGAAGACCTGGTGAAGGTTGGCGATGAGCTGGACCTCATCGTCGAGAAGGTTATGGATCAGGATGGCGTCATCCAGCTCTCCCGCAAGAAGCTCGCATCTCGCAAGGGCATGGAAGAGATCGCTAAGGCCGCTGAGTCCGGCGAGGTCGTCGAAGGCGATGTCACCGAGTTCAACAAGGGCGGCGTTGTGGTCAACGTCAAGGGCGTCAAGGTGTTCGTTCCTCGTTCTCAGGCTACTATGCGCCGTGATGAGGACTACACCGCTCTGGTTGGCCAGCACGTTCAGCTGGTTGTCACCGAGTGCTCCGGCCGCAAGATCGTCGGCAGCATCAACAAGGTGACCGCTGAGCAGAACAAGGCAAAGCGTGAAGAGTTCTGGGCAAACGTTGAGGTGGGCAAGACCTACACCGGCGTTGTCAAGAGCCTGACTTCTTACGGTGCATTCGTCGATATCGGCGGTGTGGACGGTCTGTGCCACATCAGCGAGCTGAGCTGGAACCGCATCAAGCATCCCTCCGAGGTCGTCTCCGTTGGTGACACCATCGAAGTGTATGTGAAGGACATCGACACCGAGAACCACAAGGTCTCTCTGGGCTACAAGAAGGCCGAGGACAACCCCTGGGAGCAGCTGAAGAACAACTACCCCATCGGCAGCACCTTCCATGCTCCGGTCGTCTCCCTGACCAAGTTCGGTGCATTCGTCCGCATCCTGCCGGGTGTTGATGGTCTGGTCCACATCAGCGAGATCAGCAATGACCGCGTTGAGAAGGTCTCTGACGTACTGAAGGTCGGCGATATGGTCGATGTGAAGCTGCTGGATGTCGACTTCGACAAGAAGCGCATCAGCCTGTCTATGAAGGCCCTGCTGAACGACGACGCTGAGTAATCAGCCTTTCGTTCGGAAGAAAAGCTTCTGACACAATGCGATCAACAGCCCCGTTGCCGGGAAAACGGCGGCGGGGCTGTTTTTGTTAAGGAGAGAACCCTCTCAGTCACCTGCGGTGACAGCTCCCCCGAAGGGGAGAGCTTTTGGCAAAAGAGGGCAGGCTCGCCGCGCCCGCAATAAAACCTCGCCCTTCGGGAGAGGTGGACGCGAGCAGCGCGAGCGGACGGAGAGGGTTTGACGAACTATGATAAATTTTTTCAAGAAACACTGGGAAGTGCTGAGCTATCTGGTTTTCGGCGTGCTGTGCACCCTGCTGAACATTGTGCTGTATGCGCTGTTCAACAAGCTGTTTGGCTATACAGCCGCCAACAGCTGGGGCAATGTACTGGATAACATCATCTGCATCCTGTTTGCCTACTGCACCAACCGCGCCTTTGTGTTCCGCAGCAAAACGCAGGGCAAGGCCATGGCGAGAGAATTTGGTGCATTCGTCACCTGTCGTCTGGGTACAATGCTGCTGGACACTGCAATTATGCTGGTGCTGGGCAATCTGCTGGCTGCGCAGGGTGCAGCGCTGATGGACGAGCTGATGCAGGGGGTGCTGAGCGTGGTGGCCCACTGGCTTGGCCCGGATACGGCCATCCAGATGGCAGCCTCCTATGCCGGCACACCGGCGGGGGTCACGGATGGCTCTGCCGCTATTGCCGTCATCGGCGGTGCAGACGGCCCCACGGCGATCTTCGTTACCAGCCGCTACAATGCGCAGGCACTGTGGGGCCTTGCCGTGAAGGTCTTTTCCAATGTACTGGTGATTGTGCTGAACTATGTGTTCAGCAAGCTGATCATCTTTAAAAATCGCAAGTGAGATATTCTCTCCGCCGCAGGCGGAGAAAATATCCAATATAATTTAGGAGGTACGGTTTTATGAAGCGTGGTCTGAAAGGTTTTGCATTTCTGGTCTCCGGTCTGGTGCTGGGCATCATTGGTGCAACGGTCTCTGCAACTGCAATTGCCCTGAGTGCTGTCGGCATGGCAAAGGTGCGCCGTGCCAGCAAGTAAAAAGGAGAAAAAACATGACTCGTGAAGAAATTCTCTCCCATGTCGATCACACCCTGCTGAAGCCGGAGGCCACCTGGCCCCAGATCCAGACCCTGTGTGACGAAGCCATTGCAAACCACACCGCATCCATCTGCATCAACACCTGCTACGTCAGGCAGGCGGTGGAGTATATGGCGGGCCGCATCCCGGTATGCTGCGTGGTAGGCTTCCCTCTGGGTGCCATGGATACCGCCAGCAAGGCGTTTGAAGCCAAGACTGCCATTGAGAATGGTGCCGCCGAGGTGGATATGGTTATCAACATCGGTCGCCTGAAGAACAAGGAGTACGATGCCGTGCGCGAGGACATCCGCGCCGTGAAGCAGGCGGTGGGCGACAAGGTCCTGAAGGTCATCATCGAGACCTGCCTGCTGACCGACGAGGAAAAGGAAAAGATGTGCGATATCGTCTGCGAGGCAGGCGCGGACTACATCAAGACCAGCACCGGCTTCTCCACCGCAGGCGCAAACTTCCACGATGTGGAGCTGATGGTCAAGGGCGTGCATGGCCGCTGCAAGGTCAAGGCTGCCGGCGGCATTTCTACCGTGGAGGACATGGAGACCTTCCTTGCGCTGGGTGCTGACCGTCTGGGCACCTCCCGCGCTGTCAAAATTCTGAACGGCGAGCAGGCAAAGGGCTATTGATCTTTCTGCGAAAAAAGCAATTATAAATAATATTTCCGCAGAACAGAACCAGAGCGCACGCGAAGGCTGTTCTGGATCGTCTGGTTTTCCCAAGGGCCGCTGCACAAATTGCTGTGCAGCGGCCCTTTTTGATGCCAAGCCTTGCAAGCGGGGCGCGGCAGGGTATATAATACAAACAGATACTGTATAAAACAGGGGCTGTCTGCCTTGTGGGATAAGGCGGGCAGGGGAGGAAATGCAATGAATATACCCGAGATCCTTGTGGCCAATGGCACAGGGGCGGTGCTGGTATGCTTTCTGTTTCTGCTGCGGGTGCGCGGCGAGAGTAAAAACAGTGTTGGAAGTGAGCTGTTCTGCCAGATGCTGGTGGTGACTCTGCTGGCACAGGCGACAGAGACGATCAGCTTTCTGCTGGACGGCGTGCCCGGTGCGGCAAGCCGGTTCTGGCTGTACCTCATGAACACCGTCTGCACCGGCGCTACCGTGAGCGTGGGCTTTGCGTGGTGTTTGTATGTGGACTTCCGGGTCTACCGCAGCACCGGACGCCTGCGCAGAAGGCATCTGTTTCTGGGCGCGCCGCTGCTGGCTGTTCTGGCGCTGCTGGCGGCGAACCTTTTCGGCACAGGATGGATCTTTACCATCTCCGCGGACAACGTTTACCATCGCGGTCCGCTGAACAGTTTGCTTTACCTGCTGCTGTTCGGCTATTATGCCGAGAGCGTGTGGCAGGTGCATAAGGCCAAGCGCGATGGCGTTACGGTGGAGTTTTTCTCGGTGTACTACTTTGTGATCACCTGTGCGGTGGGCACGGTGCTGCAGGGTGCGTTCTACGGTATGGCCTTCGGCTGGCTGTCGGTGGCCATCGCCTTTGTGTTTGTGGACAGTCAGCTCCGCAGTCTGCGCAGCTATCTCGACGAGCTGTCCGGTCTGTTTGGCCGCAAGTACATGAACTACTGTCTGGAGCGCATCCACGCCACGCAGGAAAAGGATGTTTACGGCATCATGATGGACGTGAACTGCTTCAAGGAGATCAACGACACCTACGGTCATGGTGCGGGCGACCGCGCCATTCAGGAGATCGGTCACATCCTGTCCGGAGCGCTGGCGGCAAACTCGGTAGCTATCCGCATAAGCGGCGATGAGTTCATGGTGCTGATCCGGCACGGCTCGGAGGAGATCCTGAATAAGATCTGTGCCGCCATCGAGCAGCGGGTGCAGCGCTATAACGCCGCCGCCCCGGCGGGCAGCTTTCAGCTGTCTTTCTCCACCGGTGTGGCAAAGTATGAGGGCGGCAGCGTGGAGAAATTTCTGGCGGAACTGGACGAGCGGATGTATGCGGAAAAGCGCGCCTTCCACGCCGCCCGGAACGGCTATGCCGTACCGGAGCAGGGGAACGCTCCATCAATTTCAGAATAATGTCTAAAAAGAGTGATACTCTTCTTGACAATCTGACGAAGCAATGATAGAATACTGAACGTACCAACTGAATACCGACTTATCAAGAGCGGCTGAGGGGATAGGCCCTGTGAAGCCCGACAACCTGCGCGTGAGCGCAAGGTGCCAAATCCTGCGGGAAACCGAGAGATAAGAGTGCAACGCTCAGAGCTTTCGGGCTCTGGGCGCTTTTGTTTTTCGCGCAAAAAAGCTTGAACGGAATGTTGGAGCAAGAAATACACACCCTGCTGTAAAAACTTTAGGAGGCAAAACAAATGGCAAGACACCTGTTTACTTCTGAGTCCGTCACCGAAGGACATCCCGACAAGATCTGCGACCAGATCTCGGATGCCATTCTGGACGAAATTCTGACCCACGACCCCGATGCCCGTGTGGCCTGCGAGACCTGTGCATCCACCGGCCTTGTGCACATCATGGGCGAGATCACCACCAACTGCTATGTGGATTTCCAGAAGGTCGTCCGCGAGGTGGTGGCAGATATCGGCTACACCCGCGCAAAGTTCGGCTTTGATGCCGACACCTGTGCCGTCATCTCCAACATCGACGGCCAGAGCCCCGACATCGCACTGGGCACCAACGATCAGGTGGGCGGTGCAGGCGATCAGGGCATGATGTTCGGCTATGCCTGCGATGAGACCCCGGAGCTGATGCCTATGCCCATCAGTCTGGCTCACAAGCTGGCAAAGCGCCTGACCGAGGTGCGCAAGAACGGCGAGATGGACTATCTGCGTCCGGATGGCAAGAGCCAGGTCACTGTGGAGTACGATGAGAACAACAAGCCCGTGCGTGTGGATGCTGTGGTCATCTCCAGCCAGCACAGCGACAGCGTCAGCATGGAACAGCTGCGTGCCGATGTGATGGAGAAGGTCATCAAGGCCACCATCCCCGCCGAGCTGCTGGACGAGAACACCAAGTACTACATCAACCCCACCGGCCGCTTCGTCGTGGGCGGTCCGCAGGGTGACACCGGCCTGACCGGCCGCAAGATCATCGTGGACACCTACGGCGGCTATGCCCGTCACGGCGGCGGTGCCTTCTCCGGCAAGGACCCCAGCAAGGTGGACCGCAGCGCTGCCTATGCGACCCGCTGGGTGGCAAAGAACATTGTGGCTGCAGGTCTTGCCAAGCAGTGCGAAGTGCAGGTGGCCTACGCCATCGGCGTGGCAAAGCCTGTGTCCATCATGGTGGACACCTTCGGCACCGGCACCGTCTCGGATGAGAAGATCGAGCAGGCTGTGGAGAAGGTGTTCGACCTGACCCCCGCCGCCATCATCCGCGAACTCGACCTGCGCAAGCCCATCTACCGCAAGCTGGCCGCATACGGCCACATGGGCCGCGAGGATCTGGGCGTGAAGTGGGAGAACACCGACCGCATGGATGCCCTGAAGGCTGCGGTCGCTGCCCTGTAAGCGGAACACAAAGCATCTATCGCAATCATATAAAATAAGAAGGCATCTGCAACGATCGCTGCTGAGCTTCTGAAGCTCAGCAAATTTGTTGCAGATGCCTTTGTTTTTGCGGCTCTGCCGGGGAGGGCGAACGAGCGAAAACAGCAGCATCTCCGCTGCCCGGCACACTGCATTTTTATCTCCCGGAAGAGCGATCCCGGGAGACTGCTCAGACAAAGAAAAGTCTTACTTTTCCACGGAAATCAGCCGAAATTTGCGAAATGGCAAAGAATCGGCTGTCTTTTTGTCGAAAACACACATTCTCTTTGAGAAAAAAGAAAAACAGCTGTGCAAGGCGCAGAAAATCCTGACATGAAACAAATTGATATGGCAGAATCGACGAAATGTGATAAAATAAAACCAGATATGCGCTCTTGTGTGCATGATACGGATCGTAAACAGCAATAAGGAGTTATGACTATGTCTATTGAAATTTCCCCGAAGTCGTTCTTTGAGCAGCCCAGCGTGGCAGATATGCGGCTGATCTCCTGCCCCGGTGCAGAGGAACTGACCGGCCTGATCGACAAGCATCTGGTCCGCTGGGCCAAGGCTGCCGGAATTGACAAAGAGACCTTCATTATTCCTTGCGACTGCCCCCGCTTCCAGAGTGGCGATGCCAAGGGTCTGGTGAAGGAGTCGGTGCGCGGCGACGATATCTTCATCGTGGTCGATCCCGGCAACTACAGTGTGACCTACAAGCTGTTCAACTACGAGAACCACATGTCTCCGGACGATCACTTCGCCAACCTGAAGCGCCTGATCCAGGCAGTGGCCGGCAAGGCACACCGTGTGTCGGTCATTATGCCCAGCCTGTACGGCGGCCGTCAGCACCGCCGTGTGGTGCGCGAAAGTCTGGACTGCGCTGTGGCCCTGCAGGAGCTGCAGACCATGGGTGTGCGCAACATCATCACCTTTGATGCTCATGACCCCCGCGTGCAGAACGCTGTGCCGCTGATGAGCTTTGATAACGCAATGCCCACCTATCAGGTGCTGAAGAGCCTGCTGAAGAAGGACCCGGACCTGTCCTTTGATAAGAGCAAGTTTACCGTGGTCAGCCCGGACGAGGGCGCCATGAACCGCAACATGTACTTCTCCAGCGTGCTGGGCTGCAATCTGGGCATGTTCTACAAGCGCCGCGATTACACCCGCGTGGTGAATGGCCGTAACCCCATCGTTGCCCACGAGTATCTGGGCGAGAGCGTGGAAGGCAAGACCGTCTTTATCGCAGACGACATCATTGCTTCCGGCGAGAGCATGCTGGAGGTCGCCAGCAACCTGAAGGAGCGCGGCGCTGCCAACATCATCGCCAACGCCACCTTCCCCCTGTTCACCAGCGGTCTGGACAAGTTCGACAAGGCTGTGGCCGAGGGCAAGCTGACCTATGTTGTGGGCACCAACCTGACCTACCGGATGCCTGAGCTGCTCACCCGCGACTGGTATGTGGATGTGGATGTTTCCAAGTACGCTGCATACTTTGTGGTGGCTCTGAACCACGACATGTCTGTTTCCAGCATTATCGACCCGCTGAAGAAGATCGAGAATCTGCTGGCAAGCCGCAAGTAAGTTTAATACGAAAAAAGGCTCTGCATCCTTGCGATGCAGAGCCTTTTTCGTATCACAAATCAAATAAAACGATTATAATTCGTCTCCATGGCTGCGCAGATACCGAACCAGCATGGGCAGCTCGTAGAGCAGCATGACGACCCAGCCCACCGCATAGCTGTAAGGCAGAGCTTCGATCTCCATTTTCCACACCAGCACGAACACCGCAGCTGCCGCCACACGGAACACCATGTTGAAGGTGCTGGACACCAGCGTGACCTTCAGATCGCCAATGCCGCGGAAGAAGCCCTGAATGCCGTTGGTGAAAGCGGGCATCAGGTAGAACAGGGAAACCGTGCGCAGGAAGCGCACGCCCAGATGGACGACCTCCGGGTCGGTGACGAACAGCTTCATGATAAAGGGCGCACCGGCAAAGCATACAACGGCGATCAGCACGCCGTAAGCGGCCTCGATGCGCATACCGCAGTGGAAGCCCTGCTTCACACGGTCGTGCTTGCCGGCACCCCGGTTCTGCGCCATGAGGGTGGTCATGGCGTGGCCGATGTTCTGCTGCGGGGTATAGGCAAAGTCGTCAATGCGGGAAGCAGCGGTAAAGGCAGCCATAGCGTTGACACCCATGGTGTTCACGATGGCCTGCACCGCGATCTTGCCAAGCTGCACGGTGGCTTGCTGCATGGCGCTGGCCCAGCCGTAGCTGACCGTTTTGCGCAGCAGCTTGCCGTCAAACACCAGCCAGCGCCTGCCCAGCTGCAGGATGGGCACCTTCCAGCGGATGTACAGTACGCACAGCACGCAGCACAGTGCTTCGCTGACCACGGTGGAAAGGGCGCAGCCGTTGCTGCCCCAGTTCAGCACCTGCACAAAGAACAGGTCGCCGCCGATGTTCAGCACAGAGCTGATCATCAGGAAATACAAGGCACTCTTGCTGTCGCCCAGTGCACGCATGGTGGCGGCAAGGAAGTTATAGAAGAAGGTGAAGATCAGGCCTGCAAACACGATGCGCAGGTAGCTGACCGCAATGGGCAGGATATCGGCGGGCACCTGCATCAGCTGCAGCAGGGGCGTGGCCAGAATGACGCACAGCGCCGAGAATGCCAGCGAGAACACGGTGCCTGCAATGGCGGTGGTGGATACCTGACGCTCCATCAGCTGGGCATTACCGGCACCGAATGCGGTACTGACCAGAATGCCGGCACCCAGACACATGCCGTTGATAAACAGGATGGCCAGAGTCATGAGCGGGTTGGAAGTGCCGACGGCGGCAAGAGCTTCCTCGCCCACGAACTTGCCCACGATGATGCTGTCGGCGGCGTTGTAGGTGAGCTGGAACAGGTTGCCAAGTACCAGCGGAATGGTAAAACGGATCAGGAGCGGTGTAATGGCTCCCTTTGTCATGTCGTTTGTCATGGGAACGCTATGATTTCTCCTTATAATGTATTTACGATCTGCCGTCCGGGCAGGATGGCAAGGGCAGAGCGGCTGGCACCTACATGGATGAGCTGTGCGGCCGCCTGCAAAACGGCACCGGATGCCACCGAAGCCGGGATGGCATCGGTGCGCAGCACCTTTTGCGCGGCCCGCTGCGCGTCGGTGGTGTTCACCGCCACCACGTTGTCCACCACATAGGCGTTGAAGTTTTCCGGCACAAAGCCGTAGCCCAGATCGCTGATGCCGTGGGGGCCGGTCAGGCCGCCGCCCAGCGCCTGCGATTCGTAAGGCTCCACGGCGGCGATGCGCACATCGTTCGTCCATGCCTTGATGGTCTCGCCCACACCGGTCACGGTGCCGCCGCTGCCCACGCCGATCACGATAGCATCCACGGCGCTTTTGCCCTCCCGCGCGATGCTCTGCACAATGGCAGGGCCGGTAACGCGGCGGTGGTACTCCGGGTTATCATCGTTGGCAAGCCAGTCCATGTAGTACCAGCCGTTGGCGGCGGCGGTCTGTGCCGCCAGACGGCGGGCACCGTTCACACCGCTGCGGGCCGGGCTGTGGCGGATCTGCGCACCCAGCCGCAGCAGGGTCTCCTGCCGCAGGGCGGGGGCATCCTCCGGCATCACCAGAACCACCGGGTGACCGGCGGTCAGGCCCGCCAGCGTGAGCGCAGCGGCAAACGGGCCGGAGGCCGCTTCAATGATGGGCTGACCGGAGATCAGCTTCTTTTTTTCAATGGCAAGGGCCAGCATCCCTTCGGCAAGGCCGTCCCGGGCCGTGCCGGTGGGGCCTGCAAAGTCCAGATAGGCATACAGCCGTCCCTTCAGCCCGCAGGCGGCAGCATAGCCGCGCAGCTCCACGATGGGGCAGGCGCTGAGCGTCTGGTAAAAATTGGGGTAGATCGGCACGAAGACCCTCCTTTCATGGGATACAACAATATTATCCTAACGCAAAAGGACTGCGCGCGTCAAGATGCGTTTTAGCAAAAACGGCGAATTTTTGGCAGATTTTCTGGAAAAATCTCCGAAAGGCTCTTGACAGGATGCGGTGCATCTGCTATACTTCATCCGTAAAGCAAATGAACTTTACATCACTTCTCGAAAGTACAGGCACAAAACCGGGGGATCAGAGGATGGCAAAAGATCTGGAAATGGGCTATCTGCTGGACTTTTACGGCGAGGTGCTCACCGAGAAACAGCGCGAAATGCTGCGCCAGTATTACAACGATGACCTTTCGCTGAGCGAGATCGGCGAGAACTTCGGCATCACCCGTCAGGGTGCGCGGGATGCCATCAAGCATGGCGAGAACGCGCTGAAGGAGCTGGAGGAAAAGGTCGGCTTTGCGGCGCGTTACCGCCGCGTGCAGCAGAAGCTGGAAGAGCTGGAGCAAATGGTGATCGATGCACGGTTCGAGTGCACCGGCCCGCAGGGCCTGACCACCACAGAGTACGAACACCAGCTGACCAAAATGTTAAAGCTCATCCGCTCCATCGACGAAGCAAACGAGAGCTGAAACCTGTGAAAGGAGCACCGTACAATGGCATTTGAATCCCTTACCGACCGCCTTGCCGGTGTGTTCAAAAAGCTGCGCGGTCACGGCAAGCTGACCGAGGCAGATATCAAGGCCGCGATGCGTGAGGTGCGCATGGCCCTGCTGGAAGCCGATGTCAACTACAAGGTTGCCAAGGACTTCTGTGCAAAGGTGTCCGAGCGCGCCATGGGTCAGGAGGTCATGGAAAGCCTGACCCCGGCACAGCAGGTGGTCAAGATCGTCAACGAAGAGCTGGTTGCTCTGATGGGCGGCAGCGAAGCGGCCCGCCTGAACATCAAGAACAAGGGCCAGACGATCATCATGCTCTGCGGCCTGCAGGGCAACGGTAAAACCACCCACGCCGCAAAGCTGGCAAAGTACTTTATCAAACAGGGCCGCCGCCCCATGCTGGTGGCCTGCGATATTTACCGCCCTGCGGCCATCGATCAGCTGCAGGTGGTGGGCAAACAGGCGGGCGCACCGGTGTTCACCCTGCCGGGCGCAAAGCCGCCGGAAATTGCAAAGAAGGCGCTGGCACACGCCAAGGATTACGGCAATGATATCGTGATCCTGGATACCGCCGGCCGTCTGCAGATCGACGATGTGCTCATGCAGGAGCTGGTGGATATCAAGGAAGCCGTTCCTGTGGACGAGACCCTGCTGGTGGTGGATGCCATGGCTGGTCAGGATGCCGTGAACGTTGCCAAGACCTTCAACGAGAAGGTGAGCATCGACGGCATCATCCTCACCAAGACCGACGGCGATACCCGCGGCGGTGCGGCACTTTCGGTGCTGGCCGTCACCGGGAAGCCCATCAAGTTCCAGGGCACCGGCGAAAAGCTGGACGATCTGGATGTGTTCCACCCGGACCGCATGGCAAGCCGCATCCTTGGCATGGGCGATGTGCTGAGCCTGATCGAGCGTGCGCAGGAGACGGCCGACGAAAAGGCAGCCGAAGAGACCGCAAAGCGGATGATGGAGAACAAGTTCGACATGAACGACATGCTGGACCAGTTCGCACAGATCCGCAAGATGGGCGGTGCAGGCGCGATGCTGAGCATGCTGCCTGGCGGCAGCGGCATCGATCCCAGTCAGGTCGATGAAAAGGCGTTCGACCGCATCGAGGCCATGATCTATTCCATGACCAAGGAAGAACGCGAGAAGCCCTCCATCATCAACCCCAAGCGCAAGCGCCGCATTGCAGCAGGCAGCGGTACCACCGTGGCCGACGTGAACAAGCTGCTCAAGCAGTTTGAAATGATGCAGAAGATGATGAAGCAGTTCAAGAAAAGCCCCAAGGGCTTTGCTCGCCGCCTGGGCGGCATGATGGGCAACCCCAATGCCTTCCGCGGACTGAAATAATTTTTGTGATACAACCCCCTTGCGGGTTTGTACAATATAATCAACATGCGCCCGCAAGGGCCGCACAAAACAATTTTTGGAGGATATTTACCATGGCAGTTAAGATTCGTCTGCGCCGCGTTGGCGCCAAGAAGGCTCCCTTCTATCGTGTTGTTGTTGCTGACAGCCGCTTCCCCCGTGACGGCCGTTTCATCGAAGAGATCGGCACCTACGATCCCAACAAGGAGCCTTCCGAGATCAAGATCGACGCTGAGAAGGCAAAGCAGTGGATCGCCAACGGCGCACAGCCCACTGATACCGTTCGCGTCCTGCTGAAGAAGTCCAACGTTCTGTAAGTAGGGAGGGCTGACTCATGCAGGAGCTGTTGCTGGCAGTTGCCCGCGGTCTCGTGGAGGATAAGGAAGCCGTTAAGGTCACGGTGGACGAGCCTCGCGAGGACGGCACCATCGTCTACCACCTGAGCGTGGCAGAGGGAGATATGGGCCGTGTCATCGGCAAGCAGGGCCGGATCGCAAAAGCCATTCGTGTGGTGATGCGCGCGGCTGCTGTGCGGGTCGATGAAAAGGTCCTTGTTGAGATCGACTGAGCACCCTACAGGCCCTTTGCCCTTGCGGCAAGGGGCCTTTTTGATTATAGGAGCAAGATTATGCAGCAATATCTGGAAGCGGGCAAGGTCGTGACCACCCACGGCGTGCGCGGCGAAATGAAGCTGGAGCTTTGGTGCGACGGCGTCAACTTTCTGAAAAAGGTGGGCAGGCTGTACCCCTCGGCACAGGGCGGCAGGGCCTATAAGATCGTGTCCATCCGCGCACAGGGCCAGATGGCTCTGCTGCAGCTGGAAGGCGTGGACGATATGGATGCTGCCCGTGCGCTGCGGGGGCAGGTGTTCTACTTTGACCGCAATGATGCCACCCTGCCCGCAGGCCGCTGGTATGTGGCCGACCTGATCGGGTGCGAAGTGCGGGATGCTGACACCGGCAGGGTGTACGGCGTTGTGACCAGCGTGGATCACCCCGGTGCACAGGATATCTACACCGTCAAAGCATCGAACGGCAAGGAATACATGTTCCCGGGCGTGGATGCTTTTCTGAAAGAGCGCAACCCGCCGGAGGGCTATCTCCTCGTTACCCCCATTCCGGGCCTGCTGGACGATGACTTTGACAGCGAACGGGAGGAAGAGTGAGCCATGGGAATGCGTGTGGACATCGTGACCCTGTTCCCGGAAATGTGCCAGCAGGTGCTGGATGCCAGCATCATCGGGCGCGCGGCAAAGAAGGGCTTTATTGAGACCCACTGCCACCAGATCCGGGACTACACCCTGAACAAACAGAAGCAGACCGACGATTACCCCTACGGCGGCGGCTGCGGCATGGTGCTGTACGCTCAGCCCATCGCAGACTGCCTGCGTGCTGTGCAGCAGGAAGTGGCTTCACAGGGCCGTCCGGCCCCGCATATCGTGTTCCTGACGGCAGGCGGCCAGCGCTACACCGAGGAGCACGCAAAGCGGCTGGCCCAGTACGATAACCTGACACTGGTATGCGGCCACTATGAGGGCATCGACGAGCGTGTGATCGATGCTTTTGCGGATGAAGAGATCTCCATCGGTGACTACATCCTCACCGGCGGCGAGCTGGCCAGCCTTGTGGTGGCGGACAGTGTGCTGCGCCTGAAGCCCGGCGTGCTGGCTGAGCAGAAGGGCTACGAGGAAGAAAGCTACTGGGACGGCCTGCTGGAGTATCCCCAATACACCCGCCCCGAGGTGTGGGAAGGCCGCGCCGTGCCGCAGGTGCTGCTGGGCGGCGACCACCAGAAGATCGATGCATGGCGCGGGGAACGGAGCCGGGAGCGCACCCGCCTGCGCCGCCCGGAGCTGTACGAGAAGTGGTGTGAGACCCACCCTGTGACCGAGTTGCCCAAGTGGAAGCGCGGCGAGAACATGCGCCTTGTCAAGACCGACGAGCAGTTTGCTGCTGCCGCCCGCATCTTTGTGGAGGGCCGCCGCACCACCTGTGCCGAGAACTGGACCCCGGAATACTGTGCCAGCCTCAACGAGGAAGAATATCTTTTGCAGCTGCGGCAGGAAAAGGCCGCAGGCTGGGTGTGCTACCTGCACACCACCAAGGATGTGCCGGACGGCATCGTGAGCATCAACCACAAGGTGGGGCACATCGAACATCTGTTCGTCACTGAAAAAGCCCGCGGCAGGGGCATTGGCATGAAGATGCTGGACTTTGCCCGCAGGAAGCTGCCGGAGCACCCGCACCCGGTGCTGAGCGTGCTGAACACCAACACCCGCGCCATAGCGCTTTACACCCGCATGGGCTGGAAGCTGACCAGCGGCACCGAGCTGGAGTTCACGCCGGAGCAATATCCGGCTGTGGTGAAAAAGTGTGCTCTGGTCTGGATGCGGTACGAGGGCAGCGCACAGAAGTAACTCCGGGCGGCAGCTGCAGGTGCATCGGACAGCGAAAAAGGCACGAAAATGGATGCTCGGGCCAGAGGGTATGGTGCTGGAAACGCACAAAAACGGCCGAGATATTGCCCGACGGTCGAAAAAATGTTGAAAACTTTTGTATCTACCCTCTAACCTTCGGGGAATAATTTTATTATCTTTGTATAAATAATGAAAAATGGGCCGCTTTTCATTGGAGAAACCGCCAAAAATGCGCCGGGGGGCTGTACAACCGTTTCGACTTGCGCTAAAATAATCGTAACGCAACAGGCACAGGATACAGATTCTATACCCAAAACGATATTAGATAGGAGCGCTTTACTATGTACGTGAAAGAAGTTACCGTTGAAAATCAGGTTGGTCTGCACGCTCGTCCGGCTACCTTCTTCATCCAGAAGGCTAACGAGTTCAAGTCTTCCATCTGGGTCGAGAAGGAAGAACGCCGCGTGAACGCAAAGAGCCTGCTGGGCGTTCTGTCTCTGGGCATCGTGGGCGGTACCACCATCCGCATCATCGCTGACGGCGCTGATGAGCAGGCTGCTGTTGACGGCCTGATCAAGCTGGTGGAGTCCGGTTTTGCTGAGTAATTTGTGTCTATAAATGGAGCGGCGGGGGAACCTGCCGCTTTTTGTTTTTCAAGGAGAATCCATGACCAAAGCTGAACTGTATCAGAAAGCCTGTATGCTGCCGCTGCTGCCCGGCGTGTATATCATCCGGGATAAGACGGACACCATCATTTATATAGGCAAGGCAAAGCGGCTGCGCATCCGGGTGAGCCAGTATTTCCGCGAGGGCGTGCCCCACGACAACAAGGTCAGCCAGATGATCGCCCATGCCTATGCCTTTGACGTGATCGTCTGCCAGAGCGAGTTTGAAGCGCTGGTGCTGGAAGCCAGCCAGATCAAGGCCCACACGCCGAAGTATAACATCCTGCTCAAGGATGATAAAGGCTACAGCTATATCAAGGTGACAAAGGAGCCATGGCCCCGGCTCTCCTTCGTGCTGCAAAAGGAGGAGGACGATGCCGAGTATATCGGCCCCTATACCTCCAGCTTTGCGGCGCGGCAGATGGCAGAAACCGCCATGGATGCCTTTCTGCTGCCAAGGTGCAATAAGCGCTTCCCGCAGGAGATCGGCAAAGGACGCCCCTGCCTGAATGCGCACATCGGCAAGTGCATGGCAGTGTGCAGCGGCAGGATCAGCTGCGAAAACTACAATCAGGCCGTCAAGAGCGCCGTGCACCTGATTCGCTATGGCAAAAAGGACATCCTGAAGATCCTCAACGAGCGGATGCAGGAGGCCTCGGACCGGCTGGAATTTGAGACGGCGGCCCTGCTGCGGGACCAGATCGCAGCCATCACCAAGGTGAGCGCCGGGCAGAAGGTCATTGTGGACCCGGATGTGGAGATGGATGTGGTGGCGCTGGCAGGCACGCCGGACAGCGTGTGTGCGGCGGTGCTGCGCTTCCGGGACGGACGGCTGACCGATAAGCGGGAGTTTTTGTTCCACGATACCTCGGACATTGCCGCCGTGCGGGAGGAATTTCTGCCCCGGTATTATCTGGATGACGAACAGATCCCCAAGATCATTGCGGTGGACGAGCTGCCGCCGGACAGCGACGCTTTGCAGCAGGCGCTGAACGAAAAGCGCGGCAATGAGGTGCAGCTGTACGTGCCCCAGCGCGGCGATAAGGCCCATCTGGTGGAGATGGCCCACACCAATGCGGTGGAGCGTCTTGCCCGGGAGAGCGGCCGCTATGCCCGGGAGGAAAAGCTGCTGGACGAGCTGGCGCAGGTGCTGGGCCTTGCAAAGCCGCCCCGTGCCATTGAGAGCTACGATATCTCCAACTGGGGCGATGGCTCCAGCGTGTGCGGCATGGTCACCTTCAAGGACGGCAAGCCCTACAAGGCGGGCTACCGCAAGTTCAAGATGAAGACCGTTGCGGGCACTGACGACTATGCATCACTGGCAGAGACTGTCTCCCGGCGGGCAGCAGAGTACGAAAAGTACGCAGAGCTTGCAAAAAGGGAGAACCCTGCAGCAACTGGTTCGGGCAGAAGCCGGATCTGCTTTTGATGGACGGCGGCAGGGGGCAGGTGAGCGCGGCAAAAGATGCACTGGCCGGGACTGCCCTTGCGGATGTGCCGCTCTACGGCATGGTGAAGGATGACCACCACCGCACCCGCGCCATTGTGGACAGCGACGGCCGGGAAATTGCCATCAACATGAACCGGGGCACCTTTACCTTTATCACGGCCATTCAGGACGAGACCCATCGCTTTGCCAATGCCTATCGCAAGCAGCAGATGAAGCAGAAGAGTTATTCCTCCACCCTGACGGAGATCCCCGGCATCGGCCCCAAAACGGCAAAGGCACTGATGGCCCAGTTCAAGAGCGTGGGCGCGGTGAAGGAAGCCACGCCTGACCAGCTGGAAAATACCCCCGGCGTGGGCAAACAGACGGCACAGATCATCTACGCATATTTTCACGCATAAAACCCTCTCAGTCATCGCTGCGCGATGCCAGCTCTCCCGAAAGGGAGAGCTTTTTGCATTCAGATGCAATGAATGTGCAGAGCTGAAAAAACGCGATTGATGCATTTGCCAGTTATGGCCCTTCCCGTGAAAAGGCAAACCCCGGCAGACCGCAGTCTGCCGGGGTTTGCAATATTAAAATAAATTTACCGCTGAAAATGCCCAGAGCAAAGCGGAGGGCATTCAAATGATTCAGTTCTCCGCAGAAATATCCTGACCGAAATACTTCTCGCTCAGCTCCTTCAGGGTGCCATCGGCACGCAGCTCCTCAATGGCGGTGTTGATAGCATCCAGCAGGGTGGCGCTGGCATCGCCCTTGCGCAGAGGAATGGCAACGTGGGAGGCGTCCTCGGTCTGGGCCACCAGCTTGAAATCTGCGTCCGGATGGACGTTCAGGTAATCGTAGAAGGAAACATCAGCGTTCAGGGTGGCGTCGATGCGGCCTGCGGTGAGCAGCTGGATGGTCTCTTCCAGCGTGTCGATGCCCTGTACGGTGGCACCATAGCTCTCGGCCAGTTCCATGTAGGTGGAAGCAAGGCTGTTGGCGGTGGTCTTGCCCTTCAGGTCCTCAAAGCTGGTGATCTCGTCGTTATCCTTGCGGACGGCAAGGGCAGTGTGGATGTAGCCGTAGGGCTCGGTGAAATCATAGGTCTTGGCGCGCTCGTCGGTCACTTCCACGCCGTTGCACACGATGTCGTAGCGGCCTGCGTCCAGACCGGCAAACAGGCTGTCCCAGTCGCTTTCGACGTACTCCGGCTCCACGCCCAGCTTTTCGGCAATGGCGCGGGAGACTTCCACATCGTAGCCCACCAGAGTATCGGATTCGTCGTGGTAGCTCCAGGGCTGCCATGCGCCTTCCAGGGCGACGATCAGCTTGCCGCTGGACTGGATGTTGGACAGCTGGTCGCCGGCAGCAGGAGCCACAGAGGCGGCCGTGCCGGAAGCAGCGGTGCTGCCGGAAGAATTGGAGCAGCCGGACAGAGTCAGCACGCCGGCAGCGGCCATGACGCTCATAAGAGAAATAAAAGTTCTGCGTTTCATAGTTGGATTCCCTTTTCTCTATAAAAATATTTGTGAAATAAACTCCTTCAGGCAAAGAGGGAGACTTTCTGGTTTTGCCAAAGGCCCCATCCCGGAGGGGGCTGTCTGCGAAGCAGACTGGGGGAGTTGGTTAAACCTCACTCGGTGTGAGCGATCTTCCGCAAAAATTCGCGGGTACGCTCCTCTTTGGGGTTGGCGAAAAACTCATGCGAGGGAGCCTGCTCCACTACCACGCCGTTCTCCATGAAAACGGTCTTGGAGGAAACATTGCGGGCAAAGCCCATCTCGTGGGTGACAACCAGCATGGTCATGCCCTCTTCGGCCAGCTGCCGCATCACGGCCAGCACTTCGCCAGTCAGCTCCGGGTCAAGGGCCGAAGTCGGCTCGTCAAAATAGATGATCTCCGGGTCGGAGGCCAGTGCCCGGGCAATGGCCACGCGCTGCTGCTGGCCGCCGGAAAGCTGGCGCGGATAGTAGTCGGCTCGGTCGGCAAGGCCCACCTTTTCCAGCATCTTCATGCCAACGGTATCCGCCTGCTCTTTGGGCATTTTGCGGGCAATGATGAGGCCCTCGGTCACGTTCTGCAGGGCAGTCTTGTTGCGGAACAGATTGTAGCTCTGGAACACAAAGGCCGTCTTTTTGCGCAGCCGGGCAATGTCGGCACGGCTGGCCTGGGCAAGGTCGAACGTCTCACCGTCAAAGGTGAGCTGGCCTGCGTCGGCAGTCTCCAGAAAGTTCAGACAGCGCAGCAGGGTGGTCTTGCCGGAGCCGGAGGGGCCGAGGATGGCCACCACATCGCCCTTTTCCACGGTCAGGTCCACGCCGCGCAGCACCTGCAGCTCGCTGGTCACTTTGCGTGCACCGGGCCGGTGGAAGATGCTTGCCTGCAGGCGGGGCTTTGTGTAGGTGAAAAAGGATTTGTGGACGTTTTTGATCTCTAACATGGACATGGTTGCCACACTCCTTTCTTACTGGAAGCCGTGGGCGTTGAGCCGACGCTCCAGCAGTGCCTGCAGCTTGGTGATGACCGTGCAGAACAGCAGATACACCACGGCCACCTCACAGTAGATGGGCAGGAAGATGTAGGTGCGGGCGGCCACGCGCTGACCGGCCATGAACAGCTCAGCTACTGTGATATTGGACGCAAGCGAGGTGTCCTTGATCATGCCGATGAGCGAGTTGGAGAGGGCGGGCACTGCGGTGCGCAGGGCCTGCGGCAGCACGATGCGGCGCATGATCTGCCACCAGCTCATGCCCACGCAGTAACCGGCTTCCAGCTGGCCCTGCGGCACGCTTTCCAGTGCGCCGCGCATGGTCTCGGCACAGTAGGCACCCTCGTTGAAGGCAAAGGCGATGACCGCAGCAGGGAAAGCGTCCAGCATGATGCCCACGCTGGGCAGACCATAAAAGATGATGAACAGCTGCACCAGCAGCGGTGTGCCGCGGATGACCCAGATGTAGAACCGCGCGATCTGCCGCAGCACCGGCACATTGGCGTACTGCACCAGCGCAACGGCCACGGCAATGATCATGGCAAAAAAGAAGGAGACCAGCGTGAGCGGGATGGTCATGGTAAGGCCTGCCGTAAGGATACGGGGCAGGGCCTCCGCCAGCACGCTGACCGTACGGTTGGAAAGAAATGCTTCAAACATGAAAAATGTTCCCTCAGAACGGTATTCAAATACTTTGTAAATCGTAAGAACAAAGGTATTATAAGGCTTGGAGTGCGCTTGAAGTCAAGGGCTTTTTCTAAAATTCCTACAAAACCTACCAGAATACTATAGCATGAATCCGGATGGAGTGCAAACGGTTTGCTCAAAACGCGTGATGTGTACAAAAACGGACGACCCATCTGGAAAACTTTGTGCAATGCGGCAAGCGGTTGACGGCGCACCGGCTTTCGTGTACAATGAACATAACAACGCGCACCGGGCTTGGCCCGGCACAGGCGCAAATTCACCGCAGAGGGTGCAGTGCCCTTTGCGCGGTGCAGACACGGAGGACACGAACGTGACGAAGAAAAAAATTGGCGTTCTGGGTGCAGGTACCTGGGGCATGGCTCTGGCACGGATGCTGTGTGTCAGCGGCAATGATGTGCAGGTGTGGTCGGCGCTTCCGGCTGAGGTGGAGAACCTTTCCGCTACGCGGGTGCACCCCAATCTGCCGGGCATGAAGATCCCGGAAGAGCTGCAGTTTACCAAGAGCATTGAGGAAGTGTGCACCGGCAAGGACGTGCTGCTGTTTGCAGTGCCGTCGGTATTTGTGCGCTCCACCACGGCAAAGGCCCGGCCTTACATCCCGGACGGCCAGATCCTTGTGGACGTTGCAAAGGGCATGGAGCCGGACACCTTATATACCATGACCGAGGTCATCGCCGACGAGCTGAACCGTGAGGGCGGCCCCAAAGGGGTAAAGCTGGTAGCGCTCTCCGGTCCCACCCACGCCGAAGAGGTGGCGCTGGATCTGCCCACCACCATCGTTTCGGCCTGCCCGGATGAAGCCGCTGCCGAGTATGTGCAGGATGTGTTCAGCAACACCTGTATGCGTGTGTACACCAACGCCGACATCAAGGGCGTGGAGCTGAGCGGCGCGCTGAAGAATGTGATTGCGCTGGGTGTTGGCATCTCCACCGGCCTTGGCTACGGCGACAACGCCCGCGCAGCCCTCATCACCCGCGGCATTGCCGAGATCGCCCGGCTGGGCGTGGCCATGGGCTGCAACATCCACACCTTTGCGGGTCTGGCCGGTATCGGCGACCTGATCGTGACGGCGACCAGTATGCACAGCCGCAACAATCGTGCGGGCATTCTGATCGGCAAGGGCAAAAGCCCGGAGCAGGCCGTGAAGGAGGTCGGCATGGTGGTGGAGGGCATCAATGCACTGCCTGCCGCTATGGAGCTGGCAGCAAAGTACAATGTGGAAATGCCCATTGTGCAGACGGTGAACGCCATCGTGAAGGAGGGCATGAGCGCCAGCGACGCGCTGCGCACCCTGATGGACCGCAACCGGAAGAACGAGATGCCGCAGGGCTACGAAAAAGTCTGAATTTTAAGGGAGAAGGCACAGCTGTCTGCAGATGGCTGTGCCTTTTTTGCTGCGCGGCCTGCCCACTGGCCGAAAACACAAAATAATTCAAATTTTTTACCAAAATCAGACGTAAAAGGGTAGAAGGTCGGGAAACTTTCTGCTATACTGAAACAGAACGCAAAAACCGGGGGACGTTTTGTGCACCCTGTCGGAGAGAAAGAGAGGAATCTGCCATGCCGTCAACTTATGCACACCGCCGCTTTGGCACCAATGTGCTGGAACATCTGCCGGATGAACTGCGTGCTCAGCTGGAACAGAACCGTGAGCTTTACGATATCGGCCTGCACGGGCCGGACCTGCTGTTTTATTACCATGCTGCCAAGTCCAACCCGGTGGGTGCATTGGGCAACGCCATGCACGAGGAGCCGGGGCGGGTCTTTTTTGACCGGGCGCGCAGGGTGGTGCACTGTGAGGCAGACCGGGATGCTGCACTGGCCTATGCACTGGGCTTTGTGTGCCACTTTGCGCTGGACAGCACCTGCCACCCGTATGTGGAGCAGTTCACCCGGGAAAGCGGTGTGACCCACTGCGAGATCGAGACCGAGTTTGACAACATGCTGCTGCGCCGGGACGGATACGACCCGCTGAAGTTTTTCACAGCCAGCCATATCCATCCGTCGGAACAGAATGCAAAGGCGATCGCGCCCTTTTACGAGGGCATCTCGGAGCAGGTGGCGCTGGACTCGCTCAAGGGCATGATCTCAGTGCACAGGCTGCTGCAGGCATCCAATCCTGTCAAGCGATGGGTGGTGCTGACCGGCATGAAGGTGGTGGGCAAATACGACATGCTGCACGGCCTTGTGGCAGATCCGCAGCCGAACCCGAAGTGCGTGGAGAGCGGCAAGCGGCTGGAAGAACTGTATGCGCAGGCGCTTCCGCTGGCAGAAACGCTGATCCTGGAGTTTGTGGCAAAGCTGGACACGGACCAGCCCCTGAGCAAGGCCTTTGACCACACCTTCGGGGAGTTCTGAGCAAGTCGATGCAGGCCAGCAGGGAAAGATGCTGTTTCCCGCTACGACCCTTTTGGTGAAAATGTGTTTGGAGCGCTCCGCAGAGCGCGACAAACACGAAAATAAAAACAAAATTTCCGCTGTAGATGGCCAAAGCGAATGCGGCGGCCATTTTAAATGGTGAAATCTAAAAGAGGGGGCACCGCCCGGCGGTGCGAGAGGAAACAAGATGAAACATGAAAAATTCAAGGTGACCCCGCTGGAGCGGTCATGGATCCTGTACGATGTGGGCAACTCGGCCTTTGTGCTGATGATCGCCACACTGGTGCCCATTTTCTTTAATGCGCTGGCCGAGGCCGGGGGATTGAGTCCGGTGAACTATCTGGCCTACTGGGGCTATGCAAGCTCGGTGGTCACGGTGATCACGGCAGTGCTGGGGCCGATTTTGGGCACGCTGGCCGATACCAGAGGCTTTAAAAAGCCCATCTTCATGCTCTGCCTGTTCGTGGGCGTGGCAGGCTGCTGTGCTATGGGCCTTGCCACTACATGGCTGCCGTTCCTGATTATCTTCATCCTTGCAAAGATCGGCTTTTCGGGCAGTCTGGTGTTCTACGATTCCATGCTGGGCGATGTGACCACCCCGGAACGCATGGATGTTGTGTCTTCGCAGGGCTATGCATGGGGCTACATTGGCAGCTGCGTGCCCTTTGTGGTGTGTCTGGCGCTGGTGCTGGGCAGCGGGGCCATCGGCCTGAGCCAGATGACCGCCCTTTCCGTGGCGCTGCTCATCACCGCTGTGTGGTGGCTGGGCACCACCCTGCCGCTGCTGCGGAACTATAAGCAGATCAACTATGTGGAGGTAGAGCAGCACGCCATCCGGCAGAGCTTTGTGCGCATCGGCCACACCCTCAAGCATCTGCGCGAGGATAAGCAGGTGTTCTGGTTCCTGCTGGCCTTCTTCTGCTACATCGACGGCGTGTATACCATCATCGATATGGCCACCGCCTACGGCACGGCACTGGGGCTGGAGACCACCGGCCTTTTGCTGGCCCTGCTGGTAACGCAGATCGTAGCCTTCCCTTCGGCGCTGATCTTTGGTCGGCTGAGCGCAAAATATCCGTCCAGCCAGCTTATCCCGGTCTGCATCGCAGCCTACACCGGCATTGCGGTGTTTGCCTTCTTCCTGACCAGCCAGTGGCAGTTCTGGGTACTGGCCGTGCTGGTGGGCATGTTCCAGGGCGGCGTGCAGGCACTGAGCCGCAGCCACTTTGCCAAGATCATCCCGGCTGAAAAATCCGGCGAATACTTTGGCCTGTTCGACATCTGCGGCAAGGGTGCGTCCTTCCTTGGCACCATGATCGTGAGCGTGGGCAGCCAGCTGACCGGCAGCGCCAATGTGGGCATTGGGATGCTGGCGCTGCTGTTTGCAGTGGGCTTTGTGCTGTTCCGGGTGTCCTGCCGGACTGAGGGTGCAAAACAGGTGTAAAAAATACGATTTAAAATTGCCGATGCTTTCGCTTTGGCAATATCAGAGGAAATATTATTTTATAATTTTGCAGACAAGCCAGTCCTGCGGGGCCGGCCTGTTTCCTTTTTCACGGGAAGGGCGCAATGGCAAACGGCATATTGCCGCTGTCAGCCGCGCAGCAGATAAAGCACAAACTTACCCGTACAGCTCGTCGCGTAAGCGACTCAAAATCGGCGGAACACAAAAAATCCTTTAGCGCAGCGACTTGGATTTTTTGTATGGAGCCTAACTGCTTTGGGGTCTAAAAGGGGCGAGCAGCCCCTTTTTCATGGATCCAGCGCGTTGAAATCGCTGTGACCTTGCTGTGCTGAACACACAGCATTTGCTGCGCAAACCGGTCTGCGGCTTAAAAGCCCCACTGGGGCTTTCATGCCCTGCGGGCACCGCCGTCCTTTCTGGTTCTCTTTTGCAACCAAAAGAGAACATACCTGGCGGTAATGCTTTTTACAAAAGGCATTAAACTCAATCTACGCGAAAACGCTCTGTACGGGAAGCAAATGGTTGAAAATCGTCCTTCTGGTTATTATTAACAAACCGGTAATTGTGTTTTTTGCCCTCGAATGATACAATAGTGTCAAACGATTTCAAAACCACAAAGGAGAAAACGAAATGGAACGATTTCCCGGTTATACCCTCGTGCGTACCGAGGACTGCCCTGAACAGCACGGAACCCTGACCGTGCTTACCCACGATGTGAGCGGTGCCACGGTGCTGCTGGTGGAAAATGAGGATACCAACAAGGCGTTTGGCATCGGCTTTGGCACCTTCCCGTCCGATGACACCGGCGTGTTCCACATTCTGGAGCACTCGGTGCTGGCAGGCAGCGAAAAATACCCGGTGACCTCGCCGTTCTTGCAGCTGCTCAAAAGCAGCATGGCATCTTTCCTGAATGCGATGACCTTCCCGGATAAGACGGTCTACCCGTTCGCTACGCCCAATGAGACCGACTTCAAAAACCTGATGGATGTCTACCTGAACGCGGTGTTCTGCCCGCTGGCCATGGTGGACAAGAGCGTGTTTGAGCAGGAGGGCTGGCACCGCAGTGCCGACGGCACCGTGAGCGGAGTGGTGTACAACGAGATGCAGGGCGCTCTGGCTGCACCGGATGCTCAGTTGGAAAATGCACTGGAACGGGCCATGTTCCCGGATACGGCCTACGGCTTTGTTTCCGGCGGCGACCCGGCCAGCATCCCGGCGCTGACCTATGAAAAGTATAAGCGAGTATATCACCGCCACTACAGCGCCGACAACTGCTGCATTACCCTCTATGGCAAAATGGATATGGCTGAAAAGCTGGAACTGCTGGACAGGGATTATCTTTCAAAAATGCCCAAGGGCACCAGCCGTCCGCAGCTGACCGTGCAGCACGAGCAGGCGGGTGCCTGCGTGGAACTGCCCTACTATACCGAAAACCCGGAGCCGGACGAGGTGCAGTGTGCTCTGGCATGGTACACCGGTGCCTTTGCAGACCGGGAGCGTCAGCTGGGCGTGGAGATCCTGCTGGATGCCCTGCTTGGCACCAATAACTCCCCGCTGAAGGCGGCGCTGCTGGCCGAAAAGCTGGGCGCAGATATTGACATTGGCTTTGACGACAGCACCCTGCAGCCGGTGCTGGAACTGGTGCTGCGCGGTGCCACCGAGGAGAGCGCCCGCAAGTTTGCTGCCGCTGTGCGCAAGGCGGTGGACGGCATTCTGGCCGAGGGCATCCCGCAGGAACTGCTGTTGGCTTCGCTGAACGCAGCAGAGTTTGCATCGCTGGAGCGCCCGGGCACCCTGCCAGACGGCGTGCTGGATGCCATCAACGCTTCTACTGGCTGGCTGCACACCGGCGACCCCGCCCTGCTGCTGCACACGGACAGGCTGTTTGCTTCCCTGCGGGAAAAGATGGCCGATGGCTGGTTCGATGAGCTGCTGCGTGAGCTGTTTGCACCGGCTCCGGTGCAGGTGGTGCAGGTGCCCACCCTGCCTAAAAAGAGGAGGGCGAACCCATCCGCACCGACGGCAAGCTTGTGCTGGAGCACCCGCTGACCGTTGCCGACCTTGGCGACGGAGCAAGGACGGCCCCAGGCGAGCGGGAACTTCTGGCCGGTGCGCAGCTGGTGCATCACCCTTCGGCAGGCAGCCTGTACCTGAACTTCTACTATGACCTTGGTAATGTGAAGCCTGAGGACATGCCGTATCTGGACCTGCTGACCGATGTGCTGGACGAGCTGGACAGCACCGAACACACCGCTCAGCAACTGAACACTCTGCGCAGCACATGGCTGGGCGACAGCCGCACCCAGCTGGACATCTGGACTGGGCGGCAGGAGGGTGCACCCTGCCATGCCAAGCTGAGCCTGTGCCTGAGCCTGCTGGAACGCAGTCTGGAAAAGGCTGTGGAGCTGGGCGGCGAATGGCTGTATGATACCACCCTTACCGGCCCGGCGGCAGAAGCTGCTTTTGCACGGGTGCTGAGCCAGCAGAAGTTGAACATGGAACAGCAGTTCATCCAGCAGGGCAATGTATACGCAGCCACCCGCGCCAGTGCCCACTACACGGTGGACGGTGCGGTGAGTGAACGCTGCAGCGGTGTGAGCTATTACAAGTTCTTGTGCGGCGTGCAGGAGCGCGGCAATTGGGCAGCACTGGGCGAAAAGCTGGATGCCCTGCGCACAGAGGTGCTGCAGCACGCGGAGCTGACGGTCAGCCTGTACGGCAGCGAGGATGCCCTTGCAAAGCTGCGCACTCTGCTGCCGGACAGCCGCTTTGCTGCCGAGGGCCGCGCTGCGGCAAAGCCCTATGTGGAGCCGCTGACACCGCCGGTGAACGAAGCGTTTATCATTGACGGCGGTGTGAACTACGATGTACAGGTATGGCCCATGGAGCGCCGCAGCGACCGCAAGGCGCTGGCCCGCGTGATGAGCTACGAATACCTGTGGCACAACATCCGTGAGGTGGGCGGCGCTTACGGCACCGGAATGCTCTCCTCGGACGGCGTGGAATACCTGTACACCTACCGCGACCCCCATGTAAAGGAAAGCTACGACACCTTTGCAAAAGGTCCGGCAGAACTGGCAGCACGGGAGTACACCGAAAAAGACCTGAACGATTTTATTGTGGGTACTGTGGCCAAGCTGGACACCCCCCGCAAGCCGCGTGCTGAGGCCCGCGAGACGGACCGTCGGTATTTCTGCGGCATCACTGATGAAATGATGGCGGCAGACCGCAAGGCCCTGTGTGCGGTGGATGCCGCACTGCTGAAGGAGCAGGCCGCAGAGCTGGGTGCCGCCATGGCAAACGGCGTGCGGGTGGTGTTTGGCAGCAAGGATGCTGTGGAAGCCGCAAAAGACCTGTTTGATACGGTAGAGACCCTGTAAGCAAAGAGCCTTCCATCCCGCCCGGGACATGCTCTGACAGGATAAAAGTGCCTGATGATACGAAAAATGTCATCGGGCACTTTTACTTTTTGTAAAGAAACGGAAAAATTTAAAAAGCAGGGTTGACGCGGCAAAAAAGCAGTGGTAAAGTAATGGGCGGAAAAGGCAAAAAGTGTCTTTTTACAACAGGAAAACGAGGTGGTTGTCATGGAACCTGCTGGCAGTAGCAGCAGTCTTTCTCCCCGATTATTTTATATGATGGCAGCCGCCGTTTCTGCTTTGTGCAGACCCTGCTGTGTGTGAATGCACACGGTGCGTGTTTGTGTTCCCTGAAAAGAAGAAACGAGAGCTGCCACTGAAAAGGAGGCAGCTTTTTTATGTCTGAAATCTCGATCGATACCCTCAAGACCATGCTGGCAAATCTGGACGATGCCAAGAAATACCAGAGCCTGCGGGATGTGATGGAAACTCTGCCCGCGCCCGACCTTGCGGCGGTATTTGAGGATCTGCCTGCAGAAAAGCTCCCGGTGCTGTTCCGTCTGTGCCCGAAGGATCTGGCCGCAGATGTGTTCACCGAACTGACCCCTGAGACCCAGCAGAAGCTGATCGACGGCCTGACCGATACCGAGCTGAAGGCTGTTGTGGACGAACTGTTCGTGGACGATGCCACCGACCTTGTGGAGGAAATGCCTGCCAACGTGGTCAAGCGCATTCTGGGTCAGGCCGACCCCACCACCCGCCGCATGATCAACGAGCTGCTCAAGTACCCGGAGGACTCGGCCGGCGGCGTGATGACCACCGAGCTGATGGAGCTGCGGCCGGACATGACCGTGGCACAGGCCATGGAGGCCATCCGCAGGAATGGCTTTGACAAGGAGACCATCAACAACTGCTATGTGACCGATGACAGCCGCAGGCTGATCGGCGTGGTGTCCCTGCGGGCGCTGGTGCTGGCAAAGAACACAGAAGAGCCTATCAAGGACCTGATGGATTCCAATGTGGTCAGCGTGAGCACCACCACCGATCAGGAGGATGTTTCCAACCTGTTCGAGAAATATGGCTTTCTGGCTATTCCGGTGGTGGACGCCGAGAACCGGCTGGTGGGCATCGTGACCATTGACGATGCTATCAGCATCCTGCAGGACGAGGCCAGCGAAGATATTGCAAAGATGAACGCAATCGGCCCCTCCGACAAGCCCTACTTCAAGCAGAGCATGTGGGATCTGTATAAGAGCCGTGCGCCGTGGCTGCTGTTCCTGATGATCAGCGCCACCTTCTCCAGCATGGTCATCCGCGGATACGAGGATGCACTGGCCGCTGTGACCGTGCTGACTGCATACATCCCCATGCTGACCGACGCAGGCGGCAACGCGGGCAGCCAGAGCACTTCCACCATCATCCGCGGCATGGCAGTGGGCGATATCCAGCCCCACGACCTGCCACGCATCCTCTGGCGCGAGAGCCGCGTAGCCCTGCTGTGCGGCGGCACGCTGGCCGTATGCAACTTTGTAAAGCTGCTGGTGTTTGACCGCATTGCGGCTCCGGTGGCACTGGTGGTGTGTCTGACCCTGATCTGCACCATCCTGCTCTCGCAGATCATCGGCGGCATTCTGCCGGTGGCGGCAGAAAAGCTGCATGTGGATCCGGCCGTGATGGCTTCACCCCTGATCACCACCATTGTGGATACCACCACGCTGCTGATCTACTTCAACATTGCAAAGATGCTGCTGCATCTGTAAAAGATACTCGGATCGAGATGCCCGGAGGCTCAGGAAAGCTTCCGGGCATTTTCTTTGCAAAAGGCGGGCGGCAGGAACCGGGAATGGCAGGCGATTTGCAGAAAATTGCAGAAATGAAGCGAAAAAATGCGGAAGAACAGGGATGAACTATTCCTGAAAATATTTTTCAAGATATACAAGAAATGAAAAAGCTGCAAAAACCGGACGATGCAACATTTTGTAATCTTTTTGAGAGAAAAATGACATAATTTTTTTGCTTTTGTAGGGAGGTTGCAAATGTATGAAAAATTGTGATGTTTCGAGAAAAGAAATTGGCGAGCCCAAAAAGCATTTGTTGAAATAGCACAAAAGAACTCCTTCAATCTTGTGAACTTGTTCTCTTGAACAGTGGGGTGCTGCAAGGGTATAATACGAACAGGAATTACAGGTGCATGCAAGATTGCTCCTGTGAAAATGCTGAGATACGAATTGAAGGAGAACATTATTATGAAAATGATTTCGCGTCGTGACTTCCTGAAGGCATCTGCTGTTGTTGGTGCAACTGCTGCTATGACCGCCTGCGGCGGCTCTTCCAGCACTTCTACTGCTGCTTCTTCTGTTGCTGCATCTTCTGCTGCTGCTTCCAGCGCTGCTGCAACCAACGGTTCCGCAAACATCGGCGTGTGCATCTATCAGTTTGCTGATAACTTCATGACCCTGTACCGCTCCGATCTGGAAGAGTACCTGAAGGACATGGGCTACTCCGTCACCATCATGGACGGCAAGAACGACCAGAACACCCAGACCGAGCAGATCAACACCTTCCTGCAGCAGGGCGTGGACGTGCTGGTCATCAACCCCGTGCAGACCACTTCCGCACAGACCATCGTTGATACCGTCAAGCCCTCTGAGACTCCTATCGTCTTCATCAACCGTGAGCCCGACAAGAGCGTTCTGGACTCCTACGCAGACAAGTGCTGCTACGTTGGTGCTGACGCACGTCAGTCCGGTACTTATCAGGGCGAGCTGATCCTGGAGACCGAGACTCAGGGCGATATCAACGGCGACGGCAAGATCACCTACATTATGTGCAAGGGCGACCCCGAGAACATCGATGCTCAGTACCGCACCGAGTACTCCATCAAGGCCCTGACCGATGCAGGCAAGGAAGTTGAGTGCCTGTACGAGTACCTGGACAACTGGGATCAGACCACCGCTCAGCAGGACGTTGCAAACGCTCTGTCTCAGTACGGCGACAAGATCGAAGTTGTCTTCTGCAACAACGACGCAATGGCACTGGGCGCTCTGCAGTCCATCCAGCAGGCAAGCCGCACCGTCGGCAAGGATATCTATCTGGTCGGCGTCGATGCTCTGGCAGAGGCTGTTCAGGACGTTCTGGATGGCAACATGACCGGTACCGTGCTGAACGACGACGTGGGTCAGGCTACCGCAGCTGCTGAGGCTACCAAGCTGTACGTTGAAGGCTCCAAGGTCGAGCAGTACTACTGGGTCGACTATGTGAAGGTGACCAAGGACAACGCTTCCGAGTACGTGAAGTAAGACCAAAGTTTTCCTGAAACAATGCAAGGTGCGCAGTGGACCTTGACGGCTTGAGCAAAGCTATAAAGCGCGTGCGTGCGAGAAATATTCTCCGCGCACGCGCCTTGTTTTGAAAAAAGGTTTTTCTGCGGCCTTATAATAAACGACAAGGAGGCTCTGCGGAATGTCAGAATACCGTCTGGTAATGAAAGGCGTGGTCAAGACCTTCCCCGGCGTCAAAGCGCTGGATCACGCCCAGTTGGAGCTTCGCCCCGGTAAGGTCATGGCGCTGATGGGTGAAAACGGCGCCGGTAAGTCCACACTGATGAAATGCATGTTTGGCATTTACAAGATGGACGAGGGCGAAATTGAATACGAGGGCGAAAAAGTTACCATCACCACCCCTCTGGATGCACTGAACCGCGGCATTGCCATGGTGCATCAGGAACTGCAGCCGATCCCGGCACGCACCGTGGCCGAGAACATCTGGCTGGGCCGCTACCCCACCAAAAAGTACGGCCCTGTTACGGTGGTGGATCACGCCAAAATGTACAAGGATACGGAGGAGCTGCTGAAAAAGCTGAAGCTGGAGATCAATCCCCGTGCAAAGCTTGGCTCTCTGAGCATCGCACAGATGCAGATGGTGGAAATTGCAAAGGCTGTTTCCGCAAACTGCAAGGTGCTGATCCTGGACGAACCCACTTCCTCACTGACCGCAAACGAAGTTGAGTCGCTGTTCCGCATCATGCGCGAGCTGAAGGCTTTGGGCGTGGCACTGGTCTATATCAGCCACAAGATGGACGAGATCAAGGTGATCGCGGACGAAGTCACCATCATGCGCGATGGCCAGTACATCGGCAAGTGGGACGTTGCCAACATGACCAAGGAAGAGATCATTGCAAAGATGGTCGGCCGTGAGCTGTCGAACCTGTATCCCCCGCTGGAGAACCATCCCTCGGACGAGGTGATGATGAAGGTGGAGGACTTCACCTCCATCCATCCGCGCTCCTTCCGCCACTGCAGCTTCGAGGTCAAAAAAGGCGAGATCCTGGGCGTGGCCGGTCTGGTGGGCGCACAGCGCACCGAGCTGATGGAAGGCATCTTCGGCCTGCGTGCCCATACCTCCGGTAAGGTGTGGATCAAGGGCGAAGAGGTGAACATCAAGCAGCCCCGCGACGCCATCCAGAAGAGCGTGGCTCTGCTGACCGAGGACCGCCGTGCCACCGGCATCATGGGTGTGCTGAGTGTTGCGGATAACATCTCCATTGCATCGCTGGATGCCCTGCGCAAGGGCCCCATCATGCTGGACGACAAGAAGATCCTGGATCTGGTGGCTACCAACAAGGAAAAGATGGCCATCAAGGTGCCCAGCCCCAAGACCCAGATCAAGAGCCTTTCCGGCGGCAACCAGCAGAAGGTGCTGATCGCCCGGTGGCTGGCCAACAACCCCGATGTTCTCATTCTGGACGAGCCTACCCGTGGCATCGACGTTGGTGCAAAGTACGAGATCTACTGCATCATCGCCGATCTGGCCAAGCAGGGCAAGAGCATTATCATGATTTCCTCTGAAATGAGCGAGATCATCGGTATGTCCAACCGTGTCATGGTCATGTGCGATGGCCGTATCACCGGCTTTATCGACGGCAAGGATGCCACGCAGGAGAACATCATGGCGCTGGCTACCCAGTTCGAGACCGCACCTGACGCAGCTGCGGCAAATCAGTAATTAAGGAGGCTGTCTATCGTGGAAGCTACCAAAAAATTGAATGGCAAGGCTGTGGGCAAGTGGCTCAGCAACAACGCCATTATCATGATGATGCTGGCCATCACTCTGATCGTTGGCATCATTCACCCCAACTTCTTCTCCGGCACCAACATGATCAACCTGTTCAAGAACGTGTCCATCCGCTACATCATCGCGCTGGGCATTTCCGGCTGCCTGATCACCACCGGTAACGATCTGTCCGCTGGCCGTCTGGCTGGTTTTGCCGCATGTCTGGCCTGCATTTTTGCGCAGACCGAAGGCGCTTCCGGCAAGTTCTACCCCAATATGCCCACCCTGTCCACCCCGGTGGTGTTCATTCTGGTCATTGCCATCTGCGCCATCGTGGGTCTGTGCAATGGTCTGGTGGTCAGCTACCTGAAGGTGCAGCCCTTCATTGCTACCTTGGGTATGCAGCAGGTGGTCTACGGTATCTGCCTTGTGTACACCGGCGGTACCCCCATCGGCTCTTTGAACAAAAACTTCACCTCTCTGGCCTCCAACACTATCATCGGTGTGCCTGTGCTGATCTGGATCGCTCTGATCGTGGCCGGGTGCTTCTGGTTCCTGTACAACAAGACCCGTCACGGCAAGTACATGTACGCCATCGGCGGCAACGAGGCTGCTGCTGAGGTGGCCGGTGTCAACGTCAACGCCACCAAGATCCGCATCTACATCCTGGCTTCCTGCATGTTCGGTCTGGCAGGCTGCCTGCTGGCTGCAAAGTCCGGCGGCGCATCCGTCAACACCGCACAGGGCTATGAGCTGGACGCCATCGCAGCCTGCACCATCGGCGGTGTTTCCACCACCGGCGGTGTCGGCACTGTGCCCGGCGTTCTGGTCGGCGTTCTGGTCTTTGAGCTGATGAAGGTGGCGCTGCAGTTCATGAACGTGAACTCCTCCTACACCTACATCGTTCAGGGCCTGGTCATTATCGTGGCTGTGGCTATCGATATCCGCAAGTATCTGGCAAAGAAGTAAGAGCTTTTTCTGTGGGTCGTCTGCTTTTGGGCAGACGGCCCGCTTTTTTTATTTGCATTTGTGTGGTATCATAAAGAAAAACACCATCAGGAGGTGTGCTTATGGCACAGGAAAACCGAACAAGGGAGCAGTTCACAGAGGAGCTTGCCCGGCGGGAAGCTGCCCTTGCGGCCCGGGAAGAACAGCTTGCACAGGAGCAGGCAGAGTTGGCCGCGCAGAAGGTGGATTTTGAGGAAGGCAAAAAGAGCCTGCTCAACAACGGCGACAAAAACTTTGTGAATGCGAAAGAAAAGATGTATGATCATTTTCCGCTGACCGTGCACCAGATGGATATTATCATCGGAGTGCTGTTTGCACTGATCGCACTGTTCCTTGTGCTGGGGGTGACCCATACCAGCTTCTTCGGGCTGTTCGGAGGGTAAGTGCATTCCTTTTCTGCAGCAGGTGATTGCATTTCATCCGCAATGTGCGTATAATTTAGGATAAAAGCTCTGCCGCACTGCGGCGGCAGGAAGAGGAGTGGTGATCTTGAAAAAGAAATGGCTCGCGGCGGTGCTGGCCGGAGCTTTGCTGGCAGCAGCACTGCTGAGCGGATGCTCGTCGGTGGAGACCGTTAAACGGCTGCGCTTCGGCGTGGCTGGCGAGGGCGGCATCTACCGGGAGTTCGGTGAGCGGTTCGCGGCATTGGAAAATGAGACGGACAACGGGCAGGTGGAGCTGAAGGCTACCGCCGGTTCCGCAGCGAACCTGCGTCTGCTGGCCGGCGAATATCTGCAGCTGGCCATTGCACAGGCAGACCTTGTGCAGGATGCCTATGACCAGACCGGCATCTTTGCCGACGAGGAGGAAAGCCGGGGCTTTGGTGCCGTGGCAGCGCTGTACACCGAGACCTGTCAGGTGGTGGTGCGGGCGGATTCCGACATCCAGTCCATTGAGGACCTGCATGGCAGGACAGTGAGCATCGGCGCGGAGGAATCTGGTTCGGAGCAGAACGCACGGCAGATCTTATCTGCCTATGGTCTGAACGACAAGATGGTGAGCATGGTAAACCTGAACTATGAGGATGCCGCTGCCCAGCTGAAGGCGGGCAGGGTGGATGCCATCTTTATGACGGTGGGCGCGCCCAGCTCGGTGCTGACCGCTCTGGCAGGCGAGTGCGGCATCCGGCTGCTGAACGTGGACGGTGCGGCAGCACAGCGCCTGCAGAGCGCTTACAGCGCCTACAGCGGCGTTACGCTGCCGGCAGGCACCTATCCCGGCCAGACGGAGGAAGTGCAGACGGTGGGCGTGAAAGCCGTTCTGCTGGCCAGCAACGCGCTGCCTGCAAAGCAGGTGCAGCAGCTGACACAGCTTCTGTTCTCCAGCCGGGAAGGGCTGGAAGAGCAGCTGGGCATCCCGCTGGACCCGGAGGAAAACGCAGTAGAGGGCGTTGGCATCCCGTTCCATGCGGGCGCGGCCGCATATTATATGGCGGCAGGAATTACGGTCGATGAAGCGGCTGGGAACTGAGGGAAAGTAGAGCAATGAAGATCGAATTGGATATGTATCAGACACTGGCCGTTGCTGTGCTGGTGCTGATGCTGGGCAAATTTTTGCGGGCAAGGGTGCAGGTGCTGGAACGTTTCTGCATTCCGGCTCCGGTCATTGGCGGCGTGCTGTTCGCCATTTTTACCTGTGTATGCTATGTGACCGGCGTTGCCGAGTTTGCATTTGATGATATTCTAAAGGAAGTCTGCATGGTGATGTTTTTCACCTCGGTGGGCTTCCAGGCAAACCTCAAGGTGCTGAAAAGCGGTGGAAGAGCGATGATCGTGTTTCTGGGCGTGGTCATCGTGCTGATCGTCAGCCAGAACTTTGTAGCCGTGGGGCTGGCAAAGCTGCTGGGCGTGGATGCGCTGGTGGGCCTTTGCACCGGCTCCATCCCCATGGTGGGCGGTCACGGCACCGCCGGTGCCTTTGGCCCGGTGCTGGAGGACTTTGGCATTCAGGGGGCCACCACCCTGTGTACGGCAGCGGCCACCTATGGCCTGATCGCGGGCAGCATGATGGGCGGCCCCATCGGTAAGATGCTCATTGAGCGGCACAACCTGCTGGCCACGGTGGTACCGGAGGATGACAGCCTGCTGGTGGAAGAAGAAATGAAGCACGAGCGCCACACCACCATGTACCCGGCGGCAAGCTTCCAGCTGATCGTCGCCATGGGCATCGGCACGGTGCTGTCCAGACTTCTGAGCCTGACGGGCATGACCTTCCCCATCTATATCGGTGCCATGATCGCGGCGGCCATCATCCGCAATGTGGGTGAGTATGGAGGCGGCTACACCGTGTATATGGGCGAGATCAATGACATTGGCGGCATCTGCCTTTCGTTGTTCCTGGGTATGGCCATGATCACCCTGAAGCTGTGGCAGCTGGCAGAGCTGGCCCTGCCGCTGATCGTGCTGCTGGCCGGACAGACCCTGTTCATGATCCTGTATGTGGTGCTGGTAGTGTTCAACATCATGGGCCGCGATTACGACGCGGCGGTGATCGTATCCGGCACCTGCGGCTTTGGCATGGGCGCAACGCCCAACGCTATGGCCAACATGCAGGCCATCTGCGATAAATATTCGCCCTCGGTCAAGGCGTATCTGCTGATCCCGCTGGTGGGCAGTCTGTTTGCGGACTTCTTGAACAGTCTGGTCATTACGGTGTTCATCAATTTTATCTGAAGCTGATCTTTACAGTTCGGGCGGGCTTCCGCACCGGGAAAGGAGACGTGAAATGTCGCTTTATCACCATCTGAAAACGTGGCTCGGAAAAAAGCGGGAGCATCCCCATGAGGAAGAAACCGTGGCCGTGCCGGAGATCCATACCGGCAAGGTGGCACATCATACGGATGCGGACGGCACTCCGGCGGCAGATAAGCCGATCCACTATGATAACGTGGCTATCCCGGAAGTGCATATCCACCCGCGGCGCAAATAACCCCGATTGCTAAAAAAGAATAGTTCCACGCCGGACAGCCCGGAGCGAATGCGCAGGCTGTTCCGGATCATAGGAAGCAGAAAAGCTCCCGTCCATCATCAGGACGGGAGCTTTTTTGCTTGCGGTAAGATCGGCGGCTTAGAGGAACACGTACTTGAGGATGAACAGCACGGTCAGCACATACATCAGGGGGCTGATCTTCTTTTCCTTGGCCTTGCCGGTGACTAGATTGATCAGGGTCCAGGAAATCACGCCGATGGCGATGCCCTCGGAAATGCTGTAAGCGGTGGGCATGGCCAGAATGGTCAGGAAGGCGGGGATGCCCTCGCTGGGGTCATTGAAGTCGATCTTGACGGCAGAGCCCATCATGTAGAAGCCCACGATAATCAGGGCCGGAGCCGTTGCAAAGGACGGGATGGTGAGGAACAGAGGGCTGAAGATGGTGGCCAGCAGGAACAGGATGCCGGTGGTCATAGCGGTCAGACCGGTGCGGCCGCCCTCGGTAACGCCGGAAGCACTCTCGACGAAGGTGGTGGTGGTGGAAGTGCCCAGCACAGCGCCTGCGCAGGTGGCGATGGAGTCGGCCATCAGTGCGCCCTTGATGTGGGGCAGCTTGCCGTCCTCGTCCAGCATGTCGGCCTTGGAGGCAACACCGATCAGGGTGCCCAGAGTATCGAACAGGTCAACGAACAGGAAGGAGAACATGACGGCGAAGAAGTTCAGGATGCCAACGCCGGAGAAATCGGTCTTGAATACCTGACCGAAGGTCTTGCCCAGCGCGGAGAAGTCGAAGCTGACAAAAGCGGTGGGAATGACGGAGTACATGCCTGCGTCGGGGTTGGGAACATAGATGCCGGCGATCTCGCAGAGGATGCCCAGCACCCAGGTGATAAGAATGCCGTACAGGATGCCGCCCTTGACCTTCTTTACCAGCAGGATGGCGGTGATCACGATACCCAACAGGGCAAGGATCGCGCCCATGCCCACGCTGGAGAAGGTCTCGCCCTTGAAGTGCTGGTAGGTGACGAGGGTGGAATCGCTGTTGACGATCAGCTTTGCATTCTGCAGGCCAACGAAAGCAACGAACAGGCCGATGCCCACGCTGACGGCGCTCTTCAGGGTCATGGGGATGGCATTGAAGATGCCCTCACGGACATTGGTGAGGGACAGCACGATGAAGATGATGCCCTCTACAAAGACGGCCATCAGGGCCAACTGCCAGCTGTAGCCCATGGTGAGAACGACCGTGTAGGAGAAGTAGGCGTTCAGGCCCATGCCGGGTGCCAGTGCAAACGGATAGTTGGCAAGCAGAGCCATAAGCGCAGTGCCAACAAAGGATGCCAGCGCGGTGGCGATCAGAACGGCTTCCGAATCCATGCCGGAAGCAGAAAGGATGTTGGGATTGACCGCAAGGATGTAAGCCATGGTCATGAAGGTGGTGATACCTGCCATGATCTCGGTCTTGACATCGGTGTGGTTCTCCTTCAGATGAAAGATGTTTTCTAACATGAGGAACCTCCTGATTCAGATAAAACATCCCGTCCGTGCGTGGGACGAGAAAGAACAGAACCTATTGTAACATTTTACAAAAGCATTTGTCCACAGAATAAACACACTTTTTTCATTTTCTGTCCAAAAATCGCAAATGAGTATGACTTTGAAGGTTTTCTGCGGGTCTGCCACAAATTTTGATGGAGAAAAAACACTGCTTTTGAAAAGATACGAAACAGCGATGAATTACAAGGGACAAAAGTATACGAATCGGATTCTTAAATTTAAAATATACGCTATGGCCCTGCAAAAGTGCACACTGTTGGGAAAGCAGCACCAGTGGTATCCTTTTGCCATAGCCCAGCACACCAGGGCGGAAAGGAGCTGATACCCAACACCATGGGGCAGACAAAACAGGCCAGAGGGCTGGCCAGCCTGAGCCGAGCCACGGACACCCTGAGCACCCTGCTGGCACAGCAGGTGCGGGAACTGAATGCCCGGCAGAAGGCGGCAAAAAAGGAAGGCGCATCGGAAGCAGGCACCATGAAAGACCTCAAGGAGGCCACGGCGGTGCTCAAGGATCTGGCCGGTGTAGCCAAGACCCTGAACGATCAGGGGGCACAGGCAGAAGGAGCGGAGTGCGGCGTGGTGCTGCTGCCGACGGTGGAGGAAGAACCATGAGCATTGTACAAGCAAGAGTGCCGGTGGTCTGGCGGCCCCAGCCGCGGCAGGCCGAATTTATGAGCCGCCCGGAACCGGAAGCGCTGTACGGCGGTGCAGCAGGCGGCGGCAAGAGCGACGCGCTGGTGATCGAAGCGCTGCGGCAGGTGCACATTCCACACTACCGGGCGCTGATCCTGCGCAAGACCTACCCGCAGCTTTCTGATCTGGTGGACAAGAGCCAGGTGTACTACCACAGGGCGTTCCCGCAGGCACAGTACAACGCCACGGCCCATGTGTGGAACTTCCCCAGCGGGGCAAAAATTTACTTTGGCTCCATGCAGTACACCAAGGACCGTACCAATTATCAGGGCAAGGCCTTCGATTTTATCGGCTTTGACGAGCTGACCCACTTTGAATGGGAAGAGTACAGCTACATGATGAGCCGCAACCGTCCCACAGGCCCGGGCACCCGGGTGTACATGCGGGCCACCACCAATCCCGGCGGCATCGGCCACGGGTGGGTGAAGGCACGGTTCATCACGCCTGCACCGCCCGGCACGCCTATCACCGAAGAATACACGGTAAAGCTGCCGGACGGCACCGAACAGAAGCTGCAGCGGGCGCGGGTGTTCATCCCTTCCAGCATTTTTGATAACCCCGCCCTGCTGGCAAACGACCCCGGCTACCTTGCAAGCCTTGCCAGTATGCCGGAAGCGGAAAAGCAGGCGCTGCTCTACGGCAGCTGGGACAGCTTTTCCGGGCAGGTGTTTACCGAATGGCGCAACGACCCGGCCCACTACGAAGACCAGCGCTGGACCCATGTGATCGCACCGTTCACCATCCCGAAGCACTGGCAGCTCTACCGCGGGTTCGACTTTGGCTTTTCCAAGCCGTTCTCGGTGGGGTGGTACGCAGCGGACGAGGAGGGGCGGCTGTACCGCATCAAGGAGCTGTACGGCTGCACCGGCAGGCCGAACGAGGGCCTGCGCATCGACCCGGTGGAACAGGCCCGGCGCATCCGGGAGGCAGAGCAGAACGACCCGCTTTTGCGCGGCAGGGTGATCCACGGCATTGCCGATCCGGCCATCTTTGATGAGAGCCGCGGCGAGAGCATTGCCGCTATGATGGAGCGCAGCCCGAACTTCCTGCGCTGGTCCCCCGGCGACAACACCCGGCTTGCGGGCAAGATGCAGTTCCACTACCGGCTGAATTTTGATGCGGACGGCAGGCCGATGTTTCAGGTGTTCAATACCTGCAAGCACTTTATCCGCACGATCCCGAACCTTGTGTACGACGAAAGCAACGTGGAGGACATCGACACCCGGCAGGAGGATCACATTTACGACGAGTGCCGCTATGTGCTGATGGAGAACCCTATCAGCCCGCCGGTGCGCTGTGCTGCGCCGCCCATGCCCGACGACCCGCTGAACCTGCACAAGCGGGCAAGATTTTACAGAATTTAAAGGAGAAACGCAATGGACGATTACGAGAACGAAGCTTTGCCCGTGGGTGAAGCACAGGTGGCCGAGGCCATGCAGACCTTGCAGCGGTACAAGGCGGGCAAGGCTGCGCTGGACAAGCGCATTGTGGATAACGAGCTGTGGTTCCGCATGGGCCACTGGAAGAACTACCAGAACCCCATGATGCCCGGCAAGGCTCAGCCTTCCAGCGGGTGGCTGTTCAACAGCATTGCCAACAAGCACGCCGATGCCATGGACAACTACCCGGAACCGAACGTGCTGCCCCGAGAGGCAGATGACGAGGACACCGCACGGGCACTTTCCAGCGTTTTGCCGGTGGTGCTGGAACAGGCCGACTACGAGCAGGTGTACAGTGACTGCTGGTGGCGCAAGCTCAAACAGGGCACCGGCGTGACCGGCATCTTCTGGGACCCTGCAATGCGCGGCGGCATTGGCGACATTGCGGTGCGCAGCGTGAACCTGCTGATGCTCTACTGGGAGCCGGGCGTGGCGGATATTCAGGCATCGCCGGACTTTTTCAGCCTGAGCCTTGAGGACACGGCCCGGCTGTGCGCGCAGTACCCGCAGCTGGCAGGACACACCGCCAGCGTGCTGGACGTGCCCCGGTACATCCACGATGAAGGGCAGGACACCAGCTCCAAGAGCGTGGTGGTGGACTGGTACTACAAGCGCCCGGATGAAACGGGGCGCATGGTGCTGCACTACTGCAAGTTCTGCAACGGCGTGGTGCTGTACGCCAGCCAGAACGACCCGGCGCTGGCAGAAAGCGGCCTGTATGACCACGGACAGTACCCCTTTGTATTTGACCCACTGTTCGTGGAGGAGGACAGCCCGGCGGGCTTTGGCTACATCGATGTGATGAAGGACTGCCAGACGGCCATTGATAAGATGAACCATGCCATGGACGAGAACGTGCTGCTGAGTGCAAAGCAGCGGTATGTGCTCAGCGACACGGCAGGGGTCAACGAGGAAGAGCTGGCCGATTTCAGCCGGGACATCGTGCATGTGGTGGGACGGCTCAACGACGACAGTTTCCGTCCGCTGCAGACGGCGGGCCTGCAGGGCAACAGCCTGAGTTACCGCCAGAGCCGCATTGAAGAGCTGAAGGAGATCAGCGGCAACCGGGACATGACGCAGGGCGGCACTGCCGGAGGTGTGACCGCAGCCAGCGCCATTGCGGCCTTGCAGGAGGCAGGCAGCAAACTCAGCCGCGATATGCTCAAGAGCGCCTACCGTGCTTTTGCAAAGCAGTGCTATCTCATCATCGAGCTGATGCGCCAGTTCTACGACGAGCAGCGGGTGTTCCGTATCGTGGGCGAAAGCGGCGAGAGCCGGTTCGTGCCCTTCTCGGCGCAGGCGCTGCGGGCGGTGCCCGGCGGCAGCGTGGGCGGCGTGGAACTGGGCAGCCGGGAGCCGATCTTTGACATCGTGGTGAGCGCCGCCAAGAAGAGCACCTTCAGCCGCCTTTCCCAGAACGAGACGGCCAAGGAGTGCTATCAGCTGGGATTTTTCAAGCCTGAAAATGCCGATGCCGCCCTTGCGGCACTGGAAATGATGGACTTTGAAGGCATTGAGAAGGTGCGTCAGAGGGTGCGGCAGAACGGCACCCTTGCCCAGCAGCTGGCTAGGATGCAGCAGCAGATGGCACAGATGGCGGCGGTGATCGCCCAGCAGGGCACCGGGCCTGACGAACCGGCCCGCAGTGCAGGCGGTGCGTCTGCGCAGAAGGACGGGCAGGCGGTAAAGCTGGCGGGCCTTGGCAATGCCCTGCCGGTGGCCGCCGCTGCACGTGCCATGAACATCCATTAAAAAGGAGGTGAATTTTATGATGAAAGTTTGTTACAGCGAGATGGATACCCCCGCCGGGCTGAGCTGCCGGCTGGAAGCTGCCGGTCATGCAGGCTATGCGCCTGCCGGGCAGGACATCGTTTGTGCAGGAGCCAGCACCGTGATGCAGGGCCTTGTGTACCTGCTGGCCGGGGAAGAGAACGCCCACAGCGAAGCCTTTGATGAGCCGGACGGCCCGCGTCTGGCAGTGAGCGTGGATGCGCCCTGCGAAGAATGGGTGCGCGGTGCCTTTGAGCTGGCAAAAGCCTGCTTTGCACTGATGGCCGAACGCTACCCGGAGAATATCCGCTTTGCAGATGTGAGCCGCAGAGGAAAGGAGAGCATGATGGATCTGCAGCTGTTTGCAGCGGAGGCGACCGCCGCCTGCGGCGGAAACAGGGAGCCGAGGCTGGGGCAGCGGCCAGCAGAACACGAGTGCCGCTCAAGGCACGAAGTGGACGCTGGGAGCCGCAACCCGTGGGGAACCTTTATGCTACAGCTCTTTGCAGAGGGAGAAGCCGCTCCCCTGCCCTGAGCGAAGCGCAGACCCGGCAGGCGGTGGCCTCCGGCACCATGAAGCCGGACGAAGCAAAAGTACCCGCTGCGCCGCAGGCTTCGGCAGAGAAAACCGTAGAGCTGCAGCCGGAAAAGCCCCGGCAGGAACTGCCTGTGCAGCGCCCGGAACTGCCGCCGCTGTCCAGCTTTGCCCGCAGCACACAGGCTGCTGTGCACAGCCTGCATGCCCGCTGGGCGGCAGAGGAAGCGGCCATGCGCCGCAGCCAGCCGGATTTTGATCTGCAGAACGAGCTGCGCAGCCCGGAGATGCGCCGCCTGATGCAGCTGCCCGGCATGAGGGTGCGGGATGCGTACCGTCTGGCCCACTACGACGAAAACCTGCGCACTGCAGCGCAGGCTGTGGAGCAGGGCGTGGTGGAACGTATTCAGCAGCGGGCCGCACGGCCCACCGAAAACGGCATCCGGCCCGGCGGCGCGGCTACCGTCCGCCCGGATGTAGCCAGCATGACCCGCGCCCAGCGAGAAGCACTGGAACGCCGTGTGCTCCACGGGGCACAGATCGAATTGTGAATATTTTACAAGAGAAAGGAATATGAGCATGAACAAGAATTTCAACATCCAGCTGTTTGCGGAAAACCTGAACACCACCGCTACCATGTCGAAAGAGATGAAGACCTTCTACGAGAAGCGTCTCATCGATCAGGCAGAGCCGCGTCTGGTGCACGACCAGTTTGCGGACTACTACCCTGTGCCCCAGAACGGCGGCAAGACCATTGAGTTCCGCAAGTACGACAGCCTGCCCAAGGCATCCACTCCGCTGACCGAGGGCGTGACCCCGAACGGTCAGGCACTGAATGTGACCACCATCACCAGCGATCTGCACCAGTACGGCGGCTGGACTCCGCTGACCGACGTGCTGCAGATGACCGCCATTGACAACAATGTGGTACAGGCCACCCGTGTGCTGGCAAGTCAGGCAGGCCGCACCATGGACAGCATTACCCGCGATGTGCTGGCGGGCGGCACCAATGTGATCTATGCGCCCAAGCTGGCCGCAGGCGGCACCGAGACTGCCGTTGCCAGCCGCAAGGCACTGGACAAGACCTGCACCCTGACCCCGAAGCTGTTCTTTCAGGCGGCGGCACAGCTGGGCGCGATGAACGCCGACCCCATCGGCGACAGCTACATTGCCATCATCCATCCCTACGCTGCCTACGACCTGAAGACCAGCAAGGAGTTCATTGAGGTGCACAAGTACGCCGACCCGGACACCATGTTCCGCGGCGAGATCGGCAAGCTGGGCAACATCCGCTTCATCGAGACCAGCGAGGCCAAGATCTGGAAGGATTCCACCTGCCCGGACGGTCTGGCTGTGTTCGGCACGCTGGTGCTGGGTGCCCACGCCTACGGCGTGACCGAGCTGGAAGGCGGCGGTCTGGAGCACATCGTCAAGCAGCTGGGCTACGGCGACGACCCGCTGAACCAGCGCGCTTCCGTGGGCTGGAAGGGCATGCGTGCGGCAGAGCGTCTGGTGGAGCAGTACATGGTGCGCATTGAAAGTGCGTCCAGCTATTCCGCCACCGCTGCTGCAAACTGAGGAGGCGTGAACCATGGCTGAAAAGAAAAATGTGCGCATCCGGCTGTTCAAGGATAACAGCCGCTACAAGGGCGATCTGTTCGTCAGCGTGAACGGTGTGAACTATAAGATCCGCCGCGGCGTGGAGGTGGAAGTGCCGCCCGAAGTGGCCGAGGTGCTGGAGCACAGCCAGATGCAGGATGAGCTGACCGCCGCCCGCATTGCGGCGGCAGAGAACGCCGCCCAGTAAACCCGAAACAGACAAAAAGCCCGGCTGGGAAGCCTGCCCGGCCGGGCCTTTATAAAAAGGAGAGTGAGCATATGACCGTAGGACAGGCGCTGGAACGCGCCGAAGAGCTGCGCCCGGGCAGCCGCATTGCGCTGGCCACCCGGCAGGCGTGGCTGAAAGAAGCAGACGCGATGCTGCGGGAACGCTTTTTTAAAAACAGCATCACAGATGCATACGACGATGTGGGCGCAGACCTTGCATGGGATGACAGCCTGCAGGACGACGATGTGCTGCTGGCACCGGCACCTTTTGATGCGCTGTATCCGCATTATCTGTGTGCCATGACCGATGCGGCCCTTGGTGAGACCGACCGCTACGTCGGGGAGCAGGCCCAGTACAACAGTCTGCTGGCAGATCTGGCGGCGTGGCTGCGGCGCAGCTACCCGACCCTGACGGGTGCCCAGTGGCGCTGGTAAGGAGGTGAGAGCATGGTTCTGGCAAACAGAGCGAAGCTGCAGAACAGCCGCAGTCTTGTGCGGGTATTCGGCGGGCTGAACGAGACCTATGCCTGCTCGGAAGCAGAGTACAGCGCGGGCGTGAATTTTTCTGCCCGGGATTTCCCGGCGCTGAGCACCCGCAAGCCGCGCCGCAAGCTGAGGGAGTTGACCGGGCTGAACGGCATGTATCACCTGAACGGGCTGCTGACCGTCTGCGGGAAGGATCTGATCTACACGCCGGATGCCGACGGCGCGAACCCGGTGACCTGCACCGAGGCAGTGACCGACGGCAAAAAGGCACTGGTGGGCATTGGTACAAAAATCCTGATCTTCCCGGACAAGGTAGCCTTTGATACAGCGGACGGAAGTGTTTCGGCACTGGGAGCTGTATGGCAGGCAGAGGGACAGAGCGTGCAGTTTGCACCCTGCGATGCCGCGGGCAAGGCCTACGAGGTGAGCGGTTACGGCAAGGAGGAACCGGAGAAGCCTGCAGACGGACAGCTCTTTTTGAAGGTGGAGGACGAGGAGCACCCATGGGCCAGCACCAGCACGCTGGAAGAGTACAGCGCATCCTCCGGCAGCTGGACGGCAGTGCCGCTGGAATACTGCCGCATCACAGCGGCGGGCGCGCAGAGGCTATTTGCCCAGTGGGACACCGTGACCGTGCAGGGCACGGCAGCACAGCAGGCTGGCATGTGGACAAAGCTGGACGGGGATCTGGTAGTTTACGATGTGCTGGAAAACGGGCTGCGCGTGCGGGTAAGCCCGGAGGGAGATCATGTTTACGGCACGCTGGTGCAGAGCGCCGAGAGCGCCCAGTGGACCAGCTTGGACGGCAAGGAGACACGCAGCTTTGCGGTGAGCACGCCGGTACGGATGGAACGCCGCGTGCCGGATCTGGACTACGTTACCGAGTGCGACAACCGGGTATGGGGCTGCAGCAGCAAGGAAAACGTGATCTATGCCTGCCGCTTAGGCGACCCCACCAACTGGTTTTCCTACCGGGGCATTGCGGCAGACAGCTACGCAGTGACGGTGGGCAGCGATGGTGCGTTTACCGGCGCGGCCACATGCATGGGCTATGCGCTGTTCTTTAAGGAGAACACACTGCACAAGCTCTATGGCTCCAAGCCTTCGGATTTTCAGCTCACCTCGCTGCGCTGCCGGGGCGTTGCCAAAAACGCGGCGCGCAGCCTGTGTGTGCTGAACGAGACGCTCTATTATCTTTCGCCGGACGGTGTGATGGCATGGGACGGCAGCATTCCAACAAAAGTGTCCGGCGCGTTGGATTCGGGCCGACTGGCCAATGTGCAGAGCGCGGTGGGCAGTGCGCTGGATGGCCGCTATTACCTGCATGTGGCCCGCACGGCGGCAGGCGAAAATACGGCAAGGCTGCTGGTGTACGATACCGAGCGCGCGCTCTGGAGCGAAGAAGACGTGTGCTCCTACGAGATGACCAGCACCGGCGGACAGCTTTATCTGTGGGACGGGCAGGCACTGTGGGCCGCAGATCCCAGCCGTGAAGCGGACTGGCAGGCCACCGACGGTGTGGAGGAAAAGCTGAACTTTGAGCTGACCACTGGTGACATTGGGCTGGACGGGGCCGAGGACCGATATCTTTCCCGACTGACGCTGCGGCTGGATGCCGAGTGCAGCAGTACGGTGGAGGTGGCCGCCAGCTATGACGGCGGCCCATGGGAGACGGTGGCAAGCCTGACGGCACAGGACAAGCGGCGCAGCTTTGATTTGCCGTTCGTGCCCCGGAGGCACGGCACCCTGCGGCTGCGCCTGAAGGGCAGGGGACAGATCACCCTGCGCAGCATTGCAAAAACAATGGCCGCTGCCAAGGGCGGCATTGCAGGCGGGGAGGTGTGACGAATGGCAAGCGTGATGGGCATTAACAAGATCGGCCTGCCCAAGCTTAGCGAGAACATGGACCCGGAGGATGCCCGCGCCCTGCGCAGCTACCTGTACCAGATGCAGGAACAGCTGCAGTATGTGCTGAGCAATCTGGACGTTGAGAACATGTCCGACGAGATGCGCACGAAACTGCAGAATTTATAAGGAAAGGATCATATATGGCAAACAGAAAGAAAAAGGACGAAGCGCTTGCCGCTGTGCAGGCGCAGACGGAGGGCAGCGGCCAGCCTGCCGTGCAGAGCGGCTATTCGGCGGCAGGACTGGACAGCCGCTCGGAGGTGGAAAACGCGCTGGCAAATTCCAGCTACAAGCCCAGCCAGACCGTGACGGATGCCGCAGATGCGCTGAAGGAGTGGCAGGCAAACCGCCCGGGCGATTATCAGAGCAGCTATCAGGAGCGGATCGACCAGCTTTTGAACCAGCTGCTGCAGCGTGAGAGCTTCCAGTACAGCTACACCAAGGATCCGCTCTACCGCCAGTACGAGCAGAACTATTTGCAGAACGCCCACAATGCCAGCGCAGATGCTGCGGCGCAGGCTGCAGCCCTGACCGGCGGTTATGGTTCCAGCTATGCCACGAGCGCCGCCCAGCAGGCGTATCAGCAGCAGATCGGTGCGCTGAGCAGCGCCATCCCCACGCTGTACAGTCTGGCACTGGATACGTATACAAGCGGCGGCAACGAGCTGGTGAGCCAGCTGGATCAGCTGAACAACAGCGAACAGGATGCCCAGCAGCAGTACAACAACAAGCTCTCGGACTACTACACCCAGCTGAAGCAGAAGGGCGAAGCATACAACAACGCCTATGCGCAGGACTACGGCGCGTATCAGGATTATCTGAGCCAGCTGGGCACCCTGCACGATTATTACTCCGCGCAGGAACAGCAGCAGGCAGCACGCCGCCAGCAGGTGTTCAGCAATGTGATGACCGTGCTGGGTGTGCTGGGCGATGCGGTGCAGATCGTTCTCAGCGGCACCACGGGCGTTGGCTCCATGCTGAGCGGCCTGCTGAATACCGGCTACAACATCTACTCCGGCAACCGTCAGTACGAGGCAGACCGTGCGGACACTCAGTGGAACCAGAAGCTGCAGGAGCGTCAGTATCAGGACAGCCTGAACCAGCAGCGCTACGAGAACGAGACGAGCGAGCGGGAGTATCAGGACAAACTCAACCAGCAGAAATTCAACAACGATGTCACAAGCCAGAAGCTGAACATCGCACTGGGCGAGTGGAACCTGAAAAAGTCCAATGCAGCGCAGAAAGCAAGCCGCGCTGGCAGCACGGCGGCAGGCAGTAAGACTGGCAGTACTGGCACGGGCAGTACGTCCTCCGGTACAGCCAGCCGCAGCACGGGCACTGTCACCCGTCTGGGCAGTGACACCTCCCGGAATGTAACGGTACCCTACATGGCCATGCTGATGCGCAGCCAGGGCAAGAGCGATACCAGCATCAGCACCGCACTGCGGCAGGATGGCTATTCCAGCGCAGAGATCGCACAGATCCTGCAGCAGATGAGGCGCTGACCGTGCGGGTGGATATCAAACAATAAAAAGCATGTGCAGAGCACACAGGAGCCGTTCCGGCCAGAGGTGTTCTGCACATGCTTTTTTAGCAGAAAATAATGGCGTGCTGTTCGAGTCCCACTGGGATACCCCTACCAAATAAAAAAATCCGCTGTTTTGAACAGCGGCAGAAGGTTCCCCGGTAGACATTCCTAAGGGATGGAACCCGCAGCAGAATCTGACGGTCAGGGCCTTACGGGTTGTGTTTGCTGATTTTTCCGCAGCCCCTTGGCAGGGCTTTGAAAAATCAGAACACGGCCCCAACAACTCCTCCCTGTTTCGGCCGCAGGCCGCGGTCGTCGTCGTTGCTGTTCGAGTCCCACTGGGATACCCCCGCCAAATAAAAAAATCCGCCGATGCAAAGCATCAGCGGATTTTTGGTGGGGTGCCCAGTGGGACTCGAACCCACGGTCTCCAGATCCACAATCTGGCGCGTTAACCGACTACGCTATGGGCACCACATAGATGCGCCCGAAGGGACTCGAACCCCCGGCCCACTGCTTAGAAGGCAGTTGCTCTATCCACCTGAGCTACGGGCGCACGTTGTAATCCCATGGGTTCCATTATGGCGGCAGCTGTGTGTCGGCACACGCTGCGAGAAGTATAATACCATACAGGCCCCATTCTGTCAAGCAAAAAATGCAAAAATCTTTTTTCTTTTTTCAAAGCCCGCAAAGCACTGCTTTACAGCAGCCACATGCCCGCAAAGCCCAAAGCAAAGCCAAGCGCGGCTCCGCCCACGACATCGCGGATATGGTGCACGCCGGTCAGCACACGGCCAACACAGATGAGCACCGTGATGCCCACCATCGCCCAGCCCGCCTTCGGGTAGAAATACATCCATACCATGGCCAGCACGGAAGCGCTCAGCGCGTGGCGGGATGGGAAGGAGTGGCCCCGGGTCTCCTTGTGCCGCAGCGGTTCAAAGCCGGGCTGTTCATAGGGACGCGGCAGGTTCAGCCTGTCCCGCAGGATGGTGCCGCCCCAGAAGGTAAGCCCCGGCACGAACACCGTCCGCGCAATGACGGCGGTGAGGTCCAGCGCGGCCTGACGCTGACTGCCCAGCAGCCGAAACAGCCGGACGTTCAGCAGGCAGAGCAGCACCGGATAACATACAAAAGGGATGAGCGGCAGCCAGCGGTCCAGTGCCACCACACAGCGCTTGGCTGTGGGGTGGGCATCCATCCAGCTGTGCAGGGCGTGATAATGTTCTGCGGTCAAAAAAGATCCCTCCGCATCGGGCACCTGAAAAATTAAAAGCAGGTGTCCAGATAATTTTCCACATCAAAGGGTTCCGGGGTGGAATCCTTGCGCAGGTACAGCGGGTGGTGGGGGTGGCCCTTTTTGCTGCGCCTGCCAAAGGTGACCCACGGGATCTCCCGCTCCCGCGTCAGGGCCACCATCTCCCGCATGAGGCCGGGCAGATAGTCCCGCTTTTCGATCAGCGTGCCCCACGCTGCCCACATGGTGGGTTCGGTCTGGGCCAGAACGGCTTTGAGCCAGCGCAGGTTTTCGTCACACAGGGCGCGGTCCGGCACACGGTCCATATCGTTAGGGTCGGTGGCGCGCTGGGGATACACGTTGAACATGATCCAGCTGTCAAAGCCGTTGGCGGCGGCAAGACGCTCCACGCTTTTCAGGGTGGGGTCCAGTGCGCCGGGCTGGGCGGTGCTGGGGTTGATGCCAATGCATACCAGCGGGTGGGTGCCAACGCGGCCCAGTACGTAACGGTAAGGCTGATATGTATGCGGCTCGTAATACCAGATGCCGCCGGGGTATTCGTCGGCCTTGAGTACGGGGATCTGTTCGGTCTGCATGGAAAGAATGCTCCTATCATTGTTTGCTTTCTATTATCGTACCTGAAACTGCAGGATAAATCAACTCTTTTGTGCGGAAAATCCTCCCATAAAATCAAATTTCATGGTATACTAAAGAAGGACGCTGCGGCAGCTGGCTGCAGCGCATTGCAGCTGAGAAAAAGGAGCAACTATGCTGGAAGATTACAAGAACGCATTGAAGAGCGGCCAGCGTGCTTACCGTGCCTGTGTGGCGCGCGGCCAGTCGCCGTATCTTGCGGTGCTGGACGATATTCTGGTCAATGTGAACATCGTGGCGCAGGAGCCGCTGGGCCTTGTGGAGATCCCGGCGGAAAGCATCGTCGGCACAAAGACCAGCGGCCGTCACACCGCCTTTGCACCGAACTTTATGCCCCTGCTGGAGCCGGACACCGAGTTTGCAGGCAAGTGGTCAAACCTCTGCGATGCACATCTGGAAGAGGGCATCCACACCCCCATCATCGCCTACGAGTTCCTGAACAAATTCTATGTGCAGGAAGGCAACAAGCGGGTATCGGTGCTCAAGTATTTTGATGCGGTCAGGATCGCGGGCACGGTCACGCGGCTCGTCCCGGAACGGAACGACAGTCTGGAAAACCGTATCTACTACGAATTTCTGGATTTTTACAAGCTCTCCAAGGTCAACGATGTGCATTTCTCCCGTCTGGGGGGTTACGCAAAATTGCAGACGCTGGTGTGCAAGGCCAGCGGAGAAAGCTGGACGGATGATGACCGGCTGAGCTTTTCCGCCTTCTATACCATGTTCCGCCAGCAGTTTCTGGCTCTGGGCGGCGGCGGACTGAATCTGACTGCCGGCGATGCCATGCTGGTGTATCTGTCGGTCTACCGTTACGCGGATGCCTGCGAGAGTACGCCCAGCCAGATGAAGCAGAATCTGGAAAAGCTGTGGGATGAGGTGAAGGTGCTCACCGAGCCGCAGGCCGTGGCCCTTTCGCTGGAGCCGAAGCAGGGCCCCGGCGAACCGCTGTTGGCAAAGCTGAACATCTTTACAAAGCCCAGCGAGCTGAAGGTGGTGTTCCTGCACGAGTACAATGCCGAGAGCAGCGCGTGGGTGCGTGCCCACGACAAGGGCATCGAAGCGCTGCAACAGGCGTTCCCGGACCGGGTATTCATCACCCGCAAAGAGAACATCGAGCCTGAGGTGGACGCGGAGCAGGTGCTGGAGGATGTGGCTCACGACAATGCCGATGTGGTGTTCACCTCAAGTGCCCGGATGCATACCGCCTGCCTGAAGGTGGCGGCCCAGCACCCCAAGACCCGCATCCTGAACTGCTCGCTCAACGCGCCGCACCCGCTGGTGCGCACCTACTATCCCCGCACGTATGAAGTGACCTATCTGCTGGGCATTCTGGCCGGTGTACTGACCAAGACCGACCGCGTAGGCTATGTGGCGGCAAACCCGGTGTACGGCATCCCGGCGGCAGTAAACGCCTATGCGCAGGGCCTGAAGACCGTGCGCCCGGACGCAAAGGTGGTGCTGCGCTGGGCCTGCCTGCCGGACCCGGCACATCCGCTGGATTTCTCTGACAGGCCGGATGTGGAGATCTTCTATGCCCGGGATAACCGGGAGCCGGAAGGCACTCACCGGGATTACGGCCTTGTGCGCCGCATGCCGGACGGCAGTTTGCAGCCGCTGGGCCTGCCCGTGTGGCGGTGGGATACGTTTTATATCGAGATTGTGCGTTCCATTTTTGACGGTGCATGGGACAGCGATGCAGCGGGAGCCAGAGCCGTGAATTACTGGTGGGGCATGCGCAGCGGCGCAGAGGAGATCGATTACAGCAAAGACCTGCCCGCAGGCACTTTACAGCTGCTGGACCTGATGGAAAAGATGCTGCACGAGGATGACCTGCGCATCTTCCCGGAAGACCTGTACGCGCAGGGGCATGTGCTGCACTCGCCGGAGGCCGTGGTCTACAGTCCCAAGGAATTGATGGAGATGGACTGGCTGGACGAATGCGTGGAAGGTGCGCTGCCGCACTACGATGAACTGGATGTAAAAACGCATGTGCTTATGGCGATCAACGGCCTCAATACCCTGAAAGGGTTTGTGAAATAAGCGGCCCTCAGGCCGAGAGAGAACGGAGCAAACCGATGTGAAAATTCTTGCAATTTCGGATGTGCCCTCTAAAGCACTGTGGGACTACGGTACCCGCGAACATCTGGAAGGCATCGACCTGATCCTTTCCTGCGGGGATCTGCCGCAGAAGTATCTGGAATATCTTACGAACTTTACGGCTGCGCCCATCTTGTATGTCCACGGCAACCACGACGGCAGTTACAGGGAAAATGAACCTGGCGGATGCATTTGTGTGGACGACAGCGTGTATGTGTGGAAGGGCCTGCGCATTATGGGACTGGGCGGCAGCATCCGCTACAATAATCGGGAGGACAGCTTCCAGTATACGGAAAGGGAAATGCGCCGCCGTGTGCGCAAACTCTGGCGCAAGGCCCATCATGTGGGCGGCATCGATCTGCTGCTCACCCACTCCCCGGCGGCTGGCCTGAACGACAGCACGGATCATGCTCACAAGGGCTTTGCGTGCTTCAATGATCTGATGGATGAATACGAGCCGCAGTGGTTCGTGCACGGCCATGTGCACCTGAACTATGATGCAAAGCTGCCGCGCGTATGCACCCGCGGCAAGACCACCGTGATCAACGCTACCGAGCGCTATGTGTTCGAGATCCCGGACCCGGACCCAGTGATCCAGCATTATCCGCTCTGGAAAAGATGGTTTGATGTAAAATGAAAAGCTGCCTTGCATTTTTGGATGCAGGGCAGCTTTTTTACGGTTTAAAATGGAGCCTTGTGTGGGAACGGACAACCTGCCGCAAAACAGGTGCGGAGTGCTTTGCAGCAGGAGAAAAGAATACAGGAAAAGTTACAGCTCCAGCTTGCCGGAGACTTTGTTGATCACGTAATAAGCAGCGTCTTCCTCGGGCTTGACGTATACCTTGCAGGACTGCACGCCAACCTTGTGGGTAGCGCGGTAATCGGCCTTGGCACGGTCAATGATATCGGTCACGTTATACTGCTTGCCGCTGAACTCCACGTACAGCTCCGGTGCAAGCGGGGGACGGCCGCGGCGTGCAGGGGCCTTGGCAGATTTACGGGTCTTAGACTCCTTGGCCTCAGCGGCAGGAGCTTCCACAGCAGGAGCAGCCGCTGCGGTCTTTTTCTTTTCGGGCATAGATAAACCCCTCCTTGATCGTATTTGAATGCTGCACAGGGGGCTGCACAGCATTGGCTCCATGAAATATATTACTTATATAATAAGTTTTTAGAAATGGTTTGTAAAGTCTTTTTTGCAAAAAACTTTCGGAAAAAGGCAGGAAATCGGGTGTGAAACTCACTGGAATGCATTTTGATGCAACAGTATTACGGAACTGCCACAAAAACACGCAAAAAAGGCGGACCTTTCTGGTTTGCGCCGGGAACGCTCCCGCTACAAACCCGGCGGGTAAAAGCGGCGGCTTTCCGGCCCGGATTTACTCCCGGCAAAGCTCCTTGGCGCGTTGCACAACAGGGGCAAGAAGCTCCTCGTCCCAGTCCTCGGCAAGAGTGAACAGCAGCTGATAAACGGCGGCCTGTGTCTGACCCTGCGGGCGCTTTTGGGCCAGCGCAAACGCGGCAGAAAGCATTTGCAGCTTGAGGGTGCGGATACTCTCGGGCGCAGCCCACAGGCGGACAAAATCGTAATCGTTCGTGTTGCCGCAGGGCATGGCACAGGTGGCGCAGCCCGGGGCAACGCGGTGCTTTTCAGTCTGGACGATGGCAAGCATCCGCTGCAGCCTTTCCTCCGGTGCATCCGGCTGCGCGGCAAGGCGCAGACCGGCGTTCAGCACCTCGTCGGTGTCGTCCGTTTTGGGCTCGCTGGTGGTGGCCCGGGCAAGGCCCACAAGGGCACCGAGAAGGGCATCTCTTGCCTGCTGAGCAGGGGTGACAGGCACTTTTAAAAGTTCAGGCATGGCACAGTTCCTTTCAATGGATCTTTCTGCGGAAAGTATAGCCGATTCTGCTATGTTTTACAAGATGAACAAAACGGAAATTAAAAATAAAATATAGGCTGCTTGTGAGTTTGATGCCGTTTGTGGTTATGACCCTATTTCGTGAAAAAAGTTCTCAAAAAGCCCGCAGGCTTTTTGAGAACCCAATAAAAATAATAATTCCGCTAAAGATGCTCAGAGCGAAGCGGAGAGCATTTAAAATCGTGCTCAGATCAGGCCCGGCACTTCTTTTGCCAGCAGCTCCGCCAGCTGTGCGTGGCCCTTGCGGGTCAGGTGCATGAAGTCCACCTTGTTGAACTCGCAGTCCTTTGCGTCCAGGAAGTGCACGCCCTGCCGCTCGCAGATGATGCGGAGCTGCTCTGCCACACCGGCAGATTTTTCCACACAGCCATCGCCCATCACAGCGTCGTGGAAGCCTGCGCCGATGGGAGGAGGTGCCACCACCAGAATGTTGGGCTGCTTGGTGCCCCAGCAGTCCACGCTCTTTGCTTTGAGGATGAGCCGCTCCATGCCTGCAGCAATGCAGGCGGCATTGGCACCAAAGCGCTCCTTCACATCGTTCGTGCCCAGCATGATGATGAGCAGGTCGATGACCTCGTGGCTCTTGAGCAGGGCATAGATGACGCTGAGGGCATCCATGGATTCGTGGATGGGGTCCACAAATACGGTGGTGCGGCCGGAAAGTCCCTCTTCGGTCACAAGGTATTCGTCGCCCAGCGCCTTCTGCAGGCGGCAGGTCCAGCGCTCCTCTTCATTGAAGCGGATGCCGTGGTCGGCGCAGTCGTTGGGGTCGGCGCAGTAGCCGTGGGTGTTGGAATCGCCCAGACAGAGGATATGTGTTTTCATATATGATTACTCCTTTTCCATGGTCTGTCGGAAGTAGTACACTGCGCCCACCATACCGGCATCGTTGTGCAGCTGAGCGGCGCGCACTTCCAGCCCCTCTGCAAAGGCGGGCATGACCGATGCTTTCACCTTTGCGGCAATGGGTTCGATCAGCAGTTTCTGCTGCGCGCTCACGCCGCCGCCGATCAGAATGAGCTGCGGGTTGAAAATGTGCACCATGCCTGCAAGGCCCTGTGCGATCTCGTCCGTCCAGTGGTCCAGCAGGGCAAGAACTGTCTCGTTGCCTGCTTCGGCTGCGGCAAAGATGGCGCGGCCATCCTTCCAATCGGGGTTCTTTTCCTGTGCGGCGCGCACCAGCGCGGTGGTGGCAGCGTAGCGTTCCCAGCAGCCCTTTGCGCCGCAGGTACAGTCCACACCGTCCAGCGCGTGAGTGCGGTAGTGACCCAGCTCACCGCCAAGGCCCCGTGCACCCTCTAACAAATGGCCTCCGGTCAGGATGCCGCCGCCCACGCCGGTACCAAGGGTCACACCGATCACGTCCGTATAGCCCTGTGCAGCGCCGACCCACACTTCACCCAGTGTCATGCAGTTGGCGTCGTTGGCCACTGTGACGGGCAGGCCGAAGTCCTCTTCCAGCGCAGACTTGATAGGGCTGCCGATGTAATTGGGAAAGTTGCCGCAGGTACCGGCCACGATGCCCTTGCGGCTGTCGATCTGACCGGTGGCCGAAACGCCGATGCCCGCAAGGCTTTCCACCGGGATGGAATTTGCAGTCAAAAACTCCTTTGCGGCCCTGCGCACGGTGGTGAGAACAGGCGTCTGGTAGCCGTCAAAGCTCACGCTCTCTTCGCCCTTGAGCAGCACCCTGCCGGTCTCGTCCACGATGCCCAGCTTGACGGCTGTGCCGCCGATATCAATGCCAAAATACTGTTTCATCCGGCACACTCCATTTTACTTTTTGCGGCGTTGATGGCACCGGTAAAGCGGGCCGTGATCTCTGCCGGGCGGGTGATGGCACCGCCCACCACCAGTGCGAATGCACCGGCTTCCAGCGCCTTGACCGCCTGCTCCGGGTAGTGGATGTGGCCCTCGGCAATGACCTTTGCCGGGCACTCTGCGGCCAGCTTATGGACAAAATCAAAGTCGATATCGTCAATGCCTTTTGTCTCCGGGGTGTAGCCGCGCATGGTGGTGCCCACAAAGTCGGCACCGGCTTCGGCGCAGGCCATGGCATTCTCAAAGTTGTCGCAGTCGGCCATGACCAGCTGGTCGGGGTACTTTGCCTTGATGGCGCGGATGAACTGGGCAGAGGTGGAGCCGTCCGGGCGCAGGGCACCGGTGCCCTGCACGGCAAGGATGTCCACGCCGCACTCCACCAGCTCGTCCACTTCCTTCATGGTAACGGTGATGTACATGGGCGTGCCGGGGTAGTCCTTTTTGATGATGCCGATGACCGGCAGATCCACCACCTGCTTGATCTGGGTAATGTCGCGCACGGTGTTGGCACGGATGCCCACAGCACCGCTCATGGCGGCGGCTTTTGCCATCAGCGGCATCACGCCGCCTTCTTTCGTGTACAGGGGCTCCGTCTCCAGTGCCTGACAGGAGACGATCAGACCACCCTTGATCTGAGCAAACAGCTTTTCCTTATCCATCGTTCAATCCTCCATCCGAATCTTTACAACAGCCTTGCGCACGCCCACGCAGCCGTGCTGTACAAGGCCGGGTTTGTGCAGCTCCGTGGGGAAGAACAGCACAAAGCGTCCTTCGCCCAGTGTGCCGGTCACGACACTGGCGCTGTCCTGAAAACCGCAGTCGCCGGTAAAATCGCCGATCTCCCTGCCGGGATTTGTGGTAAAGCCCCAGCCCTCGCTGCCGGTGATGTCGAGCTGCAGGTCGGCGTACTTTTTGTGATATTCCGGGTGGTAGCCATCGTCCGAATGGAGCGTGGCATCCATCGTGTTGATGAATACTTCCTCGCCATCCACCTCGGTGCGGCCCAGAGGCAGGCTGGCAGGGTCGTGGGTCAGCAGGTAATCAATGGCCGTGTCGAGATTTTTGCAAAGGCCCTTGTAGCGCGTCAGGTGCTGCAGGGTATCACAGATCATAAAACGTCCCTCCAAAAACAAGCGCCCGCTCTCCCCTCTGAAAAGAGACGGAGAGGGGCGCTGCTTCAATTTTACAGCTTTGCGATGGCAGCTTCGATCATGGCCTGTGCTTCGGCCACGATGGCTTCATCTTCCGGGATCAGGCCGGGCATCGGCTCACGCACGCCGCCCAGCTCCAGACCGTACATCCGGCGCAGGATCTCCTTCTGCACGGCGTACAGGTTGCCGTGGGCTTCGCACATCTTGTAGATGATGCGGTCGGCATCGTACTGGATGGCGCGGGCGGCTTCGATCTCGCCCTTGTTGATGTGGTTGTTCATGGCCAGATACAGCTCGGGCATGACGGCGTAGGTGCCGCCGATGCCGCCGTCTGCGCCGATGACGCGGCCGGAAACGAACTGCTCATCGGGGCCGTTGAACACCACAAAATTCCCCTCGCCGCGGGCGGCGATACCGGCATCCTTGAACATCTGGATGTCCTGCGTGGGCATGGAGCTGTTCTTCACAGCCACTACATTGGGGTTCTTGAGCATTTCCTTCAGCAGGCTCATGGTCAGGCCGGTGCCTGCCAGCTGCGGGATATTGTAGATGACGAACTCGGTGTTGGGAGCAGCAGCGGACATATCGTTCCAGTACTTTGCAATGGCGTACTCCGGCAGGTGGAAGTAGATGGGAGGAATGGATGCAATGGCATCTACGCCCACGCTCTCGGCATGGCGGGCCAGCTCCACGCTGTCGGCGGTATTGTTGCAGCCGACATGCGCAATGACGGTCAGCTTGCCCTTGGCTTCGCTCATCACGGCTTCCAGAACGGCCTTGCGCTCATCCACGTGCTGGTAGATGCACTCGCCGGAGGAACCGCCTACATACACGCCCTTGACGCCTTTGGCGATCAGATGGCGGGTAAGGGCCTTGACGCCCTCGGTGGAAATATTGCCCTCTGCGTCGTAGCAGGCGTAAAAGGCGGGGATGACACCCTGATATTTTTTGATATCTTTCATGTTCCAAACCCTTCTTTAAAAATAGTAATAAATACAGATGAAATGATTTTGCATCAAGCTCGTACGCTTTCTGTTTCGGGTAACGGGTTCAATGCCCTCTTGCGGTGCCCTGCATCCGCTTCGGCCCTTGGGCGGGCCTTGCGTCTTGCAGACCGCTGCGCCAAAAATCCTCCTGTTTCCGCCGCAGGCGGCGGTCGGGATTTTAGCCCTTAACAGCACCCATAGCGATGCCCTTGGTAAAGTACTTCTGGAAAATGAGGAAGATGATGATGATAGGCACAGCAGCCAGTGCGGCACCTGCCATGATCAGGCCAAAGTCGGTGCTGTTCTCAGCCTGCAGCTTTGCAATGCCCAGCGAGATGGTCAGGTTGCTGGTGCTGGACAGCATGATCAACTGCATGAAGTAGTCGTTCCAGCTGTTGATGAAGGTAAAAATGGCCAGTGCACCGATGCCCGGCTTGACCATGGGCAGCACGATGTCGATGAAGGTCTTGGCCTCGCTTGCACCGTCGATGCGGGCTGCTTCCAGCATCTCAGTGGGGATGCCCTCACTGAACTGCTTCATCAGGAACACACCAAAGGGCCAGCCCACGATGGGGAAGATGACGGCCCAGATGGTGTTGTACAGGTTCAGGCTGCTCATTTCGCGCAGCAGGGGATCAGAATGACCTGCTTGGGCAGAGCCATTGCACACACGATGAGGGTGAACAGCAGCTTGCGGCCTACAAAGCGCTTTTTTGCCAGTGCATAGCCGGCCATGGCGGCGGTGATGCAGGTGAGGATCATAGACATGACGGCCATGAACACGGTGTTGAGCATCCAGCGGATGGCAGCGGGAGCGGTGGGGCCTACCGAGAAGTAGATGGGCTCGCCGTTAGCGCTGAACTTGGAACCAAAGGGCACAGCCAGCTGCCACAGCGGGGCGCTCTTGCCGGAAAACAGCTTCTGGTAGTTGGTCAGCACCCACTGGCTGGGCCACCATTCGGGGGTGGTGGCATTGATGGCGGCACCGGTCTTGAAGGAACCGGTGATGATCCAGTACAGCGGGAAGGCGAACAGCACCGCAACGATGCTGATGAGGATCAGCGTCAGGATCATGTAGGCGCTCATCTTCTTGAGCTTGCTGGGGTGACGCTTCAACGGTTTTTGCTTTTTTGCAGCGGCATTTGCACTCATTGTCCGGCACCTCCTTTAATTATCCTGGTTGCCCAGCTTGAACTGGACAGCCGACAGAATGGCGATGATGACTGCCAGCACCACACCCATTGCGTTGCCGTAGCCGTAGCGGTACAGCTTGAAGGCGGTGTAGTAGATGTAGTACATGATGGTATCGGTGCTGTGGTTGGGGCCGCCGGAAGTCAGCAGCTGGATCAGCGCAAAGCACTGGAAGGAGTTGATGGTGGTAATGACCAGAATGTACAGAGTGGTGGGCATGATGGCGGGCCACTTGATCTTCCAGAAGCACTGGAAATCGGTGGCACCATCCACTTCTGCAGCTTCCACGATGGACTGGTCCACATTGCCCAGAGCGGAAACGTACAGCACGATGGGCTGGCCCACAGAGGTGGTGAGCAGGATCAGGATGATGCAGCCCAGAGCAAAGCGCTCATCGCCCAGCCAGTTGATGTTCTTGTCAATGAGGCCCAGAGTCTTGCCCAGATAGTTGAAGATGCCGTAGTAGTTGTTGTACATCCACTTCCACACCACGGTAACAGCCACGGAGCCGGTGACCACGGGCAGGTAGAACACGCAGCGGAAAAGGCTGGTAGCCCACTCGGGCAGGTCTACGATGGCAGAGGAGACCCACAGCGAGAAGGCGCAGGTGACGGGCACAGACACCACCACGATGATGAAGGTGTTCTTTAAGGCACCCAGAAAGATGGGGTCTGTGAACAGTTCCTTATAGTTTGCAAGCCCCACAAAGATGTCGGCACGGTTCATGGTGGAATCGAAGAAGCTGGTCACCACGCACAGCACCATGGGATAGATGACGAAGCCCAGGAAGAAGATCAGGCTGGGCAGCAGGAAGCAATAGGAAGCGAAGGTCTCGCGCCGTACCAGCGCACTGCTGCGCTTAGGCTCTTTGATCGCCGTTTTTGCAGCCAAGAGAATCACCGTTCCTTTCGGTTATGATTTTTTTTACAAATAAAGCCCCTCCCTCGTCGGGATCTTCGAGGAAGGGGCGAAGCGTCAATAATTATCTGCCCCCGGCAGAGTGGATGGGCTTATGCCTGTGCGGCAGCGTTTGCGTTGTCCACAAAGGTCTTGACGGCAGTCTCGACATCCTCACCGGAGCCGACGCGCTGCAGCATGTTCCACCACTCGGTGCGTGCGGTTGCCCAGCCCGGAGTGATCTGGTAGTAGTCGCCCAGATAAGCCATGAACTTGCTGTACTCGCTCATGATCTCGTTGTCGGCGTAGATGTCGCCCACGCTGGTACGGACCGGGAAGTAGGTGGAAGCCAGCACGCTGTCCTTGACCTGATCGGGGTCGGCAGCGATGAAGTCGATGAAGGTCCTGGCTGCTTCGATCTTGGCCTCGTCGCCGTTATCAAAGATGCCGAAGCCCCAGATGCCGCCACACAGCTTCGGGTCGCCGCTGTCGGTGGGGAAGGCCATGGGGAAGATCTCGTCGCCATCGTTGGTCAGACCGGCGGCGTTGTTGTCGCTGTTGGCCTGCTGTGCAATGTTCCAGCAGAATGCCATCTGCAGGGTGCCGTTGCGGAACAGGGTGATCTCGTCGCCGCCTGCGATGGAAGCGTCAAAGTTGATGCCCTTGGTGTCGTGCAGGGTCTGGATCGCCTTGATGTTCTCGGCGGAGTCGGCAGTGTACTTGGTGTGGGCTGCATCGGTAAAGGTGCCGCCGTACATGTTGTTGATGATCGCGCGGGTGCCCTGGTCGCCGCCCTGACCTGCGCAGTAGATGGCTGCAACGTTCTCGTAACCGCCGTTGTACAGGGCGTCAACGGTCTTCAGGAAGCCGTCGGTGCTCCAGGTGTGCTTGTCGGTATCAATGTACTGGTCAGCGCCCACTTCCTTGACCTTGGTCATGTTCACGGCCATGCAGTGTGCGGTCATGCACAGGGGATACTCGTAGTAGTTGCCGGCAGTGTCCTTGCAGGCGGACTCAACGGACTCGTAGATGTCCTTCTTGGCATCATCGGTCCACAGGTCGTTCAGCGGAGCCATAACGCCCTTTGCGCCCCAGTTTGCAACCAGACGCTCGGGACCTTCCATGATCAGATCAGGTGCGCTGCCGCCCTCGATGGCGGTGTTCACCTGATCGTCGCCGTTGGTGTAGTCCAGATACTCCACAGTGACCTTGATGTCAGGATACTTTGCGTTGAAGCTGGAAACCAGACCCTGAACAGTGTCGTCATTGCCCCAGCCGCCGATGGGGTATGTCCACAGCTTGATGCTGGTGGAAGAAGCAGCTGCGCTTGCAGCAGTAGAACCTGCGGTGGAAGCAGCAGTGCTGGTGCTTGCAGAAGAGCCGCCGCATGCGGCCAGAGCGCCGGCTGCGCCCAGAATGCCAGCGGCCTTCAGGAACGAACGGCGGGAAATGCAGTTTTTCATAGTAGTTTCTCCTTCGCATTCAAGATGCTTCACGTTGTTGGCGGCCTGCCGTGCCAGCGGCCGCTCTTGATGGCTCCATTATAGAAAAATATTTTCATTTTGTCCATTCATGGTTTTCATAAATTTTCAGAATGACAGTGTGCATTGTGCACAAAAGTGTGGGATATATGTTGAAATGCAAAGAAAATCTTGCTTTACTCTTCTGAAACTATTACAAAATGGTACAAACCCACCAAAACGATAGTGAAAATGTTTTTCTAAACAAAAATGTAAAATTGAAAGATATTTTCACAAAATGGCCAGTTTTTCCGCCAAAACTGTGTGCTCTGCACAGAACTGCGGGCCAAAATGTGGGCAATGCGTCTCTTGCGAAGCGGGGACGATTCTTTTATACTTTTTATAAAGGTGAATGAAACGGTCGGCAGCTGATCCGGGTCGGTGGACTGCTGCGCCGGAAAAGAGGAAAAAGAAAAATGGCAACGAATTTTTGGGAGCTGCTGCAGCAGCATCAGGGCGACCTGACAAAATCGGGCCGCACCGTGGCGGACTATCTTGTGCAGCACGCGGCAGAGGCACAGTATCTGTCCATCTCCTCGCTGGCAAAGGAGTGCTGTGTGGCAGAGGCAACGGTGTTCCGCTTCTGCCGGGCGCTGGGGTTTGAGGGCTATCATGAAATGCGCATTGCGCTGGCGCAGGCCAACGCCACCGGTGCACTGGTCAACCAGCATGTGCCGGAGCCGGATGCCGACACGGCAACTTTGTGCGAGCACGCCAGCGCCTTGCTGATGACTACCATCAACGGCACCCAGAACAATCTTTCGCCGGAGGCGGTGGACAAGGCTTCGGAGCTGATGCACAAGGCCCGGCAGGTGTACTGCCTTGGTCAGGGCGGCAGCATGTATATTGCAAATGATATCTGCGCCCGCTTTGCCTGCTTCTCCACCAAGTTCCGCACGGCAGGCGACAGCCATATGCAGCTGATCACGGCCAGCCTGATGACCCCGGAGGATGTGGTGCTGTTCGTTTCCTATTCCGGCGCTACCCGCGATATGCTGGAAACGCTGCGCGCGGCCAAGGCGGCGGGCGCAAAGATCATTCTGCTCACCCATTATGAGGATTCGCCCGGCGCAAAGCTGGCGGATATCGTGCTGCTGTGTGGTGCGCAGGAAAGCCCGCTGGACTCCGGCAACATCCCGGTCAAGGTGGCGCTGCTGTATGTGGCTGAAGTGCTGGTGCTGCGCTACACCATGGACGACCCCGAAAATGCCAACGCCGCACAGGATCGCACCAGTGAAGCACTGGCGGTCAAAATGCTGTAAAATATTGCCCGCAAGGCCCCTGCAGAGCCCGTGTTCTGTGGGGGCCTTGGCATATCCGGCAAAGGGTGCGTAAAATCTGTTTCTGATCTTTTTCAAAAAAAATAGACCTCATCTTTTCGATGAAGTCTATTTTTCTTTAGCCTCTTAACTTAACGGCATTGGGCGAATGCCTGATGGGCTTTTATGCCGGTGGTGGGGGTCTCCCGCGCACTGAGCAACAGCCCGCAGGGCTGATTGCTCCCCTGCTGTGCAGGGTCGTGCTGTTCGACCCGCTCACACGCCGCAGATAAAAGAAAGCCCCCCAGACAAGCTGGAGGGCTTCCTTTTTATGCCGGTGGTGGGGGTCGAACCCACACGTGTTATTAGCACAAGGAATTTTGAGTTTTTATCCTCATCTTCCATCTGGTGTCATCCAGTGATATCTAGTGATATCTGGTTCCCACTTCACAAAGGCAAAATTCACGCCTCAATGAACAATAATTTGAAATATCCACGATTTTTCGATGCGTTTTCCCTCTACTCTGTTTTTTCGATTTGGATCGCCCAAATGGAAATTGGAGGGATGTTCAGGAGGGATGCAGAGCCTGTCATTCAGGACTGTGCACACAGGCTTTTTTCTTTTTTTGGAAAATATTTCAAACCCGTGCAATTCCGAGGGCGGCTCATTTGTATCCAGAATGAAGCGACAAAACCGGGTGCACACCCCGGCAGCGACACACAATAAGAAGAGGGAATATATTATTATGAAAAAGACGGTTTCTGTTTGCATGACGGCTGTGATGGCTCTTTCCCTGCTGGCAGGCGGCGCGGTACAGGCATACGCACTTTCGGCAGAGACGGTGGAACCAGTTTCTGCTGTGGCTGAGGAAAACTGTATTTCCAGCAGCTGGAAGCGTGCTTCCGACCCGGCACTGACCGAGAAAGTCCGCAAAGTGTTCGACAAGGCCTTTGAAGGTCTGGAGGGCGTTTCCTACACGCCCGTGGCCCTGCTGGCAAGCCGCACCACCGGCTCCGGTATCCAGTACCGCATTCTGTGCAAGGCGACTGTCGTCGTACCGGGCGCACAGGAAGAGTATGTTGTGGTCACGCTGCAGCGCGGCTGGCTGGGCAAGGCAGAAATTCTGGACATCGGCGACCCGCTGTGCCTGACAAATCTGGACTACAAGGAAGACGCTGTGGGCACCTGGCAGGAAGCGGAGTCCCCCGCCATGACGGAGGAAGCCACGGCGGCGTTCAACAAGGCCACCGAGGGCCTTGTAGGTGTGGATTATGTGCCGGTGGCTCTGTTGAGCACCCAGACCGTGGCAGGCACGAACTACCGCATCCTGTGCGAAGCAACCACGGTTTATCCGGGTGCTGAGATGCACTATGCCGTCGTGAACGTGTATGAAAGTCTGGAAGGCAATGCCAACATCATCAGCGTGACCGATGAATATGTGAGCTAAGGGAGAGTTTTTGATTCAGAAGGTCCTCCGCTGCACCTTGGGTATATTCAGCGGAAACATTTATTTTGATATTGCAAACAAGCCAGACCGGCGGGTCTGGCTTGTTTGCTGTTCCACGGAGTGGGGACGTGGAGGAAAAGTGCTCCGCAGCATAACCTCAAAGCTGTGAGCCTTTTTATTTGACTCGTCCCTTTTCGGTTGTCACTCTGCCTGTATCTCTTCCACCAGCGGCAGATAGTCGGCACAGTATTTTCGGTACAGCGGCTGCACCAGCTGCCGGAAGTTCTGCATTTCTTCTTCGGGCAGCGGCAGTTCCCGGCACCCGCCAGCCAATGCCGCTTTTCGGGCAGCTGTTTCCTCCTGTGCCCAGAGTTGGCGCTCGTACTGCGCCGATGCCCGGGCGCACGCTTGCAGGGTCTGCCGATATTCCTCCGGCAGTGCATCCCATGTGCGGCCGGAAGCCAGCTGCACCTCCGGTACGCGGCTGTGCTCATCGGCCATGTAGTACCGTGCCACCTTGTAGTGCTCCATGGAATAGTAGGCCGGCCAGTTGTTTTCGGCGGCATCGATCTGCCCGGTCTCAAGCGCCGAGTAGACATCGCTGTACGCCGTGGTCTCCGGCACTGCACCCAGCAGGCGGATCATGTCGATCACGATCTGCGAATCCTGCACGCGGATGGTCTTGCCCTGCAGATCGCTTAGGCTGCGCACCGGCTGACGGGCATAGAACGAGCGGGCACCCGCGTCGTACCAGCTCAGGCCCACGCGCCCCTGCGCGGTAAAGTCCTGCAAAAACTCAGCCCCGATGCTGCCGTCCAGCACGCGCCACATGTGGTCGGCATCCCGGTAGAGATACGGCAGCAGCAGCACGTTGAGCCGGGGCAGATCGTCCGTGACCACCGAGAGCGACACACGGGCAAAATCTACGCCGCCAATGGCAAGCTGTTCCCACACCTGCTGTTCCGAGCCGTACTCGCCGTTCGCCTTGACCTGAATGACCACCTTGCCCCCGGTCTGCTGCTGCACAAGGTCTGCAAAATACTGCGCGCCCTGCGTAGTGGGGTACCCGGCGGGCTGGTTGTCGGCATAGGTCAGCACATAGTCCGGTGTGGTCTGCGACTTTGCGCTGCAGCCTGCCAGCTGCAAGGCTGCAAAGCCCAGCCCGGCTAAAAAAGTCCGTCTGCGCATGGTGTCTCCCTCCCTTTGCAGATAGTATAGCGCATAAGACTGCCTTTGTGCAAGAGACAGGAAAAGGCGGTGCCCGCCGCAAAGCAGGTACCGCCTTTTAGGAGAAGAAGGGAATGTCTCAGTTACATCAGGCCCATTGCCTGCGGCAGTGCGGTAGACACTGCCGGGATAAAGGTGACCAGCAGCAGGCCGCCGATGATGGCCACATAGTACATAAGCATGTACGGCATGACCTTGGAAAGCGAGGTGCGGCCCACCTTGATGCCCACGAACAGTGCGTTGCCCACAGGCGGGGTGATGTTGCCGATGCACAGGTTATACACGAGGATCAGACCGAACTGGATGGTGCTCATGCCAAAGCTCTGGCAGATGGGCAGGAACAGCGGGGTGAAGATGAGGATGGCCGGAGTCACATCCATAAAGGTGCCGGACACCAGCAGGATCACGTTCATGATGAGCAGGATGATGTACTTATTGCTGGTCAGGCTCAGCAGAGCTGCCGCCACAGCATCCGGGATCTGCAAAAAGGCCATGACCCAGCCCAGAATGTTGGAAACGCCTACAAGGAACACCACCATGCCGGACATCTTGGCAGAGTCCACGAGGATCTTCCACAGGCTCTTCAGGTTGATGGAGCGGTAGCAGAAAGCAAGGATCAGCGCATAGACAACGGCAATGGCAGAGCCTTCGGTGGCAGAGAACACACCGCCGATGATGCCGCCGATGACCACGATGATCAGGGACAGGGAAGGCAGGGCGCGCAGGGTGCAGATGCCGAGATTTTTCCAGTCAAACTTGCCGGGGGTGCCTTTATAGCCCAGCTTGACCGCCAGCAGCACGCCCACCACGCAGCAGCACAGCGCCCAGATGATGCCGGGAATGTAACCGGCCATGAACAGCGCAGCCACAGAGGTGCCGCCGGATGCCAGAGAGTAGGTAATCAGGGCGTTGGACGGTGGGATCAGCAAACCGGAGCAGGAGGAAGCGGCATTGGTGGCAGCGGTCACGGCGGGGTCGTAGCCCTGCTCCTCGGCACCGTCGCGGATCATGGAGCCAACGGCGGCAGCCGCAGCGGATGCAGAGCCGGAGATGGCGCCGAACAGAGCGTTGGTGCCGATGTTGGTCACCAGCAGTGCGCCGGGCATCTTGCCCAGAATAGCCATGACGAAATCCACCAGACGTTTGGCGATGCCGCCCTGATTCATGATGTTGCCGGCCAGAATAAAGAACGGGATGGCGGTCAGACTGAACTTGCTCATGCCCACAAAGGTGCGCTGGGCAGCGGTCAGCACGGCCACGTTCAGGTCAATGGAAGAAAGGATGGCAGTCAGGGAAGAGACTGCAATGGCGTACGAGATGGGCACGCCGAGGAACAGCAGCACCAGCAGCACTGCCAGAATTACGAGTAACGCTTGAATTGCCACAGCTTAGTCCTCCTTATTTTCCTTGTCGGCATCGGCAGCCATTTCGGCTTCCACCTTTGCAAAGTCTGCATCCTCCGGGGTATCCAGACAGATGGAGCCGTTGGCGATGCCGATAATGTTCAGCACGGAATACACCAGAATGATCACGCCGCAGATGGGCATGACCCAGTAGAACACGCCCACAGCTACGCCCAGCGAGGAGGTCTGCTGTCCCATAGCCAGCTGGGACACCTGAAAACCGCCGAACACCAGAATGGTCGCGGAGAAAACGAACGCAATGATCTCGGCAAAAATGTTGAAGGCCTTGCGCATGGTGGGGTTGAACCGGTCCACCAGCACGGGGATGTTCATGTGGCCGCGCTCGCCGGAGACGATGGTGGCACCCAGCATGGTGCTCCAGCCGAACAGATAACCCACCAGTTCCTCCGACCATGTGGAGGGAGAGTTGAAAATATAACGTACGATGACCTGATAGGTGGTCAGCACCACCATGACCGTCATGCTCAGACCTGCCAGCAGGTTGAGCACCTTGTTCAGGGTATTTCTCAGTTTTTCCATGATGCTCCTCCTCAGTCCGCAGTGTGGGCAGCGTTGTGCTGCTGGATCAGGTCATAAATGGGCTGCAATTCCGGGTTTGCTGCCAGCACGGAATCGTGCAGGGGGGCCATAGCCTCCTGAAACGGTGCAGTGTCCGGGTAAATAAAGTTGACGTGCTGCTCGTTCTCGGCCTTGTCCTTGGCCTCGGTCACGGCATCCTCCCAAGCGTCCTGCTCGGTGCGCTTCACGATCTGGAAGCCCTCTTCAAAGATCGCGCGCTCCTCGTCGCTGAGCTCGTTCAGGAAGGCGTAGTTTGCCACCAGCAGGTCCGGCACCATCTGATGCATATCGTAGGAGTAATACTTGCAGATATCGCCGTGACCGTTATCGGTCAGAGCCAGCTCATTATTCTCGGCACCATCCAGAATACCGGCCTGCAAGGCGGTGTACACATCGCCGAAGCCCATGGGCGTAGCGGTGCCGCCCAGCAGACGCATCATTTCCACGTTGGTGGGCGACTGCTGCACGCGGATCTTCAGACCCTTCAGGTCGGAGGGCTGGTTGATGGGGGTCTTGATGGTGTAGAAGTTGCGGGTGCCGGCATCCAGCCATGCCACCGTTTCCAGACCGGCCTTGGAAGTGGTCTTGAAAATGGGGTCCGTCACTTCGGGGTCGTCCATCGCCTCATGGTAGGCTTCTACGCTGGAGAACAGGTAAGGCAGGTTGAAGATCTGGTATTTGGCACTGAAGGTTTCCATGATGGCAGTGGACGCCACCACAAAGTCGATGGCACCGGTCTGGGTCAGCTGCACCATTTCGGTCTGGGAGCCCAGCAGCTCGCTGGGGTACACCTCTACACGGTACTTATCGCCCAGCTTCTCGTTGATGTAGTTGGCAAAGGCTTCCAGTCCTAGATGATCCGGGTGGGTCTGGGACTGCACATGGCCGATGCGCACGATCTTGCGGTCGTCACCGGAGCCGGCACCGCAGCCGGTAAGCATCATGCTGCTGGTCAGTGCCGCTGCGCCCATCAGCGACAAAAACGTTCTTCTCTTCATGAATGGCATCCTCTCTTTTCACGTTTTTTCTATGATTGTATTTTAACAACTCGTTCATTTTTGCGAAACCGGATTATTTTGTGAAACGCAGTACGATTTTGTCTTTGTTGTATCCAAGTACAATTTTTGTGTTTTTTGGACGAAAAAAACTGGCAAAAACAAAAAAGCACCCGTTCCTCTCCTGTTCACAGGCAGGAAAGAACGAGCGCTTCTTTTGGATCCGATTTATCCTTGTGCCGCTTTTTCCGCTGCGGCTACGCGGTATTCCGAAGGGGTCTGGCCGGTCAGGCGCTTGAACACCCTTGTAAAATAGTTGGCGTCGCTGTAACCCACAGCAGCGCCGATATCCTTCAGGCTCAGGCGCGGGTCCAAAATCAGCTGGCGCGCCTTGTCCACCCGGTATTCGTTCAGGTAGGCCGAAAAGTTTACCTTAAAGCACTGCTTGAACAACTTGCAGAAGTAGGCGTCCGAGTAGCGCAGCGCAGCGGCGGCATCCTGCATGGAGATATCCTCCCTATAATGAGCGTCGATGAAGCGGCTGATCTCGGCACGGATGATGGCGGTGCGCATATCCTCGTCCTCTTCCCGGCGGAGAGGCTCTGCAGGCGCAGGGGGCTGTGCCGGGTGGGCAGGCAGCGGCACCGACACCTGCCGGATGGCATCCTCCACCGCGAATACCAGTTCCTGCTCGTTGTAAGGCTTGAGCAGATAGTCCATCGCCCGCACAGAGATCGCCTGCCGTGCGTAGTCGAACTTATCAAAGCCGGTCAGGAACAGGATGGCGCAATTTTTGTCTGTTTCACGGATCTTGCGCGCCACCTCCAGCCCAGTGAGACCCGGCATTTCAATGTCCAGCACAGCCACCTGCGGCGCTTCGCGGGCAAAAATTTCCAGAGCCTCTCTGCCGTTTTTGGCTTCGTACAGGCAGATCAGGTCTCCCAGATACTTCTGCAAGGTCCGGCACAGCACCTTGCGCTCGATCAATTCATCCTCTGCCACCAGCAATTTGCACTTCACGAGAGCGTCTCCTCCTTTTCTTCCGGCTGCTGCGTTTGCGGGAGCTCAAACCGCACCACAGTACCGCAGTCTGCGCGGCTGTATACCTGCATTTTACCGCCCGGATACAGCATCCCGATGCGGCGGGAAATATTGCCAAGGCCAATGCTGCGGCCGGTCTGCTCGCTCTGGGCAATTTTTGCCTGCACGGCATCCAGCTCCTCTGGGGTCATCCCCTTGCCGTTGTCTGCAACTGTGAGCACCAGCACCTTGCCCTGCATCCATGCCCGCAGCAGGATGCGTCCGCCTTCCTCGCGGGACTTGAGCCCATGCGAGTAAGCGTTTTCCACCACAGGCTGCAGCATAAAGGACGGCACCAAAACCGCCGCAGGCTGCACCCGGATGCTTTTTTCTACGGTAATGCGTCCGTCGAACCGCATTTGCTGCAAATAAATGTAGTCCTCCAGCCCGTCCAGTTCCTCCTCCAGCGTGATCTGCTGGCGCTTGGTGCGCAGGTTGTGCCGGAACAAACTGCCCAGATGCACGATCATCTGGTCGGTGGTGGAAGCATCCTCCAGCCGCGCCATGCAGGAGATCATGTTCAGGGTGTTGAACAGAAAATGCGGATTCACCTGACTTTTAAGCACCTCCAGCCGGGTGTGCTCCAGATCTTTTTCCAGTGCAAGGTTCCGCACCTCTTCCCGGTGCAAAGCCTGCTGGGTGGTCAGCTGCTGCGCCATGGCGTGCTTCATCTGGTTGAAGGTTCCCGTCAGCCGCCCCACCTCGTCGCTGCTTTTCACCGGTAGGTCCGGCCTGGAAAAATCGCCCTCGGCAATGCTGCGGGAAGCCTGCGCCAGCCGCAGCAGCGGACGCACAACAGCGCGGCTCAGCACCCGGATGAGCAGCAGCACCAGTACAGCCGCCGTCAGGAACAGCCCCAGATACAGCCACGGCAGATGCCGGATGTGAGCCGCCGTGCTGCTGTAAAGGGCGTTTTCCTGTTCCAGCGTGGCCTGTGTCAGACGTAGCGCATACTCGGCAAGGTAGTCCTGCAGTGCCATCACATGGTACATTTGTTCAATATAGGTATCTGCCGAGGGGGAAAGCTGCAAAAAGGCATCCCGCTCCTGCCGATAGCCCGCATACCCTTGCAAAAGGTTCCATGTGCGGGCATAGCGCTCCTCGCCGATGCGGGCATAATCGAAGGGCAGGGCCGCAAGGCTCTGCTCGGAAGCGGTGCAGGCGGCGGTATAGGCCTGTTCGGTTTCAGAAGTAGGCTGGCGCACATAGCGTGCAAAGGCCTGTGTTTCGTCCTTGAGGGCGTTTTGCACCGTGTAGCAGACGGCGTTGTCGGCCAGCAGCATATCAAAGGAGCGTACCGTCCACTGACCTGCCATGGTAGCAATGCCAGTAGAAAGCATGGTGACCAGCAAAATCGCGGCAAGCCATGCCGTGACCTTGCGGCGCAGGGATATACCGCCCTGTGCGGTTTTGTTCCGTGCCATACGCTTTCCCTCCTGTCCTTGCAGCATCCCGGCCTTTTTTATAAGTATAATAATCTCCCGGGGAAAGTGCAATTGCAAAAAGCACCGGTTTCCGCAAAGAAATCGGTGCTTGCAGGCAATGTGTCAGGCTGTCAGCGGGTCAACAACTGAAAATGATTCCGCATCTTCCCAGAAAACACCAAAGTATAAGAAACTGAGCAGAAAAAGAAAAGCAGCCCAAAACCTTTCGATTTCGAGCTGCTTGCTATGCCGGTGGTGGGGGTCTCCCGCGCACTGAGCAACAGCCCGCAGGGCTGATTGCTCCCCTGCTGTGCAGGGTCGTGCTGTTCGACCCGCTCACACGCCGCAGATAAAAGAAAGCCCCCCAGACAAGCTGGAGGGCTTCCTTTTTATGCCGGTGGTGGGGGTCGAACCCACACGTGTTATTAGCACAAGGGATTTTGAGTCCCCCTCGTCTGCCATTCCGACACACCGGCTGATATACAATTCAAAAGAACGTTACTATTATAGCGGATTCTGCGCACAAAATCAAGACTGAGTTTCCGGCGGAAACACGTGGACTGTTCCCGGGCAGAGCGGGCAGCAGACGGCCGGAAAACTGCACTCCCCAATTTGCGTCGCTTTGTGCGGCACAGTACGGTGTCTGATGAGGAAATTTGACAAAAATAAAGAGCTTACGTTGATTTTACAGGATCAAAACGACACATTCCGCACCGCGGGCTGCAAGGGGTGAAGATTGACGTATTCTGGTAAAAAATAGTATAATGTTATTCGTGAAGGAATGCCGTGCGGCTCAAAACGCGCGGTTTTGCAGCGGGGGATATGCGATGATGAGCAAAAAAGACAGAACACGCCAGCAGATGGAAGAGGAAATGCGCCAGCTCCGCAAGGTGTTCATGACGGTGCGCCTGATGAAGGCGGACGAGGTGCAGGGCGGCAAAAAGGGCAGCGCGCCCTGCTATGCCCAGTGGCGGCGCAGCCGTCCGTGTGAAAACTGCGTGGCAAGGCAGGCGCTGGAAAAGAACACCCGGAAAACAAGGCTGGAATACTTTGGGCAGGAACTGTACGAGATCACGGCCAGCTGTGTGCAGGTGGATGGCCAACTCTGTGTGCTGGAGCTGACCCGCAAGATCGACCGCAGCGTTCTGCTGGACCCGGAAAACGGTGAGCGGCTGCTCAACAGCATTACCGACGAGCGGGAAAAGCGCTACCGCGACCCGCTGACCGGTGCCTACAACCGCACCTATTATGATGAGAACTACCGCTACCGCAGCATTACCGCCGGTGTGGCGATGCTGGATATGGACGATCTGAAGTTCTCCAACGATGTTTACGGCTCCGGTGCGGGCAACAGCGTGCTGGAAACGGCGGTAAGCACCATCCGGCGCGGCCTTTCGGAAAAAGACCGCCTGATCCGCTACGACGGCGGCAGGCTGCTTTTGCTGCTGCCGGACATCCGGCAGGAACAGCTCAGCCCGCGTCTGGAACAGATCCGTCTGCAGCTGCAGGCGGCCAGCGTGCCGGGCTACTCCCGCATCCGCATGTCGGCCAGCATTGGCGGCGTGTGGATCGACGACGAAAATGTGGACGATGCGGTGCAGCACGCGGAACGGCTGATGCACTATGCACGCATCCAGAAAAACACCGTGATCACCGAGCGTCAGCCGGAGCCGCACGCCCTGCAGCCCACCCACAGCCGCCAGAGTGTGCTCATCGTGGACGACTCGGCCATGAACCGGATGCTGCTCAGCCAGATGCTGAACAGCCAGTTCGACACTGCCGAAGCGGCTTCCGGCGAGGACTGCCTGCGCCTGCTGGAACAGAACCCCACCGGCATCTCCGTTGTGCTGCTGGATATCCACATGACCGGCATTGACGGCTTTACTGTGCTGGAAGCCATGAGCCAGCGCGGAATGCTGGAAGAGATCCCGGTCATCATGATCTCCAGCGAGGACAATGTGGACACGGTGCGCCGCGCCTTTGATCTGGGTGCGTCCGATTATATCAGCCGCCCCTTTGATGCAAGGGTGGTGTATCAGCGCATTACCAACACCATCCGCATGTATGCAAAGCAGCGCCGCCTGAGCGCCATGGTGGCGGATCAGGTGTCGCAAAAGGAAAAGCGCAGCCAAATGATGATCGGCATTCTGAGCCGGGTGGTGGAGCGACGCAACGGCGAGAGCCGCACCCATGTGCAGCACATCAGCACCCTGACCGGAATGCTGCTGGACCATCTGGTGCAAAAGACCGAGACTTACCCCCTGACGCAGGAGATGCGCCGTACCATCAGCATGGCCTCGGTGCTGCACGACATTGGCAAAATGGAGATCGGGGAGCAGGTCCTGAACAGCCCGGAGCCGCGCACGCCGGAGGATGAAGAAATCATGCGCCAGCATACCCTGCTGGGTGCACGGATGCTGGAAGAGCTGGATGCCTACCGCGACGAAGATTTTGTGCGGGTAGCCTATCAGATCTGCCGCTGGCACCACGAGCGGTACGACGGCAGCGGCTACCCGGACCAGCTGGTTGGCGAACAGATCCCCATTGCGGCACAGGTGGTCGGCCTTGCGGATGCCTACGAAACGCTGACTACTGGCAGCGGAAGCCAGCCGCCGGTACCCTGCGCGGCTGCAGTGCAGATGCTTTGCACCGGCGAGGCCGGGGCGTTCAATCCGGTGCTGCTGGACTGCCTGCGGGAGATCGAGAACGAGATCGACGATGCCATGCGTCGTCGGCCGGAGACCTTATAAATCAGACCGGAGAGCAGCCCGAACGGGAAAGGCCCTCCGGTTTCTTCTTTGTCCAGATGTGAAAACGAAAGTCCAGTCCTTGCCCGCAGGCGCAGGCTGTGTTACACTGTAAAAAATACAGTCAGAAATCTGCAAAAAACAGGAGGAGATCACTTTTGAAACATCTGCATCGGTTTGTGCGCCGCGCGGCGGCGTTTGTGCTGGCAGCAGCGCTGTGCGTTTGCGTGCTGGCCCCGGCGGCTTCGGCAGCCACCACTATGGGCGGCGCGGACACGACCCTGATCCCTGCCGAGGAGGAAAACTGCCTTGCATGGCTCTTTGGCACCAGTGATACCATCACCATGCCTTACCTCAACATCAAGGGAAAAGGCCTGCAGCGCAATGTTACGCTGAACCTTGTGGACTGCCTTGTGGGCATTACCTACACGGAGCTTGGCTCCATTGGCAGCTATGTCAGCGCCAGCGCCGCCCAGCAGGCGTGGAAGGCACAGGCGGTGGCCATCCATTCCTATCTGGAATACCACAAGCAGTACGGCTCCTCTGCCAATGCGCTTATCTACACTCCGGTGGATCAGATCCCGTCCTCGGCACGGGAAGCCATCCGCAGGGCGGTGGAACCGGTGAAAAATGAGATCCTTACCTACAACGGCAGCGTCTGCGACGCCGTGTGGTCGGCCAGTGCGGGCTACAACACCCAGACCGGCGTGTACGGCACCTGCTCCGGCCGGGACGCATGGGGCACCGATGTGCCGTATCTGCAGAGCGTGGAGAGCCCCTACGAGGAGCAGTACCACAACAAGCTGCGCCGGGTCATCGGAAAAGACTATACCTATAAAGAGTATAACGACAGCCGCACCGGCGAGCCCTACGTCAGCGCCGACACCACCCACAAGGATCTGGGCGGCTTTGTGCAGTACAACACCTTTGTTTCCAATGGCCGCAGCTACCGCTATATCGGCCAGTTCGTTTCCTCCCGCTACTGCTTCGACTTTGGCGCGGACGAAAGCGGCACTCCCTGCATGACCTATTACGGCTTTGGCCATGGCGTGGGCATGAGCCAGTGCGGTGCTGTGGGTTACGCACAGGAGCAGGGCATGGGCTACCGGGAGATCCTGAGCCACTACTACACGGGTGTGAGCATTTCCACTTCCGGCAGCTCCGGCGGTGGGTTCTTTGGCTGGCTGCACAGCCTGTTCCACTGGTAAGCAGTGGAAAACTGCAAAGAAATGCGCGCAAAACCTTCTCAAATCATGCCGGATTTGGTATACTATAAATCGTGTGATTTTTTGAGAGATCATTTTAAGATAAAAAAGTTCCATAGGAGCGGAGATCGGAATGGATCAGGAAAAAGAAACCAAACGACAGGCCGAGCGCTGCCGTGCACTGGCGCAGCGCATCGTGCGGGAGCTGACCCCTGCCAGCATTCAGGTGCTGGGCGGCAGCGGCGCACTGGCCGAAGCACTGGAAAAGGCCGGCGCACAGCTGCTGCCGGAGAATGCAGAGCAGGGCACCGCTGCCCTGCTGGTGGTGGAGGACCCGGAATGGGTGGATCTGCCCGCACTGCAGTGTGCACAGGTGCTGCTGGTATGCACCGATGCATCGGCCATGGCTGACTGTGCAAAGCAGCTGGCCGCACAGGGCCTGTACCGGGATTTTGAGTGGAAGAACCGCGGCAAAGCCCAGCAGACCGCGCTGTTCTGCCGCAGCGCCGCTGTGCAGGATGCACAGCAGCTGCTGGCAGGCTACGAGATGACGCTGGACGATCTGCGAGAGCGGATGCAGCAGGCCGAACGCACCGGCGAAGAGCAGACGGCTCAGCTGGAGCGTCTGCGCAGCGATCTTTCGCTGAGCCGCAGCCATGAGCAGGATCTGGAAAAGACACTGAACAATGTGACCAGCTCTACTTTCTGGAAGATGAGCTGGCCGCTGCGCTACTTTGTCAGCAAGGGCCGTCAGCTGGCACACACCTTCCCGCCGTTCGTCTTTCTGGGCCAGCTGCGCCGGGTGGGCATTTCCGGCGTGCGTGCGCAGGCAAAGGCCAAAAAGGAATATGCGAAGCTGTTCCCGGGCAGGACCATGCGCGCCGACCGCTTTGCCAGCGCAGAGCTGCTGGTAAGGCAGGCGGCCGACCAGCCCGCCGCGCCGCGCATCAGCATCGTGGTGCCGCTGTACAATACGCCGCAGCAGTTTCTGGTGGAGCTGCTGGACTCGGTGCAGAACCAGACCTATCAGAACTGGGAGCTGTGCCTTGTGGATGCCGGACAGGACGAGACGGTGGGCCAGACCGTAGCAGCCCGTGCTGCGGAAGACCCCCGCATCCGTTACCAGAAGCTGGAAAAGAACGAGGGCATTGCGGGCAACACCAATCAGGGCTTTGCGCTGGCAACGGGCGAGTTCATCGCCCTGCTGGACCACGATGATATCCTGCACCCCTGTGCTCTGTGGTACGTGGCACAGGCCATTGCCGAACAGGGCGCAGACTTTGTGTATACGGATGAAGTGACCTTTGAGGGCGACATCGACCATCTGACCGTTTACCATTTCAAGCCGGATTATATGCTGGATAATCTGCGCTCCAACAACTATATCTGCCACCTGAGCGTGTTCAGCGCAAAGCTGCTGGCCGCTGTGGGCGGCGATGAGCGTGCAGCCTACAACGGCAGTCAGGACTATGACCTCTACCTGCGCCTGACCGAAAAGGCGCACAAGATCGTGCATATCCCGCACCTGCTGTACTACTGGCGCTCCAGCCCCACCAGCGTGGCAAGCAACATTTCGGCCAAAACCTACTGTCTGGAAGCTGCGGTCAAGGCCCTGTATGCCCACTACGAGCGTGTGGGTGTGCCGGTGGATGAAGTTTCCATGATCCCGGGTACGCCGGGCTTCTATAAGACGGACTATACCATCACAAAGCCGGGCCGGGTCAGCATCCTGATCCCCAGCTGCGACCATTCTTCCGACCTGCGCACCTGCGTGGAGTCCATCTACCGCAGGAGCACCTATGAGGATCTTGAGATCATCGTCATCGAGAACAACAGCAGGGAGCCTGCCACCTTCCGCTGCTATGAAAAGCTGCAGAAGGAGCACAAAAACCTGAAGGTGATCACATGGCAGGGCACCGGCTTCAACTACAGCGCCCTGAACAACTTTGGCGCAAAGGAAGCCACCGGCGAATATCTGCTGCTGCTCAACAACGATACCGAGGTCATTTCTCCGCGCTGGATCGAAGAAATGCTCATGTACGCCCAGCAGGACCGTGTGGGCTGCGTGGGCGCAAAGCTGCTTTATCCGGACAACACCATCCAGCACGCGGGCATCGGCTTCGGCTTTTTGACCCTTGCGGCCCACATGCACAAGAACTTCCCGGTGGGCCACCCCGGCTATATGGGACGTCTGGTCTATGCACAGGATGTGTATGCGGTCACTGCCGCCTGCCTGATGGTGCGCAGGAGCGTCTACGAGCAGGTGAATGGTCTGGACGAGAGCTTTGCTGTGGCCTTCAACGACGTGGACTTCTGCGTGCGCGTGCGCGAAGCGGGCTATACCAACGTGTTCACCCCGTTTGCACAGCTGTACCACTACGAGAGCAAGAGCCGCGGTCTGGACGAGAACCCGGTCAAGCGCAAGCGCTTCATCTCGGAGGTGGAGCGCTTCCAGAAGCGGTGGGCAAAGCAGCTGGCCGCAGGCGACCCCTGCATGAACCCGAACTTTGACCTGATGAAAGAGGACTTCAGCTTTGACATCAAACCGCTGGAGTGAACGACATGGAACTTTCTGCTTGTATCGTAGTTTATAACGGCGCGGATGAAGCGCTCAGGGCGGCACAGACCGTGCTGGACTGCACCCGCCGCCACCCGCTGACACTGTATCTGGTGGACAACGCCAGCCCGGACGGCAGCGGCCAGCGCCTTGCCAAGGCCGCGAAGGACGGCACCCTGCACATCCGCGAGGACCAGAAGGTGGAGGTGCTCTGCCGCACAGAGAACGGCGGCTTTGGCACCGGCCACAACACGGTGCTCAGCCTGCTGCAAAGCCGGGTGCACTTTATCCTGAACCCGGATATCCAGCTCACTGCGGATACGCTGAGTGACCTTGCGGACTGGATGGCACAGCACCCCGGCGTGGTGATGGCGCGGCCCGCGCTCACCTTCCCGGACGGGCGGCCCCAGCGTCTGCCGCTGCGCCGGTGCAGTGTGCGGGCCATGGTGTACCGCCAGCTGCCCTGCCTGAAATTCTGGGCAAAGTACAACGAGCGCTATCTCATGGCGGACAAAGACCTGACAAAACCCACCGAGATCGAGTTCTGCACCGGCAGCTTCTCGGCCGTGGACACTGCGGTGTTCAAGGCTGTGGGCGGCTTTGATGAGGACTACTTCATGTATGTGGAGGACGCCGATCTCACCCAGAAGATGCGCACCCGGGGCAAAGCGTATCTGGTGCCCCAGTATACGGCCATCCATGCATGGCACCGCGCCGCGCACCGCAGTCTGAAGCCCTTTTTGTGGCAGCTGCGCAGCCTGCTGCGCTATTTCTCCAAGTGGGGCTTTGCGTGGTAACTCCCCCAGCCAATGCCTGCGGCATTGCCAGCCCCCTCGGAGAGGGGGCCTTTTGAGCGGAACAAATGCGAGATTGAAGGAGTTTCAGAACGGCTTTTCCGGAAAATTTTTCGGGAAAGCCGTTCTTTCTTGCTTTTTGTGTGATTTGATAGTAAAATAAAGTGAACTGTTATTCCCATTTTGCCGTTCCGGGCAGGGGAGAGCGGCTCCTGAATTTGTTTACAGCGGACGCAGCTCCGCTTTGAATCCATACGTCATCCGGGCGGTCTCCCGTCTGGGCGGCGTACAGCTGCACAACTTTTCAATCTATTTTAAAGGAGTGCACAAATATGAAAGGTATCATTCTTGCCGGCGGTGCCGGCACCCGGCTTTACCCGCTGACTATGGTCACCAGCAAGCAGCTGCTGCCGGTCTACGACAAGCCGATGATCTATTACCCCCTGTCCACGCTGATGCTGGCAGGCATTCAGGACATCCTGATCATCTCCACCCCGACCGATACGCCTCGCTTTGAGGCGCTGCTGGGTGATGGCAGCCAGTACGGCATCCATCTGCAGTATAAAGTTCAGCCCTCTCCGGACGGTCTGGCACAGGCCTTCATTCTGGGCGAAGAGTTCATTGGCGACGACTGCTGCGCCATGATCCTGGGCGATAACATCTTCTACGGCAACGGCTTCTCCAAGATCCTCAAGACCGCCGCCGCCAATGCGGAAAACAAAGGCCGCTGCACCGTGTTCGGCTACTATGTGCAGGACCCGGAGCGTTTTGGCATCGTGGAGTTCGACAAGGACGGCAAGGTGCTCAGCGTGGAGGAAAAGCCGCAGCATCCCAAGTCCAACTACGCCATCACCGGCCTGTACTTCTATAACAAAGAGGTTGTGAAGATGGCAAAGCAGGTCAAGCCCTCTGCCCGCGGCGAGCTGGAGATCACCACCTTGAATGACATGTATCTGAAGAAGGACGAGCTGGATGTTCAGCTGCTGGGCCGCGGTTTTGCATGGCTGGACACCGGCACCATGGACAGTCTGGTGGAGGCAGCCGATTTTGTGCGCATGATCGAGAAGCGTCAGGGCATCAAGATCAGTGCGCCGGAAGAGATCGCCTTCAAGTACGGCTGGATCGACCGCGACACCCTGCTGGAAAGCGCTGAGCGCTACGGCAAGAGTCCTTACGGCCAGCACCTGAAGAACGTTGCAGACGGCAAGCTGCGCTATTAAGCAAAAGAGAGGCATACCCATATGAAAATCATTGTTACCGGCTGCAAGGGTCAGCTGGGCACCGAGATCCTCAAGCAGCTGCGCGAAGGCCGCAGCGAGATCGGCCCCATCCCCGAAAAGCTGCTCAATGCCACGGTGATCGCCGTGGACCTGCCGGATCTGGATATCTCCAACTACAAAATGGTGGACGAGTTCATCCGCCGCAACCGCCCGGATGTCATCATCAACTGCGCTGCCTACACCAATGTGGACGGCTGCGAAGTGAACCATGATGCCGCCTTCAAGGCAAACGCCCTCGGCCCCCGCAATCTGGCACAGGCAGCGGAAAAGACCGGTGCACGACTGGTACACGTCTCCACCGATTATGTGTTCTCCGGCCGTGAGAACGGCGGCGTTGCACAGGACGAAGCCACCATTCCCGGCCCCATCAGCGCCTATGGCTCTACCAAGCTCATGGGGGAAAAGTATGTGGAGCAGTTCTGCCACCGTCACTTCATCGTGCGCACCGCGTGGCTCTACAGCTACTACGGCAAAAACTTCGTCAAGACCATCGTGAACGCAGGCAAGAAGTTTGGCAAGCTGGAAGTGGTCAATGACCAGTGCGGCAACCCCACCAACGCGGTGGATCTGGCCCACGAGATCCTGCAGTTGTGCGTGACCCACGAGTACGGCCTGTATCACTGCACCGGCGAGGGCATCTGCTCGTGGTATGATTTTGCGTCCGAGATCATCCGCCTGTCCGGCGTGGATGCCGCTGTGGCACCCTGCACCAGCGAGGAATACAAGGCAAAGCACCCGGAAAGCGCCGACCGCCCCAAGTGGAGCGCACTGGACAACCGGATGCTGCGCTGCACCGTGGGCAACGATGTGCGCGACTGGAGAGACGCTCTGGCCTGCTTCTTCGCCCACTGGGACGGCGACAACGGGATGAAAGACTGAAAAGAGGAAATTGAACCTATGAAAACCTATCTGATCACCGGCTGCGCCGGTTTTATTGGCTCCAACTTTGTGCATTATATGCTCAAGAAATACCCGGAGATCCTGCTGGTCAATCTGGATAAGCTGACCTACGCCGGCAATCTGGAAAACCTGAAGGATGTGGAGGGCGACCCCCGCCATGTGTTCGTGCAGGGCGATATCTGCGACAAGGAGCTGGTGGAAGGCCTGTTCCAGAAGTACGATTTCGATTACGTCATCAACTTTGCCGCCGAGAGCCACGTGGACCGCTCCATCAAGAACCCCGAAATTTTTGTGCAGAGCAACGTGATGGGCACCGTCAACCTGCTGCAGCGCGCCAAGGAAGCATGGTATGATGCCGATGCCAAGACTTGGAAAGAGGGCAAGAAGTACCTGCAGGTGTCCACCGATGAGGTGTACGGCGCACTGGGTGCGGACGGCTACTTTATGGAGACCACCCCCCTGTGCCCCCACAGCCCCTATTCTTCCTCCAAGGCCAGCGCCGATATGTTCGTTATGGCATTCCACGATACCTACGGCATGCCCGTGAACATCACCCGCTGCTCCAACAACTACGGCCCCTACCAGTTCCCGGAGAAGCTGATCCCCCTGATGATCAACAACGTCAAGCACCACAAGCAGCTGCCCGTCTACGGCGACGGTATGCAGATCCGCGACTGGCTGTATGTGGAAGATCACTGCAAGGCCATCGACATGGTAGCCAACGGCGGCAAGATCGGTGAGGTGTACAACGTGGGCGGCCACAACGAGCGCCCCAACATCTTCATCGTCAAGACCATCATCAACCAGCTCCACGACCGTCTGCAGGACGAGGGCATCAGCGAGGACCTCATCAAGCATGTGGCCGACCGTCTGGGTCACGACCGCCGCTATGGCATCGACCCCACCAAGATCAAGAACGATCTGGGCTGGTACCCCGAGACCCCCTTTGAAAAGGGCATCGTGCTGACCATCGACTGGTACCTGAACCATCAGGAGTGGATGGACCATGTCACCAGCGGTGATTACCAGAACTACTATCAGGATATGTACAAGAATAAGTAACAGCCTGTAAACCAAGCAAAACCAAAAGCCGGACAGCCCGCAAGCTGTCCGGCTTTGTTCGGTTCAAGGGGTGCTCTTCCGCTTTGCTATATGGCACCTTGGTCTTACCGGCGGCGCGAAAGCCATTTCAAATCGTCCCGCTTTGGGTGGTGTCTACCACAAAATCCGCCGTCTCCGCAATGTGGTACTGGGCAAAATAGCCCTCCTCCAGCGGCACCCACCGGGCGGCAAAATTGGCATATCGCTCCCCCTCCCGCGCCTGCAGGCGGCGGGTCTGCTCTTCTTTTGCGTAGGTCAGGAACACCCGCAGCGTTTCGTAACCGGTCAGCAGCGGGTGGTGGCTGTAGCTGCCCTCCAAAATCACCAGCGGCTGCGCGGCCAGCTCCCGCGCGGGCAGGTACGCACCCTCGCGGCAGGAATAGGCACGGTACTGCACCGCCTGGCCCTCGTAGGCTGGGCGCAGGGCTTCGTCCCGCAGGCGGGCAAGGTCCATATTGGCGCAGGGCGTTTTCTCCCAGCCGCGGATGCGCTGTGCAGGCGGCAGGTAAAAATCATCGGTGTGCAGGGTGATGCTGGCCGGAAACTGCCGGGCCAGCGTATTTGCAAGGGTGGTCTTGCCGCTGCCGCAGCGGCCATCCAGCGCCAGCACCAGCGGCTTTGTGGGCTGCTGTGCCAGTGCGGCGGCAAGAAGGGAGATCAGGCCCGGCGGTGCAATGTTCTGTGGCATGGATGCGTGCTCCTTTTATAAGATAGAACCCTCTCAGTCATTGCTGCGCAATGCCAGCTCTCCCGAAGGAGAGAGCTTTTGAATGCGCTGACTCTATAAAGAGCTCCCCCTTCGGGGGAGCTGGCGCGTTAGCGCCTGAGAGAGTTTTCCTTATTATACCATACCGTATCTCAAAACGGTAGAATGCACAAAAAGCGAGGCGGAGAAAACTGCGGTTTGCCACGAATAACTTTTTTCAAGAAAAGTGTTGACAACGGCCCACCGCTGTGGTAAGATACAGTCACGTTAGAAATAACTAACCACAAGAAACAGATCGGCAGGCCGAAGCCTTGAATGCTCCGCGCAAAGCTGCTTCTTTTTTGGAATCGGGGTTAGAAATATCTAACTCATAACCACGGCGCATCCGGGGAACAATAGCCCGGAGAAACAAGGCGGGAGGGCGCAGACATGGAGCGTAATTTTGAAACGGTCATGATCGAACAGTGTGCCCCGGTGCTGGCAAGCCTGAAACCGGCAGGCCTGTTCCGCTATGAGACCCGCGACTGCGCCGACCTTGCGCGCCGGGTGAAAAACTGGAACACTCAGCTGAACCCCAAGGGCCTGCGTGTGCGGGTGCTCAAGGGCTGCGTGCTCAACCACCGGTATCTTGTGTATGTCTACCGCGAAAGTAGGCTGGCTGCCGTGCTGGCAGATGAAAAGGTGCAGAGCTTTCTGCGGCAGGAGGGCTACCGCCTGCCGGAAGCGGGCGAAGCACCGGATGTGGGCAATATGCTCACTCAGCTTTCCCGCAAGCTGTGCTGTTCGGCAGAATTTCCGCATGAGATCGGGGTGTTCCTTGGCTATCCTCTGGGCGATGTTGTGGGCTTTATCGAGAACCGCGGCAAGAACTTTACCTGCTGCGGCTGCTGGAAGTCCTATGGCGACCCGGATGCAGCGCAGAAGCACTTTGACCAGCTGAGCAAGTGCACAGCAGTCTATCTGCGGCTGTTCCACAGCGGAACACCGATTCTCCGCCTTGCCGTGGCGGCTTAAAATTTGTCATTCTCTTTTCAAATACTCTCTTTTTATCCTGGCACCTGCTGGTGTCCACGCACTGGCAGGAAAGAAATCCTCCTTTTGACACGCGGCCGCGCGGTGCAGACTGACCACTGTACCGCGCGGCTGTGTCATTTGCAGCAAAAGAGCACAGCAGGGCAGAGAAAAAGCTTTGTGATAGTTTACAAGATGCAGCCAAAAAAGAACAAGAAAATGTAAACAATGGCTAACTTTGATTCAATAATTTGAGTTAGTTGTTGTTGATTGTGGTGAAAAAACGGAAAAAATCGGGCAGAAAAATTGTTTGTTCATATGAACTAACTTTTAATTGTGAAAAAACTATTGACATAAAAGGTTAGTGAGCGTAAACTATCCACGTTGGTAGTTGCGGCTGACTAACCGCAGCGATATCCCAGATTCAAACAGGAAGGGAAGCGGAAGTATGATGCCTTTGACAATGGCAAAAGCAGGGGAGACCGTCACCATCAAAAAGATCACCGGCAAGGACGAGATCCGGCTGCATCTGGCAGAGCTGGGTTTTGTGGTGGACAGTGAGGTAACGGTCGTCAACGAGATCGCAGGCAACCTGATCATTCAGGTCAAGGAGAGCCGCATCGCGCTAGACAAGACCATGGCAAACCGTATCATGATTGGCTGAACAGTGCCCCGGCGCTGTTTGGGAGCTGCTCCGAAACTGGAATAGTCTCTCTATAAAGACAAGCAGAGGAGGATGGTTAAGTATGAAAACTCTGAAAGACGTAAAGGTCGGCGAGACTGCTACTGTGGCAAAGCTGCACGGTGAAGGCCCGGTCAAGCGCCGCATCATGGACATGGGCATCACCAAGGGTGTTGAGATCTATGTCCGTAAGGTGGCACCTCTGGGTGACCCCATGGAGCTGACCGTGCGCAACTACGAGCTGAGCGTGCGCAAGGCCGATGCTGAAATGATCGAAGTAGTCTGATCCCAAAGGGAGGAAGGATTAAGCAATGAGCATTAAAATTGCACTTGCCGGCAACCCGAACTGCGGTAAAACGACCCTGTTCAACAATCTGACCGGCTCCAACCAGTATGTCGGCAACTGGCCCGGCGTTACGGTGGAAAAGAAGGAAGGCAAGCTGAAGGGCGATAAGGATGTTATCATTCAGGACCTGCCCGGTATCTACTCGCTGTCTCCGTACACGCTGGAAGAAGTGGTTTCCCGTACTTATCTGGTCAAGGAGAAGCCCGATGCCATCCTGAACATCATCGATGGTACCAACATTGAGCGTAACCTGTACCTGACCACCCAGCTGATCGAGCTGGGCATCCCGGTGGTCATGGCTGTGAACATGATCGATCTGGTGCGCAAGAACGGTGATAAGATCGACCTGAAGAAGCTGAGCGCAGAGCTGGGCTGTCAGGCGGTGGAGATCAGCGCACTGAAGGGCGAGGGCACCGAGGCTGCTGCAAAGGCTGCTGTGGCTGCTGCAAAGGCTACCAAGGCTGCTGAGCTGCCCCATGTGTTCACCGGCAGCGTGGAGCACGCCATTGCCCACATCGAAGAGTCCATTCAGGGCAAGGTGGATGACCGCTTCCTGCGCTGGTATGCCGTCAAGCTGTTCGAGCGCGACGAGAAGGTCATGGACGAGCTGAAGCTCGACAAGAGCCTGACCGACCACATCGACCAGCACATCAAGGACTGCGAAGCTGAGATGGACGATGACGCTGAGAGCATCATCACCAACCAGCGCTATGCATATATCAACACCGTCGTGGGCAAAGCTGTTAAGAAAAAGGCCCGCGTGGAGCACCTGACCGTTTCCGATAAGATCGACCAGATCGTGACCAACCGTATTCTGGCTCTGCCCATCTTCGCACTGGTCATGTTCCTGATGTACTCCCTGTCCATGGGCACCTCCATTGCAGACGGCGGCTGGGCCATTGGTACCTTTGCCACCGACTGGACCAACGATGTCCTGTTCGCTGAGATCGTGCCGGGTGCTCTGGGCGGCTTGCTGGAGAGCATCGGCGTGGCAGGCTGGCTGTACGGCCTGATCATGGACGGCATCGTTGCCGGTGTCGGCGCAGTTCTGGGCTTCGTTCCCCAGATGCTGGTGCTGTTCTTCCTGCTGTCCATTCTGGAGGATGTGGGCTATATGTCCCGTGTCGCCTTCATCATGGACCGTATCTTCCGCAAGTTCGGCCTGTCCGGTAAAAGCTTCATCCCCGTGCTGGTCGGTACCGGCTGCGGCGTGCCCGGTGTTATGGCTTCCCGTACCATCGAGAACGAGCGTGACCGCCGCATGACCATCATGACCACCTGCTTCATCCCCTGCGGCGCAAAGATGCCCATCATCGGCCTCATCGCAGGTGCGATGTTCGGCGGTTCTTCTCTGGTGGCTGTCTCTGCTTACTTCATTGGCATGGCTGCCATCATCTGCTCCGGCGTGATCCTGAAGAAGACCAAGCTCTTCGCAGGTGATCCCGCTCCCTTCGTGATGGAGCTGCCCGCATACCATGTGCCTGCATGGGGCAACGTGTTCCGTGCAACCTGGGAGCGCGGCTGGTCCTTCATCAAGCGCGCAGGCTCCGTCATTCTGGCCGCTACCGTTGTGCTGTGGTTCCTGCAGGGCTTCGGCTTCGAGAACGGTGTCTTCGGCATGGTCGAGGATCAGGACAACTCCGTGCTGGCTGCGATCGCTACCAAGGTCGCATGGATCTTTGCACCTCTGGGCTTCGGCAACTGGCGTGCAACTGTCGCTTCCGTCTCCGGCCTGATCGCAAAGGAGAACGTGGTTGGTACCTTCGGTGTTCTGTATCACTTCGGCGGCGAGCTGTCTGAGAACGGCGATGAGATCTGGGCTGCTGTTGCGCAGGACTACACCGCTCTGTCGGCTTACGCCTTCATGATCTTCAACCTGCTGTGCGCTCCCTGCTTCGCTGCTATGGGCGCCATCAAGCGCGAGATGAACAACGGCAAGTGGACCGCCATCGCCATTGGTTATATGTGCGCTCTGGCTTACTGCGCCGCTCTGGTGGTGTACCAGCTGGGCGGCCTGATCACTGGTGAGGTCGGCTTCAACTTCTTCACCATCGTGGCTGCTGTTGTTCTGGTTGGCTTCATCTACCTGCTGGTCCGTCCCAACAAGTATGTTGGCGACAACGAGGTCAAAATCGACATCTCCAAGATCTAAAAGAACGCTTTGCACGGAAAGGGCGTGTTTTGTATGATGGAATTCCTCGCTGCAAATTTTAATCTGCCCACGATCATTGTGGCAGTCATCGTGTTTGGCGGTGTGGGCTGGATCACATGGCACTCCCACAAGCATGGCGGCGGCTGCAGTGGGTGCAGCGGCTGCGGCGAAGGCGGCTGCAATGGCAGCTGCAGCGGTTGCAGCGGCTGTCACTGAGCATTGAAATGATCCGCAAAGGGCGCGGGCTGGAAGTTTCGGCTCGCGCCCTTTTTTCAGAAACAAAAAGTTAGCTTTGGATAACATTGGAAAATCTATCAGAACAAGAGAGTGATCGGCATGGAACTGACGTCGGCGCATCTGCGCTATCTGCTGGCGATCTACGAAGTCTCACAGACCCATCTGGATATCAGCTCCCGCAGCATTGCCGAAAAGCTTGGCGTGACCAAGCCCTCGGTGGTGCGTATCATGAATCTGCTCATGGAGCGCGGCATGATCGTAAAGGAGCACTACGGCAAGATCTATATGACAGACCGGGGCATCTGGGTGGCAAAACAGGTGGATCGGGAGCTGAAAACGATCCTGACCCATTTCCCGCCGGTCGGTGAGCCGCTGAGCGAAGAAGAGCGCTTTACCGCTGCCCTTGCCATGACCAGTGCACTGCCGGAGCGCATCTTTACCGGCGAATATGAGCGTCTGTTTGGCAGTGATGCAGAAAAAGCAGAAACGGAGAAAGCCCAGTGATCAATAAAAAATTGCTGTCCTTTGACCGCGGTGCACTGCGCTATGTGGGAGCCAATGTGGCTTTCCAATGGCTGGGGATGCTGTGCAACGTGATCTTTGTGCGGGCCATTGCCCAGCTGGTGGGCGCAGCCTTTGCGGGCAGCCTGACCAGTGCACAGCTGTGGCAGAACCTTGTGCTCTGCCTTGCCACGGTGCCCATGCGCTTTGCCTTTACCATGCTGGCATCGGCCATGAGCGATCAGGCTTCCAAGGATGTCAAGCGCACCCTGCGCAGCAGCATCTACGCAAAGCTTGCCCGCCTTGGCCCCAACTACACCGAGACGGCGGCCACCAGCGAGGTGGTGATGCTGGCCAGCGAAGGTGTGGAGCAGATCGACACCTACTTTGCAAAATATCTGCCGCAGCTGTTTTACAGCCTGCTGGCACCCGTTACCCTGTTTGTGCTGCTGGTGGGTGTGCACGCACGGTCGGCCATCATCCTGCTGTGCTGCGTGCCGCTGATCCCCATGTCCATTGTGGCAGTGCAGAAGTTTGCCAAAAAGCTGCTGGCGAACTACTGGGGCGAATACACCACCCTTGGCGACAGCTTCCTTGAGAACATTCAGGGCCTGACCACCCTGAAAATTTATCAGGCCGACGGCTGGAAGCACGAGCAGATGAACGCGCAGGCCGAGCGCTTCCGCAAGATCACCATGAAGGTGCTCACCATGCAGCTGAACTCGGTGACACTGATGGACCTGATGGCTTACGGCGGTGCGGGCCTTGGCATCATCAGCGCGGTGGCTGCATTTGCGGCAGGCCGGCTGACCCTGACCGCCACATTGACCATCGTGCTGCTGGCGGCGGACTTTTTCCTGCCGCTGCGGCTGCTGGGCAGCTACTTCCACATTGCCATGAACGGTGCCGCTTCGGCAGAGAAGATCTTCAAGCTTCTGGCAGCGGAAGAGCCTGCCGATGGTGACCGCGTGCCCGGAGAGAATACGACTCTGAAGCTTGAGCATGTCACCTTTGGCTACGAGAAGGACCGCACCATCCTGAACGATGTCTCCTTTACCATTCCGCAGGGCAGCTTTGTCTCGCTGGTGGGTGAGAGCGGCTGCGGCAAAAGCACCATTGCGGCGCTGCTGTCCGGCAGCCGCACCGGCTATACCGGCAGCGTGACGCTGGGCGGCGTGCCGGTGCAGGAGCTGCAGCAGGAACAGCGTCTGCGCACCCTGACACTGGTGCCCCACAACGCCGCCATCTTCAAGGGTACGGTGGAGAGCAACCTGCGCATGGCAAAGCCGGACGCGGACGAGGCACAGCTCTGGGCGGCATTGGAACAGGTGAATCTGGCCGATTTCTGCCGCAGCCAGAACGGCCTGCAGACCGCTCTGCATGAGGGCGGCAGCAATCTTTCCGGCGGCCAGCGCCAGCGCCTTGCCATGGCGCGGGCCCTGCTGCATGATACGCCCATCTACCTCTTCGACGAGGCTACCTCCAACGTGGATGCCGAGAGCGAGAACGACATCATGCAGGCCATCCACAGTCTGGCCGGAAAAAAGACGATCATCCTCATTTCGCACCGTCTGGCAAACGTGGTGCACAGCGACTGCATCTATGCAATGAGCAATGGCCGTGTGATCGAGCAGGGCACCCACGCCGAATTGCTGGCCCGGCAGGGGGCTTACAGCCGCCTGTATCTGGCACAGCGGCAGCTGGAAACACTGGAAGAGGAGGATGCCTGATCATGAATAAAATCAATCATCGCAGCCCCTTTGCCATTGTGGGACGGCTGATCGTACTGGTAAAGCCCATGCTGCCCGTTATGCTGGCAGCGATCGTGATGGGGGTGGCAGGCCACTTCTGCGCCACCTTCATTACCATCTTCGGCGGCTTTGGCATCCTGCGTGCGCTGGGGCTTGCAAGCCCGGTGAGGACCGTGGGCACGGCCTTTGCCTGCATTCTGGTGTTTGCGCTGCTGCGCGGCGTTCTGCGTTACGCAGAGCAGGCATCCAACCACTATATCGCCTTCAAGCTGCTGGCCCTGATCCGCGATAAGGTGTTCGGTGCCTTGCGCCGTCTGACCCCTGCAAAGCTGGAAGGCCGTGACCGCGGCGACCTGATCTCGCTCATCACGGCCGACATCGAGGCGCTGGAGGTGTTCTACGCCCACACCATTTCGCCCATCTGCATCGCGTGCATCTGCGTCATCGGCATGACGGGCTTCGTGGGCAGCTGGCACATCCTGCCTGCGCTGGTGCTGCTGGCGGGCTATCTGCTGGTGGGCGTGGCCCTGCCGGTGTGGAGCGCAAAGCGCGGCGACCGTGCCGCCCGGGAGTACCGTCAGGCACTGGCCGATACCAACAGCTATGTGCTGGAAAGCCTGCGCGGCCTGAAGGATACCCTGCAGTATCAGGACACCGCAGCCCGCGCCGAGGGCATCACGGCCCACAGTGAGATGCTGGGCGAAAAGCAGAAGGCGATGAAATACCGCGAGGGCCTGACCGTGGCCATCACGAACACCTTGATCCTGCTCACGGTGCTGGCCGTGCTGGGTGTGAGCCTGAACCTTTACCAGAGCGGTAAAATGGGCGTGGAGGGCGTACTGGTGTGCACCCTTTCGGCCCTCAGCTCCTTTGGCCCGGTGGTGGCGCTGGCAAACCTTGGTGCCAGCCTGACGCAGGTGTTCGCCAGCGCAGACCGCGTGCTGGACCTGCTGGACGAACAGCCCGTCACCGCCGATGTGACCGACGGCACAGACACCGCATTTGCAGGTGCTGCGGCAGAGCATGTGAACTTTGCCTATGCCAATGAGGAGGTGCTGCATGACCTGAGCCTGACCATTCCGGAAAAGAAGATCGTGGGCATCACCGGCCGCTCCGGCAGCGGAAAGTCTACCTTCCTGCGGCTGCTGATGCGCTTCTGGGATGTATCCAGCGGCAGCATCCGCTTTGGCGCAGAGGATATCCGCCGCGTGAACACCGCCGCCCTGCGCGAACAGGAAAGCCTTGTGACGCAGGAGACCGAGCTGTTCGACGATACCATTGAGAACAACATCCGCATTGCAAAGCGGGATGCCACCCGGGAAGAGGTGGAAGCAGCCTGCAAAAAGGCTGCGCTGGACGGCTTTATCCACAGCCTGCCCAAGGGCTATGATACCCCGGTGGGTGAGCTGGGCGGTGCACTTTCCGGCGGCGAGCGCCAGCGCATCGGTGTGGCGCGTGCCTTCCTGCATGATGCACCCTTCCTGCTGCTGGACGAGCCTACCTCCAATCTGGACAGCCTGAATGAGGGCGTGATCCTCAAGGCTGTGCGGGCAGAGTGCAAAGACAAAACGGTGCTGTTGGTCTCCCACCGCAAGTCTACCATGGCTGCGGTAGATATCAGCTTCTCGGTGGAAAGCGGCCGGCTGAGCTGAAAACGGGTTCTACAAAGAAACAGCCGGTCTCCTGCGCGGAGGCCGGCTGTTTTTGGTCATAAAGAATTACTGGATCGCATTCAGGATCTGCTGTGCAATGTACTGGTGGCCCTTAACGGTGGGGTGGCCGTCGGCAGCGGTCTGCGCACGGGGAATGTCCACATAGATCAAGCCTTCCTGTGCGGCAAGGTCTTTGGCAAAGCGGTTCAATTTGCTGAAATAGCGGTTCCATGCGGGCAGCAGAGGCACGGGGTTGGTGTAACCCAGCAGCACGATTTTGGCATCCGGGTTCAGTGCGCGGATACTGGCCACGATCTGCGGCAGGCTGGCGGTCACATTGGTATAGGCCTGATCGCAGATCTCATCCATGCCGCGGAACAGCAGGCGGTTGGTGGCGCGGCTCTCGTCAAAGGTAAGGGTCATACGGTTCAGCGCTTCGAGGAAGAGCCCAAGCTTCTGGAAGTTGAAATCACGCAGGGCACCGCTGACCATCAGTGCGGCAAGCTGCTCGCTCTTCCAGTTGGTGGCCTCGCCCAGACCCACGATGCAGGGCACCAGCGCGTCGTTGGAGCCGATCTGGATGGAAATGATATCGGCCTTGCGCAGATACTCCTGATATTCCGGGTAGACGTAATATGCGCCGGAAGCCTGATTCATCTTGGGCATGGCGCTGTTCTGCACCATATCCAGCATGTCAGGGCTCATCAGGCCGGGCAGGCCCAGATTGATCGCGTGCTGGCGGTCCAGCCCAAGGCCCTTGCCCACAAGGGCGGTGTAGCATTGGGAAGGGTAGCCCTCAAAGTTCGGCTGCAGATCGTAGCCGATCTGGGCGATGTTGTATTTCATATCGGCAAGGCCGACACCGGAGGTGATGCTGTCGCCCAGCGCCACATAGGTGAGCTGCTGCTCCGGTTCGCCGGCTGTCTGGGCATCGGCGGGCAGGGCGGTCTCCTGCTCGGCAGGCGCTGCGGTCTGCTCCTGCTGCACCTCTGCTGCTTCGGCGGCAGGCAGCTCCGTCTGTTCGTCGGCAGCAAATGCAGGCATGGCCAGCAGCACAAGCGCTGCCGCTGCGGCCAGAAAGCTGGCAAACTTTTTGTTTTTCATTGTAATTCCTTCTTTCTGGAATGACTGCACCTGTGCGGCACAGCTGTTGTCTCTATGATAAAATGGAAAGTAAAAATTGTCAACTGACAAAATTCAAAAAATTGCGGCCATCGCTGCGTCCGTATTCTGCGGTTTCTTCCATACAAAAAAGCTCTCCCTTTCGGGAGAGCTCAGTGTCTGAAAAATTACAGGGTGAAGTTCAGGATCAGTAATCGCGGGGAGTGATCTCTTCTTCCAGCTTGCGGTAGTCCACCTTGCCAACAGGGGTAAAGGGCATTTCGGAGATGAACTTGTAGCCCACCGGCTGCACATACTCCGGCAGCTCTTCATTGCACAGCTGGCGCAGTTCCCGCACGATCTGGCGCTTTTTCTTGTCGCCTTCCGGGTCCAGCACCACATACACGAAAGGCAGACGGCCCTGCACATGGTCCTTATCGGTGCAGCCCACCACCGAGCACTGATGCACGGCCGGGTGGCGGCTGATGACGTTCTCGATCATGGACGGGAACACCTTGAAGCCATCGTGACGGATGATCATGCGCTTGATGCGGGAATCCAGATACACAAAGCCGTCCTCGTCCATGTAGCCGACATCGCCGGTGTGTGCCCAGATCTGGCCGTCTGCATGGCGGCGCAGGATCATGTCGGTCTCCTCGGGCTTATTGTAGTAGCCCTTCATGACGGTGGGGGTGCAGATGCAGATCTCGCCGCGCTCACCGATGGGCAGTTCGGTCTCGGTGCCAGGCTCAAAAATGGACACCACCGTGTTCAGCATGGGAATGCCCACGCTGCCGGGCTTGGTCACGTTGCCGGCGGCAACGGTAGCGGCAGAGGCGACCTCGGTCATGCCGTAGCCCTTGGCCAGCGGATATTCCACGTTGTGCGCCTTCAGGAACTCGTTCACAGTCAGCTCAGCGCCCAGCGGCAGCGAGTCGCCGCCGGCGGCATAGTTGCGGATGAAGGAGAGATCCTTCTTCTTCTTGAGCAGCGGAGAAGCTGCCATCTGCTGGTAGTGGGCCGGAACGCCGAACATGTGCTCGGGCTTGTGCTTCCAGATCAGTGTGCCCAGCTTGTCGGGGTCCAGATTGGGGATGATGACGACGTGCAGGCCCATGACCAGCGGCATGTGCACGCCGCAGGCATAGCCGTAGGCAATGAACGGAGGCATGACGTTCATCAGCTTCTGGCCGCGGCAGAACAGGTTGCTCTGGGCGATGAATTCGTGGGCCAGAGAGTTAAAGCAGTCGTCGGTCAGCATAACGCCCTTGGGCGAACCGGTGGTGCCGCCGGTGTGCACCACCACGCAGGCGTGCTGCGGGTCGTAGGGTTCGGCGTTCATGCTCTGATCCTTGCCCTGTGCAATAAAGTCCTTCCAGTGGATCACATTGGACTTGTAGCGGTTCTTATCGGGGTTGGTCAGCTTGTAGCCGACGGCCAGATGCAGCGGCAGAGAGTCTGCGGGGCTGATGACCAGAACGCGCTCCACATTGGTGCGCTTTTCTGCCTTGTGGCAGCGCTCATAGGTCACATTCAGGCAGATCAGCAGGCGGGAATCTACCTCTTCGATGTACTCGTGGATACCCTCAACGCTGTAGCGCGGGTCCACCAGATTCAGCGTTGCGCCGATCATATCGACAGCGTAGAAGGCATAGATCACCTCGGGGGTCATCACACTGACAACGGTGATGATGTCGCCCTTCTTCACGCCGAGAGCACGGAAGGCGGCAGCGGTTTTCTTGACATTCACAAAGAGGTCTGCAAAGGTGAATTTGCGGCCATAATACTCCAGGGCGGTCTCGCTCAGATGGTTCTTGTTCTGATGGCAGAGATACTCAAAGGCGCTGCACTTAGGAAGAGGCATGTCGATGTATTTCTGGTCATAGTACTTCAGCCAGGGCTTCGCAGTGGACGCATAGAGCGGTTCATGCTGTTCAGTAGTCATAGAATAAAGTCCTCTTTTCTTTCTTCTTCTTTTCATTGCTAAAAGCCGACAGCTTTGCAAAGAAGATGAAAGCCGCCGGTCAGAACACGCTAATAACTCAAAAATCAGAATCAATGATGTAGATTCTATTGTAGTGGAGCTGCCGGAGAATGTCAAGAAATAAACTTTGAATGTTGCGTAAAAGAGCCGTAAAACAACGATTCAGCCCGAAATGTCGGGGGTCAGCGCAGCAGCCACTGCTCGGCTTCGGCAGCGCTGCACAGTACAAAATGCTCAGGCCGCAGTTCGCGCCACTGGGGGGCCTCTCTGGAGTAGTCGTGCATGGCGGGGTCGTACACCAGCAGCTTTTTCTGCCGCTCCCGGCGGGGGTCCGGCATGGGAATGGAGGAAAGCAGGCTGCGGGTATAGGGGTGGATGGCGTGGGCTGTCAACTCTTCGGCCCCGGCCAGCTCCACGATGCGGCCCTTGTGGATGACGGCGATGCGGTCGGAGATGTAGCGCATCACGGAAAGATCGTGGGCGATGAACAGGTAGGTGATGCCGCGTTCCTTCTGCAGGCGGCGCAGCAGGTTCAGCACCTGTGCACGGATGGACATATCCAGTGCACTGATGGGCTCATCGGCAACGATGAACTCCGGCTCCACGATCAGGGCCCGGGCAATGCCGATGCGCTGGCGCTGTCCGCCGGAAAATTCGTGCGGGAAGCGGGAGGCAAATTCCGGCAGCAGACCCACGTCCAGCAGAGCCTGACGCACCTTTTCCTCCTGCTGGGCGGTGGAAAGATCAGGCCGGACGTTCTGCAGGCCTTCGCCCACGATATAGCTCACCTTGGCGCGCTCGTTCAGCGAGGACTGCGGGTCCTGAAAGATCATCTGGATCTCTTTGATGATCTGCCTGTCCAGATGGCGGGAAATTCTGCCGTTGATCTTCTGGCCTTTATAAAGGATCTCGCCGCCGGAAGTTGGCAGGATGCGCAGGATGGCCCGGCCAATGGTAGTTTTGCCGCTGCCGCTTTCGCCTACAAGGCCGAAGGTCTCGCCCTTATAAATTTTAAAGTTGGCATCCTGCACAGCTTCATATGCTTTTTTGCCGGAGCCGTAGGTTACGTTCAGGTGGTTCACTTCCAAAAGAACTTCGCGTTCATTTTCCATCTTACAGCCCCTCCTCTCGCAGCATTTTTACCGCAGCAGGCGGCTCGATCTTGGGTGCCCGGGGGTCCAGCAGCCATGTTTTGGCCTTGTGGGTGGGCGTTACCTCAAAGTAAGGCGGGCGCTTGACAAAATCGATCTTCAGTGCCTGCGGGTTGCGGGGTGCAAAAGCATCGCCGCGAATTTCCGCAAACAGGTTTGGCGGTGTGCCCACGATGTTGAACAGGTCCTCGCCCTTCACGCCCATCTGCGGCATACTGGAAAGCAGTGCCCATGTGTAGGGGTGGCGGGGATCGTAATAAATTTCGTCAGCAGTGCCGATCTCCACAATGTCGCCTGCGTACATCACAGCCACGCGGTCTGCAATGTTTGCCACAACGCCCAGATCGTGGGTGATCATGACGATGGTCAGATCGTACTTGAACCGCATCTCCTTCAAAAGCTGCAAAATCTGGGCTTGAATGGTCACGTCCAGTGCGGTGGTAGGCTCGTCGCAGATCAGGATCTTGGGGCTGCAGGCCACCGCAATGGCAATGACCACACGCTGGCGCATGCCGCCGGAAAACTCGTGCGGGTACTGCTTAAAGCGCTTTTCCGGGTCAGAGATGCCCACATCCCGCAGGTATTCCAGCGTTTTTTCCTTGGCGGCAGCGCCCTTTAAGCCCTGATGCAGGGCAACGGCTTCCATGATCTGTGCCCCGATGGTCTTCAGCGGGTTCAGGCTGGTCATGGGGTCCTGCATGACCATGGCGATCTCGCGGCCGCGTACCCGCAGCCAGTCCTTTTCGGTTCTGAGGTCAGAAAGGCGCAGCGGCTTGCCGTCCGCCATGCCGTAGTAATCAATGGTGCCGCTGGTAATGGAGCCGTTGGCATCCAGCAGGCCCATGAAGCTCTTGGTAAAAACGCTCTTGCCGGAGCCGCTCTCGCCTACGATGGCAAGCACCTCTCCCTGATAGAGGTCAAGATCGATGCCACGGATGGCGTGCAGCACTTTTCCACGCAGGTTGAACTGGATGTTGACATCTTTTGCGGAGAGAATGAGCTGGTTGTGTTCCATGATATCCCCTCCTTACTGCAGATGGTTCTTCGGATCGGCAGCATCCGAGAAGGCGTTGCCGATCAGATAGAACGCAATGGTAACAAAGCTCAGGATGAGGGTGGGGTACAGCAGCTGGTAGCGCAGCCCGGCCTGCATCATCACCTTGCGGCCATCGTTGACCAGGTTGCCCAGCGAGGGGGTCTCCACGGACAGGCCCAGACCGATGTAGGTGATGAACACCTCGTTGCCAATGGCTTCCGGGATGGTGAGGGCCATGCGCAGCATGATGACCGAGACGAGGTAGGGCAGCAGGTTGCGCAGCACGATGCGGATGGTGGGCGTGCCGATGCAGCGGGAAGCCACATTATAATCCCGGTCGCGGATAATGAGGATCTGGTTGCGGATGAAGCGTGCCATTTCGATCCAGCCCTTGATGGCCATGCCAAGGACCATGGTCCAGATGCTGGGGGTGGCTACATAGGAAATGAGGATCAGCACGATGGCGGTGGGAATGTTATCGAAGATGTTGTACAGCTCGGTGAACACAAAGTCCAGCCCGCGCACATAGCCCCACAGCACACCGGCGGTAATGCCCACCACAGCTTCGATGAGGGCCACGAAGAAGGCGATAGTCAGACTGGTGCGTGCACCGGCCCAGATGCGTGCCCACAGGTCCTGACCGATGGAGTTGGAACCCCAGATAAAGCCGTCCTGCCCAGGGGCGATGTTGCGGTACTGGATGCCGGTCACAGGGTCCACGGCGCACAGGTTCGGGTCTGCCTGACCGGGCAGGTGGGGCTGGATGAAGGCAAAGGCAACCACGACCACCAGCGCGATCAGCAGGGCCACGGCGAACTTGTTCTTGAAAAAGGCACGGAAGGTGCTGCCCCAGTAGCTGTAGTTGGAGCTGGCGGTGGCTTCGGCCTGTTCCTCACTGAACCCGGCGGGGGTGAACAGCTCATCCTCCGGCAGATTTTCCCAGCCGGTGCGGCGCTGTGCCTGAGCAGCATTCAGCTGGTCCTCCAGCTGCTTCGATTTTTCGCGTTTCAGAAAAGAGAGCATCAGCGTCCACCTTCTTTCTTGCCAAAGTTGATGCGGGGATCAATGAGTACCATGAGCACATCGCCCAAAATCAGGCCGATGATGCCCACGCAGGCGTACAGCAGCACGATGCCCTGCACCATGGTATTGTCGTGGCGCTGCACACAGGTGACCAGCAGACCGCCCATGCCCGGGATGCTGTACAGGCTTTCGATGTAGATGGAGCCGACGACGGTGTTCAGGAATGCGGAGGGAATGTACTGCACCAGCGGCACCATGGCGTTGCGGAATACGTGGTGCAGGGCGATATTGTTCTCGCTCACGCCCTTGGCGCGGGCCAGCTTGACGTAGTCCTTGTTGCTCTCGTCCACCATATAGCGGCGCAGCCACATGGCGTAGAACGCAAGGTTTGCAAGGCTCATGCTGCACACCGGCAGCACCCAATAGCGCCAGTTGGCGGCATCGAACAGCAGGCCCACGCCCATGGCGGTGGTGCCGTACATCTGGATATACAAAAAGTACACTGCCGCAGGCACCGCCTGAATGAGCACGATGAATGCCGTGCCCAGCTTATCCGGCCAGCGACCCTTATAACGGCCCATGACAAGGCCCAGCGGGATGCCCAGCACAAGGCTCAGCAGCATGGCCAGCACACCCATTTCGATGGAAATGGGCAGCTTCTGGGCAAGGATCTTGGTCACGGGAGCGTTGAGCTTGTAAATGTGGCTCACGCCCAGATCACCGTGCAGCGCATCCCGCCAGAAATGGCCGATCTGCACCGGCAGCGGGTCCAGCAGGCCCATGGACTGCAGCCCGGCCTGGATCTGTGCCTCGGTCATTTTTTCGTAGTTTGCAAAGTAGCCTTCCACCGGCATGAGCCGCAGCAGGCAGAACACCAGCGTCACAATGACGAACAGGGTCAGAATGGAGCGCCCGATGCGTTTTGCGAGATATTGCACCATAGCTGTGCACCTCTCTTTTCTTTATAAATACAGATAAGTATAGAATAACGCAAAATCTTACGTTTGGAAAGTGATTTGTGAGTTTTTGCGGGAAAAATGGGGAGCAAACAAAAACTCCCTCAGCCTTTGCTGCGCAAAGCCAGCTCCCTCGGGGAGGGAGCCCTTGGCATGACGGGAAAGTTTCCGGTTTCGCCAGAGGCCCCATCCCAGAGGGGGCTGTCTGCGCAGCAGACTGGGGGAGTTTCCGATTCAGTTTTTACCGGGCGTCGCGGTTCTGGTTGTACTCCTCCATGGAAACGTAATGGTCGAGGATGTGCACGCCCTTCAGACGGTTGGTGGAAAGGCCTGTGGGCGCGTACTGGCCCTCCCACAGGTTCAGGCGGGTGGCAATGTAGGGCGGCACCGGCATCCCCAGCGGGATGACCAGTGCGTTCTCGATCAGAAAAGCTTCTGCATCTGCAAAAGCTTCGTACCGGGCATCCAGATCCTCGGTGATGGTCTTGGCGTTCTCCACCATGGACATGTACTGCATCACGAGGTCGGCGGTCTCGCCGGTCACGATGCCGTCCTCCACGCCGGTGCGCAGGAAGCTGTAGCAGGTGCCGCGGTCGCCGGCTTCCTGATAGAAGGGGTACACCTCGGTCTCGGGGTCGGAGTAATCGGCACCCCAGTAGTAGGACATCAGCTGGTAGGCACCCACCCGGCGCACCGCATTCAGGAAGTTGTCGGACGGACCCTGCGTGATGATGATGCTGATGAAGTCGAAGCCGTCGTTCAGCACGGCTTCCACCTGCTGCTTGAACACCTGACACTGCTTGTCCCAGTCCACCACAGCGGGGTTGTACGGATACTGGATCTTGATAGGGAAGGTGACACCGGCGGCGGTCAGCTCTTCCACGGCGGCATCACGGTACTCTTTGGCCTTGGCTTCGTCAAAGAAGTCGGAGAGGTTTGCAAGGCCGCCGCACTCAGTATAATCCACGCCTTTGCTGTTGGCACAGAAGGACGGCGGGGTGATGGTGTGCAGCTTGTAGTTATCGTAGCCTTCCGGCGCGGTGACGGCCAGCGTCACAGACGGATTGATGGCATACAGGAAAGCCCTGCGGAAGTTGGTGGAGTTGATGGCCTTGGCCCAATTGTCCGGCTCGTACTGGGCATCCACGCCGGTCACGGTCCAGTTTGAGAACTCGTGGCGGTAGGGCAGGAAATTGAAGATGTAGAAGTAGCTCTTGCCGGTTTCCGGGCGCTCCATGGAAACCATGTCCTTGGTGGTGTCGTCGGCCAGCCAGCTGTCCAGAATGTCGGAGCTGATGGTAGCCTGATCGATCTCGCCGCGCTTGACCATCTCCGGGCCGCTGATCAGCTCTTCCTGATTGTAGATGTAGCGCACCGTGTCGATGTAAACGCTGTCGGCATCGTAGTTTTCGGGGTTCTTCTTCATCACCCAGTTTTCCAGCGGAGTGTACTCGGCCAGATAGAACGCGCCGCAGCTGCAGGCGGTCTCGGCGCTGGTGCAGAACTGGTCGGCAAACTCCTCCAGCAGCGGGCCGTAGGCAGGCTCGTAGGGAGCGTAGCTCAACAGGCTGAGGAAGCCGGGAAAGTCGAAGTTCAACGTGTAGGTCAGGGTGTGGTCGTCCACAGCCTTCACGCCCACGGTGGAAAAATCCACAGCCGGGTATTCGGTGGTGGTGCCGTCGGCGGCAGCGGCGGTCACGGTGCCGTTGGCATCAATGACGTAGGTAGTGCCGTCCTCGGCCACGGTGCCGTTATTGGCGTTGTTGCGGTAAACGCAGTAGTTATAGTAGTCGTCCGCACCGGCCACATAAGGGGTGACAAGGCTTGCAGTGGAGGAAGCGTAGTCCGGGTTCAGCACATAGGCCAGCGCATCCACAAAGTCCTGCGCGGTCACAGGGCCAAGCACCTCGCCGTTGCAGTCCACCCAGTTCTCATCCCGCAGGTGGAACGTCCATGTCAGGCTGTCGGCATCCCACTCCCAAGCAGTGGCAAGGCCCTCCCGGATCTTGCCGCGGTTGTCGTACTCCACCAGCGTGTCGATGCACTGAGTGCCGTGGTAAAGGTCCGGATCAGCTGAGCAGACCAGATAGTTCAGGGTGGCGGGCTGACGGGAATACAGCACGGTGTAGGTGGAGCTGCTGCCGGCAGCGCCGGTGCTGCCGCCATTGGAAGCGGAAGAGCCGCCGCAGCTGCTCAGCAGACCAGCCGCTGCTACAGAAAGGGCGGCTGCGCCGCTGCCTTGCAGGAACTGGCGGCGGGAGATGGAATGAGCCATAGTAAAATCCTTCTTTCGTAAGATCTTGGCAAAAGCTTGCTTCGTGCTTTGGGATAAGAAAGGGGTAACGGAAATAGCTCCGTTACCCCTTTGTAACAGTCGGTGGCCACGGTGCGTGGTCTTATGGTCAGTATAGCATTGAATCTGTGCGCCGTCAATCGTTTTTCGGTGTGTCGGGCACATCCTTTTCTGCGGTGTTTTCCGGTGCGGCAGCAGGGGTTTCGTCCAGCGCGGCGGGGACTGCTTTTTCCGGGGTCAGTGCTGTGATCACGGAACCGGCCGCAGCAGGCACGGCAGCGGCCGCAGCGGTTTCTGCGGGGGCGGCACCGGCTTCGGCTGCTGCCTTGGCGGCTTCCTCTGCAGCCTTTTTGGCTTCCCGCTCCTCACGCAGCTGCTTTGCCTTGGCAGCGGCTTCTTCCTGCCGCTTTTTGGTGCGGGCCTTGATGCGGCACACGGTGCACACACCATCCACACTGCCCGGCGCAATGGGCTTGCCGCATTCCTTGCACAGGGTCTTGGTGCATTTGTGTACACTTACCGGGCCAAGGGTGGTGAGCTGGCGCAGCTTCATGCCGTCGATGCCATGGTTGGAGCAGGAGGCCACGCACACCTCGCACTCGCTGCACTTCCACGGCGTGATGACGATGCGGGTCTGGCCGTCGGGCAGGTCCTCCAGCTTCAGCGCACCGGCGCGGCAGGCCTTTTCGCACTTGCCGCAGCCAAAGCATTTATCGGTAAAGTTGGGCAGGTAGTAGCCGTACTTCAGCGGCGTTTCCATGGATGCCTTCAGCTGCTTTGTGCGCTGGTGCAGCAAAAGGCGGAAATCCACACCGCCGTCGTCCTCGCTGTGCAGGCCGGGCAGCATCTGCAGCAGCTTTTTGGTGCCACTTTTGGAGCCGTGGCTCACCTGCTCAAACATTTCGCGGCGGCTTAGTTCCTTTACGTGGTAGAGCGCTTCGTCCGGCTCGTAGGCCAGAGTGAACCGTGCCTCGAACATGGGCTGGCCAAAGAAATCCACAAGCCTTGTCAGCTCCTTGCGCAGCTGGGCGGCGCACAGGTCGTTCTCACATTCACCGCAGGGGGTCAGGTCTAGCACGATCTTTTTGTTCAGGGCAAGGTAGGCCAGTGTCTCCCATGTGAGGGCAGAGATGCAGGTGCGCACCATGGAATTTTTGCGGGTGGACTTTTCGCAGCCGATCCAGATGGTGTCATTGTCGGTATCGGCGGCAGAGGTGTCCCGCTGCACCTGCTCCGGCGAAGGGATGATGCAGCCGCTGCGGCAGGCAGAAACGCACAGGCCGCACTCGGTACAGGGGTCCCAGTCCTTCACAAGGTTCGGGCGGGTAAAGATCTGTTCGCCATAGGGGCAGATATCCTTGCACTCGGTGCAGGGCTTGCGATGGGGATGCAGGTTCCAGCACTGGCGGCGGTTGATCTCGGGATGGGTAGTTTTCATCAGCATATCCATCGCGGTGCGTGTAAAAAAGCCCATAGTTTACTCCTTTTCCACAACCGAAGTGATGTTTGCGTGGTCGATCAGGAAACGCTGCACCTTCTGAGTGATCACGGCAGAGGCCACAGCGTCCCGGCTGAGCACATTGCGGATCTCGGCTTCCGGGGTATCGTGCAGCTTGGAAAGGCGGACGTACTCGGCATCCACCTCTGCGTTGGACACGGTGATCTGTTCGGCCTTGGCTATGGCCTGCACCGCAAGGATGCTGCGCATCTTGCGCTCGGCATCCCGGCGGAAGGCGGCGCGCACCTCGTCCGGTGTGGTCTGGCCTGCCTTGCAGTACAGCTCCATGGTCATCTTGCTGCGGCGCAACCGTTCGCGCAGGGCGCTCATGTCATGGTCGGCATTCTGGTCCAGAATGGCGTTATCCAGCTCCGCCGTCAGGTTGGCACCGGCCATGCCCAGCAGGGCGGCTCCGGCAATTCGGTCGGCGTTGGCCTCGTGGGAGCGGCGCTTCTTCTCGCGGATGCTCTCCTTCAGGGCATCCACCGTATCAAAGCCCAGTGTCTTGGCAAAGGCATCGTCCAGCGGTACAGGCTGCTTTTGCTCCACGGTGTGCAGGGTGATGGCGAATTGCGCCGTCTTGCCGGAAAGCTCCGGCACCCGGAACTCGGCGGGATAGGTAAAATCGAATCGGAAGCTCTCGCCTGCTTTGTGGCCGTACACGGCATCCTCGGCGGCGGGCATCAGCTGACCGGTGCCCAGCACCACGGTCACATTTTCCATTTTGCTTTCCGGGATGGGCGCGCCGTCCATGAAGCCCTCAAAATCCAGCGTGACGCGCATCCCGCGCGCGGCGGACTTTTCCACCGGTGCAAAGGGGGCGCGGGTGCGGGTGAGGTTCGCCGCCTCCAGCTCCACGGCCTTTTCCGATACCGGGCGCACCCGGCGGGTGAATTCCAGCCCCTTGTATTGGCCCAGCGTGACCTTGGGCAGGGCGTTTGCATTCTGTTCCATGGGAAATACTCCTTTTATATCCAAAGCGTTTGCAATTTAAAGTCCATGCCCGGCAAGCCAGGCTTCCGCCACCTGCGAGAACATTTCGGGGTAGAGGGCATCCTCCTGCGCGAAGGCATCCAGATAATATTCCACCTCAGCCCGGTCGGCAGGCTCGGTGCGCTCCCACACGGTGAACACAGTGCCGTTGCCCATGTCAAAGCTGGCGGCCTGCGTAAAGTGCTCATCCCGCGCGGCGCAGAAGAGGGCATTCCACCGGCCGGAAAGCTCACCGCCGCTGACAAAGGTCTGGGGGAGCGGCTCTGCGGTGAGCACATACTTTGCCTCGAAGAACCGCACCGGGAACTCGTGGGTGCCCGGGATGGAGATGCCGGCGGCCAGCTTGTCCTGCAGCTGGATGTCCGGCAGGGCGGCGTACTGGAATATGTCCGAGTTGTACAGCATATCGTGGGGGATCATGTAGGCGAACTCGCCCTTTTCCGCATCGCAGTGGGCATCGATCCAGTCGTCCACGCGCTGGATCTGGGCGGCGTCGGTGCGGTCGTAGGTGAGCTTGTCCAGCCGGACGAATTCCGACACGGCCTTGAGGGGAAAATGATCCACCACAAAGCCCGGCAGAGCAACGGTGGTCAGCGGCGAGCAGCGCACGGACACCGCAAACACCATGGTAAAGCCCCAGTAGCAGAGCTTGACGGCGGTGTGCTTTTTCAGGCCGTCGGCCAGTGCGGCGGAACCAACGAGGAACAGCAGCAGCCACCCCGGCACGAACAGCAGCATCTGGTGGGAGCCGGTGTTCTGTACCCGGGTAAACAGCACAAGGCTCACCAGCAGCTCTGCCCCTGCAAGGCAGGGCAGGGCAGGCAGACGGCGTTTTGCGGCAAACCACAGCCCCATTCCGATGAGGATGAAGTTCAGCAAACCGATGCGCAGTGTCTGTGCGGCCAGCTCCAGCGTGATGCCGCCGAAGTTGTAGTAAGAGTAGCGCCCGGCGTAGTCAAAGCTTAAAATTTTGCGCACCATGGGCAGAAGCAGCAGCACCATGGCCCCGGCCGCACACAGGCCGAACACCACCAGCCGTACCATGCGGTGCACAGCGCGGCTGGGTTGGCCATCTTTTGCCAGCCGGATGCTGGAAACTGCCAGCATCAGCACGTAGGCAAAGCAGTAGCCCACCACAAAATATAAGTACCAGCGCCGGGTGAGGATGATGCCCGCCGTGGCGGCGAAGATGAGCAGATAGCGGGGCAGGTCGATGCCGTCAAAGCGGTAGTCCAGTGTGAGCAGCATAAGCATGAAGGCAAAAATCAGCCCGAACCAGTCCGGCTGGCCCAGCACCGCCGACATGCGCACGAACGGGAAGGTAGCGCACCACGAAAAGCCGATGAGGAAATACCAGAACCGGTTCTTTACCCGTAGCATCCGGCCCACCTTGACCGTCAGGCCCGCCAGCAGCACCAGCAGGCTGGGCAGTACGCTGAATACCTGACAGAATGCGTAGTCGTCGCCGGTCTTGCCGCTCAGGCAGAACGGGAACTCGGTGAACAGGGTGATGAAATTCGTATAGTCCTCGGTGATGGAATCGAGGAGAAACCGGAAGCCTGCGCCTGTGCTCTGGGCAAAGGCGGCTTCGGCATGATACTGCTTTAGAATGTAGTTTACGTAGTCCCAGTGGTAGAGGAAGGTGCGGCTGCCGAGGGTCCAGTAAAAGTAAAGCACGGCCGCTGCCCACAGGCCCACCAGCACCGCCTTGTGGAACAGGTCCAGCTCCATACCGGCCCGGCGCAGCACCAGCAGCGCCAGTGCAAACAGTGCTGCATTGCACCACAGGCTCACCAGCGGAAAAAACAGGCTGCTGCCCGGTGCGGCAAGGCCGAATACAATAAGCGCCAGTGCCCCGGCAGCAAGGCCCAGCCAGACCTTGCCAAGGACAGACAGACGGGAAACGATTCCACTCATCCCAAAAACCTCTCAGCTGCAGAATATCACAGCTACAGTATAGCAAGCAAAATCTGCACTGTCCAGCCGCTGTGCACGGAAAACAGCAAAATGTCCCGCCGCTTTGAACGCAGACGGGACATTTTGAAACGAATATTACTTATTGGAATTGGCTGCGGCCTTTGTGCTGCGGGCAGCGCGGCGCTTTGCGTTCAGGGCTTTGTTGGCGCTGATGCGGGCCGCATCGGGGTTCGGGGACTCCGGCGCAAGGCGCAGCAGGCAGCTGCCCATGGCAGGCAGGTCTACTGTAAGGGTATAGTCCCGACCAAACACACCGCCATCGGTGGTGTGAAGCTTTGTCTTGCGGCGGCCCTTCAGTGCACCGCCCCACTCGGGGGATTCGGTGTTCAGCACCTCCTCGGCACTGCAGGGAAAGCGCAGATACAGCGGGAACTTTTTGTGGGCGTGGTCCTGCGTGTTCATGATGCACAGCAGGTTTTCGCCCCGGCCCTTGCGCAGCCATGCGTACACGCCCTCGCTGCGGCTCTCGCAGGCCACCCACTCAAAGCAGTCGGGGTTGTACTCGCCATCGTAGAGTGCAGGCTCAGTGGAATACACCCGGCACAGGTGGGCAAAGTACTTCTGGAACGCATCGTGGAAGGGGTATTTCAGCAGGTCCCAGTCCAGCTCCCGTTTTTCGTCCCACTCCCGGAAGTGTCCCATTTCGTTGCCCATGAAGTTCAGCTTCTTGCCCGGGTGCATGTACATATAAAAATAGAGGGTGCGCAGCTGGGCGCATTTTTCCGCATAGGTGCCCCACAGCTTATCGATGATGGTCTTTTTGCCGTGCACCACCTCGTCGTGGCTCAAGGCCAGCAGATACAGCTCGTTGTAGAAGTAGTGCATGCTGAAAACGATCTTGCCGTAGGCATTTGGCCGCTCACCGAAGGGGGTGGCAAAATAGTCCAGTGTGTCGTGCATCCAGCCCATATCCCACTTGTAGTCGAAGCCCACGCCGTCGTAGCGGGTGGGAGCTGTCACCTTGAGGAAGTTGGTGGAGTCCTCGGCGGTGTAGATGCCGGTGGGCCAGCGCTCGTTCAGGCCGTGGTTCAGGCTGCGCAGAAAGTTCACAGCACCCTCGTTCACGCCGCGGTTCGGGTCGCCCTGCCAGTACAGCGCGCGGGAGATGGCATCCATACGGATACCGTCGCAGTGGTATACGTCCATCCACAGGGCGGCAGCGCTGTTCAAAAAGCTGCACACCTCGCGGCGGTAGTAGTTGAAGTTGCAGGTGCCCCACTCGCTGTGGCCCACATCGCTGTCGTACTCGTAGAGGTAGGTGCCGTCAAACTTTGCCAGAGCGTCGGCGTTGGCGGCAAAGTGTACCGGCACAAAGTCCATGATGACGCCAATGCCCATGCGGTGGCAGGCGTTGACGAAGCCGGCAAACTGGGCGGGGGTGCCGTAGCGGCTGGTGACGGAAAAATAGCCAGTGGTCTGGTAGCCCCAGCTGCCGTCAAAGGGATGCTCTGCCAGCGGCAGCAGCTCCACATGGGTAAAGTGATGGTCCAGCAGCCATGGGATCAGCTCCTTGGCCAGCTCCTCATAGTTGTACCAGCCGTCTGAGCCGTCCTCCTGCTTGCTGCCGGGCTTGTGCCGCCAGCTGCCAACATGCATCTCGTAGATGTTCAGCGGGCGGTTTCGGCATTTGTCGCGGCGCTCCATCCATGCGCTGTCGTCAAAGTGGAAGTCCAGCTTTGCCAGACGGCTGGCCGTGCCCGGCCGCAGCTCGGTGGAAAATGCGTAGGGGTCGCTGCGCATCACCACACTGCCGTCGGCACCATGCACCCGGTATTTATAAAGGTCGCCCTCTGCAAGGCCGGGGACGAATGCGCTCCACACGCCGGTATCGGCTTTTTCCATGGGCACGCCTGCCTCCCAGCCGTCGAAGCCGCCGCAGACTTCCACTGCCGTGGCACCGGGGGCCCACACCGCAAAGCGCCACCCTTCGGTGCCGTTGTCAGAGCAGGGATGCGCACCAAGGATGCGGTAGGCATCAAAGCAGTCTCCATTGAAGAATTCACGGGGAATGGCGGGGTAATTCATGCAAAGATCTCCTTACATTCTATGATAGGCAGCGCCCGGCGGCACTGCATGTGACACAGGTGTTTGGGCAATATATCCAATAAGAATAAGACGAAATGGGGCACAGTGGCTGATATTCTTGTAGATTCTTGACAAAAATCAGCAAAAATTAACATGTTTTACAGATTCTGTGCTATACTATTCCTGCCGCCGCAGTGGGCGGAGGCTGATTTTTTTGTATGGGAGCGGTATGAACAATGGCTTGGTATGACAACGCGGTATTTTATCACATCTATCCTCTGGGGCTGTGCGGCTGCGCACATGAGAACGATGGGCAGGCGGTGCCCGGCGCGTTTAATAAACTGAACGCATGGGCTGAGCACGCAGCGGACATCGGCTGCACGGCCATTTATATCGGCCCGCTGTTCGAGAGCGGTTCCCATGGCTACGACACCATCGATTACCGGCTGGTAGACCGCCGCCTTGGCACGAACGCAGAGTTCAAGGACTTTGTGGCCCGGTGCCATGCCCGGGGCCAGAAGGTGATCGTGGACGGCGTGTTCAACCATGTGGGCCGCGATTTCTTTGCGTTTCAGGACCTGAAGGCAAACCGCGAGAACGCCCGCTATAAGGACTGGTTCTGCGATGTGAATTTCTGGGGCAACAACGAGTACAACGACGGCTTTTCCTACGGAAACTGGGGCGGCTTCAATCTGCTGGTCAAGCTGAACCAGCGCAACCCGGAGGTGCAGAACTACCACTACGATACCATCCGCTTCTGGGTGGATGAATTTGACATTGACGGCATCCGTCTGGACGCAGCCGATGTGCTGGACTTTGACTTTATGCGCGGTCTGCGCCGCCTTGCCAACGAGGTAAAGCCAGAGTTCTGGCTCATGGGCGAGGTGATCCACGGCGATTACAGCCGCTGGGCAAACCCGGAGATGCTGCACTCGGTGACCAACTACGAGCTGCACAAGGGCCTGTGGAGCGGCCACAACGACCACAACTATTTCGAGATCGCCCACACCATGCGCCGTCTGCAGGGCCTGTGCCACGATACCCGGCTGTATCTGTTCTCGGACAACCACGATGTGGAGCGCCTGCCCAACAAGCTGCGCAACCGGGAGCACATCCGCCACATTGCAATTCTAGTATATACGCTTTGGGGCATTCCGTCCATCTATTATGGCTCAGAATTTGGCATTGAAGGCAAAAAAGAGTGGGGAAGCGATTGGCCGCTGCGCCCCTGCCTGGAACTTTCCGACTTCAGGGACGCTGAGACCACCAACCCTGTCACCAGCGTGTATGCCGCACTGGGCAGACTGAAGGCGGAGCTGCCGGAGCTGACCGACGGCGAGGTGAAAGAGCTGCAGCTCACCACCCAGTGCTATGCCTTTGCCCGGGTGCTGGATGGAAAGGCCTGCGTCGTGGTGCTGAACAACGGCGACAGTCCCGCACAGCTGGAATTTCAGCTGCCGGTGGAGGCATCCTCTGCAAAGGACCTGTTGGCCGACACGGTGGGCGCACAGCCCGTTTTGACCAGCATGGAGTGGGGCCGCATGAAAGTGCAGCTGCCCTCCAATTATGCTACCATCCTGCAGCTGGAAAAGTAAACGCATTCTTGCATGATCCGCCGTCTTTTGCTACAATAAGAGCATAATACCGTAAAGCGGAAAGGAAGCTTTGAAAACCATGAATGCAGCGCAGCGCAGAGAATCCATTCTGAAACGGCTCAGCGGGGCCGAAGCACCGGTCAGTGCCAGCGCACTGGCGGCTTTGCTGGGGGTCTCGCGCCAGATCGTGGTGGGGGATGTGGCTCTGCTGCGGGCAGGCGGTGCGCAGATCGATGCAACGCCCCGGGGCTATCAGCTGCACCCAGCGGAAAAAGGCTATACCGCCATTCTGGCCTGCGTGCACAGCACCGAGGACGAGATGCGCACCGAGCTGTACACCGTGGTGGATCAGGGCGGCATCGTGGTGGATGTGGCCGTGGAGAACAACCTGTATGGCGAGCTGCGCGGCAACCTGAACCTTGCCAGCCGCTACGATGTGGACAACTTCATCCAGCAGGCCAAGGACACGCCGGAAGCACTTTTGAGCCGCATGACCGGCGGCGTGCATCTGCACACCCTGCACTGCCCGGATGCCGGGAGCTTTGAGCGCATCAAAAAAGAGCTGGAAGAAAAAGGCATCCTGTACCGCAAGGAGTGATGCGGATGGGGACAGACCCAGTATAAAAAAGGCTGAGGGCCTTGTCTATCCGCAAAACAGGAAAATGGTTGGATAATCAACGAAAAAGCAAAAGAGGTGGGTTTTCTGGATATTCGCATTGAAAAAACGGAGCGTGCCATCAAGCAGGCATTCATGGAGCTGCGGGCGCAGAAACCGCTGGAAAAGATCAAGGTCAAGGAACTGTGCGATCTGGCCTGCATCAATAAGTCCACCTTTTATGCGCATTATCAGGATATCTATGCGCTGGCCAACGCCATGGAGGACGAAATGGTGGAGGTGGTGGTGGAAAGCCTGCCGCAGTTGACCGCCCGTGATGTAAGCGAGCGCACCGAGTGGCTGACCCGGGAAATGTTCCGGGCGTTTACCCGGAATCAGACCGAGATCGGCATTCTGTTTTCCGGCTCCCGTCAGGGACTGTTCATCAACCGCGTGGAAGCTGCAATGAGCAAATGCATCTCGGAGAGCGACCCCTCGTTTGATGCCGATGTGGTGCGTAAGATCGTGCTTTCCTTCTGCGTGCAGGGCTGCTACTACACCTTCACCAGCTACTGCGGCCAGATGGACGAAAAGCGGCTGGTGGCTCTGCTTGCGTCCATTGCCCGGGCGGCGCAAAAATCAGGATGTAACACAACAATTTAGAATGCCCGCCGCGTGCGCTTTGGGCATGAATAGCGGAAAAATAGTTTTAATAGAGCAATGCCGGGCGGTCTGCGGACCGCCCGGCATTGCATTTTCACAGATGGAGATTGGACGGCAAGGAGCGGATGCCGCGCCTGCTTCCTATGGAAGCGGCGGCGCAGCGGGGGAAGAGCTAGCCCTCTCAGCCTCGCTCCGCTCGGCAGCTCTCCCAAAGGGAGAGCCCTTGGCATGGCGGCAAGGTTTCCAGTTTCGCCAGAGCCTCTCCCTTTGAGAGAGGTGTCACCGCAGGTGACGGAGAGGGTTCCCTCGCGTGAAAAAGTAGATCGGGAAAATCCGCAGATTTTCCCGATCTACAAATTATAGAATATTCTTTCCGCTATTCATGCGCAAAGCAAAGCGGAGCACATTCAAAATGGTCTGGCGTTACACGCCGGAAGCACCGTAGTTTGCCAGCACGCGGGCAGAGGGGTCGTTGACGTTGCAGTTCGGCCATGCCTTGTTGGGCATCCAGAAGCCCACGATGGTGCGGCTCTGGTCGTGGTAGTACTTCTCAAAAATTTCACGGTAAAACAGGCTTTCCTTGGTGAACGGCATGCAGTGGGCCGAATAGTTTGCCCGGCGCAGCTGGAACTCCTCGTCGGTGTAAAGGCTTTCGGCATACTCTTTGATATCGTCCACCATGCTGTGGCCTACAGCATCCGAGAAGGCGGCCTTTTCGCGCCACAGGATCTCCGGCGGCAGCCAATCGCCCTCAAAGGCCTTGCGCAGCAGATACTTGCCCTTGCCGTAGCTGTTCAGCTTCTTTTCCGGGTCAATGGCCATGACGTAACGCACAAAATCCAGATCACCAAAGGGCACGCGGGCCTCGATGCTGTTGGAGGAGATGCAGCGGTCGGCGCGCAGCACATCGTACATGTACAGCTCACGGATGCGCTTCTGGCTCTCCTGCTGGAAGGCATCGGCGGTGGGGGCGTAGTCGGTGTACTTGTAGCCGAACAGCTCATCGGAGATCTCACCGGTCAGCAGCACGCGGACATCGGTTTGCTCGTGGATGGCCTTGCACAGCAGGTACATGCCCATGCTGGCGCGGATGGTGGTGATGTCCCAGGTGCCCAGCAGGCGGATGACCTCTTCCAGACTGTTGATGACCATATCCCGGTTGATGATGATCTCGTGGTGCTCGCTGCCCAGATATTCTGCGGTCTGGCGCGCATATTTCAGATCAATGGCATCGGTGTCCATGCCAATGGCAAAGGTGCGGATGGGCTTGCCAAGCTTCTTGGCGGCAATGGAGCACACCAGCGAGGAATCCAGACCGCCGGAGAGCAGGAAGCCCACAGGGGCATCTGCGTCCAGACGCTTCTCTACGCCTGCGATCAGCTTTTCGCGGATGTTCCGCAGCACGGTGTCCATGTCGTCCTGCATGGGGGCGGGCACATCGGCAATGTCCTCATAGCGGACGAAGCGGCCATCGCAGTAGTAGCTGCCAATGGGGAAGGGCCGGATGTCGTCGCACCAGCCAATGAGGTTCTGCATCTCGGAGGCGAATGCGATCTGGTGGCTGGACTTGGAGTAGCCGTAGAACAGCGGACGGATGCCGATGGGGTCGCGGGCGGCGATGAGCCGGTCCTTGCGGGAATCGTACATGATAAGCGCGAACTCGGAGTCCATGTGGCGGAACATATCCAGACCGTACTCATAGTACAGCGGCAGCAGGATCTCGCAGTCGCAGTCGGACTGGAACTTGTAGCCGCGGCGTTTGAGGATCTCTTTCTCAAAGCGGAAGCCGTACAGCTCGCCGTTGCACACCACACAGTCGGCACCGCGGTAGAACGGCTGCATGCCTTCCGGCGTCAGGCCCATGATGGCAAGGCGGCCAAAGCCCATCAGACCAAAAGGCCCTTCCACCACACGTTGGTCGTCCGGGCCGCGCATGACCGTGCGCAGCAGGTATTCCTTGAATTTGGCGGCACTCAGATCGTGCCCGGTATAGCCCATAACACAACACATATTTCTTACCCCTCTTTTTAAATAAAAAATACGGCAGCTCATTCATCCCAATCGCTAGGACGAATATGCTGCCGTATCCGTGGTGCCACCTAAATTACCGGCATAAAACCATGCCAGTCACTTTTGTGCGCTCTCCCCGTTGAAAGCACTGCCGCGATAACGAGCGGCGCACGTCGGCCCCTACTGCTGCACAAACAGGTTCAGGGTGAAGCTTGCGGGTGTTCGTTCGGGTTTCGCTCTCTGCGCGGCTTCCACCTACCCGCACTCTCTGAAAGAGGACATTGAAACCTTACTTTTCCCGGTCAACGCTTTTTCTTGCATGCATTGTATCACGGCTTTTTGTCCGTGTCAACACAGCAGGCGCATTTTTGTGCGGTTTGACCATCAGAGTCGGACTGTTCCTCTTTTTGGGCGCAGTGGCGGCACAAACCATACAGAACGCTGCCCTCGCACTGCAGGGTAAAGCCATGCTCTGCCATCAGGTGGGCGCGCACCTCGTCCATGAAGTGGCAGTCCAGATGATAGATGCGCCCGCACTGTACGCACTTGAGGTGCAGATGCTCCCGGCAGTGGCGGCCCTCGTCCACGTACTGGAACACGGCTTTTTCGCCCTTGTCGGCAACGTATTTCATGATGCGCTGCTCCCCGGCCAGCTTGTCCAGATAGCGGTACACCGTGGTGGGGTTGGGGCTTGCGCCCTGCTCTTCCAGATGCTCCAGAATGTTGGAAGCACTCACCGCGTGCTGCCGGTTGTTGATGAGATAATCTAAAATCAGTTGACGGGTCTTGGTATTGTAGCCGTCGCTTCGTGCCATAAGAGAGATCCACACCCTTTTCAATATTTTTTACATTGTAGCATATTTTTGCATTGGATGCAAAAGAACCGGGCCAAAAGAAGCGGCATTGGCTACAAGCACAAAAAAACTTGTTGATTTTGGCAAAAATGGGACATAAAAATTAGATAAAACATAAAACGCGCTAAAGTTCACAAAAAAGTATTGTAATAATTGCCCTATTATGAAATAATAGAACTGGAATACTACTTGGATTGCAGCAAGAATACAAGATGCTTTGAAGTTAGAAAGCATGCGCCCCAGAGTATTATAGGAGAAGAACCTTTTCCTTTGCAAGGGAAAAGGGAATAGGAGTTGTGCAGAACATGAAAGAAATGGAGTCGCAGACCAAAACGAGCCTGAAGCTGCAGGCATACCAGTACCTTAAGACCAAGATCCTGAACTGCGAGTACCGGCCCAACGAGTTTTTGAACGAGCAGAAGCTTTGTGCCGAGATGGGCAACATCAGCCGCACCCCCATGCGGGATGCTCTTGGCCGCTTGGAGCAGGAAGGCCTGATCACCATTCTGCCCAAGAAGGGCCTGATGGTTTCCGGCATCACCGAGGAGGACGTGCACAGCATGTTCGAGATGCGCCTGCTGGTGGAGCCTTACGCCCTGCGTACTTATGGCAGCGGCATCCCGCGGGAACAGCTGGAGACATTTGCCGAGTTGATGCATCACCCGGACAGCATCACCGACTTCTGCGAGTCGGACGATGAGTTCCACGAACTGCTCATGAGCACTTTGCCCAACAAGTACCTGCGTTCGGCGTATGACCGCATCACCGGTCTGAACACCCGCTTCCGCATCATGACCGGCAAGGTGAGCATGATCAATCAGGAGCAGACCTGTGACGAACATCTGGAAATTCTGGATGCCGCTTTGGCCGACAACTGGGACAGTGCGGCAGATTCCCTGCAGCGCCATCTGGAGCTGGCCCGCGATAAGGCTGAAAGTGTGATCAAGGTCATCCGGCTGTGGTAAGAACTGCATAAAAAAGACCGTTGCACGAAAAACGTGTGACGGTCTTTTTTGTTATGAAACTCCCCCAGCCGCCTGCGGCGACAGCCCCCTCAGAGATGGGGCCTTAAAGCCTCCCTCTTTGAGGGAGGTGGCATCGCGCAGCGATGACGGAAGGAGTTACAGTGCGTCCAGCTCCTTTTGCAGTTGTGCCAGAGAATCACGGATGGGCAGCTTCTGCGGGCAGACGGCTTCGCACTTACCACAGCGCACACAGTGCAGGGCCTTTTCGCTGTCCGGGAAGCAGGTGGTCCACTGGGCCTTGATGGCATCTTTCTGGCCGAACATGCCCAGCTTGTTCCAGATGCTGAAATTGTCCGGGATGTCCACCCCCATGGGGCAGGGCATACAGTACCGGCAGCCGGTGCAGCCAATCTTGATGCGGCGGTGCAGCTCGTTGGCTACGCTTTCCACAGCGGCATTCTCGGCGGGGGAAAGCGGTTCAAAATGGTTAAAGGTGGCAAGGTTGTCGGTCAGCTGATCCTCAGCACTCATGCCGGAGAGGATCACATGCACGTTTTTGTGGCTGCCCACCCAGCGCAGCGCCCAGGAGGCATCGGTGGCATCCGGACGCAGGGCGTGCAGCGGTGCGGCGGCGTCTGCAGGCAGGGATGCCAGAGTGCCGCCCTTGATGGGCTCCATGATGATAAGCGGCACGCCGCATTCTTCGGTCAGCTGATAGCCCCGGTCACCGCTGATCTCCTCGGCACGGTCGTCCCGGTCCAGATAATTGTATTGCAGCTGGCAGAAATCCCACGGTTGGTCGCGCAGAATATACTCAAATCCGGCAGAGTTGTCATGGCAGGAAAACCCAAAGTTCCGGATGCGTCCTGCGGCCTTCTGCTGCCACAGCCAGTCCACAAGGCCCATGGCTTTTGCCTTTTCGTACCGGGCCTTGTGCAGGGAGTGCAGCAGGTAGAAGTCGATGTAGTCCACGCCCAGCCGCTGCAGTTGCTCTTCAAAAATGCGCTTGGCATCGTCCAGGCTTTTGCATTTCCACAGCGGCATTTTGGTGGCAAGATAAAAGCTGCTGCGGTCCCATTTGGCGATCACGCGGCCCACAAACGGCTCACTCTGGCCGTTGTGATAGGGATAGGCGGTATCGAAGTAGTTGACACCGGCGGCCTTAGCGGTGTTCAGCAAAGCTTCGGCGCGCTCTTCGTCAATGGTGCCGTCGGCTTTGGTGGGAAAACGCATACAGCCGTAACCCAAAAGGGAAGTGCGGATGTTGTTTTTGTTCCAGTTGCGGTGTTCCATAAACTCTCTTTTTGCGGCAGAGGGGACAAAGGCTCTGCCGTTCCTCCTGTTGAGAACAGTATAGCATAGTTTTTGAATGCAGAAAAGGCGAATTGCATTTGGATCACGGGCTCGCCATCTTAGCCTCACTTTGTTCGGCAGCTCTCCCGCACACTTTGCAGTTGAGCCGGAAACTTTGCCGCCATGCCAAGGCCTCTCTCTTTGGGAGAGGTGGCATTGCGTCAGCAATGACGGAGAGGGCGAGGCTGCTAATAATTTTGCACAACAAAAAGATGCCCGCACCTTTCGGTACGGGCACCTCATTGTTCAAGAATGAACGACTCTCAGAAGAGGTTCAATTACTTGACCTCGACCTTAGCGCCAGCCTCGGTCAGCTTCTTCTGGATGTCCTCAGCCTCAGCCTTGGAGACCTTCTCCTTGACAGCCTTGGGAGCGCCATCGACGATAGCCTTAGCTTCCTTCAGGCCCAGACCGGTGATCTCCTTCACCAGCTTGATGACCTGCATCTTGGTAGCGCCAGCCTCAGCCAGGATGACATCGAACTCAGTCTTCTCTTCCTCAGCGGCAGCAGCAGCGCCAGCAGCAGCGGGAGCAGCAGCAGCAACAGCGGAAACACCGAACTCTTCGCAGTAAGCGTCGATCAGTTCCTTCAGCTCCAGAACGGACAGCTCCTTAACGGAGTCGATGATGGCAGTAATCTTCTCAGAAGCCATAGTAGTAACCCTCCAATATCAATGGTTTTGTTTGTTAGTTTCTTGTTTTGTTTAAGCAGCGGTCATGCAGCAATCAGGCTGCAGGCTCCTCCTGCTTGTCGGCATAAGCCTGCATTGCAACGGCCAGACCAGACAGAGTGCTGGTGAGGGCGCCTGCGAACATGGACAGCATGCCTTCGCGGTTGGGCAGCTTTGCGATTGCGTTGGTCTCGGCAGCGTCCATGACCTTGCCTTCCATGAAGCCAGCCTTCACGACGAACTTCTTGGACTTATCGCCATCCTGATACTTGCACAGGATGCGGGCAGCGGACATGGGATCCGCTTCGTGAGCAAAAGCGATAGCGGTATCGCCCTTGAACTGCTCAGCCAGGCCCTCCAGAGAGGTACCCTTGACAGCCAGACGCAGCATGGTGTTCTTCACGACCATGTAATCGACGCCTGCCTCACGCAGCTCCTTACGGAGCTTGGTGTCGTTCTCGACGTTAATGCCGCCGTAAGCGACGACGCAGCCGGAAACCGCACTCTCAAACTTTGCCTTCAGATCAGCGACATAAGCCTGCTTTTCAGAAAGAATCTTTGCACTGGGCATTCGGTTTCACCTCGTTTCAAAAACTTGTATCGAAAACCGGAGCAAGTATGAAAAAAGCCTCTTTCCCGCACTTGGTCGAGAAAGAAGCATAAAACAACTTTACGCACGTTTCTCGGCAGGCGGCATAGCCTTACACTGGACTCCAGTACCTGCTGTCTCAAAAACAGCATGATTATTTTACCGCAAACGTGCGGAGTTGTCAAGTCTTTTTTGAAATTTTCTGACAAAATTTTTCTGCCGCCCATACGAACGGCAGAAAAACGATCAGAACTTCAAATCAGACACCGTACTTCAGGGTGTTCAGACGGATGCCAGGGCCCATGGTGGTGGCGATGGTAGCGCTCTTGAAGTAGGTACCCTTTGCTGCAGCGGGCTTTGCCTTGGCAATAGCCTCCATCACAGTGTCCAGGTTGGTGTACAGCTTCTCTGCACCGAAAGAAGCCTTGCCCACGGGCACATGGATGATGTTCTGCTTGTCCAGACGGTACTCGATCTTACCAGCCTTGGCCTCGGAAACAGCCTTGCCCAGGTCGGGAGCAACGGTGCCGGCCTTGGGGTTCGGCATCAGGCCGCGGGGGCCCAGGACCTTACCAAGACGGCCAACGCGGCCCATCATATCGGGAGTGGTCACGACAACGTCGAAATCCATGAAGCCGCCGGCGATCTTTGCGATCAGCTCGTCATCACCGACGATATCAGCGCCAGCAGCCTCAGCAGCGGCAGCTGCGGGACCCTTGGCGATTGCGCAGACGCGGACGGTCTTGCCGGTGCCGTTGGGCAGAACGACAGCGCCGCGGACCTGCTGGTCAGCGTGACGGCCGTCAACGCCCAGACGGACGTGCAGCTCAACGGTCTCGTCGAACTTGGCAGAAGCGGTCTTGCAAGCCAGCTCCAGAGCCTCGTTCACATCATATGCCTTAGTAGAATCGACCAGCTTTGCAGCGTCGACATAGTGCTTGCCATGTTTCATTGTATATCCTCCTGTGTGGTCATGCGGGCAGTTTTATGCCCTCCCACTGTTTATGTCTCAGCCCTCGACGGTGACACCCATGGAACGGCAGGTGCCGCGAACCATGCTGCATGCAGCTTCCAGAGAAGCAGCGTTCAGGTCGGGCATCTTGGTCTTGGCGATCTCTTCCACCTGAGCGGCGGTCAGAGAAGCGACCTTTTCCTTGTTGGGCTTGCCGGAAGCGGTGTTGATGCCAGCTGCCTTCTTGATCAGAACGGCTGCCGGAGGAGTCTTGGTGATGAAGCTGAAGGAGCGGTCAGCATACACAGTGATGACGACGGGGATCACATAACCCATCTGGTTCTTGGTACGCTCGTTGAACTCCTTGGTGAATGCCATGATGTTGACACCCTTCTGACCCAGAGCAGGGCCAACAGGGGGAGCCGGAGTTGCCTTGCCGGCCTCGATCTGCAGCTTAATGTAGCCAGTAACTTTCTGTGCCATAATAAATGCACCTCCAAAAATCTGTGGTGAGTTGCGGCACGGTGTCTCCGTGCCTCCCACGAGCATGTGCACAGTGCACACGCTCTATAAGAACCGCACTGCGGTCTTACCTTGGTAAACGATTTGTGCCGGTTGGTTACGGCAGCTCGACCTGACCGATCTCCACCTCTGCGGGGGTCTCGCGGCCGAACATGTTGACCTTGAGCTTCACTTTGAAGTTCTCGGTATCGATCTCCTCCACAAGGCCCATAAAGCCTTCCAGAGGACCGGCGGTGATCTGCACGGTGTCGCCGACGTTGAAGTCGACTGCCAAAGGTGCAGCCTTTTCCACGCCCATCTTCTCTACTTCTTCAGCAGAGAGGGGAACGGGCTTGGATGCGGGACCGACGAAGCCGGTGCAGCCGCGCGTATTGCGCACCACGTACCAAGTATCGTCGTTCATCACCATTTTGACCAGAACGTAGCCGGGGAAGAGCTTGTGCTCCACCATCTTCTGCTTGCCATTCTTGTCAATTTCGGGAACCATCTCGACGGGAACCTTGATATCGCAGATCAGATCCTGCAGATGACGGTTCTCCACCATGGTCTGCAGGTCGTTCGCGACCTTGTTCTCATAGCCGGAATAGGTATGCACTACATACCAAAGTGCCTCATTGGATTGTTCTTCCATTTTGGTCTGCCCTCCGTTTCAAGATGATTCTCAGGCGCCGATGATCAGGCCCAGGATGCCGCCGAAGATGGCATCCAGCAGGATCATCACGACCGCTGCGATGGCGACGGTCACGAGCACGACGACGGTGTTGGTCTTAACGTCCTCTTTGGACGGCCACACCACCTTCTTCAGCTCGCTCTTGGTGTCGCGGAAGAACTTGGCACACTTGCCAAAGAAGTTCTTCACAGCGGCCTTTGCTCTGGCCACAAAGCCCGGCTTGTTCTCGGTTTTGTCTGCCATGATGCGTCCGCCTTTCTTACTTGGTTTCGCGATGAACGGTGTGCTTCTTGCAGAAACGGCAATACTTCTTCATCTCGAGACGATCGGGGTTGTTCTTCTTGTTCTTCGTGGTGTTGTAGTTGCGCTGCTTGCACTCGGTGCAGGCCAGAGTGATTTTAACGGTCATTTGTTGACACCTCCATTATAACGGTTGTTTTGAACCTCCCTCGGGTTGCGGGTGGTACCTGTAAAACAGGCGCACTTAATAACCCCGCAAAAGAGGTGATATCATTGTACCACGCACTTTTCCATCCGTCAAGCGGAAATCTTCGATTTTTGGAAAGTTTTTTTGAAAAATATCTCTTTTACCCACCGGCAGCTTTTTGGCATTCTGCTTGCATCGCGCGCATAGATATTGTATAATAAGCCAGAACGGCATTTTTACCGGTTATATCCCACCCAGGTCTTGGGCTTTATAAATAGGAGAGAGTTATCATGCAGTCTGAAAAAATGTGCGTTGTGCTGCTGTTCGGCGGTATGTCCAGCGAGCACGAGGTCAGCCGCGTTTCTGTGGGCAACTTCGTCAACAACATTGACCGTGAAAAATATGAGGTGCTCACTGTGGGCATCACCAAGGAGGGCCGCTGGCTGTACACCGAGGCCACGGCCGCCCAGATGGCCGATGGCAGCTGGGAAGAGCTGGCAGGCAACATGGCCTGCGTCATCAGTCCGGACCGCGCCGACCACGGCATGATCCTGTTCACCCCGGAAGGCCATGTGGAAAAAGTGCATGTGGATGTGGTCATCCCGGTGCTCCATGGCCTGTGGGGCGAGGATGGCACGGTGCAGGGCCTGCTGGAGCTGGCCGGCATCCCCTACGTGGGCTGCGGCGTGCTGGCAAGCGCGGTGTGCATGGACAAAGCCGTGGCCAATGCTCTGTTCGAGGCCAACGGTGTGCCCCACACCAGATGGCTGGCTGCCGACCGCTGGGAGATCGAGTCCGATCTGGAAGGCGTGTGCGAGGGTGTGGAAAAGAAGCTGGGCTGGCCCGTGTTCGTCAAGCCCGCAAACGCCGGTTCCAGCGTGGGCATCTCCAAGGTGTCCAGCCGTGACGAGCTGAAAAAGGCCATCGACCTTGCACTGGAAAACGACCGCAAGGTGGTGTTTGAAGCCTTTGTGGACGGACAGGAAGTGGAGTGCGCCGTGATCGGCTCCGACCCCGCCGTGGCTACCCGTCCGGGCGAGATCCTTGCCGGTGCCGAGTTCTATACCTACGACGACAAGTACAAGAACGGCGTGAGCCAGACCGTCATTCCGGCTCACCTGCCGGAAGCAAAGCTGGACGAGGTGAAGACCTACGCCGCCATGGCCTACACTGCCCTGAACTGCGAGGGCCTTGCCCGCTGCGATTTCTTTGTGGAAAAGGGTACTGGCCGGGTGCTGATCAACGAGATCAACACCTTCCCGGGCTTCACGTCCATCAGCATGTACCCCAAGCTGATGGAGCACGAGGGCCTGCCGGTGCCGCAGCTCATCGACCGGCTGATCGCGCTGGCGCTGGAAAGGAAGGAAAAGCAGCATGGATAACCGCCCGATCGGCGTATTCGACAGCGGCCTTGGCGGCCTGACCGGTGTGCGGGAGCTGCGCAAGCGCCTGCCCCACGAGGAGATCATCTATTTTGGCGATACCGGCCGCGTGCCCTATGGCAGCCGCAGCCCGGAGACCATCCTGCAGTATGCCCGTCAGGACGTGGCATTCCTGCTTTCTAAAAATGTAAAGTGCATCATGGCGGCCTGCGGCACCGTGTCCAGTACCTACCCGGCTGCAGAAGCGGCAAAGCTGCCGGTGCCCTATCTGGGTGTGGTGGATGCTGCCGCCCGGGAAGCAGCCTTTGCTACCCGCAACCGCCGCATCGGCGTGATCGGCACCGCTGCCACCATCCGCTCCCGCAGCTACGAAAAGCTGCTGCGTCAGCTGGTGCCGGGGGTAGAGATTACCGCGCAGGCCTGCCCGCTGTTCGTGCCGCTGGTGGAGGCCGGTTACGTGGACCACAGCGAGGAGAGCCGACAGCAGGTGACGAAGCTGGTGATCGCTCAGTATCTGACCGAGGTGCGTGAGGCCGGTGTGGACACCCTGATTTTGGGCTGCACCCACTACCCGCTGCTCAAGACCATGATCGGCGAGTTCATGGGCCAGAGCGTGACGCTGGTGGATCCGGCCAAGACCGCCGCCCACCATCTGGAACAGATGCTCTCCGAGCGCGGCCTGCGCGCTGCACAGGAGCACGAGGGTCAGGCGCACTTCTACGTGAGCGATGTGCCGGACAGCTTTGTGCAGACGGCAGACCTGTTCCTGGGCGAGTACAAGGGCGGCCCGGTGGATCAGATCGCCATTGATAAATATTGATAAGGACAGAAAAACGTGAGCAAACCGCTGAAGGAAGATTATATCATCCGCATCAAGAGCCGCATTGAGCAGCATGTGAAAGAGCCTGTGGAGCAGGAAGAAAAGGAAGAGTTTGTGGAGCTGATGACCCGCGGCCAGTTCGTGCAGAAGGGCGGCAGCTACTACATTACCTATAAAGAGACCGAGACCACCGGCTACGAGGGCTGCACCACCACCCTGAAAATTGCCGCCGACGGCAGCCGCGTGGCGATGTTGCGGTTTGGCAAGGGCGGCGGGGCCGGAACCCAGCTGCTGATCGAAAAAGGCAAGCGCAACCTCTGCCACTACGAGACAGGCTACGGCTCCATGACGCTGGGCGTGACCGCCGACGAGATCGAGTGCGGCCTGACCGAGAAGGGCGGCACCGCAAAGTTCGGCTACCTGCTGGACGCCAACAGCGCCGAGCTTGTGAGCCGCAACCGCCTTGAAGTGACCGTGACCCACGTAAACTGAGATATTTCCCAGACTGTGAAAGGAACCAGACCAATGACTGAATTTGAAAAGATCTACCAGAACTATAACCCCCGTCAAGCTGCGCTGGACGAGGCACGCGCTCTGCTGACCGCTGCCGCCAAGGCCGCCATGGCCGATGGTGCTCTGCCGGAAGCTGAGCTGCCCGCCTTCATCGTGGAGATCCCCGCCGATACCAAGAACGGCGATATCGCCTCCAACATCGCCATGGCCGGTGCACGCAGCTGGCGCAAGGCTCCCAAGATGATCGCGGATGCGCTGCTGGCACATCTGCCCTCCATCGAGAACAGTGTGTTTGCCAAGGTGGAAGTGGCTGGCCCCGGCTTCATCAACCTGTTTTTGGCTCCGTCCTTCTGGGCCAGTGTGGTGCTGGGTGCCTGCTCCAACAAGGAGTATGGCCGCACCGATCACGGCAAGGGCGCCAAGTACAATGTGGAATTCGTTTCCGCCAACCCCACCGGCCCCATGCACATGGGCAACGCCCGCGGCGGCGCTCTGGGCGACTGTCTGTCCGCTGTGCTGGACTGGTCCGGCTATGATGTGACCCGTGAGTTCTATATCAACGATGCCGGCAACCAGATCCAGAAGTTCGGCAAGAGCCTTGCCGTGCGCTACCTGCAGAAGTACTGCGGCGAGGAAGCCTATCCGCTGCCCGCCGAGTGCTATCAGGGCGGCGACATCAAGGTGCTGGCCGGTGAGTTTGCCGAGCTGAACGGCGACAAGTACGTTGCCGCTTGCAAGGGGATGGACGAGGAGACTTTGTTCAAGAGCGAGGCTTTTGCCGCCCTGAAGGACGCACTGGTGACCTACGCTCTGCCCAAGAACATTGCTGCCCTCAAGCGCGATCTGGGCAAGTACCGCATCGACTACGATGTGTGGTTCCATGAGAGCACCCTGCACGAGTCCGGCGCGGTGAAGGCCGTGGTGGATAAGCTGCTGGAGCTGGGCGCATGCTATAAGGCGGAGGACGGTGCCATCATGTACCGCAGCGCCCAGTACGCTGCCAAGTACGGCACGGTGAACAAGAAAAAGACCGAGGACGGCACCGAGGAGGAAGCCAAGGACGAAGTGCTGGTCCGTGCCAACGGCATCCCCACCTACTTTGCCGCCGATATCGCCTACCACTACAACAAGCTGGCTACCCGCGGCTTTGCCAAGGCCATCGATGTCTGGGGTGCAGACCATCACGGCCATGTGGCCCGCATGAAGGGTGCCATGGATGCCATCGGCCTGAACGGCGAAGATCTGGACGTTGTGCTGATGCAGATGGTCAACCTGATGCGCGACGGCCAGCCTGTGCGGATGTCCAAGCGCACCGGCAATGCCATCACTCTGACCGACCTGCTGGAAGAGGTGCCCATCGACAGCGCACGCTTCCTGTTCAATATGCACGACGCAGGCAGCGGCATCGATTTTGATCTCGATCAGGCTGTCAAGACCGACAACGATAACCCGGTGTACTATGTGCAGTATGCCCATGCCCGCATCTGCTCCATCCTGAAAAAGATGGAGAGCGAGGGCGTGCAGTTTGCCGGTGCCGAGAAGGTGGATGCCACCCTGCTCACCGAGCCTTCCGAGATGGATCTGATCCGGATGCTGGCAGCCTTCCCGCAGGAGATCGTCATGGCGGCCGAGAAGTACGACCCCAGCCGCATCAACCGCTTTGTCATTGATCTGGCCAGCGCCTTCCACCGCTTCTACGGCAGCTGCCGCATTCAGGGTGCAGACCCCGCTGTGCAGCAGGCACGTCTGGCCCTGTGCATCGGCGTGAAGAATGCCATCTTCAACGTGCTGACCATGTTCAAGATCAACGTGCCGGAGAAGATGTAACATGCAAAAACCCTCTCAGTCAAAACCTTACGGTTTTGCCAGCTCTCCCGAAGGGCGAGCTTTATGCGCTATGAAGATAAACGATTTCTTCACCCGCAAGAAGCCTGTTTCGGGCAGATGAAAAGGCTCCCCCTTTCGGGGGAGCTGGCACGGCGCAAGCCGTGACTGAGAGGGTTCGTACCCCAAAAATCTGGCTCCCCTGCGGGGGAGCTTTTTCGATAACAGCGAGGAACAACCAATGGAACCTTTGAAAATCGGCAATATCATCCTGCCGCACCGGGCGGTGTTCGGCCCGATGGCGGGCTTTACGGATGCACCCTGCCGCCGCCTGATGGCCCAGCACGGTGCAGGCTTTACTGTGAGCGAAATGGTGTCCAGCCGGGCGCTGGTGTACGGCGACCACAAGACGGTGAGCCTGCTCAAGGCCGAACCCAACGGTGCACCCTATGGCGTGCAGATCTTTGGCGAAGTGCCCGAGATCATGGGCGAAGCCACCGCCGCCATCGAACAGTACGAGTTCGACTTTGTGGATATCAACATGGGCTGCCCGGCCCCCAAGATCGTGTCCGGCGGCGCAGGCAGCAAGCTGATGCTGGACCCGGACCGCTGCGGGCGCATCGTGGAGCAGGTTGTGGCAAATACAAAACGGCCTGTCACCGTGAAAATGCGCAAGGGCTGGGATGCCGACCACATCACTGCAGTGGAGTGTGCCAAGGCCTGTGAGCAGGCCGGCGCAGCCCTCATTGCGGTGCACGCCCGTACCCGGGAGCAGATGTACACCCCCGGCATCGACCCGGAGATCATTGCCCGGGTGAAGGATGCCGTCAGAGTGCCGGTGCTGGGCAACGGCGACATCTACTCGGCAGAGGATGCGGTGGAGATGATGCAGGCCACCGGCTGTGACGGCGTGATGATCGCCCGGGGCGCGCTGGGCGACCCGTGGCTCTTTGAGCGGGTGAACGCCGCCATTGAAGGCCTGCCCGCACCCAAGGCACCCAACCTGCAGGCCCGCATGAATGCGCTGCGCCGTCAGGTGGAGGAGATGGTGGAGCAGAAGGGCGAGTTCGTCGCCATGCCGCAGGCCCGCTCTCAGACCATGCACTATATGAAGGGGCTGAAAGGTGCGGCCAATCTGCGCCGCTACTGCTGCACCCTGACCCATCTGGAAGATCTGGACGAGCTGATCGATGCTGTTTTTGAAGAGCAGCGCAAAGCGGGCATCGACCCGGACGACGTGCGCGAGGTGCCGTTTCCGTAAGGGGAATATTACTGCTGCCGGGTCAGCTCATCCAGATTCTGGGTGTAACAGGGCAGACAGTGCTCTATGAACCAGTCGGCTTCCGGGCAGTGCATGGCCTGCAGGGCCGCTTTCTGCTGGGCCAGCGCCGCGTCAAACTCGTGGTTGCCGCTGCGCTGCTCCTCCGTGCATTTGATGAGGGCGCTCAGCCGGTCGGCGGCCTTCAGCAGGCGCTTTTCCTCGGCGGTGAGCAGTTCCCCGGAGATGAACGGGGATAGCTCTTCGCTCAACTCGTCCGGCAGAAGGCCGGTCATGCAGCGCACGCTCTCGGTTTCCAACGCCTTGTAGGCATCCCGCAGGGTGGGGCTGCTGTACTTGACCGGTGTGGGCATGTCGCCGGTAATGATCTCCGGCGCGTCGTGGTACAGCGCCGCCACTGCTACCGTTTTGGGGCGGCAGGGCGTGCCGGTGTACCGCCGTGCGATCAGGCAAAGCATGTGGGCCAACAGGGCGGTATCGCAGGTGTGCTCGCTGAGAGATTCGGCCCGGGTGGAGTGCATCAGGCTCCAGCGGGTAATGTATTTCATGCGCGCCAGCAGGGCGCTGAACGGGTACAGCATGGCAGCTTCCTCCTTTTTTCTCCAACATACCTGTCCGGCAGAGCGTTGTCAAGCCCTTTTTTCTGCGCAGTGTTCGTGCTATACTAGAACAAACCAACATTCTGCCGCTTTGGCAGAGAAAAGAGGAAACCATGGAGCGGTCTGGTACTGCCCGGCAGCCGCAGCTGCTGGGACAAAAAAAGGATAAATTCTGGCTGACGGTGGGCCTGTGTGCCCTCACGGCGGCCCTGTTCTTTCTGCCGTTTTATATCATCGACGGCGGCTTTTTCCACTATGCAGGCGATTTCAACAGCCAGCAGATCAGCTTTTACCGCTATATGAACGGCTTTATCAAGGGCGCAGGCTACCCGGACAGTGCGTTCACCTCGGTGCACAATACCTTCTCATGGGCTACCGACCTTGGCAGCGGCGTGATGAACGCCTATTCGTTCTACCTGTACGGCTCGCCGTTCTTCTGGTTCTCGCTGCTCTTCCCGCAGGGGTGGCTGCCCTACCTCATGGTGCCGCTGCTGGTGCTCAAGTTTGCCGTGGCGGGCGGCGGTGCATACCTGTATCTGCGCCGCTACGTCAAAAATATCGACTACGCCGTGCTGGGAGCCTGTCTGTATACCTTCTCCGGCTTTACGGTATACAATGTGTTCTTCAACCACTTTGTAGATGTGGTGGCGCTGTTCCCGTATCTGCTGTGGTCGCTGGACGAGGCCCTTTACAACGACCGCCGCAGCTGGTTTGCGTTCTGGGTGGCGGTGAACCTTGTCAACAACTACTTCTTCTTCATCGGTCAGGTGGTGTTTCTGGCCATCTACTTCATCTGCAAGCTCAGCACAAGGGACTTCCGTCTCACTGCAAAAAAGTTCGGGCTGCTGGCCTTTGAAAGCCTGCTGGGCGTTGCCATGGGCAGCATCCTGCTGGTGCCTGCGGTGCTCTCCATTTTGCAGAACCCGCGCACCATCGACCTTTCCTCCGGCTGGGGCTTTCTGACCTACAGCAAGGTGCAGCAGTACCTTGCAATTCTCGTCAGCTGGATCATGCCGCCGGATTCTCCCTACCTCACATCCATCTGGTCGGAGGGCGTGATCAAGTGGACCAGCATGTCGGCCTATCTGCCGCTGTGCAGTCTGGCCGGTGCCGTGGCCTACTGGAAAGCAAAGTGCGGCGACAGTAAAAAGCGCATCGTGGGCACCTGCGCCGTGTTCGCACTGGTGCCCATCCTGAACAGTGCGTTCTACGCCCTCAATTCCAGCTACTATGCGCGCTGGTACTATATGCCGGTGCTGGTGCTGGCCGCAATGACCGTGAACGCGCTGGAAGACCACAACACCGATCTGGACAGCCCGGCCCGCGGCATCAGCTGGCTGATGATCGCCACGGTGGCCTTTGCGGTGGTGCCGGTGCAGGACAGCGACACCGGCAGCTGGTCGTTCGGCGTGCTCAAGAACCCCGGTCAGTACTGCGCGGTGCTGGGCTTTGGCCTGCTGGGCCTGCTGCTGTACCGCTATCTCTGCCAGAAGTGGCGGGGCGACAGCCGCTTTGCCCAGCGCATGACGGCGGCAGTGCTGGCGTTTGCCTTCCTGTTCAGCGTGGTGCACATCGGCATTGGCAAGTTCGGCCAGTGGTATACCGACAGCGACCTTGTGAAGCAGGACACCAACGCCCTGCTGTTGAAAAACGACCTGTCCGAAGGCGATTACCGCGTGGATACGTACAAGATCCACGACAACATCGGTATGTGGCTGGATAAGAGCTGCCTGCAGTATTTTGGCAGCACGGCGGCCCCCAGCATCCTCAGCTTCTACCCGGCGCTGGGGGTCAAGCGGGATGTGCGCAGTGAGCCGGAGCTTTCCAATTATGCACTGCGGGGCCTTTTGAGTGTGGAGTACCTTATCACCACGCCGGAAAAGCAGACCGACTTTGAAAACGAAGCCGACGACGGCTGGGAATATGCCTTTGCAAAGGACGGCTATACGGTCTACCGCAACACGAACTACGTGCCCATGGGCTTTGCCTATGATTATTACCTCACCCAGACCGAGTACGAAGAAATAGCCAAGGCCACCCGCGCAAACCTCCTGATGCGTGCACTGGTGCTTACCGACGAGGATGCTGCAGTCTACGGCAAGTACCTCACCCATCTGCCGGAAGGCAGACGGGAGGAGCTGTACTATGAGTCCTACGTGCAGGACTGCCGCGAGCGCCGTGCCACGGCTGCCAGTGTGTTCCAGATGAACAATTCGGGCTTCCACGCCGAGATCACGCTGGAAAAAGAGAACCTCGTGTTCTTCTCCGTGCCTTACGATGACGGCTTTACGGCCTATGTCAACGGGCAGGAAGCCGACATTGTGGAGGTGGACGAGGGATTGATGGCTGTGCTGTGCCCGGCAGGTGAAAACAGCATCGATTTTGTCTACCAGCCCGACGGCATCCGGCTGAGCCGTGCGCTGACTTTGGGCGGCATTGTGGTATGGCTGGCGTACACGGCGTACTTCGTCTGGCGCAAGCGCCGCACAAAGCGGGCCTGATGCACGGAAGAATGACTTTGTGCTGTAGAAAAAAGAAATTTTTGAAATTTCCCTTGACTTTATGCCAATAAAGTGTATAATGCAATCAAACCGATGAGGCGGAAGAGAACCTGCACAGCGCATCTTCAGTGAGCCCGGACAGTGAAAACGGGCGAGAGCGGGGCAGAGCTTCGTGGGCCGCCGAGGGCCGGGCAAATGGGCAGCAAACCTTAGTAGCTTTGGACGGAAGTCTCCGTTACAGGACAGGGGAGTGTTGGCTCTCCGTGAGAGGCTCTGCAGTTTGCAAAGCAGGGCAAGCAAGGTGGCACCGCAGAATCGAACTTTACCGATCCTGTCCTTGTGGATAACACACAGGGACAGGGTCGTTTTTATTTGTAAGACCCGTCCCGCAAGGGGAGCGGGTCTTTTACTTTTGCCGCCCGCTCCGGGAAAGGAGTTTGCTATTATGAAAAACGTTACCATGATCTCCCGCCGCAGCTTCCTCAAGGCCGCTATGGCTGCTTCCGCCGTTTCTGCACTGGCATTCACCGGCTGCGGCGGCTCCGCTTCCAGCACCGTGGCTGCATCTTCCACTGCTTCTTCCGCTGCCGCTTCCGCAGCAGCCGAGGGTGGCCAGACCTTCAAGGTTGGCATCGTCAACTATGTGGATCATGCTTCCCTCAACCAGATCGTGGAATCTGTGGAGAGCCGTCTGGATGAGCTGGGGGCAGAGAAGGGCGTTACCTTCGACTACGCCGACTACTACGCAAATGCACAGGCTGACCAGTCCAACCTGAACCAGATCGGTGCCGACCTCGTAGGGGACGGCGTGGATGTGATCGTGGCTGTGGCTACCCCCACCGCCGCAACCATGCTGGCCGCTGTGGAGGATACCGATATCCCCGTTGTCTACTCTGCTGTCACCGACCCCGCCGCTGCAGGCTTTGACGGCGAGGAGAACATCACCGGCACCTCCGACGCACTGAACACCGAGGCCATCATGAACCTGATCACCGCTGTCAACCCGGACATTGACACCATTGGCCTGCTGTACGACCTGAGTCAGGATGCCTCTACGCAGGCCATTGCAGATGCCAAGGCTTTCTGTGATGCCAACGGCATCAAGTACATTGAGAAGAACGGCACCACCACCGCTGAGGTGCAGATGGCGGCTGAGGCTCTGATCGCCGCCGGTGTCAAGGCCGTGTTTACCCCCACCGACAACACCGTGATGACCGCAGAGCTGTCCATCTACGAGACCTTTACCGAGGCAGGCGTGCAGCACTACACCGGTGCCGACAGCTTTGCACTGAACGGGGCCTTTGTGGGCTACGGCGTGGATTACGTCCAGCTGGGCGAAGCCACTGCCGATATGGTGGCAGAGCTGCTGTGCGAGGGCAAGACTACCGCAGACCTGCCCTACCAGACCTTTGATAACGGTATCGTCACCATCAACACCGAGACCTGCGAAGCGCTGGGCCTTGACCTTGACACCGTGAAGAAAGCCTTCAAGCCCTACTGCACCGAGATCGTGGAAGTAACCACCGCAGAGAACTTCTCTTAAAAAAGTACCCTCTCAGTCAAAACCTGACGGTTTTGCCAGCTCCCCCGAAGGGGGAGCTTTTGGCGGTTCTAGGAAAAGTTTTCGATTCAATTGCAAAGTGTGCAGCTTTGCCAGAGGCTCTCCCTTTGGGAGAGCTGGCGCGTAAGCGCCTGAGAGGGCGAGGACGCCGCCCACAGCGCCGCGCTTTCGCAGAAAGCGGCGCTGCAAATGCCGTTTTCCGTCACGACCCTACTCGTGAAAGGGGATTCAGAAAAGCCCGCAGGCTTTTCTGAATCCCGAATAAAACCCAATTCCGCTGAATATGGCCAGAGCAAAAGCGGAGGCCATTTTAAATCGTCCAATCAAAAAGAAACATAAAAGGAGCACACACATGCTGGCGAGTATCTTTTCGCTCAACGTCCTACAGACGGCGCTGGAACTGGGCTGTATCTATGCCCTGGTGGCGCTGGCACTGTTCCTGAGCTATTCCATCCTGAACATTGCAGACCTGTCCACCGACGGCTGCTTCACGCTGGGCTGCGCCGTGGCCTGTCAGGTAGCACTGACCGGCCACCCCATTCTGGCACTTGTTGCAGCCATGGCGGCAGGTGTGTGCTCCGGCTTTGTTACGGCTTTTCTGCAGACCCGCCTTGGCGTGGAGAGCATCATGGCAGGCATCATCGTCAACACCGGCCTTTACACCATCAATCTGGCCGTGATGGGCTTTTCCTCCACCATGTCGCTGGTCAAGACCGACACTGTTTTCTCGCTGGCAAAGGGCTCACTGAGCTTCCTTGGCGGCTGGTATAAGCTGGCCATCGCGCTGGCCATGATCCTGCTTGCCGGTGCGGCGATGCTGGGCTTTCTGGGCACCCGGCTGGGCCTGTCTATCCGCGCCACCGGTGACAACGCTGCTATGGTGCGTGCTTCCAGCATTAACCCGGCTTTCACCATTACGGTGGGCCTGTGCATTTCCGGCGCATTGTGCGCCCTCTCCGGCGGCCTGCTGGCACAGTATCAGAAGAGCTGCGATATCAATGTGGGCACCGGCATGGTGACCATCGCACTGGCTTCCCTCATCATCGGCGAGACCCTGCTTGGTAAGCGCACCATGCTGCGCCGGATCATCGGCGTGGTGTTCGGCAGCTGCCTGTACCGCTTTATCGTGGCTGTGGCCCTGCGCTTCAATGTGCCCGCCGCCGCCATGAAGCTGGTGTCTGCCATCATCGTAGCCATCGCCATTTCGATGCCGGCTATCAAGGAAAAAATCGCCTTTGAGCAGCGCAAGCATGGGGCCTGCCGCCGCCGCGTGACTACCGGCAAGGAGGGAAAGTAAGATGGAAATGCTTCAGCTGAACGATCTGCACAAGACTTTCAACCCCGGCACGGTCAATGAAAAAGTGGCCCTGAACGGTGTCAGCCTGCACATGGAAGCCGGGGACTTTGCCACCATCGTGGGCTCCAACGGCGCGGGCAAATCCACCCTGTTCAACGCCATCACCGGCGGCTTCATCGCCGACGAGGGCAGCATCCTGCTGGGCGGACAGGATATCACCTTTGCGCCGGAGCACCAGCGCAGCAAGGTCATCGGCCACCTGTTTCAGGACCCGCTCAAGGGCACGGCACCCAACATGACCATTGAGGAAAACCTTGCACTGGCCTATCTGCGTGCCGGCACCGCGCCCCACGCCATCTTCTCCCGCATCTCCCGCAAGGACAAGGAAGTGTTCCGCGAAAAGCTGGCGCTGCTGGATATGGGCCTTGAGGACCGCATGAAGCAGCCGGTGGGACTGCTTTCCGGCGGCCAGCGGCAGGCGTTGACCCTGCTCATGGCCACCCTCGTCACCCCCAAGCTGCTGCTGCTGGACGAGCACACCGCCGCACTGGACCCCGCCACCGCCGAAAAGGTACTGGAGCTGACCAAGAGCATCGTGGCTGAAAAGAAGATCACCTGCCTGATGGTCACCCACAACATGCATCAGGCACTGGAGCTGGGCAACCGCACCCTGATGATGGATTCCGGCCGCATCGTCTTTGACGTGAAGGGCGAGGAACGCAGCCGGATGACCGTGGACGACCTGCTTGAAAAGTTCCGCGAGAACGCAGGCAAGAATCTGGATAACGACCGCATCCTGCTGAGTAAAGTGGAAAAGTGACCCGGACAGAAAAGCACAGCCCCGACAGACCATGCAGTCTGCCGGGGCTGTATTTTTGCGGGGAAGTGCACCGTAGGGAAAAGCGGTTCCCCCTGAAACAGCAAATCCCCCCTGCGCAGATGCACAGAGGGGATTTTAAATATCAGAAATTACTGAACGTATTCGATCGTATACTCGAAGCCGTACTCTTCCTGCAGCTTCTTCACCTCGGCCTCGCAGTCCTCGATGAAGGTGGGGGCGTAGACAGAAGCGCCATTGTGGGCCTTCTTGTAGTCCTCAACGATCTGCTGCAGCTTTGCCCAGCCCTCGTTGGCCTTGTTCTGGTCGATGCTGTCGGGGAAGTTGATGATGAACTCGCGGTGCTTAGGAATACGTGCTTTCATGGTAGGTTCTCCTTATAACAGTTTGGATTTTGATTGTTGATTTATACAGAAGCACAGAGAAAAACCTGTGCAACTTGCGAAAAACGGATCACAGCCCGTATACCCGGCGGGCATTTTCGGCTGTGGTGCGGAACACCTCTTCGGCAGAAATGCCCCGCAGCTGGGCGATATACTCGCCCACATAGCGGATGAGGGAGCTGTCACAGCGGGTGCCGCGCACCGGCTCCGGTGCCATGTAGGGGCAGTCGGTCTCCAGCACGATGCTTTCCAGCGGCAGGGCGCTGATGGCTTTTGCCGCCCGCTTGGCACCCTTGAAGGTACATGCCCCGCCAAAACCGATGAACAGTCCCTGTTTTGCCAGCCACACCGCGTCATCGGCACTGCCGGAATAGCAGTGGACGATGCCCTTGGGCTGGTATTTTTTGAGCAGGGCGTAAACGTCGGCGTGGGCGTTGCGGTCGTGCACGATGATGGGCTTGTCCAGTTCCAGCGCCAGCCGGATGTGTGCCTCAAACATGGCCAGCTGGGCATCCTTGGGCACAGGCCAGTGGTAGTCCAGCCCGCACTCACCCACAGCTACTACCTTGGGGTCCTCGTAATACGGGGCCAGAGCGCGCATCTCTGCGGCCCAGTCTCCGCCGTACACCGAGACCGTAGGAGCCGGGCCTTCCTCGCCGCAGTCGGCGGCGGGCAGCAGGCTTTCCGGGTGGATGCCAACAGCTGCCACCACCCACGGGTAGCGGTGCGCCAGCTCCAGCACTTTGGGTGCATCCCCGGAGTGGGTGGCCTGTTCACACACGCCCACCACGCCCTTGCCGGGCAGGCTGTCCAGCAGGAAATCGCGGTCTGCGTCAAAAGCGCGGGCACTGTAGTGCGCGTGGGTGTCAAAAATGGGGCCGGTCATTTGCCCTCCTTTTTGGCGGGGGCCTTGTTCACCAGCCAGATGCCCACACACACGAACACCAGCGCCGCCAGATACTGCCAGCGGAACAGGGGCTCGCCGTTGAGCACGGCGCTCAGCAGTACGTTGACCACCGGGTTCACGAAGCCAAAGATGGCAATGCGGCTGACCGGGTTGTTCTTCATCAGCAGGGCCCACAGCACATAGCCTGCCCCGCAGATGAAGGCCAGATACAGCATGACCACCACCGCCAGTGCACTCTGCACATGGAGACTGCCGCCCAGCACAGTGCCCAGCACGAACAGTGCCAGACCGCCCACGAACAGGTTGATGAAGCAGACGGCAAAGCTGTCTGCTTTTTTGGTCACGGATTTGTTCCACGGGCCGGACAGGGTAAAGATGATGGTAGCGGCCATCATGCAGAACACGCCCCAGCCGCTGCCGCCGCCGTGGTTGCCCAGCGTGCCGATGAGCACGCCCGCAAAGCCAACGGCGCAGCCCAGCGTTTTGGCAGGGGTCATGCGGTCGGCGTTGCCGTAGATGAAATGGGCAAAGATCACGCCCAGAAAGCTCTGGGTGCTGTTCAGGATGCCGCCAAAGGCACCCGTGAGCATGGCAACAGCGATGTAATAGAATGCGTACTGGGTCGTGGTCTGCCACAGGCCCAGAGCACAGCACTCCGCTGCCACTTTGCCGCGGGGGAATTTGGGCAGGCGGCTCTGCAGCAGAACACTGCCCAGAAGCACCAGAAAGCTGCCCAGCATGAACCGCACACCGGCAAAGCAGAAGATGGAGGCGGTGCTGCTGGAATCAATGGCGAACAGCCGGTAGCCCAGCTTGATGAAGGGGAAGGCCGAGCCCCACAGCACATTGCAGAAGATGGCCAGCAGCACGGCGAACACCGGCGTGCCGAAGATCTTATCCAGCCATTCCGCGCGGGAAAGCGTTTTGTTTTCCTGCATGGCGGCTCAGTGGATGCGGCTGCCTACGGGGGTGTCGTCACCGTAGAAAGCGATGGAGCAGCCGCCGTCGGCGGTATCAGCAGCAAAGATCATGCCCTCGCTGACATACTTGCCCTTCATCATGGGGCGAGGTGCCAGATTGCACACAATGCCGATCTTCTTACCAATCAGGTCTTCCGGCTTGAACCACTTTGCAATGCCGGAAAGGATGCAGCGCTCCCGCTCGCCGTCAAACACGGTCAGGTGCAGCAGCTTCTTGCTTTCCTTCAGGTTCTCGCAGGCGCGCACTTCGGCCACGCGCAGTTCCACCTTGCAGAAGGTGTCAAAGTCGATCTCTTCCTCGTGGGTAAAGTCCACGGTGCTCTCCTCGGCGGGGGCGGCAGCCTTCTTCTCCGCTTCAGCCTTGGCCTTGTTGGCAGCTTCGGCAGCGGCCTTGCGCTTCTCGTCCTCTTCCTTCAGGTGGGCAATTTCCTTTGCCACATCGATGCGGGGGAACAGTGCCTCGCCCTTGTGCACGGTGTAGGTCTCCTGTACGCCGTAGGTGGTCTTGGTCAGGTCCAGAGCAGACGCGTCCAGACCCAGCTGTTCCATCATCTTGGGTGCGGTGGTGGGCAGGTATGCGTTCAGCAGGATGCCGCACACGCGCAGTGCCTCGCACAGGTGGTACAGCACGCTCTCCAGACGGGCCTTGTTGGCCTCGTCCTTGGCCAGCGCCCAGGGAGCGGTCTCGTCGATGTACTTGTTGGCGCGCTGGATGACCGCAAAGATCTCCATCAGGGCCTGCGGGATGGTCAGGTTGTCCATGTCGGCCGTGACCTTGGCGGTCAGCTCGTTGACCATGGTCTCCAGCTCGGTGTCAATGGCTTCGGTACCGGCCACATTGTGCACGGTGCCGCCGAAGTACTTCTCGCACATGGCGACGGTGCGGCTGAGCAGGTTGCCCAAATCGTTCGCCAGATCGCTGTTGATGCGGGTGATCAGGGCTTCGTTGGTGAACATGCCATCGTTGCCGAAGGGAATCTCACGCAGCAGGAAGTAGCGGATGGCATCCACGCCGTAGCGGTCGCACAGGATCACGGGGTCCACCACGTTGCCCACGGACTTGGACATCTTGCCGCCGTTCATCAGCAGCCAGCCGTGGCCGAACACCCGTTTGGGCAGGGGCAGATCCAGAGCCATCAGCATGGCGGGCCACAGAATGGTGTGGAAACGCAGGATCTCCTTGCCCACCATGTGCAGGTCGGCAGGCCAGAACTTGTCGTAGTCGTGATATTTTTCGTTGCCGTAGCCCAGCGCGGAGATATAGTTGCTCAGGGCATCCACCCACACATACATGGTGTGCTTGGGGTCGAAGGGCACGGGGATGCCCCACTTGACCGAGGTACGGGACACGCAGGTATCCTGCAGGCCCTGCTTGATGAAGGCGATCATCTCGTTCTTGCGGCTCTCGGGCTGGATGAACTGGGGGTTCTCCTCGTAGAGCTTCAGCAGGCGGTCGGCATACTTGCTGGTCTTGAAGAAGTAGGCTTCCTCGTGGGCGTCGTACACTTCGCGGCCGCAGTCGGGGCACTTGCCGTCCACCAGCTGGCTGTCGGTCCAGAAGCTCTCGCAGGGCTTGCAGTAGTGGCCGATGTACTCGCCCTTGTAGATGTCGCCCTGCTCATACAGCTTGGTGAAAATTTTCTGGCAGGACTCCATGTGGTAGTCGTCGGTGGTGCGGATGAAGCGGTCGTAGCTGACGTCCAGCAGCTTCCACAGATCCTTGACGGTGGCTACGATCTTGTCCACGTATTCCTTGGGGGTCACACCGGCGTCGGCGGCCTTGTCCTGGATCTTCTGGCCGTGCTCATCGGTACCGGTCAGGAACATGACGTCATAGCCCTGCATCCGCTTGAAGCGTGCCAGTGCGTCGCAGGCGACAGTGGTATAGCTGTGGCCGATGTGCAGCTTGTCGCTGGGGTAGTAGATGGGAGTGGTGATGTAGAATGTCTTGTGCTCACTCATAGGTTGATACTCTTCCTTTCCTGATTTGGCGGGGGACGAAAAAAGCCCTCATCCTGCCGGACTGAGCCGGACAAGGACGAGAGCCTGAAACTTTCGTGGTACCACCTTGCTTCGCCGCACCCTTGCGGGCGCAGCCTTTTGCCGGGCCAAAAAGCACGGCGCAGCGCGGTAACGGGCGCACCCGTCGCAGGCTCAATTTTCACCTGCGCAGCTCCGAGACCATCTTCGGCATCGCGCGGCCTGCCCGGTTCCATCCTTCGGGCTTTCTGTCAGGCGCAGACGGTGCGTACTCTTCTCTTCACAGCCAATTTACATTGTTATGTCTATAATACGCAAAAACGGTGGGTTTGTCAACATTAAATCTCGTAATCCAGACAGAACCGTGCCTTGGTGTAGGGCCGCACCTTGCTGTCGGCCACAGCCACATGGGCGGGATGGACGGAGTAGCCCTTGAGGGCCTCGGCGCTTTCAAAGGTGGTGTCCAGCATCAGGTCGGCGGTGGAAGAGGGGAGACCGTTGATGTTGACATGCACTTCCACAAGGCCCGGGACCTTGCCTGCCAGACCTTCCAGCCCTTCCTTGATGCCTGCCTTGACGGCGGCTTTTTCGGCGTCGGACAGTTCGTCCTTCAGCTGCCAAAGGATCACATGCTTGACCATAATAAAATACCTCCTGCGTTTTTTTCTCATTGTAACAGGGTGAGAAAAAATCCGCAAGAGGAAAACTGCAAAGTATTATTGGGGTGCGAACAGCAACACCACCAGAAGTGCGGCACAGAGCACCGAAAGTCCGATGCCCTCCAGCCGGGTCAATTTGATGTACGCTTCCGTTGGTTCGGTCTGTGTATACCGTCCACGGTCATGCAGGGCAATGGCATCCTCCGGCTGCAGCGCCATAAAAATGCCGAACCCGATGCCGAAAAGTGCGGTTAAGATCGCACAGATGACTTCCATAGCAACCTCTCACTTTTTGTTTTTGTCGCTCCTACTCAGGGCATAGCACAGATACGAGATCAGCAGGGCAACGCACAACACGAGCGCTGCCACCATCAAAATGGAGTGCAGCGGCTCGACCTTTGGCAGAAAAATGTTGACCAGCAAGAACGCGCCGCCGATGGTCGAAGCAATGCCGTAAAATTTGCGGAAGTGTTTCTTTTCGTCCTCGGTGCTCCATCCGGTGCCGGTGCCATTGTACAGATCCCGGATGCCGCGGTACAAAAACAGCACACCCAGCGCGGCGTTCAGCCAATCCCAGACCGAAAGATTCAAATTCATGGTGGCCCCTTTCCGGCTGTCAATCCGCACTATGGTTCCAGCTTTCGTAAGCGACAAGATAAAGAAGGTCTCCCACAATGGCGATGCCGAAGATGATACGGTAGAGCAGCGATGTAACAGGTGTGAAGGCTAAGATCAGAAAGGCGATGCTGTTGAGCATGTAAAACACGCCGTTCTTTTTCTGCCAGAAGGCGCGGTACTCCGGGTCACGATTATACTGGTTGAACGGCAGATTGATGAACGGGTCTTTGCCTTGAAGATCCCGAATGCCGGAGATGAACCAGATAACGGTCAGCACAAGGTTGAACAGAGTGGAAACCGAAACGAACGACTCCATGAAATGAACCTCCCATCTTTTTCCACAGTATACCACAGAAAAGTGCAAAAACAAAGGACGGTATTCAACCGCGCAGCATAAAATTTGCACAAATCGGGCGTTGACTGTTGGTGAAAACAGCACAAAATAAAACCAGCCGGACGAGGCGGTTGCAAGCCCTCGTCCGGCTGGATACTTACTTCTTCGGAGTCATAAGCCTCTTCTCCTTGGGGTTCCTCATTTTCGGAGTAAACGTTTCATAGGGTGACTCTCCTTAGAAACTACTGGAAACTGAGAATCTATTTCAAGGGGACTGATTACTTAGTACATTGGATTGACCCTTCTCTTAACTGATGGAGTGCGGCACCGAGATTCGGAAGATGAATTTCATATTACCACATTCTTTCGAGTTAGATTCGCCAGGGGCAAACTACTTAGTACATTGGTAGAACTCCTTTTTGCTATTCAAATAATGTTCTCCGTACAAAAGATACCTTCATAGGAATCATCTCCGGCGGATCTATTTGAATCGCTGGGGGTTAAGTTTATCGACAGGTTGTCGTGTAATCGCATTTTTGATGCTCAAGACTGGCTCATTTTTGTTGTGTTTTTATACGGGGGAAACATCCCGTTTGTGGTGAGCCTCTATTTTGCTTCTCAGCGAATCCCGACAGCCTGTCCCTGCTGTGCGGGTTCCATATCGACCATCGGTCTCGCTCCTTTCTGCTTCAAGCCAGCGGGATTAGCTCTCTCTTGAGCTTCTGCTGTACTTCTCTGGTTTCTGGCTTTATTATACATATTCCTGATTGATTTGTCTATTCGCAGAGTGCACAAGGATAGAAATATAAAATTGTGCAGTTCTTGAAAAACAGCAGATAGAACGTGCAAAATGCCGCTTTCTGTGCGGTGTGCCCGGGCGATCGGGCCCTTTGGAGAGGAACTCTGTGCCCTGCAGGAAGGGCTGCCGAGGAAGTCAACAGCAAAGCTGCCCAGAAGTTCCGGGCCGTTTGTGGAGGATTTTGCGCAAAACGGGAGAAAGTGTCCACAGGGTATTATGCGTCAGATCGATTTGTGCTAAAATAGCGTCAATGAATGGTAGTCGCCGCCGCCCCGCGAGATGAAAGTTTCGCGGGGCGGCTTTTTTGCGGCAAAAATTTAGACACAAAAGAAACGGAGAATCAAAATGCCTAAAACTTTACCGGAACGTATCTTCTTTACCATTGTCATGGCTGCAATTATGGTCTATGGCATGATCGTTTACAATGTGGCGCTGAACACAGGCGGTGTCACCAATGCCACCTTTGTTATGGCTCTGCACGAGATGCCGATCATGGTTCCCATTGCCTGCGTGCTGGAATTTTTCGTGGTGGAGAAACTGGCCACCGGATTGGCGTTTATGTTCATGCGGCCCACAGATCGTCCGCAGTTCATCACCTATGCCATCTCGCTGATGATCGTGTGCATCATGTGCCCGGTGATGAGCCTGATCGCAACGGTGCTGTTTAAAGAACCCGGCTTTGGCACTTGGGTGCATACCTGGGGCTGCAATATGCCCATGGCCCTGTGCTGGCAGATGCTGTACTGCGGGCCGCTTGCCCGTGCCATCTTCCGGCTGGTGTTCCGCCGCGGCGCAAAACAGGCGGACTGACAGATTTTAGATATGCAGTTATAATAAATATGTATAGGAGCGGGTGTAATACCGGACGAGACGCCTATACGAATTTTATATATCGGGCATATAAAGTATGTACAATGGGGCATTTTTGATGGAAATATTTCCCGGAATGCCCTGAAGAAGCCATTGAAACCTAAGAATTGGCTAAGAAATTTGTGTAAAAAGTACATGCGAAGAGCGTTTTATTGGACAAGATGCACAACTTTTTTTGTATATCAATGCAGTAGAACCACCTAAAATGTAGAATGTGCACAAAGCCACTTGCCAATTTTCGTCAATCGTACTATCATACACAACGAAAAAAGACGAAGTGACCCGTGCAGGAGGGAGGGTGTGACCGGACAGAGCCGAACACCTTCCTTACTTTTTTCACAAAGCTGCGCCTTTTCTTCGAGCGATAAGAAGGACGCTGCGCCGCCGGGGCGGTGCGGCGGTCTTACCCCCGGAACCCTATTCTTCAGGAAGGAGGAAAAACAATTGAATAATCTGACCAAAGCATTGATGGAAGAGCTGACCGTCGAATACGTCAAGGTCGGCCCGCTGCAGATCCCGGAATCCGTGGTCATCAGCTGGGTGATCCTGGCCATCGTTACCATCGGCTCGATCCTGCTTACCAGAAACCTGAAGGTGGACCATATCAGCAAGCGTCAGGCCGTGCTGGAAATGGCCTACCTCGCAGGCACCAATTTCTTTGAAGGTCTGCTGGGCGAAAAGGGCAGGCGCTATGTGCCTTACCTGATGACCGTGGCCATCTACATCGCCTTCAGCAACCTGATCGGCGTGTTCGGTGTCAAGCCCCCCACGAAGGATCTGGACGTGACCGCAGCGCTGGCGCTGATGAGCATCATCCTGATCGAGGGTGCCGGCATCCGGGCACGCGGCGGTGTGGGCTTCTTCAAGAGTCTGGCTGCCCCCACTCCGGTCATGACCCCTATGAACATCCTCGAGATCGCCATCCGCCCCACCAGCCTGTGCATGCGACTGTTCGGCAACGTGCTGGGTGCATTCGTCATCATGGAGCTGATCAAGCTCGTGGTGCCCGTGTTCGTCCCGGCGGTGTTCAGCCTGTATTTTGACCTGTTCGACGGTCTGATCCAGACCTACGTGTTCGTGTTCCTGACTTCGCTGTTCATGAAAGAGACCATGGGCGGAGAAGACTGATCCATTGATATTTACTGAATTTAAAAGGAGATTATTACTATGAATGGTTTGATTGCTCTGGGCGCTGGCATTGCAGCGCTGACCGGCATTGGCGGCGGTATCGGCATCGGCATCGCAACGGGTAAGGCAACGGAGGCAATCTCCCGTCAGCCCGAGGCATCCGGCAAGATCCAGACCAACCTGCTGCTGGGCGCTGCTCTGGCAGAAGGTACTGCAATTTTCGGCTTCGTCGTTGCACTGCTGATCATCCTGTTCCTGGGTCAGTAACGGAGGCGCAGACGAATGCTGAAGTTGGATATTAACCTGCTGTGGACCGTCGTGAACGTCCTCGTCATGTATGCGGTGCTGCGCAAGTTCCTGTTCAAGCCTGTTCAGGACGTGATCGCAAAGCGCCAGCAGATGGTGGACGCAAACCTGGCCGATGCGGAGACCTCCAAGAAGGAAGCCGCAGAGACCATGAACGCCGCACAGGAAAAACTGCGCAATGTGGACAATGAGGCCGCTGCCCGCCGCGAAGCCTACGAAAAGCAGGCTGAGGTCGAAAAGCAGCAGCTGCTGGCAGATGCCCGCAAGCAGGCGGACGCCATCGTGGCCGCCGGCAAGGCGAGCGCCGAGGCCGAACGCCAGAGCAAGCTGCGGGAAGCCGATGCCCAGACCACGGCACTGGCCCGTGCGATGTGCGAGAAGCTGCTGGCCCGCAATCTGACCGCCCAGGACGACGCACGTCTGCTGGACGATCTGCTGGAGAAAGCAGGTGCAGGCAATGGCAACTGAATTCAGTCGTGAATTTTTTGCGGACAACCGCATCGTCAAGGCCGAGCTGCGCAGCGCCCGCAAGCCCCGGGAAGAGGAGCTGAACCGGATCCGCGCCGAGGTACGCAAGCTGTATGATGCCACCGAGGTCATCCTGAACGTGACGGTGGACGAGAGCCTGCTGTCCGGCTATGTCCTGCAGGTGGGCGACCGTGTGTTCGATAACTCCGGCCGTCATCAGCTGGACAAGATGATGGAGGGCAAGCCCTCGCTGGCTACCCTCAAGACCCGCATTGAGGACTACAAGCCCGCCGAGACCTCTGCGGAGGGTGGCGTGGTCATTTCCTCTGCCGACGGCATCGTGCACGTCGAAGGCATGAACCGCGCTGTGTACGGCGAGATCGTCACCTTCGACAACGGTGCCAAGGGCATGGTGGAGAGCGTGGACCCCGAACAGCTGGGCATCATGCTGTTCGACGGAGCTGAGACCGTCGGTGTGGGCACCATGGTGACCCGCAGCGGCAAGCGTGCCGGCATCCCGGTGGGCGATGCATTCCTGGGCCGTGTCATCAGCCCGCTGGGCGAGCCCATCGATGGCAAGGGCCCCATTGAAGCTGTGGGCTACAACCCCATCGAAAAGCAGGCCCCCGGCATTCTGGAACGTCAGAGCGTGGATACCCCGCTCCACACCGGCATCCTCGCCATCGATTCCATGTTCCCCATCGGCCGCGGCCAGCGTGAGCTGATCATCGGCGACCGCCAGACCGGCAAGACCTCCATCGCCACGGACGCCATCCTGAACCAGAAAAACACCGGTGTGCTGTGCATTTATGTGGCCATCGGCCAGAAGGCTTCTTCCATTGCCCGCGTGGCAGGCGATCTGCAGAAGCACGGTGCTATGAGCTATACCACCATCGTGGCGGCTACTGCTTCGGATTCTGCTCCCCTGCAGTACATCGCACCCTATGCCGGCACCGCACTGGCCGAGTACTTCATGAGTCAGGGCAAGAGCGTGCTGATCGTTTACGACGATCTGTCCAAGCATGCAGTGGCCTACCGTGCCATTTCTCTGCTGCTGCGCCGCTCTCCGGGCCGTGAGGCTTACCCCGGCGATGTGTTCTATCTGCACTCCCGTCTGCTGGAGCGCTCCTGCCGGATGCGCGACGATCTGGGCGGCGGTTCCATCACCGCACTGCCTATCGTAGAGACGCAGGCAGGCGACGTTTCGGCCTACATCCCCACCAATGTCATTTCCATCACCGATGGTCAGATCTTCCTCGAGAGCGCCCTGTTCAATGCAGGCAACCGCCCGGCCGTCAATGTGGGTCTGTCGGTGTCCCGTGTGGGCGGCGCTGCCCAGACCAAGGCCATGAAGAAGGCCAACGCCAACCTGCGTATCGAGCTGGCACAGTACAAGGATATGGAGTCCTTTGCACAGTTCAGTTCGGATCTGGACGCGGAGACCCGCCGCCAGCTGGATCACGGCAAGGCTCTGATGGAAATGCTCAAGCAGCCGCTGTATCAGCCCAAGTCCGACGCCGAGCAGGTGGTCACGCTGGTGCTGGCTTCCCACGGTGTGCTGGACGAACTGCCCACTGCCGAGCTGCGCGCCAAAACTTCCGCATTTGTGCGTCAGTTCCGCGCGGATGTGTCCGGTACGATGGATAAGATCACCGCCACCGGCAAGCTGGAACCTGAAATGGTCGATGCCATCCTGAACGCCTGGAAAGCTTATGCGGGAGGCGACAGCCATGCCGTCCAGTAAGCTGCTGAAGGAGCGCATCGAGAGCATTCAGGACACCATGAAGATCACGAACGCCATGTACCTGATCTCCTCGTCCAAGCTGCGCAAGGCACGTAAGAACTACCAGAATGTATCGCCCTACTTCAACCGTATGCGCGATACCATTTCCCGCGTGGTGCCCCACCTGCCGGAAGAGCCGGTGCATCCGTTCTTCCACGAGCGCAATATCGCAAACCCCAAGCGGGCCTACATCGTGCTGACGGCAGATAAGGGCATGGCAGGCGCTTACAACCAGAACATCATCAAGTTCCTCAAGGAAAATGCGGATGAGAATGACCGGTTCTATGTGATCGGCCAGACCGGCTACCGCGCCCTGTACCACAAGGATCCGCGGCTGGTGGAGGATTTCCACTATGGTGCCACGGAGCCCACGCTGCAGCGCGCCCGCGATATCACGATGGACGCCATCGATGATTTCAAGACCGGCAAGCTGGATGAGATCTATCTCATCTATACCCGCATCGAGAATGCATTGACCAGCGAGCCCACCATGGTGCGTCTGCTGCCGCTGGACCGCGCCCATCTGCAGCCTGCCCCCAAGGGTCTGGGCGATCCGAAGGGCGATGTGGAGATGTTCCCGTCTGCATGGACGGTGTTTGAACAGATCGCGCCCATTTATATGCACGGCATGATCTTTGGTGCCATGACCGAGAGCTTCTGCGCAGAGCAGAGCGCCCGCATGACCGCCATGGATTCCGCCACCAAGAACGCCAACGATATGATCCGGGAGCTGCAGCTGGAATACAACCGCACCCGTCAGGGCTCCATTACACAGGAGATCACCGAGATCATCGGCGGTGCGGCTGCCGTGCAGAACCGGGCGGAATAAAACGTATTTACAAATTAGTATAGAGGCAATCGTATGATACAGGGAACTATTATTCGCGTAGCCGGCCCTGTGGTGGACGTGCAGTTCACCGCAGGCAAGCTGCCTGCCCTGCAGGAAGCGCTTACCGTGACCGCCGAGGGCACCGAGCGCACGATGGAAGTGACACAGCATGTCAACGAGACCACTGTGCGCTGCATCATGCTTTCCGCCAGCGAGGGTCTGGGCAAGGGCATGACCGTGACCGCTACCGGCCACGGCCTGACCGCACCGGTGGGCGAAGCCACGCTGGGCCGCATGTTCGACCCGCTGGGCAGACCCATCGACGGCAAGGGCTCTGTGGATGATGTGCCGCATTGGCCCATCCACCGCAAGGCCCCCAGCTTTGCAGAGCAGAAGCCCGCGACCGAGATCCTGGAGACCGGCATCAAGGTCATCGACCTGCTGGCCCCCTATGCAAAGGGCGGCAAGATCGGTCTGTTCGGCGGTGCAGGCGTCGGCAAGACCGTGCTGATCCAGGAACTGATCCATAACGTGGCCACCGAGCACGGCGGCTACTCCATCTTCACCGGCGTGGGCGAGCGCTCCCGCGAGGGCTGCGACCTTTGGGGCGAGATGAACGAGTCCGGTGTTCTGAATAAGACCGCACTGGTCTTTGGTCAGATGAACGAGCCCCCAGGAGCACGTATGCGTGTTGCCGAGACCGGCCTGACCATGGCAGAGTACTTCCGTGAGGAGACCCACAAGGACGTGCTGCTGTTCATTGATAACATCTTCCGTTTCGTGCAGGCAGGCTCCGAGGTGTCCGCCCTGATGGGCCGTATGCCCTCTGCTGTGGGCTACCAGCCCACTCTGGCCAACGAGCTGGGCGCTCTGCAGGAGCGCATCACCTCCACCAAGGAAGGCTCCATCACCTCGGTGCAGGCCGTCTACGTCCCCGCCGACGACCTGACCGACCCGGCCCCCGCCACCACCTTTGCACATCTGGATGCCACTACCGTGCTGTCCCGTAAGATCGTGGAGCAGGGCATTTACCCGGCCGTGGACCCGCTGGCATCCACCTCCCGCATTCTGGAAGCGGATATTGTGGGCGAGGAGCACTACCGCGTGGCCCGCAAGGTGCAGTCCATTCTGCAGCGCTATCAGGAGCTGCAGGACATCATTGCCATTCTGGGCATGGATGAGCTGGACGAGAACGACAAGCTCACCGTTGCCCGTGCCCGCAAGCTGCAGAAGTTCCTGTCCCAGCCCTTTGCTGTGGCCGAAAACTTTACCGGCCTGAAGGGCAAGTATGTGCCGCTGCAGGATACCGTGCGCGGCTTTGCCGCCATTGTGGACGGCGAGGCCGACGATCTGCCGGAGTGGGCGTTCTTCAACGTTGGTACGCTGGAAGATGCCCGCCAGAAGGCAGCGGAAAAGCTGGCTGAGGAAAAGGGCGGTGCCATCTGATGAACAAGTTCATGCTGAACATCACTGCGTCCAGCGGTGAGTACTATCAGGGCGATTGCGAAGACCTTGTGCTGCCCATCAGCGATGGCGTGTACGGCATACAGGCTGGACACAGCCCGGTGCTGGTGGCCATCCACATGGGCATCCTGCACTTTGAGGTGAACGGTGAAAGCCAGGACATCCTGGTAGGCGACGGCATTGCCGAGGTGACGCCTGCCTACGTGATGGTGCTGGTGGACAGCGCCGAGCGTCCGGAGGATATCGACAAGAACCGTGCCGAGGCTGCCCGCATCCGTGCCGAGGAGCGTTTGCAGCATCAGCAGAGCATGCATGAATATTATCAGAGCAAGATCGCGCTCGACCGTGCGATGCAGCGCCTGCAGGCCGCTGCAAAGTACCGGCGCTGAGAATGAGCCGCATCTGCCAGGACCAGATCTGAAAAAAGAGCATCATTTGTATCCGTTGAGGATGCAAAGTGATGCTCTATTTTGTTTCAGGCTGTTCCATGGAACGCAGCTTTCGTGTATAATAAGGTCAATGCAACCCCGCGTGTTGTGCGGGAAAGGAGGAGGTTTTCCATGATCCAATTCGGCCTGCGTCTGCATGACGCGGAAAAGCTGCCCGTTGAACAGGTGCTGCCGCTGGTGCGCCAGAAAGGCTTTACCTGCGCCCATGTGGCTCTGAGCAAATCCTTCAAGGAGCTGCCCTGCACCCCCAGCGCCCTGACCCCCGGCTATGCGCTGTATCTGCGGCATCTGTTTGAGAAAAACGGCATCGATATTGCCGTGCTGGGCAACTACCTGAACCTTGCCCACCCGGATGCGGATGCCCTGCACGCCATTCAGGAAAAATACTATGCGCACATCCGCTTTGCAAGCCTGCTGGGCTGCGGCATGGTGGGCACCGAGACCGGTGCGCCCAACGCGGAGTACAAATTCTGTCCGGAGTGCCGCAGCGATGCAGCCCTTTCTACCTTTATCAAGAACTTCAAGCCGGTGGTGCGCTGCGCCGAGCAGTACGGCGTGACCATTGCCATTGAGCCGGTGGTCAAGCACATCGTGTACGATGCCAGACGCGCCCGCACCGTGCTGGACGAGATCGGCAGCCCGAACCTGCAGATCCTGTTCGACCCCGTCAACCTGCTGAACATGGAAAATGTGGACCGCCGCGAAGAAGTGTTCGCCGAGGCCATCGAGCTTCTGGGCAAGGACATCGCCATGATCCACTTTAAGGATTTCCTGCGCAAGGATGCGGGCGGCCAGCTGGCTGCTACGGGTGCAGGACAGGGCGGTATGGAGGACTACCGCACCATCCTGCGCTTTGCAAAGCAGGAAAAGCCCTATATCTTTGCAACGCTGGAGAACACCACCCCGGAAAACGCGGTGGAATGCCTGAACTACCTGAAAAAGCAGTACGACGAGTGCTGAACACTTTATAACAAGAAAAACATCTGCAAGCTTTGCCCGGAATGGGGCAGCTTGCAGATGTTTTTTGTATCAGATGAAGTTTATGGTTCGGCCTTTTACAAATTGCAATTAAGAAGTAGTTTCGCTGAAAATGCCCAGAGCGAAAGCGGAGGACATTAAGATCATTCCAGATCCAGCTTATGCTCCATCAGCCAGCGGGTCAGCAGAAAGTACCCTGCGGCAAAGGCAATGCTGACCGCCAGCCCGAACAGGGTGGTGAACGCACTGGGCGCAGCGATGGAAACATCTACACCGCCAAGGGTGGGATCGGAAACAGCCTGCAGCATGTCGGCACTGCTGACACCGGAGCTCAGCCAGTTCTGCAGGAAGGACAGCAGGAAAAATGCCAGAATACCGGCCGGGACCATGTGCTTTTTGAACTGGTGGCCGATCATGCATGCGGCATAGATGCACAGGATGCTGGACACCAGTGCCACCAGCCCATTCAGCGTTTCAAAGATCAGCCAGAGCCACCCGGAGCTGCCGGTCATGCGGAAGATCTCTCGGAAGATCTCTACCACTTTCTGCCACAGCTCCGGCAGCTGCTGCAGGGCCGCGCTGTTCAGAGACAGAGCCAGCAGCATCGCCGCAAAGGAGAAAATACCCACGATGCTGCTGCAAAGCATCCACACCACGCTGGAGATCAGCTTGGAAAGGATGAGCTGGCTTTCCGTCACCGGCAGGGTGTGCATCAGGTAGCCCTCGCGGCCCAGCAGATTGCGGGTGAAGCGGGTCACAATGGTCATCACAGACACCACTGCCACCGCGACGGCTACGACCATGTAGGCGAACAGCAGCAGAGATGCAAAGTCGTCCTTGGAAGAGCTGCGCAGGGAAAAGCCGCTCAGCACTGCCAGCGCAACAAGGGCCAGATACAGCCCGCCGTAGGTGCGGCCGGTGGCCTTGAATTCATATTTTAACAGCTGTTTCAGCATTTGAATACCTCCCGGAAATATGCATCCACGCTCATGCCCTCGGTCTCGCGCAGCTCTTCGGCATTGCGGTGGGCGAACACCCGGCCATCCTTCAAAAAGACGGCTTCGTCCAGAATGGGCTCGATATCGCCGATGAGGTGGGTGGAAAGAATGACGGTCGCATCCCGGCTGTAGTTGTTCAGGATGGTGCTCAGGATATAGTCCCGGGCGGCAGGGTCCACGCCGCCAATGGGCTCATCCAGCAGGTAGAGCTTTGCGGCGCGGCTCATGGCAAGGATCAGCTGCACCTTTTCCTTGCTGCCCTTGGAGAGGGTCTTGAGCCGCGCCTTCGGTTCCAGTTCCAGCCGGGCCAGCATTTCGTTTGCCTTAGCGGGGTCAAAATCGGCATAAAATTCGTGGAACATTTCCACCAGCTGCTCCACACGCATCCAGTCCGGCAGCCAGTCGGCGTCCGGCAGATAGGACACGATGGCTTTGGTGTCCGGCCCGGGGGTCATGCCGGCGATCCGGATGCTGCCTGCACTGGGCTGCAGCAGACCGTTCGCCAGCTTGATGAGGGTGGTCTTGCCGCTGCCGTTGGGGCCAAGCAGCCCCACGATGCGGCCAAAGCCGATGTGCAGGTCTACATTTTCCAGTGCGGTCTTATCCTTCTGGTAGCACTTGGTCAGTGCTTCACAGCTCAAAAGTTCATTCATTGCGGTCCTCCTTTGCGTCCCAGTGTTCCAAAAGCGCGGCCGCCTGTGCGGGACTGTAGCCGATGCCGCGCATCTTTTCCAGAAAATCCGACGCCAGCGTCCGGGCGGTGTCGGCGCGAAGCTGTTCGATCAATGCAGTATCCTCCGTAACATAGCGGCCTGCGGTGCGTTCGGTGCGCACCAGCCCTTCCGTCTCCAGCTGGGCAAGGGCCCGCTGCATCGTGTTTGGGTTCACCCCGGCGGCTGCGGCCAGATCACGCACCGAATCCAGATGCCCGCCCGGCGGGTAGGTGCCGGCCAGGATCCGGGCCTTCAGCCGTTCCACAAGCTGTGCATAGATCGGGCGGCTGGCATCAAACTGTTCGCCCATGGTATCATCTCCTTGTCTTGTTGTATTAAGCGCTTGATACAATAATACACGATTTGCTCTGTTTGTCAAGGGGAAAAAGAAAAAACACCATAAAACTGTGGGAAATTTGAAAAAGTGCCCATAAAACACTGCACATTGATAAAAATTTACAATAAATTCAAACAATTTCACATTGCAAAGCTTTTGACAATGTGCTATGCTGAAAAACAGAGAGCTCCGCCCGGAAAGCGGCGGAAAAGAGATTTGGAGGAAAAATAACTATGGCTGACCGCATCGTTCTGAATACCATCTCCTACCATGGCCACGGTGCCATTGAGAACATCGTTCCCGAACTGACCGCCCGCGGCTACAAGAAGGCATTCGTCTGCTCTGACCCCGACCTGATCAAGTTCGGCGTCACCAAGAAGGTCACCGATCTGCTGGATGCTGCAAACTTTGCCTATGCTGTTTACAGCGAGATCAAGCCCAACCCCACCATCGCCAACGTGCAGGACGGCGTGGCCGCTTTCAAGGCTGCTGAAGCTGACTGCATCGTGACCATCGGCGGCGGCTCCTCCATGGATACCGCAAAGGCCATCGGCATCATCATCAACAACCCCGAGTTTGCGGATGTCCGCTCTCTGGAAGGTGTTGCTCCCACCAAGAAGCACGCTGTGTTCACCATCGCTGTTCCCACCACTGCCGGCACTGCTGCCGAGGTCACCATCAACTACGTCATCACCGATGTGGAGAAGAAGCGCAAGTTCGTCTGCGTGGATACCAACGATATCCCCGAGATCGCCGTGGTTGACCCCGATATGATGTCCTCCATGCCCAAGGGCCTGACCGCCGCCACCGGCATGGACGCTCTGACCCACGCCATCGAGGGCTACATCACCAAGGGCCACTGTGTCATCTCCGATATGTTCCATCTGGAAGCCATCAAGCTCATCAGCCAGAGCCTGCGCGGCGCAGTGCAGAACACCCCGGAAGGCCGCGAGGGTATGGCTCTGGGCCAGTACATCGCCGGCATGGGCTTCTCCAATGTGGGTTTGGGCATCGTGCACTCCATGGCACACGGCCTGTCCGCTCTGTACGACACCCCGCACGGTGTGGCCTGCGCCATCCTGCTGCCGGTGGGTCTGGAGTACAACAAGAGCGTTGCCGGTGAGCGCTACCGCGCCGTGGGCAAGGCCATGGGCGTTGTGGGCATCGATGAGATGAACGATGTGGAAGCCGCTGACGCCACCATCGCCGCCGTCAAGCAGCTGAGCGCAGACGTGGGCATCCCCGCAAATCTGCACGGCATCCTGAAGGAAGAGGATATCCAGTTCCTCGCCGAGTCCGCATTCGCAGACGCCTGCCGTCCCGGCAATCCCCGCGACACCAGCGTGGAAGAGATCGTAGAGCTGTATAAGAGCCAGCTGTGATTCCGCTCTGTAAATTCAAGCTGTAATTTTGGGCCCTGCTGTCCTTCGGGATGGCAGGGCCTTTTTCTAAGATGTATCTGAAAACAAAGCAACAGGCTGGATCTTCGTCTTTTCAGAGATGCCCGGAGAGCCTGCCGCGTCGCAGAGTGACAAAATTTCTGCACGGCTCTTGTACACAGCGCCCAAAACGGGTACAATCAATGCAGTAAGAAAAAACTGGAAGCGAAAGGAACCTTATGACGCTGAACTTCTATACTCTGAGTGTTATTTATCTTGTATATTCCTTTCTGGGCTGGGTGGCTGAGACGGTAGTCGCGACCATCCGGGGCGGAAGGTTTGCCAACCGCGGTGCGGCGGCAGGCCCGTTCTGCTTTATCTACGGTACCACCGGCGTGCTGCTGGCCGTGAGTTTCGGCGACCTGCGCACCGAGCCGGTCTACCTGTTCTTTGCCTGTATGATGGCGGCAACGGTGATGGAATGGATCACCGCCAAGCTGCTGGAACGCCTGCACCGCCGCAAGTGGTGGGACTATTCCGGAAAAAATTCAATCTGAACGGCTATGTGTGCCTGCAGTATTCGCTGCTGTGGGGTGCGCTGGGCACGGCAAGTGTGCTGTGGGGCAATAATGTGCTGCTGCAGCTGTGTGCGCATATCCCGGCCTGGCTGCTGCGCCCGGCAGTATGGGTCTCGCTGACGGTGGCGGTGCTGGACCAGATCGGTTCGGCGGTGCTGGTGCAGCAGTATGCGGCCCGGCACCCGATGCTGGAGCAGCTCAACCAGAGACTGGGGGAGCGGTCGGATACGCTGCGCCGCAGGATCGTGCTTTACATTGAAAAACGCATCCAGTATGCTTACCCGGCTGCGGCCCGGCAGGAGCAGACTGCGCTCCGGAAGGGGGAAAAGAACTTCCTCAGCGTGTCCGATCTGCTGTGGCTGTTCGTGATCGGCGCGTTTCTGGGCGACATGGTGGAGACGGTGTTCTGCCGCGTGACCGCCGGGGTCTGGATGAGCCGCTCCAGTCTGGTCTGGGGGCCGTTCAGCGTGGTGTGGGGTCTGGCGCTGGTGCTGGCAACGGTGCTGCTGCGTCAGGAAAAGGACCGGAGCGACCGCTATCTGTTCGCCTTCGGCACCGTCATGGGCGGTGTGTACGAATACGTGTGCAGCGCCGTCACCGAGCTGCTGTTCGGCACCGTGTTCTGGGACTACAGCAAGTTCAAGTTCAATCTGGGCGGGCGCATCAACCTGCTGTACTGCTTTTTCTGGGGCATTGCGGCGGTGATATGGATGCGCTACGGCTATCCGCTGGTGCTCAGAGGCATGGAGAAGGTGCGCAGCCGCGTCCGCCCATGGATGACCGCCCTGCTGGCAGTGTTCATGGCGGTGAACATGCTCACCAGTGCGCTGGCCCTTGCCCGCTACGATGCCCGCACCAGCGGTGAAGCGCCCAAAAGCAGCATCGATATGCTGCTGGATGCGCATTTTGACGATGCCCGCATGGAGCGTATTTATCCCAACGCGAAGAAAGTAGCCAAGGCCGGATGAAATTTCAACGCTCCTCTTGCACTTTGGTGCAAAAACCGGTATAATATTTTTCGGATAAAAGGGAGTAAAGGGCGCTCGTTTTGCAAAAACGGTGCGCTGTGGCGCAGCGACATCCCGGCAGAAATGCCCGCTGTGTCACCGGAAGCTTGAGACTTTTATTACACTTTCCCGTTTTTGGGCAGGATGTAATAAAGGCCTCTTTTTTATTGCTGCTCTGCCAAAAACAAAAGGAGAAAACTATGCTCATTCCTGTTTTGCTGTTCATCGTGGGCCTGCTGTGCCTCATCAAGGGCGGTGACTGGTTCGTGGATGGTGCCACGGGCATTGCCCGCCGCTTCCATGTGCCGGAGCTGCTCATCGGTGCCACCGTGGTGTCCATTGGCACCACCCTGCCGGAGGTGATGGTCTCCACCACCTCGGCCTTTACCGGCCACGGCGAGATCGCCTACGGCAACGCCATCGGTTCGATCATCTGCAATGCATCGCTCATTGCGGCCCTCACCATTGCGGTAAAGCCGGGGAAGGTAGACCCCAAGAGCCTGCGCACGCCGGTGCTGTTCTTCTTTGTGGCAGCGGCCTTCTATGCCGGTGTGGCCTACACCACCGGCTACTTCTCCCGCCCGGTGGGCCTGATTCTTCTGGCCATGTTCGCAGCGTATATCATCTGCAACGTGATGGCCATGAAGAACGCCCCCGCCCCGGAAGAAGAGGAAGAACCGGAAGAAAATGCATCCTTTGCCAAGGAGCTGGGCCTGCTGGCCGTGGGCGCTGTGCTCATTGCCGTGGGTGCCAACCTGCTGGTGGACAACGGCACCCTGATCGCACAGGCACTGGGCGTGCCGGAGTCGGTGATCGCGCTCACCTTTGTGGCACTGGGCACCTCGCTGCCGGAGCTGGTAACGGCCATCACCTCGCTGGCAAAGGGCCACGGTGCACTTTCGCTGGGCAATGTCATTGGTGCAAACGTGTTCAATCTGGTGCTGGTGAGCGGTGTTTCCGCCACGGTGGCACCCTTTAGCATTCCGCAGAACTCCATGCTCTTCGGCCACAATGCATCGCTGGTGCTGGAGTTCCCGGTCATGTTCGCCGTGATGCTGCTGCTCACCCTGCCCGCTCTCTTCAAGGGCAAGCTGAGCCGCCCGCAGGGCATTGCGCTGCTGTGCATCTACGCGGCATTCTGTGTGGTGCAGTTCACCATCTGATAAAACAGCAAAAGGCCGACGCAGCACTGCGTCGGCCTTTTGCCGTTTTAAGGGTTATTTTTTCAAATGGGAATCCCAGCCGGAAGAGGTGATGACCTGCTGATCCGGTGTGCACCACATGGCTTCCACGCCGTCCAGACTTTCCACGATCTTCATCCCGTCCTCCAGCGGCTGGCAGAACAGGCCGGTGGTCAGGCAGTCGGCAAGGCCGGAGTCGCTGCACAGCACGGTCACGCCGTTAAAGTAGGCGGCGGGGAACAGGGTGTCCGGGTCGATCAGGTGGTGGTAGCGCTTGCCGTCCACCACGTAGTAGCGCTGGTAGTCGCCGCTGGTCACAAGGGCCATATCGCTCATGTTGATGGCACCGTCCAGCATGGAATCCGAGGTGTATACATCCGAAGAGCTCCACGGGTTTTCCACGCCGCCGGTCCACTGGCTGCCGTCCGGTTTTACACCAATGGCGCGCAGGTTGCCGCCCACGCTCACCAGAGCGCTGGTCAGGCCGCGGGCCTCGGCAGCCTGACACACCATTTCCACGGCGTAGCCCTTGCCCACGCTGCCCACATCCAGCAACATTTCCGGGTCGGCCAGATAAACGGTCTGGGCATCCGCGTCGATGATCACGTTGTTGATATCACAGTGCTGGGCGGCTGCTTCCAGCTCTTCCATGGTGGGCAGCTTGTTGTCGGCATCCGTCTCGGCGGCTTCGGCAGCTTCGCGGTAATTGTGCCAGATATTCAGCACGCTGCCCATGGCAATGTTCAGCTTGCCGTTGGTGGTCTGGTACATCTGGTCGGCCAGCTCCAGCATGGAGAGGATGCGGTCGTCCACCTCCACCGGAGCGCTGCCGGCATTGTCGTTGATGGTCTTGACGTTGGTCACGCCGGGGTAATCGTTGTAGATATCATACAGCTGGTTATAGGTAATAAGGTCTGCGTGCAGGGCATCCATCTGGGTGTTGAACTCTTCCTCGCTCTCGCAGTAGGCGATCACCTGCGTTACGGTATCGAACACATCATAAAAAACGGTGGAATAGCGGGTAAGCTCTTTCTTTTTGGAGGCACAGCCTGCCAGCAGGCTCAGGCAGAGCACCCCGGCCAGCAGGGCGCTGACGAAACGTTTTGCGCGGGTCTTCATACGGTGTGGTTCTCCTTTGCGGCGGTAAAGGCGGCGTGCTCCTCCTGCAGGTGGGCCAGCAGATCGCCGAACACCCAGCTGCGGTTGGAGGGAGTCACAACGGCCTTGAGCGGAATGGTGACCTGTGCCTGCTTCATCAGATCCAGCAGGGTGTCCACATCCTTCTCCTTGAAGTTGGCCAGAACCACTGCCGGCGGGTAGGCACCCGGTTCCAGCACCAGCGTGCGGGCGGCCTTGGTCTCCACCTCGCCCAGCAGCTGGGCCACGGTCTTGCCCGCATCGGCAGGGGAGACGAGCAGCACCTTCATGCCAAAGGCAGGAGCCATGCCTTCCAGCTTGCCGCGGTCGGCGGGGAAAGGTTCCAGCCCAGAACCAGCGGGACACCGGCGTTCTGGTTGCGTGCGATATGTGCTTTCATAAAAAAACCTCATTTCAGGGTGGATTGCAAATACACTATAGTATAACACAAATACGCAAAAAATGGAATGCCGGGGGGCCGGTACTACCGGGAAAAGTTTCGGAGAATTTCGAGCAAAGGCAACAAAAATTAGAAGAAATTACAAGGCAAATTTCAGTGCAGGTGAAGATTGTATGCAGAAAATAGAGGTGCTATACTAAAAATGCAAGACATAAGTCTTAGAAATTTAACAGAAAGCAGAGGTTTTGAGGATGAAAAAACAGAAGATGCGGTTCATCAGTGCAGTGCTTGCGGCATGCATGATGACATCTGTCCTTCCGGTCAATGCACTTGCTCTGGGGGGGTACGCCTGAAAATGGCGTAACTGCGCAGGAAAATGCGGAAACGGCCACGACGATCCCCACTACGGGCATGAAAATCACCAAGGGCGGTGATTACGAGATCCCGGAAGGAATTTATACCGGCGGTATTGAGATCGATACCAAGGATGATACCACGGATGAAGTGACGATTCGCATTACTGGTGAAGTTACTTTTACACAGACTAATACGATTTTCATAGATGTCGAGCATGCAAAGCTGGTGACGATTGAAAATGATGGTCACACGGTGAATCTGAGCGGACATCATTTTATGGATCTTTACAATTCGAGCAATGCTGTTGTAAATGGGGGTACTTATATAACACCTCTTCGAAACTTTATCATGCTTTTTGGAACGAACAATCATCTTACCCTGAACAATGTTGACGTGACTACGACGAGTGGATATGCTGTGACGACTGGAGGTACCAGTACAGTAGTCGTTAATGGCGGAAAGTATACTAAGACGATAGCAGACCATACTTATGTATTCCAAAATGCTGGGCACATGACACTGACGGATGTTTCGGTGATTACAGAAGTTGATGGAGGTATGTCGTCTCCTGCAATTACTAACAGTTCTGGTGCGATTCTGAAAATCAATGGAGGAAACTACAAAACTACCGGACGAAACTGCATTGTGAATTCTGGTTATTTAACAATCAATAATGGCACCACAACAGACGGCGTTCTTGAGTCGGTGGGTATCAGCTGCATCCAAAACAACTGGGGCCGGGTGGAGATCAACGACGGCACCATTACCTCGGATGCCGACTGCACCATCAAAAACCGCGGCGGCCTGCGCATGAACGGCGGCACGGTGGCTACCTCGAATGCGGAAGGCACGGTCATTGACTGCAACGGCGATTTCGGCGATACACAGATCAACGGCGGCACCATCAAGGGCGGAAAAGACGGCATCCGTCTGGCGGACCTTGGCAGTTCCGAAGTGACCCTGAAGAACGCGGCCTTTGAGAACAACACCCAAAGCAATATCCATCTGGGTGCCGGTCAGACGATCAACATCAAAAAGACCTTTACCGGTACGGCAACGATCCTGACCGACGATCCAAGCCTCGGCCGTCATATCACGCTGGAAAACGAGGATCTCAGCTATCAGAACAAGCTGAAACTCATCAGCGTGGATCCCCACTACATCATCGGCTATAAGCGCGGCGATGATGGCAAGGAATACCGCTATCTGGCAGATGCCAACGGCAACATCGTCAACGCTGTAAATGCGAAGGCAACCGCTGACCTCGGTGCCGGGGAGCAGGAGCTGGATACTGCCACCGTTGTGCCGGAAAACACCCTCGTGACCGTGACGGCAAACCTCCCGGAGGGCGCAGAGGGCGCAGAGTTCCTCGGCTGGAGCGCCGTGCGTGACGATGGCAAAGAGCTGGATCTGGGCGATGATCAGACCGCACACTTTAAGATGCCCGGTTGCAACGTGACCGTCGAAGCGCTGTATCAGGGTGGAAATGTTGACCCTGTCAATCCCGGCGGCGGCGGCAGCGATGTGGTGGCCGGCATTGCGGCTGTTGCGCTGACCGGTGCAGCCGTGTGGGGCATTTACGAAACCGGAACCGGCATCTATCGCGTGCTGAATATGCCCGGCGTCCCCATGCCCTCCAACCGCGCCGGTCTGGCGACCCTGATCTGGGAAAAGGCCGGCTGCCCGGAACCGCAGACGGTGAAGAGCTTCAGCGACATCGATGACGCCGACCTTCATCTGCGGCAGGCTGCCAGCTGGATGGAAGAGCAGGGTCTGATGGACGATGTGAAGGAAAACGAGTTCCGCCCCTATCGCTATGTGACCAAGCTCCAAACCTGCCTTGTCTGGGATAAGGCCAAGGAAAAGAGCCTGATCTCCTGAAAAGTAGATCATTCTTGTAACAACCCCGGGGTGACCGCAAGCGCCCCGGGGTTGTTTTTTCACAGGAAAAGGGGCAGAACCGGAAGATGCAGTTTATATCCACGAACCCTCCCGTGAAAAAGCAAACAAGCCAGACCCGCAGGTCTGGCTTGTTTGCAATATCAAAAATATTCTTTCCGCTGAATATATCCAGAGCGAAGCGGAGGATCTTTCAAATCATCAGTTCAGCTTTTTGCCAAAGAACTCCACCTCTTTGCCGATGAACTGCATCAGCTCGTCGAACTGGTCGGGGTCAGGCTCTGGGCACCATCGCACTTTGCCTTGGCGGGGTTGTTGTGCACCTCGATCATCAGGCCGTCGGCACCGGCAGCAACAGCGGCCTTTGCCAGATCCGGCACCATCCATGCGTGGCCGCAGGCATGGCTGGGATCCACAATAACGGGCAGGTGGGTCATCTTGTGCAGCATCACCACACCGGCAAGGTCGAGGGTGTTGCGCATGCTGGTCTCAAAGGTGCGGATGCCGCGCTCGCAGAGGATGACGTTCTCGTTGCCCTCGGCCATGATGTACTCGGCGCTCATCACGAACTCTTCCAGCGTATTGGCAAGGCCGCGCTTGAGCAGCACCGGCTTCTTCTGACGGCCGACGGCCTTGAGCAGCTCAAAGTTCTGCATGTTGCGGGCACCCACCTGAATGAGGTCCACATTCTCGAACAGGGGCAGGTGCTCGGTGTTCATGATCTCGGTCACGATGGGAGCACCGGTGGCGCGGCGTGCCAGCTTGAGCAGGTCGAGGCCCTCGCTGCGCATACCCTGAAAGGAGTAGGGCGAGGTGCGGGGCTTGAATGCGCCGCCGCGCAGCAGGGAAGCACCCGCAGCCTTCACGCGCTGTGCGCAGTAGGTGATCTGCTCCTCGCTCTCAATGCTGCAGGGGCCGGCAATGACCGCAAAGTTTCCGCCGCCGATCTTTACGCCGTCCACATCGATCACGCTGTCGTCCGGGTGGAACTTGCGGTTGGCCTTCTTATAAGGCTCGGTCACGCGGCGGCAGGTCTCCACCACTGGGTTTGCCAGCACCCAGCTCTCGGCCACGGCCTTGGTGTCGCCGATCAGGCCCAGAATGTGGCTCTCACTGCCCTTGGAATCGTTGATCTGCAGGCCCATATCCTGCAGTTCGTGGCAGAACTCGCGTACCTGTACATCAGGTGCGTCCTGTTTGAGTACGATGATCATAGTGCTTTGTCTCCTTTGCCTTATCGTGTGAAACGGCGAGGGAGACCGGCTCCTTTGCCGCAGCTTGCAGTGTCAAACTTCAGGGTTCTGAAGTGTGTGACGCTATGATATCACTTCAGGAAACTGAAGTCAAGAGAATTTTGAATTTTTTTGAAGAAAGTGGTAGAATGGGGGCAGGAAAAGGAAAAGCAGGCTCGCCCTCTCAGCTTCGCTTGCGCTCAGCAGCTCCCCCAAAGGGGGAGCCCTTGGCAAAAACGGAAACTTTGCGTGGATTGCCAAAGCCTCTCACTTTGGGAGAGGTGGCATTGCGTTAGCAATGACGGAGAGGGCGAGGACGCTGACCCAATGCCATCATACTTAAGAATAGAACCAGCTAAATATAAAGGGGAATACTACAATGGGAAAAGAAGCAAAAACCAATGCCATGCGCATTCTGGAGCGCGAGAAGGTGCCCTACACCGCCCACGAGTACGCTCATGAAGAGGGCGTTGCCGTGGCAGGTGTGGATGTGGCAGGCAGCATGGGCGAAGACCCTGCCTGCGTGTATAAGACGCTGGTGACGCAGGGCAATAGCAAAAACTATTTTGTGTTCGTCATTCCGGTGGCAGCAGAGCTGGATCTGAAAGCCGCTGCCCGCAGTGTGGGCGAAAAAAGCGTTGCCATGATCCATGTGGCCGATATCAACAAGGTCACCGGCTATGTGCGCGGTGGCTGCAGCCCGGTAGGCATGAAAAAGCAGTATAAGACTGTGTTCGATGAGAGCGTGCTGACGCAGGAGAAGGTCTATGTCTCCGGCGGGCGCATCGGCACGCAGGTGTGCTGTGCCCCGGCGGACCTCATCCGCGCTGCACGGGCAATTACAGCAAAAATTATTTTTTAAAAAAGTCCGTCTATTGTACAAAAAGTTAACGCGTCCTATTTACATAAAATATACTTAAACTATAAGTCATACTTAAAAAGAAAAACAATGTCGAAACTGCACAAAACTTTTGAAAGTTTTTTGACGGCATGAAAACACAAGGTAGAATTTGTGGGAACACTCTTTTCAAAGATGTTTTTTTGCCGTAAACTGTATGTAGTACAGGGACGGCGGCCCGCAGAAAGGGCCTTTCCGCCGCCTGAAAACGCAAGCACAAGGAACTGCGGAGGAGAACTTCAATGATGAAGATGCTGCCGGGTCTCATGGGTCGAAACAACATTCGGGCATGTCAGGGGCATCGTGCAACTTTGTGCAAAGCGTCGGGAGAGCATACGCAGAATTAAAGGCCGTGGTACGGGTGTACCGCAGCCTTTTTTGTTTGTCGGTTGAGAAAGAGAGGTTTGGATATGGTTCGTAAAGTGGCTGTGATCATGGGTTCTGACAGCGATTGGCCGGTGGTAAAGGGCGCATGTGCCCAGCTGAAAGCGCTGGACATCCCTTTTGAGGCGCACATCCTTTCGGCACACCGCACCCCTGCCGAGGCAGCGGAGTTTGCCAAAAGCGCCCGTGCCAACGGCTTCGGCGTGATCCTGTGCGCAGCAGGCATGGCAGCACATCTGGCGGGTGCCTTTGCTGCCAACACCACCCTGCCGGTGATCGGCATTCCCATGAAGGGCGGTGCCATGGACGGCATGGATGCCCTGCTTGCCACGGTGCAGATGCCCAGCGGCATCCCGGTGGCAACGGTGGCTCTGAACGGTGCCAAGAACGCCGCATGGCTGGCTGCGGAAATTCTGGCTTTGAGTGACGACGCTCTGGCCGAAAAGCTGGCAGCAGAGCGCACCGCCATGGCCGCACAGATCGCTGCCAAAGAGGAAAAGCTGCAGGCTGAGATCGCCCAGCTGTAAAGGAGAACCAATGTCTGATTTTGCATATCCGCTGCACGAAGAATGCGGCGTTTTCGGCATTTACGACCGTGCCGGTACCGAGGATGTGGCCGCTGCGGCCTACTCGGCTCTGTATGCCCTGCAGCACCGTGGTCAGGAGAGCTGCGGCATCGCCGTGAACGATGATGGCGTCATTGTCGGCCACCGCGACCTCGGCCTTGTGAACGAGGTGTTCACCCCGGCGGTGCTGGCAAGTCTGGCAAACCCCAATGCGCACATGGCTACCGGTCACGTGCGCTACGCCACGGCAGGCAGCCGTGTGCGCGCCAATGCACAGCCCATGATCGTGCGCCATGGCCGCGGCACCATGGCACTGTGCCACAACGGCAACCTGACCAACGCCATCGAGCTGCGCCGCCAGCTGGAAAATGAAGGCGCCATCTTCCACGGCTCCTCCGATACCGAGGTGATCTGCTACCTGATCACCCGCAACCGCCTGCGCATGGGCAGCATCGAGACCGCCATCAGCAAGACGATGGATGTGCTGGAGGGTGCCTACAGTCTGGTGATCATGTCGGCCACCAAACTCATTGCGGTGCGTGACCCCCGCGGCTACCGGCCCCTGTGCATCGGCACTCTGCCCGGCGGCGGCTATGTGTTTGCCAGCGAGAGCTGTGCACTGGACGCTGCCGGTGCCACCCTGCTGCGGGACGTGGAGCCCGGCGAGATCGTGGTGGCAGACGCAAAAACCGGCGAGCTGCGCAGCATCAAGGATCACTGCGGTCGGCCGGACACCCAGATGTGCGTGTTCGAATTCATCTATTTCTCCCGCCCGGACAGCATCATCGAGGGCAGCTCGGTGCACGAGGCCCGCAAGCAGGCCGGCCGGTTCCTTGCACAGGAACACCCCGTGGAAGCGGACGTGGTCATCGGCGTGCCGGATTCCGGTCTGGATGCAGCGCTCGGCTACTCACAGGAGAGCGGCATCCCCTATGGCATCGGCTTTATTAAGAATAAGTACATCGGCCGCACCTTCATTCAGGGCAGCCAGAAGCAGCGCGAGAACAGCGTGCGCATCAAGCTGAACGTCGTTTCCAGCACGGTCAAGGGCAAGCGCGTGGTGCTGGTGGATGACTCCATCGTGCGCGGCACCACATCTGCCCGCATCATCAAGCTGCTGCGGGACGCCGGTGCCACCGAGGTGCACTTTATGGTGTCGGCACCGCCGTTCAAGTACCCCTGCTACTTCGGCACTGACATCCCGGATCAGAAACTGCTGGTGGCCACCGGCCGCACGGTCGAGCAGATCAATGAAGTGATCGGGGCCGATACGCTGGGCTACCTTTCCACTGAGCATGTTGTCCAGCTTGCAAAGAACGCAAAATGCGGATTCTGCACCGCCTGCTTTACCGGCGAATATGCCGTGAAGCCGGACGAGGTGCTTTCCACTGATATTCACGAACGCCACCTGAACGACCGTCCCAAGGACGAGAAAAAGTTAGGAGAGTAAGACCATGGAAAAAAGCTATTCTGAAAGCTATGCAGCCGCCGGTGTGGATATCACCGCCGGTTATCGCTCTGTTGAACTGATGAAGCAGTATGTGGCCCGCACCATGAACGAGCACTGCATTGGCGGTCTGGGCGGCTTTGGTGGCCTGTTTGAGCTGGACTGCACCGGCTACAAGCACCCGGTGCTGATCTCCGGCACCGACGGCGTGGGCACCAAGCTGAAAATTGCCATGATCATGGACAAGCACGATACCATCGGCATCGACTGCGTGGCTATGTGCGTGAACGATGTCATCTGCGCCGGTGCAAAGCCGCTGGTGTTCCTGGATTACATCGCCTGCGGCCGCAACATTCCCGAGAAGATCGCAGAGATCGTCAAGGGTGTGGCTGAGGGCTGCGTGCAGGCCGACTGCTCTCTGGTGGGCGGCGAGACTGCCGAGCATCCGGGCATGATGCCGGAGGAGGAGTACGATCTGGCCGGTTTCACCGTGGGCGTTGTGGATAAGGAAAAGATCCTGAGCAATGAGACCATGGCAGCCGGTGATGTGATCCTTGCCCTGCCTTCCACCGGTGTGCACTCCAACGGTTTCTCGCTGGTGCGCAAGATCTTTGACATTGACGCAAACCCCGATGTGCTGCACACTGCCCCTGCAGAGCTGGGCGGCAAGACGCTGGGCGAGGCCCTGCTGGCTCCCACCAAGATCTACGTCAAGCCTGTGCTCAAGGTGCTGGAAGAGGTGGATGTGAAGGGCATTTCCCACATCACCGGCGGCGGCTTCTACGAGAACATTCCCCGCAGCCTGAAAAAGGGCTGCTGCGCACGCATCAACAAGGCAGATGTCCGCACCCCGGCTCTGTTCCAGCTGATGCAGAAGACCGGCAATATCTCCGAGCACGATATGTTCAACACCTTCAACATGGGCGTTGGCATGGTGCTCACCGTCCCCGCAGAGCAGGCCGACAAGGCGCTGGAGATCCTGCACGCAAACGGTGAGCCGGAAGCTTACCGTCTGGGCGTCATTGCAGAAGGCGAGGGCGTGGAGCTGTGCTGAACATTGCAGTTTTAGTCTCCGGCGGCGGCACCAACCTGCAGGCTCTGCTGGACAGCGAAGCCCGAGGCGAGAACCCCAACGGCAGGATCACCCTTGTGGTGGCCTCCAAGCCCGGTGTCTATGCGCTGGAACGGGCCGCAAAGGCCGGTGTGGAAGGCTGCGTGGTGCGCCGCAAGGATTACGCCAGTAGTGAGGATTTTGACGCAGCTCTGCTGAAAACGTTGAAAGACCACAACATCGATCTGGTGGTGCTGGCAGGCTTTCTGTCCGTGCTGGGGCCCAGTGTCATTGAAGCATATCCCCGCCGCATCCTGAATGTGCACCCGGCACTCATCCCGTCTTTCTGCGGGCCCGGCATGTACGGCCTGCATCCGCATGAGGCGGCTCTGGCCCGGGGCTGCAAGGTGACCGGTGCCACCGTCCACTTCGTGAACGAAGAGTGCGACGGCGGGCCCATCCTGCTGCAGAAGGCCGTGGACATCCTGCCCGGCGACACCCCCGAGGTGTTGCAGAAGCGTGTGATGGAGCAGGCCGAGTGGAAGCTGCTGCCCAAGGCTGTGGCTATGGTGTGCAGCGGAGAGATCGAGTGAAAACTCCTTCCGTCACGCCTGACGGCGTGCCACTTCCCTCAAGGAGGGAGGCAAGGCTCCCTCTCCGAGGGGGCTGTCGCCGCAGGCGACTGGGGGAGTTCCGTAATAGGAGAATTTGACATGGAAAAGATCAACCTGAACGAGTATCTGGCATCCAACGAGTATCCCGGCCGCGGCATTGCTGTGGCAATGGCTCCGGATGGCCGCCAGATGTTCATTGGCTACTTTATCATGGGCCGCAGCGAGAACAGCCGCAACCGCGTGTTTGACCCCGTGCCCGAGCGCGGCGGCATCTGCACCATCGCAGCGGACCCCGCAAAGCTGGAGGACCCCAGCCTCATTATTTACAATCCGGTGCTGACGCTGGGCAAGACCCATATCGTGACCAACGGCGACCAGACCGATACCATTTATGACCTGATGAGTCAGGGCAAGAGCTTTGCCGATGCCCTGCGCACCCGCACCTTTGAGCCGGACGGCCCCAACTACACCCCCCGCATCTCCGCTGTGGTGTATGCCGACGGCAGCTATCAGATGAGCATTCTCAAGTCTGCGGACAGCAATGGCGACAGCGTGCAGCGCTATTTCTTTGATTACCCGCAGCCCGTTGCAGGCGAGGGCCATTTCATCAGCACCTACAAGCACAACGGAAATCCCATCCCCAGCTTTGAAGGTGAGCCGCTGCGCTTTGCCTGCCCCCGCACCATCGGCGATTTTGCACAGGGTCTGTGGAGCAGCCTGAACCCGGACAACAAGGTGAGCCTGTTTGCCCGGGTCATTGATCTGGACTCCGGCGAGACCGGCGACATGATCTTTAACAAGTACGATGCCGTGTGCAGCGATCTGGACGACCCCGAAGAGCCGGAGCTGCTGCCCGAAGAGCTGGAACTGCTCAAAAAGCTTGACGCAGAGGAAAAACAGGACTAAAACAATAGAGAAATAAGGAGGATGCACCAATGAACGAACTGGCACTGAAGTACGGCTGCAACCCCAACCAGAAGCCCAGCCGCATTTATATGGAAGATGGCTCTGACCTGCCGGTCACTGTGCTGAACGGCAAGCCCGGCTACATCAATTTTCTGGACGCGCTCAACTCCATCCAGCTGGTCAAGGAGCTGAAAGCTGCCTGTGGTCTGCCCGCAGCAGCTTCCTTCAAGCACGTTTCCCCGGCAGGCGCAGCGCTGGGGCTGCCGCTCACCGATGTGGAACGCAAGATGTACCACATTGCCCCGGATATGGAGCTGTCGCCGCTGGCAAATGCCTATGCCCGTGCACGCGGTGCGGACCGCATGTCCTCCTTTGGCGACTGGATCGCCCTTTCGGACATCTGCGATGTGCCCACCGCAAAGCTGATCCAGCACGAGGTGTCCGACGGCATCATCGCCCCGGGCTACGAGCCGGAGGCACTGGCTATCCTGTCCGGCAAGAAAAAGGGTAACTACAATGTGGTCGCCATCGACCCGGCCTACAAGCCCGCTCCCATCGAGCACAAGCAGGTGTACGGCATCACCTTTGAGCAGGGCCGCAACGAGCTGGTCATCAACGCCGACACCATGCTGAACAACTGGGTCACTGAGAACAAGGACGTGACCGAGGAGCAGAAGCGTGATCTGGTCATTGCACTCATCACCCTGAAGTATACTCAGTCCAACAGCGTGTGCTACACCTACCACGGCCAGACCATCGGCGTGGGCGCAGGCCAGCAGAGCCGCATCCACTGCACCCGTCTGGCAGGCCAGAAGGCCGACAACTGGCAGCTGCGCCACATGGATAAGGTGCTCAACCTGCCCTTCCGCGACGATGTGGCAAAGCCCAACCGTGACAACGCCATTGATGTTTACATCGGCGATACGCCCGAGGATGTGATTGGCGACGATGTGTGGGCCGAGACCTTTACCGAGCAGCCCGCCCCGCTGACCGCTGAGGAAAAGAAGGAATATCTGAGCAAAGTGACCGGCGTGTGCCTTGGCTCGGATGCCTTCTTCCCCTTCGGCGACAACATCGAGCGTGCCCGCCGCTCCGGCGTGACCGCCATCGTGCAGCCCGGCGGCTCCATCCGCGACCAGCAGGTCATTGACACCTGCAACAAGTACGGCATCGCAATGGCTTTCTGCGGCCTGCGGCTGTTCCATCACTGATAGTACGGCACAGCGGAAGCTTCCTCCTCGGACACGAATCGGGCCATTCCATCGCCCGCCCTGCGGCCTGCGGCGGCAGGGTCCCACCCCAGCGGACGGTCCTCGGAGAAACTTCCGCCGTGCCGATGCATAGAGAAGGTGCAATTATGAAGAAAAAAATTCTGGTTGTCGGCGGCGGCGGCCGTGAGCACGCCATCATCAAGGCACTGAAAAAGAGCCCTGACTGCGGCGAGATCTGGTGCGCACCCGGCAACGGCGGCATCAGCTATGACGCAAAATGCAAAAACATCAAGTCTACCGATGTGGACACCATGGTGGGCTTTGCCGTAGAAGAAAAGTTCGATTACGTTGTGGTGGCGCAGGACGACCCGCTGGCTCTGGGCATGGTGGATGCGCTGGCAGCAGTGGGCATCCCGGCCTTTGGCCCGGATAAGGCCGCTGCCCGCATCGAGGCCTCCAAGGTGTTCTCCAAGGACCTGATGAAGAAATACGGCATCCCCACCGCAAAGTACGAGACCTTTGACGACCCCGCCAAGGTCATGGAGTACATCAAGGCCGAGGGCAAGTACCCGGTGGTCATCAAGGCCGACGGTCTGGCACTGGGCAAGGGCGTGCTGATCTGCGAAAACGAGCAGCAGGCTGCGGACGGCGTGAAGGAGATCATGCTGGATAAGAAATTCGGCGCATCCGGCAACCATGTGGTGGTGGAGGAATTCCTCACCGGCCCCGAGGTCAGTGTGCTGAGCTTTACGGACGGCAAGGTGGTCAAGCCCATGGTGTCCAGCATGGACCACAAGCGTGCCAACGACCACGACACCGGCCTGAACACCGGCGGCATGGGCACCATTGCTCCCAACCCCTACTACACCCCGGAAGTGGCCGCTGAGTGCATGGAGAAAATTTTCCTGCCCACCATCAAGGCCATGAACGCCGAGGGCTGCCCCTTCAAGGGCTGCCTCTACTTCGGCCTGATGCTCACCCCGGACGGCCCGAAGGTCATCGAGTACAACTGCCGCTTTGGTGACCCCGAAACGCAGGTGGTGCTGCCCCTGCTGGAAGGCGACCTGCTGCACATCATGCAGGCCTGCACCAACGGCACGCTGGAAAACGAGGAGGTCAAGTTCTCGGACGGTGCTGCCGCCTGCGTCATTCTGGCTTCCGGCGGCTACCCGGTGGCTTACGAGAAGGGCAAGCCCATCACCGGCCTTGTGGACGGCCAGCTGCCCGGCGAGGAGAATGTGACGGTCTACCACTCTGGCACCGCCATCACCGAGGACGGCACCCTTGTCACGGCCGGCGGCCGTGTGCTGGGTGTCACCGCCACCGGCCCGCGGCTGACCAATGCGCTGAGCCATGCCTATGAGGCGGCAGAGAAGATCAGCTTTGAAAAGCTGCACAAGCGCAGCGATATCGGCCTGCGCGCCCTGAAGGCACTGGCAGAGAAGCAGTAAGAAAGAAAACCCTCTCAGTCGCCTGGCGGCGACAGCTCCCCCGAAGGGGGAGCTTTATGCGGGAAAATGGGCAAGCCGATGCTTTCCATCGAACGCGGTACTTTCCGCCAGCAGAAAAAGCTCCCCCTTTCGGGGGAGCTGGCACGGCGTAAGCCGTGACTGAGAGGGTCGGTTCAAAGAATACAAAGGGGGAACCTACCCAATGGTCTATCGTATTTATGTGGAAAAAAAGCCCGGCTTTGATGTGGAAGCCACCGGCCTGAAAAATGAGCTCACCAGCCTGCTGGGCATCCAGTCGCTTACCGGTCTGCGTCTGCTGAACCGCTACGATGTGGAAGGCATCGACGAAGAACTGTTCAACCAGTGTGCAAACACCGTGTTCAGTGAGCCGCCGGTGGATAACACCTATGCCGAGCTGCCCGCCAGCGACGGCGTGTCCTTTGCAGTGGAGTATCTGCCCGGCCAGTTCGACCAGCGCGCAGACTCTGCTGCCGAGTGCATCCAGCTCATCAGTCAGGGCGAGCGCCCGCTGGTGCGCTCTGCCCGCGTCTATCTGCTGGAAGGCACCCTGACTGACGAGCAGGTGGCCGAGATCAAGAAATACGTCATCAACCCGGTGGAGGCCCGCGAGGCTTCGCTGGACACCAAGCAGACCCTGAAAATGGAGTACCCCGTGCCCGCCCCGGTCAAGGTGCTGGAGGGCTTCAACCAGCTGGACGAAGAGCAGCTGAAAAAGTTCATTGCGGACAACGGTCTTGCCATGGATCTTGGCGATATCGAGTTCTGCCAGAAGTATTTCCGCTCGGAGCACCGCGACCCCACCATCACCGAGATCAAGATGATCGACACCTACTGGTCCGATCACTGCCGCCACACCACCTTCGGCACCATTCTGGACGATGTGCAGATCGACGATGCCGTGGTGCAGAAGGCCTTTGACCGCTACATGGCCATGCGCGCCGATCTGGGCCGCGAGAACAAGCCCCGCTGCATGATGGATCTTGCCACCATCGGCGCCAAGGAGCTGAAGAAGCAGGGCATCCTGAAAAATCTGGACGAGTCCGACGAGATCAACGCCTGCACCGTCAAGATCAAGTGCGATGTGAACGGTAAGGATGAGGACTGGCTGTTCCTGTTCAAGAACGAGACCCACAATCACCCCACCGAGATCGAGCCCTTCGGCGGTGCAGCTACCTGCATCGGCGGTGCCATCCGTGACCCGCTGTCCGGCCGCAGCTACGTCTATCAGGCCATGCGCGTTACCGGCGCAGGCGACCCGCTCAAGCCGGTCAGTGAGACGTTGCCCGGCAAGCTGCCCCAGCGCAAGCTGGTGACCACTGCTGCCGCAGGCTATTCCTCCTACGGCAACCAGATCGGCCTTGCTACCGGTCAGGTGGACGAGATCTATCATCCCGGCTATGTGGCAAAGCGCATGGAGATCGGTGCCGTTGTAGGCGCTACCCCCGCTTCCCACGTCCGCCGCGAGTGCCCCGCCCCCGGCGATGTCATCGTTCTGCTGGGCGGCCGCACCGGCCGTGATGGTGTGGGCGGTGCTACCGGCTCCTCCAAGGCCCACAAGCTGGACAGCCTTGAGCACTGCGGTGCCGAGGTGCAGAAGGGCAATGCTCCCATCGAGCGCAAGCTGCAGCGCCTGTTCCGCCGCGAGGATGCCTGCAGGATGATCAAGCGCTGCAACGACTTTGGTGCAGGCGGTGTGTCCGTTGCCATCGGTGAGCTGGCCGACGGCCTGTACATCGACCTGAACAAGGTCACCAAGAAGTACGAGGGTCTGGACGGCACCGAGCTGGCCATCAGCGAGAGCCAGGAGCGCATGGCTGTGGCGCTGGCCCCCGAGGACGTGGACAAGTTCATTGCTCTCGCCAACGAAGAGAACCTTGAGGCTACTCCGGTGGCAAAGGTGACGGCTGAGCCCCGCCTGAACATGGTGTGGAACGGCATGTCCATCGTGAACATCAGCCGCGAGTTCCTGAACTCCAACGGTGCCGAGAAGCACCAGAAGGTCCATGTGGAAAAGGCCACGGTCTGGCAGCCCCAGTGGGAGGGCCTGACCTTCAGCCAGAAGATGAAGAACATGGTGGGCGATTTGAACATCTGCAGCAAGAAGGGCCTGTCTGAGCGGTTCGACTCCACCATTGGTGCCGCCACCGTGCTCATGCCCTTTGGCGGTGCCTATCAGCTGACCCCGCAGAACGCCATGGTGGCAAAGCTGCCGGTGGACGGCGAGACCAGCACCTGCTCCGGCATGGCATGGGGCTTCAACCCCTTCCTGATGAGCGCAGACCAGTACAAGGGCGCTCAGATGGCTGTCATCGAGAGCGTTACCAAGCTGGTGGCCTCCGGCTTCCGCTATGAGGATGCTTACCTCACCTTCCAGGAATATTTCGAGCGTCTGGGCACCGCCCCGGAGCGCTGGGGCAAGCCGCTGGCCGCTCTGCTGGGTGCACTGGATGCTCAGATGGGTCTGGGCATTGCATCCATCGGCGGCAAGGACAGCATGTCCGGCTCCTTTGAAAAGCTTGATGTACCTCCCACGCTGGTCTCCTTCGCCACCGCCATCGGCAAGGCAAACAAGGTGGTGTCCACCGAATTCAAGAAGCCGGAGAGCACCGTTGTGCTGGTGCGGCCCATCATCGACCCCGAGACCGGCTGCCCCAACTTCTTCTCCCTGAAGGCCAACTACAAGATGGTGGAGGACATGGTCGAAGAGGGCATGGTGGCATCCGCCTGCTCTGTGGGCTACGGCGGCATTGCCGAGGCTCTGTTCAAGATGGGCCTTGGCAACCACATTGGCTTCAAGATGCGTGCGGATAAGACCACCCATGAGATGTTCCAGCCCATGTACGGCTCCATTGTTCTGGAAATGGTGTCCGATTCTCCCGCCGGTGAGATCCTGGGCGAGACCACCAAGGAATACGTCTTTGAAGCCTGCGGCGAAAAGCTGGATATGGCCCAGCTGCAGGAGATCTGGGAAGGCAAGCTGGAGCCGGTGTACCCCTACCGCAAGGCAGGCCCCACCGTGGAAAAGATCAACGGCAAGCTGACCGCACCCGCCGCACCCAAGATCGGTGTGGCAAAGCCCAAGGTCATCATTCCGGTGTTCCCGGGCACCAACTGCGAGTACGACACCGCCAAGGCCTTTGCCCGCGCCGGTGCCGACCCGGAGATCCTGGTCATCCGCAACCTGACCCCCGCCGACGTGGCCGAGAGCTGCAAGGCACTGGTCAAGGCCATCGATAACAGCCAGATCGTCATGCTGCCCGGCGGCTTCTCCGGCGGCGACGAGCCGGACGGCAGCGCAAAGTTCATTGCATCCTTCTTCCGCAACCCGGAGGTCACCGAGGCAGTGCGCCGTCTGCTGCAGCAGCGCGATGGCCTGATGCTGGGCATCTGCAACGGCTTCCAGGCCCTCATCAAGCTGGGTCTGGTCCCCTACGGCGATATCCGCCCCATCACCGCTTACGATCCCACCCTGACCTTCAACACCATCGGCCGCCACCAGAGCATGCTGGTGCGCACTCGCATTGCATCCACCGGCAGCCCGTGGCTGTCCAAGTGCGAGGTGGGCGAACAGTTCACCGTTGCCATCAGCCACGGCGAGGGCCGCTTCGTGGCTCCGCAGGAGGTGCTGGACACCCTCATGAAGAATGGCCAGATCGCCACCCAGTATGTGGACATCGAGGGCAACCCCACCATGGACCAGCGCTATAACCCCAACGGCTCTGTGCTGGCGATCGAAGGCATCACCAGCCCGGATGGTCGTGTGTTCGGCAAGATGGGCCACTCGGAGCGCAGCGGCGAGTACCTGTACAAGAACGTTACCGGTGACAAATATCAGCCGATCTTTGAGGGCGGCGTGGACTATTTCAAGATTTGATGGTAGAATAGAGAAAAACCCTCTCCGTCACGCCTGCGGCGTGCCACCTCCCCCGAAAAAGGGGGAGGCTTTCTGGTGCTGACCGGCAGAGCGCAAAAAGCTCCCCCCTCGGGGGAGCTGGCGAGCAAAGCGAGACTGAGAGGGTTATTTTCAGGAGGAAACAATCAATGTCTCAGCATGATCGTTATATCAGCCCCTTTTCCACCCGCTATTCCTCGGACGAGATGCAGTATATCTTCTCGGACGATAACAAATTCCGCACATGGCGCCGCCTGTGGGTGGCGCTGGCCCGGGCCGAAATGGAGCAGGGCCTGACCAACATCACCCCCGATATGGTGGCTGAGCTGGAAGCCCATGTGGACGATATCAACTATGAAGTGGCCATCGAGCGCGAAAAGCTGGTGCGCCACGACGTGATGAGCCATGTGTACGCCTACGGCCAGCAGTGCCCCAAGGCTGCCGGCATCATCCATCTGGGTGCCACCAGCTGCTATGTGGGCGACAACACCGACATCATCGTGATGCGTCAGGGTCTGGAACTGGTGCGCAAAAAGCTGATCGGTGTGTTGGCAAAGCTGGGCCGCTTCGCCGAGGAATACAAGGACATGCCCTGCATGGCCTACACTCACTGCCAGCCCGCTCAGCCCACCACCGTGGGCAAGCGCGCCACCCTGTGGGCCAACGAGCTGGTGATGGACCTGCAGGAGATCGACCACCGTCTTGCTGTTCTGCAGCTGCGCGGTGTCAAGGGTACCACCGGCACGCAGGCTTCCTTTATGGAGCTGTTCAAGGGCGATGCCGATAAGATCCGCGCCGTGGATGCTTCCATCGCCAAGGAGATGGGCTTTGCGCCCGAAGCGGTCATCCCCGTGTCCGGCCAGACCTACAGCCGCAAGGTGGATGCCTTCATCCTGAACGCCCTTGCCGGCATTGGCCAGAGCTGCATGAAGTTTGCCACCGACCTGCGTCTGCTGGCTAACTTCAAGGAGATGGAAGAGCCGTTTGAAAAGAACCAGATCGGTTCCTCCGCCATGCCTTACAAGCGCAACCCCATGCGCTGCGAGCGTATCTGCGCACTGAGCCGCTACCTGATGGTAGATGTGCTGAACCCCAGCTTCACCACCGGCACCCAGTGGTTTGAGCGCACGCTGGACGACAGCGCCAACAAGCGTGTCGCCATGGCTGAGGGCTTCCTTGCCACCGACGCTATCCTGAACATCATGCTCAACGTCACCGACGGCATCGTGGTGTATCCCAAGGTGGTGCGCAGCCGTCTGATGGCAGAGCTGCCCTTCATGGCCAGCGAGAACATCATGATGCAGGCTGTGGAAAAGGGCGGCAACCGTCAGGAGCTGCACGAGCGTCTGCGCCAGCACGCCATCGCCGCCGGCAAGCAGGTCAAGGAAGAGGGCCTGCCCAACGATATGGTGGACCGCATCGCTGCCGACCCCGCCTTTGGCCTGACCCGCGAGGAGATCGTGGCGGGCCTTGTGCCGGAAAACTTTGTGGGCCGTGCACCGCAGCAGGTGGAGGAGTTCATCGCCAATGTGCTCAAGCCCATCTTCGATGCCAACCCCGATGCCGTGGAGCAGCACGCATCTTTGAGTGTTTGATTTTAAATGCTCTCCGCTTACGCTCTGAGCATAAACAGCGGAAGTTACAGTTTGTTTTGCAAGAAGGAGAAGCCTGCGGGCTTCTCCTTCTTGCTTTTTCACGAAAAGGGCCAGAAAGAAAAACTCCTTCAGCTGCACTTCGTGCGTCAGCCGTTCCCCTTTTTGTCACCTTTCGGTGACATCTTCCCCCGACCGGGGGAAGTCTTTCTCAAAGAGGGAGCCTCTGACGAAGAGGAAGAGTTTACCGTACGGCCAAAGCCTCCCTCATTAAGGGAGGCGGCATTGCGCAGCGATGACGGAAGGAGTTCTCTTGCGCAAATCATTTTATCATGTTACACTAAAACTCCAAACCTATGTAAAAGGAGAACCGCGTATGCGATTGGATAAATACTTAGCCGAGACGGCCCAGTGCACCCGCAGCGAAGCTAAGGCGCTGCTTTCCAAAGGGCGGGTGCAGGTGAACGGTGCTGTCTGCAAAAAGGGGACACCCAGCTCAAAGAAAGTGACACTGTGGCTGTGGATGGCAGGGCGCTCAGCTATCAGCAGTTCGTGTACATCATGCTCAACAAGCCCGAGGGCGTGGTGAGCGCTTCCACCGACAAGCGTGACACCACCGTGGTCGATCTGGTGGGGGATGCCTATCCCCGGCGGCAGCTGTTCCCGGCGGGAAGGCTGGACAAGACCAGCACCGGCTTTGTGCTGCTGACCGATGACGGCACCTTTGCCCACGACATCCTTGCTCCAAAGCGCCACGTCTCCAAGACCTACACTGTGGTGTTGGACACGCCGCTGACCGAGCAGATGCGCACCGGCTTTGCGGCGGGCGTGACCCTTGCCGACGGCACAGCACTTTCGCCTGCGGAGGTGACGGCCCTTTCGGCCGACGGCCTGACCGTGCGGGTGGTGCTCAAGCAGGGCGTCTATCACCAGATCAAGCGGATGTTCGGCGTGTACGGCGCAGGTGTGAACGGCCTGCACCGGGATGCCATCGGCGGCCTTGCACTCGACCCGGCCCTTGCACCGGGCCAGTGGCGGGAGCTTTCTGCCGAAGAAGTGTCAAAAATTTCCAGCTGACAGGGTCGGCTTTTCACCCGAATTTCAAAAAAGCAACACATTTTTCCGGTAGAATAGGGGGCAGAACCACGCAAAAAGGCACTTTTTTGGTTCAGAATGGCCCCTGAAGATAATATTCACAAGAAAAAACTATCTTTTTTGTTGAAATATGTTGCAAAAGTAAATTCTTTTGTGTAAAATATAAAATGTAATGCAGCTAAATTGTTAAAAATCACGACCGGCTGCCGCTGCGGTTTGCACAAACGAGGAAAAGGGGTATCCATTATGGCCAATAGAGTATTTCAAAGCGTGATCTACCAGATGAAAGACGCGATCAACCGGGTGGTCGGCGTGGTGGATGAGACCGGCGCTGTTATTTCCTGCTCGGAACTGAACCTGATCGGCGAGGTGCGCGAGGGTTTCATGGCGGAGCGTCTGACCGCAGGCGACCGCTTTGTGCGCGATGGCTACACCTATCAGCAGTTCTCCAGCGCCAAGCATAACGATTATGCAGTATTCGTGGAAGGCGTGGACGAGACGGCTGGTCAGTTTGCCGCTATGCTGTCCATCAGCCTGCAGAGCATCAAGCAGTACCACGACGAAAAGTTTGATAAGTCCAACTTTATCAAGAATGTGGTGCTGGATAACATCCTGCCCGGCGATATCTATGCCAAGGCCCGTGAGCTGCACTTTGCCACCGATGTTTCCCGCGTGGTGTTCATCGTGCGTGTTACCAGCGGCGGCGATATCTCCGCCTACGATGTGGTCAGCAGCCTGTTCCCCGACAAGCAGAAGGACTTTGTGTTCAATATCAGCGAGACGGATACCGTGCTGGTCAAGGAGATCCGCAAGGGCATCGACCGCACCGATATGGAAAAGCTGGCTGCCAGCATTGTGGATACCCTGTCCGGCGAGCATTACATCAAGGCTGTGGTGGGCATCGGCACCCCCATCTCCAACGTGAAGGATCTGGCTACCTCCTTTAAGGAAGCACAGATCGCCATGGAAGTGAGCAAGGTGTTCGACACCGAAAAGCAGATCATCCGCTACGATAATCTGGGCATTGCACGCCTGATCTATCAGCTGCCCACCACCGTGTGCGAGATGTTCCTGCGCGAGGTGTTCAAGCAGGGCAGCATCGAAAGCCTGGATCAGGAGACCCTGTTCACCATCCAGCGCTTCTTCGAGAATAACCTGAATGTGTCTGAAACCAGCCGCGGCCTGTTTGTGCACCGCAACACGCTGGTGTATCGTCTGGAAAAGATCAAAAAGCTGACTGGCCTGGATCTGCGTGAGTTCGACGATGCTATCGTCTTTAAGGTAGCACTGATGGTCAAGAAGTACCTGTCCAACAATCCGGCCAAATACTAATAAGCTGCAGGCTCTGCCTGCAGTGCAGAACCGGCCGCTCGAAACCGATGCTGGCCGGTTCTTTTTGCTGTGAAAACAGATTTTAATGTCAGGAGCTAATATTACCCTATGATCGATTTAGAACACGTTTCCAAGGAATATAAACGAGGCGGACCGCTGGCACTGGACGATATCAACCTCCATGTGGACGACGGCGAGTTCGTGTTCCTGCTGGGCCATTCCGGCGCAGGCAAATCCACCCTGCTCAAGCTGCTGCTGCGCGAAGAGCTGCCCAGTGAGGGCAAGGTGACCGTTCTGGGCAAGGATGTTGCCAGCCTGCACCGCCATCAGGTGCCGTATCTGCGCCGTCAGATGGGCATTATCTTTCAGGATTTCCGGCTGATCCCCACCATGACTGTGTACGAAAACATCGCCTTTGCCATGCATGTGACCAACGTCAAGAGCCGGGAGATCAGCGACCGTGTGGAGTACATGCTGGAGCTGGTGCATCTGGAGGATAAGGCCAAGGCCTATCCGGACACCCTTTCCGGCGGTGAACAGCAGCGCGTGGCTGTGGCCCGCGCCCTTGCCCACGGCCCCAAGCTGGTCATTGCGGACGAGCCCACCGGCAACATCGACCCGGAATTGAGCCTGGAAATGATGGAGCTGCTGGAGCGGGTGAGCGAAACGGGCATCACCGTGGTGGTCGTTACCCATGAGCACGAGCTGGTGCGCCAGTTCCACCAGCGCGTCGTCACCCTGAAAAAGGGCCGCATCATTTCGGATGTGCCTGCCGACAAGGAAGCCATCCGCGCACGCGCAGAGCGCAAAGAACGTCTGTTCGAGACCGAGCTGGAACCTGCTGACACCGCAGAAAAGGAGGCGGCCACCGTATGATGAGACCTTCTACCTTCTTTTTTCTGATCCGGCGCGGCATCCGCAATCTGGGCAAGCACTGGGCCATGACCTTTGTGTGCATCCTGTCCCTCAGTGTCTGTATGACCCTGAACACCTTTGCAAGTCTTGCCGAGGTGAACGTGGACAGCATGGTGAACTATCTGGGCAGCCAGAACGAGACCGTGGTCTATCTGGACCCGGAGTGTGATGATGCCACTGCGCAGGCCGTGGGCGAAAAGCTGGCGGCAATGCCCGGCGTGACCAATGTGCAGTTCGTCTCCAAGCAGGACGTGCTGAACACCTATCGCAATTACATGGAAGATTACTCCTCCCTGTGGGATGAGTTTGAAAATGACAACCCCTTCAAGGCCAACTACCGCGTTTCCATCGCGGATCTGAGCCAGATGGAGAGTATGAGCAAGCAGATGCAGGCCATTCAGGGCGTGTACAGCGTTACCGCCCCGGTGGAAATGACCAACGTCTTTGTGCAGGTGCAGCGCTCTGTTACCAAAGTGGGCCGCGGCATCGTGCTGGTGCTGATGGTCGTCAGCATCATCACGGTGGGCAGCACCATCCGCCTGAGCGTGTTTGCGCGCCGCCGCGAAATTGAGATCATGAAGTACGTGGGCGCCACCAACGGTCTGGTCACTCTGCCCTTCGTTGTGGAAGGTCTGGCCATGGGCCTGATCTCCGGCGTGCTCACTGCAGCGATCAGTCTGGGCGGCTACTCCTACATGGTGCAGGCTTCCGACGGTCTGGGCGGCGTGTGGGAAATGATCATGGGTCAGGCACTGGTGCCGGTGAGCGCCGTCTGGTCCACGATCATCCCGTACAGCCTCATCGGCGGTGCCGTTGTGGGTGGTCTGGGCAGTATGTTCTCCATCCGCAAGCACCTGAACGTGTGATCGAAAGGAGCCGCACATGAAAAAAGCACTTCATGCAAAGCCCTTCCGGCTGCAGATGCCCGGCCATACGCCGCGCCATGCACGGCCGGAGCCTGCCCGCAGCAAGCTGCTGCGCGGCGTGAGTCTGTGCCTGGCGGCGGTATGCCTTGCGGCAAGCGTCAGCTTCCAGCCGGCCACGGCAGCCACCAGCATGGCCAGCCTGCAGAACAAGCTGAACAGCCTTTCCAAATCCATCGACCAGCACAAGAAGGAGCTTTCGGACGCAAAGAAAAAGGAAGCTGCTGCAAAAGCGCTGGAAAGTGAGCTAAAGGAGCGCGTGGGCGTCATTCAGTCTCAGATCAGCGTGCTGAGCACCCAGATCGCTGCTGTGCAGAACAACATTGGCCAGACCGAGCAGAAAATCACCGCCAAGGAAGGTGAGATCACCCAGAAGCAGGCCGAGATCGACAGCCAGTGGGGCGATTTTAAAAAGCACATGGCTGCCATGCAGGAGCTGCGCGACGGCGGCAGCGTGGCCATGCTGAGCGCAGTGAACGACCTGTATGAGCTGCTCACCTTCAACGAGGTCATGCAGGATATCTCCATTAAAGATACCGAGATCATGGACAACATGAAGGCCGCCAAGAGCGCTCTGGAAGCAGATAAGGTGGAGCTGGAAGCCCAGCGCAAGGAGCTGACGAGCCAGAAGGCGGAGCTGGATACCCAGAACTACCAGATGAAGGCAAAGCAGAGCGAGCTGAACAGCAGCATTTCTGCGGCGCAGCTTTCTGCACAGGATGCCCAGAAGGCCCAGCAGACGGCACAGGCCGCTATTGAATCGGACGAGCTGAACTATGAGGCCGTCAAGAAAGAGATCCAGAAGCTGATCGCGGCGGCTGCATCCAGTAAGCCGCAGCTGAGCTTTACCGGCTTTGCCTGCCCGCTGAAGAGCTATACCCGCGTTTCCAGCGAGTACGGCTGGCGTAAGAACCCGGTGTCCGGCGTGAACAGGCTGCATGCCGGCATCGATCTGGCGGCCCCGGGCGGTACCCCCATCTACGCAGCCGCAAGCGGCTATGTGCAGGTGGCGGGCTGGTCCAGCGGCGGCTATGGCAACTATGTCATCATCTACCACGGAAGCATGTCGGACGGCAACGCCTACAGTACCTTGTACGGCCACATGAGGTCGGTCGCCACCAGCGCAGGCAAGTATGTCAAGCAGGGCGAGTTGATCGGCTACGTTGGCTCTACCGGCAACTCTACCGGCAACCATCTGCATCTGGAGGTCTGGAAGGGCGGCAAAAAGGCCAATGCGGTCAATCCGCGCGGTTATATCCCGTTCCCGCACAACTGAGTGTGTTTATAAGGAGTCTGGTATTCTATGAACGAACAAAAACACAAGCGCTGGCTGCGTATCGGCTGCCTTGTTCTGGCAGGCGTGTTTGCACTCTCGCTGCTGAGCAGTGTGATCATGATGCTGCTGTATTAACAGGGAGGGGCAAGCATGAACCGTAAGATCTCTGTGGGCATGGCTGTCACCATTGTGATCCTTGCCATGACCGTGACCTTTTCCATTACCATGCTCATTGCCATGCGTCTATTTGACAGCACGGTGAGCAGCGTGAAGGAAAAGGAGAGCATGTACAACAAAGTGGCCGAGGTGGACCGCTATGTGCGCAGCAACGACTACTACACCATTGATGAAACGGTGCTGTACGACCGCCTGACCGCAGGCTATCTGCTGGGTACCGGCGACAAGTACGCCCGTTACTACACCGCCAACGCCTACACCGAGCTGATGAACCAGCAGAGCGGCAAGGTGATGGGCATTGGCGTGGAGCTTGGCATGGACCAGACCGGCTATGCCAGAGTGACCAGGGTGTATGAGGACTCGCCTGCGCAGGAAGCCGGTATCGTGGTGGGCGATTACATCACTGCTATTGACGGCACCGATGTGAAGAGCCTTTCCGGGGTGGATGCCGTGCAGTCCCGCCTGCAGGGCGAAGCCGGCACCATCGTCAATGTTACATGGCTCGACAGCAAGGCTGCTTCCCGGACGACGGACCTGACCCACTCCGGCTACACCAGCACCACCGTGGACTACCAGATGCTGGACAGCGTGGGTTACATCAAGATCCGCCAGTTCGACGGCAGCACGCCCAGCGAGCTGGACTATGCCATCCGGTCTCTCACTACCAGCGGTGCCCAGAGCCTTGTGTTCGACCTGCGCGATAACGGCGGCGGTGTGTTGGATGATGCCATCAGCTGCATCGACCTGATCGCCCCGGAAGGCACTGTGGCCTATGCCGAGGATAAGAACGGAAACCGCACCATCATTGGCAGCAGCGACGATGAGAGCAAGGTGGAGCTGCCCATCGTCTGTCTGGTCAACGGCAACACTGCCAGCGCAGCAGAGCTGTTTGCTGCCAGCCTGCGCACCATGAACGGCGCACGTCTGGTGGGCACCACCACCATGGGCAAGGGAACCATCCAGAGCAGCCCGCAGCGCCTTTCGGATGGCAGCGCCGTGAGCATCACGGTGGCAAAGCTCATCTGCGGCGACGGCTCCTGCTTTGATGGCACCGGCCTGAGCGTGGATGTGGAGCGTGCCCTCAGTGCCGAAGAGACCACGAATTTCTACGCTTATACCCCCAAGGATGACCCGCAGATCCAGCGTGCGGTCAGCGCAGCACAGCAGCTGAGCGGTACCACGACTCTGGGCGGTGTCAACGAAGCAGCTTCTTCGGCTGCTGCTTCCGAAGAAGCCGACAGCGCTGCCACTGAGCCGGAGAACGCTTCCTCTGAGGAAACGGCTTCCTCCACCGAAGCAGAAGCCGGCGGTGAAGCAGCATCCAGCGCAGAATAAAGGGTAAAACCGGCAGAAATGCTGCATGGGCTTCTTCTTGTAAAAAGGAACCCGGTTTATTGCGGTGCTGTTTGCCGTACGCATGTTCCTTTCTTGAAACGGCTTTTGATCGCGCCCGTAGGGCGCGGTGATGCTGCCTGCCGTATCGACTCCTCACGTGAAAAGGCGTTTTGGAGCGCCCCGCAGCGCTCCCGTTTACCGTACCGACCCCTTCTCGTGAAAATGCAACCCAGCCAGACCCGCAGGTCTGGCTGGGTTGCCATATTATAATAATATTTCCGCTGAATATGCCCAAAGCGACGCGGAGGGCATTCAAATCGTACTATGAAAAAGGATGGAATCTATGCCCGAACTGACCGACCTCTCGGTGATCCGCGCCCTGTGTGAAAAATACGATTTTGCACTCTCCAAGGGTTTTGGACAGAACTTTATCATCAACCCGGGCCTGCCGCCCAAGATCGTGGATGCCAGTGGCGTGGATAAGCGCTATGGTGTCATTGAGATCGGCCCCGGCATCGGTGTGCTGACCCGGGAACTGGCAAAGCGCGCCGCCAAGGTGGTGTCCATTGAAGTGGACGAACGCCTGCCGCCGCTGCTGGCCGAAACGATGGCCGGAGTGGACAATTTTAAACTGGTATTACAGGATGTACTGAAAGTTGACCTGAAGGCTCTTATTGCGGAAGAGTTCCCCGGTATGCCGGTGGCTGTGTGCGCTAACCTGCCCTACTACATCACCAGTCCCATCGTCATGAAGCTGCTGGGCGACCGCCTGCCCATTGAAAGCCTGACCGTCATGGTACAGAAGGAAGCTGCCGACCGTCTGGCTGCTGCGCCCGGCACCCGTGCATCCAGCGCCATCAGCTGCGCGGTGAGCTACTATGCCACCTCCAAAATGATGTTCACCGCTGCGCCCGGCAGTTTTTACCCGGCCCCCAAGGTGACCAGCGCTGTGGTGCGCATGGAGATCCGTCCGCAGCCCGCTGTGCAGGTGGAGGACGAAGAAGGCTATTTTGCGCTGGTGCGTGCCGCCTTCGGACAGCGCCGCAAAACGGCTGCAAACGCCATTGCCAGCGGCCTGGGGATGTCCAAGGACGCGGTGACAGCCGCCATTGAAGCCGCCGGTTTTGATGCCCGCATCCGCCCGGAAGCCCTCACACTGGAGGATTTTGCAAAGATCCAGCAGGCCCTTGCCCGCTGAAGCAGCCCGCTGCTCAAAAAAGAATACAACAGGCTTTGAACCCCACAGGAGCCGTCCGCGGTTCCTGTGGGGTTTTTATGATAATAGAATCGGATGGTTCGATTTTATTATCGATGTATTGCGTTGAAAATTACGGGTATCAAAATGTGATACAACAGAAAAGAATGCTAAAAGCAGACGAAAGCATGAACTGATGGCAATGGCACCTCATTTGTTAAACGGTATAGTATACTGTTTGGGGAATGGGTTGTTTTTTGCGCGCCAAGAAGATATTGACAAGCCGCGCGTTTTTTGGTATTCTATCAAAAGACCGCTTGGTCCATGCTGGTGTGGCGCAATGGCAGCGCAACTGATTTGTAATCAGTGGGTTGCAGGTTCAACTCCTGTCACCAGCTCCAAAAAGCCGCTCAGGAACGTTGATTTCTGGGCGGCTTTTGCTTTTGTACTTTTGCTTTCGGCACAAAAATCCAAAAATTCCGCAAAAGATGTTGACAAACTATCATCCGGGTGGTAATATATACAGGCAACCCATGGACTGCAAAACTGAATATGGGCGTGTTCCCGAGTGGCCAATGGGGACAGACTGTAAATCTGCTGCTTTCAGCTTCGGTGGTTCGAATCCACCCGCGCCCACCAAACAAGAAAAATCCGAACCTGTTTCCGATTGGAGAAGGGTTCGGATTTTTCGTTTTCTTCGGGTACAACAACGAAGGCTCCCGTGGACGGCGCAAAACCCCGATACCTTGTCATAAACCGTAAGACAATCACAAGATTTGGAGGGTATGATTATGAAGTACGATGCAAGAGCCTGTTCGTTCAACATGGATACCGGGTGCGTGGAGTTGACTCTCCAAGATGGGAGAAAAATTTCCATCGGCTGCACCGGGGTCGAGGATGCACTGAATGTGACTATGGCACAGCAGACGGAATTGGACTACCTGATCTACAATGACCCGCTGAGCTATGCCGATTTGATTCTGAACGGTGACCCAGAGGAATATTTGAAAAATGCAGCCGGGAGCCATGGGTTAGAAGATTAAGGGCAAAAAAATAAGAGGTGTGCCCAACTGGACACACCTCGGTGAGATACATCTATATAAGGCAGGGCGTTCCCTTTACTGGGAGCGTCCTGCTGTTTTTATGCTGCAACAGGCAAGGCTTGTAGAACTTCCTGCTCTTTCAGCCATTCCTCATATTCACGCTGGCCTTCCTCGCTGTTGAAAAACTCAACCATGGAGGGATAAAAGCAACGTGCAAGGGTCTTGATTGCTTCATCCGGGTAGCCGGATTTGTTTGACTTCTTCTTTTTATTCAAATGGTATCCTCCGAAAATCAAAGTTCCATATCCTGCCCACGCCTGCGGTTTCGCTGCTGCACATTCATGGTGCGCTCCTGCTTGGGGGCAAGAATCTTTTCCAGAAAGCTGCGAACCAGTTCAGGCGCACGGTGGATGGCGTCCAGATAGGGCTTTACATCGTACCACAGGTCGTGGTACTTGTTGCTCCAATGAATGGTTTCCTTCTTGGCGGTGGAAAGTTCTTCTTTCAGGCGGCGGTTCTCCACGTCCATCATATAGCCGTGGTCGGCTTGCTTTTTCAGCTTGGAAAATTCTTCTTCGGTCAGCGAGTAGTTGCCGAGGAAGGTGCGCTTGCCGATATAATCCAGATCACGCGCATGAATGAGGGCTTCTTTCGTGAGCGTGGTCTTTTTCTGAATGGAGGCAAGTTCTTTCTCCTTTTGGGAGAGGGCCTGACTGGTTTTGGCAAGCGATTGTGCCTGCTGGTCGGCTTGGGTGGTCAGGGTGTCCAGCCGTTCCTGCTCCCGCTGGACTTTGAACTGAGTGACAGTCAGGTGTTCTTCGGTGCTGCCACGCTCGCCGCGCTCCACATCGGTGTACCCGGCAGTACGCATATAGTTGAAGAAATCGTCTTGCAGGACGCTGTGCGACTTCTTCAGGACTGGCTTGCCGTTCTTTTGCAGCACGGGCTTTCCGGCATCGTCCAGCAGGGGCTTGGATGCCCACTTCTTGCTCCGGCTGACCTGCATGACGGTCTCCTTGACTGTGCCGACCAGTGCCTTATCCTTGCAGCGTTTCGACCAGAGGATCTGTTTTTCCACCACAGGTACATAGACCACATGGAGGTGGTAGTGGTAGACCTCCCTGCCTAGTGCTTCGGTCATGGCACGGTTGATCTCATCAGCGTGCATGACTGCCGAGAGGATATACTGCTCACCACCCACGATTTGAACGGCTGCTTTGTAGGCATCCTCATAGAACTGCTTGGCGAACTCGTAGCCACCGTGATTGTCAAAATAGGCCGAGTTGACATCAAAGACAAGCTCGCAATAATGGGTGGCATCCGGCTTCAGGCCGCGCGTTGAAATCGTACCAGCGGTTTCCAGTTGGGAGAACAGGTCGGTGTAGCTGGCGGTTGGCTTTTTGAAGTGGATGTTCCATGCAGTGCGCTGGGGGATGATGTCGGGGTTCCGGTAGCTGTCCTTTTCGCGCTCGTTGTGCTGCTGAGTGTTGCCAACGGCCTTGTCCGAAACGGCGAGATTTCGAACACTGGTGCGGTCAATGCCATCATTTCTTGCCAAAGGGCATCCCTCCTTTCAAGGTTCATCGAGAGGTGACGGGGAACGGAGATGCACTTCTGCGGAAGTGTAATAACCCACTATGACACTTTCATCCCTATGGTCTGCAAAGTGTAGTGGGCTCTCCGAGGGGGAACGTCTCCTGCGGGAGAGTTACAATCAAGTTCGCACAATGCGAACTTGATTGCTCCGTACGCATCTGAAAAAATTGCGTACGGACTTCAAATAACCTGTACGGTCTGTACGACGTACAGAAATACGAAATATAAACGATACCACGTCTTAATTTTCTTCAATTTGCTGTACAGGTGCGTACAAGTACAGACCGTACAGGTTGTACGAACTTCTTCCGTGAAAAAATGCACTTTTTACGGACAGGGGTGAACAAGCGGCTCAATGCCCACGAATCCCCGCACCCTGCGGCCACCGGGCAGGTAGATGTTGTTGGTGGCTTCAAGGTTATAGCGGCGGTCATTCTGGCGCAGTTCGGCGCTGAAACGAATCGCCGATACGCTGTGGCAGGCGTTGTCCTCGCACCACTGCTTGTAAATGTCATAGAACTCCTTGGAGCTGATGGAGTAGTCCGCCTTGAAGCGGAAGTAGCCCTCGGACTCCATGAAGTCGATGACATTGTTGCTGCTGCGTTTGATGGTGTCCACGTTGGCGGCGGCTCGTTCGCTGACCGTGAAGCGGAAATCGTTCTGCACCAGCCGGTGCAGACCTTCCAGACACCAGAGCAGGATGCCCTCCAACTCGGCGCACATCTTCTCCACAAGGAAAGGGTCGTCCGTGCGGTCGGCAGGCTTGTCCTTGGTGGTCAGGATGAGCTGGCGGCGAAAGAAGCCGTCCGAATGGTCATACAGTGAGGTCAACGCGCCGTTGCCGAAGCAGAGGAACCGGGCGTAAATGTCCCGCTGGTAACTCTGGACGCCCTTGCGCTCCAAGTCCAGTTTGGCCTCGGCGGTCACGATGGTCTTAATATAATTCGTTTTAGGCAGGGCATTCATGTCCATGTCATCGTCGATCATCAGCAGGCGGCGTTCCAAATCGGCACGGGCAAAGCGGTTGTTCTCGACTTTCTGGACGCTGCCGTTGCTGGCGGCATCTCCCATGAGCCGTTTGAGCACCAGCCCGATGCGGGACTTGCCCTCGCCGCCCTTGCCAACAATGAGCATCATCTTCTGTCCCTTGGTGCTGGGGATCAGGCAGTAGCCCAGATACTCCTGCAAGGTGGGGATGTCGGCATCGTCCAGCAGCTCGTGCAGGAAGGTCAGCCAACGGTCAGGGGTGGCAGCTTTCGGGTCGTAGTTCACAGGCAGACGGTTCTGGCAGAACAAGCGGCTCTCCTGAAAAGAGCCGTCCGGCAGATGGTACACGCCGTTCTGAAGGTGGATGCAGTCCTGCTCAATGGGGAACGGATCGGAAAAGGCCAGCAGCTTGATGGTCTCCAGAATGTTGGTGACCTTTTTGGACAGGCCGGAGGTGACATATTCCTCGATGTTCTCCAAGATGCGCTGCTTGATCTCGCTTTCGTCCTCCACCGGGCCGTCCAGCGTGTATAGCGTTCCGTTGACGCATTTCAGCGGCCACTGTTCCAGAAAGGCACGGCCAAACTGGACTTCATCGATCTTCTTGCCGTTGTACCAGTCCGGCCATAAGGGGTTGCGGGAAATGTTTTTCTTCATGTGGCGGTTCTCCTTTAGAAAAGTGAAGTGGTGGGTCTCACGGTGAGACCCACCACTTCAGGTGAATAAATTATCAGGCGCACTTCGCCAGAGCAAGGCGGTCGGTGCGCTCCTCCAACATCAGCAGGTACGACCCGGACAGCAGCTGTGCGGCGGCATCGGCCTTCTGCTGGGGTGTTCCAAATGCAACGCAGTCTGTCAGGTGCTCGACGGTCTCGGTCGTGTGGAGGGCTTCTTCAAACCGTGGGTCATGCGGTTCCTCCGGGGTGGCAGGCTTGTAGCGCTCCTGCCAGTCGTGCAGCAGGTCAAGATAATCGGTCAGTACCCGCAGGCAGTAGGCGATGTCTGCCCACTGCTCGTCCGTCAGGCCGCGCTTGGGCGGCGGCAGAGCGATGGCATTGGCGGGCGGCTTGTCCGGGTCAAGCCCGAAGTCACTTGCGAGCTTCTCGGCGGCTTGCCGGGGTTCAGGTCGAACAATTTGGCGGTGAGGTCGATGGCATCTCCGTTGGCTCCGCAGCCAAAGCAATAATAATAGTTGTCGTTCAGCTTCATGCTGGGGTCGCTGTCGGAATGGAACGGACAGCACACCATGCCATGGCGGTCGGGCTCCATGCCGTAGACCTTGGCAGCTTGCGGAACGGTGATGGCGGATTTGATTTTCTGAAACAGGCTCAAGGGCATTCCTCCTTTGTGTCGTGCGTTGCGCGTTGCACCAGAGACCCCAAAGCGGGAACTCTGGTGTTTTTTGCTTCCTGCCTGAATATACGGAAAATTTTGCAGGAAAGGCGAAAAAGCGGCAGAACTGCAACGGAAAAAGAAAAATGCCCTTACTGGTTGCAGGGCTGCAACAGCAAGGGCAGAGAGGAAACCGTATATTGAACAAAACGGCAGAGCGTATTATAATGAGGAAAAAGCTCAAAAAGGAGGGCCGACCACATGGCACAGGAATATCTGCCCGCACCATCCAACATCCGTCTTGCGGACTTGATGAAAGAACGCAACATCAGCCAACCAGAACTTGCCAAGGAACTCGGCTGCTCCAAGAGCACCATCAACCGCTTTATCAGCGGTGCAAAGGGAACCCTGACCCATGAGCAGGTGCTGAAAATTGCAAGGCTGTTCAACGTATCCACGGATTTTCTGCTGGGAGAAACCAACATCCCCGACCGCAAGAACTATGATATTGCTGAACTGGGCTTGTCCGTAGAAGCCGCAAAGAACCTCTACACAGGGCGCGTCAATGCAGAGGTGGTCAACCTGCTGCTGGAAAACGCCCGTTTTGCAGAACTTACTTACCGCATAGCGCAGTATTTTGATGATACCTTTGCATCCGGTATCGCGGCACAGAACGCCATGCTCACGACACTGAGCACCCTGCTGCGCACAAAGGTCAAGACCCCGGAAGCAGCCAAGGCTGCAAAGGACATCAGCCTTCGGAGAAAGCCTGTGTACCAAGGCGACCTTGATGATATTGAGACGTACTTCATGGCAGCGGTCAAGGAGATCAAAAAGGGTATCGGGAGCCATTACGCCGAACAGGAAGCTATGAGTAAGAAAGTGGCAGAGAAGATGTTCACCGAATTGACCAAAGGGCAGGATGTGCAGCACCCAACGATCACGGCAGAGCAGCTGACAGACGCAATGTTGGGTAGCGTTTTGGGCATGGATGGAGCCACGCCGGAAGCACTGGAACAGCTGCGAAGCGGTCTGCTGGGAATCTTGCAGTCTGCCGCAGAGCAGGAAAACGCCCATGAAGCAGACGAATGAACGGCTTTGTGCGCTGGCGCAGAAAGGCGATGCTACCGCGCTGGACAGCCTGATCGACAACAACAAGTCCTTTATTGGCAAGGTGGCAAATGACCTTTTCCGCAGCATGAATCTGGCACAGTCCGGCCTGAACCTTGACACGGACGATTTGAAACAGGCAGGGAATATGGGCTTGTGGAAGGCCGTGCCAAAGTTCGATGCAGCGCGCGGCATGAAGTTCCTGACCTACGCGGCTCCTGCCATCCGCAACGCCATGATGGACATGGTGCGGGATGCCTTTGCCGCTTTTGAGCAGCGGATGGTAACGGAGGACAAGGACGGTATCTGCTGCCAGCGCGTTTCGCTGGACGATGTTCTGCCGGGAGAGGAACAACTGCGGCGCATCGAAGCCATAGCCGACCCTTATACCATGCAGCCGCAGAGTATTATGGAAGAGCAGGAATCGCGCCGGGAACTGTACGATGGTCTGAAACGGCTGACCCAGCGGGAGCAGACCTACCTGCTGTACCGCTATGGCTTCACTGATGGCGAGGAGCATCCACTGATTGGCACGGCGATATACTTTCACCTGACAAAAGGCCGCGCAAAAAAGACGGAGGAACAGGCCATGGATAACCTTTGGCTGGAACTGCCGTGGTGGTTTATCTGAATGAAAAGAAAAAATCGTGATTGTGCTACGAGCTTTATGGGAATTTATGTGCAACTATACGATTTTGAGAAATTTTGTAGACGGATGAAACAAAATAGGATTAAATCTAAGTATCTAAGGAACGTTGATTTCACGGAGCCGCTGATTACCGACTGTAGGATTTGAGGAGGATGCCGTTTTATGAAAATTACACGAGATAAAATGTTTTTTTCAAAAGATCTTATTCATACAATGGCATATGTCGGAATGTTCGTGGCGGCAATTATATCGGTTGGAGCGTGTAAGTCTGGTATTTGGGTGGCTGCGATATTAGCATGGATTGTAGCAGGTATAATTATCGGATTGGCGATTATTTCCGACTATAAAAAGGCAGAACTTTTGAAAAATGGAACAAGAATCATCGGAAAGGTTACAGCAACAAAACGAGTACATATAAAATTTCATATGAGTACCTACCACCTTGCCGATGAAGATGTAATCTATCCATATGTGGTACATTATCAGTATAAAGTTAAAGGTGAAACCTATAATGGAAAGTCGCAGTGGTTTTGGTTCAATCCATGTATTCCGAAAGGGGCACCAATAAAAATTCTAGTAGACCCAAAGAATCCGGCCCGAAGTACAGTTCTCAAACCAGAAAGCTAAAGATGGCTTTCAATCGAGGTAAAACAAAAAGTTTATCCTTATAGCGTGTTTATTTAAAAGAAGATTGCGATTGTGCTACAAATTTTCAGGAAGTTTATGTGCATCTATACGATTTTGAAAAATTTTGTGGACAAACGAAATAAATCAGGCTTAAATTTCGTTATCTAAACAAAAAAGCAAGGCGGGAAGGTTTGATGATTTGTAAAAAATGAGGGCATAAAAATAAAGTAGGCGTTTGATATTTCCAGCAATGTGGGCAGTAGTGAAAGAAGGTATAGAAAATGAAGAAAACTTTATATACATTTTTGGTTTGGAATTTTCTGTTGTTTGTAGCTGGTTTAAGTGATATTGTTTTTTATAGAAATCTTACATCGGTAGAAGGTATGACAATAAGCTGGACCCAGCCAGCGCTTGTAAGTATTACTTCATTTTTAATATTGCTTTCAATATATTATGGGATGCACCAGCTCCTTTTCGGGAAAAATTATTATTTGAAACTGGAAATCAAGCAGGAAGACATAGATAAATTGCGAAATTCAATTTATGATTTTCTGAAAAAAGGCGAAATTGACCCCGAAAAATTGCAGCAACACTTGAAGTGTTTGATAATTGCTGAAGTTGTTTTGTGGGGTGGATTCATCGTTTACTTATTTATATCAAAGGGCTACTAATTTTCAATTCTAATAATGGGGTAAAGTGGTACGAATGAAAAAGATACAGAACTTTTTCTCGACGATTTTGCAAAAGCTGTGGAAAAGTTCGATAACTATCGTTTAGCATTAAAAACTACGGAAGCTTTACGCTGAAAGCTGTAACTTTAAGCAGACCGGAAAGCTTATAATGAGGGTAGAACAGAAATATGACCAACGAAGATACCACTGATTTTGACGAGCACTTCGCTAAAATTTCGTCCTATATTGTGGACACATTGCACGGCGTTCCACTTGAGATGACCGAGGATGAAAAAGAACAATTTCGCATACAGGTTATTTCAAATCAGTATGCAGAACGGTTGCTAAGTGAAGCCGAAAAGACAGAAACGTATAGAGGTTTATCAAAAATTGATATTCTCCATACAGTTTCTATCCCTCAACTGGCTAGAACAATCCCACTTAAAGGTTTGAATCTCAGTTTAGAAAAATACAGAATGCCGGATGGTGTAATAATAGAGGTTGAGAGTTCGTCACATTATTTGGGGTCATTTAGTGAGAAAAATGATTCTTCCACAAATTGGATAGAAAAGATCATGGAGGGTGTCGGTATTCACTAGATGGATTCTCAAGAAGCATAAACAGCCCGCTATTTGCAGAGAATTCTGGAAGAAAATTGAAGAAAGCATCCTTCCGGCAACAGCACCCCGGACGTTTGTGAACTCTCACAACAGAGATCAAGAACCAATCCCTGCTTTGCGCTTACACCGTTTTGGTGACATTTTTTCTCCGTCTTGCTACAATATTGTGGATTTTTTCTATTTGTGCTTTGCTATTATCAACATCTAAAATGGAAACCGTGATGGAGGTGATTCCAATGCAGATAATTTCCTTGAAAACAAATTGAATGCTTTGGCAAACGGTGGCCAGTTCTCCATTTCCTACGACATCACGATTCCGTAATAAAAGCATTAGATAATGGGTATAAAAGCCACGATTCTTTAGAGTCGAAAGAAAAGAATCGTGGCTTTGTACGTTTGAATTATGGAGCAAGCCAAATGAATAAGAAATTGGAATTTTTTAGCAGTATGGCGGTTGCCTTTATAGTTTTGATATTGGTCTTTCTTTGCATTCGTTTTTCAGGTCAGGGAAAATTTGCTACACATGGAGGAACCAATCCGTCTGATGTAAAATGTATTTATACTTCAGTTTGGCCGGATAATGAATACACTAGGCTTATTTGTGAGCCGGAAAGTGGAACGATAGAATATATATTGGATGGTTCTAATGCTGGGTATTATGCAATCTTTTATAATAATATCTCTGAAGAAGAAATACAAAAATATATTGACCAATTGAAAACCTTAGGATACGCTGAAGAGGCATCGGCTTCAGAAAGCGTTTCGACAGGCGTTTTGCTAAGAAAAGATGAAACATGGATAAGCATTGCATACTCAGAGGGAGGATTTGGAATCCGGATTTCAGTAGAAAAATCCTGAATAAAAGAGATGCTGGGGAATCCCGGTTATCCCTATGATGCAGTGGAAAGAAAATGGATTGCTCAATATTGGAGGCTCCAACCACAGCTTCTTTGTTGAAATGTTAATCAGTTAGATACCGCCAGACGGTTTATTTAGAACGAGGTTAAGTTGGAACAGCCGATGCCACACTCGGAACAAACAATAGCGGAGGCCGTACAAGATATGTGCTAGTATGGGAGAAAGATGGCATATCACATACGATCATTGGAAAGATACCGCGTGAAGAGATTCTAAAAATTGCAGAGAGCATTTCCTAACTGGCTGAATTTTTGCCCACACGCTTGTAATTATTTACAAATGTGTGGACACTTTTTCGTTGAAGCGTCCAAAGCTGACAAGATTTTGAACTTTTTCAAAAAAGCTGTCACAAACGCAGTGTGAGCAACGTTGACTAAGCAAAAGCTCCTGGGGAGTGTACAAAATGGAGGTTATTCATTAATCAAAATGACGAAAGAAGAAATCATTTCCATGCTATCAAAGGAATTGAACAGTGAATGGACGAATGGAGTCACATGTTTGATGGTGGAAAATTCCGATAGCTATATTCCAGTAATAGTTCATCACAATAAAAATGAACTTATTGTTGAAGTAGGAGAACAAGACAAGAAGATTTACCGCATCGGACGAAATGAGCTAAATAAAACATCTTAGTCATCACCAAAAAAAACATTGAAATCAGTCACAATTTGACGCATAGAATATGAATTCAAACTTGATATGAGGTGATTCCAATGCAGAAAAAATAGAACACATATTTCGAAAATATTGCTACCATCAAACTGTCAAAGAATACAAGTCAAACGGTTCTTTGATTCGTTCTAAAACGGATTACTATCAGGCTATTGGTGGTTAAGTCACTCCGTTTGTAAGGAAAGGGTTGAAAATGGATTTTCTTAAACAAAAAGGGCCATTAGCAAGAGAATTCTGCAACACGTTGATTTACATTATTTCGTTAGTGTCATTAAAGCCTTCAAGCCTTCAGAGGGTGTTGACAGAACTTCAATGGAATGGGATGTGGTTCTTTTCTCTGGCATTTTTCGCTGTCATCTTTATGGAAATGCTGTCCGATTTTTTGCTGGTTACAGATCGCTACACTGCATGGAAAGCATTAAATGGAAATGTCAGCGAAGCCGAATTTCACAATCTTCAGCAGATTGTCCTATGCGAAAATCAGAAAGTTTCCATTGAGAAGAAACTTGCAAGTACGATACTACTGGTTCTGATGATATGTGCAACTGCTGCATTTGTGTGGTTTACCTTTTTGGTATAAGGTTTTGTTATGAAAGAGATAATTATTATACCACATATTGGAATTGGACAATTAAAATTAGGTATGGCACCAGATGAGCTAGAAAATGCTCTTCTACAAATGAAGAAACAGTGGTCGAATTCTTCTGATGAAGCAATGCAAATGGAGCGTTGTGCTGAAACTGGTGATCCTAATTTGATAACAGGACGATATATGGATAATGATTCGTTCTTTCTGGTGCAGTATCGGAACGGAAAAGCTACTGAAATCGGCATCCAGAGAGAGTTGTCTAAAGTGGCATCAATAAAATTGTTCGGGCTGGATATGTTTAATACAACCGCCGAGTGTATTATTGATAGCTTAATGAAAAAGGACAACGTTGTTTGCAACGAAAAGGACTTGCAACTGGGAACGGAATATCTTTTCCCTGAAATTGGAGTCCGACTTTGGAGAGAGCGAGCATTTCATCTCAAACTGTTGAAAGACCCGTTATACATGGAAGAGATGCAGGCTGTATTAGAAGACGAATATCAGTATCAATACTTCCAGATGGTTACTGTGATGGGTTGAATTGCTAACGATCAATGGGATTTGATATAACTTTTCCGCTTGTAGTACATAGCGATGACCACAGCTATCTGCTAATACGGGTGAACTAATTTGAAGTATTTTATTGACGAAGATCAAAGAAAAGCCTCACACAGCAGCTGCTACTTGGAATTTCAACAAGGGCAGTATCATGACAAGTGCTGGCTTGACACATCTATTAGCATCAGTGATGAAGTATGGAATAGCCGCCATGTTTCAGATCTGATTCTTGAAGTGATTCCAGAGTTTGACTTTTATGGAATAACAATCGTTACAAAAGTACAATGGGATAATATTTTAACAAAAAGTCAATCGGATGGATGTACTTGCAAAGAGATTATTGCAGAAGCAGTTCCTTGGGCAGCAAAGTGTTTTGAAACGAATGATGTGTTCACTATCATAGGGATGTGAGTCGAACTTTCTCGGAGAATAACAGTGATACACAAAGGAGAGTGTAACATGAAAAAAATTCTTACAGCAATCGTATCGGTAAGCATATTTATTGTTGGAATTTTGCTTATACTTTGTGCGGACACTAATTTTTTATGGTATGCCTTTAATCAAAATGTTCGCCTTACAGTAGTTGCAGGGATTCTCATTGCACTTGTTGGTGGCGTTGGTGTGATAATGAATCTTTGGTGTATTCTAAAAGAATTGTACAGTAAATAGTTTATTGAAGGTTAAACTTCCAGTCTGCCATGGTCGCAGCCAAGAGAGATAATATTCAAACTTACTACTCAGCAAAAGCTAGGCACACTCCAAGAATTTATTATAGAGGGTGAATATCCCGCGCTTTGAACAATTTAACGATGAATATATTGTGCGATATGGAGAATTTCATTTGCGCGTTCACCTCGAATTGACTTGCAACGCAAAATACGTTACAATAAGGCCGAGGTGATAACCATGGAAAAAACGATGACACTCAATCTTCGTGTCAACCCCACCGTTAAGCAGCAAGCCGAGGATGTGTTGAAGCAGCTCGGCATCCCGATGGCAACAGCCATTGATATGTACCTGCGCCAGATCACCCTGACTGGCGGCATCCCCTTCTCGCTGTCCCTGCCGAAGGCTCCTGCGGCTCTGAACGCTGACACCATGACCGATGACCAGCTCCATGCAGCCTTGCAGGTGGGCATTAAGGAGATTCAGAACGGTGATACCGTGGATGCTGCAAGCGCATTCGCACAGTTCAGGGAACAGCACAGATGAAACAGTATGATGTGAAAATTTCCCGGATGGCACTCAGCGATATGGAGCAGATTTACAGCTACATTGCTGACCGTCTGCTTGAACCTGATACGGCTATGGGGCAGTACAACCGCATTGCAGAAGCCATCCAGTCGCTGAACATCCTGCCGGAACGCTGCGCGCTGGTGGAAAGCGAGCCGGAGCGTACCCAAGGGCTGCGGCAGATGCTGGTGGACAACTACTCGGTGTTCTACATTGTGGGCGAGGATGCCGTGTCGGTGGCCCGTGTGCTGTACAGCGCATCCGACCTTGTGCGCCGCCTGCGGAGAATGAAGTGAAAGGGGTGTTTGCATGACCGCCGTGATTTACGCCCGCTATTCCAGCGATAACCAGCGCGAAGAATCCATCGAAGGGCAGATTCGTGAATGTACGGCCTACGCCGAAAAGAACGGCATTACCGTGGTCAAACACTACATTGACCGTGCCCTTTCCGCCAAAACCGATAACCGCCCGGACTTCCAGCAGATGATCAAGGACAGCGAAAAACGGCTGTTTGACATCGTGCTGGTCTGGAAACTCGACCGTTTTGCCCGGAACCGCTATGATTCAGCCCACTATGAGTACCAGTTGGAACGAAATCATGTCAAGCTGGTATCTGCCACGGAGCCTATCTCTGACAGCCCTGCGGGTATCATGGTCAAGAGTATGCTCACCGGCATGGCTGAATACTACTCGGCAGAACTTTCTGAAAAAGTTGTGCGCGGCATGACCGAGAATGTTCTGAAGGGGAAGTACAACGGCGGCACGATTCCCATTGGTTTTAAGGTGGATGAGGAGAAGTTCTTTCAAGTCGACCCGCTGAAAGCTCCCTTTGTGGTAGAAGCCTTTCAGCGGTACAACGATGGCGCAACTATGAAAGAACTGATGAACTGGCTGAACGACAGCGGCGTGACCACTAACCGCAACCAGAAGTTCACCTACAACAGTGTTCAGAAGCTGCTGACAAATAAGCGGTACATCGGAGAAAACCACTTCAAGGACATTGTGATGCCCGACAGTATCCCGGCCATCGTGGACAAGGATTTGTTTGAGGAAGTGCAGCTGAAAATCAAAAAGAACAGCCGCGCTCCTGCCCGCCACAAGGCCGAGGACGATTACTTGCTCACCACCAAGCTGTTCTGCGGAATGTGCGGCGCGATGATGTTCGGCGAGTGCGGTACGGGTAGAAACAAGGTCGTTCATCATTATTATAAGTGCGCCACCGCGAAGCGTTTCAAGACCTGCAAGAAAAAGACCGTCCGTAAAGAGTGGCTGGAAGATTTGGTCATAGCTGAAACCATGAAGCTGATTCAGGACGATGCCGTGATTGATGCCATCGTTGCGGAAGTGATGGAGTTGCAGGATCAGGAAAACACCACTCTCCCTTTCCTGGAAAAGCAGATGCGCGAGGTAGAGAACGGCATTGAAAATATGCTGAACGCCATTCAAGCAGGTGTGCTGACCAACTCCACCAAATCGCGTTTGGAAAAGCTGGAAGCCCAGCAGAAAGAACTTGAGATTCGGATTGCCGAAGAAAAAATCGCTCGGCCACGGTTGAGCGAAAATCAGGTTCGGTTCTGGCTGACCCGGTTCCGCAAGCTCGACCCGAACGTGAAAAGCCACAGGGAGACGCTTATCAACACGTTCGTGAACGCGGTTTATCTCTATGATGAAAAAGTTTTGATTATATTCAACTACAAAGACGGCACAAAAACCATCACTTTCGATGAGATCGCTGCCAAAGATGCCCCAGAGGGCAATGGTTCGGATTTAGGTTGCTTCGCTCCACCAAAAAACCTCAACGTATGAAAGTACGCTGAGGTTTTTGTTTTGCGACAAGGCTAAACTCATCGGGCGGGTGGATTCGAACAGCTGCGGCGATGTCGTTGAAGACGGCGCAAAAACAGCCCCGATGGACCGTCAGGTTCACCGGGGCTGCTGCTATACCATAATTTTGTTGACGTTAACATTTTCGTGATGCCGCGAAAACATCACATGTAGGATATCTGTTTGTGCCGCCGTTACTCTTCCGCTGCAGCTTTGGATTCGTTCACAAAGGCGGCGATCTTATCCACCTGAATTTCGGCAACAGCACGGCCGGTCTCGTAGACGCGGCGCAGCTGGACCGGATCGCGCTCCATGGAGCCGATCTCCAGCGGGATGGGCGGGCGGATGACGAACGCCTTGCCGGTCTGCTCCAGCATGGCAATGTGATCCAGCGTTTCGTTGTAGCGCTCGTGACGGTCGGCAACGGCTTCCACGAAAGCGGGGTAGCGCATGTAGCGTGCCCGGATGACGGGCAGCATCTTGTTCTTCTTTTTCACAAAGCCCTTGGGCTGGGTCAGCACAATGAGGTTGCGTTTGTAGCCGATGGACTCGAAGAACCGCACGGGGATGGAATCGGCAATGCCGCCGTCCAGCAGCTGATAATGGCCGATCTTTACGATCTTGGCCGCCAGCGGCATGGAAGCGGATGCCTGCATCCACTGGATATCCTCGGCATCGCCGGTGCGGCATTTGTGATAGATGGGGTCGCCGGTACGCACATCGGTGCACACCACAAAAAAGTCCATGGGGTTCTCTGCAAATGCCTTTGCGTCGAACACGTCCAGCTTTTCCGGCACGGTGTGGTAGCAGAACTGCTCACTGTACAGGTTGCCGGTGCGCAGCAGGTTGCCGAAGCTTGCGTAGCGCTTATCGTTGCAATACTGGGTGTTGTAGCGGATCACACGGCCGATCTGATGGGACTTGTAGTTGCAGCCGAACACCGCACCGGCCGAAACGCCAATGGCACCATCCAGCACGATGCCATGCTCCATCAATACATCCAGAACACCGGCGGTAAACATGCCGCGCATGGCACCGCCTTCCAGCACAAGACCCGTTTTCATATATGCTCTCCCCTCCTGTGTGCCGGTGCACAGATGCCGGACACACCTTATATTAACTACAGTATACTCGAATCTGTAAAAAGTACAAGAGCGGAAAACCTATAAATTTATCAAGAAAACCTCTTGCCAAAGGAAAGAGCATCCGGTATACTAAGTGAAATAAAAAGAGAAATATGCGCTGCAAACGCATGGGCATGGAAAAGATCAGGTTGGAGGAACTGCTGCACTATGAAGATGCTGGAAGATCGTATTCGCAAGGATGGTATCGTACGCGAGGGCAATGTGCTCAAGGTGGATAGCTTTATCAACCACCAGATGGACATTCCGCTGTTCCGGGAGATGGCAAAGGAGTGGAAGCGCCTGTTTGCAGGCAAGCCCATCAACAAGGTGCTCACCATCGAGGCCAGCGGCATTGGCATTGCAGCCATCGTGGCCAGCGAGTTCAACGTGCCGGTGGTATTTGCCAAAAAGTCCATGAGCATCAATCTGGACTACAACAACTACGAGACCAAGATCCAGTCCTTCACCCACAAAAAGATCTACAATGTGATCGTCTCCAAAAAGTTCCTCACGGCAGAGGATCATGTGCTGATTATTGACGACTTCCTTGCCAACGGCTGTGCCCTGATGGGCCTGCTGGATCTGGCCAAGGAAGCCGGCGCCACAGTGGAGGGCATCGGCATTGCTGTGGAAAAGGGCTTCCAGCAGGGCGGCGAGCTGATCCGCAGCAAGGGCATCCAGCTGGAGAGCCTTGCCATTGTGGAGTCTATGAACAGCGAGACCGGCGAGATCGTCTTCCGCGAGCAGCCGCAGCAGAATTAAACAAAAAACATTGCAGCCCCGGGAAAGTCGGAAGACCTTTCCGGGGCCGTTTTTTGCTTACGCCCCGTCAAAGCTGTCACCGTCGGCGGGCAGGTCGGCAGCGGTCTGGGCGGGATCGGGATCGGTTTCCGGTTCCACGGCGCGGGGCACGCCCTTGTACACCAGCGTCTGTTCCAGAACCTCGGCGCACACCGGGGCTGAAAGGCTGCCGCCGGCAGTCGTCCAGCTGTGGGGTTCGTCCAAGCACACCAGACACAAAAACTGCGGGTCGTCGATGGGAGCCACGGCCACAAAGCTGGCAATACGGGCTTTTTCGTCGGTGCTGTCCAGCTTCTGGCTGGTGCCGCTCTTGCCGCCTACCCGGTAGCCTTGGATGCGGGCATTGCGCCCGCCGCCGTAGAGCACCACGGCTTCCATCATCTCACGCATAGTTTCAGAAGTTTCCGGTTTGATCACCTGCCGCCTGCACACCGGCTCTGTGTGCTGCAGAATGCTGCCGTCCGGGTTTAGGATATCGCTGACAAGATAAGGCTGCATCAGCCTGCCGCCGTTCACCACAGCGCACACGGCTGCGGCCATTTCCATATAGGAGATCTTGCTGCTCTGGCCGAAGGCGCAGGAGGCCAGCTCCACCGGTCCCATGCGGTCGGCGGTGTAGTACAGACTCTTTTTGGGCTCGGCGGGCAGATCGACCCCGGTTGGCTCCCGCAGGCCGAAAGCGGCAAAGTAATCGCAGAAGGCTTTCTTGCCCAGCCGCGCGCCGATCTGGATAAAGCTCTGGTTGCAGGAATTTTCCAGCGCCTGGGTCACGGTCTGGCTGCCGTGGCGCTTGTGGTTGGCGCAGTGGAACCGTGTGCCCGCCACCGAGATGGACTCGCCGCAGTAAAAGGTGGAGTTTTTGCTCACAGCCCCGGCATCCAGCGCGGCGGCGCAGGTGATGAGCTTGAACACGCTGCCCGGCTCGTACAGGTCGCTGACGGCTTTGTTGCGCCACTGGGTCTGCTGGGCCAGCTGCAGGGCGGCAGCGCGCTCGCTGCCGGTAAGGGCATCCACGGCCTTGCGGGCGGCTGCATCGTAGATCACGCGCGGCTGGTTCGGGTCGTAGGCGGGCGTGGTGGACATGGCCAGCACGGCCCCGGTGTTCACGTCCATCACGATGCCCACGGCACGCGCCGCCACATGATGCTCCTTGACCGCATAATCCAGCGCGTTTTCAAGGTAATGCTGGATGTTGGCATCGACAGTCAGCCGCAGGCCGCTGCCTTCCAAGGGCACTTTTTCGGTCTCGTAGCTCTGCTCCAGTGTGTAGCCCCAAGCGTTGACGGCGGTGAGCACCACACCATTCTGCCCGGTGAGCACATCGTTATATTTCAGCTCCAGCCCGCTCACACCGGCGTTGTCTACATTGGTAAAGCCCAGCACGCTGGCCAGAAATTCCCCCTCCGGGTACCAGCGCTTGGAGTCCTGATTGATGCGGATGCCGGTGATGCTGTTCTCTTCACAAAAATCCCGCACGCGGTCGGCAGTGTCGCGCTCCACGCGGTAGCGCAAAAGGCAGTCGTTGGAGATGCGGTCACTGAATTTTTCCAGCAGCTTCGATTTGTCCAGCTCCAATATTTCCGCAAGGCCCTGCGCGGCAAGGCTGAGCTTTTCCTCCGGCATCTCGCGCGGGGAGGCCCGCAATGTCCAGCAGCTGCTGTTGGCGGCCAGCAGTACACCGTCGGCGCTGTAGATACGGCCCCGGTCGGCAGGCACCACAGTATCGCGCAATTGCTGGCCGAGGGCACGGCTCGTATACCAGCCGCCCGCAAACAGCTGCAGATACGCCAGCCGCGCGGCAAGCCCCGCAAAGCAGACGCAGCACATCAACGCGGCCACTAGCCGTGCCCGGGCATGGAATGCCCGTTCCGGCAGGGTGCGCAAGGGACGCGGCTCCGGTTTTGGCATGGCAGGCACCTCCTTCTCTGGGCAAGTGTATGCGCCGGTGCGCCGGGGATATGACTAACCGACACCGCCGCCGCGTACAATAAAGGAACGGAGGTGATACGGATGCACAAAGCTGCTGCCCATGCAAAGCGCGGCCTGCCGCTGCGGCATCTGCCGGCCATAGACCTGCCGTTTCTGGTGCTGGTGCTCACGTTGGTGGGCTTTGGCCTTGTAATGCTGGGCAGTGCCAGCAGTGCAGTGGCGCTGTACCGGCGGGGCGATGCTTTTGCCTACCTGCGGCCGCAGCTGCTGTATGCTGCGCTGGGCATCGGGGCCATGTGGGTGGCAAGCCGGGTGGACTACCATGTTTACCACAAGCTGGCATGGCCGCTGCTGGCGCTTTCAATGGTGTTGCTGACAGCGGTGCTGTTCATGCCGGAGTACAACGGCTGCAAGCGCTGGCTGGTGCTGCCGGGCCTGGGCACACTGCAGCCCAGCGAGATCGCCAAATTTGCGGTGGTGCTGGTGTTTGCGCATATCATTGCGCTCAACCACGACCGCATGGGCAGCTTTGCGGTGGGGGTGCTGCCCTTTGCACTGGTGCTGGGAGCGGTGGCGGTGCTCATGCTGCTGGAACCGCACCTCTCCGGCACCGTGCTCATTTTGGGCATCGGCGCGGTGCTCATGTTCGTGGGCGGCACCGGCCTCAAGTGGTTCGTGCTGGCCGGGGCGGGCGGTGCAGCGGCCATTGGAGCTGCCATCATCATTATGCCGGACCTTGTGCCCTACGCGGCCAGCCGTCTCAGCTCATGGCTGGACCCCTTTGCCGACCCGCTGGGCGACGGCCACCAGACCATCCAGAGCCTGTATGCCATCGGCTCCGGGGCGCGGCGGGCCTTGGCCTTGGCAGCAGCCGCCAGAAGCACCTGTTCGTGCCCGAACCGCAGAACGACTTCATCTTTTCCATCCTGTGCGAGGAGCTTGGCTTTGTGGGAGCCTGTGCGGTGATCCTGCTGTTTGCGCTGCTGCTGTGGCGGGGCATCACGCTGGCGGCGCATGCACCGGATCGGTTCGGTGCGCTGCTGGTAGTGGGCTTTGTGGTGCAGGTGGCCCTGCAGGCAGTGCTGAATATGGCGGTAGTCACCAACACCATCCCCAATACCGGCATCAGCCTGCCGTTTTTTTCCTCCGGCGGCACCAGTCTGATGATGCTGCTGGGCGAAATGGGCATCGTGCTGTCGGTGTCCCGCGGGGAGACATAAAACCGGGCGTTCCCTGCCATAAAACGACAGCATCCTCTGCCGGTTCAGCTACAAATAACCGGACAAACAAATGACACAACTGCAGACAAAATAAACAAAAAGCCTTCGCGCCGCATAGCATGAGGTATCTTTTGCGGAACGGGGGCTTTTTGCATGGGCGGAGATCTTATCATCACAGGCGGCATGCCGCTGAACGGCACAGTACACATCCCGGCAGCCAAAAACAGCGTGCTGCCGCTGCTGGCAGCGGCCCTTTTGTGCAATGGCACGGTGCGTTTTCTGCAGGTGCCGCATCTTGCGGATGTGGACACCAGCGTGGAGCTTTTGCAGGGTGCGGGCTGCACGGCCCGCTGGCAGGGCAGCGACATCACGGTGCAGGGCGTGCCTTCCACCTGCCGCCTTGCGCCGGAAGCCGCCGCGCGGATGCGGGCATCCATTTTGTTCTGCGCACCGCTTCTGGCGCGGCTTGGCCGGGTGGAAACGGTGCTGCCCGGCGGGTGCCGCATTGGTGCAAGGCCGGTGGACCTGCACCTTTCCGGCCTTGCGCAGATGGGCGTGCACTGCCGGGAGGAGGGGGCAAGGCTGATCCTGACAGCGCCTGCCGGACTGCACGGTGCGGACATCACACTTGGGTTCCCCAGCGTGGGTGCTACCGAGACCCTGCTTCTGGCAGCAGCTGCGGCGCAGGGCGAGACGGTCCTGCGCGGGGCCGCACGAGAACCGGAGATCAGCGATCTGGCAGCATTCCTGAACCGCTGCGGCGGCTGTGTACAGGGCGCGGGCACCAGCACCATCCGGGTGCAGGGCAGACGAATGCTGTATAGCTGCAGCTTTGCGCCCATGGCCGACCGCATCGTGGCATCCACCCTTGCCTGTGCCTGCGCGGCGGCAGGAGGTCGGGTGGAACTGACCGGCTGCAGGCCGGAGACCTATGCACCGCTGCTGGAAATTCTGGCACAAATGGGCTGCAGGATAGAAACAGGGCCGGAAAGTGCGGTCATTACCCGGCTGGGCGCGCTGCACGGCGCGGGCAGAGTGTTTACCGGGGTATACCCGGCACTGGCAACAGACGCAGCGCCGCTGCTTGCTGCTGCCATGCTTGCCGCCGACAGCGCCAGCAGCATCGAGGATGTGGTGTTTGAGCGGAGATTCGGCTGTGCAGAGGGTTTTGCGGCTTTTGGAGCCGCTGTGCAGGTGCAGGGACGCACACTGGACATCCGGCCGGTGCGGCAGCTGCAGGGCGCGTGTGCACGGGCTGCGGACCTGCGCGGAGGCGCGGCACTGGTGGTGGCCGCGCTGGCGGCAAGGGGACGGAGCCGCATTACCGACACCGGTTACATCGACCGCGGATATGCCGGTTTTGCACAGATGCTGGCGGAACTTGGTGCCCAAATTGAGCGGGAAATGCCGCGGGAAAGCGCCAGCGAGAAAAAAACACCTTCAAAAAAGCAAAATTGACTTGCATTCAGGGCAAAAAGATGATACGATACAGTTATATAAGTGTAAGCAGATAATTTCTGTGCGCTATGCGCAGTTTTACGATAAAATCCGATGGAGGACAAAGTTATGGCACTCATGCTCGATGAAGAAATGGACGAAAACGTTACGACGATCAAGGTGATCGGCGTGGGCGGCGGCGGCGGCAACGCTGTCAACCGCATGGTCAGCGACGGCCTGCAGGGCGTCGAATTTATCGCAATGAACACCGACCAGCAGGCTCTGGCCAAGAACCACGCTGCCACCAAGGTGCAGCTGGGTTCCAAGCTGACCAAGGGCCGCGGTGCCGGTGCAGACCCCGAGATCGGCCAGCGCGCCGCTGAAGAGAGCAAGGACGAGATCGCAAATGCGCTCAAGGGTTCCCAGATGGTGTTTATCACTGCCGGTATGGGCGGCGGAACCGGCACCGGTGCAGCACCCGTTGTGGCCGAGGTGGCACATGATCTGGGCATCCTGACCGTTGGCATCGTCACCAAGCCCTTCTCCTTTGAGGGCAAGCGCAAGATGGGTCTGGCAGAGCAGGGCATTGCAAACCTGCTCATGCATGTGGACAGTCTGATCGTCATTCCCAATGAGCGCCTGAAGATGATCAGCCAGGAAAAGATCACCCTGATGAATGCCTTCCAGGCAGCCGATAACGTGCTGCGTCAGGGCGTTGAGTCCATTTCCGCTCTGATCAATGTGCCTGCCTTCATCAACCTGGACTTCGCCGACGTGCGCTCCATCATGAAGGATGCCGGCTACGCACACATGGGCGTGGGCAGCGCCAAGGGCGCAGGCAAGGCCGAGAACGCCGCAAAGGCTGCTATTTCTTCTCCGCTGCTGGAGACCAGCATTGCCGGTGCACACGGCGTGATCATCAACATCACTTCCAGCCCGGACATCGGTCTGGAGGATGTGGAGACCGCAGCAGGTCTCATTACCCAGAGCGCACATCCCGATGCAAACATCATCTGGGGTACTGCGTTCGACGAGAACCTCTCGGACGAGATGCGTGTGACCGTGGTTGCTACCGGTTTTGACAACAAGAGCGCAAGCGACCTGCGCAGCAGCATCAGCAATGCAATGGGCGGCGCACAGTCCACTCCGTCTGCTGTGTTCAGCAGCGAGACTGCAAGCCCGGCAGCTTCTGCCGCAGGCGGCGCTGCACCGGCACCCACTGCTGAAAAGCCCGTGGAAGAGGACAACAGCGATAATGGCTATTACGACCAGCTGATGGCCATGCTGAACAAGCGCAGATAAAAAGCTGGCCGTCATAAGCGGATCAGGCGTATCGGATGGATCGGAGGGACACCATGGCGCAGGGCAGGCAGCAGAACAATGGTTCGCGGCAGCGCTGTGCCCAGTCTGCCGCGGCAAAGGCTCCGGCAGAGCCGCCCAAGGCGGTGTGTGCCCAGCTGGAGCAGATGAACCGAAAGCTGGCAGCGGCCAGTGCGGAAATTTTGCGCTATCAGACCCGTCTGTTTGCCTGTGAACGGCAGATGGCCGCGCTGCGGCAGGAAAATGCCCAGCTGGAAGCGGCCTGTGAGCAGGCGCGGCAGGAGGCTGAGTGCGCGGGCGCTCATGCAGAGCAGCTACGTCAGGAGCTGGCCCGCCATGCCGAAGCTGTGCGGCCTGTGCCGGTTGCGGCACATACGCCCCCGCAGCCGGAACCATCGGCAGCGCAGAGTCCGCGGCCGGAGCCGGAGGCCGAACAGCCCCACAGCCCGGGCCGGAGGTTCCGCAGCCTGCTCAGCCGGACTGGAAGCCCCAGACCAGATTGGAGCACCTCTCGGTGGAGCTGATGAACTGGTTCGACGATATGATGGGCGCATGACGGAAAGCTGGATGACCTGCAAAAAAAGCAGATATGAGTGAAATGAAAAGCTGCTGCAAAGCGCAAAGCTGTTGCAGCAGCTTTTTTTGTGGTCCGGTAGGAAACGGAAGACCCTGCGGCCGGAAGTACAGGAGCGAGGAGCGGTTGAGATGGAACCAAAACAGAAAATACTGATCGTGGATGACTCGGAGATCAACCGCGCTATGCTCAAGGAGATTCTGGGTGAGGGCTACGAATATCTGGAAGCCGAGAACGGCCTGCGCGCGATCGAAATTCTGCGCAGACGCACCGATATCGCGCTGGTGCTGCTGGACCTGATCATGCCGGAAATGGACGGCTTTGATGTGCTGCGGGTGATGCAGTGCTATGCATGGCAGGAGGAAATCCCGGTCATTGTGATCAGCGCGGCAGAGGACAACCGAAGCGTCGAGCGCGCCTATGATATGGGCGTGGCCGATTACATCCGCCGCCCGTTCGAGCGGGTCATGGTGCTGCGCCGGGTGAAGAATGCGCTCATGCTTTACGCAAAGCAGAAGCGCCTTACCCGCCTTGTGACCGATCAGGTGTACGAAAAAGAGCACAACGGTGTGCTGATGATCAGCATTCTGAGCCATGTGGTGGAGTTCCGCAACAGCGAGAGCGGCCAGCATGTGCTGCACATCCGCACCCTGACCGGCCTGCTCCTGCATCAGCTGGCGCAGAAGACTGACCGCTACCAGCTGGATGAGAGTGATATCTCGCTGATCAGCACAGCATCGGCGCTGCACGATATCGGCAAAATCATGATCCCGGAAGAGATCCTGAACAAGCCCGGCCGCCTGACCGAGGAAGAGTACGCCGCCATCAAGACCCACACCACCGAGGGTGCCAGGATCCTGAAGGAGCTTGCCATCGGGCAGGACGAACCGCTGGTAAAGGTGGCACACGCTATCTGCCGCTGGCACCACGAGCGGTGGGACGGCGGCGGCTACCCGGACAGGCTCAAGGGCGACGAGATCCCCATTGCAGCACAGGTGGTGGCACTGGCCGATGTGTACGACGCACTGACCAGCGAGCGCTGTTATAAGCAGTCCTACAGCCACGAAAAGGCCGTTGACATGATCCTGCACGGCGAGTGCGGCAGCTTCAATCCGCTGCTGATGGAATGCCTGAAAGAATCCTCGGAGTTGCTGCGCACAGAGCTGCAGCGCTCGGAGTATGACCGCGGTTTCCGCCACGAGACCCGCCGCCTTTCGGAGGAGATCCTGCACCGCGAAGCTCTGCCCCGTGAGGATCGTGCCCAGCGCCTGCTGGATCTGGAACGGGAGCGCACCGCTTTTTATGCCGAGCAGCGCGGCGGTATTCAGTTCGATTACGATATACTCAGCGGCAGCGTGACCGTGGTGAACCGCTACGAGGATCCGGTCAACCGAACCCAGAAGCTGGACTTTGATAAGGGCATGGGCCTGACATTTCTCTCCGGCAAGGACCGCCGCAAGCTGCTGGATGCCATTGCAGCCGCAACGCCGGAAGAGCCGGATGCCGCATTCCCGGTGCTGATCGCGGTGGATCAGGAATACCGGCTGCACCGGCTGGTGATGCACACCATGTGGAGCCGCGCCGGTGTGCGCCACTGCGTAAGCGTGGTGGGCCAGATCACAGATGACCATGCCCGCCTGCAGGAGCTGATGCTGGGCGATGTGAACAGCGACCAGCCGGAAGCACTGCTGGAACGCCTGAAGGGCATTTTTGACATTGTGCGTCTGGTGGACCCGGAAAGCACCAAGGTGCTGGGCCTGGGCAAGGATGGCCGGCTGACCGAGATGCCCGGCACCTGCCACATGGTGTGGAACAAATCGGGCCGGTGCGAAAACTGCATTTCCAGTAAGGCCCTTGCCCGCAAGGAATCCCTGAACAAGATCGAGTTCAAGGACGATCAGGCTTATTTTGTCATGGCAAAGTATGTGGAAGTGGGCGGACGCGGCTGCGTGCTGGAAATGGTGTCCAAGCTTTCGGACGGACGCTGGCTGGATATGGGCGGCCGCCGGATGCTGCTGGACCGCGGCTCCAACTTTGACCGCAGCGCCTTTGTGGATTCGCTGACCGGGGCATACTCCCGCCAGTACTTCGAGTGCTTCCTTGCGGAGAGCGAACAGGTGGAAGGCGTAGTGATGATCGACGTGGATCACTTCAAGGAGGTCAACGACCGGTTCGGCCATCTGGTGGGCGATAAGGCCCTGCAGAGCGTGGCACAGTCCATCCTGAGCAACCTGCGCCAGACCGATGTGCTGGTGCGCTATGGCGGCGATGAATTCCTGCTGCTGGTGCCGCACATCCGGCCCGGGGAACATGTGATACAGCGCGTGCGGGAGGCTGCGGCGAGTGCCAGAGTGGAAGGCTACCCGGAGCTGGAGCTTTCGGCCAGTGTTGGCGGTGTGTGCGGTGTACATCCGCTCACCGAGGCCATCCGTCAGGCGGACGTAAAAATGTACCAGAACAAGGCCGAGCGCAAAAATTAAACAAAACAAAGCCCGGACAGGCTGCAGTATCGCACTGCTGTGCCTGTCCGGGTATTTTTGTTTTTTCAGCGCACAGCGCTGGTGCGGTGCTCCATCAGATAGGTGGCTTCCAGATCAGCGATGTGCAGCTTGACGGCAAGGGGATACTTGTCGTAGGCTTCCGAGATGGCAAAGCAGCCGCCCCGGGCCGCATCGTCAAAGCCGCCCATGTGCCAGCGGATGGCAACGGCTTCCTCGATGTGCAGCTTCATGAACCGCTCGATGAGGAATACGCTCTTTTCGCCGTGGCCGTAGGGGAACAGATCCTCCACGCTGTAGCTGGGCACCTTTTCCCACTGGCCGGTGGCTTCGTTTTTCACGTTGCGGGTGCCGGGCTTGTAGTAGTTGGCCTTGCACAGATCGTGCAGCAGTGCACAGATGGCAAAGGTCTCCTCGCTGTCGCCCTCGGTAAAAAAGGTATCGTGCAGCGCATGGTAGACGTTCAGGCTGTGCATACAAAGCCCGCCCTCACACGCACCGTGGAACCGAGTGGAGGCCGGTGCCGTAAAGAAATCGGTCTTATGGTCCAGCCAGTCCAGCAGCTTTTCGCTGCCGGGGCGGGTGACGTGCTGCTGCCAGATCTGCAAAAACTCTTCGCGGCCGCCCATGCTTACAGCTCCAGCTCGTCCAGAAGGCCCTTGAGGATGGCCATTTCGTCGTGGCTCAGGGAAATGCCCTTGCCCATGCGGGTGCCGTCCGGGGACCAGTCGCGGATGTCGTACTTGGGTTCGCCGTCGTTCCAGCTGATGAGGTTCAGCTGACGCTCCCAGCCGCGGGGACGCTCCGAGAGAACTGCAATGCGCTGAACAACTTCATATTTGATCTCTGCCATGATGCAAAACCTGCCTTTATCTTTGTTTGCTACCATAATAAGGGAAGCGGACGCAGATTTCAACAGGTAGAGCAAAAATAATTTGAAAAATTTTTGTTAGCCGTAAGGTGCATCCTCACGCCAGTCCACAAGGCTCAGCACCTGAGAAGCATCCTCGTCCGGGGCCGGATGGCAGGAATGGGTGTGCTGGTCGGTGCTGAACAGTCCGGGTGCATAGTGGGCCATCACGCTGGTCTGCACATCCCCGGCCAAAAATTCCCGGGCGTTCTTCTGGTAACAGGCGGCCGGGGTGCCGTTGGTCATGGGCACACCCTGCGGGACACTGTCCGTGTCCGGGTGCGGGGTCTGGCCCGGTGTTTCGATCTGCGGCGGCACCTGTGTGCCGGGGGCAGCGGGGTCGCCTGGCAGCAGGATGTCCGGCTCCCTGCCTAGCGGCGGGCTGCAGCGGGTGCAGCTGTTTTCCGGTGCGGCGGCAATGCCGGGCTGGTGTTCCAGCTCATGGCGGATAAAGGGCGTCAAGCTCATTAGAAAATCACCTCCGCCCATAGGATGCCCCGGAAAGATGTAACTTATAAAGAGGCCTGCGGTGTTTCACACGATCAATTCTACGGTAGAGCCGCCGGTGCGGGCTTTGCGCACCACAACCTGTCGGTCGATGCGGTCTTTCAGAGCACCTACGTGGGAGATGATGCCCACCAGCCGGTCGCCCTCGGTCAGCCCTGCAAGTACGCGCATGGCCTGTTCCAGCGATTCGTCATCCAGACTGCCGAAGCCCTCGTCGAGGAAGAGCGTGTCCAGACGGATGCCGCCTGCCGCGCTCTGTACTTCGTCCGAAAGGCCCAGTGCCAGCGCCAGCGATGCCTTGAAGCTTTCGCCGCCGGAAAGGGTTTTGACGCTGCGGCGGGTGCCGTTGTAGTGGTCGATGATGCCAAGGTCCAAGCCGGACTGGCTGCGCTGGTTCTCGGCACCAATGCGCTCCAGCTCGTACTGCCCGGCGGTCATCTGCATCAGGCGGGTGTTGGCGTGGCGCAGGATGCGGTCCAGATAGTTCATCTGGATGTAGGCTTCCAATTTGATCTTCTGTTTGCTGGTCAAGGTGCCGCCCGCCGTGGCGGCAAGGGCACTCACCCACTGCCAGCGCTGTTCAAGTTGAGTGCGCGCTTCGGCAGCGGTGCGGTATTTTTCAGCGGCTGCACGGTTGGGCAGCCGCTGTGCGGCCAGCTGCTGGGCCTGCTCCCGCAGGGCAGTGCGGGCGGCGGCAAGGCGGGCCTGTTCTGCCTGTAAAAATTCCAGCGGCTGGGCAGGCCCGGCGGTTTCGGCAGTGGCTTGCTGGGTCTGCAGGGCATCCACAGCGGCTTTGGCAGCGGCATAGGCCTGCTCTGCCTGTTTGAGGGAATGCTGAGCCTGCTCCATGCCGGTGCGCAGGGCGGTGCGGCTGGCTTCCAATGCATCCAGCGCGGCCTGTGCCTCGGCTCGCTGCGGGTAGGGCAGGGCTGCACGAGCGGCAGCGGCCTGCTGTTCCAGTGCATCGGCGCTGGCATTCTGCGCGGCGGCGGTGCTGTCAGCTTCAGCGGCGGTCTGTTCCAGTGCCGGGCGCTGGCGGCTTTTTGCCTGACGGTCGGCCTCCAATGCGGTGCGGCGGGCGCAGTCTGCTTCGGCCTGCCGAAGCGCGGCGACACACTCGGCCTGTGCTGCGTGCAGGGCACAGGCTTCTTCCGTCAGGACAGCGTTCATCCCCTTGAAGGTCAGCTGCACCGTCCCATCCGGGGAAGTGAAGCGCTCTGGCAATAGGCTCTCAGCATCCCGGCGCAGGGAGCGGCGGGCTTCGTCGGCTGCGGCAAGGGCGCTCTGTGCGGCAGTGCTGGCAGTCTGGGCCAGTGCATCGGCCTTTTCGGCTTCCTGCTTGGCGGCATCCACCTGCGCCTGCGTGGGGGCTGTGTGGGGCAGTTGGGCCTTTGCCGGGTGGTGGACGCTGCCGCACACGGGGCAGGGTGCACCCTCGGCCAGCGCCTGCGCCAGCAGTCCGGCCTGTGCGTCCAGAAAGGCTTTGTCCAGCGCATCCCGCCGGGCATGGGCCTGCTCCTTGGCTTCGGCGGCAGTGCGGTAGGCATCCTGCGCACGGTGGGCCTTTTGTGCCTGCTGCTGGCAGGCGGCAAGCCGCTGGTTCAGGGTGGTAAGGGCGGTGCTGCGCTGGGCCAGCTCCTTTTCCCGGTTCTGCAAGGCCAGCAGCCGGGTGGGAGCATCTTCCAGCGCGGTCAGCTCCTTTTCAGCAGCGGCCAGCGTTGTGTCCAGTGCGGCCAGCTGGGTGCGTTTCGCTCTGGCCTTGGCAGCGGCCAGCTGGGCAGCATCCCGCGCGGTCTGCTGCTGATGGCACAGGGCATCCAGCTCATCGTAGGCGGCAAGGGCCGTCTGTGCCTGCGTCACCTGTCCGGCAAGAACATCCAGCTGGGCGGCATCGCCTGCGTGGCGGGCGCTCTCGGCACGGGCAGCTTCCAGCACAGGCAGGGCAGCGGTAAGCTCTGCCTGCTTTGCGGCCAGCTTTGCGGCCAGCTGTCGGGCCTGCTGGGCAGCACCCAGCTGACGTTGTACTTCGTCCAGCTTGGCTTCGGTGTCCTTGAGGGCAGCAGCAACGGTCTCCTGCGCGGCCTGCTGGCGGGCCAGCAGACCTTCCAGCAGGGCAAGGGCCGTCTCCGGCTCGGTCTGGGCGTTCAGTGCGGCAAGGGCATCGGCATCCGGGTCGTCGGGAGAAAACCGGATGCCGGAGAGCAGACTGTCCAGCTTTGCATTCTGGGTGGTGCGCTGCTGGCTGAGGGCGGCGCTTTCGGCCTGCAGGCGCTCTTGCAGCCGGGCATAGCGCTGGGTGCGGAACAGCTTGCGGAAAATGCGGCTGCGCTCCTCGGTGGAAGCGTTGAGCAGCTTTGTGAACTGACCCTGCGCGATCATGGCGATCTGGCAGAACTGGCTGTAGTCCAGCCCGATGATCTCCTGCACGGCGGCAGTCACATCCTTGGCTTTGGTCACCGGCGGACGGCCATCGGAATAGGTGAGGGTGGCATCCGCTTTCTCGGTGGTCATGCCCTCGCCGCGGTTTTTGGGGCGCTGGTACTCCGGGTTGCGGCGCACGGTATAGCGCTGGCCGTTCACCTCAAATTCCAGCTCCACAAAGGTGGGTGTTTTAAGATCAGCATATTTGCAGCGCAGCATGGTGCCTTCGCGCACGCCGCCGCTGGAATGGTCGTACAGGGCGTATGTAATGGCATCGAACAGGGTGGTCTTGCCTGCGCCGGTATCGCCGGTGACAAGGTATAAGCCGCCCCTGCCCAGCTTTGCCAGTTCCAGAACCGTCTCGGCGGCATAGGGGCCAAAGGCCGAAAGAGTGAGCTTCAGCGGTCTCATGCGTCCTCGCCCTCCTTCCAGATCTCCTCAATGAGCTGCTGGCAGAATGCCGCCTGCTCCGCCGTCAGCGGCTGATTGTTCTGCAGCTGGTAGAACGCCGAGAAGTGCTCCAGCGGGGTGATGCTCTCGGCGCGTTCCGGTGCGGTGATCTCCTGATCTTCCCGGGTGCGGAGGTTATCGTAGTCCAACCGCATCAGGTTGGGGTAGATCACCCGCAGGCGGGCCAGCGCGTCCGGCACGTCCTGCTCATCGGTCAGGGTAATGTGCAGGTAGTCGTCCACCGCAGTGCCGTCGTAATTGCGGCGGTCGGTCAGCTCCATGTAGCTGCCGCGCACTTCCCGCAGGTCGTGCTTCGGGGTAAGCGGCGCGGTGGTGATGGAAACTTCGCCCTTGAGACCGAACTCCACAAAGGTGGCGCTCTTGTGCTGGTCTGCTTCCGAAAAGGAGTATTTCAGCGGGGTGCCGCAATAGCGCACGGCATCGCGGCTCACCTTCTGGGGGCTGTGCAGGTGGCCCAGCGCCACGTAGTCAAAGGCATCGAACAGGCTGGCATCCACGCTGTCCACACCGCCCACCGAGACTTCCTCGCTCTCACAGCAGGCGGCACCGGCCACGAACTGATGGGCCACCAGCACGCTGCGGTGGGCCGGGTCCGGCGGGCAGTGGCGCAGCACGCAGGCAAGGGCATCGTTGTAGCTCTCCACAGGCTCGTCCGGCCAGACATGCCGCACCATGGCGGGCTTGAGGAAGGGCAGAAGGTACACGTCCAGCGCGCCGTACTCGTCGGTGAGGGGGATGGGCACCGGCGCACCGGAGAACACCGGGCTGACGTACACCCGGCTGTTTTGCAGCAGGGCCGCGCCGAAGGCGATGCGGTCGGCGGAGTCGTGATTGCCGCTGATGGCGAACACCGGCAGCCTGCGTTCGGCCAGCTGGGTGAGGAACCAGTCCAGCAGGCGCACGGCTTCGGCAGGGGGAACGGGCTTATCGTAGAGGTCGCCCGCCAGCAGCACACCGTCCACGGGTGTGCTGTCCAGCAGGGAGAGAATCTGTTCCAGAATGTACCGCTGGTCGTCCAGCATGGAGAACTCGCACACCCGCTTGCCCAGATGCAGGTCGGAAAGATGCAGAAAACGCAAACGGAAACACCGCCTTTTCAGAGTTTTCTTTATTATACAGCAGGGCGGGGGTGGGGGCAAGGAAAACTCCCCCAGTCATCGCTGCGCGATGCCAGCCCCCTCGGGGATGGGGCCTTTGGCAGTGCGGAAAAGCTTCCGGTTTTGCCAGAGACTCCCTCTTTGAGAGAGCTGGCACGGCGCAAGCCGTGACTGAAGGAGTTCGCTTCCCTTAAATCAGAACATCTTCTCCCACGTTTCTTCGCCGACCGCGCCGTCGGCGGTAAGGCCGTTGCGGCGCTGGAACCGCTGCACAGCCGCTGCCGTTGCCGCGCCGAACCTACCGTCGGCGTTCAGCCGTTCACCCAGCGAATTGAGCTTCTGCTGCACCAGACGCACCGTGCCGCCGGAAGAGCCGCTGCGCAGGGCAATGCCGGGGTAGGGCACATGCAGGCCGTGCTTGGCCGTGTAGCGGGTGTAGAGCACGTTCCATGTGTTCGCGCCTACCTTGCCGTCCACATTCATCTTGTTTTTCAGCTGGAACTCCTTCACGGCGTTCTCGGTGGAAATGCCGAATTTTCCATCGGTCTTCAGCTCGCTGTACCATGTGCAGGCGTCGCGCACACCGTTGAGCCAGGTCTGCACAAGAGCTACGTCCGGCCCGGAGGAGCCACGCTGGAGCAGGGAATAATAAGCAGGGATCGCCATAGTGGATAACACACTCCTTTCGCCCTATGCTATGCGGCGAAAGCACCGGGCGTTACCCAAGCAGCACCACGTCCTCCCGGCGGGCGGTGCGCTGCTGCACCCATTCCACCAGCCGGAGCCGGAGGATGTACTCCCCGCACACAAGGTCGTTTTCGGCAGGCTGGGCATAGCTGCCGCAGGCAGAGCGGCACAGGCCCGGGTAGAGCACGCACCACCAGTTGCGGCCTTTTCCGGCACCGAGATCGATGCGCAAAGCGTCGTACCGCCCGGCAGGCAGGATGCCCGAAGCGTAGCGCCGGGTGTCGAAGTACATGTTCACCAGCTGCACCCGCACCGGAGTGCGGATGTTCAGCTGTGCCAGCGCGTGCCGAGCCGTGAGCTGCAGCTCAAATAGATGCTGCGCCGCCCAGGCGATCGCTTCCGGTTTGCTCCGTGCCGGGCAGGCGGTGTCCAGATAGGCAAGCACGGCATCCCGCACATGGAGCTTTGCGCTCTGGCTGGCAATGGAATCGCTCTCAGCCCGGATGTGCAGGCGCAGGGTGTCGGTGCACACCAGCGCCCCGGTGTCCAGCTGGGTGCGGCCCCATGCAAATGTCTGCCATGCGCCACACAGGGCAAGGGCGAGAAACAGGCCAAGGCAGAGCAGAGCCATCTGAGAACGTGTAAGCATTCTGGATAACATAAAAACAGACCCTTCTTCTGGAAATGTTATCCAGAGGATGGGCCTGTTGAAAAGAATTTATTCAGGAAAGAACGAACCCTCTCAGGCATTGCTGCGCAATGCCAGCTCCCCCGAGGGGGGGAGCTTTTGTGCATATACCGGGAAAGTGCAGCTTCAAAGGCGAGATTGAATCGTCTGATGGATTTTTTCACAGACTGCTTCAAACTGAAGATCCACTTCATAATTAGAAAAACGAAGAACATCCAAGCCGTACTGCGAAAAGATGCTGCTCCGTTCACGGTCATACAGAAGCCCTTGTTCGGTGGTGTGTTGTGCTCCATCCAATTCGATGACCAGTTGTGCGCGAGAACAGTAAAAATCAGCAATAAAAGATTCAATGATGCGCTGCTTATAAATTTTTACCGGGTAGCGGCGCAAAAACTGATACCATAGCTTTCTTTCCTGCGGCGTCATTTCGCGGCGCAGCTCGCGTGCACGAGGCAGCATATCGCCATTTTTGGGAACGATGTTCGGTTTCATAGGAAACACCTGCTTTCGGTTTGAAAAAAGCTCCCCCTTTCGGGGGAGCTGGCATCGAGCGTATGCGAGATGACTGAGAGGGTCCTTTAGTTCTTCAGCGACTGCATGGGGGCAGGCAGGCGGCCGCCGCGGTTGATGAACACGGACGGGTCGTGCTGGTTCACGGCCATGATGGGGCCATAGCCCAGCAGACCGCCAAAGTCCAGCACCTCGCCGGCCTTGCGGCCAATGGCAGGGATCACGCGCACGGCGGTGGTCTTGCTGTTCACCATGCCGATGGCGGCTTCGTCAGCGATCAGGGCGCTGATGACAGCCGGGGTGGTGTCGCCCGGGATGATGACCATATCGATGCCCACCGAGCAGACGGCGGTCATGGCTTCCAGCTTTTCAATGGTCAGGCATCCGGTCTCGGCGGCGTGGATCATGCCGGCATCCTCGCTGACCGGGATGAAGGCACCAGACAGACCGCCCACGTGGTTGGAGGCCATCACGCCGCCCTTCTTCACGGCATCGTTCAGCAGGGCCAGACAGGCGGTGGTGCCGCAGCAGCCGCAGGTCTCAAGGCCCATCTCTTCCAGAATATTGGCCACACTGTCGCCGATGGCGGGGGTAGGTGCCAGCGACAGGTCGATGATGCCGGCGGGCACGCCCAGTGCCTGAGAAGCCAGATTGGCCACCAGCTGGCCCACGCGGGTGATCTTGAAGGCGGTGCGCTTGACCAGCTCTGCCACCTCGTCGATGGGGGCATCCTTGGGCAGGCGGGCCAGTGCAGCGCGCACAGCGCCGGGGCCGGAAACGCCCACGTGGATCTCACAGTCCGGCTCGCCGGGGCCGTGGAATGCACCGGCCATGAAGGGGTTGTCCTCCGGTGCGTTGCAGAACACCACCAGCTTTGCGGCACCGATGCACTGACGACCAGCCGTCAGCTCACTGGCCTTCTTGACGGCCTCGCCCATGAGCTTGACAGCGTCCATATTCAGGCCTGCCTTGGTGGCACCAATGTTCACCGAGCTGCACACGATGTCGGTCTCGGCCAGTGCGCGGGGAATGGACTCGATCAGGCGGCGGTCACCGGCAGAAAAGCCCTTGTGCACCAAAGCACTGTAGCCGCCCACAAAGTTTACACCCACCTTTTTACCGGCGGCATCCAGAGTTTTTGCAAACTCCACAGGGTCGGCATCCGGGCAGGCACCCAGCAGCATGGCGATGGGTGTGACACTGATGCGTTTGTTGATGATGGGAATACCGTACTCGGCACTGATATGCTCCACCGTGGGCACAAGGTTTGCGGCCTTGGTGGTGATCTTGTTATAGATGTTCTCGCACGCCTTCTTCGGGTCCGGGTCGATGCAGTCCAGCAGGCTGATGCCCATGGTGACAGTGCGCACATCCAGATTGTCCTGAGTGAACATCTCGATGGTCTCGAGGATGTCACCGGTGTTAAACATACTCATTGCAGTGTACTCCCTCCATCAGATGGTGTGCATGGCGTCAAAGACTTCCTGACGGGTCACGTTGATCTGCATGCCCATCTCGGCGGCCAGTGCATCGCAGCGCTTGTGCAGCTCTTCGTGGCCCACATTGCACTTGGAGATATCCACCAGCATGATCATGGCGAACATGCCCTGCAGGATGCTCTGGGTCACGTCCTCGATGTTGATGTTCAGTTCGGTGCACAGACCGGCGACCTTGGCAACAACGCCCACGGTATCGTGACCAATGACGGTAATGAATGCTTTCATCGTTTCCACCCTCGTTTTCCTTTTGATGAACGGTGCCGCAAGCGTTCCGGCACACTCTTACTTTTCCAGTATAGCAGATTTGGCAAAATTTGAACACACTTTTTGTAAAAAAGAACAGACACGAGGGGAAAAAGACATTCTATCCCAAAAATTGGGTGCAATCTTTTACAGCTTGTGCTATACTTATAGATAATTTATTTCCCGATTACGGGCTGAGAAGGAGCAAAATACTATGGAACAGCTTTTGAAGATCCTGGAAGACAACGCGCGGCTGCCCATTGAGGATATCGCCACGATGCTGAATAAATCCCCCGCCGAGGTGGCGGCCATGATCGATCTGGCCCGGGCGCAGGGCATCATCAAGGGCTACAAGACCCTCGTGGACTGGGAAAAGGCCGGGGTCAACCGTGTGGAGGCCGTCATCGAGCTGAACGTCAGCCCCAAGAAGAGCCGCGGCTTTGACGAGATCGCAGCCACCATTGCCGCCTTTGACGAGGTGGAGAGCGTGCTGCTGATGAGCGGCGGCTACGACCTGCAGCTGGTGATCAAGGGCCAGACCTTCCAGGAGATCGCCCTGTTCGTGGCAAAGCGCCTTTCTCCGCTGGACGATGTGCTGTCCACCGCCACCCATTTTGTGCTGCGCACCTATAAAAGGAGGGCCGCCTGTATCAGGACGAAGAAATCGATGAAAGAGAGTGCACGGTGCTGTGATGGACTACGATAAACTGATCGCGCCTGCCGCTGAGGCCATGCGCCCCTCCGGCATCCGCAAATTTTTCGATCTGGCTGCCGAAATGCCCGAGTGCATCAGTCTGGGCGTGGGCGAGCCGGACTTTAAAACGCCATGGGCTGTGCGCGAAGCCGGCATTGAGAGTCTGGAGCATGGCCGCACCCGCTACACCTCCAACGCAGGCCTGAAGGAGCTGCGCGCCGAGGTGGCAAAGTATCTGGAGCGCCGCATGGGCCTGCACTACGACCCGCTGCACGAGGTGCTCATCACGGTGGGCGGCAGCGAAGCCATTGATATGTGCATCCGCACGCTGGTGCAGCCCGGGGACGAGGTCATCATCCCGGAGCCCTGCTTTGTGTGCTACGAGCCCATCACCACCCTGTCCGGCGGTGTGCCGGTGCATGTGGCTTGCCGTCAGGAGGACGAGTTCCGCCTGCGTGCCGATGCGCTGAAAGCAGCCATCACCCCCAAGACAAAGCTGCTCATCATGCCGTTCCCCAACAACCCCACCGGTGCGGTGATGGAGCGCGAGGATCTGGAAGCTGTAGCTGAGGTGCTGCGCGGTACCAACATCATGGTGCTCTCCGACGAAATTTATGCAGAGCTGAACTATGGCCTGCGGCCTCATGTTTCCATTGCCACCCTGCCCGGCATGGCCGAGCGCACCATCGTGGTGAACGGCTTCTCCAAGACTTACGCCATGACCGGTTGGCGTCTGGGCTATGCCTGCGGCCCGGCACCCATCATCCGGATCATGACCAAGATCCACCAGAGTGCTATCATGAGTGCCCCCACCACCAGCCAGTACGCCGCCATCACCGCCCTGAAGGAGTGCGATGGCGAGATCGACCGCATGCGCGACGAGTACAATATGCGCCGCCGCCTTGTGGTGAAGTCCTTTAACGATATGGGCCTGACCTGCTTTGAGCCGCGCGGTGCGTTCTACGCCTTCCCCTGCATCAAGAGCACGGGCATGAGCAGTCAGGATTTCTGCACGAAGCTGCTGGAACAGAAGCATGTGGCCATCATCCCCGGCGACGCCTTTGGCGCTTCCGGTGAAGGCTACGCCCGCATTTCCTATGCCTACAGCGTGGAGCATCTGAAGGAAGCGCTCCGGCGCATCCGGGAATTCCTGCAGGAAAACGGCATCTATCACGGCATCTGAGGAGGAACAAATGGCAAGGCTGAACTGCGTGACCATTCTGGCCCCCGCAAAGCTCAATCTGGCGCTGGATGTGGTGGGCCTTCTGCCGGGCGGCTACCATGATCTGGACATGACCATGCAGGCCATTACCCTGTACGAGCGGGTGGTGCTGCGCCGCAGCCCCTACCTGAACCTGCGTCTGCCGGGCAGTCTGGTGGCCCCCAATAACAAAAACACTGCCATCAAGGCAGCGCTGGCCTTTTTTGACTACACCGGCCTTCTGGCGGGAGTGGACATCACAATCTATAAAAATACCCCGGTGCGGGCGGGCATGGCGGGCGGCAGTGCCGATGCTGCCGCTGTTCTGGTGGGCATGAACGAGCTGTACGGTGCGCACCTTTCCATGAGTGAGCTGTGCGCGCTGGGCGCAAAGATCGGTGCGGATGTGCCCTTTGCCCTGATGGGCGGCACCTGCCGGGTGCAGGGTGTGGGCGATTTTCTCAAGGCGCTGCCGCCGGTGCCGGAGTGCTGGTTCACGGTGGTGATGCCGGACTACGGCGTTTCCACCCCGGAGGCCTTTGCGGCCTATGACCGGGTGGGCAGCAGCATCCACCCGGACTGCGGAGCGCAGGAAGCCGCTATCCGTGCCGGAGATCTGGATGCCCTTTGTGCCGCCGCCGGCAATGCGCTGGAAGAGTGCAGCGGAGCAAAGGATACCGGGGCCATCAAGGCCCTGCTGCGGGAGCATGGCGCTGTCACCGCCCTGATGACCGGCAGCGGTGCGGCGGTGTTCGGCGTATTCCGGGACGAAGGGGCCGCACGGGCTGCTGCACAGGCCGCAAAGCGGCGCTGGAAGCAGGTGTACGTGGCGCAGCCTGACCGCGGCGGCGCACGGGTGAGCCGATAAAAATGCATAGACCTCCTTCCTACGGGGCATACTGCCCGCAAAGGAAGGAGGTCTTTTTTGTGCAGACCTTTTATAAAATCTGTCTGATCTTAATGATCGTGGGCGGCATCAACTGGGGCCTTGTGGGGCTGTTCCAATTCGATTTTGTGGGCTGGCTGCTGGGCGGCAGTGCATCCATCTGGTCGCGCATCGTGTTCACGCTGGTGGGCATTGCAGCCCTGTGCGGCATCCCGGGGCTGTTTTCGGACGAAACGGATGAATGACCCTCTCAGTCAATGCCTACGGCATTGCCAGCTCCCCCGAAAGGGGGAGCTTTATTGTGCCTGTCCTCCAGAAGTAAAAAAGCTCTCCCTTCGGGAGAGCTGGCGCGTCAGCGCCTGAGAGGGTCAATTGCAGGTGCTTTTGCTTGTTGACTCAATTACTGCTTCCGTCAAGATCATCCCAGCCTACCAGATCCGGCAGGGTGAGCGTTTCGTCGGAGCAGTGGGGGTGTGCACGCCGCTGGTCCTCGGCCATGGTGCGCACCACCTCGCGGGTGATCTCGCGGATGGCGGCGCAGTCCTCCGGCAGGTCGGTCTGGCTGCGGCCGGAGTGGGTAAACAGGATCTTACCCATGTGGCCCACCACCAGCGTCAGCGGCAGCTGCTGCGGAGCATTGCTGTTGTAGCGGTAGCCCTGCTCTTTGGCCGCTTTGTAGATGCGCTGGGCCGCAAAGCTCCAGCTCAGGATGCCGCGGGCCTGTTCTACGCCAAGGTAGCCGTACAGCACCCCCGGCGCGTCGCAGATGAGGGTGAAGGGAAACTCGGCCCCCTGTGTGGCCTTTGCCACCATGCGGGGCGAGGAACGCACCACGCAGGCCAGCCGCACGCCGCGCAGTCTGGGCAGGGTCTGCAGGTAGCGGGTCAGATATTCCCGCGTGACAGGGTGGTCAAAGGCAGGCAGGAAGATCATGACCAGAGGGTGCTCCCCTTCGCACAGCTTGTAAAAATCATTGCCCGGTGTGGTGGGGGTATCAAAGGTAAAGCGGGGGATGGAGGTGCCCACCAGATGTTCTGACTTCATGCCGCAATGCACATCCTTTCAAGATAATAAAAAATCCACACACTGCATCTCTGCAGAAAGTGCAGAGGACAGAGGTGGATGGATTGCTATAAAAAGATCCCGCCCGGTCGTCTGCGGTCAATCAAACCTACCCTTACGGACAGGTGGGTGCCCTGTCTCCGGGTTCGCGCTTCCTCATCGAGCCTTCATGGTCGCCCCATGACGGGGAGGTCTGCAATCCACCGGGGAACTCCAAGCTCCCGTTGAATGATTAGTAGGATCATATAAACCGCAACAAATCGAGCCGGGCAGGAAGTTTTGCCGGGTAATTTGTCTGGAATTATTCTTCGATGTCGTACTCGTCGCTCAGGCGCTCTTCAAACAGCTTGCCCAGCTCCAGCAGCAGTTCGTCGTCGTCCACGACATCCAGATATTCGCCTTCGTCATCCTCGCCAACGCTCAGAATGACCAGCTGAGCATTCTCAGCTTCCTCTTCGGTCTCGGCGTATTCCACAGCAGCCAGATAATGCACACCCTTGTGGTCCAGCGCATCGATCACCTCAAATGTGATCTCGTTGCCGTCCTCATCCTCCAGGGTCATCAGGTCGGGCTGATCTTCTTCGGTATTAGGGTTCTTGATTTCGTCAGACATAGATATTGTCTCCTGTATCGTGTCATAAAACGGGCTGTTTGTGCGCCGCCCGCTTGGCCTGCATATAGTGTAGCGTTTTTTCGCCTGCTCGTCAAGATGCTTTTTCGCACAGAAATTGTGCAGCAAATTTTCACGCATTTGCTCTCGCACTCTGCGGCAGAATATGATATACTATCCTCTGAATCTTCTGTGCACGGTGTGCCGTGCAGGTTACTATAGAGTATGGAGCGTGGGCGGAAATGATGCATAAAAAAAGATGGGCGGCGTTTGTGCTGGCAGCGGCGCTGGCGCTGACGGGCTGCAGTGCCGGGAGCTTTCTGCACTTTGGCAAAGGCAGCGGCGGCAGTACAGTCCAGAAGATCGACCGCCCGGCAGTGGAATCGGCAGAGCTGCAGTTTGCCCACCCTGCGGCGGGGGACACCATTGCGGTGTTCGATACCTCGGCAGGCGTGTTCAAGGCGGTGCTTTTCCCGGATAAGGCCCCGCAGGCCTATGATAACTTTGCAGGCCTTGTGCAGGCAGGCTACTACAACGGCCTGACAGTCTCCCGTGTGGAGAGCGGCTTTGTGGTGGAGGCCGGACAGGGGGCCGACGGCAGGGGCAGTACCATCTGGAACGGCAGCCGCTACCCGGCTGAGACCACCGACAGCCTGCACCATTATTCCGGTGCCCTGTGCATGGGCACGGATGCTTCCGGCGAGTGTGCCAGCGTCTTTTACGTGGTGCAGACCCTGCCGGGAGACCAGTCGGTGACGCAGGAGCTTGTGGACCAGATGAACAGCGCGGGCTACCGCGCGGAGGTCGTTTCTGCCTACCAGACGGCAGGCGGCGCGCCTTATCTTGACTACACCGATACCGTGCTGGGGCAGGTGTACGAGGGCATGGACGTGGTGGATGCCATCGGCCAGACCGCCGTGGACGAAAACCAGAAGCCCCGTGAGGACATCACCATCAACAGCGTGAGCATCGAGACCTATCAGTGAACCAAAAGGCACCCGCAGCGTTCAAAACTGCGGGTGCCTTTTTATAACTCCTTCAGTCGCCTGCGGCGACAGCTCCCTCAAAGAGGGAGCCCTTGGCAGTGCGGCAAAGTTTTCCTTTTCGCCAGAGCCTCCCTCAATGAGAAAGACTTCCCCCGGCCGGGGGAAGATGTCACGCAAGTGACAAAAAGGGGAGCAGTGGCATTGCGCCAGCGATGACGGAAGGAGTTGAATCAGATCTCCCCCGGATGTTCCTTCCGCCACGCCAGATAGTCATCCAGAATGACCGTGGCGCTCACAGAGTCCAGAATTTCCTTGCGCTTTGTGCCAAAGGTGCCGCTTTCGTCCAGAATGTCGGCGGCGGCGCAGGTGGTCTGGCGCTCGTCCCACATGCGCACCGGCAGGCCGCTCCAGATCTCGACCGTCTTTGCCAGCTTGCGGCTCTTGATGGCGCGTTCGCCCTCGGTACCATCCATGTTCAGCGGCAGGCCGATCACAATCAGCTCGGCTCCGATCTCCTTGGCCACTTCGCACACCCGTGCCGCCACCTTGTTGCGGGCTTTCAGGGTGATCTGCGGGGTGATGGCCGTTGTAAGGAACTCGGTGCGGTCACAGGTGGCAAGGCCGGTGCGGCTGTCGCCGTAGTCAACAGCTAAAATTTTCATACAGGCTTCCTCTCTTGTGTGGAAAAGTTTGTCGGTCCAAGTGTACCACAGCTGCAGGCTAAAAGGTAGAGAATCACACTTTTTTTGAGAGGATTTTCGTGTTACAATAAACACAGATCGTTTTTCAAGGAGGAAGTGCCCCATGCTCAAACTGGTTTTAGGCGGCTCCGGCAGCGGCAAGACCACCCTGCTCTATTCCCGCATCAAGGCCCGGGCCGAACAGGGCCGGCGCAGCATCCTTCTGGTGCCGGAACAGTTCACTTCCAGCACGGAGGGCCGCATCTACCGGGAGCTGGGCGATGCTCTTTCCGGCATGGTGGAAAGCTTTTCCTTTACCAGTCTGGCCGAGCGCATCCTCTCTGCCGAGGGCGGCGCGGCGGTGCAGGCCCTTTCGGACGCGGGCCGGGCCGTGCTGGTGCGCCGCGCGCTGGAAGAGCTGCAGGATCATGTGCACTACTACTACCGCCACCGCCGCAGTGCGGCCTTCTGCCAGATGGCGGCCCAGACTATCGACGAGCTGAAAAGTGCCGGCCTTTCCGGCGCACAGCTGGCAGAGCTTGCGCCGGACTGCGGGCCGGAAAGCGGCAAGCTGAGCGAGCTGGCACTGATTTTTCAGGGATACGAAACGCTGCTGGCGGGCACCGGCATGGACCCCGCCGACCGGCTGGAGCTGGCGGCTGACCGGCTGGAAGCCGCTCTTGCCCGGGGCGAACTGCCGGACTTTCTGCGGGAGCGGGAAGTGTTCATTGACGAGTTTGATACCTTCAACGCCCCCAAAAAGCGGCTGATGGGCGCGATGCTGGCGGCGCTGCCCGCCGTCACGGTGGCCCTGTGCGACGACGGTGCGCCCATGGTGCCGGGGGATATGGGGCTTTTTTCCGGCGCAAAGCAGGTGGCCGCACAGCTGCGGCAGCTGGCCCGCAAAAACGGTGCTGATGCGGCAGTGCCGGAGCTGCTGCGCCGCGACCTGCGCCATAAGGATGCGCCCGGCCTTGCGGCTGTGACAGAGCTTTTGGAGACTGGCACCTGTGAGGTGCCGCCCGCTGCGCCGGAGGTGCGGCTGTTTGCCGCTGCCAGCCGAGAAGAGGAAGCCCGCTGCACCGCTGCGGCCATCCGCCGCCTGATGCGGCAGGGCGTGCGCTGCGGCAAAATGGCCGTGGTCTGCCGCAATATCCCGGATTACCGTGCGGCCATCCGGTACGAGTTCCGCATGGCAGATATCCCGCTTTACTGCGATGAACCCACCACCCCGGAGTTCAGCGCCCCGGCTACGGCAGTGCGTGCACTGCTGGCACTGCTGCGCGGTGCGGATATGACCGAAAACCTGACCATTCTTGCCAAGACCGGCCTGTGCGCTCTGACCGAGCCGCAGGTCTGCGCGCTGGAAAACTATGCCTATACCTGGTCACCCAATGCGGCGGCATGGCGCACAAAATTTGAGAAAAGCCCCAAGGGCTTCGGCGAAAATGAACTGTCCGATGAGGATGCAAAAACGCTGGAGGATGCCGAGACTGCCCGCCAGCTGCTGGTAACAGCCGTGGACGAACTGCGCAGCAAGGTGCGGGGCGGCAGCGCCGAACAGATCAGCCGGGAACTGTATTTCTGCCTGAAAAAGCTGGGTGCAGAAGAGCAGCAGGCAGCGCTGGTGGAAGCCGTCCGCACTGCCCGGGGCATCCCGGCGGCAGAGGAAGCGGCCCGCGAGTGGAACGTGGTGATGCAGCTGCTCAACGAGATGGCCCACCTGCTGGGCGGGCAGGGTGTGACCTTTGCAGAATATGAGGACCTGTTCAGCCTGCTGCTGCGCTCTTCGGACCTTGGGCACATCCCGCAGACGCTGGATGCTGTGGTGCTGGCAAGCGCGGGCAAAATGCGTCTGGACGCGCCGGACTATGTGTTCGTGCTGGGCCTTGCGGAGGGCGAATTTCCCTGTGCACCGTCCGAGACGGGCCTTCTGACCCACGCCGACCGAGATGTTCTGATGGCAAAGCAGATCGATCTGCCGGACTGCTTTGAGAACCGCGTGGTGCGCGAGCAGGTGTGCGTTTACAAAGCCCTCACCGCACCGGCAAAGGGGTTGTGGCTCAGCTGGCCCAAGGGGCAGGGCAAGACCCTGTGCGCAGCGCTGGAACCCATCGTGGAGGCCCTGCACCCGGCGGCACCGGAACTGGCGCTTCCCGACCTTGCAGCCACCCCCGCCGATGCACTGGATACGCTGGGCGGCTGGCCGCTGACCGACACGGAACGCGCCAGCCTGACTGAGGCGCTGCGTCTGCCGCAGACGGATGCACCCCGGGGCCTTGCGCTGCTGCGCCGCATGGAGGAGGACCCGCCCCGGCAGGTGAACGACCTGTCCGCGCTGAGCGGCCTGCTGGGGCAGCGGCTGCGCATCTCGCCCAGCCAGCTGGAAAAATACTATACCTGCCGTTACGGCTATTTTTTGCAGTATGTGCTGGGCCTGAAGCCCCGCAGACGGGCCGAGCTTTCTGCCGACCAGAGCGGCACCCTGATGCACTGGGTGCTGCAGATGGCGCTGGACCCGCACCCGGATGCGGATAATCCCTGCGCCGGGCTGGCCCCATTTCTGGAGCTGGACGACGAAGCCATGGCAGAGCTTGCCAGCCTGCTGGTGGACGAATATGCAAAGCGTTATCTGCCGGAGGATACGGCCCGGTTCGCCTATCTGCTCTCACGGCTCAAAAAAAGCATGACAAGCCTTTTGTGCTACCTGCGGGACGAACAGAAGCAGTCCTGCTTCCACCCGGCAGCCTGTGAGCTGCGCATCGGCTCCGGGGAGGACGCCGTGCCCGGGCAGGTGTATCATCTCTCGGATGGGCGCACGGTGCAGCTGGTGGGCACGGTGGATCGTGCCGACGAGTGGGTGGAGGAAGACGGCACCCGCTGGGTGCGGGTGGTGGACTATAAGACCGGCACCAAAAAACTGAACCTGAAAGAGGTATACTGCGGGCTGGACTGCCAGATGCTTTTGTATCTGTTCAGCCTGACGCGGGGTAAGAGCGGGCGCTTTACCGGCGCGGAACCCGCAGGTGTTCTGTATCTGCTGGCAGACCCGGCCCCCAAGACCACCAACCGCCAGCAGGCACAGCAGGACGTGCAGTACGAGCTGGACGGCCTTGTGAGGGACGAGCAGAAGGTGTTCGATGCCATGGATGCGGATGAGACGGGCCGCTACCTGCCCTTTGGCTACCGCAACGGTGTACCCAGCCCCAGCCAGAAGGATAAGCGTGCCGATATTGCAAAGCTCAACCGCATCCAGCTGCATCTGGATGATCTTGTCACCCAGATGGGCCAGCAGCTTTACGATGGGCAGATCGCTGCAGAACCGCTGGTGGCAGGCGCAGGCAGGAACCCCTGTGTCTGGTGCGACTACAGCTTTATCTGCTGCCACGAGACCGGCATCGGCGAGCGGGCACTGGAAGCCCCGGCCAAACCCTTTGAGCCGGAAGAGACCGAGAACGAGAAGGAGGGTGAGCAGGCATGAGTGAACCCAAATGGACCCCGGCCCAGCGCGCTGCTATTGAGGACCGGGGTGGTGCGCTGCTGGTGAGCGCAGCGGCGGGCAGCGGCAAAACGGCCGTGCTGACCGAACGCGCCGTGCGGCTCATCACCGATCCGGACCACCCGGTGGATGCGGACAAACTGCTCATCGTCACCTTTACCAATGCGGCGGCGGCAGAGCTGCGGGCACGCATCGGGCAGGCACTGCTGCGGCTCAGCCAGCAGCAGCCCCACAACACGAGCCTGCGCCGCCAGCGGATGCTTTTGCAGCGCGCACCCATCTGCACCATTGACGCGTTCTGTCTGGACCTGCTGCACAAGCACTTTCAGGCACTGGACATCCCGCCGGATTTTGCCCCGGCAGACCCAGGCAGCGTGGAGGTGCTGCGGGCTTCGGCGCTGGCCGAAACGCTGGAAAATGCCTACCGCGACCCGGACTTCTGTGCCTTTGCAGACCTTTACGGAAAGGGCCGCACCGATCAGGCCGCAGGCAATACCATCCTGCATGTGTACGATTTTCTGCGCGCTCTGCCGGACTACGACCGCAGGCTGGACGAATATCTGACACCATGGCAGCGGGAAAACGGCTTTGCTTTTACCTGCTGGCATGACCTGCTGCTGGCGGAAGCGGCCCGCTGCGCAAAGGCCGCGCGGGAACTGCTGACGGCAGCGCTGGCAGACTGTAAGGAAGATTTTGTCCTTGCACAGGTACAGGCCGAGGAAAAAGGCAAGACCGCTGCTTCCAAGGCAAAGGCCGTGGCCGGTGTCAACGATAAATTTGCAGAGCCGCTCTCCCGGCTGGAAAGCGCCGCCGCCCTGCTGGGCGAGGTGGAACGGCTGGCTGCGGCAGGGCAGTGGACACCGCTGTACGATAAGCTGACACCCTATGTGCTGGGCATGGAGGAGATGCCCGGCTTCAAGGGCATGAAAAAACGGCTGACCGGCGATCATAAGGCGGCGGTCAGGACCCGCGCAGACGAAGCCGCCAAGCTGTTTGAGCACATTACGGAGCTTGTCTCCTGCAGCGAGGAGGAAGCCGAAGCGGACCGCAGAGCGGCCCTGCCCCGGCTGCGGGCGATGTTTGCCGCCGTGCGGGATTTTGATGCCCGCTTCTCGGCAAAGAAAAAGGAGCGCAAGCTGCTAGAATTCAGCGATTTTGAGCATCAGGCCCTGCGGCTGCTGCGCACACCGGATGGCGTGTGCACCCCGCTGTGCCAGAGCATCCGGCACAGCTATGCCGCCGTGATGGTGGACGAATATCAGGACACGAACGCTTTGCAGGATGCCATTTACCGCTGCCTTGCTTCCCCGGCGGGGGATGACCTGTTCCTTGTGGGCGACCTGAAGCAGAGCATCTACCGCTTCCGTCAGGCCGACCCAAGCATCTTCCGGGCTAAGCTGAACGCATGGGCACCGTTGCCCAGCGGCACTGCCCGCCCCCGCCCGGAGGAGGGTACGGCAGGCGGAAACGCTCTGCTGGCGCTGGATGCGAACTTCCGCTCCGCCCCGCAGGTGGTGGCAGGCATCAACTTTATCTTTGAACAGCTCATGACCCCCAGCTGGGCGATACGGCTTATGGTGACGGCCAGCGGCTGGTGTGCGGTGCACCCGGCGAATACGCCGGCAGCGTGGAAGCGCACTTCCTGCCCGACGACACCGCTGAGACCGACGCGGCGTGGATCGCCCAGCGCGTTGAAGAACTGGTGAAAAACGGCGAACCAGTGCGGGACGGCAGCTCCACCCGCCCGGTGCAGTACGAGGATTGCTGCATCCTGCTGGCGGCGCGCGGCGACTTCCTCGCTTATGAGGAAGCGCTCACGGCCCGGGGCATCCCGGTGTATGCGGATGCGCGCGAAAACCTGATGGAAGCAGCGCACATCCGGCCGCTGATCTCGCTTTTGAAGGTCATCGACAACCCGGCGCAGGATATCTACCTTGCCGCCGCCATGCTGGGGCCGATGTTCGGCTTTACGGACGACGACCTTGTACGCCTGCGTGCCCAGAGCGCCGCAATGCAGAAAAAGGCGCAGGAGGAACAGGGCGCGAAGGAAACGGGCAAAAGGGCTTCCCGCATGAGTCTGTACGGCGCAGTGCTGCAGGTGGTGCAGAATGGTGATGAAACTCCGTTCACCCAAAAGGTGAAAGACTTTTATGACCGACTCACCGCACTGCGGCGCATGGCCCGCAGTGCCCCGGCAGAACAGCTGCTGGAAGAGATCTTTGTCTCCACCGGCTATCTTGCTGCGCTGGGCGTACTGGAAAACGGTGCGCACCGCCGGGAAGATGCCCGGCGCTTTGCGGCTTTCTGCGCACAGACCGGTGCAAACGGCATCTCGGCGCTGGTGCGTGCCATCGACGCGGCGGCGCAGGCCGGTTCTACCGGGCAGGACACTGTGCCCGGCGGTGCGCGGCCTGGCTGTGTGACCATTATGACCATCCACCGCTCTAAAGGCCTGCAGTTCCCGGTGGTGTTCGTGGGCGACACGGCCCGGCACTTCAACCTGAGCGACACTTACCAGCCGGTGCTGCTGCACCGGGAATACGGCGCGGGCCTGCGCCTGCGCCCGGAACAGGGCGAGAGCATGTACAAGACTGCAGCCTACGCAGCCCTTGCCAGCGTCCATGCGCAGGAAACGCGCAGCGAGCAGATGCGCCTTTTATATGTGGCGCTCACCCGTGCACAGGATAAGCTGATCCTCACGGTGCCGCTGGGCATGACCAAGACCGGCAATCCCTTTGCCAAGGCGGCAGCATTCCTTGCTGCGGGCGCGGGAGAAACGCTGAACCAGCAGGCGGGCAGCTTTGCCGACTGGCTGCGTGCAGCGCTGCTGGTGCATCCCTTCGGCGGGCCGCTGCGGCGGCTGGCAGGAGATCTGGAACTGCCCTTTGTGTTTACGGAAAGCGAGATCATGGTCACGGTGCAGGAAGCTCAGCCGGAGCCGGAAACACCGGAACAGGAACCGGAAGCGGCAGAGCCTGTCCCGGCAGACCCGGCATTGGTGGCTCAGCTGCAGGAGGGCTTTGCATGGCGGTATCCGGCGGCAAAACTGGCTGCGGTGCCCGCCAAGGTCAGCGTGACCAGCATCGTGCACAAGGCCGAGCAGACCACGCTGGAACGCCCTGCCTTTCTCTCCAAGGACGGACTGACCGCCGCCGAGATGGGCACGGCTCTGCACGCTTTTCTGGAACATGCGGACTTTGCCTCCCTTGCTGCTGCCAAAGCGGCGGGCACGCTGGAGGAAGCCATTCTGACCGAGCGTCAGCGGCAGGTGGACAGGCAGCTTGTGGCCCCGGAGATCGCGGAAAAGCTGGATGTGAGCCGGATTCGCCGCTTTGTGGAAGGCGAGGCCTTTGCAAAGATCTGCGCATCCGAAAAGGTGCTGCGGGAGCTGGCCTTCATCACGGCGCTGCCCGCGTCGGCCGTGCTGACGGCACAGGGAGCTTCCGCGCAGGAAGCCGCCGCCGTGCAGGATGAGCAGGTGCTGGTGCAGGGCATTGCAGACCTTGTGCTGGTGTTCCCGGATCATCTGGAACTGCTGGATTACAAGACCGACCGCCGCAAGACCGAAGCGGACTTCCTGAGCGCCTACCGCCCGCAGCTGAACCTCTATGCCCTTGCCATCGATAAGCGCTTTGCACCGAAGAAGGTAACGTATAAGGGCATCTACTCGCTGGAGCTGGGGAGGCTGATCGAAGCATAAGGAAAACCCTCTCAGGCATCGCCTGCGGCGCTGCCAGCTCTCCCGAAGGGCGAGCTTTGTGCAATAACCGGAAAGTTTGCCTTCTCGGTAAAAGCTCCCCCATTCGGGGGAGCTGGCGCGTCAGCGCCTGAGAGGGTTCAAAAGTCATATTTTTCCCGCAAAACGCATAAAAAGTGCTTGACAGCGTTTTCTGCCTGTGGTAAAATAGCCGGGTAAAGAAAGCAGCTACGGCCTGTGCCGCGCTCGCCTTGCGAGGGAAAGATCCCCCGGGCTATACCTGAAGGCAGTTCATTATGAGTGGACTGTGGCTTTGAGTGAATTTTTGCGCGGCTGTCCTGAAAATGGGCGGCCGCGTTTTCTATGCCAAATATTGCAACAAAATGGATTTTGTTTGGAGGTGCATTCATTATCGCTACCGCTGGAAAGTCGAAGGAACTGGAGATCAACGGTCAGATCCGTGACCGTGAGGTCCGTCTGATCGGTGCAGACGGCGAGCAGAAGGGCGTTGTGTCCATTCAGGTGGCCATGCGCGCTGCTGAAGATGCTGGTCTGGATCTGGTCAAGATCGCACCGCAGGCTGTTCCGCCTGTGTGCAAGGTGCTGGATTACGGCAAGTACCGTTTTGAACAGCAGAAGAAGGAGAAGGAAGCCAAGAAGAACCAGAAGGTGGTCGAAGTTAAAGAGACCCGCCTTTCGCTCAACATTGACACCAACGACTTCAATACCAAGCTGAACCAGACTGCCAAGTTCCTGGCAGCTGGCCACAAGGTTAAGGTTTCGATCCGCTTCCGCGGCCGTGAAATGGCGCACAGTGCTCTGGGCGCAGACGTGCTGAAACGTTTTGCCGAGGCTCTGCCTCAGGCATCCACCGATAAGCCGCCGGTGCTCGAGGGCCGCACGATGTCCATTCTGCTGATCCCGAAACCCAATAAGGACTAATTTTAGGAGGAAACTAAAATGGCTAAGATGAAACTGAAGACGCACTCCGGCGCTAAGAAGCGCTTTAAGCTGACCAAGAACGGCAAGATCAAGCGCGGCCACGCATTCCGCAGCCACATCCTGACCAAGAAGACCACTAAGCTGACCCGTGGCTACCGTCAGCCCAGCTACGTTGATAAGACCAACGCAGCTACCATCAAGAGCATGCTGCCCTACGCCTAAGAGCGAGCCGCAGGCAAACACATTCTATTGAGACAACTAAAGGAGATATAAAAAATGGCACGTATCAAGGGCGCAACCATGACTCACAAACGTCGTAAGAAGATGCTGAAGCTGGCCAAGGGCTTCTACGGCTGCAAGAGCAAGCACTTTAAGATGGCCAAGCAGCAGGTCATGAAGAGCGGCAACTACGCTCTGGCTGGCCGCCGCATGAAGAAGCGTCAGTTCCGCAACCTGTGGATCTGCCGCATCAACAACGCAGTTCGTCCTCTGGGCATGAACTACTCCACCTTCATGGCTGGTCTGAAGAAGGCTGGCATCGAGCTGAACCGCAAGATGCTGTCTGAGATGGCTATTAACGATCCCAAGAGCTTTGCAGCTCTGGTCGAGACCGTCAAGAACGCCTGATTAGGAACTTGAATCGTGACGCCCGCGCGTATACGCGGGCGTCCGTTTTGTATCCGGGGTTCTTACGGCAGGGGAACATGTTTTTCAGGGCAGCGCCCTGCCGCAGGAACGCTTTGTGGCAGACGCTGCCCTTTTTGCATTTTTTGAACAAGACGGCAGACTACTTTTTGAACGACAGTACAGCGAAAGGTTGAATACACACGATGGACGAAAAAATCACCAGCCGGGAAAACGCAAAGATCAAATACGCCTGCCGCCTTTCTTCCAGCGCGGCATTCCGCCGCAGCGAGGGCCGCTTTCTGGCCGAGGGCCGCAAGCTCTGCCCGGAGCTTGCCCGCGGTGCGCAGCTGGAGACCTTATTTTATACGGAGAGCGCTATGGCAAAGTGCCCGGAGCTTGCCGGGCTGCCCGGTGAACACTACCTTGTGGAAGACCATGTGGCCGATAAGCTGGCCGATGTGGGCACCCATCAGGGGTGTTCGGCGTGTTCCGCACCCCGGTGCACACACTGGACGAAGTGAAGGCCGGCGGGCGGTATCTGGCGCTGGAACGGGTGCAGGACCCCGGCAATGTGGGCACCCTGCTGCGCTCTGCTGCGGCCTTTGGCTTTGACGGTGTGATCCTGAGCGACGGCTGTGCCAGTGTGTATGCCCCCAAGACCCTGCGCGCTTCCATGGGTGCGGCAGTACGTATCCCGGTGATCGAAGCCGGTGCCATGCCCGATGCCATCACCCAGCTGCGCGCAAAGGGTATCACCTGCCTTGCTGCCGCGCTGTACAAGTCTCAGCCGCTGAGCGCGGCGCAGGCCAGCTATCCCGGCGGCGTCTGCGTCGTCATTGGCAGCGAGGGTCAGGGCCTGACCGATGAGACCATTGCTGCCTGCAGCAGCACGGTGCGCATCCCCATGACCGACCGGGTGGAAAGCCTGAACGCCGGCATTGCGGGCAGCATCCTGCTGTGGCATTTCCGGGAGGAAAGCCTATGAGCGGCCTTGCAGGGCAGACCAGTCTTTTCCCGCCGGAGCCTGCCCCGGATCCGCTGCTGTGCTGGCTGTGGCTGGCCCATGTGCTTGGCCCGGCCAGCGTTCACGCGGGCCGTGTGCTGGATGCCTTTGGCGGTGCACAGGAAGCATGGGAGGCTCGCGATACGGCAGAATTTCGTCTTGCAGCGGGAGAGGCAGCAGCTCTGCGGGCGCAGCAGCTGGCCCCGGAACAGTACCACCCGCTGGTGATGCGGTGCGATGATCTGGGTGTGCGCATCCTGCCGTTTGACGATCCGGACTATCCGCTGGCGTTTTCCCGCATCCCGGATATGCCGCTGGTGCTCTACTGCACCGGCGATCCGCTCTGGCTCAACGAGCCGGGCGCGGTGGGCATCGTGGGCAGCCGCAAGCCTACCGAATACGGTCTGAATGCAGCGGCGGACATTGGCGGGGAACTGGCCCAAAGCGGCGCTTTGATCGTCAGCGGCCTTGCGGACGGGCTGGACAGCGCCGGGCACCGCGCTGCTGTCAAAAACAACTGCCCTACCATTGCTGTGATGGGCGTGCCCATCGACCGCACCTATCCTGCGGCCAATGTGGTGCTGCGGCACAAGATCGAGCAGAAGGGCTGCGTGATCAGTGAGTACCCGCCCCGCAGTGAGGGCGTTGGCCCAAATGGATTTTTGCAGCGCAACCGGCTCATTGCGGCGCTCAGCTCTGCATTGCTGGTGGTGGAAGCGCAGGAAAAAAGCGGCACCATGTCCACTGTGTCTCACGCCGAACGCTATGGCAAGCCGGTGTTCGCGGTGCCGGGCAGCATCTACTCGCCCAATTCCGCAGGCACAAACGGCCTTTTGCGGGACGGCAGAGCGCGTGCCGTGTGTTCTGCTGCTGACCTGCTTGGCCCGCTGGGCCTGCGCCGGCAGAGCGCAGCGGCGGTGACGGCAAAGCAGCCGGAGCCTCTGAGCGAGAACGAGCGGAAGGTGCTTTCCTGCATCGGGCCGCAGCCCCTTGGCATTGAGGAGCTTTGCGTGCGCAGCGGCCTGCCCACAGCGGTGCTGCTGGGCACCCTGATGAAGCTGGAGCTTTCCGGCCGGGTGCTGTGCATGCCGGGCAAGCGGTATGTGATAAAATAGTATAATTTCTGCTGGCGCAGCACACAACAGCTGTGGTATGATATAAAAATAGAGAATCCCGTACTGTGCAGTTGCACGGTGCGTTCCTGATAGAGAAGAAAGAAAATTTGAAATGGGAGTAAACTCGAATGGCGAAACTGGTTATCGTGGAGTCGCCTGCTAAGGCGAAAACCATTGGCAAGTATCTGGGCGATGATTACGAGGTCACCGCAAGCATGGGCCATATCCGTGACCTGCCCGCTTCCCAGCTGGGCATCGATGTGGAGCACGGCTATGCCCCACAGTACATCAGCATCAAAGGCAAGGAAAAGCTCATCAAGGAATTGAAGAGCAAGGCCAAACACGCAGACGGCGTGCTGCTGGCAACCGACCCGGACCGTGAGGGCGAAGCCATCAGCTGGCATCTGGCAAACATTCTGGGGCTGGACCCCCACGAGCCGAACCGTGTGACCTTTGACGAGATCACCAAAAAGGGCGTGAAGGAGGGCATGGCCCATCCCCGCGCCATCGACGAAGATCTGTTCAACGCACAGCAGGCCCGCCGTGTGCTGGACCGTCTGGTGGGCTACAAGCTCAGCCCGTTCCTCTGGCGCAAGGTGCGCCGGGGCCTTTCCGCAGGCCGCGTGCAGAGCGTGGCCGTGCGCCTGATCGATGACCGCGAAAAGGAGATCGAGAGCTTCAAGCCCGACGAATACTGGAACGTGGATGCCACCCTCGGCGCAGGCCACAAGAGTTTTACCGCCCGGCTGGCCACCGATGCCAGCGGCAAAAAGCTGCTGCCCAAAAGCGAAGCCGAGGCCCGCGCCATAGAAAAGGGTCTGGAAGGGGCCGAGTACGTGGTGGCAGAGCTGAAAAAGGGCAAGCGGGCAAAGCAGCCCACTCCGGCTTTTATCACCAGTACCCTGCAGCAGGAGGCATCCCGCCGCTTGGGCTTTACGGCCACCCGCACCATGCGCGCTGCCCAGACCCTGTACGAAGGCGTGGACATTGCGGGCCACGGCACCATGGGTCTGATCACCTACATGCGTACCGACAGCCTGCGCATCTCGGATGAAGCCGTTGCCGCCGCAAAGGAATATATCGCAGGGGCTTACGGTGAAGCCTATATCTGCCCCTACAAGCGCACATGGAAGACCAAGAGCGCCACTGCCGCACAGGATGCCCACGAGGCCATCCGTCCCTCGGTGCCGTCCCTGACACCGGACGAGGTGGACAAGAGCATCAGCGGCGACACCGCAAAGCTCTACCGCATGATTTGGAGCCGCTTCATGGCCAGCCAGATGGCAGACTGCCAGCAGGACACCGTGTCTGTCACGGTCAGCGCGGCGAACTACCGTTTCAAGGCCAGCGGCTATACCGTTACCTTTGACGGCTTCACCGTCCTGTACGAGGAAGCCACCGACGAAAAGGAAAAGAAGGAGACCGCCCTGCCTCCGCTGGAGCAGGGTCAGGTGCTGAAGCTGCGCGACCTGAAGAGCGAGCAGAAGTTCACCCAGCCGCCCGCCCGCTACACCGAAGCGACTCTCATCAAGGCACTGGAAGAAAACGGCATCGGTCGTCCTTCCACCTACGCACCCATTATCACCACCATCATCGACCGCGGCTATGTGGAGCGCGACCAGAAAAAGCTCAAGCCCACCCTGCTGGGCCGGGCGGTGGATGGCCTGATGCTGGAGCAGTTCCCCCACATCGTGGATGTGGACTTCTCCGCCCAGATGGAGAAGAATCTGGATAAGATCGAGAGCGGCAAGGCCGACTGGCACAAGACGGTGGATGACTTCTATCAGGGCTTTGCGGCAAGCCTCGAGCAGGCCGAAAAGAACATGGAAGGCAAGAAGGTCAAGGTGCCGGACGAGCCTTCCAGTGAGGTGTGCGACCTGTGCGGCCGGCCCATGGTCATCAAGGTGGGCAAGTACGGCAAGTTTTTGGCCTGCAGCGGCTTCCCGGAGTGCCGGGGCACAAAGCGGCTGGTCAAGGATACCGGCGGCATCTGCCCCAAGTGCGGCAAGGGCCGTATGCTGGAGCGCAAAAGCTCCAAGGGCCGCATCTATTATGGCTGCGAGCGCTACCCGGACTGCGACTTTATGACATGGGACATGCCGGTGCCCACCAAGTGCCCCAAGTGCGGCAGCACCATGTTCCGCAAAGGCTCCAAGCTGTATTGCGCAAAGGAAGGCTGCGGCTACGAGATGCCGGTGCCGAAAAAGGATTAAATAACCCTCTCAGGCGCTGTCGCGCCAGCTCCCCCGAAGGGGGAGCTTTGAGTTGAGACGATAAAGTTTCCCTTTCGGTCAAAAGCTCTCCCTCTCGGGAGAGCTGGCATTGCCGCAAGGCAATGACTGAGAGGGTTCGTAATAAGGAAACCTGTAATATGAGCGATTATAGAATAACCATTCTGGGCGCTGGTCTTGCGGGCTGTGAAGCCGCCCTCTGGCTGGCTGGCAAGGGCGTGCAGGTAGACCTGTACGAACAGAAGCCCGTGCATTTTTCGCCCGCACACAAAAGCGCAGGCTTTGCGGAGCTGATCTGCTCCAACAGCCTGAAAGCTGAGCGGCTGGACTCTGCTTCCGGCCTGCTGAAGGAAGAAATGCGCCGGATGGGCAGCCAGCTGCTGAATGCCGCCGAGACGGCCCGCGTGGCCGCTGGCGGTGCGCTGGCGGTGGACCGCGATGCATTCAGCGCCGAAGTGACCCGCATGGTGGAAAGCTGTGAAAATATCACCGTCCACCGGGAGCAGGTGGAGCACATCGATGCATCTGCCCCCATTCTGGTGGCCACCGGCCCCTGACCGACGGCGCACTGGCCGATGAGATCGGGGCCTTGACTGGGGACGAGCGGCTGCACTTCTACGATGCTGTGGCCCCCATCGTCACCGCCGAAAGTCTGGACTACAACAAGGTGTTTGCCGCCTCCCGCTATGACCGGGGCGAGGCCGACTACCTGAACTGCCCTTTCAACAAGGAAGAGTACGAGAATTTCCACGCAGCTCTCGCTTCGGCAGAGCGTGCCCCGCTGCACGACTTTGACACCGGGGCCGAGCAGTCTGCTCAGCCCGACCCGGATGCCCACGGCAAAAAGGCCGACACCGTCACGGTCTACGAGGGCTGTATGCCCATCGAGATCATGGCCGCCCGGGGTGCCGACACCATGCGCTTCGGTCCCCTGCGCCCGGTGGGCCTTGTGAATCCCAACACCGGCCACCGTCCGTGGGCCAATGTACAGCTGCGCGCCGAGAACAAGGAGCGCACCCTGTATAACATCGTGGGCTTCCAGACAAACCTCAAGTGGGGCGAACAGAAGCGGGTGTTCAGCATGATCCCCGGGCTGGAAAATGCCGAGTTTGTGCGGTACGGTGTCATGCACCGCAACACCTTCCTCGATGCGCCCCGGGTGCTCAGCGCCCAGCTGTGCCTGAAAGAACACCCCAATGTGTTCTTTGCGGGCCAGATCACCGGCTTTGAGGGCTATATGGAAAGCGCTGCCTGCGGCCTGCTGGCGGCCCGCAGCCTGTATGCCCGGCTGGAAGGCAAAGAACTGCCCGCCCCGCCTGTGGATACTATGTGCGGTGCGCTGGTGCAGTACCTGACCACCGAGAACAAGAACTTCCAGCCCATGGGCGCGAATATGGGCATCCTTCCTCCGCTGCCGGAGGAGAGCCGCCCGCGGGACAAGCGCCTGCGTTACATGGCACAGGCTCAGCGCGCTGTTGCCAGCTTCCAGCACTGGCTGGATGAAACTTCTCTTTAAGAAGGGAGAAAAGCTATGAAGATTATCGTGGATATGATGGGCGGCGACAACGCCCCTCTGGCTGTGCTGGAGGGTGTCGCACAGGCCGTGAAAGAGTACGGCATCACCGTCGTCGGTGTGGGCGACGAAGCGCTGGTGCGCAGGACCGCACAGGAGAACAGCATCCCGCTGGATGGCATTGAGCTGGTGAACTGCACCGAGGTCATCGATATGTGCGATGAGCCTGCTCGCGCCATCCGCCAGAAGAAGGATTCCTCCATCGTGGTGGGCTTGAACATGCTGAAAGACGGCAAGGGTGATGCCTTTGTTTCCGCCGGCAGCACCGGTGCGCTGCATGTGGGCGCAAGCCTGATCGTGCGCACCCTCAAGGGCATCAAGCGCCCGGCTCTGGCTACCATGGTGCCCGCCAAAAAGCAGGCTTATCTGCTGCTGGACTGCGGTGCCAATGTGGAGTGCCGCCCTGAGATGCTGGCGGCGTTCGCTGTCATGGGCAGCTGCTATGTGAATAAGGTGGAGGGCCGCCGCAGCCCCAGCGTGGCGCTGGCCAACAACGGTGCGGAGGAGAGCAAGGGCACCCCCATGCTCAAGGAAGCCCACCAGCTGCTCAAGACCACCCCCGGCATCCGCTTTGTGGGCAACATCGAGCCCCGCGATGTGCCGGGTGGCGAAGTGGATGTGGTGGTGTGCGACGGCTTTACCGGCAATGTGATCCTCAAGCTGACCGAGGGCGTGGCAAAAATGCTGCTGGGCATGCTGAAACAAATGTTCCTCGCAAACCTCGGCGGCAAGCTGGCCTATCTGCTGCTCAAGGGCAGCGTGGCAGACCTGAAGCACCAGATGGACAGCGAGGAGTACGGCGGCGCACCCTTCCTGGGGGCCAAGCAGCCGGTCATCAAGGCCCACGGCTCTTCCAAGGCCAAGGGCATCAAGAACGCCATCCGTCAGGCAAAGATCTGCGTGGAGAACGATCTGTGCGGCACCATGCAGTCTGCGCTGGACGAGCTGGCTGCGGCACAGAAAACTGAGGAATAAAAGGGAGTAAAAACGACCATGAGCCATCAGTTGGAAACAATTATTGGTTATAAGTTCAAAAACCCGGAGCTGCTGGAGATCGCGCTCACCCATACCAGCTATGCCAACGAGAGCCGCACCCCGGTCAAGCACAACGAGCGGCTGGAATTTCTGGGCGACAGCGTGCTGCAGATCGTCTCGGCAGACTATCTGTTCCACGCCTATGCCGACCGGCCGGAGGGCGATTTGACCCGCATCCGCGCCAGCCTTGTCAGCGAGGGTGCACTGTTCCAGTTCGCGCAGGAGATCGATCTGGGCGAGTACCTGCGCCTTGGCCGCGGCGAGGAGCGCTGCGGCGGACGCACCCGCCCCAGCGTTGTGTCCGATGCGTTTGAAGCGCTGATCGCGGCTTTGTATCTGGATGGCGGCATGGATGTGGCCCGCAGCTTCATCCTGCCCTTTATCACCGAGGGCAAGCACGCCGAGGCCGACTACAAGACCCGCCTGCAGGAGATCGTGCAGCAGAACCCGGAAGAGCGGTTGAGCTACGTAGTAGAAAGCGAGTCCGGCCCGGATCACGACAAGCATTTCGTGGTGGCGGTGCGGTTCAACTCTGACCGCGTGGCCCGTGGCGAAGGCCGCAGCAAAAAGGCCGCTGAGCAGTGCGCCGCAAAAGAAGCGCTCAAGCTGCTGGGCGTGATAAAGGAAAAGTAAATGGTATTCAAGGAACTGGAGATCCAGGGCTTCAAGAGCTTTCCCGATAAAGTCAAAATTCGGTTCGACGCAGGCGTTACTGGCGTGGTAGGTCCCAACGGCTCCGGCAAGTCGAACCTTTCGGACGCAGTGCGCTGGGTGCTGGGCGAGACCAGCTCCCGCCAGCTGCGCGCGGCAGGCAAGATGGAGGACGTGATCTTCGGCGGCACCCGGCGGCGCGGAGCCATGGGCTTTGCGCAGGTGCGGCTGACGCTGGATAACGCAGACCATACCTTTGATGTGGATGCGGACGAAGTGACCATTGGCCGCAAATATTACCGCTCCGGCGACAGCGAGTATACCATCAACGGGCAGGTGTGCCGGTTGAAGGATGTGTACGAACTTTTGCTGGATACCGGCATTGGCCGCGACGGCTACTCGGTGATCGGGCAGGGCCGCATTGCGGAGATCGTGGCCGCAAAAAGCAGTGAGCGCCGCGAGATCTTTGAGGAAGCCTGCGGCATTGCCAAGTACCGCTACCGCAAGACCGAGGCAGAACGCCGCCTTGCTGCGGCGGGCGAAAACCTTGAACGCCTGCGGGACATCCTTGGTGAGCTGGAAAGCCGGGTAGGCCCGCTGGAAAAAGAGAGCGCCAAGGCAGAAAAGTTCCTCGAGCTGGCCGCACAGCGCAAAACGCTGGAAGTGACCCTGTGGACCGACGGTGTGCACCGCGCGCGCGAAGCCGTGCGCCAGCAGGTGCGGGACTACGAGACAGCGCAGGCCGACTACGAGCGCTTTGACCGGGAGACGAAAGCCGCCGAGCAGGAGGCTGAGGAGATCCGGATGCAGGCACAGCAGCTGACGGTTGCTGTTGAGCGCCTGAATGGGGATATCCGCAGCATCACCGAGCAGATCAGCGGGTCGGAAAGCCGTATCGCTGTGCTGGAAAACGACATCCTCCGCAACGAGGAGAGCGCCGCATCCCTGCAGGAAGAGATCAGCGCCGGGGAACAGGACAGCACCGAGGCACAGGCCGCCTTGCAGCGCCACCGTGCCGTGGCAAAGACCATGGAAGCGGAGGGCGAAAAGCTGGCGGCAGAGATCGAGGCGCTGAACGCGGAGATCGCACGTTTGACCGATGCCAGCAGTGCCAGCGGTGCCCGCAAGGATACCCTGAAAGCAGAACTTGCCGGCCTGACAGCCCGGCGCACCGAAGCGCAGGTGGCGCAGGCCGCTGCCGAAGCTGCCGGGGAAACAGCCCGCCAGCGCCTGCCTGCCCTTGAGCAGAGTGTGCAGGAAAGCACCGCCCAGCGGGACGAAGCAAAGCAGGATCTGGACGACACCATCAAGTATCGCCGGATGCTGGAAGAAAACGAGAAGCAGCTGGCAAATGTCCGTTCCGGCGTGGAACTTAAGCTGAAAGGCCGCAAGGCTGCGCTGGACGATGCCGACGCAGCAGAGCAGTGCCTTGGCCGTGAGCTGGATGCGGCCCGCCAGCGCCTTTCCGTGCTGCGGGAACTGGAAAAGAACATGGACGGCTACCAAAACTCGGTCAAGGCCGTCATGCGTGCTGCCGGTGCACGCCGCCTGCGGGGCATCATCGGGCCGGTGTCCGCCATCTTAAAGGTGGAGCCGGGCTGTGAAGTGGCTGTGGAAACGGCTCTGGGCGGTGCGCTGCAGAACATCGTGGTAGAGAACGAAGCCGCTGCCAAAGCGGCCATTGCCCTGCTGCGCAATGACAATGCAGGCCGCGCCACCTTCCTGCCGCTGGATACCGTCCAGCCCGGCGTGTTCCGTGGCCGACTCTCCGGTACGGCACGGCTTGCCTCCAGTCTGGTGCAGGCCGACCGCCGGTATGACAACATCGTATCGAACCTGCTGGGCCGCATCATCGTGGTGGACGACATCAACGAAGCTTCTCGCGTGGCGCGGGACAACGGCTTTCGCAGCAAGATCGTGACCATGGATGGTCAGGTGATCAATGCAGGCGGCAGTTTTACCGGCGGCAGCGTCCAGCGCAGCGCAGGCCTGTTCACCCGCAAGCAGGAGATGGAAGAGCTGCGGGTGAAAGCGGCCAAGTTACAAAAAGACTGCCTTGCTGCACAGGAAAAGACCGACCGCTGCAAAGAGCAGGTAGATGCCCTTCAGGCAGAGCTGACCGCCACGGCCAGTGAACAAATCACCGCCGCCAACGACAAAGTGCGTGCCGAGGCAGAGCAGAAGCGGCTGGAAGCTGCTGCCGCCCAGCTGGAAACGGCTCGCAGCAACGGCCAGCAGCAGATCGACGCTTTGCAGGCGGCCATGACAGAGAGCCGTGGCAAAGCAGAGGAAGCTGCCAGCCTGCAGGCCCGGCTGACGGCAAAGATCGACCTGCTGACGGCGGAGATGAACCGAATTGCCGAAGGTGACGACAACTTTGTGGTCCAGCAGACCGAACTGAGCCAAAAGCTCAGCGCAAAGCGGCTGGAACAGGTGACCCGCCAGAAGGATGCAGAACTGGCCTACAGCCAGATCGCGGCACTGCAACAGCGGGCACAGGATGCCGCTGCCCGCCGCGCCACGCTGGAAGAAAGCCTTGGGGCACTGGCACAGCGCAGCGAGAGCTGCCGGGCAGAAATTGCAGCCATCCGGCAGGCAAAGTCCGACAGCCAGACCGAGATCGCCCAAAAAGAAAAGGCAATCCGGGAAGCCACGGAACAGCGGCTGGAACGCCAGCAGGCTGAAACAGCGGCACTGAGCCGGGCGCGTACATCCTCCGACAGCCGCGAGGAAATGGGGCGCGAGATGGCCCGCCTTGCAGAGCGCAAGGCCGCTGCCGAGACCGAGTACGACCAGACCGTGGCAAAGCTGTGGGATGAATATCAGCTCTCGGTCAGTCAGGCAGAGAACCTTTGCGTGGAGTTTGAAAGCCTGACGGCCCTGCGCGCACAGGTGGCCGACCTGCGCGGCAAAATTCGCGCCCTTGGCAGCGTGAATGTGAGCGCCATCGAGGAATACAAGGAGGTCAAGGCCCGCTACGATGCCCTGATGCATCAGGTGACCGATGTGGAAGAAAGCCGCAATGAGCTGACCCGCATGATCTCCAAGCTTTCGGCACAGATGCGGGAGATCTTCTCCGACAGCTTCCGCGCCATCAACGAAAACTTTGGCCGCGTATTTACCGAGCTGTTCGGCGGCGGCGAAGCCAGCCTTGTGCTGGAGGATGAAAGCGATGTGCTGTCCTGCGGCATCGGCATCCGGGTGGCACCGCCGGGCAAGGTGATCAAAAATCTGGAAGCGCTTTCCGGCGGCGAGCAGGCGCTGGTGGCCATCAGCATCTACTTTGCCATTCTGGCGGTCAACCCGGCCCCGTTCTGTATTCTGGACGAGATCGAAGCCGCTCTGGACGATGCCAATGTGGTGCGTTTTGCCCAGTACTTACGCCGGGTGAGCGACAAGACCCAGTTCATCGTCATCACCCACCGCCGCGGCACAATGGAAGCCGCGAATGTGCTTTACGGCGTTACCATGCAGGAGGACGGCGTGTCCAAGCTGCTCAAGCTTGATCTGGAACAGGTTGACGCAACGCTGGTTTCCTGATATATATTAAAGAAAAAGATAGGAGGACACCATGGGGTTCTTCGGATTTGGCAAGAAAAACAAAGAAAAAGAACAGGAAAAAATGAAAACGGGTCTGGAAAAGACCCGCACCGGTTTCTGGGGCAATATCCTCAACACCCTCACCGGCAGCGTCATCGACGATGATATGTACGATGATCTGGAAGAGCAGCTCATCCTTGCAGATGTGGGCGGCGAGGTGGCCGTGCGTCTGGTGGATAAGCTGCGCGACCGTGTGCACGAAAAGGGCCTGAAGACCGGCGAAGAGGCGGCGGATGCCCTGCGCGACATCATTGCCGAGGAAATGACACCGGATGCCGAGATGGATCTTTCCGGCAAGCCGGCCGTCATTCTGGTCATTGGCGTGAACGGCGTGGGCAAGACCACCAGCATTGCAAAGCTGGCCGATCACTACACCCGCGAGGGCAAAAAGGTGATGCTGGCCGCAGGCGATACCTTCCGTGCTGCAGCCAGCGAACAGCTGGAGATCTGGGCTGACCGCGCCGGTGTGCCCATTGTGAGCGCAGGCGAGGGCGCAGACCCGGCGGCTGTCATTTTCGACACCGTAAAGTCTGCCACCGCACGTGGTTATGACATGGTCATTGCCGACACCGCAGGCCGTCTGCACAACAAGGCAAACCTGATGGCAGAGCTTTCCAAGATCAGCCGCAGCGTCAAGAAGGCCAGCCCGGAAGCCAGCCTTGAAACGCTGCTGGTGCTGGATGCCATCACCGGCCAGAACGCCATCAGTCAGGCCAAGGAATTCTGCAAGGCTGCAGATGCTACCGGCATCATCCTGACCAAGCTGGACGGCACCGCCAAGGGCGGCTGCGTGGTAGCGGTCAAGCAGCGTCTGGGCCTGCCGGTGCGCTTCATCGGCGTGGGCGAGGGCATCGACGACCTGCTGCCCTTTACCCCGGAGGGCTTTGTGGAAGAGCTGCTCCCGCGCCAGTGGAAGCACTAAAATAGAACCCTCTCACCGTTCCGTCCGCTTGCAGCGGCGCGGAGACGGAGCTCTCCCAAAGGGGCGAGCTTTGAAAGCGGAAGGAGTATTAAGATGAAAATTTGTGCAGCTACCGGCAACGCCGGAAAGCTCCGCGAACTGCGCCGCATTCTGGAAGCGCAGGGCCACGAGGTGGTCAGCCAGAAGCAGCTGGGCATCACCATCGAGCCGGAGGAGACCGGCACCACCTTTGCCGAGAACGCCCTCATCAAGGCTGAAACCATCTGCAAGGCATGCGGCCTGCCCACCATCGCCGATGACTCCGGCCTGTGCGTGGAGGCGCTGGGCGGTGCGCCTGGCGTCTACAGTGCCCGCTACTGCGGCCGCCACGGCGACGACGAAGCCAACAACGACAAGCTTCTGGACGCCATGCAGGCTGTGCCTGCCGGGCAGCGGGGTGCAAAATTCGTGTCCGCGGTGTGCTTCATCCTGCCGGATGGGCGGCATCTGACCTGCATGGGCGAGTGCCCGGGCAGCATCGCCTTTGAGCGGCTGTGCGGGGACTACGGCTTTGGCTACGATCCGCTGTTCATCCCCACCGACTGCGGCGTGGGAAAGCACGATAAGCGCCCCAACACCGAGGGCCGCAGCTACGCCCAGCTGACCCCGGATGAAAAGGATGCCATCAGCCACCGCGGCAATGCGCTGGCGGTGCTGGAACAGCAGCTGCCGGGATTTCTGGCAGAATGAACTCCCCCAGTCTGCTTCGCAGACAGATTCCCCTTTTTGTCACCTACGGTGACATCTTCCCCCGGCCGGGGGAAGTCGTCCTCGGAGATGGGGCCTTTGGCAGTCCGGCAAGCGTTTCGTTTCTGCCAAAGGCTCCCTCTTTGAGGGAGCTGGCAAAGCCGCAAGGCTTTGACTGAAGGAGTTTCTCACCGCAAGCGGAGACAATTCTAAATCGTTTCTTTATCGAAATATCAACCTCAAAATAAAGGAGAAAACTATGCTGACAAGCAAACAGCGCGCCATTCTGCGCGGCAAGGCAAACACCATGGACCCCGTTTTCATCGTGGGTAAGGGCGAGATCGACGAGACCATGATCCAGGGCGTGAAGGACTGTCTGGATGCCCGTGAGCTCATCAAGCTCAAGGTGCTGGAAAACAGCATGTACAATGCCCGTGAAGCTTCGGTCAAGCTGGCTGAGGCCACCGGTGCCGACTGCGTACAGGTGATCGGCTCCAAGTTCGTGCTGTACCTGCAGAAGAAAAAGGACAGCGCCTACGCTGATCTGCTGAAGTAAAAATGAAAGTTCTTCTCTACGGCGGTACATTTGACCCGCCCCATAACGGCCACCTGAACAATCTGCGCGCTGCCGCTGCCCGCGTGCAGCCGGATAAGGTGGTGGTGATGCCTGCCGGGCTTTCGCCCTTCAAGCAGAAGACCTCTGCGCCGGGCGCACTGCGGCTGGAAATGTGCAGCTGCTTCCATGCACTGGAAGAGGATGCGGACACGATCCCGCAGCTGGAAGTCAGCGGCTGGGAGATCGAGCAGGCCGCTGCCGGAAACCGCAACTATACGGTGCTCACGGTGGAAAAACTGGCCCGGGACTACCCCGGGGCACAGCTGTACCTTGCCATTGGCAGCGATATGCTGCTAAGCTTTGACGGCTGGCACCGCTGGCAGGATATCCTGCGCCTTGCCCATCTGGTGGTCACCAGCCGCCATGTGGGCGACGACCCCGAGCTGCACGCAAAGGCTCTCCGGCTGGACCCCACCGGGGCACGCATCCTGTTTGCGCCGGTACAGGCGCTGCCCATGGCCAGCAGCGACATCCGCACCCGTCTGACTGCAGGCGAAGGATGTGAAGCTGAGCTGCCGGAGGCGGTGCGGGCGGTCATCCGCCGGGAGAAACTCTACAAAAAGGAAGTATCAGCCAATGAACCTCAAACAGGCAAAGGAGCTTGTGCGCGGCCGCTTGAGCGATAAGCGCTATGAGCATACCTTGAATGTGAAAAAAATGGCCGTCAAGCTGGCAAAGATCTACGGTGAGGATGAGGAGCGCGCCGCGCTGGCAGCCCTGCTGCACGACTCCGCCAAGGAGATCAGCAAGGATGAGATGCGCGAGATCCTGCGCGCTTACCCCCAGTATGCCGAGGGCGGCGAAGAGCGCCCGGCCCCGGTGTGGCACGGCGTGTGCGCCGCCATTCTGGCCCGCACCCAGTGGGGCGTGACCGACGAAGCGGTGCTTAGCGCTATTGCCTGCCACACGGCGGGCAAACCCGGCATGACCCGGCTTGACAAAATTTTGTATCTGGCCGATATGACCAGCGCGGAGCGGGACTGGCCCGGCGTGGAAAAGCTGCGCAAGCTGGAAAAAAAGAATCTGGATGCCGCTATGCTGGCCGCGCTGAAGCAGACCAACGATTTCGTGCTCTCGCAGGGCAAGCCCCTTGACCCGATGTCCAAGGCTGCCTATGAGGATATCCTTGCCCGCAGCGGGAAGAATGAACGGTGAGAGCACAGCTGCTCTGAAACAAGCGGAAACAGAAAACGGATTGCAGATTTCGTCGGATAATGCTATACTTAAGAGCATGACAGGTCTGCAGGAACATTTTTTTGCAGGACCGCGAAAATCTGGAGGATACAAAAAAGCATGAGCCAGACGCCACGCCATATCAATACTTCGCGTTCTCTGAACCGGCCGGATTCGGCAGCAGCCGCACCGCGCCACGCTGCATCCAGCACGGATGCAAAGCAGAGCGCAGGCGGTGCACACAATGAGCCGCCGCGCCGCCCGGCACAGGGAGCAGGGCAGAAGCCGCCGCGCCGCCGCAAAAAGAAAAAGAAAATGCCCCTCTGGCTGCCTTTTGCAGTGGTCATGGCCATCATCGCGGTGATCTCCGGTGTGGTGGTGTACGGAGTCAGCCTTGTAAACAAGGTGGAGGACAGCATCCGCCCGGACGACAGCACCCCTACCATTGAGGAAGAGGTGAAGACAGCCGAGGAATACAAGGGCGATGTGGTGAACATTCTGGTCTGCGGCATCGACTATGAAGAGGGCCGCAATTATTCCAACGATCCCACCTCTAACGACGGCATGACCGATATGATCCTGTACGTGCAGTTCGACATCAAGAACGGTGCACTGCGGATGCTGCAGATCCCCCGCAACAGCCTTGTCACCACCAAGAACAAAAAGATCACCCTTTCCAATGGAAAGACCTACGCCGCCACGAATTATCAGATCAACTCGGTGGCAATCTCCAACGGCGGCAGCATCGCCGCTTTGGCCGATGTTATCTACGATCAGTTCCGACTGCCCATCGATTACTATGTGACGGTGGATATGCAGGCACTGGTGGATATGGTGGATAACTTTGGCGGCATTGAGGTGTATATCCCTCACGATATGTCCTACGGCGGCAGCAAGCTGCTCAAGGGCTACCGCAATCTGAACGGCGCATCGGCAGAGTTCTTTGTGCGCTGCCGCCACGGCGACGGCTACGCCAATTCCGATATCGACCGCCTGAACATGCAGCGCTATTTCTATGCCGGCCTGTTCAAGCGTGCCCGCGCCATGGGCGTTACCGATATCCTGAACCAGCTGCCGCTGGTGTTCAAAAACTATATCAAGACGGATATGGACATTTCCACCATTGCAAAGCTGGTGGTGTCTTTCCTCAAGCTCGACAGCTCCAACATCATTCTGGCGCAGACACCGGTGTTCATGGGCGTGCCCAACGTGGGCAAGACCGACACCTTTGCCGGTTACTCCTGCGTGGTGCCGGATGCGGGTTCCATTGCAAACCTGCTCAACCAGTATTTCTGCACCTACACCGGCCCCATTGATGTGAGCGAAATGAATCTTGTCACCGACGAGTGGCCCCACGGCAGTGCATCCACCGATGCCAACGTGCAGTATATGGGCCGCATCGATAAGGAGTCGGACGATGCCATCCTGAACGGCGATACAGACCTTGATGGCGCTGTTACCACCGACGGTCAGGCCGCAGGCTCCGCAAACTGAAACTGACAGAAAGGAAAAACATATGGAGAACTTCAACGACAGCAAGGCGCTTGCCATTGAGATCGCAAAGATCCTGGATAAGAAAAAGGCCCACGATGTGCGCGTGCTCAAGGTGGAAAGCCTGACCGTGCTCACAGATTACTTCGTTATTGCCTCCGGCACTTCCACCACGCAGGTGGCATCTCTGGCCGACGAGGTGGAGTATGAGCTTTCCCAGAAGGGCCTGGAGCCCTACAGCACGGAGGGCTACGATTCCAAGAACTGGGTGCTGCTGGATTATTCCAACGTCATCGTGCACGTATTCGTACCCAACACCCGCACCTATTACGATCTGGAGCACCTGTGGGCAGATGGTGAGCCCATTGATATCTCCGAGTACCTCACCCCTGACAGCACCCTTGAATGATTCAGGCAAACAGCTGTCTACCTGAAAAAAGAACCCTCTCAGTCAGGGCGTCCGCCCTGACAGCTCCCCCGAAAGGGGGAGCTTGCGCAAAAGAGGGAAGGCTGCGGTCTGCACAAAACCTCTCCCCTTCGGGAGAGGTGGCATCGCGCAGCGATGACGGAGAGGGTTTTCTGGCAAAGGCAGATAGCTTGAAAGCATACGCCCCCAAGCAACGGTATTTTGGATAAAGTCTGGAGCTGATTAACAACATGAAGTACGATTACAAGGCAGTTGAAGCCAAGTGGCAGAAGGTGTGGGAGGACGAAAAGACCTTCCATGTCGAGATCGACCACAAAAAACCCAAGTTCTATGCACTGGTCGAGTTCCCGTATCCGTCGGGTGCCGGCCTGCATGTAGGCCATCCCCGCAGCTACACCGCGCTGGACGTGGTCAGCCGCAAGCGCCGTCAGAACGGCTACAATGTGCTGTACCCCATGGGCTGGGACGCTTTTGGCCTGCCCACTGAGAACTTTGCCATGAAGAACCACATCCACCCGGCCATTGTCACCAAGAACAATGTGGACCACTTCCGCAGCCAGCTGAAGGCTTTGGGCTTCTCCTTTGACTGGGACCGCGAGATCAATACCACCGACCCCGAGTACTACAAGTGGACCCAGTGGATCTTCCTGCAGCTGTATAAGCATGGTCTGGCTTACAAGAAGGAAATGAACGTCAACTGGTGCACCGGCTGCAAGTGCGTGCTGGCCAACGAGGAAGTTGTCAACGGCGTGTGCGAGCGCTGCGGCAGCGAGGTCGTTCACCGCGTCAAGAGCCAGTGGATGCTCAAGATCACCGCTTATGCCGATAAGCTGATCGATGGTCTGGACGGTCTGGATTACATTGAGCGCGTTGCCACCCAGCAGAAGAACTGGATCGGCCGCAGCCACGGCGCAGAGGTTAACTTCGGCACCACCGCAGGCGATACCCTGACCGTGTACACCACCCGCTGTGACACTCTGTTTGGTGCCACCTACATGGTCGTTTCTCCGGAGCACGCTATGGTCAAGGAGTGGCTGGACAAGGGCATCCTCAAGAATGCCGATGCCGTCAAGGCCTATCAGGCCGAGGCAGCCCGCAAAAGCGACTTTGAGCGCAGCGAGCTGAACAAGGAAAAGACCGGTGTCAAGCTGGAAGGCGTCATGGGCATCAACCCGGTCAATGATACCGAGATCCCCATCTTTATCTCGGACTACGTTCTGTCCACCTACGGCACCGGTGCCATCATGGCTGTGCCCGCCCACGATACCCGCGACTGGGAGTTTGCCAAGAAGTTCGGCCTGCCCATCATCGAGGTGGTCAAAGGCAATACCCCGTCCAATCTGGACGAAGCCGCCTTCACCGATGTGGCCACCGGCACGCTGGTCAACTCCGGCTTCCTGAACGGCCTGTCCGTCACCGATGCAAAGAAAAAGATGATCGACTGGCTGGAGGCAAACGGCAAGGGCTGCGATAAGGTCAACTACAAGCTGCGCGACTGGGTGTTCAGCCGTCAGCGCTACTGGGGCGAGCCCATCCCCATGGTCAAGTGTGAAAAGTGCGGCTGGCAGCCTCTGCCCGAGAGCAGCCTGCCCCTGACCCTGCCGGACATCACCGATTTTGAGCCGGGTCCGGACGGAGAATCTCCGCTGGCCCGCCACAAGGACTGGGTCAAGACCACCTGCCCCTGCTGCGGCGGCCCCGCTACCCGCGAGACTGACACCATGCCCCAGTGGGCCGGTTCTTCCTGGTACTTCCTGCGCTACATGGACCCCCACTGCAAGGATGCCATTGCTTCCAAGGAAGCTCTGGAATACTGGTCTCCGGTGGACTGGTACAACGGCGGCATGGAGCACACCACCCTGCATCTGCTGTACAGCCGCTTCTGGCATAAGTTCCTGTATGATATCGGCGCTGTGCCTTCTCCGGAACCCTACCAGAAGCGCACCGCTCACGGCATGATCCTGGGCCTGAACCCCCACAGCTTTGTCAACCTGCCCGCTGAGGAGCAGGAAAAGCTGCTGAAGGAGTACGGCAGCCAGAAGGCCGCTGAAAAGGCTCTGGAAGAAAAGTACGGCGAAATGTCGCGCCATCCCATCGTGAAGATGTCCAAGTCTCTGGGCAACGTCATCAACCCGGACGAGGTGGTGGACCAGTACGGTGCTGACACCATGCGTCTGTACGAGATGTTCATGGGCGACTTTGAACAGGCTGCACCGTGGCAGACCTCTGCTATTGCAGGCTGCAACCGCTTCCTGGACCGCGTGTGGACGCTGAGCGACAAGCTGGTGGAGGGCGAGGGCTATCGCCCGCAGGTCGAGACCCTGATGCACCAGACCATCAAGAAGGTGGGCGCTGACATCGAGACCCTGAAGATGAACACCGCCATTGCCCAGCTCATGACGCTGGTGAACGCCCTGTACGACAACGGCGGCGCGACCAAGGCCGAGCTGGAGACCGTTGTCCAGCTGCTGAACCCGTTTGCTCCCCACATGACCGAAGAGCTGTGGGAGAAGCTGGGCCACAGCCACGACGAGCAGCTGGCTTACTACCCCTGGCCCAAGTACGAAGAGGCCAAGTGCGTGGAAAGCACAGTGGAGATCGCTGTGCAGGTGAACGGCAAGGTGAAGGCCCGCCTGAAGGTGGCTGCCGACATTGACGCTGCTGCCGCCATTGCTGCCGCCAAGGCTGACCCCGCTGTTGCTGCCGCTCTGGAAGGCAAGCAGCTGGTCAAGGAGATCTACGTCAAGGGCCGTCTGGTCAATCTGGCTGTCAAGGGCTAAACCAACCGATACCCTGCCGAAAGGCTGGATATACAACTACCCGCAGAGGCGGACTGGCGCATAAAACACCCGGGAACGTTTATTCAAAATCTTTTCAAAGATTTTGCGCAAAAAACTTTCAAAAAAAGGTTGACGAACCGGAGAAAATGCGCTATACTGTCTACTGTTAGTTACCATGTAACAACGAAATTCCTGCCTCACGGTCCAAGGGAGGGAATAAGATGTCGGAAATTCGTGTTAAAGAGGGCGAGTCGCTGGAAAGCGCACTGCGTCGCTTCAAGCGCAGCACCGCTCGCAGCGGTGTGCTCGCAGAGGTCCGTAAGCGCGAGGCTTACGAGAAGCCGTCTGTCAAGCGCAAGAAGAAGTCCGAAGCAGCCCGCAAGCGCAAGTTCAAGTAATTGATCACTTGAAGTCGCTGTTGCTTTAGATTTCATACGCGTTGCTAACGCCGATGTAGGGGAGCCTGTATTGCAGGCTCCCCTATTTTCATTGCAGGGAGAAATACTATGCTCATCACCCCCGAATACGTTTTCAAGGATGTCACCCACATCACGCCGGAATGGCTGGCGGAAAAAGGCATCACTGCGCTGGTGCTGGATATCGATAACACCCTCACCGCCGACCGCAGTCAGGAGCTGCCGGAAGATGTGGCCGTGTGGTTGGACACGATGCGCAGGGCGGGTGTCAGGCTCACCATCGTGTCCAACGGTGCGGAAAAGCGGGTGCGGCCCTTTGCCCAGAAGCTGGGCCTTGCGTACCTGTACCGCTCCGCAAAGCCGCTGCCCTTTGCTCTGATGGCGGCGCAGCACCGCATGGGCGTGAAGCGCCGTCAGATGGCGATGGTGGGCGACCAGCTCTATGCCGACCGCATGGCGGCAGCGCTGTACGGCATTCCGGGCCTGATGGTGGTGCCCCGCGGCCCGGACCTCGGTGCGCAGGTCATCCTCAAGCGTAAGTGGGAGAAAAAACACTGGCAGAAATACTATGACCGGGGAGGCAAGACCCTGTGAGTGATTGGAAGATCCGGTTCGGCACCGCAGGCACCAGCGACAGCTTTGCCGCCCAAGGCTACAAAAGCAGCTTGGATGTGCCGGAGTACACCGCAAAGATGGGACTGAACGCCTTCGAGTACCAGTGCGGACGGGGCGTGCGTCTGGGGCTGGACAAGGCTGCAAAAATGGCCGCACTGGCCGCGCCAAAGGATATCCTGTTCAGCGTGCATGCACCGTATTATATCAGCATGTCCAGTCTGGAAGAGGAAAAGCGGCTCAACAGCATCCAGTATCTGCTGCAAAGTGCGGCGGTGTGCAAAGCGCTGGGCGGCAGACGCATCATCTTCCACTCCGGCAGCTGCGGCAAGCAGAGCCGGGAAGCGGCCCTTGAAAAAGCGCTGGATACCATGCGCCGTGCCGTGGAAGCGCTGGACGAAGCAGGCTTTGCCGATATGACTCTCTGCCCGGAGACCATGGGCAAGATCGGCCAGCTGGGCACACTGGACGAGGTGCTGGCGCTGTGCAGCGTGGATAAGCGCATTACGCCCTGCATCGACTTCGGCCACCTGAATGCCCGCACTCTGGGCGGCATCCGCTCGAAAGAGGACTACGCTGCCATCCTTGACCGCATGGCAGAAAAGCTGGGGGACCAACGGGCAGAACGGTTCCATGTGCATTTTTCCCGCATCGAGTATTCGGCGGGCGGCGAAAAGCGCCACTGGACCTTTGCCGAGACCCAGTTCGGCCCGGAGCCGCAGCCGCTGATGGAACTGCTGGCTGAGCGGAAGCTGCAGCCGGTCATCATCTGCGAGAGCGCAGGCACGCAGGCTGAGGATGCCGGGGCTATGCAGCAGATGTACCATGCAGCGTGCAAAACGTAAAAAATTTTGTGTTTTTATCGTCTTTTTTGCCGAAACCCCTTGCCAAATGCAAACGGATTGGGTAAAATAAATAGAGATATGCGTTAAGCATTTGAGATTAAACTAATGGAGGAATTCCTATGATTTCTGCAGGCGAGTTTCGCAATGGCGTGACCTTTGAGCAGGACGGCCAGGTTCTTCAGGTCGTTGAGTTCCAGCACGTGAAGCCCGGCAAGGGCGCTGCCTTTGTCCGTACCAAGACCAAGAACGTGATTACCGGCTCTGTGGTTGAGACCAGCTACAACCCGACCGCAAAGTTCCCGCAGGCTTTCATCGAGCGCAAGGATGTGACCTATAGCTACGAGGATGGCGATCTGTACCACTTCATGGACAACGAGACCTACGATGACATCCCCGTCAACGCAGCCGATGTGCCCGATAACTTCAAGTTCTGCAAGGAGAACGAGCTGTGCAAGCTGCTGAGCTACAAGGGCAAGGTGTTCAGCGTCGAGATCCCCAACTTCATCGAGCTGGAAGTTACCCAGACCGAGCCGGGTGTCAAGGGCAACACTGCCACCAACACCCTGAAGCCCGCTACCGTCGAGACCGGTGCTGAGATTCGTGTGCCTCTGTTCATCAACGAGGGCGACCACATCCGCATCGATACCCGCACCGGCGAGTATATGGAGCGCGTCTGATCTCTTTAACGCCAAACCGGGCTGCGGGCAACCGTCTGCCCGGTTTTTTAAAACTCCGATTTTTCTCATTTTAAGGAGGGCATTCGTATGGAACTGAACAAAAAGGCAGCTTATCTGCAGGGTCTGGTCGATGGTCTGGGCATTGATGATACCACCAAAGAGGGCAAGATCATCAAGGCCATGAGCGCACTGCTGGGTGAAATGGCTGAGGTCATCGAGAGCGTGGACGAAGATCTTTCCCGCGCCTACGACCAGATCAACGACCTGAGCGATGAGCTGGAAGATCTGGAAGCAGATCTGTACGAGGAGGAGGACGAAGACGGCGAAAGCGAGGACGCTGAGGATGAGGACACCGATGGCGACGACGATGCCAAGGATGATGACATCGCCAGTGAGCCGTTCTATGAAGTGGCCTGCCCCAACTGCGGCGAGACCGTTTACGTCAGCGAGGATGATCTGGATGCAGGCGAAGCCAACTGCGCGCACTGCGGCGTGACCTTTGAGGTCGCTCTGGAAGGGGACGGCGAAGAGGATGCCGAGGATGGCCCCGTGCAGTACGAAGTGACCTGCCCGGACTGCGGCACTACCGCCGTGTTTGAGGAAGACGAACTGCTGGACGGCGCACCCAAGTGCCCGAACTGCGGCAAGCCCCTCGACTTTGAAGTGACCGAAGAATAAGCAAAAAAGACCGCTGCACTCCGGTGCAGCGGTCTTTTTTGTTTACTGTGCGTTTGCCTTCTGCAGCCAGATGCTGCCGATGTCCAAAGCGTTGTACAGGCCGATCTTGGTGGTCTGACGCATCACGCGCTCCTGCGGAGCCTTGGTGGTGTCGGTAGAGAGCAGCATCAGGTGGACCTTGTCTGCAACCTGCTGGTCGCCCACAGGCTTGGTGGTCGTGATCTGCAGATAGAGCACATATGGGTCGGTCATATTGCCGTAGTACAGCTCATTGTCCTTGCGGACGAGGGGCTTGCCTTTATAAGTCAGTTTTGGAGTAAATGCCATCGTGAAAGCCTCCCTATCAATAGTAGTTCAGTTCAGTATAACACATCTATGGTACAGGATGCAAGCTTTTGACACGATAGAAGGCGGGCTTTTTGCGCACAATAGCATGCCTGCGTGCAAAAGAATCTGCAATTTTAGGCACTCTGGCAGAAAACGGGTCTTGCCGGAATGCACAGATATGGTATACTAAGAACGAGAAAGCCCGCAGCATAGCCCGGGCAGAAAAGTGAGGGAGACAGCATGGCAGACTATCAGGAATACCGGCGGCGCGTGTTGCGCAAACGCTGGCGCAGGCGGTTCATGGCGGCAGCTCTGCTGCTGCTGCTTTTGCTGGTGGGAGCCATCGGGATGTTGTGGAAGAGCCTGCACCGGGAACAGCGGCCCTCCGGCGTTGGGCAGAACACCATCCTGCAGGAGGTAACACAGGATAATACTTGGAACACGGCCTCCTACGCGGTGGCGCGGCAGCTCACGGTGCAGCCGCTTGCAGACAGCGCGGCCACTGCGCTGGATTTCCGTATGGCGGCGCTGCCAAAGAGCAGCACGGCTGTGGGCAGGGAATGGTTCAATGACGTGAGCTTTGTGGGCGACAGCCTGACGCAGGGCATGCAGCTGTACGAAGAAGGAATGCAGAACGCCATGTTCTGTGCGTACAAGGGTGTTGGGCCGAACGTGATCGTCAATGGCACTACCTGCAAGCGCGCCGACGGCGTGGCTGAGGTGCCGCTGGAAGCGTTGACCGCCCAGCAGCCCAGAGCTATTTATGTCCTGTTGGGCACCAACGTGCTGGGCCGCGATACCGATTATAGCAGCTTTCTGACCTATTACCGGCTGATGCTGGACATGCTGAGCCAGACACTGCCAAATGCAAAGATCTATGTGCAGTCCATCACGCCGGTGCGGCCGGAAGTATGCCAGAAGTCCGGCCATGAGGGCTTGAACCGCGACCGCCTGTGCCAGATCAACAATGAGCTGGCAGCCATTGCGCTGGAAAAGAACTGCTATTTTCTCAACCTGTGGGAAGTGCTGGCAGATGAAAACGGCGACCTGATCGAAAGCTACGCCCAGCCGGACGGCTACCATCTGAGACCCGCCGGATATGCCGTATGGACGGATTATCTGTGCAGCCACACAGAAGGATAAAAAATAAGAGGTTCGTTCACTGAGCGAACCTCTTATTTTTTACTTGAAACTTAGAACAGGCCGGTGATCTTGCCGTCGGCATCCACATCGATGCTCACAGCGGCGGGCTTTTTGGGCAGGCCCGGCATGGTCATGATATTACCGCAGATGACCACCACGAAGCCGGCACCGGCAGCAAGGCGCACCTCGCGCACCTCCATGGTAAAGCCGGTGGGGGCACCGATGAGCTTTGCGTTGTCGCTGAAGCTGTACTGGGTCTTGGCGATGCACACGGGCAGGTTCCCATAACCCATCTCAGTCAGCTCGGCCAGTGTCTTGCTGGCGGCGGCGCTGTAGTTCACGCCGTCGGCCCGGTAAATTTTGGTGGCGATGGCGTTGATCTTGTCCTTCAGGGGCATTTCCAGCGGGTAGGTGTACTGGATGGGACGATCCTCCAGCACCTCCAGCACCTTCTCGGCCAGCGCCTTGCCGCCCTCGCCGCCCTTGGCGAATACTTCGCTCAGCACGCAGGGAACACCCTGCTCGGCGCACACCTGCTCCACATAAGCCTGCTCTTCGGCGGTATCGGTGGGGAAGGCATTGATGGCGACCACCACCGGCAGGCCGAAGCCATTTTTCAGGTTGTCGATGTGGCGGATGAGGTTGGATGCACCGGCCTTGACGGCTTCGAGGTTGGGCTGGCTCAGGTCGGCCTTTGCCACGCCGCCGTGGCTCTTGAGGGCACGCACGGTGGCCACCAGCACGCAGGCAGAGGGAGCGATACCGGCGTAGCGGCACTTGATATCCAAAAACTTCTCTGCGCCCAGATCGGCACCAAAGCCTGCTTCAGTGATGGTATAGTCGGCCAGAGAAAGGCTCAGCTTGGTAGCCAGCACACTGTTGCAGCCGTGGGCGATGTTGGCAAAGGGACCGCCGTGGATGATGGCGGGGTTGTTTTCCAGCGTCTGTACAAGGTTCGGGTCCAGCGCGTCCTTCAGCAGGGCGGTCATGGCACCGGCAGCACCGATCTCACCGGCAGTGACGGGCTTGCCGTCGTAGGTGTAGGCGCATACGATCTTGGAAAGACGCTCCTTCAGATCGGAAATGCTGGTGGCAAGGCAGAAAATTGCCATCACCTCGCTGGCAACGGTGATATCAAAGCCGTCCTCGCGGGGAGTGCCGTTCACCTTGCCGCCCAGACCGTCCACGATGAACCGCAGCTGGCGGTCGTTCATGTCCATGCAGCGCTTCCATGTGATGCGGCGGGGGTCGATGTTCAGCGGGTTGCCCTGCTGGATGCTGTTGTCGATCATGGCAGCCAGCAGGTTGTTGGCTGTGCCGATGGCGTGCAGATCGCCGGTAAAGTGCAGGTTGATGTCCTCCATGGGCACCACCTGTGCGTAGCCGCCGCCGGCAGCACCGCCCTTGACGCCGAACACCGGGCCAAGGCTGGGCTCACGCAGGCAGAGCATGGTCTTTTTGCCCAGAGCGTTCATGGCATCGGCCAGACCCACGCTGGTGGTGGTTTTGCCCTCGCCCGCCGGGGTGGGGCTGATGGCGGTGACGAGGATCAGCTTGCCCTGTTTTTTGGCATCGTGAATCAGGCGGTGATCGATCTTGGCCTTGTAGCGGCCATAGGGGATCACGTGCTCATCGGAAAGGCCCAGCTGGGCGGCAATCTCGGTGATGGGTTTCATTTTGGCTTCCTGTGCGATCTCGATATCGGTTTTCATCAGACATCCTCCTTTGGAAGTCGTTTCTACAAGCATTGCACGCCGCCTGAACGGCCTTTTTGCTTGCATCCTGCGTTGCTTTCCCTTGCAATCCGTCAGGATTGCTGCGAAAAATCACCTTGTCTGCGGGCAAAAAATCTCGCCATTCAACGCACCCTGCTTATAAAAACAACTTCCGACAACAAAAAAGGCAGCTTTGCGCAGCAATTGCGCAAGGCTGCCCAGACGGTCGGCATTGACTCTCCCGCCATCCCTGCACTGTGGTGCTCCACAAGGTTCCGTCAGCAGAGATACGGTCTCTATGCAGTAAAGATAGCACAATGCCGGGGTGTTTGTCAAGGAAAAACAGCGCCAAATATTTTGCGTTCTACAGCCTGTTGTGGTATACTTATCATGGTTTACTATGAAAATTTAGAAAGCAGGAATCCCTTTTATGCTGCAAAACCCTGAATTGCATTATCTGGATAACGCCGCTACCACCATGGTGGCTCCCGAGGTGGCGGATGTCATCGACAAGGCCATGCGGGAACACTGGGCAAACCCGTCCAGCCTGTACGGCCCCGGTGCCCGCAGCGAGGAAGCGCTCAACGCCGCCCGTGCCGCTGTGGCCCGTACACTGGGCTGCAAGCCAAAGGAGCTGTACTTTACCTCCTGCGGCAGCGAGAGCAACAATCTGGCCCTGCTGGGCGCGGTGCGCACCCGCACTTTCGGCAAGGGCATCGTGGTGTCCGGCTTTGAGCACCCCAGTGTCCAGCGCCCGCTGGAAGAGCTGGCGAAGCAGGGCTACAATGTCACGGTGGTCAAGCCCCGCCCGGACGGCACATTGAATATCAACGAAATGCTGGAGCATGTGGACAAAAACACTATCCTTGTGGCCTGCATGATGGTGAACAACGAGGTAGGCACCCGCAACGATGTGGAACGCCTTGCCGCCGAGGTCAAGCGCCGCAACAGCCGCACCATCGTCCATGTGGATGCGGTGCAGGCGTGGATGCGTGTGCCCATCAAGCTGGACAACATCGACACCCTGTCGGTGAGCGGCCACAAGATCCACGCTCCCAAGGGCATTGGCGCGCTGTATCTTTCTGACCGTCTGGTACAGGCGTTCCGGCCGCCGTACCTCGGCGGTGAGCAGGAGCGCGGCCTGCGCCCCGGCACCGAAAACCTACCCTACGCCATGGGTCTTGCCGCAGCCGCCACCCGTCTTGCCAAGACCATGAAGAGCCGTGACACCGCTATGAAGGCCCTGAACCAGCGTCTGCGGGACGGCCTGAAGGCCTTTCCGGAGGTGGAGCTCAACAGCCCGGAAAACGCGGTGCCCGAGGTGCTGAACTTCAGTGAGATGTGCATCAAGAGCGAGACCATGCTGGCATGGCTGGCCGAAGCACAGGTGTATGTTTCCTCGGCAAGTGCCTGCGGCCGCGGCCAGCCCAGCCACACGCTGGCGGCAATGGGCAAAGACCCGCTTGCCATCGACACGGCCATCCGCGTGTCCTTCTGCGGCGACAACACCCCCGAGGATGTGGATGCTTTCCTCAACCGCTTTGAGGACGGAATGAAGAGCTTGCAGAGGATCCGGAAGTGATTCCACAGGCAGGACCATCTGGAATGGCCGCCGCTTTGCTCTGGCCATGTTTAGAGGAAGGATCATTCTGATTAGGGCGTTTGTCGTGCCCTGCGGGGCACTCCAAACGCATTTTTACGGAAGGGGTCCGGACCGGCAGATGCAGCAAATTGTTCCTCTGTATTTTTCGTCAGGATACTTTCGCGAATAGGAGGATGGATGCCGCTGACCGTTACGACCCTGCCCGTGAAAAAGTGTTCTGGAAATGACCGCAGTCATTTTCAGAACACAAATATAAATATTAAAATTTCCGCTGAGAATGGCCAGAGCGCAAGCGGAGGCCATGTTAAATCGTAACCTAGGAGATACAACATTTATGCATGAAATCATTATGGGCTATCAGGGTGAAATGTCCCTGAAAGGCCTCAACCGCAACCAATTCGAGTCGGCGATGATGAAAATTCTGCGCTACCGGCTCAAGACCGTGGGCAAGTTCAAGGTCTACTGCACCCAGTCCACCTTTTACATGGAGCCTGAGGAAGAGGACGTGGATATGGACCTCGCCTTTGACCGGGTGAGCAAGGTGTTCGGCCTTGCGGCGCTCAGCCGCGCCGTGGTCTGCGACAAGGACTTTGACACCATCTGCCAGACCGCTGAGGATTACCTCGGCGCCAGCCTGCACGGCATCCGCACCTTCAAGGTGGAGGCGCGCCGCTCCGACAAGACCTACCCCATGACCAGCCCTGAACTGATGCGGGAGCTGGGTGCCTATCTGCTGGGCAAACACAACTACCTCAAGGTGGATGTGCATAACCCGGATTTCAAGGTGATCGTAGAAATTCGTGATTACGGCGCCTACATCCACGGCCCCAAAGTGCCCGGCGAGGGCGGTCTGCCCGTGGGCACCAGCGGCCGTGCATTGAACATGCTGTCTGGCGGCATCGACAGTCCCGTGGCGGCTTACCGCATGGCAAAGCGCGGTCTGGCACTGGACCACATCCACTTTGCGTCTCCGCCGTACACTTCGGAGCGCGCAAAGCTCAAGGTAAAAGCTCTGGCGCAGCTCACCAGCATCTATACGGGCAGCTCCAATCTGTTCGTCGTGCCCTACACCAAGCCGCAGGAGTACATCCGGGATAATGCTCCGGATGTGCTGTTCACGGTGCTGATGCGCCGCAGCATGATGCGCATTGCCAACGTTATTGCCAAGAAGCAGGGCTGCGAAGCCCTTGTTACCGGCGAGAGTCTGGCTCAGGTAGCCAGCCAGACCGTCAAGGCCCTGCAGTGCACCGATGCTGCGCAGGATCTGCCCATCCTGCGCCCGCTCATCGGCATGGACAAGACCGAGATCGTGGAGACGGCACGCCACATCAACACCTTTGAGACCAGCATCCTGCCCTACGAGGACTGCTGCACCATCTTCACCCCGCCGCACCCGAAGATCCGCCCGGAACTGGCCGAAATTCTGGAGGCCGAAGCCGCCATGCCCGGCCTTGCCGCGCTGGAAGCCGAAGCAGCAGAGAGCGCCGAGCGCATCCGCATCCGTATCACCGATCAGGTCGAATTTGAGGGGTGAAAGCCATGACAGCAGAGATCATCAGTGTGGGCACCGAGCTGCTGCTCGGCAACATTCTCAACACCAACGCCCAGTACCTCAGCCGGGAACTGGCGGCTCTGGGCATCACCGTCCAGCGCGAGAGCACCATTGGCGACAACCACGGCCGTTTGGCGGATTTCGTCAACGAGGCAAAGCAGCGGTGCGACCTGCTGGTGTTCACCGGCGGCCTTGGCCCCACGGCGGACGACCTAACCAAGGAGACGGTTGCTGGATGCTACGGTGATACGCTGGCTTTTGACCCGGAAGAATGGCAGAAGATCGTGGATTTCTTCACGCGCACCGGGCGCAAGACTGCCCCCAATAACCGCAAGCAGGCCATGGTGCCGGTGAACGGCCACAAGATCATCAATAACCACGGCACTGCCCCTGGGGCATGGTTTGAACAGGATGGTCACTGTGCTGTGCTGATGCCCGGCGTGCCTCACGAAATGAAAGCCATGTGGGAGGAGAGCGTGCGCCCGCTGCTGCTGGCCCGCCAGAACTGCACCCTGCATTCCATCACGCTGCGGGTGCTGGGCGGCGAAAGCGATATCGAATACCGTGTGCGGCATCTGCTGGAAAACGCAAATCCCACCGCCGCAATCTACTGCAAGACCGGCGAGTGCGAGATCCGCATTACTGCCCGGGCAGAAACCGACAGTTCAGCCGAAAAAATGTGCCGCGCATACGCCACAAAGTTCTATGATCTGCTGGGTGATGCGGTGTATGATGAGGATGTGACCGGTCTGGAAGAGACTCTGGTGCACACCCTGAAGGAAAAGGGACTCACCATTGCCACGGCAGAAAGCTGCACAGGCGGCATGATCGCCCAGCGGCTGACCAATGTATCCGGTGCAAGCGAGGTGTTCGGCTTCGGCTTTGTTACCTACTGGGAGCAGGCCAAGGCAAAGATGATCGGCGTAGACCCGGCAGCGATCGCAAAGTACAATGTGGTGTCCGCACCGGTGGCAGCACAGATGGCACTGGGCGCAGCCGAAGCTGCCGGGGCCGATATCGCTGTCAGCGTCACCGGTCTGGCAGGCCCCAACGGCGGCGATGCCGTCCGCCCGGTGGGCACGGTGTATCTGGGTGCGGCCTGCGGTGAGACCGTCTATGTAAAAAAGCTCTTCGTCTCCCGCCCCGACCGTGCGCTGGTGCGTGCCCGCGCGGCACAGGCGGCACTGGAACTGGCGCTGCGTCTGGCTCAGGGCAAAGTTCCTGCAGATACACAGGCACTGGCAAAAAGCGCCCGGCACGATGCGGCGGCTCTGACGGCACTGGACAGCACCTTCCTCAAGGGTTAATACGAGCGGCCCCGGGCCGCGGGGGTGAAGCAGTTGATACACGAAGAAAAAACGCAGACCACCTGTGTGCTGCGGTTGTTTGGCGCACCGCTGTGGGCAGTACAACAGGCAGTGCGGCAGACAGGACTTGCTGCCCAGTGCCGCAGCCGCGGTGCAGAAACACTGGCTGCGCTGCAGACAGAAACGCCCGCAGCATTGAGCAAGGCACGGAAAGCGCTGGCAGACCGCTTTGCGGCAGAGCTGTACGGAGAAGGGGAGATGACCCTTGTTCATGCAGCGGTGCAGGCGCTGGAAACGCACCACAGGCTGCTGGTATGCTGTGATGCGGATGCAGGCACTCTGCTGGAAGCCCGGATGGAAACGGTGGCCGGCGCAGAAAAAGTGTTTGATTTTGGAGCCATGAGCTATGCCGATGCAAAGGTGCGGGAAAAGCTGAGCGCAAAGGTCTGCCGGGTCAAGGGCGGGCCGGTGCCGGCAAAGCTTACCCGTGTGCGGGCAGCGCAGCGCCTTGTGGGTGCAGACTTTGCAGCCGGGTGTCTGGAGCGCGCCGAGGACACGGTGCTGTTTCTGGGCAGCCGGAAAGGCTGCTGGGTGCGCACGGTGGCCAATGCAGATACGCCTGCTTTGTGGCTGCTGGATATGATCCGCCGGGCGGCTTCCGGCCTGCCGCAGGCGGCGGGAACGATCTGGCAGAAGTGTGGCAGGGCCATCCCGGCAGATGCCCTGACGGCGCAGCGCCTGCCGGACAAGCCGGAGCCGGATGCACCGACAGCAGCGCCGCGCAAACGGCACAGGGTGCGGAATGCCCTGATTTTTCTGCTGATTCTGGCACTGGCCGCGTTTGCCGCTGCGTGGTATTACACCGGCGGCGACCTCGCCGCCCTGCCGCAGCAGCTGCAAAGCCATGGGGCCGACAGCCTGCCCCATGCGGGGGCAAAGCTGATATAAAAAAGATCCCGGAGGGTGTGAACCTTCCGGGATTTTTTTGTTTATAAAGGCGATTTTTAAGAGATGCAGCGTGCTGCTCCGAACCCATCCGTGAAAAAGAACCACCGGAAAATCCGCGGATTTTTCGGAGGTTCAAATAAATAATAAATTTTCCGCGGGGGAAACCCAAATGGTTATGCCTTGTGGTCGCTCAGCCAGCGCAGGCCCATATAGGCATAGGCCGCTGCGCCCTCGTACAGCACGCTGTCGTCAAAGCGTACCTTGGGGTGGTGCTGGCCGTAAACATAGCCCTCCTTGGCGTTGCCTGCGGAGAGAAACATGCTTACGGTGGGCACTTCGTGGCTGACAAAGGCAAAGTCCTCGCTGCCGCCGCCGGGCTTGCCGCCGGTGAGGACGGTCATATCCATGGCACCACGGCCCAGCAGTTCGGTCATATAGGTCAGGGCATTCTTGGCAAGAGGCGTATCCACCACCATGCAGGGGCAGTGGTCGCTGAACTCCACATCAGCAGTGCAGCGATAGGCTGCCGCCACGCCCTGCGCGATCTCGGTCATGCGCTGGTGGATCTGCTCACTCACGGCACCTTCGGGGTCCACCGTGCGGATAGTGCCCCACATATCGGCAGAATCCGGGATGACGTTGGATGCCTTGCCAGCTTCAAACCGGCCCGTGGTGAACACGCCAAACTTGGCGGGGTCCAGCTCACGGCTGTTGATCTCCTGCAGGGCAATGTGGATGTGGGCCGCTGCGGTGATGGGGTCGATGCAGGCGTTGGGCATGGAGCCATGGCCGCCCTTGCCGTGTACGGTGATGTGGTACTGCTCACAGCTTGCCATGGTGATGCCGCCGCCCGGCACTAGCACGGTGCCCACGGGCAGGGGCATCCCGGCCAGAACATGGAACATGACCGCGGCATCCACCTTCGGGTTTTCCAGCAGGCCGTTTTTCAGCATGTCCAGCGAACCCTGAAAGATCTCCTCTGCAGGCTGGAATTCCAGCTTGATGGTGCCCTCGATCTCGTCCTCGTGTTCTTTGAGCAGCTTTGCCGCACCCAGCATCATGGCGGTGTGCATATCGTGGCCGCAGCCGTGCATCTTGCCCGGCACCTCGGAAGCAAATTCTTCGCCGGATTCCTCCTGAATGGGCAAAGCATCCATGTCACCGCGCAGCAGGATGGTCTTGCCGGGGCGCTTGCCGCCCGCAAGCGCGAGTACGCCGCACTTGCCGCAGTCCTGCGGGGTGTAGCCCATTTCGGTCAGGGCTTTTTTCACCAGCGCTTTTGTCTCGGGCAGGTCAAAGCCTACCTCCGGGTGGCGGTGCAGGGTGCGCCGCCATGTGCGCAGCTGGGTTTCCAGCTCCTTTGCGGATTCGAGCAGTTTTTCTGGTGTGATCATTCCAAAATCAACTCCCTCTATTTTATCAAAAACCTCCCAGACCCTGCCTTATGGCAGAGCCTGAGAGGTTTTTTACTTAGTTTTCGTTCGTCGATGTGCCTTCCGGGTGGTACTTGGCGCAGGTGCACTTTTTCCACTTCAGGCCGCTGCCGCAGGGGCAGGGGTCGTTGCGGCCAATTTTGATGACACGCACAGGCTGGCCGTGGGGTGCACCCTTGGCACCGGGTGCACCGTTGCCGGGCACAAAGCCTTCGCCGGTGGGCTTTGCCACCTGCTCACGCTTGGGGGCAGCACCGGCCTGACGGATCTCGATGGTCAGCAGCATCTTCACACTGGACTCACGGATGGAATCCACCATCTGGTCGAACATGTCAAAGCCCTCGATGCGGTACTCCACAACGGGGTCCTTCTGGCCGTAGCCGCGCAGCGCAATGCCCTGACGCAGCTGGTCCATGTTGTCGATGTGGTCCATCCACATGCGGTCCACGCACTTGAGCAGGCAGATGCGCTCCAGCTCACGCATGATGGGAGTACCGTAACGCTGCTCCTTGTCGGAGAGGATCTTCATGCCGCGGTCATAGAGCTGGTCGGCAATGCCCTTGCGGGAGATATCGTCAAAGTCGGCCACGGTGTAGTGGAGGTCTTCCTCGGTGGTCAGCCAGCCCAGATAGTGGCGGCGCAGGGCACCAAAGTCCCAGTCGTCCTTCACATCACCGGCCAGGAACTGGTCGCAGCTGGAATCGATGTTCTCGCGCAGCATCTTGTGCATTTCGGTGCTGATATCCTCGCCATCCAGCACCTTTCGGCGCTGACCATAGATGATCTCGCGCTGCTGGTTCATCACGTCGTCGTACTTCAGCACGTTCTTGCGGATCTCGAAGTTGCGGCCTTCCAGCTTTTTCTGGGCGCTTTCCAGCGTGTTGGTGATCATGCGGTTCTCGATGGGAGTGTCCTCGTCGATCTTGAGGGTATCCATCAGGCTGGAGACGCGGTCGCCGCCGAACAGGCGCATCAGGTCATCTTCCAGGCTCAGGTAGAAGCGGGAAGCACCCGGGTCGCCCTGACGGCCGGCACGGCCGCGCAGCTGGTTGTCGATGCGGCGGCTCTCGTGGCGTTCGGTGCCGATGATGAACAGACCGCCTGCAGCGCGCACCTGCTCAGCTTCGGCATCGATCTGGGGCTTGCACTGGGCGTACAGCTCATCGAAGCGCTTGCGGGCAGCAAGGATGTTGGCATCCTCGGTATCGCCGTGGCCGTTGGCTTCGGTCAGCAGCATTTCCACTGCAGCCGGGTCGGCATCCTCGGGCTTTTCCGGGTTCAGCAGGTTTTCGCAGAAGTGTTCCTTGCGCATCTGGGCCTTGGCCATGAACTCGGCGTTGCCGCCCAGCATGATATCGGTACCACGGCCTGCCATGTTGGTGGCAATGGTAATGGCACCCTTTTTGCCGGCCTGCGCCACGATCTCGGCTTCACGCTCGTGGTTCTTTGCGTTCAGCACGTTGAAGTCGCGGGTGTATTTCTGCAGCATCTTGGCAAGGGTCTCACTCTTTTCCACGCTGACCGTACCCACCAGCACGGGCTGGCCCTTCTGGTGGCATTCCAGCACCTGCTGGATAACGGCATTGTATTTGCCGTTGACCGTCTTGTAGATGGCATCCGGATAATCGATGCGCTGACGGGGACGGTTGGTGGGCACCGTAACGATGTTCAGGCCGTAGATCTCGGTGAACTCGGTGGCTTCTGTCTTGGCGGTACCGGTCATACCGGACAGCTTTTTGTACATGCGGAAGTAGTTCTGGAAGGTGATGGTAGCCAGCGTTTTGCTCTCGGCGGCGATCTTCACGCCCTCCTTGGCTTCGATGGCCTGATGCAGGCCTTCGTTGTAGCGGCGGCCGATCATCAGACGGCCGGTGAATTCGTCCACGATGATGACCTGACCATCCTTGACCACGTAATCGATGTCCCGCTGCATCACGCCGTAAGCCTTGATGGCCTGATCGATGTGATGGGCAAGGGTCATGTTCTCGGCGGCGGCAAGGTTCTCGACCTTGAAGTAGGCTTCCGCTTTCTTGATGCCGCTGGCAGTCAGGGTACAGGTCTTGTGCTTTTCGTCCACGACGTAATCACCGTCGGTCTGCTCGTCGGTAGAGACCTTATCCTCCAGCTCTACCACCACGCTCTTGCGCAGGGTGCGCACAAAGCGGTCCACCTGTGTGTACAGGCTGGAGGAATCCTCGCCGCGGCCGGAAATGATCAGGGGCGTGCGGGCTTCATCGATCAGGATGGAGTCCACTTCATCGACGATGGCATAGGCGTGGCCGCGCTGCACCATGTTGGCCTTATAGGTCACCATGTTGTCGCGCAGGTAGTCGAAGCCGAACTCGTTGTTGGTACCGTAGGTGATGTCGGCAGCATAGGCGGCGCGGCGTGCATCGCCGTCCATGCCCTGTGCGATCAGGCCGACAGAAAGGCCCAGCCAGCGGTAGAGCTTGCCCATCCACTCGCTGTCGCGCTTGGCAAGGTAATCGTTGACGGTGACAACATGCACGCCCTCACCGGTGAGGGCATTCAGGTAGGCGGGCAGGGTAGCCACAAGAGTCTTGCCTTCACCGGTCTGCATCTCGGAAATATCACCGCGGTGCAGGGCAATGCCACCGATGACCTGCACAGGGAAGTGCTTCATGCCCAGCACGCGCCATGCGGCCTCGCGGCAGACGGCAAAGGCATCGGGCAGGATATCATCGGTGGTCTTGCCGTCGGCCAGCTGCTGCTTGAACACAGCGGTCTGTGCCTGCAGGTCGGCATCCGGCATGGCGGCATATTTTTCTTCCAGAGCCAGCACCTGCTTGGCAATGGGGTTGATCTTTTTCAGCTCCCGGTCCGAGAAGCTGCCAAAGAGTTTTTCAACAAGGGACATTGGTAACACCTCATAGATCAAATTCGGGAAAATGCTTCCCGGAGATAGACATAAATACACACATATATGATACACCAAAGCGGCAGACGCGTCAAACCTGCAAGGTTATTTTAGCCGGTTTTTGAATGAATTTTCTGTAAATTTGCGCTGGCGGGGGGTTCATAAAAGGAAAAGATATGTGGTGGAGGCGAACAGCCTCGCCCTCTCCGTCTGCTCCCGCTGGTCGCATCCACCTCCCCCAAAGTGGGAGGCCTTGGCAATCCACGCAAAGTTTCCGGTTTCGCCAGAGGCTCCCCCTTTGGGGGAGCTGGTGAGCCAGCTAAAACAAAAACCACCTCTGATTTTTGCAAATCAGAAGTGGTCAGGTGTACATTATAAGGTTTCCAGCAGCTGCGGCAGCTGTGCCAGATCGTCGATGACATTCGGGCACACAGCCTCGAGCCGCGCGCGGGACTGGTGGCCGCCGGTGTAGAGCACGCATTTTGTGCCAAGGGCCTTTGCAACTTCGGCATCGTGCTGGGTGTCGCCCACCATCACGCAGGCAGCAGGGGCGATGCCGCTTTGTGCAAGCCACTGTTTGCCCACCTGCACTTTGCTTACGCCATAGATGTCTGCAAGGCCGAGCAACTCAGTAAAATAGCCCTGCAGGCCCCGTGCGGCTACCTGCTCGATCAGGTAGTCCCGGCGGGAGGCGGAAAGCACGCTCTGCCGCCAGCCCCGGCGCGAAAGCTCGGCCAGCGTTTCGGCAGCGTGTGCAGAGGGGGGACAGGCATCCACACCTGCGTTATAATGTTCCATAAAGCACTCGGCCAGCTCCGGATAGGGATGTCTGGCAAAGTCGAAGCCGGCGCGGATGTAGTATTCCTCAATGGGAAAACCGAAAATTTCCCGGTAAGCGGCAAGATCGTACCGCTGCGGATAACCGTGGGTCTCCAGCATCCAGTTGAGACAGCTGTGGGTGAAATCAACATCATCCATCAAAGTGCCGTTCCAGTCCCAGAAGATCATTCCGTTTGCCTGCATGGAAACCTCCTTGCGGTCATTAAGCTGCAAAAATTTTGCGCAGGGCCTTGCTGCTCTCGATGATCTTCACCAGCAGCACACCCAGAACGGTGCAGCTGATGAGCTCGCCGATACCTACGGAGATGCCGTTGGTGATGCAGGCCAGCCAGATGGGAGCGCTGGAGGTGGGGTCCGGGAACATGACGGCGATCTCAATGCCGATGATCACGGCATTGAACAGCACCGGCGGCAGGGAAGCCGCCACAGCCAGACCCTTGATGCGGATGTTCCGCAGCTTGTAGGTGACAAGGCAGGCCAGCAGGGTGGCAAGGGTGCCAAAGATGACATCCACGATGGTGGAGCCCAGCAGGTTTGCCAAAAAGCAGCCCAGTACCACACCGGCAATGTACTCGGCACCGAACACCGGCAGCAGGCAGAGCGCCTCAGCCACACGCACCTGTACCGCACCATAGGAGAGCGGCTGCAGAGCCATGCAGAGAACAACATAAATGGCTGCGACCACGCCGCAGCGCACCAGTTTACGGACGGAAGGATTCTGATTCATGATAATACTCCAGCGGGATGATTTTGACCGCACAGGGCCGCCAGCCCCTGTGGGTTTGGCCCGGCATGGTTCGAGACACGCCGGGGAGCCTAAAATCCTAAGTTGCTCTGAAAGGATGCCGCACAAAAAGCACAGCAAAAGGCAGTATAGCATAATTTTTGGCAGATTGCAACGAATTTTCGCAGAATCAGGTACAGATGTAGTTTTTGGTTTGGACCCTTCCGGTGAAAAAGAGGTTCCGAAAAGCCCGCAGGCTTTTCGGAACCTCAAAATAAAAATAAAATTACCGCTGAAATAGCCAGAGCGAAAGCGGAGGCTATTAAAATCGTGTGTTACCCTCTGGGGTGTCCGGTGTATACCAGAGCCACCGTGTCGGGGCCGGTGTTGGCGGAAACGACACCGCCCAGCTCAAACACCAGCAGCGGCGGCTTGCCAAAGGCCTTGCGGCAGGCCTTTTCCAGATCGGCGGTCTGCGGGATGTTGGTGTGGCCGATCATATAATCAAAGTTCTCCACCCCTTCGCTGCGCTGTTTGCACAGCTCCACCATGGCGGGCACCACCTTGTCATCGCCGCGTACCTTGGCTTCCACCTTGGTCTTGCCGTCGATCAGGGTGATGATGGGACGAATGCCCATCAGCTCGCCCATAACAGCAGCAGCGGCAGAGATACGTCCGCTCTTTTTCATCTGCTTCAGGCTGTAGGGGCCCAGAACGATCTCCATGCAGTCCATCTGCTTTTCAAACTCCCGGATCACATGGCTGATCTCTGCACCGTTCTTCAGCTTGCGGGCCATTTCGCACAGATACCAGCCGAACACCATGGAATAGGTGTGGGGGTCCAGCAGATGGATCTTCAAGTGGTGCTCCGGGCGCTCTTCCCGCAGCATCCCCTGTGCCATGAGGGCGTTATTGTAGGTGGAAGAGCCGGATTTGTTGATGGGTACATGAATGACATCAGTATAGCCCTCGTCCACATACTGGCAGTATTTTTCGCAGAACTGGATGGGGGTGATGGCGGCAGTGGAGGGCACGCCCTTAGCGGCACGCATCTTATCGTAAAATTCGGTGTTGGTGCAGCTTTCACGCTCCACGTAGTCCACATCGTCTAGCAGGATGTGGAAGCTCATGATGTCGATGCCGTATTTTTCGGCCATCTCCTGCGGGATATCGCAGGAGGAATCGGTCAGGATCGCAATCTTGCTCATAATGTCCCTCATTTCCATTCGTAGTCTCGTAAGTGTCCGTGGTCCAAAAGCTCCGGAAAGTCCCACTGGCGCAGCACTTCATACACGCCCACAGCCACGCTGTTGGAAAGGTTCAGGCTGCGGCAGGTGTCGCGCATGGGCATTCGGATGCAGTGCTCCTGATTGGCGGCAAGCAAGGCTTCGGGCAGGCCGGCATCCTCGCGTCCGAACACGAGGTATGCACCGTCCGGGTAGCTCACATCGGTGTAGCGCTGAGGTGCCTTGGTGGTAAAATAGTAATAGGGGCCGCTGTTTTTGGCAAAGAACTCGTCCAGACTGTCGTAATAGCTGATGTCGAGGTAGTGCCAGTAATCCAGACCCGCATGCTTGAGCTTTTTATCATCGATGGCAAAGCCCATGGGGCCTACCAGATGCAGCCGACAGGCAGTGCAGGCACAGGTGCGGGCCACATTGCCGGTGTTCTGCGGGATGCGCGGCTCCACCAGAACGATGTTCAAGGTTGGCTTTTCGTTCATCGGTGTACCTCCCCTTATTCTGCCGAGCTTGCCGGGCACAGGCGCGGCAGAAGCGGCTCGAACCAGACCCCGTAGCGGGTATCCTGCGCGGCGGGCGTGCTCTGGATGGAAAGCGCCACGAACTCGGCAGCGTTGTCGGCGGCGGCACTCAGGGCGTTGCCCTGCAGCAGCGAGCCGATGAGCACCGCACCGTACAGGTCGCCGGTGCCGGGAAAGCTGCGGCTGATGTGCAGCTTTTTGATGAGGAAGCGGTCTTTTCCGCTGCCTGCACAGCCGATGTATTTGCCCAGCGGCAGGCCGGTGACGACAGCCCCGGGGGCCAGAGCGGTCAGCTCGTCAGCCAGAGCCTGTGCGGCTTCATCGGTGAGCAGCTCGGTCTGCGGCTGACGCTGCAGCAGGATCTGTGCCTCGGTGTAATTGGGCAGGATCAGATCGGCAGCACCGCACAGTGCACGGATGCGGTCGATCAAAGCAGGCGTTACGGTGGAGTAAGCCTTGCCGTTGTCGCCCATGACCGGGTCAACGATCTTTTTGGCTGCGGGCCAGAGGGCAAAGGCTTTTTCGGCCAGTGCCACCTGATCCTCACCGCCCAGATAGCCGGTATAGATGCAGTCAAACTCCACGCCGAGCGCATGGTAATGCTCCAGCGCCTGTTCGCCGTAGGCGCAGCCGTCCAGCCGTGCAGGTGTGCCAAGCCCGCCTGTGTGGGTGGAAAGCACCACCGTGGGCAGGGCTACCGGCTGCACGCCCATGACCGACAGCACCGGCAGGATCACTGCAAGGCTGCAGCGGCCCATGCCGGAAAGATCGTGGATGCAAAGGACTTTTTTGGGTTCAACAGGGTGTATCAAATAAGGAACCTCCTTACCAGTATGCGGAATGAGCAGTGCGCTTTTTAGCCGGGCACACCCGCCCATTAAAACATCGTAGAACAGTATACCACAAATTTCTGCATAAAAAAAGCGGATACCAGATAGTTTACAGGAAATAATAACGCCGGAGACCGGATCTTTTTCACCGAAAGGAGTTTTACTATGAAACATGAATCCACCAGTTCTTCCGGGATGCTGCTTGGCATGGCCGCGGGGGCGGCACTGGGTGCCGTGGGCGTGATGGCCGCCACCCAGAACCAGCGCCAGCTGCGCCGCACCACCCGCAAGGTGATGAAGGGTGCCGAGAACGCTGTGCTGCAGCTGGACAAAATGGTTGGCGACTTTGTGGAAAAGCACATGGAGTGATAAAAGCAAAGAACGGCGTTCCGGTGGGGAACGCCGTTCTTTGCTTGAAAAGCTTACTTGTTCCAGATGCACATGCGGGCCGCGGTGTTGATCTCGCCCAGCACGCTCAGATCCATCTGAATGTTGCAGGTAACGGTGAGTGCCTTGTTCACATCACTGCCGGTCAGCACCGAGGCGGGCATGTTCTTGATGGTGAGCACGCCGGTGCCCTTGGCAACATCGCCGGAGACGGTGCCGGTGTAGGTCACATCACCAATGGTCAGGCCGGACAGATAGCCGGTGACACCCATCTTGCTTACCTGCTGGATGGGCAAGGTGAGCGTGTAGGTGCCGTTGGACTGGCGGGTGAGGGTGACATCACGGCTGGCATCGATGCCGGTGTTGGCCATGGATTCCTTATCGGATCTTTCTTTCCAGAATTTAATGCCTACGTTCAGGCTGGAAGCAGCGCTTGCACCAAAGGTGAACATGCACAGCAGCAGCACTGAGAGCAGGGCGGCGCTTACGCGCTTATAAGTGTTCGTCATGAATGATCTGCCTTTCCTGCCACAGAGGCGGCGTTGAACAATTGCGGTAATACCGGTTTGTCAATGCTAAAATAGCATGGCTGTGCAAAATTGTCAATCCGCTTCGTGAAGCTTTCACAGAAATGTTGCACATTGATAAAATATGGTAGGCGAAGATGACGAAGAACCGCCCCTCCGGCAGGAGAAGCGGTTCTTGAAAAATCAGCGCTTAAAGTTCAAAGTCGGGGTCGTCCTTCAGCACATGGATCTCGCTCATAAAGGGGCTCTGCTCCGGGTCGGCGAAGGGAGCTTCTTTGACGTACTTGTTCAGCTGGATGGCCGTGCGTGCGGGGTCGGCAATGGTGCCTGCGCCGCCGATGCAGCCGCCCGGGCAGCCCATGCCTTCCAGCAGGTAGCCGTTGTACTTGCCGGCCTTGGCCAGCATGAGCAGCTTCTTGCATTCGGCAAGGCCCTGTGCGGATGCGATCTTGACATCCATATCCGGGTGCCATTCCTTGATCTTATCGGCAACAGCCTTGGCAACGCCGCCGGACTGTGCAAAGCCGCGGCCTGCTGCGGATGCAGCGTGCAGAGCTTCGGCCTCGTCCACTTCCAGCAGGCTGGTGTCCACATCCTTGGCCTCGATGATACCGGCCAGCTCTTCAAAGGTGAGCACGAAGTCCACATCGGAGCGGACGGTGCGGCGGGAAGCTTCCAGCTTCTTTGCGGCGCAGGGTCCAATGAAGCACATACGGGCCTCGGGGTCCTTCTGCTTCATCATGCGGGCGGTGAACACCATGGGGGTCATGGTCATGGAGATGTTCTTGGCAAGATCCGGGAAAGCGGTCTTTGCCATCATGCTCCATGCCGGGCAGCAGGAAGTTGCCATGAAGCTGAGCTTCTCGGGCACTTCCTCCAGGAAGTCGTGTGCTTCGTCCACGGTGCACAGGTCGGCACCAATGGCAACCTCCACCACATCGTAGAAGCCGACGGCCTTCAGGGCGGCCTTGAGCTTGCCGGTGGAAGCCAGACCCGGGAACTGGTTGATGAAGGCGGGAGCCACCAGCGCGTAGATGCGGTCGCCGCGGTTGAAGCCCTGGATCAGCTGATAGATCTGGCCCTTGTCGGCAATGGCACCGAAGGGGCAGTTGACCAGACACTGGCCGCAGGAAACGCACTTGCTGTAATCGATCTCGGCGCGGCCCAGCTCATCGGAGTGGATGGCACCCATGCCGCAGGCTGCAGCGCAGGGACGCTCGGTCTTGACGATGGCGTTGTAGGGGCACACGCCGACGCAGCGGCCGCACTTGATGCACTTGTCCTGATCGATGATGGAACGGCCACTCTCCCATGTGATGGCCTTCTTGGGGCACACTTCCATACAGGGGTGGGCAAGGCAGCCCTGACACAGGTCGGAGACCTTGACCAGCTTTTCCGGGCAGCGGTTGCAGGCAAACTTGATCACGTTCACCAGCGGGGGATCATAATACTTATCGGCGATGGAAGCATCCTCCAGACCGGAGACGACGCTGTTGTGCTCGTCCATGCGGCGGGTGGGCAGGCCCATGGCCAGACGCACGCGCTCCTCAACGATGGCGCGCTCCAGGAAGATGTCCTTGCGCAGCTTGCCTTCCTCGCCGGGGATGATGGTGTAGGGGATCTTGCGCATCAGGTGGTTGGCCTGCTCGCCCTTGACGTTGGCGTAAGCCATGCGTGCCACCTCGGTGAACACCTGACGGCGGATCTGGATGACCGTGGTATTGATTCCTCTGAAACTCATTCCAATTCTCTCCTTGCTTTGCTAAAAACAAACGGGCTGCACCCGGCTGCCGACAGCGTTCTGTCGCGCAGGGCGGGCGCATTACAGGGCACATTGGTAACGCACTGCTGCAAACAGCGCTGTGCCCGGGATGATCCACCTTCATTTTAGCATAAAGCGTGCCGTATGAAAAGGGATAAAACGCAAAATTTGTTAAAAATTTGTTGTATTCGTCCTCGTGTACAGAATCAACAGTTTAAGCGCGTAAACTCAGCAAAGTGCTGCACGGACGCGCTCGCCGTCGTACTCGCCCAAGCGTACATGCACGATCTGCCCGCTTTCGTGGCCGGGGGCGGACACCACCACCGGAATGTACAGCCGGGTGTAGCCGGTGAACAGCGTGCCGGAAAGCGGGGTCTCCAGCAGCACATCGTCCTCGGTGCCCACATAGGCGGCCAGCACTTCGCGGCGCACCTCCTCGGCGATGCCGTTCATCACGCGGCTGCGCTCCTGCTTTTCCCGCTCGTGCACCTGCTCCGGGAAGTCGTAGGCCGGGGTGCCGCTGCGGCGGGAGTAGGGGAACACATGCACCTTGAGAAAGCCGATCTTTTTCAAAAATTCGCAGCTCTCTTCAAAATCGGCCTGCGTCTCGCCGGGAAAGCCGCAGATGCAGTCGGTGGTAAAGCTGACCGGGCGCTCCCCGTAGGCGGCGCGCAGCTGGTCCACCACCTGTGCATACTGCTCGGCGGTGTACACGCGGCGCATCCGGCGCAGGGTGGCAGTGCAACCGCTCTGCAGGCTCAGGTGGAACTGCGGGCAGAGCTTTTCCACGGCGGCAAGGCGGGTGATGAACTCCGGCGTGAGCATATCCGGGTCCAGACTACCCAGACGGATGCGCTGGATGCCCTCCACCTGAGCACAGTGCTCCACTAGCTCCACAAGGTTGGTGCCGGTATCCAGACCATAGCTGGGCAGGGAGATGGCACTGAGCACCACCTCGCGGTAGCCGGAAGCCGCCAGCTGGCGCAGCTCGGCAAGGATGCTGGCTTCGTCGCGGCTGCGCACCGGGCCGCGGGCCCGGGGATGACACAGTAGGCGCACTGACGGTTGCAGCCGTCCTCTACCTTGATAAAGGCACGGGTGTGGGTCTCGAACCGCTCCACGGGCAGCTCTTCAAATTTTTCGCCGCGCTGGTGGGGCGTGATGGCCACAATGCGCTCATGGCCGTCCAGCAGCTTGAGAACGTTATCTAAAATGGCCTTGCGGTCGCCGTTGCCGCACACAAGGTCGGCCTCGGTGAACTGGGCGGCTTCCTCCGGGAAAGCCTGCGGGTAGCAGCCGGTAAGCACCGTGACCGCGCCGGGGTTCTCGCGCTTTTTGCGGCGCAGCCACTTGCGGCTTTTCTGGTCGCCAAAGTTGGTCACGGTGCAGCTGTTCACCACAAAAACATCCGCAGGCTCGTTCTCCTGCGCAATGGTAAAGCCGTTGGCGCGGAACATCTGTTCCAGCGCGCCGGTCTCATTCAGGTTGACCTTGCAGCCAAGGGTATAAAAACAAACTCGCATGAGGGGGTATCCTTTCGACAAAAAACGGGGTGGTGTTTGCATTGCTCTTTATTATATATCACAGCGGCGGTGCGGCGCAAGACCGGATGCACAGCAGCAGGCACTTTTTTGCTGGAAAGCGGGCAAAACAAAAAGAGACGGGCAAACGCCCGTCTCTCAAAGAGAACTTTAGAAAAATTATTTAGTGGACTTAACGGTGACTTCCAGATACTTGTACTCTTTACCAGTCTCTGCGTCCTTAGCGGTCTTATACTCGGCCTTTTCCACAGCGAAGCCGGAGAGACCATTAGCGGCCAGATTGGTCATCAGGAAGCTGTTCAGATAAGCGCCGTTTGCATCAGCAGGCCATACGACCAGCTTCTTTTTGTTCAGCTCTGCAACAGCAGCCTGGAACTCCTTGGTAGAATCCTTAGCGGCGACTACCTTGATAGGAGTGGTGGAGAAAGCACCACAGCCGGTGAACATGGAAGCACCTGCAGCAGCAACAACGGTCAGACCAGCCATCTTCAGGAAAGAACGACGAGACAGAATCATAATAGTATCCTCCTAAAAAATAATTCCACAAATGAAGCAATACAGCCTTTTTGGGCCATCTCCAATTTACACTATAAGGTGGGCAAAAGTCAAACCCTTTTGTAGAAAAAGACAAAATAAAAAATGCAGGCTGCGGTGCGGGCGCAGGATATTCTAAACAAAAAGGCCCCTGCATACTCTCTCAGCAAGAGACATTGCGCAGGGAGGGACCGAAATGGAGCGGAAAAACTTGGCGCTTTTGTGTGCAGGGGTGGTGTGCTTCTGGCTGTTTGCGCTGGCCTTTGGCACGGCGCAGGGCAATGGGCTGCGGCAGCAAAACCCGGCGGTGCAGGCGGCTGCAGACCAGACCCAGCCGGTGCAGCCCGCGGCGGCACAGCCTGCCTTGGAGCTGCCCTGCCGCGCCGCCTGCCTGATCGATCAGCAGACGGGCACTATATTATATGAAAAGAACGCCGACCAGCAGATGCCCATTGCATCCATTACCAAGGTAATGACCCTGCTGCTCACCTTTGAAGCCGTGCACGACGGCCGCATTGCCATGGACACGCTGGTGCCGGTAAGTGAACACGCCTACCACATGGGCGGCAGTCAGATCTGGCTGGAGCCGGGGGAGCAGTTCACGCTGGACGAGATGATCAAAGCCATTTGTGTGTCCTCTGCCAATGATGCCGCTGTGGCTGTGGCAGAGCTGGTGGGAGGCAGCGAGCCGGGCTTTGTGCAGATGATGAACGCCCGCGCAGCAGAACTGGGCATGGTGAACACCACCTTCCACAATGCCTGCGGGCTGGACACCGAAGGGCATCTTTCCACCGCCCACGATGTTGCCATCATGAGCCGCGAGATTTTGAACACCTGCCCGGAGGTGCTGCACTATACCGGCATCTGGACGGACACCCTGCGCGGCGGTGCCACCCAGCTGGTGAACACCAACAAGCTGCTCAAGCGCTACAACGGCATCACCGGCCTGAAAACCGGCACCACCAGCGGCGCGGGCGTGTGCATCAGCGCCAGCGCCACCCGCGACGGGCTGGACCTGATCGCCGTGGTGCTGGGGTCGCTCTCCAGCTCGGAGCGGTTCACAGCGGCCACCACCCTGCTGGACTATGGCTTTGCGGCCTACGCCGCCGTGCCGCTGCCCGCCATGGAGGATCGGCCTCTTCTTATAAAAGTAAAGGGCAGTGCAGAGGAAAGCGTACCGCTGGACTACACCGCTCTGCCCGAAACGCTGCTGATGCCCAAGGAAAACGCCGCCGCCCTCACCGCGCAGCTGGATCTGCCGCAGGAGCTGGAAGCACCGGTGCAGCTGGGCCAGACCGTTGGCACGGTGCGCATCCTGAGCGGGGAGACCCAACTGGGCGAGTACGAGGTGCGCACCGCTGCCGATGCTGAAAAAATGGACTTTGGCACCGCATTCGGCCTGTTGTGGGACGCTTTGACCGGCTGCGAAAGCTGAATGCACGCTTCAGCGTACAAAAGCGCGCTGCGGTAAGCTGCGTGGAACTGTCTGTGTGAACAATTCTGGATGAAGAAACAAAAAAACACTATTAAAATTGTATGAAATCCAAGGATTTTGACCTTGACTTTGCCCGGAGGGAACGGTACACTTATACCAAGATATTTCCTCGCAGGGCAAAGGCCCGGCAAATCGTTTGGAGGTTATAATAAAATGAGCGTCGCACTGAACACAAAACACCTCTCCAGCTTTATCAGCGAAGAGGAATATGCAGCCATCTATCCGCAGGTGGAAGCTGCCCATAACCAGCTGGAAGCAAAGTCCGGCCCGGGCAATGATTTCCTCGGCTGGATGTATCTGCCCCGTGATTATGATAAGGAAGAGTTCGCCCGCATCAAGGAAGCCGCCGCAAAGATCCGCGAGGATTCCGATGTGCTGGTGGTGGCCGGCATTGGCGGCAGCTATCTGGGCGCACGCGCTGTCATCGAGGCCGTCAAGGGCCAGTTCCACAATGAGCTGGAAAATGGCCCCAAGATCTACTTCTGCGGCAACAGCATCAGCCCCACCTACCTGAATAACATCATCAGCCTGTGCAAGGGCAAGCGCTTCTCCATCAACGTCATTTCCAAGTCCGGCACTACCACCGAGACTTCTCTGGCATTCCGCGTGCTGCGTGAGCTGCTGGAAAAGGAGATGGGCGTGGAAGAAGCCAACAAGCGCATCTACGCCACCACCGACCGTGCCAAGGGCACCCTGAAGCAGCTGGCCGACGCACAGGGCTGGCCCACCTTCGTGGTCCCCGACGACGTGGGCGGCCGCTACTCCGTGCTGAGCGCTGTGGGCCTGCTGCCCATTGCTGCTGCCGGTATCAGCATCGACGACCTGATGAAGGGCGCTGCCGATTCCATGGAGCGCTTCTCCGTTCTGAGCAAGGACAACGACGCTTACAAGTATGCTGCCATCCGCAACATCCTGTACCGCAAGGGCAAGAGCGTTGAAATTCTGGAGTGCTACGAGCCGGACTTCGCCCTGATGAACGAGTGGTACAAGCAGCTGTTCGGCGAGAGCGAGGGCAAGGACAACAAGGGCCTGTTCCCCGCAAGCTGCATCTTCTCCACCGATCTGCACTCCATGGGTCAGTTCATTCAGGAAGGCTCCCGCACCATGTTCGAGACCATCGTGGACGTGAAGAAGCCTGCACAGGATCTGTTCATCGACCCGCTGGAAGGCAACTTTGACGGCCTGAACTTCCTGGCAAACCAGAACATGAGCGTTGTCAACCGCAAGGCCATGGAGGGTACCATTTTGGCACACACCGACGGCGGCGTGCCCGAAGTGCTGATCGAGGTGGACGACCTGACCGCTTACAATGTGGGCTACCTGATCTACTTCTTCTGGCGTGCATGTGCCTGCAGCGGTTATCTGCTCAGCGTCAATCCCTTCAATCAGCCGGGCGTTGAGAGCTATAAAAAGAATATGTTTGCTCTGCTGGGCAAGCCGGGCTACGAAGGCCTGACCGCCGAGCTGGAAGCAAAGCTGAAGTAAATAAAAATGATCTCCCGCCGCAAGGCGTGGAAAATACAGGAGGACTGAACTATGATTAAACTGATTGTTGGTACCAAGGGCTCCGGCAAGACCAAGGCTATGATCGACCAGATCAATGATGCGGTCAAGACCTCCAAGGGCAACGTGGTCGTCGTTGAAAAGGGCATGAAGCTCACCTACGACATCGCTCCTGCTGCACGTCTGATCGACCTGGACGAGTACAAGATCTCCGGCGGCGAAATGCTGTACGGCTTTGTTGCCGGCCTGATGGCAAGCAACTACGATATCACCGACCTGTACATTGACGGCATCCTGAAGGTGCTGGATCATGACATCAACCGTCTGGGCGTTGTGCTGGACGAGATGGCAGCCATTGCAGGCGACAGCGTGAAGGTGACTGTTACCGTCAGCGCTGACGAGGCTGCACTGCCCCACGATGTGAAGAAGTACCTGTAATTCCGGAAAATCGGGATCTGAACCACTTTGAACAGGCAGAGAACCGGGAAATTTAAATTTTTTCGGTTTTCTGCCTGTTTTGGTGTTGACAAAGGGCTGCGTTGGCGCTATACTAACAAAGCAGCCTTTTAGAGGTGTACTATGCAATTTGACCTGAGAAAGTTTATCGCCACCGGCAGACAACCCTATCATGCAGAGTTTCAGTGTGATTTATCTGCACATGATTATGCCGGGGCAAGGATCCCGCAGCCGGTCACCGCTGTTTTTGAAGCGGAGACGGACGGCGACGAGGTCCGGATGACACTGCGGGCAAACGCATCGGTGCACGGAGAGTGCGCCCGCTGTCTGGACCCGGTCATTCGGGAGGAGACGGTCGATACGGAGTGGACGGTAAAGGAACGGGATCTGGATGACCCGGATTTTGACCTTCCGCTGGACGAAAAAGGACATCTGGATGTAGATGAATGGCTCAATCAGGAGTTTATGTTCCAGATCCCCACGGTGCTGCTTTGCAGTGCCGACTGTGCCGGGCTTTGCCCCGTGTGCGGCAAAAAGAAGGCGGAATGCACCTGCCAGCCGGCAGAGCATGCCGAAGCTCCCGTAGACACAAGGCTCGCAATCCTTAAATCACTGCTGAACTGATAAACCCATCAAGGAGGTGCAAAAATATGGCAGTACCTAAGAGACATCTTTCCAAGGCCCGCCGCGACAAGCGTCGCAGCAATGTTTGGAAGCTGGAGGCCCCCGCACTGGTCAAGTGCAGCAACTGCGGCTCTCTGAAGCTCCCCCACCAGGCATGTGGCAACTGCGGTTACTACAAGGGCGAGGAAGTCATCAAGAAGGCCTAATTTGCGCGTAATTGGTGGCATAATGGTGTTATGTACAGAAGGGGAGGGCGCATGCCTTCCCCTTCTTGTTCTGTCTGAAAGGAGGTGGATGCGGTGGCAATGAAGATCGCACGGGTGGAACCCGGCAGCGAAGCGGAAGTGCTGGGCCTTGGCCCGGGTGACGAGCTTTTGAGCGTGGACGAAAACGAGCTGAACGACAGTCTGGACTACGATTTCTACACTGACAGCAAAAGCTTCCACCTGAAAGCAAGGGTGGCAGACGGCATCCGCGAGTGGGATGTGCAGCGCACGGAGCGCGGTCCCTTTGGATGCGATTTCCAGACCTATCTGGGCGATCAGAAGCACTCCTGCTCCAACCACTGCATGTTCTGCTTCATCGACCAGCTGCCCCCCGGTATGCGCGAGAGTCTTTACTTCAAGGACGATGACGAGCGGCTTTCCTTTTTGTTCGGCAACTATATCACCATGACGAACATGCAGGACCACGAGATCGACCGCATCATCAAGATGCACATTTCGCCCATCAACATTTCAGTGCACACCACGAACCCGCAGCTCCGTGTGCGGATGCTGGCCAACAAGCGCGGCGGCGAGGTGCTCAAGTATCTGCCCCGTCTGGTGGAGGGCGGCATCGCCGTCAACTGTCAGCTGGTGCTGTGCCGCGGCATCAACGACGGCGACGAGCTGCGCCGTACCCTCTCCGACCTTTTGGAGCTGACCCCTATGGTGCAGAGCATCGCTGCGGTGCCCTGCGGTGTGACGGACTACCGCGAGAAGCTGTTCAAGCAGACACCGTATGATGCAAAGACCAGCGCCGAAGTCATCGACATCATGGAAGAATTCGGCGATGAGTGCAAGCGCCGCCACGGCAAGCGCATCATTTATCCCAGTGATGAATGGTACCTCAAGGCAGGCAGGCCCATCCCGCCGGAAGAGTTCTACGAGGACTTCGACCAGCTGGAAAACGGCGTGGGCATGATGCGCCTGTATGCCTCGGAATTTCTGGCGGAGCTGGAAAAGCCCCACCGCATCTACGGCACCAAAAAGATGGACGTGGTCACGGGCGAAATGGCTTCGCCGCTCATCCACCAGATGATGGCTGAGTTGCACCGCCAGTACCCCATGATCGAGGTGACGGTGCACACCATCAAGAACAAATTCTTCGGCGGCAATGTGGGTGTGGCCGGGCTTGTAACGGCGACCGATATCATTGCTCAGTGCGAGGGCAAGCTGACCAGCGGCACGCTGGGCGTGCCCGCCGTGATGCTGCGGGAGGAAAAAGACACCTTTCTGGACGACATCACCACCGACCAGCTGGCCCAGCGCCTTGGCGTGAAGGTGGAGGTGTTGCCGACCTCTGGCGGCGACGAAGCCCGCGCCCTGCTGCGTAGCGGCCTGCACATTGCAAGGAGAAGAAGAGCATAAAAGAAAACCCTCTCCGTCATCGCTGCGCGATGCCACCTCTCCCGAAGGGCGAGGTTTTATGCATCTTTCGGCAGAAGTGATAAAAGCTCCCCCTTTCGGGGGAGCTGGCGCGGCGTAAGCCGTGCCTGAGAGGGTTGTAAGAAAGGAGGAACCCCTATGAGCAAACCGATCGTAGCAGTGGTGGGCCGCCCCAACGTGGGCAAATCCACCCTGTTCAACAAGCTGTGCGGTCAGCGCCTTGCCATTGTGGAGGACACGCCGGGCATTACCCGTGACCGCATTTTTGCCAACTGCGAGTGGAACGGCCATGACTTCCTGCTGGTGGACACCGGCGGTATTGAGCCCAAGGCTACCGAGGGCATTCTGGCCCACATGCGGGAGCAGGCCCAGATCGCCATTGACACTGCAGACTGCATCATCATGGTGGTGGACGTGCGCGACGGCCTGACCGCCGCGGACGAGGATGTGGCCCACATGCTGCGCCGCAGCCACAAGCCCATCATTCTGGCCGTGAACAAGTGCGACAAGGTGGGCGATGCCCCCATGGAGATGTACGAGTTCTACAACCTCGGCTTTGACGAGGTGATGCCCATTTCGTCCGTGCACGGCCACGGCACCGGCGACCTGCTGGACGCTGTGTGCGCCCATCTGGACTTCAGCGAGACGGTGGTGGAAGAGGACCGCATCCCGGTTGCCATCATCGGCCGCCCGAATGTGGGCAAGTCCAGCCTGACCAACCGCATTCTGGGCGAGAACCGCATGATCGTGGCAAACGAGGCGGGCACCACCCGTGATGCCATTGACACCCCGGTGGACAACGCTTATGGCAAGTTCATCTTTACCGATACCGCCGGTCTGCGCAAGCGCAGCAACATCACCGACGGTCTGGAGCGTTATATGGTAGTGCGCGCACTGGCCGCTGTGGAGCGCAGCCGTGTGGCGCTGATCCTTGTGGATGCCACCGTCGGTTTTACCGAGCAGGACAGCAAGGTGGCCGGTTATGCCCACGATCAGGGCAAGGCGTGCATCATCGTCGTCAACAAGTGGGACGCGGTGGAAGGCAAGGAGACCAACACCATGGAGCTGCAGCGCCGCGATTATGCCGAGTGCTTCAGCTTTATGGGCTATGCTCCTATCATCTTCATCTCGGCTCAGACCGGCTACAACGTGAACAAGCTCATGCAGCTGATCCGCGATGTGGACAGCCAGAACGGTGCCCGCGTGCCCACCGGCGTGCTGAACGAGATGCTGGCCCGCGCCACAGCCCGGATGCAGCCGCCCAGCGACAAGGGCCGCCGCCTGAAGATCTTCTATCTGACTCAGGCATCCACCCGCCCGCCCACGTTCGTGGCCTTTGTGAATTCGAAGCAGCTGTTCCATTTCAGCTACCAGCGGTATCTGATCAACCAGATCCGCGAGAACTTTGGTCTGGAACACACTCCCATCCGTCTGGTGATCCGCGAGCGCGGCTCCGGCGAAGTGGGCGCAAAGGACGTGTAAGCGCCCGCAAAGGAGGCATCCGTTTCTATGATGAAAGCGATCCTGATTGCCGCAGCCACCATCCTGCAGGCGTACCTGCTGGGCAGTGTGGATACCGGCATCCTCGTCAGCAAATTCGTATATCATGACGACGTGCGCAATCATGGCAGCGGTGCGGCCGGCATGACCAACATGCTGCGCACCTTTGGCAAGAAGGCTGCCGCCATGACCGCGACAGGCGATGTGCTCAAGGGCGTGCTGGCCGTGTGCATCGGCCGGTGGCTGTTCCACATGCTGCCCGCCGATGCCGGCGTTTCGCCGTATCTGGGTGTCTATCTGGCCGCCATCTTTGCAGTGCTGGGCCATCTGTACCCGCTGTACTTCGGGTTCAAAGGCGGCAAGGGCGTGCTGGTGGCAGCTGGTGCCATTCTGGCCATCCAGCCGGTGCTGCTGCCGTTTCTGGCCATTATCTTTCTGGTGTGCCTGATCCCCACCGGCATGGTGTCGCTGGGCAGCGTGGCCATGGCAGCACTCTACCCGGTGCTGACCATCATTTACGGTTCCCTGCAGGGCTATGCCGCCGGTGATATGCTGGTGTGCGCCATTGGCTCCGGCTTTATGTCCGGCATGGTGATCTATATGCACCGCGCCAATATCCAGCGCATCCGTGAGGGCAAAGAGTACCGCTTCGGAAAGCACAATAAAAAATAAAAGCATTATAAAATGCCCCGCAGCCTGCTGGTTTTCCGGCAGTGCTGCGGGGCATTTTTGTTTATGTTATTTTGGTTCCGGGGCGGCCTGCTCAAAATCGTACTCGTCAAAAGTCTCTTCTTCGGAAGGAATGGCCTCGGCCGCCTCGGCCTTGGCGCGCTCCTTCAGGCGGGAGAGAAACGCATCGGCGGGGATGCCGCTCTGGCGAGGTGAAAGATCCGGTGCCGGGTGGCCATCCGGCAGGTGGGCACCAAAGGCCGGCACAAAGAAGAACTTGCGCACAATAAAAATCAGGGCGATGGCTCCCACGCTGAGCAGGTTTTCTACTGCCGAGTCATGGCCCACTACCAGATGACGGGCAATGGCGTAGAGCAGCACTTCCAGACTGCTGCCGGGGCTGTGCTTGGCCAGCATTTTGATGAACTCGATGCCGATCACGATGTCAAGGCTCCGCTCCAGAAAAATGCGGATCTCCACTTCGTTGCCGTCAAACAGCAGGCCGGGCATCCACTTGATGAGCGGCACAGCGCTGAGCAGCAGGCCGATGAGCACAAGGCCGGAGAGCAAAATTTCCAGCAGACTGGACGCCTGAATGATGCGGTTGCGCAGCTGGGTGCGCCAGCGGCTTTCCACATGGGAGGAGGAATTGTCCATATTGAGCCTTCCTTTGCAAAAAAGTTTCAACATTCATGTGTAATATTGTAACAGAAATGCAGAAAGCTGTCAATTGCTAGAAGATCAGACGGCACTGTTCGCTGCAGTGGCGGGTGCCACCGCTACATAGCCGGATTTTTTGATGCAGTCCTGTCCGGCGGCGGTATCCAGCCAGTCGTAAAGCTGGCGTTCCGGGCTGTCGGCGGCAGCGTCCGCATGGAGAACGGCATAGAACTCGTTGCACAGCGGGTAGCTTTCGCTGGCGATGGTGTCGTTGGAAGGGGTCACGCCGTCCACGGCCAGCAGACGCAGGCCGGGCTGGGAGTACATCTGGTCGATGTAGTAGTAGACCGAGAAGCCGATGGCATTGGCGCTGTTGTTGTAGGCGGCGATGCTATCCACCAGCTCACCCATGGCAGCGGGAGCCAGCTCGGTGGGCGGGTCCATCAGTTCGCCGCCCTGAATGAGCAGCTTGCGGAACAGGGTCTGGCTGCCGGAGTCTTCGCCCCGCTGGAAGGGCACGATGGCAAGATCCTCGCCGCCCACTTCTTTCCAGTTGGTGATCTTACCGGCATAGATATCCTTCAGCTGCTGCCGGGTCAGGCTCTTGACCGGATTGTTCTCGTTCACGATGAACACCAGTGCGTCCCGGCCAATGGGTTTCTGTTCCAGCTGGGCGTTTGCTTCTTTCAGCTCTTCCTTTACGTAGTCCGGCGCTTCGTAGACCACCAGCATCCTGGCAGTGTACTCCTCATCCGGGTACAGGCCGAAGTTTTCCCACGCATAGGCCGTGGTGCTGACCGAAATGCCGCTCTGGGCTACTTCCAGATCGATGCCGGTGGTATCGGCCATCATCTGGGCCATCAGCGGGATGCAGGCAGTGCTGCCATCCAGCTTGGGAAAATCTTCCACGGTAAACAGCCCGATGGGTTCAAGCTCGCTCACGGAAGAAGCGGGTGCTTCCGGCGAGGTGGAAGCGCTGCTGGCGGGGGTGTCATCCCCCTTGCAGGCAGTGAGAATGCCTGCGGCAGAGCAGGCGGCAAGGCCAAGCAGAAAGCTGCGGCGGGAAATTTTAGCATTTTTCATAAGGCGTTCCTCCTATTGGGTCAGTAGCCCATTTCATCGTCGGCGTTGATGGAAGAGAAGATGCTTTGGCAGTAAAGCCATTTGCCGTTCGTATCCATCCAGCCGTAGTAAAAACCGCGTTTTGCAACGAACACGTGTTCTGGCAGCTGGTTCAGGCTGTTGTCGTAGTAGCTGTAGCAGCTGCCAAGGCCATAGAACACAATGTTGCCGTTTTCATCCAGCACGTCACACATTGAGCCGTTGCTGCTGGGCGCATTGGCGTTGCCACAGTACAGCGGCCTGCCCTCCGGTGTGGTGATGAGATAGTTCAGGGCATAATACTTGTCCTGCAGATGGGTCAGGTCGGAGACAAGGCCCTCGGGGCCGTACACGCGGGTGGCGGTGGTCTCAAAGTTATCGTTATCCCGCAGCTCCAGCCAGACGTAGCCGTCACCCTTGTTATCCATCATCACGCTTTGCTGGCCCTCCACTGGCTCCACGGTGGTATCGGTGATCAAATCGCCGGTTTCGGTGTTGAACACCTTCAACCGTCCGTCCTCATAGTAAAGGGCGATGGTGTCGCTCATGACGCTGGAAGCGTACAGCGGTGTCACCTCACCGGTAACAAGGTCGTGCAGATCATAGCCGAAGTCGCCGCTCGTGCGCCATGTGACCACATAGCCCGGGAAATAGCTGCTGGGCTGGTCGTCGAAGGTGCCAATGAGGGTGCGGTCCACGGTGGCGAGATCCCGCAGCTCGTAGCGGCCATCGCTGGTCTCGAAGCAGGCGGTGCCGCTGCCGCATACCTGTCGGAAGCCGGTGAAGCCTTCGCCGGTGGCGGGGTTATAGAGCGTTTCGTCCGTTGGCTCGCCGCTGGCGTGGCAGGTGTCCAGCTCCACCCAGTCGGTCAGAACGTCCGGTGCATAGGAAAGGCTCAGGGCAGTAGTGGCATCTGCGCCGTAAGTCTGTGTACCGTCCTTCGTCTGTATAATGACCCAGCTGTGCAGGGCGGGTTCATCGTCCCATGCGTCCTCGGCAAGGTCTGCTGGGCGGGCATAGCAGGTGAACACCAGCCTGTCCCCGCACACGATGCAGCGGTATGCGCCATCCGGCACGGGCAGACGTTCGCCGGTGGAAAGGTCGATCACCTGACAGGTGCCGTAATCGTCGTAGCCGTTTTCGTAGCTGCCGTTCACGGCGTGGGCTTCCTGCAGCACCAGCAGACCGTTCTGCATGGAGGCGTTCTGCTCCCCCTCAAAGGTCATGACTTCATTGCCGTCTTTGTCAAACAGGCCGCTGCGCCGTCCGCAATAAGCGTCCGGGTCGGCCCAGGTGCGGAACCAGTAGTTGGTCTCACCGGTCACGGTGTCCTGCAGAAGGTTCACGTTCTCGCTGCGGAAGGACTGGTACAGCACCTTGCTGCCGCAGAGCACCGTGCAGCTGTTGCCGGAACTGTCGTAACCGTAAAGAATCCGCAGCCGGCCGTCGTCCAGCCGGGAGCTGTCGTAAAGCGGATCCCCGTGTGCATCGGTGGGCACTGAGGAAGCAGGAGCCGCAGGCTTGCCGGAAGCGGGCGGCAGCACGCTGCAGCTGCAGCCAAGGGTAAGGCACAGGGCAGCGCATACAGCAGCGCTGCCTATGCGGCAAACGTTACGCTTCATAAAGATCACTCCTTACAGTATGGAAAGGAACAAAGTTTAAAAGAAAGCCGGAAAGGTTTTCCAGTTCAATTATAATACGAAACAGCCGCGCATTCCATTGCAGGAAAACACGGCTGTTGATTACAATTTTATGACAGACGTTCAGGACTGTGCTTTGGCTTTTTCAGCATCGTCCATCCGGTCCAGCTGCTTGAGGAAGGCCAGCAGGAACGGCAGGGAAACAATAAAGGTGAGCGCATCCGCAATGGGCTGGCAGATCTCTACGCCTACAAGGCCGAAAGTGCGGGGCAGAATGAGGATGAGCGGAATGAAGAACACGCCCTGACGGCAACAGGCCAGAAAGGTGGCGCGCCCGGCTTTGCCCACGCTCTGGAAGGTCATGTTTGCCACCACAATGACCGGCTGCAGCAGAATGGCAAGGCACTGATAGTGGAAGGCGGGCAGCGCCACGGCGGTAACTTCCGGGTCGTCGCGGAACAGGCGGATGAGGGCATCGCTGTTGACCCAGCACAGGCTCACCAGCACCACCAGCATACAAAAGGCTGCACCCATGGTAAAAACTGCAGCTTTTTGCACCCGGCGGAATTTGCGCGCACCGTAGTTGAACGCGGCCACCGGCTGCAGGCCCTGCCCAACGCCAATGGCTACCGAGATGATGAACATGAAAATGCGGGAAACGATGCTCATGCCGGCCACAGCGGCATCGCCGTAGCTGCGGGCGGCAATGTTCAGCAGCATGCCGCCGATGCTCTGCAGGCCCTGACGGCCAAAGCTGGGCGCGCCGCCCACCAGGATCATGCCGAACTCCCGCGCTTCACGGGTGACGGCAGCAATACGGAACTGACTGACGGTTTTGCCCCGCAGGAACATGGACAGCAGGATACAGAAGCTGATGCTTTGGCTGAGAGCCGTAGCAATGCCTGCACCGGCGGTGCCAAGGCCCAAGCCGAACATAAAGATGGGGTCCAGCACAATGTTCAGCACGCCGCCGGTCACAAGGCCGATCATGGCAAAGTTCGCCTTGCCCTCATAGCGCAGGATGTTGTTCATCACAAGGCTGGAGATCATAAGCGGGGCTGCAATGAGGATGGGCCGTGCATAAGCGCAGGCGTGGGGCAGAATGGTCTCGGTGCTGCCCAGCAGCATCATGAAGCTGGGCAGAGTGGCAAGGCCCACAACGGCCAGCACCACGCCAACGGCCAGAGCAGTAAAAAAGCTGGTGGAAGCAAAACGGGTGGCGGCCTCAGTGTTCCGGCTGCCAAGGCTGCGGCTGATGATGGTGCCGGAGCCGTGGCCCAGTGTAAAGCCAAGCGCCTGAATAATGGCCATCAGGCTGGAAACAATGCCCACCGCACCGGAAGCGCTGGTGGAGATCTGGCCCACAAAAAAGGTATCGGCCAAGTTGTAGATGCTGGTGATGAGCATACTTAAAATGGTAGGGACGGCAAGACCGAGGATCAGCTTTGGAATGGGTGTCTCGGTCATTTTTTTGTATTGCTGAATGTTGAGTTCGTCTGCTGACATGAAAGAACCTCCTTTTATCATAAGGAATAGGTCAAGAAAAGCCGCCCAGCAGCAGAGCGGCGGATAATTTGAATGTGTGCACGGGATGCACGTTCCATAGTATAACGCAGCTGCGGCAAAAAGTCGAGAGCCGAACCGGTACAGAATGGTGCCTGAAATGCCCATGGAGCGGGAGAAAAACGGACGGAAAGCTTGACTGTTTTTGTCTGTTTTGCTAAAGGCTGGTCGAATTGCTTGTAGAAAATCACGATATGTGGTATCATTTACCATAAGGGAAACAAAAGAGCCTGTGCATCTGTACAGGCTGCATACAAAATATAAGCGGCAGCCGCAGGCAGAGCCGGGCGGCTGCGATCCATAGGAGGAACAAACCATGAAAACTGTTGCACAGACCGTGATCGAAGCCGATCACTTTTACACCATTGCCGCGCACACCGGCAACGTCATTCAGGCCGTGGAGGGCACCAAGGAAGCCGGTACCGTCCGTCTGGGCAAGTACGAGCATAAGCCTGAGCAGGAGTGGAGCTTTATCCGCGTGGGTGACGGCGTTTACCGCATCCGCAACCGCGCATCCGGCAAGCTGCTGGACCTGACCATGACCGGTACTGCCAACGGCACATGGCTGCATCTGTGGGAGGATGTGGGCGGCACCTCCCAGATGTGGACGGTCCAGCCCACCCCGGAAGGAACTGTGCGCCTGCGCTCTTCCTGGGCAGGCGGCAAGTGCGTGGATACGGTCGGCATGGGCGCTGCGGTTGGCACTGTGCTGCAGATCTGGCAGGAGGTGCCCGGTGCAGACGACCAGCTGTGGACCATTGCCGAGGTGAAGGAGCGCGCAAAGCGTGCCGCAAAGAAGGCCGAGGCGCCTGCTGTGGAGGCTGCCGCTGAAGCTGCACCCGCTGCAGAAAAGGCACCGGCCAAGAAGACTGCGGCCCGCAAGCCCCGCACCACCAAAAAGGCGGCTGCCGCCAAGGCAGAAGCTGCAGAAGAGGGGAAGGCAGAGACCGCAGCACCGGCAGAAAAGCCCGCAAAGCCTGCCCGTAAGACCGCCGCCAAGGCTGCCGAAAAAGCAGAGCCTGCAAAGGCAGAAGCACCTGCAGAGGAAAAGCCCGCTGCGGAGAAGCCCAAGCGCAAGTGCGCACCCCGCAAGAAGAAGGAGACGGTCTGATCTCGTTCTGTTGACCTGTTAAAATGAAAGCGCCCGCCGGAGGTCCAGCCCTGCCCGGCGGGCGCTTTTGGTTATTCTGGAAGCTGCTTTAAAACAAAGCGGTTTTTATCAAATTCCAGCAAACCTTCGTCCCGCATTTTGCACAGCTCTTTGGAGAGGGCGCTGCGGTCCAGATTGAGGTAGTCGGCCATCTGCTGGCGGTTGAAGGGCACCTCGAACGCCATCCTGCCGCAGCGTGCTGCCTGTGCGGAAAAATAGGTCAGTAGCCGTCCGCGCACAGTCTTGGGCGTTGTGCAGAAGATGCGCTGCGAAAGGCTGAGGTTCTTGCGCATGGACACCGCCAGCAGGCGGCGCAGCAGCTTGTCCTGCAGCGCTGGCTCGATCCGCGCATCGGTAAGGGCGGCAGTGTGCAGGAACAGTATTTCGCAATGTTCGGCCGCAACAGCATCCACCATCAAGGCCTCGCCGCAAAAGGCGTAGGTCTCGGCAAAGGCCTGCCCGGCACCTACGCTGCTCAGGATGCTTTTGGTGCCCCAGAGATCCAGATTTTCAATGTGCACGGAACCACGCAGCACAATGCCGATCTCCCGCACGCAGCTTCCGGCGCGGAAGATGACCTCGTGCTTTGCAAACTGCCGGGTGCGCAGGTGCCCGGCAGCGGCAAGGGTATCCAGCTCGGCTTCTGAAAGATCCTGAAACAGGGGCGACGCGATCTTTTTCATAAAAATCCTCTTTCTGTGGTTATAACAACCGAAAGCACGGTCTGATTATAGTATACTCAGAACATCAAAGCAAGGAGGATTTTTCCATGATCCGCAAAATCATTCATATAGACGAAGAAAAATGCAACGGCTGCGGTGCCTGCGTCACCGCCTGCCACGAGGGTGCCATCGGCCTTGTGAACGGCAAGGCCAAGCTGATGCGGGACGACTACTGCGACGGCTTTGGCGACTGCCTGCCCGGATGCCCCACCGGTGCCATCACCTTTACCGAGCGCGAAGCCGCCGCTTATGACGAGCAGGCTGTGCTGGAAAACAAGCAGAAAAAGGCCGCTGCCGCCCAGCAGCAGGCACAGCCCGCCGCACCGGCGTTCCATGGCTGCCCGGGCAGCATGATGAAACAGTTCCACCGTGAGCAGACCGCACCTGCCGCAGCCGCAGTGCCCATGCAGTCCCAGCTGGCACAGTGGCCTTGCCAGATCAAGCTGGTGCCGGTGAACGCGCCCTACTTTGACGGTGCCAAGCTGCTGATCGCCGCCGACTGCACCGCCTATGCCTACGCCAATATCCACGAGGAGTTCATGAGGGGCCATGTGACCATCATCGGCTGCCCGAAGCTGGATGCTGTGGATTACAGCGAAAAGCTGACCGAGATCATCCGCAGCAATGATATCAAGAGCGTGACGGTGCTGCGCATGGAGGTGCCCTGCTGCGGCGGGCTGGAGCACGCTGCCATCACTGCTCTGAAGAACAGCGGCAAGTTCATCCCGTGGAATGTAGTCACCTTCTCCACCGATGGCCGCATCCTCGACCGGTAAAATGACAGAACAAAAGCCAGAAACGACTGCTGCCGTTTCTGGCTTTTGATGTTTGCGGAAAGATCAGCCCGCGTTCTGTACGCTGTTGGCAGCGGTCTGCACGAACTGCAGCACGCTCTGGATGGTATCGCGGATCTGCACCAGCGTCTGGATGTCTTCGTCCTTCATGCGGGATGTGGGCGCAGTGAGCACCACGGTCTGGGCACTCACGGTGCCAGTGAGCTGGATGCTGACCCCGTGTTCCGGGATGGTGAGCAGGATGTGCACCGGGATGGCATCCGCAAAGAACCTGCTCTTTTCCAGCCCGATAACAAGTACCGGTGCATTGGCGCGGGCATCACCGGTATCCAGCTGAAAATAAAGGTAGCCGTCCTTTGCGTTTTCCGGCTGTACGCGCTGCAGCTTTTTCTGCGGCAGCTCAAACTCGGTCATGTCCTGCAGGCTGGTGGCTGTGGTGTCCACACCCAGCAGGCTTGCCAGCTGGGCCTGCGAGATATAACTGCCAAGGCTCCAGTCCGGCAGCAGAAGGCTCGCCAGCGGGTAGCTGCCGGTGATGGAAGAGCGGATATTTTTGTACAGCTGCCCGACATCGTATAAGGTCTCGCTGCTGCTGATATACACCCGGGTGAGCGGGCCTGCCGGGATAACGGCATCCGGGGCCGAGATGTTCAGCTGCAGTGCGTCCGGCGCATACAGGCCGTTGACGGTGCCCTTGGTGGAGCCTGTCTTTTGCAGGATGGTGTAAAGGGCAGGGGAATCGGCTGTGGATGTGATCTCATAATCAAAGGTAAAGGCCGCGCCTGCCTGCAGCGCTTTCACCCGGCGGGCTACCAGACTGTACCCGGTTACAGCGGCCACGACTGCAAGCAGTACAAGGATGAGCACTGCGATCAGGATCACATAGCCCGCGCCGTGCTTTTTTCGTTTGGAAGATGCCATAAAAAATCCTCCCTCAGATGTTTTATTCAGCATAGCGGAACAGCGGACAAAAGTCAAGGCGGAACAGAGGAGCGCTGGAAAAACAAAAAATCCGAAACTGTAAGGTTTCGGATTTCTGGCGGAAAGATGGGGATTCGAACCCCAGAACGCTTTTGACACGTTACACGATTTCCAGTCGTGCGCCTTAGACCAACTCAGCCATCTTTCCATATTCGGTTTTGCGTTTTGGGCCGTGGCCCTCAGCGCTCCACTATAATACCTGAAAGAAGCACTTTTGTCAAGGATTTTTTTGAAAAAAATTGTATTTTTTCAAAAAGCACGTGCCTGCGTTTCTGGCCTCCGAACTTTGCACTGAAAACCGTGCAAAACCCTTGACGACGGCTGAAAACCGGGCTATGATGGGGGTAAAGAGTGCTGCGGAGAGAGTTTGCCCTGCAGAAAAGGAATAAAAGGAGGATATTTTATTATGACTTATCCTGAAGTGCTGGCTAATGCGCGCGAGTGCATCGGAAAATACTGCAAGGCCTGCCCGGTGTGCAACGGCGTGGCCTGCAAAAACCAGATCCCCGGCCCCGGTGCCAAGGGTGTGGGCGATACGGCCATCCGCAATTATAATAAGTGGGCCGAGATCCGCGTGAACATGGACACCCTGTGCGAGGGCGGCACCCCGGACACCCATATTGAGCTGTTTGGCAAGAGCTTCAAGTACCCGTTCTTTGCAGGCCCGGTGGGTGCTGTGAACCTGCACTACTCCGAAGCCTATACCGATATGACCTATAATGATGTGCTGGTGCGCGCCTGCGCAGAGAACGGCATCGCAGCCTTTACCGGCGACGGCACCAACCCCACCGTTATGGAGATGGCCACCAAGGCCATTGGCGCAGCAAACGGCTGCGGCGTGCCCACCATCAAGCCCTGGAACATTGATACCATTAAGGAAAAAATGGCCGAGGCCAAGGCCAGCGGCTGCTTTGCCGTGGCCATGGATGTGGATGCAGCCGGTCTGCCCTTCCTGAAGAACATGACTCCGCCCGCAGGCAGCAAGAGCGTGGCAGAGCTTGCCGAGATCGTCAAGCTGGCCGAGCGCCCCTTCATCGTCAAGGGCGTTATGACCGTTAAGGGCGCACTGAAGGCAAAGGAAGCCGGCGCGGCTGCTATCGTGGTGTCCAACCATGGCGGCCGCGTGCTGGATCAGTGCCCGGCCACTGCCGAGGTGCTGCCGGAGATCGCAGCAGCCCTCAAGGGCACCGGCGTGAAGATCCTGGTGGACGGCGGCATCCGCACCGGTGTGGATGTGTTCAAAGCACTGGCACTGGGTGCAGACGGCGTGCTGATCTGCCGCCCGTTCGTCACGGCTGTGTATGGCGGCGGCGAGGAAGGCGTGAAGTGCTACATTGATAAGCTGGCCGGTGAGCTGGCCGACACCATGCAGATGTGCGGTGCGCATTCTCTGGCCGAAATCACCCCGGATATGGTGCGGGTATAAGAAAAAGAGTGAATAGAAATGCGGTCTGTGCCTTTGCGGTGCGGGCCGCTTTTTCATCCTTGCAGCTGTGTGCCGGGGTAGTAGTGTGCCAGAATATCGGCATAGCTTTTGCCCTGCTCCGCCATGGCCTTTGTGCCCCACTGGCTCAGGCCCACGCCGTGGCCGTAACCCCGGGTGGTAAAGCTGAAATTCCCGCTCTGGTACTGTACCGTAAAGCATGTGCTGCGCAGGCCCAGCGCCCGGCGCAGGGTCGTGCCGGTCACGGTCTGCCCGCAGACCGTGACGGTTTTTGTGTATCCGGCGCTGGTCAGCGCTGCCGGGCCGAACCAGCCCTCCGGCGCGGCGAGGTCGGCAGAAATGCCAAGGCCTGCAAGGGCCTGCTGCACCTGCTCTGCGGAAAAGGTGATGGTGTATTCGTAGTTGTCAGCGGAACGGTCGGTGCTGCTGTCCACTGAAATGAGGTAGGGCAGGGCGGAACCCCATACATTTTCACTGGCCTCGGTCTGCCCATTGGAAATGGCAAAGTAGCTGGCGCAGGCAGGAGCATTCTCATAATAAAGTATCTCATCCAAGACCTCGTCCACAAGGGCGGAGAGGCGGGCATAATTCTGCTCGTAGGCGGTGCCCCAGTAGCTGCGCAGCACCGGCTCGGTCAGGCAGCCCTGCCGCCGGGCTGGGTCGGCAGTGAGCCAAGCGCCGCTTTGCAGGGTGGTGTGGTCCCGGCAGTAGAGCGCATAGCTGTGGGCGGCAACGGCCTGTGCCTTGAGCGCTTCGTCCGGCCAGCTCACCGGCATCTCGGCGGCGACAGCACCCAGAACGTATTCCTGACGGGAAAGCTCCAGCACCTGTCCGGTGGCCTGATCCTCCACCAGAAAGGTCTCGGCATCCGCAGAAGGCACGGCACTTGGCGGCTGCGCAGATGCTGCAGGCGAAGACACGGCAGAAGATGCGGGCTCTGCCCCGCTGAGCACGGCGCGTGTGACCCGGTAGGCAGCCAGCGGCAGAATGCTGCCCAGCACCAGCAGGACCGCAAAGATTGGCAGAAAAAACTTTTTCATAGTCCCAAACCCTCCGACAGCGGTGTTTTTTTAATCAGAATACCGGATATACCCTGAAAAAAGATGCGAAACAGGGAAAAAGCCTTTTGTGGTGCAAGCGCAAAAAAGCACCAAACCGACTTTTTGAGCGCTGAACGGTGCAGTTAATGCTTGAATTTACTCGTCAAAAGCGATAATATAGAATTATACCCATCATTGAGGGTGGGCGGGAAAGTATATAAATAGGATGAAAGGAGAATTCCCCTTATGAATTTTGCACATTCGGAGGTGGCAACGCTGGACCCGAACACGATGCGGACTTTGTGTGAGGAATATGTTGCCAACAACTACATCGATCCGGAGACGAGCGAACGTCTGGGGGTCAAGCGCGGCCTGCGCAACCCGGATGGCACCGGTGTGTTGGCCGGCCTGACCAACGTCTGCGACGTTGTGGGCTATAAAAAGGATCAGGAAGGCCATGTGATCCCCACTCCTGGCAAGCTGATCTACCGCGGTGTGAACATCAACGAGATCGTGGACGAGGCCTACCGCAATGACCGCTTTGTGTTTGAAGAGGTGATCTGGCTGCTGCTGTTCGGCAGTCTGCCCAACCAGGAGCAGCTGGACGATTTCTGTGAGATCCTGGCAGAGCACCGCGCCCTGCCGGAAGGCTTCATGGACACCATGAACGCCCCCTCGCCCAATATCATGAATAAGCTGCAGCGCTGCGTGCTGGGCCTTTACTCTTATGATGAGCACGCCGAGGATCTGAGTCTGGAGAACATCCTGAGCCAGAGCATCAATCTGATCGCCAGCATGCCCACCATGATGGTGAACGCTTACCAGATGAAGCGCCGCTACTACGATAAGCAGAGCATGTTCTTCCACCTGCCCAAGCCCGGCCAGAGCACGGCAGAGCACATCCTCAGCACCTACCGTCCGGACCAGAAGTTCACCCACGAGGAAGCAAAGCTGCTGGATATGTGCCTGCTGGTGCACGCCGACCACGGCGGCGGCAACTGCTCCACCTTTACCACCCGTGTGTTGTCCTCCTCCGGCACCGATACCTACTCCGCAATCGCGGCGGCCATCGGTGCACTGAAGGGCCCCAAGCACGGCGGTGCCAACCTGATGGTGAACCGTCAGCTGAAGGATATCCTCAAGCATGTGGAAAACCCCGAGGACGACGATGAGGTGCGCGAGTATCTGCGCCGCATCCTGCGCAAGCAGGCGGGCGATGGCTCCGGCCTGATCTACGGCATGGGCCACGCGGTGTACACCATCAGCGACCCTCGTGAGGTGGTCCTGAAGCAGCGCGCCCGCCATCTGGCCTACGACAAAGGCTTTGAGGAAGAGTATAATATGCTGTGCAGCATCGAACGGCTGGCCCCCGGCATCTTTGCCGAGGAAAAGGGCAGCACCAAGCCGGTGTGCGCCAACGTGGACCTGTTCAGCGGCCTGATCTACAACATGCTGGGCATCTCTGAGGATATCTACACCCCGCTGTTCGCCATTGCCCGTGTGCCCGGCTGGTGTGCACACCGCGTGGAAGAGGTGGTATTCGCCAACCGTATCATTCGTCCCGCTTACAAGTATCTGGGCGTGCGCCAGAAATATAAGCCGATCGAGGAACGCTGATGAATCCTTCTGTTTTGTTCGTTTTTATCCTGAGCATTCTGCTGGGCGTGCTGCGCGCGGCAGACCTTGCCTTTGGCACCGATGCCGTCACCGGTCTGTGCGTGGTCGGCTCGGTGTGGTGGCGCTATCTGGCACTGGGTATCGTGGTGCTGGCTGCAGTGCTTGTGGGCCGTACACAGCCTTCCCACTCGGAAGCGGTGCGTAGCCGCAGGCCGCTGGCCGGTATTCTGGCTTTTGTCGGTGCAGTATGTTTTCTGGCCGCAGCGGGTGCACAGATCGCGCTGGGCGCAGCTTCCGGTCTGGGCGGCTTTGTGCGGTGCATTCTGGAATGCCTGTGCTCCGCGTGGCTCAGCACCATGGGCCGCTGCTGGCTCAGCCCCAACGAGTGGAAAAAGCCCTTTGGTGGGCTGTATCTGGCCGTGGCGGGCAGTCTGCTGTTCTACTGGAACGTGCTGCTGCGCTTTATGGAGAACAGCTCCAGCTGGCACCGCGTGATCCCTACAGCGGCGGTGTGGCAGGCGCTTGCGGCACTGGTGTTTTTGGCAGCGCTGGCCCGGGCACTGCATGTCCCGCAGCCGGGCAATGGCAAAACACTGTGCGCAGCCGGGCTTGCCGCATTTGCACTTTGCCTGTGCTGGCAGCTGCCCTATGTACTGGTTTTGATGAGCGGCCTGAGCTGGGCCGCACCGGCTGTCTGGCCGGAGATCTTTGCCGGACTGGGCCTTTGCTGCGTGGGCGGCATTGGCGGAGCGTGCGTTGCAGCCTGCTTGAACGGGGAGAGCTGACAAAAATGTTGGCACTCTGTTGGCGCAATTGCCGAAAAGCAGGGAATGAAAGGAATTAAAATCGTACAAAAGCAAAAAATGCAGTGAATGTCTTGTTAATTTTTTGGCAGACACTTGAAACTTTCTGCGTTTTGGTCTAAAATAAAGATACCGTGATTTATCCGATTATGGGTAAAATAATTAGGAGGTACTATTAACATGGCTGTTAGAGTTGCTATCAATGGTTTCGGTCGTATTGGTCGTCTGGCTTTCCGTCAGATGTTTGATGCTGAGGGTTACGAGGTCGTCGCAATCAACGACCTGACCAGCCCCAAGATGCTGGCTCACCTGCTGAAGTACGATACTGCTCAGGGTTCTTTCTGCGGCAAGATCGGCGAGGGCAAGCACACCGTCGAGGCTACCGAGGACTCCATCATTGTTGACGGCAAGGAGATCAAGATCTACGCTGTTAAGGACGCAAAGGACGCTCCCTGGGGCGAACTGAACGTTGATGTCGTTCTGGAGTGCACCGGCTTCTACACCAGCAAGGAGAAGAGCATGGCTCACATTCAGGCTGGCGCAAAGAAGGTCGTTATCTCTGCTCCCGCAGGCAACGATCTGAAGACCATTGTCTTCTCCGTCAACGAGAAGACCCTGACCGCTGAGGATCAGGTCATTTCTGCTGCTTCCTGCACCACCAACTGCCTGGCTCCCATGGCTAACACCCTGAACAAGACCTACCCCATCGTCTCCGGCATCATGACCACTGTTCATGCTTACACCGGCGACCAGATGATCCTGGATGGTCCTCAGCGCAAGGGCGATCTGCGCCGTGCTCGTGCTGGCGCACAGAACATCGTTCCCAACACCACCGGCGCTGCTAAGGCTATCGGCCTGGTCATCCCCGAGCTGAACGGCAAGCTGATCGGTTCTGCTCAGCGTGTGCCTGTTCCCACCGGTTCTACCACCATTCTGGTTGCTGTCGTCAAGGGCAAGGACGTCACCAAGGAGTCCATCAATGCTGCTATGAAGGCTGCTACTTCTGAGTCCTTCGGCTACAACGAGGATCAGATCGTTTCTTCCGATGTCATCGGCATGCGTTACGGCTCTCTGTTCGATGCTACCCAGACCATGGTCGCTAAGATCGACGACGACACCTATCAGGTTCAGGTCGTGTCTTGGTACGACAACGAGAACTCCTACACCTCTCAGATGGTCCGTACCATTAAGTACTTCGCTGAGAACTGCTAATCACAGCTCTACGCTCAAAAGTGCTTGAGATGCCGTGCTGAAGGACAACTAGTATTGGCTTTGCTGATACGAACATGCTGTGATTGGTACGACAACAGGATAACGAGTTCAACACCCTTCCTTTTGCGGGTTTCCGTGAGAAGAAGGGTGTTTTTTTGCTACAAAAAAGCAATGGAACGAGTTCCTTTCTAAAATGAATAGGTTGCAACAAAAAGACGGAATAAAGTACGGAAATCTTAGCCATGATGCAGGCAATGATACAGCTGCAAAGTATTGTACCCCAGAGGAAAAAATGGTAAAATATTTTTAGTGTCAATAAATACATTTACGAAATTGATATTGATGATTCTGGAAATAAAATGTCAATGAATTGCGGCGTAAATCAGTCAAAAACCTGGGCGTAAATGCGTCCGGGCTTTTTCTGATGTAAAGGAAACCGGGCCGGAGTTTGGCACGGTATGGGGATGAGATCCCTAAATGGGGAAAGCGACAGGAAAGGGAAAATGAAAGAGAAATTGAGGCTTGCTGTTTTTGGCCACAAAAGGTGGTCGAGAGAGGGCGGCGTGGAGATCGTGGTAAAAGAGCTGTGCACACGGATGGCGCAGCAGGGCTGTCAGGTGACATGCTACAACAGAGCAGGCCATCATGTGAGCGGTGCGGAATATGACGATGCTGGTAAAACGGAGTACGAGGGAATCCGTCAGAAGTCTGTTCCGACCATTGAACGGCGCGGGGCTAGAGATATAATACGCGGCTGTCATAATAGGGACAAGGGTACGGCAGAGAACGAAAGGCTCCGCGACCCGAAGTTCATATTTTCTTACCCGAAGAATGAACGAATGATCTTTCTGAGCGGCAGAAATGCCGCACAGGAAGAAATCTCGACCATGAGGGTGGGGTGACAGCCAGCGGACAGGTGCACGAGCCTATCCGCTCTTTGTGTTGACCGAGATATTGATGAAGAAATTGAGTGGGATTGTGGGAAAGATTTATGAGTAAGAAACTTGCGATTGCGATGTTCGGACAGAAGCGATTATCGAGAGAAGGCGGAGTAGAAATCGTTGTCAAAGAGCTCTGCACCCGAATGGTACAGAATGGTTGTGACGTGACCTGCTACAACAGAGCAGGCCATCATGTGAGTGGTGCAGAATATGACGATGCTGGTAAAACGGAGTACGAGGGAATCCGTCAGAAGTTTGTTCCGACCATTGAACGACGCGGACTTGCTGCAGTCAGCTCCTCCGCATTTGCGGCACTTTATAGTGCATTTGGAAAATACGATGTGGTGCATATCCATGCAGAAGGTCCTGCCTTTTTCTGTTGGATACCAAAACTTTTTGGCAAGCGTGTAATCTGCACTATTCACGGTTTGGACTGGGCCCGCGAAAAATGGAAATTTGGCGTTGGATCAAAATTTATCCGGCAGGGTGAAAAAAATGCTGCGAAATATGCGGACGAGGTCATTGTTCTGAGCAAAGGAGTGCAGGACTATTTTAAGGAAACTTATGGAAGAGAAACACACTTTATCCCTAATGGCGTGAATAGGCCGCAGATTCGGGAAGCAAAGCTGATCACAGATCATTTTGGACTGGAAAAAGATTCCTACATATTGTTCCTCGGGCGTCTGGTGCCGGAGAAGGGGATTCGATATCTGGTTGAGGCATTCAAGAATGTTAAGACAGAAAAAACTGGTCATTGCAGGTGGCTCCAGCGATACGGATTCCTTTATGGAGGAATTGAAAGAACTGGCGAAGGGTGACGATCGGATTCTATTTACCGGGTTTGTGCAGGGAGCAATGTTGGATGAACTATACAGCAATGCTTACATTTACACGCTGCCGTCTGATCTGGAAGGAATGCCATTAAGTCTACTGGAGGCAATGAGCTACGGCAATTGCTGTCTGGTTTCCGATATTCCGGAATGCGCAGAGGTTGTGGAAGATAAGGCATTGATTTTCAAAAAGTCAGATGTAGAGGACTTGCGAGAAAAACTGCAAGAGGCTTGTGACCATCCTGAAATGGTTATGAAAATGAAGAATCAGGCAGCTGACTTTATCTGCGAGAAATATAACTGGGATCAACAAATCATCAATGGTTCGATGACAGTACGAAGAAGTGGAATCGAAATGCTTTGTTTGATGCAGTCTGGAATGGTGACAGCGAAGGCATTACCAAGGAAATGAATGCTCTGCTCCGGCGCACCATAAGCTACCATGACTATCGGGAAGACTTCTATCATGCTTTCCTTGCGGGCATCTTCACAGGTGCCGGATATATGGTGGATTCCAATAAGGAACATCTGGCCTATGAAAAAACGAATCAAGAAGAACGAAAAGAGCAGCCAACATAGAAGTCAGAATTTTCTTTTTTCCCCTTTAGCAGAGATGGCTTCTGAGGCCAAAATGTGACCCAGTAGGTCACATTTCAAGGAACAAGTGACCTGCTGGGTCACAGAAAAATTATCTGATATCCATGAATATGTGGGGGGGTGACTCCGGATTTTCTGGATGTATTGGAGGAAGGCTTCAAAGAATTCTTTGAAAAAGAAGTGTCGAATAATCCTCTGAAAGCAGAATATTTTCAGGAAGTATAAGGCGAGCGGCTATGCTGGTGTGGAAGCAATTTTTGAGCGGGATCAGCGGAACCAGAAGTTCATATGGGGAATGTATGACCGCATTTGCGGAATGTTCTGCCGGAAAACACGGTAAGGCTGCGGCTTTCGGTCAAAATACACACATTTCCGTGCATCAGCGGCAAATGTTTGTTAAACTATTATCTATCTTGCTACCTTGCAATGTGCACGGTTTTTGTTTATAATAGTAGAGTAACGGGGCAAGATCCCCCGAATGCGAGCGAAACTCTAGTTCAGAAATTAAAACTTGAGAGGAGTTTATTACCATGGGTTTAGGTAAGAAGACGATCGACGATCAGAACTACTGCGGCAAGAAGGTGCTTGTCCGTTGCGATTTCAACGTCCCGATGAAGGACGGTGTGATCACCAACGAGAACCGCATCAATGCAGCTCTGCCCACCATCCAGAAGCTGGTCAACGATGGCGCAAAGGTCATCCTGTGCAGCCATCTGGGCAAGCCCAAGAACGGCCCCGAGGCAAAGTTCAGCCTGGCACCCGTTGCTGTGGCTCTGAGCGCAAAGCTGGGCAAGACCGTTGTGTTTGCTGACGACGACAACGTTGTGGGCGAGAACGCAAAGGCTGCTGTTGCTGCCATGAACAACGGCGATGTCGTTCTGCTGCAGAACACCCGTTTCCGCAAGGAAGAGACCAAGAACATGCCTGAGTTCAGCGAAGAGCTGGCTTCTCTGGCTGATGCATATGTTGACGATGCATTCGGCAGCTGCCACCGTGCACACTGCTCCACTGCAGGTGTCACCGACTTCATCAAGGATACCGCTGTCGGCTACCTGATGGAGAAGGAGATCAAGTATCTGGGCAACGCTGTGAACGATCCCGTTCGTCCCTTCACCGCTATTCTGGGCGGCGCAAAGGTCGCAGACAAGCTGAATGTTATCTCCAACCTGCTGGAGAAGGTCGATACCCTGATCATCGGCGGCGGCATGGCTTACACCTTCGTCAAGGCTCAGGGCTACGAGGTCGGCAAGAGCCTGTGCGACGATTCCAAGCTGGATTACTGCAAGGAGATGATGGCCAAGGCTCAGGAGAAGGGCGTGAAGCTGCTGCTGCCCGTTGATGCTGTCTGCATCAAGGACTTCCCCGATCCCATCGACGCTCCGGTTGAGACCACTGTTGTTCCCGTCACCGCGATCCCGGCTGACATGGAAGGCTGCGACATCGGCCCCGAGACCATGAAGCTGTTTGCCGATGCTGTCAAGGCATCCAAGACCGTTGTGTGGAACGGCCCCATGGGCGTGTTCGAGAACCCCACTCTGGCAGCTGGCACTCTGGCAGTTGCAAAGGCTATGGCTGAGAGCGACGCTACCACCGTGATCGGCGGCGGCGACAGCGCAGCAGCTGTGCAGCAGATGGGTCTGGGCGACAAGATGACCCACATCTCCACCGGCGGCGGCGCTTCTCTGGAGTATCTGGAGGGCAAGGAGCTGCCCGGCATCGCAGTCATTCAGAACGCATAATCTGATCCCGGCATCATAATGGGTGCGGCGGCTTTAGCGCCGCCGCATCTTTTTGTTTGTGCAGAGCTTTCTGCACGATAGAAGGTAAATAAAGGAGATAGAGTATCATGGATAAGGCAAAGCGTAAGGCTATCATTGCAGGCAACTGGAAGATGAACAAGACTGCCTCCGAGGCTGCTGTTCTGGTGGACGAGCTGGTCCCCGCCGTGCAGGACGCAGGCTGCGAGGTAGTCATCTGCACCCCGTATACCGATCTGGTCACCGCTGTGGAAAAGACCAAGGGCACCAACATCCATGTGGGTGCTGAGAATGTCCACTTCGAGAAGTCCGGCGCTTTTACCGGCGAGATCAGCGCTGACATGCTGGTAGATCTGGGCGTGGAGTACGTCATTGTGGGCCACTCTGAGCGCCGCCAGTACTTCGCCGAGACCGACCAGACCGTGAACAAGCGGGCTCTGGCTGCTCTGAACGCCGGTCTGAAGGTCATCATCTGCGTGGGCGAGAGCCTGCAGCAGCGCGAAGAGGGCGTGACCGAAGAGCTGGTGCGTATGCAGACCAAGATCGCTCTGCGTGATGTGACCGCTGAGCAGATGGCAAATGTTGTGATCGCTTACGAGCCCATCTGGGCCATCGGCACCGGCAAGACCGCTACCGCCGATCAGGCTGAGGAAGTCTGCGGCCAGATCCGCAAGGTGATCGGCGAGGTGTACGGCGAGGCAGTTGCCGAGGCTACCACTGTCCAGTACGGCGGCAGTATGAACGCCAAGAACTGCGAGGAGCTGCTGAGCAAAAAGGATGTGGACGGCGGCCTGATCGGCGGCGCATCCCTGAAGGCTCCCGACTTTGCAGTGATCGTCAACGCAGCCACCAAGGGCTGATCGACGGTTTAAATCAGCTGTTTCAGCGCCCGGCTGCGCCGCATTTCCAGCGCTGTGCCGGGCGCTGATTTGTTAAATTCAAAGGAGATTCAATTTTATGGCAAAGAAACCTGTTCTTCTGTGCATCATGGATGGCTTCGGCTGGGTGCCGGAGGAGACCTTCGGCAACGCTGTGGTTGCCGCAAAGAAACCCCACCTCGATGCTCTGATGGCAAAATATCCCATGACCACCATCAACGCTTCCGGCATGGCCGTCGGTCTGCCCGAGGGCCAGATGGGCAACTCTGAGGTTGGCCACACCAACATGGGCGCTGGCCGCATCGTGTACCAGCAGCTCACCCTCATCACCAAGTCCATCAAGGACGGCGAGATGCTCCAGAACCCGGTTCTGGTCAAGAACATGAAGGCTGCCATCGATGCCGGCAAGGCCATCCATCTGATGGGTCTGGTGGGCACCGGCGGTGTGCACAGCCACGCAGACCACTGGTTCGGCGTGCTGGAAATGGCAAAACATCTGGGTGCAAAGAACATTTACCTGCACTGCATCACCGATGGCCGCGATACCGACCCGCACTCCGGCAAGGGCTTCCTGGCCGATCTGCAGGCCAAGCTGGACGAGCTGGGCATCGGCAAGATCGCCAGCGTCTCCGGCCGTTACTACGCCATGGACCGCGATAACAACTGGGATCGTGAAGAGAAGGCATATGCTGCCTTTGTCTACGGCGAGGGTAATCATGCCGCCAACGCTGCCGAGGCCATCGAGGCTTCCTATGCAGCAGACAAGACCGATGAGTTCGTTCTGCCCTGCGTCACCTGTGAGGGCGGCCGCGTGCAGGATGGCGACACCGTCATCTTCATGAACTTCCGCCCCGACCGTGCCCGCCAGATGACCCGTATCTTCTGCGACGATGCTTTCACCGGCTTTGAGCGCCGCGGCGGCCGCAAGCAGGTGAACTATGTCTGCATGGCCGAATATGATGCCACCATGCCCAACTGCGAGGTCGCCTATCCGCCTGTGGAGCTGAAGAACGTTCTGGGCCAGTACCTGTCCGAGAATGGCAAGACTCAGCTGCGCATTGCCGAGACCGAGAAGTACGCTCATGTCACCTTCTTCTTCAACGGCGGCGTGGAGGCTCCCTACGAGGGCGAGGACCGCTGCGTGATCCCCAGCCCGAAGGTCGCCACCTATGACCTGAAGCCCGAGATGAGCGCCCCCGAGGTTGCTGCCGAGTGCGTCAAGCGCATCGAGAGCGGCAAGTACGATGTGGTGATCCTGAACTTCGCAAACTGCGATATGGTCGGCCACACCGGCGTGTTCGATGCTGCGGTCAAGGCCGTTGAGGCTGTAGATACCGCTGTGGATCAGGTGGTGTCCGCTGTGCTGAAGGCCGGCGGCTGCGCCTTCATCACCGCCGACCACGGCAACGCCGAGAAGATGATGAACCCGGACGGCACCCCCTTCACCGCACACACCACCAACGTGGTGCCCTTTGTGGCTGTTGGCTGCGGCGATGTGAAGCTGCGTGAGGGCGGCTGCCTTGCCGACATCGCACCCACCATGCTGCCGTATATCGGTCTGCCCGTGCCTGCTGAAATGACCGGCAAGAGCATCATTGTGGAGTAATTGACCGTTAAAATGGCCGACGCGTTCGCTTTGGCTATGAATAGCGGAATTGTTATTCTTATATTTACAGCTCTGGAAAATCTGCGGATTTTCCAGAGCTGTTTTTTCACGCGAAAAGCCGATAAGATAAATTGCGTTTTTGGGTTTCGACCCCATTCTAAATCAAAAACTTTTCTTTTTCCCCATCCGTGCTACAATAAAAATGAATTTTTGATTGTAGGAGAAGCGGATGGAAACAACGCATAAACAAATCGTTCTGGGCATCCTTGCCCATGTGGACTCCGGCAAGACCACCCTTTCGGAAGCCATGCTCTACCGCTCCGGCGCGATCCGCAAGCTGGGCCGTGTGGATCACAAGGATGCCTTTCTGGATACCGACACGCTTGAAAAAGCGCGCGGCATCACCATCTTTTCTAAGCAGGCCCTGTTGACGGCGGGCAATACGGATATCACATTGCTGGACACCCCCGGCCATGTGGATTTTTCTACCGAGACAGAGCGCACCCTGCAGGTGCTGGACTATGCTGTGCTGGTGGTAAGCGGCACCGACGGTGTGCAGAGCCACACCGAGACGCTCTGGCGGCTGCTGCGGCGCTACCATGTGCCCACCTTTGTGTTCGTGAACAAGATGGATCTGCCCGGCAAGAGCAGGGAAGAGCTGCTCGCCCAGCTGAACCACCGTCTGGGCGAGGGTTTTGTGGCCTTTGATGTGCCGCAGGCCGACCGGGACGAAGCACTGGCCCTGTGTGACGAAAACCTGATGGACCGGATGTTGGATGCCGGGCAGTTGACCGATGCGGACATCATCCCGGCCGTTGCACGCCGGCATGTGTTCCCGTGCTGGTTCGGTTCGGCGCTGCGGCGTACCGAAAACGATGCACTGGAAAGCGTGGACGCTCTGCTGGACGGGATTGACCGCTATACCCGTCCGGCTCCCGCGCTGGATGCCTTTGGTGCCAAGGTGTTTAAGGTGTCGCAGGATGAGCAGGGCACGCGCCTGACATGGCTGCGCGTGACTGGCGGCGAACTGAAGGTAAAGGCCCAGCTCTCCGGCGAAGCAGATGGTGAGCCGTGGGAGGAAAAGGCAAACCAGCTGCGGCTGTACTCCGGCGTAAAGTATACGCTGGCGGAAGCCATCGGCCCGGGGCAGGTGTGCGCCGTCACCGGCCTGACCAAGGCGCGCCCGGGCGAGGGCCTTGGCGCGGAACGCGACAGCGATGTGCCGGTGCTGGAACCGGTGCTGAGCTATCAGGTGCTGCTGCCGGAGGGGGCTGATGTGCACGCGGCACTGGGCAAGCTGCACCGGCTGGAAGAAGAGGAGCCGCAGCTCCATGTGGTATGGAACGAGACTTTGGGCGAGATCCATGTGCAGCTCATGGGCGAGGTGCAGCTGGAAGTGCTGCGCAGTTTGCTGGCAGAGCGCTTTGGCCTGAACGTGGAGTTCGGCCCCGGCGGCATTCTGTACAAGGAGACCATCACGGAGCCTATGGAGGGCGTGGGCCACTACGAGCCGCTGCGCCATTATGCAGAGGTGCATGTCAAGCTGGAGCCTCTGCCCCGCGGCAGCGGGATGCAGTTTGCCGCCGACTGCCGGGAAGAAGTGCTGGACAAGAACTGGCAGCGCCTTGTGCTGACCCATCTGGAAGAAAAGCAGCACCTTGGCGTGCTGACCGGTGCGCCGCTGACGGACGTGAAGATCACCCTCATTGCGGGCCGCGCCCATCTTAAACACACGGAGGGCGGAGATTTCCGGCAGGCCACCTATCGCGCGGTGCGGCAGGGCCTGATGCTGGCCAAAAGCCAGCTGCTGGAGCCATGGTATGCCTTTCGGCTGGAAGTGCCGGTGGAAAACCTTGGCCGTGCCATGACCGATATCCAGCGCATGGAGGGCAGCTTTGACCCGCCAGAGAGCGGGGAAGAGGCTGCTGTGCTCACCGGTTTTGCACCGGTGGCCACCATGCGCAGCTACCCCATGGAGGTGGTGGGCTATACCCGGGGCCGGGGACACCTGACCCTGACGCTGGACGGCTACCGGCCCTGCCACAATGCGGCGGAGATCATTGAAGCTGTGGGCTACGAGCCGGAGCACGACCTTGACAACCCGGCAGATTCGGTGTTCTGTGCCCATGGCGCGGGCTTTGTGGTGCCTTGGGATCAGGTGCGCAGCCACATGCATGTGGACAGCGGCTGGGGAAAAAGCAAAAGCCCGGAGCAGGAGACGCAGGCCGTGCCCCAGCGCCGGACAGCGGCTTACCGCGCAACACTGGAAGAGGATGCCGAGCTGCTCAAAATCTTCGAGCGCACCTATGGCCCCATCAAACGGGACCCGCTGGCGGCATTCCGCCCGGTGCAAAAGCGGGAACGCCCGGATTTTGATGCCCAGCAGTGGGAAATCCTGCCCGAATATCTGCTGGTGGACGGCTACAATATCATCTTTGCGTGGGATGAGCTGAACGCCCTTGCAAAGGACAGTCTGGAAGCGGCCCGCCACAAGCTGATGGATATTCTGTGCAACTATCAGGGCTACCAGAAGTGCAATCTTATTCTTGTATTCGATGCCTATCGTGTGCCGGGCAGCCCCGGCAGCATTGAGCAGTACCACAATATCCATGTGGTCTACACCAAGGAAGCCGAAACCGCAGATATGTTCATCGAGCACGTTACTCATGAGATCGGCAAGGGGCGGCGGGTGCGTGTGGCTACTTCCGACGGCATGGAGCAGATCATCATTCTGGGCCACGGCGCGCTGCGTGTCTCCGCCCGCATGTTCCATGAGGAAGTGCAGAATGTGGAAAAGCAGATCCGCAAACTGGTGCAGGGGGAAGCATAAAATGTCAACCGAGATCACATCCGAATTTGTCTGGCACAACATCCCGCCGCGCCCGCGCGACAGCCACAAGGGCAGCTTTGGCACCGTATTGGCTGTGGCAGGCAGCGCATATTACCGAGGTGCGGCCCTGCTGGCTGCCGAGGGTGCGCTGCGCACCGGTGCGGGCATTGTAACGCTGGCCAGCGTGGAGCCGGTATTGGCAGCTGCGGTGGCCCGCCTGCCGGAATGCTGCCTGTGTCCCTGCGTGGTGGGGGCCGAAGGCGGCATCTCACCGGAGAGCATTCCACAGCTCCAGCGCCAGAAGGCGACGGTGCTGCTGCTGGGCCCGGGCCTTGGCGGTACAGCCCAGAGCACAGGCCGCGCGGCCGAAACACGCACGCTGGTGCAGAAGCTGCTGCCCGGCTTTGCAGGCAGCGCGGTGCTGGATGCGGACGGCCTGAACGCCGCCGCGCAGCTGCTGGCCGAGGGCAAAACGCTGCCGCACCCGGCGGGAGAGCTGATCGTGACCCCGCACCCCGGCGAGATGGCCCGGCTCACCGGGCTTTCGGTGGCGCAGATCAATGCGGACCGTGAAAATACTGCCTGCCAGTATGCAGAAAAATGGAACGCTGTGGTGGTACTCAAGGGCTGCCGTACCGTGGTGGCTGCACCGGATGGCCGCGTGTGCACAAACCCTACCGGAAACCCAGGCCTTGCCCGGGGCGGCAGCGGAGATGTACTGGCCGGTATGACGGCGGCCCTGCTGGCCTGCGGCCTGCCTGCATACGAAGCTGCGGCCTGCGCGGTGTATCTGCACGGTGCCGCTGCCGACCGTGCCGCTGCTGCGCTTGGCGAGTACGGAATGCTGCCGCATGATATCTTGTCCCAGCTGGGCCGGATATTTGCGGAAAACCACAGATAAAAGAAAAGGGGTGTCTCTCTGTCTGCCGAAGAGACACCCCTTTTAACATTGCATCACATCGCCAGCACTTCGGCCCACTTTTCCTCGGCTGCCGGGATGCCAAGCTCCATGTTTTCCTTGCGGCTGCGGTGCTCACCCATGCCGGGGCAGCGCACCTCACGGCCCGGCTCTGCAGGCTCACTGGATGCCACATCGGCGGCAATGGCATCAATGACGGCATCGGTGAGGTCGGCGGACTGGAACTTTGCAGGATCAATGGCGATCATGATCTGGGTCAGGCCCACTTCATCGCCAAAGGTGCCGATCGTTGCCACCGAGTTTGCGCCCGTCAGGATAGTACCGATCATATCCAGCAGGATGGAAAGACCGCTGCCCTTCCAGTAGCCAATGGGGATCATGCGGCGGGTCTCTTCAATGGCAGCGGGGTCGGTGGTCAGGCTGCCGTCTGCATCGTAGCCGCCTACCACAGGCAGCTGTTTGCCGGCCAGACGCATCGTTTCCAGCTTGCCGTAGCTGAACTGGCTCAGGGCACAATCCACCATGATGTGCTCCCCGTTCGAGCGCGGCACGGCCAGAATGAGCGGGTTGTTGCCGATGTGGTTGTCCTTTGCGCCCCATGCAGGCATGTTGGGGCAGGTGTTGGACCAGCAGATGCCGATGCAGCCCGCGTCTGCGGCCTGCCAGCCGTAGGTGCCGCCGCGCATCCAGTGGTTGTTGTTGCCCAGCGCCACCATGCCAATACCGAACTGATGTGCCAGCTCTACGGCACGGTCCATGGCGTGCTTGGCGTTCAGAGGGCCAAAGCCGCGCTTGCCATCCCAGCGCTCCATGGCACCAAAGCTGGCAATGCACTCGGCCTCAGCGGCGGGATCAATCTCGCCCTTGCGCAGGTATTCCACCACGCGGGGGAAGCGGTTCAACCCGTGGCTGAACACGCCGGCCAGACTGTTCTGGGCAAAGATCTCGGCTGCTTCGTGGGCACGCTTTGGGCTGAAACCGTATTTGGTCAGGACCCGCTCAAATTCGGCCAGCATCGTCTCGTAAGCAATGCGCATGGATTGTACCTCCTGTATGTAAAAAGTAATAAACAGATCGTTACACTTATTATAACAAGCGGCGGCGCGGTGCGCAAGATGTGCGGCCGGCATCAGTGCAGGCGGTGAAAGGAGTACACGAGCACACACCGACAGCTATGTGAAAAAACAAATGAATATACGAACTTCATAATTTTTTAAGAGTTATTTTGTGAAAAAGTCATATTGAAAAACGAAAAGAGGATTGATATACTAATACCACAATATCCAGTTGGACATGTTACTGGTAATGCAGGCAGGATCTGATGGAATGACGAATACCTTTTCTTTTGGGTGAATTGTAGCCAGATACTATGATTCCGGGAGAAATTGTACACGGGGTCATTCTGTTGGGTCTTTTTTCTTTTGTCCGCTTCGGCCGGGCGGCAGGGAAATGCCACCACACACAAGATAAAGGAGAACAAAATGAAGAACTACAAGCAGACTGCCTCCGACGTGCTGCGTCTGGTTGGCGGCGAGAAGAACGTTGTGCAGGTCGAGCACTGCTCCACCCGCCTGCGCTTCACTCTGGCAGACACCTCCAAGGTGGATGCTGCAGCCCTGAAAAAGACTGCCGGTGTTATGGGCGTTATTTCCAGCGGCCCGCAGTGTCAGGTGGTCATCGGCAACGATGTCATCGAAGTGTACGATGAGCTGCTCAAGCTGGGCACCTTCAACGCAGGTCAGGCTGCAGCTCCCGCTGCCCCCAAGGGCAAAAAAGAGATCGGCGACATTATTCTGGACTACATGGTCGGCATCTTCCAGCCGCTGGTCCCCGCCATTGCAGGTGCAGGCGTTCTGAAGGCTCTGATGGTGCTGCTGAGCACTCTGGGCCTGATGAGCAGCGGAGATATCGCCTATAAGGTGTTCGTCGGCGTGGCAGATGCAGCTCTGTACTATCTGCCCGTCATGGTCGCCTTCACCACTGCAACCAAGTTCAACTGCAACAAGCTGGTGTCTGTGGCTCTGGCTGCTGCCATGATCCACCCCAGCGTTTCCGCTCTGCTGGCTACCGAGGGCGGTGCTTACTTCCTCGGCATCAAGCTGCAGAACATCGCTTATGGCGGACAGGTATTCCCGGCCATCCTGACCGTCATTTTCATGTCCTTTATTGAAAAGTGGGCCAACAAGTGGTGCCCCAAGGCCATCCGCGTGTTCTTTGTGCCCATGCTGTGCTTTGGCATCGGCTTCCCTGTGGCACTGGTCGTCCTCGGACCTCTGGGCTACAACATCGGTGCCCTGCTGACCACTGTGATCCTGGCTCTGTACAACACGCTGGGCTGGCTGGCCGTTGCTCTGCTGGCTGCCGTGCTGCCCTTCATGATCTCCATGGGCATGCACAAGGCTCTGGTCCCCTACGCAGTTGCTTCTATTTCTGACCCCGGCTTTGAAATGCTGTACATGCCTGCTTCTCTGGCACACAACATTTCCGAGGGCGGTGCCTGCCTGGGTGTTGCTCTGAAGACCAAGGACGAGAACCTGCGCGCTACCGCGATCTCCGCTGGCATCTCCGGCCTGTTCGGCATCACCGAGCCTGCTCTGTACGGTGTTACCCTGCAGCACAAGAAGGTCATGATGTCCGTTGTGGTCTCCAGCTTCATCGGCGGTCTGTTCGTTGGCCTGATGAAGGTCAAGGCATTCGTTGCCATGGGCCCCGGTCTGGCTGGCATGGCCATGTTCGTTGACCCGGATAACGGCAAGAACATCCTGTGGGCTGCAGTTGGTCTGGTGATCTCTGTTGTGGCCTCCTTCGCATTGTCCTTCTTCCTGTATAAGGACGAGACCCCCGCAGAGGATGAGACCGCTGCACCCGCTCCCGAGACTGCTGCAGACGCAGCAGCTGCGGATTCCACCATCAGCAGCCCCCTGCAGGGCAAGGCCATTGCTCTGGAAGAGGTCAAGGATGAAGTTTTCTCCCAGAAGATCCTGGGCGACGGCATTGCCGTGGTGCCCGAGAAGGGTGAGCTGTACGCTCCCGCTGACGGCGTGATCGAGTCCGTGTTCGGCACCAAGCACGCCATCTCCATGAAGACCAATGCCGGTGCTGAACTGCTCATGCACATCGGCATGGACACCGTCAAGCGCGATGGCAAGGGCTTTGATCCGCAGGTCAAGGACGGCGAGACTGTCAAGAAGGGCCAGCTGCTGATGAAGTTTGACCTTGACGGAATCAAAGCAGACGGTTATGATGTAACTACCCCCATCGTCGTGACCAACGCCGATGAGTTCACCATCAAGACTGTGGCCGAGGGCGCTGTGGTGCCCGGTGCCGCACTGCTGAAACTGGAGGCAAATAAATGAGTTTCCCCAAAGGATTTTTCTGGGGCGGCGCTGTTGCTGCGAACCAGGTAGAGGGCGCATGGAACGTGGATGGCAAAGGCCCCAGCGTGGCCGATGTTGCCACCTACAAGCCCAACACCGACGTGAAGGATTACAAGTCCCATGTTGCCATGGACGACGCACACATTGCTGCCGCCATGGCCGACCCGGATGATACCTATTATCCCAAGCGCCGCGGCATCGATTTCTACCATCATTACAAAGAAGACCTGAAGCTGTTTGCCGAGATGGGCTTTACCATGCTGCGCGTTTCCATTGCATGGACCCGCATCTTCCCCACCGGCGAGGAAGCAGAGCCGAACGAAAAGGGCCTGCAGTTCTACAGCGACCTGTTCGCTGAGATGCACAAGAACGGCATCGAGCCGCTGGTCACGCTGAGCCACTACGAAATGCCGCTGGCACTGGCCACCAAGTACAATGGCTGGGTGGATCGCCGCGTGATCGACTGCTTTGCAAAGTTCTGCCATGCGTGCTTTGAGCGCTACAAGGATCAGGTCAAGTACTGGCTCACCTTCAACGAGGTGGACAGCGTGATCCGTCACCCCTTCACCACCGCCGGCATCATCCCCAGCCGCGTGCCCGAGGATAAGATGCTGGAGACCTGCTATCAGGCCCTGCACCACCAGCTGGTGGCCAGCGCTATGGTAGTAAAGGACTGCCACGAGATCATCCCCGGCAGCAAGGTGGGCTGCATGCTGACCAAGCTCACCACCTATGCCCGCACCTGCGCACCCGATGATGAGCTGGCTACTCAGGCAAAGAATCTGGAAAACCTGTTCTACGCCGATGTGCATGTCTGGGGCGAGTACCCCCGCCTGATCCTCAAGATGTTCGAGCGCAAGGGCATCCATGTGGAAATGCTGCCTGAGGATGCCGCCACCCTGAAGGCAGGCTGTGTGGACTTTGTTTCCTGCAGCTACTATATGACCATGACCGAGTCTGTGGACCCGAACGCAGAGCGTACCCCCGGCAACACCGTGCTGGGTGTCAAGAACCCGTATCTGCCCTCCACCGACTGGGGCTGGCAGATCGATCCCAAGGGCCTGCGCTACAGCCTGATCGAGCTGTACGACCGTTACCGCAAGCCGCTGATGGTGGTGGAGAACGGCATGGGTGCCAAGGATGTGGTGGAGGCCGACGGCTCCATCCACGACCCCTACCGTGTAGAGTACTTCCGCCAGCACATCAGCGAAATGGGCAAGGCCATCGATGAGGGTGTTGAGATGTGGGGCTACACCACATGGGCACCCATCGACCTGATCTCTGCATCCACCAATCAGATGTCCAAACGCTATGGCTTTATCTATGTGGATCAGGATGATATGGGTAACGGTACTCTGGCCCGCAGCCGTAAGGACAGCTTCTACTGGTACAAGAAGGTCATTGCTTCCAACGGCGAAGATCTGGACTAAGCGGCAGTCTTAAGGTTTCAACGGAAGGAGGAGGGACCGATGCACATTCAGAAGGTGCTGAACAGCAGTGTTGTGCTGGTGCAGGATGACAGCGGCGAGGAATCCATCCTGCTGGGTAAGGGCATCGGCTATGGCCGCAAGGCGGGCGAGCCCATTGAACGGCAGCCCTCAGACCGCGTGTTCCTTCCATTGTCCAACCCGGACGCACAGCCTATGCTGGAGCTGTTTTCCAGCATTCCGGCATCCTATCTGGAACTGACGCAGGACATTGTGGACGACGCAGAGCAGTCGCTGGGAGTCAAGCTTTCGGCGCACATCTATCTGCTGCTGACCGATCACCTGCATTTTGCAGTGGAGCGCCAGCAAAAGGGTCTTGTGGTGACCAACCGCATCTTCTGGGAAATCAAGCATTTTTATCCCAAGGAGTACGCGGTGGGCCAGCGCGGCCTGCAGAAGGTAAAGGCAAAGCTTGGCATCGAGCTGCCGGACGAAGAGGCAGGCAACATCGCCTTCCATATCGTCAACGCCCGGCAGGACCCGCAGGCCGGCTACGATGCCATGCGGGCAGCGCAGCTGATCGGTGAGCTGTCCAACATTGTCACCTACAGTATGCACTGCCCGGTGAGCACCGAGAGCATCCACTATGCGCGGTTCGTGAGCCACCTGCAGTATTTTGCCGAGCGGTTCTTCTCCGGCAAACTGATGGACAGCGAAGACGACTTTTTGTTCCAGCAGATGCAGCAGAATTATCCGGCAGCGGTGACCTGCGCGGAAAAAATACGCACCTTTGTGCTGCGCAAGTACGGCGTGTTTTTGCCCAACGAGGAAACCGCCTATCTGGCGTTGCATGTGGCGCGGCTGACGAGCGGCAAATAAAATCAGAAAAAGGGGAGAGCTGCCTTGCGGAAGGCGGCTCTCCCTTTGGGTTTTGAAAAAGGGAAGGGGAAAGGAAAAAACAATGGAGATAAGTCTGTTATTGATGCAGCAGATCGCACAGCTGTTCCTCATTCTGATCATGGGCTATGCTGTGGTCAAGGTAGGGCTGCTGAAGGCCAGCGACAGCCGGGTGCTCTCGGTGGTCATGGTGTATCTGGTCACGCCCTGCGTGATCATCAACGCATTCCAGATCGACGATACGCCGGAGATCCGCAAGGGACTTTTGTACTCCATGGCGATTGCGGCGGCTATCCATGTAGTGCTGCTGGTGCTCAGCGCCCTGTTGAGCCGCCCGCTCAAGCTGGATGCCGTGGAGCAGGTGAATGTGATCTACAGCAACGCCGCTGCACTGGTGATCCCGTTGGTCAAGGCTCTGATGGGCGATGCGTATGTCATTTACTCCTGCGCATTCATCATTGTGCAGCTGGTGCTGCTGTGGACCCACGCCAGTTCCCTTTTGCAGGGCAGCAGTGCGCTGGACTGGAAAAAGGTGCTCACCAATATCAACATGATCGCCATTGCAGCCGGTGCACTGCTGTACTGGTTCCGTGTGGTGCTGCCTGCACCGCTGCAGAATACCATGAGCACAGTGGGCAACATGATGGGACCGATGGGCATGCTGCTGGCCGGTATGGCCATTGCAGAAAAGCCGCTGCGGGAGGTGTTCTGCACCCGCCGCAACTATCTGCCCACAGTGCTGCGTCTGGTGGTATGTCCGCTGGTGGTTCTGGTGCTGCTGTGGGTCTGCCATGCATCCAGTTGGGTGGCCGACGGCAAGAACATCCTGATGACGGTCTACCTTGCCGCCATCACCCCTGCCTGTGCTACTGTTACCTCCATGGCTCAGCTCTATGACCGCGATGCGGCGCATTCCAGCGCGCTGTATGTGCTGACCACTCTGCTTTCCATTGTGTCTATGCCGGTAATGATCGGCCTGTTCGATCTGCTGCTGTGATGAGCTGCGCTTATTCCCTCTGCCAAAATACAATAGAAAGGAACCAACCTCAATGAATCAACCCAGAGACAAGGGCCTGAACGGCAACGAAAAGATCGAGCAGGCGGTAGCCGCCCTGCAGCAGGAGCCCACACAGGAACAGCTGGCCCACACCCTTACCGTGATCCGGCGGCGCATAAAGGAGCATGGCCAGCTTGTCGTGGCGGTGGAGCCCAATTTGGGCAGTGAACAGATGCAGCTGCGGGCCATCCGGACGGCCGATGGCGCAAGCTGGTGGTATGCATTCACCAGCTTTGACGAGGAACTGAAGGGAGCCGAGCCGGTGCAGTCCACCTTTCTTGTGGATATAGACAAGCTGTTTGATGCAGCGCTTGCCGTGCCGGAGATCAGCGGCATCATCCTGAACCCGTGGAACCGCACCATCCAGCTGGATAAGACCCTCATCCGCATTATCAAGGGTGCATGAGTGCGCACCGCAAACCTGCGATACATGGAGGAAACAAAAATGTTCAGACCCATGAGAAGAGCCAGCCGCGCCATCCCGGAAGAAGCTGCAAAGCACCTGCTGCAGCAGTCCCGGCGGGGCGTGCTGGCAGTGAACGGCGACAACGGCTATCCCTTTGCGATCCCGGTAAATTATTACTACGATCAGGAGCACGACAAAATCTACTTCCACGGTGCAAAGTCCGGCCAGAAGGTGGACGCGCTGAAACAGAATGATAAGGTATGCTTTACCGTTTACGGCAACGAACACTTTGAGCCGGGCGACTGGGCACCTTATGTGCAGAGCACCGTGGTGTTTGGCCGCTGCCATCTGATCGACGATGCCGCTGCTACCGAGGCCCGCGTGCGGGAGCTTGGCATGAAGTATTACCCCGGCAAGGAAGAGGTGGAAAAGGAAATTGCGCTGGACATCAAGGCCGTGCAGCTTTACGAGATCACCATTGAACACCTCACCGGCAAACAGATCCAGGAAAAGTAAAAATAAAACAGGGGACTGTTGCAAAATAAAAATGCGATAGCAACTTGCACAAAGAAATAGCACAAAATCAAAAACCCGGAGCCTTTTTTAAGCCGATTTGGCTGTGAAAAGGTTCCGGGTTTTGTGCATTGTTTTTTCAGAGAGCTATTTTGCAACAGTCCCGTATAGATCAGTTTGCAGGGAAAGGCCCGGCGGTTATCTGTGTTACGGGCGCTTGGGGGCCGCTTTGGTCAGCATCTGCTGGAACTTGCGGGCTGCCGTGTTCAGCGGGCGGTGATGGTCGTACACAAGGCAGATGGAGCGCTGAGGGATGATCTCCTGCAGATGCAGCTGCACGATCTCACCGCGGGCCAGTGCATCCTGTGCCATGGGCTGGGGCAGGAACGCAATGCCCAGCTCACTTTTGACAAGGGTCAGCATCTGGTCGGTGGTGGCAGCCTCGGTATCCGGCTTCAGCACCGCACCGTGATCCAGAAAGAACTGCCGGTAAAAGGCGCGGGTCATGCTTTCGTCGCTCAGGGAGATCAGCGGATAATTGTTCAGCTCCTTCAGCGAAAGGTTCTGGCTGGCAAGGGCAGTAAAGGTCCTGCCGCCCACAAGCACCTCATAAAAGGGCTTCAGCTCCACCATTTTCAGGCCGCTTTCCACCTCGGCAGGGGTGGTGATGATGGCAAAATCCACCTCGCCGTTTTTCACGGCCTGCAAAGCCTGCGGCGTGGAGTGGTTGGAGATGCGCAGGCGGATGCCGGGATAGTCCGTGTGGAAGGCGCGCAGCTTTTCTGCAAGGTAGATGTTCAGCGCAGTTTCGGTAGCGCTGATGCTGATCGCACCGTGTTCCAGCGTGGCGCTGGCGCTCAGCTCTTCTTCTGCATCCTGGATCTGAACCGCCGCAGATGCAATGCGGGAGTAAAGCAGTTCACCCTCCGGGGTAAGGGTAACGCCGCGGTTGGAGCGGATGAACAGCACGCAATTCAGCTGGCTTTCCAGCCGGTTCATCGAGTGGGTGATGTTGGGCTGGTTGTTGCCCAGCACCCGCGCGGCTTTGGTGAAATTCTGATATTTCGCGACATAATAAAAGATTTTGTAATATTCCCAGTCCACATACATGGCGGCGTGCCCTCTTTCATGTCAATTTTGTATCGTGATCATGTGCAGGATACTTTTTACACATTCTCTGCTTGCTAGTATAATAACACCGCAATCAAAAATTGCAAGAGGGAATTCAAAAGTATGGTCTGCCTACCAAGGTACAGGCTATTGTAAACAACGAAAAAGAAGGTAAATAAGAAGTTATGCTTACCGCAGTTACTGGTATCAATTGGGGCGATGAGGGCAAGGGCCGCGTCATCGATCTGTTAGCCGAACATGCCGATGTTGTTGCCCGCTATCAGGGCGGCAACAATGCCGGCCACACCGTTGTAACGGAGCAGGGCAAGTTCATCCTGAACCTGCTGCCCTCCGGCATCCTGCACCCGGACGTTGTCTGTGTACTAGGTGCGGGCATGGTGATCGACCTCGACCATCTGGCCGGAGAAATGGATGCCATTGAGGAGCGCGGCGTAAAGGTAGGCTCAGAAAACCTGAAACTTTCAGATAAGGCCACCATCTCCATGCCGTGGCACAAGGTGCAGGACGGCTTGGAAGAGGACCGCCTTGCCCAGAAGGGTGCGGCCTTTGGTTCTACCCGCCGCGGCATTGCCTACGCCTACAGCGACAAATACCGCAAAAAGACCCTGCGTCTGGGCGATCTGCTGCATCTGGATGAAAAGCGCGTGCAGGACCGCCTGCACATGATCCTGGAATCCAAGAATCTGGAGCTGGGTGGCTGCTATCATCAGGAACCCATGAGCTACGATGCTCTGCTGGAATGGTGCCGGATGCAGGCCGGACAGTTTGCACCGTATATCTGTGATGTGGGTGCATTTTTGAAGCAGGCTCACGACAGCGGCAAGCGCATCGTGCTGGAAGCACAGCTGGGTGCCATGCGCGATATCGATTACGGTATCTTCCCGTTCACTTCCAGCTCCAACACGCTGGCAGCCTATGCGCCGCTGGGCGCAGGCATTCCGAACTGCCGTCTTGACCATGTGGTGGGCGTGCTGAAAGCCTACTCCACCTGCGTGGGTGCAGGCCCCTTTGCCGCCGAGAACGCCATGAGCGAGGATTGGAATGAACAGCTGCGCAAGGCAGGCGGCGAGTATGGTGCGGCCACCGGCCGTCCGCGCCGTGTCGGCCCCTTCGACTGTGTGGCCAGCCGCTACGGCCTCACCTGTCAGGGCGCGGACAAGATCGCCCTGACGAAGCTGGATGTGCTCAGCAGCATGAAAGAGATCCCGGTGATCACCGGTTACACATTGGATGGCGTGCAAGTCCCCAGCTTCGACCCGCTGTCCGACCTTGACCGTGTAGAGCCGGTGGTCACTATGCTGCCAGGCTGGAACAAGGATATCTCCGGCTGCAAGAGCTGGGATGAGCTGCCCAAAGAGGCCAAGGCTTACGTGGAATTTCTGGAAAAGCAGCTGGGCCATGAGATCCAGTTCGTCTCCACCGGAGCCGAGCGCGAGAAGTTCGTGCTGAAAGGAGAATGGCTGTGAGACACTTTATTGAGCCCAACAGCTTTTCTCTGGAAGAGCAGCTGGCCCTTCTGGATCTTGCCGACCGGATGGAGGCCGACCCGGCACCCTATGCCCACCTGTGCGATGGGCGCATTCTGGCCACCCTGTTCTACGAGCCTTCCACCCGCACCCGCCTTTCGTTTGAATCGGCCATGCTGCGGCTGGGCGGCAAGACACTGGGCTTTGCAGGGGCACAGCTTTCTTCCGCCAGCAAGGGCGAGACGGTGGAGGACACCGCCCGCGTGGTGAGCAATTACGCCGATGTGATTGCCATGCGCCACCCCAAAGAGGGCGCACCGCTGCGGGCATCCCTTTCTGCACGTGTGCCGGTGATCAATGCAGGCGACGGTGGGCACGCGCATCCCAGCCAGACCATGATCGACCTCATGACGATCCGCCAGCGCAAGGGGCGGCTGGATCATTTGACTATCGGCTTCTGCGGCGACCTCAAGTTTGGCCGCACGGTCCACTCCCTGACCGCTGCGCTGAGCCAGTTTGAGGGCAACCGGTTCGTGTTCATCTCGCCGGAAGATCTGCGCCTGCCGCAGTATGTGAAGAATGAATCGCTGGAGCCGACCCATCAGATCTATAAGGAAACGGCTGACCTTGAAGCCGAGCTGCCGCATCTGGATGTGCTGTACATGACTCGTATCCAGCAGGAGCGCTTTTTCAACGAGGAAGAATACCTGCGCCTGAAAGGCTGCTACCAGCTGGACGAAGCGCTGCTGCAGAAGGCACCGCAGGATATGCCGGTGCTGCATCCGCTGCCCCGCATCGACGAGATCAAAAAGGATGTGGATGACGACCCGCGTGCCGCCTACTTTGATCAAGTGCACAATGGTGTGTATATCCGCATGGCCATCATTCTGGCGTTGCTTGATATCCCTGATCCAGTTACCGGCAAAAAGGTGCTGGAAGCATGATATAAACCTCTTCCCCGAATCCTAAAAAGAAAGCCGGGCAGACCGCAGTCTGCCCGGCTTTCTGATATTACTTTAATCCACCACCGGAATGTTCAGCCCGAATTCCAGCGGGCGGAAGCGGGGGCAGACGTTCTCGGTGATGCAGATGACCGATGCGGCCAGCCGGCTGCCGATCTCGCAGGACTCGGCCAGCGTTTTGCCGTAGGTCAGGCCGATGGTGGTGCCGGCAAAGAAGGCATCGCCTGCGCCGGTGGTGTCGATCACATCCACCTTCTTGGCAGGCACCACGCCGCACTCGCCGTTGGCGCGGGCATATACGGCACCCTGACCGCCCATGGTGATCACCATACTGGGAATGTTGGCGCTGTGCACATTGGCGGCCAGAACCCTGCACATCTCGTCCGGGGCCAGATGGCCGTAATCATCGGAGAACAGCAGCCCGGCTTCCTGCTGGTTGCACACAAAGCAATCGATCTGCTGCAGGAAATCCCGGCGCTCCATGGCAATACTCATGTTGGAAATGGCCGCAAAAACCTTTTTGTTGTACTTTTTGGCGTAGTGCAGCACCTGTTTTACAGTATCTTTTTCCAGATCCAGCTCCAGCGCAATGGCATCGCAGTCGGCAAAGATCTCGTCGCCCTTTTCCTTTAAAAGGCCGGTGAGGGGAGTGGTGTCCGGCCGCTTGGAAATGGCTGCATGCACATCGCCGTCGTTGTCAAAGATGGCCAGCCAGGTGCCCATGCCGTCCGGCACGCGCTGGATGTACTTGGTGTTCACCTTGTGGTTCTCCAGCTTGTTGATCACATCCTGTCCCATGCCGGTGTCGTCCACCAGACTGACAAAGGTAGGGCGCAGCTCTACATTGGCGATATCCTCCACCACATTGCGGCTCACCCCGCCGTGTACCTGCTCAATGCGGCCGGCATTGCGCCCGCCCGGAATATAGGCGGAAAGGGGATAGCCTTTGATATCCACAAAAACAGCACCGAGCACAACGATTCCCATAGCAAAAAACCTTTCTGAACAAGAAATATTTACGTCTATTATACCGTATTCTGACACAATGCGCCATCCCTTTTGCGCAAAAACTCCGCAAAGGTCAGGCAAGGGCTGTCTGCGCTGTGCGCACCAGATATTCCATGGCCTGCATCGGGTACTGTCCGGCAGCAGTCTCACCGGTCAGCATCACGCTGGCCGCGCCGTCCAGCACGGCGTTGTAAATGTCACTCACCTCGGCACGGGTGGGCACGGCGCGGGTGCACATGCTGTCCAGCATCTGGGTCACTACCATAAAGGGCACGCCTGCAGCCCGGCAGGCGGCGGAAAGCTGCTTCTGGCAGCGGGGCAGCTCCCACAGCGGCATGGCATTGCCAAGGTCTCCGCGGGCGATCACCACCTCATCCACAAGGTGGATGAATTCCGGCAGGGCACGCACACCGGTCATGTTTTCAATTTTGGCAAAGATACGGATATCCGCAGCCCCGGCTTCTTCCAGCGCATGGCGCAGGGCCAGAATATCTGCTTTGCCGCGCACAAAAGGCAGCATCACACCGGTAACACCGCACTGCTTTGCAATTTTCAGGTTCTGCAGGTCTTCCTCCGTCAGGGTAGGCGAGGGCACCGCAAGGCCCGGTGCAGCAATGCTTTTGCGGCTCTGCAGGGTGCCGCCGCGCACCACGGTGCACACAAGGGCTTCCGGCAATGCCTGTGTGACCTGCACCAGAAGCTTGCCGTCGTCCAGCAGAAGCTGCTGCCCGGGCGCAGCCGCCTGTACCAGAGCTGCCGGGCAAGGTACGCCGTCTGCGCCAAGGCGTACAGAGCTGCCCTCAACCAGAGCAACAGGCTCTGCCAGCGTGCCGATGCGCAGTTCCGGCCCCTGCAGGTCGATCAGCAGCTGGCGGATGCCGGCTGCTCGGATCATGGCCAGCCAGTCGGTGTGCGCCGCTAGCGGCCCGTGGGAAAGATTCATGCGGATGCCGGTCATGCCGGCTTCCACCATGTGCTGCAAGATCGCCGGCTGTGCGCAGGCCGGGCCGATGGTACCATAAAAATCCAAGGTTCATTCCCTCGATTCATTTTTTTTTTCTAATATATATTGTAACATGAACTGTCCGGGTTGAAAAGAGCCGGACGCGGGCAGAATAAGGGGATTGAAAAAATGCGGTAGCAGCCTGCGCGGGGAAATTGCGAAAAATCAAAGACCCGGAACCTTTTGGAGCCGTTTTGGCCCTGAAAAAGTTCCGGGTTTCGTACAATGTTTTTGGAGAGCTGTCTTGCAGCAGCCTCTTTTTGTTGTGGGCAATCAGCCCTCCGATGCAAAAAATTCTTTGGTCAGCCTGACCACCGTGCCGGAAAGCAGCAGCAACGCGAGCAGGTTCGGAATGCTCATCAGGCCGTTGAAGGTATCGGCAATGCTCCACAGCAGGCCCAGATCCATCGTTGCGCCCAGAATGGACACAAAGGAGTAGACCAGAAAGAAGGGCTTTGCCACCTTATCGCTGCGGCACAGGAACACCAGGAACCGGGAACCATACAGGCCCCAGCCGATGATGGTGGAAAAAGCAAAGCAGCACAGGGCCACGGCGGTAAAGATGGAAGCCCAGCCGCCGTAGGTGGTGGTAAAGCCGCTGATGGTCAGCTCTGCACCGGCGGCGGTGCCGTAGTTCACGGTGGTACCGCTGCACAGAATGACCATGGCAGTCAGGGTGCAGATGACGATGGTATCGGCAAACACTTCAAAGATGCCGAACATGCCTTGCTTGACCGGCTTTTTGGTGTCGGCGCAGGCGTGGGCAATGGAGCCGGTGCCAAGGCCGGCCTCGTTGGAGAAAATGCCGCGGGACACACCCTTCTGCATACTGACGAACAGGCTGCCGATGGTGCCGCCGGTGAACGCTGCCGGGTTGAACGCACCCGCAATGATGGACTCGAACACATAGGGCAGGCGCTCAAAGTTCAGCACCATAACGCCCACGGACAGCACGATGTAGAACAGAGCCATAAAGGGCACCAGCTTTTCGCTCACGCTGCCAATGCGCTTGATGCCGCCCAGCAGCACCATGGCCACCAGCATGGCCACTGCGATGCCAACCACGAGGTTCAGGGTAGAAAGCGCACCGCCGCCCACCACGCCGTACTCCAGCAGAGCGGTATCGATAGCGGCAACGATGGTATTTACCTGTGTGGCATTGCCGGTGCCAAACACGGTCAGCACGCCAAACAGGGAATACAGCGCAGCAAGAAACTGCCAATGCTTGCTCAGGCCGTTTTTAATGTAGTACATGGGGCCGCCTACCCATTCGCCCGCCTCGCTGCGCTCACGGTAGTGCACCGCCAGCGTGACCTCGGCAAACTTGGTGCACATGCCAAGCAGGGCAGAACACCACATCCAGAACACGGCACCCGGTCCGCCGATGGCGATCGCGCCTGCCACACCGGCAATGTTGCCGGTGCCCACGGTGCCGGCCAGCGCGGTGCACACTGCCTGAAAGGGAGTCATGGCGCCATCGGAAGCGTCTTTTTTGCGGAACATGCGTCCAATGGTGATCTTGATGGCGTAGGGAAATTTGCGGATCTGCAAAAAGCCCGTGCGAACGCTCAGGAGCAGGCCTACGCCGATGATGCACACCATGGCGGGCACGCCCCAGATGAATTGGTTGACCGCCTGATTGACGGCCGTGATCGTCTCGATCATATTTTTCCCACATCCTCTGTTAAATTGCGCTTTTCCAGCCGAAATGCCGGAAAACAAACACCTTATTTTACCGCAGTTTTTGCGTACTGTCAAATAAAATGCACAAAAAAGAGGGAGGATTTTTGGCAAACTCTCCCTCAACTGCTTGAAACTATTTTATTTTACTCGGTCTTCGCCGTCCAGCGCTTTCAAGAAGGCTCAGCACTTTCCAACTGCCTTGCGGTACACCGGGTAAGCCACGATGGCGGACAGCACTTCGGTGATCCAGAATGCATGCCACACGCCGTTGGCACCAAGGAAATGGCACAGCACAGCGGCCAGCGGCATGATGAATACGATGTAGCGGCACAGCGAGATGACCAGCGATTCTGCGCCCTTGCCAAGGCCTTCCAGTGCACCGGAAGAGGTGGTGGATACGGCAGAAACCACAAAGCCCAGACAGATGATGCGCAGGGCAGTCTGGCCGATGGCGACGGTTTCGGGGTTGGAAGTGAACAGCTGCATCAGCGGGCGGGAAGCGAACAGGCAGATGACCGTGCCCGCAGCCATGATGGCAGCACTCATGATGAGGGTGAGTTCGTAGAGCTTTTTCACGCGGGCGTGCTGTTTGGCACCGTAATTGTAGCCAATGAGCGGGCGCATACCCTGCACGATGCCATTGGCGGGCAGATACAGGAAGGTCTGCAGCTTGTAGTAAATGCCCAGCACCACCACGTAGCTCTGGGAAAAGCCCGCCAGCAGGCCGTTCAGGAAGGTAACCAGCAGAGAGGGCAGGGCCAGATTGAGGATGGCCGGCACGCCGATGGCATACAGTTTGCCGTCCAGTGCAGCATCCGGGCGCAGGCAGCTGCGGCGCAGTCGGATAGGCAGCTCAGTACGGACGTAAACGAAAAGGTAAACGCACAGGCTCAGCAGCTGGCCGATGCCGGTGGCAAGGGCCGCACCCGCAATGCCCATGGCAGGCACCGGGCCAAGGCCGAAGATCAGGATGGGGTCCAGAAGGATATTGCACACACAGCCAAAGATCAGCGCCGCCATAGTCACCTTCATGCGGCCCACGGCCTGAAACATCTTTTCAAAGGCCAGTGCCGCCATGTTGATGGTGGCAAACAGGAATACGATGGTGGAGTAGGTGATGCCGGATGCGATCAGGCCTGCGTCGCTGGTGAACCGGCGCAAAAAGCCCGGCATGATGACAATGCTGACAATGGTGATGAGAATGCCGTGCATCAGGCTCAGCGCCATACCGTGGGTGGCGGCAGTCTCGGCCTTTTTGTGGTCGCCCGCGCCAAGGTACAGTGCGATCATGGCATTGATGCCGATACCGAAGCCGATGGCGATGGCGTTGGCAAAATTCTGGATCGGGAACACCAGCGACAACGCAGTCATGGCGTCTTCGCTGATGCGGGCCACGAACAGGCTGTCCACGATGTTGTACAGACTGTTCACCAGCATGGAAATAACATTGGGCAGCGCCATGGATACCAACAGCGGCAGCACCGGTTTTTCTTTCATAAAGGTCTCGTTCATAGTGTTTGCATTGCTCCTGTAGAGAAAAGGAATGAATTACTGCAGCCGCGGAATCGTCAGGGCGAGACTGCTCGAAGATAAAAGCAGACGCAAAAAAGCCACACAATGGCTTTTTTGAAGTCATTGTGTGGCGAAAAGTAGCATACTGCTGTAAAAATCCACACGAATTTTATTAACTGTAGGATAACACGGCTTCCGGCAGATGTCAAGAGGTCAAACAGATAAAGTATGACTTTTATAGACTTGACCATTTTTCACCGGGAGGCTAAAATAAAAATAGATACTTTATAAAATAAGGAGAATCCTGCCATGAAATGGATGATCGCATCCGACCTGCACGGGTCGGCGTTTTATTGCAAAAAAATGATCAAAGCGTTTGAGCGGGAGAGAGCAGATCGGCTGCTTTTGCTGGGGGATCTTTTGTATCACGGCCCCCGCAACGACCTGCCGGAGGGTTATGCCCCGAAGGAGGTCATCCCGCTCCTGAACGGGCTGAAGCCGGCGCTTTTGTGCGTGCGGGGCAACTGTGACGCTGAGGTGGATCAGATGGTGCTGGATTTTCCCATTCTGGCCGACTATGCGGTGCTGCCGGTGGGCAGGCGGCTCGTTTACGCTACCCACGGTCATGTGCACAACCTGAAAAACCTGCCGCCGCTGGCTCCGGGGGATGTCCTGCTGCATGGCCACACCCACATTCCGGCGTGGACAGAGTTCGGCGAAGGCAATCTCTACCTGAACCCCGGTTCTGTGAGCATCCCGAAGGAGGGGAGTGCACATAGCTATATGACACTGGAAGGGGAGACTTTCCTTTGGAAAACGCTGGAAGGCGAAGTGTACCGGGAGCTGGAGCTGTGATGGGGGCAATGGAGCTGGAAGAGAAAACGGTTCAGATCCGGGATGATTTCGACCCGGACAAAATTCTGGAAAGCGGCCAGTGCTTTCGCCCCCGGAAGCAGGCGGAGGGCTGGTATCGGTTTGTTTCCGGGAGACAGCTGCTTTACCTCAGACCACTGCGCAGCGGAACCTACACGGTGCGGTGTGAGCCGGGCGCATGGGATACCTTCTGGCACGGTTACTTCGACCTTGGCCGCAGCTATGCCGCCCTGCGCGGAAAGCTGGACAGCCGGGACGACTTTCTGCAGCGTGCCATGGAATATGGTCGGGGCATCCGGGTGCTGCGTCAGGATGAGTGGGAGATGCTGGTCAGCTTCATCATCTCGCAGCGAAAGAGCATCCCGGCTATCCGCAGGGCGGTAGAGCTGCTTTCGGAGCGGTTTGGCGAGCGGCTGGGCAGCGATAGCGAAGGGCCGGTGTATGCGTTCCCGACAGCAGAAGCGCTCTGCTGTGCCGGGGAGCAGGCGCTGCAGGAGTGCGGTCTTGGCTACCGCACCCGCTACGTGCTGCATGCGGCGCAGCAGGCGGCAGAGGGCACACTGGACCTGAAGAAGCTGGCTTCCCTGCCCGATGAAGCACTTTTTGCCCGTTTGATGGAACTGGACGGTGTGGGCAAAAAGGTGGCAAACTGCGTGTGTCTGTTCGGCTATGGCCGTGTGGGCCGTGTGCCGGTGGATGTCTGGATCGAACGGCTCATCCGGGACGAGTTTGCCGGGCAGGACCCGTTCCCGCAGTTCGGGCTGGAAGCAGGCATCGTGCAGCAGTACCTGTTCTTTTATAAAAGAAGCGTGGGATAAGAACCGCGGAGCCGCAGGCAGGAGCGTAGGATCATCCGCTAAGCAAAAAAGGCAACGGCTTCCTCTGTTTGAGGAAAACCGCTGCCTTTTTATCATTTTACCGCCTGCTTTAACCGTTCCAGATCTTCTGCATCCGGGTGAGAAAGGGCGTTGTCAAAATTCTCGATCAGTGCATCCAGATTGGGCAGATGAATCGGCTGCTTTTTCATGCCCTCATACCGCTGGCGTACCGAAAGCGGCATCTTGCCCTGACACATATAACGGCCGAAGACCGTGTTGCTCCTGTCCAGTGAACGCTCCACCTTTTTCAGGATCTTGTTGAAATACTCCTCACTGCCGCCAAAGCCGGCGGTGCCAAAAAGGAAGATATTTTTGCCGTGCAGCTGCTTCAAAAAGTCCAAAGTGCTTTCGTCAGCGTTTCCCTTGTCTGTCCAGAAGCCCACATAGAGGTCGTCCGCTTCCATGGCAGCAGGGTCCGGGGTGCCAAAATAGCAGCAGTTTTCCTGTGGCAGACAGGCGTGCAGCGTGTCTGCCAATAATTTTGTGTTGCCTGTTTTACTGCTGAATACGATCGCGTAGCTCATAGTTTCTCCTTTGGTCGGTAACAACAAAAAACACCACACGTTTCCGTGCGGTGCTTTTCCTTCTGGTGGAGAATACCGGGATCGAACCGGTGACCTCTTGCATGCCATGCAAGCGCTCTCCCGAACGGTATCGAAACACACCCCCACACGAAAGTGCGGGGACAGGCTTAATATCGCGTTGATACGTTCTATCCACCAAAAAGGTTCACAGTTGCATCCTGCTTCCAGGAATCATGCTCCGCCTACAAGGCAATTTTACCACCCAATTTTCAAGTGTGTCAATGGGTTTTGCTCAGAGAGAAGGTCATTTACGAGAAAAGTTTTTTCTGACAGCTTACTTAGCGCAATTTTGATTTTACACATCAAAGTTGCGCTTTTTATTTTCCCCAAAAGTATTGACAAGGAGGTTTTCTCAACGATGCCGATGTATTATCGCTGTTTTTTATCCATGAACCAACCGCATGACCCTTGACTACTTCTACGGACAGACTGGAGAGCTTTTCTCCTTCTACCGCATTCCAAAGGCTCTTTTTCAGGAGCAGCGGTTCCAGAGCCTGTCCACGGATGCCAAAACCCTGTATGGTATCCTGCTGGACCGCATGAGCCTGTCGGTGAAAAACGGCTGGCTGGACAAGCAAAACCGGGTGTTCATCATCTTCACAATCGAGGATGTCAAGAGGGCATTGTGTTGCGCAGACAACAAAGCAACCAAGCTGCTCCGGGAACTTGAAAAGTTTGGTCTGATTGAACGAAAACGCCGAGGGCAAGGAAAGCCAAGTTTGGTATATGTGAAAAACTTTTCGGCAGAATCTTCAAAAGAGAGTGTCAAGAATCGTGATAATGACGATTCTTGTGGCTTCAAAATCGCGTGTCAAGACCCTGCAAAATCACGGTGTAATAAGACTAAAGAGAATGATACTGAAATGAGTGAGACTAATCTCTTCTATTCCGAAGAATCGGATGGGATGAGTAAGCGCGCCCAACTGGAAGAATATTTTTCGCAGTCTTTGGAGGTAGACCTTCTGCTCCGGCTCTGCCCGGATGATGAGGACACCATCTATCAGATCGTAGATTTGCTGGTGGACACCTGTGCTACCAACCGCAAGCTACTGCACATCGCCGGGGACGATAAGCCCGCCGAGGTGGTACGTAGCCGATTTATGAAGCTGAACGCCGACCACATCAAATTTGTGTTGAAGTGCCTTGCAGAGAACAGCAGCCCAATCAGGAACATTTGTTCTCCAAAGTCCGCAGCGGCAAGGTGCGTGTCCTGCTGGGCAGCACTGCAAAGATGGGCGCAGGCACCAATGTCCAGACCCTGCTGGTGGCTGTGCATCATCTGGATGTAGGCTGGCGACCGTCCGATATGACCCAACGCAACGGCCGAATCATCCGTCAGGGCAACAAAAACAAACAAGTTTACGTCTATAATTACGTCACGGAGGGGACATTCGACGCCTACCTCTGGCAAACGCTGGAAAACAAGCAGAAGTTTATTTCGCAGATCATGACGAGCAAATCTCCGATGCGCTCCTGTGATGATGTGGATGAGCAGGCTCTTTCGTATGCCGAGGTCAAGGCCTTATGCGCAGGCGACCCGCGCATCCGGGAAAAGATGGATCTGGATGTGCAGGTAGCAAAGCTCAAGGTGCTGCGCTCGGATTACCAGAACCAGAAATATCGTCTGGAAGATAAGCTGCTCAAGCATTACCCGGAGGAAATTCAGAAAGCGAAGAACCGTATTGCGGCTCTGAAAAACGATGCCCAAATCGCAGACGCACACCCGCAGGATAAGGAGAACTTCTGCGGCATGACGATCAAGGGCATGGTGTTCGATGAGAAAAAAGCAGCTGGTGAGCGGCTGATGCTCGCCTGCAAGGAGATGCCGAATGCGGATATGATGCTGCTGGGCACCTATCGCGGCTTTGAGCTGAACATTCGCTTTGACAGTTTCAAGAATGAGCATCAAATCGTTCTCCGCGGCGAGCTGAGTTATCCGGTACCGCTGGGCGATGACCCTCGCGGCAACATCGTCCGTCTGGACAATGCCATCGGCAATTTTGCCGACCGCATTGCCGATGCTGATGCCGCGCTGGATTCTCTGGAACAGCAGAAGCAGGCCGCAGAGGTTGAAATCGCCAAGCCGTTTGCGCAGGAGGAAGAACTGCAAACCAAGTCTGCCCGCCTTGCAGAATTGGATGCGCTGTTGAACATGGAGCATCAGTCCAGCCGGACAGAACCCGAAGCGGAAGAAAAGCCGGATGCCCGCCCCTCTGTGCTGGCAGCTCTGGAAGAAAAGGCTGATAAAGTGGAGCCTGTCCGACCATTCAAATCTTACTTGGATAAGGATGGTGATGCCCGGTGACGGAACATTGAAGCCATCCGCACTCTGTTCAAGCTGGAACGGGAGCACCGGGGGCCACCCCTGAAGAACAGCAGGTGCTTTCCCAGTATGTGGGCTGGGGCGGTCTTGCAGATGCTTTTGACCCCAACAAGGACGGCTGGGCAAAAGAGTACACCGAACTGAAAGGGCTGCTCTCCGAGGATGAGTATGCTGCTGCCCGTTCCAGCACCCTGAACGCCCACTACACCAGCCCCACCGTTATCCGTGGCATCTACGATGCCGTGGAGCGCATGGGTTTCCGCAGCGGCAACATCTTGGAGCCGTCCATGGGCGTGGGCAACTTCTTTGGAATGCTGCCGGACAGCATGGCAGACAGTCGGCTGTATGGCGTGGAACTGGACAGCATCACCGGGCGCATTGCCAAGATGCTGTATCCGCAGGCTGACATTACCGTAGCCGGTTTTGAGACCACCGACCGACGTGATTTCTACGATTTATCGGTGGGCAATGTTCCCTTTGGTCAGTACAAGGTCAACGATAAGGCGTACAACAAGCTGGGATTTAGTATCCACAATTATTTCTTTGCGAAAGCCATTGACCAAGTGCGTCCGGGCGGCATCGTGGCGTTTGTCACCAGCCGCTACACCATGGACAGCAAGGACAGCACCGCCCGCAAGCACATGGCAGAACGTGCCGATCTGCTGGGTGCCATCCGTCTGCCGAACAATGCGTTCCGTGCCAATGCTGGCACAGATGTTGTCAGCGACATTATCTTTTTGCAAAAGCGTGACCGCCCCATCGACCATGAGCCGGACTGGGTGCAGCTCGGCAAGACCGAGGACGGCTTTGCCATCAACCAGTATTTCGTGGACCACCCGGAGATGATTCTGGGCGAACTGACCACCGAAAGCACCCAATACGGACGGGAGGAACTGACGGTTGCCCCCATCGAGGGCGCAGTGCTGGCCGACCAGCTTGCCGAAGCGGTACAGCATATTGAGGGCCAGTATGTTGAAGTCGAGGTGGAAACACCAGATGTTGCGGATGCAGAAGTCGAGCGCAAGACGCTCCCCGCTGACCCGGATGTAAAGAATTTCTCCTATGCCGTGGTGGACGGTGAGGTGTACTACCGAGAAAATTCGATTATGACGCAGGTGGAGTTGTCCGATAATGCCAAAGCCCGTGTCACCGGCATGGTGGAACTGCGGCAGATCGTCAACCAGCTGATTCAGGAGCAGCTGGACGATTACCCGGATGAGGACATTAAGGCAACCCAAGCAAAGCTGAACACAGCTTATGACGTTTTTACCGCAAAATACGGTCTGCTCAACGACCGCAAAAATGGGCGTTTGTTTGAGGATGATTCTTCCTACTATCTGCTCTGCTCTTTGGAAAATCTCGATGAGAATAAACAGCTCAAAAGCAAGGCGGATATGTTCACCAAGCGAACGATTCGCCCGGAGCGCACCGTCACCAGCGTGGACACCCCCAGCGAAGCACTGGCAGTGTCCATTGGAGAACATGGCCGTGTTGATCTGCCCTATATGGCGGAACTTCTCGGCTCTCCCGGCGATTATGAGCGTATTACCACAGAGCTGCAAGGCGTGATTTTCAAAGACCCTTCTGCGGATGCAGATGAGCCGGAAGCAGGCTGGCAGACTGCGGACGAGTATCTTTCCGGCAATGTGCGGAATAAACTGCGCATGGCTCAGCTTGCCGCTGAAAGCCACCCGGAGTTCAAGATCAATGTGGAGGCTTTGACCAAAGCGCAGCCGAAGGACCTTGAAGCATCAGAAATCGACATCCGACTGGGTGCCACATGGCTGAATCCCGCCATTGTGCAGCAGTTTATGATGGAGACTTTTCAGCCGCCCTACCGCATCCGCTATAACAACCTGATCCAAGTCCGCTACTCTCCATTTACGTCCGAATGGCGCATCGGCAACAAATCTGCCGCCGGAATGTATGATATCATGTCCACCGAAACCTACGGCACCCATCGGGCCAACGCCTACAAGATTTTGGAGGACACCTTGAATTTGCGGGACTGCCGCATTTATGATACCATTGAGGAGGATGGTAAAGAGCGGCGTGTCCTGAACCAGAAGGAGACGATGCTTGCCCAGCAGAAGCAGCAGGCCATCAAGGATACCTTTGCAGGCTGGGTTTGGCAAGACCCGCAGCGGCGGAATCTGCTGGTGAAGCAGTATAACGAGTTGTTCAATAGTACCCGGCCCCGCGAGTATGACGGAAGCCATATCCATTTTGTCGGTATGAACCCGGAGATCAATCTGCGGGAACATCAGCGCAATGCAGTTGCTCATGTGCTTTATGGTGGGAACACCCTGCTCGCCCACGAGGTGGGTGCCGGCAAAAGTTTTGAGATGGCAGCTTCGGCAATGGAATCCAAGCGTTTGGGCCTGTGTCAGAAAAGCCTGTTCGTGGTGCCCAACCATCTGACCGAGCAGTGGGCCAGCGAGTTCCTGCGGCTATACCCCAATTCAAAGCTGCTCGTTACCAGCAAGAAAGACTTTGAACCCGCCAATCGAAAGCGTTTTTGCGCCCGCATCGCAACCGGCGACTACGATGCCGTCATTATCGGCCACTCGCAGTTTGAGAAAATCCCTCTTTCTGCGGAACGGCAGGCACGGATTATCGAAGATCAGATCGAGGAAATCGAAAATGCCATTGCAGAGGCCAAGGAACAGTCCGGTGAGCATTTTACCGTGAAACAGATGGAAAAGACACGGAAAACACTGGAGGTGAAACTGAAAAAGCTACAGTCCACCGACCGCAAGGATGATGTGGTCACATTTGAACAATTAGGCGTAGATAGGTTATTTGTGGACGAGAGCCAGAACTACAAGAACCTATATCTTTACACCAAGATGCGCAATGTTGCTGGCCTTTCTACCTCCGAAGCACAGAAGTCCAGCGATATGTTCGGCAAGTGTCGTTATCTGGATGAAGTGACTGGCGGGCGCGGCGTGATTTTCGCAACGGGAACGCCCATCAGCAACTCCATGACGGAAATGTACACTCTGATGCGCTATTTGCAGTACAGCACTCTCCAGCAGAAACAACTGACCCACTTTGATGCATGGGCTTCTACGTTTGGCGAGACCACCACGGCCATTGAGCTTGCGCCGGAAGGAACCGGCTACCGTGCGCGCACACGTTTTGCCAAGTTCTTTAACCTGCCGGAGCTGATGAATATGTTCAAGGAGGCAGCGGACATCAAGACTTCCGACCAGTTGCATCTGCCTGTTCCGGAAGCCAAGTTTGAAACTGTCGTGGTCAAACCATCGGAGATCCAGCAGGACATGGTGAAATCCCTGAGCGAACGTGCTGCTGAGGTGCATAGCGGTGCGGTTGACCCCTCGGTGGACAATATGCTGAAGATCACCTCGGACGGACGTAAAATCGGCCTTGACCAGCGGCTGATGAATCCGCTCACCCCGGATGACCCGGACAGCAAGCTGAATGCCTGCGTCGACAATGTTCTGCGTATCTGGAACGAAACCAAAGAGGATAATCTGACGCAGCTGATTTTCTGCGATATGTCCACGCCCAAGGGAGACGGCTCGTTCAATGTCTACGATGATATTCGCACAAAGCTGCTTGCCGCCGGGGTGCCGGAATCGGAGGTCGAGTTCATCCACAACGCTGATACTGAAGGTAAGAAAGCGGATTTGTTCTCCAAAGTCCGCAGCGGCAAGGTGCGTGTCCTGCTGGGCAGCACTGCAAAGATGGGCGCAGGCACCAATGTCCAGACCCTGCTGGTGGCTGTGCATCATCTGGATGTAGGCTGGCGACCGTCCGATATGACCCAACGCAACGGCCGAATCATCCGTCAGGGCAACAAAAACAAACAAGTTTACGTCTATAATTACGTCACGGAGGGGACATTCGACGCCTACCTCTGGCAAACGCTGGAAAACAAGCAGAAGTTTATTTCGCAGATTATGACGAGCAAGTTCGACATTCTGCTGGTGTTCATGTTCGACCGTATCGGTCGTATCGCAGATGAAACTCCCTTTGTTGTGGAATGGTTTGTACGGAACGGCATCCGGGTATGGAGTACCCAAGAGGGTGAGCAGCGTTTCGACAACCACACCGACAAACTGCTGAACTACATCCGCTTCTGGCAGGCAGACGGCGAGAGCGAAAAAACTTCCGTCCGAACCCGCACCAGTCTGCGCCAGCTTGTGGAAGAAGGTCACTTCAAGGGCGGAAATGCGCCTTATGGCTATGACCTTGTACGGAGTGGGCGTATCAACAAGCGCAAACACGAACTCTACGAACTGCACATCAACGAACAGGAAGCTGCCGTAGTGCGGATCGTCTTTGACAAGTATGTGTATGAGGGCTATGGTCCGCAGCACATCGCCACCTATCTGAACAATTCTGGCTATCGTGCAAGGTCTGGTAAATGCTGGCACCCGTCAAGTATTCGGGGGATGGTACAAAACCTGACCTACACCGGCGTTCTCCGTTGTGGGGATGCACGGTCAGAATTGATGCCGGATTTGCAGATTGTCCCGCAGGAACAGTTTGAAAACGCACAGCGCATTCGGAATGAACGTTCTGTACGCTCAACTGCGGAAGCCGAAAATCGCCTTCCTTTGAACATCCATGGGAAGTCGCTGCTTGCCGGCAACGCTTACTGCGGACACTGCGGTGCAAAGCTGGAACTGACCAGCAGCCGTAAATGGCGAAAAATGGCAGATGGTTCGTTAGACGATACGCTGCGTATTCGCTATACCTGTTACGGAAAGCTCCGCAAGCAGACCAACTGCACCGGGCAGACGGGATATACCGTCCACATTCTGGATGAGATCATTGATAAGGCGGTGCGCCAGATTTTTCCAAAATGAGGGGTATCCCGAAAGAGCAGATCGTTACAAAACGCTACGAAAAAGAAACTACGGAGCGCAAAAACCATCTGCAAGACCTGCAAACGCAGCGAGACAAGGCCGAGAAAGACCTGCTTTCGCTGAAAGCCGAAATTTTAGCCTGCATCAAAGGCGAAAGTGTGTTGCCGAGAGAAACCCTTGCCGAAATGATTACAGAGCAAGAAGAGAAACTCAAGGAACTGGAAGACCTTTGTGAATCTGCCAGTGAGGAACTGGAGAGAACAGCAGAGCTGATGGATAAAGTGTCGAGGCTCTATGATGAGCTGATTTCCTATGCTGACCTGTACGACAGTGCCAACTTTGAAGCGAAGAAGATGGTTGTCAACCAGCTGATCCGCAGGGTAGACGTTTATCGTGGCTATCAGATCAACATCTCGTTTAACTTCGATCTCACTCCTTACATTGAGGGGAGTGATACGTCCGCCTGCAAAACAGTCGGGCATCGAACAAGCATTTTCAGAAACAACGAAACAGCAAGAATTGGGGTTGCCGTCCATGTGCCTGCAAAATCAAGCATTTGGATGATTTTCAGTGCGACCTCCAAGAAAGCAAAAGAAAAGCACCGTACTTCAAACGAAATACAGTGCTTTTTTGGTGGAGAATAGCGGGATCGAACCGCTGACCTCTTGCATGCCATGCAAGCGCTCTCCCAGCTGAGCTAATCCCCCATAAAATCCAAGAAGCGAACCTCTTGGATGGAGTTTTTTGTTGGGAATTTGATTGTCGCAGGACTATCTGACTGGGGGTGTGTTTTGATACCAACCGGGCTCCCAGCTGAGCTAATCCCCCAGATGTTCGTGCCGTGCCTGACGACGTGACTTATTATATCAGCACATCCGGGAGTTGTCAACTGTTTTTTTGAAAAATTCTGCAGCAGTTTGTCTGCCAATGGAGATTTTTTTGAGATCGTCCTATCCTGCTCCATCCCTGCGCCGTTTTCCCACAGCCTGCTACGTTTTTATGCAAACAAAAACCCCGCACAAAACAATTGCTTGTCTTGTGCGGGGCCTCTCTAGCTCTTTTACCTGACACAACAAACGCTATGTCAAATCAAACTATCTATCCTATTCAGGAAAGATTAGTTATTAGAGAGTGGGCAGAGTGCCACTCTTAGTTTCCAGACCGATGGAGCTGCTGCCCAGGGTGTAGATAGCGGACAGACCGCCCAGGATCTGCATGCCAGCGTTCAGAGCGCCAACAGCAAAGCCCCAGTTGCCGCCGAAGGTGCCGTAGCCCTTGTTGTAAGCCTTATCCAGATTCTTAACAGAGTAGCCAATCACATCGCCGGGAACGTAGTTGCCATCGAACAGCTGGGCCAGAACATCGTTGGTGTACTTAGCCAGGAAAGAGTTGCCAACGATCTTGATCACGTTAGCGGAAACGTTCTGCCAGTTAGCAGTGGTCATAGCAGGAGCCAGGACATCAACCAGGCTACCACCAACAACGTAGGTCATCTCGTTTTCTGCAACAGCAGAGAAGTTTGCAGGCATCATCATAATGAATTTCTCCCTTCAAATTTAGAAAGATATTTGCAAGCCATTTGTTTGGCTTACGTCCCTTACTAGGATGGCAATAATATACCACACTTTCCAGAAATGTTCAAGTACTTTTTTGAAAAAAATGTGAAAAATGTGATAGACTGTGAAAATCCGGTCTCAAAATTCTTACAGAAGCCGCTTTTTTGCACACAGCGACATGGTTTTTTGCAGAATTGGAAGATACTGGAATTTGAAAGGGATCGTGTATGAAAACCGTGATCTATCTGGACGAACTGCTGCTGACGAACTTTCTGGCCGCAGCAGCACTGCTTTTGGGCGCAGGGCTTTTGTGTGCGCGGCAGTGCAGCGGTCTGCGGCTGATGGCGGGCAGTGCGGCAGCGGCAGCGGCTTCGCTGGGCATTCTGCTGCCGGAGCTGCCCGGCCCTGCAGCTTTCCTTTATAAGGTGTTCACCTGCTGTGCCGCTGTAGCTGCGGCTTACGGCGTGCCGGGCCTGCGCAATTTTGTGCAGCTGTGTGTGTGGTATCTGCTGCTGAACCTGCTGCTGTGCGGAGCCGTGCTGCTGCCCGGAGTGCAAAGCGCAAATCTCTGCGTCTATCTGCCGCTGTCCCCGGGCCGGCTGCTGCTGTGCTGCGGTGCAGTGCTTGCCGTGCTGCGCGGCGTACTGTTCTGCTTTGGCCGTGCAGGCACCCGCTGCTTTGCCGCTGTGCTGGAGCTGGAAGGTGCAGCCCTCTCCGTACAGGCTTTCTGCGACACCGGCTTCTCAGTGCAGGACCCGCTGACCGGGCAGGCAGTGGTTCTGGTCTATTATCCCGCCGTGCGCAGCGCCCTGCCGCAGGAGCTGCGCACATTTCTGGACCGTTATTTTGCCTGCGGCACGGCACCGCCGCCGGAGCTGCGGGTGCGGCTGGTGCCCTGCACCACCATTGCCGGGCACTGCGTGCTGCCTGCCGTTCCGGCCAAGGCCCTGCGCACCAGCAAAGGCAGTGCAGCGGGCATTCTGGCCGCATTCTGCCGCCCGGAAACACAGCAGCCATGGACAGCTCTGCTTGGCAGCGAACTGGCCGTACAGCTGGGCATCCGCTGAGAAGCGCTTGATGCGATCGATATCTATAGATGTACAGGAGGGGTATTCATGTTTCATGTTCTGCACCGGTTCTGGCGTTGGCTCCTTGCACGGCTGGGCTATTGCGGCGGCGCACATTTTCTGGCGGGCGCGCCCAGCCTGCCCCCGCCCCTGACCCCGGAACAGGAAAAGGTCCTGCTCTCCCGTATGGCTGCAGGCGATGCCGCTGCCCGGGACGACCTGATCACCCACAACCTGCGGCTGGTGGTGTATCTTGCCAAAAAGTACGAAAGCAGCGGTGTGCCTGCCGAGGACATGATCAGCATTGGCACCATCGGGCTGATCAAGGCGGTGAACACCTTCACGCCGGAGCGCAGCATCAAGCTGGCCACCTACGCCAGCCGCTGCATCGGCAATGAAATTCTGATGTACTTACGCAAAAGCTCCAACCGCCGTCAGGAAGCCAGCATCGACGAACCGCTGAACGTGGATGGCGACGGCAACGAGCTGCTGCTTTCTGATATTCTGGGCAGTGATGAGAACCAGATCAGCCAGCGGCTGGAACAGGATGCGGAGCGTGCCGTTCTTCGCCGGGCCGTGGACAGCCTGTCCCCGCGGGAACGGCAGATCATGGAGCTGCGCTTTGGTCTGGCGGACGGCATTGAGCGCACCCAGAAGGAGGCCGCCGACGCACTGGGCATCAGCCAAAGCTACATTTCCCGGCTGGAAAAACGGATCATCCATACCTTAAAAGTACAATTGGAAAACGAGTGAGGTGAAAAAACGCGGACTGCCGCCCGCTGGGCTTGACAATCCACGCTGATTTGCGTATAATAAAACTACAAAAGGCGCTGGCCCTGCAAACGGCTAGTTCCTTACCGGATTAGTCAAGAAAAGATGACCGCTCGGATTGGGACTCGAGGCGGTCATTTTTTCTTTTTGTCATCACTGTGAGAAACAGTCCATGTAATTTCAAACGTAACGTAGATTGCTCCGCCGAGAAGCGTGAGCAGAAGCACGACCTGTTCAAACGTCATGGTGCATCCCCCCTTTCCGCCCTTGGGCATCCGGGGAGAACGAGATCTTCAAGAAAAAATCGTCTTTAGCCGGCACCCAAGTACCGGTAAGGACTAGCCGCCTGCGTTTGTGGGCACAGCGCCTGATGGCGGCGTTGCCGCCGCAAATACAGCATATCATAAATCTGCACGAAAAACAATATTTTGCCGCGCTTTCCTGTCAAACGGGAAAGCGCACAGTTTTTTCCACGCATACAATGCCGCTGCGCATCCCATACTCCCGGTGAAGATTAAAACAGACCGGGGGCGTTTGGATGTACAACAAAGTGGAGCTGTGCGGCATGAACACTGCAAAGCTGCCTGTGCTGACCGAAGCCGAAAAGCGGGAACTGCTGGCCCGCGCCCACGCCGGTGATGCAGCAGCCCGGGAACAAATGGTGGAAGGCAACCTGCGGCTGGTGCTCAGCGTGGTGCAGCGGTTCGCCCAGCGCGGCGAAAATCTGGACGACCTGTTTCAGGTGGGGTGCATCGGCCTGATCAAGGCCATCGATCATTTTGACCCCGCCCAGCCGGTGCGCTTTTCCACCTACGGCGTTCCCATGATCATTGGGGAGATCCGGCGTTTTCTGCGGGACAACAATGCCCTGCGGGTGAGCCGCAGCCTGCGGGATACCGCCTACCGGGCCATGCAGAGCCGCGAAGCGCTGGAAAAGCAGCTGGGCCGCGAGCCGACCATGGACGAGATCGCGCAGGCGGCGGGCCTTGCCCGGCGCGAAGTGACCGCCGCGCTGGAATCGGTGGTGGAGCCGATCAGTCTGGAAGAGCCGGTGTACACCGATGGCGGCGATGCGATGTATGTGATCGATCAGGTGCGGGACCCGGACGGCGAGGACAGCTGGATCAGCGGGCTGCAGTTCCGGCAGACCGTGGCCGGGCTGACCCCGCGGGAAAAGCGGATCATGGAGCTGCGCTACCTGCAGGGCAAGACCCAGATGGAGGTGGCGCGGGAGATCGGCATCAGTCAGGCACAGGTCAGCCGGTTGGAAAAAGGCGCACTGAGCCAGTTCCGCACCCCGGACTGAACCTAAAAAGGCGGCACAGCTTCCGTTTTGTTCGGAAGTGTGCCGTCTTTTATCTGCGGCTGTATTTGCGCCGGGTGGCCGCACCGCCGCGCAGATGCCGCTCTGCCTTATTGCAGGCCAGAACCGCACGCACCTGCCGGAACAGCTCCGGCTGCAGCGTCCGCAGCCGCACCGCAACATCCTTGTGCACGGTGGACTTGCTACACCCGAACACCGCTGCCGCCGCACGCACTGTGGCCCGGTTGGCCGCGATATATTCGCCCAGCTGTACCGCCCTCTGTTCGGGGTCTCCCTTCATATCCAGACTCCTCCCATTGTGAACTTATGGTACAGCCTATGCACAGGCCGGGGCAGATATGTTCCGCCGGGGCTTGACTTTTGCGCCGGACGCGCTATACTTTTGCATGGACATAAAAACAGGGGTGCCGAAAGGCTGAGATCTGCGTTTTGCGGAGTACCCTTTTACCTGACCGGACAATGCCGGCGTGGGAGTTTGCAGAACTGTCCGTTCTTTCACAAACCCCGTGCGCCTGCTGGAAAGCGGGCGCATTTTGTTTTTGTGTACTATCGTTCTGAGAAGAGGAATCCCTATGACCAAAACCTATTCCAAGACCCGCATTCTGGTGGAGGGTGCGCTGATGATCGCCCTGTCCACCGTTTTGAGCATGATCCAGATCCCGCTCATGCCCCACGGCGGTTCCATCACTCTGTTCAGTATGGTGCCCATTCTGGTAATGAGCTACCGCCACGGCGCAAAGTGGGGCATCATGACCGCTTTCGTCAACAGCCTGATCCAGCTTGTGCAGGGCCTTGGCAATCTGGCATACTGCCAGACCCTCACGGCACAGGTGGGCTGCGTGCTGCTGGACTACCTTCTGGCCTTCACGGTGCTGGGCTTTGCCTGCCTGATCGCAAAGCCTTTCCGCAACCGCACCGTGGGTGTCGGTGTCAGCGCCTTTGTGGTGTGCCTGCTGCGCTTTTTGTGCAGCTTTCTGTCCGGTTACATCGTCTGGAAGGACTACGACTACGCTTTCAGCTGGATGACCGAGATCGGCTTTCCCGGCATCTCCAACATGAGCGTGGACGGTCTGTGCTGGCTGTACAGTGCCGTGTACAACGCCACCTACATGCTGCCCGAAGCCATTCTGACCACGGTCCTTGTGGTGATCCTGATCCGTGTCGCACCGCAGATCTTCGACCCGCAGAACGCAAGAGCGTAAGTTTTTTCGCGGCCATTTTTCCCGCCGGGAAGGGCATTTCCCCGGCGGGAATTTTTTTGCAGAAAATCCCAAAAAAGCTGTTGACAATCCGGCAAAGCGCTGGTATAATTACTCCTGTCGTCAGGCACGGCACAAACATCTGGGGGATTAGCTCAGCTGGGAGCCCGGTTGGTATCAAAACACACCCCCAGTCAGATAGTCCTGCGACAATCAATTCCCAACAAAAAACTCCATCCAAGAGGTTCGCTTCTTGGATTTTATGGGGGATTAGCTCAGCTGGGAGAGCGCTTGCATGGCATGCAAGAGGTCACCGGTTCGATCCCGGTATTCTCCACCAAAAAAGCACTGTACTTCGTTTGAAGTATGGTGCTTTTCTTTTTGATTTCTTGGAGGCTACGGAAAAAATCAGTCAAAAGTCTGATTTTGCAGGCGCATGGACGGCAACCCCCAATTCTTGCTGTTTCGTTGTTTTTGAAAATACTTGTTCGATGCCCGACTGTTTTGCAGGCGGACGTATCACTCCCCCTCGATGTACGGAGTAAGGTCGAAGTTGAACGAGATGTTGATCTGGTATCCGCGATATACGTCTACCCTGCGGATGAGCTGGTTGACGATCATCTTCTTCGCTTCAAAATTTGCACTGTCGTACAGGTCAGCATAAGAAATCAGTTCATCATACAGCCGCGACACTTTATCCATCAGCTCAGCCGTTTTCTCCAGTTCTTCACTGGCCGCTTCGCAAAGGTTTTCCAGCTCCGTGAGTTTCTCTTCCTGCGCTGTAATCATTTCGGCAAGGGTTTCTCTCGGTAACACACTTTCACCTTTGATGCAAGCTAAAACCTCGGTTTTCAGTGCCAACAGGTCTTTTTCTGCCTTGTTCCGCTGTGTCTGAAGGTCTTGCAGATGATTCTTGCGTTCCGCATTCTCTTTTTCATAGCGTTTTGTAACGATCTGCTCTTTGGGGATACCCCTCATCTTGGAGAAAATCTGGCGGACAGCTTTATCAATGATCTCATCCAGAATGTGGACGGTATATCCCGTCTGCCCGGTGCAGTTGGTCTGCTTGCGGAGCTTTCCGTAACAGGTATAGCGAATACGCAGCGTATCGTCTAACGAACCATCTGCCATTTTTCGCCATTTACGGCTGCTGGTCAGTTCCAGCTTTGCACCGCAGTGTCCGCAGTAAGCGTTGCCGGCAAGCAGCGACTTCCCATGGATGTTCAAAGGAAGGCGATTTTCGGCTTCCGCAGTTGAGCGCACAGAGCGTTCATTCCGAATGCGCTGTGCGTTTTCAAACTGTTCCTGCGGGACAATCTGCAAATCCGGCATCAATTCTGACCGTGCATCCCCACAACGGAGAACGCCGGTGTAGGTCAGGTTTTGTACCATCCCCCGAATACTGGATGGGTGCCAGCACTTTCCAGACCTTGCGCGATAGCCAGAATTGTTCAGATAGGTAGCAATGTGCTGCGGGCCGTAGCCCTCATACACATACTTGTCAAAGACAATCCGCACTACGGCAGCTTCCTGTTCGTTGATGTGCAGTTCGTACAGTTCATGCTTGCGCTTGTTGATACGCCCACTCCGTACAAGGTCATAGCCATAAGGCGCATTTCCGCCCTTGAAGTGACCTTCTTCTACAAGCTGGCGCAGACTGGTGCGGGTACGGACGGAAGTCTTTTCGCTTTCTCCGTCCGCCTGCCAGAATCGGATGTAGTTCAGCAGTTTGTCAGTGTGGTTGTCGAAACGCTGCTCACCCTCTTGGGTACTCCATACCCGGATGCCGTTCCGTACAAACCATTCCACAACAAAGGGAGTTTCATCTGCGATACGACCGATACGGTCGAACATGAACACCAGCAGGATGTCAAACTTGCCCCTCCGGGCATAGTCCTTGATGATTTGCAGCTTGTCGCGGGCGGCGGCCCGGACTTTGTGGCCGGACACGCCTTCTTCCTGTTCTTCATGGACGATGACCCAGCCCTTCGATTCAGCGAACTTATGGCAAGCCTTTCGCTGCATGGGCAGGTCAGCTTCATGGTTGGAAGTGAAATCCACCTGCTTATCGGTGGAAACGCGGTACAAGCAGCAGACGCGGTTGTTGTTTTCTGTCATTGTAAATTCCTCACTTTCATAACAAAAGTGGGGACAGGCTTTATTTCGTTGTCAAAGAACGTCCGGCAATGGTTCGGCTTGTAGCACCGCCCGTTACCGCACTCAGTATAGCGTTTGGTTCTGCATTCGTCCATGATGTCAACCTACCTTCTTCGTATAGCTGGTGGCAAGCAGGATGTTCCGAATGCGCTCAAATGCTTCCGGGTTGGGTTCTTTGGAAAAACTGAAAACAACAGGATAGCCATTGATTACATGATATTGCCGGTCGGCATCACGGTCAGCCGCAGGAAGGTTCTCTGCGACCTGTGAAAATTTATCGATCATAAGATTGTAACTCCTATTATGAATAAATGCTGTTGTCTTAATATGTAACAATGGGCATCTGCGTTGTGCGGATGCCCATTGTCTTTAAGGAGAGATTCCTGTAAATGTCAGAACTTCATCGGCAGGGCATCCTTACGGGATTTGCCGTTGTACGCCGCATAGATGGGGAAAACGTATTTCTTCCATCCGGGCAGCTTTGCCGGGTTGTCCATCCCGGTGCGGTAGATTTCCATGGGATGGACGCTGCGCAGGGCACGGATCAGCCGTTCCTCGTTGAACTCACCGTGATACACTTCCACGAAGTACATCACACCCTTCAGGACTGCGGCACGGAAGGAATCGGGTTTGCCCTCCCATGCGTCCACAATCAGCCGCAGAGCCTCGCAGTAGATTTTCTCGCCCATCTGGTTGTACAGCTTGAGTGCAGTGCCTACGCAGCTGATGCGGTAGTCGCTCAACTGCAAGCTGTCATAGTTGAAGTCCAGACCCACCCGGTTGGTGGCTGCGAGGAATGCCATGGAAAGAGCATCCTCGCCCACGACCTTGGCACGGAGCTTGATGCCCGCCGTCAGCGGTGCAGCGTGACCGTTTTGCTCTGCGAAGAACAGGGCTTCCTGCTGCATCGTCAGACCCGTATACACCTTGCAGAGAATCGGGAGGTCTTTGCCACCGTTGCGCAGGATACGCGCTTCAATGGTGTGCTGACCGTCCGTTACATAATACCGGCCATTGCGAAAGCTGACCTTCGGCTCATTCGCCGTATATTCATTGAAGTCTCTTGCAATCAGCTCAACGCGCTTACGCTGGATGCCCCGCTGATAAAGCTCGCGCGGGTAGATTAGCTTGCTGCTGTGAATGACCACCATCTGATAAGGAGTGGCCACATTGAAAGATGCGGAAAAGTTGTTGGTGTTGCTCAGTCGCATTGCATTTCCTCCCGGATTCTCCAGATGTATTTTTCGGCTTCTGCTAAAATCTCACTGACCTGCTGCTTACGCTTCGGGATGGTGAGCAGGCTGGGATTAAAGGTAAAGCTGTATTCGAGTCGCTGTATCATGGCATGAACAGCGGATTGCAGCTCGGTGTACAGCATCATTTCCTCCACGCTCCCTGCGTCCTCAAAGGACGATTTGATGGGTGTGTAGGGATAGATGGGTGGCTTTCCATCCACTACTTCCGGCGGCGCATACGCTGCCGTGGAGCGGATGATGGGCTTGAGCTTCCGAATGCTGCCCAGTGGGTTCAAGGCAAGACTGTTCTTCAAGGCATAATCGAGCCGCTGCATATCTTCCGGGGCGAGATGCCCTAAGTATTTCAAAATGCGGCTTTTGTCGATGGTGAAGATCTGTTCTGCCAGAGCCATAGAGGACATAGACAGCCCTTCGTTTTCCAACAAGCAGTGTGTCGGCTGAGTTACTTTCTTTTCCGTATTGCTTGTCAGAGGGACAACGATGAGGGTCGGTGCGTAGGTATTGCCCACATCATTCTGAATGATGACCGCAGGGCGGTCGCCGTGCTGTTCCGAGCCGGTACTTGTGTTTCCGAATTGGACGTAGTAAATGTCTCCGCGCCGGAACTTCCAGTTTTGCTGCAAATGTTTACCTCCATGTTTTGTTATGTACAAAGCCCGCTGCTTTTTCTTGGCAGCGGGCTTCGTTCAATTTATGGTGGCATTCATTTTAATGGGGTGTGTTATCACCTCCCCGGTGACAAAGTGCAGTGCCGGACTTACCGGTGCATAACAACATAGTCATGCCCACGGTTGGTCTGGCAGACCGTGCAGGTGTCCATGCTCTTGTCAGGGCTGGGCACGAGCGCAATTTTGAAAGCCTTAGCTTCCACGAAGTGCCGGAGGCAGGTCGCGCAGAGGGTTCGGATGGATTTGACCATTTCCGGGGTCAGCTCCATTTCCTCGTAGATCTCCTGCTCCCGCACGGTAGGATTCAATTCAACCATAGAGATGTCCTCCTATGTCGGGTAGTTGTTTTGCGGATAGATATGGATAAGTAAAAGTAACAGGAGTTGTCGGAGACCGAAAACGGCATCCGACCGCTCCTGCTTTATTGCAAACCAACGTGTTATTTGTTGGGGAATCGTGTTGGGATTGCAGATCACTGCTCTGCCGATTTGGCAGTGCGATGAAAATATGAATAAAGTTCTCTCATATTCGCCCTCGGCTCCCTGAGAGTGGGGAATCATCTGGCGGCGGGCTTGTACCGCTCCATTGGCATTTCAGCCACCCCGCCTAACGCTGACCGGGCTGCGTTGAACAGAAGTATCATTATCTTGAAGTACCAGATGATTGAACTATTCAGCTTTCAAGGTCCGTGAGTGTGGACATATCACCAGCGGCGAGAGCCGTCTGGTGAATTGTCCCCTCACTTACGAGCCATCGAGAAGCCTCAATCTACACCTAAAAATCCAAACTTCTTCAAAAATTTAGTAATTTTCAAGATTCGCTTGCTAATATTTTGCTGTGCAATGCCATAAACTTTAGATAATTCTACGGTACTATATTCGTCGCGGAAATACAGCGTGATAAGCCGAAGTTCTTCATCGGAGAGTTTTTCTAACCCTTCTTGCAAACGCTTGTCTTTGATTTCGCCTACCCATGCAAACCGAGTCCGGGTCTCGTGGTAAGTATCGGTTACAGTAATTGCCTTTTCATACTGCTTAAAGTCAGAAGATTTCCTTCCCGTGTTGTCATCACCATCGTCAACGATTGCCAGTGTGTTTGCAACGTAGGAACGCTCACTATTGAGAACGCCCAAATCAAAATCATACATGGCTTGGATTGCATCTTCACTCATTCCCGCCTGTTGGTACTGCACACGCAGCCGTTCCCACTTTTTGTTCAGTTTTCGACGTTCGTTGCCGTTATTAAATTCCATTGTCGACCTCCAAATTTTCGATAATTCGTAAAAAATTGAAAATCTGGAGATTCTAGGGATACTTTGCGGCCAGTTCCAGCCACGAAAAGAGGGCAAAAAGAAACATGAAGTGTCCTTTCCGCTGGATGCGGAGGATGAGGACACCTCACTGCTGGACAGGGCACTGGCTTTTCTTTGGGCGCAAAAAAAGAGACGCATTAAAGAAAAGGGTACAGACACTGTTTTCCATCCGTAGATGGAAAGCAATATGAGTATCCTCAGCCTTTAATGCATCTCAGGCTTTCGATATATTTTTCTTCGTTACAGGTCAAAAGCGGTTTATCCGGCTAAAAAAGGACAAAAAATAAAGCCCTCGCAGCCAGACAACAAGGCTTTGCCTTGCTATCATAGCACACGAGGGTCTTACAGAAGTCACATGACGGTCTTATGAAAGTCACATGGGGCGATTTTTGAAAAAATCGGGTCACGCAGAAGTCGCATGAAGGTCACATGAAAGTCATATAGCGAAACTACGTTGTTTTATCGTTCGAGCGAAATGAGCAGTTTCTGATACTCATCTTCGGGCAGTTTCTGCTTTGCAGCCGCAAGCTCGCCCGCTGCCATCTCGTCCATGTGCTGCTTCTGGTACGAGCGAATAAGCCAATAGTAGGCTTTTGTGTTTTCCGGCGCGATGGTCAGGGCCAGTGCAGCATCCCGATGAAGCAGATCGTACGAGATGTACCGCGTGGCAAAGGAGTATGCCCGCAGCTCCCAGCTGGACCGCGAAAACCAGCTGTTGGCCGTGGAGTCCCGCCGCTATATGGAGCTGCGCAGCTATCTGGAACAGACCCGCCACCTGCGGCACGATTTCCGCCAGCACCTGCATGTGATCTCCGGCCTGACCGAGGCCGGGCGGCTGGATGAACTGAAAAGCTACCTGAGCCAGTACGAGAGCGAACTCAGCGATGCCAGACCCACCCTGTGCGTCAACGCTGCGGTGGATGCGCTTGCCGGCCACTACGACTACGAGGCCCGGAAACAGGGCATCCAGATCGAATGGAAGCTGGAACTGCCCAAGCTCCTGCCCCTGCCGGAGGCCGACCTGTGCACCATTCTTGGCAACCTGCTGGAAAATGCGCTCCATGCCAGCCAGAAGCTGCCGCCGGAAGAACGGCAGATCAAGGTGCTGGCCCGGATGCTCAGCCCGGCCATGATGGGCCTGATGGTGGAGAACCGCTATGACGGCGTGCTGAAAAAGCAGGGCGGCGTTTTGCACTCCACCAAGCATGACGGACAGGGCATCGGCCTTGTTTCCGTCGAAACTGCCGTGCACAGGTATCACGGCAATCTGACGGTGGAAACGGGCGGCAGCGTTTTCCGGGCCAATGTGCTGCTGAACCTGTAAAATATTCCTGCCCCAAGGCACCGGCTTTTTTGCACAAGCCGGTGCCTTTTGATTGCACTTTTCCCGGGAGATCATGATACTTATTTATAAAAGAAAAGGCAGAAGGGGAGCATATGGCAGCAGAAAGCAAAACCGGCTGTTTCTTAAACTTTCCTAAAAAATCTTTGTCCGGCCCGGCCCTCCCCCGACGGGAGGGCTTTTTGCTGTCCGTACGACGCATACGGTCAAGTTGAAAAATGAATAAAATTTACACATAGAATGAGATGATTTTAGGCTGAATGAGCAAAGAATCGAAAGAAGTCCCATAATCATATTGACATAATGGGTAATAGGGTGTAAACTACGTGCATCGGGTCGAGCAAATCCGAAAATTGAGATCATTCAGGGAGGAAACGGCTATGATGTGTTGTTGCGCAATGTGTTGTTGTACCGCAAACGCTTCCCGGACCGGCCGCCCTGCAGTATGGTATGCCGTGTGAGCATATCTGCATATTCTGTGTGGGAACACGCAGAAGGATCTGTCGCTGACCGCCTGGGAGCTTACTTGAAGAGGGAGCTTCCGGGCGTTTTGTTTTGACCCGCAAATCAGGATACAAGGGAGGAATCCGGCAATGGACTGGAATGCGATCCAGCAATATTTGCCGCTCTACCAGAAGGCCGCTGTACTTACCGTGCGGCTGGGCGTTGCAGGCATCATTTTTGCCATCATCATTGGCCTTGCCTGCGCAGTGATCCAGTATGACAAGGTGCCCGTTCTGCGGCAGATCGTGGGTGTTTACATCCAGCTGTCCCGCAACACACCGCTGCTGGTGCAGCTGTTCTTCATTTATTATGGCCTGCCCAAGGTGGGCATCCGCACCAATGCCGAGATCTGCGGCATTGCCGGTCTGGCGTTTCTGGGCGGCAGCTACATGGCCGAAGCGTTCCGCAGCGGTCTGGAAGCCATTGAGCCCATCCAGACCGAGAGTGCCTACAGCCTTGGCATGAACCGCTGGCAGACCATGCGCTACATCATTCTGCCGCAGGCCATGTCCACCAGTATGCCGGCTTTCATGGCAAATGTGATCTTCCTGCTCAAGGAGACCAGCGTGTTCAGCGCCATCAGCCTGATGGACCTGATGTTCACGGCAAAGGACCTGATCGGCATGTACTCCAAAACCATCGAATGTCTGTTTCTGCTGGTGGTGTTCTACCTTATCATTCTGCTGCCGGTGTCCATTGTGGGCAGCCTGATCGAAAGGAGGCTGCGCTATGCTGGATTTGGGTCTTGATGTCCTGTTCAAGGGCAAAAACATGGCCCGCCTGCTGGGCGGCCTTGGCGTTGCACTCAAGATCAGCGCCGTCTCGGTGATCATCAGCCTGCCGCTGGGCATCCTGCTGGGCGTGCTCATGACCTCCCGCAACCCCGTTATCAAGGCGGTCCTGCGGCTTTATCTGGAGTTCGTCCGCATCATGCCGCAGATGGTGCTGCTGTTCCTCGTTTACTTCGGCACCACCCGTGCCTTTGGGTGGAACCTTTCCGGCGAGACGGCATCCATCATCGTGTTTGTGCTGTGGGGCACCGCAGAAATGAGCGACCTTGTGCGCGGTGCGCTGATCGCCATTCCGAAGCACCAGTATGAGAGCGCCGAGGCCCTTGGCATGAGCCGTGCGCAGACCTACTGGTACATCATCATTCCGCAGACGGTGCGCCGCCTGATCCCGCTGTCCATCAACCTGATTACCCGCATGATCAAGACCACCAGCCTTGTGCTGATGATCGGTGTGGTGGAAGTGATCAAGGTAGCACAGCAGATCATCGAGGCCAACCGCACCGCCAGCCCCAACGCAGCGTTTGGCATTTATCTCACGGTTTTCGTGTTATATTTCTTCGTATGCTGGCCCATCAGTCTGCTGGCATCCTATCTCGAAAAGAAATGGAAGTGACCGTACATGGCAGAACCTATTTTGACTGTTGAACATCTGATCAAGGCCTATGGCGAGACCCCCGTGCTGGATGATATCAGCTTTGCTGTCAAGCCCGGCGAGGTCATCGTGGTGGTCGGCCCTTCGGGCTGCGGCAAAAGCACCCTGCTGCGCTGTCTGAATGGTCTGGAGCCCACCCAGAGCGGCCGGGTGCGGCTGGGCAATGAGACCGTTGCCTACGGCGGTAAAAATCTGACCCAGCTGCGCCAGCGCATCGGCATGGTGTTCCAGAGCTACGAGCTGTTCCCGCACATGACGGTGCTGGACAATGTGCTTCTGGCACCCACCAAGGTGCAGAAGCGCCCCAAAGCGGAAGTGCAGCAGGAGGCCGAAGCTCTGCTGGACCGTGTGGGCCTGCTTGCCAAGAAAAACAGCTACCCGCGGGAGCTTTCCGGCGGACAGAAGCAGCGCGTTGCCATCGTGCGCGCACTGTGTATGCACCCGGAGATCCTTCTGTTTGACGAAGTGACCGCTGCCCTTGATCCGGAAATGGTGCGCGAGGTGCTGGACGTTATGCTGGACCTTGCCAAGCAGGGCAAGACCATGATCATCGTCACCCACGAAATGCAGTTTGCCCGCGCCATTGCCAACCGCGTCATCTTTCTGGATGGCGGCAAGATCGTGGAAGAAGCTGCACCGGCCGAGTTCTTTGACCGGCCCAAGACCGAGCGCGCGCAACGCTTCCTGCGCACCTTCACGTTTGATGCTGTGAAATGAGTCACAGATCAAGATAAAGGCTGCGGGTGTTCCGCAGCCAAATGGGAAAGATTTTGTAAAGGAGTAATCATTATGAAACAGTCTAAGATCTCTCGTCGTTCCTTCCTGCTGGGTCTGGGCGCAGTTTCCGCTGCCGCTGTTCTGACCGCATGCGGCGGCTCTTCTTCTGCTTCCACTGCAGCATCCGGCAGCGCAGCATCCGGCAGCAGCGTGGTCTACCGCACTCTGGATCAGATCAAGGAGTCCGGCACCATCAACATCGGCGTGTTCTCCGATAAGAACCCGTTCGGCTATGTGGACGAGAACGGCGAATATCAGGGCTATGATGTCTACTTTGCACGCCGTCTGGGCGAGGATCTGGGCGTAGAGATCAACTTCGTTTCCACCGAAGCTGCCAACCGCATCGAGTACCTGCAGACCGGCAAGGCGGATGTGATCCTGGCAAACTTCACCGTGACCCCGGAGCGCGCAGAGGAAGTGGACTTTGCTCTGCCTTACATGAACGTGGCTCTGGGTGTCATTTCTCCGGACAGCAACGTTATCACCACTCTGGACAACTGGAACGCTGACGACCAGATGATCGTCATTTCCGGCACCACCGCCGAGACCTACCTGACCAAGGAGTACCCCGACATTCCGCTGCAGAAGTACGATTCCTATGCAACGGCCAAGAATGCACTGGAGAACGGCAACGGCGTGGCATGGGCCAACGATAACACCGAGGTCATTGCATTTGCAAAGCAGAACACCGGCTACACGGTCGGCATTCCCTCTCTGGGCAGCCAGGACACCATTGCTCCCGCTGTGAGCCAGGGCAACACCACCGTTCTGGATTGGCTGAACGAGGAGATCAAGGCTCTGGGCGAGGAGAACTTCTTCCACAAGGACTATGAGGAGACTCTGGTGGATACCTACGGCCTTGACTATGAGGATGAGCTGGTCGTTGAGGGCGGCGTGACCGGCGGCGCAGATGCCGCATCCAGCGAAGCTGCTTCTTCGGAAGCCGCATCTTCTGAGGCTGCTGCTTCCGAAGTAGCTTCCAGCGCAGCCGCACAGTAAATAAAAACACCGAGCGGGCAGGAGAGGGCTGAACCTTTCCTGCCCGTTTTTGCATTGCACCATCTGCCGGAACGTGCTATACTGAAATAAAACAACTTCTGTCCGAAAAAACCTGAAAAAGAGAGGATGTTCCCAATGAAACGTGCCTATACGAACGGGATCCTGCTGGATGGCACCGAGCAGATGCAGCCGGAAGCGCACAAGATCCTGCTGACCGAGGATGATAAGATCATTGCCATTGTCGATGAGGGCGTGGATCTGGACGGTTATGAGGTGATCGATCTGCACGGAGGCTATCTGTGCCCGGGCCTGATCAACCTGCATGTGCATCTGGCAGGTAACGGCAAGCCCGGCGCAAAGCCGCGGGATAATGCTGCGCTGGTGCGCAAAATTCTGAGCAATGGCCTGACCCGTGCGGTGGCCTACAGGCTGGTATGCAGCTACGCGAAGCTGGAACTGCTGGGTGGCGTGACTACCATCCGCACCGTGGGCGGCATTGCAGATTTTGACACCCGCTGCCGTGATGATGCCGCTGCAGGCAGACTGCTGGCACCGCGCATCCTTGCTGCCAACGAGGGTATTTCGGTGCCGGGCGGACATATGGCAGGCTCGGTGGCAGTTGCGGCCCATAACAATGCCGAAGCACTTGCTCAGCTCAAAAAGGCCAGCGGACAGAAGGTGGATCTTGTCAAGCTGATGATCACCGGCGGCGTGCTGGATGCCACCGAAAAGGGAACCCCCGGCGAGCTGAAGATGAAGCCGGAAATGGTCAAAGCCGTCTGCGACGAGGCCCACAAGCTGGGCTATACCGTGGCGGCACACACCGAGTCGCCAGAAGGCGTAAAGGTGGCGCTGGAAAACGGAGTGGATTCCATTGAGCACGGCGCAAAGATGGACGATGAGACCATCCGGCTTTACAAGGAGCGGGGAGCCTTTGTGTGCACCACCATCTCCCCGGCGCTGCCCTATGCGCTGTTCGATACAGCGGTTTCCGGCGCTTCGGAAAAGGACCAGTATAACGGCAAGATCGTGTTTGACGGTGTGGTGGAAAGCGCAAAGACCGCCCTTGCCAACGGCATCCCGGTGGCCTTGGGCAACGATGTAGGCTGCCCGTACATCACCCAGTACGATTTCTGGCGGGAGCTGTGCTACTTCCACAAATACTGCGGTGTAAGCAACCAGTTCGCCCTGTACACGGCCACCCTGCGCAATGCTCAGCTGGCCGGAGTAGGAGACGTAACCGGTTCCATTGAGCCGGGCAAGAGCGCAGATTTTATTGTGACAAAGCACAACCCACTGGAAGACCTGCGTGCGCTGCAGCATCTGGAACTGGTGGTCTGCCGCGGCCATGTGATCAAAAAGCCGAACCCCAAGCGGAACAAAACGGTGGATGCCCTGCTGGACCCGTACCTCGAATAATACTGAAAAAGCAAGGAGAGACGATCGGTCTTTCCTTGCTTTTTCGTTCACATGCCTGCCATCACGGCCATGATGCTTTGCCAGCTCTTGTTGCGGGCAGCGGGCACAGTGGTGCGGCGGCGTGCGGGCGCAGAGCCGGAAGAGACCGTATTCATGGCGGTCATCGGCACCGACGGATGGAAGAATACGGCTGTATCACCGGCCAGCCACTGGGCGGCAAGGCGGGCTGCCTGCGGGTCGGCCTGCAGGGTGCGGCGCTCGGCACCGGCCAGATGATCCGCCAGCCAGTAGAGGATGGCACCCAGCGGCAGGCTTGGCAGAACATCCTGACTCCAGTAGGTCCAGCGAGCACCGGCCCCTACAAAACTCTCCACGGTAATAACGGCACCGGTGCGGGCGTTCTGCGGGATGCTGCCCTGATAATTGATACCGGCGCACTGGCGAAGCTCGGCGGTGATGCGCTGGGTGCGGGCCATATCCAGCCGGTCCTCACGGCAGTAGGCGCGGAAATCGGTCTCGTCGATCAGGCCGTCGGCGCTGGAAGGGAAGCGGCCCACCAGCTGCCCATCGGCGTTGTGGCACAGCTGCCAGCCCTTGCGGAACAGCTGGAAGTTCAGGCAGCGGCGACCCATGGTGGAGTAGCACAGAATGGAGGTGCTCTCACCGGGCAGCTGCTTCAGCTCCAGGCAGGCATCGTTGCCGCAGGTGTCCTGCAGCTTTACCGTTAAAAGCAGCTGCGCACCGGGGTGCTGAGCTGACATAGCGTTGTGCATGGCATCAAAATAACGGTTGGCATCCATGATCGGTTCCCTCCTGAAACTATAACACAGCAGTTCGTTGTATAACGGATGGGCACTGCGCCAAACGACCCGGTGCACAGCAGGCGGCTTACGCAGGAATGTTTTATTGACTGAACATAGTATAGCATACTTCGCAACAAAAAACAACTATAAGTTTGCTGAAAAACAAAATATTTCCGCGCATCCTGCAACAGTGACCCGAAACATGGTTGTTGCAAGAGTGAATCAGTTGTGTTCTGTATCAAAAACAGCCCACAGACGGCAAGGCCAAAGCCTCCCATCTGTGGGCTGTTCTGGTAAAATATGGTTCAATCGCCCAGTTCACGGATCTCGTTCTGGATCAGCCGCCCGGCCGCGCGGGCCAGTTGGTCCATGCCGCGGATACGGGCCATGTTTTTGCCGTAGATCTGTGCAGCGGCACCGGCAGAGCTGTCCTCACCCATGAACACAGCCGACACCCGGATGCCCATGCGCTGCAGCGCACGCACCTGCGCGGCAGTGTCAGCCACACCGGCAGCGTCCTCGTAACCGCAGCCCAGCGGGTTTTCTGCACTGGGCGGGATGCGGCGGCTGTCGTTGGGCGAAGCGTCCGTCAGCACGATGAGCAGATGCCGCGGCGCAGGACCGGGCGCATACTGCAAAAGGTCGCCTGCGGCCCGCAGAGCAAGGCCGTCACGGTTCCAGCCGGAAGCAAAATATCGGTTGATGTTTTGCAGGTTTTTGTCTGCAAAGCCTTTGAGCACACGCAGTACGGTGTAGCCCCGCAGGCTGCTGAAGCTGGACACCCGCACCGGGATCCCGCAGGCCGCAAGGCTCTGGGCCAAAATGGATCCTTGAGCCGCGATCACTTCCTGACAGTGCAGGCGGGAAGCGGATGCGTCCAATAAAAGGTCTACCGTAAAAGAGGGCTGGTTCTCTTCCTCGGCACACAAAAACACCCGGTCATCGTTCAAAAGTGGTGCGCGCCAGATGCGCCCAGCGTTCAGGTTGCCACTGCGGGCAACACGGGCGTTGGGCTGCTGGTGCACAAGGATGCAGTTGCGGATCTGCTCGGTGAGCCGCAGCACCACACTGCGGTGCAGTTCCCGATTTTTGGCGTAATAAGCGCGGTTGCGGTCGGCCTGCAGCTCAGCCTGTTCAGCCAGATGCTTTGCTTCCGGTGTGGGAGCCTGCTCCGGGCTGGGCACACCGGCACTGAACCACAAATGGCATCCCAGGTGGTCGCCCACGCAAAGCTCCTGCTCAGCCTTGCGCAGCCGTTCCGGTGGGTAGAGAGAGCGGCCGAAGCAGCTTTCAATGTAGGCTCTGTCCTGCGCGGCATCCTGCTTCAGGGTGATGTGGGCCCGGCGCTTGTCCACCGCCAGTCCACCGCCCACAGCATCCACGGAGCTTGAGTGCTCCACGGTCACGCGGTCGGTCTTGATCATCTGGGTGGGCATGGCTTTGGTGGCAAGCTTTGCCAGCAGGCCGTCCAGATGCAGATGCAAAGCTGCTCTCTGGTGCACAGTGCCGTCGAACAGGTTGAATTTTGCGTAGATCGATAAAATTTCGGCTTTCAGCTGTTCCGGCTCCGGCACATGCTCCGGGGCTAGCGCGGCGGCAAGGCCGGACTCATAAGGGGTCATCACCGGGTCGGCACGGCCCAGCACACGCCGCCAGCGTGCGGCCTGCATGGTGTAGACCAGCTGATTTTTTGCCATCCACTCCTGACGGGAGAGCTTGTATTGAATCGCAAAAAAGTAATCTGCATGGGCATGGCGCAGCGCTTCCAGCACCGGGCGGCGGGGCAGCTCCAGCCGATAGGCTGCATTTTCCAGATACAGCCATGTCATGTCGTCCAGCATCGTCTGCCGCAGATCACCGTCCCATGCGTCAAAGACGCTGCGGATCAGCGCGTCACCGTAATATTTATGGATGAGGCCCACGACCGTGTTCATGTAAAAATCGGTGGTGCCGTCGGTATAGCGGGCCAGAAACAGCGGCTCAAAGCCATAGGCTCCTGCAGCAGCCCAGACCTGATTGGCCGCACGCCGCTCCTGCGCGGTGTAACTCTGGGCGTCCATCAGCCAAAGAGCTTGGCGGCATCCAGCTTGGCCGGAATGCGCGCTGCGATCACATCACGGATCAGGCCCTGCTCGTAGGAGTCAAAGGCCTTGTTGGTGATGCCCATATCCAGTGCCGCGCCTGCCGGGATGCCGCGCCGGATCAGCCGCAGGGCATCCAGCATACCGCGCAGATCCAGCGCCTTGGTGGAAATTTCCGCACTGTCGCACTTTTTCTGCAGGTCAAGGAACAGCAGTGCAAACTGGCGCACATACTTGGAAGCAAGATCGGGGAACTGCGTCCGCAGCAGCTTCTCCAGATCGTCCTGCGTAATGGTGGGCATCTGGATGACCACGAAACGGGAGGTGAGGGCCTCGTTCAGCTCACGGGTGCCGGCATAACCGTAGTTCATGGTGGCAATAAAGCGGGTCTCCTCCGCCAGCGGGATGCGGTCGTAGCCGGGTACATCGATGGCGCGGCGGAAGTCCAGCACCGCGTGCAGCACGGCCAGCGCTTCGTTTTTGGCCATGTTGATCTCATCCAGCACACCAAAGCCGCCGCACTGGGCGCAGCGGTATACCGGGCCGGGCCGGAACACCACCTGACCGTCCGCAAAAGTATCCATGCCGATGAGGGATGCTGCGTCCATGTTCACATGGAAGGAGATGTCCCATGCGGGACGGCCAAAGGCGGCGGCAAGGTTTTCGGCCAGCACGTTTTTGCCGGTGGCTTTTCCGCCTGCCAGCAGCAGGTTTTCGCCGCAGAGCAGCGCCGCCAGCGCCTGCTCCCACACCTGTTTGCCGTAGTAGGTAAAGGCAGGGGAAGGGATGCGCGGGCGCAGTGCGTCCGGCAGGGCATGGGCAGCGCGGTACTGTTGGACTGCTTCCAGCAGAGCGGGGTCTACCCCTTCCTGCTGCAGAGTTTCAAGGAGATCAGACATTTGTACAAACACCTCGATTTTGCCGGTTGTCTGGCACAAACCGGCTGTTCAGCTTTATCATAGCACAATCGTGGGGATTTGTGTAGGGGGCACGTGGCGAAAAAATGGCAAAGAGAGGCGGCCCCAAACAGGGACCGCCTCTCTTCATGAAGAAAGAAGAAATGGAAAAACGCTTAAGTTGTGCTGGAAAACCGCGCTGGATCAGGCGTTATCCAGACCCGCCATCTGCTTGACGGCCTTCATGGCGAAGGTCAGGGTGCGGCCCATGGCCACACCAGCCATCAGGCAGGGGTAGTTGTTGGCAAAGAAGCTGCCGGACATATCACCGGTGATATACAGGCCCTCCATGGGCTGGTTGTTGTTGTCCAGCGCCTGACCCTTTTCGTTGATGGCAATGCCCTGCTCGGTGGTCAGCAGAGAAGCACCCAGCCAGCAGCCGTAGAAGGGCGCAGTGCGGATGGCACTCAGGCGGTAAGCGGGCTTGCCGAAATCCTCGTCGTTCTGCTTGTCGTACAGCTCATTGTAGCGCTCCACGGTAGCAAGGAAGGTGTCCTTGGCAGCACCGGTAAAGCCCATCTTGTCGGCCAGCTCGTCCAGCGTATCGCACTTGAACAATGCACCGGCCTCAATAGCCTCGTCCATCTTACCCTGAATGTACTTCTCGCCGCCGTTGCGGGTCTGGGCAGAGCAGCCGATGGTGTGGAAACGCTTTGCGTCCTCCAGAATGTTGGCATCGCAGATCTGTGCGTAGACGCGGCCCGGCTGGTGGGCAGCAGCGTAGACGATATCGTTGTAGGGGCAGCTCTCGTTGGCAAAGCGCTCGCCGTTGCGGTTCACCTTCAGGAAGGGCTGGGTACCGGGGTTGTACTGGCGGATCTTGCCGGGGAAGGCCTTGCCGCCAAAGGCAGTGTCGCTATCCACATAGCCGCCATCCACGCCGGGGGCAACAACGCCGCGGTCAAACAGCATGGGAGCGGCTTCCTTGTCCAGATTGGCACCGGCCCATACAGCAGCGCGGATGCCGTAGCCCTTGTCGGCGGGGGAGTAGGAGCAGGCGGTGGTCACGCTGGTGCCAAGCGGGTCCAGCTGCTCCATCATGTAGGGGTTGCCGGGGAAACCGCCGCAGGCCAGCAGCACGCCCTTGTTGGCGTTGTAGCGGATAAAGTGGTCATCTTCGGTGCTCTGGGCGATGATGCCGGTAATGCGGCCCTCGCTGTTCTTTTCCAGCTTGGCCAGACTGGTCTTGAAGTCCACATCGTAGCCCAGCTCCTGAATGTACTGCAGCAGCAGCTCGTTGCGGGCCAGACCAGATGCGCTTTCGCTGGCCATGTAGTTATGCTCCTGCACAGGGAAGAGGTAGTCGGTATTGTGCTCAGCATTCTCTGTGGGCCATGCAGCCTCGCTGCCGGAGGTGAAATCGCACACCCAGCCGTACTTATCTTCCAGAATGCTGCGCATGAAGTCGTGCATAGCGGCAGACTCATTGATCCAGGTCTTGACGACGCGCTGGTCACACTTACCGGAGGCGTAGCGGGAGATCTCGCTCAGCAGCTTGGCGCGGTCGGCGGGCTTTTCACCGGCCTCCTTGGCGGCAGCGGAGTCGATAGCGCCGTACCAGTGGCGGGTGTCCTGTACGTTGGCGTTCTGCTCAATAACGCGGAAATTCAGGCCGTTCGCAGCTGCATAGGCGGCAGCAAACATACCGCCGTTGCCTGCACCCACAATGAGGATGTCGGTGTCCACGGTCTCAGTGATGGCAGTCTCGTCGATATCAGGCTCTTTGCCCAGCCAGTCGTTTGCGTCGCCTGTGGGCAGCTGCACGCTGGACACCACGGCCTCACCCTTTGCCTGTGCGTAGCAGCTCTTGGCAGCCTTCATCACGGCATCGGAGGTGATGGTAGAGCCGGAAACGCCGTCGATCTCGGCAGAACCGGCAGCCATCAGCTGCTCACGCAGCTCATCGGCAGCGGCAGCGCCGAAAGAAGCGGTCTCGCCGGAGGTGTCCACCACCACGTCGGTGACAGCGCTGTCAGAGAAGGTCATGGTGACCTTGACGGTGGAGGAGATGCCCTCGGCGGTGCCCTCGTAGGTGCCGGGGATGTACTGACCGGCAGCACCGGAGGCAGTGGAGCTGGAGGCGGAATTGCAGGCAGCCAGTGCGCCGGCAGTGACACCGCTCATGGCGGCGGCAGCGGCGATCTTCAGAAAGCCCTTGCGGGAAATCTTTTTCATAGGTACGCTCTCTTTCTCTTTTCTCTTCTTATCGTGCAGCAGGGTAAAAACCACTTTGCTGAATCTTTAACAATTGTAGCGTAGAGTGACGCACTTTACAATTCAATTATGTTATATTATAATTTAGGAAATCCTAATGTAAGAAAGCGAGGATGCGCAGATGAACCAGAGTGCACTGGAAGGATTTGTGAAGATCGTAGAGATGGACAGTTTTTCGGCAGCAGCAGAGGCACTGTATCTTTCGCAGTCGGCGCTTTCGCAGCAGATCCGCACGCTGGAAGGGCAACTGCAGTTTGAACTGTTCCAGCATGTACCGCGCCGGGTGATCCTGACCCCGGCAGGCCGGGACTTTTACCCCAAGGCAAAGCAGTTGACGGCCTTATATCAGGAGGCAGTGCGCCATGCCCGTGCGGTACAGCAGCAGGAAAATCCGCCGGAACGGCATCTGGTCATTGCATGGAGCCATGAGGCGATGCGGATGTTCGGGTACGACCTGTTTTCTCTGACGAACGAGCTGTGTCTGCAATACACGTCTATTATGATGCAGTGCGCCAGTCGCAGCGAGGTCTGGCGCAGTCTGAAAAAAGGGGACGCGGACCTTTCTTTCCAGTTGGAAAGTGCGGAATTTTACGCGCAGGGGTTCACTTTCATCCCGCTGCTTTATGCGCCGGAGCTGTGCATTCCCATCCACCCGCCCGCCGATATGCCGGTGGGCAGGCTGAGTCTGGAGCAGGCGCTGCAATACCGCTGGCTGCCCGTCAAAGAGATGTACCAGACCGTCTACGAGACCAGCCTGCTGCAGGAGGGGCTGGAGCGCGGAGTGAACTTTACGCCGGTGGGCGGCATCCGCAGCGCATCCTATGGGGATCCTGCGCTCAAGATGGTTCCTGCAGTCTATTACCGCAGACCGGATCTCAGCTTTGCGCGGGTGCTGGACTGGGGCAGGGGACACCGGTTCGGCATCGTGCTGGGACAAAAGCGCGGGGACCCGTTGGTGATGGCCTATGTCCGCGCGGTGCAGCAGCTGCTGCCGTCCCTCTCGGAAAAGCTGTTCGGCCTGAAGCTGGAAGCGGTGGAGGAATAAAGAAAAAAGAAAACCCTCTCAGGCGCATTCGCGCCAGCTCTCCCGAAGGGAGAGCTCTATTGCAGCTGACCGGTAACTGCTGAAAAGCTCCCCCTCTCGGGGGAGCTGGCATCGCGTAGCGATGACTGAGAGGGTAAACAAATAGCACCTGCTGCCTTCCTTTCCGAAGGCAGCAGGTGCTCTTTTTGTGCTTATACTGCGATGACGGGCAGCTTACTCCACCACGTCCTCGAACTGGCTGTTGTACAGGTCGGCGTAGAAGCCGCCTGCTTCGATCAGCTGGTCGTGGGTGCCCTGCTCCACAATATCGCCATCTCGCATCACAAGGATGAGGTCGGCATCCCGGATGGTGGAAAGACGGTGTGCGATCACAAAGCTGGTGCGGCCCTCCATCAGGCGGTCCATGGCGGTTTGGATGCGCTGCTCGGTGCGGGTATCCACACTGCTGGTGGCCTCGTCCAAAATCAGGATGCGGTTATCTGCCAGAATGGTGCGGGCGATGGTGAGCAGCTGCTTCTGGCCCTGACTCACGTTGGAAGCGTCCTCGTTCAGCTCCATCTGGTAGCCGCCGGGCAGGGTGCGGATAAAGTGGTCAGCGTTGGCAGCCTTGGCGGCGGCGATCACTTCTTCGTCGGTAGCATCCAGACGGCCATAGCGGATGTTCTCCATGATGGTGCCCTTGAACAGCCATGTGTCCTGCAGCACCATGCCGAAGCCCTCGCGCAGAGCGCTGCGGTCAAAGTCACGCACATCGTGGCCATTCAGGGTGATGGAACCGGAATCCACATCATAGAAGCGCATGAGCAGCTTGACCATGGTAGTTTTGCCCGCGCCGGTAGGGCCGACGATAGCCACCTTCTGGCCGGGCTTGACCTCACAGCTGAAATCGTGGATGATGGTCTTGTCCGGGGTGTAGCCGAAGCGGACATGACTGAATGTCACCTGACCGTTGATGCAGGCAGGGTCGGCCCGGCGGGCCGGGTCTGCCTGCTGATCCTCTTCCGGCTCGTTCAGAAACTCGAACACCCGCTCAGCGGCAGCGGCCATGCTCTGCAGCATGTTGGACACCTGAGAAAGCTGCTGGATGGGCTGGGTGAAGTTCTTGACGTACTGGATGAAGGCCTGAATGTCGCCGATGGTAATGGTGCCGTTTGCCGCAAAAATGCTGCCCACGATGGCCACTGCCACGTAGCCCAGATTGCCCACAAAGTTCATAATGGGCATCATCAGGCCGGAGAGAAACTGGCTCTTCCATGCGGATTCGTACAGCTTATTGTTGGCGGCGTTGAAGTCGTTCAGCACCACGGCCTCGCGGTTGAAGGCTTTGACCACGTTGTGGCCGGAGTAGACTTCTTCCACCTGACCGTTCACAACGCCCAGAATGGCCTGCTGGGCCTTGAAGTATTTCTGGCTGAACTTGACCACGATGAGCACCAGCACCAGCGAGACCGGCAGGATCAGCAGGGCGATCAGGGTCATCTTCGGGCTGATGGACAGCATCATGACCAGCACGCCGATCATGGTGGTCACACTGGTGATGAGCTGGGTGATGCTCTGGTTCAGGCTCTGGCCCAGCGTGTCCACATCGTTGGTGATGCGGGACAGCACCTCGCCCACGGTGCGCTTTTCAAAGTAGGCAAGGGGCAGGCGGTTGATCTTTTCGCTGATCTGCTTGCGGAAGTCGTAGCAGACTTTCTGGGAAAGGCCGGTCATGAGCCAGCCCTGAATAAAGCTGAAGGCGCTGCTCAGCAGGTACATGCCCAGCAAAAACAGCAGGATGCGGCCGATATACACAAAGTCGATGCTGCCGGTGCCGCGCAGCTTGGCGATCCAGCCGGTGGCAAGAGCCGTGGTGGCCTTTGCCAGCACCTTAGGGCCTGCAATATTGAAGATGGTAGAAAGAATGGCAAATACAATGGCGGTAACGAGCGAAAGGCGGTAGCGGCCAAGGTTGCGCACAAGCTGCAGCAGGGTGCCCTTGAAGTCCTTGGCGCGTTCGGTCGTCATGCGTCCGGGTCTTGGCATATCACTCACCCTCCTTTTCGGTATTCAGAGATTTGAGGTCCAGCTCCTTCTGGCTCAGCTGGCTGCGGGCGATCTCCTGATACTCCGGGCAGGAAGCCATCAGCTGGGCATGGGTGCCCTTGCCCACCAGGCGGCCTTCGTCCAGCACCAGGATCTGGTTTGCGTGCAGCACAGTGGAGATGCGCTGTGCCACAATGATAACGGTAGCGTTATCGGTCTGGGCTTTCAGTGCACGGCGCAGGGCAACATCGGTCTTAAAGTCGAGGGCAGAAAAGCTGTCGTCGAACAGATAAATTTTGGGGTCCTTGGCAATGGCGCGTGCAATGGAAAGGCGCTGCTTCTGGCCGCCGGACACATTGGAGCCGCCCTGTGCAATGGGGCTTTGGTAGCCCTCGGGCTTTGCGTCGATGAACTCGGTGGCCTGCGCAATGGCAGCAGCCTTTTTCACATCGGCATCGGTGATGTGCTCCCCGCCGAACTTCAGGTTCGAGTCGATGGTGCCGCTGAACAGCACGCCCTTCTGGGGCACATAGCCCAGCAGGTCGTGCAGCTGTGCCTGCGGCATATTGCGCACATCGATGCCATCCACGGTCACGCTGCCGCCGGTGACATCATAAAAGCGGGGGATGAGGTTGAGCAGGGTAGATTTGCCACAGCCGGTGGAGCCGATGATGGCGGTGGTCTCGCCGGGCTTTGCGGTAAAGCTGATGTGCTCCAGCGCATCGCTGTCCGCACCCGGGAAGCGGAAGCTCACATCGTGGAACTCTACCTCACCCTGCCAGTTTTCGTGCTCCTGCGCGGGCTTTGCAGCAGCTTCGTCCGGGTCGTTGATGGTGGCCCTGGTGCGGATCACCTCGTCGATGCGCTCCGCAGCCACACCGGCGCGGGGCAGCATGACGGCCACCATGGCCAGCATCAGGAAGGACATGACGATCTGCATGGTGTAGGTGATGAATGCGATCATCTCGCCCACCTGCATGGTGCCGTTGTCCATGGCCTTGCCGCCGAACCAGACGATCAGCAGGCTGGTGCCGTTCATGATGAGGGTCATAAAGGGCATCATGGCAACCATGGCACGGTTGGTGAACAGCTGGGTGCTCATCAGGTCTTTGTTGGCCTTGTCGAAGCGCGCCTCCTCAAACTTTTCACGGCTGAAGGCACGCACCGGCATGATGCCGGTCAGAATCTCGCGGCTGACGAGGTTCAACCGGTCCACCAGCTTCTGCATGATCTTGAACTTGGGCATGGCCACACTCATCAGGAAGAGGATGAGCAACAGCAGAACGGCCACATCCAGCACGATGATCCAGGAAAGGCCGGTGCTGCTGTTCAGCACATGCAGCACGCCGCCAATGCCCAGAATGGGCGCATAGGCCACCATGCGCAGCAGCATGACGCAGACGAACTGCACCTGCTGGATGTCGTTGGTGGTGCGGGTGATGAGAGATGCGGTGGAAAAATTCTCGATCTCTGCATTGGAGAACCCGATGACGCTGGCAAAGGTCTCACGGCGCAGGTCACGGCCAATGGCGGCGGACACACGGGAGGCGAGGAAGCCCACCGCAATGGACACAGCCACCATCAGCAAAGTCAGGCCCAGCATCTGGCCGCCTACGCGGTAAAGGTAGCGCATCTGCACATCGTGGGCAATGCCCTGTGCCTCGTATTCCAGCTGCACCAGCAGCATGGACTGGCTTTTGAGGTTCTCAATCAGGGTATCATCCAGACTGGCAAAAGCACCGGCCAGCTGCTGCTGGACAGCTTCGCGGGTGAAGCCGGGCATCTGGCTCATAGCGGCAAACTGGGCGCATACGGCGTCCAGATCTTCGGCAGTGGGGGTGACGGTCTCGCTATCCGTGGTGGTGCTCTCAGAGGATGCCGCCTGCATGTCAGCAAGGCCGGTCATGCCCATGGTGTCCTGCCCGGCGGGGGCGTTCGCTGCCTGCGCGGCGGCCATATACAGCACGATGTCCGGCGTGGTGACGGCATCCTCCAGCGCGGTGCGCTCGTCATCGGTCAGGTCGGTGCGCAGCTTCAGCACGCCGTTGTCCTGAAGATAATACCCGTAGGCGTTCTGGAGCGCATCGGCGTCCTCTTCGCTCATCAAAAGCGTGAGGGCATCCAGCGTGCTCTGGCGTATCGTTTCCGGCAGGGGGCTTTCAATGCCGCCCTGCTGGATGCCGGTGTCCACGATCCTGCTGGTGTAGTCCGGCAGCGAAAGATCGCAGTACGCCTGCACGAACAGCAGCGAGAACACCACAAGACAGACGGCCCAGTGCCGGGCCAGCTGCTTGAAAATTTTCGTCATAGTTCGGTTCTCCCTTCGTTGTTTTTTGCTTCACGGGAAGCGTTTTCCGCAAGGATGGCGTCCATCAGTGCGCCGCGCAAAGTATTCATCTGCTGCACCTGCTCCGGTGTCAGCCGGGCCATCACGCAGGCAAAATAATCGCTGAGGGCATCCTCACACCGGGCACAGGCGGCGTAGCCCTCCGGCGTGATGCGCACCAGCGTTTTGCGCCGGTCAGCCGGGTCCGCTTCGCGCAGAACAAGGCCGTCCTGTTCCAGCTGGCGCAGGCTGCGGCTGATGGCCGGCAGCGGCTGGTGTGCCTCCCGGGCAAAATCGGAAACATACACCGTTCCGTTCTGCCCGCGGGTACTGATCGTGTGAGCCAGACCCTCCAGCATGGGAAAGTGGCACTTGGGACAGCCCCGCAGAGCCGCCTTCATGCCGGCCCGGGATGCCTTGCTCAGCCGTCCGAAAAAATGGCACAGACCGTGAAAGCTCGCGGCGGCTTCGGTCTCGTTCAACATTCTATCCCTCCTCATTGCAAAATGCTTAACAGCTGTTAACTATTAACGCCTGACAATAGTATTCCTCCGGCACCCAGAATGCAAGGGCAGTTTAGGATAATTTTAAAAAAGTTCACAAAAAGGGGAGGGCGGCAGAAAGCCTGAACCGCCCGGCAGCTGCATAAATAGAATAAGAAACGTTTCTGCGGGAGGGGCGGCGGCAGTGGAACAGAACCTGACAAGAATTTTTACACTTTTTGGCGGCTTGGCACTGTTTTTATACGGCATGGATGCGCTCAGCCACAGTCTGGAAACAGCGGCAGGCAGCCGCCTGAAAAGCCTGCTGGCCGCTGTGACCGGCAGCCCGGTGCGGGGCGTGCTGGCGGGGGCTGCGGTCACGGCAGTGTTGCAAAGCAGCTCGGCAGTCACGGTGATGGTGCTGGGCTTTGTAAGTGCGGGCCTGCTGACCCTGCGGCAGGCGGTCCCGGTGATCTTTGGCTGCAACATCGGAACGACCATTACCGCACAGCTGCTGGCCTTCCGGCTGGAAGACGTGCGCGGCCTTGTGCTGCTGGCCGGGCTGCTGCTCTGCTTTGCCTGTGCAGGGCGGAAGGGCCGGGCTATTGGCCGGGCGGTGTTCGCCTTTGGCCTGCTGTTCGAGGGCATTGCCGATATGGGCACTGCTATGGAACCGCTGGCGCAAAACCCGGTGTTCGTGCACTGGCTGGGTCGGGTGCGGCAGCACCCATGGCTGGGGCTTCTGGCGGGGCTTGGCATGACCCTGACAGTGCAGAGCAGCTCGGCTACCATTGCCTTGCTGCAGAACTTTGCAGCCCGCCCCGGGCTGGACGGCAGCAGTCTGTTGGGTCTTGCGGGTGCGCTGCCGGTGCTGCTGGGCGATAACATCGGCACCACCATCACGGCAGTGCTGGCATCCTTGAGCGCAAGCCGGGACGCAAAGCGGGTGGCTGCGGCCCATGCAGTGTTCAATCTGACCGGCGCGGCGGTGTTCTGCGCCGGTCTGCCGTTGTATGTGCGGCTGACGGCTGCACTTTCGCCCAAAGGGCCGGAGCTTGCCGTGATCGCCCGGCAGATCGCCAATGCGCACACCTTGTTCAATGTGGTGTGCACGCTGGTGTGGCTGCCGCTGACCCCACTGATGGTGCGGTTTGTGTGCCGCCTTGTGCCGGACCGGGCAGTGCGGTAAGTTTTTACTGGACAAACATACCAATTGCGCATATACTGAAAGGGATGAAACCTACCGCGGAACAAAAAGGAAACATTGCTATGCGACAGAAAATCGGAAGAGTGTGTATGGTGCTGGGCGCGCTGCTGATCCTTGCGGCAGCAGCCCTGCTGGCCTATAACAAGTGGGATGCATCCCGTGCAGACAAGGCCTCGCAGGAGGTGCTGGGCGAGCTGGAGCAGACCCTGAACGCTGCCATTGAGGAAAAGGCAAAATCGGATACCGTGGCGCTGCAGCCGGAGCTGGACCCCACGCAGGAAATGACCGTGACCGAACTGAACGGCTGGGATTACATCGGCTATCTGTCCATTCCGTCCATCGGGCTGGAACTGCCGGTGATGAGCCAGTGGAGCTATGCGGGCCTGAAAATCGCACCGGGCCGTTACTCCGGTTCCACCTATGCGGATAACATGGTGGTCTGCGCCCACAACTATGCAAAGCATTTCAGCCCCATCAAGTGGCTGACCGAGGGCGCGCAGGTCTATTTTACGGATATGGACGGTATGCGCTGGACCTACGAGGTCTCCTATGTGGAAAACCTGCAGCCCACGCAAATTGAGGAAATGACCGAAAAGACGGAGGAGTCCGATGAATGGGATCTGACCCTCTTTACCTGTACCACCGGCGGCAGCGCCCGGTGCGCTGTGCGGTGCGTGCGGACGGGCTATCCGGCGCTCACAACGGAGACCGCAGAATAAGATGCAAAAAATCCCCTGTGCGCTGGCACAGGGGATTTTTCATATCCGGTATTCAGTGGGCGGTGCCCACCTTCACAGGGGATTACTTGCTCTGAATGTACTCGTCAATGGCCTTTGCAGCAGCTTTGCCTGCGCCCATGGCCTTAATGACGGTGGCTGCGCCGGTCACGGCATCGCCGCCGGCGTACACACCATCGCGGCTGGTTTTGCCGTCGTCGCCGTCGGTAACGATGCAGCCGTGCTTGTTGGTTTCCAGACCCGGGGTGGTGGAGCGGATCAGCGGGTTGGGGCTGGTGCCCAGACTCATAATGACCGTGTCCACATCCAGCTCGAACTCGCTGCCCTTCTTTTCGATGGGGCGGCGGCGGCCGGAAGCATCCGGCTCGCCCAGCTCCATCTCAATGCAGGTGATGGACTTGACAAAGCCCTCGTCGTTGGCGTGGATCTCCACAGGGTTGCACAGGGTCTTGAAGATGATGCCCTCTTCCTCGGCGTGCTCCACCTCTTCCTTACGGGCGGGCAGCTCAGCCATGCCGCGGCGGTAGACGATGTACACGGTCTCGGCACCCAGACGCAGGGCGCTGCGGGCAGCGTCCATAGCCACGTTGCCGCCGCCCACAACGGCGACCTTTTTGCCGGTGCGGATGGGGGTCTTGCTGGTGGGCAGATAAGCCTTCATCAGGTTGGAGCGGGTCAGGAACTCGTTGGCAGAGTAGACACCCTTCAGGCTCTCGCCGGGGATGCCCATGAAGCGGGGCAGACCGGCACCGGAGCCTACAAACACGGCCTCGTAGCCGTACTCGTCCATCAGCTCGTCGATGGTGAGCACCTTGCCAATGACCATATTGCACTCAAAATCAACGCCCATCTTCTTCAGGCCGTCGATCTCCTGCTGCACGATGGCCTTGGGCAGACGGAACTCAGGGATGCCGTACATCAGCACGCCGCCGGCCACATGCAGGGCCTCGTAAACGGTGACCTTGTAGCCAAGCTTTGCCAGATCGCCTGCGGCGGTCAGGCCGGCAGGGCCTGCGCCGATGATGGCCACCTTGTGGCCGTTCCATTCGGGCACGATGGGGGCGGTGTGCACATTCTCACGGTGCCAGTCGGCAACAAAGCGCTCCAGGCGGCCGATACCCACCGGCTCGTTCTTGATGCCGCGGGTGCACTTGCCCTCGCACTGGCTCTCCTGCGGGCATACACGGCCGCAGACAGCGGGCAGGGAAGAGGAGCGGTTGATCACCTGATAAGCGGCTTCAAAGTCGCCCTCGGCCACATGGCCGATGAACTCGGGGATATCGATGCCCACAGGGCAGCCGGTCTGGCAGGGTTTGTTCTTGCAGTGCACGCAGCGCTTTGCTTCGTTCACGGCCATTTCTTCGGTGTAGCCCAGAGCAACTTCCTTAAAGTTCTTGTTGCGCACATTGGGGTCCTGCGTAGGCATGGGGCACTTCTTCGGGTCCATATTGAAAGCCATCTTATTTTACCTCCTGATTGAGCAGATTGCATGCCGCTTCACGGGCGTGTGCCTCAAACGGGCGGTACATGGTGCCGCGGGCCATTGCCTCATCAAAATCCACCAGATCGCCGTCAAAGTCGGGGCCGTCCACGCAGGCGAACTTGGTCTCGCCGCCAACGGTCAGGCGGCAGCCGCCGCACATGCCGGTGCCGTCGATCATGATGGGGTTCATGGAAACGATGCTCTTCAGGCCATGCTTCTGGCAGGTCTTGACCACGAACTTCATCATGATCAGCGGGCCAATGGTGATGACCAGATCGTACTGGTTGCCGGCGGCCACCAGCTCGTCCAGTGCAGCGGTAACAACACCCTTGGTGCCATAGCTGCCGTCGTCGGTCATAATGCGCAGCTCGTCGCTGCAGGCTTTGAACTCGTCCTCAAGGATCAGCAGGTCCTTATTGCGGAAGCCCACCACGCTGTGCACCACACAGCCCTGCTCGTGCAGCTCACGGGCAATGGGCAGAGCGATGGCGCAGCCTACGCCGCCGCCCACGACACATACCTTCTTCAGGCCTTCCACCTCGGTGGCGCGGCCCAGCGGGCCTACAAAGTCGTGGACACTCTGGCCCACCTGCAGGCTGTTCAGCTCCATCGTGGTACCGCCCACGATCTGGAAAATGATATCCACAGTGCCCTTTTCGCGGTCGTAACCGGCCACGGTCAGGGGGATGCGCTCGCTGTCCTCAAACGGGCGCACAATGATAAACTGGCCCGGCTTTGCCTTTTTGGCGATCAGCGGGGCTTCAATGACCATCTTCGTCACGGTGGGATTCAGCGCGACTTTTTCAGTGATCTTATACATTGTGTTTGCTCCTTTATGCTGGCTTTTCCTATTTCTGCGCACGAAAACGCGCCTGTATGCCCTCAGCGGCATAACAGACGCAGCTCTTACAGGCGACAAAATGACACTTTCCATTATAATAGTTTACAAAAGGGAAAGCAAATCAATTTTCTTCGTGTATGTCATGGCAAACTTGAATGATGACACAGGTAAAGCCCGCAAAAGTGAAGTCTTTTGAATACAGACAGGCGGGTTTCCAACTTTTTTGCAGAAAATGCAAATTTGTGGTTGACAATTTCCGGGCGGTACGGTATAATAATCAGCGTCGCCGGTAAACAGTCCGGCACAAACACATGGAATGTGCGGCCGTAGCTCATCTGGTAGAGCGCCACCTTGCCAAGGTGGAGGTAGCGAGTTCGAGCCTCGTCGGCCGCTCCATTTTGTGGAAGTTTAGCTCAGCTGGGAGAGCATCTGCCTTACAAGCAGAGGGTCAGCGGTTCGAGCCCGTTAACTTCCACCATTTGGCCCGGTAGCTCAGTTGGTTAGAGCACCAGCCTGTCACGCTGGGGGTCGTCGGTTCGAGCCCGATCCGGGTCGCTTCGTCGAAAGTCCTGCAGTTCATCGGGCGGTCTTGCAAGCAAGACTGCCGTGATGAACGCCAGACTTTCTCCTCTTCCCCACAAAATCTTGCTTCGCAAGCTTTCGCGGGGGCCCCGAAATTCGCGAGAATCGCTCGGGAGGGTGCAGGGATAATTGCACCGCTTATGCCTCTGTAGCTCAGTCGGTAGAGCAGGGGACTGAAAATCCCCGTGTCATTGGTTCGATTCCGATCGGAGGCACCAGCTAAGGAAATCCAGCAGGGTTTCCAATATGCGGCCGTAGCTCATCTGGTAGAGCGCCACCTTGCCAAGGTGGAGGTAGCGAGTTCGAGCCTCGTCGGCCGCTCCAATACGAAGCCATCGTTGATGCAGAAATGCAAAAACGATGGCTTTTTTGTTGTTTCCCGTTACGGCTCCTTCCTGTGAAAAAAGAAAAGCCGGAAAATCCGCAGATTTTTCGGCTTTTGCAAATATGAAAATAATGATTCCGCTGATATTGTCGGAGCGCAATCTGTGCGCGGAGACAATTTTAAATCGTTTCTTACAGGATCACATTTTTAATGAGCAGCGAAATGCTGCCGTCGTCGCTGTGCAGAAACTCTACTTCATTTTCCGAGTTCAGCAGCTCGGTGGGGATCTTCACCTCAATGCCGTTGGCGGTGTGGATGCTGTGGCTCTCCATGCGGCGGATGCGCGCAGGGGTCACGGTCACGGGCTGCTCAGGCGCTTCCAGCACATCACTCTTTTCCACATAATCATCAAAGGGCACGGCGGCAAGGGGATATTCCTCTTCCAACTGCTGACGCACCTGCTGGATGGATACCTGATTGTCGTTGTCTGCGGCCTGATTGGCGATCAGCATCGCGACCTGAGCCTCTACGTGGGGCTGATCTGCGTAGTTTTCCTGCACGGCCTGCACGGCGGCTTCCTGAATGGCCTGCAGCTTTTTCTTTTCCGGCTGGGCGGTGGTGTACTGGAACACTACCGTGGAAAGGTAAAAATCCTTGTGGCCGTCGATGTCGAACTTTTTTTCCAGCAGCTTCATGGAGTAGTCGGTCAGATTGACAAGGGCACCTTCCTCCACCTTGCCGCTCTGGCTGGGCAGGCAGGCCCGCTGCTGTATGATGGAGTTCACCGGGGCACCCTCCACATTCTCGGTGTAGTGGGTGTAGCCGTTTTTGTAGTTCAGCTTCAGGATGCCCAGCCACGGCTCGCCATCGCGGGTAAAATCCACCACGGCAAGGTCTGCCCCCGGAATGGTGGTGTGCGCGTGCATGTAGTCGAACAGAACGCCCGCGATGCGGCAGGAGAGGTCCACAAAATCGTGGTTGTGCTCCAGCTCGTTTTTAAAGGCGGAATCCGGCAGCGGGCGGCACTGGCGGATATCGTCGCTGGCAAGCAGCTTTTCGATGTGGTACTGGAAATAGGCGGTCTTTTCGGCGGTCATTTCCATGCCGCTTCCGCTGAGTACAGGCGCATCCATGGTGGTGTCCAGCACGTGCAGAATGGCCTGATGAATGATGATCTCCATGGGAGTTACCTCGTTTTTATAAGAATCTCTTTGGCATACAGTATAGCACAGCCCGGCCCAAAAGGCGAGAGCACATCTTGTAAACCGTCTGCAGGAATGCTACAATAAGGGCAGAAAACCACGCAGGAAAGGGGACAAAAACCATGGAATTCCGTGATAAGCCAATGGAAAACCTCATCCGCCTTCAGGAAAAGGACATCTGCAAAAATGCCCGCGCGCTGCTGCTGGACGGTGAGAGCATCGTGGGTGCCTACAAGACGGTGCGCGATCAGGTGATCTTTACCACCCACCGCATCATCATGGTGGATATGCAGGGCGTTACTGGAACCCGGCAGCAGATCTTTGTGCTGCCGTACCGCAAGGTGCTGCACTTCGGGATCCAGACGGCAGGCTTTGGCGACCCGGTGCAGGCATCGCAGCTGACCGTCTGCTTTGCGGACGCACACGAGGCAAAGTTCGGCTTTATCGGCCAGCAGGAACTGTTTGCGGTCGCTAACGCCATCAGCCGGTGCATCCTGTAAATAACTCCTTTAAAACAGCAGGCTCCCCGCCCGAGACCGGACAGGGAGCCTTTTGCTGTATATGAAATAGGAGAATGGCAGAATTAGCAGCGGCTTGTTTTGCGCACCAGCTGTTCGTGCATGAATACCATGAGCACCAGCAGTGCCAGCAGGTAAAAAGGGAACAGTGCCGGAGTGATGTTGTTTGCCAGCAGGCCGAACAGCGGCGGCATGGCCAGATTGCCCAAATAGGCGCTTGCCATCTGGATGCCGATGACCGCCTGCGATCTGTCCGCGCCGAAGTGTTCCGGCGTGGAGTGGATGATGCTGGGATAGATGGGCGCACAGCCCAGCCCTACCAGAACAAGACCGCTCAGGGCAAGGATCTGCGGCCCGGGCAGCAGCAGAGCCAGCACCCCTGCGGCCAGAATGCACTGACCCATGCGGATCATCTGCGTATCGTTGAATTTCAGGGTCAAAAAGCCGCAGGCGGCGCGCCCGGCAGTGATGCCGATGTAGAACAGGCTGGCAAAGCTGGCGGCAGTGCCGGCGGCAACGCCTTTCGTCAGTGTGAGGTAGCTGCTGGCCCACAGACCGGCCGTGGTCTCCAATGCACAGTAGCAGAAGAAGCACAGCATCACCTCTCTGGCACCTGGCAGACGGAATACCTGTCCAAGGCTCAACGCCTGCGTCGAAGCAGTTTCGGTGTCGGTGCCTGCAGTACGGCTCTGCCATAGCGGCAAACTGAAAAAGAGCACTGCGCTCAGCAGGATCTGGAACAGGGCAATGTACCGGTAGCCGGATGTCCACGGCCCGCCGGCTGCCAGCACCCGGCCCATGACCATGGGGCTGATCATGGTGCCGATGCCCCACATGCAGTGCAGCCAGCTCATGTGGCGGCTTTTATAATGTAAGGCAACATAGTTGTTCAGGGCCGCGTCCACGCTGCCTGCACCCAGCCCATAGGGCACGGCCCACAGGCACAGCATCCAGAACTGTGTGGAGACCGAAAAGCCGAACAGCGCGGCAGTTGTCATGGCCACACTGAGGGCGGTCACTTTTCCGGTGCCCAGCGCACGGGTGAGCCGGTCGCTGTTCAGGCTGGAAACAATGGTGCCAAAGGAGATGATCATGGAGATCAGCCCCGCATAGGACACCGGCACACCGAGCACCGGATACATGGAGGGCCACGCCGACCCCAGCAGGGAATCCGGCAGGCCCAGACTGATGAACGAGATGTAAATGATCGGAAGCAGAAGCTGTACCATAAATCTTGAGTTCCTCCGGGAAGCGTGTTATACTTGCAATGCATCTTGTACTTTGCTGATGTAATAATATCACACATCGGAGCGGAATATTAGGATAAAAACGCCCGATTGATACAACAAAACCGGCGCGGATGCGGATGTGCACCTTGACGGAAAGGAGATGGCTGATCGTGGCATTTCACACCAGCTGTGCAGCAGCGGGCGGGCTCAACTGCCTGCCGGATGTTGTGGCGGATGACGAGGGCAGGGAACTGGTGCAGCACGGCAGCGCACTGTTTCCTATTGCCTGCTATGAAGAGGACCTCAAAAGCTACTCGGTAGCATGGCATTGGCATGAAGAGTTTGAATACATCCTTGCCGTAAAAGGCCCGCTGGCGGTGGACGTGAGCAAAGCCCGGCTGGTTTTGCAGACCGGGCAGGGCGTGTTTGTCAATTCCGGAGTGTTCCATGCGGTGGAGCAGGCTGAGACCGGGGATGCCCTGCTGCATTCCGGGGTATTCCATCCACGCCTGATCGGCGGCATGGATACCATCTTCTGGCAAAAGCTCGTACACCCGCTGCTTCAGCCGGGAGCACCGGCGTTCTTTCTGTTGGACGAGGCAGACGACGGGCAGAAGGCCGTGCTCTGCCATTTGCGGGAAGTCTGGGACGCAGTGGCCCAAGAGGTCTTTGACTATGAGAATCAGGCGCGGTACCATCTTTCGGCGGCGGTGCATCTGCTGGGAATGCAGTGCGAGGGTGGAAAAACAAAGGTCTCTCAGCAGGAGCAGATCGCGGCCCAGCGCATGAAACAGATGCTGCGTTTTGTGGAAGAGCATTATGCTGAGGAACTGAACGTGGAGCGCATTTCCGACTGCGTGGCCCTGAGTGAGAGCGCCTGCCTGCGCAGCTTCCGGCAGCTGCTGGGGATCACACCCATCCAGTATGTCAAGCAGTACCGCATTGAAAAGGCCGCCGAGCTGCTGCTTTCCACCAGCATGAAGATCGGCGAGATCGGTGCCGACTGCGGCTTTTCGGATACCAGCTACTTTACAAAGACCTTCCGGGAGATCAAGCACTGCACGCCCAGAGAGTACCGTCAGAAGTTTGCAGGAAGAGAGCAGTCTCTTTCAAGGCGGGACGGCGGCAGAGCCAGTGCACCGGCTGAAACAGCGTTATAAAAAGGAGAATCGGAAACAATGCAGCGTAGTTTGACCAAAGGCCCCATCACCGGCAGCATTTTGCTGTTTGCTCTGCCGCTGATGCTGGCCTATCTGCTTTCGGCTACGCCGCTGGGTGTTACCGGCATCTGGCTCAGCGTGCCCATCGGCTGGGCGCTGGCAGATGCCATTGGCATTGGATACTATTTAAAAAAGAAGCAGTGACAGCAGGGGAAGAGAAGATGGTCGACCATATCAGGATCCGCGGCGCGCGGGTGCACAACCTGAAAAACGTGAATGTGGATGTGCCGTTGGGCAAAATCGTGGGTGTGGCGGGTGTGTCCGGTTCGGGCAAGTCCAGCCTTGCGCTGGGCGTGCTTTACGCCGAAGGCTCCCGCCGGTATCTGGACGCACTTTCCACCTATACGCGCCGCCGCATGACGCAGGCGGCAAAGGCATCGGTGGACGAAGTGCTGTATGTTCCGGCTGCACTGGCACTGCATCAGCGGCCCGCTGTGCCGGGCATCCGCAGCACCTTTGGTACCGGCACGGAACTGCTGAACAGTCTGCGCCTGATGTTCTCCCGTCTTTCCAGCTATCCCTGCCCGCAGTGCGGCCGCTGGCTGGAACCCAGCCTTGCCGTGGCGGCAGAAAAGCCGCTGCTCTGCCCGCAGTGCGGTGCCAGCGTGCGCGCGCTTTCCGCTGAAGAATTTGCCTTCAACAGTCAGGGTGCCTGCCGCACCTGCAGCGGTACCGGCATGGTGATGACCGTGGACGAGAGCACCCTTGTGCCGGACGATTCTCTTACGATCGACGAAGGTGCTGTGGCCCCGTGGAAGAGCCTGATGTGGTCGCTGATGGTGGATATCTGCCGGGAGATGGGCGTGCGCACCGATGTGCCCTTCCGCGACCTGACCGACCGGGAAAAGGATATCGTTTTCCATGGCCCGGCGGAGAAAAAGCACATTTTTTATCATAACAAAAATTCCAATCAGGCCGGGGAGCTGGATTTTACCTATTTCAATGCCACCTATACCGTGGAGAACGCCCTCTCCAAGGTCAAGGATGAAAAGGGCATGAAGCGGGTGGAAAAGTTCCTGCGGCAAGGCATCTGCCCGGACTGCGGCGGCACCCGGCTGTGTAATGCGGCTCGTACCCCAAAGCTGCGGGGCATCACGCTGGACAAGGCTTGTCAGATGACTCTTGTGCAGCTTACCGATTGGGTGGCGGGTGTACCGGACAGTCTGCCAGAAGAGATGCGGCCCATGGCCCGCAATATCTGCGAATCCTTCCAGACGGCAGCGGCACGGCTGCTCTCGCTGGGCCTTGGCTACCTGACGCTGGACCGCTCCGCTTCCACTCTTTCCACCGGTGAGCGCCAGCGGATGCAGCTGGCCCGTGCAGTGCGCAACCGTACCACCGGTGTGCTCTATGTGCTGGACGAACCGTCTATCGGCCTGCATCCTTCTAACATTGAAGGCCTGACCGATGTGATGCACGACCTTGTGGCCGACGGCAACTCGGTGGTGCTGGTGGATCACGATACCCAAATTTTAAAGGAAGCTGACTGGCTGATCGAGATGGGGCCGGAAGCCGGTGCAAAGGGTGGACATGTGATCGCGCAGGGCAGCATTCCGAAAATTGAACAGAACGCGGCTTCTCAGATCGGCCCGTTTCTTGCAGGCAGGGCGGGGGTGAACGCCCGGCCTCATGTGCCGGAAAATGAACTGTTTGCACAGGGCCGCATCCATCTGGAAACCTCGGCCATCCATACTGTGAAGCCGCTGGAACTGGAACTGCCTAAGGGGCGGCTGACCGTGGTTACGGGTGTGTCCGGCAGCGGCAAGACCACCCTGATTTTGGAAAGCCTGGTCCCGGCCTTGCAGGCAAAGGTGAACGGCACAGCCCTGCCAGCGCATGTGAAAAGCGTGGAGGCCGAGGAAATCGCGCAGGTGAAGCTGATCGATGCAACGCCCATCGGCATCAATGTGCGCTCCACCGTGGCCACCTATGCCAATGTGCACGATGAGCTGCGCAAGCTGTTTGCCAAAACGCAGGATGCCAAAGACCACGGCTATAAGGCGGGCGATTTCTCCTACAACACCGGTAAGCTGCGGTGCCCCACCTGTGACGGCACCGGCGTCATCAGTTTGGATGTGCAGTTTTTGCCGGATGTAGAAGTGCCCTGCCCGGACTGCGGCGGTTCGCGTTACAGTCGGGAAGCGGCGGCAGTGAAGCTGCCCACGGCGAACGGCGAACCAGCCTCCATGGCCGACCTGATGGACATGGATGTGTCCACTGCATTGGAAGCCTGTGCGGACTGCAAGCTTGTGCGCCAGCGCCTGCAGGTACTGAAAGAATTGGGCCTTGGCTACCTGACCCTTGGCGAGGAGACACCCAGCCTTTCCGGCGGCGAAGCCCAGCGGCTGAAGCTTGCCAGCGAGATGGGCAAGGGGCAGGCAGACAGTGTGTTCGTGTTCGATGAACCCACCATCGGCCTGCATCCGCTGGATGTACAGACCCTGCTGGGCGTGTTCCAGAAGCTGATCGGGAACGGTGCCACCGTGGTGGTCATTGAGCATGATCTGGATGTGATCCGCAATGCGGATTACCTTGTGGATATGGGGCCGGGCGGCGGCGATGCCGGCGGACGCATCGTGGCGGCAGGTACGCCGGAACAGGTAAGACAGAACCCGGAGAGCATCACCGGGCGGTATATCTGATAGAAAAAGCAACGCCCGCCGGGTCTCCCCGGCGGGCGTTCTCTGTACGGCGATAAAACTTACCGCTTAATATCGTAGTTCATATTCATCAGGTTGCGGATAGTGCTCACATCATCGGTGATGTTGGCATCGCCGTGGATGGTGTGCTTGATGGCACTGCTTGCCACCGCAAAGTTGATCATATCCATGGCTCTGTAGTTGTGCAGCATGGCGTAGATCAGGCCGCTGGCAAAGGCATCGCCGCCGCCCACGCGGTCAAGGATATTAAAGGTGAACAGCTTGCTCTCGAAGGTGTGGCCATCGTACCACATGAAGGCCTTCAGGCTGTTCTCGCTGCCGCTGTGCGCATAACGCACATGGCGGGCAATGCACTTGAGGTTGGGATACCGCTCGATGAAGTGCTGGAAAATCTCGTCCTGCTGCTCATAGCTGGGCTGCAGAGGCACGCCGTCCTTCCAGTCGCCCTTGGAGTGGTCGTTCTCATCCTTCCACAGGTGGTACGGCTCAATGCCAAGCAGCACATCCACATAGGGCAGGCACTCGGTGCAGAAATCGCGGGCTTCTTCCCAGCTCCACAGGGTGGAGCGGAAATTGCCGTCGAAGCTGACGGTCAGGCCCTTGTTTTTGGCGACCTTGAGCATATCCAGAATGAGGGTGCGGCAGTTGGGTGCCAGTGCCGGGGTGATGCCGCTCAGGTGCAGCCAGTCGTAGCCGTCCAGCAAAGCATCCAGATCCACCTGCGAGAAATCGTACTCGGTAATGGCACTGTGCTTGCGGTCATAGATGACCTTGGACGGGCGGATGCCGTAGCCGGTCTCCAGATAATAAGTACCCAGACGGTTGGAAGGAGTCTCGTTCGGCTCGGTCAGGATCATAGGGGTGCAGTGCACGTCGTTGGAACGCAGCCAGCGCACGGCGCTCTTGCCCAGACTGTTGTTGGGCACCACGCTGAAGAAGGTGCTGTCCACACCAAGGTTCGCCAGTGCCAGTGCAATGTTGGCCTCGCTGCCGCCGTAGCTGGCCTCAAAGCCGGATGCCATACGGATCTTCTCGTAGTTCGGCGGGGTCAGGCGCAGCATGATCTCACCACAGGTGATGAATTTCTGGCCGGTGGTATCGTTGCCAAGGATCGGGTTGAAATGTTCCATAACGCTCCTCCTGATATTTACAGCTCATCAGAGTTCTGTTAACACATCGTTGTATCCATTATAATCCGGCCCGGATGGGATTGCAAGCACTTCCGCGGGGATGCAAGAGAAAATAATCAGCCTTTTTTGGGAGATTTGACGAATTCATACCCCTGTCAAATCGAAAGAAGGCGTATACTCTTCCTTCGCGCTGCTCTTCTGCTGCATGTAGCCCTGCGCCAGTCCCTTGTCCATGGCATAGTTGACCACCCGGCGGTATTCATAGGTGGTAATGCGCCGTCCGATGCCGTGCTCTGCGGCTTTGTAAAACGGTGTGTACTGGCTCATGACGCTGGGGATGAAGCATCCGGGGTCTGCATCGTTCCACGCGGCCATCTGGTCAAGCACCGCAAAGCTGTCGTCAACATGGCCGGGCAGGGCAAGGTGCCGCAGAATGACCCCCTTTTGCAGGATGCCCTCTGCATTGAAAACCGGGTGCCCGGCCTGTGCCATCATGGCTTCAATGGCGGGCTTTGCCTGCGCAAAATAGTCCGGTGCAGAGGAAAGCTCTGCCGAGAGGGCGGAGGAGACGTATTTCAGGTCGGCCAGCCAGATGTCGATGTATCCGCGCCATGCTTCCACGCTTTCCACCGTTTCGTAGCCGCCGGTGTTGCATACGATGGGCAGATGCAGGCCATTAGCCCGGGCAATATCCAGCGCGGCAATGATCCAGGGCCGCCACTGGCCGGGCGTGACCAGATTGATGTTGTTGGCACCCTGCTCCTGCAGATTCAGGAAAATCTCTGCCAGATGTTCCACGCTGATCTCTTTGCCAAGGCCCTCGGCGCTGATGGGATAGTTCTGGCAGAAGCAGCATTTGAGGGTGCAGCCGGAAAAGAACACCGTGCCGCTGCCCTTTGTGCCGCTGATGCATGGCTCCTCCCAGTAGTGCAGGGCAGCGCGGGCTGCTTTTAAGGTGCCGCCCGCGCCGCAGAAACCGGTGCGTCCGGCAGCACGGTCGGCCCCGCACCGGCGCGGACAGAGGGTGCAGAAAGAGGGAACGGAGACGAAATCGCTTTTCGGCATAATATCCAAAGTCCTTTGCTGAAAGTTTGTCAGCCCCAGTATACCACTTTTCGCCCCGGACGTGCTATACTATAAGATAAGGAAAAAATAATACATATGGAAAGCAACATCTTTGCAAGGTCCGTGTGGCGGACTGCGGCGGAGAGAACGTTGTGATGGAGGAGACCATGCGCACCGAAACCGATGAGATCCGCGATAATCTCAAGTACCTGACCCTGCTCTCGCGGGATTATCCTTCGCAGGCGGCGGCAGCCAGCGAGATCATCAGCACGCAGGCACTGCTCAAGCTGCCCAAGGGTACCGAGCACTTCATGAGCGACCTGCACGGCGAGAATGAAGCTTTTGTGCATATTCTGAATTCCGCTTCCGGTGTCATTCGCGAAAAAGTGGATCAGGTGCTGGGCGATACTGTGCCGAAGCATACCCGCGCCGAGCTGGCAACGCTGATCTATTACCCCAACGAAAAGCTGCCCCAGCTCAAGGCACGCTGTACCAGCGAGGAAGCGCTGGACCAGTGGTACACCGAAACGCTGCTGAGTCTCATTGATATCTGCCGTCTGGTGTCCTCTAAGCATACCCGCGACCATGTGCGCAGATGCCTGCCTGCCAGCTGCGGCTACATTCTGGACGAGCTGCTCCACGCCCATTTTGAGGATCACGACAAGGATCTGTACTACGGCCAGATCGTGGGCAGCATCATTGAAAATGGCCGCGCCGACCACTTTATCGTGCGGCTGTGCGAGCTGATCAAGCATCTGGCAGTGGACAAGCTGCACATCGTGGGCGACCTGTTCGACCGCGGCCCACGCCCGGATATCATCCTCGATCTGCTCATGCGCCACCACAATGTGGATATCCAGTGGGGCAACCACGATGTAGTATGGATGGGTGCCGCTGCGGGCAGCCCCATCTGCATCTGCACGGTGCTCAAGACCACGCTGGCTTATCATAACCACGGAATGCTGGAGGACTGCTACGGCATCAACCTGCGCCATCTGCAGCGCATGGCCGAGCAGTTCTACGGCAATGATGATCTTTCCATCTGGATGCCTCATACCGATGCAGCCCGCGGCCCCTACACCAGGGGAATGCTGCACCGCTGTGCCGTGATGCACAAGGCCATCAGCATTCTGATGTTCAAGCTGGAGTGCCATGTCATCGACCGCAACCCGGACTTCCAGATGCAGGAGCGAGATTATCTGCGCCGCATCGACTGGGAAAAGCACACGGTAAAGATCGGCGAAAAGGAGTATCCGCTGCGGGATACCTCGTTCCCCACGGTGGACCCCGCCGACCCGGCCGCACTGCACCCGGATGAACAGCTGGTGCTGCGCAAGCTGGTGCAGTCCTTCCGCCAGAGCGAAAAACTGCAGCAGCATGTGGAATTTCTCTATGCAAAGGGCAGCGTGTACCACATTGAGAACGGCAACCTGCTCTACCATGGCGCTGTGCCCATGACCAGCCGCGGCACCTTTGCCATGGAGCGCTTTGAGGGCCGCTACTACTCCGGCCGCGCACTGATGGACTACTGTGATGCCCGCGCCCGCCGGGGCTACTATGCACCGGAAGGCAGCGCTGCCCGCCAGAGCGGACAGGATTTTTTGTGGTATCTATGGTGCGGCAAGCTTTCGCCGCTGTTTGGCCGCAGTGCCATGACCACATTTGAGCGGCTCTATGTAGAGGACGCTTCCACCCACACCGAGGTGAAGGACCCCTATTATACATGGTATAACGATGAGGCCGTCTGCCGCCGCATTCTGGCCGAGTTTGGCCTGCCCGGTGCCAGTCACATCGTCAACGGCCACGTGCCGGTGCGGGAAAAGAACGGCGAAAGCCCCATCAAGGGCGGCGGACGGCTGGTGGTGATCGACGGCGGTTTCTGCCGTGCCTACCACGAAAAGACCGGCATTGCGGGCTACACGCTGGTGTATTCCAGCCGCACCATGTCCCTGCGCACCCATCAGCCCTTTGAAAGTGCTGAGAAAGCGGTGAAGGATAATCTGGATATCATTTCCCAGAAAAACATTCTGGAGACCGAAAATCATCGCATTCTCGTGGAGGACACCGACGAGGGCGAGGTGCTGCGGGAGCGTGTGCACGACCTCAAGCAGCTGGTGGCTACCTACCAGCTGGGCTGGATCACTGAGACTCGGTGCGAAGACCACATCTGGTAAAGAAAGCGCAACAGCAATGTATCTGATTTTTGTAAAATACCTGAAAAAGAAATCAAAATTTTGGAATATCCTGCGCGAAAATGGGCAAAACAGAAAATAATAAAACAACACCAAACGGGGCTTTGCTTTTTTGTGAAAGTTGTGTATAATAAGATAGCTGTACGTGTACGGCCTTATGGCCCATGCACATCAGGCAGCTTTTATGGAAAATGCTTTCAGGAACCTTAACAGGCCTGCGGCTGCGGGCCTCCGACAAGGAGATCATAAAATTGGAGAAATTTGTTATTACGGGCGGCAAGCCCCTGCACGGCGAAGTTACCATTTCGGGTGCCAAAAATGCGGCGGTGGGCGTCCTGCCTGCAACCATTCTGGCAGCGGATGTCTGTGTGATCGAGAATCTGCCGGATATCAGTGATGTGGCGGTGAGCCTGAAGATCCTCAGCGTTCTGGGCGCACAGATCAAAATGATCAACCGCAACACCTACGAGATCGACACCACCCATCTGACCGGCACCAACGTCCCGGACGACCTGTCCCGCCAGATGCGCGCCAGCTACTACTTTCTGGGCGCACTGCTGTCCCGTTTTGGCAAGGCTCAGGTGGCCATGCCCGGCGGCTGCAACCTCGGCCCCCGCCCCATTGACCAGCACCTGAAGGTGTTCAGTGCTCTGGGCGCAGAGGACAGCGTGGACTACGGCATGATCAGCGTGCGCGCCAAGGAGATGAACGGTGCACACATCTTCTTTGATAAGGTCAGCGTGGGCGCTACCATGAACGGTATGCTCTCCGCTGTAATGGCCAAGGGCCAGACCATTCTGGAAAACTGTGCCAAGGAACCCCATGTGGTGGATCTGGCAAACTTCCTGAATATGTGCGGTGCGAACATCCGCGGCGCAGGCACCGATGTGATCAAGGTGCGCGGCGTGGAAAAGATGCACGGCTGCACCTACAGCATTATCCCGGATCAGATCGAGGCTGGCAGCTACATGGTGGCTGCTGCTGCCACCGGCGGCGATGTTCTGGTGAAGAACGTCACCCCCAAGCATCTGGAACCCATTACCGAAAAGCTGCGCCGTGCAGGCGTGGAGGTGGAAGAATTTGACGATGCTGTGCGTGTGCGCCGCACCGGTGATATTCTGCCGTTGAAGATCAACACTATGCCGCATCCCGGCTTTCCCACCGACATGCAGCCCTTGATGGGCGTGCTGCTGAGCGTGGCCAAGGGCACCAGCACCGTGACCGAGAGCGTGTGGGATAACCGCTTCCGCTATGTGGACGAGCTGCGCAAGATGGGTGCCAACGTGCAGGTGGACGGTCAGGTGGCTGTGTTTGAGGGCGTGGATAAGCTCACCCCTGCACCGCTGCGCGCACTGGATCTGCGTGCAGGCGCTGCCATGGTGGTGGCTGCGCTGATGGCAGACGGCACCAGTGAGATCGAGGAAATCGGCCACATCGAGCGCGGCTACGAGAATATCGTGGAAAAGCTGCGCGGTCTGGGTGCAGACATCAGCAAGGTGGAGCGTATGCCCGCTGCACTGGATCAGGCACTGTAACTTATAAAAAGCAAACAGCCTGCTGCATATGCGGCGGGCTGTTTTTGAGTGTATCAGAGGTTTTTCATGGCAGAATTCATCTCGTTATATTCGGGTTCCTCCGGCAACAGCAGTGTGGTGCGCTGCGGGCAGCGGTATCTCATTGTGGATATGGGCAAGGGCGTGCGCACTACCTCGGCGGCGCTCAAGGCGCTGGGCCTTGCCGCCAGTGACTGCGACGGCATCCTTGTCACCCACGAGCACAGCGACCATGTGAAGGGGCTTTCCACCTTCCTCAAAAAGAACACGCTGCCGGTGTACGGTGCAGCGGCAACGCTGGATTTTCTGGACAGCAACGGCATCGTACCGGCCAGCTGTGAGCTGCACGAGCTGGAAGGCAGGGAAGAGGACGTGGGCGCGTTTGGCGTGCAGAGCTTTCCCACCAGCCACGATGTGCCCTGTGTGGGCTACCGCATCCACACCCCGGACGGCAAGACCATGACCATTGCAACCGACCTTGGCGTGCTCACGCCGCCGGTGCACGAGGCGCTTTCCGGCTGCGACCTTGTGGCACTGGAGAGCAACTACGACCTGCACATGCTGCGCAGCGGGCCGTACCCCTATTACTTACGGGCACGCATTGAAAGCACCCGGGGCCACCTTTCCAACGACGAGTGCTCGGCAAAGCTGCTGGAACTCATTCAGGAAGGGTGCAAAAAGTTTGCGCTGTGCCATCTTTCGCAGGAGAACAACACGCCTGCGCTTGCCCTGCAGACCGTGTTCAACACGCTGGGCGCGGCGGGCGTTGTGCCGGAGAAGGACTGCATCGTGCAGGCACAGCGCCGCAACGAAATGAGTCCTGTATTAGAGTTTTAAATAAAACAAACGGCAATGCATTTGCATTGCCGTTTGTTTTATTCAGCTGCTTTCTGTGTGCGGATGTCATCGCCTGCAAAAAGGCAGGGGACAAAGGCAGAAAGGCGGCTGGAAATTTTTTCGGTATACAGCTTTTCCAGCAGAGCACCGTCAGTGATGTTGGTGGTGACGATGGTGGGCAGCTTTGCACCCAGCCGGTTGTTGAGCAGACTGTACAGACTGCTGATGAGGAAGGCAGAGTTGAACTCCGAGCCAAGATCATCCAGAATGAGCAGGTCGGCCCCGGCAGCGGTCTGCATCAGCGTTTCCTCCTCGCCTACCGGGTCTGCACCAAAGTGCAGCCCTTCCAGCTTGGAGAAAAAGTCCGGGCTGGAAACATAGATCACATCGTAGCCCTTTTCCAGCACAATGCCCGCAATGGCAAGGGCCGCGTGGGTCTTGCCAAGGCCCGCATTGCCAAACAGCATCAGGCTCTCGCTGTGGTGGTCAAACTCTTCCGCGTAGCTGCGCAGGTCTGCCAGCATATCGGCCATGTAAGGGCGGATGGCACCGCCCACCTTTTCATCGGCACGGTTCGGATAATAGCGCAGCTCCATGGTGTCAAAGCTTGCAATGGACAGGCTGGACAGCGCCTCGATCTCCTTGCGGCGCAGCTGCTGCATCACCTTGTGCACGCACTCACAGGTGCGGCCATTCACGCTGCCGGTGTCCTGACATTTGGGGCAGACAAAGCGCGGCTCCAGTGCATCAGCGGGCCGTCCGCTTTGTGCCAGCAGGGCGGTCAGCTTCTGCTTTGCATCGGCAAGGGCGGCGGCAGCTTCGGTGCGGTCCTTGCCCGCAGCACCGGCCAGTGCGCAGCGGATGCCCCGCACCCGCACCTCTTCTTCTGCATGGCGCAGGGCGGGAATGGCGGCTTCGGCTTCGGCGCGGGCATCCTCGGCTCTGGCTCTGGCCATCTGCCGCCGGGCGGCCACGGTGCGCATGGCTTCCTGATACAGTTCGTTTTTGGTACGCATGGCTCCTCCTTATTCCGGCTTCTTTTTCAACGGACGGCGGCGGGCAGCGTTCTTGAGGAAATCGTTGCCGCTGGGGGCTTCGCGGTCTACCCGGAGGTTCCGGCTTGCGCCTGCAGCAGCCACCGGGCTGCGCACATCGTGCACGGTGCGCAGGCCCTTGGCGTTCCATGTTTTGAGGATACTGTTCCAGTACCACAGGTCGCGCTTGGCCCCGGCCTGCACGGCAGCTTCCTGCACCATGGCATCGTCGTAGCCGTAAACCTCGTACCAGCGTGCAATGGCCTTGCGCCCGCCAAGGGTCAGCTCGCTTTCCGGGATGTTCAGAAGGCCGCTGACATACTGCTCGCGGCTCTGGCGCAGTGCCAGCAGTTTGAGGTGGGCATCGGCCTGCTCACCGGTCTCCACGCCCTCGGTGCGCCACACCTTCAGCTCATGCACTACGGCGGCCATGGTGCTGCGGCCGGTGCTGGCAACGTAGGCGGTGCACAGCATCACGGTCTCCGGCGCAAAGCCCTCCTGCATATAAAGGTTGACCAGCTTTTCCATCTCCCTGTGGGTCAGCGGACGGGCAAAGCCGGTCTGTGCGCAGTCGATCAGGCTGGAGATCATGGGGTCGGTGCGGCTGGCCGCAGCGATCTCGGCCCAGGTCATGGGTGCGGGGGCGCTGGGTTCCTCGCCCGGTGCAGCGTTCTCTTCGTACCGCTCCAGCAGGCCAGCGCCTGCCCAGAAGGAGAGGGCGCTCTCGGCGCTGATGCGGCTGCGCAGCTTGAGGTCGGCACAGATCTTGTCCGGGTCGGTGATGCCGGTCGCCAGCACATACAGAGCCACGCGCACATTGTATTCTTCGGCGATGCCCAGTTTGGAAAACACCAGCTGCGGCACTGCAATGGTATCGCCCTTGAGTTCTTTTAAACGATAGATCATGTTTTATTCCTTCGGCTTGTCCGGCTCGGCTTCGGCAGCAGGCGGCTCCCACGGGTCGCTGTCCATCATGCTGGGGCAGTTTTTCCAGCGGTCAGGATCGGCATTGAACGCGTCCTGCAAAAAAGCGGCTGTGGCCTCCCGGCCCTCGTCGGTGAGCGGAAACACCTTCTGCACCCGCAGGGCAGGGTCGGTCTTTTCAATGGTCCAGGGGTCCGGCCAGTAGTCCACGGTGAGGATGCTTTCCTCTTTTGTGGCACCCTCGCCGCCGTCCGGGTCCGGCACGGTGCGCTTGCCGGGGATCATCCGGTATCGCAGACCGTATTCGTTGCCGCTGTAGGAATTTTTGCATTTGAAGTAATGCAGCAGGGGAACAAAGATCATGGCAGAGTCCTTTCGTATTTTGCAGGGAGCGGCTGTAAGCAAAAACGGCAAACCGATATTCCACGGTTTGCCGTTTGTTTTTGGAGCAGGGTACGGGACCCGAACCCGCCGCCTGCTGCTTGGGAAGCAGCCGCTCTACCGGATGAGCTAACCCTGCAAGTTGCTCATTTATTGTAGCAAAGAGGGACGGGATTGTCAAGGGCCGGAGAATGTCAGTTTTTCTGGGCATCGGTCAGGTCCAGCACTGGCGTGAAGGGGTCGAACACAAGGCCGGTGATGCCGTCCGCCACCAGCAGACGCCTGTTCTGGCCCAGCAGCGGCACCACGGCGCAGCCTTCCAGCAGCTGGCGCTCACAATCGGCCAGCAGGGCACAGCGGGCGTTGCCGGTCTGCTGGGCACTCTCGGCCAGACGCTGAGAGTAGATGGGGTCGGACCAGCCGGTCAGGCCGCCGCCCTCGGCCGTGAACTGCTGCAGCATCTGGTATACGCTGCCGCCTTCGGCGCGGATGGGAGCCAGCGCAATGGTGTAGCTGCCCGCTGCAAGGCGTTTGTCGAACTCCTCCTGCGGAACCTCTTCCACCGAGAAGAAAAGGGAGCAGTCCTTCTGCCATGCGCCGTTGATCTGCTCGGCCAGTTCGGTCAGGCCGGCTTCCTTCGGCAGCAGGATGGTCACGCCGGAAAAATCCGAGCTGGCCATGCCCTGCCGTGCATTCAGGTACAATGTACGGGGGTCGGTGATGGTGGGCAGCGGGTTCCTGGCAGACTTGCGGTAATCGATGCCGTCCACGGAAAGGCCGGTGGGCACAAGACCCTCGGCAGCGGTGTACAGACCGGAAGAGGGCACATCCACATTCTCCCGGGCGATGCCGGCAAGCGCCTGCCGCAGTTCCTGATCGGCAAACACAGAATCTTCGGCGCTGTTGAACAGCAGTGCCCAGGTGGTGTCGGAGTAATCCACCGACTGCAGCGAGGTATCCTCGCCGGTGTCGTCCAGCGCGGCGGAGCATTTTTCGTCTGCAATGAGCTGGGCGGCGCTCTTGCCGGTGCTGCCGGTGTTCTGCACCAGACGCAGGCTGCCGATCATGGGGGAGGAGACATCCCGGTGCAGGAACAGGCCGCTGGCCGTCCAGTTGTAAAGATAGAAGCTGCCGCTGGAAAGGGTGGTCTTGGCGGTCAGGCCGTAGGTGCCGCGGGTGCTTTCAAAAAATGCTTCATCGCAGGGCATGGCACCGGGCAGGGTGAGCTTGGCAAGGAAGTTGTCGTCCTTTTCACTCAGGCGGAACACCAGCGTCAGCGGGCCGGCGGCCGAAACGCCCAGCGTGCTGGCATCGGCTGTGCCAGCCAGCACGGCAGCACTGTTCTCAAGGGCGGCAAACTCCACGGCATAAGGGGAATTTGTCTGCGGCTGGAATATACGCCGGAATGCAAACACAAAGTCCTCGGCAGTGATGGTGTGATCCGTGGAAGCGCCCTTAACGGCCTTGTAGGTCAGGCCGTCCTTGATCTGGAAGGTGTAGGTCTTGCCATCGGAGGAGACCGTCCAGCTCTCGGACAGATCGGGCACGATCTCGCCATCCGCTTTTTTGCGGACAAGCCCGCTGTAAAGGTTCTCGCAGGCGATCACGTCCGGGGCAGCAGAAGCCACCTGCGGGTCGAGGTTTGCGGGAATGGTATCCACGAACCATGTAAAGCTTGGCGCACTGGAACTGCTGCCGCAGCCGGTGAGCGCAAGCAGGAACGCAGCAGCAAGCAATGCTGCGGTAATACGGAAGAACTGTTTCAAGGGGATGACCTCATTCTATGGTATTTGCGAAAAAAGGCTTTTTGTATACAAAAAGCACTCTGCTTCGACAAGTGTAGCAGAAACAGCGGCAAAATACAATTGCAGAATTGTGAATTTACCTTGCTTTTTGGGGCAAAAAGGGCGTTTTTCCGTTGCCAATTGCGGCTAAATGGACTATAATGGTACAGCGAAACATCTCTGCACCCGTTTTGAGGTGCGTTCTGAATACGATATTATGGAGGAGGAACTGTTTTTATGCAGAAGGATCAGCAGAAACTGATTGAACTCATCAAAGGCAAAAAAGTGGCCTTCATTGGTGCCGGTGTCAGCCACAAGACCCTGATCAAGGAGTTTGTGGAGATGGGTGCCCATGTGACCCTGTGCGACCAGAAAAAGAGCGTGGAGGACTTTGGCGATTACGCTGCAACCATCAAGGAGCTGGGCATCGACCTGAGTCTGGGCGAAAACTATCTGGATGGCTTCAAGGGTCAGGATATCATCATGCGCACCCCGGGCTTTGTGGGCTACTTTGAAAAGCCCCTGCAGGATGCCATGGCCGCAGGCACCATGGTCACCAGTGAGGTGGAGCTGTTCTTCGACTTCTGCCCCTGCGAGATCGTAGCCGTGACCGGCTCCGACGGCAAGACCACCACCACCACCCTGATCTCCAAGTTCTACGAGGCCGCAGGCCGCAAGGTGCATCTGGGCGGCAACATCGGCGCAGCTCTGCTGCCCATGCTGCCCGAGGTAGCTCCCGAGGATGTGGCTGTGGTGGAGCTTTCCAGCTTCCAGCTCATCAGCATGCATTCCAGCCCCAACATTGCCGTGGTGACCAATGTCACCCCCAACCATCTGGACCACCACAAGGACATGCAGGAGTACATTGATGCCAAGCGCAACATCCTGCTGTACCAGAAGCAGCCCTGCCGCGCTGTGCTGGGCTATGAGAACGAGATCAGCCGTTCCATGCAGTCCGACTGCAAGGGCAAGCAGGTGTGGTTCACCCGCCTGCACGATACCGACAACGGTGCCTTCCTGCGCAAGGAGGACAACATGCTCTGCATGGCCGAGGATGGCGTTGTGACCCCCTTCCTGGCCCAGAAGGACGTGAAGCTGCGCGGCCTGCACAACATTGAAAACCTGCTGGCCGCTGCCGCTGCCGTGTGGGGCGAGGTGCCCGTGGAAGCCATCCAGAAGGTGGGCAGCACCTTTACCGGTGTGGAGCACCGCATTGAGCCGGTGCGCACGCTGGACGGCGTGCTGTACTACAACGACTCCATCGGCACCAGCCCGACGCGCACCATTGCCGGTCTGCGCAGCTTTAACCAGAAGGTCATTCTGATCGCTGGCGGCTACGACAAGCACATTCCCTATGAGCCGCTGGCACCGGAAGTGGTGGCCCACGTGAAGAATCTTGTGCTGATGGGTGCCACCGGCCCCCGCATCGAAAAGGCTGTGCGCGAGGACCCGAACTTCAACGAAGCAGAGCTGCCCATCCAGCATGCCGACAACATGCAGCACGCTGTGGAGCTGGCCCGTGCCTGCGCAAAGCCCGGTGACATCATCATCCTGTCCCCGGCCAGCGCATCGTTTGACCTGTACCCCAACTTTGAGGTGCGCGGCCGCGAGTTCAAGAAGATCGTCAACGAGCTGAAGTGATCGCGCAGGTCAGCACAAAAGCCCACCGCGCCCGCTTTTTAAATGCCTGCCGGGGGAAATGGGTGCTGGGGGCGACCCTGCCGCTGGATCTTGCCCTTTTTAGCAAAAGCCAGCCGTGGCGATTCTACGCAGGACCTACACTGGCGCTGGAACTCAGCGGCAGCACCGCATGGGCAGCAGGGCACGCAAACCCGGAAGAGCTGGCCAGCTTTCTGGCGTTCTGCGGGTGTGAGAGCATCATTTTAGACGAAAACGAATACCCACCGCCTGCCGGGTGGTGCAAAGCTGAAACGCTGACTGTATTCGGCCTTGCACCCGGCAAGGCTTTGCCGCTGCCCACTGCAGACGAGACGCTCTGGGCCGGACTGACCCTTGACAGAGAACCCTCTGCCATGGATGTGGCACGGGCGCTCTACCCGGCGGATACAGCAAAGCAGGAGGACTTTTACTCCGAGCTTTGCACAAAGCGCACCCGCGGCAAAGCCCTTGTGTGGGCGCTGCGGCAGAGAAGTGAAACGATCTGCACGGTAGGGGCCTATACCCTTGCGAACAGGCAGGCCTACATGGCCTGCGGGCAGACAGCCCAGCCTTTGCGGGGCAAGGGCATCGGCGGGCGGCTCATTGTGCAGATGGCGAACGAGCTTGCCGCCAAGGGGGAGCACCCGGTGTTTCTCTGCAGCCCGGAGCGGGTGCACTTTTATACCCGGCTTGGCTTTGAAAAGCTGGGGGAATATGCAAGATATGAACAAACTCCTTCAGTCAAAACCTGACGGTTTTGCCAGCTCCCTCAATGAGGGAGCCTTTGGCAGGACGGAAAAGCTTTCTGCATAAGTGAAACGTTCTGGTTTCGTCAGGAGCTCCCTCCCTGAGGGAGCTGGCGCACGAAGTGCGGCTGAAGGAGTCATTCCGACAGAAAGCCTGCGCTCTATAAAATCTATAAAATTAAGGAACCATTATAATGTCAATGCTGAACCACTTTTTCAATTACAAACCCGAAGTTCTGGCGCTGGACGAAAAGGCTATGGAGCTGTGCCAGCCCTACTTCCGCCATATGGAGGAGATCCGCGATTTTAACCAGCTCAAAATGCTGAAAGCCTTTGCGGATACCCAGATGTCCTCCACCGATATGCTGGGCACCACCGGCTACGGCCTGTGGGATACCGGCCGCGCAAAGCTGGAGCAGATTTTTGCCGAGGTGATGGGCGCAGAGGATGCCCTCGTGCGCAGCCAGTTCCAGAGCGGCACCCACACGCTGGCTGTGGCGCTGTTCGGCCTGCTGCGGGCAGGGGACACCCTGCTGGCTGCCACCGGCCGTCCCTACGATACGCTGGAAGGTGTGATCGGTCTGGACGGCAAGGGCAGGGGCACCGGCACCCTGATGGATTACGGCATCCGGTACGATGAAGCTCCGCTGAAAGCCGACTTCACCCCGGATTATGACCTGATCGCCCAAAAGGCCCCCGGTGCAAAGGTGTGCCACATCCAGCGCAGCCGCGGCTATCTGCAGCGCAATGCCTTTGATCTGGAAACGATCCGAAAAATTGCGGATACCGCCCGCGCCGCAAACCCGGACATCATTATTTTTGTGGATAACTGCTACGGCGAGTTCACCCAGACGCAGGAACCTTGTCAGATGGGCGCAGACCTTGTGGTGGGCAGCCTGATCAAGAACCCCGGCGGCGGCATCGCTCCCACCGGCGGCTACATTGCGGGCCGCAAAGACCTTGTGGAGCTGTGCGCTTACCGCCTGAATGCGCCCGGTCTCGGCAAGGATCTGGGCTGCACGCTGGAAACGCCCCGTGATATGTATCTGGGCTTCTACTATGCGCCCGGCGTGGTGTGCGAGGCCATCAAGACCGCCATTTACGCCCAGTGTATGCTGGAGCTGCTGGGCAAGAATCCAGTGCCGCGCTACTGCGACGACCACAACGACATCGTCACCTGCTTTGATGCAGGCACTGCGGATGCGCTCATCGGCTTCTGTCAGGGTATTCAGGCTGCAAGCCCCGTGGACAGCTATGCCGCCCCGGAACCTTCTCCGGAGCCGGGCTATACTGATGAGGTGGTCATGGCAAGCGGCAGCTTTACACAGGGTAGCACCATCGAGCTTTCCTGCGACGGCCCGCTGCGTGAGCCGTACACCTGCTACCTGCAGGGCGGTCTGAACTTTGCTGCCAGCCGTGCAGGCGTGCTGCTGGCCATCCAGAAGGCTTATTTTAAGGACTGAAAAGGGGAGAGCGCATGCCTGCTTTAAGTGACCGTGTGGGTACCTTCACGGATTCTGTCATCCGCCGCATGACCCGCATCAACAATCAGTACGACTCCATCAACCTCTCGCAGGGCTTCCCGGATTTTGACCCGCCGAAGCAGTTGCTGGACGCTCTGGCCGAAACAGCTTACAAAGGCCCGCACCAGTACGCTGTGACCTTTGGCGCGCAAAACTTCCGCGAGGCGCTGGCAAAAAAGACCAGCCCTGCCCTGCACCACGAAGTAGACCCCAACACCGAGATCTGCGTGACCTGCGGCGGCACTGAGGCCATGATGGCCGCCATGATGACCATCTGCAACCCCGGCGACAAGGTGATGATCTTCTCACCGTTCTACGAGAACTACGGTGCCGATGCCATTCTTTCGGGCGCGGAACCCATCTATATCCCGCTGGTGCCGCCCACCTATGAGTTTGACATCAGCCTGATCGAAAAGGGCTTTGCCGAGGGTGCTAAGGCGCTGATCCTGTGCAACCCCTCCAATCCCTGCGGCAAGGTGTTCCGCCGCGACGAGCTGGAAGCCATTGCAAAGCTGGCCATCCAGTACGATGCCTTTGTGGTGACGGATGAGGTGTACGAGCATATCATCTATGCGCCCGCAGAGCATATCTGCATGGCAAGCCTGCCCGGCATGTTTGAGCACACCATCACCTGCAACTCGCTCTCCAAGACTTACTCCATCACAGGTTGGCGTCTGGGCTATCTGATCGGACCCGCAGAGGTCATTGAGGGTGCGCGCAAGGTGCACGACTTTCTCACTGTGGGTGCGGCTGCACCCCTGCAGGAGGCCGCTGTGGCCGGTTTGGAGATGCCCGCCAGCTATTACGAAGAGCTGCAGGCCCTTTACACCGAAAAGCACGATCATTTTCTGGCCGGGCTGGACCGTGTGGGGCTGAAGCACAATGTTCCGCAGGGCACCTATTTTGTGATGATCGATATTTCCGATTTTCTGGCGCTGCCCCAGTTCAAGGGCTGGACCGACCTGCAGTTCTGTGAGTGGATGATCCGGGAAGTGGGCGTGGCCGCTGTGCCTGGCTCCAGCTTCTTCCGGGAGCCGGTGAACCACCTGATCCGGATGCACTTTGCCCGCGGCACCGATGTGCTGGACGAAGCCGTCCGCCGGCTGGAAAAGCTGCAGGCTTTACTGAAATAAAAGCAAAACAAAAAACAACAGCGCCGCAGGAAGTTTCCTGCGGCGCTGTCTCTTTCCCGATACTCTATACACGATTCATCACACGGCGTGGCGCTGCACGGTGGGCATGGGCTCCACAAGAGCGGGATGCATCCCCTCGCGGTAGTCCAGGTCGCCCTGATCCATACCGCGCAGCAAGACCTCGGCGGTGGCAATGTTGGTGGCAATGGGTACGCTGTGCATATCGCACAGGCGGAGCAGATTCTGCTCGGTGATGCTGGCGGCATCCGCTTTCAGCGGGTCACGGAAGAACAACACCAGATCCACTTCGTCGCACGCAATGCGGGAAGTAATCTGCTGCACACCGCCCAAGCGCCCGGAGAGATAACAGTGCACGGGCAGGCCGGTAGTCTGCGCCAGCATCCGTCCGGTGGTGCCGGTAGCAATGACTGTGTTTTTGGACAAAATGGCGCTGTAAGCAGTGCAGAACTGCAGTGCAAGCTCTTTGCGGGAATCGTGTGCAAGAATGGCGATCGTCATATTGCTCTCTCCTTTGTTCCAAGTATAGTGTTGTGTGTGACGAACAACTTTCTCATTGGAAAGTGAAATGAAGTGAAATCGTTATCAAGTTTTCCAATATAGTTTTACCGCATCGAAATAGGGGTTGTCAAGGGGGACCTTGTACTTTTTACAAAACAAAATGGAGAAAGTAAGACTATTACTTTGTAAGAATTGGAGAAAACTGGGATACAATCATCTATATCAGTGAGCGAACAGGAAAGGCAGATTGAAAACATAATTCAGCTTTTGTCTTTACTGAAAGAACATTTCATGGGAATAAAACAAAAATACAGGCTGGCGCAAATCGCACCAGCCTGTTTCGGAAAAAGCTTTTCAGTTTCATTTCTAAATTATGAATATTATGGAGAAAACGCTCACTCCCGATTTCCGCACTGGAAAGGTAGGTTCAGCGGGCTTTAGCGGATCTGACCATTGCCGTGGATGATATACTTGTAGCTGCACAGCTCGGCCAGTCCCATGGGGCCACGGGCGTGGAGTTTCTGGGTGGAAATGCCCATTTCGCACCCAAGGCCGAATTCACCGCCATCCGTAAAGCGGGTGGAACAGTTCACATACACGGCGGCGCTGTCCACTGCGGCAGTGAACAGGTCGGCATGGGCCTGTGTCTGGGTCAGGATGGCCTCGCTGTGGCCGGTGGAGTGCTCAGCAATATGCCCGATGGCCTCCTCTACGCTGTCCACGACCTTGACCGCGAGGATGTAGTCCAGAAATTCGGTGTCAAAGTCCTTTTCTCCGGCAGGGGTGCCGGAGATTATGGCGGCGGCGCGCTTATCCAGCCGCAGATCCACCGGGTGCAGACCCTTTGCAATACGGTCCGGGCCAAGCCGCTGGGCCAGACGGGGCAGGAACTGCCCGGCAATGGAAGAGTGCACAAGGCACACTTCCTCGGCGTTGCACACGCTGGGGCGGCTGGCCTTGGCGTTCTCGATGATGTCCAGAGCTTTGGAAAGGTCGGCAGTGTCGTCTACATAGATATGGCAGATGCCGGTGCCGGTCTGGATACAGGGCACCTTGGCGTTCTGAACGCAGGCACGGATCAGCCCGGCACCGCCGCGCGGGATCAGCAGATCCACATAGCCTACAGCGGTCATCAGAGCGTTGGCAGAAGCGTGGGTGGTGTCCTCGATCAGGCAGACCGCTGTCTCGGGCAGACCGGCCTTTTTCAGGCCCTGCCGCAGGGCTGTGACGATGGCATGAGCACTGCGCCATGCCTCCTTGCCGCAGCGCAGGATGCAGGCGTTGCCGCTTTTGATGGCAAGGGCAGCGGTATCGCTGGTCACGTTGGGACGGCTCTCGTAGATAATGGCGATCACACCCATGGGTACAGCCGTCTTTTCAATGACAAGCCCGTTGGGGCGCTCTACCCGATTCAGCACCCGGCCCACCGGGTCGGGCAGGGCGGCAACCTCGCGGATGCCCTGCGCCATGGCTTCGATGCGCGGAACGGTCAGGGCCAGACGATCCAGCATCACATCGCTGATGTGCCCTTTGGCAGCAGCCATGTCCTCGGCGTTGGCGGCAAGGATGGCAGACTGGTTCTGCGCATCGCATAAAGCGTCCGCCATGCCCAGCAGGGCCGCGTTGCGGGCGGTGTTATCGGCCAGCGCAAGGGCACTTTTGGCGCTGCGGGCGGCTTCCAGAATTTCCTGTGTGGTCATGTGTTCAGTCCTCCTTGCGGGCCGCAAAGCGGGTGCCTGCGGATCTGCCTGCGGCAATGTCGTACAAAAGCTCCGGGTGTGCGCCGTTGGCAATGACCATATCGGCACCGCTGCCCGTTACCATGCGGGCAGCGCGCAGTTTGGTGGCCATGCCGCCGGTGCCAAGGGCCGAACCGGCACCATCGGCCAGAGCCATCACCTCGGGGGTGATCTCCTCCACCAGCGGGATGAGCTTTGCATCCGTGTGGGTGTGGGGATTGGCGGTGTACAGGCCGTCGATGTCACTCAGCAGCACCAACATGTCAGCCTTGGCGCAGCAGGCCACGATGGCCGCCAGCGTGTCGTTGTCGCCAATGGAGGTGATCTCATCGGTGGCAACGGTGTCGTTTTCGTTGATGATGGGCAGGGCACCCAGCTCCAGCAGGCGGGACAGGGTGTTCTGAAAGTTCACGCGGCGTTCGGTGTGCTCCACGTCCACGCCGGTGAGCAGGATCTGCGCCACGGTGTGATTGTAGGCGTTGAACAGCCGGTCGTAGGTGTACATCAGCTCACACTGGCCCACAGCGGCGCAGGCCTGCTTGGTGGTGGTGTCCTTTGGGCGGGTTGGCAGTGAGAGCTTGCCCACGCCCATGCCAATGGCACCGGAGGACACCAGAATGACCTCATGGCCCTCGTTTTTCAGGTCGCTGAGCACCTTGACCAGCTGTTCCGTGTGGCGGATGTTCAGCCGTCCGGTGGCGTATGCCAGAGTAGAAGTGCCTACTTTTACAACGATGCGCATGATATCCTTAACCCTTTCCCATTTCCTTTGTCTTATTGTACGAGGCGATCACGGCATCCATCACCGCACCGCGCAGGCCGTGCTCTTCCAGCACGCGCACGCCCTGAATGGTGCTGCCGCCGGGGCTGCACACAGCATCCTTGAGTTCGCCGGGATGCTTTCCGCTTTCCAGCACCAGCTTTGCGCTGCCCAGAACCATCTGCGCGGCATATTCCTGCGCTTTGGCGCGGGGCAGGCCGCAGGCCACGCCGCCGTCGGCCAGAGCCTCAATAAACTGGTACACCCATGCCGGGCCGCAGCCGGAAACGCAGCTGGCGGCATCGATCAGACTTTCCGGCACGGCATCCAGACGGCCCGCAGGAGCCATGATCCTGAGGAAGGCTTCTTCTTCCTCAGCGGTGACATTGCTGGAACAGTACTGGATCATACCCTCGCCCACCGAAGCCGGGGTGTTGGGCATGATGCGGATCACAGGAAAGTCCTCACCGGCCATCTCCTGAATACGGGCGATCGAAAGGCCCGCTGCCATGCTGCACAGCACAAAACGGCTGGGGCGCTCGTCAAAGGTGAACTTGAGCGGCTGGAGCAGAGCTTCCATCATCTGGGGCTTTACCGCCAGAAAAATCAGGTCGCAGTCACCGGCCACCTCGGCATTGGTGGCTGTTTTGCAGCCCAGTTCTTTGGCCAGTGCCTGTGCCTTGGCCGCAGTGCGGTTTGCCAGAAAAACTTTCTTAGGGTCAACAGCTTTGCAAACGGCACGGGCGATGGCTCCACCCATGTTGCCGCAGCCCAGAAAACCAATGGTATCCATCATAGTTTGTACCCTCCCTCAAAACGGCACTTCAATCACAGCCGTCTGCTCCCATTCTAAGCGTAGAGGAATATAAAATCAAGGGCCTTTTCCGCTTTTTTGCCGGAAGAAGCCGCTTTTGCAGGCATTGCGCACCGCCGGAAGGGGTTTGGGAGGGCTGAGAAACGGCTTTTGAAACGAGAAACTGCCGGAGTGAAAACGCAGGAAGTCGTTCTTTGTTTACAAAATGGACAGAATCAATGCTTGCAATCGGGACGGCTTTTGCGGTATTATAATGTACGAAGCTGCCAATCACCGTACGCAGCGGGAAAAATTTCTACGGTCGGGAAAGGAAGGTTTTTGTGTCACAAACAACGAAGCGGGCACTGGAAGCATCGCTGAAAAAGTTGCTGCTGGAAAAGCCCCTCAATAAAATCACAATCAACGATATCACCGAGGACTGCGGCGTGAACCGCATGACCTTCTACTACCACTTTAAGGATATTTACGATCTGGTGGACTGGATCCTGATGGAAGATGCGGCCAAGACGATGGAAGGCCGCCAGAGCTTTGATACATGGACCGAAGCATTTCTGGACATCCTGCACCAGATCCGGGATAACAAAGCACTGGTACTGAACGTATACCGCTCTGTGGGTCGTGAACAGGTGGAGCAGTATCTGTACAAACTTCTGGACTCCATGCTGAAGGAATTTGCGGATCGCGAATGCCGCGACATCACCGTGCAGGACGATGACAAGCAGTTTGTGGTGGATTTTTACAAATATGCGCTGGTGGGCGTGGTGCTGGAATGGATCCGCCGGGATATGAAGACCGAGCCCGCTGTGATGGTAGAACGTATGGGACGGATGCTGCAGGGCGATCTGCGCCGCGCGTTATGCCGCCTTGCCAGCAATAAGATCCATCTGGAACAGGACGGTTGAACCGGAAGAACGACAAAATTTTATCATAATCTGCGCCGTGATGGGTTTTCTATCACGGCGCTTTTTCTGTTTATGGCAACTTGTGGGATAGAGTGGTAGAGTAATGGCATAGAAATAGAAAAAGAGATTTCCGAAAAATACCGTTTGGAGGAAAAGGATAATGAATACTTCTGTTGAGAGCCTGACTCATAAAATGCAGCGTGCTGCCGTTGGTAAAATGGTGGACGTGGTGCTTTCTCATGCCGATAAAGATCGTCAGAAAACCGTGGGACAGCTGGTGGATGTTGCAAAGCAGTTCTATGGCAGTTCGTTCAGCGCTGAAGCCTACGAACACGCCAGACAGACCCTGACCGACCCCGACAGCAAGTGGTCCAAGCTCATCAACTGTGTGCTGGATCAGACCGACCCCAACGTGGCCCGCACCATGGCGCTGAATCTGGGCTACGAGGCTTTCTTCCGCGGCACCAAGACCATCCGCGAGAACCGCGTGAAGTATCAGTGCAACATCCCCTGGCTGATCCTGTTCGACCCCACTTCCGCCTGCAACATGCATTGCGTGGGCTGCTGGGCTGGCGAGTATGGCAACAAGAACAACCTCAGCTTTGAGGATATGGACAAGATCGTTACCGAGGGCAAGGAGCTGGGCGTGTACCTGTACATGCTGACCGGCGGCGAGCCGCTGGTGCGTAAGGCTGATATCCTGAAGCTGGCCGAGAAGCACAACGATGTGCAGTTTGCCATCTACACCAACTCCACCCTCATCGATGAGCCGTTCTGCAAAGAGGTGGTGCGTCTGGGCAACATTGCCTTCATGCTGTCCATCGAGGGCACCCCGGAGACCAACGATGCCCGCCGCGGTGAGGGGCACTATGCCGCTGTTATGCATGCTATGGATCTGCTCAAGGAGCACGGCATCGTGTTCGGCACGTCCATCTGCTACACCCGCGATAATATCGAAGCTGTCACCAACGATGAGTTCATGCGTTTCCTGTGCGAGAAGGGTGCACACTTCGGCTTCTACTTCCACTACATGCCCGTGGGCAACGAGGCAGCACCGGAACTGATGCCTACCCCGGAGCAGCGCAAATATATGATCGACCGCATCCGCTATCTGCGCTCGGAAGAGTGTGATATCCCGTTCTACCCGATGGATTTCCAGAACGATGGCGAGTTCGTGGGCGGCTGTATTGCCGGCGGACGCAACTACTTCCACATCAACTCGGCCGGTGACGCAGAGCCGTGCGTGTTCATCCACTACTCCAATGCCAATATCCACGACCAGAGCATTCTGGAAATTCTGCACAGCCCGCTGTTCATGGCTTATCACAACGGCCAGCCCTTCAACAAGAACCATCTGCGTCCCTGCCCGATGCTGGAAAACCCCGAACTGCTGCAGAAGATGGTGCACGAGACCGGTGCCCACAGCACCGACCTGCAGTCGCCGGAGAGCGTGGAGCACCTGTGCGAGAAGTGCAAGAACTATGCAGCCAACTGGCAGCCCACGGCGGACGAGATCTGGTCCCACACCAAGATCCGCGAGAGCCGCTACGAGAACTACAAGGACTGGAAGCCCTCGCAGCCCATTGAAAAGTAACGAAGGCAGACATCATAATGCAAACAAAGCCCAGACGTTCCATTGAAGTGCGCTCCGTCAAGTAGACAGAGAAATAATATAAGTTTTTGTTCGCCGTTTCCACAAGGAAACGGCGAATTTTTTGTGCAAAAGTGATGGTTCTTTCTTGATATAAAAATACCCCCAGAGTACGCAGAGTTTTTGTTTTACTCTGTCTACTCTAGGGGGAGCATATCACACTCAGAGAGGGTCTTACTGTTTCATGAAAGAGTGGTTTTGAAAATTACCAGAACCAGTAGCGCTTTTTCAGCACAACATATGCAATGCCGATCAGAACCACTACAACACCACCGGCAATGAAGAAGGTCCAGTTGATATTGGCAAATTTCAGGTTCTGGTTGGTCAGCAGATAACGGCCTGCAGTATCGGCAGTGATGATGCCGTCGGTGTAGCTGTTCAGATACTGCCACTTGTTGGAGACGGTGTTGTACAGATACAGGCGGGTATAGGTGCTCACATCCAGATCGATGCGCACCGAGCAGGGAAGAGCCTTGCCCTTGTCCAGCTCAAACTCGATGCCCTGATCGGACTCAGTCAGGATGAGCATGGTGTCCAGCTCACTGGTGGTGCTCTTGACACCGCTGCCTGCAATCTGCATGGTGTAGCCATCGCCCACCACGCACAGGGTCTTGCCGGTGGTACGCAGCGCATTGAGGATATCACCGGTCACGGTAGGCACCTCGGCCTGTGTGAAAACGATCTCGTTGTCCTCACTGTCCTGAATGGCCTGCACAACGGGATCGATCTCGATGGGAGCATCGTTATCCGGTTCGGTGGAGCTGCTGTCCGAAGAATTATCGGAAGAAGATGCAGCCGAACGGTTGACGATGACCGTGACCATGGCGGATGCAGTGCCGTTGGAAACGGTAATGGAAGTAGCGCCGGTGCCCACAGCCGTGATCACGCCGCTGGGGCTGACCGTGGCAATGTTGCTGTTGGCGGACTTATAGGTGAACTTCTGGGAAGCGGAAGAAGGCTTGACACTGGCGGTCAGGGTGCGGGTGGCACCGGGCTTGAGCACAACGTAGGAAGGATTCACCGTGACGACCTGACCGCTGTTGGAAGAACCAGTGCTGGCGGTGCCGGTGCTGGAGTTGGGAATACTCATGACCGTGACATTGGTGGTAGCAGTCACCGAACCGCAGGTAGCGGTAATGGTGGCGGTGCCGGGGGAAATGCCGGTAACACGGCCGAAATTGTTCACCGTGGCAACCTTCTCATTGGAAGAGGTCAGGGCGACGGTGGCATAGTTGGAAGCCGAAGTAGGCCGCACCTGCAGCTGTGCCGAGACCGAGTTGCCAACATAGATGGTGTTGGAGGAAAGGGAAAGGTCCATCTCAGTAACGATCATGGAAGAATCCATGGAGACAACGATGGTGTAGGCACAGATCTGGTTGCCTGCGGCAGCGGTGATGCGGGTGGTGCCTACGCCCACAGCCTGCACGACACCGGAGTTGCTCACGGTCAGAATGGAAGTATCGTCCGAGATAAAGACAACCGAGTCGGTAGAGTTGCGCGGACGCACCACAGGAGACAGCTGCTGAGAGGAACCCAGCAGCATGTTGGCGGTATAGCTGCCGGCCTCAATGCTTTCGGCAGGCACGTCCTGATCCCACGGCATGGCAACGCCGCTCAGGGCAAGGCCGGAGACAGGGCTTGCTGCGGCCGCAGACACAGCTGTGCCGCAGGCCAGCAGGCAGAGCGCTGCCGCACAGACGGCCAGTTTTTTTGCGGTTGATTTCATAGTAAGTGTACCTCTTTGGGTGATATAACGGCGGCTGGCAGTCAGCACAGCTCCGGTTTAGCGGAACAGAACGCCCAGGGCTTCCATTGCGTACTCGAAATAGGTGACCTGATCGTACTCCACGCGGGCAGTAACGCTCATGCCGTTGGAAAGATCCACCTTGTCGCCGCTGCGGCTCACCACATAAGTGGCATCGGGCTTAATGGTCATCTTATAGTAGGAAGCGTTGGAACTGGCAGTCACGTCACTGTCAATGGCCGTTACAGTGCCGGTCAGGGTGCCATAGGAATACTCCGAAAGGCCGGTAATGGCGATCTTGCACGGGTCACCCACATGAAGCAGCGGGCGGTCATTCACGGTGACCATGGCAACGATCTCCAGATCGTCGTTCTCGCTGGCAACAGTGGCCAGCGGGGAGCCTGCGCTCAGCACCATGCCCTCTTTGTAAGGAGTATCCATGTGGATCACACCGGAGGTGGGGGCGTAGATGTAGTAATCGTTGGCACCGGTGTTCAAGGCATCGAGCTGAGCCTGAACGTTGTCCACGTTGCTCTGTGCGCTGGTAATGCTCTGGGAGATGGACTGCATGGTAGAGTAGTACAGAGCTTCTACTTCGCTCTGGCTCTGCTCCATCATGGTCTTGATCTGAGCATCGGAGTAACCGGCAGCCTGATAGGCCGTGGCATCAAAGGTCTTCTGAGAGACCTGGCTCTTGTAGGTCTCGTACTGATAGTAGTAGGGCTGATCTTCGGGGTTTGTCTCGCTGAAGTAGTTGGTATCATCCTGCACGCACTGCAGCAGCTTGTTGTACTGGTCCAGCTGGGTCTGGTAGATCTTGAGCTGGCTTTCCAAGTTATCCTGCTGCATGTCGATATCCGTGCTCTTGATGTGGGCCACGAGGTCGCCCTCGTTCACATAGCTGCCCTCCGAAATATACATCTCGGTAATGGAGCCGGAATAACTGGACATGATATAGGTTTTATTGCTGGCCTGCACGGTGCCTGCGTTCTGGCTGACATAAATGCGGTTGGTATGGGTGCTCCACACCACCAGAAACAGCATGAAGATGCCCACCAGAATGACAAAAGCGTAGCCATAAGGCGGCAGCTTTTTTTCCATCATGATGCGGCGGTCCTGCAGATCCGAAAGGTTCTGAACTTTAATCGTCATAATTACTTGGTCTCCATAAAGACATCGACCACGGCATCATCCTCATCCTGATTGACATAGATGGTATAGGAGGTGCCGGTCAGTTTCTGCTCATTCTCAAAAGCGTGGACCTGCAGCTTGTAGGAAGCCAGCTGGCTTTCGGGCATGGGGCCGGTGTAGTGGGCATACAGGCAGTTCTTCACGCGCAGAACAGCATCCATATGGTAGTCCTGCTCCATCTGGCCGATGAACTGGGTAGCCTGCTGCATCATGTACAGGTGCATCTGACGGTCCTCACCAACCACCATGGCCTGCACAATGGGGCCAATGGGCTGTGCGTTGTTGCTCTTGATAAAGTTGTGCATCTGGGTCAGCACCACGGGCAGACTGGCCATCTCTTCCGGATGGATCTCACGGGAAAGCACATTGGTGAGCTTCAGGGTCTTGTTCTCGGCTACTTTGATCTCTTTCATGTTGAATACCTCGGTTCCTTTTCAGATTTACCTCAGAAGAGGCAGTAATAGGCAATCGAGAAAGGGGAGAAAACCGCTGCAGAGAGCAGCTTCCTCTCCGCTCCCGATCGCCTACTACTTATAAAAGTAATAGGGATCTTGCAAATAAAATGTGCCCGGAGGCGTTTTGCCTCCGGGCACACCATAGTGAGGCATAGTTACCTGAGCAGGCGGGGCCTGTTCAGGATAACACCATCTACTTCTACTAAACAGAAAGTCTTTCTAGCTCTTTTTTATCTGACACAGCAAAACTATGTCAAATCAAGCTATCCATCATGAATGACTCCCTTTCATGTGTAACCGGGTGCGCACCCGGCTGCAACACATCAATAGGTGATCGACTCACCGTCGTCATCCTCTTCCACCACGGCCTGCATGACAGACTGCTTGGGCTCTGCCTTTTTGCTGCGGTAGATACCCTGCTGCATGTTCCACAGCTCGTAGTACTTGCCTTCCTTGGCAAGCAGCTCATCGTGCGTGCCGCGTTCCACGATCTTGCCGTGATCCATCACAAGGATCAGATCACAGTCACGAACGGTGGACAGGCGGTGAGCTACGATCAGCATGGAACGATCTGCGAGCTGATCGTAGATCATGTTGAAGATCAGATTTTCCGTAGCAAAGTCCAGATTACTGGTGGATTCATCCAGAATGTAGAGGTTGGAATCTTTCAGGAAAGCGCGTGCCAACGCAATGCGCTGCTTTTCACCGCCGGACAGGCCGTTGCCTGCTTCTTCCAGATAGGTGTTATACTGCAGGGGCAGATGACGGATAAAGTCGTGAGCATCTGCCTTCTTGGCAGCTTCCTTAACTTCGTCCATCGTAGCGTCCATACGGGAAACGCGGATGTTATCATAAATGGTCTTGCTGAACAGCTCAACGTTCTGCGGCACATAAGAAATTGCGCGGCGGACAGAATCATTGGTGTATTCAGCCAGATTCACACCGTTCAAGTCGATCTCGCCATCTTCCGGCTCATAATACTTGAGCAGAAGCTTGGTGATCGTGGATTTGCCGCTGCCGCTGCTGCCCACCAGCGCGACCTTTTTACCGGCCGGAATGGTAAAGCTGATGTGATCCAGTGCAGGGGCACGGTTGCCATAACGGAAAGTGACATCCTTGAACTCGATATCGCCCTCCACCTTGTCCAGATCGGTGCGGTCTTCGTCGCCGACCGTCTCGGAGGGATAATCCATGATCTCGCCCAGACGCTTCATGGAAATGCTGGCCTCCTGAATCTGCATCTGCAGACCGATCAGGTTGCTCAGCGGGGAAGTAAAGTAAGAGGACAGCGTGCTGAAGGCCATGAATCCGCCCAGTGTCATCTCCCCCTTCAGAACCTGACTGATACCCACATAGGTGGTCAGCATGCTGAAACCGGTGGAAATGAAGGAGGAAATCAGGCCCTGCGTGGTGCTGATCTTGCTGGAGCGCAGGCTGATCTTCAGGCTCTTGATGTACTCACGCTCGAGGTTCTCCATTTCGGTATCCTCGTTGGCGTTGCACTTGACCGTCTCAATGCCGCGCAGGCTTTCGATCATCTGGCTGTTCAGTGCAGCGGACTGCACCATGGTCTCTTCGTTGATCTTTTTGTAAGGCTGCTTGTAGATCAGCACCAGCAGAATGCTGACCAGAGCCATGAACAGCGAGATCGAGAAGAGCATCGCATTCATGCGGAACAGGATGATACCGGTGATAATGGCCATCGAGATATCCATGATCAGGCTCAGCGCAATGCTGGTAAAGATGGATTTGATGGTGTTTGCATCCGAATAACGGGTGGTGATATCACCAGTCTTGCGGGTGGCAAAGAACTTCATGGGCAGACGGAAGATATGCCCGAAGTAACCCAGCATCAGCGGAATATCGATCTTGATGGATAGGTGGATCAGAACCCACTGCCGGACAAAGCCCACCAGCGTATTGGTGATGCTGACCATGCTGAACACAAGGATCAGCGTGACCAGCAGATTGTCTAGGCCATATGGCAAGACCTCGTCCATCAGGATCTTGTTGAACATGGAGGAGGCAATGCCCAGAATCGTAACGATCAGAGAACTCAGGATCGTATAGGCAAAGAGCTTTTCTGGGGCAGCAACAGGTCGACGTAACGCTTGAACATGCCGCCCTTTTCGATCTTACCGCCCTTGAACTCCGAGGTGGGGTTCATCAGCAGCAGAACACCGGTAAAGTTCTTGTAGAACTCATCCAGAGAGATCTTTTTCAGCTCGCTGCCGGGGTCGCCAATCACGACATAATCCTTGCACTTGTGTTTTTTGCCGTTCTTCTCATCTTCCTTGGCGGCTTCGGCTTCTTTCAGCATGTGCCGACGACGCTCACCGTCGTCTTTGATGGTGGTCTTTTTGAAGACGACCACAAAGTGGGCCAGACCCTGATCGGTGATGACCTGCGCAATGCAGGGCAGCGAGAAATCGCTGAGGAAATTTTCACGGTCTACGCGAACCGCTGCAGTGGTGAAACCCAACTCATTAGCGGCTTTCTGCAAACCAACAAGGTTCGTGCCTTTCAGGTCGGTACCCATCATATCGCGCAGGCGGGTGATGGTAACTTCCTTTTTGTAATGGAGGCACACCATTGCGAGGCAGGCAGCCGCACAGTCAGTGGTGTCGTGCTGCCGGACATAGGTATAACGCATAGATGCTTCCTTTGATCATATACAAATTTATTCAAACAGCGGCAGGCGTTTTGAAAAAGCGGCCTGCCGCAGATCTGACAACGTGAAAAGAGCCGGAGCCTGAAACAACAGCACAGAGACCGGTGCTTTGTCCTGTCCTGCGGAGAACCATGACAAAACACCGGTCGGCTGCTATCAAAAGAAGGGAGCACCTACCCTTTGATCTGTGTGCCGGACTTTGGAAAAACAGATACAAATTCCCAAAGCTTATAAGCAGTATACCACAATGTGACATCTTCTTCAAGTAGTCAAATTTTAAGAAATCATTATGCTTGATGCTTTTTTCGCATGGATGCTGTGTTTTTGGGACAGAGAAGCCCCAAAACAGAGGAGAAACACGACTGCATGGCTGTACAGAAAAAGGGTGTAGTGTGGGACAAACAAAAAAGGCAATGTTCTGTGGAACATTGCCTTTTCTTCTGGCGCCTCTTGCCTGACTCGAACAGGCGACACCCTGATTAACAGTCAGGTGCTCTAACCGACTGAGCTAAAGAGGCAGATCACATTTGTGACTGCGAGAGATATTATACCGCATAAGAATGCCTTTTGCAAGCCTTTTTTTAAAAAATGAATCATTTTTGGCAAAATAAAACTGTCCTGCAGCGTTTTGAAACGCTGCAGGACGGTAAAGTACATATTATAAAAGAAGGAAAGGCTTATTTCAGCTTGCTCTTGGCCTTCATGCGCTGCTCGTGGTTCAGGATCTGCTTGCGGATGCGCAGATTTTCAGGAGTGACCTCCAGCAGCTCGTCCTGTGCAAGGAATTCCAGGCAGCCTTCCAGGCTGAGCTTGCTAATGGGGATCAGGCGCAGAGCATCATCGGAGCCGGATGCACGGGTGTTGGTCAGGTGCTTGGTCTTGCAGACGTTGACATCCACGTCCTCGCCGGAAGCGGTGTAGCCAATGACCATGCCCTCGTAGACCTTTTCACCAGCGCCCACCAGAAGGGTGCCGCGCTGCTGAGCATTGAACAGACCGTAGGTGACGGCCTCGCCGGTCTCAAAGCTGACCAGAGAACCGGTGGAGCGGTTGGCAATCATGCCAGCCCAGACATCGTAACCGTCGAAGATCTGGTTGATGATGCCTTCGCCGTGGGTATCGGTCAGGAACTGGTTGCGGTAGCCGAACAGGCCGCGGCTGGGCATACGGAACTCCAGACGCACGCGGTCGGTGCCCAGAGATTCCATCTGCTGCAGGATAGCCTTGCGCTGGCCCAGACCGGTCATGACAGCACCCTGATACTGGGTGGGCACATCGATGACGACATGCTCCATAGGCTCATAGGTTTTGCCGTCGATGACCTTAGTCAGAACGTGCGGGGGAGAGACCTGCAGCTCATAACCTTCACGGCGCATGGTCTCGATCAGGATGGACAGGTGCATCTCACCACGGCCCATAACGCGGAAGGAATCGGTGGTGGCGGAATCCTCCACCTTCAGAGCAACGTCCTTCAGCAGCTCCTTCTGCAGACGGTCACGGATCTGACGGCTGGTAACATACTTACCCTCGCGGCCGGCCAGCGGGCTGTCGTTGACGGAGAAGGTCATTTCAACGGTAGGATCGTTGATCTTCACGAAGGGCAGCGGCTCCACATTGGAGGGGCTGCACAGGGTATTGCCGATGGTCACGTCGGGCAGGCCGGAGAATGCCACGATATCGCCAGCGGTGATGTTATCGCACGGCTGACGGCCATTGGCCTGAAAGTCGTACAGCTTGGTCAGACGACCGCGCATCTTCAGATCCTGATTGTGCCAGTCACAGACGACAACTTCCTCGCCCACCTTGGCAACGCCGTTCTGGATGCGGCCAATGCCGATGCGGCCCACGAAGTCGTTGTAGTCCACAGAGGACACCAGCATCTGGAAGGGAGCCTCGGGGTCGCCCTCAGGCGGCTTGATGGTGCTCAGCAGAGTATCGAACAGAGGGATCAGGTCGGTGCCGGGCACATCCGGGTCCAGGCTTGCGGTGCCATCACGACCGCAGCAGAACAGCATGGGGCAGTCCAGCTGCTCATCGGTAGCGCCCAGATCCATCAGCAGGTACAGAACTTCGTCGATGACTTCCTTAATGCGGGCATCGGGGCGGTCGATCTTGTTGATGGCCACCACCAGACTCAGATTCTGCTGCAGAGCCTTCTGCAACACAAAACGGGTCTGGGGCATGCAGCCCTCGGCGGCATCCACCAGCAGCAGAACGCCGTTGACCATCTTCAGCACGCGCTCCACCTCGCCGCCAAAGTCGGCATGGCCCGGAGTATCGACAATATTGATCTTGACACCCTTGTAGGTGCAGGAGCAGTTCTTGGCCAGAATGGTAATGCCACGCTCACGCTCGATATCGCCGCTGTCCATGACGCGCTCAGCCACGACCTGATTATCGCGGAATGCGCCGCTCTGACGCAGCATTGCGTCCACCAGGGTGGTCTTGCCGTGGTCAACGTGAGCGATAATGGCAACGTTGCGCAAATCGTTACGAACCATAAAATTCAACCTCTCTATTATTAAAACTCATAAAATACGAACGAACGTCATACAAGTTTAAGTTTATAACAGGAAGGGGTGGTTTGTCAAGATTGTATAAAAAATTTTTCAACCTTTCGGCAAAATGCCTGAGAAAAGCCATGCGATTTGTGCGGCGTGTACCTTTAGAATATGCTATACTAAGGATACAGAAGAAATAAAGCCGGAGGTGTTTTTATGAAGATCACATTTCTGGGCGCGAACCATGAGGTCACCGGCAGCTGCACTTTGATCGAAGCGGCTGGGCAGCGCTTTTTGATCGACTGCGGCATGGAGCAGGGCAAGGACGTATACGAGAACCAGCCCATCCCGGTGGCACCCGGCGAGATCGACTGGGTGCTGGCCACCCATGCACACATCGACCATACCGGTATGCTGCCGCTGCTGGTGCGCAACGGCTTCCGCGGCAAGATCTATGCCACGAACCCCACGGTGGAGCTGTGCGGCATCATGCTGCGGGACTCGGCCCATATTCAGGAATTTGAAGCGGAGTGGAAAAACCGCAAGGGCCAGCGCTCTGGCGCAGAACCGGTGGAACCGATGTATACTGTGCAGGATGCTGAAGCAGCCATGAAGCTGTTTGTGGGCAAGGCCTATGAGCAGCGCTTCCAGCTTGCACCGGGCATTGAAGCCCGCTTTGTGGATGTGGGCCATCTGCTTGGCTCGGCCAGCATAGAGCTTTGGATCACCGAGGGTGAGACCACGACCAAGCTGGTATTCTCCGGTGATATCGGCAATCTGGATCAGCCCATCATCAAGGATCCTGCTTACATCAAAGAGGCGGACTACGCCTTTATGGAATCTACCTACGGCGACCGCAGCCACGGCCCGAAGCCGGACTATGTGAGCGAACTGACGAAGATCCTGCAGCGCACCTTTGACCGGGGCGGCAATGTGGTCATTCCCAGCTTTGCGGTGGGCCGCACGCAGGAGATGCTCTACTTTATCCGTGAGATCAAGGAAAAGGGCCTTGTGAAGGGGCACGGCAACTTCCCGGTGTACATTGACAGCCCGCTTGCCATCGAGGCGACCCGCATCTTTAAAGATACCGACCCGGACTGCTTTGATGCGGACACCCGCGCTCTGCTGGAAAAAGGCATTGATCCGATCACCTTCCCAGGGCTACGCGTCACGGTGACCAGTGATGAATCCCGCATGATCAATGCAGACCGCGTGCCAAAGGTCATCCTCTCGGCCAGCGGTATGTGCGAGGCAGGCCGCATCCGCCACCACCTCAAGCACAATCTGTGGCGGCCGGAGTGCACCATTCTGTTCGTGGGCTATCAGGCGGTGGGCACGCTGGGCCGCACCCTGCTGGAAGGTGCCACGACGGTAAAACTGTTCGGTGAACCTATTGAGGTGCAGGCAGAACTGTGCCAGCTCACCGGCATGTCCGGCCATGCGGACAGAGAAGGTCTGCTGCGGTGGGTGAACTCCTTTGAGCAGAAACCAAAGCGTGTGTTCGTGATGCACGGCGAAGATGAGACCGAGGACCACTTTGTGCAGACCTTGACGGAACAGGGCTTCACTGCCTGTGCACCCTACAACGGCGCACAGTGGGCCATCGGAGCCGAGGGAGCCGTATGCCTGCAGGAGGGCATGCGCGTCCGCATTGAGCACAAGGCTAATGAAGGCCAGAGCCGTGCGGCCAGTGTGTTCCAGCGGCTGGTCAGCGCCGGCAAGCGCCTGCTGCGGGTCATCGAGCACAACGAGGGCGGCGCAAACAAAGACCTTGCCAAGTTTGCCGACCAGATCAATGCCCTGTGCGATAAGTGGGACCGATAAAGCAAAACAAAAGCGCCGTGACCCAAAAGGCCACGGCGCTTTTTTGCATGGAGCGGGCAATGGGAATCGAACCCACCTCCTCAGCTTGGAAGGCTGATATACTAGCCGATGTACGATGCCCGCATTTACGAACGATATTATAGCATGTTCCGGCATAAATGTCCAGCCCAATTTTTGTATGTTCCTTAAAGCACCGGAAAAGAATGCCGGAACGGCCTTGCTTTTCCATACGGCTCTGCTACAATAGAAAAGAACGGAGGGAGAGAGGATGGAGCCGGAAGCAGAGATCATTCGTACGCAGCTGTTTGCCCTGCGGGATGAAGCATACCGCATCTTTCACAGTGCGTTGATGCCCACCGTGCCGCCGGAAACGGTGATCGGCGTGCGCGTTCCGGCTCTGCGCAGGCTGGCAAAACAGCTCGCGGGCACAGCGCAGGCAGAAGTGTTTTTACAGGCCCTGCCGCATGGATACTACGAAGAGAACAACCTCCACGCGTTCCTGATCGAACTTATCCGGGACTACGACAGGGCGCTGGCTGAAACGGAAGCGTTCCTGCCCTACATCAACAACTGGGCCACTTGTGACTGCTTTTGCCCCAAAGTGTTTGCAAAGCACAAGAAGGAACTGCTGGTGCCCATTCGCCGCTGGCTGGATTCGGGCGAGGTGTACACCGTGCGCTATGGCATGGAGATGCTGATGCGCTATTATCTGGATGATGCATTCCGGCCGGAATATCTGGAATGGGTGGCCGATGTGCGCAGCACGGAATACTATATCAATATGATGCGGGCATGGTATTTTGCCACGGCACTGGCAAAGCAGCCGGATGCCGCGCTGCCGTGGCTCACAGAAAAGCGGCTGGATCTGTGGACCCACAACAAAGCCATCCAGAAAGCGGTGGAAAGCCGCCGCATTCCGCCCGGAATGAAGCAGCTGCTGCGCGGTCTGCGCAGCCGTTCATAAAAGCTTCCGGATTTCCGCGCAGATTTCCTGTTTACTTTATGAATGTTTTATTGTAAAATAAGCTATAGTAAAAAATGTCAGGGTATGCCTATGCCCTGACGGAAGATAAAAACAGGTGGTGTTTGGATTATGGCATTGAAATATCAGCGTATCCTTCTGAAGATCAGCGGCGAAGCACTGGGCGGCGAAAAGGGCATGGGTTTTGACGAGCCCACCATGGACGCGATCTGCGGCGGCGTGAAGAAAGCACACGACCTCGGCGTGCAGATCGGTATCGTGGTTGGCGGCGGCAACTTCTGGCGCGGCCGTTCCAGCGGCAAGATGGAGCGCACACTGGCCGATAAGATCGGTATGCTGGCAACCGTGATGAACGCACTGGCTGTTTCCGATAAGCTGGAACAGCTGGGTGTGCCCACCGAGGTGTTCACCTCCATCACCATGCCGCAGGTGGCACAGCCCTTTACCCGCAAGGATGCTCTGCGCGCCATGGATGAGGGCAAGATCGCCGTGTTCGGCGGCGGCACCGGCAACCCGTTCTTCTCCACGGATACGGCAACCGCTCTGCGCGCTGTGGAAGTGAGCGCCGATGTGATGTTCAAGGCTACTATGGTGGATGGCGTTTACGATAAGGATCCCCACAAGTACGCCGACGCAAAGAAGTATGATACACTCACCTTTACCAAGGTGCTGGAAGACCAGCTGGCTGTTATGGATGGCACTGCTGCCACTCTGTGCCGCGACAACAAGCTGCCCATCCTCGTGTTCGATCTGGCCGACCCGGACAACATTGCCCGTGCCGTGCAGGGCGAGAATGTGGGCACACTGGTTTACGAGGGCTGAAACGCCTGCAGCCGACATACATTATAGGGCAGACGCATTGCAGCGCAGCCCCAAGATAAAAAGGAACAGGAGACTACCGCAATGAGCAGCAACACCAAGGTTTACGAAGACAAGATGAAGAGCTCGGTCGAACATCTGGGCCGCGAACTGGGCGCTGTGCGCGCAGGCCGCGCAAATCCCGCTGTGCTGGATAAGGTCAGCGTGGATTATTATGGTGCCCCCACTCCCATCCAGCAGGTGGCATCCGTGGCTGTGGCCGAAGCACGCACCCTGACCATTACCCCGTGGGACCGTACTCTGCTGCGCCCCATCAGCAAGGCCATCATGGCCAGCGATGTGGGCATCACTCCCATTGATGACGGCTCTACCATCCGCCTGAACTTCCCGGCTCCCACCGAGGAGCGCCGCAAGCAGCTGGCAAAGGAAGTTTCCAAGCTGGGCGAGGAAGCTAAGGTGGCAGTGCGCAACATCCGCCGCGAGGCTATGGATAAGGCCAAGGCCATGAAGAAGGCCGGCGAGCTGACCGAGGACAGCCAGAAGACCATGGAAGAGGATGTCCAGAAGCTGACCGACAAGTATATCAAGAACATCGATGCTGCGGTGGAAGAAAAGCAGAAGGAGATCATGTCTGTCTGATCTGCGCAGATGCAATAAACTGGAGGTGCCGTGCGCTGAAGAAGAGTGCGCGGCACTTTTGTTGAAGGCGGCGTTGCTGCCGGGAGGAAACAATGGCGCATCCTAAAGAATTTGCCGAGGGCCTTTCCATTGGCATCATCATGGACGGCAACGGCCGCTGGGCAAAGAACCGCGGCCTGCCCCGCACTGCCGGGCACAAAAGAGGCGCAGAGGTGTTCAGCGATATCGCAGATTACTGCGATGAGCTGGGCGTTTCGTCGGTGTACTTCTATGCGTTTTCCACCGAGAACTGGAAGCGTCCGCTGGAAGAGGTCAACGCCATCATGCGGCTGTTCGGCGAATATCTGCTGAAGGGCTTTGACTACAAGAACCGCAATATCCGCATCAAGTTCATGGGCGACCGCACGGTGCTGGATGAAAAGCTGCAGCAGCTGATGAACAAGCTGGAAGCAGATTCTTCGGTCAAGACCGGCATGACCCTGAACATTGCCATCAACTACGGCGGCCGTCCGGAGATCGTGCGGGCGGCGCAGCAGCTGGCGGCAAAGGCGGCGGCAGGGGAGATAAAGCCCGAAGAGATCACGGAACAGCTGCTCAGCGATGCCATGTATACCGCTGGCCAGAAGGACCCGGATTTTATCCTGCGTCCCAGCGGAGAAAAGCGGCTGTCCAACTTCATGCTCTGGCAGGCAGCTTACTCGGAGCTGGTAGAAATGGACGTTCTGTGGCCGGATTTCACCCGCAGCGATCTGGACGCTGCCATTGAGGAGTTCAATCATCGTTCCCGCCGGTTTGGCGGACTGTAAAACCCAAGACCTCCTGCACACGGTGCAGGGACCGGACGGCCCGGCGGCTTTGCCGGAGCCAAACTTAATCCAGAGGGGCGCGGCACCCGACCGGTGAAAAGGAGATCCAATCTATGAAAACACGTGTTATTACTGCGATCGTGGGCATCATCGTACTGATCGGCGTGATGTTCACCTTCAACACTCTGATCTTTAATCTGGTCATCGCGGCCATTACGCTGATCGCCGTTCACGAGATCTACAGTGCCCTCGGCTTTGAAAAGAAGGACTGGCTGATGTACGCGGTTCTGGTGCCGTATACACTGCTGGTCATGACGAGCAACTATCAGGTCATGCGGCGGCTGGTGATGCCGATGTCCTTTCTGCTGGTCACCTTTTATGCCATCTATCTGGTGGTGCGCAATGGCACCATCAGCTATCAGAAGGCCAGCGGCCTGCTGATGTTCTCCGGTATCGTGATCTTCTGCTTCTATTCCTTTATCCGGCTCAAGGAGCTGCTGCCGGTGGAGCAGTACGGCTACGATGCGGTGTTCTTTATTTTGCTCATCCTCTGCTTTGCCTGGGGCGGCGATACCTGTGCCTACTTTGCAGGCCGTGCTTTTGGCAAGCACAAGCTCTGCCCGGTGGTCAGCCCCAAAAAGACCGTGGAAGGTGCCATTGGCGGTGTTCTGGGCACCATGGTGTTCGGTGTGATCATCACACTGGTGTACTCAGTGGCGGCAAACCGGATGGAAGCCTTCACCCGCTCCAACATTGGCGTTTCCATGTACGTGATCATTGCGCTGCTGGGCTGCGTGGCGGCGGTGCTGGGCATTTATGGCGATCTGTTTGCCAGCGTGGTCAAGCGCCAGTGCGGCATCAAGGATTACGGCACCATCTTCCCGGGGCACGGCGGCATTCTGGACCGCTTTGACAGTGTGATGTTCATTGCGCCCTTTGTGACCATGGTCATTACGGCGGTGTTCTACTATTAAAAGGGGGAACGTGTGATGTCGAAAAAAATCACTCTGCTGGGTTCTACCGGTTCCATCGGCACCCAGAGTCTGGATGTGATCCGTGCACAGGGCTATGAGGTGTTCGGCCTTTCTGCCCACAGCCATGTAGACAAGATCCTGCAGCAGATCGAAGAGTTTCATCCGCGCTATGTCTGCATGACCGACCCGGATGCGGCCCGCAGGCTGGATGCGGAGCTTTCCGGTCGTGCAGATGCGCCCCGGCTGCTGGTAGGGCCGGAAGGGCTCAAGCAGCTGGCCGCACTGGACGGCACCGATGTGGTGCTGAACAGCGTGGTGGGCATTGCAGGCCTTGGTGCCAGCCTGTGCGCGATCGAAAGCGGGCATGATCTGGCCCTTGCCAACAAGGAGAGCCTTGTCACCGGCGGCCATCTGGTCACACAGGCCGTGGCAAAGCATGGTGTAAAGCTGCTGCCGGTGGACAGTGAACATTCGGCCATCTTCCAGTGCCTACAGGATAAGGAGAGTGCCCCCAGCCTGACCAAGATCCTGCTCACGGCATCCGGCGGCCCCTTCTTCGGGATGAAGACCGAGGAGCTGCGCGGTAAGACCAAGGCGGATGCCCTCAAGCACCCCAACTGGAACATGGGCGCAAAGATCACCATTGACTCTGCCACCCTGATGAACAAGGGTCTGGAGCTGATCGAGGCAGTGTGGCTGTTCGGCCTGCCGCCGGAGAAGATCCAGATCGTGGTGCAGCGCCAGAGCATCGTGCATTCGGCGGTGCAGTTCAGCGATAATTCGGTCATTGCTCAGCTGGGTGTGCCGGATATGCGCATTCCCATCCAGTATGCGCTCACCTACCCAAAGCGCGTACCCGGCGTTGTGCCAGAGCTGGACTTTGCCGCACTCAAGGTGCTCACCTTCGATGTGGCAGACGACGAGACCTTCCGCTGCCTTGCCGCCTGCAAAAAGGCCATCAAAAAGGGCGGTCTCGGCCCATGTGCCGCCAACGGTGCCAATGAGGAAGCTGTCAAGCTCTTCCTTGAGGACAAAATTGGCTTCCTCGATATTGGCCGTCTGGTGGAAGCAGTCGTGGACAGCGACAGCTTTGGCGGCGAGTATACCCTCAGCGATGTGTACGAGTGCGACCGCATGGCACGAGAGTTCGTGCGCGCACATCTTTGATCTTTAGGAGACGCAATGTCAATTTTTATCACCCTGATCGCCGCACTGATCGTGTTCAGCGCTGTGATCGCCATTCATGAATTCGGGCACTTTACCGTGGCAAAGCTCTGCGGCATTCAGGTCAACGAGTTTTCCATCGGCATGGGGCCGGCTTTGTGGAAGAAAATTTACAAGGGCACCCAGTACAGCCTGCGTGCATTGCCGGTAGGCGGCTATGTGGCGCTGGAGGGCGAGGAAAGCCCCGAGAGCCAGCAGGCCGAAGCGGCCCGCGACGAACGGGAAGCAGAGGAAGAAAACCCTGTCCCGCCGGAGCAGCGCACCGGCATCCCTTTGAACGAGGCACCGGTATGGCAGCGTGTGCTTGTGATGGTGGCAGGTGCCTTCATGAATTTCGTGCTGGGCTTTGTGGTGCTGGTCATTCTTGTGGCAGCACAGGAAGGAGCCATCACCAGCAAGACCATCTATTCCATTGAGAACGATGCCCTCTGCGGCCAGACCGGCCTGCAGGCGGGGGACGAGATCGTTGCCGTGAACGGCAGGCGCTGCTTTGTGGCCAACGACATCCTTTATGAGCTGGTGCGCACCGAAGCCTATCGCGCCCGGTTCACCGTGAAGCGGGACGGCCAGAAGGTGGAACTGCCGGACGTGCAGTTCGACACCTGGCAGGACGAGAACGGCCAGACCCATATGACCCTTGGCTTTACGGTGTACGGCATCAAAAAAACACCGCTCAATGTGTTAAAAGAAGCATGGAACAGCACCCTGTACTACGGACGCATCGCGTTTATCTCGCTGGCAGACCTTGTGCGCGGACGTGAGAGCATCAACAATCTGTCCGGCCCGGTGGGTATCGTGACAGCAATCGGTCAGGCGGCAAGCTACGGCTGGCAGGATCTGCTGGAGCTGCTGGCCCTCATCACCATCAATCTGGGCGTGTTCAATCTGCTGCCCTTCCCGGCACTGGATGGCGGCAAGGTGGTATTTTTGATCATTGAGGGCGTTACCGGCCATGCAGTGCCGGAAAAGCTGCAGGGTACACTGACCATTGCGGCCTTTGCACTGCTGTTTGGCCTGATGCTCTTTGCAACCTATAATGATATCATCCGGCTTGTGACCGGTGCAATGTGAGCAAAAACAGAAAGGGGAACTTTATGCGGCAGTTAAAACGGGAAGTAAAAATCGGCAATGTGACCATCGGCGGCAAGAATCCTGTTGCGGTGCAGACGATGCTCAACGTGCCGGTGGAGGATATTGAGGGCAATGTGGCGCAGGCAAAGCGGTGCGAAGCTGCTGGCTGTCAGATCCTGCGCGTGACCTGCCCCAGCCCGGCGGATGCAAAGTGCATCGAAGCCGTCAAGAATGCGGTGAATATCCCCATTGTGGCAGACATCCATTTTGACTATAAGGCGGCTCTGGCCTGCGCAGATGTAGGCGTGGATAAGATCCGCATCAACCCCGGCAACATCGGCGACGATGACCGGGTGAAGGCTGTGGTGGATGCCTGTCAGCGCAAGAACATTCCCATCCGCATCGGCGTGAATGGCGGCAGTCTGGAAAAGCACATCCTTGCAAAATACGGCGCACCCACGCCAGAGGCCATGGTGGAGAGTGCACTGTACCATGTGCGCCTGCTGGAAAAATTCGATTTCAACAACATCGTCATTTCCATCAAGAACTCCAATGTGCCCCGCATGATGGAGGCCTACCGCCAGCTCAGCGCTGTCACGGATTACCCGCTCCATGTGGGTGTTACCGAGGCGGGTACCTACCAGATGGGTCTGCTGAAAAGCGGCATGGGCATCGGCGGAATGCTGCTGGAAGGCATTGGCGATACCATCCGCGTCTCGCTGGCCGCAGAGCCGGAAAAGGAAGTGGAAGCGGGCTACAACATCCTGCGCGCCGTGGGCTTCCCGGTAGCAGGCCCGGAGGTCATCACCTGCCCCACCTGCGGCCGCACCCAGTATCCCTGCACCGAGATCGCCAATGAGGTGGAAAAGCGGCTGCAGGGCTGCAAAAAATCCATCAAGGTGGCCGTGATGGGCTGCGTGGTCAACGGCCCCGGTGAAGCCCGCGAAGCAGACATCGGCATTGCCGGCGGCAAGGGCGAGGCGGTGCTGTTCATCCACGGCAAGCCCATCAAAAAGCTGACCGGAGACAACATCCTGGATCAGTTCATGGATGAGATCTATAAACTGTAATTTGGCTTTTTTCACAGCTGCCACACCTGCAAAAACGGGTGCGGCAGTTTGTGCTGTATAAAAAGGAGTACCATTTGTGACACCACTCGTATCCAACCTGTGGCCGCAGTTCATGGTGGACCCGGCATTTGCGGCCTGCTTCGGGCAGGTCATTGTGGAGCATGCGCAGATGCTGCGGCAGGAGCGGCAGGTCATCTTTACCCTGCGCAGCGGTGCGCCGCTGGACAAAAATCTCTGTGCCCGGCTGCTGGCATCCCTGCAGCCGGATTATGAGGGCTTTGAGCTGCGCATCCAGAACCTGTTTGGCTATGCCATGCTGGACGAAGCGGCCCTGCGCGATCTGATGGAAGAGATGAAGCGGGACGGCGTGCCCATCAACGGCTTTCTGGACCGGTGCAAGATCAACATCATCGGACAGAAGATCACCATCGGCGTATGCCATGGCACCAAGTTTTTGCAGGAGATGCACTTTGAAAAGCTGCTGGCAGAGCGCATTGCGGCCCACACCGGGGTAACGCCGCAGGTAACGCTGCAAAGCGCTGTAAGCGAAGCCGAGCAGCACCAGATGGAAGAAAAGCTGGAGCGCAAGATCGCGCCACCGGTGGTCAAGTTTGAGAAAAAGAACACAGCACCGTCCATCAAGGTGGACGGTCTGGACCTGACCGATAAGCCCGTCACCATTTTCCACGGCAAGATGTTCACCCCCAAGAACCTCACCCCGCTGAAAGACCTTGGCGGCGAGGGCGGCAAGTGCACGATCTGGGGCGATGTGTTCTTCTCGGAGGTCAAGGGCAACTTCCGCAAAATTTATACCGTATCCATCACCGATTATCAGGGCTCCATCAACCTGAAGATCCGCGCGCAGGAAGGTGAGGACTGCTCCAAGTGGGAGAGCCTTGGCAAAGGCACCACCCTCATCGTGCGCGGCGACTGCTCCTACGACAAGTACGAACACGATTATATCGTCTACCCCTACGATGTGCTCATCGTGGAGCGCAAAAAGCGGGAGGATACCGCACCGGTCAAGCGTGTAGAGCTGCATCTGCACACCAAGCTTTCCAGCATGGACGGCTTCTGTGACCCCGGCGGCATCGTCAAGCTGGCCCACCGCATGGGACATCCGGCCGTTGCCATCACTGACCACGGTGTGTGTCAGGGTTACCCGGAAGCCATGCTGGCAGCGGACGATATCCATAAATCAGACCCGGACTTCAAGCTGATCTACGGCTGTGAAGCCTACTTTGTGGACGACATGATCCCCTGTGTATACGGTGTGAAGGATCAGCCGCTGGACGGGGAGTTCTGCGTGTTTGATACCGAGACCACCGGCCTTGACCCCGGCGTGGAGTATATGACCGAGATCGGTGCCGTCATCGTGAAAAACGGCGAAGTGGTGGAGGAATTTGATACCTTTGTCAAGCCCGGCAAGCCCATCACCCCCAAGATCACCGAGCTGACCGGCATCACCAACGAAATGGTGGCGGATGCTCCCGGCGAAAAGGAAGCACTGGAAGCCTTCCTCAAATTTGCGGGAGACCGCATCCTTGTGGGCCACAACGTCCACGCCTTTGATATGCGTTTCCTGCGCGCCGCCGCCAAGCGCAGCGGCATCAAGCTGGAGCCGACCTATATCGACACCCTGACCATGGCGCAGGCCATGTACCCCGGCCTGCACAACTACAAGCAGGGCACCATCAACAAGCATCTGGAGCTGCCTGCCTACGAGGCCCACCGTGCCTGTGAGGATTCTGCCGCGCTGGGCCGCATCTTCGGGGTCATGCTGAACGACCTGAAAGAAAAGCAGGTAGCAAAGGTCAGTGAGATCAACACCGGCCTTGGCGGCAACCGCGAGGTGCTGAAAAAGAAGTATTACCACCTCATCATTCTGGTCAAGAACCAGATGGGCCTGAAAAATCTGTACAAGATCGTCAGCGAAGCCCATGTGAACTACTTTTTCAAAAAGCCCCGGGTGCCCCGGAGCCTTTTGAACAAATACCGGGACGGCCTGCTGCTCACTTCCGCCTGCGAAGCCGGCGAGCTGTACCGGGCCATCGTGGATGGCACCAGCTATGAAGAACTGAAAAAGATCGCGTCCTACTACGATATTCTTGAGATCCAGCCGCTGGGCAACAACGCCTACATGGTGCGGGACGGCAAGGTGGACAGCGAAGAGGACATCAAAAACTTCAACCGCACGGTCATCAAGCTGGGCGAGGACCTGCACAAGCCGGTCATTGCCACCGGTGACGTGCACTTTACCGAGCCGGAGGATGCGGCTTACCGCGCTGTGCTGCAGGCGGGCAACGGCTTTAAAGATGCCGACAACCAGCCGCCGCTGTTCTTCCGCACCACGCAGGATATGCTGGCGCAGTTCTACTATCTGCCCAAGGAAAAAGCCTACGAGGTAGTGGTGAAGAACCCCCGCAGGATCGCGGCGATGATCGACAACAATGTTCGTGCCATCCCGCGCGGCACCTACCCGCCCAGCATCGAGGGTGCAGAGCAGCAATTGCGCGATGCTACGTGGGAACACGCCAAGCGCGATTACGGTGACCCGCTGCCCGAAATTGTGGAAAAGCGGCTGCAGAAGGAGCTGGACTCCATCTGCGGCCATGGCTACGCCGTGCTGTACGTCATTGCGGTCAAACTGGTGGCCTATTCCAACGCGGGCGGCTATCAGGTGGGCAGCCGTGGTTCGGTCGGCTCATCGGCCGTGGCCCACTTCTCCGGCATCTCGGAGGTGAACAGCCTGCCGCCCCACTATCGCTGCCCCAAGTGCAAGCACAGCGAGTTCATCACCGACGGCAGCGTGGACGACGGCTTTGACCTGCCGGATAAAAACTGCCCCAACTGCGGCACCCGGATGCTGGTGGACGGCCACGATATTCCCTTCGAGACCTTCCTCGGCTTCTACGGCGATAAAGAGCCGGATATCGACCTGAACTTTTCCGGCGAATATCAGTCCAATGTGCACCGCTATACCGAGGAGCTGTTCGGCAAAGCCAACGTGTTCAAGGCGGGCACCGTGTCCGGTATTCAGGACAAGACCGCCTACGGCTATGTCAAAAAATATCTGGATGAGCGCGGCCGCACGGTGAACCATGCGGAGGAGAACCGCCTGACTCTGGGCTGCACCGGCGTCAAGCGCACCACGGGTCAGCACCCCGGCGGCATGGTCGTTGTGCCGGACACCTACGAGATCTACGATTTCTGTCCCATCCAGCACCCGGCGGATGATGTGGCAGGCGGCCTGTTGACCACCCACTTCGAGTTCAAGTACCTGCACGATACCCTGCTCAAGCTGGACGAACTGGGCCACGATATGCCCACCTTCTACAAGTATTTTGAGGAGTACACCGGTATCCCCATTGACAGTATCCCCATGAACGACCCCAAGGTGTACAGCCTGCTGACCAGCCCCGAAGCGCTGGGCGTGACCCCGGAGCAGATCGACAGCCAGACCGGAACCTTCGGCATCCCGGAAATGGGCACCAACTTCGTGCGCGGTATGCTGGTGGAGGCACGGCCCAAGAACTTCTCCGAGCTGATCCAGATCTCGGGCCTGTCCCACGGCACTGATGTGTGGACCGGCAACGCGGACGAGCTGATCCGCAGCGGCACCTGCACCATTGCGGAGGTCATTGGCTGCCGTGACAGCATCATGCTGTACCTGCTGCGCAAGGGTCTGGAACCCAAGATGGCCTTTGATATCATGGAGGCCGTGCGTAAGGGCAAGGTGGCCAAGGGCGGCTTCAAGGATGGCTGGGAGGAAGCCATGCGGGAGCACGAGGTGCCGGACTGGTACATCGAGAGCTGCCGCAAGATCAAGTATATGTTCCCCAAGGCCCATGCTGTGGCCTACCTGATGTCGGCCATTCGTCTGATGTGGTTCAAGATCTACCGTCCGCCGGAGTTCTATGCGGTATACTTTACCGTACGCGGCGACGACATCGACTACGAAGCCGCTGTGGGCGGTGCGGCAGTGGCCCGCGCCCACATGGAAGAAGTCAAGCGCCGCCTGAAGGAAGAGAAGAACGCCAAGGACGAGGATGTGCTGGTCAGCCTGCAGCTCGTCAACGAGATGCTGGTGCGCGGCTACGAGTTTTTGCCCATTGAGCTGGGCAAGAGCCGCGGCTCCAAGTATGTGGTGGAGGACGGCAAGGTACGTCTGCCTTTCTCTTCGCTGAAGGGTCTTGGCGGTGCTGCCGCCGATGCACTGGAAAAGGTGACCATCCACGGCGAAGAATATATCTCGGTGGAAGAGTTGCAGCAGGCTTCCGGTGTCGGCAGCAGCATTCTGGACCGTTTGCGTCAGGTGGGCGCTCTGGGCGACCTGCCGGAGAGCAGTCAGGTGAGCTTCTTCTGAGAATCCTTAAAGCAAAAGTGCCTGCACGGCTTTAGCTGTGCAGGCACTTTTGCTTTAAAAAGCACCCGCGGCAAAAATCGCAGGTGCTTAAAAATTCAGCAGAACGGGGGAGTGTTTACTCCACGCTGATCATATAATAGTAAACGGGCTGGCCGCCGCGGATGTGGCTGACCTCAACGTGGTTCGGGCACTTTGCCTTTACGATCTCGGTCACTTTCTCGGCATCCTCATCGCTCACGTCGCAGCCGGAAATGATGGTGACGAAGCTGGAATCCTTCTTGCACATGCCGCGTGCCAGACGGTAGGTAGCTTTGGTGATATCGTTGGAGGTGGAAACGATCTTGCCGTTCTCCAGAGCCATGATCTCACCCTTCCTGATGCGCTTGCCGTCGTACTCACTGTCGCGGGCAGCATAGGTGATCAGACCGGTGGACACCTTGTCGGCAGCAGCCATCATGTTGATGGTGTTGGTCTCGGCGTTCACGGAGGGATCAAAGTTCAGCATGGCGGTAATGCCCATGGGCACGGTGCGGGTGGGCAGAACGACCACCTGACGGTCGGCCAGCTTCTGGGCCTGCTCAGCAGCCATGATGATGTTTTTGTTGTTGGGCAGCACGAACACGGTCTTTGCGGGCACGCTCTGGATGGCGGCGAGGATATCCTCGGTGGCTGGGTTCATGGTCTGACCACCGGAGACCACTGCGTCTGCAGCCAGATCGGTGAACACGGCCTTCAGGCCTTCACCGGCGGCAACGGCAACAAAGCCATAGTCACGGCTGGGGTCCACAGCAGCGTAGACGAACTCGCTGGACTGAGAAGGGGCCTTCTCAGCAGAAGCCTGCTTTTCCAGGCTCTTGCCCTGCTTCTGGCGGGCTAGGAACTGCTCGTGCATGTTCTCGATCTTGAAGTTGGTCAGGTAGCCATACTTGATGGCTTCGCTCAGGATCTTGCCGGGATCAGCGGTGTGCACATGCAGGTTGATTACATCGTCATCCTCGATGCACACCACACTGTCGCCGTTGGATTCTGCAAAGGCACGCATCTTTGCGGCGCTTGCACCCTCATACTTGTTGATCAGGAACTGGGTGCAGTAGCCGTTCTTGATGTCCTCCACCTTCATCAGGTCGTCGGTGAACACGCCCTTGCCGGCGTTCTCGGTGGAGAGCTTTGCCTTATTGGGAGCAGCCTCGCCGCCTGCCACGATGCCTTCGCCATGGAACACCTTGCCCATGCCCTCAAAGATAATCATGATGCCCTGACCGCCGGCATCCACAACGCCGGCCTTCTTCAGAACAGGCAGCAGGTTGGGGGTGTCCTCCAGAGCCTTCTGGCCGGCGGTCATCACCACATCCCACAGAGCGGGCACATCCTCGGCACCGCAGGCAGCAGCTTCCTCAGAGGCAATGCGTGCAACCGTGAGGATGGTGCCCTCGGTGGGCTTCATAACGGCCTTATAAGCGCCCTCGACACCCTTCTTCAAAGCCTCGACAATGTCGGCAGCGGTGGCTTCCTTCTTGCCTTCCAGCGCCTTGGAGAAGCCGCGGAACAGCAGGCTGGTGATAACACCGGAGTTGCCGCGTGCACCGCGCAGCATGGCGGAAGCAGCGGTCTTGGAAGCCTCACCCACGGTGCAGCTGTCGTCCAATGCTTCCAGCTCGCGCACAGAAGCACCCACGGTCATGCCCATGTTGGTGCCAGTGTCGCCATCAGGAACAGGGAAAACGTTCAGCTCGTCCACGCGGGAGCGCTGATTGTTGATGTTGTTGGCGCCAGAGATAATGGCGTCACGCAAAATCTTACCAGAAATCATTCTTTTTTACTCCTTGTACTTGCCGGAAAAGCCCGGCGCATTCGGATGAACCAACAAAAATCAGGCGATCACATCGTCTACCGAAACCACAACGCGGGCAACCTTCAGGCCGGTAGCCTGCTCCACCTCGTCCTTGACGCGGTGAGAGATGCTGCGTGCGGCGGTAGAAATGTTCAAGCCATAGCTCACTGCAATGTGCAGTTCGATCACCAGACGACCATCCTCCTGCGTGACACGGACACCCTTTTCCGGGTAATCAGAACCGTGCACCATGCTTCTGACGGCATCGGTCATATCACGGGGTGCCATTGCGGCAACACCGTAACACTGTTTGGCTGCTTCACCTACCAGAGTAGCAAAATACCCGGACGTAAAGCTGACATCCCCCAGAGGGAAACGGGAAGTGATCATAGTCGCTCTGCTCCTTTATGTTATTTTCATAAAACACATTCAAGGTCTGGGGCGCAGCGGCGGACAGATACACATACTGCGCCGAGAAACACCCACATTATTATACAACTTTGGGGCGCGCTTGTACAGCGCAAAATGCTGGTATATCAACTTTTTGCGCAGGTTTCTGCATTGACAGCATGGTTCGGGCGGCTTCGCACCGGGAAGGTGATAGCATAACGGACGCTGGTTGCTTTTTATCAAAACCGAAAGTATGACGAAAGAAAGCAAACAATCTGTTAAAAAAATATAAAAGGTGGGTGATAACTCTTTATCCGACTATTAAAAAGTGCTAAAATAGAAACAAGGATAGGGACTGCGGCGCAGGGTCCCGCTTGTGCGGATGAACTGCGTTATTTTTTGCGCACGGCGCGTGGAACAATGTTTAGGAGCTGTTGTCATGAATATTCTGTTTTTCCTTTCACCCAAGCAGGATCTGATGTATGTTTACGACGATTTCACCCTTCGGCAGACGCTGGAAAAGTGGGAGAATAACCGCTACGCGTCCATTCCGGTGCTCAACCGGCAGGGAAAATATGTGGGCACCCTGACCGAGGGAGACATTCTCTGGGGGCTGAAAAAGTTCCATGGTCTGGATCTGGAAGCGGCTGAGGATGTCCCCATTTCGGCCTTCCCGCACAAGCGCGACTACAAGGCTGTCACCGTGACCACCAGCATGGATCAGCTGATCGAAGCGGCCATGAACCAGAACTTTGTGCCGGTTGTGGATGACCGCGGCATCTTCATTGGCATCGTGCGCAGGCAGGCGATCATCCGTTACTGCTATGAGAAGGCCCGCACAGAGCAGCAGGCCCATGAGCAGCGCATCCCGGAATATGCCGCTGTGCATTGAACGATATAAATAGGTGGCCAGCCGCCCGGTTCCGCATCTGAAGCCGGGCGGCTTTTTGTCTGCAAAATGCGTTGAAAATCCGATTTATAGTACCTGCTGTGTGCGATAATACAGCCATGGAACAAAAACGTTCTGAAAAGCTGCAAAAAACGAGATACAGGAGGGAACACGGATGAAAGATTTTGAACTGCGTTATGTTGGAAGCCATGTGGAAGTATACACCGGCAGCGGAGTGTTCCTGTTTTCGGCCGATACGGTGCGGGAAGCAATGGAAGAACTGGCAGAGTAAGCGCCCGCAAACAGACAGGGACTTCGGTGCAAATGTAAAATTGATGTAAAATAATTGAAAAGGAAAGAGCACGAATTCATTAAGAGACGGAAAAATGTGTAGAAAAAGTGATTTTCTTGTAAAATAAACCTTGTTGTGACAGGATAAAAAATGATATAATAGATCCAAGCGCGGTCATTGTGCGCCGTTCTGCGCAGCAGAGCGGCAGGCCGCAGCATCTGCCGGATCAAGCAGGCCCGGTGTGCGGGCAGGGCAGATGTACAAGGATCAAAAGGAAGATCATTTTTAGGAGTATCGTTATGGATATCACACACATTACCTCTCTGTTGGGTGGAATTGCGCTGTTTCTGTACGGCATGTCCATTATGGGCGCTGGTCTGGAAAAACTGGCCGGCGGCAAAATGCAGGGCGTGCTGCAAAAGCTGACCTCCTCAACGCTCAAGGGCGTTATTTTTGGCACCCTCATCACGGGTGTCATCCAGTCCTCGGCCGGCACGGTCGTTATTTGTGTCGGTCTGGTAAACTCCGGCATCATGACCCTTACGCAGTCGGTAGGCGTCATTATGGGTGCAAACATTGGTACCACTGTTACCGGCCAGCTGATCCGCATGGCGGATATCTCCGGTGACAGTCTCTGGCTGACACTGATCCAGCCCAAGACCTTTGCGCCCGTGGTGGCGTTTATCGGCTGCATTTTTTATGTGTTCCTGCGCAGCGCTAAAAGGAAGAACATCGGCCAGATCATGCTGGGCTTCGGCATCCTGTTTACCGGCATGAGCCTGATGGACACCGGTGTGGCTCCTCTGCGTGAGAGCGCCGTGTTCCAGAATCTGTTCGTTACCATGACGAATCCCGTTCTGGGCATTCTGGTGGGCGTGGTGGTCACGGTGATCATCCAGTCCTCCTCGGCATCGGTGGGTATCCTGCAGGCACTGTCCAGCACGGGTCTGGTCACCTTCAGCTCTGCCATCCCCATTATTCTGGGCGCACACATCGGCACGGCCTTTACGCCGCTGCTCACCATTGGCGGCTCCTCCAAGGACGGCAAGCGCGCTGCACTGATCCATCTGTACTTCAACATCATTGGCAGCGTGATCCTGCTGGCACTGGTGTATGCGGTGCAGTTCACCGTTGGCATCCCCATGTGGAACGACGTGATGAACAAGAGCACCATTGCAAACATCCACACCCTTTCCAGCGTGTGCGCCATGCTGCTGTTCCTGCCGTGCAGCGGTGTGCTGTCCAAGCTGGCACTGCTCACTGTGCCGGACAGCGCCGAGGAAGCACAGGAGCTGAGCATGCCGGTGCTGGACGAGCGCCTGTTCAAAAGCCCGGCTGTGGCCCTGCAGCAGGCTAAGAGCGCTGTGATCAAGATGTCCCGCCGTGCTGCCCGCAATGTGAATCTGGCTGCACCGCTGCTGCTGAAGATGGACGAGGATACCGTCAGCGCCATCCGGGTGCGTGAAAACCTGATCGACCGCATGGAGGTGGCAATCTCCAACTATCTGATCAAGATGACCGATCAGGAGCTGGGCGACGATGAGAGCCACACTGTGACCGAACTGCTGAATTTTGTTACCGAGTTCGAGCGCATCGGCGACTATGCGGTGAACATTATGGAAAAGGCAGAAGAATTGCAGGAAAAGGAAGCGTCCTTCAGTGAAAACGCCACCAAGGAGCTGCAGCTGCTGGAGAATGCGCTGAACCGCATCCTGAACCTGACCAACGATGCCTTTGAAAACAGCGATATGCGTCTGGCGGCTCAGGTGGAACCGCTGGAAGAGGTGATCGATGTGATGGCGGAGCGCCTGCGCGACCAGCACATCCTGCGCCTGAAGGACGGCGTGTGCTCCATTGATACGGGTGTCGTGTTCCTGGATGTGCTGAACAATGCAGAGCGTATCTCGGATCACTGCTCCAACGTTGCTGCCCGCCTGATCGGCATGGATGCCGGCGAGGACTACGACTCCCACACCCTCAAGAGCATCATGCACCACAACCCCACCAAGGACTACATGCTGGAATACGAGGAGTGCCGCAAGGCCTACCTTGTTCCGCTGGAAGAAATGGAAGCCTGAACCTGAATGAGAAAAGGACCTCCGGAGAAGCATCCGGAGGTCCTTTTTGCATCACAGTGAAATGGAGTGCTCAGGCACTTTTGGGCAAAGAGACAATGACCCAGCGGTGCGGCCCGTGAAAGCCGTCCACCTTGGCGGCTTTGCTGCAGGTGCCGGGGCTGGGCGGGCCGAGGTGGATACCGCGGTCCAGCTGCTTGCCGCAAAGACGGCACTGGTAATGGAGGGTGATCTGTTCTGACATGAGGAAGCACTTCCTTTTATGATCGCTGCAGGCGGTTAAAAACTTTACTTCTATTATCATTATATAATTTTTACATCGGGATGTCAATAAAAATAATCAGTAAAAGTAGATAAAAATTGAGCATTCTGCACTCAACCGCCCAGATCTTCCAGCAGCAGGTCCAGTTCCCGTTCGCTGTACACGGTCACACCGCGCTTGATGCGCACGGCATCGTTCTCCGGCAGAAGATTGGTGTAGATGCCGGTGACGGTGACAAGCACATCCGGCTGGCCATTGGTGCCGCAGCGGTAAACGGCCACGCGCCCGCCTTTGTCGCACAGGCGGTAGCTCTGGGCAGCAAGCTCCGGCATGGCCTGTGCGGCAAGGTCTGCTGCGGAGGAAGGCGGTGCTTCGCTGCCGGGGTCGGGCACCGGAAGGCTGAGCTTGGGCAGGGCCATCCAGAACAGGCTGAACACGATGGTGAATACGCACAGCCCGTAGAACAGGCAGGTGCACAGTTTGCGCATGGAGAAACACGCTCCTTTCCGGCTGAAGTATGCCCCAAAACAAGGGGGCACAGTCAATTTTCACACGGGAATGCTGTGCTTTGTCCGGCAGATTGTGTTATACTACAGATGATTAGACCTATCAGGGCCGAAGATTGGTTCTTGCCCGCGTTCTGTGCACGTGCTATAATATGGTATTGCGTGCAGTTCTGTGCGCTTTGATGGAAAAGTACCAGCGCATGGCGCTGAAAAAGCAGCCTGAATGTTAGGAGGCGATTTCTATCTCCGATATGAGAAAGATCAACCGTGCCGGTGAGGGGCATTCCCCGGCACCGGCGGGGCGGAAGGTAAATGTGAGCAACAGCCGCCGGGAGTCCCAGCCGGGACCCAGACGCGGCCGGGAACCCAAAGAACCAAAGGAACCCTGTGAAAAGGGCAGACATCCCATTCTGCGCTTCATTGGCCGAACCATTGCTACACTGATTTGTCTGGGCATCATGGCAGGCAGTCTGGTGGCAGTGGGTGCTGTGTATTACGTGGTGCAGGCTACCGCCAACGACGGCGACCTGCTGGATCTGGACAACATTGAGCTGAGCCAGTCCAGTGTGGTGATGGCCACCGACCCGGACACCGGTGCACAGGTGGAGTATGCCACGCTGCGCTCTTCCAACAGCCACCGCGTGTGGGCGGATCTGGAGCAGATCCCCACGAACCTGCAGTATGCGTTCATCTGCACCGAGGATAAGGACTTTTACAACGAGCCCGGCGTCAACTTCAAGCGCACCATCGGCGCAATGGTCAACGAATACCTGCTGCCCATCTACAGCTCCAAGCAGGGTGCATCCACGCTGGAGCAGCAGCTGATCAAGAACCTGACCGACGACAAGAGCGCCAGCGGCATTGAAGGCGCACTGCGCAAGCTGCGCGAGATCTACCGCGCCCTCTGCCTGAGCCGCAGCTATTCCAAGGAGACCATTCTGGAAGCGTACCTGAACACCATCAGCTTTACCGGCACCATTCAGGGCGTGCAGACTGCGGCCAACGAATACTTTAATAAGGATGTCAGCCAGCTGACCCTGTGGGAGTGTGCGACCATTGCGTCCATCACCAAAAACCCCACCAACTATAACCCCTACACCAACCCCGAAAACCTGATCAACCGCCGTAACTTCCTCATGTACAACATGTGGCAGCAGGGCGTGATCAGCGAAGAGGACTACCGCAACGCAGCGGCCCAGCCGCTGGTACTGGCCGAGGAAGAGGATACCAAGAAGAATTCTTCCGTTACCTCTTACTTTACCGATGCACTGTTCACCGAGCTGGTGCAGGACATTATGGACAAGGAAAACATTTCGGAATCCGAGGCACAGAAGCTGCTGTACACCGGCGGCTTTACCGTTGAGTCGACTGTGAACACCAAGGCGCAGTCCGCCATGGAAAACCTGATGCTCAACACGGATGATGCCTACTTCCCGGCCGGCTGGCATGAGGAAGAGGTGACCTCCATCTCGGACGACGATGTACAGGTGATGAACGAGGACGGTACGCCCAAGACCCGCACCGGCGACGACGGTACCGTTTACTATTACCGCAATGTGCGTACTCAGGCAGCCATGGTCACGCTGGACTATGACGGCAATGTGATCGCCATTGTGGGTGGTCTGGGCGAAAAGAACAAGAGCCTCTCGCTGAACCGTGCCTACAGTGTCACTCGTCAGACGGGTTCTACCATCAAGCCTATCGGTGCGTATGCACTGGGTGTAGAGTATGGTCTGGTGAACTGGTCCACCATGCTCAACAACTCGCCCTTGTATCAGAAGCAGGATATGGTGATCCGCGATGAGGATTACTGCCGCAAGAACGGCCTGATGGGCCTTTCCGACAAGCAGCTGCGCGCTTATCCCAACGCATGGCGCAGCTGGCCCCGTAACTATGGCGGCAACTACGGCGACAACAGTGATGTGCCGCTGTGGAACGGTCTGGCCCGCTCGCTGAACACCATTGCGGTGCGTGTGGGTGATCTGGTGGGCGCAAGCAACATCTTCAATTTTGTGTACAACACCCTGCAGCTGAACACGCTGGACCCGGTAAACGATGTGGGTCTGGCGCAGATGGTTATGGGCAGTCAGACTCATGGCGTTACGCCCACGGCGCTGGCAGCTGCGTTCCAGATCTTCTACGATGGCCAGTACACCACCCCGCACCTGTATACCCGCGTGCTGGACCGTGACGGCAATATCTATCTGGAGAACAACTCCACCAGCTATCAGGCCCTGACCCCGGATACCGCTTATGTGATGAACCGCCTGCTGAAGAACGTTCTGTACTCCAGCGTGGGCACCGCCGGCGGCCGCTACCCCAACTCCAACGGCATGGAAGCCTTTGGCAAGACCGGTACCGCCAGCGACGAAAAGGATCTGTGGTTCGTGGGCGGCACGCCGTACTACGTTACCGCCGTGTGGTGGGGCTACGATGCACCCTATGATATGACCAAGACGCTGGGTAAGCAGCAGGCCAAGACCCGTACCTGTGTTATGGCGTGGAAGGCCCTGATGGAACAGGTGCAGGCAAACCTGCCGTATAAGGCATTCCCGACCTCTGCCGGTGTGGTGGAGCGCCGCTACTGCACCCAGAGCGGCCTGCTGGCAGGCGGCTCCTGCCCCAGCACCGCCGTGGGCTACTACCGCGCCGATGATCTGCCTGGTACCTGCAACTACTCCCATGCAGCAGCTCCTGCAGCGGCTGCACCTGCGGAGACTGCGGCACCGGAGCAGGCTGTCATTCCTGCGGATACAGGTAATCAGGATACAGACTGATCTGTAGCCATATGAAGGACAAAAGGCGTACTATCGGCACCGGCGCGGAGTGAATCCGGCAAGGAAATACCGCGCTTGCCGCAGCAAAACTGGATAATCTGACAAAAACGCATCCGACCTCTTGCATTGCAGGGGGCCGGATGCTATTATATTCACTGCAAGAACACTTGTGTTTGTGAGGTGAACAAGTTGGAACGCCGCTTTTATCTGGTAGATGCGCAGGTGCTGCCTGAGGTTTTTCTCAAGGTGGTGCGTGCCAAGGAACTTCTGGCCAGCGGGGAGGCACGCAGCATTTCCGCAGCCACCCGCGCAGTCGATCTTTCGCGCAGCGCTTTTTATAAGTATAAGGATTGCATTTTTGACTCCGAGAATGGCCGTGAGGTGATCACCGTCATGGCTACTCTGCGGGACGAGACCGGTGCACTGCAGAGCCTGCTGGCCGGCATCAGCGCCGCAGGTGCAAGCATTGTGACCATCAACCAGTCCACACCGGAAAACGGTGCCGCACTGGTGGCAGTCACCATCCGCACCGATACCATGCAGATGACCCCGAAGAGCTGACCGAAAAACTTTCGCGTCAGCGTATGGTGGTAGGCGTGCACTGCGGGTACAATCTGTAAGCAGTCTTCAGAAAACGAGGGAGAACAACAATGGCTAAAATTGCAATTCTGGGCTTTGGCACGGTGGGCAGCGGCGTGTACGAGGTACTGTGCCGCAACGCTGCGGGTGTCTCCCGCCGTGCAGGTGAGCCGGTGGAGGTCAAGTACATCCTTGACCCGAAGGATTTTTCAAACCATCCGGATGCACACCTGTTTATAAAGAACTTCGATACCATTCTGGAAGACCCGGAGATCAAGGTGGTGGTGGAGACCATCGGCGGCACCCGCTTTGCGTATCCGTATGTAAAGGCCTGCCTTGAGAGCGGCCGCAGCGTATGCACTTCCAACAAGGAGATGGTGGCCACCTACGGCGCAGAGCTGCTGGGCCTTGCCAAAGAGCACGGCTGTGCCTTCCTGTTCGAGGCTTCTGTGGGCGGCGGTACGCCCATCATTACCCCGATGCACCAGTGTCTGGCGGCAAACGTCATCACCGAGGTGGAGGGCATCGTGAATGGCACCACCAACTTCATGCTCACCAAGATGGTGCGCGAAAATCTGGGCTTTGACGATGCGCTGAAGATCGCGCAAGAGCTGGGCTACGCCGAGACGAAGGACCCCAGCGACGATGTGGACGGCCGTGATGCCTGCCGCAAGATCGCCATTCTGTCCTCGCTGGTGTGCGGCCATCAGATCTACCCCCAGAACATTCCTACCCGCGGCATCCGTGCCATTACCACGGCAGATGTGGAAGCGGCGGAAAAGCTGGGCTGTGTGATCAAGCTGATCGCATGGATGAAGCGCGGCAAGGACGGCAGCGTGGCTGCCGGTGTGGAGCCGTGTCTGGTGCCCAAGGCAAACCAGCTGGCCAGCGTGGACGATGTGTTCAATGCAGTGCTGGTCAAGGGCGATATGCTGGGCGACGTGGTGTTCTACGGCAAGGGCGCAGGCAAGCTGCCCACCGCCAGCGCCGTGGTGGCCGACGTTGTGGATGCCCTGAAGCATGGCTCCAAGGTGCACGACAGCCTGTTCTGGCAGCCTGCTGAGCCGGTGGAGGGAATGCTCACCGACCCGGCTCCTGCTGCATATTATGTGCGTGTAGCAGGCATTGCTCCGGCGGTGGTGGAAGCCATCTACGGCTATGGCAGGGTGGTGGACGAACGCTACGAAGGCTGCGCTTACTTTGTGGAGCGCGCCGACGAAAAGGCACTGGCCGAAGCAGCCCGCAAGGTGGAAGCCGTGGGCGGCAGCGTGAAGCTGGTGCTCAAGCGTCTGCCGGAAGAAAACTGATAACGGAATAAGGAAAGGTGCGGCGGCTATGAAGATCAAGGTTTCTGTCCCGGCCACCAGTGCAAACATCGGCTCCGGCTTTGATGCGCTGGGTCTGGCGGTGACGCTGTATAATACGGTCACCTTTGAAGAGAGCGAAGTGCTGGATATCTCGTCTGCGGACGGTACCCGCATCCCGCGCGGTGAATCGAACCTCGTGTACCGTTCGGCAAAGGGGCTGTTTGAGAAGGTGGGCAAGCAGATCCCGCCCCTCAAGATCACCCAGACGAATCCCATCCCCATGGCGCGCGGCCTTGGTTCTTCCTCGGCCTGCATCATTGCGGGACTGCTGGGTGCAAACCGGATGCTGGGCGATGTGCTCAACACGCAGGAGCTGCTCACGCTGGCTACCTCCATCGAGGGCCACCCGGATAACGTGGCCCCGGCTCTTCTGGGCGGCCTGACCAGCAGCGTGTTCGAGGATGGCAAGGTGTACTCGGTCAAGCGCAATGTGGATGAAACGCTGTGCTTCGCCGCCATCGTGCCGGACTACAAGCTGCTGACGGAAGCCGCTCGTGCGGCCCTGCCCAAAGAAGTCTCCCACAAGGACGCGGTATATAACCTTTCGCGCGCTGCGCTGGTGCCCGCCGCCTTCTGCGAGGGCAGACATGACCTGCTGGCCATTGCCACCGAGGATAAGCTGCACCAGCCCTACCGTATGCCGCTGATGCCCGGCTCTAAGGAAGTGTTCGATATGGCACGCCTGTGCGGTGCAAAGGCTGTTTACGTTTCCGGTGCGGGCAGCACCGTGATGGCCGTAGCGGAAAAGGCGGAGGCCGAAAAGTTCTATTCCAAGCTGGAAAAGGGTCTGGAGCTGCTGGAAGGTCTGGACGGATGTGAAGCATTTACATTGCTGCGTTTGGATGCCGATAACACCGGCGCAACGGTGGAATGATAAATGGGTAAGGGAAGTGCAAGGCGCTGCTGACCGCTTCCGCCCGGTGTACCCCCTTTTGACAAAGGGACAAAAAGAGGAGAGTGACAAGATATGGCGTTGATCGTACAGAAGTTCGGCGGTTCTTCGGTGAAGGACCGTGACCGTATCTTCAACGTGGCACGCATTGTGGCAAACACCCACAACGCGGGCAATGACGTAGTTGTGGTGGTGTCCGCTCAGGGCGATACCACCGATGACCTGATCGCCAAGGCTGGGGAGATCACCCACAACCCTTCGGCCCGTGAAATGGATATGCTGCTGGCTAGCGGCGAGCAGATCAGCATTTCGCTGCTGGCCATGGCACTGAATGAGCTGGGCTGCCATGCCATCAGCCTGACCGGCTGGCAGGCTGGCTTCCGCACCGACCGCGCCTATACCAAGGCGCGCATCACCCGCTTGGAGACAGAGCGCATCTCTTCTGAGCTGGAGCGCAACCGTGTGGTTGTTGTGGCGGGCTTCCAGGGCCTGAACAAGATGGATGACATCACCACTCTGGGCCGCGGCGGCTCCGACACCAGCGCTGTTGCCATTGCAGCAGCCCTGCACGCAGACCGCTGCCAGATCTTTACCGATGTGGAAGGCGTTTACACGGCCGACCCGCGCAAGGTGCGCAACACCCGCAAGCTGGATGAGATCACCTTTGACGAGATGCTGGAGCTGGCATCTCTGGGTGCACAGGTGCTGAACAACCGCAGCGTGGAGCTGGCCAAAAAGTATAATGTGGAGCTGGAGGTGCTCTCCAGCCTGAATCCCGTGCCCGGTACGGTGGTCAAGGAGGTTACAAAAGACATGGAAGGTATGCTGATCAAGGGTGTCGCAAAAGACACTGATGTTGCTGTTATCACGATTCTGAACGTTCCCGATGAGCCGGGCATGAGCTTCAAGATCTTCGGTCTGCTGGCCCAGAAGAACATCAACGTGGACATCATCCTGCAGTCCACCGGCCGTGACGGCAAGAAGGATATCAGCTTTACCTGCTCTGAGGGCGAAGCCGATCTGGCCATGCGCGTGCTGAAGGAGAGCGCACACTTCAACGATGTGAGCGTGGACACCACCTGCGCCAAGGTCTCCATTGTGGGTGCCGGTATGCAGAGCCACAGCGGCGTTGCTTCCAAGATGTTTGAGGCACTGTCCAACAACAACATCAACATCAAGATGATCTCCACCAGCGAGATCAAGATCTCCTGCATCATCAACCGCGACGATGCCGACAAGGCTGTTTCTGCGATCCACGATATGCTGTTTGATTAAATAAAAATATAGGAATGCCGCATCGCTTTTTAGGTGGTGCGGCATTTTTGCGTGGAAAACTCCTCCAGTCGCCTGCGGCGACAGCCCCCTCTGAGAGGGGGCCTTTGGCAGAGCGGGAAACTTTTCTGTTTCGCCAGAGCCTCCCTCATTGAGGAAGGTAGATGCGAGCGTGCGAGCAGACGGAAGGAGTTTTTTCGGTCATACTTATTTTACACTTCCGGCGTTTACACAAAATGCAAAGGGGTGTATAATATACACTGTATCTGTGCGGCGCAGTGCGCTGCAAATTCTGCAAAAGGAGCTGCAACGCACCATGGAACCGACTGATAGAAATGCTGCAAAGCCCCGCCTGACCCGCGCTCAGTGGAAGCGCCGCAAGCGGCTGCGTCTGGCCCGCAACTGGGCCGTTCTCATTCTCGTCTGCGCCGCCATTGTGGCGCTTATGACCAAAGGCATCCTCTGGCTGCTGCCAAAGGTGAACGCCATACTTGCAGGGCCGCAGAGCTTTGATGCGGCCAGCTACGATGGCACCGGCTACAGCTTTGATGCTGACGATGAGCGTTTTGTGCTGGTGAACACCAATCTGCCTTTTGCCGAGGAACCCTCTCCGGCCCTTGCCGATGCCGATGAAGCCAGCGGTATCCAACTGGAAGCCGAAGCAGCTGCAGCCTACCAGAAAATGGCTGCGGCTGCGGCCGAGGACGGCGTTGCACTGGTGCTGACGGCAGGCTATCAGGACGCAGATGCCCGCAGCGCGGCCTATGAGACGCAGAAGCAGCAGTATCTGGAAAAGGGCAAAACCGAGGAAGAAGCCGCCAGCCTTGCGGCAGATATCCAGCCGCCTGCGGAATGCAATGATCACGGCACCGGCTATGCGGCGGATATCCTCAGTACGGACTACCCGACCCGTGATACCGGCTTTGATACGACCCGCGCCTACGAGTGGCTCACCGCCTACGCCGCCGAATACGGCTTCATCCTGCGCTACCCGCAGGACAGGCAGGCTGCTACCGGCGTGGTGTTTGAGCCGTGGCACTGGCGGTATGTGGGCGTTGAAAATGCCCTTGCCATCCGTGCCAGCGGCCTGAGTCTGGAAGAATTTCTTGCCTTGCAGAAGGCATCATAAAAATAAAAGCTCCCTGTGAAAGCAGGGCGGAGGAACAAATTGGAACGTACTCTCATTGCGCCGGGTGTGCATCTTTCCTGTGACCCGGCGGAAAAATTCAACCGCTGCCGCATCAGCGTCCACTTTGCCTTTCCGGCAAAGCGGGAAACGGCCACAGCACATGCGCTGCTGCCGCTGGTGCTGGAGCGCGGCTATGCCGACTGCCCGGATATGACCCGCCTGACCAAAAAGCTGGCCAAGCTCTACGGTGCAGACCTCACAGTGGATGCCCGGCCCATGGGCTGCAGCCACAACCTGTGTGTTAGTGTTACCGGCATCAAGGATCAGTTTGCGCTGGAAGGGGAGACCCTTACAAGGGAATATGCATCCATTGCACTGGGTGCGGCCTTTCACCCGTATTTTGTGGGCGGCACTTTTGATCCGGAAGCCGTGGGCATTGAAAAGCAGATGCTGAAAAAGGCGCTGGAAGATGAGATCAACGATAAGCGCCTTTACTGCCTGCATCAGGCCAACCGGGAATTCTTTGGCGACAGCCCGGCGGGTGTGCGGCAGGAGGGCTATCTGGAAGAGGTGGAAGGCCTGACACCGGAACAGCTTACCGCAGCCTATTACGAGATGCTGCGCACCGCCAACATTGAACTGCTTGTGTTGGGCTGCACGGCAGAGCAGACCGCTGCGGTAAAGGATGCACTGCTGGCAGAGCTTGCGGCAATTGACCGCGCACCGCTGCCGCTGGCAGAAAACATTGCCATGCCCCGCCGGGAGCCGGTGCACAAAACCGAAACCTATGATATGGTGCAGGCGAAGCTCTGTATGCTGTTCACGCTGGGCGAACCCATGCGCACCGAACAGCTGGCTGCTGTGCGCCTTGCCATGGCGCTGTACGGCGGCAGTGTGACCAGCCGCCTGTTCCTGAATGTGCGCGAGCGTGACCACCTGTGCTACTACTGCTCGTCCTCGTTCCAGAGCTTTACCGGAAGCATGGCTGTGAACAGCGGCGTGGAGCACGCCGACGCAGCCCGGGCAGAGCAGGCCATCTTGAAGGAACTGGCCGACCTGTGCGATGGCCCCATCACCGACGATGAATTTGAGGACTGCCGTCGGGGTCTGCTGAGCGGGATGCAGGGGGTAGAGGATACCTTGGGCGGCATCGAGACATGGTATTACATTGAAGTGCTGCGCGGCGGCGACCCGGCCAAGGTGCAGACACCCGCCGAAGCCCGCGCCGCTCTGCAGGCCGTGACCAAGGACGACGTGCGCGCCATCCTGCGCAAACTGACCCTCTCGGTCAGCTATCTGCTCACAAAGGAGGTGGCCGCTCATGCCGCAGAATAACCAGACCCTGCTGGAAAAGACCGTGGCTGACCAGTGGCAGACCCTGCCCTCCGGACTGACCGTTATCGTGCGGCCCATGCCGGGCTATTCCAGTACCCATGTCATTTTTGCTACCCGCTTTGGCTCCATTGACCGGGATTTCCGGCTGGACGGCAAAGAGGTGCATCTGCCTGCAGGCGTGGCACACTTCCTCGAGCACAAGATGTTTGAAGATCAGGACGGCGATGCCTTTGCAAAGTATGCCAAGACCGGTGCCAATGCCAACGCATTTACCAGCTTTGACCGCACCTGCTACCTGTTCACTGCGACCCAGCAGCTGGACGAAAGCTTGGATGTGCTGCTGGGCATGGTGACTCATCCGTACTTTACCGAGCAGACCATCGCCAAGGAGCAGGGCATCATCGGACAGGAGATCAAAATGTACGATGACAGCCCGGACTGGCGGCTCATCACCGGTCTGTTCGAGTGCTTGTACCACGAGCATCCCATCCGCAGCGATATCGCGGGCACGGTGGAGAGCATTGCTGAGATCACGCCGGAGATGCTTTACGACAGCTGCAAAGCCTTCTATGCACCGGGCAATATGGTGCTGGCGGCTGCCGGCAACACTACCATGGAGCAGATCCTGGCTGCCTGTGAGCGCCACGGCCTGATGAAACCGCGCAGCACCGAAAGAGTGCAGCGGCTGTGGAAGCCGGAACCCATGACGCTGGCGGCAGCCCATAAGACCCTGAAAATGCCGGTGTCCAAGCCCTGCTTCGGCGTGGGCTTCAAGGAGAAGCCGTTGCCCCCGAACGATCTGCGCACTGAAGCGCTGTATGATCTGATCCTGAGCTGCATCACAGGCGGCATGTCGCCGCTGTACCGCCGTCTGTACGACGGAGGCCTTGTGAACCCCGGCTTTGGCGGGGAAGTGCTGCGGGTGGACGGCTGCTGCTGCATCCTGTTCACCGGCGAGAGCGATGCCCCCGATGCCGTGAAGCAGATGCTTCTGGACGAGATCGCCCGCATCCGTGCCGCGGGTGTGGACCGGGAGATCTTTACCCTGTGCAAGAACGAAAAGTACGGCCAGCTGATCGAAAATCTGGAAAATGTGGAGGACTCGGCCAGCCAGATGGCAGACTTTGCCCTCTCCGGCCAGACGGTGGCGCAGCAGATCACCATGCTGGCAGGGCTGACTGCCGAGGATGCGGACGCTGCGCTGCAGCACATCCTCAGCACCGACCGCATGGCTGTGATGGATATTTTGCCAGATGGCACTGCGCCGCTGGCCGAGAACGAGGAGGAAGCAGAATGACAAATCTGGTGCAGTTCCCGGGGCTGGGCCTGAGCTTTGAGATCAACCGCGTGGCCCTTTCCATTGGCGGGTTCAATATTTACTGGTATGGCGTGTGCATTGCCTTTGGCATCTGTCTGGCGCTGGTATTTGCGTTCCGCCACAGCATCGAGTTCGGCGTGGACCCGGACAGCATGGTGGACGTGATCTTGATCGGCATCGTGCTGGGCATTGTCAGCGCCCGCGCTTACTATGTGGCCATGGCACCCTTTAAATACGAAAGCATCTGGGAGATGATCGCCATTCGGGATGGCGGCCTTGCCATCTACGGTGGCATCATCGGCGGCTTTCTGTTCGGTGGCTTGGCCTGCAAACGGCGGGGCGTGCCGGTGCTGCCCATGTTCGACCTGACCGCTATGGGTTTTCTGCTGGGACAGGGCTGCGGCCGCTGGGGCAACTTCTTCAATCAGGAGGCCTTTGGTTGCAACACCACCCTGCCGTGGGGCATGTTCAGCGAAACGACCCGCGCTTACCTGATGGGCAGCACAGTCACGGCCCAGAGCGGCGTGACCATTGACCCGAATCTGCCGGTGCATCCCACCTTCCTGTACGAAAGCATCTGGTGCTTCGTGGGCTTTCTCCTGCTGTTCCGTTACATTAAAAAGCGCAAGTTCAACGGTGACATTGCCCTGCGGTATATGATCTGGTACGGCGCGGGCCGCTTCTGGATCGAAGCCCTGCGCACCGACAGTCTGATGTTGGTGCCCTCCATTGGTCTGCGGGTATCCCAGCTGGTGGCAGGTATCGCTGTGGTAGTCGGTGTGGCTGCGGAAATTTACTTCACCCACAAGTTCAAGGACAAGCCCCTGATGGTAAAGCTGGCAATGACGGCGGACAACAAAGCCGCAGTCAATAAGCTGGGCAAAGAAAAAACTGTTATCGGTCTGATGACGGATACAGATACGGAACTACTGGCTTCCAGCCCGCGCAAGCTCTTCGTGGAGCGCACCGAAGCCTACAACGCGGAAGTAAAACGCACCATCGCGGAAAGCGGGAAGACGGAAAAATAAAAAATCCTTCGGAAAGAGGAAAATTCCTCTTGCATTTCCATCGTTTTTTTGCTATAATATTCTAGCCGCATGGTGTGGGCGCCTGAAATGGCCCAGTGTAAGGGCCTGCCTTTACGACCAGCGAGTACAACGAAAAGGAATGAACAAAATGTACGCAATCATTGTTACCGGCGGTAAGCAGTACCGCGTGGAGCAGGGCGACATCGTCTACATCGAAAAGCTGGACGTTGAGGCCGACTCCGAAGTGAAGTTTGATCAGGTTCTCGCTATTGGCGAGGAGGGTTCTGTGAAGGTTGGCGCTCCCGTTGTTGAGGGTGCTACCGTTACTGCCAAGGTCATCAAGAATGGCAAGGGCAAGAAGCTGAACATCATCACCTATCGCGCAAAGAAGCACAGTGCTCGCCGTATGGGCCATCGTCAGCCCTTCACCAAGGTTGAGATCACTGCGATCAACGGCTAAGGAGGTAAATTACAATGGCACATAAAAAGGGCGTAGGCAGCACCAAGAACGGCCGCGATTCCGCAGCACAGCGTCTGGGCACCAAGCGTGCAGACGGTCAGTTTGTTCTGGCCGGCAACATCCTGGTTCGTCAGCGTGGCACCCACATCATGCCGGGTGAGAACGTTGGCAAGGGCAGCGATGACACCCTGTTTGCTCTGGTGGACGGTACCGTCCGTTTCGAGCGCGTGGGTAAAGACGGCAAGAAGTGCAGCGTCAAGCAGTAACTTCTTTCGGATAACTGCAAAACGTAGAGAGCCGGACCCTCGTGGCCCGGCTCTTTTTGATGAAAAGAACCCTCTCAGGCCGCGCTCTGGCGCGTCCAGCTCCCCCGAAGGGGCGAGCTGAATAGAGGAAGAAACTAAGGAGGGGCTGTATGGCAGCACAAACCAACTTTATCGACATCGCCACGATATGGCTCCACGCGGGCAAGGGCGGCGACGGTGCGGTGAGCTTTCACCGTGAAAAATTCGTGGCCGCTGGCGGCCCGGACGGCGGCGACGGCGGCCGCGGCGGCGATATCATCTTTGTGGTGGACGATCACCTGACCACCCTGATGGATTTCCGCTATAAGCGCAAGTATGTGGCCCCGGAGGGCGGCAAGGGCGGTGCAAGCCTGTGCCACGGCAAAAACGCGGAGAACCTTGTCATCAAGGTGCCGCTGGGCACCGTCATCAAGGACGCCGAGAGCGGCCTTGTCATTGCGGACCTGTCCGACCACACCCCAGTCACCATTGCAAAGGGTGGCCGCGGCGGCTACGGCAATGCGCATTTTGCCACTCCCACCCGACAGATCCCCAAGTTTGCAAAGCCCGGTATGCCCGGCGAAGACATTCAGGTGACGCTGGAGCTGAAGCTGATCGCCGATGTGGGTCTGATCGGCTTCCCCAATGTGGGTAAGTCCACCCTCGTTTCCACCATCAGCGCAGCCAAGCCTAAGATCGCAAACTACCACTTCACCACGCTGGTGCCCACGCTGGGCGTTGTATCCGTGGCGGAGGGCGCAAGCTTTGTCTGCGCCGACATCCCCGGCCTGATCGAGGGTGCCAGCGAGGGCATCGGTCTGGGACATGACTTCCTGCGCCATGTGGAGCGCTGCCGCCTGCTGCTGCATGTGGTGGATGTTTCTGGCAGCGAGTGCCGTGAACCCATTGAGGATTTTGAAAAGATCAACGAGGAGCTGGCAAAGTTCAGCCCTGTGCTGGCTGAGCGCCCGCAGATCGTCATTGGCAACAAGTGCGATCTGGCCACCGAGGAGCAGATCGAAGCTTTCCGCAAGTATGTGGAGGGCAAGGGCTTGACCTTTGTGCCCATCTCTGCCGCTACGATGCAGGGCGTGAAGGAACTGCCGGGCCTCGTGTATAACCGCCTGAAGGATATCCCGCCGGTGCCGGTGTTTGCTCCCGAGTACAAGAAGCCCGAACCCAAGGCCAACGACCGTGCGTTTGAGATCAAGCGCATGGAAGCCCATGTGTGGAGCGTGGAAGCCCCGTGGCTGGAATACATTCTGGCCGGCAGCAATGTGGACGACTACGAAAGCCTGCAGTTCTTCCAGCGTCAGCTGGGCGAGAGCGGCATTCTGGACGCTCTGGTGGCAAAGGGCGTGCAGGAGAACGACACCATTCTCATTGGCGATTACCAGTTCGATTATATCTTCTAAGAGGTCACTATGAACGAACCTGAAAAGATCGACCCGCGGGAGCTTAGCCCCTTGGCGCTGGCCTTTGTGGGCGACAGCGTGCTGGAACTGCTGGTGCGACAGCGTCTGGTGGAGCATCACCGCCTGTCTGCCGGAAAGCTCAACGCAGAAAAGGTCAAATACGTCTCGGCCCGGGCACAGTTCCGGGAGGAACAGCTGCTGGAGCCGCTGTTCACTGAGGACGAACTGGCCGTGTTCAAGCGGGGCCGCAACGCCAGCAAGGCCAGCGTGGCAAAGCACGCTTCCCCGGAGGAATACCGTGCTTCCACCGGCTTTGAGTGCCTGCTGGGCTGGCTGTATCTGAACGGTCAGCTGGGCCGTGTGCACGAGCTGTTTGAAACACTGTGGCAGCAGTTCGACCCCAACGAGACCTGAGAAGTTGCTTTCATAATCATTGCACACCGCCTGAACGGCCTTTTTGCTGCCATACTGCGTTGCTCTTCCTTGCAATCCATCAGGATTGCTGCGGAAAACCGCCTTGTCTGGCGGCAAAAAAGCCGCGCCCATTCGGCGCACCTTGACTATAAAAACAACTTCTGACGCGAAAGCCCGCTGCTTTCCGCACTGGAAAACAGTGCCGGAGGGCAGCGGGCTTTGCGATTTGAGAAAGATCAGAGGTTCGCGCCCGTGGTCCATCAGGCGCGAAGGGCAGCGTCAGCGGCTGTTTTTGGCGTTGCTGGAACGGCTGCTCGTGGAGTTCTTGGCGCTCTCATCGTCGGCACCCTTGGTGTACTGGTTGGGGTGCTTGTGCTCGTTGGTGGCGCTGTTGGTGGTCTGGCTGGACGTGCGGTTCGAGGTCTGATTCTTGCAGTTATTGCTGCGGTTTTCGGTTGCCATAGTGAATGATCTCCTTTCGGTTTTCCGTGCGGGGCGGTGTGCCCCTCACAAGACCTAGTTTGGCCGCGGACGGCGGCTTTATACATCCCACAGGAGGAATGCAGAATGCCCATGGAATATTTTGAACAGCGGGAGCGCGCTCTGCTGGGAGACCGGTTCGATGTCCTGTATGCAGCCCCGCAGGAAACGGCGGAGCGCGGCGTAACGGTGTCGGCCCTGCGCAGCTCACCGGAGCAGTTTGCCGCAAAAGCCGATTTCCCACTGGAAGCATCGCCCTTTTGCAAGGCGGCATTCGTGGTGCATCAGCCGGATGATTTGAAATTCCGGCCCGGGCGGCATCCGTACCACCATGCAGGCGTGTTCTACTCGCAGGAGCCGTCTGCGTCCTCGGCGGCACCGCTGCTGGGCGTGCAGCCCGGGATGCGTGTGCTGGACATGTGCGCCGCGCCCGGCGGCAAAAGCAGCCAGCTGGCGGCGGCGCTGCAGGGCCGGGGTGTGCTGGTGAGCAACGAATACGTTGCAGCTCGTGCGGATATCCTGAAAAGCAATCTGGAACGCATGGGCGTGTCCAATGCGGTGGTGCTCAATGAGACGCCCGCCCGCATTGCGGATGCCCTGCCGGAGTTTTTTGACCGCGTTCTGGTGGACGCGCCCTGTTCCGGCGAGGGAATGTTCCGCAAGGAGCCGGTGGCCCGTCAGCAGCACTGTGAAGCGCTGGTGAAGCAGTGTGCTGAGCTGGGTGCAGAAATTCTGGACTGTGCAGCCGCTGTGCTGGCCCCGGGCGGGCAGCTGGTGTATTCCACCTGCACCTTTGCACCCGAGGAGGACGAGGGACAGGTGGCGGCATTCCTGCAGCGCCACCCGGAGTTCACCCTTGCGGATGCCTTGGGAAATGTGGACTACACCTTTGGCAGTGAGGGCGAAGCCAACCGCACCGGCGGCCTGCCGCTGGATGTGAGCAAGGTGCGCCGTATCTGGCCCTGTCAGGGCGGCGAGGGCCACTTTATGGCCCGGCTCGTCAAAGCTGGCACTCCGCGCGTTCTGCCCGCAGAGGGCGAGTACACTGCCGAAGAACAGCTCTGGCTGGCAGCAGCGGAAGCTGCGGGCAAAAAGGCCAAGGGGAAGGGCGGCAAGCCTGCCAAGACCCCGGATGCCCGCAGTGCCCCGCCGCGAGAATGCCCGTGCCTGCCGGGAAGCGGTGCAGGGCGAAAAGCGCAGCCGCGAAGCACAGGCAGGGGAGACAAGTCCTGCCCAGAGCCTTGCAGCATGGCACGCGTTTGCCGGGCAGTATTTCCCGGCGCTGGTTGACCGCCCGGCTGTGGTGCACGGCGGCGGTGTGCTGCTGCCGGTGCCGTTCCCGCAGACGAACCTGCATGTGCTGCGGGCGGGCGTATTTGTGGGCAGCGTGCAGAAAGGCCGCTTTGTACCGGAGCACCATCTGTTCACGGCATTTGGCGCACAGTGCGTAAACCGCGAAGAACTCACCCTTGATGACCCGCGCTGCGTGGAGTATCTTTCCGGCCGTGAGGTGGAAGCCCGCATCGCTGCTGACGGCTGGTGCTGCGTGACGGTGGACGGCTGGCCGCTGGGCGGCGGCAAGGTGTCCGGCGGGCGGGTGAAAAACCATTATCCCAAGGCGCTGCGGCTGCTGTAAACGGGCAGAAAAAGCGCATTTTTCCGCGCAGAATGCTGAAAACCGGGCGGATAAGGCTTGAACGCTCTGCCCGGTTGTGCTACAATAATAGAGTTAGATTTTGTGTGCTGCCACAATGCGGGCGACCACAGCCCGTCTGCCCGCAGGCGGAGATTTGAGAATATACAGGAGGCTCTTTCCCATGTCTGGACATAGCAAATGGAACAATATTAAGCGCAAGAAGGAAAAGACCGATGGCGCAAAGGCAAAGGTCTTTACCAAGATCGGCCGCGAGATCAGCGTTGCCGTGCGTACCGGCGGCCCGAACCCTGCTTCCAACAGCAAGCTGGCTGACCTGATTGCCAAGGCAAAGCGCATGAGCGTGCCCAACGATAACATCCAGCGCATCATCAAGAAGGCTGAGGGCGGCGATAAGACCGAGTACGAAGCAATCACCTACGAAGGCTACGGCCCCGGCGGCGTTGCTGTCATGGTGGAGACCCTGACCGACAACCGCAACCGTACCGCTGCCGACCTGCGCCACTACTTCGACAAGAACGGCGGCAATCTGGGTGCTATGGGCTGCGTGGGCTTCCTGTTCAGCCAGAAGGGTGTCATTGACATCTCTCTGGAAGATAAGGATGCCGACGAGGCTATGATGGATGCTCTGGATGCTGGTGCCGAGGACTTCGATGCCAGCGAGGATGCAGCCGAGATCACCACCGATCCCGAGAACTATTCTGCTGTGGTCAAGGCCATGGAGGAGAAGGGCTACGAGATCCTCTCCGACGATCTGGCCATGGTGCCCATGACCACCACCCGCCTGACCGACCCCGACCAGCTGAAGCTGATGGGCAAGCTGCTGGATGCGCTGGAAGACAATGATGATGTCCAGAACGTCTGGCACAGCCTGGAGAACGAAGAGGATCTGCCGGAATAACCTTCCGCAAGGCTCTTTGCTCCTGAAATAAGACGATAAAAAGCCGCTTTTTGTGCTAATTGGCACGAAAGGCGGCTTTTTTGTGCTGTGTTACGGGACGGAAAACGTCTTGGGACCTCCGCTGAACAATAAAAATCCCCCGTCGGCAAGGCATACCGGCGGGGGAAAGGGGGAGAGCGTTTTTTAATAGATTATTGCACGCTTGCAAGGAACCGCACAAAGCCTGCGCGGCCAGCCTCGTCCATTTTATAGACACCGGCATCGGCCAATACCTGAGCGAACACATGGCCCACCTCGTTCTGCAGGATGAGGTGCACGGTGTCGCCGTTCAGTTCCGGGTGGCGGGCAAGAATATCCTCGGCCCACTCGGCGTGCTTCTGCAGTTCTTCCGGGTACTGGCTCACCGGGGTGCGGGCCACCAGTGCATCGGCCAGCTCAAACAGCTCCTTTTTCAGGCGGCTGGGCAGCACGGCAAGGCCCATGACCTCGATCAGGCCGATGTTTTCCTTTTTGATGTGATGCAGCTTTGCATGGGGATGGAACACGCCCAGCGGATGCTCCGGGGTGGTGATGTTGTTGCGCAGCACCAGATCCAGCTGATACTTGCCGTCCCGCATCCGGGCAATGGGGGTGATGGTGTTATGTGGCTCGCCGTCGGTCTCGGCAAAGATGAAGCATTTTTCGTCCGAGTAGCCGCGCCATGCGGTCAGAATTTTATCGGCCAGCTCCACAAGACGGGCATCATCCTCGCTGGTCAGGCGGATGCAGCTCATGGGCCAGTGCACGATACCGGCATCCACATCCTCAAAACCGGGGAAGACCCACTTCTTCTCGACGGGAGCCTTTGCCATAGCGAATTCATAGTGGCCGCCCTGGAAATGGTCGTGGCTGAGAATGCTGCCGCCCACGATGGGCAGGTCGGCGTTGCTGCCCACGAAATAGTGGGGGAACAGGCCCACGAAATCCAGCAGCTTGCGGAAGGTAGCACGCTCGATCTTCATGGGAGTGTGCTGGTTGTTGAACACGATGCAGTGCTCGTTGTAGTAGACGTAGGGGCTGTACTGCAGGTTCCAAGCGCTGTCGTTGATGGTGAGAGGGATGATGCGGTGATTCTCGCGGGCGGGGTGGTTCATGCGGCCTGCATAGCCTTCGTTCTCGGCGCAAAGCTGGCACTTGGGGTAGGCGCTCTGGGGAGCTAGTTTGGCGGCGGCAATGGCCTTGGGGTCTTTTTCGGGCTTCGAGAGGTTGATGGTGATCTCCAGATCGCCGTAGGGGGTCTTGGTGACCCATTTCAGGTCGCGTTTGATGCGGTAGCGGCGGATATAATCGGTGTCCTGACTGAATTTATAGAACCAGTCGGTTGCGGCCTGCGGGCCTTCGCTTTCGTAGCGTTCCTCGAAATTGGCGCGCACGATGCTGGGCCGCGGGGTCAATACGCCCATGAGCTTTGTGTCGAACAGGTCGCGGGCGGTGGAGTTGTCCTCGCACACACCGCGGGCAACGGCATCATCTACCAGCGTTTTGAGGATGCTTTCCAGATCGGTATAGCACACCTCGCCCTCCGGCGCGGTAAAGTCGTCCAGCTGCATGGTCATAAGCAGCTGGTTGCGGATGTAAATTTCATCATCGGGCAGGATAAGGCCGGTGTCAAGCCCGTAATTCACGAGCTGCTGAATGGCGGTAGAGATCACAGCACTGCGCCTCCTTCCGGGCGGATGCTCAGCACATGGCAGCGGCCCTCACCAAGGATGGCTTCCATGTGGGCCTTGAAGTCGGCCAGCATTTCCACCGGCACAAAGGCCTGAGCCGTACCGGCAAAGCCGCCGCCGTGCACGCGCACAGCGCCCTTGCCGTTCAGATAATGCTTGGCAGCTGCAATGGTCACGCCCATCTCCTGATGCTCCTTGTAACCGGCGGGGATCACGTTCTGCAGGTATTCCCAGCTGCTGTGGCCGGACTCGTTGACCAGACGCAGGAAAGTGTCAAAATCGCCCTCGCGCAGGGCAGCTACCTGTTTTGCCACGCGGTCGTTATCGGCATAGATATGGAAGGCGCGCAGCACGGCACGGTCGCCGCACTGCTTGCGGCACTCCGGAAGCTTTGCAAGGAAGGTCTCGAACGGCACATCCCGCAGCACTTCGCCGCCGCACACAGCAGCCACGGCGCGGCACTCGGCGGGCACAGCGGCATATTCGTCGGTCAGGTCGGCATGATCTGCGCAGGAATCCAGAATGCACAGGGCAAGGCCTGCCTTGGAGAAATCCACGGCCACCGGCTCCACATCCGGGTGGGCAGGGTCCGCAAAATCAATGGTAATAATGTTGCCAACGCTGGAAGCCATCTGATCCATCAGGCCGCAGGGCTTGCCAAAGTAGACGTTCTCTGCCCACTGGCCGATCTGCGCGATCTCGATGGGGGAGACTTTATCGGTCATGAAGCAGTCATTCAGGATCACGCCGATCAGCACTTCAAAGGCGGCGGAGGAAGAAACGCCGCTGCCCTTGGGCACGTTGGAGGAAATGTACACATCCAGACCGGCCAGCTTTGCGCCGCGCTGACGGAAGGCTTCGCATTCGCCGCGCAGCAGAGAGAGGGTAGTGTTTTCCTCTTCCTTGCGGGCAGCAAGGTCATCAAGGCCGATCACACACAGGTCGTAGCCTTCGCTCTGCACGCGCAGCTGGTTCAGGGTGTTGGGCGCGGCGGCAGCGATCATATCAATATTCACGCTGCCGGCCAGCACGCGGCCATGCTGGTGGTCGGTGTGGTTGCCGCCGATCTCGGTGCGGCCGGGGGCACTGTAAAGACCAGCTTCAGCATGGGGGCCAAAGGTGGCATCCAGACCATTCAGAACAGCTTCGTAGCGGGCAGCCTGTGCAGGAGTTTCGTCGGGCGCACAGCAGTAAAGTGCTGCCAGCCGGGCAGCGTGAGCGCCGCTGGAAAGCTCCTGCTTCCATGCGGAAACAGATTTCATCATAGGATAATCCTCCTTTTGAGCGGGTTGGAACTGCAGTGCAGGGCCGCATACAGGATGCTCTGCACACTTCTGTCCTTATCATATAAAATCCGGACAGAAAAAACCATGTGTTATTGTTGCATTTGGATGAAAAGTTGCAAAAAGACTGAAATTGGCGCACAGAGTGGAATTTGACGGTTGAAATAAAATTAGATATAAAACGGAAAAACCATTGGCAAAAATGCCTGCAAATCCACGGCTTTGCGTGGGACGGACGAGGCCTGCACAACATGGAGATTTGCGCTTTGAAAAAACAGGGAAAAAGCTCATGGGCCTTTTCCCTGTTTCCCAAAATATTATTTTGTAAACTCGTTTCCGGTCAGGCCGTCCATGTTCAGCATCCCTTCCAGTGCGGCCACATCTGCCGAAACGTCCAGTGCGTCGGACTGGAACAGCTTGTCCAGCTGATTTTCAAAGGCGGTCACCAGCAGGTCCATGCTGCGCTCGATGTTCTTTTTGGCATCGGCGATGTTTTCCCCCTGCACATCCTGCGCAGGAAGGCTGGCGTAGGTGTTCAGCAGCTTGAGGGCGGTGGGCAGATAGTAGTCCATGAATTTCTGCAGCTGAGCCTTTTTGCCGGGGTCCTGCTTTGCCAGCTCAAAGATGCGGGCACTGACCGCTTCCAGACGGCTGATCTTGATGGTCATCACGGGGTCCGGGATGGCATCGTTGACCTGCCGCAGCTGCTGCAGAATTGCGGTATATTGGTCCGCTGGTGCAGGTTCTGGGGCGGGCGCAGGCTTCGGTTTCCGGGGCGGCTGGGGAGCCGCGCCGCGCACTACCAGAGTATTGGTGCGGTTATCAATGTAAGCATCTGCACCGAAGTAACCGTGGGAAATAGCACTTTCCACCACGGTGCGGCCCTTTGCGGCATCGATGCCCGCGGCAGCAAACAGCTCGTCCAGCGGAATATTGTCGCGGTCGCCTGCGATCTTGTCCAACAGGCGTTCCAGCTTGCGGGTACGATCCATGTGCAGGCCGGTTAGCAGAGCAGCGCCGCCGCCCAGCATCTGGGCAATGGCGGTAAAGGCTTCCATCATGCTGGCAGCACCATCCATGAACAGGGTGCTGAAGCCCGCGAACAGAAAGACAGCACCGCCGATGGTGCACAGGGTGGTAAGGAGCTTATGACGCTCCTTAGCGTCCTTCTGCTCTTTGGTGGGAACATCGTGGCCGTAGGCTGGCTCGTTTTCCTGCCGGGGGCCGTCTGCGCAGATGCGGGGCCGAGGTCGGAACGATAGTCTGCCTGCGCCTGCGCAGCGGCCTTTTCCTCTTTTTCGGCGTTTTTATCGATGCTTTTTAAGATGAACAGCAGCACGCCCAGCGGTGCCGACATGGCAAACACAATAAAGATGGCAATGGTGGGAATGTGGGCAAAATAATGTTTTTTGGGCTGCATGAGCAAAAACCTCTCAATTTATCCTGACTGTCCGGCAAAAGAACAGAAAAAGACCGCGTTCCACTCTATTATAGCGGAGCACGGCCTTTTTGTTAAGGGGGAAATATTGATGTGCGTGGAAGCGGCAGGGGAGTAAGTCTGCTGCCTACCGGAAAAAGTTACTTCATCAGACTGCAGACGGCCTCGGCGTAGGCGGCGGGATCATCCACCGGCAGGCCTTCGATCAGCTGAGCCTGTGCGTACAGCAGAGCACTGTACTTCTTGAGCTTGTCGGTGTCACCGGCCTCCTGTGCGGCCTTGAGCACGGCGAACACGGGGTGGTTGACATTCAGTTCCAGAACCTTATCGCTCTTTACGCCTTCGCTGCCGGGCTGCTTGGACAGCACTTTTTCCATCTCAATGGACAGCGGGCCGTCAGCACTCAGGCACACAGGGTGATCCTTCAGGCGGGTAGAGACCTTGACCTCTTTCACCTTGCCGTCCAGAGCGTCCTTCATGGCATCGAACAGGTTCTTGTTCTCAGCGGTAGCGTCCTCGGCGGCCTTCTTCTCTTCCTCGGTCTCAAGGCCCAGATCACCGCTGTTGACATTCTTGAACTCCACGGTGCCGTCCTTGCCCTCGGCATCCTTGCGGGGATAGGTGCGCAGGATCTGCAGGCAGAACTCATCCACATCCTCGGTCAGCAGCAGGACGTCATAGCCCTTATCCATGACCAGCTCAGCGGCGGGCAGCTTTGCCAGACGGTCGGTAGAATCACCGGCAGCAAAGTAGATATACTTCTGCTCAGCGGGCATCTTGTCCACATACTCCTGCAGAGTGACCATCTTCTGCTCCTTGGCAGACCAGAACAGCAGCAGGTCGCGCAGCAGCTCGGCGTGCATGCCGTAGTCGGAGTAAGCACCGAACTTGATCTGACGGCCGAACTCTTTCCAGAATTCCTCGTACTTCTCGCGGTCATTGGCCAGCATGGCGTGCAGCTCGTTCTTGATCTTTTTTTCCAGAGCGTTGTGGATCAGCTTGAGCTGGTTGTCCTTCTGCAGCATCTCGCGGCTGATGTTCAGGCTCAGATCCTGACTGTCCACAATGCCTTTGACGAAGCTGAAGTAATCGGGCAACAGGTCGGCGCACTTCTCCATAATGAGCACGCCGGATGCGTACAGGGCCAGACCCTTTTCATAATCCTTGGTGTAGAAGTCGTAGGGACGGTGGCTGGGCACGAACAGCAGGGCATTATAATTTGCAGTGCCCTCGGTGCGGCTGACGATGACGCGGGCGGGGTCGGTATAATCGCCAAACTTTTCCTTATAGAAGTTCGCGTACTCCTCGTCGGTCACTTCGCTCTTCTGCTTTTTCCAGATGGGCACCATGCTGTTCAGAGTTTCCAGCTCGGTGTAAGTCTCCCATTCGGGCTTATAATCCTCCGGCTTGGGATCGGGTTCCGGCTTCTGGCGCTCGTGCTGGCGCTCCATCTGGATGGGATAGCGCACGTAGTCGCTGTATTTCTTCACGATGGCCACGATGCCGTACTCATCGAGGAAGTTGTCATAGTGGTCCGTCTCAGTATCCGGCTTGATGTGCAGGATGATCTGGGTGCCTGCGGTGTCCTTCTGGGCGGGGGTCATTTCGTAGCCGTCCACACCGGAGGACTCCCACTGCCATGCTTCATCCGAGCCATAAGCCTTGGAAATGACGGTGACTTTATCGGCTACCATGAAGGAAGAGTAGAAGCCGACACCAAACTGGCCGATGATATCGATGTTCTCGTCCTTGTTGTCCTTCTTGAAATCCAGAGAACCGGAGTGAGCAATGGTGCCCAGATTCTGCTCAAGTTCCTCTTTGGTCATGCCGATGCCGTTATCCTCAATGGTCAGGATGCGGTTCTCCTGATCGCGGGTGATGAGGATGCGAAAATCGCCCTTGTTCATGCCCACAGAAGGATCGGTCAGGCTCTTATAATAGAGCTTATCGATGGCATCCGATGCGTTGGAGATCAGCTCGCGCAGGAAAATTTCCTTATTGGTGTAGATGGAGTTGATCATCATATCCATCAGCTTTTTGCTTTCAGCCTGAAATTCTTTCTTAGCCATAATGCAAAACCTCTTTTTATCTGTATTCGGCACCAAGCACTCGGAATAGGATATTGCTTTTGAATACTTAGCACTCGTAACTTTCGAGTGCTAATATACACCGACAAAAAGCAAAAATCAAGGGCTTTCATAAAAAGTTTAAAAAATGGTTCGTTTTGTGCTATAATGAACCGCAAAGGATGCTGTAAAAGGAGGAAATATCATGCAGCTGAAACAGCTGGAACTGGCCGGCGGTGGGACACTGACCGTTTACCTGCGTGATTGCTGTGAGCGGATGCCGAATGTGATTGACCGGCCATTGGTGCTGGTGGTGCCCGGCGGCGGCTATACCCATGTGAGTGCCCGTGAGGGCGACCCGGTGGCGCTGCAGTTTGCGGCGGCGGGGTACCACACCGCTGTGCTGGACTACGCCATCTGCGAAAAGGCAAAGGACTACATGCCGCTGCGCCAGCTGGCCGAGGCTATCGGCCTTGTGCGACAGCACGCGGCCCAGTGGCATATCCTGCCGGAAAAAATTGCCGTGTGCGGCTTTTCAGCGGGCGGCCACCTGGCCCTTTCCGGTGCTGTGCTGGACATTCCCGGCGAAGCGGCCCAGCCCCGGCCCAATGCGGTCATTCTGGGCTATCCGGTGGTCACGGCAGGGCAGTATGCCCACCGCGGCAGCTTTGTGCAGCTGGCGGGCAGCGCCGACCCGGCGGCACAGCAGGTGTTCGGGCTGGAGGATAAGATCACGCCGCAGACGCCGCCGGTGTTCGTATGGACCACCATGGAGGATGCCACCGTTCCGGTGGAGAACACCCTGATGCTGGTGAACGCTCTGCACCGGGCGGGTGTGCCATGCGAGGCGCATCTGTTTGAAAAGGGGGTGCACGGTACCAGCATCAGCACAGCAGAGGTGGACCAGCCCAGCCGCCACCGGCATCACTGGGTGGAACTGGCAGTGGAATGGCTGAAAGACACTTTTGCCTTTTCCGTCTGTTAAGTCTGGATATATTTGAACGAACCTACAAAAAATTCACAATTAAACTGTTGACTTGCATAAGCCTTTGACGTATACTGGTCAGCAGGGACAAACTAAAGGAAGAAGGAAATACCTATGGTTATGGACCCGACCCTGCCGCGCATCTCTGTGCGCGACCTGATGATGCAGGCTTTTCTCACCGGATGGGAGCTTTCGGACAAGACAGTTTCGCAGGACGAATACCTGCAAAGCTCCATTCAGGTGATCGAAATGCTGCAGGTGGAACCGGAAAACCTTTATGCCGAAGAAGGCCTTGGCCTGCCGGACGGCGAAGAAGTGGATCATCTGGACGACTGGCTGCGTGCCGACGGCCAGTGGCTGTACTACGGTGTAGAGGAAGAAAATTTCTTCCTGATCCAGTGGTACCCGGACGAAGCCGCCGCAAAGGCAAAACTGGCCCAGCTGGAAGAACTGGGCGACGGCAAGCAGTATCTGGTAGATCTTTCTCTCAAGCGGGAGAACCCTTCCAGTGCAGAGAACTTCGGCAATTCCAATCCGGTCCAGCTCCGCTCCTGAAAACATCACCTTAAAGCGAAAGGAAATTTTGCAGCATGCAGCTTTCTGAGATCGAGCGCGAACAGCTTTATGCCATCGTTGAAAAATACGATCATCACCCGGATGTGCAGCGGATGCGGGAGTACATCCAGCACGGCTCTGTCACCACCTACCAGCATTGCAAGAATGTGGCGCTGGTGAGCTTCTGGCTCAACCGCCGTCTGCATCTGCACGCTGACGAGACCTCGCTGGCAGTGGGTGCCCTGCTGCATGATTTTTATCTGTACGACTGGCACACCACCGGTACCTTTCACGGCCTGCGCCGCCTGTTTGAGATGCACGGCTTCTCCCATCCGGGCTATGCCTGCGTCAATGCAAAGCGGGTGTTCAGCATTACCACAAAGGAACAGAGCATCATTGCAAGCCACATGTGGCCGCTGACCTTCCGTCATGTGCCCACCTGCCGCGAAGCAGTCATCGTCTGTCTGGCCGATAAGTACTGCGCCGTGGTGGAAAGCATGTTCCAGCGTTCCCGTGCCGGTGCCGTGGTGGACGGCAGCGTGGACATCGACGGCGAAGAGTGGTAAGCCTGTTTTTACCTTTATCATTTTATCAATGGACAAAAAAGAACTCCGCACCTCACAGGGCGCGGAGTTCTTTTTGTATCTTACAGCTTTTTATAGCCTTCCGGTTCATTGGCGGCAGCGCGGTATTCCATTAAGAATGTGTCCAGCCAGCGGCCGTGACAGTCGCGGGCAATGCGTTCCCGGCGGCCCACTAAGCGAAAGCCGCATTTTGTGTGCAGGGCGCGGCTGGCAGCGTTGTCCTGCAGCACGGTGGACTGCAGTGTCCAGTAGCCGGCCTTTTCTGCCTGATGGCACAGCTCGGTCAGCAGGTGATAGCCAAGGCCATGGCCTCGGAACTGCTCACCCACGTAAATACTCACCTCGGCAACGCCGCGGTAGCACCAGCGCGGGTCCACCCGGCGATCACGCCGTCGGCCAGCAGTACCAGTCGGCATTCTTTTGCGTGGGAAGCATCCCACGCAGAATACGGCGGACAGGTGGTCTGAAAAGTGGCATGTTCTGTAGCAATGCCCTCCAAATAAATTCTGGAAACAGCGCTCCAGTCTTCCGGCTCCATGGGCCGGATCTCGATTTTGCTCATATTTCGATCCCGACGGAAAGTGCATAGCTTTCCGCACCCTCAACTCTCAAAAATATCCGGCTCCAGTATAGCAGAATTTGCGGTGCGGTACAAGCGCCGTACTGCACAGAAATTTCTTTGACAAGCGGAAGGTTTGTGATACAATAAATCATAACAAAGAAAAGCACGGCAGGATACGCCGCTGCAGAATGGAGGATGTCCCAAAATGAAGTGGATCAGAACGATGGTGTGCGCGCTGGGAATGCTGGCGTGCGTATCGCTTTCGGCATTTGCTGCAGAGTACGGCGAGCCGAACATCACAACAAAGACGACCATGAAGGAGCTGCGGGAGAACCCCAGCATCAAAGGCTCCGGCTACTACACCTACTGCAACGAATGGATCGAGGGCAGCACGCAGTACGATGATACGCCCATTGAGGGCTATGTAAGCTACGCGGCTGCCGAGGATGCCGCCGAAGGCATGAACCTTGTGATCGAAAACTACAACAGGGGCGTACAGATCACATGGCAGGTGTATACCCCGGAAGAAATTGCGGAAAATCCTTCTCTGGGCATGGTGCAGTTGTATTATTTCCCGGCTAAAACAGCCAACGCAAAGTACGCCATCGTGGTGCCCGGCAACGGCGGCAACACCACCGCAGAGCTGAACGAGGGTGCATCCATTGCCAACCAGCTGCACGAGCTGGGCTATGCGGCTTTTGTGCTGCGGTACCGCTCTTTCCTGAATGCATCCGACAATGCGCCACTGTACGATATTGCCAATGCCGTAAAGTACCTGACCGAAAATGCAGATCAGTTTGGCGTTCAGCGCGAAAACTATGCGCTGATGGGCTTTTCTTCCGGCGGACACATCGTGGGCCTGATCGGCTCAGACAACGAAAAGTTCGGCTATAAGGCATTTGGCCTCCCACAGCCTGCAGCGCTGCTGCTGGGTTACCCCATCAACGATTTCTTTGAGGTGAAGCCGCTATATCAGCTGGCCATTGACCCGCTGGTGCTTGGCTGGCGTTACTACTGGACCGATATTTCGGATGTGGTGAACGAAAACTTTACCCCTACCTATTTCTTCTACGGCAAAAATGATCTTTATATGCAGCGCATGTGCTACTCCCAGCAGGGGCCGCTGCTGGAGCGCAAGCTCCGGGAGAGCGGGGCTGTTTATGAGTGCCATGTGTACGAGAACGCACCCCACGCCATTGGCCCGGGCCGCCACACCGATGCGGACGGCTGGATCCGGCAGGCAACGGCATTCTGGGAAAAACAGTGCAAATAAAGAGATAAACGGGGGATTGCTGTGAGAAATCGATTGCGCACGGTGATGTTTGGTATTGGCCTGATGATCCTGCTGGCACAGCCGGCGTTTGCGGAGGAGCTTGGTCAGGCCAACATCACACCGCGCACCAAAATGGCAGAGATCCGCTCCAACCCCAGCGTTGTGGGTGCGGGCATCTACACCTACTCGCTGGATCAGGACCGTGTGCTGGACCGGATGTACTGGGACGCGCAGCCGCTGAGCTGCCTTTCCAATCACTGGACGGCACAGGATGCGGCGGATGGACTGAACTATCTGATCCGCACCTATAACGCTGGGCAGCGGGTGACCTTCCCGCTTTATACGGCGGAGGAGATCGCGCAGGATACCAGCCGGGACGGTGTGGAACTGTATTATCTGCCGGCAGAAGGGGCGCAGGCAAACCAGAAATATGCGCTGGTGATCGGCGGTAATGCGATCGTGGTCAGTGCGGAGATCCGCGAGGGCATTTCCACTGCATGGAACCTGCACGAAATGGGCTACCCGGTGTTCGTGCTGCGCTACCGCATCGGCATGAAGGCTTCCAACAATGCGCCGCTGCAGGATGTGGTCCGCGCGGTGCAATACATCACGGAACATGCAGGACAGTTTGGCGTGCAGGCGGAGGATTATGCCATTGTAAGTTATTCCTCAGGCGGGCAGATCGCCGGACTGTTCGGCACCGACGCGGTGGGCTACAAAAATTACGGCCTGCCAAAGCCCGGTGCCATGCTGCTGGGCTACCCGGTAAACACCTTCCTGGAGTTCAAACCGGTCTATAATATCCTGCTGGACCCCGGCGTGTGCAAGCAGCGGTATTATAAAATGACATTGTCTGATTACATCACACCGGATTACCCGCCTACCTATCACTGGTACGGCAAAAACGACATGACCCTTATGACCATGTGCTGGTCGGCGCAGGGGCCTGTGCTGGAAAAGGCACTGGCCCGCAACCATGTGACGCATATCTACCATGTGTATGATGATGCTCCCCATGCAGTGGCCGCAGGCAAGGGCACCGATGCGGAGGGCTGGCTGAATGAAGCAGTTGCCTTCTGGGAGGAACAGGTCGGCTGAAAAGGAGATGTTGAGTTGAAACACAGGATATGCACCGCAGCAGCCTGTATCTGTCTGCTGCTGATGATGGCGCTGCCCGCATTTGCAGCAGAGTATGGCGAGCCGGATATCACGCCGCAGACCACCATGGGCGAGATCCGCTCGAACCCCAGCATCCTTGGCGCAGGCGTTTGGACCTATTCCAAGGAGCAGAACCTGCCCGGCACCGAGGACTGGTGCAATGACCAGACGCTGGAAAAATATGTGAGCAGCCATGTGGCACAGGATTGTGCCGATGGTCTGAACCTGCTCATCCGCAATTACAATGCGGGCGTGCAGATCACCTATAAGCTCTACTCGGAGCAGGAGATCGCCGAGGACAGCTCCCGCAACAATGCGGAGTTCTATTACTACCCGGCCAGCACGCCGGATGCAAAGTATGCGCTGGTGCTCTCCGGCAACATCCTAAACCGCACGGCAGAGTTAAAGGAGTGCATCTCCACAGCTTACCAGCTGCACCAGAAAGGCTATGCGGTGTTCGTGATGCGCTACCGCGCCTACCCGGATAACGACAACAACGGACCCATAGAGGACATTGCACGGGCGGTGAAGTACATCATCGGCCACGCACAGCAGTTCGGCGTGCAGACGGAAAGCTACGCCCTGATCGGCTATTCTTCCGGCGGACATCTGGCGGGCCTGTTTGCATCGGACGCTCTGGGCTATAAAAACTATGGCCTGCCCAAGCCCGGCGCAGTGATCCTGGCGTATCCCATCGTGCAGTTTTCCGAGATCACACCGATCTACCGTGTGGGCATCGACCCCTTTGTGTGCGGCCGGTTCTACTATGAATACAGCCTTGCCGACCTGATCACAGAGGACTATCCGCCGGTGTACTTCTGGTATGGCAGGGATGACCTGACCTTGAACCTGCTGTGCTGGCCGCTGCAGGGGCCGGCCCTCAGCAAGGCAATGGCCGCGCATGGCGTACCTTACAAAGAAGTGGTATATGACCACGCAGCCCATGGCATCGGCCTTGGCCGCGGCACGGCTGCGGATGGCTGGCTGGACGAAGCCGCTGCCTTCTGGGAAGAACAGACAAAATAATATAAAGTACGCAGATCCGGGCTTTGCAGCTGCACAGCCCGGATTTTGCAATAGGAGACATTATGGAATTTTTAGCGTTTCTTTACACGGTGCTTCTGGTGGCCATCTGCCTGATGATGGCCCTGCTGCTGTACCGCTCGGCAAAGCCTGCCGCAAACCGGGACGATGCAGAACGGAAGGAATGGCTGCGTCAGCAGCTGGAAGCGCAGAACCGCCAGATGGACGCGAAGCTGGCAGAGATGGCGCAGCAGAACCTTGCCGCTATGGGCCACATCAGTGAAACGCTGCAGGCCTCGGTGCAGAGCATGAGCACCGCCCTTGCCGCAGGGCAGGGCACTCAGCAGCAGACCATGGAGCAGCGCCTGCAGGGGCTGGAAGCCTCCAACGCCCGCAAGCTGGAAGAGATGCGCCGCACCCTTGCCGAGGGCATGACTGCCCTGCAGGCCCAGAACGCCCAGAAGCTGGACGAGATCCGCCATACGGTGGACGAACAGCTGCAGGATGCATTGCAGAAGCGGGTGACCGAAAGCTTCAAGGCGGTGAACGACCAGCTGGAACAGGTGTACAAGGGTCTTGGCGAAATGCAGAACCTTGCCGCTGATGTGGGCGGGCTGAAACAGGTGCTTTCCGGTGTGAAGACCCGCGGTATTCTGGGTGAGATCCAGCTGGGAGCCATTCTGGAAGAGATCCTTGCCCCGGAACAGTACGACACCAACGTGGCCACCATTCCGGGCAGCACCCAGCGGGTGGAGTACGCCATCCGGATGCCCGGCGCGGACGGCGGCACGGTGTGGCTGCCCATCGACTCCAAGTTCCCCGGCGACACCTATGCCCATTTACAGGATGCGCAGGCATCCGGCGACGCACAGGCCGTGGAGAACGCCCGCCACGCACTGGAGCTGGTGCTGCGGGCCGAGGCCAAGGACATCCGGGAAAAATATGTGGAGCCGCCCTACACCACGGCGTTCGGCATCCTGTTCCTGCCCTTCGAGGGTTTGTATGCCGAGGTGGTGAACGCGGGCCTGCTGGAAGTGCTGCAGCGGGACTATCAGGTGAACATTGCAGGCCCCAGCACCATGGCAGCGCTGCTCAACAGCCTGCAGATGGGCTTCAAGACCCTTGCCATCCAGAAGCGCTCCGGTGAGGTATGGCAGCTGCTGGGTGCGGTGAAGACCGAATTTGACAAGTTCGGGCAGGGACTTTCCAAGATGCAGCAGCGCCTGCGCCAGACCGACGAAGAGCTGGATAATCTCATTGGCGTGCGCAGCCGTGCCATCAGCCGCAAGCTGCGCGCGGTGCAGACCATGGACGAAAGCGCTGCTGCCGCTCTGCTGGAACTGGATGCTGAGCCGGGCAAACCGGTGGCGGCACGTCTGCCGGAGAATGGGGAAGAGCTCTGATGTGCAGAATATTCCCACGTTATCCCTTGCGATTTTTCTGACGATGTGGTATGATAGGAACTGTTCTCAGAAACAACCGCCGCAGAAACGCGGCACTGCATAAAAATATAAATAAGGAGACCGAGCATTATGAGCGTAAACAAGATCAGTGAAGCCATTTTGGGCGTTGGCGTGGATGATACCACCATCGACCTCTTCGAGAGCCAGTATCCGGTGCCCACCGGCGTGAGCTATAATTCCTATGTCATTCTGGACGAAAAGACCGCCGTTCTGGACACGGTGGATGCCCGCGCTACCGAGCCGTGGCTGGAAAACCTGACCGAAGCTCTGGCAGGCCGTAAGCCGGATTATCTGGTGGTCTCCCACATGGAGCCGGACCACGGTGCCAACATTGCAAAGCTGGCGGCACTCTATCCTGAGATGCAGGTGGTGGGCAACGCCAAGACTTTCCTGTATATGGATCAGTTCTTTGGTGCTGATGCTGTGGCAAAGGAGCGCCGCGTGGTGGTGAAGGACGGCGAGAGCCTGAGCCTTGGCACCCACACCCTGACCTTTGTGTTTGCCCCCATGGTGCACTGGCCGGAGGTCATGGTCAGCTATGAATCCACCGAAAAGGTGCTGTTCTCCGCGGATGGCTTCGGTCGCTTTGGCGCTGTGGCAAAGTTTGACGAAAAGGCCGACTGGGCCAGCGAAGCCCGCCGCTACTACCTGAACATCGTGGGGAAATACGGCCCGCAGGTGCAGGCGCTGCTGAAAAAGGCCGCGGCTCTGGACATCCAGACCATTTGCCCGCTGCACGGCCCGGTGCTGACCGGAGATCTGGGCAAGTACCTGAACTACTACGACATCTGGTCCAGCTACAAGCCCGAGGAGCCGGAAAAGATCCTTGTGGCAAGTGCTTCCATCCACGGCCACACCCGTGCAGCAGCCCACCTCATGGCAGAAAAGCTGCGTGCAAAGGGCGCAAAGGTCGTGGAGGTGGACCTGACCCGCACCGATGTGTCCTATGCTGTCACCGAAGCCTTCCGCTGCGGAAAGATCGTGCTGGCCTGCGCCACCTACGACGGCTTCCTCTTCCCGCCGATGGAAAATCTGCTGACCCACCTCAAGACCAAGAGCTTCCAGAACCGCACGGTGGGTCTGATGGAGAATGGCACATGGGCACCTATGGCCGCAAAGCTCATGCGCGCCGAGCTGGAAAGCATGAAGAACATCACGGTCTGTGAGAATGTGGTCACCATCCGTTCTGCCGCCAATGCCGCCGCAGAAGCCCAGATGGATGCTCTGGCTGCAGAAATCGTGGCAAAATAAAGCACTCTGGAAAAATACGCAAGATCCTCTGCCGACTGCCCGGCAGGGAATTTTTTATTGAACCATGTGGAAGAGTTTGATATACTGAAAAGCAGAAGTTTATGGATGGAGAGGAATATCATGTTTGTAAAAATAAAAGCAGATATCAGACACTGGCTGCGGGAGTTGGATAAGAAATATTTCTGTGTGATGCTGGGTTTTGCGGTGATGGTCTATTTTCCGCTGATCAGCTTGAAGCTGACGAACACAGTGGATGGTCTGTGGACAACGGCTGAGTACATGGCGGGAGCATGGGAGCTTTCCAACGGACGATGGTTCTGGCTGGTGACCAGTTTTCTGCGTTTCAGTCTGCAGCTAGAACCCATCAATGCGGTGGTGTGCTTGGTGCTGGTTTCTCTTGGAGTCACCAGGCTTCATATGCTCTTCAAACCGGCATGGATGAGAACATCCTGCATTGACTGGCTCGCAGGTTTATGCTATGTTTCCAATGTTGTGGTCGGGTGCTATCTTTCGTTTCACTTCATTGCACCGGAGTACGGATTTTCGTTTTTCTTTGCAATGCTGGCTACAGAGCACGTGATCCGGGGAAAATCAGCCGTAAGCAGCATTGTGCCGGCAGCGGTGCTTTTGGCACTGAGCCTTGGCCTGTACCAGACGAACCTTGCCTGTTTCTGTCTGGTGCTGCTGGCCTATTTTCTCCTACTACTTTTCCAGAATGGAGAAAAACAAAAGATTCGGGAATATATTTGCAAAAGCCTGGCAAGTGCTGCATCCGGCGCAGTGCTGTATCTGCTGATCTTAAAGATTACACTGTGGGCGACGGGAACGGCGATGGCCGATTACCAGGGTGGCGCAGATATTTCAGTGTCTGGAATTCTGAAAAATCTTCCTTCCAGCGTTGAAAAGTGCTATGAGCTTTTTTATCGGTATTTCTTTGGTACCCTTGTAAAACACAATATGCTGCAGGAAACTGCAGTTGTATTTGCTTTGATTTTTTGTGTGGTGGGTGCCGCGCTTGCGTGCAGACTGGTTCGGCTCATACGCCGGAAAGATTGGGAAAACACTTTCTATGGCACAGCAGCGCTGCTGGTGCTGCCCATGATGTGCACGGTATTTATGGTGGCAACCTCGCAGGCGTCGTTTTATATTCCCATGTCCGGAGGTCTGGCCTTGTTCCTGCCGGTCTGTTTCTGGCTATTGGACAGCAGCCGGGAGGAAAAACAGCCTGTGATGCGTTCCGCAAATGCTGGAATAAAGCAGAAAAAGCACTGATCCTGCTTACGGCGGCTGCTGTCGTTTACGGGAGCGTATTCATGTCGGCGGTCGATCAGCAGGCGATGTATGAGGGACGCAAGGCAACAAAACAAATCGCGGACCTTGTGGCCGGTGAGCTGGTGGCAGAGGGCTATTATGATTTGCCGGAAAAACTGCCAGTGATGCTGGTAGGCCGCCCCAGTGCAAGCCCACTGTTCCGGACACATGTTATCTACTGGGATGCAAACGACTACGCACAGGTGGGCCTTTTCGAAAAAGAAAATGCCGCCACAATGCGCTACTCATGGAATGCGGTGTTTCGTGACCTCACACCGATGCAGCTGGAGCTGTGCAGTGATGAGGTATATGACGAACTGATCCGGACAGAAGAAATCAAACGAATGCCGACATTCCCTGAGAAAGGCTCCATGCAGGAAATGGACGGCGTATATGTGATCAAAATTTCAGAGGATTATCTGATCGATGAATAACAAATGAGCCTGAGAACATAAAACGGGACAGATGGAGAAAATAACGATGAAAGAAAAAATCGATGTACAGAAACCGGACGACCTTGGGCTGGATATATCGGATCTAAGATATTTTCTGGTGATGCTGCTGTTTTCGGCGGTAGTGTTTTTCCTGCTGATCAGCCAGCGGCTGACCAATACATTTGACGGATTGTGGAACAATACATGGTTCTTCGGCGGCTATTGGCAGGTAGTCACGGGCCGATGGCTCTGGCCGGTGATCGATGCGCTGCGGTTTGGCATCCAGACGGAACCTTTCAATTCATTGCTGATGCTTTCCATGTCGGCGCTGGCTGTTACCCTGCTTCGGAAGTTTTTTACAGAGAAGGATTCTGTCGTGACCTATCTGGCGGGTATGGCTGTTCTGGCCAGCACGGTCACTGGAATACAGCTGTCATATCGGTTTCAGTCGCCGGTGTTTGGCTGCTCATTTTTGTTTTCCGTTCTGGCGGCAGAGCGTGTGGTTCGTGCCGCAGATTTTAGAAAAGCGGTCGTACAGGGAGCACTGCTTCTGGTCATGAGCCTTGCGTGCTATCAGACGAGCCTTGATAACTTTTGTCTGCTCCTGCTGACATATCTTCTGCTGCTTCTGTTCCGCAATGTGGACAGAGAAAAGGTCCATGCCCACATTGGAAGAAGTCTTTGCAGCGCAGCTGCAGGAATGGTTTTGTATTTCCTGCTCACAAAGCTGATCGTATGGGCATGTGGATGGCAGATGGCAAGTTATAATGGAGGAGCGGATGTTTCGGTACTTTCTATACTGAAAAATCTGCCCAATGCCATTGCAGAGACCTACCAACTGTTTGGAGCTTACTTTTTTCAGAATTACTATCGGCATAACATTCTGCAGCCGGTGGGCTTTTTCGTTTTGGTATTTCTGGCGCTGAGCATCGGACTGCTGAACCGCTTCAGAAAAATGCTTCACCGGAAAAATTGGGAATATATCCTTCTGGGAGTGGCAACGCTGATCGTTTTGCCCATCATGTGCAATGCCATCATGCTGATCACAAGCGAGGCGGTCTGGCTTTTGCAGATGGGCGAAGGATTGAATCTGTTCGTGCCGGTATGTCTGCTGCTGCTTGAAGGGACGCGCACAAATCAGCCTATGGTAAAAAAGTATGTACGTGCTGCCCGGACAGGGGCTGTAGTACTTGCGGTTTTGGTCGTCTATGGCAATATCTGCTCTGCCGTGATCGATCAGGAAGCTATGTATGAGGGAAGGAAAACACTCAAGAGCATGTCGAATCACATCGCGGACGACCTGATGAGCAGCGGATATTTTGACGATAACGAGCAGCTGCCGGTACTGTTTGTGGGCAGACCCAGCTCGAACTCCAGTTTTATGAAGAGGGAGTATTACCTCTATGCAAATCCGTATGCGCAGATGGGCCGCTTCTGGCTGAACGATTACTCGGCCAGAGCGTCTTGGAAAGCGGTTTTCAGGGATATTACTCCGGCAAAACTCAAGCATTGCTCGGTGGAACAGTACGGGGAACTGTACAGCAGAACAGAGCTGGAACAGATGCCAGTCTATCCGCAGGAAGGATATATCCAGCAGATCGACGGTGTGGTCGTGGTAAAAATTTCAGATGATTACAAAGTTGATAAAGAGTTTGCGCCACTAATTGACCTGGGAGAATTGTTTCAGCTCATAATGGATGACATAAACGATTCATAATGGCTGCGGCTTTGTGAAAAAACCTCCAACGAACGCGACTTTTGCGGAAAGTGACTGCACAGCCCTTGCAAACTGTCCCGAAATGTGGTAACATAGCTCTTGGTTATAAAACCTGAATACTCCCAAACGCAGCGACGGAGAGAGTAGGTATGGCGTACACGGCAAAGAGAGAAGCTTCACCGGCTGAGAGGGCTTCCGGGTGTATCTGTGCTGAAGTTCGCTCCTGAGCGGTCTGTGCGAAACAGCAGTAGTACAGAACGGCCACGCCCCGTTACGGCGTTCTGAGAGCCGCCCGGCATCTGTGCACGGGTGGAAACCGGGTGGTACCGCGGAGCTAAGAATCAACAGCTTCGTCCCTTTTGCCTGAGAAATCGGGCAGGGGACGGAGCTTTTTTGTTGCACTCCGCTCATCAACACGAAGAATAAAGGAGAGAACATCCATGCAAGCAATGATCGACGAGCTGGCAAAACAGGCCGCTGAAAGCCTTGGTCAGGTGTCCGGCAAGGAAACGCTGGCCTCCTTCTGGCAGGAGTACCTCAGCAAAAACGGCAAGATCCCTGCCCTGATGAAGAACCTGCGCACCGTTGCGCCGGAAGAGCGCCCCGCTATGGGCAAGATCATCAATGAACTCAAGGCAAAGGTTCAGGCAGATTACGACGCTGCTGCAGAACAGGTGAAGCAGGCAGAGCTTGCTGCCCGCAATGCTGCGGAGACGGTGGATATCACCCTGCCCGCCAAGACCCGCTCTGTGGGCGGCCTGCACCCGCTGACCCTGATCACCAACCAGATCATCGACGTGTTCTCCGGCATGGGCTTTTCGGTGGGTACCTTCCCGGAGATCGAGGACGATGACCACAACTTTACCCGCCTGAACGTGCCCAAGGATCACCCGGCACGCGACATGCAGGACACCTTCTACCTGTCCGATGAGTTCCTGCTGCGTACCCAGACTTCCGGCGGCCAGATCCGCACCATGGACGTTCAGAAGCCGCCCATCAAGATCCTGATGCCCGGCCGTGTGTTCCGCTCCGACTCGGACGCTACCCACAGCCCCATGTTCCACCAGATGGAAGGTCTGGTGGTGGATAAGGGCATCACGCTGGGCGACCTGCAGGGCGCACTGAATACCTTCGTGCAGAAGCTGTTCGGCGCTGACACTCGCACCCGCCTGCGTCCCTCCTACTTCCCGTTCACCGAGCCCAGCGTGGAGGTGGACGTGAGCTGCTTTGAGTGCCACGGCAAGGGCTGCCCGCTGTGCAAGCACACCGGCTGGATCGAGGTGCTGGGCGGCGGTGTCGTCAACCGCAAGGTGCTGGAGAACTGCAATATCGACCCGGACGAGTATTCCGGCTTCGCCTTCGGCATCGGCATCGAGCGTATCGCCATGCTGAAGTATGGCATCAACAACATCGGCCTGATGTTCGAGAACAACCTGCAGTTCCTCAAGCAGTTCCACGAATAAGAGGGGAGAGAAGAGACAATGAAAGTACCTTTCAGCTGGTTAAAAGAATTTGTAGATATCGACGTTACTGCGCAGGAACTGGAGGATCAGCTCTTCTCCTGCGGCTTTGAGGTCGAAGAGCTGATCCCGCTGGATGCAGGCATCAGCAAGGTGGTCGTCGGCAAGATCGTGGAGATGGAAAAGCAGGAGGGCACCCACCTGACCAAGTGTGTGGTGGACTGCGGCGACTACGGCCACGACATCCGCATCAGCACCGGTGCCACCAACATGAAGCTGGGCGACTGCGTGCCCGCTGCTCTGGATGGCTCCACCCTGCCCGGCGGCATCAAGATCAAGGCCCGCAAGATGCAGGGCGTGGAGTCCAACGGTATGCTGTGCTCCGGCGAAGAGCTGGGCCTGAACGACGATCTGTTCCCGGGCTCTGAGGTCTACGGCCTGCTCATCCTGCCCGAGGATTCTGTCCCCGGCACCGACATTGCCCCCGTGGTGGGTCTGGACGACTATATCTTTGATATCTCCATCACCGCGAACCGCCCGGACTGCCAGTCCGTTCTGGGCATCGCCCGTGAGGTGGCTGCCGTTCTGGGCAAGCCCCTGCACATGCCCGCCATGGACTACAAGACTGTCTGCGAGCCGGATGCGCCCATCACCGTCAAGGTGGAGGCTCCGGACCTGTGCCCCCGCTATATGGCACACTATGTGCGCAACATCCGCATGGGCGAGTCTCCCCGCTGGATGAAGCGCCATCTGGCTCTGTGCGGCCTGCGCTCCATCAGCAATGTGGTGGATATTACCAACCACACCCTGCTGGAAATGGGTCAGCCCATGCACGCCTTTGACCTGAACAAGGTCGCCGGCCGCACTATCGATGTGCGCCGCGCCCATGCGGGCGAAAAGATCGTCACGCTGGATGAGAAGGAGTTCACTCTGAACCCCAACAATCTGGTCATCTGCGATGCCGAAAAGCCGGTGGCACTTGCCGGCATCATGGGCGGCGCAAACTCCGGCATGGATGAGAACACCACCAGCCTGCTGTTTGAGTGTGCCACCTTCGCCCGCGACTGTGTGCGTAAGACCAGCCGCGCATTGGGCCAGAACAGCGACTCTTCTGCCCGCTACGAGAAGGGCGTGGACCGTCACTCTCCTGAACTGGGCCTTGCCCGTGCCCTGCACCTGATCCAGGAGCTGGACTGCGGCGACATCACCACACTGGAATATGACCTGACCGATGGCCGCCCGATGGAGCGCAAGCACATCGTTACCACTCCGGCTAAGATCTGCGGCGTGCTGGGTATCACCGTGCCGGATCAGACCATGATCGACATTCTGCAGCGTCTGGAGTTCACGGTGGATGTACAGGCCGATGGCAGCTGGGATGTGTCCGCACCCCTGTACCGCGAGGACGTGGAGGGCTTCCCGGATCTGGCCGAGGAGGTCATCCGTGAGTACGGCTACGACCACATTGTGCCCACCTTCCTGAACACTGCCTCCGTTACAAACGGCGGTCTGAACTATGACCAGAAGCAGCAGCTCAAGACCAAGCGTCTGCTGGCCGCACAGGGCTTCTATGAGGCCTCCACGCTGGCCTTCTACTCCAACGCAGAACTGGATATGCTGCACATCCCGGCGGATGATGAAGCCCGCAAGGCCATCCGCATCCTGAACCCCATCAGCGAGAATTTGTCCATCATGCGCACCCTGCTGGCTCCCTCCATGCTGAATGTCATTGTGGACAATCTCAAGAAGGGCAACACAGAAGGCCGTCTGTTCGAGATGGCACCGGTGTATCTTGCCAAGGAACTGCCCATCAACGAGCATCCGCACGAGCGCCAGACCCTGTGCATCGGCGCATTCGGCCCTGAAGAAGATTTCTTCACCGTTAAGGGTGCACTGGAAGCACTGGCAGCTGGCTTTGGCCTGAGCTTTGACTACAAGCGCGAGACCACCCCGTGGCTGCACCCCGGCATCAGCGCCGCTGTTTACTGTGGTGACAAGCGTCTGGGTGTGTTTGGCAAGCTGTCCAACGAGATCAACGGCGAGCTGGAAATTGCAAAGGATCAGAAGGATAGCCAGAATATTTATCTGGGCGAGCTGGATTACGAGGCTCTGATGTCCTGCGTGGACGGCGAGCTGCGCTATCAGCCGCTCAGTCCCTACGCTGCTGTCAAGCGTGATCTGGCACTGGTCTGCGATGAAAAGACCACCTGCGGCGAGATCGAAGAGACCATCAAGAAGGCCAGCCCTCTGGTGGGTGAGATCAAGCTGTTCGATATCTACCGCGGCGCAAATCTCGGCGAGGGCAAAAAGAGCATGGCGTTCACCCTGTCTCTGTCCGATCCGAAAAAGGAAGTTTCCACTGAGGAAGTGGAGCGCGTGGTCAAGAAGATCCTCGGCAACCTGAAGTTCAAGCTGGGCATCGAGATCCGCTAACTCTATTATAGAAGTAATATAAGGCCGTCTGTGCAGGAATGTGCAGGCGGCTTTTTTGCGTAAAAAGAGAACGTTGAATACAAGAAAATGAACGTTTTTCAGCAGCGCAAGAAAAAAGATGAAAAAAGTTGTCAAAAAGTGTTGACAAGGAGGCGGGGGTGTGGTATTATACTTGAGCGCCAAGCGCTGAGGCAAAAGAATGACTTCCAAAACCTCAGCAGGAAGCCCTTGAAAAGAACCAATAGACGCTGAAAACACCAGTTGACACTGAGATGTTTGAAGTGCTCCAAGTTCAGAAAGTTCAAAAGCTTCTAAAAATAAGGCTTGACAAAAAACCACTTCGGTGGTAAAATGAACAGGTCGTCAGCCGCAAGGCTGAGGCGCTACAGGACCTTGAAAATTGAACAATATCGAAAAACTTGTAAGGAACCTTTTAAGTGTTTGGAAAAACACTAAAAACAATTCCAAAAGTAATTCACACAGGACGCAAGCGATTGCGTGCTGAGCGAACAAGATTTAACACTTTAGAAGTGATAAATATCATTTATAAAGAGTTTGATCCTGGCTCAGGACGAACGCTGGCGGCGCGCCTAACACATGCAAGTCGAACGAGCGAGAGAGAGCTTGCTTTCTCGAGCGAGTGGCGAACGGGTGAGTAACGCGTGAGGAACCTGCCTCAAAGAGGGGGACAACAGTTGGAAACGACTGCTAATACCGCATAAGCCCACGGTGCCGCATGGCACAGAGGGAAAAGGAGTAATCCGCTTTGAGATGGCCTCGCGTCCGATTAGCTAGTTGGTGAGGTAACGGCCCACCAAGGCGACGATCGGTAGCCGGACTGAGAGGTTGAACGGCCACATTGGGACTGAGACACGGCCCAGACTCCTACGGGAGGCAGCAGTGGGGAATATTGCACAATGGGGGAAACCCTGATGCAGCGACGCCGCGTGGAGGAAGAAGGTCTTCGGATTGTAAACTCCTGTTGTTGGGGAAGATAATGACGGTACCCAACAAGGAAGTGACGGCTAACTACGTGCCAGCAGCCGCGGTAAAACGTAGGTCACAAGCGTTGTCCGGAATTACTGGGTGTAAAGGGAGCGCAGGCGGGAAGACAAGTTGGAAGTGAAATCTATGGGCTCAACCCATAAACTGCTTTCAAAACTGTTTTTCTTGAGTAGTGCAGAGGTAGGCGGAATTCCCGGTGTAGCGGTGGAATGCGTAGATATCGGGAGGAACACCAGTGGCGAAGGCGGCCTACTGGGCACCAACTGACGCTGAGGCTCGAAAGTGTGGGTAGCAAACAGGATTAGATACCCTGGTAGTCCACACCGTAAACGATGATTACTAGGTGTTGGAGGATTGACCCCTTCAGTGCCGCAGTTAACACAATAAGTAATCCACCTGGGGAGTACGACCGCAAGGTTGAAACTCAAAGGAATTGACGGGGGCCCGCACAAGCAGTGGAGTATGTGGTTTAATTCGACGCAACGCGAAGAACCTTACCAAGTCTTGACATCCCTTGACAGGCATAGAAATATGTTTTCTCTTCGGAGCAAGGAGACAGGTGGTGCATGGTTGTCGTCAGCTCGTGTCGTGAGATGTTGGGTTAAGTCCCGCAACGAGCGCAACCCTTATGGTCAGTTACTACGCAAGAGGACTCTGGCCAGACTGCCGTTGACAAAACGGAGGAAGGTGGGGATGACGTCAAATCATCATGCCCTTTATGACTTGGGCTACACACGTACTACAATGGCGTTAAACAAAGAGAAGCAAGACCGCGAGGTGGAGCAAAACTCAGAAACAACGTCCCAGTTCGGACTGCAGGCTGCAACTCGCCTGCACGAAGTCGGAATTGCTAGTAATCGTGGATCAGCATGCCACGGTGAATACGTTCCCGGGCCTTGTACACACCGCCCGTCACACCATGAGAGCCGGGGGGACCCGAAGTCGGTAGTCTAACCGCAAGGAGGACGCCGCCGAAGGTAAAACTGGTGATTGGGGTGAAGTCGTAACAAGGTAGCCGTAGGAGAACCTGCGGCTGGATCACCTCCTTTCTAAGGAGTCAGGCGAAAGAGCGACATCGAAGATGGAGATCTTTCGGACAGGTAACAAACGAGAAGAGTAGATATTGTTCGATTTTGAGGGCCCTGAAAAGGACACTCAAAGACGTACCTTGAAAACTGAATAATAACTGCGAAACAAAGATTATAGTAAGTTCTTTTTAAGAAATATTACAATTTCAAAAGGAAGGGTAACAATAATCTTCGTTGGCAAGAGAGAATCAAGAGGATACCAAATGTTCCAAGAGAACGTTTGAAAGGTCAAGCGAACAAGGGCGCAGGGCGAATGCCTTGGCACTGGGAGCCGATGAAAGACGTGATAAGCTGCGATAAGCTTCGGGGAGCTGCAAATAAGCATTGATCCGGAGATTTCTGAATGAGGAAACTCACCTGGGTTCATACTCAGGTACGTTATACTGAACTTCAAAATAGGTATATCGAGGGAACCGCCTGAACTGAAACATCTAAGTAGGGCGAGGAAGAGACATCAAACGAGATTCCGTAAGTAGTGGCGAGCGAACGCGGAAGAGGGCAAACCGAGAGTAGAAATACTTTCGGGGTACGGACTGCTTTTAGGACTTAATCTGTTAACCGAACGGCATGGGAAGGCCGGTCAGAGAGTGTGAGAACCACGTAGGTGAAAACGGAGAGAGCTGCGCAGAATCCAGAGTACGGCCAGACACGTGAAACCTGGTCGGAATATGGGGGGACCACCCTCCAACCCTAAATACTACCCAGTGACCGATAGCGTATAGTACTGTGAAGGAAAGGTGAAAAGCACCCCGGGAGGGGAGTGAAAAAGAACCTGAAACCCTGTGCCTACAAGCACCTAGAGCGCGTCAATGCGTGATAGGGTACTTTTTGTAGAACGGTCCGGCGAGCGATTGTATGCAGCAAGGTTAAGGACTTAAGGTCTGGAGCCGAAGCGAAAGCGAGTTTGAAAAGGGCGTTAAGTTGCATATAATGGGCCCGAAACCGGGTGACCTACCCATGGTCAGGTTGAAGTGGAAGTAAAATTCCATGGAGGACCGAACCGACCTCCGTTGAAAAGGCGGCGGATGAACTGTGGGTAGCGGAGAAATTCCAATCGAACCCGGAGATAGCTGGTTCTCCCCGAAATAGTTTTAGGACTAGCCTCAAGTTAGATACCTGGAGGTAAAGCACTGAATAGCCTAGCGGCCGAGAGGTTAGCGAAGCTTATCAAACTCAGAATGCCAGAGTATTGATGCTTGGGAGTCAGACAGTGTCAGATAAATGTCATTGTCAAAAGGGAAACAGCCCAGATCTACAGCTAAGGTCCCAAAGTCAGGTTAAGTGGAAAACGATGTGAAGATACGTAGACAACCAGGATGTTGGCTCAGAAGCAGCCACTCATTCAAAGAGTGCGTAATAGCTCACTGGTCGAGCGTCTTTGCGCGGAGAATTTAACGGGGCTAAACCTGACACCGAAGCTTAGGCAGCATGTTTACATGCTGGGTAGGGGAGCGTTGTATACGCGGTGAAACAGTAGCGCAAGCGGCTGTGGAGTGTATAGAAGTGAGAATGCCGGAATGAGTAGCGCGAATGCAGTGAGAATCTGCATGGCCGAAAGCCTCAGGTTTCTGGAGGAAGGTTCGTCCGCTCCAGGTCAGTCGGGAGCTAAGGTGAGGCCTAACGGCGTAGCCGATGCACAGACGGTAGAGATTCCGTCACCACCAAAAGAGTTAAGCACAGGGACACATATGAAGTCTCGGAGCCGGGTGTTGGTTCCGGTAGCGATCGAGGGAAATTAGTACCGAAGTCCGGGATGGAAGATGGCGAGAAAAGCTGTGTGTATTTCTGCGGTGCCCGTACCGCAAACCGACACAGGTAGGTAGGAAGAAGATTCTAAGGCCAACGGGAGAAGGGTTGTTAAGGAACTCGGCAAATTGACCCCGTAACTTCGGGAGAAGGGGTGCTGCAGCAATGCAGCCGCAGAGAATCGGCCCAAGCAACTGTTTACCAAAAACACAGGTTTGTGCTAAATCGAAAGATGACGTATACGAGCTGACGCCTGCCCGGTGCTGGAAGGTTAAGAGGAGATGTGCAAGCATTGAATCGAAGCCCCAGTGAACGGCGGCCGTAACTATAACGGTCCTAAGGTAGCGAAATTCCTTGTCAGGTAAGTTCTGACCCGCATGAAAGGCGTAATGATTTGGGCACTGTCTCAACAGCCCGCCCGGCGAAATTGTAGTACCGGTGAAGATGCCGGTTACCCGCGACAAGACGGAAAGACCCCATGGAGCTTTACTGTAGCCTAATATTGGGTTTCGATGTTGCATGCACAGGATAGATGGGACACTGGGAAGCAGGTGCTTTGGCGCTTGTGGAGTGGCCGTTGGGATACCATCCTTGCGATATTGGAATTCTAACCTGCGCCTTTGAATCAAGGCGGGGGACATTGTTAGGTGGGCAGTTTGACTGGGGCGGTCGCCTCCTAAAGAGTAACGGAGGCGTTCAAAGGTTCGCTCAGCTTGAACGGAAATCAAGCAAAAGAGTGCAAACGCAGAAGCGAGCCTAACTGCGAGACTGACGGGTCGAGCAGTAACGAAAGTTGGAGTTAGTGATCCGGTGGTATGTGAGTGGAAATGCCATCGCTCAACGGATAAAAGTTACCCTGGGGATAACAGGCTGATCTCCCCCAAGAGTCCACATCGACGGGGAGGTTTGGCACCTCGATGTCGGCTCATCGCATCCTGGGGCTGTATTCGGTCCCAAGGGTTTGGCTGTTCGCCAATTAAAGCGGTACGCGAGCTGGGTTCAGAACGTCGTGAGACAGTTCGGTCCCTATCTGTCGTGGGCGCAGGATATTTGATGGGAGCTGTTCCTAGTACGAGAGGACCGGAGCGGACGTACCTCTGGCGCACCAGTTGTTCTGCCAAGAGCATAGCTGGGCAACTATGTACGGATCGGATAAACGCTGAAAGCATCTAAGCGTGAAGCCGACCCAAAGATAAGATATCCCATTGTTTCAAACAAGTAAGACCCCTTGAAGACTACAAGGTTGATAGGCACGATGTGTAAGTGGAGTGATCCATTCAGCAAGCGTGTACTAATAGGTCGAGGGCTTGACCACAATTCGCTTGAGACTTTTAGAGTCAACGAAAAAATGTAAGCAGTGATTATTCAGTTTTGAAGGCACGTCCTTCTAAGAAATACTGGACAAAGTACGACAAACATGTTATACTGGTTCAGTCAGATCGGTCGGTGTCGATGACGGTGAGGTTCCACCTGTTCCCATTCCGAACACAGAAGTTAAGCTCACTTGTGCCGAAGATAGTTCGCTGGAAACGGCGCGTGAAAATAGGTAGTCGCCGACTTGAACAAAAAACGCTTCAGAAGAAATTCTGAAGCGTTTTTCTTTTGTCTTGAAACTGTTTTAGGAGAAAACAGAAAGGCAGGTATGCTTTGAAAATGATGTGAGCATTGAAGATGAAACAAACTGGAAGAGAAGGGCACAATTTCATGCAGAGTGAAGTGAAAAGTTTTATGATGTGTTTGTGCCTTATCTATTGAACAAACAAAAACCTTAAATAAATTCATGGTGGTTCGGCTGTGCTGACCTTTTGTCACGACCGGGCCGCTTTATTGTAATAAAACCTTGACTCTTCAGTCGTTGTAGGGTTTACTATCTATAACGGAAAGGAGCTGCCCGGTCTGGCAGTGTAAGCTCTGCACATTCGGCAGAGAAGAGGGAACCCGGGCAGAAAACATTATGGAAAAAAATCTGACCAGCGGCAGTGTGCTGAAAAGCATTTTGTTTTTTTCACTGCCCTATCTGCTTTCGTACTTTTTGCAGACGCTGTACGGCATGGCGGATCTGTTCATCATCGGGCAGTTTGAAGGTGTGGCCAGCACAACGGCGGTGTCCATTGGCAGTCAGGTGATGCATATGATCACTGTGATGATCGTGGGCCTTGCCATGGGAGCAACGGTCACTATTGGCCGGGCCGTGGGCGCAGAGAACAAACCTCGTGCGGCGCGGCTCATTGGCAACACAGTCACACTGTTTATGGCAGGATCTGTGGTACTGGCAGCTGTGCTAGTAGGGCTTGTGGATCCGATCGTACGCATTGTCTCCACACCGGAGCAGGCCGTGGCGGGCACTCGTACCTACCTGATCATCTGCTTTATCGGCGTTCCATGCATCACGGCGTATAATATCATGGCATCAATCTTCCGCGGGCTGGGCGATTCCAGAAGCCCGATGTACTTTATTGCGGCCGGTCTGTGCCTTGCCAGCCTTGCCGTGGTGAACGAAAAGGAGTACATTCTGGTCACGCTGGGGGCACCCGGAAACCACGCGACGGAGCAGACCAACATCATGGATGCTGTGCAGGTGTACCGCAGACTGGAAAAGAAAAAATGACTGTTTTGCGCCAATTCTACCGCCAGTCGGTTGTGCGGGAATGTCCGGTCCGGTACAATGGAGCCACAAACAGAACTGCTGGCTCACAAGGAGGACAAAACGATGTACGAACTGAACAAGACCGCTTTTGGGAGTTTTCTGGCACAGCTGCGCAGGGAAAAGGGCATGACCCAGAAGGAGCTTGCCGCCTGCCTGTATGTTTCGGATAAAGCCGTCAGCAAATGGGAGCGCGGCTTGAGCGTGCCGGATATCTCCCTGCTGGTGCCGCTGGCCGAACAGCTGAATGTGACCGTGGCCGAGCTGTTACATGGCTGCCGCGTGGAGGAGGAGCAGCGCTTTACCCGCGAGGAAACAGAGGAACTGATCCGCAAGGCACTGACTTTTTCGGCAGAACCGCCGGAACGCCGCCAGGCCCGCACGCAGAAGTTTCTGCCGCTGTATGGGGTCAGCGTGGTGCTTGGCCTTGTAGAGACCGCAGCTGTCTGGGCCGTGGGGCTGGCCGGGACCGAGGGCGCAATGATGCTGCTGATTATAAACGTGATCTTCGGCATCGTATATGGGGCCTACACCTTGTTCTGGATGCCGGAAACATTGCCGCGCTATTATGACGAAAACCATGTCTGCAATTTTGCACAGGGCGCGTTCCACATGCATATTCCGGGTGTGTACTACAACAACCGCAACTGGCTCCATGTGCTCAAAGCAATGCGGGTGTGGTGCGTGGTAAGTATGCTCCTGACACCGCTCTGCACGGCAGCGGCGGTCGTGTTTGAACAGGCCACCGGATGGCAGGTGTGGTGTGCAGTGCTTATCGGATACATTGCATCGCTGTTTGGCGCAATCGTCATCCCGGCAAAGAAGTATCAATGACAGGATAGCGCAAGGGGAGCGGAAACGCTCCCTTTTGCTTTTGATGGCAATGTGATACAATAAAAATCAATATCATTCAGGAAGAAGGAAGATCATCCATGCGTGACCACCATATCGACCTGTGCGGCCAGATCGATTTTACCCGTACCGAGGCAATGCCCCTGCTGGCGCGGGATGCACATTTCAGCTTTGCGTGCAATGGCTGCGGCGACTGCTGCCGTGGCAGAGAGGACATTGTACTTTCAGGCTTTGACCTGTGGCGCATTGCAGCCAGGCTGCGCCTGCCGCCGCAGATTGTGGCGCGGGGATATTGCCGGGCCAGCATTGGCACGGTGAGCCATTTGCCGGTGCTGCGGCTGGCCCCGGTGAAGGAGAACCGGAACAACTGTCCCTTCCTTACGGGAGACCACTGCGCCATCCACGATGCCGAACCGCTGGTGTGTGCTCTATACCCGCTGGCGCAGGAGATCAGCAGGAAAGGACAGGTGAGCTATTTTCTGCAGCCAACCGGCTGCGGCGGGCAGGTGATCGAGGCAAGGGTGGAGGACTATCTTGCTCGTTACGATGTCCCGGCCCGGGAACAGACCGATGTGCGCTGGGCGCAGACCTGCATGACACTGGAAGACACGGTGGAACAGCTGGGTGCACAGCTCAGCCCGGTGCTGGTGCGCCGGATGCAGGACAAGCTCTGGCAGGCGCTGTATTTTGGCTACGACTATGCCGCACCGTTCTTGCCGCAGCTGGAGAAAAACCTGCACTGGCTGGATGCTGAATTTGCAAAACTGACGGAATATCAGAAAAAACGAAATAATGCATCAAAATAATCGATCGATGCATTTGATACAATCGATAATAAAGGCCGTTTTAGGGCAAAAGTGAGTTGTTTTACCGTGAAATGTGTGATATACTTCACGAGTATAAAGCGAGACTGTACGAGCCTTGCATACAAAACATAGCTTTCCGGTGCGGTACCTGTAGGCCGCACACGCAAAGAGATAGAGGAGATAAACATTATGCGTAAAATCACTCGTCGTTCGTTTCTGGCTGCTGCCGCTGCCTGCGGCGCAGCTGCTGCCCTGACTGCCTGCGGCGGTTCTTCTGCATCTTCTGCAGCTGCTTCTTCCGCTGCGCCTGCATCCTCCGCTGCTGCTTCTGCTGCAGCCGATGGCCAGAAGTTCACGATCGGCATCTGCCAGTTGGTGCAGCATGCCGCTCTGGATGCCGCTACGCAGGGCTTTGAGGATGCTCTGACTGCTTCCTTCGGCGAGAACGTCACCTTCGATTTCCAGAATGCACAGGGCGATTCCGCTACCTGCGCTACCATCACCAACGGCTTCGTTTCCTCTGGTGTGGATCTGATCATGGCCAATGCTACGCCCGCTCTGCAGGCTGCACAGTCTGCTACCGACAGCATTCCGGTGCTGGGCACCTCTGTTACCGAGTACGGTGTGGCTCTGGGCCTGACCGATTTCGACGGCACCGTGGGCGGCAACATTTCCGGCACCTCTGATTTGGCCCCGCTGGATCAGCAGGCCGAGATGATCGTGGAGTGGATGCCGGAGGCCAAGAAGGTTGGCCTGCTGTACTGCTCTGCTGAGGCAAACAGCCAGTATCAGGTGGATGAGGTCCAGAAGTATCTGGAGGAAAAGGGTGTCACCGTTACCCAGTACGCTTTCTCTGATTCCAACGACCTGTCCTCTGTCTGCCAGAAGGCTGCCGACGAGAACGACGCACTGTATGTGCCCACCGATAACACTGTTGCTGCAAACACCGGCATTGTGGACGGCATCTGCCGCCCGGCCAAGAAGCCCGTGTTCGCTGGCGAAGAGGGCATCTGCGCCGGCTGCGGCGTGGCTACCCTTTCCATCAGCTACTACGATCTGGGCTACACCACTGGTGAGATGGCAGTGAAGATCCTGAACGGCGAGGCTGATATCTCCACCATGCCCATCGAGTACACCGATGTGACCAAGAAGTATAACAAGACTATCTGCGACGATTTGGGCCTGACCGTTCCCGACGGCTACGAAGAGATCGAGGGCTAAAATACTCCGGGAAACCAAACAGAAAATCAGCGGAGAAGGGTAAAAAGTGCTCTTCTCCGCTTTCCCGTATCAAACGGGAAGTAAAAAAGTGTAACGTTTAGGAGGAATTGTTTTGGAAATCATTGCAAGACTGGCAAACCTGCCGGGCGCTTTGCCGGGTGCCTGTGCACAGGGCCTTATCTGGGGTATCATGGCCATTGGCGTGTACCTGACCTACCGTATTCTGGATGTGGCCGATCTGACCGTGGACGGCTCCTTTGGCACCGGCGGTGCAGTGTGCGTCATGTGCCTGCTGTCCGGCCAGAACGTCTGGGTTTCCCTGCTCATGGCGCTGCTGGCAGGCCTGCTGTCCGGCTTCGTCACCGGTGTCCTGCACACATTTATGGGCATTCCGGCCATCCTTGCCGGCATCCTGACCCAGCTTTCGCTGTATTCCATTAACCTCAAAATCATGGGCAAGGCCAATCAGGCCATCAACGTGGACAAGTACAACCTGTTGATCTCCCTGCGCTGGGTCAAGGAGTTCGCTCTCCACAACCCTATCGTTATGATCATCATTGTCACAGCGGTGCTGATCGGCATTCTGTACTGGTTCTTCGGCACCGAGCTGGGCTGTGCCATCCGTGCCACCGGCTCTAACCCCGCCATGTCCCGTGCGCAGGGCATCAACACCAACTTCAATATCGTGCTGGGTCTGGCTGTGTCCAACGGTCTGGTGGCGCTGTCTGGCGCTCTGCTGAGCCAGTATCAGGGCTTTGCAGATGTCGGCATGGGCCGTGGCGCGATCGTCATTGGTCTGGCTGCTGTCATCATTGGCGAGGCTCTGTTCAGCCGCATCTTCCACAACTTTGCACTCAAGATGGTTTCTGTCTCTCTGGGTGCCATCATCTACTACATTGTCATCCAGCTGGTGCTGACTCTGGGTTTCGATGCCAACCTGCTCAAGCTGCTGAGTGCTTCTGTGGTGGCTGTTTTCCTTGCCGTGCCGTACTGGAAGGGCAAGTACTTCTCGAAGCCGGTGAAGAAGGCAAAGGAGGATGCAAAAAATGCTTGAGATCCAGAATGTTTCCAAGACCTTTAACGCTGGCACGGTCAACCAGAAAACTGCCCTGAACGGCCTGAACCTGAAGCTGAACGAGGGCGATTTCGTTACCGTGATCGGCGGCAACGGTGCAGGCAAATCCACCATGCTGAACGCAGTTGCCGGTGTGTGGCCGGTGGACGAAGGCAAGATCATTATTGACGGTGTGGATGTGACCCGCCTGAGCGAGCATCAGCGTGCCGCTTACATCGGCCGCGTGTTTCAGGACCCCATGACCGGCACTGCTGCCACCATGCAGATCGAAGAGAACCTTGCCCTGGCTGCACGCCGCGGCAAGCCCCGCACCCTGCGCATTGGCATTACCAAGGCAGAGCGCGAGCAGTACCGTGAACTGCTCAAGACGCTGGATCTGGGTTTGGAAGACCGTCTGACGGCCCGTGTGGGCCTGCTTTCCGGCGGCCAGCGTCAGGCACTGACCCTGCTGATGGCTACCATGAACAAGCCCAAGCTCCTGCTGCTGGACGAGCACACCGCTGCGCTGGACCCCAAGACCGCGCTCAAGGTGCTGACCCTCTCGGCCAAAATCGTGGAGGAAAACCATCTCACCACCATGATGATCACCCACAACATGAAGGATGCCATTAAGTATGGCAACCGCCTGATCATGATGTACGAAGGCCATATCATCTATGATGTTTCCGGTGAGGAAAAGAAGAACCTGCACGTCTCTGACCTGCTGGCAAAGTTCCAGATCGCCAGCGGCGGCGAGTTTGCAAATGACCGCATGATTCTGTCCTGATAAATTACAAGGTTAAAATGCAAAGCGCCTGTCCCGGAAAAACCGGGACGGGCGCTTTTTATGTATGTTTACCAATTCAAGAGCAAGGCGGTTAACTGGAGCTTTTGAGAGATGATTTTCTTTACATCTTTTGAAGAATGCGGGGCACCGTCCTGAATTGCAAAGAGGAACAGCGAGTAAAGTTCATTATATTTTGGAATAGCCATTTTTTCAAACCTCACACCTTGGAAAGGCTCAGCACACACTCGCAATGCCGTGTTCTTGGAAACAGATCCACCGGCTGCACCTTCTCTGCGTGATATCCATTTTGTTCCAGCCATGCAGCATCTCTTGCGGCGGTGGCGGGGTTGCAGCTGACGTAGACCACCCGGCGGGGAGACATGCGCACGACAGCGGAAAGTGTGGCTTCGTCGCAGCCCTTGCGGGGAGGGTCCAGCATTACGATGTCCGGGTGAAGGCCCTCAGCGGCAAGGCGGGTGGCGGCCTGACCGGCATCTGCGCAGAAAAATCGGCTCTTTGCGGCCACATCTGCACCCATGCGGGCAGCGTTAGCCTTGGCACTTTCAATGGCTTCCGGTACGATCTCCACACCGATCAGCTCACGGCAGTGCGCTGCCATGGAAAGACCAATGGTGCCCATGCCGCAGTAGAGGTCCAGCAGCAGGTCGTCCGGGGTAAGCTGAGCATACTGGGCGGCAATGCCGTAAAGCTGCTCAGCGGCAAGGGTATTGACCTGATAGAAGGAAAGCGGGCCAAGCTGCACCGGAACACCGCACAGGGTGTCTTCAATATACCCCTGCCCATACAGGGTGTGGGTCTCGGTGCCAAGGATCACGTTGGTGTTTTTAGCATTTACGTTCAGCAGGATCGTGGTGATCTCTGCAAATTGAGCTTTCAGCCGGGTGCAAAGCTCTTCAGCGGAGGGCAGCTTGGCACGGGTGCAGACAAGGCAGACCATGATCTGGCCACTGTGAGCGCCGCGCCGCAGAAAGATATGACGCACAAGGCCCCTGCCGGTCTCCTCGCTGTACGGCTGGATGCCCTTTTCTGCAAAAAAAGCGCACAATGCGTTGCCGATCTCATTCAGCACACCGGGCTGCAGGCGGCAGTCCGGGCAGGGGACGATACGATGGGTGCGCCCGGCGTAGAAGCCGATACAGGGCTTACCGCTTTTGTCCACGCCCACCGGGAACTGCACCTTATTGCGGTAGCGGTTCACTTCCGGCGAACCCACAATGGGCAGAACAGGCACATCCAATCCTCCGATGCGGGCAAAGGCATCGGCAACATTCTCCTGCTTGGCGCGCAGCTCGGCAGCATAGTCCAGATGCCGCAGGCTGCATCCGCCGCAGGGGCCTGCCACGGCACAATCCACCGGGATACGGTCCGGCGAAGGAGTGAGCACCTCGTCCAGAATACCGAAGGCGTAGCGCTTGCAGTCCTTAACGATGCGCACCCGGGCTTCGTCGCCGGGGGCGGCACCGGGAATAAACACGGTCTCACCGTCTGGGCTGTGTGCTACGCCGCTGCCATCGCTGGAAAGACGCTCTACGCGCAGGGTGAGAACTTGATTTTTCTGTAAGGGCATGAAGGGTCTCCTTTACTGGTGGTCGGGGCCGTCGGCGGGAGCATCAGCCTGCGCCGCAAAATACTTGCTGGGCGGCACGCCCTTGGCGCGCTTGAATACCCGCGAGAAATAGAACTGGTCAAAGAAGCCTACCGACACCGCGACCTCGGCAATGGAAAGGTTGCCTGCGCGCAGCAGCTTGCAGGCTTCGTTGATGCGGTATTCGGTAAGATAATCGATGGGGCTTTTGCCTACGTTCAGCATGAACACGCGGTACAGGTGACTGCGGGAGACACCTACGCTTTTTGCCACATCATCAATGGAAATATCGTGTGAATAATTGAACTGGATGTACTTGATGGCGTTGAGCACATACTGGCTGGAAGAGGAAGCCGTGTGCGGTTTGCCAGCGCTGGTCTCCTTCATCAGAGAAGCGATGAAGAGATAAAGGTAGCCCACCATGGCGGCTTCATCCTGCGGCTGCAACCCGCGGGAGGAATAAATGTTGGCAAGAGCGGCACGCATCCCATCGGGGTCGTGGGTGTGATGCACCGGCGAGTCGTCGGTGAAGGGGAGCTGCGCGGCCAGTTTGTGGGCACACGCACCGTTGAAGCCTACCCAGCTGTACTCCCAAGGCTGCTGCTCATCGGCAGTATACCGGATCAGCTGGCTTGGCCGGGCAAAAAACAGCTGACCCTGGCTCACTTCCCAGGTGCGTCCGCCCACCTCGAATACGCCCTTGCCGGAAAGTACCAGATGAATCAGGTAATGGTCGCGGATACCCGGCCCCCATGTTTGGCCCGGAGCACAGCGTTCGATGCCGCAATTGAAGATGGAAAGCTCAATATTATTGGTATAATTTTGTTTGAAGGATTGCTTATATACATCTGCCATAGCCGCGTTTCCTCCGCTCTGTCACGTTGCGGGCAGCTTTGTGCCCGATCTTTGGTATAGTATACCACACATCTGCCCGCAAATTCAACAAAAGTACATCTTATTCTTTGAACTGGGTGCCAAAATTCGCGTTTTTTCAGCGTTGGAAATTGAAAAAAGCGGTTGGATGCATTACAATAGACGTAACAAACCCATCTATCCCAAAGCAGCATATTGAGGGAGGAATCGTTATGGCAAACAGTGCGCAGCTCCGAAATGAGATCGCGGCGGGCAAATGGGACGATAAGCTCCGGGCACTGTATGGCGATGCGGCGCAGGAGATCTGTCGGCAGCGGGCACGCTACTGTGCTGCGCTGGAACAGTTTGAGCTGTACTTTGGGCCGGGCAGGCAGGTGCAGGTTTATTCGGCACCGGGCCGCGCAGAGCTGGGCGGCAACCACACCGATCACCAGCACGGTTATGGCCTTGCGGCGGCTGTCACGCTGGATCTTGTGGCCGTGGCTGCGCACAATACAGATGGCTACGTGCGGGTCAAATCCCGCGGGTTCAACAAGCTGGATGTGATCGACCTGACCGTGGAGGGGCCGCAGGAAGGGGAGAGCACCCACTCGGCCAGCCTGATCCGCGGCATTGCCGAGAGTTTCCGCGCGGCAGGCAAAGCGGTGGGCGGCTTTGATGCATACACGGCCAGTGATGTGCTGCGCGGCAGCGGCCTTTCCAGTTCTGCTGCCTTTGAAATGGGCATGGCTGCCATCTGGAACGGAGAATATGGCTGCGGTCTGGCCCCGGCGGAGCTGGCAAAGATCTGTCAGTATGCGGAGAATACCTATTTTGGCAAGCCAAGCGGCCTGCTGGATCAGCTGACCAGCGCAGTGGGCGGCATTATCTTTGCGGATTTTGCAGACCCCCAGCAGCCGGTTCTGGAAAAGATCCACGCCGACGGCCTGCTGCCGCCGGGCATGAGCCTGTGCGTTACCGATACGCGCGGCAGCCACAGCGAATTGACCGGTGAGTTTGCAGCCATCCGGCAGGAAATGGAGCAGATCGCAGCGTTTCTTGGCAAAAAGGTGCTGGGACAGGTGACGGAGAGCGCATTCTGGGCAGCACTGCCTGCGCTGCGCAAAGCCTGCGGCGACCGCGCGGTGCTGCGTGCCATCCACTATTTTGAAGAAAACGCTCGCACCCTTGCCCAGAGGGACGCGCTGCAGGCCGGACAGTTTGATGCCTTTGCAGCGCTGGTGCTGGAAAGCGGACGCGCATCCTTTGCGCTATGCCAGAATGTCTACTGCAGCACCGATGTGCGGCATCAGGGGCTTTCGGTGGCACTGGCGCTGAGCCAGAGTATCCTGCAGGGCAGCACGGGAGCCTGGCGGATGCAGGGCGGCGGCTTTGCAGGCACCATTCAGGCGTATGTTCCCCAGAGCCTGCTGGAACGCTATCACAGCGAGATCGAGCGGGTATTCGGCAAGGGCAGCTGCTATATTCTGCGTCTGCGGGAGCAGGGGGCAGTGAAAGTGATCTGAAAACAAAAACGCATCTGCAAGATTTTGCAGATGCGTTTTTTGCTATGCTTTATACGGCTGGGAAAGTTCAGAAAACCGGTTTCGGGCCGGGAGCGGGCTGAGCCTGCTCTTTCTCTTCTTCCCGGCGCTGCTGATCCGAGATATACTGCACCATCTCCCGCTCCTCGTGGGAAAAATGGAACAGGTCTGCGATGGTATCGTAGGCGCTCACCACGAAGTTGAAGCCTGTCTTTACCACATTGAACAGCAGCATGGGCACAAAGGTGAAAGAAAGTGAGATCAATCCGCCGCTAAAGAAAAGATCGTCCAGACGCAGATTGCTGAAGAAAAGATCCAGCGCATCGCCCAGCGGCCCGCCGCCGGAAATACTGCGCAGCTCTTCTTCGGAAACAGAAATGTATGAATGCGGCATCTGAAGGTTTTTCATGGAGAAAGCTCCTTTCTGACAAGATCGTTCCGGGAATGGAATCAAACTCAGGCGGCAGCGGTTCCCTCGGCCTGAGCGGCATCAAAGCTCGGCATGGGGTTCACGATCTGATCGTAGATGCTTGTAACGGTACGAATGACGTTCATGACCTGCGAATAGACATAGACACCGGCCAGACCGGCAACGCCCACAGAAGCGATACGGCTCCAGGTGTTCATCTTATCCCAGGTGTGATAGAAGGTGCCGGAAAGGCTCAGACCATTCGACAGACCGGACTGCACACGGCCTGCGATGTACCGGAAGGAATAGTTGGTCATCAGCACGAACAGGTTGATCGCTGCATTCTGGCAGAATGTAGCAAACTGATCGGTGTTGAAATAAATATCGTGATTAAAGGCTGAGCCAAGGTAGATGGACTGACCGCCATCCAGATAGGTCATTTCCTCTTCGGAGATAACGGCATAGGAAGCCGGTAAAAGCATGGTATTCTGATTGGGATGATCCATGGTGGAAGAACTCCTTTCCGTAGTGGAATCTGCACAAAGGCAGACAATAATACTATCTGAATTGTAACATAACTGTGTCCAAATAACAAGAGCAGAGATGCGCAAAATCATGATACACTTGTGAATAAACTGTTACAGAAAGGCGGCAAAATCACGGATGTCAGCCCAAAAATGCGCAATATGTCCAGAATCTGGTCCTGAAAAAATGTTCTGTAGAAAAAACAAAAGCGCCTGCACATTCCGGGTGCAGACGCTTTTACGAGGAGAAAATGATCGGGGAATTACTGTGCCCGTTCGTAGAGCACGGTCAGCTGCGCAATGTGTCCGGCCAGTGCTTCCGGCAAGGGACAGGTGAGCCGCCACTGCCAGTTGGAGCCTTGGGTGCTGGGAGTGTTGATGCGGGCCTCACTGCCCAGATGCAGCCAGTCCGCCAGAGGGATCACAGCGGTATCCGATACACTGGCAAGGCAGGCACAGATCATGGCCTCGGTCAGCTCTTCCGGCTGGCAGCGCAGGTAGCGGCAGGCATAGGCCACATCCTCGGCACTGGCGTTGGTACGCCAGCCTTCGGTGGTCACATTGTCGTGGGTGCCGGTGTACACCACGCTGTTGCGGTGGTAGGTGTGGGGCAGATAATTGCCGGATTCCCGGCTGTCAAAGGCAAACTGCATGATCTTCATGCCCGGGTAGCCGCTGGCAGAAAGCATGGCCTTGACCTCCGGGGTCAGGTAGCCAAGATCCTCGGCAATGATGCCGCCCTCGCCAAGGTTTTCGTGCATGGCGTTGATAAAATCGCGGTCAGGGCCTTTTTCCCAGTGGCCGCCCGTCGCCGTTTTGTTCCCGGCGGGAATGGAGTAATAGCTCTCGAAGCCGCGGAAGTGGTCGATGCGCACCACATCGTAAATGGAGGTGGCGTGCTTCATGCGCTGCTTCCACCACGCAAAGCCGGTGGCTTTGTGCGTGGGCCAGTCATACAGGGGGTTGCCCCACAGCTGGCCGTCTGCTGCAAAGGCGTCCGGCGGGCATCCGGCCACCTGGGTCAGATGCATTTCTCCGTCGGTCTGGAACAGCTCCGGGTGGGTCCACAGATCGCTGGAATCCGGGCTGACATAGATGGGAATATCGCCCACCAGACGGACGCCCTTGCCGTTGGCGTAAGCCTTCAGGGCGTTCCACTGGGTGTAGAAGAAGAATTGCACCGCCTTGTAGTAATCCACCGCACCGGCGAGACGCTGTTTTGCGGCAGCAATGGCTTCCGGTTTGCGGCAGCGCAGGTCATCCGGCCAGTCGGCAAGGCCGGCCTGCCCCTGTTCGGCCTTGACAGCCATAAACAGGGCGTAATCCTCCAGCCAGAAGCTCTGCGCCTCGCAGAAGGCTTCATAGGAGGGGAAGGGGGCTGCCAGCAGGCGGTCGGCTGCCTTTTTCAGGATCACAGGCCGCTCGTTGTACAGTGCGCCGTAGTCGATGGGGCCTACAGGCCGTGCGGCGGGCACTTCATCGGCCGTCAGCAGACCGACGTCGGCCAGCAGGCGGTAGTCAATGAAGTAGGGGTTACCGGCAAAGGCGGAAAAGCTCTGATAAGGGCTGTCGCCGTAGCCGGTGGGGCCGATGGGCAGGATCTGCCAGTAGGTCTGCTTTGCATCGGCCAGAAAATCCACGAATGCAAAGGCCTCTTTTCCCAGCGTACCGATGCCAAAAGGCCCCGGCAGACTGAAAACGGGCATCAAAATGCCGCTTGCACGCATAGTGTGCGCACCTCCTTAGCCCTTGACAGCACCTGCCACAACGCCCTCAATGATGTACTTCTGGCAGGTCATGTACAGGATGATGATGGGGATAATGGCAATGATGATGCAGGCCATCATGGGAGCCAGCTCCACACGGCCGTAGCCGCCGCGGAAGTACTGGATGGCCATGGGAATGGTGCGGTATTTCTTGATGTCCAGCACCAGAGTGGGCAGCAGGTAGTCATTCCACACCCACATGGTCTCGAGGATGGCGGTGGAGATCATGGTAGGCTTGAGGATGGGGAATACGACCTTGAAGAAGATCTGAATGGGGTTGCAGCCGTCGATCATGGCCGCTTCCTCAATTTCCATGGGCACGCTCTTCATGAAGCCGGTGAACATGAACACGGCCAGACCGGCACCGAAGCCCAGATAGATAATGCAGATGTCCCACGGGGTGTTCAGCTTGAGCTGGTCAGCGGTCTTGGACAGGGTGAACATGACCATCTGGAAGGGCACGACCATGGAGAACACGATCAGCAGGTTCATGAACTTGCTCAGCTTATTGTTCACGCGGGTGAGGTACCAACCGGTCATGGAGCAGCACAGCAGGATCAGCGCCACACTGGTAACGGTGATGACAAGGCTGTAGCCAAGGCTGGAAAGGAAGCCCATCTTGGTGACACCGTAAACGTAGTTGCTCAGGCCCGCAAAGGTCTCGGCGGTGGGCAGCTTGAACACGGTGGAGGTGGTAAAGCTGCCCTCGATCTTCAAGCTGTTCAGCAGGATCAGCACGATGGGGTAGATCCACAGCAGACTCAGCAGCGTCATGATGACGGTGAGGATGTTATCCCACATTTTTTTCTGTTTAGGCATTACTGCTGCACCTCCTTGGAACGGGTAAAGTGGAGCTGGATCAGAGAAATGACCACGACAATCAGGAAGAACACCACAGCCTTCGCCTGACCAATGCCCTTCCACTGGGCACCGGAACGGCCATAGAAGGTGTTGTAGATGTTCAGGGCCAGCATTTCACTGGCGTTGGCGGGTTCGCCTGCGGTCAGGGCAACGTTCTGGTCGAACAGTTTGAAGCTGTTGGTCAGGGTCAGGAAGGTGCAGATGGTCACGCTGGGCATGACCATGGGAATTTTGATCTTGAACAGGATCTCGCGGTCGTTGGCACCGTCGATCTTGGCGGCTTCGATCAGGTCGCCGGGCACGCTCTGCAGGCCGGCAACGTAAATGATCATCATGTAGCCGATCTGCTGCCAGCACATCAGGATGACCAGACCGACGAAACCGGCCTTGGCATCCAGCGCCAGCAGAGGTTTCTGCAGGTTGGCCAGCACACCGTTGAGCAGGATCTGCCAGATGTAGCCCAGCAGGATGCCGCCGATCAGGTTGGGCATGAAGTAGACGGTACGGAAGATGTTGGTGCCGCGGATGCCGCGGGTGAGCACCAGCGCAATGGCAAAGGCGCAGACGTTGATGAGCACGGTGGATACTACAGTGAACGCTGCGGTAAAGCCGAAGGCGTGCAGGAAGGTGGAATCCTGAAATACGTTGATGTAGTTCTGGATGCCCACAAAGGTGGTCTTGCTAACAGTAGTGAACCGCTGGAACGAAAGGTAAATGCCCCAGATGAAGGGCCAGATAAAGCCGATGATGAACGCGAGCAGCGTGGGCAGCACGAACACCGGCCAATATTTGCTGATGGCTTTTTGCATGATGTACCTCCTATATGCGGAGTGGTTAACAAAAAAGGGGAGGCGGGGCGAACTTCTTCGCCCGCCTCCCTGTTCAGTTCTTTTTTATAGACCGATCAGGAGCTTAGCCGTTTGCCAGCTTGTATTCCTTAGCCCAGCCATCAACGAAGGCGGTCACAACGCCGTCCCAGTCGCCGGTGCCTGCTGCGTAAGCGGTCAGAGCGCTGCCCACGCCGTTCTTCCACTCCTCGGAAGGCATGGTGGAGAAGCACCAGTCCACACTGGTCTTGCCGTCGGCCACATACTGGTTTGCAATGGTGATCAGGGGGTTGGTGGAGTCCTTAGCCTTCTTGAAGGGGATGACGAAGCCCATCTTGTCAGCCATCGCGCTGGTGCCGGCCTCAGAGGTGACGCACCAGTACAGGAAGTCCAGAGTAGCCTGAATATCGGCATCAGAAGAGTTGTTGTTCACGCACCAGAAGTTCTCGGAACCGGTGCACAGGCCCTGATTCTCCTCGCCATCCACGCCGATGTAGATGGGCAGCATACCCAGGTTGTCGTCGCCCAGATCCTTCACGTCATTGTAAGCCCAAGTGCCGTTCTGGTAGAACACAGCCTTCTTGCCCACAAACTCAGCCACAGCGTCGTTGCCGGTCTTGGAAGCCAGCAGGGTGGGGTCACAGGTGGAATCGGTGATGTACAGATCCCAGATCTGCTTGTAGTTGTCCAGATAGGTGCCCTTGATGGCGTCGGTAGAGCTGATGCCGTCTGCCTTGTACTCGTAGTAGATGGGCAGGTTTGCCAGATGGGTCTTGAAGCGCCAGTCAGAAGAACTGTCCATGCCGGCAGAAGTGAAAGCACCGTCCACGCCCAGCTCAGCCTTGCGTGCCTGAATATCGTCAGCGACCTTCTTCAGATCGGCAAAGCCCTTGATGTCGTCCTGGGTATAGCCAGCGGCGGTCAGCAGTTCCTTGTTGTAGATGATGCCGTAGGTCTCGAGGACGTAGGCGATGGCAGCCACAGCGTCGCCATCCTTCAGTGCGAAAGAGTCGCTGGTCAGCTCACCGTACAGCTGGCTGCCGGACAGATCGTAGCAGTAATCCTTCCAGTTTGCCAGACCAACAGGGCCGTTCACCTGGAACAGGGTGGGAGCCTCGCTCTTCTCCATCTCGCTCATCAGGGTGGTCTCGTACTGGCCAGAAGCGGCGGTGACAACGGTCACAGGCACGCCGGTCTCCTTGGTGTACTCAGCGGCCAGATCCTGCCAATCCTGATCCTGCTCGGGCTTGAAGTTCAGGTAGTAGACCTTGCCGTCTGCCTTTGCAGCGGTGCTGGAAGCAGCGGTAGAGCTGGCAGCAGAGGAAGCGGTGCTGCTGGAGGAGCCGCCGCAGGCAGCCAGACCCAGAGCAGCGGCGGAAACGCCAGCGGCCTTCAGGAAGTTACGACGAGTAATCATTTTCTTCATAATAAGTTCTCCTTCTTATTAAAAATAAACTATTTCAAAATCTCCGTCCCCTGACGGAGGGAAAACAAATTAGGAAACTCCTTCAGTCACGACTTGCGTCGTGCCAGCTCCCTCAAAGAGGGAGCCTCTGGCGAAGAGGTGAAACCTACCGTACTGCCAAAGCCTCCCTCCGTGAGGGAGGGGGACCGCGTCAGCGGTGGAAGGAGTTTTTCAGATGGCTCTTACGCTTTCGCCCTGCTGCAACTCCGGCTGCAAGGTGATGGTCTGGGCCGGGGCACCGTGCTCGATCTGCCGCACCAGCAACTCAATGCTCTGCAGCGAGATCTGTTCACTGGGCTGCACAACGGTAGTCAGAACAGGCACACAGTAACGGGACATCGTGATGCCGTCAAAGCCGATCACCGAAACATCCTCCGGCACCCGCAGCCCGGCGCTCGCCAGCGCGCGGATGGCACCTAAGGCAATCACATCGCTCATGGCGAACAGGGCGGTGAAGTCGGCCCGGCGGGCCAGCAGGCTGTTCACGGCGTGATAGGCAGACTCAAAATCGTAGTTGGACAGGCCGTACAGCTTGTCGCTGAACAGGATGCCCGCGTCCTGCATCGCCTGCTGTGCACCCTCGCGGCGCATCACGCTGGGATAACTGGTGACCGGACCACCCAGCACTGCGATCTTACGATGCCCTTGCTGGATGAGGTAGTCCACAGCAGTGTAGGCTGCAGCGCGGTCATCCACGCCCACCATGGAAAGATTGGGAAAGTCCAGCTCGTCGGAGACCAGTGTGGTCAGCACCGAGGGGACTGTGATGTTGGCAAAGCCTTTTTTGAAGTTGGCTACGCTGCCGCCTAGAAAGATCATACCTTTGGGCTTGATCTCCCGCAGGATCTTTTCGGCGGCATCGACCTCGTTGGCGTTTTCATCCAAATAGGAAACGATGCCATTGTAGCCATACAGGGTGGCGGCCCGCTGCAGCTGGACTAAGAAGTCCGAGAAGAAGAGATTGCGGGTGCCTTTGACCACGAACACCAGACTGCGGGACTGCTGGATCTTCAGCTGTCGTGCATTGGTGTTGGGCACGAACCCGGCCTCCCGCATTACCTTGAGTACATGCTCCTTGGTCTCGGGCCGGACATCGGGCCGGTCGTTGATGACACGAGAAATGGTGCTTACCGAGCAGCCGCTGATCCGGGCAATGTCCTTAATGGTCAGATTCGGCATTTTGTCGGAGTACCTCACTTTCGGTAATAGATTCGGGAACGTTGTCGGGAACGTTTTCAGTGACTATAGTATGGCATAATTTGTATAAAAAATCAATAACCCAAAAGTGTTTTCGTGAAAATTGCATAGCATTCTGAGCTGCTTTTGTGCAGATTGAATTGCGTGCGAATCAAAATGTGCCGACAGTTCCGCAAATTCCCGGTACAAATCAGAAACAACCGGTAAAACCGTACCAATTTGTAACTTTTCAACATAGAGCAGTGGTTTTATAAAAGGAGAAAGAAAAAAGCAATGCCCGGCAGATAACACAGCCTGCCGGACATTGCATGGTTTTGAAATGGTTTATCCGCTTTTTCAAAAATACGGGTGCTGATAGGGTTCGGGTTCCGGGCCGCAGTACAGGCCAAACGCATCGCAGATCCAGTAGCTGCCGTCCTCCATGGGCACGCGGCACCACTGGTGGCTGTACTGGTTCTCGTTCACATGCTCATATGGGATGCCCAGAATGTCCAGACACAGAGCGGTGGCCCGGGCACACCCGGCACAGGATGCTGTGCGCAGTACAAAATAACCGTAGGGGTCGTTGTAATGGTTGGCTTCCATAGAGTAAGCCATGGAGCCATCATCCACCACCGCACGCAGGGCAGAGGCAATGCCGTAAAGCTGGTCTTCCCGGCTCATGAGCGCCAGCGGTGTGACCACTTTCAGCGCTTCCTGATATGCCTGCGCAAACTCCTCATCGGTGCATTTGCGCTTGAGAGACTTGTAGTGGGCCAGCTTGTTGATGGCCACCGGCGACCAGACGGAAGAAAACTGCGCTTCGGTCAAAGAAAGCTCGTCATCACCGGCAATGCCGTCCGCAGAAGGCTTGCGGCCTTCGTCAATGCCGTGATCCAGATAATGACGCAGCAGTGCACCCTCGTCATTGCCGCATACGGCCGCAACATCCGGATACTGTGCAGCGTAGTATGCGGCATCAAAGGTAGAAAGCGCAGCAGCGGAAAGACCGGTCTGTGCGGCCAGTAGCACACCGGCCGTCAGCGCCGCAAGTCTAAGATACCGTTTTTTCATGACAAAAACCTCCTCAAAAAAGAATAAAACGCCTCCTGAGGTCAGTATAGCACATCCGGGCCGGAGGAAAAGACAAAAAAGCGCTCCCACCTTGTCATCGGTGAGAGCGCTTTGCTGATTGCTGATTATTTTGATTGAGTTGATTCTTTAAAGATTAGTCACTGACGTAGGGCATCAGAGCAACGTGACGAGCACGCTTGATGGCGATGGTCAGTGCGCGCTGATGATAAGCGCAGGTGCCGGTCACACGGCGGGGAATGATCTTTGCACGCTCAGAGACGTACTTACGCAGACGGGGCACGTCCTTGTAATCGATGGTGTCGATACGATCGACACAGAAGCTGCAAACCTTCTTGCGGCCGCGACGCATGGGGCGTGCGGGGCGAGAGCCTTCGGTTCTTTCAAAAGCCATTGCTTATTACCTCCTATTGGATTTTTAACGGATTGACCGTTTCGTGTCAGAACGGCAGGTCGTCGCTGTCGTCGATGACGGCGAAGTCGTCTGCATTGCCGGCAGAGTAGCTGGGAGCTGCCTCCACAGCGGCCGGGCGGGCAGGCGCTGCGTTCTGGTAGGCGGGAGCAGAATGATTCTGATAATTTGCTCCGCCGCCTGCATTGCTGTTTTTGGAGCCTGCAAAGTTGATATTGTTGGCTACCACTTCCACAGCGGTGCGGTTGTTGCCGTTCTTATCCTGATACTGGCGGGTCTGAAGACTGCCTTCAATGGCAATCAGACTGCCCTTCTGGAAATACTTGCTAACAAACTCGGCCTGCTGACGCCATGCAACGATATCGATGAAATCGGCCTGACGCTGCTCGCCCTGACGCGCAAAATTGCGGTCACAGGCAATGCGGAAGCTGCACACATTGGTACCCTGCGGGGTGGTGCGCAGTTCGGGATCCGCCACAAGACGGCCCATGATGGCAACAACATTCAACATTTTACGGTCTCCCTTTCTGTCACAGAAGAATTACTCCTCGTGAGCAATGATCAGGCTGCGCATAACACCTTCAGTGATCTTGTACACACGGTCCAGCTCAGCAGGGAAGCTGGGCTCGCTGGTGAAGTCGATCACGGTGTAAACGCCTTCCTCCTCGTCGTTGATGGGGTAGGCCAGACGGCGCTTGCCCCACTCGTCGATGGAATCGATCGTACCGTTAGCCTCGATCAGGGACTTGAACTTACCAACCAGAGCGGCGGTAGCCTCCTCGTCGAGAGCGGCGCTGGTAATCAGCATGGTTTCGTACTTTGCCATTTTGTAGCACCTCCTTTTGGACTTAAGGGTCCTGCAATCACAGGACCAAGGGTACACACAAAACGCGGCATCGCGCCTTGTGTGCGGCGTGTCTGTTCAGACAGCAATTTATTATAGCAAGCTGTGTGGATTCTGTCAAGCTTTTTCCGAAAAAAGATATAATAAAAAATATTTTGATTTTTTTGTGAAAGAGGAATATAATATAGTGGCTTTCAGAGGATGAACGGCAGGGCAGCCGGGAAACGGCCGTCTCTCTGCTCTCTGTTATCCATCTTCGGAAGGAATGTATATATGGTTCTGGGAATTTTATAGTAAAGGAAGGATTCTTTGTGTATTCGGTTTTCCGTAACCTGGCAATCATCATCCTCAGCGCAAAGTTCTTTGGCCTGGTGGCCCGCAAGTGCAAGGCCCCGCAGGTGGTGGGTGAGATCCTTGCCGGTTTGATCATCGGCCCCTGTGTGCTGAATCTGGTGCAGACCAGTGATGCCATCTCCACCTTTGCAGAGATCGGCGTGGTGATGCTGATGTTCACCACGGGCCTTGGCACCAATCTGAAGGAACTTATCAAGGCCGGCCCCATCGCCACCCTGGTCGCCTGCGTGGGCGTAGCCGTTCCGCTGGTGGGCGGCACCCTGCTGTACAGTGCGTTCTACGGCTTCTCTGCCGTGGGCAGCCCTGAGTTCTATCGTGCCCTGTTCATCGGCACGATCATGACCGCCACCAGCGTGTCCATTACGGTGGCGACCCTGCAGGAGCTGGGCCACCTGAAGAGCTTTCTCGGCACTACCATCGTCAGTGCCGCCGTCATTGATGATGTCATCGGCATCGTAGTCCTCACCTGCGTGCTGGGTGCCAGCTCCGGCACCGGCACGGGTCTGGGCAAGGTGCTCATCAATACGGTGCTGTTCTTTGCCACTGCCGTGGGCGTGGGCGTTGTGGCTCACTTTGCTATGACATGGCTGGACAAGCGCAATCCCCACACCCAGCGCATCACCATCGTGAGCATGGCGTTCTGCTTTGCCATGGCCTACATCGCCGAGGAATACTTCGGCATTGCAGATATCACCGGTGCCTATATCGCCGGTATCGTTCTGTGCACCATGGACGATGCCTCCTACGTGGAGCGCCGCGTGGATATCAGCAATTATATCATTTTTGCGCCCATCTTCTTTGCATCCATCGGCTTGAAGACCGACATCAGCGGCCTGACGCCGGAAATTTTCCTGTTCTGTGTCTGCTTCGTCATTGTGGCCCTCATTACCAAGATCATCGGCTGCGGCCTTGCGGCCAAGATCTGCCGCTTTAACTGGGGCGACTCCCTCAAGATCGGCGTTGGCATGATGACCCGCGGCGAGGTGGCACTGATCGTGGCCCAGAAGGGCCTGGATGTCGGCGTGGTGGACTCGGTCTACTTTACCGCTGTGATCCTGCTGATCGTGGTGTCCAGTGTGGCAACGCCGCTGGTGCTGAAGGCGCTCTTTACCAAGATGCCGCCGCAGAAGCACCCCAGTCAGGTAAATGGGTAAACAATAAAAAAGATCCTCCGACAGGTCTGCCGGAGGATCTTTTATTTTCAGGATAAGTTACAGTGTCTTGCAGAACTCCTTCAGGTAAGCGCGGAATTCTTCGCCGATCTCCGGATGCTGCAGGGCCAGCTCCACCTGAGCTTCCACCACCTTGAGCTTGTTGCCCATGTCGTAGTGCTTGCCGGTGAACTCTACGGCCGTCATGCCGCCGCGGGTGCGGGCATACTCGGCCATGGCATCGGTCAGCTGGATCTCGCCGCCTGCGCCGGGCTTGGTGTGGGCAAGGATCTCGTAGATCTCCGGGGTCAGCAGTACGCGTCCCAGAATGGAGTAGTTGCTGAACTCCTGTCCCTTCTTGGGCTTCTCGATCATGTCGTCCACAAAGAAATAGTTGTCGTGGATGGGGGTGGTCTTCAGGCTGCAGTACCGGCTCACATCTTCCCATGGCACTGCGGAAACGCCTGCCACCGGGCGGCCGAACTCCTCGTAGGCGCGGATCAGCTGAGCGCAGACCGGGTCCTCGCCCCAGATCACGTCATCGCCGTAGATGACAACGAAGGGATCGTCGCCGGTGAAAGCCTTGGCAGTATTTACGGCATGGCCCAGACCCAGCGTTTGCTTCTGGCGCACAAAGAGGATGTTTGCCATGTTGGCGATGCCAAGGCACTCTTCCAGCGCCTTTTCCTTGCCGGGCTTTGCCAGCTTTTCTTCCAGCTCAGGGCTGCGGTCAAAGTGGTCCTCAATGATGCTCTGGTTGCGGCCCAGAATGATGAGGATATCGGTGATGCCGGAACGCACAGCTTCTTCCACCAGATACTGGATGGCGGGCTTGTCCACGATGGGCAGCATGCCCTTGGGCATGGCTTTGGTGGCGGGCAGCACGCGGGTGCCAAGACCGGCGGCAGGGATGACGGCTTTGGTGACTTTCTTCATCATGATCCATATTCTCCTATTACTATTTTGAAATCCGCAATGCCAGCCTTTGCAGGCGGCATTGCAGATCAGAGCATCCCGGCCAAAGCGTCCAGATTCGGACCCATCAGCACGGTAGCGCAGGCACCCAGCACCATCAGCAGTACAAAGGCACCGATCACACCGGCGATGCTCACGCCGCCCTGCGCAGACAGGACCGCACGGCGCTGGGCAGCGTCCGGGAACTCAGCACGGATGCGGCGGATGCGCTCGGCTGCGCTTTTGCGGTACAGCCACTTGGCGTACAGGGTGCGCAGCATCACCAGTGCAAAGCTGAACACTGTCATAATGCGGGAAAGCACGACGATGGCAGTGCTGCTGATGCCCGCAGTGAGCGGACTGCCGGTGGCCTGCATCATGCTCAGCAGGGTGGGCAGGGCCACCACCAGCTCTGCGGCCAGAAAACCAAAGGCCGGCTTCCACGCTTTGCGGTAGAAGAAATAGAACGGGCCGAACACCAGCGCCGAGAAGCACATGGAAATTTTGGTGTGCTGAAGCTGCATCCGGCTGTAATCGTTCAGGTAGACGGGCGCGGCCTTGCCAATATAATCGTTCCAGTCGCTGTAGGGGATGCCGTCAATCAGCTCTTCTTTGCCAAAGGCCGCCTGCACGTTGCGGCGGGTGGGCTCCTCCACCGTCTGCTGATACTGGCGGTAAAGGTCGTTGTAATCAAAGCGTCCGTCTGCGTCGGTGCCGGGCTGGCTCTGGGTGGGCGGCTCCGGGCACTGGCTCTCCGGCGGAAGAACGGCACCGCAGCAGCGGCAGCGCTCTTCGGTGCGCAGGGTGCGCTCACCGCAGCTGGGGCAGGTGCGCAGAGCATCGTCTTTGTACGGGAACGTCCATTCATAGCCCGCGCCATGGGCGGGGGTGTGGATGCAGCGGCCAAGCTTTTCGTAGCACTCGCGGTGATAGGGTGCGCCGCAGTCCGGGCAGACCACGATATCATCGGTCAGCGCCAGCGGTCTGCCGCAGCCTTCACAGGGACAGCCATAATATTTCGGCATGATTTCCTCCTGTTGTATGGTTCATACTGGTATTATACTCCCCTGAAAGAGAAAAGAAAAGGTGAAAATCTTCAAAATTCCAGCAGGATAATCCATTTACCCCTTTACTTTAGCATAGATTCTCGGTATACTAATGAAGTATCTGTGTATAAACTGTATCTTTTGGCAAGTACAAAGGACTTTATCTTATTTATCATTTCGAGAGGGATTTAGAGAATGATCACGATTGACGAACTGAAGGTGCAGCTTGCCGATTACGGCAAGGCGGTCAAGGACTTGGAAGAAGCCCTTGCCATTGATGCCTCCCGCAAGCGCGTGCAGGAGCTGGAGCACACCATGAGCCGCCCCGGCTTTTATGATGATGCAGACCTGAGCAAGAAGGTCTTTGACGAAGTGGGCGACCTGAAGGGCAAGCTGAGCCGTTTTGAAAAGCTGCAGGGCCTGTACGATGATGCCGAGACCATGCTGGAAATGCTGGATGAAGAATACGACCCCGCCATGATCCCCGAAGCAGAGGAGTCTGTGAACGCTGTGGGCAAGGCAGTGGATGAGCTGCAGCTGATGACCATGCTGAACGGTGAGTACGACCACAGCAACGCCATCCTGACCTTCCATGCCGGTACCGGCGGCACCGAGGCACAGGACTGGGCCGAAATGCTGTACCGCATGTACAACAAGTGGGCTTCCAACCACGGCATGACCGTGGAGGTTCTGGATTATCAGGACGGTGATGAAGCCGGCATGAAGAGCGCCTCCATGATGGTGAAGGGTGCCAACGCCTACGGCCTGCTCAAGAGTGAGAACGGTGTGCACCGTCTGGTGCGCGTGTCGCCCTTTGACGCCAACGCCCGCCGTCAGACCAGCTTTGCTTCGCTGGAAGTGATGCCCGAGCTGGATAACACCATTCAGGTGGATATCCGCCCCGAGGACATTGAGATGCAGGTGTACCGTTCCTCCGGTGCCGGCGGCCAGCACATCAACAAGACTTCTTCCGCTGTGCGTCTGATCCACAAGCCCACCGGCGTCGTGGTCAGCTGCCAGACCCAGCGCAGCCAGTTCCAGAACCGTGACTACGCCATGGAAATGCTGAAGGCAAAGCTGTATCAGATCGCAAAGCAGCAGCACATGGATAAGATCGACGACATCAAGGGCGTGCAGAACGAGATCGCATGGGGTCACCAGATCCGCAGCTATGTGTTCATGCCCTACACCATGGTCAAGGATCATCGCACCAACTACGAGACCGGCAATGTGGATGCCGTGATGGACGGCGATCTGGACGGTTTCATCTTCGCATACCTCAAGGCTGCAAGCCGCGGGGAACTGCAGGATACCTGATCTTGAACGTATAAAATGCAAAGGCCGTGCTTCCTTTTATGGAGGCACGGCCTTTTTTGTGTTCTTACGCCAGATCGGGCAGAATGGTATCCCAGAGATTTTCCTCCTGCCGCAGGGCGTTGAAGCAGCAGTCCAAGTACATTTTGTTTGCCGCTGCAAGGATCGTGCTGCGCAGAAGCAGCTTTTCATCTGCGGCATCCACGGCAAGGTCGCGGATTTCCCTGGTGCAGCCGAATACAAACGGCAGGCAGTTTTCCATCTCGTCGCAGAAGTAGTCGTAAGCTGCCCCGGCGGAACAGTGCGCCCGCTGCATTTTAAACAGGGCATCGATGTTTTCCATTGAGAGCACCGTTTTGGAGACTGCAATGTACATCAGGGATGCGATCTGATCGCGGGCGTACTTCTTGCGCACCGGGTGGGACAAAATGCCCTTTTTAACGTAGTTGCTGACCATGGAAGAGGTGAGCTCCACGCCGCAGAAGGTGCGAAAATAGCTGTTGACGTACTGCACGGTCTGGTCAAGATAAAGCCCCATCTGCGGGAGATCGGCGTACCGGGGCAGGGCAAACCCGGCGGCGCAGGCCGCAACGCGGCATTTGGTTTCAGTTTTCATATCGTAAGCAGTTTTCTAAGGTTGGCGCAGCTGGGCTGCGCGGGATACAGAAAATGGTTTTATGGCGGTATTATAGCGCAAATCTGTTCTCTGGTCAACGGATTTTTAAAACTTTTAAAAGAAATTATAAAATCCCTTGACAGGTTTTTGAAAAACTGTTATGATGTCTGCAGTGAACCGAAAAACCATGCAGGCGGAAGTGCGTGTAAGGCACGGAAAATAAAAAAATGACCTGCTATCACAAAATAGATTTGGAGCGTGCATTTTATGAAAACCAAGATCGTTGTGGATTCTTCGTCCAGCCTGTATGCCCTGCCGGGCGTGGATTTTGCCTGTGTGCCGTTGAAGATCATCACGGATGAACAGGAATATCTGGATGACGGTACTCTGGATGCTGTGGGCATGGCCCGGTCTCTGCGTACTTACAAGGGCAAGACCAGCACCTCCTGCCCCAATGTGGCAGACTGGTTGGCTGCTTATGAGGGTGCGGAGCAGATCTTTGTTGCCACCATCACGGGCACACTGTCCGGCAGCTACAATGCTGCACTGCTGGCAGCGGAAGAATACAAGGAAACGCACCCGGAGGCCCGTGTTTTTGTTCTGGACAGTCTGTCCGCCGGGCCGGAGCTGCGTCTGCTGGCAGAGCGTCTGCGGGATCTCGTCCGGATCGGGATGGAGTTTGACGAGATCTGCGAGGCAATCCTGGCTTACCACAAGCACACACATCTGCTGTTTTCGTTGGAATCGCTGGCCAATCTGGCCCGCAATGGCCGTGTGAAGCCTGCTGTTGCCGCTGTGGCACGGATGCTGGGCATCCGGGTCATTGGTCAGGCCAGTGAGAGCGGCGAGCTGGAGGTGCTGTGCAAGACCCGCGGCGAGCACGGTGCACTGGAGCGCATCGTGCTGGAATTGAAGGATCACGGCTTTACCGATGGCAAAGTGCACATTGCCCACTGTGATAACCCGGAAGCGGCCAAGCGCCTGAAGCTGATGATCCACGCGGTGTTTGCAGGGGCGCAGGTGGATGTGGCCGAGTGCGGCGGCCTGTGCAGCTACTACGCTGAACAGGGCGGCCTGATGGTGGGCTATGAGGACGGAAAAACAGAGTAAAAGAGTTTTTGATATTGCAAGCAAGCCGGGCCTGCGGGTCTGGCTTGCTTTTTTTGAACAGCGCAAAACTTGAAAAAGTTGTAAAACCGCGCTATACTTACACATAATTATAAATGGGAAAGGAGGGCAGGCCCATGCTTTTTCGTTCACCGATCGTGCGCTTTTTCAGCCGCATTCTGAACCGCATCACCATCACGGTGGTGTTGGTGGCATTGCAGCTGCTGTGGCTGTGCTGGGTGGCGTTTGCCATCACCACCGGCACGGGCCGCGTGTGGGTGAACGGCCTGCTCAACGCACTGAGCCTGCTCATCGTCCTGTACCTTGTGCGCAAGGATGAGAACAGCGCCTACAAGGTGGGCTGGATCGCGCTGATCGGCATTCTGCCGCTGCTGGGCGGTGCGCTGTATCTGGCCTTTGGCAACAAACGCCCGGCCAAGCGTCTGCGCCTGAAAATGCAGGCGGTGGAGGATGCCCACAAAAAAGACCTTGTACAGGAGCCGGGTGTGCTGGAAGGTCTGGATGCCCGCGAGCAGGGGCAGAGCCGATATGTGGCAAAGTACGGCCCCTATCCGGCGTGGCAGAACACTCGCACGCAGTATTTTGCCTGCGGCGAAGCCATGTATCCGCAGCTGCTGGCCGATCTGGAAAAGGCTGAAAAGAGCATCTTTCTGGAATTTTTCATCGTGAGCCACGGCTGCATGTGGAACGGCATTGAAAAGATCCTGCGCCGCAAGGCTGCGCAGGGCGTGGATGTGCGCCTGATCTACGATGATTTTGGCAGTCTGCTGGGTCTGCCCGCCGATTTCATCGTGCGCATGGAGCGGGCGCACATCCGCTGCATCCCGTTCAACCCGGTGGTGCCGCTGCTCTCGCTGGTGATGAACCACCGCGACCACCGCAAGATCGTAGTCATTGACGGTACGGTGGCCTACACCGGCGGCGTGAATCTGGCAGATGAGTATATCAATGCGGAGCAGCGCTTTGGCTACTGGAAGGATGCAGCCCTGCGTGTGGAAGGCGATGCCGCGTGGAACTTTACGGTGATGTTCCTCAACTTCTGGAACGCCTTCCGCCCCAGCGAGACGGATTATGATGCATTTCGTCCCATGCCGCTGGTGTCGCCGGTATCGGACGGCATCGTGCAGCCCTACGCGGACAGCCCGCTGGACGAGGAACCGATGGCCGAGACGGTGTACCTGAACATTCTTGCGCAGGCACAGCGGTATGTTTATATCTACACGCCCTACCTTGCCGTGGGCGAGGAAATGCTGGACGCACTGAAAAACGCGGCCAAGCGCGGGGTGGACATCCGGCTGGTGCTGCCGGGCATCCCGGACAAAAAGCTGGTGTTCCGGCTGAGCCGGTCGTACTATCTGCCGCTTTTGAGGGCAGGTGTACGCATTTACGAATATACGCCCGGCTTTCTGCATGCCAAGTGCTGGGTAAGCGACGATGTAACTGCCGTAGTGGGCAGCATCAACATGGACTACCGCAGCCTGTTCCTACACTTTGAGTGCGGTGTACTGCTGCAAAAGAACAGTCAGGTGGCAGTTCTGCGGGACGATGTACGGGCCACGCTGCCGCAGTGCCGCGAGATACAGGTGACGGAATGCCGCACCAGCCTGCCCGGCACGGTGCTGGACAGTGTGCTGCGGCTGCTGAGCCCCTTGATGTGATAAAAACTCCCTTTCCGGGTAAACTAGCCCAAAAGCCCCTTTACGATGGGGGCAGGAAAGGGAGCGTTTTATTATAATGAAAAAGATACCTCGCATGATCCTGGGCTGCACGCTGGCGGCAGCTCTGGCCCTGACCGCCTGCAGCCGAAGCGATTCCGGTCCCTCCGGCAGCATGAGCACGAACATGGGCGGCAGTTCATCGCAGACGGGGCAGGCGGGCCAGAACGCTGCATACCGCACCGGCCTTGGCATCCTGACCGAAGCGTCTGATCAGGAACGCGCGGGCAAGATCGATACCATCGCAGCTGCCGTTCTGCTGGATGCCGAGGGCAGGGTGGCAGATGTGATGCTGGACGAGGTGGAGATCTCGGTCACGGGGGACAGCACCGGCAAGGTGACGATGCCCACCGACAATCGCACCAAGCGCCAGAAGGGCGACGATTACCCGCTGGCGGCGGTGTCCTCGCTGAAAAAGGGCTGGGCAGAGCAGGCGGATGCCTTTGGCAATTATCTTACCGGCAAAACCCCGGATGAGGTGAAGAAGCTTGCCACCGACGATGACGGCAAGCCGAAGGATGCTGACCTGCTCTCCACCTGCACCATTGCGGTGGACGGCTATCGGGATGCTGTGGTGCGCGCCTGCGAGAATGCAAAGGCAGTCGGCTCGGCCCGCGGCGACCGCGCTGTGCTGGGCGTGTCAGTGCGCAATGACACCAAGGAACTGACCGCCGACGATGACCACGATGTGACCGCGCAGGTGGACATCACAGTGGCAGCCCTGACGCTGGATGCTGACGGCCGTGTGACCGGTGCAGTGGCGGATGTGGCAGAGCCTGCCCTTACCGTGGGCGCGGATGGTACGGTGTCGGCACCGGAAATGGTCAAAACCAAGGTGGAACTGGGCGACAGCTACGGGATGCGCGGGGCATCCAGTCTGGACAAGGAATGGTACGAGCACAGCGAGGGCTGGTGCGATTACCTGAAGGGCAAGACCCGTACTGAGATCGCAGGCATCCCGGACGATGGTTCGGATGCCGACCTTGCGGCACTGTGCACCATCTCGGTGACGGAGCTGCAGAAGGCTGCGCTGGCGGCGTTTGCGGAAGAGTAAAGCGGAGAAAAGAGGAAAGGCGCAAAGCTTTTCCTCTTTTCTTTGTGCAACCAGACCAAAGAATTGGCGCAGAAAAGCCTTGAAAAAGACGAACTGCACTAACTTTTGCATTTCCTCTTGCCAAATGGCTGCAAACGCGCTATTCTATAGTCACAGTTTAACACTTTAGCATGATAAAATACTAAACCGAGAGGGAACACATTGGGGAAACAAAAAGGGAGGAACCTTTTATGAAACGTCTTGTCTCTGCTTTTCTGGCTGGTGCCATGGCACTGAGCCTTGCCGCCTGCGGCGGTGCCGCATCCACTTCCACCGTGGCATCTTCTGCCTCTGCATCCGGGAGCGCAGCCGCCTCCGAGACCGCAGCCAGCGATCTGGACTACATCAAGGAAAAGGGCAAGATGGTCATTGGCTACACCGTCTATGAGCCGATGAACTACACCGATGCCGACGGCAACTTTACCGGTTTTGATACCGAGCTGGCAACTGCCGTGTGCGAAAAGCTGGGGGTCGAGCCGGAGTTCGTGGAGATCAACTGGGATACCAAGGTGGTGGAGCTGGATGCCAAGAGCATCGACTGCATCTGGAACGGTATGACCCTGACCGATGACATCATGGCCAACGCCGCAACCACCAAGGCCTACGCCAAGAACGCACAGGTCGTGGTCGTGAAGGACGGCACCGACTACAGCTCCACTGCGGATCTGGCGGGCAAGACCGTGGTTGCCGAGGCTGGTTCTGCCGGTGAAGCCGCCATTGAGGGCGACGAGAACCTTGCACAGGCCGATTACGTCTCCAAGAGCGTGCAGACCGACTGCCTGATGGAAGTTGCCGCAGGCACTGCTGATGCCGCTGTGCTGGATCTGACTCTGGCCAACGCCATGATCGGTGAGGGCACCGACTATGCAAGCCTGAAGATCGTGGACGAGCTGAACGCTGAAGAGTACGGCGTGGCCTTCCGCAAGGGCAGCGATGCCGCCGCAGCTGTGGATGCCGCCTTTGACGAGCTGAAGGCTGACGGCACCATGCAGGCTCTGGCCGACAAGTACGATCTGGCTCTGGCCGACTGAGTTCTATAAGAATGTAATTACTCCTTCCGGCATCGCTGCGCGATGCCACCTCCCTCGGTGAGGGAGGCTTTTTGTTGCCGATATGCGTGAGGCTCCCTCATTGAGGGAGCTGTCACCGAAGGTGACGGGAGGAGTTCAAAAAACGGATTGATGGGTGTGTTCTTGTGTCTGTGATTCTGAGTCGCCTTTCCGGCGCGTTTCTGCTCAACTGTGAGCTGTTCGCTCTGACCCTGCTGTTTGCGCTGCCGCTGGGTCTGGTGGTGGCTTTCGGCTCCATGAGCCGGTGCAAGCCGCTTTCCGGCGCGGTAAAGACCTTTGTATGGGTCATCCGCGGCACGCCGCTGATGCTGCAGATCATCGTGATCTACCTTGGCCCCGGCCTGCTGGGCATGAATAACCCGTGGCCCTCCGGCTCCGGCGGACGCATGGTGGCGGCGGTGGTGGCTTTTGCCATCAATTACGCCTGCTACTTCTCCGAGATCTACCGCGGCGGCATCGAAGCCGTTCCCAAGGGCCAGACCGAGGCCGGTCAGGTGCTGGGCATGACCAAGACCCAGATCTTCTTCAAGGTGACGCTGCTGCAGGTGGTCAAGCGCATTCTGGCCCCCATGGGCAATGAGGTGATCACCCTCGTCAAGGATACCTCGCTGGCAAACACCATTGCCAACAAGGAAATCATCATGATGGCCAAGGAGTACAGTGCAAAGGGCTTGATCTGGCCGCTGTTCTCCACTGCCATCTTCTTCCTGGTGTTCGTGGGCGCACTCACCCTGCTGTTTGGCTGGGCCGAAAAGAAACTGGATTATTTCCGCTGATGAAAGGGAGGAAATTGGATCATGGCACTGCTTGAAGCCTCCGGCATTGGCAAAAACTTTGGCGATACCAAAGTACTCAAGGATATCTCACTCACGCTGGAACAGGGCGAAGCGCTGGCGATCATCGGCTCGTCCGGCTCCGGTAAGACCACCCTGCTGCGCTGCCTGAACTTTCTGGAACGGCCGGACACCGGCATCATCAAGGTGAACGGCGAGACCATGTGGGACGCTGCCGACCCCGCCACCCAGCGCGAGAGCGAGATCCGCAAAAAGCGGCTTCACTTTGGTCTGGTATTCCAGAACTTCAACCTCTTCCCGCAGTACACCGCCCTGCAGAACGTAATGCTGGCGGGTGAACTGCTGGCGAAGGAGCGCCCGGACTACAAGGCCAACAAAAAGGCCATCCATGCCGAGCTGGAACAGCAGGCACAGGAACTTCTGGCCCAGATGGGCCTTTCTGCCCGGGCAGGCCACTACCCGCACCAGCTTTCCGGCGGTCAGCAGCAGCGCGTGGCCATTGCCCGCGCACTGGCTCTGCACCCGGACATTCTCTGCTTCGACGAGCCGACCTCGGCCCTCGACCCGGAGCTGACCGGCGAGGTGCTGCGCGTCCTGCGCGACCTTGCCGACCGCAAGACCACCATGATCATCGTCACCCACGAGATGCACTTTGCCCGTGACGTGGCCGACCGCATCATGTTCATGGATGGCGGCGTGGTGGTGGAGGAAGGCCCTGCCAAGCAGCTCATTGAGCACCCACAGGAGGAGCGCACCAAACAGTTCCTTGCGCATTACTCGGAATAAGCAAAATCACCAATTCTTGCGGCAAAAATTCGTAAATGTTGATGCAATGCAAATCTTGTAAATCCTGCGTCACTCCACTATAATATCATTCATGAATGTACACGACGTCCTGCCCCTTTCCGGCAGGGCGTTTTTCACGGCAAAAATCACGACATCAAGCCGGTTCCCAGTGTGGCAGGAGGATTTTATACTATGACAAAGGATATGACCCAAGGCAGTCCGCTCAAGCTGATCCTTGCGTTTGCGGTGCCGCTGATGCTGGGCAGCCTGTTCCAGCAGTTCTACAATCTGGCCGATACCATCATCGTGGGCCGCTTTGTGGGCGTGGAAGCGCTGGCCGCTGTGGGCAGCGTGGGCGGTTTGAACTATCTGGTGCTGGGCTTTGTGAACGGCATCGCCTGCGGCTTTTCCATCCCCATCTCGTGGACTTTCGGCGCAAAGGACTACAAGGAGATGCGCCGCTACACCGCCAATACCGTGTGGCTGTCCATCTTCTTTGCGGTGGTGCTGACCATTGTCACTGTGGCGCTGACCCGCTCGGTGCTGGTGTGGACGAACACCCCGGAAAACATCATCGACCTTGCGGATATCTACATCCGCACCATTTTTGCAGGCATCCCCTTCACTCTGCTTTATAATGTGACCAGCGCCCTGATGCGTGCACTGGGCGACAGCAAGCGCCCGCTGTATTTCCTGCTGGTGGCAAGCTTTTTGAACATCGGGCTGGATCTGGTGTGCATCATCGTGTTCCAGATGGGGGCATTCGGTGCGGCATTTGCCACTGTGGTCAGTCAGGCTGTGGCGGGTCTGGGCAGTCTTTTGTACATCCTGCGCCACTACCCGGAGCTGCGCTGGAGCAGGGAAGAGGGCTGTTTCAGCCTGACCCACTGCGCAAAGCTGTGCAGCATGGGCATTCCCATGGGCCTGCAGTGCAGCATTACGGCCATTGGCAGCGTGGTGCTGCAGGGTGCGGTGAACGGTCTGGGCAGCGACATCGTGGCCGCGCAGACCGCCGGCGGCAAGGCTGCGCAGTTCCTCTGCGTGCCGCTGGAGAGTATCGGCACAGCGATGACCACCTATGCCAGCCAGAATATGGGCGCAAAGGACCTGGACCGTGTGGACCGGGGTGTGTACACCGCCCTCGGCATCGGCTGCGTATACAGCATTGCGTCCTTCCTCATCCTGCGCGTGACGGATAAGCTGCTCATCGGCCTGTTCCTGGATGCCAGCGAGACCGCCATCATGGCCAATGCCCAGAGCTTTATCTTCTGGAACAGCGTATTCTACATCCCGCTGGCGGTGCTCATTATCTACCGCTACACCATTCAGGGTCTGGGCTTCTCCGGCCTTGCCATGTTTGCCGGTGTGGCCGAGATGATCGCCCGCGCCATGGTGGGCTTCTGGTTCGTGCCGCTGTGGGGCTACTTTGCGGCCTGCATCGCAAGCCCGGTGGCATGGTTCTTTGCCTGCTTCTTCCTCATTCCGGCCTACTTTGTGGTGCGCAAACGCCTGCAGAAGGAAAAGGACGTCGAGAAGGAACACGATGCCCGCACCGCAAACGCTTAAAGAATGTTCGCAAGCTCTCCTGCAAAGGGGAGCTTTTTTGCTGTTCGGGCTGTAGAGTAGGCCGCGTGCTGGGAGCTTTCTCCGCGAACAGCCCGGAACCCACGGTTCCGCCCCTGTGCTTACGCACGGGGCCCCACTTCCCGGACATTCGCTGGAGAAACTCCCAGCCCACAGCCCTTGGTTTCAGGGAACTTTATCAGGTGCTACTGTAGGAGCGTTATCTGAGCAAGTTTAAACTTTTAAACGAACCATCGATTGAAAACGAACTTTATCAAGCTGCGTAAGTTCCAAAGGCTGCATAAGTTTGAACTTGCGCACGAAGAGGAACTTGCGCAACCTGATAAACAATCAAAATAGAACGTATGTATGCTTATAATTTTAAACTTGCGCACATATTTCTCCACGGTAGGGCTGCACTGCAGTCTGCCCGGATGATTTACAAATCCCGCCAAAAGCGTTATACTACTTATGATTGTGTAATTTGGCAGGAGGTGAGCGCATGGCAGAGCAGCAGCTGGAACAGATCGAGGGCACCGTGGAGGACATCATCTACGAGAACACCGACAACGGCTATATGGTGTTCGAGGTGTCCGGCGGCGGTGTGGTCACAGTGGTGTGCGGCATTGTGGGTGAACTGCACGCGGGCGAAAGCGTGGTCTGCCGCGGCCGCTACGAGAACCACGCCACCTATGGCCGCCAGTTCCACGCACAGGAGTGCGAGACCGACATGCCCAAGGATCTGGAAGCGGTGTACGCCTTCCTTGCCAGCCGGTCACTGCCGTACATCGGGGCCAAGACGGCGGATAAGATCATCGACCTGTTCGGTGCCCAGGCGCTTGAGGTGATCGCCAACGACCCGGCCCGGCTCACGCAGGTGCCCGGCATCTCGGCGGACAAGGCCGACCGCATCCAGCAGGAGTTCAAGCGGATGTTTGGGATGCGGGAGCTGATCGCCTATCTGGCGCAGTTCGAGATCAGCCCGCGCCGCGCGATGGAGGTGTTCCGCACCTTCGGCCCAGGGGCCATGCAGGCCATTGCGGCAAATCCCTATCTGCTCTGCGGCGAACCGCTGCAGCTGGATTTCCGCCACGCGGACAGCATTGCCCAGTATTACCACATGGAAGGCGACTGCGCCCAGCGGCTGGAAGCGGCCCTGCTGCGCACCCTGCGCCACAACGCGGGCAACGGCCACACCTGCCTGCCGCGCACCCAGCTGCTGGAAACGGCATCCAATTTTATCCATCAGCCGCCGGAAAAGCTGGCTGCTGCGCTGGACGAGTGCATCCGCACCGAAGAACTGCGGGTGAAGCTGTTTGACGGCACACCGTATATTTATCTGCCCGACCTGCTGGAAGCCGAGGAGGACATTGCTGCCCGGCTTGCCATGCTGACAAAACGGGGCAAGAATACCGCCCACGGGCTGGATAAAAACATTCAAATTCTGGAACTGACGCAGGGCTTTGCCTATGCGCCCCTGCAGAAGGAAGCCATCCGCAAAGCCATGACCGAGAACTGCCTTGTGCTCACCGGCGGCCCCGGCACCGGCAAGACCACCACCGTCAACGCCATTCTGCAGCTGCTGGAAGATCAGGCGGAACGGGTGGCCCTGTGTGCGCCCACCGGCCGCGCGGCTAAACGGCTGAGTGAGCTGACCGGCCGCAAGGCCAGCACCATCCACCGTCTTTTGGAGGTGGACTACACCGGCGGCGTGGTCAGCTTTATCCACAACGACAAGAACCTGCTCAAGTGCGATGTGGTCATTCTGGACGAAATGAGCATGGTGGATGTGAAGCTGTTTCAGGCCCTGATCGCAGCGCTGCGCTACAGCTGCCGCATTATCATGGTAGGTGATGCCGACCAGCTGCCCAGCGTCGGCCCCGGCAATATTCTGGGCGAGATCATCCGCTCCGGGCTGGTGCCCACCGTGTGCCTGAACGAGATCTTCCGGCAGGCAAAGCGCAGCCTGATCGTGGAGAACGCCCACCACATCATCTCAGGTGAACCGCTGCAGAAGGGCGGTAAGACCGACGACTTCTTCTTTTTGGAATCGGACGGCGATGCGGCCCAGCGGTTGGTGTGTGATCTGGTCACCACCCGCCTGCCGCGCAGCTACGGCTTCGATCCGATCCGGGACATTCAGGTGCTGTGCCCCACCAAGCTTGGCCCTACCGGCACACAGGCACTGAATGTGGAACTGCAGAACCTGCTGAATCCGGAACAGACGGGCAAGCCCCAGCTGCAAAGCGCCGCCCGGGTGTTCCGCGTGGGCGATAAGGTGATGCAGGTGCGCAATAATTACGAGATCATCTGGAACCGCATTGGCGGGGAGCAGGGCGTGGGTGCCTACAATGGCGACATCGGCATTGTGGAGAGCATCAACACGCGGGATCGCTCCATGGTGGTGCGCATGGATGACAAGCGGCTGGTCTACCCGGCAGAGAACCTGGGCGAGCTGGAGATCGCCTATGCCATCACGGTACACAAAAGTCAGGGCAGCGAGTTCCCGGCGGTGATCCTGCCGGTGGCGCAGGTGCCGCCGCGGCTGTGCTACCGCAACCTGTTCTACACCGGCGTTACCCGTGCACGGAAGCTGTGCATCGTGGCGGGCCGCAGGGACGTTGTGAACCGCATGATGGGCAACATCCGCCAGAACCTGCGCTACAGCGGCCTTGCCTATCTTTTGCAGGCAGAGCTGCCGCCGGAACAGACGGAAGCAGAATAGGGCAGGCCAGCAGATAGCTTTCTCCGCGAACAGCCCGGAACCCACGGTTCCGCCCCAATACTTCGTATCGGGGCCCCACTTCCCGGTCATTCGCTGGAGAAACTATCTGCCGTCCTGATGGCATCGGCACCGTTCGCTCCGGCAAGATGCGCGAAGCCATGTCTAAAGTGTAGGCTGCGACTAAAATCGACAGAAAAGCCCGACGGGAAGTGCGAGGACTTCTCACGCTGGTGGTCTGGCGAGCGCAGGCGGGACGGAGTGAACGGTGCCAATGCTGCATTGCGTCAAAACCGGTATACTTTTTACGGCAACTATGCTATACTGTAGACTGGTATGATTTCCGGCCTGCATCAACAGGCCGTTGTTTCGATAGAGGAACCAAAGAAAGGAAAAAGAGAACTTATGGCACAGAACGATATCGGTATCGATCTTGGTACCACTACCATTATCATTGCGCAGGAGGGCAAGGGCGTTGTGCTCAACCAGCCCAGCGTTGTGGCAATGGATACCCGCAAGAAGACCGTGCTGGAAGCAGGCGATAAGGCCCTTGCTATGGTGGGCCGCACCCCGAACTATATTTCTGCCATCTTCCCGCTGAAGGACGGTGTGATCAGTGACCATACCATGACCCGTGAGCTGATCTGCCGTTTTGTCAAGCAGGTGTACAGCTCCCACATGGTCAAGCCCCGTGTGGCCGTCTGTGTGCCCGCCGCCATTACCGGCATTGAAAGCGATGCCGTGGTGGAGGCTGTGGTGGCCGCCGGTGCCCGTCAGGTGTACCTGATCGACGAACCCATTGCCGCTGCCCTTGGCTCCGGCATCGACATCACCCAGCCGGAGGGCCGCATGATCATTGATATCGGCGGCGGCACCACCGATATTGCAGTGCTTTCTCTGGGCGGCAAGGTCAAGGCCACCAGCGTGCGCGTGGCCGGCAACCACTACGACGAAGAGATCCTCAAGTTCGTGCGCAACAAGTACAGCGTTGCCATTGGCCAGCGCACCGCCGAAGAGCTGAAAAAGAACGTGGCCTGCTGCCCCCAGAAGACTGATTTCCACGAGACCATGGAGATCAAGGGCCGCAGCCTGCTCACCGGCCTGCCGGTGCGTGTGAATGTTTCCACTGACGACCTGTACGACCCGGTCATGATGCTCAGCGAGCAGATCGGCACCGCAGCCCATCAGGTGCTGGAAAAGACCCCTCCGGAACTGGCAGGCGATATCTTCCGCAATGGTGTCATGCTGACCGGCGGCGGTGCACAGCTGCACGGCCTTACCGAATACCTGAGCGAAGAGCTGAAGGTGGAGGTGACGGTTTCGCCCGATCCCGTCAACTGTGTGGCACTGGGCACTGCCATGAGCCTTGGCCTGAACGACAAGCTGGAAACCGGCTTTTTGGATGCAACGCCCCGCATTGGCCGCAGATGACCAAAGCTGCACCATTTATCCATGAATCTGAACAAAAGCGCCAAAAAGAAAAAATATCTATTTTTGTTGAAATAAATTGGAAAATAAGGTATAATGTACCCAAATTGATTTTCTGCTGACGATCTTGTATCGGACGCAGTATACAAGAAACAGGAGGAAAACCATGGATTTAGGTTTTGACGTGGTCGTTACCATTACCGGCATCGTACTGGTGTTCTTGATCCTTATCCTGCTGATGGCGATTATCACGCTGGAAGGCAAGATCTTCGATTCGATGAACGCAAAGAAGAAGGCTGCCAAGGAAGCCGCCAAGGCTCCCGCTGTACAGCCCGCTGCACCCGTGCAGCAGGCCGCAGCTGCTCCCGCTCCTCAGGTGGAAGAGGGCATTCGCGGTGATGTGATCGCCGCCATTATGGCAGCAATCCATGCAATGGGCAACGGCAAGTACACCCTCAAGGCTGTGCGCCGCAGCAAGAACGGCTGGGGCAATGCGGGTGTAAACGACACCACCGCACCGTTTTAACAGAGGAGGAAGAGCATGACACAGTTTATTGATACTCTGGTCGGTATTTTCCAAAGCTCCGGCTTTGCGAAGTTTGGCGAGCCGGGCGGCTACCTGTACGCAGTTATGATCTGCGTGGGCTGCTTTTTGCTGTACCTGGCCATCGTCAAAGAGTTTGAGCCGCTGATCCTGCTGCCCATGGCATTCGGCATGATCCTGGCAAACCTGCCCGGCAGCGGCGTTATCCACATGCAATATTTCGTCGGTGACGGTCTGGAACACCCCATGTGGGTGGAGATCCTGAACAACGGTGGTCTGGCCGATATGCTCTACATGGGCGTTAAGCTGGGCATCTACCCGCCGCTGATCTTCCTGGGCATCGGCACCATGACCGACTTCGCACCCCTGATCTCCAACCCCAAGAGCCTGCTGCTGGGCGCTGCCGCTCAGTTCGGCATCTTCGGTACTTACATGGGCGCTCGTCTGCTGACCGCTACCGGTCTGGTGGACTTCACCCAGAAGCAGTCCGCTGCTATCGCCATCATCGGCGGTGCAGACGGTCCTACCGCTATCTTCGTTACCTCCCGTCTGGCACCTGAGCTGCTGGGCTCCATCGCTGTGGCGGCCTACAGTTACATGGCGCTGGTGCCCGTGATCCAGCCGCCCATCATGAAGGCACTGACCACCAAGAAGGAACGTACCGTCGTGATGAAGCAGCTGCGCACCGTCTCCAAGACCGAGAGGGTCATCTTCCCCATCATGGTCACCATCATCGTTTCCCTGATCGTTCCGGATGCCGCCGTTCTGGTGGGTATGCTGATGCTGGGCAACCTGATGAAGGAGTGCGGCGTGGTGGATCGCATCCAGAAGACTGCCGGCAATGAGCTGATGAACATCATCACCATCTTCCTGGCACTGTCCGTTGGCTGCACCACCTCTGCAAACACCTTCCTGAACACCCGCACCCTGTTCATCATCGTGCTGGGCCTGATCGCATTCTCCTTCGGCACTGCCGCAGGTGTGCTGTTCGGCAAGCTGATGTATGTGCTGACCGGCGGTCAGGTGAACCCGCTGATCGGTTCCGCAGGCGTTTCCGCTGTGCCTATGGCCGCTCGCGTTTCCCAGAAGGTTGGCCAGAGCGAGAATCCCTCCAACTTCCTGCTGATGCACGCAATGGGCCCCAACGTGGCCGGTGTTATCGGCTCTGCCGTTGCTGCTGGTATCCTGATCAACATTTTCAGCTAAGCGCTTTCTGAAAAGCATTTTTTCCGCCCGTCGGTTCGCAAGAGCTGCCGGGCGGTTTTTGTTTTACGATTTGAAATGCCCGCCGCGTTTGCTTTGGGCATAAAATAAGGAAATTATATTATTTATTTCGTGTTTGTCGCAGCCTGCGGGCTGCTCCAAACACATTTTCACAAAAAGGCCGTAACGAAAAACGGCTGCTGTTTTATCAGATGCAATTTTTCTCTACGACCTCTTTCGTGAAAAAGTAACTCCGAAAAGCCCGCAGGCTTTTCGGAGTTATAAATTATAAAAATATTTTTTCCGCTGAAAATAGCCAGAGCGAACGCGGCGGCTATTCTCAATCGTTTTGAAATGTGGTATACTGTATTTTGATAGTATAAACATAAAAGGAACAGGGGAAACCATGGCAACAGATCTCACACAGGAATTCTGCGCTCTGCGCGATACCTATATCGAAAAACAGTTTGGTCGCCTGAACGATATGCAGCGGCAGGCAGTGTTTACCACCGATGGCCCGCTGCTCATCCTTGCTGGTGCAGGCAGCGGCAAGACCACCGTGCTGGTAAACCGCATTGCAAACCTCATCCGGTTCGGCTCGGCCCACGGCTCCAAACAGACACCGCGCCCGGCCACGGAGGACGATATCAAGGCTCTGCGCAACGCCATCATGACCGGCACTGCCGCCCCCAGCTGGCTGGACGGGATGCTGCGCCAGAACGCTGTGCGCAGCTGGAACGTGATGGCCATCACCTTTACCAACAAGGCAGCAGGGGAGCTGAAGGAACGTCTGCGCCGGATGCTGGGCGGCGAGGAGGGCGACGAAGTGTTCGCTTCCACCTTCCACTCGGCCTGTGTGCGCATCCTGCGCCGCTGGGCGGAGGAGATCGGCTATCCGCGCAGCTTTACCATCTACGATACCGATGATTCCCAGCGCGTGATGAAGGCTGTCTACAAAGACCTGAATGTGGACGATAAGTTCCTGCCCATCAAGGCTGCGATCAACCAGATGAGCCGATGGAAGGATCAGCTTGTCAGCCCGGAACAGGCCCTTGCCAACCCCGCAAAAGATACCAAAGGCGCGCTGACGGCCCGCATCTACGCGGCCTACGAAAAGCGCCTGAAGGAAGCCGGAGCATTCGACTTTGACGACCTGATCTACCAGACTGTGCAGCTGCTGGCCGAGCACAAGGATGTGCGGGATTTTTACCAGAACAAATACCGCTATCTGCTGGTGGACGAGTATCAGGACACCAGTGTGGCGCAGTTCCGTCTGGTGAGCCTCCTCACCGGCCCGGAAAAGAACATCTGCGTGGTGGGCGATGATGACCAGAGCATCTACCGCTTCCGCGGCGCTACCATTGAGAACATCCTTAATTTCGAGCGTATTTACCCGGGCACCAAGACCATCCGTCTGGAACAAAACTACCGCTCTACGTCCAATATCCTGAACGCTGCGAACTGTGTCATTCAGCACAACACCGAGCGCAAGGGCAAAACCCTGTGGACCAGCAATGGCGAGGGCGACAAGGTGCAGGTGTACACCGCCGAGAACGAGCAGGACGAGGCCAGCCACATCGCGGATGTGATCGGCCAGCACCTGAAAGAGGGCGGACATCTGGCCGACCACGCCATCCTCTACCGCATGAACGCCCAATCGGCCCCCATCGAAAGCTACTTTACCCGTGCAGGCATCCCCCACAAGATCGTGGGCGGCCAGCGCTTCAACGACCGCAAAGAGGTCAAGGATATCCATTCCTACATGTCCATCGTGGCGAACCCCCGCGATGATGTGCGCCTGCGCCGCATCATCAACGAGCCTGCCCGCAAGATCGGTGCCACCACCGTGGAGGTCATTGCCGATCTGGCCGCGCAGGAGGGCGTGAGCATGCTGGACATCATCGGCCATGCCGACCAATATGCAAAGCTCAGCCGCGCCGTAATGCCGCTGCTCAAGTTCTGGCAGATCTATCAGCGCCTACAGGACTCTCTGGAGACCCGCACGCTGGACGAGTTTGCAGCCGATGTGATCGAGCTGACCGGCTATAAGGCCATGCTGGAAGCCGATGCAGCCAAGGGCCACGAGGATGCGGCTGACCGCCTGCAGAACCTTGGTCAGCTGGTGAACAACGTCAAGAACTACTGCGACCAGCACGGTGAGGAAGCCACGCTGGAAGGCTATCTGGAAGATATCGCCCTCATCAGCGATATCGACAGCTATAACGAGAGCGCCGATCAGGTGGTGCTCATGACCATCCACTCCGCCAAGGGTCTGGAGTTTCCGTATGTGTTCCTGATTGGCATGGAGGAGGGCGTGTTCCCCAGCGAGATGAGCAAGTATTCCGAGGCCGATCTGGAAGAGGAGCGCCGCCTTGCCTACGTGGGCATCACCCGCGCCAAGAAGGAGCTGTACATCTCCAACAGCGTTTCCCGGATGCTGTATGGCCGCACCCAGCGCAACGAGCCGAGCCGCTTTTTGCGGGAGATCGAGCCGGAGTATATCGAGGAGACCCGCAGCCCGGTACTGGAACAGCGCTCCCGCTTTGGCGGCTGGGGCGACAGCTATCGTGATACGGTGCCCGGTGGTGCGTCCGGTTACTCCGGGCCGTCCGGATGGGGCCGCAGCGCCAGTGGGTACGGTTCGGGCGGTTACGGAAGCGGCTATAGCAATCGCAGCGGCTACCTGAACCGCGAATACAACGCGGGCGAGGGCCGCGGCTTTGGCTCGGCCTATGCAAACCGGGGCCAGAGCCAGAGCGGATATGGTTCCGGCTATGGCCGCAGCGGCGCAGGTACTGGATATGGTTCTGGCTACAGTCCTGCATATTCTGACGGAACAACGCAGAAAAAACCTGAAAAGCAAATCTCCTTTACAGGCACACCGGCAGCAAAAACCGATGCAAAAGGCGCAAAACACTATGAGCCGGGCGATCTTGTGGAGCACAAGGTGTTCGGACGCGGTCAGGTAGTGGCTGTGAAGCCTGCCGCCGGAGATCAGATCGTGGAGATCAACTTTGAAAAGGTGGGCATCAAAAAGACCATGGCCAATTTTGCGCCCCTGACCAAAATCACTGCGGAGGAATAACACACTTATGATGACTGTTCGTTTGATTGCACATACCCCGGAACCGGAAAAGGTGGTGGCTGCAGCGGCAAAGCTCTGCTATTCCGATGCGCACATCACCGACCTGCTGGACGGCCTGACCGAGGAAAAGACCGCGAAGTTCCTGACCATGCTCAGCGATCTGGGCCATGCCAGCCCCATTGAACATGCCAGCTTCACCTTTGGCATCGAGGGGGTCAGCCGCACTTTGCTGGCGCAGATCACCCGCCACCGCATTGCATCCTTCAGTGTGCAGAGCCAGCGCTATGTGCGGCTGGACGATTTCCGCTATGTGGTACCGCCTGAGATCGAAGCCATCCCGGAAGCAAAGGAAGCTTTCCTTGCCAGCATGGAAGAGGACGCAAAGCGCTACCTCGACCTTGCCCACAAGCTGGAAGAAGGCCACACCGCCCGCCTGATGGCTGAAGGAATGCCGGAAAAGCAGGCCCGCGCCAAGGCCAGCAAGCAGGCCAACGAGGATGCCCGCTTTGTACTGCCCAACGCCTGCGAGACCAAGATGGTGGTCACCATGAATGCCCGCAGCCTGCAGAACTTTTTCCACCTGCGCTGCTGCAACCGCGCCCAGTGGGAGATCCGGGAGCTGGCCGAAAAAATGTTTGAGCTGGTGTACCCGGTGGCACCGCATATCTTTGCAAAGTCCGGCCCGGCCTGTGTGAGCGGCCCCTGCCCGGAGGGAAAATGTGCTGCGGCAAAACCGCTGAGGTGCGCGCAAAATATGCATCCATCAAGGAGGCTGCAGGCGTATGAGCAAGGGAAAACTGATCGCCATTGAAGGACTGGACGGCAGCGGCAAGGCCACGCAGGCAAAGCTGCTGGCCGGGTATCTGGTTGCACAGGGCCTTGCGGTGCGCGAGGTGAGCTTCCCGGACTACGGCAGTGACTCCAGCGCCCTTGTAAAAATGTATCTGGCCGGGCAGTTCGGCCAGCACCCGGACGATGTAAACGCCTATGCAGCCTCCAGCTTTTATGCGGTGGACCGCTATGCCAGCTACAAAAAGGACTGGGGCAGTTTTTACGAGAATGGCGGCATCATCATTGCCGACCGCTACACCACCTCCAACGCGGTGCACCAGTGCTCCAAGCTTCCGCCGGAGCAGTGGGAGAGTTTTCTCGGCTGGCTGTTTGATTTTGAGTTCCATCTGCTGGGCCTGCCTGCGCCGGATGAGGTGATCTACTTACAGGTGGACCCCGCCGTGAGCCAGAAGCTTATGACCCAGCGTTACCACGGCGATGAGAGCAGGAAGGATGTGCACGAGAAGGATACCGAGTATCTTGCCCGCAGCCGCTGCGCCGCCGAGTATTGTGCCGCGCACCTTGGCTGGGCCGTCGTGCATTGCACCAGCGGGGACAACATGCGCAGCATCGAAGACATTCAGGCCGAAGTGCAGGAGATCGTGTTGAAGCAGCTGACATAATTTTCGATAAGAGGGGGCATCCTGACAGATGTATCGTTTGATGCAGCCGGAAGATAAACCGGCAGTGCTGGCTTTGTGGCAGAGCCAGCGTAATGAATCAGAAGAATTTGCCAAAAAGGCCATTGAGCAGTTTGCAGGCGAGCAGAACGTCTATGTGGCCGAGGAAAATGATGAGATCGCTGCGGTGGCGCTGGCTGTGCCGGTCACGCTGCAGGGCCGCAGCGGCACCTACCTGTACGGTCTGTGCGGCGAGGGCAGCCTGATCCTGGCGGGCCTTGTGGACTATCTGTGTGCCCAGCAGAAGCTGCGCGGCGCGGGCTTTACGGTGGCGGTGCCCACCAGCCCGGAGCAGGCCGCACTGCTGCAGGATAAGGGCTTTGCATGGGCCTTCGCCCTGCGCTGTCTTCCCCGCGAGGTGGAGCGCAACCTGTGGAGCCAGGCGGAGTTTGATTCCGTCACCGCCAAAAAGCTGTGTGAGCTGCGGGAGCGCTTCTGGCCCGATACCGTGCAGCTGACCCCGGAGCGCATGGCCGTGGTGCTGGGAGATCTGTACTCCTCCGGTGCCACCATCGTTTCCAGCGCCCACGGCTATGGTATTTATTTCCGCAAGGAGGATACGCTTTACTTTGTGGAGCTGCAGGCCGACAATGACCGCGCCGCCGAAGTACTGATGGAAGCCGCCCGCGAAAAGGAAGTCATCGTGGAAAAGGCGGTCATTACCGTGGGCGCATCCCAGCCGCTGTTCCTCGGCGAGGGCACCCGGCAGGACTACGGCATGATCCGCTTTGATGCCGAACCCTTTGATGTAGCCGAAAGCTACATGCGCCTGATGCTGGAAAACTAAGATAAAAGGAAGGTGCTTATGGCACACGAAAAAAACACCCGCAAAAAAGGCGGTGTAGGGAAGATCCTGCTGGTGCTGGTGGCACTGCTGGCGCTGGCCGTTGGCGGGGCGCTGCTGTTTGCGCACAACGAGATCAGCGGCAATGGCAGACCCGGCACGGAGGTAACGGTGAGCATCCCGCAGGGCAGCGGCGTTTCCGTCATTGCGCAAAAGCTCAAGGATGCAGGTGTGATCCGCTCGGCCTATCTGTTCCGCTGGTATGTGGGGCAAAAGGGTGCGGCATCAAAGCTGCAGTATGGCGATTTTACCCTGCAGAAGAGCGCCTGTTCTTACGATGCCATTATTGCGGTCCTGTCCACCTACGCCAAGGCCGAAACGGTGCGCGTGACCATCCCAGAGGGAACCACGGCCATTGCCATTGCCCAGAAGATGGAAGCCGCCGGGCTGTGCAGCGCCGAGGATTTCCTGAAGGAAGCCAACGAGGGCGATTTCAGCGAATACACCTTCTGGCAGTACGTGCCGGACGATGCCGACGCGCCGGATCGCTTTATGAAGTGCGAGGGCTATCTCTTCCCGGAGACCTACGAATTCTTAAAGGACGACACCGTGCACAACTATGTAGCCACCTTCTATGCCCAGTTCGATGCACAGATCACCGATGAGATGTATGCAGAACTTAAAAAGCAGGATATGACCCTGCCCCAGCTGATCACATTGGCATCCTTTGTGCAGGAGGAAGCAGGCAACAGTCAGGACTCGAACGTGGCACAGGTGTTCCGCAACCGTCTGGCTGCGGATTCACCCTACCCGCGCCTGCAGAGCAACACCTCCAGCTATATCCAGAGCGACAGTGACAACAATTACCTCTGGAACTGGGTGGCACCCTACTATGGCGGCTGGGATAATATCCCGGAAAATATCGTGGCTGCGTATGATACCTACAGCTGCAAGGGCCTGCCTGCCGGGCCGATCTCGAACCCCGGCATTGCGGCTATCAAGGCAGCGCTGGCCCCCCAGCCCAATGAGGAGGCCAAGGATGCCTATTTCTTTGTGACCGACCTCAAGGGCAGCTATTATTATGCCCGCACCCTGAGCGAACACAGCGCAAACTGCCAGAAGGCAGCACAAGTGAACAAAACTGTGAATACGGAAAAATGAGAGGAATTTGAACTATGCTGCAAATCCCGGAACTGCTGGCCCCGGCAGGCGATCTGGAACGCCTGCGCTATGCCATCAACTACGGTGCCGATGCCGTTTACTGCGGCCTGCCTGAATTTGGAATGCGGTCTGCTCCGGCCAACTTTACGCCGGAACAGCTGGCCGAGGGTGTCATCTACGCTCACGCCCGCGGCCGCAAGGTCTACCTGACCATGAACACCCTGCCCACCAACGAGGAAGCCGACCGCCTGCCCGAGGCCATCAAGGAAGCAGCCAAGGCCGGTGTGGATGCCTTTATCGTGGCAGACCTTGGTGTGCTGGATGCCTGCAAGACCTTTGCACCGGACATCGATGTGCACATGTCCACCCAGACAGGCATCACCAACTGGGCTGCGGCCCGCGCCGCCTACAACATGGGCGCAAAGCGCGTGGTGCTGGCCCGTGAGATGTCCCTGCAGGATATTGCGATCCTGCGCGATAAAACACCGCCGGAGCTGGAGATTGAAGCCTTTGTGCACGGTGCTATGTGCATGAGCGTTTCGGGCCGATGCCTGCTTTCCAACTACATGGCGGGCCGCGACGCGAACCGCGGCCAGTGCGCCCAGCCCTGCCGCTGGAAATACTATCTCAGCGAGGAGACCCGTCCGGGACAGCTGTACGAGATCGGCGAGAACGAGAACGGCAGCTACATCCTCAACGCCAATGATATGTGCACCGCGCCTTTCCTTGATCTGATCTGCAAGGCCGGTGTGGACAGCCTGAAGATCGAGGGCCGTGCCAAGACCTTCTACTATGTGGCAAGCGTTACCGCCGCCTACCGCAGGGCGCTGGACGCTTATCTGGCCGACCCGCTCAACGACAACTTTGAGCTGCCTGCTGAAGTGTACGAGGAGCTTACCCGTACCAGCCACCGCCATTACTCGCCGGGCTTCTACTTTGGCCGCGAGCAGGCCAGACAGGCCACCGACAGCGCTACTTACATCCGCGAGTGGGAGTTTGTGGGCACGGTGGACGGCTGGGAGAACGGCGTTGCCTCCTGCCAGCAGCGCGGCAAGTGGAGCCTGGGCGACACTCTGGAAGCCCTCTGCCCGGATGGCCGCAGCATTCCGCTGAACCCTGAGTGGATCGAAAACGAAGCCGGTGAACGGGTGGAGAGCACCCCGCATGCCATGGAAAAATACACCATTCCCACGCCGGAGCTGCCGCCCATGAGCCTGCTGCGGCGCAAAACGGTATAAGGAGACCACAATGGAAGCAACACGCCTGTGTCCATACTGCCTGCAGCCGCTGCCCGGAGCAGCACAAAGCTGCCCGCACTGCGGCAAAAGCTTTGCCGGGCGCAACCCCGGCGGCACCCTGCCGGTGGGCACCGTGCTGGCCGGGCGCTACACCGCAGGGGAAATGCTGAGCATCGACGGCGAGGGCATTCTCTACCGCGGCGCAGAGAATCTGGGCCGTTTCCGGGTGACCATCAAGGAATATCTGCCCATTACCCTCACGGCGGAGCGCACGGCAGAAAGCACCCTGCGGCCCAAGACCGGCAGTGAGGTGCTGTTCAAGACCACCCGTATGGATTTTGCGGACCTGTACCGCTCCATCCAGCGCATCACTCCGGCCAATGGCCTGGAAGCCGTGCTGGATGTGGTGGAAGCCAATAACAGCGTTTATGCCATTCTGGAAAATCTGGGCGGCACCCCGCTGGATCAGTGGCTGGAAAACCACCCCGGCACCATCCGCCCGGACGATGCCTGCGCCATGCTGCAGCCGGTGTTTGAAGGCGTAGCCGCCATGCACAAGATCGGTCTGGTGCACCGCGGTATCTGCCCGGAGAACATCCGCGTGATGGAAAACAACCGCTGCCGTCTGGCAGGCTATGCCACGGTGGGCCTGCGCACGGCGGGCAGCGGCCTGCACGAACAGCTGTACGAAGGCTATTCCGCCCCGGAGCAGTATTCCACCGCAGAGTTCGAGGGCCGCTATACCGATGAATACAGCCTTGCGGCCGTGTTCTACCGCATGGTGTGCGGGCAGGCCCCGGTGCCTGCAGCGCAGCGCATGGTGGCAGACTCCAACCCACGCGCAAAATCGGTGAACGGCAGCCTGCCGCTGTACGTCTCGCAGGTGCTGCAGCTGGGCCTGCGCCTGCGGCCCATGGAGCGCATCCAGACCGTGCCGCAGCTGTATCAGGCCCTTTCTTCCAAGGAATACACCGCCGAGCTGACCCGCACCATGAAGCCGGAGACTCCGGTGCGCACAGCCCAGCCGGAGCCGGAACGCAAGGAGCATCTGCTCAGCTTAAAAGCGCTGCTGGCGGGCATCGTGATCCTGCTGTCCATCCTCATTCTGCTCACGCTGTGGAGCGTGCTGAGCCAGCACATCCACCAGCCTGCCGCGTCGGCTGCGGAGTCGGAACCGGCCAGCAGCGAGGTGATGGTGCCGCAGAACCTTGTGCCGAACTTTATTGGCATGGACTACACGCAGGTGCAGAACAACCGGGAATATACCAGCATGTATCTGTTCTACGTCACCGAGGAATACAGCGATACCGCCCCGGCGGGCCAGATCATCCAGCAGGAGCCGAGCGCGGACACTGTGCTCAAGGCAGGGGAGACCATACGGCTGGTGGTGAGCAAAGGCCCGCAGATGGCCGAGATGCCCAATATCATCGGCTTTACGCAGGATAGCGCGGTAAAGGAACTGGAAGCGCGGGGCCTTGTGGCCAGCTGCTTTATGGTGGTGAACGATGGCTCCTATGCATCCGGCTGCGTGGTGCGTACCAGCGAGGAGCCGGGCACCAAGGTGGAAGTGGGCACGGTGATCACCGTGTATATTGCGGCAGACCCCAGTGTGCAGATCACGGTAACACCGGAGGAACCCGCCGCTACCGAACCCACCACCACAGAGCCGGCCCCTCCGGAAACAACAGATCCTACCCCCACGGAACCGGAATACAATACAGACTGAAAAACAAAAGCAGAAGCGGGAGCCTTGCAAAGGCCCCCGCTTCTGCTTGTTTAGGATAGGAAAGAGAATGGCTTAGTTAGAGGTTGGTGTAGCCCATCAGGTAGCGGTCTACCTCGGCGGCGCAGTCGCGGCCTTCGCGCAGGCCCCACACCACAAGGCTCTGGCCGCGGCGCATATCGCCGCAAACGAACACCTTTTCCACGTTGGTCTTGAAGCTGTGGTCTGCCACATTGCCGCGGGCGGTCAGCTCCACACCAAATGCATCGGCCACGTAGCTTTCGCAGCCGGTAAAGCCTGCGGCGATGAACGCCAGCTGGCAGTTGTAGGTAAATTCTTCACCGGTGGGTACCATGCTGGTACGGCCGGTCTCGGGGTTCCGCTCCGGCTTCAGGTAGGAGATGATAGCACCGGTCAGATTGCCTGCATCATCCTTCAAAAATTCCTTCACGGTGGTCTGGTACACGCGCGGGTCCTTGCCGAACTTTGCAAGGCACTCGGTCTGACCGTAGTCCACCTTCTGCACACGGGGCCACTCCGGCCACGGGTTGGAGGCTGCACGCTCCTTGGGCGGCTGCGGCATCATTTCCAGTGCCACCAGATCGGTGCAGCCCTGCCGCAGGGCCGTGCCCTGACAGTCGTTGCCGGTATCACCGCCGCCGATCACCAGAACATTCTTGCCCTTGGCATCGATGGCCTTGCCGTCCGCGAACTGGCTGTCCAGCAGACTTCTGGTCACGCTGGTCAGGTAGTCCACGGCAAAGTGCACGCCGTTTGCATCGCGGCCGGGCACATTCAGGTCGCGGGCCTTCTTGGCACCGCAGCACAGCACCACGGCATCGTAGCCGTTCAGCAGCTCTTCGGCGGCAACAGCCCCGCCCACATCCATGTTGGTGCGGAACTCCACGCCCTCAGCCTGCATGATCTTGATGCGGCGCTCGATGACGGATTTGTCCAGCTTCATGTTGGGGATGCCGTACATCAGCAGGCCGCCCACGCGGTCTGCACGCTCGAACACAGTCACGGCGTGGCCGCGCTTGTTCAGGTATTCGGCCACCGAAAGGCCGGAGGGGCCGCTGCCCACCACGGCTACGCTCTTGCCGGTGCGGGAGGGCGGCGGTGCGGCGTGCAGCCAGCCCTTGGCGTAAGCCGTTTCGATAATGGCGTGCTCGTTCTCGCGCACGGTCACGCTGCTGCCGGTCACATCGCCGCAGGTGCAGGCTGCTTCACACAGGGCAGGGCACACCCGGCTGGTGAACTCCGGAAAACGGTTGGTGGCCATCAGCCGATGCATGGCCAGCTCCCACTTGCCATGATAAACAAGGTCGTTCCACTCCGGGATGAGGTTATTCAGCGGGCAGCCGGAAGCCATGCCGCCGATCATCATGCCGGCCTGACAGAAGGGAACACCGCAGTCCATGCAGCGTGCTGCCTGCGTCTGCTGCTCCTCGCGGGAGAGCCAGACGTGAAATTCGTTAAAGTTTTCAATGCGTTCCAGCGGCGGAACATCCGTGCTGGTTTTGCGCGTATAGTCGATAAATCCAGTTGTCTTACCCATAACGCTGCCCTCCTTACTTCTTTTTCTGCACCGTGTAGAATGCTTCGATCTGTGCCTGCTCGCCGTCCAGACCGCGCTCCTCAACGGATGCGATCACACGCAGCATACGGTCATAATCGTAGGGCAGAACTTTCTTGAACTTGGGCAGGAATTCGCTGAAGTTGTCAAGGATCTCTTTGCCGCGGGGAGAGCCGGTGGCCTCCACATGTTCGCGGATCAGCTCTTTCAGGGTGGCAACATCGTACTTGTGCTCCACAGGCTCCAGGCTGACGGTCTCCTTGTTCACGCGCTGGTAGAAGTCCCAGTTCTCGTCCAGCACGTAGGCGATGCCGCCGGTCATACCGGCTGCAAAGTTCTTGCCGGTCTGGCCCAGAACCACCACCGTGCCGCCGGTCATGTACTCGCAGCCGTGGTCGCCAACGCCCTCCACAACGGCGGTGGCACCGCTGTTGCGCACGGCGAAGCGCTCACCGGCCACGCCGGAAATGAACGCCTTGCCGCTGGTAGCACCATACAGGGCCACGTTGCCGGTGATAATGTTCTCCTCGGGCTTGAACGTGATGCCCTTGGGCGGGCGCACGACGATCTTGCCGCCGGACAGGCCCTTGCCCATGTAGTCGTTGCAGTCGCCCACAAGGTCCAGCGTCAGGCCGTTGGGGATGAAGGCACCAAAGCTCTGGCCGCCTGCACCCACACAGTGGGCGGTGTAAACATCATCCGGCAGGCTGTTGCCGTATTTGCGGGTGATCTCGCTGCCAAAGATGGCACCAAAGGCGCGGTCGGTGTTGGAGACATCCAGCGTCACGCTCTGGGCATTCTTGCTGCTGAGCTTGAACTTCTTCATCAGCACCTTCATATCGAGGGTGTTTTCCAGATGGAAGTCGTAGGTGTCCTCCTTCACGAAGTGAACATTGCTGTTCTCGATGGCAGGGTTGTGCAGGATGCAGTCGAGATCCATCTTGGAAGCGCGGCTGCCGGGTGCGGCAGGCTTGACCTTGAGCAGGTCGGTGCGGCCCACCAGTTCATCGATGGTGCGCACGCCCAGCTTTGCCATGTACTCGCGCAGCTCCTCGGCCACAAAGGTGAGGTAGTTGATGATGTATTCCGGCTTGCCCTTGAAGTTCTTGCGCAGCTCCGGGTTCTGGGTGCAGATGCCCATGGGGCAGGTATCCAGATTGCACACACGCATCATCACGCAGCCCTCGGCCATCAGCAGGGTAGTGCCGAAGCCGAACTCCTCTGCGCCCAGCATACAGCTGATGGCAACATCGCGGCCGGAGAGCAGCTTGGAGTCGCTCTCGATGCGCACGCGGGTGCGCAGGCCGTTCAGGATCAGGGTCTGATGGGTCTCGGCGATGCCCAGCTCCCACGGCAGGCCAGCGTGCTTGATGGAAGTACGCGGTGCTGCACCGGTGCCGCCGTCGTAGCCGGACACCAGAATGACCTGTGCGCCGCCCTTGGCAACACCGGCCGCAATGGTGCCAACGCCGGCCTCACTGACCAGCTTGACATTGATGTTGGCGCTGCGGTTGGCGTTCTTCAGGTCGTAGATCAGCTCTGCAAGGTCCTCGATGGAGTAGATATCGTGGTGCGGCGGGGGAGAGATCAGGCCCACACCGGTGGTGCTGTGGCGGGTCTTTGCAATCCACGGATATACCTTGGCACCGGGCAGATTGCCGCCCTCACCGGGCTTTGCGCCCTGTGCCAGCTTGATCTGGATCTCTTCCGCAGAAACGAGGTATTTGCTCGTTACACCAAAGCGTGCGGAAGCCACCTGCTTGATCTTGGAATTGCTCTCGCTGTGGTAGCGCTCTTCGGGTTCGCCGCCCTCGCCGGTGTTGCTGCGGCCGCCCAGACGGTTCAGGGCGATGGCAATGGTTTCATGGGCTTCACTGCTCAGGGCACCGTAGCTCATGGCTGCGCCCTTGAACCGCTTGACGATGGAGCTTACCGGCTCCACCTCTTCCAGCGGGATGCCGCCGTCAGGAGCATAGTTGAAGTCCAGCAGGCTGCGCAGATGCACGCCGTCAGCACCCATATTGTCCACGGTGCTGGTGAACTGCTTGAAAGCCGAGTAGTCGTTCGTCCAGCAGGCTTTCTGGAACAGGTGGATGGTCTGGGGGTTGAACAGGTGTTCTTCCTTGCCGCTGCGGAACTTGTGTGCGCCGCTGTCGGCCAGCTCCATGTTGATGTCCAGACCCAGCGGGTCGAAGGCTGCGTTGTGCTGGGCTTCCACATCGGCCTGAATGTCCGAAAGGGTAATGCCGCCCACACGGCTCACCGTGCCGGTGAAGTATTTGTCGATGACATCCTTGGAGATGCCCACAGCCTCAAAGATCTGGCTGCTCTGGTAGCTCTGGATGGTGGAAATGCCCATCTTGGAGGCAATCTTCACAATGCCGCTGAGGATGGCGTTGTCGTAGTCCTCCACGGCTGCATAGTAATCTTTGTCCAGCAGGCCTTCGTCGATGAGCTGGCCGATGGTCTCATGTGCCAGATAGGGATTGATGGCGCAGGCACCGTAGCCCAGCAGAGCGGCAAAGTGGTGCACCTCGCGCGGCTCTGCACTTTCCAGGATCAGGGCCAGTGCGGTGCTCTTCTTGGTGCGGATCAGGTACTGCGAAACCGCGGAAACTGCCAGCAGGCTGGGAATGGTCACGTGGTATTCATCCACATCGCGGTCAGAAAGGATGATGATGTTTGCACCATCCTTGTAGGCGCGGTCGACCTCCAGAAATACACGGTCGATGGCCTTTTCCAGACTGGTGTTCTTATAGTAGTTGATGGACACCGTGGCTACCTTGAAGCCGGGCACGTTCATGTATTTGATCTTGAGCAGGTCGGTGCTGGTCAGGATGGGGTTGTGCACCTTGAGCACCTTGCAGTTCTCGGGCTTGTCTTCCAGCAGGTTGCCGTGTGCGCCAATATACACGCTGGTGGAAGTGACCACCTTTTCGCGGATGGCATCAATGGGCGGGTTGGTGACCTGCGCAAAGCGCTGCTTGAAGTAATTGAACAGCGGCGGATGCTGGTTGCTCAGCACAGCAAGCGGGGTGTCGGTGCCCATAGCGCCGGAAGGCTCTGCGCCTGCCCGTGCCATGGAGAGGATCATGGTGTTCACATCCTCATACTTGTAGCCGAACACCTTCTGCAGGCGGGTGAGCTGATCGCCGGTGTAGCTTTCCACCTTCACGTTGGGAATTTTCAGCCTGGCCAGCTCCACAAGGTTGCGGTCGATCCACTCGCCGTAAGGCTCACGGCTGGCGTAGAACTCCTTGAGCTTTTCGTCGTCCACCACTTCGCCCTTCACGGTGTCCACCAGCAGCATTTTGCCGGGGCGCAGACGATCCTTGACCAAAATATTATCCGGCTCGCATTCCAGCACACCCACCTCGGAGGACAGGATCATGCGGCCGTCCTTGGTGATGTAATAGCGGCTGGGGCGCAGACCGTTGCGGTCCAGCACAGCGCCCATCACGTCGCCGTCCGAGAAGAGGATGGCAGCGGGGCCATCCCAAGGCTCCAGCATGGTGGCATAATACTGGTAGAAATCGCGCTTTTTCTGGCTGATGTTCTTGTTGTTCTCCCACGGCTCGGGAATGGTGATCATCACGGCCAGCGGCAGATCCATGCCGTTCATCACCATGAATTCCAGCGCGTTATCCAGCATGGCGGAGTCGGAGCCGGAAGTGTTGATGATGGGCAGGATCTTGTTCATGTCGTCCTGCATGATGGAGCTGGAGATGCTCTCTTCACGGGCCAGCATGGCATCCGTGTTGCCCTTGATGGTGTTGATCTCACCGTTGTGCAGGATGAAGCGGTTGGGGTGTGCGCGCATCCAGCTGGGGTTGGTGTTGGTGGAGAAGCGGCTGTGCACCATGCCGATAGCGGATTCATAATCCTCGTCCTGCAGGTCGGTATAGAACAGGCGCAGGTCGTGCACAAGGAACATGCCCTTGTACACGATGGTGCGGCTGGACAGGCTGGGCACATAAGTGCCGTTGCTGGCCTGCTCGAACACGCGGCGCACAATGTACAGCTTGCGGTCAAAATCGATGCCCTTGCTCACCTTGGCGGGCTTTTTGATGAAGCACTGCCAGATAGCAGGCATACAGTCGCGGGCTTTCTGGCCCACGGCATCCGGGTTCACGGGAACCTTGCGCCATGCCAGAAATTCGAGGCCTTCCTTGCGGGTGACCACCTCGAACAGCTTCATGGCCTGCGCACGCAGATGCTCGCTCTGCGGGAAGAAGAACATGCCCACGCCATATTCACGCTCGTTGCCAAGGCTGATGTTCAGTTCTTCGGCCACCTTGGAGAAGAACTTGTGGCTGATCTGCAGCAAAATGCCCACACCGTCGCCGGTCTTGCCCTCGGCATCCTTGCCGGCACGGTGCTCCAGCCGCTCCACAATGGACAGCGCATCGTCCACCGTCTGATGGCTCTTGCGGCCCTTGATATCCACCACAGCGCCAATGCCGCAGGCATCGTGCTCAAACTGTGGATCGTACAGACCAAGGGTGTTTTTCTGCTCTGTAAAGTTTTCCATAGACTTTCCCATCCTTATCTAAAATCCTCACCGGTGCGGCACCCTCCGCATTTTGACAAAAAAGAAAAAGCGCCCCGCAAGGGCATACTTTACCCTTGCAGAACGCCTTTGTTCCGGTAACTATTATTATACTGAACGCTGAAAAATCTTCAAGTGACAGCTGCACCAAATATGACAACTGCTTTACACCACTTCTTGTGCGAAACGCCGCGTATGGCGGTCAGTTGTAGCTATAGTGAGAACAGTGCAGGCTCAATGTCTGCCCAGAATGGCCTGCAGGTCATTTTCCGGCGTTGTTACGGCTTTTAAATCGTACTTTTGCTGCAGGGCAGCCACAACGACCGGCGAGAGGAACGGGGGCAGGGTAGGCCCCAGCCGGATGTTCCGGATGCCCAGCGCCAGCAGCGCGATGAGGATGCACACGGCCTTCTGCTCAAACCAGCACAGCACCAGCGAGAGGGGCAGGTCGTTGACGCCGCAGCCAAAGGCGTCGGCCAGCGCCAATGCGATGCGGATGGCGCTGTAGGCGTCGTTGCACTGGCCCACGTCTAGGATGCGGGGCAGGCCGGTGCCCGGCACGGTGCCAAGGGGCAGGTCGTTCAGGCGGAACTTGCCGCAGGCCAGGGTCAGCAGGATGGTGTCGGGCGGGGTAAGGCGGGCAAACTCGGTGTAGTAGCGGCGGCTGGGCCGGGTGCCGTCGCAGCCGCCCACCAGAAAGAAGTGCCGCAGCTTACCGTCCCGCACCGCCTGCACGATCTCGTCCGCGTGCTGCAGCACGGCGGTGCGGGCAAAACCGGTGGTCACCGTGGAGCCGCCGTTCAGGCCGGGCAGCAGGGTGTCCTGCGCGTAGCCGCCCAGCTCCAGCGCCTTTTCGATCACCGGGGAAAAGTCGCGCCCTTCGTCGATGTGGGGCACGCCGGGGTAAGCCACCACCGAGGTGGTGAACACCCGGTCGGCGTAGCTGGCGCGCAGGGGCATGATGCAGTTGGTGGTGAACAGGATGGGCGCGGGGATGTCCTCGAACTCCCGCTGCTGGTTCTGCCATGCGGTGCCAAAGTTGCCCTTGAGGTGGGGGTAGCGGCGCTTCAGCTCCGGGTAGCCGTGGGCGGGCAGCATCTCCGAGTGGGTGTAGACGTTGACGCCCCGGCCTGCGGTCTGTTCCAGCAGCTGCTGTGCGTCGTAGAGGTCGTGGCCGGAAATCACGATGAACGGCCCCTTTTCAATGGTCAAGGGCACCTGCACCGGTTCCGGATCGCCAAACGCGCCGGTGTTGGCCGCGTCCAGCAGCTCCATGCAGCGGTAGCTGGCTTCTCCTGTGGCCTGCACCAGCTGCCACAGGGCGTCGGTGGTCTGGCCGGGGTCGCCCACGGCCTGCAGGGCGGTACAGAAGAACCGGTCCAGCTCCGGGTCGATGCGGCCCAGCACCCGGGCGTGGTAGTTGTAGGCGGCCATGCCCCGCAGGCTGAACAGCACAAAGCATTTCAGGCTGCGCCGGTCGGCGTCCGGTTCCCGCCAGAGGGCCTGCATGTCGTAGTCCGGGCCGGTGCCGGGGCTGGCGTCGTGCACCCGGCGGGTCAGCGCGTCCACGGCGGCGGGGTCAAAGTTCACGTTGGTAATGGTGGTGAACAGCCCCTGCATCAGCAGCCGGGCCTGTTCCGGGGTCGGGCCGCGCCCCGCCGCGATGAGCTGCCCGGCAAACGCGATGAGCGCCCCGGTGAGCCGGTCCTGTGCGGCGGCTGTCTCGGCCGACTTGCCGCACACCCCCGCTGCGCCGGTGCAGGCGGTGCAGCCCGCCGCCTGCTCACACTGAAAACAAAACATCTGCTCGTCCATACAAAACTCCCTTTCTGCCATAAGATACTGCCAGTGTGGGCAGAGCGGGGCGGGGTTATACCAAAAAAGGGCCGCGCCCGACCGGACGCAGCCCTTTGAAAATGCTATGAAATTTAGTAGGTGATGCCCTGTGCCATCATGGCGGTAGCAACCTTCAGGAAGCCGGCACAGTTTGCACCGACCATCAGGTTGCCCTCGGAACCGGCAGCCACAGATGCATCGTAGGAAGCATGGAAAATGCCCTCCATGATGCCCTTCAGCTTGGCATCGACCTCTTCAAAGGTCCAGCTCAGGCGCTCGGAGTTCTGGCTCATCTCCAGACCGGAGGTGGCCACGCCGCCTGCGTTGGAAGCCTTTGCAGGTCCGTACAGGATGCCGTTGGACAGGTAGACCTCGATGGCCTCCGGGGTGCTGGGCATGTTGGCACCCTCGCACACGACGGTGCAGCCACCCTTCACCAGAGCCTCAGCGGACTCCTTGTTGATCTCGTTCTGGGTTGCGCAGGGCAGGGCGATGTCGCAGGGGACAGTCCAGACCTTGGTGCAATCTGCAACATAGGTTACACCCTCGTGGGTCTCGGCGTACTCCTTGATGCGGCCGCGGCGCACTTCCTTCAGATCCTTGACGTAGGCCAGATCAATGCCGTTGGGATCGTAGACGTAGCCGTTGGAGTCGGACATGGTAACGACCTTGGCACCCAGCTGGGTGGCCTTCTCGCAGGCGTAGATCGCAACGTTGCCGGAACCGGAGATGACCACGGTCTTGCCCTGGAGGCTGTCGTTGCGCATGCACTTCAGAGCCTCAGCAGTGAAGTAGCACAGGCCGTAGCCGGTAGCCTCGGTGCGGGCCAGAGAGCCGCCGAAGGTCAGGCCCTTGCCGGTGAGCATGCCGCCCTGGAAGCTGTTGGTCAGGCGCTTGTACTGGCCGAACATATAGCCGACCTCACGGCCGCCGACACCGATATCACCGGCGGGGCAGTCCACGAACTGGCCGATGTGGCGGTACAGCTCGGTCATAAAGCTCTGGCAGAAGCGCATCACTTCCATGTCGCTCTTGCCGTGGGGGTCGAAGTCAGAGCCGCCCTTGCCGCCGCCCATGGGCAGGGTGGTCAGGCTGTTCTTGAAGGTCTGCTCAAAGCCGAGGAACTTCAGGATGCCCTGATTGACAGAGGGATGGAAGCGCAGGCCGCCCTTGTAGGGGCCGATGGCGCTGTTGAACTGCACACGGTAGCCGCGGTTCACCTGAACCTTGCCCTGATCGTCAACCCAAGGCACACGGAAGGTGATGATGCGCTCCGGCTCGACCAGACGCTCGATCAGAGCGGCCTTCTCGTACTCAGGGTGCTTCTCCACAACGGGCTGGATGCTCTCCAGAACCTCACGCACAGCCTGCAGGAACTCAGGCTCGTTGGCATTGCGCTTTTCCAGACCTTCGTAAACGCGCTTCAGGTATTCATTTGTCAGCATAGTAGAATACTCCTTTTCCCAATTACTCTATAAAATTTGAAAAAGACGAGACCACCCGGCCCGCCGCACAGCGGACGCGCTGCTAAAACGCTTTGGGACGATCCCGGATTTCCGTTCTTACACACCGGCCTGCTTATGGCTGCAGACCGCTTTATTATTATAAAGCATTTCTGTGGGTTTGACAATAGCGAGAAAGCAGAAAATGCTTCAAAAAAACAGATGAAAAGTTGAGACCGCTTCACAAAACGAAAAATAAAAGAAAAAAACGGCACAGAACCTTGTTTTTTAAAGCGCTGGCAGAACAAAAGAAATACGGAAAAGAACGTCTTTTCTCCATTTTGCTGCATTTCGCAGGCGCAGAAAGCCATATTTTCTGCAACCAAAAAGCCCTGCACCACGCAAACGGCACAGGGCAGAGAAACGATTTTTACTTCTTCAGCAGCTTTTCGCAGGCATCTGCGGCACCTTCCAGATATTCGCCGCCGTAGGTCTCGATCATACCGGCATCGGAAAGCGCAGCCAGCTGGGGATCGATGGGACACTTGGCCAGCACGGGCAGGCCGTGCTTTGCAGCCACCTCATCCACATGGCTCTCGCCGAACACATTGATGTGCTTGCCGCAGTCGGGACAGACGATGTAGCTCATGTTCTCCACGATGCCCAGCATGGGCACCTTCATCATCTCAGCCATGTTCACGGCCTTGGCAACGATCATGCTCACCAGCTCCTGCGGGCTTGCCACCACAACAATGCCGTCCACTGGCAGGCTCTGGAACACGGTCAGGGGCACATCACCGGTTCCCGGAGGCATGTCCACGAACAGAAAGTCCACGTCCTTCCAGACCACATCGGTCCAGAACTGCTTGACAGCACCGGCGATCACCGGGCCGCGCCACACAACGGGATCCTCCTCGTTTTCCACCAGCAGGTTGATGCTCATGACATCGATGCCCATGCGGCTCTGGATGGGCCAGCAGCCCTTGTCGTCGGCCATGGCACGGCCATGGATGCCGAACAGCTTGGGAATGGACGGGCCGGTGATGTCGGCATCCAGAATGCCGCAGTGGTAGCCACGGCGTGCCATGGCGCAGGCCAGCAGAGCGCTGGTCATGCTCTTGCCAACGCCGCCCTTGCCGGACACAACGCCAATGACTTTTTTGACGCTGCTGTTGGGGTTGGGGGCATCGTGCTTGGGCGCTGCATCGCGGGAAGAACATGCTGCTCCACAGCTGGAGCAGTCATGAGTACATTCTTCGCTCATTCTCTTTTTGCGCACGGCTGGCTCAGAGGCATTGGCCGTGTGCTTCCTCCTTAAACAGAATACGGCCATATAAAAGCCGCCCCTTTACTATACCATAAAAGCGCGCAGGAAACAACCCGCCGCGCCGCTCTGCTTTTGCATATCCTGTTCCGCCGCTTCATATGCTGGAACCGGAACATTCCGGCAGGAGGTGCGCCATGCGGCAGAGCTATTTGAAAAATGCAGCGCTGCTTACCGGCTCAGACGTGGTGCTGCGGCTGGCCGGCATGGGCCTGCGCATCTGGCTGGCAAACGAGCTGGGCGGCGAGGGGATGGGCCTTTACCAGCTGGTGCTGGCGGTGTATTCACTGTTCGTCACGCTGGCAACGGCGGGCGTTTCGGTGGCGGCTACCCGGCTCATGGCCGAGGAACTCAGCGGCCCGGCTTCCGCCCGTGGTGCAGCCCGCGGCATGCTGCGCCGTCTGCTGGCGGCAGGACTTGTGCTGGGGATGTTTGCCGCTGCACTGCAGCTGGCGACAGCGGATCTTGCGGCCCGGTTGTGGCTTGGCGATGTCCGCGCCGTCGGTGCTTTGCGCGTTTCAGCGCTGGGAATGCCATGGATGGCGGTCTCGTCGGTCCTGCGGGGCTTTTTCATCGCCCGGCGGCATGTGGCCCCCAATGTGTTCAGCCAGCTTACGGAGCAGACGGTGCGCATCGCGCTGGTGGCACTGGCGCTTACCCGCACCGAGGGCCTTGCGGTGGGCGTGCGCTGTATGCTGGTGCTGGGAGCTACCGCCGTCAGCGAAGCGGTGTCGGCGCTGTGCATGCTGGCCTTTTACCGGCGGGATGCCCGCAGTGCCTTTGCGGGGCAAAAAGCCGTCCGCCCGGCAGACCCTGCCCGCCGTCTGTGGGAGATCCTGTGGCCGGTGGAGGGTGGGCGGGTATTGGCAAGCGCCCTGCACACGGCGGAGAACATGCTGGTGCCCGCCTGCCTTGCGGTCTATCTGATCAACGCGGGCGGGCGCACCGCCGCGCTGGAGCAGTACGGAGAACTGAAAGGCATGGCTCTGCCGCTGCTTACGTTCCCATTTGGCCTGCTGGGCAGTCTTTCGGTGCTGCTGATGCCGGAGATCACGCAGGCCCACATTCTGGGCCAAACCGAACGGCTCAAAACACTTCTGGACCGGATGTTGCGGCTCACCGGCTATTTTTCCGCGCTGGCAGGGGTGCTGTTCTGGGTGTGGGGACGGCCGCTGGCACAGCTTTTGTACCAAAGTGCGGATGCCGGGTTTTATCTGGAAACGCTGGCTCCTGCCATGCCGCTGATGTATCTGGAAAGCATGGTGGACGGTGCCATGAAAGGGGTAGGAGAGCAGAAGGCGGCCTTCCGCTACAGCGTGTGGGATTCCATCCTGCGCATTGGCGGGGTGGTGGCGCTGCTGCCGCGCTTTGGCATGAAGGGCTTTTTGGCAGTGATCCTGCTTTCCAGCCTGTACACCTGTGCGGCCAACACCGGGCATCTGCTGTTTTCCAGCGGCACGCAGCATGCATTCCGCCGCTGGCTGGGTGCACCGGCACTGGCAGCTGTGCTGGCTGCGGCGGCTGGTATGGCGCTGCGGAAGCTGCTTGCGGATGGGTTTGCGGCTCGGCTGCCTTTGCAGCTGGCCGCGTTGGGCATAGGCGGCTGCGCTACCACAGGAGTGTTCCTGCTGGCGGCATGGCCGCTGGGCCTTGGAGAGGAAGCAGCCGCGCTCTGGGCTGCGCACCGGCCCGGCAGACCGAAAAAATAGAGAGAGTTTGGCAGCGGATTCAAATTTTCTGGACATTCTGCAGTGTTCTGAGTATAATATAAAGATAGGACTGTCCGGTGCGCCGGGCAGGACAGAACGCCGGAAGCTCCTTCCGGCAAAAACAGCGGCGTTTTACGCCGTGTGCAAAAAGAGGACTTTTTTGTGAAAGATAAAAAGAACACGCCGCAGGTGCTTGCGCGCCGGGCGCTGCTTGTGCTGCTGGATGCAGCCATTGTTGCATTCAGCTTTTATTTTGCGCTTCTGCTGCGGGCAGACGGAGCAGTGGAAGCTGCCTGGTGGCCGCATAACCGTGAGCTTCTGTACGAAAATCTGCCATGGATCGTGGCGGTGTACATTGCCAGCTTTCTGTTCAGCGGGCTGTACTCCGTACTGTGGAAGTATGCCGGTGAACGCGACCTGATGCGTCTGGCGGGAACGGTGGCTGTGCCTACCGTTGTCGTCTACTGTGTCAACCGTCTGTGCATCCACGGCGTGCTGTTCAACTCCGCCAACTGTATGGCGGCGGTGCTCATCTTCCTGCTGGTGGGCGGCAGCCGTCTGGCATGGCGGCTGTTCCTGAACCACCCGCTGGGCGAAAAGCTGCGCGGCGCTGCCAGCAAGGACCCCAACCGCCCGGTGATGATCGTAGGTGCAGGCGAAGCCGGTGCATGGGCCATCAACGTGTGCAAATCCAATAAGGAATATGGTCACGCGGTGGTGGCGGTGGACGATGATCCCACAAAACTCAACCAGACCATCCACGGGGTGCCGGTGAAGGGCACGCTGGAGGATATCCCGGACCTGTGCAAGCGCTACGGCATCCACAGCATCATCATCGCCATTCCTACCCTGAAGGGCAGCAAGCTGAACCATGTCATCGATCTGTGCGTCAGCACCCATTGTGCGGTGCAGCTGCTCAGTGACCCGCAGCTGGTGGGCAGCGGTACACCGCAGCAGGGAGCCTTCCGCGAGTTGAACCCGGCGGATTTCCTTTCCCGTGAGGAAGTGACGCTGGATACCGATCAGATCTCCGGCTACCTCACCGGCAAGACCGTTCTGGTCACGGGCGGCGGCGGCTCCATAGGCAGCGAACTGTGCCGTCAGGTGATGCGCTTCAAGCCCGGCAAGCTGCTTATTTTTGATATCTACGAGAACTGCGCCTATGAGCTTTTGATGGAGCTGCAGCAGAAGTACGGCCGGGATATTCCGGTAACGGTGCTCATTGGCTCCATCCGCGATAAAAAGCGTCTGGATGAGGTTTTTGAAACATATCATCCCACTGTGGTGTTCCATGCGGCAGCACACAAGCATGTGCCGCTGATGGAGGTCAGCCCTGCAGAAGCGGTCAAGAACAATGTTCTGGGCACCAAAAATCTGCTGGTGAGCGCCAGCGAACACGACGTGGAGCGGTTCGTGCAGCTTTCCACCGATAAGGCTGTGAACCCCACCAGTGTGATGGGCTGTACCAAGCGCATCTGCGAAATGCTCATCCAGACCTTTGCGGGCAACACGGATATGAAGTGTGTGGCTGTGCGTTTTGGCAATGTGCTGGGCAGCCACGGCAGCGTCATTCCGCTGTTTGAGGCCCAGATCAAAAAAGGCGGGCCTGTCACCCTGACGGACCCCAACATTGAGCGCTACTTTATGACCATTCCGGAAGCGGCCCAGCTGGTGCTGCAGGCTGGTGCGCTGGCCGAAAGCGGCAATATCTATGTGTTGGACATGGGCGAGCCGGTCAAGATCATGGATCTTGCCAAGCAGCTCATCCGCTTTTACGGCTATGAGCCGGGCGTGAATATGGAGATCAAGATCGTGGGTCTGCGTCCGGGCGAGAAGCTCTACGAAGAGCTGATGATGGACGAGGAGCAGGATAAGATGCGCCGCACCCAGCACAATAAAATTTTTGTGGCTTCGCCGCGCAGCATCGATCTGGCCGAGTTCTACGGGCAGCTGCAGGAGCTTGCCGCTGCGGCAGAGCACAACGACGAGGGTGTGGTGCAGCAGCTGGCAAAGATGATCCCGACCTTCACCCCCACCCGCCAGAATCTGAAGCTGTAAACTCCCCCAGTCTGCTGCGCAGACAGCCCCCTCAAAGAGGGAGCTTGTCCGTGCGGCAAAGCCTCCCTCTTTGAGAAAGACTTCCCCCGGCCGGGACAGATTCTCCCTGCGCCGGGGAGAAATGTCACCACAGGTGACAAAGAGAAAAACAGATGTCGCGCCAGCGACAAAAAGGAGAATGGGTGGCATCGCATCAGCGATGACGAAAGGAGTTTCTACTGATGTCACTGCGGCGATCGGCCGCGTGCATATAAAATGAGAGGGATGTTACTATGGAAAAGAAACCGTTTCTGACCGAGGCGATGGCACAGGAGATCATTCAGGATGTGCCCACGCCGTTCCATGTCTACGATGAGAAGGGCATCCGTGAAAATGCCCGCCGCATCAACAAGGCATTCAGCTGGAACAAAGGCTTCAAGGAGTATTTTGCCGTCAAGGCTCTGCCAAACCCTGTCATCCTGCAGATCCTCAAGGAGGAGGGCTGCGGCGTGGACTGCTCGTCCCTGACTGAGCTGATGCTCAGCGAGGTGTGCGGTTTCTCCGGCAGCGACATCATGTTCTCCTCCAACCAGACCCCTGTGGAGGATATGAAGAAGGCCTACGAGCTGGGCTCCTACATCAATCTGGACGATGCCACCATGGTGGAATTTCTGGAGCGTGTCGCCGGTGTGCCGGAGAACATCTTCTGCCGCTATAACCCGGGCGGCACCTTCAGTCTGGGCGAGAGCGAAGAGGGCTTTCAGGTCATGGACAAGCCCGGCGATGCCAAGTACGGCATGACCGAGGAGCAGATGATCGAAAGCTACAAGAAGCTGGCCGCCAAGGGTGCCAAGAACTTCGGCATCCACGCTTTCCTTGCTTCCAATACCATTTCCGATGAGTATTACCCGGAGCTGGCAGGTATCCTGTTCCAGCTGGCTGTCCGGGTGCAGAAGGCCACCGGTGTGCACATCGGTTATATCAACCTGTCCGGCGGTGTGGGCATCCCGTACCGCCCGGAGCAGACCGAGAACGATATCATGGCCATCGGCGAGGGTGTGCGCAAGAAGTTTGAGGAAATTCTGGTGCCCGCAGGCATGGGCGATGTGGCCATCTTTACTGAGATGGGCCGCTTTACCACCGGCCCCTACGGCGCACTGGTGGCAACTGCCATCCACGAAAAGCACATCTATAAGGAATACATCGGTCTGGATGCCTGCGCAGCCAACCTGATGCGCCCGGCCATGTACGGCGCTTACCACCACATCACCGTGCTGGGCAAGGAAAATGATCCTTGCGACCATATGTACGACGTGGTGGGCGGTCTGTGCGAGAACAACGACAAGTTTGCCATTGACCGGATGCTGCCCAAGATCGACATTGGCGACATCGTTTATATCCACGACACCGGTGCACACGGCTCTGCCATGGGCTACAACTACAACGGCAAGCTGCGCAGCGCCGAAGTGCTGCTGTGCGAGGATGGCACCCACCGTCTGATCCGCCGTGCCGAGACGCCGCGCGATTACTTTGCAACGCTGGATTTCCTGCCCCTGATGAAGCCGCTGTTTGAAGATTAAGAGGTATCATAAATGTTTTTTGGCTTTCAGCTCACCCTTGGCCTGATGATGGTATTCTACGGCTATTCGGTCATGAAAAATCCCCGTGTCTGGGGAGATCAGGGCCGCCGTGCCGTCAAAGCGGAGCACTTTGAGGAATACTGCCGCCAGAACGGCCTGTTCTTTTTGAAGGCAGGCTGCGTGGTGGCGGTGATCGGTGCGCTGGATGCGCTCATCACGCTGGATGCCCTGCTGTACGCTCTGCTGTACCTCTTCGGTCTGGCCTTCGCGTTCTATCCGCTGGTCAAATGGTGCCGCGAAAATGAGGGCTTCAGCTGGCCTTGGCCCCATGTCCAGAGCGAGAAAAAGCGCATCAAAGAGCTGCGCCGTGAACAGGAATCGCAGGAAAAGGCGGAGCAGGACTCCGACAAAAAGTAAAGAACAAAGAGAAAAACGGCTGCTGTACGGTAAAGTACAGCAGCCGTTTTTTACAATTCATCAATGCTTTTTTGAAGCTTTTGATAAAACTGCCCCAGGTGATACCCATCGATGAACCGGTGGCTCACCTCAAGGCTCATGCCCAGCGTTTCGCGGCCGTTTTCCGGTACATACTTGCCCCATGTGATGCGGGGGATGGCGTCGTCTTTGTCAAAATCCCGCTCGTTGGTGCAGCTGGTCAGATCAAACCACGGCGTGGTGGAAATGTAGATCAGCGCGTCCGTCTCGCAGTCCTGATCCAGAAAGCTCTGCTGTGCAGCGCTCTTAGCTTTTGCGGCGCAGCAGAACTCGTCCAGCGTGCCGGTCTTGGGCAGTGTGACGATGTGGAACTGCTCACTGCCGGGCTTCAGGTCGGTCAGGCTGGGGATGCGCTTATCCAGAAGCCAGACCTCGCCGTTCCGGATGGTATAGCGGAAATTCACCACGCTGTTCACGGCATCGGTCACGAGATAGCCGAGGGCATAATAAAAGGAAATGCCGCGGGCTTTGGTGTAGGCGTGGAGATTCGTCACGTCCACCCGGAAGGTGACACTGTAAAATGGCTGCGACACTCCGGAAAAGAACCGGAACAGCTCTGCCCGCGGCCACGTGGTCATGTCGATTTTATGCATGGCCGTTTTCTCCATCCGCCTTGTTTTTATCCAGCGCATCGAACTGCTTTATGATCTGCGGGTCCTTCAGCTTGACGACCTTGCCGGAGAGATAATGCAGGGTGTTTTCCTCGGGAATATCAAGGAAAGTGACCCGCACAGCGCACAGGGCCTGCGTTTTGGTGCCGGTGCGCTCGTTCATCTTGCGGTTGCCGTACTTGATGTCGCCCAGAACTGGACGGCCCAGATAGGCCAGATGTGCACGGATCTGGTGGGTACGGCCGGTGACAAGGCCGATCTTGCACAGGGCGAACGGCCCGGCGGTGCGCAGTACGTCCACGTCCGTAATGATCTGCTTGCGGCGCTCGTCCTGCGACTGATGTGCATGGATGCTTACCTTGTTGTTCTTCTCGTCGTGCTCCCACCATGCGGTGAACCGCCCGGACTGCGGGATACCCACCGTGATGGTGTAGTACTCCTTTTTGAGTAGGTCAGTGCGGATGATCTCGTTCATGTCCCGCAGGGCGGTGTAGCTCTTGGCGGCGATCACAAGGCCCTCGGTGCCGCGGTCCAGCCGGTTGCAAATGCCGGGCTTGAACCGGTTCTCGCCGTGGGGGTCGTACTCGCCTTTTTCGGCCAGATACTGGGTAAAAGCGTCCACAAGGTTTGCATCGCCGGTGCGGTCGCTATGGCACAAAAGGTGGGTGGGTTTGTACAGCACAGCAATGTTTTCGTCCTCATAAATGACATTGACCTTGGGCTGATTCTGCTTTTTTTCGGCGCGGCTTTCTGCACGGTTTTTGCGCCTTCCGGCGGGAAAAACTCGTCGTTGATGTACAGCTCGATCAGGTCGCCTGCCTGAATGCGGTACTCCGGCACGGCCTTTTTTCCGTTTACCTTCACGCGCTTATTGCGGAAGCTCTTGTACAAAAGGCTGGTGGGAAAATCGCGGGTCACGCTCTGCACAAAGCGGGAAAGACGAACGCCGTCGTCGTTGGCGGTTGCGGTATATTGTTTCATAAATGTTCCTCAATTTTCAAGAGATACCTTTATAGTAATACAGCCTTGGCTGCAAGTCAACGCGGAAACGCCCCGGATCAAAACTATTTTACCGCAAAGCCTTGAGTTCCGGGCGCAAAATGGGTACTATTATAAGGAATGAATCAGAAGGAGAGTACCGCAATGGCAGAACACAAACGGCATCAGGGACACCGCCAGCGGATGCGCGAACGGGTGCAGAACTACGGTCTGGACAGTCTGGCCGAGCACGAAGCGCTGGAATATGTGCTGTACCTCACCAACGCCCAGAAGGACACCAACGGCATCGCTCACGACCTGATCGACCGCTTTGGCGATTTTGCCGCTGTGCTGGAAGCCAGCGAGGAAGAGCTGTGCACTGTGGAGGGCGTAGGCCCGGCCACAGCCCGGATGCTGCATCTGCTGCCGGAGATTAGCCGCTACTATGGCCGCAGCCGTACCAGCACCACCCGCTGCATCAGAACTACGGAGCAGATGGGCAGCTATCTGATGGCGAAGTTTGCGTGGTCGGATTACGAGCGTGCAATGCTGGTCAGTCTGGACAGCCGTAAGCGGGTGCGCGCGGCGGTCTGGCTGCGGGAAGGCACCACCGACCGGGTAAGTCTGGACATCAAGGATGTGGTGTCTGCGGCCATCAAGGGCGGCACCGACACGGTGGTGCTCAGCCACAACCACCCCAACGGTGCGGCCTTGCCCTCCATGGAGGATCTGGAGGCCACTGGCAATATTGCCCGGGCATTGGGCCTTGTGAACATCCATCTGCTGGATCACTTCATCCTGACCGATACGGAGTATTTCTCCATGCGGGACGCAAACCGCCTGCCGATCTATGACTTTAAAACAGGTACGCTTTTCTGGCCTTGATCCGTGAAACAACAAAAAAGTGTTTACATTATAAAACTGGTGTGCTATAATCAAACCGTAAAATACAACTGATTGTGGTTCTTTGCGCGAGGGCCGGAGAGGAGAGGGAAGATGGCAGACGAAAAATTTGAACTGGTATCCTCTTACCAGCCCACCGGCGACCAGCCGCAGGCCATTGAAACACTGGTGAAAGGCGTGGAGCGGGGCGACCGTTGCCAGACCCTGCTGGGTGTTACCGGCAGCGGCAAGACCTTTACCATGGCAAATGTTATTGCAAAATGCAACCGGCCCACGCTGGTTCTGGCCCACAACAAAACGCTGGCGGCCCAGCTGTGCACCGAGTTCCGGTCGTTTTTCCCCAACAACGCGGTGGAGTATTTCGTCTCCTACTACGATTACTACCAGCCGGAAGCCTATATCCCCAGCACGGATACCTATATTGAAAAGGACAGCGCCATCAACGACGAGATCGACCGCCTGCGCCATTCGGCCACGGCGGCGCTTTCGGAGCGGCGGGATGTGATCATTGTAGCATCGGTTTCCTGCATCTACTCGCTGGGCGACCCCATCGACTACCGCAGCATGGTCATCAGCCTGCGCCCCGGCATGCAGATGGAGCGGGACGAGCTGTGCCAGAAGCTGGTCACTCTGCAATATGAGCGCAACGACGTGAATTTTGTGCGCAACAAGTTCCGTGTGCACGGCGATATCGTGGACATCTACCTTGCCTATATGAGCGAGCTTGCCATCCGTGTGGAATTTTTTGGGGACGAGATCGACCGCATTACGGAGTTCAACCCTCTCACCGGGGCCAAACAGAATGTAGTCAAGCATGTAGCCATCTTCCCGGCCAGCCACTATATCGTCAGCGCCGAGAAGAAGGCCGCAGCACTGGAAAAGATCCGCGCCGAGTGCGACGCACAGGTGAAGCAGTTCACCGCCGAGGGCAAGCTGATCGAGGCGCAGCGCATTGCCCAGCGCACCAATTACGACATTGAGATGCTCAACGAGGTGGGCATGTGCAAAGGCATCGAGAACTATTCGGCGGTGCTTTCGGGCCGTGCGCCGGGCAGTATGCCCACCACTCTGCTGGATTATTTCCCGGATGATTTTCTGCTGTTTGTGGACGAGAGCCATGTTACCCTGCCGCAGGTGCGCGCCATGTACGGCGGCGACTATGCCCGCAAAAAAACGCTGGTGGAGTACGGCTTCCGCCTGCCGTCCGCCTTCGATAACCGCCCGCTCAAGTTCGAGGAAGTGGAGTCCAAGCTGAACCAGATGATCTTCGTTTCGGCTACGCCCGGCGACTACGAGCGGCAGAACAGCACGCAGGTGGCGCAGCAGGTCATCCGGCCCACCGGCCTTTTGGACCCGCTCATTTCGGTGCGCCCGGTGGAAGGGCAGGTGGTGGATCTGTTGGGCGAGATCAATACCCGTATCCAGCGGCACGAGCGCGTTCTCGTGACCACGCTGACCAAGAAAATGGCCGAAGACCTGACCGACTACCTTACCGAACAGGGCATCAAGGTCAAGTATATGCACCACGAGGTGGATACCTTTGAGCGCATGGAGATCATCAAGGACCTGCGCCTTGGCTCCATTGATGTTGTGGTGGGCATTAACCTGCTGCGCGAGGGTCTTGACCTGCCTGAGGTGAGCCTTGTGGCCATTCTGGATGCGGATAAAGAGGGCTTCCTGCGCAGCGAGACCAGCCTGATCCAGACCATTGGCCGCGCGGCCCGCAATGCCGAGGGCCTTGTCATCATGTACGCGGATGTCGTCACCGACAGCATGGACCGCGCCATCACCGAGACCGAGCGCCGCCGCGCCATCCAGATGGCCTACAATAAAGAACATGGCATCGTGCCAAAAACCATCGTCAAGGCCATTGCAGACAGCATCGAGATCAGCGATAAAGCGGAGAACGCTAAGCTGAACACTCGCCGCATGGGCAGGATGGAGCGGGAGGCCGCCATCGAGCGCCTGACCCGTGAGATGAAGGAAGCGGCGAAGCTGCTGGAGTTTGAACACGCGGCCTTCCTGCGTGACCAGATCGACCGACTGCGCCGGGGCGAGAACCCGACGGTGGACTCTGCGGCAGAAACGGAGCGCAAACAGAATCATTCACAGACACAACGAAAAGGGAGAAAATACCTTGGCAAACGATAAGATCGTCATCAAAGGTGCCCGCGAGCACAACCTGAAAAATGTTAACCTGACCCTCCCGAGGGAAAAGCTGATCGTCATGACCGGCCTTTCCGGTTCGGGCAAGTCGAGCCTTGCGTTCGACACCATCTATGCCGACGGCCAGCGCCGCTATGTGGAAAGCCTTTCCAGCTACGCACGCATGTTTTTGGGCCGCATGGATAAGCCCGATGTGGACGAGATTACCGGCCTGTCACCGGCAATTTCCATCGACCAGAAAACCACCAGCCACAACCCGCGTTCCACCGTGGGCACCGTGACGGAGATCTACGATTATCTGCGACTTCTGTACGCCCGCGTGGGCGTGCCCCACTGCCCGGTGTGCGGGCGGGTGATCAGCCAGCAGACCGTGGACGAAATGGTGGACGCGGTACTCAAACTGGACGAAGGTGCGAAGTTTCAGGTGCTGGCTCCTGTGGTGCGCCAGCGCAAAGGCACCCAGCAGAAAGAGCTGGATGCTGCCCGCCGCGGTGGCTATGCTCGTGTGAAGATCGACGGCAACCTGTATGATCTGGACGAAGAAATCAAGCTGGAAAAGAACATCAAGCATACGGTGGAGATCGTGGTGGACCGCCTTGCCATGCGCAAGGGCATCCGGGGCCGTCTGGCAGATTCGCTGGAAACCGCGCTGGCGCTTACCGGCGGCATCGCCGAAGTGGACGTGATCGGCGGCGATTGTATGACCTTCAGCCAGAACTTTGCCTGCCCGGAGCACGGCATTTCCATCAGCGACCTGTCGCCGCGGCTCTTCTCCTTCAATAACCCGCTGGGAGCCTGCGAAAAGTGTACCGGCCTTGGCACCTTTATGCGGGTGGACGAGGAACGCATCTTGCCCAACCGGAACCTTTCCATCCGTGAGGGTGCCATCAAGGCCAGCGGCTGGTACTATGCCGAGGGGTCTGTATCCGAAATGTATTATCTGGGTCTTGGCAAAAAGTACGGATTTACGCTGGATACGCCCGTCAAAGAGATGAGCACCGAAGCTGTCAATGCGTTGCTGTACGGAACCAATGGCGAAAAAATTGAGATGCACCGCACGAATGAGTTCGGAAGCGGTGTGTACTATAATACCTTCGAGGGCATCGTGGAGAACCTTGAGCGCCGCTTCCGCGAGACCAACAGCGAGTGGATGAAGGAAGAAATCGGCAGCTTCATGTCCGGCGTGGAGTGCCCGGACTGCCACGGCAAGCGCCTGAAACCCGTGGTGCTGGCTGTGACCATCGGGGATAAGAACATCAGCGATTTCTGCGAAATGTCCATCCGGGACGAGCTGAAATTCATTGCTGAGAACGAACCGAACCTGACCGAAAAGCAGAAGCAGATCGGCGGGCAGATCATGAAGGAGATCCGGAATCGCCTGCAGTTTTTGCAGAGCGTGGGTCTGGATTATCTCACGCTGGCCCGCTCAGCAGGCACTCTTTCCGGCGGCGAGAGCCAGCGCATCCGCCTGACCACTCAAATCGGCAGTGCGCTTTCCGGCGTGCTCTATGTGCTGGACGAGCCGTCCATCGGCTTGCATCAGCGCGATAACGACAAGCTCATTGCCACCCTGAAAAATCTCCGCGACCTCGGCAACACAGTCATTGTGGTGGAGCATGATGAAGATACCATGCGCAGCGCGGATTATATCGTGGATGTAGGCCCGGGCGCAGGCGTGCATGGCGGTGAGATCGTAGCCGCTGGCAGCGTGAAGGACATCTGCAAGGCAAAGCGCAGCATCACCGGCGATTATCTCTCCGGCCGCAAACGCATTGCCGTACCGCAGACCCGCCGCACCGGCAACGGCAATTACCTTACTGTGCGGGGTGCACGGGAAAATAACCTGCGCAATATCGATGTGAAATTCCCGCTGGGAGAGTTTATCTGCGTTACCGGCATTTCCGGCTCCGGCAAGTCCAGCCTCATCAACGAAATTCTGTATAAGACGCTTGCCTGCGAGCTGAACGGTGCGCGTTCCCGCGCAGGCAAATGCGATGGGGTAGAAGGGCTGGAATTTGTGGATAAGGTCATCGGTATCGACCAGCAGCCCATTGGCCGTACGCCGCGCTCCAATCCGGCCACTTATACCGGTGTGTTCAATGATATCCGCACGGTATTCTCCCAGACACAGGATGCCAAAATGCGCGGTTACGGCCCGGGGCGTTTCAGTTTTAATGTCAAGGGCGGCCGCTGCGAAGCCTGTGAGGGCAACGGTATTCTGCAGATCGAGATGCACTTCCTGCCGGATGTGTATGTGCCCTGCGAGGTATGCAAGGGGGCGCGTTACAACCGCGAAACGCTGGAAGTGAAGTATAAGGAAAAGACCATCTCCGATGTGCTGAACATGACCGTGGAGGAAGCAGTGGTATTCTTTTCCAACCAGCCCAAGATCGCCCGCAAACTGCAGACCCTGTTGGACGTGGGTCTTGGTTATGTAACACTGGGCCAGAGCGCCACCACCCTTTCCGGCGGCGAAGCACAGCGCGTGAAGCTGGCCAATGAGTTGGCCCGCCGCAGCACTGGCAAGACCGTGTATATTCTGGACGAGCCTACTACCGGCCTGCATATTGCAGATGTGCACCGCCTGATCGAGGTGCTGCAGAAGCTGGTAGATGCGGGCAACACGGTTATTGTCATCGAGCACAATCTGGATCTTATCAAGTGCGCCGACCATATCATTGACCTTGGCCCTGAAGGCGGCAGCGCAGGCGGCGAGATCGTGGCCGAAGGCACGCCGGAACAGGTGGCAGAGGTGCCGGGCAGCTTTACCGGCCAGTATCTGAAACCGCTTTTGGAAAAAGACAAGCTCCTGCAAGAAAAAGAGCAAAATAAATAAAGCGCGTACTTTCGCAAAAATCAGACTTTTTACGAAAAAAGCAAAGAAAATTGTAAAAATCTGTTGACAAAACTGCTGTATCTGAGTATAATATCTCATGTCGCCACGCTTCGGTAGGGAAGCGGCGGTCGATATCCGGGTGTAGCGCAGTTTTGGTAGCGCGCTTGAATGGGGTTCAAGAGGCCGTGAGTTCGATTCTCGCCACTCGGACCATAAATCCAACGATTTCACGTTAGAAATCGTTGGATTTTTTTGTTTATAAGCTGGCCTCATTTGGTTTTGACCACAATTTTGACCACAATGCCAAAGATTTTATCTGGTCTAATTAGTGCCGTTCCGTCCAATTTTCAGGCCGAAAATGCCTCGCTGAACAACTGGATCGCACTCTGCCGAATGGATTCCTGAACATGGAGATAATGCTCAGTCATTTCGGTATCGGCATGGCCTACGATGCTCTGGATGGTCTGAATATCCACGCCCAACGCCTGCATGGATTATTTCACGCGGAAACACACAAGCGTAATTGATATCTATGTGGAACTCGAAAGCCGTGAATACATGGGTGAATTCATCGAGTTTATGCGTGATTCCGGATTGAGCATGAGCAACCTACAAATGGAGCCGGACTATCTTGGTACAAACTCCATCAACAGTGTCGCGTTTGTGGTTACGGTGCGCAGCCTTGAACACCGCCCACACGACAGCATGATCGACACCCTGCGGCACATCCCTCATTTGAAATTTATCGAAGAACTTTAATTTGTATAAGGAAAATTCTTATGACAAGAACAAAAAGACTTTTGGCTTCGGCATTTTTGATGCTGAGTTGTATCCTTTTTACCGCGTGCAGCCAGAACAAAGAAGTGGACTTCGTGAAAAAATATAAAGTCGATTTAAGCTCGACTTCTGACATCACTGAAACACTTCAAAAAGCAATTGATGAACTGCCCGATGGCGGCGTGCTGTTTTTGCAGGACGGAACATATCAGCTGGCAGGTCATATTGTTTTCAAAGAAAACATGACCTTCAAGATGAGTGACAATGCGGTTCTGTTGAATTGCAGCCAGGATAAAAATCCTATGATGGCCTATAATCACCCCTATAAACACAATAAGGCTGAAGGCAACAGCAATATCATCATCGAAGGTGGCATCTGGGATATGAACGGTCAGCTGGATGAATCCGGAACGCCCAAAAATCTTCCCAATGCGGAGTCCATCAACGCTCTTGGCATCGGTTACGGAAGCAATATCACGATCCGCAATATTACTTTCCGGGATTGCTACAACGGACACGTGATTCAGGTTGCTGGCTCGGACAATGTTCTGATTGAAAACTGCCGTTTTGAAGGTCAGTCCTTCCGTGGAAGCGGCGACAAAACGCGCGAGCTTCTTCAAATCGAACCCGGTACGGTAAAGGGCTATCCCTATACGCTGGTGCAGAACAAAGCTCCCTCTACGAATGTCACGATTCGCAACTGTTATTTTGGTGGCAGTGAAAACACGCCGCACTATATGGCGGCCATCGGAACACACTCTCAGCAGGCAGGCGTGAAATGCTCTGATATCGTGATTGAGGACTGCACCTTTGACAACGCCGCCTATACCGCTATCCATTTTATGGCCTATGACCGTATCACCATTCGCAACAACAATTTCACTATTACTTCGGACTCGGAGCAGATCGACCGTTATGGGATTCTGGCCGACACCTACGGTTCGTTTATTGACCCGACAGGTGCAGAAAGCACAACGGACTTTACCATCGAAGGCAACACCTTTGATGTCAGCGACCCCAATGCGACCGTTCTGGAAATCACTACAAACAACAAATCGCCCAAGCACATCAAAAATGTCACCATCAAGGACAACACCCTGAAAGCCGTGAATGGCGGAAAAGCAATCGACCTGTATCTTTTGGACAATTGTACTATCAGCGGAAACACGATTGAAGGATTTGAACGACCCATTGTCGCAAATTCTTGTGACGAGCAGTTCATATCGGATACGGATATTGTTACAGAATAATGGAGGCAGTTTATGCAAACGATCATCAGCAATGAATTTCTGACCGTGACAATTGATACGCATGGTGCAGAGGTTGTCAGTGTAAAAAATAGCAAAGGTGAAGAGCTTATCTGGCAGGCTGACCCTGCTATTTGGGATCGTCATTCTCCAGTATTGTTTCCGTGGGCTGGACGACTTGCCAATGGTGAATTGGTTCATAACGGGAAGCACTATAGCGGTGGACAGCATGGTTTTATTCGTGATCTGGAGCATATCTTAAAGCAGAATAACGGAATTTCTGCTCAACTGATGTTCCGAGCAGATGAAGAAACGAAAACTCTGCGATTTCCGTTTGATTTTGAATTCACAAGTGTTTTCACTCTTGACGGGCATACGCTCCACCATGAAGTCCATGTGAAAAACTGCGGCGACGAGAATATGCGGTGTGGAATTGGCTTTCATCCGGGATTTAATATTCCGTTTGATGAAAACCACACAACTACGGATTATGAGATTCGGTTTGAGCAAGAGGAAAGCCCAATCATTCTGGATTGTCTTCCTCATGGTCTGCTCTCTGGAAAAAGTTTTTATCAATGGAAAAATACGCAGGCGATTCCACTGACGGATACGCTGTTTGATAATGATAGTTTTTGTCTCGCCGGACTCCGTTCCAAAACGATTGGAATATATGAAAAGAATTCTGAGCGAAAAATCATCTGCGATATTTCGGAATATCCGTATACGCTACTTTGGAGTGCACCTACGAAACCTATGCGATTTATCTGCATTGAGCCGTGGCAGAGTCTCCCAGCTGCAGAGACTGACACCTCCGAGTGGAATGAACATGCGGCAGCGGCTTGCATCGCTCCCAATGAAAGCTACTCTATAACATTACATACAACATTTGAAAGATAAATAGAAGGTCGTTGTATGAACTGTGAAATAAGGTGGCAGTCATAAACCAACTGGTAAAACAGGAAGGGTATATTCGTGATAAAAAATATTGTTTTTGATATGGGAAACGTTCTGGTTCGGTTTGACCCGGAGCTGTTTATGGACCGCTATTCCCTCACCGGCGAGGATCGCAAGCTGATCCGCAACGAGGTATTTCGCTCGGTGGAGTGGACCATGCTGGACCGGGGCGTCATCGACGAGGAGATCGCAGAGCAGCGCATCCTGCCCCGCCTGCCGGAGCGTTTGCACGATGCAGCCCGTGGGCTGATCGAAAAGTGGGACGACCCCATTGTGCCGGTGGAGGGAATGCTGGAGCTTTTGCAGGCACTGAAAGCAAAGGGCTACCGGCTCTACCTGCTTTCCAATGCTGCCACCCGTCAGCCCATCTACTGGGCACGGGCAGAGGCCAGCAAGCTGATGGACGGTGCCCTGATCTCCGCAGAGGCCAAGCTGCTAAAGCCCGACCCGCAGATCTACCGCACCTTCCTGCGCAAGTTCGCCCTTCGCCCGGAGGAATGCGTCTTTATTGACGATACGCCCATCAACGTAGAGGGTGCACTCTACGAAAATATGGCAGGCATCGTGTTCAACATGGATGTTCCTGCCCTTGCCGAGAGCCTGTGCACTCTGGGCGTGGAATGGTAATATCCCATTTGGAGAAATGATTATGATGGTCTGGATTGGTTTGATACTTTTGATTTGTGCTGGATTCTCTGCTTATGCGGGGGCATCCCAGTTGGAACAGGCAAAACAACATGCGAAGTGTTCTTTGGACGCTTTTACCAAGCGAAGAAATGGGGTAAGTTGTATTTGTCTGTCAATCCTGTTCGTGATCCTTGGGGTAGCTATCAACCTATGACGGTGCATTTCTCCCATCCCCATTTGCTTCTTCCAAAGCCTGTCTGATGGGATTGCTGCTGAACCCTCATAGCGATAGTCCATCGGTGGTTTTGAAAGATAAATATTCCTTCATTTTGTCACTGCATCACAGCAGCAATAAGAGCGGAACCTTGCAAAAGGCTCCGCTCTTATTGTTTAAGAAAGTATTGCATTTCGAGACGGAAAGAATATACTTATATTAGCTCAATTCCAATACTAGATGGAGGGACTATTATGGCTAGACCAAAAGGAAGCAAGAATGCAGTGCGTACCAAGAAAGCAAATGTTGACTATTCGGCTATTGTTGCTGAAAAGACTACTGCCAAGGAACAAATTGAAACTGAGATTGCCGCATTATCTGACAACATTAGCGTACTGAAAGAGCAGTTGAAAAGCAAAAAATCTGCGCTGAAGGTTGCAGTAAAGGAACTTTCTAAAGCAGAGGCAAAAAAGGTTGCAGCCGAAAAAAGGCCGCAGAAGAATCCAAAAAGGCCGAAGCGGAATCCGTATTGAAAAAGCTGCTTGCCAGCGGTATGTCTGCCGATGAAATTGTTGCCAAGCTCCAGTAAACTTTTATGGGAGCCAGCAAGCGAATCTGTCCGAACTGCGGACGTAAAATGAAGCAGCAGTTTACAGGGCTGTTCCATTGCAAGTGTGGGACAAGCTGGAAACGTGACATAGGCTTCTTTGAACGCACTCCAGACATGGTGTTCTCACTGGAACGCAAAAAGGTCGGAAATAAAATCAAACAGTTGCCGACGATACGCCATAAGTAAGCAAGACCACCAGCCGTTTTTTCGACTGGTGGCCTTTTTTGTGCTTAATCCTCTGTAATGCCGAGATATTGGTCAATCTCCATGATGCTTTCCCCACTGATCTCAACTAGATCTTCAAAGGGCACTACGGTTTCGCCCATCTGCAAGGTGCGGAACACTGGGTCGATGCGGTCCGCTTTTCCGGTCAGCGTGATGTAGTTGCCCACTGCGGGAATCTCCGGGTGGGCGGTATCCTCTTTGAAATACCGCACTGTGATGGTCATGCCCTTGGTGACCTGCATCAGCCGATCGGACAGAGCCGACATTTCTTCCTCGGTCAAAATGCGCTTGGTCACCCGCTCGGTGCGCTGCTTTTCTGCGGCAAGCTGCTCATCATAACCACGCAAGGCTGCAAAGGGAGAGAAAATCTTTGCCCGGTTCTGCAAGGTCATGCGGGGATGCTTGCGAAGGGATTCTTCGGTCTGGGGGCGTTCCATCTCTATGATGTCCCCATACTTTTGGGCAGTCTCTTGTCCGATCTTGCTATTTTTGTAGTTTTCCATCCGAACCTCCCGCGCTGTGCCCGCCGATCTGCGCGTTGCGCTGGCGCATGGTGGCACCTTCCTCGTAGCTGCTGGCTTTCAGTACGGCATTTTTGCCGTACTTGTTCTTGATGCCCAGCATGGCTTGCTGGAGTTTTTTCTCCTTTTCCAGCTTCTTGGTGTCGGTAAAAAAGTCCACCTGATAGATGCCCTCGTCCGGCGTGACCTTGTTGGCATTGATGGTAATGCGCCGCACCGTCAGCGCAGGGTTAGTAATGCGCTCAAACAGCTTTGCGCTTTCGTTGATGATGGTGCTGCCTAGATTGGTAGGAGCGTCGAACCGGACGGTGCCGTGTGCCGCTTTGGGGATGATTCTGCCGTAGCGGTCGGTCTGGGTCAGACCACGATAGCCACCCTTGTCCACGTTCTCCCGGTCGTAGCCCACCTCCAAGGTGATGGATTCCGTCACCAGCTTCTTTTCGGTGAGCCGGAACATCAAAATCTCCGCCATCTCCCGGACGATGAGCTTTGCTTTATTGTTGGGGTAGGGGCAGGTCAGAACCTGTCCCTCGCTGATGCTGTTGGTGCTGGGCTTGTAACTTTTGATCTCAGCCATACCGCAGGGTTCATAGCCCCATGCGTGGTCGATGAGAATTTCCGCATCCACGCCAAAAATCTTATACAGACGATCTTCTCCGTGGATAGAAAACCGTGCCAAATCCCCCATGGTGTAGATGCCGTGGGCTTCCAGCCGTTTGACGGTACCGGGACCGGTCATCCAAAAATCCGTCAGGGGGCGGTGGTTCCACAGCAGATACCGGTAGGACTGCTCATCCAGCTCCGCAATGCGGACACCATCCTTGTCCGCCGGGATGTGCTTTGCCACGATGTCCATGGCCAGCTTTGCAAGGTAGAGGTTGGTGCCGATGCCTGCCGTTGCGGTGATGCCGGTGTTGTACAGCACCTCCCGCACCATGGTCATGGCAAGCTCGTGGGCGCTCATGTGGTAGTAGGGCAGATAGCCCGTCACATCAATGAAAACCTCGTCAATGGAGTAGGGGTAGATATCCGCCGGGGACACATATTTGAGGTAGGTCTTGTAGATTTGGGTGGACACATCCAGATACCGCTGCATCCGGGGCGGCGCAACGATGTAGCTCAACCCCAGTGCAGGGTCTGCGTTCAGGGCGTTGGCATCGAATGAGGTGCTGGCAAAGTGGTATTTTCCATCCTCTCCCCGGACTGCCTTTTTCTGCCGGATGGCAGTTTGCAGCCGCTGAGCATTGACCTCTTTCACCCGCTGAACGGCTTCAAACAGCCGCGCTCTGCCGGGTATCTTATATGCCTTTAAGGAGGGCGATACCGCAAGGCAGATAGTCTTTTCGGTGCGGGAGGCGTCCGCCACCACCAAATTGGTGGTCAGGGGGTCGAGATGACGGTCTACGCACTCCACCGAGGCATAGAAGCTTTTCAGGTCGATTGCCAGAAAGGTGCGTTGCGCTGCCATGATTCAGCCCTCCTCTGTGTTATTTGGTTTCCACCTCCACGAACCACCGGCCGAACCGGGAGGGAAACCGTGAGTCGGAACGCTCGAAAAACAGGTGCCGTTCCTGTCCTTTTACCATTACAGTATAACAGTCGCCGGGCATATCGGCAATGGTATTTGCAGGGCGAAAGTCCCGCACCTGCTCGATGGGATACGTCCGACCATCGCCCCATGTGATCTGCCGGGGCTGCATATAGCCGGTTGCATCAAAATCAGAGTTCACCTTCACATAGACCTTTTCTGTTTTACGGCGGCAGTTCCGATTCATTCCTTACAGCTCCTTTGCAAAAGTCACAACTATTTATCTTATTATAATAAATCTTTACGCTGTTTTCAAGATGATACGGCTATTTTGTCTGTGATTCAGACAACGAAAAAGAGTGACAGTATTTCAAATCGAAACACTGTCACTCTTTTTCTTGTTTACAGTTTTCCCAGAATCTTCAAAAACTCATCAAACCGATAGAGTTCATTATCATCAATGCTGATGAAAATCACGCCATCATCTGCCAACAGCTTTTGAAGCAGCATCAGCCGGGGATACATCATGCAGAGCCACTTATCGTGACGGGTCAGGTCCTCGCCCTCTTTGCCCACCACTTCCCCCAGCCATTTCTGGATGTGGGGGTCGCTGACATTATCGTTGTAGCACCAGCCCTCGTTGCCGGTGTTGTAGGGCGGGTCAATATAGATGCACTTCACCTTGCCCTCATACTGCGGCAACAGGGCTTTCAGTGCTTCAAGATTATCGCCGTGGATGATCATGTTCTCACTGCCGTTGTTTTCGATATGCTGCCCCTGCTCATCAAAACTGTATTGCCGCTCCAGCTCCCGGAAGGGAACTTCCTGATGATGGTTCACGACTTTATTTTTACCGATCCATTCCAAGGTTGGCATGGCGTTTTTCTCCAATCTAAAAATTTCAAACTGCGGACAAAAAGGACGCATTGTTGTGGCAAGCAGTGCAGACGTATATACATCTGCTTATTTTGCTCTGCAAATGCTTGTTGGGGAGTGCCCCAAACCCCTTTGATCTGCATTTTTCCAATGCAGGCTGCGCGTCCCGGCGGGACGCTTTTTACCCTGTGATGCTCTCCGGGTCATTGAGGACTTGCATGAGGTGAGATGCGGCTTCTGCCAGAGAAGCATACTTCATCTGTTCCGGGACGGGTGCATTCAGAAGAGAAATGCCCCATTCCTGCATACAGTCCGCAAATTCCTTTTGCGCTAACAGTGCAGCATCCCGGCGCACCTCCGGGGTCACTGCGTCGTCCAAAACGTAGTCAACGTTAAATTTTCCGTTGCGGTCCTCGGTCAACTCTACCATGGAGTAATGCTCCTCCCAGTAGTGGCAATACCAGACCCTGCCGCCAATTTCCTCCATGTCGGAGCGCAGATCTTCTTCATCGTTCCATTGCGAAATCTCGGAAAGAATGCTTTGCAGCTGCTCATACGCTTGCTGTTCGGCAAGGGTGACTTTTTTGCAACGGTATTCCCGTTGGATGGTGCGCTGCCAGTACAATGCCAACTTCCCTTGTTTTGCCCGCTCGATCGCATCCTGAATGTCGGCTAAAATGCTGTACTGCGGTTCTCTCATTTTGACACCCCCGAATCAATTCTTTAGGAAATAATACATCCTATAAGAATGATTATAGCCGAAAGGAATGCAAAGAAAAGCGCATCGGCTAAATTTCAGCCGATGCGCTTGCAAAGTTTGCGATTTATTCTTCGTTTGTGAGGTAGGGAGATTGCTGATATAGGTATCCAGCAAATCGAGGGCAGCTTTCTTCTGGATGGGGGTCAAGCCTTCCAGTCGCTTGCGGATCTCGTCGTCGGTCACATGAGATGCACTGGGAACCAGATCACACAACAATGTGTCTGCGGAAATATTCAGAGCGTTCAGAAGTTTAACAATGGTGGCAAGGCCGGGTTCCTTTAAGCCACGCTCTACCATGCCGATATAGTTGGAGGAAAGCTCGGATTTTTCCGCAAGTTGTTCCAGCGTCAACCCATGCTTTATACGCTGCTCCCGCAGTCTCTGTCCAAAAAGCTCTTTCATAGCGCAACCTCATCCTATCGTGTTATTTACACTCCATAGGATACCTGTTAAACGCATGAACATACACAATCGAAAGAGATGAACAATTCCGTTAAAGATTGAACTAACAAAAAGATTGCCGGAAGCAGACCTCTTACGGTCAACTCCCGGCAATTTGTTCTTATCGAGCCTGCTCGTTCTCCTGTGCTGGCTTTTCTTCCGCAAAAAATCGTTCCACGTTTTTCTGTGCCCGAACCAGTCCCTGCATCTCATTCCGTGCCTTGCGGTAGTCCGGGTAGGCGGCTTTCTTCTTGGTTAGCAGTTCTGCAAACTCCGCATCCAGTTCCTTAACCTTCGGCAACTTTTGCATCTCAGCCTCGTCAAAGGCAGCTTTCGCCGCCTTGTGCAGAGTAATCTCCTCCCGGTGAGCGTCCAGAAAGGTTTTGCTGTACCCGGCTTTCCGATAAGCAGCGTACACATCACGGGTCTTGGCATAGTTGATGATGTGAGTTTTCAGCACGGCGATTTCGGTCAACCTCGCTTCTGCCGCTTTGATGGCATCCCCCATAGCATGATAGCGTTCCGTTGCCGCCGTCGCACGTTCCCGCAGTTCCTCTGCGCTACCGATTTTTTGCTCCTGCAAGAACAGCAGGGTTTTGGACATCTCTTTCAGGTTGAACTTGGCTGCCCACTTTTTGTAGCCGACACTTTTGCCCTCTGCCATTTTCCCCTGAATATCCACCAGCAACTGGAAGGGCTGCTCTTTGGGCGGCTTCTTCTGGTACGGTTGGTGTTTCACCTTGCCCTCCAGCACCGCCTTGATTTCATCCTCGCCATAGCCGGTGCCCAGTGTACGGAACCGGATAAAACGTTTCTGCCCCTTGCCCTTCACCGACGTGTACTTGCCACGTTTCACCTCATATCCCTGCCGCTCCAGCTTTTGCAGAAAAGTTTCGTAATCTCCCGGCTTTTCTGCAAGAATGGTGTCGATGATTCCGCACAGGCGGTCACGATTGCTCTCTTTCGGCGGGTAGACAATGCGCTTTTGACGCTCCCGATAGGGCTTCTTTTCAATGACGGACAGCTGATGCTCTAAGCAAATCAGGTCACTCAACCGCTGCACTGCCAACGCCGAAAAGAAAAATCCCGGAACTTCCTGCTGCCATCCAACGCTGTGGAGTTGAAGATCACATGGTTGTGGATGTGCTGCCGGTCCGTGTGCGTTGCCACTACAAAGGCGTGCTTGCCCTTGGTAAAGCGCATGGCCAGTTCGTAGCCCACCTTGTTAGCCTCCTCTGCGGTGATTTCCCCGGACGGAAGGACTGCCGTATCTGATAAGCAATTACATCGCTTTTCTGCCTGCGTCCGTTCACAAGGTCGTACTGCCGCTTGGTGAGCATAAACTCTTCATCTGCCGTCAGGGTGCTGCAGGCATAGCTGCTGACATACTGTCCCTGCTCGGTCTTGTCTGGGTTTTCGATATAGTCCGTGCGATTTTTCAGGCAGGCCGCAACGGTCATGCCTTTGTTTTTGTGCAGCGCAATCAACCGTGTTGCTGCCAGTGCCATCACCTCCTACAAAAAATGCCGCACATCGGCGGCATCAATATCATTTGGATAATTTCTCGTGATCGGCAGCACCTGCCAGATACATGGCTTCCTGCCGAACACTTTCCAATTCGTTGCTGATTGCATCCAATTCCAGATAGAGGCTCCATGCTTCTTCGCCGATAAGAGCTTTCAACGCAATCTCTGCGGCAATCTTTTTCTGGATCAGTGCACGATATTCATCATCGTCTGCAAGTTGTCGTTGCAGAATATCTTTCAGATTTTCCCAATAATAGTCGGTCATGGCATCTGTGTCCATCTAATCCCTCACAATCCGGCAATCCAGCCATTAAAACGCTCCGCCGCATCCACGATCAAAGCCCCCATGAAGATCAGCGCAAAGCAGCCAAACTCTGCCACCAGCAAGATCAAAAACTGCAGCCACTCCTGACAATAGAGAGTATAGAGGCCGCAGCCGAAAATATACAGCATGGGCAGTGCCAGCACAAACGCCGACAGGTTCAGCGTCCATTTCAGCATCAGTACCAGAAATGCACTCAGGAGAACCACAGGAAATAGGAGAACGCTTGCTACGAATTTCATATTGACACCGCCTTTCTGCTTTCAGTATATGGATAGAGTATGAGCCTGTCAATGGTGTCGCCGCCTATGTACCCCCGCAGCCCTCCAACTGCGGGGAAAAATCTTAGAGTTCTGCCAGCCGGGAAAGGATCTGCCGACCAATGTCAATCAGCTCATCCAGCCGCTGCCGCAGGTCCTCCATGTCGGCAGCATAGACCCGACTATTTTCATTGGCGGCTTTAGCATATTGGTTGAGATTATTACTGCACATCTGCAAAAGATATGCCATGCGCCGCAGTTGCGGCAGGTCAAGGTTCAGGCAGTAGCCGTCCAGCGCCATCTTGCGGATATAGGCACTCAGGCTGCGGATGCCCATGCCCAGCATCTTTTCATAAATGCGGTTCTTTTCGGTCTTTGTGGTTCTCAGCATAATGATTTCATCCCGCTTTTCCCTCACCGGGCATCACCATCCTTGTCGTAATAACTGCGGAAGGGCTTCACCGGCTCCGGCTTGTCCGATTTTTCTTCCAGTGCTGCCAGCACCGAGGGGCGGCGAGGGGCATTCTCCTGTTCTTCCTCCTCCTGTTCCGATTCGTGGCTCTTTTCGTCCACGTCCAACTGGGCGTTCAGTTCCGCAAGACGAGCGGACTTCTCTGCCAGTTCTTCTTCCTGTGGGAAGGGTTTCTCCACCTCAATTTGCGCCGCCGCCTGCTGCTGATGCAGGGTATCCAACTCGTTCTCTGCGGCGGTGATGCGTTCCGGGAAGTTGTTCAGGGAGTTATCCAGACGAGTGATGTTGCCCAGCGGGTCGGTGCCCAAAGGCACCGTGTACTTCCGCTGCCCCTTCAAAATAGCCTGATACTCACTGCGGTAGGTGTCGAAACGCAGGGACAGTTCAAAGCCCCGGTAGCTGCCGATGACTTTTTCCTCGGCGTTGGGCAGTTCGGAGCAGGCAAGCACCAGCTGCTCACCGGCGGTCTTTTTCTCGTCGTAGGTCACGCCCTTGATGACCATGTCGCAAAACTCCTCCTTGCCCTGCGGATGGGCGGCGGCAAGCTGTGCATCGGCTTTCAGCCCGGCAATGTGGGCGTTCGTTTCCTGAATATCTGCCGGGAATTTGGTCAGCAGCTTGTCTTGCAGACGGAATTTCTGGCTCTGGTGGTCGGCTTTCAGCACCTTCAGCTTGGCGACCTGAACGTCCAAGTCCATCTTTTCCTTGATGAGTGGATTTCCGGCGCAAAGTGCCTTGATCTCCGCATAGGAAAGTGCCTGTTCGTCTACATCTTCGCAGGAGCGCACCGGGGATTTACTGGTCATAATCTGCGAGATAAATCGCTGTTTATTCTCAAGGGTCTGAAAGAGGTACGAATCAAATGTGCCTTCGGTGACGTAGTTGAACACCTTGACTTCCTTGTTCATGTTGCCCTGCCGGATGATGCGACCATTGCGCTGGGTCATGTCACTGGGCTTCCAGCCAACATCCAGATGATGCACCGCCACAAGACGCTGCTGCACATTGGTTCCTGCGCCCATTTTTGCCGTGCTGCCCAGCAGGACGCGCACATCGCCGGAGCGCACTTTCGAGAACAGTGCAGCCTTTTTCGCTTCGGTGTCTGCGTTGTGGATAAACTCAATCTCGTTTTCCGGCACACCGGCGGCAACCAGCTTCTTGCGAATGTCATCGTAGACGTTGAAGTTACCATCGTTCTTTGGTGTCGAGAGGTCGCAGAACAAAAGCTGTGTCAGCTTCTGGTCTTTGCCATCTTCCCAGATTTTCAGCACATTTTGAACGCATACGTTCAATTTGCTGTTGGGATCATCGGGCAGCATGGGGTTCATCAGGCGCACATCCAAGCCAATCTTTCTGCCGTCGTTTGTGACGCAGAGCATATTGTCCACAGACGCATCCACCGTGCCGGAGTGGATGCGGGCGGCACGTTTGCTCAGCTCCTGCACCATTTCCTTTTGAATCTCCGAGGGTTTTGCCACCACGGTTTCAAACTTTGCTTCGGGCACAGGCAGATGGAGCAGGTCGGATGTTTTAATGTCCGCAACCTCCTTGAACATGGACATCAGTTCCGGCAGGTTGAAGAACTTTGCAAATCTCGTTCTTGCCCGGTATCCGGTGCCTTCGGGGTCGAGTTTGTCAAGATACTTTTTGTGGATTTTCTAAATTAAACGATTTGTCCGTAAAGAAATCGCCCAAAGTGGTAAGTTTCTTCTCATACAGGCTCTGCACATAGTCCAGCGTCTGCTGTGCGCTGTACCCCAGCAGGCGGTTAGCATCCCGCTGAAGGGTGGTTAGGTCGTACAGCGGCGGCGGACTCTCGGACTTTTCCTTGCGGGTGATGCGCTGGATCGTTGCTACCATCTCCTTTCGGCAGGCTTCCAGCAGGTTTTCGGCAACGGATTTTTCGGGAATGCGGCGGCTGGATGCCGTGCATCCGCTGGTCAGTTCAAGTTCTACGGTGTAGAACTTTTTCGGCACAAAGGCGGCGATGGCGGCTTCCCGCACTACCGTCATAGCAAGCACCGGGGTCATAACACGCCCCACCGCCAGCGGTTGACCGTACAGACACGAAAAAGCCGGGACGCATTGATACCGACCATCCAGTCGGCACGTTCCCGGCAGAGTGCTGCATTGTACAGCGCATCGTATTCAGTTGACGGTTTGAGGTGGGCGAAGCCCTCCCGGATAGCGTTTTCCTCCATGCTGGACAGCCATAGGCGAGAAGAGGGCTTTTTGCAGCCTGCTTGCTGGTACACCAAGCGGAAGATCAGTTCTCCCTCGCGCCCTGCGTCTGTAGGATAGTTCTCGGAGGTGACTTTTCTGACTTTGTTACTCGATGGCATCCAATGGGCCGATAAAGCGGTAGAAAATCTGGATTTTCTGGACGTATTCGCCATCGACCTTTTCCGCTTTGGATACCAGAATCTTGTCAATCAGCTGATGCAGAATCTTATAGTTCAGTTCGGTGATGCCAGCGTACTTGCTGACTTCATCAATAAAATCCTGAATCTTGTCCAGCTGATCGTGTTCAGCACGGCCTTCCCGCTCGTACTGCTCAATCTTTTCGGTCAGTTCAGCCTGTTCTTTGTCGTAGCGATCTGCAAGCATTTGAAAACGTTTCTCCGGGAGAAGTCCCTTTGATACGTCCTCATAAAGTTTTGCATACAGGTCTTCGATTTCTGCGATTCGTGCTTTACACTGCTTCAAATCCCGTTTGTGCTGCGCCCGGTCAGAGGACACCCGGAGGTGCATCTGATTTGCAATCTTCTTCACAAGGGCTTCCCGATTGCTCACAGCGGCCTTTGCGTGTGCCTGAATGTCCGCAAAGACAGCTTCATGCAGAACACGGGCTTCCAAATTATGCGAGTCACAGGCTTTCGCACCATATTTCCGATAAGTGCTGCAACAATAAAAGGTCTGATCCAGAACACTGTTACGTTTGCGCCTGTGCTCGACCTTGACTAACATCGTTCTGCCGCAGTCTGCACAGCGGACGATGCCTTTGAAGATATTGTCGTAGTCGGTCTTATCGCACATAAAACTACTGGAACGGCTGTAAAGGATTCGCTGCACGTTCTCCCAACGGTCTTGTGGGATGATTGCTTCATGTGTATTCGGAACGATAGCGCGTTCTTCAAACGGAATATAACGCCGCTTTTTGGATTTCATGGACACGGTGGGCTTGGCTTCGTAGATGATGTGTCCGGCGTAGACTGGGCTGTGCAGAACCTGACTGATATAGGCACTGTCCCAATCATACATCTTTTCATCATCAATAAAGCGGCCAAACATCTCTTTCTTGTAGTAACACGGCTTCAAGACTTTTTCATCGTGGAGCCGCTTGGCGATGCGGTGAAGCCCCAGCCCTTCCTCTGCCATTGAATAGATATACTCAACAACGGGGGCGGTGTTCGGGTCGATCACAAGGTGATTGTGGTCGGCAGGGTCTTTCTGGTAGCCAAACGGTGCGCCGCTGGAGATATACTTTCCGCTTTTCTTGCGTGTCCGAAGGGCACTCTTGATTTTTCGGGAAGTGTCTTTGGCGTACATTTCATTGATGATGTTTCGGAACGGGGCAATATCCATCTGAGATTGCTCGTTGGAATCATAACCATCGTTGATTGCAATATAGCGGACACCGTGTTCAGGAAAGAAGATTTCCATATACGTTCCGGTTTCGATGTGGTTGCGTCCAAGTCGGGACTGGTCTTTGGTAATGACTGTTGCCACCTTTCCTTCCCGGATATCATCCAGAAGTTCCTGAAAGGCAGGGCGGTCAGAGTTCGTACCGCTGTAACCATCATCAACATAGTACTGGCAATTCCCGAAACCGTTGCGTGTGGCATACTCCATAAGCATTGACTTTTGAGTGCGGATGCTCAGGCTTTCGCTGTTTGAACCGTCATCTTTTGACAGTCGGCAGTATAAAGCAGTTACTTTTTTGTCCTTTTCCATGTGTACCTCCATAATGGAAAAGAGACCTCATCAATCACATTGTAGCGGATGCTGCGTGACGATGCAAGCCCTTTTCCGCAGTAAAACGTCCAATTAGCCAGCGGCGAGATACGATTCGGCAGTTTTACGAATTTCTTCTTCCACAAGCCGCTGAAAAAGCGTATTCATCGGCACATTGCCGATATAATGGCGTTCCACGATCAGGCGCACGGACTTCGGACTTCTCGGCGCACGTTTGCGTGTGGTGGGCTTCTTCTCAGATTTTTCTTTGTTCAAGGGCAGACCTCCTCATTCATGTGGTGCAAATACGGAAAGGAATGGATGGATTCTATTCGTTTTTCTCTTTTTGTTTTATTACGTTGGTTAGGTGAAAGTTTTCTTCGATACAGTCTTAAAGGCTGCTATACTGCATAGGAAAAATATCTTTTGCAGATGCCATTAAGAATCTGCATCACAGAATCGTGATTTTGGCGGTTCTTGAATCGTGAAAAACGCAGAACTATTCAACATTTGGAATTTTCACAAAGATGTGATTGGGCGAAGAAAACCGCGTTCGTCTGCGCTCAATCAATCCCGCAGCGTCCAATTCCTTAAGCGCACTGGAAACACTGACAGTGCTGCGCCCTAGCTGCTCAGCCAAAGAGCAAATCGTAAAAATGACAAACACGAATCCACGTTCATCTATCCAGAGATTTTTCTGCGAGAGTGTGGCACGGTCGAGTAGCAACACATAAGTCATTTTTGCAGTCTGACTCAGGTCAAGTTCCAAAAGGAAGCATGGGTATGGGAGAAACGGCGGCAGCGGAGTTTGCGTGGTAAGATATTCTGAAATGTTGATCACCTCCAGCTGAAGCAGAAATCAGGAACAAAGAGTATGTAACGAGAATTGGAGGGTTCCAATTCTCCAGTCGCAGAAAAGCACGAAACAAGTGCTCAACTGCGTTAATAAGTTAAGGTCTCCCATATTGGTCCTCGACTTCCCTAGGAGTGGGGAATCGTCCGGCGGCGGGCTTGCACCGCACCATTGGCATTTCAGCCACCCCGTCTTCGTTATGACCGGGCTGCGAGTTACAGAAGTACCTTTTGTGAAGTACCGGACGATTGAACTATTCACTTGTCAAGGAACATATGGAAGATTTCTGGACTTTGACGGACGAAAAACATCCTTCTACTTGGTAGCCGATGAAAAAGGCCATTTCGTAGCATTGCAAGCAATTTTGTAAACAAAACGTCATAATAGTCCGAGAATGGTCTTGAAAAAGATGCCCTACACTTGGTAGGCATCGAGAACGCCTGTTTCGTAGCATTGGTGAGAAACTTGTAATTGAATTGTAATTCTTGAGACCAAATCTCCGCTTTTGAAAAAATCCTCTCAATAGGTAGGCAACGAAAACAGCCCAAAGACAACCATCTTTTTGAGAATTAACAAAAAGGTCACAAATGACCGGCTTTCAAAGAGGCGCTTCTACTATTAACAGAAAAAGTGGCCTAAAATGGGGGGTGTTGGAGAAAATTTCTGCCTTAAAAGTACGCCTCTACTCACTAGCCAGCGAGAATAGCCAAAAGCCAGCAAAAAACAAATGAATTATGTACTTCTGCCACTGATTGCAACGGCATATCGGTGACAGAAAGATCGTTTAGAGCGATTCTTCGCGGTTTGGGGTGGTAGAAATCGTTTTGTAGTTGGACTTTTTCTGCTGAAGCTGCTGAAGCTGCTCCAGCTGTTTCAGCACCGATTCCTTCTCCGGCATCTTACCGCCCGGTGCGGAAAGCTGCTGCTTATTCAGCACCATGTCGATATATTTGCGGATGTTTTTCAGGGCGGAGATGTCCGGCTGCAAGGTTTCCAGTTGGGTACGCAGTTCTGCGCTGCTGGATTGCAGCGCAGAAAATTCGGCATCCAATGCCGAAAAATCTACCGCTGTGCTGCCGTTCAGTTTCATCAGAGTGCGGACAGCTTTATTGAAAGCGTCCAGTTCTTCCTTGTGCTGGCTGGCATAGGCATTCTTTGTCAGCTTGAAGTTCTTCTTTATAAAGGTATCGTGGATGGGCTTCAGCTTGGCATGGACGGCGGCAGCGTCTTTGATCTGGGCAATCGAACGCATCCGGTTCTCGTTCTGCTTCAACTGCCTGCGGAGAGGGGCGGCGGTCTGGTTTAAGCTGTCAATGGCTTGGTTCAAATCCTCGATGGTGTTCAGGGAATGGGCTTTCAGATAGTCCACCGTCTGTTTGACTTCCTCAAAGTCCCGGACTGTGCATTTCAGTTTTGCCTTGCCAGACCAATCGCTGCGCTGTTCGTTGCGGAGATTGAAATAGTCCACCAGAAGGTCGGACAATGTGGGTTCCTTTGCCTTTTCCAGAGCGTCCAGAAGAAGCTGCTTCTTTTCGTTCAGGTCTGCGATCCAGCGTTGCAGCCCACGGATGGCACTGCGGATGGACTGCATCAGGCTGTTGGCGGCTCGAATATCACGATTCAGATTGCCGAGAAAGGTTTCTACTCCACGCTTTTCCATCTGGTGTGCAGCGGGGCCGAGATGCACGGTCGGTATCTGCTGGATGCCCTGCCGCTCAAAGGAGCGCAGGGCAACACGTTCTGGCCTGCCAGCTGCTTCCAGATAGCGGTTGGTGATGGTTTCCCAGCTATGCCGCCAGATTTCGGCGTACTTCTGGTCGTTCCAGTCCACCGTGTTCTCCTTGTGACATTTCCAGTTGCCGGAGGAAGTTGGATGCGCTCGCCGTTCTCGTCAAGGTCGTAAACCTTTCTGGCTTTTGGAAGCCACTTGCCGTGTTCATCCATTGCCCGGATGGTCAGCAGAATGTGGGCGTGTGGGTTTCCATCTCCTTGTCGTGGATGGCGAAGTCAGCGATCATCCCTTTGGAAACAAACTGCTCCTGACAGAACTCCTTTATCATGGACAGATACCGTTCTTTCGGCACCTCCACCGGGAACGCCAGCACGATGCGCCGGGCAAGCTGGGAGTTCCACTGGTTCTCCACAGCTTCTACGGCGTTCCAGAGGGTCGCCCGGTCTGCATATCCGGGCGGCGCATAGGATGGCAGCATGATCTCAGCGTGGACAAGTTCTTTCTTCTTGTTGTAGAATTTCGTTCTCTGGTCGTACTCGCTGAACAGCCGTTCGCCGCTTTGGTAAGCGGCCCCGGCAACAGCGGACTGCCCTTGGCTGCGCTTGACGATGGTAATTTTGAAATGCGGACACGGAATAGGCATCACCCCCAAACAAAAAGACCGCCCAGCAAGATTGCTCTTGGTGAACGGTCTGGAATTGTATTCGGTTTTGCTCGCCGCCTTAGAACGGAGTGCCATGCGCTTCGATCTCAGGCGGGAGCCGCAAAGGATAGCTGCAAAGCAGCGCAAGGAAAATGCAGTTTTCCTTGGGATGGAATCGGGCTGGCGCACAAACGCCAGCTTCGATTTCATCGAGCCGTCTGCAAGACCGCAATTTCACCGGAACGGTGTATAATTGCGCCCTTTATTCTAAAGGGTTTGAAACGCTGCGGCGTTCCTGCAAGTCGTGAATCATCTTTGCAAGTGCCAGCGCAACTTCTGGTTGACGGAACGCAATTTTCAGCAGCTCCATCACCTGATCGTTGGTGAGTTCTTCCGGCGCAATCAGAAAACTTTCCAGCATTCCGGCACGGGTACACAGACGATGCACACGGGCTTTGCGGGTCAGCTCCGGTATCTGATGTTCCAGAATTTTCTCACGGTGCTTGTAGTAGCGTAGCTGCTGCTCCGCTTTGGCTTTTTCGCTGCGGAGATAGGCAAGGTCGGATTTGGGCTGGGTCATAGCATCACGCTCCTTTACAAAATAAAGAGCCAAACAATCAGTATAAAGGCTGATCATTTGGCTGTGGAAACATATTTAATTTTCGCAGTTCAAGCGAACTTGAACCGTAAATACACCGTCTTTCTTTTTCGTGTAGAAGTCACCATGGTTTTCCTGAACGATACGGTTTATATTTTTTAGCCCGTAACCATGATGTTCTCCGATGCGGATTCCGCGAGAAGTATCACTGTATGGGTTTTCCAGCCGATAGAAAAGGCTCCGATATTGTTTGCGCAGCTGTAAATGGATGGTTCGCTGTTCCGCTGGCAGACTGCAACAGGCTTCAATGGCATTGTCAAATGTATTTCCGAGGATGATGCTCAAAGACAGCGATGAGATCGTCAGAACTTCAGGAATCGTCACATCCAGTTTGACCTTGATGTTATTCTTCTCTGCGATGCGTAGGTAATAATTCAAAAGAGCATCAACAACAGGGTTTCCGACAGCAGAAACATTTGTGGAACGCTCAAAAATATCCGTGGCAGCTTGTGCAATCTTGTGAAGTTCTTCGGTATCGCCGTGTTCTGCAACTGCCTGCATCGCCAGAATGTATTTCTTCACATCATGCCGTAGAGAACGGACTTCTTCCTGACGTTCTTTGAGCTGCTGGTAGTATTCCATTTGAAGATTGTACTGCTGCTCATTGAACTTGGCTTTGAATTTTTCCAGTTCATTTTCCCGGAGAGCTTCCACATAGAACACGATCAGGATGTTTATAAGGAGAAGCACAGCCATAAGGCCGACCATATAATCCGGGAAATACTCATCCGCAGCATGATACTGTGCCACATAACAGACAGCGATGCTTGCGATTTGAATCGCAATAATTGGCAACAGCCATAGGATGCGCAGAGCATTTCCCTTTCGACTGAAAAAATGTGAGATCAGGACTACAAGTGGAACTTGAATCAGGTTTGAAAAAACAACATAAACCAACCGTGCTGCCCCAGCCTGCATCAGAATATCGGTATCAGGGATGCGCAGCCCGATCAGGAGCATTGCAAGCACTTCCACCAAAGCAATCAGCGTAAAGAAATCTCCGCTTGCAAAAACCGCCTGCCATGGTCGCACTTCGTAAAACAGCAGTGCGAGGAAAAATCCGCCAACTAAAAGATAGATCGTGCGCTGCGTTACCCAGTCCGGGAATAAGCTTAGTGCACACTGGCCAGCGATCATAAGCACAACATACACATAGAACCATTTTGAAACGGGCTCCTTTTTAGGAAATAGCCGACCGATAAAAAGCAGCAACAGAGCGATGTTGGCAAAGCTCCCTGCAAACTCAACGAAATAATAAAGTATCATCTTCCCAAATAAGCGTTAAAGTTCTGATTGAACTCCTGACGCTTCCTCCTGCTGATCGGTAGCTGATGTCCGCTGGAAAGAAAAACAGCGGTTCCAGTAGCGTAAACAATGTGTTCCATATTGACAAGATAACTTTTGTGTGGCGACACGAAGCATCGTTTGGGAAGCTGCTCCAAGGCTTCAGGAATGCTCATTCTCAATGTAAGGTCTTGCTCCTTGCAGTGGATCAGAACTTTATGTCCGTGGCTTTCCAGAAAGTAAATATCTGATGTTTCCAAGGACATGGTGACACCATCGTATTCGATTGTGAAATGTTTGGAGTTCAGTTCCTGAAGGACAGCGTCCATCGCCGCAGCGAACAGCGTCTGATCCAAAGGTTTGACAAGGTAGCGGAATGCAATGCCATATCCCTGCACAGCATACTCGTGCCGCTTCGTGACAAATACCACCAAGGGATGCTTCTCCATTTGAATCAGGGATTGTGCCAGCTGAAAACCGTTGGATGGCATCTCAATGTCGAGCAGCAGCAAATCGAAGGATTTCTTCTGCATTTGCAATTCGCTCAGAAGTTCGTTTCCGTCCATGTAAGTTTCAATGTCAAAGCAACCTTGCACATCGTATCGCTGGACGCTTTGAACAATACCATCAAGGTCTGACTTCTCATCATCGCAGACTGCAACGTGGTACTTCAGCATTTCGACAACCTCCACAAAATAATGTTCTGATACTATTATAGACTGTGCAAAGGCTCCTTACAAGTAGCCTGACTTACCACTTTTGTCACCAGAACGACCAGTTTTGCCAAACCTCTTGATTTTGTTGAAATTTATGATACAGTGAAGCAAAAATCAGAAGATAAGGTGGCGCAACTGCAATGTGGGAACGCACGCTGTCTCAGAAATTAGTCCGTCTTTTTTGCGAACAAAAAGTGGTAGACGAATCAAAAGCGGATGCGTATGTCTATGGGTACGAGTTGCTCATATCGTCTGTTGTAAGTGTTTTGCTTGTCATCCTCGTCTCTGCCGTGTGTGGTGATGTTCGATACTCACTTTCATTTTTGATTGGGTTTATCCCGCAGAGAATCTACATTGGTGGATATCATGCAACGTCGCACACCAGATGCTATCTGGCATTTACCGGACTGGCACTTATCTGCATTTTGCTGAGTAAAGTAATTGCAGCCAATCACCTTTTTCGTATCCTGACAACAGCAGCTCTTATGGGCATCGCTATCTTTTTCTCTCCGATAGAAGCAACGAATAAGCCTTTAGGCAAAAAGAAGCGGTTAAGCTATAAGATGGTCGCATCTGTTCTTTCGTCAATAGATTTCCTGTTTGCCATTTTCAATGTGCTTCCGGACACCCGCAGTATAACGGTATACTACATTTCAAAATGGGTTTTAGTGATTTTTGCAATCATTCCGTTTTTTCAGAAACAAGCGAAGATATCCTAAGGTACGAGGGCGTTCATGTGTTTTCAGAAGAAGAATGCTCTAAAAAATATCAAACGGAGGTAACAGAAATGAAAAAGATTATGTTGCTCTTGAGCAAGGTCACTTGCATTATGGCAATGGCTCTCGCAGTCTTGAGCGTGAACAGCACCTGTGGCTTTACGGCATATCAGCCGGATGTCCCGGAATCGCTTGAGCATGACTGAAATTCATATGAAAGGTAAGATAGCGATACTCTTACGGGATATATTTCTTGATAATTTTCTAAAAGGAACTGTTCGATTATGTTGGAGCTGCTTTCATTCATTATGTTGATTGTTCGTCAGCTTTTCTATATTCTAGGCGTCCTTGCATTTGGAAAATATCTCTTGAAAAAGTGAGAGCATCGATAATCAATGTACTTCGGAGGTGTTTCCGATGCACAGATGAGAGTCCGTTGTTCTATAGGAATGCATGAAAGGAAAAAACAAAATGAAAACAAAAACATATTTGCGTTATATTTCCTGCGTGTTAGCGGTGCTGCTTTGTGTTGCTTCCATTATGCCCATTGCCTTTGCAGATTCAACAAATCATGGCAATAGCGAATCTCTTTTGACAGGATCAAATTATTCTGTTTCGTACTCGATGAATGGAAAAGATGTTGTTGAACAGCTTACAATTCGTGATGGAGGTATCACACGAATTACGCGTACGGTGCATCCTAATGATGTGATGGACATTGTTGTTGTAGGTGCATCTGGTGAATCAACAACATCAACTGCAAGAAGTGACTATAGCTTGTTCTATGAAATTTATCAAGATCAGCAAAATTACAAAAACGGACAGCTGGCACAAATTCCTGCACTCACTGGAAGCGAGGTGACAGGGTCGCAGTTCAAGCACCGCTATGTTGGCACAAGTGCAACCGATACGGTTTATGCTAGTGATTTGCGTAAATGCAAAAAAGCATCTGATGTAGCCAGTATTTTAGCAACTGCATGGGGAAGCACACCAGCAGCAGTTATTTCTTCTACAGCATCGTTTATTTTCGATCAGATGCTTCAGAGTATGTCCTCGGACTGCTATAAAGTGACAATATCTTCTATTACGTATGAAGTCCTATTTTCCTATGACAATAGCTACTATACACATTGCTATCATCAAACTGTCAAGGAATATAAGTCAAATGGCTCTTTGATTCGGTCTAAAACGGATTATTATCAGGCCATTGGTGGCTGATAGTGACTTCAAAGGACAGGGAGAACATGTAATGGGATTCTTTAAGCAAAAAGGGCCACTCCAAAGAGATTTCTGCGAAGTATTGCTATATGTTGTGGCTTTATGGGCATTGAAGCCAGCAAGCCTTCAGGATATCCTGACGGTGAATCAATGCGATGGAATGTGGTTCTTTTCCGCAGCATTTTTTGCCATTGTTTTTGTAGGAATCGTTTCAGATTATCTTCTGATTACAAATCATTTCGTTGCATGGAAAGCAATACACGGCAATGTCAATCAAACAACATTTCAGGAACTTCAGAAATTTGCGCTGTGCGAAAATCAAAAAGTTGCTATTGAGCCAAAGTTGGCAAGTTGTATTTTAGTGGTTTTGGCAGGTTGTTTAACAGCGGCATTCGTATGGTTCACATTTATTTGCCGATGAGCATACACCTGAGTTGAAAATTTGCGGCTTTATAGTGTGATGAGGTGGCTGTTAGTGATATTGCTTTTGATCACGATGATGCCAATATACTAAAATTTTGTAAGAGGTGATTCCAGTGCAGAATTAAGCGAAAAAGAATCCAAATTGTAGCTGGGTGACTTGTAACAGTCAATAAAATATAAGGAGCAAATCGACATGAAAAAGATGACCCGAAATGAATTCCTTAAAATGGCTGGAACGAGTGCTGCGTTGGTTGTTTTCAACACAGTTTTGATGCCTGCTGCTGTTGCAGTTGAACCAGGCGTTGTAGCACTTTCTTCCAAAAAATCTAGTATCGAAATTGATAAAGGAACAACTGTAAACTCTGCAACATTCAAACTTGTCCCAATTTCTCGCGAAACCTTCTGGGGCGATGCTGGTTCATGTACACTTGATTATCTGTCTGAAGGGTATATCCAATGGACGATTACCGTTCCGGGTGCAGTAATTGTTTCCTTTGAAGGTAACCTGCATTTCAATAAACTTGGTACACCCTTTGGAACCTTTGATCATGCCATTTCTGCATACGGCACAATCGGTACGGAAGATGTAAAATATGGACTCTCTAAAGGAAAATGGGAGGTTGAGTTTACTGGAATTGCTACTGCGGCTAACGGCGATATGTATAGTGTCGTTGATGGCGCAACATTAGCTTTCAGTGTCACCAAATGATTCTGCCATATAATCTACGTATTTGATTTTTACAAAATAGCTTATCACATAGAACAAGCCCCACCTGCAGTAGATTCTTCGATTTGGAATATCTATTGTAGGTGGGGCTTTTAGATAAATTTATTTATTCAAGTTTGCCTTTATGTCTTTAAGGAGTTTTTATAGAGAGATAGCTTAAAAAACGATGATATCACAATTGCTGGATTTCTTGTTCGGCCAACCAAGCGAGTTTATTCCAGTTGTTTACACGACACCGTTTGCCGATAAATTCCAATATTTTTTTGTGAGTTTCTTTTGGCAGAGTATCGCCATTATGACATGCAAGAAATGTAAAAGGTTTAGGGATGTCTTCTTTTTTATCGGCCAATAATAAAATATATCCGATATACTTTCCCTGTTCAGATATCACATAAAATTCAGGTAGACAGTTTTCTTTACTGCTCTGAACAATTTCTTTAAAAATGTCTAATGGTATTTTTTGGGGAACAGCAGAGGCATAGACGTATTGAATGGCATTATCTTCATTTTTCAACCATGTAATCTCCATACTTATCTTCTTTTCCTTTTTGCAAACACAGTTAAAGCATTAAATATATTGTTATTATACCACATTTGTTGTGTGTTGGACTATGATTTGAAATTATTTGGCATTTTAACCAGTTTATCAAATGACTTATTGTGCGAGTAAGAGAATTTTAATCATAATCATTCGCTTGACCAATTTGTAACACAAAATACGTTACAATGATTTTCGGCGGTAGCCATGAAAAAACGATGACACTCAATCCTCCGTGTCAACCCCACTGTAAAGTAGCGGGTTGAGGATGTTCTGAGGCAGTTGGGCATCCTGTTGGCGACGGCAGAGCCATCCGTGAACCGGGCTTCCACTCGGTTGGTGTCTATGTTGTAGCGGAAGGAAAGCATTTTTTGAGAGTGATTATGGTCGAAATTCTGATTTCGTTTCATTTGAATAGCTCCTTTAATGATTTTGAAATTTGATTTTTGACGAGATGAGGTCTCTTTTTTCTTTCTCTTGAGTCACCTAACCGCACTACCCTGCATCGCAACTGTTCACGATGCTATCCACATCCGGGCGGTGCATCAGCTTTTGCAGGATGCCAAACTGCTTTTTGGTGGACGCAGACACCAGATACTGCCACTTTTGCGGCAGGATGGGCAAGTCTGCGATGCTCCACTTGACGTACTTGGCATCGTAGATATTGGGTGGAGCCAGTTCTACCAGATGCCCGATGCACCAGCTGACGAGATAACCGTTGCCCTCCCAATAACCATCCTGTCGATTGGTCGCACCGAGAACCTTTGCGTAAGCTGCCCCGACTGAGGGTTTCTCGCTGACCACAAGCTGATAAGACAATAAGCATCAACTCCTGTTCTTTTCAGATTTAGATATGTAAGGCGGCAAATGCCGCCTTGAAATCAGATAGGTTCGGTATCTTCCTCACCGGGTTCCTCCGGCTCGTCCTCGGTGGGAATCTCGAAGTCGCCCTTGTCCTCGGTGTAGTTAGCATCGGGGTCAAGGGCTTCTTTTTCTGCCTGCTTTTTCTGCTTCTGCTTCGCAAAAGCATAGAAGCCGCCGCCTGCCGCCAGCGCAATCAGCACGACTACGCCCAGAAAGCCGGATGCGATTTTTGTGACCTTGTTTTCCTTGGGCTGTTCCTCGCCGGATGCCGCCGCTTCTTCTGCGGCTTTCTTGGCTTCTTCCTCGGCTTTCAGCTTGTCCTGTTCCGCCTGCGCCGCTGCTTCTTTTTCAGCGGTATAAGCATCGGCAGCATCTTCCTCCATCAGAGCCAGAAGGTCTGCTTCGTCCACAAGGTTCATAAAGTGGACGGTCTGCTGCCCCTTGGCGTTGCGGTCAATCACCAGATAGAAAGTTGCACCCGACTTCGACACCAGCGTAATGAACTGCTGTCCGCTGCCATCGGAATAGTCGGTGTGGTAATCATCCACCAGCGTCAGGTTGCCCTCCGGGGTCAGGGCACCAGCGGTTTCATCCGTGACTGTGACAACATCTTCCTCCACGACTTCCGGCAGAACCGGCTGCTCCACCGGGGCAGCTTCGCCCTCAAAGGCAAAGGCGGGAGCCGCCATGCCAGCGCACAGTGCCGCCGATACCAGCAGCGCACCCAGTTTCTTAATCTTCATCTGCATCGACCTCCTTCTCAAAAGTTGCACCCACGGCAGACAGCGCAGCCGGGTTCGGGGTGGCGGTAGCCGACTGCCGCAGCAGAGCAGCAAGCTGTTCCGGCGTGACCTTTGCAGTCCGCACCATCTCGTTGACCTCGGCGGAATCCTCCTCCTGAATGCGCCGTTCCAGAATCTCGATGCGGTTATTCAGTTTGATGCGGCGCTCCTTCTCTTTTTCCAGCATTGCCCGTAGCTTATCCGATTTTTCGCTCATAAAACTCCTCCAATCATTTTGAAAGCCGTCCGAACCCGGCGAGATGCTTCTCCCAGTAGGACGAGTGAATGTTTGCGTACTTGATGGGGTCTCCGGCACTGACCATCATGCCATTGCCCAGATAAATCCCGGTATGGCTCATGCCGGGGGTGTCGTAGGTTCCTTTGAAAAAGACCAGATCTCCGGGCTTTGCTTCGGCTTCGGAAATGTGCTGGCTCTTGTTCCACAGACCGTTGGCGGTGGTACGCCCCACATTGTAGCCGTTCTGGTTGTAGACCCAGCAGACATAACCGCTGCAATCGAACCCGGTTTCCGGGGTAGAACCGCCCCACACATAGGGCGTGCCCACATACTTTTGGGCTTCCTTGTAGATGGCGGCAAATTCGCTGTCGGTCAGGGCTTCTGCCGGAATCTGATAATCAATACCCGGTGCGCCGGAGCCGTCCGAACCACCGGGCGGCAATCCGCCGTTGAACAGATAAGGCCGACCACCCAAGGTATCTTGGAAAATCTCGTAACGTTTCCATTGGTCGTTATTCAGTTCTTCCCGAATGACCACTTCCAAGCCACGGTTCACCAGCTTGGTGTGGAAGATGCGGTACTCGTAGGGCACCTGCGTGGGGACTGGGATTCCTGCGGGAGTCATGACCCACACAGTCATATACCGGGTCTGCACCTCTACCCATGTGGTCAGCTTGTACTGTTTTTTGAAGGTCTCCTTCAGCTTGCCCTGTACCTCCGAACGGGTGTAATCGTCATACAAGGTGGTCAGGAACGATGTCAACTGCCACGGGTCATGCTCGATGGGGTCGAGATGGTACTGGTACTCGTTGTAGCCGGGGTGGTCGGTAGGAGTGCGCTTGATCTTTTTATCCAGTTCCTTTTCCAGCTTCTTATAGTCCTGCTCTGCACCTCGGATGTCCCTGTCCTCGGCAGAGTACATGGTCTGCCCGGACACCTGTGTGCCGCCAGAAAAGAGGATGCCGCAGGAAGAAAAGCCGGACATCACCATGAGGATGAGCAAAAGAAAAACGCCCACGATCACCAGAACGTGTGCGTTGCCTTTGGCGGCGTTCATCAGCCCTTTTACGGCGGTGCTGACGGCAGTTTTGCCTTTTTCTACGGCCTGTTCCACGCCAGACCGAGCGGCAGATGCGCCGTTGGATGCCGCTTTGCCGCCTGCGGTCTGCGCCGCCGTGCCCGACCGGGCGGCGGTATAATAGCTTTTGTGAATTTCTTGCCGCTGTTTCCAACGTGAAAGCCAGTTGGAGCCGCCCTCGCCGGTGCTGGATGCGCCTGCATCTTGTGGCGCAGTCGGCTCCTGTGCAGAAGATCTTGCGGTTTTTGTGCCTTTCTTGCCCTGCATCTTGGCTTTCTTCTTGAGTTTACGGGCGTAGCGGCTCTTGGAAATATCCCGGACATTTCCAGCCGTTTTTTCGCCCTCGCTCAGAGCCTGCACACCGACGTTTTCATCCTCGTACTGGTCAACTTCCCGGTGCACCGCAGAGCGGGCGGCATGGGCGGCGTACATTTCCCGCTTCTGTGCCTTGCTCAACCGGCTCAGTTCGTCCGGGGTCAGTTCCGTCTTGCCGAACCGCAGGTGCTGGGCTTTTTCTGCTGCCTTTTCCGCATCGGTTTTCAGCTTTTTCTTTTTGGGCACCGTCTGCTCTACCTTGGCTTTTTTCGGGGGAGAACGGGTCTTTTTTGCGGACGTTTCCTCTTTGATGTTCAGCTTCGGTTCACTCATTTCTGTGCGCCCTCCGAGACTTCACCCAACTTGGTGGTCATAATGCGGTAGAGTTCCAGATCGGTGGGGAAACGGTCCACAAACGGCAGAATGACATTGCCGAAAAACAGCAGCCCTTCGCCCTCGCCGGAGTGGGTGACGTAGGAAAGCTGATGGGGCGAGATGTTGAGCTGCTTTGCGAGAATTTGCCGGTCGCCTGCCGCCTGATTCAGCATGATGATCATGTCTGAATTTTCAAAAATATTCTCGACCTCACGGGAAGAAAGAAGGTCTTTGACGTTCTGCGTCAATCCAGTCGGGATGCCGCCCCACTTACGGAAACGCTTCCAGATTTCTACGGAATACGCCGCAGTCTGTTCCTCTTTTAAGAGGAGGTGCATCTCATCCATATAATATCGGGTGGACTTGCCGCTGCTGTGGTTTGCCGTGACACGTCCCCACACCTGATCCTGTACGATGAGCATTCCCAGTTTTTTCATCTGTTTGCCCAGTTCCTTGATGTCGTAGCAGACGATGCGGTTATTGACGTTCACGTTAGTGCGATGGTTGAACAGGTTCAGGGAGCCTTTCACATAGATTTCCAGTGCGGTGGCAACGTGGTGGGCTTCCTTCTCGTCCTGCTGAAGCAGGGCGTTGTACAAGTCCTCAAGGATGGGCATATTCTCCGGGCAGGGGTTCGCAAAATATTTGCGGTAGATCAGATGCACACAACGGTCGATGACGGTTTTCTCCACCGGCAGCAGCCCTTCTTTGCCGCCAACCACCAGTTCGCAGAGAGAAAGGATAAAGTCAGCTTTCAGGGAAAGCGGGTTATCTTCCTCGGAGTAGTTGGCATTGATGTCCATGGGATTGATGAACTGGGTACTGTTGGGCGAAATTTTGATGACCTGACCCTTCAAACGATTCACCAGCGGCGAGTATTCGCCTTCGGGGTCGTTGATGATAATATCATCGTCCGTCACCAGAAACGCATTGGCAATTTCACGCTTTGCCGAGAAACTTTTGCCGCTTCCCGGAGTGCCGAGGATCAGGCCGTTGGGGTTCTTCAGCTTCTTCCGGTCCACCATGATAAGGTTGTTGGACAAGGCGTTCAGACCGTAATACAGGCTTTCTTTGCCGGACTGATACAGTTCCTGTGTGGTAAAGGGGATAAAGATGGCAGTGCTGCTGGTGGTCAGCCCTCGCTGAATCTCAATCTGACAGTCTGCCAGCGGCAGGCTGCTCATCAGCCCCTGTTCCTGTTGGTAGTCCAGTCGGCACAGGTTGCAGTTGTGCTTCTGGGCAATACTGGATGCCTGAAAAACATTGTTTTCCAGCTCCTGTTCCGTGCGCCCGGTGTTCAGCACCAGAAATGTGACAAGGAACATCCGCTCGTTCTGGCTCTGCAATTCCTTCAGCAGGGCTTTTGCATCTCTGCCGTAGGTCGCCAAATCGGACGGAATGATGTCAATATCATATCCGGCACGGATTGCCTTCTTCTGTTCCTCGATCTTGCTGCGATCCAGTTCGGTGATGGTGCGCTTGACCGTCTTGATGGCACGGTTCTGATCGACACTCTGAATGTGCATGGTGACAATCTGGGACGAATCCATGTCCAGAAAGTCCTTCAAAAGCTGGTCGCTGATGTCGGAAGCCGTGATGCTCAGAAAGCTGGCAGCGCAAAAGATGCCGCCCATCTGGAACGTCCGGGAGTTTTTGAAGGCAAAGGCGGTGGGTGCAATGGCATCCTTCACCGAAAGGCCGCTTTTCACAAGGTCTTTCCAGTCAAAGTGAAACTTGCTGGCACCGTCCATGTTGAACATATCGTGCATGAGTTTCAGCCGCTGGGCACCGTTCAGGGGCTTTGCCTGCACCCCCAGCCGGTGGAAGTTGTTAAGCAAATCGTTTTGGATGTGGTCGAGCCGGGGCTTGACCTGTGCCATGCTCTCGCCCTCCACGCCAAAGGTGATGAATTTGGTCTTGGTCAGACCATTATTGCCCTTGGCAAGCTGCTGGCGCAGCATCTGGGAATACTCCGCACGAACATCATCGAAACCATCTCGCTGGTACGGGATACGGATGCTTTTCTCAAACTCGGTGCTGTCGGTTGCCATGTTCACAAAGGACAGCTCAAATTTGATGCTGGAATCAAAGAAGTTCAGAAAACTGCACCATTCCTCAAAAATCGCGGTCTTATCCTCCTGCTGTGCCAACTGATAGTTGATGTCCTGATACTGGATGGTGCGGGTGTAGTAGTTGGGCTTCACCCGGCAGGTGCCATCCTCGAACATCCGCTGCATGGGGATGGACTGCTGGGCGGTCCGGGGCACAGCAGGCTTTGTGTTCTGCCTGCGCTTCTGTGCAGACTGCGGCTTGCTGTGCTTACCAGTCTTTCTCCAAAACGGGATCATGGGTCACGCCTCCCTTCATCAAAATCACATAATAGTTGTTGGTCTTGTAGGGGCGAATCTTCGGACGGACAAACCGGGACTGCACATAGTACGACAGCAGTTTTTCCATGGGCTGTCCGTTCTTTTCGTACATCCCAAGGAAGAACGCCGGTAGCATCACCGCCATCATACCGAGGGTGGCGGCAGTGTTGCCGCCGGAATCCCGTAGAACAAAAAACAGCGGCACTCCAATGAGAGCCGCTGTGCCAAAGCAGACAAGCTGTCGTTTGGTCAGATTGAATGCGACCTTCGATTTCACTTTTGTCAGGTCACGGGGAACAGAAATATACGCAGCCAATAAAGCACCTCCTTTAGTGCGCTCCGAGGACGGATTTGGTCACAGAGCTGGTCTTGAACAGGCTGAAACAAAGCAGAACGGTGTAGCCCACAATGCTCCAAATGGAGTTGATGGCATCCCCGGAAATCGCCACGCTCTGGATCAGCACAGCGTAAATTGCCACGCAGATGAGGATGAGAAAGCCTTGAAAGCCCAATGCGAACAGGCATTTCAGGTAGTTTTGCCCCATGTGCGACTGCTCGTGGTTGCCCCATGTTGCCATGGGGATGGGCGCAAGGCTCACCATGCAGTAGATTTCAATCATACGCCCGTAGACGATGACAAAAATGATGATACTCAATATCCGCATGGTGATGTCGATGAAGAAGGACTGCAAAAACAGCCCGAACAGGGGGCCTACATCCATCTGCATCAGGCTGGATTGCAGCATGGACAAACCAATGTCATTGACACGGGTGTTTCCGGCAATGATGCCGCTGGAATCGGACACTACCTTCTGGGTGATGTCGAACACCGCCATCACAATATCGAAGGTGTTGCTGATGAGCCACACCGAAACAGCGGTCTTAAAAATCCAGCGCATGATGAGGGCAGGCTCAAACTGCGCCATGTTGTTGTGCTGGGTGATCATCTCGATCAACTCGTAACAGGCGATGAAGGTCAGGATGATGCCTGCAATGGGCAGCACCACATTCCGAGAAAGAGCTTCGATCATCGCAAAAACGCGCGGCTCAAAGCTGGAGGGCTTGGTGCCCACCTGCTGTGCGATGTTGCCCACCTGCGTGTTTACATCGTCGAACAGGCCGGAAAGATTGGACATAATGCCTGCCGTCAGGATGCCTTTGATCCAGTCGGCAATGGCTTTAAGAACGGTTTCCATTCAGCAGTCACCGTCCTTAGCTGAAGTGGTTGATAAGGGTCTTGAGAAGGTTCAGGAGAAAAATAATGTGGGTCAAAAACTGCATAAGACACCGCCTTTCACTGATGGGTGGATAAAAAACACGGCTTGGGGCACGGACATTCAATAAAACTGCAAACCGCAGAGGGCTTTCCGCTGCTGCTCAAGCCGCTGTATGGAATAATCGCCTCAGAAGCCGATGAAAACAAAAATGCCGACTGCTTTTTGGCAATCGGCATAGGACAATAATTCAGTTATGCAAGCATTTTGCCCTCCAGATAGGAGCAGCGGAGATAATCAGGATTGGTGTAGTATACGTTGGAATTGAAATCGGAGATCTCATCCGTGATAAACGACGAAAAAACATCCAGAATTGCCTGTGCTGCATCATCATCCTTCATGGTGGACAGCACCAGCCCCTGGTACAGCATTCCGATGGAGGTTGCAGAAGGAACCGTGTAGCGGCACTCTGCGGCGGTATCAAAATCCCCCTCCGGGATGTTGAGATCTTCAATCAGCTCATCCGAAACCTGCTCAAAGGACAGGCAATGGTTTACTTCTGCCAGCCGGAGCTGCCGTTCGATGTCGGCTTTTGTAAAGTGACGGATCACATCCTGCCGATGATTTTTGGTCTTGCGGGCAATGGTCTCAATCAGGCTGCAAACATAGAGAACATCATTTTTCTGCTTTTCGGTCATGGATGGGTTCACTCCTCTCAAAGGTCAGGCAGTGCAAAGCGTTTACGGTGTGAAAGCTGATCTGGTGTGTTGGATGCTTGAATTTCGCCAAGGCCCAAAATGCTTCACGGCTGATCTGCCCGGACGTAAATCCGTTGACGTAATCCCAAATGGTGTCGTCTGCCATGGGTCCCTCCACAATATCGTAGGGATGGGTTTCGCCTGCACGACATTTTGCAATGAAATCCAGCCATTCGTCCGACATTTCAGGGAAACGCAGGATTTTCAGGTCGGGATTTTCTACATAGCGGTAGACGTTCACAAGGCCGTCGGCAGAACGGCGGTCTGCCCAGCGGTAGGCTTGCTGATAGTTGTTCGTGCAGTAGAATCCCCAAGAAAAGTCCTTTGTATACCGTGTGATACGGATTTCGGGATAGACAACTTCTTCTTTACTGCCATGATACAATAAAATCTCGCTCATCTGCGTCACCTTCTGTATGTGAGATGGTTACTATGGATTTCCTTATTATAATATGTACCGGGCGGCAACCGCCGCCTGCCGTTCTTAACCGAACAGGCCGCTCAGCAGGGGAATCAGGGTAATGCCGACCAGCGCAACGCCGCCGCCAGCCATGAGCTGCTTCATGCCCTGAGACTTGGAGCCGGGGTTGTCGTTACCATAACCTTCCAGCAGGTTGATGGCACCCCAAACGCCGAGACCGGCACCCAGAGCCACGACCAGAGTCTGAAGAACTTCGATAGCAGAGTTGAAGAATTCCATAGTCTTTTCTCCTTTATTATAAAGCGTTTTCGATCATTTGTACACACCCGAAATCTTATTGTTTTACACTGCATAACCGCAGCAAGGTTGATTTGCTGGTGCACTTTTCTGACCGGGATAAATTAAAAACGCCTACCGAGTCAGGCAGGCGGGAGCGAATCAGCGTCCACCACGATGAACTCATCACCGGGGTGGATTTTTCTTTTCGGTTCAGATATTTTTCAATATCGAAGATATTTTTGGGGTCGTAATCCGAAGTCAGCTTATAGTTGGGGTGCTGGGTCAGGTCGTATTTGTCCGAAAGGAAGGGGCGCACACCGCGCAACTGCAAGATGCACTTGCCGCCGTCCAGCACCGCCAGCTCGTCCCGGCTCAATAATTCATGCCCCATCTTCTGGAACGTAGTGCCGTAACTGGGGCTGTTGCCACGGGTGTCCGAAGTGTTGAACGAGTCGATTGTTTCCTTGCCCAGCATTTCGGACAGGTCTTTCAGGGTAGTCGGGCTCACTGAACCGCCGAGAAAAATCTGGCTGTCCATGTTGCCGACGATGGTGTCGGCATTGTCCTTGTAGATAGCTTTCAGCTGACTTCTCGTCTGCAAAACAAGGCAGGCAGAGATTTCACGGCTGCGGATGGTTGCCACCAGCTTTTCCAGATTGGGAATCTGGCCGATGTTGGCGCACTCGTCGATAAGGCACCGCACATGGATGGGCAGCTTGCCGCCGTACACATCATCTGCTTTATCGCACAGTAAATTGAAAAGCTGGGTGTAAACCATGTGAAATCAGGAAGTTGAAGGTTGAATCCGTGTCCGACATGATGAGGAACAGCGCCGTCTTCCGGTCGCCCAGCGTGTCCAGTTGCAGTTCATCGTACATGGTGAGATCCCGCAGCTCTTGGATGTCGAAGGGGGCGAACCGGGCACCACAGGAAATGAGGATGGATTTTGCGGTCTTTCCTGCGGCCAGCTTGTAAAGTTTGTACTGCCGCCCGGCAAAGCAGTTGGGCTTCTTTTTTGCCAGTTCTTCAAACAGCAGATCCACCGGGTTCTGGTATTCCTCGTCGTCCTCCAGTACCTGCATGGTGTTCAGCATCTCCAGCAGAGTAGCGAAGTTTTGTTCCTCGGCCGGGGCTTCATAATGCAGATAAGCGATCAGGGCGGTGAGCAAAAGACGCTTCGACTTTTCTCCCAGAATGGATCGCCGCCGGACCCTTCGCCCTTGGTGTTGGTCATCAGGGTTGTGACCAGTTTCAGAATGTCCTTTTCGCTGTGGACATAGGCGAAGGGGTTATAGTGCATCGACTTTTTGAAGTTGATGGTGTTCAGGATTTTCAGCTTGTAACCGTTCTTCAGAAGGGCGTTCCCGCACTCGACCACGATACTGCCTTTCGGGTTTTGTCAATAAGGATAGAGAAAAAGTAAATTATTTTTATGAGGTTACAACATCGGATTGAATAAGGCGCAGTACCTTGTCGGTAAAGGTTTCCCGGCTGGTCTGGCTGAAATGGAAATAAATATCAAAGGTCGTACCGCCAACGGTCTTTACCATATCGGGTGGCGGTACGTCCGGGGCGGGTGAAGCGTTGCCGCCCGCCATCACGGGCAGGGGATGGCCTTGCCCTCTCTGCTGGTGCTGTCGCTCCCCTCCGGGGCGGGGATGGTGCTGGTGATCGTCATGCTGGGGTCGTAGGTCATAGGCTCTCCTTTCATCATTCATCAAAGTTAATCCACGTGAGCGCCATTTTGCCGCCCACGTTGGAGTGGGGGAAGGGGAATGTATTAGTCCCCTTTGAGGACTGTCCACAAGCCCCCTGATTGCAAGGCTTTTCAGCCTCTAAATGTCCACGCCTGCGGCGTTCCCGTTCGCTGGCAGCTTTCTTTCTCCGGCGCACATTGGCGGCGCACTCGTCACAGTATTTGCCCCGATTGGAGCGCGGCACGAACATCGCCCCGCACTCGGCACAGGGCCGCGCCTGTCCTCGGTGGAGCAAGGCGGCACACAACCCCTTGTCTGTTGGCAGGACGGCGGCGCGGAACCATTTACAGACCAGGGAATAGGTGATACTCTGGACGCAGACACAAGGCTCCCAGCCGTCATCAAGAGCAAGACAGTTGCCGCCGTCATAATTGCAGCAGTCATGCACCAGCCGCCGGACGGCTCGGTACTGCTGGTAGGTCAGTCGGGGAATGCCGTTCACCGCTCCACCTCCCGGCGTTTCTGCTGGGTCTGCTCCTGCTGGTGTATGGCAGCATCGGCGTTCCGCTTCACCTGTTGAAGCCGCCGCAAATCGTCTTGGATAGGCTTGTACTGCTCATACTCGGCTGTGTACTCCTGGTGAAGCCTCGCCTGTTCCTGTTCCCACGCATGAACGGGGATTTTACCAGCAGGGGAACGGTGCTTGTCCAGCTTCCGGCGGGCCATGTGGAACGTCCTCAACTCGTTCTCATGCTCCCTCTCGAATTTTTCCCGCTTGCCCTTCCACTTGATACCCTGCAACTCGTCATAGACGGGCTTGGTGTCTCGGTAGAGGTCAACAAGGCGAAGCAGTTCCTTCAATTCGTTCAGACGGTCACGCTTCGCTTTCATGGATGTGTTGATGGCCTCCGTTCGTTCACTCTGGGCGGCGATATGGGTCTCTAAATCTTCCAGCGTAGCGATGCCCTCTCGGTCAGAAAATTGATGGCCTCGGCAAAACCTTTAAGATTTCCAATCCTGGCGTTGCGGCTCCATGCTCCGGCGTTCCGGCCCTCATAGTAGTCGGTCAGCAGGGCGGCAAGGGTCGGGGCCTGGGGCTTGCTCAATTCTTCTTTTATGGCCTTAATCCAATCCGTCAGGCCGGCGATTTTCTTCCGAATATCCCGCAGAATGTTGTTGGCCTTTTTTATCCAGCGGTTCAGATCGCCCTTGTCGGTGGGGATGCCCTTGGCCTCCATCTGGCGGACGGCCACGCCCTCATGGACGGTGGGCAGCAGGTCAAGGCCCTGACGCTCATAGGAGCGGTGGTCGATGCGGCAGGTCAGCCCCTTTTCCTCAAACTTGGCGTTCACCATAGCGGCCCACGCCTCCCGCCAATGTTCCAGTGTTTCCGGGCTTCCCCAGTCGGTAGTGGGAACAGCGTCAAAGAGGGCTTGCCGTCCTCTCCCATAATGCGGTTCCCGTCCTCGTCCAGACGGTAGCGGCGGCGCTGCTTGCACCCCCATTTGCCGTCTGGCTCAATGGGCCGGATGGGGCAGAGAACATGAAAGTGCGGGTTAGGAATACCGCCGTCCTCCTTGTCCGGCTGGTGGATGGCAAAGTCGGCAATCATGCCCCGGCCCACAAGCTGCTCCGAAACAAATTGCCTTGCAAGAGCGATGTTTTCCTCCAATGAAAACTCGTTCTGCAAGGCAATGTCAAAGCTATATGCAAGCTGGGCTTTCTTGCCGCGCTCGGCCTTCTCCACGGCGTTCCAGAGGGTGGCGCGGTCTTGGTACTGGTTGGGGGCCTGGGGCGGCAGGAGAATGTCTGTGCAGACCACGCCGCCCTTGTGGGTGTAGTCGCTGACCTCGCCATAGTATTCGCTATACAATTTCTCCCCGGCTCGGTAGGCGGCGGACGTGACAACAGACTGTCCCGCGCTCCGTTTGACCTGGGTAACGTGGAGATGGAACAGGGCCAATTATCCGCTTTCCTGCTGGTCAGTGGCTTGGCTCACCAGGGCGGCAACTTCCGGCAGGGAAAAGACCTTTTCCATCAAAAGAAAAAAGGCCCTTTCGCTCATGCCGCGCACCTCCGGGGCGATACTCTCCACCGCTCCGCCACGGGTGATAAGTCGGTGGTTTCGCTTCTTCCTTTCGCCTTGGGTGTAGTAGCGGATGCGGTTCTCATACCGCTGGCCTCTGTGCTGGTACTGCTCCAACTTAGCGGTGGCCTCAGCATACTCTTTCTCTAATTCTTCGCGTGACTTGTCCATCGTGTTTGACCTCCTTCTTGGCAAAACAAAAGACCGTCTACCTGCTGTGTCGGGTAAACGGTCAAGGGTAACGGTATTCGGTTTTAGCCTCGCTGGAAAGGTGCAGACGCAGAGCGGATGTACCTTTCCAGCGAGGGCGCAGGGATAGCCGCAAAGCGGCGCAAGGGGCGCAGCCCCTTGTACGGAGCGGAGCGACGCAAACGGCCCGGACTTTCGGAAGTCCGGGCCGTAGCCTCGCAGAGCGCACGATACATGGTCGCAGACCATGTATAGAAGTGCGCCCTTTGTTCCAAAGGGATTTTATAAGTCCATCATTGATGGGAGAATTTTGTTGAACATATGGCGCACCTTATCAATCCGGGTGTTTGGGCGGCGTGGCTGAAAAACTGGTTCGCCGCTGGCGATTTGATACCCCTTCAATTCTGTTAAACAAACGCTTCTCCCGTTTGTATAAAAGGTGAGGTCATTGCGGTACTCTTGCACACAGCGGGCAGGGATTTCGCCAGTAAAAATCACCTCGCTGTTTTTAACCTGGGTCGTTTCAATACTCGCGCAATATTTTGGTGCGTCATGATAAGCTCTGGAGAGATATTCCTGCGGCGCATAGAGTGTAAAAGAAAGATATGGTTCCAATAGCTGCGTCCCCGCCTTTTTCAACACCTGCTCCAATACAATAGGTGCCAATGACCGAAAGTCTGCGGGAGTGCTGACCGGACTATAATAAAGCCCATACTCAAAACAGATTTTACAGTCCGTTACCTTCCATCCATACACGCCTTGTTCCAGACCGTAGCGGATACCATCCAATACAGCGTTTTGAAAACTCTGATTCAAGTATCCAACGGAAACTTTGCTCTCATACTGCACTCCGGTGCCAAGGGGGAGAGGGGTGACGGACAGCCCGATGGACGCCCAGAATGGATTGGGCGGCACTTCGATATGAATGGTGTGACTTACCGCTTTCAATGGCCTCTCCATATAGATGACGGTAGGTTCTTTTGCAGTTGTGTTGAGCTGATATTTTTCCACCAGAAGATCAGAGATAATTTCCAATTGTACCCGGCCCAAAAAGGAGAGAATGATCTCATGGGTCACAGCGTCTACTTCATAGCGCAGAAGCGGGTCGGTATCCGCAATTTCTGTCAAGGCGTTTAACAAGCGTTCCCTCTGTTCTGGTTTCTCTGGTGCAATTGTTGTCCGCAGCAAAGGGAGAGGATTGTCGCTCCACGTTTCACGGGGCAGCAGCAGTTTGTTTCCCAGCACATCATTCAGCCGCAAACTGTCGCAGGGTACAATGACGATCTCGCCCGCATGGGCAATCTCTGTTCGGACAATCTCACCCTTTGAGGGGATACGCATTTCCGTAATTTTCAGTTTTTCTTTCCCTGCCAAGGCTACGGAATCCCGCAAATGAAGCGTACCGCTATACAACCGCAGATAGGCAAGGCGTTGGCTCTGGTTTGCGTACTCAACTTTGAACACAGTTCCGCACAATTCAGAGCTGTTCTGCCCGGTGGGTGATTGGAATGTATCTGTGACCGCTTCAATGAGTTGTCGGATTCCCAAGTTTACCTTGGCACTGCCATGATAGACCGGAAACAGAGAGACGCTTTGGATTCTCCTGTTTTCCTCCCGCAGAAGTTCTTCTTTGTCCATTGGTTCTCCGGCAATATATTTCTCCAACAATTCATCACAGTCCGCAATCACGGTATCCCAATTCTCCAGCCCCATGTTTTCCATGATGGATATATCCGGGGAAAGCTGCACGTTCTGCTTAATAATCATATTTGCGGAGAGCTTATCTCGGATAGACTGATACACACCTGGCAGGTCAATCCCGTCCTGGTCGATTTTGTTAATAAAGATAACAGTTGGGATTTTCATTACTTGCAGAGCATGAAACAGAATACGGGTCTGCGCCTGAACGCCGTCTTTTGCAGAAACAACCAAAATCGCTCCGTCAAGAATGGCAAGGGAGCGATAGACCTCCGCTAAGAAATCCATATGCCCAGGAGTATCCACAATGTTGACCTTACAATCGTGCCACTGAAAGGAAGTGACCGCCGTTTGAATGGTGATTCCACGCTGCCGCTCTAAAAACATGGTGTCCGTTCTCGTTGTTCCCTGATCCACACTGCCGGGCGCCTCGATTGCTCCGCTGGTATATAACAGGCTCTCCGTCAAGGTCGTCTTACCTGCGTCTACATGAGCAAGAATGCCAATATTGATGATTTTCATATGATTGTCCTCCATACAAGGCCCAGAAGGGCGCAAAAATCCCCAGCGACAAATACTTTTACCGCTGGGGATGATAGGTAGGACACACATGAAAACTGCGGCCAAGGCTGGCCGTTGTCTATCACGATATGAAATGAAAAGGCAAAAGTATTCTTAAATTGGGTACAAAAACCAAGCCCTCTCCTTGAGGACGTTTGTCTTTGTTCCCATTATCAAATTTTATTTAAGAATACCTTGCCGCATATTGATAAACTCCTTTGCTTGGATTTTTTTATAGTATAGCATATCAAATTCCCAAAAGCAACCCTGTTAAGATAAATTTTTTCTGTCACTGCACCTCCATATCTCTCTCGTGTATACGCCATACGCAACTCTTTTCAAAAAGAAGTGGACGCGCTGGCAAAGCTGTGGTAGAATGAAACGAAAGAAGGTGAGGATGGTGGAGCTCAAAACGACAATCGCCCAGGGACTGCACGTCACAGATGACAGCGCGGGTTATGATGCCGCCTGTAAGCGTGTCCTGTCTGAAAAGGCAATCCTGGCGCGGATTATGAAGTCCTGCCTGGAAGAATACAAGGATTGCGATGTCAATGATATTGCCGAGAAGTACATTGAGGGCCAACCCCAGGTGTCCGCCGTCCCGGTGCTGCCGGACGAGGGTGGCACAGTCATCAGCGGCATGGACACCGAGGACAAATCGGTGCGCGAGGGGACAGTCACCTATGACATTCGCTTCCGCGCCATCGTTCCCGACTCCGAGGAACAAATTGCCCTCATCATCAACGTGGAGGCCCAGAACGATTTTTACCCCGGCTATCCGCTGATAAAGCGTGGCATATACTACTGTTGCCGCATGATTTCTTCCCAGTACGGCAGGGAGTTCACTGGCTCCCATTATGAGAAAATCAAGAAGGTCTACTCCATCTGGATTTGCATGAAACCGCCGCAGTATCGAGAGAACACCATTACCCGGTATCGGCTGGTGGAAGAATATCTGGTCGGCGAGGGCAAAGAACCCATCAGGAATTATGATTTGCTGTCCATCATCATGCTGTGCCTTGGCGGGCCGGATGGGTCAAATTATGACGGCGTATTGCGGATGCTGGATGTGCTTCTCTCCAACGAAACCAGCGAGGCGGAAAAGCGGAAAATTTTGCAGGACGATTACGACATTCAAATGACGCAGACAATGGAAAGGGAGGTGTCGGTCATGTGTAATTTGAGCAAGGGCGTTGAGGAAAAAGGCGTTGCTAAAGGTATCTTGTCCTCTATCAAAAACCTCATGGAAACGATGGGGCTGACCATTGAACAGGCTATGGCGGCGCTGAAAGTCCCGGAGGGCGAACGTCAGAAATATATGGATTTGCTGGAACGGCAGTAATGACAAAAACGCCACGGACTATCGTTGTCCCTGGCGTTTTCTGTATCTACGTTAGCTGACTTGAGCAGCTTCGGCTTCTGCCTGTTTCTTCCTGTGGTAGTTCTCCCGCCTCGCGGCAAGCATACGTTCATACCGGGCCTGGGCTTCGGGATCTCCGGCGGCAGCGTCCGCATACATTTTCTGACGGGACTTCTTTACCGCTTCTGACTGTTGCGCTCTCTGCTGCGCCAACTCTGCCGCCGCTACCGGGTCGGTTTCGGCGCGGGCTTTCAAATCCTGCAAAGCCGCCTTTTTCCGATTGCGATGGGCTTCCAGCCGTTCCGCTTCTTCTAGGGTGAGAGGCAAACCTGCCTCGGCACATCTGGCAAGTTCTTTCAACGTCCGCTGTTGGGGCTTCGGGGGCTGTGCGGACTTCTGCCTGTCACGCCACGCTTTGTGCTGCTCGGCTTTCTTCTGGCGGTGCGCCGCAAGCCGCTCCGCTTCCTCCGGGGTGAGATCGGCTCCATCCAGCTTGGCGAGTTCCTTCAGTGAGCGTTTGCGAGGCTTCTCTGGCTGACTGGCCTTTTTCTTGTCGCGTTGCTTCTGCTGATAGGCCCGATTGCGCTCTAACCGCCGTTCTTCCTCCGCCTGTTCCTCCGGGGTCAACAGGCCCGCCCGCTTCCTCGCGGTAAACTCCCGGCGCTCCTGCTTGTACCTCTCATACCGAACCTGGGCAAGCACCTGGGAGCGTTCCTCTTTCTCTGCCTGTTCCTCCTGCTGGCGGCGTTCTTCCTCCTGCTCCATCGGGGTCACAATGTCGGCGGGAACCTCAAACGCGCCAATGAAATTGAAATAGAAATCTAACCGCTGACGGCGCTGCTTTCCCCGTCCGTTGCCCTCATGGACAACGATTTTCTCGATAAACTCATTGAGAATGGGCGTAGTCAGTTCCGAAAAATCGGTGTACCGCTTGGCAAGGTCGATAAACTCCGTCATTCTCACCCGGTCGGCGTTCCAGTTGTCCAGCAAGCCCTGCCACTCCGTCATGGAGGCTTCCAGCGCGGCCTGTTCCTCGTCATACTCGGCAAGGAGACGGCTGAAATGCTTATCCGGCAGCTTGCCCGTGGCGTTGGCCTCGTACAGCTTCTTCACCAGTCCGTCCAGTTCGGCGTGGCGCTTCTTCGCCTGGACAATCTGTTTCCGGCAATCCTTGACTGCTTCCTCCTGGCGCAGACTGGATGCCTTTCGAACCCGCTGAACAAACTCCTGCTCGTTGTTGCGGACATACCAGCTTATCCGCTGGATGGCGGAGAGGATCGCCGCTTCCAGCTTTTGCGTGGCAACATAGTGAATGGTGCAATCCTCCATAGGTGCCCGGTATCTGGAACAGGTGAAAGCATCGTCAATGTACTTGCCTTGGACAAGACTGTTGTGGTGGGTCAGCTTTGCGCCGCAGTCGGCACAGTAGAGCAGTCCGGTTAAACGGTTAGGGGCATTACTCCGCTTGGGTGTCCGGCGCTTGGTTTCCCGCAAACGCTGAACATTGTGCCACGTTTCTTCGTCAATGATGGCGGGGACGGCTCCCTCAAATACAAATTGTTCCTCTGGCATTGTCCTGCGGGTGCTTTTAGTCTTGTAGTTCTCACAGACAGTCTTGCCCAGCACCTTGCGCCCCAGGTACTCCGGCCTTTTAAGAATATAACCCAGGGTGGTGGCAGACCATGCGTAGGGGTCGCGGTAGCTGTTGGCTCGAACAGGACAGCCGATACGCTTCCAGTGTTCGGAAGGGATGGGGATTTGCTCGGCCCGCAGCGTTCGGGCGATGCCGTTGACGCTCTGACCGTCCATGACCATCTGAAAGATGCGGCGCACAACGGCGGCAGCTTCCTCGTCGATCACCCACTCGCCCTTTTCTTCTTTTGAGGCGAGATAGCCATAGGGGACGGCCCCCGAACAGCGCAGGCCCTTTTCCATTCTGGACTTGAAAACGGTCTTGATTTTGCGGCTGGTGTCAGCAACGTACCACTCATTTATCACATCCCGGAAGATGGACATAATATCAAATCCATTGGCGGTGTCCAGGTTGTCATTGGCGGCGATAAAGCGGACGTTGTACTCGTCAAAGGTGCGTTTGAGCAAGCCGACCTCCACCACGTCACGGCCTATTCTGCTCTGGTCTTTGACAATGACGGTAGCCACATTTCCGGCCCGTATCTCGTCCACCATAGCGTCCAGGCCGGGCCGCTTGAAGGTCGTTCCCCGCACCCCGTCATCGGTGAAGTGGCGGACATTAGTGAAGCCATTTTTTCGGGCGTAGTCCTCCAGGATGCGCTTTTGATTTTCTACGGACACGCTCTCGTCAGACCGCCCATCGTCGTGAGATAACCTTTCGTACAATGCTGTGATTTTACCCTTTTGCTCCTGCTTCCTCATGTGTGTAACCTCCTGTTTTGTATTTTCACGACCTTTCTATCCTTATTATAGTGACCCTTTCGGGTCAGTGACCACATAGGAACTATGACATTGTAGAAGGTTGGGCTTGAGCCAAAACCGGGTCTTGCCGCTGCCGGAGCCGCCCACCACCAGCACATTTTTGTTCCGGGCGTTTTTGGGGTCCGGTGGGCGGTTGGACATCATCAGCCGTTCCGTTTTGGTCAGGATAATGTTGTCGGCAAATTTGGGAGCCATGAACGGCTCAATATCCTTGGCGGTGCCCCACCGGGCAGAGCCGTACTCCATGCCGTGGCGGTACTTCATGGCGTTTTTTCCACGCAAATAAACCGCCAGCCGTAACCCTGCACCGCAGCACAAGCCCACCAGCAAATCAAGCGGATGCAGGCTGGGCAGAGGGTTTGCAAATGCCACCGAGATTGTGCCCATCATGGACATGATCTTATCGCCCAGTTCCTTGCCCTCGGAAAGCCGCCACGCTTCTCCGAAATTCGTTGCTACCAGACCCAGCAGGATATAGGGCAGACACAGCGCCAGCAGCTTTGTCAGCTTTTTCGTGGTCACAGTCCTCGCTCCTGTTCCTTGTGCCGGACTTTGCCGGGGAGTTCTGCCGCAGCCTGCACCAGTTCATGCAGTTTTGCCAATACGGAGGGGCGTTTGTCCTTGTTCAGCAGGGATGCCGAATACTCTTTGAACGCCGAGTTGAAGGCTTCTGCGTCCGGGGCTTTGAAAAAGACCAGATACCGGGGCGGCACCTCGGAGGTGTCCTTACGGATGGCGTAGTCGATGCCGTACTTTTTGGCATAGCGTTCCAGACCACGGATGCCGGTCTTGCTGATCTCCACGCTGGACACGCCCCGGTTCTGCCGCAGAAGAGTGCGGACGCTCTGCTTACCTTGGGATGCCTTGGACTGGTACAGCCGAAACGCCGCTTTAACTGCCCGCAGGACAGTCCGGGCAGACAGCTTCGTGGTGGAGATCATAATGTTGAATGACTTCTGTTCGATTTCTTCCTGCACTGCCATCACCTCCCGTGCAGCAGGGTGATTTTAGCGGTCATGCTCTGCCGGGGGCTTGGTGCGGGGCTTTTCTGCGGGAGGTTCATCGGGCACCGGCAGCACCAGCAGACGGTTGCCCAGCTTCAGAAAGGCTTCCGGCTGATGAAAAAGCTGCTCATACTTCTGCGCCATCTCCGGGGTCAGGGATGCAAAATCCTCCTCGCCCAATCCCACCACTAGAAAGTCTCCGGCAACGGCATCGTACATCTGCCCGTTCTCATCCCGCAGGGCACGGTTCAACGGCAGTCCCATGAGCTTGCCCTCGTCATTGCAGATGATGGCCACCGGGTCTGCAAAGGGGTAAACAGCATCAATCGAGCCGCCCACCGCTTCCTGCAAGGCTTTCAGGTTGTTGTCAATCTCGACCTGCTGCGGATGCTGTCCCGGTGCAATTTTCAGCACCGAAAGGGTATTTTCATTCTGTTCCATTATCATTCTCCTCAAAGATGGTGCTCTCCTGCCCGACATGGGCGGCGTTCAGCAGAGTCGCCACGAAGAAGCCGAAAATGGCACCTGCCTCAAAAAGTGCGAAACCGATGAAAAAGTTCAGCATGGCACACCTCAGACGATGCAAATGCAGGGCAGCTTCTGATCGTCTGCCATGAGTGTGACGCTGTGGCTCGCCAGAAACTTCTGGAAACGGTACACGTCATCAATGGTAAGCGAAATGAAGTTCCCGTCCATGTTGGTGCGTACCAGAATGACCGGGCCAGTCAGGTAACGCTTGCCCGCCATCTTCAGAACCTGTGCCGGATTGTAGCAGAGCAGCAGCGAAGTGTCGGGAAGATGGATGCTGGCATCGCTTTCATCGAAGCAGGGCAGAATGTCAGGGGCTTCATCCAGAGTAATAACAGTCAGTTCCATATCCGGCGCAATGGCGGCAAAGTAGACTTCACCGGGCTTCTTGCCACCTGCCAGAATGGTGCAGATGCGCATATCAATGGTGATCTCCTCGGAACGAATCATACGAGTAGCGGTGTTGTTCATAGGCTTTTTCCTCCATGTTTGCAAAGAAAAAGACCAAAGTGGGTCTTGCGTTTTATCTGATCGTCAGCGTTCAGCTTCATGCTTGCGCTTTTTCATGCGCTGGTCGAGCATCTTGAGAATTGAATTTTCGATTTGTTCTGACGAATAGTTGCTCGGAAAATATTTTTTGATAGAATCGCTCCTGAATACAACTTTTTCGGTTTTACTTTCTTCCAAAAGCCCAATGATTTTTTCTTCCATCTCTCTCGGAGTAGAGCTTTCGGGAAAATATTTCCGCAGGGTATCGTTTTTGATAACAACTTTGTCCAATTCGTCCTTTTTCGGTTCACCCATCACGGCAAAGGCAACGTCATACGAGAAATGACCTTCCTGCGCCAGCTTTTTGAGCCGTTGCGCCTGTGAAAGCGATGGGGCGTTTTGCGTGTCAGCCATAGCTTCAAGAAAATCTCGCTGCTGGCTTTCATCAAGATAAGAGAGTTCCACCGCAGGGTTAAATGAGATTTTCTTTTCGTCTACCATGTCCAGCAGTTCCGGGATAAGATTGGTTAAGCGGATAAAACGGTGTACTTGGTTGCGGCTATCACCAGCTTCTTGTCCAACAATATCAAGAGCTTGCAACTTCATCCCAACTTGGGATGAAGTTAAATCTGACCTAGCACCTTGCCTTTTCAGTGCATCCAGTTTCATCTTATAGGCAAATGCCCGCTCACTCGGCAAAATCTGTTCGCGCTGAAGATTGGAATCAACCATGAGCAGAACGGCGGCATCGTCCGACATATCACGGACGATAACCGGCAGGGTTTTCAGTCTAGCAAGCTGTGCAGCGTGTTGGCGGCGATGGCCGGAAATGATTTCGTAGCCACCATCCGGGCGCGGACGAGCAATCAGCGGATTTGTGACACCCAACTGCTTTATGCTTTCTACTGTGCGCTGCATAGCTTCATCATCAATCACCTTAAAGGGATGGTCTTTGAACGGATACAACTCATCAATGGGAATTTGCTGTACCTGTTCGCGCTGTTCTTCCTGCCGCGTTTCTTCGGTGGAAAAAATATCATCGTAGCTGTTCAAACTGACGTTTAAGCCGTTTTTCGGCATCGGCCAACACCCCTTTGCGATGGAATGATAGGCTTCTGCCACTTTGCCTTTCGGGTCATACTGGAAAATGCTTTTTCCGGTCGTGCTGGTTTCGGCAGCGCGGACAGAACGGGGAATTGTCTGGTCGAACACTTTCAAATGCTTTCCGTAGGCTTGCCGAATCAGATTGCTGATTTGCTGCCCATAGATGGTGCGGCTGTCCGTCATGGTGAGCAGGATGCCCTCAATTTTCAGTTTCGGGTTTATCTGCCGCCTTACTTTCTGCACGGTTTGAAGCAACTGCTCCAGCCCTTTTGCCGAAAGATATTGTGCTTGCACCGGAATCAGTGCGGAATCTGCCGCTGCCAGCGCATTGACCGTCAGCATACCGAGAGAGGGAGTGCAGTCAATCAGAATATAGTCGTACTCGCGTTTTGCGCTTTCCAACACCTGTTTCATCACTTTCTCCCGGCTCATGGTATTCACCAGAGCCACTTCCAGTCCGGCCAGTTCGATGTTGGCCGGGATAAGGTCAACGCCCTCCGCATGGTGCAGAATCCCTTCGCCGGGTGGAATACACTGGTCGTTCATGGCTTTCTGCATAAGAGTAGAGAGTGTAGTGGGCAGTGCATCCGGGTCTTGCCAGCCCATACTGACAGTAAGCGAACCCTGTGGGTCAGCGTCCACAAGCAGAACTTTCTTGCCCTCCATTGCAAGCCCTACGCCCAAATTTTCACAGGTGGTGGTTTTGCCCGTGCCGCCTTTCTGGTTGATAACGGCTATCGTTGTTGCCTTTTTGGAAATTTTCATCACCTCCGAGCTGCTAAATCATGGTTGACTTTGTTTTGATAATAGAGCTGTATTGTGGTTGGAGCATTGAATAGTGCGGCCAGAAGGTACTGCTTCATATTCCGTATCGGGGAAGTGTTCGCTGCCAGACAGTCCAGTACGAAGCGGATGTGGTCTGCATTCAACTTTTTTAGCCGACTGAGCACAACTTCGGCGGGCTTATCATCGCCAGCGATTCTTATGAGTTTACGCTTGCTGTCACAGGTGTCCACCAGCAAATCTACGATCTGATAGATGGTATCTTCATCATCCGGGTAAAGCCGGAGAAGAAGTTCTATCTCCAAAGAATGTGAAAAATATTCTTCGAGCAGTTTACGATTCTTCATTTTCTCCAATTCATCGGAAAGGATAGGATTCGTATTATTCCGCTCTGTCTTACTCTTTTTATTCTTATTACATCGTGATTTGGGCGGGTCTTGACAAGCGTTTTTAGGACTTCCAGATTCGTGATTTTCACGATTCTGGACACGCTCATTTGAAAGGTCTGACGAAAAGTTTTTCACATACACCAAACTCGGTTTGCCCAGTCCACGGCGTTTTCGTTCAATTAAACCAAAATTTTCAAGTTCCCTGAGTAGCTTGGTCGCTTTGTTGTCTGCGCAACACAAAGCCCTCTTGACATCCTCGATCGTGAAAATGATGAACACCCGGCCTTGCTTGTCGAACCATTCATTTTTAACAGAAAGGCTCATGCGGTCAAGCAGGATGCCGTAGAGTGTTTTGGCATCGGTTGACAGATTTTGAAACCGCTGCTCCTGAAACAGTGCTTTGGGGATGCGATAGAACGAAAAAAGTTTTCCGGCCTGTCCATAGAAGTAGTCGAGCGTCATACAATTCTGTCAAGGATGAAAAAATGACGATGTTTCATTGACATGGTTGACAAATCCTCCTTATGAATAATTCGTGCAAACAAAAAAGCGCAATCTCGATTTTTGAAAATCGGAATTGCGCCATGTAACTTAGTAGGGGAGAATGGTCATTTGTCAGGGTCGGTTGACCACAATTTGACCACAAAAGAAACGAAACATCTTGACATCTAACGAAACAGAATGATAAAATAATTTTGAAATTTGATGATACTGCGTACAAGTGGTATCGGAGTGTCCATTGCGTTTTTGAGAGAAGCACAATGGGGTTCAAGAGGCCGTGAGTTCGATTCTCGCCACTCGGACCAAGCAAAAATAATCCGAACTTGTTTCCAATAGGAGATGGGTTCGGATTATTTGTTTTCTTCGGAAAATTAGCGTTTGCGAAGCAATGAAAGCCCCAGAGGGGCTTTTAAGCGACAGAACGGTCTGCGTTAGCAGATGGAGGGGCCTTGCCCCGACAAGTTCCATGCAGGTGTCCGTGGAAGATGAAATCCGAAATCATAGATTGACCGACATAAGCTACGACATGATTTCAGGAGGAAACGAACATGAAGTACGATGCAAGTGCTTGTCATTTCAACATGGACACCGTGTGCGTGGAACTGCTGCTCCGGGATGGGAGAATGATCTCCATCGACTGCACCGGGGTCGAGAATGCACTGGACGTGACCATGGCGCAGAGGTCGGAGTTGGATTATCTCATCTGCAATGATCCACTGGGTTATGCGGATTTGATTCTGAATGGTGATCCGGAGGAATATTTGAAAAACGTAACCGGGAGCCATGGGTTAGAAGATTAAGAAAAATGCCGTTCCAAAAGCAACTGGAACGGCATTTCTTATTTTTCGCCATTCGGAATCTTCTGTCCCCGAGGCTCCTGCCGGATGGCACGGAACTGCTCCGGCACATCCGCATCGGTCATCGCACCGGGGACATCCACTGTCCCAGCAGCTTTGGCGGCTTCATAGAACCAGCATTTATACTCCACGGTCTCCAGCGTGTGCTGTAACTGCTGGATTTGCTGGGTGAGCACCTCGCGCTGATGCCGGAACATTTCCAGCCGGGTGTCAATGGTGTCGTCTCCCTGCATGGAAAGCTCAATATACTGCCGGATATCCTTGATGGACATTCCGGCTTTTTTCATGCAACGGATGACCTGCAGCCACTCGAAGTCGTTTTCCCGGAACATCCGAATGCCGCCGGAGGAACGCTCCACAAAGGGAAGTAACCCTTCTTTGTCGTAGTAGCGCAGGGTGGAGGCAGGTACGCCCAGCTTTTGTGCCATTTCACCTACGGTATAGATCATCTGAAACCTCCGTTTTTTCAAAAAGCCCTTGACTTAAAGTGCGCTTTAAGTTGTATGATAAAATCAAACTTTATCAACATCATAATGCGGATGCACTCCGCTGTCAAGGAGGTTCCTATGAGCAAGAAGGTATTGATTTTGTCTGGAAGTCCCCGGAAGGGCGGTAACTCTGATATTCTATGCGATGAATTTCTGCGTGGAACGCAGGATGCCGGGCACAAAGCAGAAAAGATCCGGGTCGCTGAGAAAAAGGTGGCTCCCTGTTCCGGCTGCTACTATTGCAGCACCCACGGCGGAGCCTGCGTCCACAAGGATGATATGGCAGACATCCTGCAAAAGATGATCGATGCCGATGTCATTGTGCTGGCAAGCCCGGTATACTTCTACTCCATCAGTGCCCAGTTGAAGGCAGTAATCGACCGTACCGTGGCACGGTGGCTTGAGGTCAAAGACAAGGAATTCTACTACATCACCACCATGGCAGACGAGGAAAAATCCTCTGCAGATACTACGCTGGCCTGCTTCCGGGGCTATGCAGACTGCGTGGAAGGTGCCGTGGAAAAGGGAGTCCTTGTAGCAGGTGGCGTTTACGAGCCGGGTGCAGTGTGCGGTACGCCTGCCATGGCACAGGCTTACGAGATGGGGAGGAACGTATAATGGCAGTGAAACAGACAGCAGGGCGGGATGCTCTGGGCGAATTTGCGCCAAAATTTGCGGAACTTAACGATGAGGTACTATTCGGGCAGGTGTGGAGCCGAGAGGATAAACTCTCCCTCCGGGACCGCAGCCTTGTGACGGTGGTGGCACTGATGGCGCAGGGACTGACGGACTCCTCGTTTCGGTATCACCTGACGGCAGCGAAAAACAACGGTATTACCCGGACTGAGATTGCAGAGATCCTGACCCATGCGGCGTTTTATGTGGGTTGGCCCAAGGCGTGGGCGGCTTTCCGTATGGCCAAGGAAGTCTGGGCAGAGGACGCTGCAGAGGATGCCAAGGCAAAGCACCAGAGTGAAATGGTGTTCCCCATCGGTGCATCCAACGACGGTTTTGCACAATATTTCAGCGGAAAAAGCTATCTGGCACCCTTGTCCACCGCACAGGTTGGCATTTACAACGTCACCTTTGAGCCGGGCTGCCGGAACAACTGGCACATCCATCATGCCGCAAAGGGTGGCGGGCAGATCCTTGTCTGCGTGGCAGGCCGGGGCTACTATCAGGAATGGGGCAAAGCGCCGCAGGAGCTGCATCCGGGCAATGTGTTGAACATTCCCCCGGAGGTCAAGCACTGGCACGGTGCTGCACCCGATTGCTGGTTCTCTCATCTGGCAGTGGAAGTACCCGGCGAAGGCACCTCTAACGAGTGGTGCGAGCCGGTGCCGGAAGAAACCTATAAGGAGTTGCGGTGATGCGTTTTGACGTACACCCAACCATGATGAAACAAAAACAGGGTGCGTCCACCAGCAGAGTTCCCATAAAACAGTATTTGCAAAAGTTCCCTAAATGGGGAAGATTTGGCGTGACTTCGGTCATGCCTTTTCTTTTGCTTCCAGTTCATCCAGAGGGATGTACCCCAGCCCATCGTACTTGATATGGATGTGCTGCACCCGCTTTCCGCTGGACTTATCCGGGGCATCCACATAGATAGCCGACACCAGTTCACGGAGAGCATAGGGGTGAGTTCTTCAATATGGACGTACTTGTGCGCTTTCTGGACGAACTTTTCAATATTCTCAATTTGCTGTTCCTGTACTTCGACTTCCTGTTGGAAAGAGAGGACGTCCTCTTCCAGCTGCTTCTGCTCGGCATCGTAACTCTGGCTCATCATGTCGAAGCGGGCATCGCTCAGCTTTCCACTGGCGTTGTCCTCGTAGATTTTCATGAACAGCCGTTTGAGATCTGCGATTCGCTTCTCATTTCGGGCAAGCTGCTTCTTCAGGACAGTCAGCTTTTCGCTGCTTTCCACCCGAAGCTGTTCCTCCATGACCTTGCGGAAGTAGTCTTCATGGCAAAGGATGTAGTCTGTCACCTGCTGGATATGGTTCAGCACACGGCCTTCCAGAACCTTTACCCGGATGAAGTGTCCCTTGCACCTGCTCCCGTTCTTCTTGTGCAGAGAGCAATCAAAGAAGTCTTGACTGAAGTCCCTGTTATTGGACGAACCATATTGCATCTTGGAACCGCAGTCAGCACAGTAGACCATACCGGAGAAAATGCTGCTCTTGCCTGTCCGGGTCATGCGGTGACGCTGACTACGAATCTCCTGAACCTTTTCAAACACATCATCGTCGATAATGCGCTCATGTGTATCCGAGAAGATAGCCTGATTTTTCACAGGATTCAGATGTTTCTTTTTATCCCAGATAGAGTTAGTATAGGTCTTGAAGTTGACTGTGCAGCCAGTGTACTCCCGGCGTTCCAGAATCAAACTTACTGCTCTTTTATCCCAGCGATAAGGGTCTTCCGGGGCAGGTGCGTTTGTACTCCGGCCATGGCTCAACTTGTAGGCGGTAGGAGTCAGAACTTTGTCCACCCACAGTTGGTTTGCAATTTGGGTCGGGCCACGGCCTTCCATGCACATGGAGAAGATGCGCTTCACGACCGCAGCCGCTTCCGGATCAACAAGCCAATGTTTCGGGTTCTCCGGGTCTTTCACATAGCCGTACGGCACATTGACCGTCAGCGGTACTCCACGCTCTCCCTTGGCCTTCTGAACGGCCCGAATCTTGCGGCTGGTATCGCGGGCGTAAAACTCGTTGAACCAGTTCTTAATGCCTGCAAAATCGTTGTTTATGCTGTTCGGGTCAATGGTGTCATAGTTGTCATTAATGGCAATGTAGCGAACGCCATACTGGGGAAAGGTAAAGTTGGTGTACAGACCAGTCAAGGCGGAATTGCGCCCCAGTCGGGACAAATCCTTCGTGATAACGATTCCTATATGTCCCGCTTCGATCTCGGTCAGCATACTCTGGAAGCCGGGACGGTCATAGTTCGTGCCGGAGTAGCCATCATCCACAAAGAACACCGGGTTCGGGAAGTGGTTCTTTTTGGCGTATTCCAGAAGGATGGCCTTCTGGTTCTCAATGGACAGGCTTTCACCGAGCCGTGCGTCCTCTTGCGACAGTCGGCAGTAAAGTGCGGTGATTTTATTCGTTGCTCCAGACATTGTTGTGTCCTCCTTACTCTGTGGAGCAACTGTCGGTACAGGATTGGTTACCGGGTCAAGTATAGCAGAATTGGACGCAGTTGTCATTCGTCTGCACCCTCATCTTCAAATTTTTGCTGGGCGTTCTTGGCAACAATGCGCTCCAGCTTCTTCAAAAAGGATTCCTTGCCCTCATAGCTGCCGGTCACGGTGTAGGTGGTGTGACCGACTTTCTCCGTGGTGGTCAGTTCAGGAATCCAGAATGCAGACAGGTTCTTGACATGGAGATTGCCGTTCTCATCTACATAGGAGCCGTGTTTCTTCTGCTCTTCGGTCAAGGGCTGCCGCTTGAAATAGATTTCATTTTCGGAGATGCTCACGGTTTCGCTGGCTTGCTCCTTCGGGGTATCGTCATACAGCTGTGCGAAAAACGCCAATGCATCTTCGGGTGGTTCTTCCTCCATGAGTTGCTCGAAAACTCGCTGTTCCTCTGCCGAGAGGTTGTTCCATGCAGCATCCAACTCCTGCTCACTGGCTGCATTGACAAAGGCTTCGATTTCTTTTTTCATGGTGCATCCTCCTTTGGCTGTGAAAAGCGGATTTTCAAAAAGTGTGGGTTTTCGTGAGAGCAAGAATCGTCCCGTGGCCACAAATTTTCAATACTTGAAAATTCTTGCCCCTTTGGGACTGCTTCTTGTTGGGGCGTGCCTGCCCCAAACCCTGCTAGATAAAAGCAAAGGGGCATTATCTGCCCCGATGCTTTTCCTTTCGCTTCTGCTGTTTCAGTTCAAACTGACGCTGCTTTTCTGCTTCGCGTTGTTTACGGCTAAGTGCTTTTCGCACCAGCTTGTTTTCTTCTCGCTGCATTTGCAACGCCTGCTGTGACTTTGTACCGATTCCTGTGGCAACTGTTTCCTTTCGGATTTGCCGTTGCAATCGCTTTGGGTTCACAGACTCTTTCTTTACAACTGTCTCAACAGATGGACTGAAGCGCAGCCGACTGTAATTTTTGAGCAGATACTCCCAGACTTCATAGTCCTTTGGTTCTGCACCAAACACGACTTTACACACTGAAAGCTTTCTTCTCTCAATACGTTCAAATACTCCAATCCAGAATGGAGCCTCAAAAAATACAGTCAGCTTTGTAGAATCAATATCCATAACGAAACCCTCCTGAAATAAATCCTTACAGGAACGGACAACCCGGAGGGGAAGGTTACTTACCTACACCGTGCGGTGTAGACGGCTGGGCTACCTACCAGCTCTGGCATCTCTCAGAAAGAAATGCGTTGCGTTTTTATCCTGCTTTTATTATATAAAGCACATCCCTGTGCATTATATCTACCTTAATTGGTTTTCCAAGTGAAGTATACCACACTCGTGGTCAAATGACCACCCATATATACGAGAATTTGGCTGTTTTACTGCGTACGTGCGTACCAACCTTCCGTACGCACGTACGCAGCGATTCGTCCGAAACGTACCTTATACAACCGTTCCCCCTCGGAGAGCCCACGGCACTTTGCAGGCCGCAGGGATGAAAGTGTCATAGTGGGTTATTACACTTCCGCAGAAGTGCCTTTTCCTCGCCGCAAACAGCCGGGTGCGCCTTTGTGAGAGCTTTCTATGCGGCGAATCCACATCGCCCACAGGCGATGTGAGCAGGGATTCTAAAGGGGCGCAGCACCCTTGGCACACAACTTTGCTACAAAGTCTAGTGTGTTACACCTTTCCAGAGGTGTACACGTTCCTGAAATGCAAAAAGTCCCATATCCAATACCTTGACGGTGCGGACATGGGACTTGATGCTTCCTTGGCCTAGCCGGGTACTCGTAACCAATCCTGACAGGCAGTTGCCGTGTCATTTCTCGAAAACTGTTTTACGAATACCCAGCACCCGGACGCACCCTGCCAAAAGCCACAGACGATAGCGATATGTACAACAGGGAGTTCCCCAGTGGGAACTTCCTGTTTTTCGTTGTTTGCATGATGGGCCTGTTCCGCCTGCCATAGGCAAGCTCGCGTTTGCGCAGCGCAGCGGAGCAATGAAAGCCCCAGTGGGGCTTTTAAGCGACCGAACGGTCTTGCGTTAGCAAGATGGAGGGGCCTCCGCCCCGACAAGTGACCGCTGGCCTTCCGCGCTGTTCCAGCAGACAAGGATGGCCGGGTAGAATGCCCGCGCCAGACGGTCAATGACTTCATCGGGATAAGGGGAAGTATTTATGGACTTTTTCTTTTTGTTCAAACGCACGCTCCTTTGATCGTCCCACCGTGGCAAAGTCGGGCGAGAAAATCAAAGTTCCAATTTTTATCAGGCGCAAGGGCGCGGAAGTTTTCCACCCTGCACTTGCGGCTGGTGGCTCATTGATGGCTTAAAGCAAAAAGCTCTAGGCTTAACCCCTCTTCTTTGCGGATCTTTCTGATTCGTTCTCCAACAAGGGATGCTAGTTCGGCTGGTTCAGATTCAGGCTGATCTTTCGCTTTTTTCACAGAGAACACCTCATTTGCGGGCAATCATCAGATGCCACGGAACGTAAAGGTGAACTCCACAGGCTTGGTCACATCAGGAATATACTCCGGGTGGACATTGGCGCCCCAGCTGTCATCGCCGCCAACGCCCATCTGCTCGCCCATAGCACGGATGACCGTGTAATGGACCGGGGGCAGCTCGTAGGGATGCTTGGCACTCTCCATTTCATGGGGAGTGTAGGGCAGCGCAGAGAAGAACATGGGCTTTGCGGCATCTGCGGTAAACAGCAGCCCGCGACCCTTGCGGTCCACTACCTTTGCCCAGCGCACAGCGGTCTTTGCACCGCACTCCTGCGGCACAAGGTACTGTGCCATGTTGTCTGCGACCTTGTTCTGGTAAATGCCCAGCTTTGCACCATGCTGACGATCCCAGTAGGTCTCCGCAGGGCCGTTTCCGTACCACTCCACCGTGTCGTAGTCAGCGTCGATCTTGAACAGTACGCCGAACTCCGGCATTGCTGCAAGTCCTTCCACCGGGTCATAGTGCAGGGTGGTCTGGATGCGGCCATCACCGAACACACGGTACTGTAAGCTGCACTCTGCTGCGGGGCTGGTCTGGAGGTTATAGAGATAGGTCACGACTACGCTGTCGGCTTCCACCTCGCAGGTGGGGTTCTGGAGGATGGTGCCGCCATGAACAGACGGGATCTCCTTGCCGATGCCCTTGGCGGTAGCGTACAGGCTTGCCAGCTTCCACTGACCGCGAACGCCGCCCATGTTGTTGCCGCAGTCGTTGTCGGTGGGAGCGCGCCAGAAGTTGGGACGGGGAATCTCCTGAATCATCTCCTTGCCGGCATAGCGGTAGGAAGTCAGACCGCCGTTCAGATCGGAGAACAAAACATCGAAATTCTCGCCCCGGACACCGATGTTGTGTGTACCGTGCGTAACGGTAAACGGCGTGACCTTCTTGCTGGGAATGGAACGAACCACAGCGATCACACCCTGTCCAAAGGCGACTTCATGACCTTTCTTTGCCCAGCTGGTGTCCTCCTTCAAACGGAAGCTGATGGTCACTGCATATTCACCGGGGAGCGCAGGGACCATAAACGGCAGCGGGAAGCTGGAACGTTCTTCGGGAGCAACATCAATATTGGTCAGTTCCTGTTGCTGATACAACTTTCCATCACGATGCAGCAGTGCAACGCAGTCGAAAGCATCCGTAGAGGTGAACAGGTTCTTATTCCAGACTTCAAAGCCAGAGTTGTCGATGGAAACGGCGATGTTCTGATAGCAGAACTTGACCTCCTGCATCTTGGGAGAAGGAGCACGGTCACCACCATAGGCAATGCCGTTTCCGCTGAAATTATAGTCGGTAGGACGCTCACCGAAGTCGCCGCCGTAGGCTTGGAACCACTTGCCGTAGCGGTCTTTTTTCCAGATGGACTGGTCGATGTAATCCCAGATAAAGCCGCCCTGATAGCCGCAGTTCTTCTGGTCGGCAAGTTCCGTGTACTTGTGCAAAGCACCGTTGGAGTTGCCCATAGCATGAGAATATTCGCACTCGATATAAGGCCGCTTATCGCCCTGTGCCAGATACTCTTTAATGTCCTTCACAGTGCTGTACATATGGCTCTCGATATCGGTGGTTTTGAGGAAGCGGGGATCATTGACCACACCTTCGTAATGCACCAGACGGGTGTCATCAAAGCGGCGGACCATCTCTGCCATCTGGAGCAGGGTCTCACCGCCAAACGATTCGTTGCCCAGAGACCAGATCAGAACAGCAGGATGGTTTTTATCACGCTGGTAAGTGGAATTCATGCGGTCAAACAAGACAGCTTTCCACTCCGGCTTATCATTGGGCAAAACGCCCTCGATGTCGCGAAAGCCCGCCTGATGGATATCCCATGTGCCATGGGATTCCAGATTGTTCTCTGCAATCAGATACAGACCATACTCGTCGCACAGGTCGTACAGTGCATCCTGATTCTGGTAATGGCTGGTGCGGATGGCATTGATGTTGTTCTGCTTCATGGTGATGATGTCCCGAAGCAGTTCCTCATGGGTGTGTACGCCCACAGCACGACCCGTAATGGAGCTGAACTCATGACGGTTGGCACCCTTGAACACGATGCGCTTGCCGTTGAGCAGCATCCGATTGTTCTTCAGCTCGAACTTGCGGAAACCGACTTTCTGCCCGGTCACCTCTACCAGATGGCCTGCATCGTCCAGCAGCTCGATTTCCAGTTCATACAGAGCCGGGTCCTCTGCACTCCACAGGTGGGGGTTCTCCACCGCATGGCTGAACAGAGCAGAACCGCCGTTCAGTGCGATTTCTTCGGAGAACACTTCCAGCTCACTGCGGCGCAGGGTCAGACGGGCTGCGCCCTTACCCTCCACCTGCAATGCAACTTCCAGCGTGGAATGAGTAAAATCATCCCCGGCAAACAGCGTTTTGACGGATACATCTTCCAGATGCACGGTGGGGATGGCGTACAGCCACACGCTGCGGAAGATGCCGGAGAAGCGGAAGAAGTCCTGATCTTCGCACCAGCTGGAGGAAGTCCACTTGAACACCTGCACAGCAAGTTTGTTCACGCCCGGCTGGAGATAGGGAGTCAGATCGAATGCGTGTGCGGAGAAGCTGTCCTCGGTGTAACCCACATAAGACCCGTTCAGCCAAAGAGCCATGCCGCTTTCCACACCCTCGAACTCGATGTGGACGGGCTTGCCCTGCATGGATTCCGGCAGCTCGAAGTATTTTACATAGCTTGCCACCGGATTGAACCGCTGCGGGATCTCACCCGGCTGTACTTCTTCACGGCCATCCCACGGATACTGAATATTCGCGTACTGGGGAATGTCGTAGCCCTCCATCTGGATGTGTGCCGGAACATGAATGTCATCCCAGCCGCTGCAATCGTAATCTGTCTTTTCAAAGCCGGGGATGGCACTGGTGTAGTTTTTTGCGTAGGCGAATTTCCAGATACCGTCCAGCTTCAGCGCCAAAGAAGAGGAGCCTGTCCGATATTCTTCGCGGGAAGCGTAAGTACGGAAACTTGCATGAGCATTCAGCACGTTTTCCTTGAAAAAGGTGGGGTCTTTTACTTTTGCAAAATCAAATGCAGCCATAGTATTTCCTCATTTACCTTTTATAATTTTATAATATTTCTCCAGCCTCCCCGGAGGAATCGCTGGATTCCTCCGGGGAACAGCAGATGAAGGAGAAATGATAATGGCTTGTTATCAGACTGCTGCACGCAGTTTTTCATTTGCTTCTTCAACTTTCAGATGAGACAGAATGAAGGTGATGATGGCATCCAGAGCAAACGGAATCACCAGATACATGATCTTCAGCATATTGATGCAGGAATCCGGCTGAACGGTCAGAGCGCTGTCAAAATGGCTTGCTGCCAGCAGCCAGCCGGTGATGGCAGTACCCAGACCGCCGCCCAGCTTCACACCGAGAGAAGTGCAGGAGTACATCGTGCCATCCACGCGCTTATGCTTCGTCAGCCAAGTATATTCAGAGCAGGCTGCGATTACAGCGTTCATATCGCCCTGCCAAGGACCCTGACCAAGAGCTGCGATTGCAGTAAAGAGCAGCATCAAGGTCACATTGCCGCTGCCCATGTAACCAGCTACAGCAACCAGTGCACGAGAAATCGTTGCCAGAGTATAGCTCATCACATTCAGCTTATACATTCCATTCCACTTTGCAACCAAGGTCGGGGTGAACACCAGTGCGATGATCAGAGGAATGTTGATTGCCCAAGAGAATACACCGAACAGATTCTGGTTGCCAAGGATGTAGGTTGCATAGTAGGTGCCCATGCTGATCATGGCACCGTAGATCTGCTGCAAAATGTAGGTGACGCAAATCATCATATAATATTTGTTACCAGCAAGCAGCTTTGCAGCCTGAACCAGATTGTACTTTTCGTCCTGCTCGATTTCCTTTTTGTTGGTGGTATCCACCAATTCGCCTTCCGGCAGTTCCTTCACGGAGAGAACGGAGAGGGTGTTGACAAGCAGACCGATGATGGCGTAGATGATTGCAACAGTGCGCCAACCGGCAGCACCACCGCCCAATGCCGTAACAGCACCCAGCGTGATGGACTGGATGAGCAGGCTGGTGGCAAAGGCGAACATGAAACGCCAGGAACCCATCTCGACCTGTTCGGCACTGTTCTTCGTGACGAGAGCAGTCAGTGCAGAGTAAGCAATGTTGTTGGCAGTGTAGAATACAGCGTTCAGCAGAGTATATGCGATCAGGAACCATGCGTACTGTGCAAACTGTCCCAGATTGGTCGGGATGGCGAAAATTGCCACCAGCGTAATGGCACAGCCAATGTAGCCGTACAGCATCCAAGGACGGGCTTTGCCCATCTTAGAATGCGTTTTGTCAATCAAAGAACCAAAGAAAATGTCCGTCACACCGTCCAGCAGTTTGGAAACTGCAATCAGAGTGCCGACAATACCGGGGTTCAGGCCAACGGTGTTGGTCAGATAGATCATGACGAAGGAGGACAGGAATGCATACACCACGTTGCCTGCAATATCGCCTGAACCATAGCCGACTTTATTATACCACTTTAGATAACGTTTCTCAGTCATTGTGCTTTCTCCCATCTTGCTTGTTTTGTGTGGGCGCGACCAATCTGCTGCGCACTTCAGACTGGAATTCTCATTACGCAAGTTGCCCAAATCTCTTGCGTTCCGTCTGAAAATATTATAGAATCTAATGGAACGAAAAGATATAGACAAGATGGAACAGAATATGCACAAAATCAAAGAGTTTGTAATTTTTTGATAGAACATTTCCCAAATCACTGTAAAATCTCTGAAGATGAGGAGGACGCAGGGATGTATTTCAACTCAGGATATTTGAACAACTCCCGTTTGGATTTCAAAGACTACTCAAAGCCGCTGGTCGTAGGCAGCTGCGGCACTTATCGCTTGAAAAAACGCCCTAAGCTACCTACTTTTTGGGCAAAGGGTCGCAGAGACTATCAAATCCTCTATGTGGCATCTGGTAAAGCACATTTCTGGTTCGATGGTGTTGAGGAAGTGGTGACTTCTGGACACATGGTGCTTTATCAGCCGAAAGAAATCCAGAAGTATGTCTACTATGTAGAAGATCATCCAGAGGTGTTCTGGATTCACTTTACAGGATACGATGTCAAAAACATCCTGAACTATCACGGAATACCCTTGGACAAGCACGTTTTTTACAGCGGCACACTGCCGGATTACAAAATGCTGTTCCGAAAGATCATCCGGGAACTGCAACAATGCGAATATGGCTATGAAGACTATATTGCTTCTCTCTTCAACATCATTCTGCTTTTAGTAAGCAGGCAACAGCAGGAAAGCGAGAAAACAACTACAAGCATCCCGGAAGAAATCGAAGCCGCCGTTGCCTACTTTAACGAGAACTATAACACAAAGGTCAGTGTGGACGATTACGCAGAATCGCTGCATATCAGTACGAACTGGTTTATCCGTAATTTTAAGCTGTACATGAAAATAAGCCCTGCACAATACATCCTGTCCCTTCGGATGGTAAATGCACAAAGCTTATTGGAGAACACCGAATACAATATTGGAGAAATTGCAGAGATCGTAGGGTATGATAACCCACTCTATTTTAGCCGGGTATTCAAGAAAGAGTATGGTGTCAGTCCGGCACAGTACCGAAAGAATCTGGAAGAATCTACTGAAAAATGAGAAAGATTCCTTGATTCAGAAGTTCCTGCCTGTTGAGATGTACCTGACATATCAAGTTGACGGCGAACCGTTGGAACAGCTCCCGAATGGATACAGCGACCATTATGTGCCGGATGGCTTTGTACGAGATTAGAGTGTATACAAGGAGGTCTCTTTATGTTAGAGCATTTTTTCAAATCGCTAGTTGCAACAGTTTCTGACCCTTACCAATGCAATCGCATCACGGATGCGTTGGCGGCAGCTGGAATTAAATTCTATTGCAAATCCAAAGATGTCAATCGGCATAACACATTTGACCAAGCGAGAATTGGAACCCTCGGCATAAAACCGCAGTATGTCACAGAGGTGTTTGTGGACAAAGAAAATGCTGATATGGCTCTGCACATTATACATACCCTGTCATAAGCCCGGAGTTCCCCTGCGAACAAAACATTCCGATATAAAAAAGGACGCTGCCGCCTCTGGGTGAGAGGTTGCAGCGTCCTTTTGGCATCAGAGGGCGAATGATCTGTCAGACTAAACGGCTCCCAACGAATGCGATGCTTTTAGCTTGCGTCTTTCTGTTCGTCAAGAATGCGCCAGCCGTCCATCAGGTCTGAATTTTCCATAATAAAGGTGTGGGCGGTATCCTGTCCCCACGAGTTGTCGTATTTCAGCATCAGATAATCGCTCAACTCGGTTCGATTTTTGAACTTCAACAAGCGATACGGCTCCTGAAAAGCGACCTTTTCGACGAAATATACCGCATCCGATGTGGGAATCATAACGCCGACATGACCGATCATAAGAGAATTGTCCGTTTCAGAGAACTGATCGTGCAGGACTACGGAGACGAGACGGATCTTATCATCGTCCACGAAGGAGAGACCGCGTTTCTTCCATTCCTGCTGAATCGTTTTCAAATGGGTAGGAATATCGGTCGTATTAGTGGTTTTAACCGGGGCAAAAAGCGCATCAAACTTTTGCCGTTCGTCGCCGCAAAGGGATTCTGGATCGGAATCCAGTGTTTCATAGTCCATAAACAGGGTGTCCTCGGCTGAGTCAAGGTCTGCCTTGCCCGTGACAGTGATAAAATCACCGAACAGCCCACAAGCAGTGATCCGACAGTTCCAGCCGGGGAAGGTGTCATATTTTTCCGTCCATGCGTCCTGCATGGAGTAAGGATCGTATTTCAGATCCGAAGGCTTGGCATTTTCAAACCCTGTGGTGAGCCATGCCGGGTCCACAGCATTGTTGAACTTTTGCACATGATCAAAGAAGGTCTGTATCCGTAGGTCGGATACGCCGGCATCCTGCAAAAGCTTGGAAAGAAGAGCTTGTGTATCCGAATCTGCCAAATTGGAGTATTCAATTTGCTGAAGGACGGGCTGAGAAGTTTTTTGAGTGCAGCCTCCTGCCAGAAGCGCACCGCAAAAAAGTGCAGCGGTGCAGACAAGAAAAGTTCGACGTTTCAAAAATGGTCACCTCGTTGTGTTTTTCGGAAAATTTCTTTGAGTGCCGGAGTCTCAACCATAGGCGAAGAGAGCAACGCCGTTGGTCTCGTAACGAATGGTATCACAGATAAACAAAGAAAATCAATGACTTCTGTCGTATTTGACCATATATAATGTTGAAGTATCCATATCCCATACGGCTAACGCCCATTTGGGGAAAGACAATGCGGCAGTTTTCTGAACGATTTTCTTCATGTCGGACACAACAGGAGTATACCCAAGTTGGAATAAGAATTTTCCGTTTTTTCTGAATGGAAGGTTCAAATCGCTTTCCAGATAGACGGAGGATACCAACTTGCGAAGCGCGGCACGGCGATTTCGGCCAACCTCGTTTCCGCCGCCTTGATGGAATCGCCCTACAGCTCAGTTTCCACCGCAAGCTGCTCCTGCTTCTCTTTTTCATCAGCGATTTGGACATCAACATCTTCGCGCATCTTTTTCAGAAGTGCAAGGACTCGCTTGATTTGGCTCTTGGTGTTTTCCACTCTGCTCTGCGCCTGATTGATGTGATCCAGAACTGCCCAGTCTGCAAAGAGGCCATCAAAGAAGAAATCTGCGAATTTCAAAAAACTGTCTACCGCAACCTGAAGGTCTGCGGTGATCTCAACATCGGCAAGCTCAGTTTTGAACCGCCGCAGTTCCACTTGAAGCTGTTCCACCTGCTCCTGTGCATTGTCCAGTTCCTCATACTTGGCAAGATCAGCCATCAAACCGCCGCCCATTACGTCCCATGTACTCCAGCCCTCGGCATTATCCAGCGTTTCCAGAACTTCATTGACCGTGTGCAAGGCGGTCTTTCCGGCGTTGATGGCTTCCAGCAGCTCCCGCTTTTGGACTTTCAGTGCGGCAATGCGGCTTTCGCTTTCCACAATCTGCTGTGCGGCAGGGTGGGCAGAGACTTTGATGCTTTTGATTTTTTCGGAAAGAGCAGCTTGATACTGCCTTTCGCAATCGGACAGCCGTGCCAGTCTATTTTGAATCTGCTTCAAGTCGGCATCAACGGAAGAAAGATCATGGAGAGCCGCATCGTACTTGACGCGGGCTGCATAGGCTTCCTGCCGTTCTTTGTCCAGCTTTTCATCCATTTTTCCAATCACTTGATAGAAAAATGCGGCAAGGCTGTGTCCCTCCAGACGGTCCACATCAGCCTGCTCTGCCAGCTTGGATTTTTCCAGCTTTTTCAGGCAATCAGCAAGCGTATCTCTCTGGGCGGTCAGTTCTTTCTGTTTTGCTTCGCAGCTTTTCTTTTCAGCGACCTGCTGCCAAAGCTCTTTCAACGTAGAATCACTCATATGGAATGTCCTTTCCCGGCATTACGTTTCTTCGTTCAGAAGCTAGTTCAAAAAATGCTGCCGATTATTTACAAATGTTTTGGTGATAACGTAGCTGTCCGTATCTTCATACTGACAAGGATGAATCGTGCCATTGTCGAAGCTAAAAATTTCAGCATCAGGCATTCCGAGGAGAATTGGTGAATGTGATACGATACTATATAATGTGGGAGAACGCTTAGTTCCGCTCAAACCCAAGATAGCGGGTGCCCTGAAAACTCAGCTTTCCAATGTCGCCCTCCACAAGCATTCCGTAGTCCGAACCACTTACGGTAAGCTCTATGCGGTCGCCGCTCTCTACCTGAAAGGTTACATAATAGGTCGTGAACGTATGCGCCATCGTATTGTCTGTATGGTGGCGAGAAACTTCCGTGCGCTTTGCCACAACCGTTGCCGGAACAGTCAGCCGCGGCGAATGGTTGTTTTTATTCCATGTGCTGATATTTCCGATGATGGTGTATAGGATCATACCCAAAACCACAAGGAACAGGATGGGAAACAGAATGCTGAACAGCATATCAATTCCAGCGTAAAACATCTTATTCCTCCAAAATTTCTTCCAGCAGGTTCTTTACATCGTCCAGAAAAGATTCTTCTCCAAGGGTGTTCACCTTGAAGAACACCGCTTGACTGCCTCCTGCGGTGATGGCAGACAGCCGAATCGGACTGTCCGCATTCTGGAACATGGTCAGTGTCAGACTCAGGCGGTTGCCGCCCATCATGCTGTACCGTTCAAACACACGGACACTGCACCGGGCATCGCCCTCTTTGAAATCACTGCCTGCCTCTAAATCTGCCGACCAACTGCTGTCCGGGATTTCTTGTTCCAGCTTCCGAAGCAGTTTGTCAAAATTCTTGTTTCGGATGGTCTTTTCAAAGATTGCCATAATGGTTCCTCCGTTCTGACAATTAAAAATCGGTCCCTTATTTTTGATACGAGCAGAGCCACAGGAAAATTGCGGAGAAATCGCTTGAAGAGAGGAATTTTGTCTAATTTGATTATAGCATATCTTTTAGAAGAACAAAATACTTTATGTACGCCGCCCGCAGGCGGCAAAGATCAGTCCAGTGGAAATTCCAGTTCGGCAAACTCTGCATCGGTCAGCAGTTTCAGTTTTTCGATGACCTGTTCGGACAGCTCCCGCAGGGCGGTTTCGTCCGGCATCAGGTAGCATTGCATCAGCCTCAGTTCGTGGATAAGCCCCAGCCGGGTGCCGGTGTTGTAGAACATGGAGATAATGCTCAGTCATCTCGGTGTCGGCATGGCCTACATTGCCTCCATGGGCTGGATCTTGTTTATGCAGAAAAAGGGCCTTTGGCAGCAGCTGATCCACGCAGCCGCCGGATGTGAAAAGCTCTTCTTCACACTGGGTGGTTTAGTGTTGATGATGAGCCTGCACATTTTTTCCATTCATGCTAACCATCTACGATTATTTCCTCAATAGGTCGTTTTGCATTTTATGCCATGCAAAAGGCAGAATCAGATATAAAAAGTTCTTTCGTATGTAAAAGCCTTCAAAAACAACTTGAAACACTTTTGTTGCAATGGTACAATAATAATGTTATTTTATGGAAGCTCGGCGCAAAGCCCATGCGGACAGGCTGCGGGTGTGTGGATTCCTATGGGATGTGTAAGAATAGCTAGGGCAGCACTGCGCTACTGCACTTTCCGATAATGTGAGGGAGGTATAATTTATATGATGAAAAAGATCTCCCGCCGCTCTTTTTTGCAGGTCTGCGGCATTACGGCAGCCACGGCGGCGTTGACTGCCTGCGGCGGCGGTAAGACCGAAACGGCTAAAAAAGACGATGTGCACGAAGCCATCACCTTTATGGCACCTTATAAGGAGATAGAAGCCTTTATTGAGCAGGTACACAGCGTTTACCCGGAAGTGAACATCGAGGTCGTGCCCTACAGCGGCGATAACACCACCACCTGTTTGCAGAATATGTTTGCGGCGGGCGACCTGCCGGACGTCTGCACCTTGACCTACTACGACCCCCGGATCGATCTGGTCTCCGACAAACTGCTGGACCTTTCCGGCTACGATTTTACGGATAACTATGTGGAGTCCCGTCTGCAGGACGTGTTCGACAACGGTGCCATCTACCTGCTGCCCTCGACCTACAACTGCTACGGCATCACCTACAACAAGACCCTGCTGAAAAAATACGGCTGGGAGCTGCCCAATTCTTTCGCTGAGCTGGAAGAACTGGCTGCAAAGGCCAAGAAAGCAGAGGTCGATCTCTGTCTGCCGCAGATCCAGTATCCGGGCTATGGTTTCCAGTATCTGTGCAACATTGCGGACGCCGATTTCCTCGGCACACTGGACGGCAGGCTGTGGCAGCGGGATTATCTGTCCGGTAAGGCGAATGTCAGCAATACCCCCGGCATGATGCGGGCGATGGCCTATGTCCAGAAGTGGAAGGACATCGGGATGCTGAACGACACCGGCGATGCTCTTGACGACAATGTGACCCGGCAGAGGATGACCGAGGGCAACACCCTGTTTCTGATGGGCGGCACCAACGGCATCGTGGAGGCAGACGGCAACGCCGATAAATACGGGCTGATGCCGTTTCTCTCGGAGGACGGCACCCAGAACGTTTTTGTGCTGAATGTGAACCGCTTCTACGGTCTGAATAAAAAGCTGGAGCAGGACCCCCAGAAGCTGGAAGATGCGCTCAAGGTGATGCGTGTGCTTTCCACCGTTGCAGGCACCAGCGCTCTGCAGCCCGCAACGGCGCTGAAAAGCAGCCTGCTGCCCTTCAAGGACGCAAAAGCGGACGGCACCTACTATGCCGACATCGCCGATGCCCTGAATGCAGGCAACACCGCGCCCTTTATCTATTCCGGCTGGGAAAACACCATCGTGACCACTGGCCTTAAAATGCTGGACTTCATGAAGGGCAATGCCACCATGGAGGATGTGGTCCGTCAGCTGGACGAGGATCAGGATAGTGTGGTGAACAACACCCCGGATACCATCACTACCGTTACGGAGGAGCTTTCGCAGGAGGACTGCGCCATGCTGGTAGGCCGCTGCTTTGCACAGGCTACCGGCAGCGACCTTGCACTGGTGTCGCTGAGCACATGGATCCCCGGCAACCCCACCGATCAGAACCATCACGGCGTAGCTGCCAAGCTGTACGCCAAGGGCATTACGGATTACGACCTTTCGGTGATCCTGCCCACCGGCTGGAACCGCACCATCCAGACCGTTACCCTGACCGGGCAGCAGATCAACGACCTGCTGGCCACGGGCTACGATGCCTACGGCAACGGCAAGGGCTACCCCTATGTGCTGGTAAGCCCGGTGCAGCCGGATGCGGGCAAGACCTATCAGGTTGCCATCTGCGGTGTGAGCGACCAGTTGGCTGCGGAGACCACGGTCACAGACAGCGGCGTGGTGGGCATGGATGCTGCAAAAGCCTTCTTTGGTGCATACACCACCATCAGCCGGGCAGACACTGCATGGAGCTGAACAGAACGGACAGGAGATACCGGATGTGAACAACAAACTATATAAAAAGCTGCTTTGGGGCACCGGCTTTGTCATTGTTGCGGTCATCCTGACCCTTTTTATCATGAGCCAGACCTACATCCAGAACCTTGTCTACCATGAGCGGCTGAACCAGATGGAAGAGGTCACCCACCAGATGTTCCGCAGTCTGGAGGATGTGATCGACACTCACTGGGACGAGGTGAATGTACAATGCAATTATTTGTACTACACCCCGCTAAAGACCGATACCGAGTTCTATCGCTATCTGAAAAAGCTGTCGGAGCTTTCCAATTACCATGAAAGACAGATCGAACTGATTGCCGTGGACTCTGCCGGACATTACTATACTGAGAATGGCCGCATGGGGCTGCTGCGAGGAATGAAGTATTTGGAAAGCGCACCGCAGCGGGTCAGCTACGTTTCTAACTCGCTGACCGTGGACGACTCCCGGATGGTGTTTCTGGAAAAGCTCTCCACCCCCATCACACTGCAAAGCGGAGAAAAAGAGATCACCCTGTGCTACTTTGGTATTTCGCAAAGCATGACCCAACTGAACGATTATTTCCGCTGTGATGCCTACGAAAATAACAACAGCGTCTATGTGCTGGATAACGACGGTTTCAAGCTGTTCAACGCCAACGATACCGAACTGCTGAAGGGACACAATGTATACACCGTGCTATCCTGGATGTCCTATCTGCACGGTTCTTCCTTTGCGGAGGCAAAGGAGCGGCTTGACCGCACAGGCTCCTGTTATTCCAACGCCGTGCTGGACGGGACCGAGTATTTCTACGCCCTGAAGCAGATGGAAAACGCCCAGTGGACACTGGCGTTCCTTGTTCCGGCAAAATATGTGGCCGTGAATACGCAGAAGCTGGTCAGCATCGTCATGATCATCATCATCGTCATTGCAATGGTGTTCTCGGTCATAACAGTTTTCGTCGGCTGGTTTCTCCTGCGGCAAAAGCAGCAGCAGGAGCTGCAGGCAGAAAAAGAAGCGAACCTCCGTCTGGAGCAATACAACATCCATCTGACGCAGGTAAACGATGAGCTGCGGCAGGCACAGGACATTGCCGCAGAGGCGTTACAGTCCGCCGAGCGCGCCAGCAAGGCTAAGACGGACTTCCTTGCCAACATGAGCCACGATATCCGCACCCCCATGAACGCCATCATCGGCATAACTACTCTGATGAAAAACGAGCTGCACCAGCCGGAAAAGCTGGCCGAACATCTGGACAAGCTGGAAAATTCCGGCCAGTTGCTGCTGGGCATCATAAACGATATTCTGGACATGAGCCGCATCGAGAGCGGCAAGACCACCCTGAATGTGGAAAAAATGAATCTGCCCCAGCAGATCAGCCAGCTGGACAGCATCATCCGCCAGCAGGCAGGCCAGCGCAGCCAGACCTTTACGGTAAACACCCATCTGCAGCACGAAAACGTGCTGGCAGACCCCAACCGTCTGAATCGGGTGCTGATGAACATCCTCTCCAACGCAGTCAAGTATACGCCCACCGGCGGGCATATCCGGTTTGAGGTGGACGAGCTGCCCCGAAACGAGCACTACGCCCGATACCGCTTTGTGGTGCAGGATGACGGCATTGGCATGAGCGAGGCCTACCAGAAGACCCTTTTTGACCCCTTTACCCGCGAGGAACGCTCCGGAACCAACAAGGTGCAGGGCACCGGCCTTGGTATGGCCATCACCAAGAACATTGTGGACCTGATGGGCGGCTCTATCAATGTGGAGAGTACCACCGGCAAGGGCACTCGCTTTGAGGTGGTGCTGGAATTTCCCGTTGATGCCGAAGCAGATACGGTGCCAGAGGCACAGATGCTCCCGGAGGAAGAGAAAGAAACTTCTCCTCTGTCCGGCATGAAGTTCCTCTGCGCCGAGGATAACGCCATCAACGCCGAAATTCTGGAAATGCTGCTGGAAGCCAATGGCGCAAGCTGCACCATCTGCTCCAACGGTCAGGAAATCGTGGATGCCTTTGCCAGCGTAAAGCCCGGCGAGTACGACATGATCCTGATGGATGTGCAGATGCCTGTGATGGACGGCTTGGAAGCCACCCGCCGCATCCGCAGCGGCGAGAATCCGCTGGGCAGGATCATTCCCATCCTTGCCATGACCGCCAATGCCTTCCTTGAGGATATGCAGAAGAGCAGGGAAGCCGGCATGGACGAGCACCTGTCCAAACCTGTGGATATTGCTGCGCTGGAGCAGACGGTAAAACGCTTCCGTGTTATCCCCCCGAAAATAAATAGCGGACAAGCGCGTTTCCGCAGAGGAAGCACACAAACGATGTGAATGATGCAGGAGAAGATTAGAACGTGAATACACTTTCCGAGATCGAGGAGTATTACAAAGCGCGTGAGCAGCAGCTGTTGGAAAAACTTCATCAACAGGAAGCCGCTCTTGCCGCAATGCCTGACGGATATCCAAGCTGCCCTGAAAGAAGAATTACAGCAGCACAACTGAGCTGCGGATGCGATCAAAACAGGAGTATAAAAAGCCCGAATGAAACACAGAATCTCACGCCGTGCATTCCTGAACGGATGCACGCTGCTGGCGGCAGCTGCTGCCGTAAGCAGTCTGACTTCCTGCGGAGAAAAGGAAGCGAAAGACAGCGGTCTTGCACAAATCGTTGTGGGAAGCGACAGCTATCCACCTTATATCTATCTGAATAATGACGGTGTTCCCACCGGAATCGATGTGGAGATCGCCACCGAGGCGTTCCGCCGCATGGGGTATGCTGCCCGGTTTGAAACGATCAACTGGGAGCAGAAAACAAATCTTGTGGAAAGCGGCGCCATCGACTGCATCTGGGGCTGCTTTTCCATGGATGGACGCGAAGAGGTATACCGCTGGGCGGGGCCTTACATGGTGAGCCGTCAGGTGGTTGCGGTGGATGCCGACAGCAGCATCCGATCCCTTAGCGACCTTGCCGGCAAGACCGTCGCCGTGCAGAGCACCGGCAAGCCGGAAGAGATCTTTCTCAGCGGCTCCGACCCGCGCATCCCGCAGACGGTGGAGGTGCTCAGCATCGAAAACCGCAGTGTGCAGTACGCAATGCTGGCCTGCGGCTATGTGGACGGCATCGCCGCCCACGAGACAGGCATCCTGCAATATATGAAGGACAATGCCGTAGACTTCCGCATTTTGGAGGAACCGCTGCTGGTCACCGGGCTGGGCATCGCCTTTGCCAAGAACGACACCCGCGGGCTGGACAGCCAGCTGACCGATACCCTTGCGCAGATGCGCGCGGATGGCACGCTGGAGCGGATCATTGGCCGATACCTTGAAAATGCTTCGCAGTATCTGGAGGTGGACATAATTGGCGCGTAAAAACAGAACCACCCCGGATAAAAGGATATGGACAGCCTATCTGATCATCGGCGTGCTCTTGATGGCCGGTGTTGCTTTTTTCTCCAGCTGGCGGGCAATGCGCACAGCAGAGGAACGCTTTTGCCAGACCCTTGAGTTTGTCAAATCCCAGTCCACCAGCTTTGAAAAGCACAACGATACCATCACGGCAAAGGCACTCCGCCGCACGGCGGTCGCAGCCCATCAGCTGGCAGAGAATCCTGCGCTTGACCTCTCCGACCCGCAGTGCCTGAACAGGCAGACAGAAAAGCTCTGGCTCACCGGCATTTCGGTTCTGGGACCGGATGGCACGCTCCGGTGCGAGTCCACGACCAACGGCATCGGCTATGACCGATTTGGCGACCAGCTGAAAAATGACGCTGTTCTAGACGTTTTATCTTACCCGCGAAAGACCTATGTGAAGCGCGTCCTGCTGGAAGATGGCTCTGCTGTGGATGTTGCGGCACACCGGGCAGAAAGCACAGAGCTGCTCCTGCTTGCCTACCGGTACACCCCGGCGGAATTTGTGGAGGAAACGGCGCTGTCCATCCAGAGCATACTGGATGGCTACCCGGCAGAAACCAGCGGCACGCTGTTCATCGTGCAGAACAATCAGGTCGTTGCCGCAAACCGCCCGGAGCTGATTGGGCAGGATGTTGCAGGCAGTCCGCTGGCGCAGGGGATCCGCAAAGCCGGGGCCGCAGAGAAGCTGACCCATACCCGGGACTGGAACGGCTCCGGCTGCTATTTCGGGATGTTCTGCCATGGCAGATCCTTCGATCTCTATGCGTACACGGATGAAAAAATAATCTTCCGGGAGGCGCTTTTGCTGATCCTGACGGTTCTGGTCGGCTACATCCTGCTTGTAATGATCCTTCAGCTGCTGCGCCGCCGCTCCGCGCAGGAGATGGAGCTGCAGAAAAAAGAGCAGGAGAGGAAGTACCAGACCCAGCTGGAGGAACAGAACCGCAAGCTGGAGATCGCGCTTCAGCACGAGGGGCGGCAAACCGCGCCAAGCGGGAGTTCCTGTTCAATATGAGCCACGATTTCCGCACCCCCATGAACGCCATCATCGGCTTCACTTCGCTGGCTGCGACCCATATCGACAATAGGGAACAGGTGCTGGACTACCTCAAAAAGATCTCCACCTCCAGCCAGCATCTGCTTTCCCTCATCAATGATGTGCTGGATATGAGCCGCATCGAGAGCGGAAAGGTAAAGATCGAGGAAAAAGCGGTGCATCTGCCGGACCTCGTCCACGATGTGCGCTCCATCATTCAGCCCAATGTTTCGGCAAAGCGGCTGTCGCTTTTTATTGATACCATAGATGTGGAGAACGAGGATATCATCACCGACCCGCTGCGGCTGAACCAGATCCTGCTGAACATTTTGTCCAATGCCATCAAGTTCACTCCCACAGGTGGCATGATCAGCATTCGCATTGCTGAGAAAAACGGTGCGCCTGCGGGCCGGGCCTGCTATGAGTTCCGCATCAAGGACAACGGCATCGGCATGAGTGAGGAATTCCAGAAGCACATCTTTGAGGAGTTCGCCCGTGAGGAAAACTCCACCGTCAGCGGCATTCAGGGTACCGGCCTCGGCATGTCCATCACCAAGAACATTGTGGACCTGATGGGCGGCACCATCGCCATTGAGAGCGAGCCGGGCAAGGGCAGCGAGTTTATCGTGAATCTCTGCTTTGCGCTCAGCGGACAAAAGGTGGAGCTCAGGCAGCTCCCGCAGCTGGAAGGGCTGCGGGCACTGGTGGCGGACGACGATACCGACACCTGCCTGAGCGTCAGCACCATGCTGTCCAAGATCGGGATGCGGCCGGAGTGGACGATCTCCGGCAGGGAAGCGGTGATCCGCACCCGGTATGCCATGGAGCAGGGGGATGAATTCAGCGTTTACATCATCGACTGGCTGATCCCCGATATGAACGGCATCGAGATCGTGCGGCAGATCCGCAAGGTGATTGGAAAAAGCCGCCCCATCATCATCCTGACCGCCTACGACTGGGCCGATATTGAAGAGGAAGCCCGTGCGGCCGGTGTTACCGCCTTCTGTGAAAAGCCGCTGTTCCTCTCGGAGCTGCGCAGAGTGCTGGCAGAGCCGTTCGGTGCAGAGCCTGCCTGCAGGCCGGTGCAGCTGAACGCGGAGGCCTTCAAAGGGAAAAAGATCCTGCTGGTGGAGGACAACGAGCTGAACCGTGAGATCGCAGTGGAGATCCTGAAGGAAGCGGGCTTTGAGGTGGAATCTGCCGAGGATGGCGAGATCGCCGTCCGGAAGATGAAGCAGGCGGCAGACGGACAGTATGACCTGATCCTCATGGACATCCAGATGCCCAACATGGACGGCTACGAGGCAACGCGGCAGATTCGTGCGCTGCCGGATGCCGCAAAGGCTGGCATCCCCATCTTTGCAATGACGGCAAATGCCTTTGAGGAAGACCGTCAGAACGCACTGAAGGCCGGTATGAACGGCCATATTGCAAAGCCGCTGGATATTCCGCACCTGCTGCAGGTCCTTGCAGATGTACTGAAATAAACAGCGCCCAAAAGCAAAAGCACCCACAGCAAGCGCCACAGAGGTTTTGAATCTCCGGTGAGCAAATTTCTGCGGGTGCTTTATTTCTTATGCCTGAACGGCAGTTTCTGTGATGTTTGGTGTAGCAATTTAACTGTACCACAGAACGGCTCATTCGTCTTTTTTCACTTTGTGACACATCTATTGTAATCCCACACAGCTTTTATGGACCAATATATGAAATTTTATTGAATATTTTTCATGGTAGTGGTAAAATATTTTTATGTCTCTGTCATTCTGTGCCCCTTCGCGGTAAAAACAGAAAAGACGCAAAAATTGCGGCATCCTTTCCGTGGGTGGGTTTTACAGCGCACACTCTTGCGGACGGTGATGTATGATCAGTAAGCCAAAGCAGCCAACCGCAAAACGATGGCTGCCCAAGAAGTGTGAGGAGAAGGATCGGATGAAAACAAAAACATTGCGCCGCCTATTTTCCATGCTTGCGGCACTGGTGATGGGGCTATCCCTGCTCACCGGATGCAGCGAAAAAAATGCGGAACGAACACAGGAGCAGGAAGACGCTCAGACTATTCAGGTGTATCTGTGGAGCACCAGCCTGTACGAAAACTATGCGCCCTATGTTCAGGCGCAGCTGCCGGACGTGAACATTGAATTCATCGTAGGCAACAACGATCTGGATTTTTACAAGTTTTTGCAGCAGAACGGCGGTCTGCCGGATATCATCACCTGCTGCCGCTTCTCGCTGCACGATGCGGCACCGTTGAAGGACAGCCTGATGAACCTTGCCATGACCAATGAGGCGGGCGCTGTGTACAACACCTACCTCAACAGCTTCAAAAACGAGGATGGCAGTGTGAACTGGCTGCCGGTGTGCGCGGATGCCCACGGCTTTGTGGTCAACCGCAGCCTTTTTGAGCAGTACGATATTCCCCTGCCTACCGATTACGCAAGCTTTGCAGCTGCCTGTCAGGCTTTTGAAAAGGTAGGCATCTGCGGCTTTACCTCCGATTATACCTACGACTACACCTGCATGGAAACCCTGCAGGGGCTTTCCGCTGCCGAGCTTACCACCACCGCGGGGCGCAAGTGGCGCACTACCTACAGCGCCCCCGCCAGCACCGCGCGGGTGGGTCTGGACGACACCGTATGGCCGGGGGCGTTTGAGCGGATGGAGCAGTTCATTCAGGATACCCACCTTACAGCAGATGATCTTGCGTTGAATTACGACGATGTGACCGGAATGTTCCGGAACGGAGAAGTTGCCATGTACTTTGGCAGCTCTGCCGGCGTGAAGATGTTTCAGGATGAGGGCATCGACACGATCTTTCTGCCCTTCTTCAGCCAGAACAGCGAACCGTGGATCATGACCACCCCCTATTTCCAAGTTGCCCTGAACCGGGATCTGGAGCAGGACACCACGCGCCGCGAAAAAGCCATGAAGGTGCTGAACGTCATGCTCTCCGAACAGGCGCAGAACCGCATCGTCTCGGAGGGGCAGGACATACTGAGCTACAGCCAGAACGTTCCCCTGCGCCTGACCGAGTATCTGAAGGACGTCCGCAGCGTGGTGGAAGAAAACCACATGTATATCCGCATCGCCTCCAACGATTTCTTTGCCGTTTCCAAGGATGTGGTCTCCAAAATGATCGCAGGCGAGCTTACCGCTGAGCAGGCGTATCAGGCCTTCAATGCCCAGCTCCTTGCCGATGAGGAGCCTGCCGACAACGAGACCGTGCTGACCTCCGGGAAGGCCTATTCCAACGTATTCCACGCAAACGGCGGCAGCGCTTCCTTCTCCGTGATGGCAAACACGCTGCGCGGCGTGTATGGCACGGATGTACTGCTTGCCACCGCAAACAGCTTTACCGGCAGTGTGCTGCAGGCGGATTATAACCAGAAAATGGCAGCTTCCATGATCATGCCGAACGGTCTGATGTCCCGCCAGCGCACCATGACCGGTGCGGAGCTGAAAGAGACCGTCCACGCCTTTGTGGAAGGCTGCGAGGGCGGGTTTGTGCCCTTCAACCGTGGTTCTCTGCCAGTGGTCAGCGGCATTGCTGTGGAGGTAAAAGAGAATAACGGCAGCTATACCCTGACCGGCATCACCCGGAACGGGCAGCCACTGGGAGATAACGACACCGTTACCGTGACCTGCCTTGCAACGGAAAAGCAGATGGAAGCGCTGCTTGCGAGCGATAGCGGCACGTCTGTGGGCGAAGATACGTGGGTAAAGAACACATGGCGCGATTATATCTCCGGCGGCGCAGCGCTTGCAGAGCCGGAAAACTACATGACACTGAGGTGAGCGGAATGGCAGACGAAAAGCACGAATCCAAACACAGCTGCTATTCCCGGCACAAGTGGCTGCCTGCCGCCGCTGCCATCCTTCTTTTGGTCTTTCTGGCAGCCGGTTTCAGCGTCCGGTACATCTCGTTTATGTCGCAGACCATCTATCAGGAAAGCACCTCGCATCTGGAAGAGGTGCTGTATAAATCCAATAGTATGCTGAAAGAGATGGTGCGCAAAAACATGACCTATCTGCATCTGTGCAACGGCTTTCTGAAAAACACCTCGAATGAGGATGAAATTCAGGCCTATATCGAGTAAGCACAGCAGGCAACCGGATTTGTTAACTTCTACTTTCTTTCCTATGACGGCAACTACACGACCGTGACCGGGGAAACCGGCTACCTTGGCCTGCAGACCAATCTGGACGAAAAGCTCTCCGATGGCGAGGATATCGTCGTGAATACGGCGCTGCCCGGCAAAGCCCCGATGCTTGCGTTCATCTGCCCCGAAACGCAGGGCAGCTACCGGGGCTTTGCCTACGATGCCGTTGCCATCACCTATTATAATGATGCTGTGCTGAGATTGCTGGACAGCTCTGCTTTTCAGGGCAATGCCAGCAACTATGTGATCTACCCGGATGGGCGGGTGGTGATTGACAATTCCGTAAACCGCAAGGAAATTATTTACAACTTCATTGCGATGCTGCGCGACCATTCCGACCTTTCCGAGGAACAGATTCTTGCCCTTTCGGATGATTTTGCGCAGGGCCGCAGCGGAAACCTGCGGGTCAAACTGGGCGACACCAGTTATTATCTGGTCTACGAGGATACCGCGGTCCAGAACTGGACGATGGTGGGGCTTGTGCCGGTCAGCATCGTCAATGCCAGTCTGGATAAGCTGTGGTTCCACACGGTGCAGATCGTGGCGGGCATCGCCTTTGGCCTTGCTGTGCTGATCATCCTGCTGATCCTGCGCAGAAGCCATACGACCCTGCGCCGGAAGGACACTGAGATCCTGTACCGGGACGAGCTGTTCCAAAAGCTTTCGCTGAACGTGGACGACGTTTTCCTGATGCTGGACGCAAAGACCTCCAAGGTGGATTATGTCAGCCCCAACGTCGAACGGCTGCTGGGCATCCCGTGGAAAGAAGTGCGGCAGGATGCCCGTGCTCTGGCAGCGCTGCACCCGAAGGATGACCCGGATCGCGACAAGAACTTTCTGGAAGGACTGCTCAGCGGGCAGCAACGCGAATGGGATTTCGAGTTTGAGCATCGGGAGACCAAAGAGCGGCGCTGGTTCCATAACATCGCCATGGGCAGCGAGGTAGAGGGCAGGACCAAGTATATCCTTGTCTTGTCCGACCGCACCGCCGACAGGCAGGTGAATCAGGCACTTTCGGATGCCGTTGCAGCGGCCGAGACTGCCAACCGCGCCAAAAGCACCTTCCTTTCCAATATGTCCCACGACATCCGCACCCCCATGAACGCCATCATCGGCTTTACCACGCTGGCACTCAGCAACATTGACGATAAAGACCGGGTGAAGGATTATCTTGCCAAGACCCTCGCTTCCAGCAATCATCTACTTTCCCTCATCAACGATGTGCTGGATATGAGCCGCATCGAAAGCGGAAAGATCCATCTGGAAGAAGTGGAAGTCAACCTTTCGGATGTGCTGCACGACCTGAAAACCATCGTCAGCGGGCAGATCTACGCAAAGCAGCTGGAGCTTTATATGGATGCCATGGATGTGACCGATGAGGACGTCTACTGCGATAAGACCCGGCTGAATCAGGTACTGCTGAACCTGCTGTCCAACGCCATCAAGTTCACCCCGGCGGGCGGCACGGTCTCGGTGCGGGTGCGGCAGCTTGCCGGAGCGGTGCGCGGCTGCGGGCAGTACGAGTTCCGCGTCAAGGACAACGGCATCGGCATGAGCCAAGAGTTCGCCAAAAAGATTTTTGAGCCGTTTGAGCGGGAGCGCACCTCCACGGTAAGCCGGATCCAGGGCACCGGCCTTGGCATGGCTATTACCAAAAACATCGTGGATATGATGGGCGGCACCATCGAGGTGCAGACGGCGCAGGGCAAGGGCAGCGAGTTTATCATTCGTGTGCCCATGCGTGCGCAGGCAGAGCACCGTCCGGTGGAAAAGATCACCGAACTGGAAGGCCTGAAGGCACTGGTGGTGGATGACGATTTCAACACCTGCGACAGCGTGACAAAGATGCTGGTCAAGGTGGGCATGCGTGCCGAGTGGACCCTTTCCGGCAAGGAAGCGGTGCTGCGTGCACGGCAGTCCATCGAGATGAGCGATGCTTACCATGCCTATATCATCGACTGGCGCTTGCCGGATATGAACGGCATCGAAGTCACCCGCCAGATCCGCAGCCTGAACAATGATACGCCCATCATCATCCTGACTGCCTACGACTGGTCCGACATTGAGGTGGAGGCAAAGGCTGCCGGTGTGACCGCCTTCTGCTCCAAGCCCATGTTCATGTCCGACCTGCGCGAGACCCTGATGAACGCCATCGGCCAGACACAGACGGATGCGGCGCAGGAGCTTCTGCCGAAAAAGAGCACCAACTTCAAGGGCAGGCACATCCTGCTGGTAGAGGACAACGAGCTGAACCGTGAGATCGCGCAGGAGATCCTGCGGGAGTACGGCTTCCGGGTCGATACGGCGGAAAACGGTGCCGTGGCGGTGGAAAAGGTAAGCACTGCCTCACCGGGCAGCTATGATCTGGTGCTGATGGATGTGCAGATGCCGGTGATGGACGGCTATACCGCCACCCGGCAGATCCGCGCACTGGCCGACCCTGCACTGGCAAAGATCCCGATCCTTGCCATGACTGCCAACGCATTCGATGAAGACCGCCGCAATGCCTTGGAAAGCGGCATGACCGGCTTTTTGTCCAAACCCATCGTGATCGGCGACCTTGTGCAGGAGCTGCGCAAGATCCTGTGACCAACTCATCATTGACAAACCTACATTGTGAACTCAAGGAGCCTGTCCCCAAGAAAGCATAAAAATGCGTATAACGCCCTATGAAATGGTGTCACGGGGCGTTTTATTTTGTCTTGTTTTGTGGGCGATGTTGCGGTTTTGCGAAAACTTGCGAGACTAAATAAAAAAATCCCACGAAATTACGATTCTAAACGTAAATTCGTAGGATTTTTGGAGCTACTGACCTGATTCGAACAGGCGACCTGCTCATTACGAGTGAGCTGCTCTACCAGCTGAGCCACAGTAGCAGATAAAATTTTCTTGCATGTTCTGCAACGAGAGATATTCTATCATACTTCCTGTGCGCTGTCAAGATTTGATTTTGCGGCAGAACAGGTGCAAATAGTCTGTGACGCAAAAATATAACTGCCCTCCGAGAAAAACTCGAAGAGCAGCCTTGCACACAAGAAAAATCAGTTGAACAGCTTACGGCCGATCCAGATGCAGATGCAGGCACCCACAACGGAAACGAGGATCTCACCCACGATGCCGGTAGCGCTCAGACCGATCAGGCCGAACACGATGCTGCCTACAAAACCGCCCAGAATGCCCAGCACGATATTGCGCACGGTGGAAGTTTCGCTGCCCATAATGCGGCCGGCGATGTAACCAGCCAGAGCGCCGATCAGCAGACTGAAAATAAAACCAAACATAATATTCTACCTCCTGAATTTTAAAGCTCTGCGCTCTGCCCGGCGTTTTCCCGGGCAAAGCGGCAAATATCCTTCAAACAACATTTTTCGCATTCTGGTTTGCGCGCATTGCACACTGCCCGACCATGCATCACAAAGCGGTGGCACAGGTCGCTGCCTTCTTCCGGAGGAACGATCTTCCACAGGGCCATTTCCACCTTCTGCGGTTCCTTGATGCCGTCCACAAGGCCGATCTTGTTGCACAGCCGGATGCAGTGGGTGTCTGTTACGATAGCAGGCTTGCCAAACACATCGCCCATGATAAGGTTTGCGCTCTTGCGGCCTACGCCGGGCAGGGCGAGCAGCTCTTCAAAGGTGGTGGGCACCTGACAACCGTATTTATCGCGCAGCACCCGCATACAGGCGGAGATATCCCGCGCTTTGGAGTGTCCCAACCCGCAGGGCTTGACGATGGCTTCAATGTCTTCGGGTTCTGCAGCAGCCAGCGCAGCAACATTGGGATATTTAGCAAACAGGTCTTCCACCACAATGTTCACGCGGGCATCGGTGCACTGGGCTGCCAGACGCACGCTGACCAGAAGCTGCCAGGCGTGGTCATAATCCAATGTACAGCCGGCATCTGGGTATTCTTTTTTTAACCGGTCGATCACTTCCAGCGCCAGCGCCTTTTTTGCAGTAAGGTCTTCTGGTGCTTTTTTGCGAACAGGCATTTCATCCACTCCTATCGACAAAAGCTGATACGATAATACCATGTTTTGCGTTTTTTGTAAACTGCGAGCAAAAATTATCTGAGAATGATTTTCAGATAAAACCTTGCTCTTACTGCCAAAATGCGATATACTATAGAAAAATGCTGGGGGAATCGCGCCTCGGTACGGGAGGAGGAAAACACGATGAACGAACCACTGGCACAGCGTCTGCGGCCCAAAACACTGGCAGATGTCTGCGGTCAGCAGCATCTGTTGGCACCGGGCAGGGTGTTCCGCCGTACCATCGAGAGCGGACGCATCCCGAACATGATCTTCTACGGCCCGTCCGGTACCGGAAAAACGACGGTGGCACGCATCATTGCAGAAAACAGCGGTATGACGCTGCATAAGCTCAATGGCACTTCCTGCGGCACCGGGGACATCAAGGCGGTGCTCAAGGATATCGGCACGCTGGCAGGTGCGGGAGGCATCCTGCTGTATCTGGACGAGATCCAGTACCTGAACAAAAAACAGCAGCAGAGCCTGCTGGAATGCATTGAGGACGGCTCGGTGACGCTCATTGCATCCACCACCGAAAATCCATACTTCTACATTTATAATGCGCTGCTGTCCCGCTGCACGGTGTTTGAGTTCAAATCACTTTCGGCAGCGGATGTGGAGCGTGGGGTGCACAATGCACTGAAAAAGCTTTCGGAAGGGGAGAGCACAAAGGTCTGCATGGATGAGGATGCCTGTGCCTACCTTGCCGAGAGCGCAGGCGGCGACCTGCGCAAGGCGCTGGGCTGTCTTGATTTTGCGGTGACGGCAGCTCCCATTGAGGATGGGGAAAAGCACATTACGCTGGAAATGATCCAGCAGGTCACCCGCCGCACTGCCATGCGGTATGACCGGGAGGGCGATGACCACTACGACATCGTGTCAGCCTACCAGAAGTCCATGCGCGGCTCCGACCCGGATGCGGCGCTGCATTATCTGGCCCGTCTGCTGGAAGCAGGAGATCTGCCCTCGGCCTGCCGTCGCCTAATGGTATGTGCCTGCGAGGATGTGGGCCTTGCCTATCCACAGATCATCCCCATTGTGAAGGCGGCAATTGATGCCGCCAACATGGTGGGCCTGCCGGAAGCACGGCTCCCGCTGGCAGATGCCGTCATTCTGGTGGCCACCAGTCCTAAGTCCAACAGTGCCCATGATGCCATCAACGCGGCCATTGCGGATGTGCAGGCGGGCCGTACCGGGCCGATCCCGCGCCAACTGCAGAACAAGCACTACGACGGTGAGGATGCGCTGGTAAAGGGACAGAATTACAAATACGCCCATGATTACGCCCACCACTGGGTGGAGCAGCAGTACCTGCCAGATGCCATCAAGGACGTAAAATATTATACCTTTGGCGATAACAAAAATGAGCAGGCGGCCCGTGCCTACTGGGCAAAGATCAAGGGCGAAGAGAACGTCTGAACAAGACCTTTTGTATGAGGAGAAAGCAAAGGAGAAGTTATGCGATATTCCAAACAGCGTGAGCTGGTCATGCAGACGGTGCAGAACCTGTGCGACCACCCCACCGCCGAGGAAATTTATGATGCTGCGGTCAAGGAATGCCCGGGCCTGAGCCTTGGCACCGTATACCGTAACCTGAATAGTCTGGTGGATGCGGGCCGGGTGCGCCGGGTGTCCATTCCAGGCAAGGCTGACCGCTTTGACCACACGCTGCCCTGGCACAGCCATCTGTACTGCACTGTGTGCGGCAGCGTGACCGATGCCGAGGTGGACGAAAAGCAGGTAATGAAGCTGGTGAAAAACCAGAAGGGCCATGTGCAGGACTGCGCTGTTGTGCTGATCGGCGTATGCGAGGCCTGCTGCGAGAAGCAGGCGCAGGAAAACGCCCACTGAACCATAAAATTTGCACGGAACCTCTTGCCCGGAGCGTATAAACAGGGTATACTATAGAGAAGGCTCTTTTCAGAAAGTGCAAGTAGATTTTCGCCGCACAGGGCGCTTCGGCCCGGCGGAGAAGGATGGTTTGATTGGAATACATTAGTTTTGAACATAATAACATTGCCGCTGAGCTGGTAAAGCAGTTCTATGATACGCCGCCGCTGGCCTTTGTGCACAGCTATGGCTGTCAGCAGAACGTGAACGACGGCGAGCGGATCAAGGGCGTGCTGATGGACATCGGCTATGGCCTGTGCGATAAGCCCGAGGATGCAGACCTGATCCTCTTCAACACCTGCGCCGTGCGTGAGCATGCCGAGCAGCGTGTGTTCGGCAACGTAGGTGCCCTGAAGGGACTTAAGGAAAAAAAGCATGATCTCATCATCGGCCTGTGCGGATGCATGGCCAACCAGAAGCACGTGGTAGAAAAGCTGCGCCAGAGCTATCCTTACGTTGACCTTGTGTTTGGCGTGGACGGCATCGACACCCTGCCGCAGCTCATTGCCCAGAAGCTGCAGAAGCATAAGCGTGTGCTGATGGAGCCCGCCCAGCGCCCGGTCATCGTGGAGAATATCCCCATCCGGCGTGAGAGCGAGTTCCGCGCATGGCTGCCCATCATGTACGGCTGCGACAACTTCTGCACCTACTGCATCGTGCCTTATGTGCGCGGCCGCGAGAAGAGCCGCAAGCCCGGCGATATCCTTGCCGAGTTCCGCGGTCTTGTGGAGGCAGGCTATAAGGAGATCACATTGCTGGGACAGAACGTCAACAGCTACGGCAAGGGTCTGGAAGAAAAGGTGGACTTTTCTGATCTGCTCAACCTGCTGTGCACGGTGCCCGGCGATTATCACATCCGCTTTATGACCAGCCACCCCAAGGATGCCAGCCACAAGCTGATCGACACCATTGCCGCCCAGCCGAAGCTGTGCAAGCACCTGCACCTGCCGGTGCAGTGCGGCTCCGATGAACTGCTGAAGAAGATGAACCGCCACTACACGGTGGAGCAGTACATGGAGCTGATCGAATACGCTCGCAAAACGGTGCCCGGCATCACCTTTTCCAGTGACATCATCGTTGGCTTCCCCGGCGAGACCGAAGCAGACTTTGTAAAGACGCTGGAACTGGTGCAGAAGGTGGGCTATATGCAGCTGTTCACCTTTATCTACTCCAAGCGCACCGGCACCAAGGCCGCCGATATGCCGGACCCCACCCCCCGCAAGGAAAAGACCGACCGCATGACCCGCCTGCTCAAGCTGCAGGACGAGATCGCCATGGCGCTGGTCAAGGCGCAGGTTGGCCAGACTGTGAAGGTACTGGTAGAGGGCTTTGGCCGCAATGAGGGCACCCTCTCCGGCCGTCTGGACAACAACCTGACGGTGGAGTTCACGGCAGATGCTTCCCTGATGGGCAGCTATGCCAACGTACATCTCACGGGCGCACGGGCGACTGTGCTGCTGGGTGAGCTTGCCTGAGTGATTCCGGGGCAGTGCCCCTGAACGTATAAATAAGAAGGAGACCATTCAAATGGATTGCATTGATCTTTTCAAGCGCGCAGCCGTTGCGCTGCAGACCGATAGCCGCTACCTCGTTCTGGATCAGACCCGCAAGGCAAACGATAAGGACGAAGAGCTGCAGAACCTGATCGGCGAGTTCAACCTCGCCCGCATGGATCTGAACAATGAGATCGGCAAGAGCGAGCGCAACGATGCCCGCATCGCCGAACTGAACGAAAAGGTGAACAGCCTGTACGGCCAGATCATGGGCAACGAGGGCATGGTGGCTTACAACGAGGCCAAGCGTGACTGCGAGAACCTCGTGAACTATATCGATGCCATCATCAACACTGCCATGAATGGCGGCGACCCCATGACGGTACAGGAGCCTTCTGCTTCCTGCACCGGCAGCTGCTCCACCTGCGGCGGCTGCCACTAAAACCGGCAAAAACAAAACGCGGCTGTGCAAAACAGACCGCGTTTTGTTTGCAAAAGCGGTTACAAGCCGCAAACTTGTGCACAGAACCATAGAACGGGAGAGAGGGTAAACCATGGCAGAGCTGTCGCCCATGATGCAGCAATATCTTGAGATCAAAAAACAACATAAGGACGAAATTCTGTTTTACCGCATCGGCGATTTTTATGAGATGTTCTTTGACGATGCCCTGACGGCATCCAAGGAACTGGACCTGACCCTGACCGGCAAGCAGTGCGGCATGGAAGAGCGAGCGCCCATGTGCGGCGTGCCCTTCCACAGCTACGAGGGATATGTGGCGCGGCTGATCGCCAAGGGCTACAAAGTAGCCATCTGTGAGCAGGTGGAAGACCCGGCCAAGGCCAAGGGCCTTGTCAAGCGGGACATCATCCGCGTGGTCACACCCGGCACGGTCATTGAGAGCAGTATGCTGCAGGATGACCGCAATAACTACATTGCCAGTATCTTCCTCAAAGGAAAGAAAGCAGGTTTGTGCTTTGCGGATGTCTCTACCGGTACGGCCCATATCACAGAGCTGAATGCAGACAAGATCGCCCCGGCGGTCATTACGGAGCTGTGCCGCTACCATCCCAGCGAAGTACTGATGAATCCGGGTCTGCTGGACTGCCGCGAGGTGACGGCGTACATCAAAAAGAATATGACTTGTTCGGTGGAGCTGATCGAAGAGGAGCGCTATGCACCGGGCCTTGTGGCGGCATCGCTGGAAAACCAGTTTGGCCGCGACTGGGCGCAGACCACCGGCATTGCAGCGGACGGCCTTGTGCGCTTTGCCATGGCGGCACTGCTGGAATATCTGCACGATACCCAGATCAAGGGCGTGGAACGTCTGAAAACGGTCATAACCTATAATAAGGCCCAGTTCATGCGTCTTTCGCCCGTGACCCGCGCCAATCTGGAGCTGACCGAGACGCTGCGCGGCCGCGAAAAGCGGGGCACGCTGCTCTGGGTGCTGGATAAGACCAGTACATCCATGGGCAAGCGTATGCTGCGCAGCTGGATCGAGCAGCCGCTTATTTCCAGTGCACTCATCAACCACCGCCTGAACGCTGTGGAGAGCCTTGTCAAGCAGACCATGGCCCGCGGCGACCTGACCGAAGAGCTGGGTTACATTGCGGATATGGAACGCCTGATGACCCGCACGGTTTACGGCTCTGCCACACCCAAGGAGATCTATACGCTGGCCCAGACCTGCGACCGGCTGCCCGGCCTGCGCAGGCTGGCTGAGGCCTGCGGCTGCCCGGAGCTTGCTGAACTGGCAGTACAGATCGATCCGTTGGAGGACATCAAGGCCCGTATTTATGCGGCGGTGGACCCGGAAGCGCCCTCTACCCTCAAGGATGGCGGTGTCATTGCCAAAGGCTACCATGCCGAGGTGGACGAGCTGCGTTCCATCCGCGACAATACCAAGGGCGTTCTGGCGCAGCTGGAAGCCCGCCTGCGGCAGGAGACCGGCATCCCCAAGCTGAAGATCGGCTATAACCATGTGTTTGGCTACTTCATCGAGGTAAGCAACTCCTATAAGAGCATGGTGCCGGAGACTTACATCCGCAAGCAGACCCTGACTTCCGGCGAACGCTACATCACGCAGGAACTGAAAGAGCTGGAGAGCAAGATCTTAGGTGCCCACGAACGGCTCATCACGCTGGAGCACCGCCTGTTCAGCGAACTGCTGGAAAGCATCAGCGCTCAGCTGGACCGCATCCAGCGCACGGCCAATGCGGTGGCCCAGCTGGATGTGCTCACGGCGCTGGCGCAGGTGGCAGCGGAAAACAACTACTGCCGTCCCATCGTGGACGACAGTGACGAGCTGACCATCACCGAGGGCCGTCACCCTGTGGTGGAGCAGATGCTGAAAGGCAGCCTGTTTGTACCCAATGATACCACCCTGAACTGTGGTGCAGACCGCTGCCTGATCATCACCGGCCCCAACATGGCAGGTAAATCCACGTACATGCGCCAGAATGCACTGATCGCGCTGATGGCGCAGATCGGCTCCTTTGTACCGGCTTCCAGCTGCCATGTGGGTGTGGTGGATGCCATTTTCACTCGCATCGGTGCGTCGGACGACCTGTCTGCCGGTCAGTCCACCTTTATGGTGGAGATGACCGAGGTAGCGGAGATCCTGAAAAATGCCACCGCCAAAAGCCTTGTGGTGCTGGACGAGATCGGCCGCGGCACTTCCACCTTTGACGGTATGAGCATTGCCCGCGCCGTAGTGGAGCACATTGCAGACCCCGCCAAGGGCCTTGGCTGCAAGACTCTGTTTGCCACCCACTACCACGAGCTGACCGAGCTGGAAGGCGGCGTGGACGGCGTAAAAAACTACAATATTGCAGTAAAAAAACGCGGCGAGGACATCACCTTCCTGCGCCGCATCGTGCGCGGCCCGGCGGATGACAGCTACGGCATCGAGGTGGCAAAGCTGGCAGGCCTGCCCGGCAGTGTGACCCGCCGCGCCCATGAGGTGCTGCGCGCGCTGGAAGCAACTGCACCTAAAAATAAAGTAGAGCAGATGGATTTTGATGCCCTGCAGGAGTATAACTCTCCGGCTGTGCCCAGCGAGATGATGGACAAGCTGGAAGCTCTGGATGTGGAAACACTCACCCCCATTGAGGCTTTGAACTTCCTCTACGAGCTGAAAAAGACCCTGAAGGGCAGCCTGAACAGATGAAACTGCTCTACCTGACCCAGACCATACAAGGAGGGAAAACACCATGGCAGTGATCCATGTTCTGGATAAGCACACAGCCGAGCTGATCGCAGCCGGTGAGGTGGTCGAGCGTCCGGCATCCGTTGTTAAGGAGCTGCTGGAAAACTCCATTGATGCCGGTGCCACGCAGGTGACCGTCAGCATTGAATCCGGCGGCGTCAAGCTGATCGAGATCAGCGATAACGGCACCGGCATCGAGGCAGAATATATCTCCACGGCGTTTATCCGCCACGCCACCAGCAAAATTGAAACACCGGACGATCTGACCAACATCCATACGCTTGGCTTCCGCGGTGAAGCACTGGCATCCATTGCCAGCGTGGCCCGTGTAGAGCTGACCACCCGAACAGAGGTGGACGAGTTTGCCACGGTCTACCGCATTGAGGGCGGGGAAGAGGTCTCCCGTGAGCCGGGTGCCAGAGCTGTGGGCACCACCATCCGGGTAAAGGATCTGTTTTACAACACGCCTGCCCGCATGAAGTTCCTCAAAAAGGACTCCTCCGAGGGCACCTTTGTGTCGGATACAGTTACCCATGTAGCGCTCAGCCACCCGGAAGTCAGCGTCAAGTTCATCCGTGAGGGCAAGCTGCAGTATGTCACGCCCGGCGACGGCCAGCTGCGCGGTGCAGCCTATGCGGTGCTGGGCCGGGAGTTCAGCCGGGACCTCATTGAGCTGAAAAATCAGGAGGGCGTGTACCGCATCACCGGTCTGATTACCCCGCCCAAAAGCTGCCGCGCCAGCCGAAGCATGCAGCATTTTTACATCAATGGCCGCTATGTGCGCAACCGCACCATGATGGCCGGTATGGAGATGGCGTTCAAGGGTACCATGATGCAGGGCAAGTTCCCGGGCGGCATTCTGCTGCTGGAAATGCCGGCCGACCTTGTGGATGTCAATGTGCATCCGGCCAAGATCGAAGCCCGCTTTGCCCGCGAAAATGATGTTTTTGATGTGGTGTATCATGCCGTCAAGCTGGCATTGGCTCAGCCCGGCACTGGTGAACGGCTTTTTACCTTTGAAGCGGACAAAGAAGAAGAAAAAGCTGAAAATTCAAAAAAAGACGCTGATATAATCAAAAATGATGTAAAGAACAATAACTTTACAGGCCTTTCTGCGATCATTCGGGGACAGGCAGACCCGGGCGTTCTGCCACAGCAGCATTGGGAACCGGCAAAACCCGCCGCAGCACCGCAGCAGCCTGCCCCGGCTGCTGCAATGCAAATACCGACAGCACCCAGTGTGCCGCGCTGGAAAGGCAGTGCTCAGAACGAGGATATGCTGGATCCATTCGTGACCCTTCACAGCCCGAAGCTGGAAACGACAAAGGCACCAGAGCCGTTCCGTGCGGCGGCAAGTGAAACGCAGCTGGATGTGGAACCGGAATTTGGTGAGACAAAACTGCATTCGTCTCAGGACCATATGGCAGCGTGGAACCCTGCGCAGGAAGCACCAAAGGAAGAACCTGAGAGTGCACCCTGTGCAGAAACAGAACCGGATGCGCCGGAAGCGGCAGAACAGGAAACTGTACTGGCCGAGCCGGAACAGATGAACTTTGATCCGACGGCGGATCAGCCGGAACCGCTGCGCTATGTGGGCGAGGTGTTCAGAACATATATCCTTGCAGAACGCGGCGACGAGCTGTGCCTGATCGATAAACACGCTGCCCACGAGCGCCAGCTGTACGAAAAACTAGCCGCGAACTATGGCAATGTGCCCAGCCAGATGCTGCTGGAGCCTGCTGCCATCGACCTTGCTGCGGAGGAAAAGCAGGCCCTGCTGGATAACATTCCTCTGCTGGAAAATGCGGGCCTTGAGATCGCGGACTTTGGCGGCAATACCGTGGTGCTGCGCGCGGTGCCCGCAGATGTGGAGCCGCAGAATGCCGAAAGCCTGCTGGTGGAGATCGCAAATAAGCTGCTCAAGGGCGGCCATGATGCGCTGAACGAGCACACCGAGTGGGTGCTGCATTCTATCTCCTGCCGTGCGGCCATCAAGGCGGGGGACAAGTCCTCGCCGCAGGAACTGCTGGCGCTGGCCGAAAAGATCCTTTCCGGCGAGGTGCCGCCGTTCTGCCCGCATGGCCGCCCCTGCGTACTCAAATTGACCCGGAAGGAGCTGGAAAAGCAGTTTGGACGCATCGTATAAACATCCCGTGGTGGCCGTCGTCGGCCCTACCGCAACCGGAAAGACAGCGCTGGGCGTAGAACTTGCAAAACATTTTTCCGGCGAGGTCATCAGCTGTGATTCCATGCAGATCTATAAAGGTCTGGACATAGGCACGGCAAAGGTGACACCGGAGGAGACCTGCGGTATCCCGCATCACGGCGTGGACATCCTTACACCGGACAAGGCTTTCAGCGTGGCAGACTTTACCGCCATGGCCGGAAAGCTGGAAGAAGAGATCTCTGCCCGGAAGAAGCTGCCCATCCTTGTGGGCGGCACAGGGCTGTATGTTCAGAGCTTTCTGTATGGGGTGCGCTTTACAGAGGAAAAAGCACCTGCCGGTCTGCGGGAGCAACTGGCGGCGGAACTGGCTGCAAAAGGCGGTGCTGCCATGTACGAAGAACTGAAGCAGGCCGACCCGGAAGCTGCTGCGGCTATCCACCCGAACAATCAGGTGCGGGTGCTGCGCGCACTCGAACATTATCGTGCCACCGGCAAAAAGCTGAGCGAACAGAAGGCGGAGTCTCTCCCACCGGAGCGGCCCTACCGCAGCCTGATCCTCGGTCTGGATTTCCCAGAGCGCGCGGTACTTTACCGCCGCATTGACCTGCGTGTGGACAAAATGCTGGAAGCGGGCCTTATAAAGGAAGCGGAGCATGTCTGGCAGAACCGGGAAAGCTTCCGCACGGCAGCGCAGGCCATCGGATACAAGGAGTTCTTTCCGTATTTTGAGCAGACAGCTCCACTGGAAGCCTGCACGGAAAAGCTCAAGCAGGCATCCCGCAACTATGCCAAGCGCCAGTTGACCTGGTTCCGCCATATGGACGATGTGGTCTGGCTGGATGCCGGTGCACCGGATGCAGTGCAGACTGCCATCCGCAAAACTAGCGAATTTTTAGCGAAAGGATGATCGATATGCCGGATGAGACCCAGAAGGAACGCCATGCGCCGCATGTGCTTACCACTCTGGCAGGCGTGCTGATCGCGTTTCTGCTGCTGGCAGCAATTTATGTGGTGTATCAGGCCGCACATATCCTGTTCCCGCAGAATGTTTATGAGACTGCGCTGCCTGCGGTCATTTCGGATACGGTGGAAGCCGACGGAGTTCTGCTGTTCGACGAAAGCTATGTGGCAGGCAGCGGAAACCTTGGATATCTTGCTGCCGACGGCGAGCGCGTTTCAGCGGGCACCGCAGTGGCAGAGGTGTACAGCAACGCTTCGCAGGCTTCGCTGCGCCTGCAGCTGAACCAGCTGAATGATCAGATCAACCTGCTGCAGAAATCGCAGAACACTTCTGCGCTGCAGCTGGATACCCTTTTAAAAGAACGTTCTTCTGCGCTGTATGACCTGCTGGATACGCTGGACGACAGCGATTATGAAGCGGTGGATGATGATGCCAATGCCTACCTGTTGGCCCAGAACAAGCTCTGGGTGGTAACGGGCGAAGCTGCAAACTTTACCGATCAGATCACTGCGCTGGTCCAGCAGTCCCAGAGCGTGCAGGCGCAGCTGGGCAGCCCGGCGCAGATCACTGCACCGCAGACCGGCTATTTTGTGCGCTCTTCCAGCAGCGGACGGCTCAATGCCAGTGCCGATGATATCCTTGCACTGAACGCACAGGAGCTGCAGGGCTATCTGCAGTCCGACCCAGTGCTGGCACTGGACGGCTGCGCCGGTAAGATCGTGGCAGGGTTCACATGGCGCTATGTGGGCGTGTGCACTGCAAAGCAGGGCGAAAAGCTGCTGGGTCAGAACGGCAAGCCGCTGAGCACAGCGGTGGAGATCAGCTTCCCGGGTCAGGTGGAAAACAGCCTCAAGGCCACCGTCACCGAGGTGGAGATCGATCAGGACAGCGGCCTTGCCCGCTTTGTGCTTGCCTGCAACTCCATCAACGGCGATGTGCTTTGCCTGAACCGGGCTGCAGCACGCATCTCGGTAGGAGAGCGCAGCGGCCTGCGGGTGCCTGCTGCGGCTGTGCACTATTTAAAAGAGGATGGCACCGAGGCACAAACGCAGGGCGAAAACTACATTCCAGGTGTGTACGTGAAACTTGGCAACATTGCCCGCTTCTGCCCGATCGACCCGGTGGACGCAGACCATCCCCTCATCACGGACGGCGATTACATCCTTGTTCTGCCCGAAGGGACCGAGGGCTCGGTCAGCAAGGTGAGGCTTTATGACGAAATAATCGTTTCCGGACAAAATTTGTATGATGGAAAGCTTTTGTAGTTATTGACATCTGAGGCAAAAAATCCGATAATAGATAAAGCTATTATTTGCATCTATTTGCAAAGAACGCCAGGCAGCGCCATGCTGCCCGAATGAAAGGAGCAGATTGTATGTCTTTGCTTGACAGCATTAAGAAAGGTCTGTTTGACCAGGAAGACGATTACGAGGATCAGTACATTGACGATGGCCCCCAGATGGTAAACAATAACAATGGCATCGGCCTTGGTGCTGACGACGAAAATGAAGAGCCTGTTGAGGGTGCCAAGAAGAACGGCAAGGTGGTCAACATCAATGCCACCACTCAGCTCAAGGTCGTTCTGGTCAAGCCTGAGCGTTTTGAGGATGCCAGTACCATTGCTGACCACCTGAACAACAAGCGCACCGTGGTGCTCAATCTGGAGTCCACCAACAAGGAAGTGTCCCGCCGTCTGGTGGATTTCCTGTCCGGTGTTGCATATGCAAACAATGGCCAGATCAAGCGCGTGGCCAACAGCACCTTCATCATCACTCCGTACAACGTGGATATCATGGGTGATCTGCTGGACGAGCTGGAGAACAATGGCGCGTTCTATTGATCCGCAGCCCAAGGCGGCGCGCGGGTTCATCCCTGCGCGTACCGATGAAGAACGCTATCTCATGCGCCATATCGAGGACTTGGCCCACACGGCCTTTTCCCGGGACATTGCGCGGTATTCGGCTTTCCTGAGTGACCGCGAGCAAGACTTGGCCCGCGCGGCACTGGGCCGTGCCGGTGTGCAGGAGGGCTTCCGGTTTGAGGGCGGCTGGCTGAATGCGGAGCGCAGGGTGCTCTGTATCGAGCCGGAGTACAGCTGCGGCGAAGCACCCATCTGCTGTGTGCGGCTGCAATGCTGTGCACAGGCGGGGGCTGCGCTGCCCGCCCACAAGGATTACCTGGGCAGTCTGATGGGCCTTGAGCTGCGGCGCGAGGCGCTGGGAGATATCGTTCTGCCGGAGGATCAGCCGGGCACAGCTTATGTGTTTGCGCTGGAACCGGCAGCACAGCTGATCTGCCGGGAACTGTTTCAGGCTGGGCACACGGAGCTGACCACGGAACTGCTGACGCTGGACGAGGTGCCGCAGTTTCCGCAGGCGGAGCGTGAGATGCACAGTGCAACGGTATCGTCCCTGCGGCTGGACGCTGTGCTGGCAGCTATGCTGCACTGCAGCCGAGGACAGGCTTCGGAACTGATCGAGGCGGGCAGGGTGGAGATCAACCACCTGCCGGCGGATAAACCTCATGCGCAGGTATATGAGGGCGATGTGTTCACGGTGCGCGGCAAGGGCCGCTTCAACCTGACTGCACTGCCCGGCAAAAGCAGAAAAGATCGGTCAATCATCGAATTTTTTCAATATTAAAAGCAACGGGAGGAAATGACTATGCTGACTCCGCAGGATGTCCGTTCTGTGCAATTTGAGAAAAACCTCCGCGGCTACCGCACAGAGGACGTAGACCGTTTTCTGGATAAGGTGGAAGAACAGCTGCGGGAAGACGATGCGCAGGCGGAACAGCTTCGCAAGCAGATTGCGGACCTGACTGCTGAAAACCAGAAGCTGCACGATGAACTGAAGAGCTTTGAGGCAGATGGTGAAATGCTCAAGAGCGCGCTGATCAATGCACAGCGCATGGGCGAAAATGTCATCCGCGAAGCAAACCAGAAAGCAGAAGAGATCATCCATCGTGCAAATCTGCGCGGTGATGATATCATCCGCGATGCCAACGAACTGCTGCAGAAGGCAAACGACCGTGCAGACGAGATCGAGAACGAAGCAAACGAGAAGCGCCTTGCAGAGGAGCGCGAGTATGACCGCGTGCGTCTGGAAGTGACCCGCTTCAAGTCTGATGTGCTCAACCTGTACCGCAGCCATGTGGAGTCGCTGAGCCGTCTGCCGGAGTTCCAGAAGGAAACGGCTGCACAGGATGCCGAACAGGCAGAGCCTGCTGCAGAGGAAAGTGAGCCTGCCGCTGCAGCCCAGCCGCAGGCAGCGGACGTGCAGGAGCCGGAAGCAGAGCCTGCACAGCCCGCACAGGAAGATGCAGAACCTGCTGCCGTTGTTGAAAATGACGACGACAAGGCAGCTGACAGCAGCGAGGATTTCTGGGCAAAGGATGAGAGCCAGCTCAAGCTGGACCCGCCGCCCGCGCCTCCTGCTGATTTTAAGCCGGACGAGCCGGACTACGATGCTTTTCAGGGTATCAAGTTCAGCGAGTAAGGCAACCCCATAAGGAAATGTAGAGGAGAGTGTAAACCATTGGCTAAGAACAAATCGCAGTACGATAGTACTCTGAACCTGCCCAAGACCCTGTTTGAAATGCGTGCCGGCCTGCCCAAGAAGGAGCCGGTCATGCTGAAGGATTGGGACGACAACGACCTGTACAATCAGCTCATGAAGCACAACGAGGGCAAGCCGCAGTTCATCCTGCACGACGGCCCTCCGTACGCAAACGGTAATATCCACATGGGTACTGCCCTGAACAAGATCATCAAGGATATCATTATCCGCGATAAGAACATGGAGGGTTTCCAGGCTCCCTATGTGCCCGGCTTTGATACCCACGGCCTGCCAATCGAGCTGAAGGCTCTGTCCTCCGTCGGTGATAAGAAGAAGGACATTTCCAAGCTGGAACTGCGCCAGATCTGCGAAAAGTTTGCTACCGAGCACATCGACATCATGAGCGACCAGTTCAAGCGTCTGGGCGTTATCGGCGATTTCGAACATCCGTATCTGACCCTGAAGCCTGAGTTCGAGGCACGCCAGATCGAGATCTTTGGCGAGATGGCAAAGAAGGGCTACATCTACAAGGGCCTGAAGCCCGTGTACTGGTGCCCGGACTGTCGCACGGCTCTGGCAGAGGCCGAGATCGAGTACGGCGAGGACGACTGCGATTCCATCTTCGTGCGTTTCCACGTCTCTCAGGACCCCAACGGTGTGCTGGCAAAGCACGGCATCCCGATGGACAAGACCTACTTCGTCATCTGGACCACCACCACTTGGACTCTGCCCGCCAACGAGGCGATCTGCCTGAACGGCCAGTTCGAGTACTCCTTCGTCAAGATCGGCGATGAATTCCACATCATGGCCACCGAACTGGTCAAGAGCGTCATGGATGCCTGCCACATCGAGAACTACGAGATCGTGGGTGAGCCGGTCCCCGGTACCGAGTTCGAGCTGATGCGCTACAACCACGTCTACCTGCCCAAGGAAGGCTGGGTCATTCTGGGCGATCACGTCACGTTGGAAAGCGGTTCCGGCTGCGTCCATACCGCAGGCGGCCACGGCGTGGACGACTTCAACGTCTGCCAGAAGTATCCGCAGGTGCCCATCACCGTCCCCGTGGACGATGGCGGCTATCTGACCGAGCTGGCCGGTAAGTATGCAGGTCAGCGCGTGTGGGCTGCCAACAAGACCATTCTGGCCGATTTGACCGAGTCCGGTGCTGTCATGGGTCAGGTGCACATCAAGCATCAGTACCCGCACTGCTGGCGTTGCCATCACCCCATCATCTTCCGTGCAACGGAACAGTGGTTCTGCTCCATCGCAAAGTTCCGCGAGGATGTCTACAAGGCCATCGACACCGTTACCTGGATGCCGGATTGGGGCCATGACCGCATGAAGGGCATGGTGCGCGACCGCAACGACTGGTGCATCAGCCGCCAGCGCACCTGGGGCGTGCCCATTCCCGCATTCTACTGCAAGAAGTGCGGCACCTACCACATCACCGATGCCACCATCAAGGCTGTCAGCGACCTGTTCCGCAAGGAAGGTTCCGATGCATGGTATAAGTACGAAGCCGAGCAGATCATCCCCGCAGGCGAAGTGTGCGAAAAGTGCGGTGCTTCCGAGTGGACCAAGGACACCGACATCATGGATGTCTGGTTCGACTCCGGCTCCACCCACGCCGCTGTGCTGGAGGAGCGTCCGGAACTGCGCTTCCCGGCTGATATGTATATGGAAGGCGGCGACCAGTTCCGCGGCTGGTTCCAGTCCAGTCTGCTGACCAGCGTTGCAAGCAAGGGCTGCGCACCCTATAAGTCTGTTCTGTGCCACGGCTGGGTCGTGGATGAGCAGGGCAAGCAGATGCACAAGAGCGCCGGCAACGGCGTGGAGCCCAGCGAGATCATCAAGGACTACGGCGCTGATATCATCCGTCTGTGGGTGGCTTCTTCCGACTACACCGTGGATGTGCGTGCCGGCAAGAACATCTTCAAGCAGCTGAGCGAGGCTTACCGCAAGATCCGCAACACCGCCCGCTTCATTCTGGGCAATCTGGACGGCTTTGATCCCAACACCGACTGTGTGGCTGACGATCAGCTGCAGGAGATCGACCGCTGGGCACTGGCTGCTCTGGATGACCTGATGGTCAACACCAGCGCAGGCTACGCTGTGTACGACTTCAACAAGGTCTATCATGCAGTGTACAACTTCTGCGTTGTTGCAATGTCCAACTTCTATCTGGATGTGACCAAGGATCGCCTGTACTGCACCAACGGCGCAGGCCGCAAGGCTGCTCAGACCACCATGTACAAGATCCTTGTAGCTCTGGACAAGATCATTGCTCCTATCCTGTGCTTCACCAGTCAGGAGATCTGGGACTTCATGCCCAAGACTGAGGGCATGAACAAGTACGTTGTCTTTGAGGAGATGCCCAAGGCCGGCCAGTATGCCGCCGATGAAGCCTTCAAGGCAAAGTGGGCACAGCTGATCGCCGTCCGTGATGAGGTGAAGAAGGTCCTGGAGCAGGCCCGTGCCGAAAAGGTCATCGGTGCTTCTCTGGAGGCTGCCGTCACCCTGTACTGCAATGATACTGTGTACAGCCTGCTCAACAGCATCCCCATGGACGAGCTGGCCGACCTGATGATCGTCTCTCAGGTAGAGCTGGTCAAGGGCGAAGGCGGCGCTGCAAGTGCTGTTGAAGGCCTGGGCGTTGCTGCTGCACATGCCACCGGCGAAAAGTGCGAACGCTGCTGGAAGTATTCTTCTTCCATCGGCAGCCATGCCGCACATCCCACCCTGTGCGCACGCTGCGCCAGCGTTGTGGAAGCCTAAGCGTTCCGCATAAAACAATGTTTTAAAGGGCGGCGCTCCCTTATACCGGGGAGCGCCGTTTTTTATACTGAATGATTTTGGGAGTATCCTATGGCATTTGTTGTTTTTAATCTGCTCGCGGCTGCGGCACTCATTGGCATCGATCAGGCCATCAAGCTGTGGGCCACCAATGTGCTGCAGCCCATTGGTGCAATGCCGCTGATCCCCCATGTGGTGGAGCTGCGGTTCGTGCTCAACCCGGGCATGGCGTTCAGCCTGCTCAGCGGCAAGCAGCTGTTCCTCATCATCGCTACCAGCATAGCGCTGATCTTTGTGGCCTACGGGCTGTTCTTCCGCAGCCGCGGCAGATACCTGCAGCAGGCTGCGCTACTGCTGATCCTTGCCGGCGGCATCGGCAACCTGATCGACCGTGTGCTCAACGGCGAGGTGGTGGACTACATCAATCTGCTGTTCATGCAGTTTGCGGTGTTCAATTTTGCGGATATCTGCGTGTGTGTGGGCGTGGGCCTCTGGGTGCTGGTAATTTTTCTGGAAGAGCTGCACGCTGAGAACGGGCAGTCCCCGAAGGAGCAGTGAGCCATGGAACAGCGTGAATTTGTGGTGGAGCAGGAGACGGCAGGCCAGCGCATCGACCGCTTTCTGAGCGGCGAGGACACCGGCCTTTCCCGGTCTGCTCTGCAGGCGCTGGTGGCCGACGGTCATGTGTTGTGCAACGGCAGGCTGGTTGCCAAAAGCCTGAAGCTCAAGGCGGGCGACACCATCGTTCTGGAAATTCCGGACGCAAAGCCCATTGAGGCCGTGCCGCAGGACATCCCGCTGGAAATCGTCTATGAGGACGAGCATCTGCTGGTGGTCAACAAGCCCAAAGGCATGGTGGTGCACCCAGCTCCCGGCAACCCGGACGGCACGCTGGTGAACGCGCTGCTGTGGCACTGCAAGGGAAGCCTGTCCGGTATCGGCGGCGAGATCCGCCCCGGCATCGTGCACCGCATCGATAAGGACACCAGCGGCCTGCTGGTGGTGGCAAAGGACGATGCAACGCACATCGGCCTTTCCCAACAGATGGCGGTGCACAGTGTGGAGCGCGCGTATCGCACCATCGTGTACGGCGGCTTTGCACAAGATGAGGGCTTTGTGGAAAGCAATCTGGGCCGCAGCAAGACCGACCGCAAAAAGATGGCGGTCTACCCGGCCAGTGAGCCGCACACCAAATATGCCTATACCGGCTATCAGGTGCTGGAACGGCTGAACAACTTTACCATGCTGGAATGCCGCCTGAAGACCGGCCGCACCCATCAGATCCGCGTGCACATGGCATCCATCCAGCACCCGGTGGCGGGCGACCCGGTGTACGGCCCGCACAACTGCATCACCAGTCTGCACGGCCAGTGCCTGCACGCCAAAACGCTTGGCTTTGTGCACCCGATCACCGGCGAACATCTGCGGTTCGATTCGGAATTGCCGGAATACTTCACTCATTTTCTTGCAACGCTCAGGAGGGGAACGGTATGAACCATCTTTCTTCAACGCTTGTACTGTGTGATCTGGACCATCTGCTTTTGGGTGCCGACGGCAACCTGACGCAGGTGGTGCGGGATGTGCTGCAGCTGTTCGTCCGCCGCGGCGGACGTTTTACGGTGTTTTCCCAGCGCACGCCGCGGGCAGTGCGGTCCATTCTGGGCAGTGTACGGCTCAGCGCTCCTGCGCTGGTGTGCGGCGGTGCCATGGCCTACCATTTTTCCGATGGCACCCGCCAGCCGCTGTGCACCTTTGCCGGGCAGGATGCCGACCTGTTCGCCCGCCTGCCGGTGGCAGAGGGCGTGGGCATTGCCCTGCAGATGACCGACGGTACTACCCGCGTGCTGCGCATGAGCGAGGCATTGGAACGTCATCTGCGGCAGGAATGGACCCCTTATCTGCTGGCAAACGCGGCAGACATCAAGGGGGAAGAAGTGCTGCGGGTGCTGCTGTATCAGGACAGCAAGGCAGTGCCCATGATCTCGCTGCTGGAAAAATCTCTGGGCGACCGCACAGCGGTGCTGCTGGGCGAGCGTGCCGCAGCGGATACGCTGATCCTGACCCCCAGAACCGTCTCCGGCCGTGAAATGCTGGATGCCGTGTGTATGCCGGTGGGCATCGACCCGGAAGATGTGCTAGTACTTGCCGGAGGGCTGCCTATGCTGGACATGGTGCGCGCTTCCAGCCAGAGCACCGCAGCTGCGGATGCCCCGGCTGAGCTGCGTCTTGCTGCCCAAAAGGTCACTTTGACCGATGCTGCGGCAGGTTCTGCAGTGGAAGTGCTGTACCGTATGGTGCGGGATGCTGAAAATTTGGCGTAAAATTTGTGCAAGGCTTCTGCAAATTCTTTCGCAGAAGCCTTTCTTTTTGGAGGAAAGTCAGGTACAATGAGAGAAACGCATCTTCTGGTCCTGCAAAAGAAGGAAAAACTCTTTCTTGCGCTGTCGCTGGCGGCGGTGGTTTTGTGCACAGTGCTGGCCTTTGGCTTTGCCGTGCCGCTGCAGGCTACCGAACCGCAGGTCCTGCCGGATACGACCGGGCTGGAACAGTATGTGCTGGTGGATCTGAACACTGCCGATCTCTCTGCGCTGTGCACACTGCCGGGCGTAGGGGAAAAGCGCGCACAGACGATTCTGGATTACCGGACGCAGAATGGCCCGTTTGAACGGGTAGAAGATGCAGCCAATGTTCCGGGCCTGACACAGACCATTGTGGATTCCTGGGCAGGAATGGCAACCGTGAGCTGAGCCGCAGCCGGCGGCCCGGCGCAGCAAAAAGGGGAATGATTATGAGTGACGATACCATTTTTATCAACCGGGAACTGAGCTGGCTGGATTTCAACCGGCGCGTTCTTGCGCTGGGAAAGGATAAAAATGTTCCGCTTGCAGAGCGGGTCAAATTTCTTGCGATCTACGGTTCCAATCTGGACGAGTTTTTTATGGTGCGCGTGGGTTCTCTGCAGGAGCGCGCCAATCTGGAACAGGAACAGGGCAAAAAGGTCAAGAGGGAAAACAAGACCAACATGTCTGCGGCGGAACAGCTGACTGCCATCATGCCCAAAACGGCACAGCTGCAGGAGGAGTGCGATAAATACTACGCAAAGGCGCTGGAAGCACTGGCGGAGTGCGGCTGGCGCAAGGTGGATCTTGACCACTTGTCCAAGGAGGACGAGCACTTCTGGAAGAAGTACTTCCAAACGGAGCTGTTCCCCATCCTCAGCCCGCAGATCGTGGATAACCGCCATCCGTTCCCATTCCTGCGCAATAAGGAGATTTACCTTGGCGTTCTGCTCAAGGAAAAACACCCGGCAGGGCAGAGCCTTGGAATCATTCCCATTTCCAGCCAGATGGAACGGATGCACGTTGTAAAAAAAGACGGCGAAACGCAGTTTGCACTTACCGAAGAGCTGGTGCTGCACTTTGCGGCCAGCATCTTTGGCAAAGAGACGATTCAGGAAAAATGTCTTTTCCGCGTTACCCGCAATGCGGATATCGACGTAAAAGAGGGCATGATGGATCATGATATCGACTACCGCGAGATCATGACCGAGCTGCTCAAGCGCCGCCGTAAGCTGGCTGCGGTGCGTCTGCAGATCACGCCTGCTCCGGCCCCGGAGGTAGAACGCCTGCTGTGCAACCGTCTGCTGCTCACCCATAAACGGGTGTTCGAGCAGAAAAGCCCGCTGGATCTGAGCTTTTTCTACAAGCTCACCGGCCGCATGGAAGCGGAGGGGCGGCCGGAACTGTTCTACCCGGCTGCACGGCCCATGCTGCCGCCGCCGGACTACGACCTTGCCGCTGAAGTGCAGAAGCACGATGTGCTGCTCAGCTACCCGTACCAGTCCATCCGGCCCTTCATTGCCATGCTCAAAAAGGCTGCCCATGATCCTGAGGTCATTTCCATCAAAATGACACTGTACCGTATGGCGCGGGAGTCCCAGATCGTGCAGGCGCTGATGGAAGCCGCTGAGAACGGCAAAGAGGTGGTGGCGCTGGTGGAGCTGCGCGCCCGCTTTGACGAGCAGAACAATATCGACTGGTCGAAGCAGCTGGAAAGCGCAGGCTGTACGGTCATTTATGGCTTTGATGATTACAAAGTGCACTCCAAGCTGACCCTTATCACCAAAAAGAGCAAAGAGGGCTACTCTTATATCACCCAGATCGGCACCGGCAACTACAACGAAAAGACCAGTGAGCTTTACACGGACTACTCCTTCATTACGGCAGACCATGGCATTGGCGAGGAAGCTTCCAATGTGTTCCAGAACCTTGCTGTGCAGAAGCTGACTGAGGAGAGCGACCGGATGCTGGTAGCACCGCTGCGCTTCAAGAGCGTATTGCTGGAAGAGATGGATCGTGTCATTGCCGCCGCCCGCATGGGCCGTCCGGCATCCATGATCCTGAAAAACAATTCCATCAGCGACCGGGATATCATCCTCAAGCTGCAGGAAGCCAGCTGTGCCGGTGTGCGCATTGATATGATCGTGCGCGGCATCTGCTGCGTGCGCGCCGGCGTGCCCGGCAAGACGGAGAACCTGCATATCCGCAGCCTTGTGGGTCGTTATCTGGAGCATGGCCGCATTTACAGCTTCTTCGATGGTGCACATACCCGCATCTATATTGCATCCGGCGATTTCCTCACCCGCAACACCGAGTGCCGCGTGGAGGTGGGCGTGCGCGTGGAGGATCCCGTGCTGGTGCGGAAGCTTACCGACATTCTGCAGCTGCAGCTGCGGGATAATGTCAATGCCCGCGAGATGCGCCCGGACGGCAGCTACCAGAAGGTAAAGCCCGCTGAGGGCGAAGCACTGGTGAACGGCCAGATGGGCATGTATGAGCTGTTGAAAAATGACTGGACGCAGCCGGAGCCTTGGAAGCTTTCTGCCGCTGTGCAGGAAAAACAGCCTGAACCTTCTGCCGAAGCAGAAAAGCCAGAACCTGCGAAAACGGAAGCGGCTCCCGCTGCAAAACAGGCAGAAGTTTCTCACCCGGAATCTGCTGCGGCACCGGAAAGCGGCGACCGCTTTGACCAGCTGGAACAGATGGTCAATCATAAAAAGCGTACAGAGCCGCAGCCTGCCCCTGCAGCCAAGCCGATAAAGCCGGTGGTGGTGGAGACACCCGCCCCCAGAAGCCGCCTGAAACGGATTTTGGATTTTTTCAAGTTACGCAGATAATATTTGCAAGACCCGACAGAGCAAACCCTCTGCCGGGTCTTTTTGCGTGTTTGCCTGCATAAATAAAAAGCAAACGGAAGGCGGGAGGCAGAAGGTGCGGGCAAAGCGATGGGGACGAGCCGGGCACGGCAGGGAGCAGCCCAGACGGAGGGTGATTTTTCTGGCAGTTTTAGCCGGACTGCTGGTGTGCGTGGTGCTTCCGGTGCGGGCGCAGAAAAAAACGGGGAAGCTCTGTTTCCCGCTGGACACCACACAGTACCGTGTTTCGGACGGATACGGCTGGCGGCAGGATCCTTTTACCGGGGAAAGGACGTTCCATAAGGGCATTGATCTTGCCTGTGCAGAGGGAACAGAAGTGCTTGCTGCGGAAGGCGGTGCGGTGGTGCAGGCATACCGCAGCACAAGCTATGGCACCTGTCTGCGTGTTCTCCATACAGATGGCAGCGAGTCACTTTACGCCCATTTGCAGTACGCCTATGTCCGCCCGGGCGAGGTGGTGGAAGCAGGGCAGCTGCTGGGCGCAGCAGGGCGCAGCGGGCGCGCTACGGGAGCACACCTGCATTTTGAACTGTACCGGCAGGGAACAGCCTGTGACCCGGCGGATGCGCTGGGCCTTTCCTCATGAAGCTGCATGATTCCCGGCAGCTGGGGCCGCTGGTGTTCCGCGACCCGCTGCTTTTGTGTAGCGCACTGTATTTTCTGCTCTACTTTGATGCAAGCGGCTTTCTGCGGCTGGGGTTGCTGGCGGCGTTCCTGCACGAGTGCGGGCACATTCTGGTGTATTGTGTGTTTCTGCGCCGCTTTCCGGTCATTGAGGTGACCATGACCGGCTTTTGTATGCGGATGGACGCTCCGGCCCGGGGCCTTTCACCGGGGCGGCTCTTTTGGCTGGCTGCTGCAGGCCCGGCGGTCAATTTCATGCTGGCAGGCATCTGGGCGCTGCGGCTGGAACAGGAACTGACCATCCGCGGCAGTGCCTTCTGGGCGGCAAATCTGCTGACCGGGGGATTCAATCTGCTGCCCGTTCCACCGCTGGATGGGGCGCAGCTGGCATCCTGCCTGTGCGAAATGCGGCGTGCAGGCAAAAAGTTTAAGGGAAATGATTGAAAAAACAGCTCATTTCGGGTACAATAAAATGACGTGTAAAAATGGACTGTTTATTGGAGGACTCGATGTTTGATCCAAAACTGAAAGAAGCACTGGGACGGGTACAGAAGCCTGGTCGTTATACCGGCGGAGAACCCGGCAGTGTATATAAGGACAAAGAAAAAGTGGATGTCCGCTTTGCGTTCTGCTTTCCGGACACCTATGAGGTAGGTATGTCCTTCCTCGGCGAAAAGATCCTGTATGAGCTGCTCAACAGCCACGAAAACTGGTGGTGCGAGCGTGCTTTTATGCCGTGGCTGGATATGAAGGCCGAGATGGAGCGTCTTGGTCTGCCGCTCTACACCATGGAGAGCAAGGATCCGCTCACCGCTTTTGATGCAGTGGGCTTCACCCTGCAGTACGAGCTTTCCTATACCAATATTCTGGCTATGCTGGATCTGGCGGGCATCCCGTTCTATTCCAAGGATCGCGATGAAAGCTGGCCGCTGATCGTGGCGGGTGGCCCCTGCGCCTGCAACGCGGAACCCATTGCGGACTTTTTTGATGTGGTCCAGCTGGGTGAGGGCGAAAACCAGCTGCCCGGCATCTGCGCCGAGATCGAAAAGGCCAAGAAGGAGGGCGGCGTCTCCAAAAAGGAGCTGCTGCTGCGCATTGCAAAGATCCCCGGTGTCTATATCCCGGCGTTCTACGATGTGGAGTATTACGAAGATGGCCGGGTCAAGGCCATCACCCCCAATGAGCCGGGCATCCCGGCGCGCATCACCAAGGCGATCATCAAGGACCTGAACGAGTTTGCCCCGCCTACGAATTTCGTGGTGCCCATGGTGGGTGCCATTCAGGACCGCGCCAGCATTGAGGTGCTGCGCGGCTGTGTGCGTGGCTGCCGTTTCTGTCAGGCGGGCTTTCTGTACCGTCCCATGCGCCAGCGTGACGCGGGCCTTCTGAACAGGGCGGCGCAGGAGCTGTGCGCCAACACCGGCTATGAAGAACTGAGCCTTTCCAGCCTGTCCACCTCTGACCACGGCCAGCTGGAAGAGCTGCTGGACGATTTGAACGAGTGGGCACCCAAGGAGCATGTGAGTCTGTCACTGCCTTCGCTGCGCGTGGACAATTTCTCCCAGAGCCTCATTGAAAAGACCACCAAGGTGCGCAAGAGCGGCCTGACCTTCGCCGCCGAAGCCGGCACCCAGCGCCTGCGCAACGTCATCAACAAGAATGTCACATGGGATGAGATCGAAAAGACCTGCACCATTGCATTCAACGCGGGCTACACCTCGGTCAAGCTCTACTTCATGATGGGCCTGCCCACCGAGACCATGGAGGACATTGAGGGCATCGCAGAGACGGCGCAGAAGGTGGTCGATCTTTACTATTCTCTGCCCAAGCGCGGCAAGGGAAAGGGCGTTCAGGTGACGATCAGCTGTGCCTGCTTTGTGCCCAAGCCCCATACGCCGTTTGAGTTCGTGCCCATGGACACTGAAGAAATGCTGCGCGCCAAGCAGAAGCACCTGCTGGAAAGTGTGCGCAGCCGCAAGATCAAGGTCAACTATCACGACAGCACCACCAGCTTTCTGGAGGGCGTGTTCGCCAAGGGCGACCGCCGTCTGGCACCGGTCATTGTGGAAGCCTACAAGCGCGGCTGCTACTTCGACGGCTGGGAGGAGTGCTTCAAGTACGATACTTGGCTGCAGACCTTTGCCGATTTGGGCATCGACCCGGCATTCTATTGCCAGCGGCCCATCGGTCTGGACGAAGTGACGCCCTGGTCCCATATGGACTACGGTGTTACCCACGAATATCTGGTGCGGGAGTACCAAAAGGCTCTTGCCGCCCAGACCACCCAGCCCTGCAACCGTGCCTGCCACGGCTGCGGCGCAAATCATCTGTTAGGAGGTCCCTGCTTTGATTACAGTCAGAATCTCGTTTGAGAAAAAGAATGAGGCCTCCTACATCTCCCTGCTGGACCTGCAGCGGGTGATGCAGCGGGTGCTCAAGCGCAGCGGCCTGCCGGTGTGGCATACGCTGGGTTTCAACCCCCACATCTATATGACCTTTGCCTGCCCGCTTTCGCTGGGGCAGGAGAGCGAGTGCGAGTGCGTGGATGTCAAGACCGAAGCGGAAGCCCCGGATTTTGAGCAGTGGAAAGCGGCCCTCAATGCCATCATGCCCGCAGGCATCGTGATCACGCACGTTGGCCCGGTGCAGATGAAGGCGGACCTCATTGCCTACGCATGCTATCGCATCACCTACCCGGCGGCAGCGGCTGCGGCGCTGGATGCGTACAATGCGCTGGAAAGCGCTCCGGTGGAAAAGCACGGCAAAAAAGGCAACAAGATCATTGAGCTGAAGGATTACATCGCCGCAGGTGGAGTACACCACGGAGGGGGACAGCCTGCACATTGATCTGTGCATGCCGGCCGCACAGGAACTGAACCTGAACCCCTCGCTGCTGACCGGCTTTCTGGAAGAAAAATTCGGCCTGCCTGCCGTCAGCGCCAACATCCTGCGCAAAAAGTTTTTGACGGCAGATAAGCAGCTGTTTGTCTGATCGGAGCGTGAAAGACCGTCTGTTGGGCAAAACAGAAAATTTTTGCATTTATTTTGGTCAGAACGCTTGCATTCACGCAGGTTTTGTGATATCCTATTTAGGCGTTAGTGTCCGCTGAGACCACAGCGGGGTTAATGACAATATCATTAAACGGGCGGTCCTCTGACGGCAAAGTGCCGTGTATGAACGTCTAAAAACAAATGGAGGATTCAAAAATGGACGCACTGAAGATTATTTCTGAAGGCAGCATCAAGGCTGAAAAGCCTCAGTTCAACGTTGGCGATACCGTCCGCGTTGATGTTCGTATCAAGGAAGGCGACCGTGAGCGCATTCAGGCCTTTGAGGGCACTGTGATCGCAAAGAAGCACGGCGGCGTTGCTGAGACCTTCACCGTTCGCCGCGTTGCTTACGGTGTCGGCATCGAGCGTGTCTTCCCCATCAACAGCCCCTTCGTTGAGAAGGTCACCGTTGTCCGCAAGGGCAAGGTTCGCCGCGCAAAGCTGTTCTACCTGCGTGGTCGTACGGGCAAGGCTGCCAAGGTCAAGAGCGATATTTGATCATCCCCGATTTGAAACGGGAAAAAAGGGACAACCTTGTTGTCCCTTTTTTCTTTATCAAAATTTCGGAAAAAATGCGGCTTTTTGCAGGCACCGTTCTTGCGAAGAGCCTGTCGGCTGCGGTATAATCGGGTCAGCAGTGTAAAACCAGAAGGTGAGGTGTACCGGATATGGAAAAACAGGAACAGGCAAAGCCCGTGCGTGGGCAGAACCTGCTGGAATGGTACGAGGCATTGATCTCGGCAGCGCTGGTGCTGGTGCTGATCTTTTCGTTTTTCTTCCGCATCATTCAGGTGGACGGCAGCTCCATGGTGCCCACACTGGTGAACGGTGATAAGCTCATCGTGTGGGGAGCAGGCTATACACCGCAGCGTGGTGACGTGGTCATTGTGGACAGCTATACCTCCTACGGTAAACCGCTGGTCAAGCGTGTCATCGCCAAAGGCGGCGATACGGTCTCCATCGATTATGCGACCGGCACCGTGGCGGTGAACGGCGAGGTCTTGCAGGAGGACTACATTGCAGAGCCTACCTATCTTGGCTATGATGTAACTTTCCCGTATACGGTGCCGGAGGGCACGGTGTTCGTGATGGGTGATAACCGCAACCAATCACTGGACAGCCGTTCCACCTATGTGGGCTGCATCGATGAACGGGATATTCTGGGCAAGGTGCTTGTGTGCTTTATGCCCTTTACAGATTTTGGGGTGGTAAAATGAACGAAATGGATACCCGCTTTGCAAACCAGTACAATATTCAGTGGTTCCCGGGCCACATGACCAAGACCCTGCGCATGATGGAGCAGGAGATCCAGCACGTGGATGCCAGCCTTGTGCTGCTGGATGCCCGCATCCCGCTTTCCAGCCTGAACCCGGAGATCGAGCGCATCACGGCCCGCAAGCCGAAACTATACGCGCTGAACAAGGCCGATCTGGCAGACCCGGCTGTAACGGAAGAGTGGATCAAGTATTTCCGTGCGGCAGATGCCGGCTGTGTGGCCATCAGCGCCAAGCAGAAGGGCGGTGCCAATGCGGTAAAGGCTGCCATTGAAAAAGAACTGGCGGGCCTGCTGGAACGCCGCCAGAACCGCGGCATGGGCGGTGCCAAAACACAGGTGATGCTGTGCGGCATCCCCAATGTGGGCAAATCCACCTTCATCAACACCTTTGCAGGCTCTGCCCGCGCCAAGGCGGCAGACCGCCCGGGCGTAACCAAGGGCAAACAGTGGGTCAGCACCGACAAATTTGATCTGCTGGATATGCCCGGCGTACTGTGGAAGAAGTTTGACTCCAAGACCATTGCGTCCAATCTGGCCTTTATCGGCTCCATCAAGGATGATATTCTGGATGTGGAAGAGCTGGCCATGAACCTGCTGGACGAGGTGCGCCGCAACTACCCCGACCTTGTGGCCCAGCGCTACAAGCTGGATGCCGAAACGCTGGCCCTGCCGCCCTACGAGCTGATGGAAGCCATCGGCCGCAAGCGCGGTCTGCTGGTGCGCGGCGGCGAGGTGAACACCGAGCGCTGCGCCATTATGCTGGTGGACGAGTTCCGCGCCTGCAAGTGGGGCCGCATCTCGCTGGAGCGTCCGCCGCAGCGGGATGATCTGGCTGATTTTGCCGAGGAGGATGACGAATGAAGCGCCGTTCCGACGAGGAGATCTCGGCTCCGCTGTATGAGTACGATGCCGCTGTACGCAGTCAGTATGGCTGCTTTGCAGGCGTGGACGAAGCCGGACGCGGCCCTCTGTGCGGCCCGGTGTGCGTAGCGGCCTGTATTCTGGACCCGGAGAATCCGGTCTTTGGCATCAACGACTCCAAAAAGCTTACCGAGAAAAAGCGGGAAGCTCTGTTTGATGAGATCATTGAAAAGGCGTTGGCCTACAAAATTGTTTTTGTGGGGCCGGAGATCATCGACCGGGACAACATCCTCAACGCCACCATGGGCGGCATGAAGCAGGCTGTGGAAGAGCTGGACATCGTGCCGAACCTTGTTCTCGTGGATGGAAACCGCACCCCGGCAGGGCTGCTGGTCCCGGCACAGCCGGTGGTCAAGGGCGATGCCACCAGTGCCAGCATCGGCGCAGCATCCGTCCTTGCCAAGGTCAGCCGTGACCGCTATATGCTGGAACTGGACAGACAGTATCCGCAGTATCAGCTGGCAAAGCACAAGGGCTACCCGACCAAGCTCCACTATGAGCTGATCGCCCAGTACGGCATCCAGCCGTTCTACCGCCGCAGCTTCCTCAAAAAGCAGGGCTACTGGCCGGAGAACGGAAAGTGAACCGCGCCGAGACAGGGCGCAGGGGAGAAGCTGCTGCGGCCCGCTGGTATCAGAAGCAGGGCTGCAGGCTGCTGGCACACAACTTCCACACCCGGATGGGTGAGCTGGATGTTGTGGTGCAGGAGCCGGATGGGACCATTGTCATCTGTGAGGTCAAGACCCGTGCGGAAGGCTCTCTGGCCAGCCCGGCAGAAGCGGTGGACCGGCCCAAACAGCGCCGCCTGATCCGTGCAGCACAGTGTTATCTGCAGCAGAATGGCCTGAGCGATGCACCGGTGCGATTTGACGTGGCAGAAGTGTTCCCTCTTGACAGCGGGCGCTGGATGGTACATATTATAAGGGGCGCTTTTCTCACGTAAAGCAACGGCCCCGGTGGGAAAATGTACGGGCAGAGGGCTTCTCTGCCACAGCAGAAGAGCGTGCTTTGCACGTTCTACGGCGAAAAAGGAGCGACAACAATGCAGTTTTTTAGTACCAGAGACCAAAACCGCAAAGTGACTTCCTCGGAAGCAATCGCACAGGGCCTGTCCAACGAGGGAGGTCTGTTTGTACCGGAAAGCTTTCCGCAGGTGGATGTGAAGGCACTGTGCGAGCTGGACTACCCGGCCATGGCAGCTGCCGTCATCAAAGAATATCTGACCGACTACTCGCAGGATTTCCTGACTGAAGCTGCCCACAAGACCTACGGAGAGGCCTTTGGCGGCAAGGCAGGCTATCTTGCCCCGGTGGAAGGGGACACCTATGCCTTAGAGCTGTGGCATGGCCCTACCTGTGCATTCAAGGATTATGCTCTGCAGCTGATGCCGAAGCTTCTGGTGGAAGCCAAAAAGAATCTGGGCCGCACGGAAAAGACCCTGATCCTTGTGGCGACCAGCGGCGATACCGGAAAGGCAGCTCTGGACGGCTACCATGATATCCCGGGCGTGGAGATCGCAGTGTTCTATCCCACGGGCGGCACCAGCGAGATCCAGCGCCTGCAGATGGCAACGCAGGAGGGCGCCAACGTGGCAGTGTACGCTGTGCGCGGCAACTTTGATGATGCACAGACCGGTGTGAAGAAGGTCTTTGGTGACACTGCCATTGCAGCAGAGCTTGCCAAGCGGAACATCCGCCTGTCCAGCGCCAACTCCATCAACTGGGGCCGTCTGGTGCCGCAGATCGTCTATTACTTTGCCGCCTATGCCCAGCTGCTCAAGGCGGGCAGGATCACCTTCGGCGATGAAGTGGACTTCTGCGTACCCACCGGCAACTTCGGCGACATTCTGGCAGGCTACTATGCAAAGCGCATGGGCCTGCCCGTAGGCAAGCTGGTCTGCGCTTCCAATGAGAACAACGTGCTGACCGATTTCCTCACCACCGGCACCTACACCGCAAAGCGGGAGTTCTTCAAGACCACCTCGCCCAGCATGGACATTCTGGTGTCCTCGAACCTCGAGCGCCTTCTGTACCATGTCACCGGCAGTGATGCCGAGGTGGCGGGCCTGATGAAGAGCCTTGCCGAGACTGGCAGCTATACTGTGCGTCCGGAGACGCTGGCTGCCATTCAGGAGAACTTCTCCTGCGGCTGGAGCAGTGAGGAAGAAGTGGCAGGGGAGATCCGTGTCCGCTACGAGAAGGACAATTACCTGTGTGATACCCACACCGCCGTTGCGTTCCATGTGGCAGCGCAGAAAAAGCGCGAGGGCGTGCCCATGGTGGTGCTGTCCACCGCGTCTCCCTTCAAGTTCCCGCGCAGTGTGCTGGAAGCACTGGGCCGCACCGCCCCGGAAAATGATTTTGAAGCAATGCAGCAGCTGGAAGCAGCTACCGCGCATACCGCACCGGCAAGCCTTGCCGCGCTGCGCCAGAAGCCGGAGCGCTTTAACACCGTGATCGATCCTGCGCAGATCGCCGAGGTGGCGCTGGGCTATCAGGAATAACGCATCCTGCTGCATTTAGAACAGGAGAAAAAACATGGCACTTTTTGTGCTTGGCGATACCCACCTTTCTCTGGGCGCTTCCAAGCCGATGGATATTTTTCCCGGCTGGAATGATTATGTGGAGCGCCTTGAGAAAAACTGGCGCAAGCTCATCAAACCAGAGGATACCATTGTATTGGCGGGCGATATCAGCTGGGCCATGCGCCTGACCGATACCCGTAAGGATTTTGAATTTCTGCAGAGCCTGCCCGGGCAGAAGATCATCATGAAGGGCAACCACGATTACTGGTGGTCTACCGTGAACAAGATGAATGCCTACCTCAAAGCAGAAGGCTTTGATACCCTGCACATTCTGCACAACAACTCTTACAGTGTAGAGGGGTATGCACTGTGCGGTACCCGCGGCTGGCTGTTTGATGCAGGCGAGGCCCACGACGAAAAGGTGATGAACCGCGAGATCGGACGGCTGCGCATGAGCTTGGATGCCGCCGAACCCGGGCTGGAAAAGCTGGTGTTCCTGCACTATCCGCCGGTGTATACCGGCACCAGTGCGCCGGAGATCGTAGCCACCTTAAAGGAATACAGCATCAGGACCTGCTACTATGGCCATCTGCACGGCAATGCCATCCGCTATGCGGTGCAGGGCGATGTGGATGGCATCCACTACAAGCTGGTCAGTGCCGATGGGCTGCGTTTTTGCCCGTACCGCATCAATTGAACCGTTAAAACCAATAAAAATTAACAATTTGGGCTGGCAATTGTGTCAGGAGCGTGCTATAATAGTTTTTGACGCGATTGTTGCACCCAATTGAGCGCGCGCGTCCCCGCATATTGCAAAAGCAAGTTCATCCAGGACGCAGTGCGCGGTTGCAAAGGGCAAAAACTTCCTGCCCTGCGCAATAGAATTTTTGAGTGGAGGAAAAACAAATGAATTTCATCAAGTGTGAAAAGCTCGAGAAGAGCATGGCAGAACTGCAGTTCTCCATCGACGCAGAGGCTTTCAAGAAGGCTGTTGCCGATGTTTTCAAGAAGGAAGGCAAGAAGTACGCTGTTCCCGGCTTCCGTAAGGGCAAGGCTCCCCGCGCTCTGATCGAGAAGATGTACGGCGCTGATGTCTTTACCTATGATGCCATCAATGAGCTGTTCCCCGAGGCTTTCGAGGCTGCTGTCAAGGAAGCTGGCGTTGAGCCGGTCGGCCGTCCGGAGGTCACTGTTGACTCTGCTGATGAGACCAACGGTGTCACCCTGACCGTCAAGGTCGCTGTCAAGCCTGAAGTCAAGATTGGCAGCTACAATGGTCTGACAGTTGAAAAGACTGTCCATACTGTTTCTGACGAGGCTGTTGAAGCTGAGCTGAAGCGTGTGCAGGAGCGCAATGCCCGTGAGCTGACCCGTGAGGGCGCTGCTGAGAACGGCGACATCGCTGATATCGACTTCGAGGGCTTCGTCGATGGCGTGGCTTTCGAGGGCGGCAAGGCTGAGCACTACAGCCTGACTCTGGGCAGCGGCAGCTTCATCCCCGGCTTTGAGGATCAGATCGTGGGCCACTCCGCTGGCGAAGAGTTCGACGTGAATGTTACCTTCCCCACCGAGTATCAGGCTGCCGAACTGGCTGGCAAGGCTGCTGTGTTCAAGATCAAGCTGCACGAAGTGAAGTACAAGGAGCTGCCTGCTCTGGATGACGAGCTGGCTAAGGATTGCTCTGAGTACGACACTCTGGACGAGTTCAAGGCTTCCATCCGCAAGAACAATCAGGAGCAGTTGGACAAGCAGGACGATCTGGCTGTTGAGAACGCTCTGGTGGATCAGGTCATCGAGAGCATGGAGGGTGAGATCCCCCAGGCAATGTATGATGCCCGCATGGACGAGATGGTCAACGACTTCGCATTCCGCGTGGAGCAGCAGGGCCTGCGCCTCGAGGACTACCTGAAGTATATGGGCCAGACTATGGAGCAGTTCCGCGCTTCCTTCATGCCGCAGGCTGAGAAGCAGGTCAAGATCCGTCTGGCTCTGGAGGCTGTTGCTGCTGCTGAGAACATCGAGGCTTCCGAGGAGGAAGTTTCCGCTGAGATCAAGCGCATCGCTGACCAGTACAAGATGGAAGAGGACAAGGTTCGTGAGCTGGTCAATGTTGACGACCTGAAGAAGGATCTGGCCATCAACAAGGCCATCGACTTCATCAAGAGCCACGCAAACATCGTGGAGAAGGCTGCTGAGGAAGAGAAGGCTGCAGACGCTGAGTAATCAGCTCCTGTGTTCCTTTGAAGCGGGCAGTATGCTGCACGGTTTCAATCAAAGGTTGTAAAAATTGACCGATACGGCAGAACCGGCAGGGAAACCGTATCGGTCAATTTTGCAAATACTATATTCCATTTCAGGAGGCGAACTTTATGAGTTTTGTTCCTTACGTTGTGGAACAGTCGTCCCATGGCGAGCGTTCCTATGATATTTTCTCCCGTCTTTTGAACGATCGCATCATCGTTCTGAGCGAGGATGTCAACGATACCTCCGCCAGCCTTGTTGTGGCACAGCTGCTGTATCTGGAAGGGCAGGACCCGGACAAGGACATCAGCCTGTATATCAACAGCCCCGGCGGCTCCATCAGCGCCGGCATGGCCATCCACGATACCATGCAGTATATCAAGTGCGATGTTTCCACCATCTGCATGGGCATGGCAGCTTCCATGGGTGCCTTCCTGCTGGCAAGCGGCACCAAGGGGAAGCGTTTTGCACTGCCCAACTCGGAAATTCTGATCCATCAGCCGCTGATTGGCGGGCAGGGCGGCGGCCTTTCCGGCCAGACCACCGATATCAAGATCCATGCCGAGCACATGGTGTATATCCGCGATAAGATGAACCGCATGCTCAGCGAGTACACCGGCCAGCCGCTGGAAAAGATCCAGCTGGATACCGAGCGCGACAACTATATGTCCGCACTGCAGGCAAAGGAATACGGCCTGATCGATGAGGTCATTGCCCACCGCTGAGCCGCCGACATTTAATTTACCCAGGATAAGGAAAAACAGCTATGGCAAATAACAATTCCGGCAGAGACAAAAACGAAAAGGATCTGGTCTGCAGCTTCTGCGGAAAGCATCAGGACGAAGTGGAGCGTATGATCATCGGCCCCGGTGTCAATATCTGCAGCGAATGCATCGGCCTGTGCCACGACCTGCTTTCCGACAAGCCGGATCAGCCCAAAAGCGCCCGACCGGCCCGCGGTGCAAACCGTGCACACATCCAGCCTGCGGACAATCTGGATATCAACATCCTGACCCCGGCTGAGATCAAGGAAGGTCTGGATCAGTATGTGATCGGTCAGGACGAGGCAAAGCGTGTGCTGGCCGTCTCGGTCTACAACCACTACAAGCGCATCCTCAGCGGCAAGGGCAGCGATGTGGAGCTGCAGAAGTCCAACGTGCTGCTGCTGGGTCCTTCCGGCGTGGGCAAGACCCTGCTGGCACAGACTCTGGCAAAAATGCTGGGCGTTCCCTTCGCCATTGCCGATGCCACCACCCTGACCGAAGCCGGTTATGTGGGCGAGGATGTGGAAAACATTCTGCTCAAGTTGATCCAAGCAGCGGATTTTGATGTGCAGAAGGCACAGATCGGTATTATCTATATCGACGAGATCGACAAGATCACCCGCAAGAGTGAGAACCCCTCCATCACCCGCGATGTGGGCGGTGAGGGCGTGCAGCAGGCCCTGTTGAAGATTTTGGAGGGCACTGTGAGCAATGTTCCTCCGCAGGGCGGCCGCAAGCACCCGCAGCAGGAGTTCATCCAGATCGACACCACCAACATCCTGTTCATCTGCGGCGGTGCATTTGATGGCTTGGATAAGTATATCCTGCGCCGCACCGATAAGTCCGCACTGGGCTTCGGCAGCAGCCTGAAGGATAATTCCAGCGAAGCAGAGAAGGCTCTGCTGCGCAAGGTGGAACCCCACGATCTGGTCAAGTTCGGCCTGATCCCGGAACTGATCGGCCGTCTGCCGGTCATTACCGTGCTGGACGATCTGGACGAGGACGCTCTGGTTCGCGTGCTCAAGGAGCCGCGCAACAGCCTTGTGAAGCAGTATAAGGAACTTCTGAGCATGGATAATGTGGAACTGAACTTCACGGATGAAGCGCTCCACGCCATTGCCCGCAAGACGATCGAGCGCAAGACCGGTGCCCGCGGCCTGCGCAGCGTGATGGAAAGCATTCTGCTGCCCATCATGTACGAGGTGCCCACCGATGCTACCATCATCCGCGTAACTGTGGATGAAGATACCGTGGAAGGCGGCGAAGCACATCTGGAATACGGCGCGGTGCGCAAGCGCTATAAAAATCAGGTCGCTCTGAGCTGACGCTTTTAGCGTACAGCAGGGGAGCAAAGACCCGGCATTCAAGCTCTGTTTCAAAAGCTTTTTGCTTTTGGCAGGGCTTTTTGCTTTATTATTCTTGTTTCTGAGGGCAAAATGTACTATAATATTAAGGTCTGGAATGGCATGGGGAACGCTCCCTGGCAGGAATGCTCCGCAAAATGCCGCTCTGGCGCTATGGGTAACAGGAAGTACGATAAAGGAGTGTGTTTCTAATGGCAAATTATCTTGCAATGAATCGTGATGAACTCACTGCCGAAAAGGCAGCGCTTGAAGCAAAGTACAAGGAATTTCAGGCCAAGGGCCTCAAGCTGAATATGGCCCGCGGCAAGCCCGGCCCTCACCAGATGGATCTGGCCATGGACCTGCTGAAGATGAATGATTACACCACCGATGCTGGCACGGATGCCCGCAACTATGGCGAGCTGGAAGGCCTGCAGGAGGCCCGCGTGCTGTTTGCGGATGTCTTTGGCGTAAAGCCGGAGGAAGTGTTCGTGGGCGGCAACTCCAGCCTGCAGCTGATGTATAACCTCGTCAATATCGGCTATGTGTTCGGTTTCCCGGAGTCTCCGTGCCCCTGGTCTCAGGTGGAGAAGCGCAAGTTCCTCTGCCCGGTGCCCGGCTATGACCGTCACTTTGCTATTACCGAGGAGTTTGGCTTTGAGCTGATCAGTGTGCCTATGACCCCCAATGGCCCGGATATGGACATTGTGGAAAAGCTGGTGGCCGAGGATCCTGACATCAAGGGCATCTGGTGTGTGCCGCAGTATTCCAACCCCGATGGCTACACCTACAGCGATGAGACCATCGAGCGTTTTGCCAAGATGAAGACCGCTGCGCCTGATTTCAAGATCTTCTGGGATGAAGCCTATATCGTCCATCACCTGACCGATGAGATCATCGAGACTCCGGTGCTGCTGAACGAGAGCAAGAAGTACGGCAACGAAAACCGTGTGTTCATGTTCACTTCCACCAGCAAGATCACCTTCCCGGGCGCAGGCGTCTCTGCCATTGCCTGCAGCGAGAGCAGCATGAAGTATATCTGCAAGCGCTTCTCGGTCATGATCATCAGCTACGACAAGATGAACCAGCTGCGCCACGTCCGCTTCCTGAAGAACAAGGAAGGTGTGCTGGCCCACATGGCAAAGCACCGTCGTCGTCTGGTGCCCTGCTTTGATGCCGTCAAGACCGCGTTCAAGAACAACCTCATCCCCTGCGGGGATATTGCCCACTGGACGGACCCCAAGGGCGGCTACTTCATCAGCCTGTATGTGATGCCCGGCTGTGCAAAGCGCGTGGCGGGTCTGTGCAAGGATGCGGGTCTGACCCTGACCGGTGCCGGTTCTGCATATCCCTATCACAAGGACCCCGAGGATTCTCACCTGCGCATTGCGCCCACCTATCCCAGTCTGGACGAGGTGGAAACCGCTTCCGAACTGCTGTGCATCTGTGTGCGTCTGGCTGTGGCAGAAAAACTGCTGGCTGACAAGGCAGACTAACATTTTTTGATTTTATCTCCTCTGTGCGGCCCGTCTGGGCCGTCAGGGGAGTTTTGTCGCAAGAAAGCCGGCACGACGGCCCCCTTGCGGAAATGATAAGGCCCGCCGGAGCAGGCGGTCCGCACTAGAATACGGGCGGCAGCTGCAAGAACTGCTGCTTTTGGAGGTTCCCTGAATTTTATGAAAACAAAAGGCAAAGCATGGCATCTGATCGCCACAGTGTTGTTGATCGTGGTATTTGTGTATACTGCGTTCTTCGGTGTGTATGCCAAGTACGGCGATACGACCACGACCTACATCAAAGGTGCAAAGGATATCCGCTTCGGTGTGGATATCAAGGGCGGTGTCAACGTCACCTTTGTGCCGTCGGATGGCTACGATGCTACCGAAGAACAGCTGGAAGCAGCCCAGCTCGTCATTGAGAACCGTCTCGTGGCGCTGAACGTGACCGACTATGAGCTGTATGTGGATAACAATTCCGACAGTCTGATCCTGGAGTTCCCGTGGCAGTCCGGTGAGACAGATTTTGACCCGGAAGCTGCGATCGATGAGATCGGCACCACCGCCTATCTGACCTTCCGCGAGGGAAGCAGTGCGGACGGTGAGCTGATCCTGGACGGCTCCATGATCGAGAGCGCCGCAGCTCAGTATGGCCCCGTCAGTAATGGCGGTGCTTCGGAATATTTCGTCTCCTTGAAGTTCACCGATGACGGTGCCAAGGCATTTGGCGATGCTACCACAAAGCTGGCTGCATCGGGCGGCACCATCAGCATCTGGCTGGACGATGAAAACGTGAGCACGGCCACGGTCAACACCGCTATTACCGATGGCTCTGCCATCATTACAAGCTCGGCTTCCAATCCTTTCACGCAGGAGCAGGTCGTCAAGATGGCCCGCCAGATCAACTCCGGCGCACTGCCCTTTGCACTGACGGTGGACAGCTATTCCACCGTCAGCCCCAGTCTGGGCGAGAACAGCCTGAGCGCCATGGTTCTGGCCGGCCTGATCGCCTTTGCACTGATCGTGGTGTTCATGACGATGCTGTACCGTCTGCCGGGCTTCCTTGCATGTATTGCACTGGCTGGTCAGGTGGCAGCAACGCTGGCGTTCGTTTCCGGCTACTTCCCGGTGTTTGAAAGCTTTACCATGACCCTGCCCGGCATCGCAGGCATCATCCTTGCCATCGGCATGGGCGTGGATGCCAATGTTATCACGGCAGAACGCATCAAGGAAGAGCTGAAAAACGGCAAGTCTCTGGATGGAGCGCTCAAGAGCGGTTTTGCCCGCGGCCTGACCCCCATCGTTGACGGCAACGTGACCATCGTCATCGTGGCCATCGTGCTGATGGGTGCCTTTGGCCCCTCGGACGGCATGTTTGCAAAGGCACTCCACTTTGTGTTCTTTGCCTTTGGCCCCTCCACCGCAGGCACTATTTATGCCTTCGGTTACACGCTGCTCACCGGCGTGCTGCTGAACTTTGTGTTTGGCGTGTTTGCTACCCGTGTGATGATCCGCGGTGCGGCATCCATCAAGGCACTGCGCAATCCTTGGCTTTACGGCGCTGAAAAGCCCGGCAAGGAAAAACCGAGAAGAAGCCCATCGACTTTGTGGGCCTGCGCAAGCGCTTCCTGACGATCTCCTCCTGCCTGATGGCAGCCATCGTGCTGTGCGCAGTGGTTTTGGGTGTCCATCTGGATACCGAGTTCACCGGCGGTGCCATGATCACCCTGAGCTACGAGGGCAGCTTTACCATGTCGGATGTGCAGAAGGTTGCATCCTCTGCATTGGAGAATAACGGCCTGACCCTGCAGACCGGCGAGAATGTTGCTACCGGTGGCCAGACCCTGAAAATCTCGATGCCCGGTACCGAAACAGTGACTACCGAGCAGGTGGCCAAGCTGCTGGACAGCCTGAACGAAAGCTGCCCGGACAACAATTTTGAACAGCTGTCGCTGAGCAACGTCAGCGCTGCCATGGGCACCAAGTTCCTGCAGAAGAGTCTGGTTGCCGTGGTGTTTGCACTGATGCTGATTCTGCTGTACATCGCCCTGCGCTTCAAGAACATCGGCGGCCTGACCGGCGGCATGATGGCAGTGCTGGCGCTTGTGAACGACCTGATGGTGGTGTTTGGCACCTTCGTGCTGCTGCGCACTGCGCTGGATGGCAACTTCATTGCCGCCATGCTTACCATCCTTGGCTACTCCATCAACGATACCGTTGTGGTCTACGACCGTATCCGCGAGAACCGCACCCTGATGGGTAAAAAGGCATCCTTTGAAGAGCTGGTGAACCACTCGGTGAACCAGTCCGCCCGCCGCACCCTGATCACCACCATTACCACGGTGATGGCGCTGGGCGTTATGTGCATCGTGGCAAAGCTGTATGGTCTGGACAGCATCTTTACCTTTGCGTTCCCGCTGATGATGGGCATGATCAGCGGCGTGTACACTTCGCTGTGCGTTTCCACCTCTGCGTGGGTGCTGTGGAGTGAGCGCAAGCCCAAGACCAAAGCCTAAAAACACAGCCCGGTCAGACCGGACAGGAGGAACAGAACATGAAGTGTCCCTATTGCGGAGCCGAGGAATCCAAAGTGATCGATTCCCGCCCCACCGAAGACAGTGAGCGCATCCGCCGCCGCCGCGAATGCCTGAGCTGCCATATGCGCTTTACGACCTATGAGGTCGTGGAGACTGTTCCGCTTGTGGTCATCAAAAAGGACAGCTCCCGTGAGCCGTTCGACCGGCAGAAGCTGCTCAACGCCATGGTGCGTGCCTGCGCCAAGCGGCCGGTCAGCTACGAATCGCTGGAGCGTGCGGTAAGCAGCATTGAGCAGACGCTGCTCAGCTCCTACGACCGTGAGATCCCCAGCGTGCGCATCGGTGAGCTGACCATGCAGGAACTGAAGAAGATCGACGAAGTGGCATATGTTCGCTTTGCCTCCGTCTACCGCCAGTTCGCTGATGTGGAGAGTTTTTTCAATGAGCTGAAAAAGCTGATGGGCGACCGCAAGGAACCACAGAAATAATTTGCATCAGAACACCGGCTTTTGCCCAATGGGGCAGGGCCGGTGTTTTTGTTTATACCAGCCGGTGCGAGAGCCATTCCAGTGTTTCCACCTGTACCTGTGCGCGGCGCAGCTCACCAAAGGCTTCCTCTGGGGCACCCATTTCCAGGTGTCCGTCCGCCGCCCGCAGTGCAGCTTCCAGCTCGGTAAAATCTGCGGTGCGCAGCAGGTGGTTCATTTTGGTGCGCATTTGGTCGCACCGGTCGGCACCATCAGCAAGCGCCTGCCGGGCGGCAGGGTAGTCGGCATTGCGGATGGCTTCGGCGGCGGTGTCAAGGTCTGCCGAGATCACATCCGCAAAGCTCTGCACCTTCCAGCTGCTGTAAAAGGCCACGCTCAACAGTACGGCCACAATGGCGATACATGCATAGATCCGCTTCATCCGCTCACCTCAATGGGAGCCGCCGGCACGGCGGTTCTCTTTTTTTAGCAAAAAATAATCCTCGGTCTCGTTGCCGATCAGCAGCAAAATTTCTTCCGGCAGCAGGGTGTTGGCCTGCGCCGTGCGTTCCAGCCACGTGCGGTCCTTGCCGCACCAGCGCAGGTTGTCTTCCAGCACCTGTCCGTCCAGCACAAAGGGAATGGTGGCGTTGGTATGGGTCACCTTCAGCTGCAGGTCAGCAAGACGGGCTGGCTCTTTTTCTGGCCGCAGTGCTGCCGAAAGGGTGCCGTTCGTCTCGATCACCGCGTAGGAGACCTCCCGTGGGTCAAAAATATTTTTACCGCGCAGCGCTTCCATCAGGTCAGCTGTGGTCAGCCGCAGCATCCGCAAGGCTTTCTGATCGATCTGCCCGTCCAAGATCACCGTCTTTGGTCTGCCGGAAAGAAAGTTGAAGAATTTCTGGCTGCGGAAGCTCAGCACGGAGCCCAGCAGTTCCAGCGCTGCAATGAGAAACAGCGGGATCAGGCTGGATGTGATGGGCACCTCTTCCGATTCAATGGAGATGGATGCCAGATTGGAAATGAGAATGGTGGACACCAGTTCTTCGGGCTGCAGTTCGCCCAGCTGGCGCTTGCCCATCAGCCGCATGGCAAACAGAACGCACAGATAAATGATGATAGTGCGGCAGATCAGAAGCTTCAAGTAACAAGACCTCCTGTCGTTTCTGGCGGAATGGATGCCGCTGCAGCCGGGCATACTGCTGTGCAAAGGAGTGGTTGGATGCGGCAGTTATCACAGAGCCTTGCGGCAAATCTTGCGGTGCTGGACAAAATGTTTGGCACCTCTGCGGATTATTATGCCAAGGAGATCACGATTTATCATTGCAGGGGAAGTATCCTGCTGTTTGACGGCATGGCAAGCCTGGATTCTTTGTGGGAGCTTTTACTGGATGCGGCCAGCCGTCAGGCACCGCCGCAGCAGGCAGGCCAGCGTTGCACCGGGCCGCAGGTCTTTGAGCTGATCCTGCACGGCTCAGCCTTTCCGGCAGAAAGTGAGCCGGTAACAGATCTGGCTGATCTGATCAAACGAATGACGGCAGGCATGGCGGTCTTACTGCTGGACGGCTGCGCAAAGGGCATTGCCTTCTCGGTGCAGGGACTGAAGTTCCGCTCGGTAGACGAGCCTTCCGGGGAGGGCAATCTGCGCGGCTCCCGCGAAGGCTTTGCCGACCTGCTGCGGGTCAATCTGAGCCTGCTGCGGCGGCTCATCCGTACCGAACATCTGGTGCAGGAGGTGGCGCAGGCCGATACCGAAATGCAAACGGAATACGCCATCTGCTACTGCAAAAACAGGGCAGACTCCGCCATGGTGATCCGTGTGCGCAAAGCGCTTGCCGCTGCAAAGCCGGAGCTTTTGCTGGATTCCAGTTACTTTGTGCCGTGGCTGCTGCCGGGCAAGGCGCGGCTGTTCACGCCGGTAAGCTACACCGAGCGGCCTGCCGTGGCGGCGGCAAAGATCTGTGAGGGCAAGATCGTGGTGCTGGTCAACGGAAGTCCCTCTGCCATGGTGCTTCCGGCTCTTTTCTGCGAAAATTTTGAGTGCTTGGACGATTATGCATCCACCGCCGTGTTTTCCTCTTTTCTGCGCATCCTCAAATATGTTTCGTTCTACCTCACAGTATTTCTGCCGGGTGTGTTCGTCTGTCTGGCGGTCTACCTGCCGGAGCTGATCCCACCGCAGCTTCTGTACAAGATCGAAGCGGCGGAGAAGGCCACACCGCTGCCGCTGTTTGCGGAAATGCTGCTGGTCATACTCATTTTGGAGGTCATCCGGGAAGCAGGTCTGCGGATGCCGCAGTCGCTGGGACATTCGGTCAGTCTGGTGTCCGCGTTGATCATCGGCGATGCTGCCATTGCCACCGGGCTTATGAGCACGCCGGTGATCTTTGTGGCAAGCATCACGGCCATCGCGGTGTTCGTCACGCCCTCTTTGTACGAGCCTGCTACGCTGCTGCGTCTGGGTGTGGTGCTGGCTGCAGGTCTTGCCGGGCCGGTGGGCCTTGCGGGGGCTTTTTTTGCAGTTCTGCTCAGTCTTTCCGGCACAGCCTGCCTGCAGGTGCCATATCTGGCGGCGCATCCGTTCCCACAGCGGCCCATGGCAGAGGATGGCATCATCCGCCGCAACTACCGCCGTCTTTCAGCGCACGACTTTAATATCTGGCAGAAACGGGAGGGAAAATGATACAAAAACAGAAAGGCTTTTCTGCTCCCGTGCTGGCACTGAGCGTGTGGACAGCTGCGCTGGCAGAAGAAATGCAGACCGGTATCTCTCCGCGTGGGATGATCATTCATGGAGCGGTTCAGGCTCTTTTGCTCACATGCATCAGTGGGGTGTTCTCTGCCTGCTGGCAGCGGGCAGCCATGCAGTGGATCTGGCTGTTTTCCGCAGGAGCATGGTTTCTGGCAGAGTTGTTTGGAACCGTAATGCAGGCCCAGAACATCTGCCAGCAGGAGTTCCGCTCCATGGCGCTGATCGGCCTGCTGCCGCTTTTGCTCTGGGCAGGGTGGTGTATTCCGCCTTCCGGCTGGGATGCTCCGGCACGGGTGCTGTGGTGGTTCGTGCTGCTGGGTGGGCTGGTCTGTCTGACAGGGCTTGCCGGGCAGATGGACTGGGCGCACCTGCTGACGGCAGATGCTGTGCAACTGGCCCGCTGGCCGCGTGTTCCGCTGTATGCGGAGTATTTGTTCTGGCCGCTTCTTGCAGGTTATGAAGAGCCGCGCAGCATGTCCTGGCTGCCATGGCTCACCTTTCTGGCACAGGCGGGTCTTACTGCCGGGATGTGCCTCGTATTTGGCGCAGCGGATTACCCGGAACAGGAACTGCTGCGGGCATGGAGTGCAGATGTTTTCTCCCGCATGGATGCGCTGCTTTTGCTCATCTGGCTCACCTGCGCGATCTTCCGCACCGGCTTTCTCTGCGCGGCAGTGCGTACCGTGTGGCAGCGCGCGGTGCAGTGCGTACCGTGTGGCAGCGCGCGGTGCAGTGCGGGAAAGGAGCGGTAAAATGAAGCAGAAGAAACTGCGCTCTCTCAGTGCGATGCTTTTGATCGGGTGGTGCCTGATTTTTCTGCGCTGCGAGACCACCGAAAAAAGCATGGTTCGTGCGCTGTATCTTGCTCAGAAGGAACAGTCCATCACCGTAGGGCTGCTGTATCAGGCTCCGGAAGCTGCCGCCGATGCATCCGAGGCTTCTGGGGCTGTGCAGCTGCAGTTGGCGCAGGCGGACACGCTGGCAAAAGCGCTGGCGGCGGCGCAAAAGCAACTGCCGCAAAAGGCGGATTACCGTCTGTGCGATTATCTGCTGATCGATCAAGATGCATCGGCAGAGCTGCTTGCAGCGTATGAGCGTACGGTGCTGGAAAACAGGCAGGGCAGGGTATCGGCAAAAGTTTCTGTGCTGGAGATGGACGATGGATTTTTGGAGGAACTTCCAGCGGAAAAGCAGGAATTTCCGAACAAACTGCTTGAGTTGCTCAAGCAGTGCACAGACCAGATGCCGAGGCTTTACCAGTATCAGGACGGAATGCTTCTGCCGCAGCTGCGGGCAGAGAAACAGGAAGTGGCACTTGCAGATACAAGCATCCTCTGGCGAGTGGAAAACAGCATTGAGCTGGAGGCCCGGCAGGCGGAAACAGCGCGGCTTTTGCTGGAAATGGGAGGCGTGCATACTTTCTGGCTGGAAGGTGAGCCGGTAACGGTTCGCCGATGCAGCGTGTCTGTCACCCTGCGGGAAGAAACTGCCAGTCTGTGGCTGGACTGTCAGCGCAGCTATGATACGCCGCAGCCAAGCGCCGCACAGTGCGAACAGCTGGCAGAACTGTGCACGCAGACGGTGCAGTCTTTCTGGCAGCAGGGCATCGACCTTGTGCATCTGCAGCAGCGCAGTGCATTGCAGAACGGTGTGGGCAGAGAAAAGATAACAATAAAAAACGCCTGCCCGCAATTGCAGGCAGACGTGAGATTTTTACCGATGTGATTCAGTTGGCAGTGGGGAAGGTGACAGTAATGGTAGTGCCCACATCCACCTGACTTTCCAGCTTGATGCGTGCGTTGTGGATGCGTGCGATATGCTTGACGATGGCAAGGCCCAGACCGGTACCGCCGGTAGCCTTGCTGCGGCTCTTATCCACACGATAGAAGCGCTCAAACACGCTGGACTGTGCTTCTTTCGGGATGCCGATGCCGTTATCGGCCACAGTCAGGGTGCAGTGTCCGTCGCGGCTGCAGGCTGTGGTGATCTGTACCTTACCGCCGGGACGATTATAACGGATCGCATTATCGCACAGGTTCTGGCATAGCTCGTCCAGCAGGGCACGGTTGCCGTGCACAAGAGCACTTTCGCCCAGACAGTTCAGCGAGATGTATGCCCGGCGGGCATTCAGCTTCTGGCGCTCTACGCAGTCCTTGGCAACGGTAAGCAGATCCACTGTCTCCATCTCCGGCTCAGAACCGGCTTCGCTGGCGTTGTCCAGACTGGAAAGCTGCAGGATATCGTTCACCAGCTGGATCATACGGCTGGCCTCCACATGGATCTTCTGGGCAAAGCCCGGCACATCCTCAGGCTTTGCAATGCCGGTCTCGATCAGCTCCGCATAGCCGGAAATACTGGTCAGCGGGGTCTTCAGCTCATGGCTGACATTGGCAGTAAACTCCTGCCGCATCTTTTCATTGTTCTCACGGAGGATGCGGTCAGAGTGGATGCTTTCGGCAAAGGGGACAAGCTCCTTATAGGGAACATTGTCCTGAATATGATCCAGATCTTCGGTCATGCTCAGCACAGGGGAGACCAATGCACGGGTGAGCAGAGCTGCCAGCACAGCGGCGGCCAGCATGAGTGCAACGCAGCTCAGCACGATGGCAGGCAGGGTCGAATCATAAATAGACCAGACCGTTTCTGCATCCTGTGCCATGCGCAAAATCTCACCGTTGGGCAACAGTACGGCATAGTAATAGGTCTCGTAGCCCATGGTATGGGAATCGCGGATGTCCCGGCCCACACCTTCGGTCATGGCCTGACGGATCTCCGGGCGGGAGAGATGGTTCTCCATGGGCTGATCGGTAGCAGATTCAAACAGCACGCTGCCGTCCTGCGAGATCAGGGTGATGCGCAGATTATTGGTAACAAAGGACGAAAGCTGCTGCGGGTCCTGCACCAAATCATAACCGGCGCTTACCAGATCGGCTTCCCGCTCAAGGCTGGTCCATGCCTGAGCCGTGAATGCCTTGTGAAAAACAAAGATGCAAAGCGCCGCCGTGAACAGCAGACCAAGGAAGCCCATCAGGAACAGGCGGTAGCTGATCTTTTCTTCCATGCTGCGCAGCTTCATTCTTCACCGGCCTCCTCTTCATCGGTCAGCTTGTAACCCACCTTGCGCACAGTGCAGATGTATTTGCCGGCATCCCCCAGCTTTTTGCGCAGGGTGCGGATATGCATATCTACAGTGCGGCTCTCCACCGAAATGTCGGTGCCCCACACCACCTGCAGAATGGTCTCGCGTGTCACCACCAGATTGGTGTTTTCCAGCAGCAAACGCAGCAGACTGTACTCCTTGTAGGTCAGCTCCACCGGCGTTCCGCTCACAGTCACGTTGTGACGGGCATTGTCCAGCAGGATCTCGTGAAAGCTGAGTACGTTGGGACGTGCTTCCGGAGCCGAGCGGCGCAAGGCGGCGCGCACCCGGCTCAAAAATTCCATGATGCCAAAAGGCTTTGAGATGTAATCATCGGCACCGCAGTCCAGCCCGCGCACGGTGTCCAGCTCGCTGGACTTAGCCGTGACCATAATGATGGGCAGCCTGCGCAGGGAAGGGGTGTTGCGCAGCTTTTTCAGGATGGAAAAACCGTCCTCACCGGGCAGCATCACGTCTAAGATCACCAGTTCCGGCTCTGCAGCGTGCATGGCCTGCCAGAACGGCTCAGAGCTTTCAAAGCTGGTCACTTCGTATCCGCTGGACTGCAGGGCATACTGTTCCAGCTCCCGGATGGCGGCATCGTCTTCAACAATATAGATCATTTGTCAAAATCCTCCGCAGATTGATTTTCAGGGAAGAGATAGCGTTCACGGTAACGGTCAAGACGGCGATGGAATTCCTCACTTTCCTTGGTGTCATTGCCGTGACGCAGCTCGTTGAGGTATGCGTGGGTATCAAAGCTGTCCTGTGCAACCTCGATCTGTGCAACGGCTACGTTGCTGCAGTGGTCGCACACACGCTCATAGTTGGTCAGCAGGTCGTCCAGCACAAAGCCATATTCAATGGAGCAGCTGCCGGCCTGCAGGCGGGCAATGTGGTGGGCCTTGATGGCACGTACCAGCTCGTTGACCACGGCTTCCAGCGGTTCCACCTTGCTGGCAAGATGCAGATCACCCTTGCGGAAAGCATCAGTGGTGCGGTTCAGAATATCCTGCACCGCATCCTCCAGCACCTGCAGCTCGTCGCGGGCATCCTGCGAGAACTGGATTTCTTTGGTGTGCATCTCCTCGGCAGATTCCATCAGGTTTACGGAATGGTCGCTGATGCGCTCAAAATCGCTGATGGTGTGCAGCAGGGTATTTACGCTCTGGCTGTCGGCATGGTTCAGCTCACGGCTGGAAAGCTTGACGAGATAGGTGCCGAGAGCGTCCTCGTAACGGTCTACCTGCGTCTCTTCCTCGCGGACCTTCTGCGCAAGTGTATCGTTCCACTCATGGGTCAGGCTCATGGCCTGCATCACGCCCACACGGGCAAGCTCTGCCATTTCAGCAGTTGCAGAGCGTGCACGTTCTACGGCCACGGCAGGGGTGTTCAGCAGGCGGTCATCCAGCAGCGCAAAGCTTTCCTTTTCCGGCGAATCCGGAATGGTGAGGATGGCCAGTTTTTCCAGCAGGTTTGCAAAGGGCAGCAGCACCAGCGTTGCCACGATATTGAACACCGAGTGCACCACAGCGATGCCCCATGCCTCGATGGTGGTGTTCACAAAAACAAAGTGGCAGACCGTATTCAGGCCGTAAAAGCCGACAAGGAAGATGGTCACACCGATGATGTTGAAGTACAGATGGACCATGGCAGCACGGCGTGCATTCTTGTTGGCACCCACAGAGGAGATCAACGCGGTAACGCAGGTGCCGATGTTCTGACCCATGATAATGGGAATGGCACTGCCGTAGGTGATCACGCCGGTGGCGCTCAGCGCCTGCAGAATACCCACGCTGGCGCTGGAGCTCTGGATGATGCCGGTAACAAGGGCACCCACCAGAACGCCCAGAAGGGGGTTGGAAAAGCGGGTGAACAGGCTGGTGAACCATGCCTCGTTCTGCAGGGGCAGGACGGCGTTAGACATGGTGGTCATGCCAGTCATCAGCACGGCAAAGCCGATGAGGATGGTACCCACGCCTTTTTTCTTCTCACTCTTACACATATACAGCAAAATGCCGATAAATGCAAGCAAAGGACTGAAAGAAGTGGGTTTGAGCAGATTGATGAGGAGGCTGTCGCCCTGCAGGCCGGAAAGGCTCAGGATCCAGCTGGTGACAGTGGTGCCCACATTGCTGCCCATGATCACGCCGATGGCCTGATGCAGCTCCATGATGCCGCTGTTGACAAAGCCGACCACCATGACCGTGGTAGCGCTGGAACTTTGGATCACAGCGGTGACGCACAGGCCAAGGAAAAAGCCTTTAAGGGGGTTGTCAGTCAGCTTGCTCAGGATCTTCTGCAGCTGGCCGCCGGCCTGCTTTTCCAGTGCTTTGCCCATGATGTCCATGCCGAACAGGAACAGGGCAAGACCTCCAAGCAGGGAAAAGACATTGAAGATGGTCATAAAGATTTCCTCACTTTTGTTTGACGTGTTTTTGATGTGTTTCTCCTGATTTTGAGTATACAGATGCAATGTAAAATCCAAAATCGAGGGAATGTAAAATCCGTGTAAAGGTAAGAAAAATGTAAAAAATCAGTACATGGCTGCGCTGCTGCGTGCATTCTTGCCGGGCTGCGAAAAAGCCGCCCGCACAATATTGTTTTTTACCGATCGTTCTATTATAATAATAAGAAGGAATCCTGCACGGTACCTGACAGCAGGCAGGGCTGTGCAGCAAAAGGGAGCACAGGAGGAACAAGAATGGGCACATTCAATGTCTCGCTCAAAACGCTGACCGACCGTGTCAGTATGGAAGTTGTCTATACGCCGAAGGAACTGGATCAGATCTGTGTGGAGATCGCCGAAGTGAACCGCCCGGGTCTGTTTCTGGCGGGCTATTATGATTATTTTGATAAGCTGCGTCTGCAGATCATGGGTCTGGCCGAGATGAACTTTCTGTCCGGCCTTTCACCGGAAAAACGCTACGAGGCGCTGGATCAGCTGTTCCGTCAGCAGCCGCCGGCTGTTATCGTCTGCCGCAGCGAAGAACTGACTCCTTTCCCGGAGATGCAGGAGCTGGCCCAGAAGCATGGTGTTGCACTGCTGCGCTCCAATGAGACCACCTGCACTCTGATGGGCAGCCTGATCAGTGTGCTGAATCTGGAACTGGCACCGCGTATCACCCGCCATGGTGTGCTGGTGGAAGTGTACGGCGAAGGCATCCTGATCCTGGGCGACAGCGGCATTGGCAAAAGCGAGCTTGCCATCGAGCTGGTCAAGCGCGGCCACCGCCTTGTGGCAGATGATGCGGTGGAGCTGCGCAAGGTGTCCAACCGCCAGATCATGGGTACTGCCCCGGAGAATATCCGCCACTTCATTGAGCTGCGCGGCATTGGCATCATCAATGTGGCCCGTGTGTACGGCGTGGGCGCGGTCAAACTGAGCGAAAGCCTTGACCTTGTGGTTCAGCTGGAAGCATGGGACCCCACTAAGAACTACCAGCGCACCGGTCTGGAAAACGAATACTACGACATTCTTGGCGTCAGCATTCCCAGCACCAGTATTCCGGTCTCACCGGGCCGCAATCTGGCTGTCGTGCTGGAAACTGCAGCCATCAACAACCGCCAGAAGAAGATGGGTTACAACGCAGCGCGTGAACTGCTGATCCGTCTGGGTCTGGACGATAAAATGGATTGATCCCACACCGCAAAAGGAGCAAGTTATCATGGAACGATTCAAGCAGAAACTGCAGGCAGCGGCGATCCCGTTCAGGGAGAATGAACCGCTTGCGGCGCACTGTACCTTTAAAATCGGAGGCCCGGCACAGCTGTTTGTCATGCCGGAAAACGAGCAGCAGCTCTGCAGTGCAGTTGCGCTTTGCAAGGAGCAGGCTGTCCGCTATTACCTGCTGGGCAACGGCAGCAACATCCTGTTTGCGGACGAAGGCTTTTCCGGCGTGGTGATCGATGTTTCGGCACTGGACGCAGAGATCGCGGTGGAAGATACAGTCCTGACCGCAGGCGCAGGTGTCCGCCTTGCGGCACTGTGTAAGGCGGCACTGAAGCATGGCTTGTCCGGGCTGGAATTTGCCTACGGCATCCCCGGCACGGTGGGCGGCGCAGTGTATATGAATGCGGGTGCCTACGGCGGCGAGATGAAGGACGTGCTCACCACAGTGCGGTATCTGGCGGCAGAAGGCGAGGTCAGAGAAGTGCCTGCCGCAGAGCTGGATCTCCGCTATCGCCACAGCATTTTTGAAGAGAACAGCGGCTGCATCCTCTCGGCACAGTTCCATCTGCAGCCCGGAAACGCAGCGGACATCCGTGCAAAAATGGATGAATTGATGGCCAAGCGTGTGGAAAAGCAGCCGCTGGATAAGCCCAGCGCCGGCAGCACCTTCAAGCGCCCGGCGGGTGCTTTTGCGGCTGCGCTGATCGACCAGTGCGGCCTGCGCGGCTACCGCCACGGCGGCGCAGCCGTCAGCGATAAGCACTGCGGCTTTGTGGTAAACCTTGGCGGCGCTACCTGTGCTGATGTGCTGGCACTCTGTGACGAGGTGCGCGCCATCGTAAAGGAAAAGACGGGCTACGACCTTGAAAAAGAGATCCGGGTCGTCCGATAACGGAAAAAGCAAAAAAGGAGCGGTAGATCAGATTATGGAGCTGTTGATCGTCAGCGGACTTTCCGGTGCAGGCAAGTCGGTGGCTATGAATGCGCTGGAAGATATCGGTTTTTTCTGTATAGATAATGTTCCGGCCGGACTGCTGCCCAGCATCACTGCATTCTCGGAAGCAGGCGACAGCCAGCTGGAGCGGGTGGCTCTTTCCATGGATGTGCGCGGCTGCCGCACCAGCGAAGAGATCGAGCGTGCGCTCGACAAGCTGGATGAGCAGGGTGTGGATTATAAAATTCTATTTCTGGATGCCCCGGACGATGTACTCATGCGCCGCTACAGCGAGACCCGCCGCCGCCACCCCATCAGCATTGCCGAGGGCATTTCCACCCGGGAGGCCTTTGCAAAGGAACGCAAAATATTGAAGCCTTTGCAGGAGCGTGCAGATTACGTCATCAATACCGCCCTGCTTTCTACAGCACAAAACAAAGAACGCATCTGCGATCTTTTTGCAAAAAATGGCGGAGCCAAGGGCGCCATGCGCCTGACCGTGATGTCCTTTGGATTCAAATTCGGCATCCCGCCGGAGGCAGACCTTGTGCTGGATGTGCGCTGCCTGCCCAATCCCTTCTACGTGCCGGAACTCAAGCATAAGACCGGCCTTGATCAGGATGTGGTGGATTTTGTCATGAGCCACCCGGAAGCGCAGGAACTGCTCAAGCGGTATGAGAACTTTTTGCAGTATGCACTGCCGCTGTACGTCAAGGAGGGCAAAAGCCAGCTGACCATTGCGGTGGGATGTACCGGCGGCAAGCACCGTTCTATTACATTTGCGCGTAAGATCGCGGAGTATTGCACGCAACTCGGCTACGAGCCGGGCGTGCAGCACCGTGATGTCAAACGCTGACAGAATTCGAGGAAGTATGAGTAGTTTTGCATCCCGCGCGCGGGAGGAGATCGCGCAGCGCAGTATCCAGAAGGATTGCTGTGTGCGTGCGGCAGCTTATGGCATTGCGTGCTTTGCCAAATATTTTGATGCAAAGGGTCTGGTGGTGCAAACCGAGCAGCAGGAGACGGTGCAGGCTGCCCAGCAGCTGTTCGCACGCTGCGGCGTGCAGGGCGAGATCCTGCACAAGCAGCGGCCCAGCGGCGTGCTGTATGAATTCAACATCCGCGCACCGGAGCAGGTGGCCCGGGTGCACGAGCTGTTCGGCACCACGGGCAGCGAGACCAGCCTGCAGATCGATCCCCGCCTTATCCGCTGTCAGACCTGCGTCAGTGCGTACATTGGCGCAGCTTTTTTGTGCAGTGGAACGGTCATTGATCCGCAGAAAGAATATAATCTGGAATTTCTTACCTCCCGCACCAATCTGGCACGGGACTTTGAAGCGCTGCTGGCAGAGCATGAGTTTGCACCGCACCGCACCCGCCGCAACGGCGTGAACCTGATCTACGTCAAGACCGGGGCCAATGTGGAACGTCTGCTCAGCTTTATGGGCGCTGGAAACGCTGCAGAGGAAATGCATGCACAAAAAGCCTTCAAACAGGTGCGCAACCAGACCAACCGACAGACCAACTGTGATACGGCAAACCTTGGCAAAACGGCCCGTGCCAATGCGCAGACGCTGAAGGCCATCCGCTTTCTGGAAGAGCAGGATGCCCTTAGCACTCTGCCGGAGGTACTGCAGGAGGCCGCTGCCAAGCGGATGCAGTACCCGGATCTTTCGCTCACAGCGCTGTGCGGCTGCTTTGAGCCACCCGTGAGCAAATCCGGCCTGTCGCACCGGATGAAGAAGCTGGAGGCATTGGCCGAAAATCTGCGGCAGAATCTGGAACAGGAGGCAAAAGCATGAGCGAAGCATTAGCCAATACCCGGCCTTTTGTCCATCTGCACATCCACACAGAGTACAGCTTGCTGGATGGTGCCTGCCGCATTGACCAGCTGATGGATCGCGTAAAAGAGTGCGGACAGACCGCCATTGCCTGCACCGACCACGGCGTGATGTACGGCTGCGTGCAGTTTTATAAGGCTGCAAAAAAGGCTGGCATCAAGCCCATCATCGGCTGTGAGGTGTATGTGGCCACCCGCACCCGCTTTGACAAGGTAAATAAGATCGACGGCAACAACCACCTGATCCTGCTGTGCAAAAATGAGACCGGCTACAAAAACCTGATCAAAATGGTGTCGGCCGCCTTTGTGGAGGGCTTTTATTCCAAGCCCCGCATTGATAAGGAACTGCTGGAAAAATATCACGAAGGTCTGATCTGTCTGTCGGCCTGTTTGGCAGGCGAAGTTCCACAGGCCATTCTGGCGGGCGATTATGAGCGCGCCAAAGCAGCAGCGCTGTGGTATCGAGACCTCTTCGGCGAGGAAAACTATTATATCGAGCTTCAGGACCATGGTCTGGAAGAGGATAATACTGTGCTGCCGCAGCTCATCAAGCTTGCACGGGAGACCGGCATTCCCATGGCAGCCACCAACGACTCCCACTATCTGCGCAAGGAGGATGCCAAAATGCAGGGCATCCTGCTCTGCATCCAGACCGGAAAGACCATTCAGGATGCGGATAAAATGGAGTTCCAGACCGACGAGTTCTATGTCAAAACGACAGACGAAATGTACGAGCTGTTCTCCATGGTGCCGGAAGCCTGCGAGAATACCGCCAAAATTGCCGAACAGTGTAACTTTGATTTTGATTTTGGACATACTAAAATTCCATATTACAAAGCGCCGAACGGTATGGATAATCAGGCGTTTTTTGAAAAGCTCTGCTGGGAAGGTCTGGAGCGCCGCTACGGCCCCAATGTTCCGCAGGCCAACAAAGACCGTCTGGAATACGAGATCGGCGTGGTCAAAAAGATGGGCTACACGAACTACTATCTTATCGTGTGGGACTACGTGAACTACGCCAAGAGTCAGGGTATCCCGGTAGGCCCGGGCCGTGGCTCCGGCGCAGGCAGCATTGCGGCTTACAGCGTGGGCATCACGGATATCGACCCCATCCGTTATAACCTGATCTTTGAGCGCTTCCTGAACCCGGAGCGCGTCAGTATGCCAGATTTTGATGTGGACTTCTGCTACGAGCGCCGTCAGGAAGTGATCGATTACGTCAACCGGAAATATGGTGCAGACCATGTGGCTCAAATCGTCACCTTTGGCACCATGGCCGCCCGCAACGCCATCCGCGATGTGGGCCGCGTGATGGGCATTCCGTATCAGCAGGTAGATGTTGTGGCAAAGCAGGTGCCCATGGAGCTGAAAATGACGCTGAAGCGTGCGTTGGAGGTATCGCCGGAACTTAAGCGGATGTACGATACCGACCCGCAGGTCACAGAGCTGATCGACACGGCCTTGAAGGTGGAGGGCATGCCCCGCCATGCTTCCACCCATGCGGCGGGTGTCGTCATTACCCCGGAGCCTACGGACTACTATCTGCCGCTGGCCACCAACGACGGCCTGCCTGTGACCCAGTTCAACATGACCGAGATCGAAGAACTTGGCCTTTTGAAGATGGACTTTCTGGGCCTGCGCACGCTGACCGTCATTCATGACGCGGAAACTGCTGTGCAGAAGCACCACCCGGAGTTCTCCATCCAGAAGCTGGATTACGACGACCCGGACACCTACAGGATGCTGGGGCAGGGAGACACCGAGGGTGTGTTCCAGCTGGAATCTTCCGGCATGAAGCAGGTGCTTGTGGGCCTGCAGCCGCAGAACCTAGAAGACATTATCGCTCTGATCAGCCTGTACCGTCCCGGCCCCATGGATTCGATCCCCACCTACCTGCGCAACCGCCACGAGCCGGACAAAATCAGCTATAAGACCCCACAGCTGGCCCACATTCTGGATGTGACCAATGGCTGCATCGTCTATCAGGAGCAGGTCATGCAGATCTTCCGGGAGCTGGCAGGTTTTTCTTTTGGTCAGGCAGACAATGTCCGCCGTGCCATGAGCAAAAAGAAACATGCCGTCATGGAGGCCGAGCGGGAGCACTTTGTGTACGGCTGCACCGATCCCGGCAACGAATGTCCCGGCTGTGTGGCAAACGGCATCTCTGAGAAAGTGGCCAATGAGATCTACGATGAAATGTCCAGTTTCGCTTCATATGCGTTCAATAAGAGCCATGCGGCCTGCTATGCCTATGTGGCATTCCAGACGGCCTACCTCAAGTGCCATTATCCCAGTGAGTTCATGGCGGCTTTGCTGACCAGTGTGCTGGATAACACGGATAAGGTCATTGAATATTCCGGCGAGTGTGCCCGCCTTGGCATCAAGGTGCTGCCGCCGGATGTGAATGTTTCCAACGGCGGCTTCACGGCGGATGGAAGCGGTCAGATCCGCTTTGGCCTGAATGCGGTCAAAAATGTGGGCCGCAACCTGATCGAGAATGTGGTGAAGGGGCGGCAGAAGAAGCCTTACACCAGCCTGTACGATTTCTGCAAGCGGATGCATGGCAATGAACTGAACCGCCGGGCAGTGGAGTGCCTCATCAAGGCCGGCGCATTCGATCATCTGGGCAACAACCGCCACAGCCATGTGGAGGCCGTAGAGGGCATTCTGAAGAGCATTGAGACCGACTCTCGGCGCAATCTGGATGGACAGCTGGATCTGTTCTCGGTGATGAGCGGGGAAGCACAGAGCGGTGCTTCCGAGGATAACTATGAAATAAAGCAGCTGCCGGAATACAGCCATAAGGAACTGCTCCAGCAGGAAAAGGAAGTCAGCGGCCTGTATCTGTCCGGTCATCCGCTGGATGCTTACCGGGAACAATCGGCACGCATTGCATCCCACACCATCAAGGATCTTACAGGGGAAGATGCCCATGTGAAGGATGGAGAAAAAGTGCGCATTGTGTGCGCGGTGGTAAAAAGCCGCATGATGACCACAAAGTCCAACAGCATGATGGCTTTTACCAGCGTAGAAGATCTGACCGGCACCATGGAAGTGATCGTATTCCCAAAGGTGCTGGATGCTTTCCGGGATTCACTGCACGAAAATGCAGTCGTCGTGATCGATGGCAGACTGTCGGTACGGGAGGATGAAGCTTCCAAGCTGCTGGCAGAGAGCATCGTCCCGATCGAAAATTACGATCCGGCCCGACTGGATAACGGCAGGCCGGACCCGATGAAAACGGCAGCAAAGAAGCTGTATATCCGTGTGCCTTCCCGCAGCAGCAGGGAATATGCAAAGGTGGTCAATCTGCTTGGCATTTTTGATGGGGACATGCCGGTGCTCCTGTATCTGACCGATACCAAGCAGTATCTGCGTGTGCCGCGCCATCTGTACGCATCCGGCCATCCGCTGCTGTTCAAAGAGCTGGAAAGGCTGGTCGGAACGGACAACATTGCAACAAAATGACATTTCCGTGCACGAATCTTAACGCAAATCCGGCGGGATGGCTGTTTCCAAAATAAGGCGTTTGTGTTATAATGATTCAAGGCAAATGAAGTGCTTTGGACAGCGTTAAAACGGAGAGCGCTGTGATACCATTGGGTAAATGAAGAAACAAATTGGAGGGAAACTCTCGTATGGAAAAGCAGATCAAAACGATTGGCGTATTGACGAGCGGTGGTGATGCTCCTGGCATGAACGCTGCCGTGCGCGCCGTAGTCCGTACCGGCCTGCATAAGGGTTACCGCATGATCGGCATTCAGCGTGGCTACAATGGCCTGCTGAACGGCGAATGCTTTGAGATGAACCTGCGCAGTGTGTCGAACATCATCTCTGCAGGCGGTACCATTCTGTATACCGCCCGCTGTCTGGAATTCAAGACCAAGGAAGGTCAGGACAAGGGTGCAGAGAAGTGCCGCGAACTGGGCATTGATGCGCTGGTGGTCATTGGCGGCGACGGTTCTTACCGCGGCGCTCGTGAGCTGGCCCACCGCGGCATTCCGATGATCGGTCTGCCCGGCACGATTGACAACGATATTTCCTGCACCGATTACACCATTGGCTACGATACCGCCATGAACACCGCGCTGGAGATGATCGACAAGCTGCGCGATACCACCCAGAGCCACGACCGCTGCAGTGTGGTCGAGGTCATGGGCCGCAACGCCGGTTATATTGCTTTGAATGTTGCAATTGCTTCCGGCGCTATGGCTGTTCTACTGCCGGAGAAGGAATTTGACATGCAGCGTGATATTCTGGATAAGATCGCTGAGACTCAGAAGACCGGCAAGCGTCACTTCATTATTATTGTTGCCGAGGGTGTCGGCCATGCACAGGAAATCGCAAACGAGATTCAGGCACGCACCGGCATCGACTCCCGCGCCACCATTCTGGGTCATGTCCAGCGCGGTGGTTCTCCCACTCTGCGTGACCGTGTGAACGCTTCTGCAATGGGCTACCATGCCGTGTGCCTGCTGGAGCAGGGTAAGTATAACCGCATCGTCGGCATGAAGGGCGAAAAGCTGGTGGATTACCCTGTGGATGAAGCTCTTGAAATGACTAAGACGCTTGACCCGGTGCTGATCGACGTGTGTAACACCATTTCTATCTGATATTTATAAAGCCAATACTATGGAGCTGTTCTCTCGAAGAATCGGGAGGACGGCTCTTTTTTGCGTTTTAACGCAAAAAATATATGAACTGACTGGAGCTTTCTGCATTTTAAAAAAGAAAAATCGTGGATGAAAAGTGCATAGCTTAAAATTGAAATTTGTGGAAGGTGGATTACGGGAAATTGTGAAGGAATACGCAGGGCGTGTTTTACTACTTTGGCAGGAAAATAACGATGATGCGTGAGGCAAAAATTGTAGCACAAAAAGCCAATTTTGTCTTGAACTTTTTGCCGTATGTGCTAGAATAAAAGAGAAAGGCATCCTTGTGTCCAACAGATATCTGGATGTGAATATTGGAAAGTAAATTCGGAGGTAATCACAATGGCTGATATGTTTGCACCGCTGGTAGCACAGCTGAAGGCAAATCCTAAGACGATCGTTTTCACCGAGGGCAATGATCCCCGCATTCTGGAGGCCGCTGCAAAGCTGCTGGCCGAGGGCGTGCTGAAGGTCGTCATGGTGGGCAACGAGGCTGAGTGCAAGGCTGCTGCTGCCGCCGGTAACTTTGATATTTCCGCTGCCGAGATCATCGACCCCGAGAACTATGCCGGTTTCGATGAGATGGTCAACACCATGGTGGAGCTGCGCAAGGGCAAGCAGACCGCTGAGGAGTGCACCGCTCTGCTGAAGAAGTCCAACTACTTCGGCACCATGCTGGTGAAGATGGGCAAGGCTGATTGCCTGCTGGGCGGCGCTACTTACTCCACTGCCGACACCATTCGTCCCGCTCTGCAGCTGGTCAAGACCAAGAAGGGCGCACATCTGGTCAGCTCCTGCTTCATTCTGGACCGTGACTGCGGTGAAGAGGGCCTGAAGCGCATTGCCATGGGCGACTGTGCTGTTAACATCGACTATACCGATACCATTGATAAGGCTACCGGCGAGGTCAAGATCGCCGCTTCTGCAAAGCTTGCTGAGGTTGCTATTGAGACCGCTAAGACCGCAAAGTTGTTCGGCATCGATCCGAAGGTTGCTGTGCTGAGCTTCTCCACCAAGGGCTCCGGCAAGGGCGGCACCGTTGCTTTGAGCCATGACGCTGTGATCAAGGCTCAGGAAATGGATCCCGAGTTGGCTGTGGACGGTGAGCTGCAGTTTGACGCTGCCGTTGCTCCCGAAGTTGCACAGGTCAAGTGCAAGGGCAGCAAGGTGGCTGGTCAGGCCAACACCTTCATCTTCCCCTGCATCGAGGCCGGCAACATCGGCTATAAGATTGCTCAGCGTCTGGGTGGTTATGCAGCTTACGGCCCCATCCTGCAGGGTCTGAACGCTCCCATCAACGACCTGTCCCGTGGCTGCAACGCCGACGAGGTCTACAAGATGAGCCTGATCACTGCCTGCCAGTCTTGAGCTGACTGATTGAAAATAGCCGCCGCATTCACCGTACAAAACGGGCAGAATGTTGAGGTCTCAAAGGCAGATTTCAAAAAATGAGTATAGAAAAGCTGAGCATCTGTGAAAAAGCAGGTGCTCAGCTTTTTGCATTTTCAGTTCCGAAAAATTCTACTCTTTTTGAGGGAAAAAGATGAGATTTTTGCTTTCCGCTTTTCGTTAGCGCTATTTTGCAACAGCCCCATTACAGGTTTGCTCAGTTCTTTTCGATATACACGCTGGTGGAGGGGAACGCAAAATCCACACCGTCGGCCTGCATGATGTCCATAATGTTCAGGTTCAGGTCGTTCTGCATCTGCAAAAATTCCGCGTAGGCGTTGGTCAGCAGGTAGGCGGAGACCAGAATGTTGATGCTGGAATCGCCAAAGTTTGCAAGCTGTACGATGTTGGTACCCTTGTTGGTGTAAGGGCTTGCGTCCAGCATGGTCTGCAAGTCTTTCATCAGCTGTTCCAGCTTCGGGCGGGTGGTGCCATAGGTGACACCCAGATTGAACTTGTAGGGCCGCATGGTGCGCAGGGCGGCGTTCTGCACGGTGGAAGAGCAGATCTTACTGTTCGTCACCACATTGATGGTTTTATCCAGCGAGCGGATGCGGGTGGAACGGAAGTTGATGTCGATCACTTCGCCTTCCACATCGCCCACAGTGATCCAGTCGCCCACCGAGAAGGGCTTGTCCAGCAGAATCACGATGCCGGAAAACAGGTTGCTGGCGCTTTCCTGTGCGGCCAGCGAGATGGTCAGACCAACCAGACCGGCACCGGCGACAATGCTGCCGATGGGAAAGCCCACTTCTTGTGCCAACGCTGCCACGCACAGCACGATCACCAGCACCTTGTAGGCGGTGTCCAGCAAAGAGCAGAGTGTTTTGTTGGAGCGGATCTCCGGGCTGCAGGAAGCCAGCAGCAGGTCGGCCAGATCCGATGCCGCATACAGGCCTTCGCAGACCAGCAGGGTCATGACAAGGCGGAAGCAGACCAACAGCAGCTTGGCAATGCCGGGAATGGCCCAGGGCAGGGAAGCTGCCGCCAGATATACGCCAACCGCAGTGCACATGCGCTGGATGGGTACCGCAAAGCTGCGCAGCAGGATGGGAGTGCCGTTAAAGTGCCACTTGCGGGCCAGCAATGCCGGAATGCCCCTTTTGCTCAGCCAGCGGCGTACCAGCCATGCGGCAAGCAGAATGAGCAGTGCGCACCCTGCGCGCGCAGCCAGTGCAAACCAGCCCTCCAGCAGTACAGAGCCAAGCTCAAACGAAAGATCACGAATAGAAAAGATCATGATAACCTCCTGAATTTTATACGACCCATCTATGATACCATACCGCACCCACCCGGGCAAGAGCTTACAGAGAAGGGCGCTTGAAAGAGTTACTTTGACATTTTTTGCACAAATTTTAAGATGCCCTCTTGACAAGCTGGGCCTGCCACGCTATACTTTGTGCCAGAAAGTTCGTTTCAGGGCGGGGTGAGATTCCCCACTGGCGGTAAAGTCCGCGACCACCCGCAAGGGTGCTGACCCGGTGCAACTCCGGGACCAACGGTATAGTCCGGATGCAAGAAACGGCAGGCAAATCGTTGTCTACGCGCCCTGTTGCAGTGTTTTTGTTGCAGCAGGGCGCTTTTCTATTTGTCCTTCCCGTTCCAAAAAACAAGATACGAAAAGAGCTTTCGGAACAATTTTTGTAAGGGGCATCTTACCCCGGGAAGGATCATTACCATGAAAAAAAGCACGACTCACAATCTTACTGTTGCCGCCATGCTCAGCGCGGTGGCCTTTATCCTGATGTTCATTGAGTTTCCCATTCCGATGCTCATTCCGTCCTTCGTCAAGATGGACTTTTCTGACCTGCCGGCTCTGCTGGGTGCCTTTGCTCTCGGCCCGGTGTACGGTGTGGTCATCAGCTTTATGAAGAACCTGCTGCACATCGTTATCAAGGGCACTTCCACTGCATGCGTGGGCGAGCTGTGCAACTTCATGCTGGGTGCGGTTTTCTCCGCTGTGGCAGGCGTTATCTATAAGCACCACAAGAGCCGCAAGACCGCCATCATTGGTGCTATTGCAGGCGCTGCAGCCATGGCTGTGTTCAGCGTACCGTCCAACTACTTCATCACCTATCCGGCCTATGTACAGTTCTACCACATGCCGCTGGAAGCCATCCTCGGCATGTATCAGGCCATCCTGCCTTCTGCAGACAGCCTCATCAAGTGCCTTGTCATCTTCAATATGCCCTTCACGCTGGTCAAAGGCCTGCTGGATGCAGTGCTGTGTATGCTGATCTACAAGCCGCTGTCTCCCATCCTGCACGGCAGAAAGTAACTTGTTCTCCATTTTTTCTTCTTCTCAAATCGTATAACCACAGCAAAACTCCCCGGTCAGGTCCCGCAGTGCGGTTCCCGGCCGGGGAGCTGTTATTCAGAGGAAAATATATCCGCCAGCGGTCGATCAGGCTAATGCCCCTTTGTCCAGCCATCTGCCGCGTACCAGCCGCACAAGGAACAGCACACCGCGCATGGTCAGCTCAAAGCTCATGGCCATCCATACGCCCACCAGCCCAAAATGCGGAGCCAGCAGGGAAGCCAGCGTGAGCCGGATGCCCCACATGCTGACAAGGTTCAGCACAAAGCATCCCGTGCTGTCTCCGGCACCCTGCATGGCACCGCTGGCAACGATACTGGCACCGAACATCGGTTCGGCCAGTGCTTCAATGCGCAGCACCTGTGCGCCCAGCGCAATAACTGCCGCATCTGCGGTGAAAATACCCATCAGGTTTGGCGCAAAAATGTACATGCCAACACCGGTCAGCGCCATGATGCCTATGCCCATGCCGGTGCACAGCCAGGCAAAGTTTTTTGCCATATCCCGACGGTTTGCGCCCACGGCCTGCCCCACCAGTGCAAGGGATGCATCCTGAATGCCATAGCCTGCCATGTAGCACAGGCTTTCGGCGCTCACGCCCAGACTGTTGGCAGCAATGGCGGTGGTGCCAAGGCCGGATACGATGCGGATGAGCAGCACCTGCGCCGAGGAAAGAACTGCACGCTCTGCAGCCAGCGGTGCGCCTACCTTCCACAGGTTCTGCAGGCAGGCTTTGGTAATGTGCCAGGAGCCGGGCTTGTGGATGCACAGCGGGCCGTCCCGCAGCAGTAGGATGGCAAGGGTCAGCACACCGCTGATAGCGGTAGCAAGGGCGGTGCCCAGTGCTGCGCCCGGTACCCCCCAGCCAAGGCCCCAGACGGTCATTGTGCGGCCAAACACCACCATCTCACGGGTGGGATTGATAAGGCAGAAGTTAAAGATCACATCCAGCACGCAGGTCAGCACGCTGATAAGGCCCGGTGTCAGGGCATCGCCGGAGGAACGCAGCATGGAAGAGTAGGTTCCCATGATCATCAAAAAGGGCAGGGAAGCCGACCAGATGGCAAAGTAGGCCGATGCATCCGCCTGCAGGGAAGGGTCGGCGCCCAGCCATCCGGGCAGAAAACGGCTGATGCCAATGCCGAAGGCCGCAGCTGCGAGGCCCACCACAAGGTTGAAGATCATAGATTGGCGCAATACACCGCGTGCATCGTTCTGCCGGTCTGCACCCAGATACTGTGCTACCTGAATGGCAAAGGACATATATAGACCGGCCAGCATTCCATGCATGAGCCACGTGCTGGAACTGACGATGCCAATGGATGCCGTAGCAGATGCACCAATATGCCCCACCATGGCTGCGTCGATGTACTCCACCGCAGTTACCACGATCTGCTGCAGGATGGATGGGATGCTCAGTGTGAGCACCACCTGCATGGTGTGCCGTAGCGGCACCTGTTCGCCCCGGCGCATCTGCGCCGAAAGCTGCTCAAGAGAGATGGACATGAGTTCTCCTTTTATAGAAACAAAAACTTTTTCGACAGACTGATATACTATTATAAGTGCGGCGCTGCAGAAAGTCAATCAAACGTGGATTTTTCTCCGGGAATGATTGATTTTTTATGGATAGCGTGATACACTTCTCTCACAAACATAAAAGAAAGAGGAACTTTGAATATGATCGAATTACTGCTTTCGGTCGTAGGACAGCGCGGTGTCGATGCTCTGGCATTCCTGCTGGCGTTTGCCCTTACGGCTTTGATGGACTCCGTTTTTCACGATAAGCTTCCGCACGACCATGGCCGCGAGTTTGCGGTGAACGGTGCGCTTTCCAAGGGTAAGGCCCGTGGTTCCGGCCTGATCTTCGTGCTGTGCATCGCACTGGTATCGCTGGCATTCCTGCCGTTCAAGGTGGAATACGTCATCTACACCATCCTGCTCATTGCATCCATGCTGTCCGGCTACTTTGATGATGCTGCTGAAACTGCATGGAACGAGTATAAAAAGGGTATCATTGATTTTGCCATTGCCATTGTTGCAGGTGTGACCTACCTCAACTTCAACGGCTGCGGTGTGAATTTCCTGCAGTGGAGTTTCACTCTGCCGTATGCTGTGTACCTGCTGCTGATCGTTATTCTGATCTGGACCAGCATCAATGTGGTCAACTGCACCGACGGCGTGGACGGCCTTTCGGCAAGTGTTGCAGTGGTGACCATCGGCACCTACCTGCTGGCCTATAAAACAGAGCTGGCCGAGTACGGCACCGCAGGCGTTGTGTTCATGGGTGCGCTGCTGGCCTATCTGTGGTCCAACGCAAAGCCGTCCAGCCTGCTGATGGGCGATGCCGGCAGCCGCGCAATGGGCTTCTTTATCGCAATGCTGTCCCTCAAATGCGGCCATCCGTTTGCCTTCCTGCTGGCAGCCATCGTGTTCATCGTGGATGGCAGTCTGGGCATCCTGAAGATCAGCCTGAAGCGCTTTTTGCACATTTCCATCCTCAAGAACACCCGCACCCCTCTGCACGACCACGCCCGCAAGAATAAGGGCTGGAGCGACGAGCAGGTGGTGGCCCGCTGGCTGATCATGCAGTGTGTGGCTTCGGCTTTGCTGCTGCTCATTGTCCGCGGCTAAAATATAGCAATCAAAAAAGACGCTTGGTCTTGTCTGAATATGTTTTCCCGGCAGGGAAGCATACAGCAGTGTATCAAGCGTCTTTTATTTTATAGTTCTATCATTCGTTACAGCCCGGCCTTTTTGACTGCAGCCTGCACGACATGGCCCACCAGCACCGAGGTGGTCACAGTGCCCACACCGCCGGGTACCGGCGTGATGGCATCCACTACCGGCTCTGCTTCGCTGAACTTTACGTCACCGCACAGCTTGCCATTTTCGTTCACATGAATGCCCACGTCTACCACGGTCTGGCCCTCACGCAGGCAGTCGGCACCCACGGCGCCCATCTTGCCCATGGCCACTACTACCACATCTGCTTCCTTGCAGATGGCGGGCAGGTTCTGCGTGCGGGAATTGCAGATGGTCACGGTGGCGTTCTCGCGGTCCAGCATCATGGCTGCGGGCTTGCCTACCACAAGGCTACGGCCCACTACGACAGCGCGCCTGCCGGAAAGCGGAATGTTGTAATACTTCAAGATCTCAAGGCAGGCCTGCGCGGTGCAGGGAGCATAGCCGAGATCGGTATTAGTGAACACACCGGCCAGAGAATCGTCCGTGATGCCGTCAATGTCCTTTTCCGGAGCCAGCGCCGCACGCACAGTGCGGTCATTGAACTGCTTGGGCAGCGGACGGAACAGCAGGCATCCGTGGATGGTATCCTCTGCGTTCACCTCGGCGATCACCTTCAGCAGATCGTCCTGCGAAGCATCGGCGGGCAGAAGAAACTGCTTTACCTCCACACCCACCTTGCCGCAGCGGGCGATCACGCCGCGCTCGTAGGAGAGGTCGTCCTCCCGCTCACCCACACGCACCACGGCCAGCGTGGGAGTGATGCCTTTTGCCTTGAGCTGCTCACACAGCGCCGCATTGCGTTCGTTCATAGCGGCTACAACGGGTGCGCCCTTCAAAATCGTTGCCATAATATTTTTCCTCACTTATTCCGCAATTTGTTCGTCACGGATGCAAAAACAGCGTCTGCCCGCGACACAAATTCATCCAGCAGTTTGTCTGTTTTTGCGTCCAACGCAGCAGCGCGCTCACGGTCTGCCATCAGCTTTGTGTTGATGAACACATTCAGGCTTGCGGCCTGCAAGGCTGCCTTGCACAGAGCGGCTGCACAGCCTGCGTCCGAGACGGCCATCACGCTGCCTTTGGCGGCGTATTCTTCCACCAGAGCAATGCCCTCGGCGCACTTTTCCATAATCTCAAGTGGCACGGCACAGGCGGCATCCAGCGCCTTTTCCAGCACGGCGGCTTTGTGTGCAGCCTGCTCTGGTGTGTCCTTGGGCAGGCCGTAGGCCGCAGCCAGCGGCGCAAAGGCATCGGCATCGGCCTGCACCAGCACCTCCAGCTCTTTGCGCAGGGCATCGGCCTTTGTGTTCAGGGCCTGAATGTCTGCTTCCACGGCGGCATATTTCTTTTTGCCGGTGGTCAGGTTGCCCACCATATTACCCAGCGCTACACCGGCAGCACCCACCAGCGCCGCCGTTCCGCCGCCGCCCGGCGTGGGGGCTTTGCTGGCCAGCTCTGCGAGAAATTTCTCACAGCTCAGCTTAGTCATTTCCATTTGTAAATACCCCTCTCTGTTACATAGGCATCCAGCCGCTGGTCGTGCTCGTCTACAGCAGCATGTTCCACCCGCTGTGCCTCAAATGCAATGCCGATCTTCACCGCGTTTTTGCAGCGGGGAAGATACCGGTCGTAATAGCCCTTGCCCATGCCGACCCGGAAGCAGTCTGCATCAAAAGCCGTGCAGGGTACAAGGATCAGATCCAGCGCTTCCGGCAGCAGAATCTCCGACCGGCTCAGGATGGGGGTGCGGATGCCGTACTGTCCCATCTCCCAGCCGTCCGGGCCGGGCACAGCGGCTGTAAGGGAATACGCCTCGCCGCACACCGGATAGGCCAGCGTTTTGCCCTGAGCTGCTGCTTCGGCGGCAAAGGCAGCAAGGTCGGCTTCAAAACCAAACGCTGCGTACAGCAGGATGGTCTGCGCATTCTGCACGGCAGCCAGCTGCCAGAGGAATGCGCACAAAGCGGCATTTGCAGCCTTGCGTTCTTCCGGGCCGAGAGCCTTGCGTGCGGCACGGCCCGCTTTGCGCTGGGTCTGCTTTGCTTCACTGACCGTCACCAGAGAACACCTCGCTTCATCTGAAGGTTGACTGACTTGAAAAATATACAAAAACGACACTGCATTTTTATACAAGTATAATAAACACTTCAGACGAAAAAAGCAAGCCTTTTGGCAAAATGGAAGTTGAAGATTCTGCAGCTTTCTGCTATGATAAAAGAAAGCAATTCGGTTCGTGCGCGGAGCAGGGTGGCTTGAAGAGATCCAGAGATCCGGGGCTTTCTCCGGAAATTGAGAGGGGTAGAATATTATGTACAATGAAATGATGGACACCATCGGTCTGGTCAATACCGTTGATCCGGAGTTGGCCGCAGCCATGGATCGCGAGCTGAACCGTCAGCGCCAGAACATTGAACTGATCGCCAGTGAGAACATCGTCTCTCCCGCCGTCATGGCCGCAATGGGCAGCATCCTGACCAACAAGTACGCCGAGGGCCTGCCCGGCAAGCGCTACTATGGCGGCTGTGTCTATGTGGACGAGGTGGAGAACATTGCCATCGAGCGTGCCTGCAAGCTGTTCGGCGCAAAATATGCCAATGTTCAGCCCCACTCCGGTGCACAGGCCAATCTGGCAGTTTATTTTGCTCTGCTGGATCTGGGCGATACTGTCATGGGCATGGACCTGTCTCAGGGCGGCCATCTGACCCACGGTTCTCCGGTAAACATGTCCGGCAAGAACTATAACTTTGTCTCTTACGGTGTCAATGCCGACGGCGTGATCGACTATGCTGAGCTGGAAAAGCAGGTTAAGAAGGTGCGCCCCAAGCTGATCGTGGCCGGTGCGTCTGCATATCCCCGTGCCATCGATTTTGAGAAGATTGCTGAGATCGCCCACGGCTATGGTGCATATCTGATGGTGGATATGGCCCACATTGCCGGTCTGGTGGCAGGCGGCTATCACCAGAGCCCTGTGCCGTATGCTGATGTTGTTACCACCACCACCCACAAGACCCTGCGCGGCCCCCGCGGCGGTCTGATCCTGACCAACAATCCCATTCTTGCAAAGCGCATCAATTCTGCCGTGTTCCCCGGCACCCAGGGCGGCCCGCTGGAGCATGTGATCGCCGCAAAAGCTGTCTGCTTTGGTGAAGCACTGAAGCCGGAGTTCAAGGAATATGCCCGCAAGATCGTGGAGAATGCACAGGCTCTGGCAGCAGAGCTGCAGGTACGCGGTGTCAAGCTGGTATCCGGCGGCACCGACAACCACCTCATGCTGATCGACCTGCGTGACGAGGAGTGCACCGGCAAGGAGCTGGAAGCACGTCTGGACAGCGTGCACATCACCGCCAATAAGAACACTGTCCCCGGCGAGACTCGCAGCCCGTTCGTGACTTCTGGCGTGCGTCTGGGCACCCCGGCTGTTACCACCCGCGGCATGGGCGTGGCCGAGATGAAGGTGATCGCCGACTGCATCGCCGATTGCATCTGGCACTACGACGAGAAGAAGGACGAGATCAGTGACCGTGTGCTGAAGCTGACCCGGGATTTCCCTCTGTATCAGTAAATATCGCATTGTTTGAAAGAGGAAGCGCCTTCGGGTGCTTCCTCTTCCTTTTTTGCTGGGTTTGTGTTACCATAAACGCAAAGACAAAAGGAGAAATGACCATGAAGCGTACAGGACTGTTACATCTATATTACGGTGATGGCAAGGGTAAGACCACCGCTGCCATGGGCCTTGCTTTGCGGGCCATGGGCAGCGGAAAGCGGGTGGTGATCCTGCAGTTCCTCAAAGGCGGCAAAAGCGGCGAGGTGCCGCTGCTGGAACAGCTGGGTGCAAAGGTGTACCGCGGCAAGGCGGGGCAGAAATTCGTGTTCCAGATGAACGAAGCGGAAAAGGAAGCCACCCGCCAGCTGCAGAATGCGAACCTCACAGCTGCCATGGCCGACCCTGCCGACCTGCTGATTTTGGACGAAGCGGGCAGCGCATGGGAACTGGATATGGTGGATAAAGCCCTGTTGCAAAAGGCTGTGCTGGAACGCCCGGCAGAGCAGGAATGCGTGCTTACTGCCCATGCTGCGCCGCAGTGGATGCTGGATGCCGCCGACTATGCCACGGAGATGAAGTGCCACCGCCACCCTTATCAGAGGGGAATTTCCGCCCGGCAGGGCATTGAATACTGACCACGGCAGCAGGATACCGGGTGCATGAGTGAAAAGCGCAAAAACCGGGATGGGGTATTTATCATCTTGCATTTAGCCCACTGGTGTGATATGATGAAGACAAGAAATCATGCGTGCATTTTCTGAGCAGACCCACCACAGAACAGGGAACCGCTCCGCACCGCTGCCGGGCAGTTCCTGGCGGCGTTTTGTTTGAAACTGCGGTTAGCGCTTCCTAACAGATTCTGCGTCAACGGGCCGATGCGCGCAGAAGATCTGGAGGAGAATAAAATGATTGAAACGATCGTAAAAGTAGATGGTATGATGTGCGGCATGTGCGAGAGCCATGTCAACGAAGCCGTGCGCAAGGCCTTCCCGGAGGTGAAAAGGGTGTCGTCCTCGCAGGCAAAAGCCCAGACGGTGATCCACTCGGAACAGCCGCTGGACGAGCAGAAGCTGCGGGATGCCATCAATGCAACCGGCTATGAGGTCAAGGGCGTAAGCAGTGCACCTTACGAGAAAAAAGGCTTTTTCTCGTTTTTGAAAAAGTAAGCAAACCTTAACACACATAAGGGAGGCGTATCTGGATGAGGATTCTGGTTTACGGTGCAGGCGTTTTGGGCTGCGAGCTGGCCCATGTGCTGATGCAGAACAAAAAGAACGTTGTCACGCTTCTTGCACGCGGAGAGTGGAAGGAAATGATCGACCAGAAGGGTTTGGTCATCCGCCACTGGGTGCAGCGCAAGACCACAACGGAACGGATCAAAACCGTGGACACTCTCGCCCCGGATGATTATTATGATCTCGTCTTTGTGGTCGTGCAGGCGGGCCAGCTGCCGGATGTGCTTCCTGTGCTCAAGGCCAACAAGAGCCAGTATTTTGTGTTTGTGGGCAACAACCCGCAGGCAAAGCAGGTGCTGGAATTCATGCAGCGCCCGGCGGATAAGATCGCATTCGGCTTTCAGGGCACGGCAGGCCGCCGTGAACACGACCATGTGGTCAGTGTGTACGCCAGTGCTGGCATGACGGTGGGCGGTGCCACAACTCCGCTTTCTGGCACCTTCCGAACCCGGCTCAAGACCGCCTTTGACGGTGCAAAATACAAGCTGACCTTCTATGGCGATATGGATGAATGGCTCAAGTGCCACATTGCATTCGTTCTGCCGGCGTGCTATGTATGCTATGCCTGCAACGGCGATCTGCACCGGGCCACCAAGCAGCAGCGCGGCGCCATTCTGGATGCCGCCTATGAAGCCTGCCTGATGCTCAAGGATGCGGGCATCCCGGTGAACGATGCCAACAACACCGATAATTTCCAGCCCGGCACATCGGCCCGCCGTAAGATGGAAGCGATGGTGTTTACCATGACAAAAACACCGCTGGGCAGATTGTGCGTTTCGGATCACGCCATGCACGCAGTGTCCGAAATGAAGTATCTGGACGAAGCGTTCGATGCTCTGCGCAGGCAGACCGGCACGGCAATGCCCATGTGGGAAAAGCTGCGCAATGAAATGCCCTCGTGGGATAGCCTGCAGCAGAACCGGAAAGCAGCAAAATAAAACAAAAAAGAAGCAAAGGCACTGCCGCTCCTGTTTTGGGTGCGGCAGTGCCTTTTTGCTTGGGTCTCATTTATTCCAGAAGTCCTGCAGGGCAGCGGCCAGCTCTTCGCAGCTGCGCAGATAGCGGATATGCCGCCAGTGAGGAGGGAACAGCCGGATGTATTCCTGCTGGGCAAACCGGTCGTCCAGCAAAAGCACCGCACCTCTGTCTTCCGGCGTGCGGATCACGCGCCCTGCGGCCTGCAGTACCTTGTTCATGCCGGGATAGCGGTAGGCATAATCAAATCCAAAGCCGTTCTGTGCGTCATAATAACGGCGCAGCATTTCCTGCTGCGGATTTACCTGCGGCAGGCCCACACCCACAATGGCGCACCCGATCAGGCGGCTGCCTGCAAGATCAACTCCCTCACCAAAGATACCGCCCATCACGCCAAAACCCAGAAGTGTTTCGGCCGGGTCCGGCACAAACTGAGCCAGAAATTCAGCCCGAGCGGCATCATCCAGACGGCTTTCCTGCACAAGGGTGCGAATGCCCGGGTAACGTGCTGCAAAATCTTCGTGTACCTGCCGCAGATATGCGTAGCTTGGGAAAAAGGCAAAGTAGTTTCCGGTTCTGGCCTGCACCAGCCGGGCCAGTGCATCCGAAACTGCCTGCACGCTGGCTTCGCGGTCGCGGTAGCGGGTAGAGATATTCGGCAGGCAATACAGCCCCAGATTTTCAGCCGGGAAGGGACTGTCCAGTGCGACGGCACGTGCACCGCTGCAGCCCAGAACACTGCGGTAGAACGAGGGCGGAGCCAGTGTTGCACTGAACAGCGCTGCGCTGCGCCCTGCGGCAAGGCTGGCATCCACAAAAGGTGCCGGGTCCAGACACAGCAGCTGCAATTCAAGCTCTCTGCCGCGCGCGGTAAGCTGAGTGACAAAGTGGCTGTCGTATCGTTCGGCGGCACGGGTGATGTCCTGTACAGCAAAATAAAGCTCCAGCAACTGTGCATGTACTTCGGCATCCGGGTTCGCTTCCAGCCAGTCCTGCAAAGGTGCCTGTACGGCCCGCAGCGGACTGAGCAGGGCAGAGGGCGGCTCCTGCAAAAACACAGTACTGTCCTGTGCATACAGCGGTTCGGGTAGTTCCAGTGCGGGGGCAGTGTTTTCAGGCAAAAGACTGGTCTGTGCCGGGTCTGCGGCATCGGTCTGGCTGCTGTGCCGGGGTGCAAGCTGTATGCAGGCTTTCCGGGCTTCCAGCAGGGCTTTGTCTGCTTTGGTCAGAGCGGTCTTTAAAGCACTTTTGCCCTTGCCCAATGCGCGTTTTGCCTCGGTCAGGCTGCTTTTACAAAAGCGTGCAGAATACATTGCTCTGGCTCTGTCGGGCAGGTTATGTGCTTCATCGACCAAAAACAACCAGTCGCCGGAAGAATCAAAGAACCGCTTCAGGTGCACCACCGGATCGAACAGGTAATTGTAATCCCCAATGACCACATCGCACCACTCGCTCAGGTCTAGCCCCAGTTCAAAGGGACACACCGAAAAACGCTTTGCCGCCCCGGCCAGCGCTGCGCGGTCAAAGCTGCCGGTACCGTCCAGCAGAGCTGTCAGTGCATCCTTGATGCGGTCGTAGTAGCCGTTGGCGTAGGGACAAAGCTCCGGCAGGCAGGCGGGATGTCCCTCTGCGTCCGGATGCAGGCAGACCTTTTCCTTGGCGGTCAACGTCACACTGCGCAGGGCAAGCTCTGGCTGGGCCGTATGCAGCCGGGTCAAGGCATCCTCGGCGGCAGTCTGGGTCGTGTTGCGGGCCGTGAGATAGAACAGCTTTTCTCCGTTGCCTTCGCCCATGGCTTTCAGCGCGGGGAAAAGCGCGCTCATGGTCTTGCCAATGCCGGTAGGAGCCTGACAGAACAGCCGCGTACCGCCCTTGCAGTCGGCGGTCTTGCCAGCGCGGCAGGCGCGGTAGATCTCGCCCGCCATAGCCCGCTGTCCGGGCCGGTACTGCGCAAACGGGAACTGCAGTGCCGCAAGGCTCTGAGTACGCTTTACATCCCACGCTATCCGGCGCTGCGCCCACGGAGCATACTGGCACAATAATTTGTCAAGAAATTCATCCAGCTCCTGCTGCGTAAAGCGGCGGATAAAGCGGATGATCTGATCGGTGTCTATCTGATAATAAGTCAGCCGGACGTTCAGTTCCGGCAGGCTTTGCTGTGTGGCATAAATGGCACCGTACACCATGCCCTGTGCCCAGTGGCAGGGGTTCATATCCTCAGTGATCTCTTCCGGCGGCACAGCGGTGGTCTTGATCTCATCAATGACTACCGTGCCAGTCTCATCGGTAAAAATGCCGTCAGCCCGGCCCTCAAGGGTAAAAGTGATGTCCTCTGCCTGCCGCTCTACGGAGAGAAATACCTCAGCCTGATAGCCGTCTCCGGCAGCTTTTTGCAATTTGCGGTGGATGTGGGCACCTTCCAGTGCACGGTCAAACCCCGTAAACCGGCTGTCAATGCTGCCGGTCCGCAGCAGAAATTCCACCAGCTGCCGGATGGGCAGATGAACCGTTGCCAAAGCATTTCACCTCCGCTTTTGGGATACACTGACGAACCGGTAATTTCTCTTCAGACACGATTCGGGCCATTCCATCGCCCGCCCTATTGCCTCACGGCAACAGGGTCCCACCCCAGCGGACGGTCTTCAGAGAAACTCCCGGTTCGTCGACGTAAACTGATTATTTCAGGCCGAACATCTCCATGCATTCTGCTGCCGCTTCATCCACTTTGCCAAAATCCACCGCTGCACGGTAATAGGTCTCCAACTCATCGTGGCAGCTCTTGGCCTGTGCCATCAGGGCACTGGCCTGTTCCAGCAGTTCGGCGGCAGCACGCTCGTTAAAGCGCAGCCGTGCCCGGTACGCTGCCAGATTTTCCCTGTCAAGGAAGCGGGTGCACCGCACAGCCTGCACACTGGGCAGATGCACCGGATGCCAGCGATTATCCGTCAGGAAGGCAAGCTTCAACTCCGGGATCAGGATATGGTCGATCTTATCCTCCGGGTGCATGGCGCATGGACAGGTAATAATGTGGTAGCCCCGCGTCAGGGCTTCGGCACGAATCAGCTCCAGCAGCAGGCGGGACACCGCGCCGTAGTCATCCCGGAACACGATAAACTTATCCGCCAATGCCTGTGCAGTGCCCTGATAAAACATTTCACCCTTGGGGGTGACGGCGGAAAGCAGGCGCAGCTCTTCGCTGCCAATGCCTTCCGTGCGCGGCATCACCCGGGTGCACAGCCGTTTGACATAACGGCGCACCTTGTCAAAATTGGCGCTGCAGGCTTCGGCGCGGCGGCTGTCCAGCAAAAGGCTGCCTGCCGATGCAATATATCGTGCAGCGCGGCTGCGCAGCAGGGCGTTGCGGGCAAACAGCGCCTTGACCTCATCGGTGCACTGGTGCAGCTTTTCTGCATCGATAGTGTGGTACAAACTCACCACCACTTCGTCCGCACCGGGAGCATCCGGCTCCACCACATGGGGCGCAGTGGCATCCACGATGGCCCTGTGCTGCCCGGGCAGGATCACGCCGTCCAGACTGTCCGGGTCGCTGGCACAGTGGATGCGCTGCGTCAGTTCGCCGCGCTGTTCGGCAGCACGGGCAAGCCGCTTCATCAGGGTGGATTTGCCGCAGCCCGGCCCGCTTTTGATCAGGTACATCTGCATACCGGGTTCGTGGCGCAGCGGTTCAAAATAGCCCTTGAAACCGGCAGGCGTTGTGGCACCCAGAAAGAAATCAATGGAATCATGTCGTGCAGTTTCCATAATCGAACACCTCTCTTTTTGTTTTAGAGTATGCAAAAGGAAGGTGTTTGGTTCTTGCAGCGGGAATGATTCAGTCTTTATGATAGGTGTGTTTGCACACCGTTTCAATGTTGTCCCGCAGGGCAGTAAAATCAGCAAAGGCTGCAGGCTTGTTCTGCGGGCTGCGCAGCAGAGCGGCGGGGTGGAAGGTACCCATGAACAGGATGCCGCCCTTTTCGTACAGCTGGCCATGCTCCTTGGTCACGGAGAAATCCTTTCGGATCATCCGCTGGGCGGCAATGCGGCCAAGGCAGACCACGATCTTTGGCTTCAGCAGGCGGAACTGCTCCCGCAGCCAGGGCATACAGGCTTCGCTCTCAGCAGGCTGGGGGTCACGGTTCTGCGGCGGGCGGCACTTGACGATGTTTGCAATATAGCAGTTCTTCGTGCGGTCAAGGTCGATGGCAAACAGATATTTGTCCAGCAGCTGGCCGCTGCGCCCCACAAAGGGCAGACCCTGCTCATCCTCATTCTGGCCGGGGCCTTCGCCCACAAACAGAACTTCGGCATCTTCCACACCCTGACCGAACACCACATTGGTGCGGGTCTTGCACAGCTCGCAGCGGGTGCAGGCAAGACAGCTTGATCTTAATGTTTCCCAATCCATGGCAGCTTGATCTCCTCTTGAAACGGTATGATACTTAATTCACAAATCGGAACAGCTTTTCTCCTAAAATAATAGTACAAAATCTAGGATGGTACGATGCATTGCATGAAATGACGAATCCACTCAATGCCTCTTTCAATGCCTCTTTTAGTATACGACTTTTCGGCAACATCATCAATACAGTGGCCGACAATCTTTTTAATGACATGCTCATCCACACCGGCTTTCTTTGCCGTGGTGACGAACGGAACACGACCATCATGAGGACGATGCCGGGGGTAAAGGCCTGAAGCATTCACGACGAATGCGTTGCCCTTTCTGTGTGTGTTTTGGCTGGTGACTTAACGATACCACAGGACGATTCACTCGTCATGGATGTTGAGAAATCACACGATAATACGTTGCTTTATTAAAAGAATAAACAAAGAGTATCTCCACGTGTTGATTTTAAATCAATCCGCAGCGATGATTGAAAACGATTACACGTGCAGATTTCAAAGCACTTATACAAATTGTATCCGTTTTCTCTTTGCAGAGCGCGGCTGGATGTGTTATAATCAAAATAGTTTTCTGCGATGCATTTTCAGGCGGTAGTGCCGGACGGCAGCGCGGGAGAAACCGGATAGCGGGAGAGTGGAACGTTTGGAGTTGGAACAGGCAAAAAAGCGCGTGGAAGAATTGCGCGCTGTGATTGAGAAAAACAATCGGCTTTACTATGACCAGGATGCCCCGGAGCTTGAAGATTTTGAGTATGATGCTCTGACCCGGGAACTGAAAGAATTGGAAGCGCAGTTTCCGCAGCTGGTCACGGCATCATCGCCTACCCAGAAGGTAGGCGGCACGGCCAGCAGCAAGCTGCCCAAGGTGACCCATGCGGTAAAAATGGAAAGCCTGCTGGATGCATTTTCGTATGATGAGCTGCGGGATTTTGACCGCCGCGTGCGGGAAGCCGGCATAGAGCCGGAGTATGTGGTGGAGATCAAGATCGATGGCCTTTCCTGCAGTCTGGAATACGAAAACGGTGAGCTGGTTCGTGCCTCTACCCGCGGCGATGGCGTGGTGGGCGAGGACGTGACCGCCAATGTCCGCGCCATCCGCAGCATTCCCAAAAAGTTGAAGGATGCACCGGAATTTCTGGAAGTGCGCGGTGAGGTATATATGCCGCATGGCGCGTTCCAGAAGCTGTGTGCGGAGCAGGAGCTGCAGGGTGCAGCGCCCTTTAAAAATCCGCGCAATGCGGCTGCCGGTTCGCTGCGCCAGAAGGATGCAAAGATCACCGGAAGCCGGGGCCTTTCTATCTTTGTTTTCAATGTGCAGCAGATCCGCGGCAAAACGCTTACCAAGCATGCTGAAAGTCTGGATTACCTCAAGAGCCTTGGCCTGCCGGTCTCGCCGCGCTATCATATCGTGCATGACATTGAGCAGGCCATTGCCGAGATCGAGCAGATCGGTCAGCACCGTGCCAAACTGGATTTTGATATGGATGGTGCAGTAATCAAGGTGAACGATTTTGCACAGCGCGATTTGATGGGTTCCACCAACAAATTCCCACGCTGGGCAATTGCGTTTAAGTATCCGCCAGAGGTAAAGGAGACAACGCTGCGCAGCATTGAGGTCGCAGTTGGCCGCACCGGTGTTCTTACCCCGACGGCCTGCTTTGACCCTGTCTTTCTGGCGGGTACTACCGTTGCCCGCGCGACCCTGCACAATGAGGATTTTATCCATCAGTTTGGCCTTTGCATCGGCGATACCATTCAGGTGCGCAAGGCGGGTGATATCATCCCGGAAGTGATCGGTGTTACCAATCACGCAGAGGATGCACAGCCCTATGAGATGCCCGCGGTCTGTCCCTCCTGCGGTGCGCCAGTTGTTCATCTGGAGGATGAAGCAGCTCTGCGCTGTGTTAACCCCGAGTGCCCGGCACAGGCACTGCGCAATATCATCCATTTTGCTTCCCGCGATGCAATGGATATCGAGGGCCTTGGCACAGCAGTTGCCACCCAGCTGGTGGAGAAGGACATGGTGCACTCCGCAGCGGATATCTACACGCTGACGCGGGAACAGCTGCTGACGCTGGATAAGTTCAAGGAAAAGAGCGCCGATAACCTGCTGAACGCCATCGAGGCTTCCAAGCAGAACAATCTGGATAAGCTCCTGTTCGGCTTTGGCATCCGCAACATTGGCGATAAAGCTGCGGCCCTGCTGGCAGAGCATTTCGGTACGCTGCAGGCTGTCCGGGAAGCAAGTGCAGAGCAGATCAGCGAGATCGATGGGTTTGGCGGCGTAATGGCGCAGAGCGTCGTGGAATTCTTTGCAAAAGAGGGAACGACCGACCTTGTCCATCGTCTGGCCGATGCCGGATTGAATATGCAGTGGAAGGGCGAACCGAAGGGTGATAAGCTGGCAGGGAAAACGCTGGTGGTCACCGGCACGCTGGAAACTCTTTCCCGCAATGAGGCGGAAGCACTGATCGTGAAAAACGGTGGTAAGGCTAGCGGTTCTGTTTCAAAGAAAACGGCCTATGTTGTGGCAGGCACGGCAGCAGGCTCCAAACTGACCAAGGCGCAGGCGCTTGGCATCCCGGTGCTGACCGAGGCAGAATTTCTGGCAATGATCAGCGACGAAAACACCTGATAAAACCGCTCCAATGGATATCCCCGCAGTTTTGTGCTGCGGGGATATTTTTATGTCCGCAGGTTCTATCCGGCAGGGACAGGCATATACTCATAGCAGGCAATGAGCCTGAAAAAGGAGAGGACAGTGTGGATGAGTATTATCGGGCGATACGCCTGCTTCCCTCATGGCTGGCCGGGCCATTGGGACAGCTGCCAGCACAGACGGCAGCGCAGATCCATGAACTTCGGTTCCGGACAGGCTGTGGTGTTTTTGTTACATTGTCGGGTCGGCAGCTCCCGCTGCAGGACCTGCCGGAGTGCCCGCTGCAGCTGAGGGAGCGTGTATTGGATCAGTTTCAGATCGAAGAGATCTTTCACACCCTGTGCGGCGGCGCGGTACATGCACACCAGACGGAGCTTGCGTATGGATTTCTGACCACACCCTCCGGCTGTCGGGTGGGTGTGGCAGGACGCTATGTGGATCGCGACGGCCAGACGGTTCTGCAGCAGGTGCAGGGGTTGAACCTGCGCATTGCAAGGGCGGTTCCGGTACAGCTGCCGGACGAACTTCTGGTGCAACTGAAAAAGCATTTTATTGGGATGCTTTTGGTCGGCGAGCCGGACAGCGGCAAGACGACGCTGCTGCGTCAGATCGCACGAGAACTGGCCGGGATGCAGCGGCGAGCCTGCGTGGTGGACGAGCGCTGCGAGATCTTTCCGCCGGGTGATTCCGAGAAGATGCCGCCGCTGGATCTGCTGTCCGGCATCCCTAAGGAACGGGCCGTGCAGATGGCACTGCGCACGCTTTCGCCGCAGGTTATTTTGCTGGACGAGCTGGGCACGCTTGCCGAAACTGCAGCGCTGGAACAGGGCTTTTACAGCGGGGTGGACTTTGTTGCAAGCGTCCATGCCGCAAGCGTGGAAGAAGCCGCCCGGCGGCCGCAGGTGCAGGCGCTACAGCGGCATGGAATGCTGCGTGCATTTGTACTGCTGCACGGCTGCACAGCGCCGGGAAAAGTCCGGCAGGTCTGCACGGTATGATGCGGCTTTTTCATTGGGCAGCGGCTGCACTGCTCCTGCTGTGCGGGTGGCTGACCGGTTCGGCATTTCAGGTCAGAACAGAGCAGCATATCCTGCAGCTGCAGCGCACCGTGGAGCTGCTGCAGCGCATCCGGCAGGAGATTGCTTACCGCAGGCTGGATCTGGAACAACTGCAGCGGTGTCTCGTGCAGGAAAAGCTGCTGGAAAGCGATGCAGCGCCAAAACTGCAGGAAATTCCGGCACCGGAAAGATTTGATGATGCGGAACGCCTTTGCTTTGAGCAGTGCTTTGCCGGCCTTGGCCAAAGCGAAGCGGCACAGGAATGCGAACGACTGGATTATTACTCTGCCCGTTTTGAAGCATTCCTGCACCAGGCGCAGCAGAAAGCGGCATCCGGGCAAGGCTTACCGTGCAGGCTTGGCCTTGCAGCCGGCGCGGTGGCAGCACTGATTCTTTTGTAGTGGCAGGAGGACGAAAACTTGGAGATCGACCTTGTGTTCAAAATTGCAGCGATCGGTATTATCGTGGCAGTCCTGAACCAGCTGCTGATCCGTTCCGGCCGGGAGGATCAGGCCATGATGACGACCCTTGCGGGTCTTGTGGTAGTGCTTTCCATCCTTGTCAAGCAGATCAGCGCACTGTTCGTTACCATCAAGTCGCTGTTTGCACTATGAGTACATCTTTTTCCATTCTGGGGGCAGTGGTCGTCTTTGCAGCAGCGCAGCTTCTGCTGCGGAAGGATGCACCGGCCTATGCGTTTCTGCTGTCCGTTGGCGCAGCATTGTTTGTGCTGCTGCAGCTTGGAGTGGCGGTGCAGGAGCTGCTTCGGAATATATTGGCTTTCAGCCGCCGGGTGGACGGGCCTGCATTTGACTGTCTGCTGCGTTGTGCCGGAATTTTGCTGCTGACCGATTACGCGCGGACTCTGTGCGAAGAAGCTGGTGCGGATACTTTGGCATGGTGCGCCGGGTTTGCGGGCCGATGTTTGGTTCTGGCGGCAGCATTTCCTCTGCTGGAAGAGATCTGCCAGAAGATCTGGGGGCTTGCCGCATGATAAAAAAATTCCTGCAAAAAGCGGCAGCGTTTGTATTGTGCACCGTATGCTTTCTGGCTTTTGCACCTGATGCCGCTGCGGCACAGCTGCAGGGCCTGCCCGGACAGGAGCTTTGGCAGCCTTATCTGGAAAAAGCTCCGCAAAGCGCAGAGTCCTTTGCCAAAGATCCGCTCAAATCTCTGCTCGCGCTCCTGCCGGGATCACCGGCAGAGATGATCCGGCAGATGGCACACTGCTATGCGGATGTTCTGCTGTTTTTACTGTTGCTGATCGTGCTTTCATTTCTGGTGGGAGGAGCAGCCGACAGCGCCTTGTTGGAACTGGCTGCGGCTGTGGGCTGCGGCACTCTTTTGTGGGGAGATCTGATCAGCCTTGCACAGCTGACCTGTGAGCGGATGGAGGGGTGGAAAAACTACCTTCTGGGTTTTCTTCCGGTGTACAGCGGTGTGCTCGCTGCCGGTGGAGAGGTGAATGCCAGCACAGCGGCAAGCGGTCTGCTGCTGACCGGGCTGTGCTTTCTGGCACAGGGTACGGTGCTTGTGGTCAGTCCGCTGCTGCAGAGCTACCTTGCGGTAAGCATGGCGTGCTGCATCAGCACCCAGCAGGGGCTTTCGGAAACGTGCCGTGTCATGGGCGCGTTGCTGCGCAGGGGGCTTGTCTGGGCTGGGCGGATTTTTGCAGTGCTGTTAGGGCTGCAAAGAGCGGTAACGGTTCAGCTGGACCGTTCTGCACTGCGGTTGGGCCAGCTGCTTACCGGCGGCGTGCCGGTGATCGGGCAGGCTCTGAGCGATACGGCAGAAGTATTTCTTGCCGGAATGCAGCTGCTCAAAAGCAGTCTGGGTTTTGCGGCACTTGCCGTGATCGGGGCCGAATTTCTGCCACTGTATCTGCAGCTTCTGCTCCATTTGCTATTCCTTGCAGGATGCAGGCTTCTGTGCGGCCTTGCGGAGAACCGGCGCTGTCAGGCGCTGTTTGACTGCATGGCCGAAGCGGTAAAATGCATGGCAGCAGTAACGGCACTGTTTTTTGAACTGCTGACGGTAGGTGTGGGGCTTCTGATGATGACGGGAGGCGGATAGGAAATGCACGCATTTCAGACGGCGGCATCGGCGTTCTGCATTGCCTGTATCTGTGCGGAGATCACGACGCTGCTGGCGGGCGCAGGCTGGGCGGGCAGATGCATAAAAGCCGTTGCCGGGCTATATATTCTAGTGATCCTGTTCCGGCTGGCCCCGCAGATGAAGCTGGAACTGAAAAGTGCAGCGGCGGCTGCTCCGGCAGCGGTCAACATCCAGAGTACGGAGACATCGCTCTTGCAGGGAGCGCAGGAACGGCTGGAAGCGGATCTTTGCGCAGAGTGTGAGCGGCGCTTTGGTACAAAGGTGAAACTTGAGATCACACTGACCCGGACAGAACAGACCGTTCGGGCAGAAAAGGTGCTTGTGATCCTCCCGGCGGCGTGCACATCCGCAGAGCAGAGCCGGATCGCGGCATATCTGCAGCAGGAGCTTGGCATGGCACCGATACTGGAAGTACAGGAGGACACCGAATGAAAGAAGCAGGGGGCATTTCGTTCGGAGATTCCGTGAAAGATTTTGCCCGGAAATGTAAAGGAAAACAGGGTAGAGCAAGGCTTGCTGCGGCAGTAGGCGTTCTGGCAATGCTGCTGATCCTGCTGTCGGAACTTTTTCCGCAGAACGCGGCAGCGGGCAGCACAAAAAACACAAAGTCTGCCCAGAGCGGCACGGAATATCAGGCACAGCTGGAGAACCGGCTGGAACATCTGATCTCACAGATGAGCGGTGCGGGCAAAACGACCGTGATGGTCACGCTGGAGACTGGGGAAGAAGCCATTTATGCGCTGGATACACAGTCCGGAGAAATGCAGTCCCAGCAGACCCATGTCCTGCTGGAAGATGGTTCAGCCCTGACCGAAACGGTATGTCTGCCGCAGGTGTGCGGTGTGGCCGTGCTGTGCGAGGGCGGCGGAGACATCCGCGTTGCTGCCCGGATCACCGAACTGGTAAGCGCACTGCTGGATCTGCCATCCAACCGCATTTGTGTGGAACAGCGCAAGGGCTGAGACCCTGCAGCTTTTATAAGGAGGAACGATTTATGAGAGCACTTTCCAGAAATACCCGCAGGGCCACAGCTGTTACATTGGCTGCCGCACTGGTGATTGCCGTATACTTGAACTGGCAGTACGCCCGCAGCGATGTGCCCACGGAACTGCCGGACAATGCTGCAATGGTCGCGGCAGAGGCTGAGGATGTCCCGGTACAGGCGCAGACGGTTCTGGATGAGCTGCCCACAGAGGCCGAAGCGGTGTCCAGCGCCAACAAAAACTATGGTGAAGCGCAGCTTGTAAGCGTTGCCAGTGACAGCGGTGCAAAGTTTTTTGAGCAGGCTCGGCTTAAGCGACAGAAGGCCCACGATGAGGCGATGGATTCCATCAAGAAAACGATGAAATCCTCGTCGCTTTCCGCAGAGGAAAAGAAGGAATATACCGCCCAGATGACCGCAAATCTGGAAGATCTGAATGCGGAGAATGAGATCGAAACGCTGATCAAAGCCAAAGGTTTTGCAGACTGCCTGTGCTTTTTGCAGTCCGGCCGGGCAGACCTTACCGTGATGACCTCCGGTGAACCGCTCACAGCGGAACAGGTGGCACAGATCCGGGATGTGGTGCTGAACAAAAGCACTGTGACTGCCCAGAACATCACGGTGGTGGAGGTCAAATAAGAAGGTGCGGCAGAGTTTTCCGAAACAAGTATTGAAATCGCACCCGCTTTGATGGTATAATAACTCTACCAATAAAGAATGATGTTGTCCTGCGTATGGCATTGATCGTTTCAGGCAGGACCATTTCAAACAAGAAAAAGCAGGCTGTGCCCGCTTTTGAATGGAGGACAACACAATGGATTTTCAGAATACAGATCTTCGGGGCGGCAGCCTTCAGATCTCCACCGAAGTCATTGGCAAGATCGCACGCTGCGCAGCATTGGAAATTGACGGCGTTGCCGAGGTTTCCTGCGGCAGACAAAATAAAAAGCTCAAGGATCTGCTGGAAGCATCCAGCATCCAGTCTCCGGTCGTGGTGGAAATGCGGGATGGTACCGCAAACATCACTCTGAACCTGATGATGAGCTTTGGCGCACGCATTCCTGCTGTAGCCGAAAAGGTGCAGGAAAACGTGAAGAACGCTGTGCAGAACATGACCAATGTCACTGTGAGCCGCGTCAATCTGGTGATCGCCGGCCTTGCAGAAACCACTGCAGCAGAGAAGTAAAATAAAATTCAGAATTGGAAGCCGATCCTCTCTGTGCTCTGGCCGGAGAGGCTTCGTGCTGCGAGAGGAACATTATGGAAAATATTTTGCCCCGTAGAGAAGCACGCGAGAATGCATTTTTGCTGGCATTTTCGCAGACCTTTGGTGATATCCCGCTGGCAGAGGCCATTACCAGCCATGAAGAAAACGATGAAGAGCACCCTGTGGATGGTTTCAGCAAGCATCTGCTGAACGCATACTACGATCATTCTGCCGAGGTGGATGATGAGATCCGTGCACATCTGCGCAACTGGACCATGGAGCGCCTGCCTCGTGTCAGCCTGACCATCCTGCGTCTGGCAGTTGCCGAGATGCTGTTTGGCGGCGAGAATAAGCCCGGTGTTGCCATCAACGAGGCGGTGGAACTGACGAAAAAGTATGGTGCGGACGAAGATTACCAGTTCGTGAACGGTCTGCTTGGCGCAGTGGCCCGGGATCACGGTCTGGATGCGGAGCAGGCCGAACAGTGAGCCGTTATACGCTTGGCATTGATACAAGCAACTATGCAACCTCTCTGGCAGTGTTTGATACAGCTGGAGAGGTTGTTTGCGCAAAGAAGCGCTTTTTGCCGGTAAAAGCGGGCCAGCTGGGCCTGCGGCAAAGCGATGCACTGTTTCATCATACGGTCGCGCTGCCGGAGATGATGCAGGAACTGGCGCAGGAATTTGATCTGACGCAGATTGATGCTGTGGGCGTATCGCAAAAGCCCCGCCCGGTAGAAGGCAGCTATATGCCTTGCTTTCTTGCAGGTGTCAATGCTGCAACGGCCTTTGCACATGCAAAAGGGATCCCACTTGTGCTGACGACCCATCAGCAGGGTCACGCTGCCGCAGCGCTGTTTGCAGCTAAGGGGGAACAGCTGTTTGCTGAAAAAGTTCTGCTGTTCCATATTTCCGGCGGCACCACGGACCTGCTGCTCTGCGATCAGGTGCGCCGGATCACAACGCTTGGCACCAGCACAGACCTTTATGCCGGACAGGCTGTGGACCGTGTGGGGGTCAGGCTTGGCTTTGGCTTCCCGGCGGGTGCCGAGGTTTCCCGTCTGGCTGCACAGTGCACTGAGGAGATCAAGCCAAAATCCAGCGTGAAGGGGATGCAATGCAGCCTTTCCGGGCTGGAAAACCAGTGCAATGCCCTGCTTGCCGCAGGCAAAACGCCGGAATATGTGTGCAAATACTGCCTGCTCTGTGTGGCGGATACAGTGGTAAAAATGACCAAAGCTGCACAGAAGGAATACCCCGGCCTGCCGGTGGTATGTGCTGGCGGAGTGATGAGCAGCGATATCATCCGTGCATGGGTGCAGAAACGTCTGCCGCAGGTCTACTTTGTGCCGGGACAGTATTCCAGCGATAATGCCATCGGTGTTTCGATCCTGGCAGCGCGGGAGGCCGGATTATGGCTGAAGTGATTACCGTTTCAGCACTCAACCGTTATGTAAAAACGCTGCTGGATGCCAACGATGCTTTGTTTGACCTTGCCCTGCGCGGCGAGATCGCAAATTTTGTACAGAATGCGCGCAGCGGGCACTGCTATTTTTCCCTGCGGGATGAAGCCAGCAGCGTGAAGGCTGTAATGTTCCGCGCAGATGCCCGCCGTCTTGCCTTCCGCCCGGAAGAGGGAATGCGTGTAGTCGTGCGCTGCCGCGCTACCCTTTATGAGCGCGACGGCGTATTTCAGCTGTACGTGAACGATATGTTCCCGGATGGCATTGGTGCCGCACAGCTGGCGTTGGAACAGCTCAAGGCGAAACTGGAGCAGGAGGGCCTGTTTGCACCGGAGCACAAAAAGCCGCTGCCGGAATTTCCTAAATGCATCGGTGTTGTTACCAGCAAGACGGGAGCTGCCCTGCAGGACATCCGCAATGTGCTCACACGGCGCTGGCCATCGGTACGGCTGCTGCTGTGTCCGGTGACAGTGCAGGGGTTTGAAGCCGCGCAGCAGGTGGCCGATGCCATCAAAAAGCTGGATCAGCGCAAAGAGGTGGACGAGATCATCGTTGCACGCGGAGGCGGCAGCCGGGAAGACCTGTGGGTCTTTAACGCAGAGATGATCGCCCGGGCTGCATACCGCTGCAAAAAACCACTGATCAGCGCAATCGGCCACGAGATCGACTATACCATTCTGGATTTTGTGGCAGACTGCCGTGCCCCAACACCTTCGGCTGCAGCAGAGCTGGCTGTACCGGATCGGGCAGAGCAGGAACGGATATTACTGGATTTGCAGCAAAATATTCGCAAAAATATGCAAAAACGTTTTGATTTATGCTATAATGGTCTGGAACAATACAACTTTGTGTTGGAGCAGGGCCTTGCACGCCGAAACTGGCAAAAAAGTCAGGGTCAGCTGCAGCAGGTGCAGGATGCCATCCGTCAGCAGATGCAGAAACGCCTGCATTCTGCAGAATTGCAGCTGGGTCATGCGGCAGCACTTACTGGTTCGCTGGATCCATACAAGGTGCTGGCGCGCGGCTACACGATGGTCACAGCAGCCAACGGTACTATTTTAAATGCAGATGATCTGCAGCCGGAAAAAACAATCTATGTTCGCAGCGCTTCCCGCCGTGCAAAGTGCAGGGTGGAAGCGGTGGAGGAGATCAATGAGAACACCCAAAAGTTTTGAGGAAGGCATGGAACGGCTGAATACGCTCCTTGCACAGATGCAGAGCGAGGATACGACCCTTGCAGATTCGGTCAAACTGTATGCAGAGGCCGCTTCTCTGATGGAGTACTGCCATGCTGCACTGGAAAAAACATCGCTGCAGATTGACGAGATCGACGCAAAGCTTGCGGGCACAGTGCAGGAGGAAAGCTAATGGACTATCAGGAGCAGTATCAGAATTATCTGGCGCAGGCAATGGCCGCGCTGGAAAAGGCCTGCGGCCGTTTTCTGCCGGAAGAATCCGAGGTGTGCCGTGCGGCACGCTACAGCCTGATGGGCGGCGGCAAACGGATCCGTGCAGTTCTTGTTCTCAGCGTCTGCGATATGCTGGGCGGCAGTATGCAGGCGGCACAGCAGTTTGCAGCTGCTGTAGAAATGCTGCACTGCTATTCGCTCATTCACGATGACCTGCCCTGCATGGACAATGATGATCTGCGCCGCGGCCGTCCTTCCTGCCACAAGGCGTTTAGCGAAGCAACTGCCATGCTGGCCGGTGATGTGCTGCTGACAGAAGCATTTGAGACAGTCGCCAATGCCCCGGCAGATGCGTCTGTCTGTGTACAGGCAGCGCGGGCACTGGGTGCAGGCGCTGGCAGCCGCGGCATGGTCTATGGGCAGGAACTGGATCTGAAATACGAAGCGTTGGCCGCAACAGAAGACCAGCTTCGGCTGATCCACCGCAATAAAACGGGTGCGCTGATCAATGCAGCCATTCAGATGGGTGCGGCTGCGGCCAAAGCGGATGAAGCACAGTGCAGAGCGCTGGAACAGTATGCTTATGGTCTGGGCCTTGTTTTTCAGATCGTGGACGATGTGCTGGATGTTACCAGCACACCGGAACAGCTGGGAAAGCCCATTGGCAGCGACAGCGAAAATGGAAAGACTACCTTTGTGACCCTTTATGGTGCGGAAGGTGCCATGAAGCTTGCACATGACCTGAATCAGGAGACCTGCACGGAACTGCACCGGAATTTTGGCGAAAAAGCTGCGTTTCTGGAACAGCTTGCGCAGCAGCTTCTTGTGCGTAAAAACTAAAAATAATCCATACAGAATAAAGGAAAAAGATTATGCAGCTTATTCAAAACATCCTGTCTTTCAATCAGATCCTTACGGTTTCACTGCTCGGCTGGCTTGTGGCGCAGGTGCTTAAAACCATCATCAATTTTATCCTGCTGGGCAAGTTCCAGTTGGAACGCATGTGGGGTGATGGCGGTATGCCCAGTGCCCACAGCGCAACGGTCTGTGCCATGGTCATTGCAACCGGACGCTGTGTGGGCGTTGACTCTGCCATTTTTGCAGTGGCAAGCGTGGTGGCAATCATTACCATGCACGATGCCATGGGCGTGCGGCATGAGACTGGCGAGCAGGCCAAGGTCCTGAACCAGATGATCGATCAGTGGATCGAAGTGAGCGAGAAGAATGCTCCTTTCCTGCAGAACATGCATCTGAAGGAGATGGTCGGCCATACGCCGCTGCAGGTCGTGGCAGGCGTACTGGTCGGCGCAGCCGTCGGCTTCCTGTATCCGCTGGCTTGAGACATTCTTTTTTCACGCAGGAACGCACTGCAGCAACAGAAAATCTTCATTTGAAGGACGTGTGATTTATGGGAGCATTGCTGCTGGACAGCATCAATCAGCCCAGAGATTTAAAGCAACTGAATGAACAGCAGGTGAAACAGCTGTGCGCGGAGATCCGCCAGTTTCTGCTGGAGAATATTTCCAAGACGGGCGGCCATCTTGCCTCAAACCTTGGCGTGGTAGAGCTTACCGTTGCGCTGCACCGTGTTCTGGATACACCACAGGACAAAATCGTGTTTGATGTCGGTCACCAGTGCTACACACACAAGATCCTTACGGGTCGGCGCGGACAGTTTGATAAGCTGCGCCAGCTCGACGGGATCTCCGGTTTCCCGAACCCGAACGAGAGTGAACACGATGCATTCATTGCCGGGCACGGAAACACGGCGCTTTCGCTTGCGATCGGCATGGCGTGGGCCAAAAAGCTGCATCATGAAGCAGGGCTTGTGGTCGCGGTGATCGGCGATGGTGCCTTTACCGGCGGCATGGTCTACGAGGGCATGAACAACATTGAACAGCTGGACAACCTTCTTGTGATCCTGAACGACAACAAGATGTCCATTTCTAAAAATGTCGGTGCACTTGCCCGCTATCTGACTCATTTGCGCACGACCACGGCCTATTTTGATGCCAAGGATAATGTGCGCAGCTTTTTGGATGGAGTACCGCTGGTGGGCGCTCCACTGAAAAAAAACATCACCGAGTGCAAGACGCTTTTGCGTCGGGCAATGTACCACTCTACCATGTTCGAGGATATGGGCTTCCAGTACATCGGGCCGGTGGATGGCCACAACGTGGAAGAGCTGGAACGCACACTGCGCACCATCCGCAACCGGCAAGGGCCACATTTTCTGCACGTGATCACAAAAAAGGGCAAGGGCTATCAGCCGGCCGAGGTAAACCCCGGCAACTATCACGGCGTGTCGGCATTTGATCCGGATGGAATGCCCGACCCGGAGGTGGCACCAAAGGAATCGTTCTCGACGGTATTTGGCAATGCTCTTGTGACGGAAGGCAACCGGAACCCGAATATCTGCGCCATCACTGCAGCAATGAAGTATGGCACCGGCCTGCAGTTTTTTGCGCACAGCCACCCGGAGCGTTTTTTTGATGTCGGTATGGCAGAACAGCACGCTGTGACCTTTGCTGCCGGGCTTGCAAGTCAGGGCATGCTGCCGGTGGTATGCATTTATTCCACCTTTCTGCAGCGTTCCTATGATCAGATCATCCACGACGTAAATCTGCTGCGGGAGAATGTAGTTTTTGCCATCGACCGCGCCGGTTTTGTCCCAGCGGATGGCGAAACGCATCAGGGCATTTACGATCCCGCTTTCCTGAGCCAGCTTGGAATGCCGCTGTATGCGCCTTCCAATTATCAGGAACTGAATTACTGGCTGCAGAAGCTGTTGAGTGACCGCTTCCATGGCCCACGGGCAATTCGTTATCCCCGCGGTGGGCAAGATGCAGCTCTGGCGGAATTTGGCTGCACCGGCGAAGATTATGATTTCCTGCGCAAGGCGGATGATGCAACAATCGTTCTGGTGAGTTACGCCGACGAACTGGCCGACCTTTTGCAGGCAGAACGTGAATTACAGCAAAAAAGCATTGCGTGTGATGTGATAAAGGCTGTAAAGCTGTATCCCTTTACAGGTAAAATGATCGCTGATCTGTCGAAATATAAAACAATCCTGTTTGCGGAAGAATGCATTGCAAACGGAAGCATTGGTGAACATCTGGAATATGCTTTGCAGCAAAACGGATGGAATGGGCGCTTTATCCATTGCGCGGTGCGGAACGCGTGTCTTCCGCATGCCAGTGTGGCACAGATCAAACAGGCAACCGGTCTGGATGCAGCGCATCTTGTACAGGCCGTGCAGATGGCCGTGACGAAAGGAGAAAATTTACTGTGAAGATTCGATTGGACCAATATCTTGTTCAGCATGGTCTGACACAGAGCCGTGAGCGCGCAAAGGCGCTGATCATGTCCGGCATCGTTTTTGTCAATGAGCAAAAGGTGGACAAGGCCGGAGAGATGATTAAGGAAGATGCCAAGGTGGAAGTGCGCGGGCACGACATTGGCTATGTCAGCCGCGGCGGCCTGAAGCTGGAAAAAGCTATGAAGTGTTTCCCGCTTACACCAAATGGCAAGGTCTGCATGGACATTGGAGCATCTACCGGCGGCTTTACGGATTGTATGCTGCAGAACGGTGCCGTCAAGGTTTATGCGGTGGATGTCGGCTATGGACAGCTTGCATGGAGCCTGCGCACAGACGAGCGCGTAGTGAACATGGAGCGCACGAACATCCGCAATGTCAAACCGGAGGATCTTGCCGAGCAGATCGAGTTTTTCAGTGTGGATGTCTCGTTTATCTCGCTGCACCATATTTTCCCGGTGGCACAGGCAATCACAACGCCGGATGCCATGGGCGTTTGTCTGGTCAAGCCGCAGTTTGAAGCTGGACGCGAAAAGGTTGGCAAGAACGGTGTGGTGCGCGACCCTGCTACCCACCGTGAAGTGCTGCACAATGCCATGGGCTATGCTGCTGCAAACGGTTTTGCTGTACGCGGATTGGATTTCAGCCCGGTAAAGGGACCTGAGGGCAACATTGAATACCTGATGTTCGTGCAGAAGAGCGGTGAACCTTCCGTGCTGGACGACAGCGTTGCAGAGCAGGTGGTGGCGGCAAGCCACAGCACGCTGGACCGCTGAGCGGCTCTGCCATCAGACCAGAAAAAGGAGCTTCCCGCATGACGATCTATATTTCGCCGAATCCCGGCAAGACCTCTGCCAACGAGATCGCACTGCGCGCGGCGCAGATTCTAATGAACCATGGTGCAGCTGTTCTGATGTGTGAACAGCCGCGCGCAAGCTGCAGCACGGCCGGAGTGGTTTATCTGCCGCTGGAGGAATGCCTTGAGCAGGCAGATGTGATCCTGACCATTGGCGGCGACGGCACCATTCTGCATGAGGCAAATCTTTCGCTTCGGTACACAAAGCCGATCTTGGGCATCAATCTGGGACGCTGTGGTTTTCTGGCTACCTGCGAAGTCAGCGAGATGGAAGCCAAGCTCTCCGCTGTTGCACGGGGAGAGTTCAGCGTAGACAACCGGATGCTGCTGTATGTCCGCGTTCTTGGCCACGATGGCTGGGAGGGCCACGCCCTGAATGACGTGGTGGTCACAAAGGGCCGCCTGCAGCAGGCGATCGATTTCAGCATTTACTGCGATGATATTTTAGTAGAGCACTACCGTGGGGACGGTGTGATCGTTGCAACGCCCACCGGCTCCACAGCGTATTCGCTGGCGGCGGGCGGGCCGATCCTGGATTCCCAGACGAAGGGCGTTGTTGTAACGCCTATCTGCCCGCACAGTCTGGCCAGCCCGGCCATGGTGTTTGCGCAGGAGCGCAAGCTGAATATCTGTGTGGGACAGGTGGCCGATGATGAAGTGTTTATCAGCTGCGATGGCAGAGCTGGCTGTCCGCTCAAGGCCGGCGCAACGGCTGAAGTAAGGCTCTCCGATCAGGTGGTAAAGCTGATCACCTTCGGAAAAGCAGATCAGTTCCAGGCCATTGACCAGAAGCTTCGCAGCAGACGATAAAGGGGAGGCGAGTTTACGATGGCGCGCAGCCGTAAGGAAGATGTAAAAAGCAAGGGAGAACGTCAGCAGGTGATTCTCCGGCTTGTGCAGGAACACCCGATCAGCCGGCAGGAAGTTCTGCTGGATCACCTTTCCAAAGAGGGATTCGAGGTAACACAAGCCACCGTTTCCCGCGATATCCGGGAGCTGTGTTTGGTAAAAGCTGCCACGGCAGAGGGGTATCGCTATGTCTCCAGCCGGAACGAAAGCTTCAACCCCAAAACGCAGGGAAGGTTTGAAACGATCTTTCATGAATCCGTGCTGGGGGTAGATTACGCCGGACATGTTGTGCTGGTAAAGTGCTATTCTGGCATGGCCAACGCCGCATGCGAGGTTTTTGACGCATTGCAGTGGAAAAATGTGGTCGGCACGCTTTCGGGCGACGACACGTTCCTGATCGTTGCACGGTCGGAGCGTGATGCAAAAACGATCTGCTCGGAACTGACGAGACACATTGGATAAAAATAACGCGGGAGAAAAGATATGCTGAGCAGCCTGCAAATTGAAAATGTTGCTGTGATCCAGAAGGCTGAAGTACATTTCAAGCCGGGCCTGAATGTTCTTACCGGTGAGACTGGTGCCGGCAAGTCGATCCTGATCGATTCCATCAATGCGATCCTGGGAAACCGCACTTCAAAGGATCTTGTGCGCACAGGGGCCTCTAAGGCGGTGATCCGTGCAGCCTTTGAGGAGGTGCCCGGTACGGTACTGGACAGCCTTGAGAAGGCGGGCTACGAGCGCTCGGATGCACTGATGCTCAGCCGCGAGATCACAGCCGAGGGCAAAAGCACCTGCCGCATCAACGGAATGCCTGCAACGGCTGCGGTTCTGCGGGAGCTGTGCGGAGGACTTATCAATATCAACGGTCAGCACGACTCTGTGGGCCTTCTGAACCCGGCAAGACATCTGGGCATTCTGGATGATTATGCGCAGAACAGCGCGGAGTTTCAGGACTATTATGTCCTGTACCGGGAGCTTGTGCGCATCAAGCGGGAGCTGGATGCCATGATCACCGACGAAGCCGAAAAGCAGCGCAGGATTGATCTGTTGAGCTATCAGGTGCAGGAGATCGAGGATGCCGGACTGACCGCCGGAGAGGAACAGACGCTGGAAAGCCGCCGCAAGATCCTTGCCAATGCATCTGCCATCCGGGATAAGATCGCACAGAGCTATGCATTGCTTTCGGGCGATGACGAGGCCTCCGGCGCAGTCGATCTGCTGGGTGAGGCATCCAATGCAGTGGATGCTGCCGCGCAGCTGGATGATGCACTTGCCGGTGCATCCAGTCAGCTGCTGGATCTGTATTACAATGCAAAGGATGTTGCCGCAGATTTGATCGGTCGGCTGGATTCCTATGATACCAACGATGCGGAGCTGGACGAGATTGAGCAGCGTCTGGATCTGATCTACAAGCTCAAGCGCAAATATGGTGATACGGTAGAAGACGTGATCGCTTTTGGACAGAATGCAAGGGAAGAACTGGAGCGCATCCAGTCCTCACAGGAGCGGCATGACCACCTGCAGGCAGAAAAGCTCCGCCTTTATGCGCTGGCCCGTGAAAAGGCAGAAGCACTGACCCAGACGCGCCTGCGCGCTTTTGAAGAGCTGAACAAGCGTATTTCCGGCACGCTGGATTTTCTGAACATGCCGGGCGTGCGCATGACACTGCGCCATACCCGCGGCCCGCTGGCAAGCCATGGGCAGGACAGCATCGAGTTCTACATTTCCACAAACCCCGGTGAGGCGCCCAAACCCCTTGCAAAAATTGCTTCCGGCGGCGAGCTGAGCCGCATCACGCTGGCCATCAAAAATGCAATGGCCGATAAGGATGCCGTGCCTACTGTGATCTATGATGAGATCGACAGCGGTGTTTCTGGCAAAGCCGCCGGGCGTATTGGTGAGGTACTGCGCCAGAGCGCACAGGGCCACCAGATCTTGTGCATCACCCATACAGCCCAGATCGCTGCACTGGCGGACTGCCATCTGCTGATTCAGAAAAATGTAGCCAATGACCGCACCTATACCGAGATCCATCCGCTGGATGAGGAGGGCAGGGTGGAAGCACTGGCCCGGCTGATTTCCGGCGACCACATTACCGAGCTTTCGCGTGCCAATGCCCGCGAAATGCTGGGTCTTGGCGCAAAATAAGCCGCTGCAGATAAGGGGTTGACAAGCCCGAAGCATTGTGATAAAGTAGTCCTTGTTAATGGCGATGAAGGGAACAAGTACCTTGAAGTGTTCTGCCCAGAGAAACCCCGGTTGGTGTAAGGGGCCGCAGAGCAACAGGGGAAATACCTCCCGGAGCTGCAGGCTGAATGCCGTTCAGGTTAATAGGCTGTGCCGCGTGCGAGCGTTACAAACGCAGGAGTGTCTCTCTACTCTGGGGTGTGCACTCGTGAGGTCGTTTCTGTGAGGAAGCGGCAAACAGAGGTGGTACCGCGAATTTTCTCGCCCTCTGCCAAATTCATTTTTGGCAGGGGGTGTTTTATTTTTCCCTCTGCCCACAAACAGGAGGAAAAAATCATGACTCTGTACGAAGAACTCAAGGCCCGCGGCCTGGTGGCCCAGATCACCGATGAAGAGATCATCGACCTGATCAACAATGGCAAGGCAACCTTTTACATCGGCTTTGACTGCACTGCCGACAGCCTGACCGCAGGCCACTTTATGGCCCTGACCCTGATGAAGCGCCTGCAGATGGCAGGCAACAAGCCTATTGCCCTGATCGGCGGCGGCACTACCATGATCGGCGACCCCTCCGGCCGTACCGACATGCGCAAGATGCTGACCAAAGAGGATATCGCCCACAATGCCGCATGCTTCAAAAAGCAGATGGAAAAGTTCATCGACTTCTCTGAGGGTAAGGCACTGATGCTGAACAATGCAGACTGGCTGCTGAACCTGAACTACGTGGAACTGCTGCGTGATGTGGGTGCCTGCTTCTCCGTGAACAACATGCTGCGCGCCAAGTGCTACGAGCAGCGCATGGAGAAGGGCCTGTCCTTCCTTGAGTTCAACTACATGATCATGCAGAGCTACGACTTCTACTACATGTTCCAGCACTACGGCTGCAATATGCAGTTCGGCGGCGACGACCAGTGGAGCAACATGCTGGGCGGCACCGAGCTGATCCGCCGCAAGCTGGGCAAGGACGCTTATGCTATGACCATCACCCTGCTGACCGACTCTCAGGGCAAGAAGATGGGCAAGACCGCCGGCAATGCTGTCTGGCTGGACCCCAACAAGACCAGTCCATTCGAGTTTTACCAGTACTGGCGCAATGTGGGCGATGCCGATGTGATGAAGTGCATCCGTATGCTCACCTTCCTGCCGCTGGAGCAGATCGACGAGATGAGCACATGGAAGGATCAGCGCCTGAACGAAGCTAAGGAAATTCTGGCTTACGAGCTGACCAGCATGGTCCATGGCAAAGAAGAGGCCGAAAAGGCCCAGAATGCTGCCCGCGCACTGTTCAGCGGCAGCGCAATGGATACCGAGCACATGCCTTCTACTCAGCTGACCGAGGCCGACCTGACCAATGGCTCCATCGGCATCCTGACCCTGATGGTCAAGGCTGGTCTGGCAGCATCCAACGGCGAGGCACGCCGTCTGGTCGTGCAGGGCGGTGTTCTGGTGGATGGCGAGAAGGTAGCCGCTCCCACCGTTGGCTTCACTGCTGAGCAGCTGGCAAAGGGTATTGTGATCAAGAAGGGCAAGAAGATCTACCACAAGGTCACTCTGTAAAAATATTGAACATGAAAATGCCGGTGTACTCTGTTTTGGAGTGCACCGGCATTTTTTCACTTGATGGAGGATTGCTCGCTTGCTTGCAGAATTTACAGCTCGTAAGCCTTCTTCAATGCTTCGTAAGCTGCATCCTCATTCTCTGCGTGGACCAGCAGGGAAATATCCAGATCGCTGGTGGTGATAAGCAGTACTTCAATGCCGGCCATTGCCAGAGAATTCAGTGCACGGGCAGCTACGCCGCAGCTGGTGACCATTTCTTCACCAAACAGGTTCAGCTTGGAATAACCCACGCTGATCAGCGGGGAAGCCTTGGCATCCTTGTCCAGATTTGCAACGGAAATAGCCTTCATCACCAGCGGAAGATCACTGCTGGAAGCGGTAAAGCTGAAATCAATGGTGGTGCCATGGGGTGCACTCTGGCTGATCATATCTACGACCACACCGTTATCTGCAAAGATCTGCAGGTAACGTGCGAGGCTGTTGCCCTTGAACTCTACATCCTGCACACTGATCATCATGAGGCTCGGCTCAATATTGATCTTCGATACTCCGTACATAAGGATCCTCCGTTCTGCCCGAAAGGCGGGCTTCAACAATACAAAAATATTCAGGTAAGCTGCAAAAACTCCGGGTCGATATTTTCCCGGGCAATGGACTGAATCATTTCCAGGCTGAAATCTGGATACGCCTTCCGTACTCCGTGGGCCTTTGTAAGGGCTTCGGTATAATCGCGGAACAGGTAGGTACGCACATTGGATTTGCCTGCATCATAGTGGGTCACCGTCGGCAGAAGTCTGGGAGAGAGCACGCTGCAACGGACAGTGCCGTCCGGTTCGGTCGTTTTTTCAAGCTGAACCGATAAAATTGCGCCGACCAGCTGATCGGGCTTTTCCTGCGTGCTGATAAAATTGCCCAGAGAATAGGCCGTGAACACCTGCCTGCCGTCTGCTGCAGTCAGCCACTGTGCATTTTGCAGCACATGCGGGTGGGTGCCAATGATCAAGTCTGCACCCCAGTCTGCAAGGTTCTGCGCCAGAGTTCGCTGCGGATCTGCGATGGCATGGCTGTTTTCTACGCCCCAGTGCACACCCACCACCACAAAATCTGCAAGCTGACGTGCCGCTTTTACCTGCTGCTCGATCACATCGGTCTGGCTGGTATAGATCACATTGGCCTGCATGGAGCTGTTCTGCGGGATGCCATTGGTATGCTCTGTGTAGGAAAGATATGCGATCGTTACACCATTGACAGTCTGCAGCGGGATATGACCGTAGTCGCTTTCTCCCTTCCACAAACCGGTCGTTACAACATCCTCCGGCATACTGCCCCAGAAGCGCAGGGTAGCGGCAATGCCGGAAGCGCCTTTATCGTAGGTGTGGTTATTGGACAGGCTGAACACTCGCACACCCGCCCGGTAAAGCGCACGGGCGCAATCGCCCGGCGTAGAAAAGCATGGGTAGGAGGATGGCTCCAATTCATCCGTGCAGAGCGTTTCCTGATTGATCCAGTTCACATCATGCTGTGCATAAAAAGGCGCAATATGTTCGTAACAGTAATCGAAACTGTAAGCTTCCTCTCCGGAAGCGCGGCGCTGCGCCTGCTTATAAATGGGAGCGTGGATCAGATTATCTCCTGTTGCAGAAAAGCGGACAGTCTGAACCAGCGGCTGCGGTTCCGGCTCTGGCGCAGGCTCTGCTTCTTCCGGCTGTGATACAGTGGCAGAACCTGCAGAAGAGCTTTCCGTGCTCACCGGTTCTGCCGTCGGTATGCTTTCCTGCAGAAAGAACTTTGGCAGCAATGGCAGGCAGAACAGAAATACGATCAGCATCGCTCCGGCTGTCCAGAAAGCCTGCCTTCTGGCGCGGCGTTTTGCAGTCGGTCTGCGCCGGTGCTGTTGCGGGGATTGTTTGTTCATCCGCGTCCACATCCTTCCACCATGTTTCTGCCAAAAGCAGAGCAATCAGGCTTTTTAAAGTGCAGCGATCATATCACCCATATTGTACAGGCCTGGCTCCTTTTTTGCAAGGTAAACTGCTGCATTCACAGCGCCGTTTGCAAAAATATTGCGAGAGTAAGCGGTGTGCTTGAGGGTAATCACCTCGTCCGGGCCGCAGAACAGCACTTCGTGATCACCCACGATGCTGCCGCCGCGCACGGAACTGATACCAATTTCCTTCGGGTCGCGCTTTTGACGGACAGAAGAACGATCATACACATAGTGATATTCGCCATTATTCTGCTCGTTGATGGCATCGGCCAGCATCAGAGCGGTGCCGCTGGGTGCATCCAGCTTGTTGTGGTGGTGCTGCTCCACGATCTCAACATCGTAGTTCACACCCAGAATAGCCGAAGCGCGCTTGCACAGCTCCGACAGCACATTGATGCCCATAGACATATTAGCGCTCTTGAACACCGGCACCGTGCGGGATAGCTGCACCACCTTGAGCTGCAGCTCTTCCGAAAGGCCGGTGGTGCACACCACGATGGGCAGCTTGTGAGCTTCACAGTAGGGCAGAGCCTTTTCCACAGCGGCCGGAGAGCTGAAATCGATGATCACATCGCCCTTGCCGTCCAGCTTTTCCAGGCTGTCATACACAGGGATGCCGTTCTGTTTACCATCCTTTATGTCGATGCCTGCAATCACGCGGCAGTCCTCGCGCTGTGCGATCATATCACACAGCACATGGCCCATGCGGCCGCCGATGCCCTGAATCACAATATCCGTCATAATTTTTATCCTTTCCTGCCCGTTTTGCATATCGGCATATCGCAAAATGCCCGGACAGAGCGCTCCGCCGGGCATTTTGCAGCCAAAAACTTATTCTGTAATAAGACCCTCTGCACGCAGAGCCTTTTCAATATACTCCTTGTGTGCCTCGCTCGGCTCTACCAGAGGCAGACGGCACTCGCCAGCTTCCCAGCCCAGTACATTCATGGCGTACTTCACCGGAATGGGGTTCACTTCACAGAACAGCGCATCAGCCAGCGGCAGCATTTCCAACTGCAGCTGACGCGCCTTGGCGGTATCGCCGTCAAAGAATGCCTTGCAGCAGTTGTGCACCAGCTCCGGCTTGACATTGGACACGACGCTGATCACGCCCTTGCCGCCCAGAGCCAGCAGGGGAACCACCTGATCGTCGTTGCCGGAATAAATGTTCAGCTCGTCGCCGCACAGCTGTGCGATCTTGGCTACCTGAGAGATGTTGCCGGAAGCTTCCTTGATGCCGTTGATCAGAGGATGCTTGCTCAGTTCCAGAGCAGTCTCCGGGGCAATGTTCAGGCCGGTGCGGGAAGGCACGTTGTACATGATCACCGGGATGCCTCCGGCCTCAGCCATGGCGGTAAAGTGAGCAACCAGACCAGCCTGCGTGGTCTTGTTGTAATAGGGAGTCACCATCAGCAGAGCGTCTGCGCCGCATTCGGCAGACTTTGCGGCCAGTGCGCAGCCGTGGTCGGTATCGTTGGAGCCAGCGCCTGCAATGACGGGCACGCGGTGGTTGACAACATCCACCGTATACTTGATGGCGGCAAGCTGCTCCTCATCGGTCATAGTAGAGCACTCGCCGGTGGTGCCGCAGATGATGATGGCATCGGTATGGTGCGCGATCTGATCCTCAATAATGCGGCCCAGCTCGTCAAAGTTGATGCTTCCGTCCTCGTACATCGGGGTGATAATGGCAACACCCGCGCCGGTAAAGACAGGATTCTTCATAGCCTAAAACTCCTTTGTATGCGCTTTTGCGCAAAATATACTTAGTCGAAATAGCCCTTTGCGGCCAGCAGCTCGGCCAGCAGAACACCGCCGCCGGCGGCACCGCGCAGAGTATTGTGGCTCATGCAGGCAAACTTGTAATCAAACAGGGTGTCCTCGCGCAGGCGGCCGATGCACACAGCCATGCCGTTCTCGGTGTTGCGGTCCAGCTTGGGCTGCGGACGATCCGGCTCGGTGAAGTAATGCAGGAACTGCTTGGGTGCGCTGGGCAGGTCAAGCTCCTGTGCGGGGCCGCGGAAGTTTGCCCATGCCTCCAAAATCTGCTCCTTGGTGGGCTTCTTCTCAAAGCTTACAAACACGGCAGCGGTGTGGCCGTCGGAGACAGGCACGCGGAAGCACTGTGCGGTAATCACCGGCTTTTCGGCGTTCACGATATGGTCGCCCTCAATGTGGCCCCACAGCTTGAGCGGCTCGCGCTCGCTCTTTTCTTCCTCGCCGCCGATGTAGGGAATCACGTTGTCCACGATCTCGGGCATACGGTCAAAGGTCTTACCTGCACCGGAAATGGCCTGATAGGTGCACACCAGAGCCTTGCTGACACCAAAATCCTTCATCAACGGGTGCAGGGCGGGAACGTAGCTCTGCAGGCTGCAGTTGGACTTGACGGCAATAAAGCCGCGCTTGGTGCCAAGACGCTTGCGCTGTGCGGGGATGATCTCGATGTGGTCGGCGTTGATCTCGGGCACCACCATGGGCACATCCGGGGTAAAGCGGTTTGCACTGTTGTTGGACACCACCGGGCACTCAGCCTTTGCATAGGCCTCTTCCAGAGCCTTGATCTCATCCTTGGGCATGTTGACTGCACAGAAGATAAAATTCACCTGAGAAGCAACCTCTTCCACCTTGGATGCATCCAAAACTACCATCTTCTTGACACTTTCCGGCATGGGGGAGGTCATGGCCCAGCGGGGACCGACAGCTTCCTCATAGGTCTTGCCGGCGCTGCGGCCGGATGCGGCCAGAACGGTCAGCTTGAACCAGGGGTGATTTTCCAGCAGCGTCACAAAACGCTGACCGACCATACCAGTCGCACCTACGATACCCACTTTATACTGTTTTTCCATTTCCAGCACCTTTCCTTTCGTGAAAGCGAACTCAATAAATATTTCTATTACATAGATTCACGGCTTGCAAACCGGACAGCGATGCAATATAATAGATACTGTTTATACAGATTTTATGATATCATTGATACGGTGTCCGTGTCAATCATCGGAAAGGCAAATTGAACGCTATGTTAAAAAAAGATTTTTGGTATGATTTACCCAAAGAGCTCATTGCACAGGAGCCGGCTGACCCCAGAGACTCTGCACGGCTGATGGTGCTGAGCCAGAAAGACGACAGCATCCAGCACAAGATCTTCCACGATCTGCCGGAATTTTTAGAGCCGGGCGACCTGCTGGTGGTAAACAATTCCAAGGTCCTGCCCGCCCGCATCGTGGGCGTCAAGCAGCCCACCGGTGCTGTGTGTGAGCTGCTTTTGCTGCGTCAGGTCAAAGGTGACCAGTGGGAATGTCTGGCAAAGCCCGGCAAGCGGATGCAGCCCGGCACCAAAGTGAGCTTTGGCGATGGCTCCTTGACTGCTGTGGTGGATGAGACCATGGAGGACGGCAACAAGTACGTTACATTCTATTACGATACTGAGACGCTTTATGAAAAGCTGGACGAATTTGGCAAAATGCCTCTGCCGCCCTACATCACCAAGCAGCTGGAGGATCAGAGCCAGTACCAGACCGTCTATGCCAAGGAGCTTGGCAGCGCCGCAGCGCCCACGGCTGGCCTGCACTTCACCCCGGAACTGATGGATACCATCCGCGCCAAGGGCGTGAACATTGCTGAAGTGACCCTGCATGTGGGTCTGGGCACCTTCCGCCCTGTACAGGAGGACGAGATCGCGGATCACAAAATGCACAGCGAATGGTACTGCATCGACGAAAAAACGGCGCAGATGATCCGCGATACCAAGGCTGCCGGTCACCGTGTGATCGCAGTGGGCACTACCAGCTGCCGCACGCTGGAAGCTGTTGCCGCAAAGTACGGCGAGATCCGCGCCTGCAGCGGCAACACTTCTATCTTCCTGTATCCAGGCGTGAAGTTCAACTGCATCGACGGCCTGATCACCAACTTCCACCTGCCGGAAAGCACCCTTATCATGCTGGTGTCGGCCCTGTATGGCTACGAAAAGACCATGGCTGCCTATAAGGTGGCTGTGGAGGAGCGCTATAGATTCTTCTCTTTTGGCGATGCGATGCTGATTCTTTGATTATTTTTCCCGCTATTCTGTTGTTGATGAGCCTGATCCCGGGCTTTTTCATGAAGATTGCACGGCTGTTTTCCGTGCACAGAAAGGAATAAAAACTATGCCTTCTTTGACGACCTACAAACTGCTCAAGCAGGAACACGACGCCCGGCGGGGCGAGTTCAAGACCGTGCACGGCACGGTGCAGACGCCCGCTTTTCAGAACGTGGCTACTGCCGGTGCTATCAAGGGTGGCCTTTCGGCCCATGACCTTAAGGAGATCGGTGCGCAGGTGATGTTGTGCAATACTTATCATCTTCACCTTCGCCCCGGCGACAAGCTGGTAGCCGATATGGGCGGTCTGCACAAATTTACCCGCTGGAACGGCCCCATTCTGACCGACAGTGGTGGATTTCAGGTATTCAGTCTGGCAAAGCTGCGCAAGATCACCGAAGAGGGCGTGACCTTTGCCTCCCATCTGGACGGCCACCGCATCTTTATGGGACCGGAAGAGAGTATGCAGATCCAGGCAAACCTTGGCTCTACCATCGCCATGGCCTTTGATGAGTGCGTAGAGAACCCCGCACAGCACGATTATTCCAAGGCCAGCTGCGAACGAACGACCCGTTGGCTGAAACGCTGTAAGATTGAAATGGCCCGCCTGAAGCACGAGGGCATTTCCGTGAATCCCGATCAGCTGCTGTTTGGCATCAATCAGGGCTGCACCTTTGCTGATCTGCGTGTGGAGCACATGAAGCAGATCGCAGACCTCGATCTAGACGGTTACGCCATCGGCGGTCTGGCTGTGGGCGAGCCCACCGAGGTGATGTATGAAATGATCAGTCAGGTGGAGCCCCACATGCCCAAGGATAAGATCCGCTATCTGATGGGCGTGGGCACGCCGGGCAATATCATCGAGGCCGTTGCCCGCGGCGTGGATCTGTTTGACTGTGTAATGCCCAGCCGCAACGCACGGCATGGTCACCTGAACACCTGGGGCGGTATCATCAACATTAAGAATGCAAAGTATGAGCGTGATGAACGCCCCATTGATCCTGCTTGTGGCTGCCCGGTCTGCCGCAGCTATTCCCGTGCCTATATCCGCCACCTGTTCAAAGCGGAGGAGATTTTGGGAATGCGCCTTGCCGTCATGCACAACCTGTGGTTCTATAACCATCTGATGGAGCGCATCCGGGATGAGCTGGATGCAGGCACCTTCATGGCTTTCCACGATAAATATGTAAAGCTTCTGGATACCCGAATTTGAGAATAAGCCTTGCAACAGGTCGTTTAAAAAGGTATAATAAACTTATCTGAATTTTGAGAGGAGATTTTGCCCCATGCAATTTCTGACTACCACTTCCGAAGGCTACATCAGCCTGTTCTTCACACTGGCTCTGATGCTGGTTCTGCTGTACTTCATGATCTATCGTCCCCAGAAGAAGCAGGAGAAGAAGGATGCCGCAATGCGCAGCAGCCTGGAGATCGGCGATCAGGTCACCACCATTGGCGGTGTCATTGGCCGTGTTGTTGCAATCAAGGACGATACCTTTGTTCTGGAGACCGGTGCTGACCGTGTGAAGATCCGCTTCACCAAGACTGCAATTTCCGCTGTTGAAAAGCTGAACATGGACAAGGCTGACAAGAAGTAAGCTTTCTCTTCAAACAATTAAGAGCATATCAAACGCGTCTTCCTGCATAGATTACTGGCAGGGAGGCGCGTTTTTATGTCTGAGAAAAATCTTTTCCCGGCGGAACTCCGGGTTCTTCTGCTGGCGGGGGCAGTCGGCGTTATGGTCACAGCGGGCGGGCTGGCCGCAATGGCAGCGCTGATGACAGCTCAGGGTTATTCTGGTGCCGCCGCACCGCCGCTGGCAACAGCAGCCGTTGGTGCAGGGAGCCTTTGCAGCGGTTGGATCGCTGCATTTTGCAAAAGGAACGCGGCCTGCTGTGCGGGCTTGTACAGGGCCTGTTTTATGCGGCATTGCTCGTGGTGCTCAGCGTTCCTTCCGGTACGCTTACGGAAGAGCCGCCGCTGCTGCGGTTTGCTGTGCTGATCCTGTGCGGCAGTATTGGCGGATTGCTGGGCATGGTGACCCGGGAGAAAAAGCGCCGCAGCTGAACAAATAAAACAAGGAGGTTCGATCATGTGGGTCTATCAGCAAACAGGAACGCCAGCGCATTTGCCAGAAGCCGCGCAGCCGCTTCCCACAGGTGAAGCTGCGCTTCTGCCGCAGCCGCAGAAAACACTGCCGCCAGAACGATCCGCACCGGAAGTGCCTTCACCGCTGCAGAGACATCACACGGAAACCCGGCAGAAAACCTGCTGGCTGCTCGTCTGTGCCTTTCTGATCGGCTCTGGCTCAGCTGGCGTGCTTCTGGCTTTCTGCGAAAAGCAGCAGCCGGACTGGCTGCAATATTACCTGCAAAGCTGGCGCGGCCTGTTTGCCGCTGCAGATGCACATACTGCGGCCAGCCTTTTCGGAATGGAATATCTTACGCTGGCTGCGGCCGCGACCCTTCTGTTCCTGATGGGCTTTTCCGCACTGGGGCCGGTTTTGATCTTTTTGTTTACGATGTTCTATGGGCTGGGAAACGGGACGCTGTTTGTGCAGCTGCTTTCCGACACGGCACTGAAAAGAGAAACGTGGCTTCTGCTGCTTGCATTTCTGCCTGCGGCAGCTGCTTCTGCAGGGCTGTGCACGCTCGGCACAGATTCTCTGCGGGTGAGCAGCCAGATCCGCGTCTGTTCCTTTTTTGCAGCAGGGCCTGACCGGGAGATCGTCCGGCCACATGGATTCATCCGGCAGTATCTGCTGACGCTGACGTTATTTGTGCCGCTGTGCGGCATTTCTGCAGCGCTTGCAAGCATTGGAAGCAGGCTTTGAGCAAGGGCTTTTCTTGCGGGTTTGCTTGTTATATGCTACAATAGAGAATAATAAAGCCAAGACAATGTAACAGGAGCTTTTTTGATGAAGGAACCAAAACTGAAAACTGTATATGTGTGTTCCAACTGCGGCGAGACAAGCCCCCGCTGGATGGGCCGCTGCCCAAGCTGCGGCAGCTGGAACACGATGAACGAGGACGTTGTAGCGGAAGCCCCCAAAGCAGGTACTGCCGCAGCCAAACAGGCGGCAGCCGCCCGCCCGGAAGGGGTGACCACCCTGACCGCAAAACGCCTTTCTGAGATCAGCATGACCGAAGAAAAAAGCCGTATTCTGACCGGCATTTCGGAGCTGGACCGTGTACTTGGCGGCGGCATTGTGCTGGGCGGCGTTGTGCTTTTGAGCGGTGAGCCGGGTGTGGGCAAATCTACTATGCTTCTGCAGCTGTGCGGTGCTATTTCCAACCAGCACAGCGTTTTGTATATCACTGGCGAGGAATCGGTGCGGCAGGTCAAGCTGCGCGCTGCCCGGCTGAAAGTGCCGCAGGATAACATCTTTCTGGCAGCGGAGAATGATGTGGACGAGATCTGCGGCCTGATCGAAAAAGAAAAGCCGGACCTCGTGGTCATCGACTCCATCCAGACGATGCGCTGCATGGATATCTCGTCCTCCGCCGGTACGGTAAGTCAGGTCAAGGAAAGTGCGGCCCGCCTGCTGGCCGTGGCCAAAAAGCAGGAGATTCCCATGTTCATTGTGGGCCATGTGAACAAGGACGGTGCCATTGCAGGCCCCAAAGTCATGGAGCATATCGTGGATACGGTGCTTTACTTTGAGGGCGATAAAATGCTGCCGTACCGCATCCTGCGTGCGGCCAAGAACCGTTATGGCTCCACCAATGAGCTGGGCATGTTTGATATGACGGGGCAGGGCCTTGCTGAGATCGAAAACCCTTCACAGATGCTGCTGGAAGGCCGTCCTCTTGGCGTTTCCGGCAACTGTGTGGCCTGTACCATGGAGGGCAGCCGTCCCATTTTGAGCGAAATTCAGGCCCTTGCAACCAAAACCAATTTTCCAGCACCGCGCCGTGCCTGCAGCGGCTACGACTACAACCGCATGAATCTGCTGATTGCTGTGCTGGAAAAGCGTGCAGGGTATTTCTTTGGCAACCTGGATGTATATATCAACATCGTGGGCGGCATTGCGCTGCGTGATACTGCCTGTGATCTTTCTGTCTGCTTGAGTATGGTCTCCTCGCTGCTGGACAGGCCCGTCAGCGATAAGCTGATCGCCATTGGCGAGGTCGGCCTTGGCGGTGAAGTGCGCAGCGTACCCAATCTGGAACAGCGCCTGCATGAGGCAGAGCGTATCGGCTTTGAACGTGCGGTGATCCCGAAGCACAGCCTGAATCATCTGAGTCCGGCAGATTATCCTGGAATGCAGCTGATCGGCGCGGCTTATATCACCGATGCGATCAATGCCCTGAAATCTGACCGCTTATAAGAGGAAAAACAATGTCGATCTATCTGGACGAGAAAAATCCCGGCAAGCACAAGCCCTTCGATGATGCTGCGCCGGACATTGTGGAATACGTCCGCTATCTGGAAGTGATCGCGGGCAAAAGCGCAAACACGGCGTTCAGCTACTACTGTGATCTGCGCGGATTCAGCCGTTTTATGAAGCGCCGCCGTGGGCTTGTGCCCGAAGACAGTGAGATGAAGGATATCGACCCCAAAGGGCTGGACACCGCATTCTGGGCCTCCGTAACAAAGGAGGATATCTACGAATATCTGTACTTTTTAAACCGCGAGTGCGGCAACAAAAAGTCCTCAACGGCCCGGCGGCTGGCAAGCCTGCACGGCTTTTATGATTACCTGGTCAATCAGGTCAACCGGCTGGATACAGATCCAACTGCGGCCATCCACCCACCCAAACAGGATAAGGTACTGCCCAAATATCTGACGGCGGAGCAGTCCATGGAGTTATTGGAAAGCACGCAGACCCAAAGCGATTTTCCGGAGCGGGATTATTGCATGGTGACGCTGTTTTTGAACTGTGGAATGCGTCTGGCAGAGCTTGTCGGCATGAATCTGGACGACATTGATTTGGAAAACCGCCAGATACGCCTGTTTGGCAAGGGCCACAAGGAGCGCATGGTTTATCTGAATGATGCCTGCATGGAAGCATTGCGGCTGTATCTGGGCAAACGCAATACGATGGAGGGGCTTCTGCCGCAGGAAAAGGCGGTCTTTATTACCCGACGGCGCAAAGAGCGTATCTCGAACCGCAGGGTAGAACAGCTAGTGACCGGTGCAATGAAAGCAGCCGGATTAAAAGGCTTTTCCACACATAAGCTGCGCCACACTGCCGCAACTCTGATGTATCAGACCGGCAATGTAGATATCCTTACACTCAAGCAGCTTTTGGGCCACAGCAACGTGTCTACCACACAAATTTATACGCACCTACAGGAATTTCAGGTGCGCGCGGCTATTGAAGAAAACCCGCTGGGCAAGGTCAAAAAGCCCAAAGCATCTTCTCACATCTTGGATACAACAGAAAAGGAAACAGGGGAGACAGCAGAGGATTCAGCTCTGGATGAGGAACTTTCGTCTGCGCCCATGAAAGCCTTTGAGGGTGCGGCTCAGGATGGCATCGGGCTGGATGCTTCCGTGCTTGCAATGAAGCCTGATGCGAACGCTGGAAACGGAAATTCCTGAACCACATAAGAATACCCATAAAATGGAACGATACCGTCTGTGACGCGTCCAAAGTGCGGATATGTCATCGGCGGTATTTTTATAGATATATTTATATAAATAATGGAATGATAAGCTGTGATCTGGCCAGCGATTTGAAATCGCACGAGCAAATGGTCGTTCACAGAAAAATAAAAAGATCAGAATGACCACAGAACTTATAGCAACATAAAAAGAGAATCTGGAAAAATAAAATGCAAGCGCGCATAGCAGCGGCAGACTGTGCAGCTTTGTAATTTGTAAGTCCATAAAAAGATTGTAGCACCAAAATACTAATGAGACACAAAAATATAAAAAACGCAAAAGTTGAATCATACGGTATTACAGATGGCTGCAGATCCGCAGGTCGCGGAAAAAGGCCAGATTCAGGAAAATAGAGATTTTTCACTTCCCTATATTTCGCATAACGTGCATTATACGAAAATTATGCAATCAAAAAAATAAGACCGCCCTTCTCTTCTGGTTATGAGTTCAGCGGTCTTAAAATACTGATGGCTGTATGGTGTTGGGTTCAGAATGTTATCGCTTCTTCTCCTTTGGTGATGCTATGCTGATACTTTTTAATTTAAAGTGAACCCGGCAAGCTGCTCGGCCTGCGGCTGTGTGCCAAAGTATGCACAGATCGCTTCGTAATAAACGCGGGCTGTTTTTTTACAACCTTCTTCGCTGCCGAACTGTGCAACATCTGCTTCATTCGTTACAAAGCATTGCTCTGCCAGCACTGCCGGACAATTTACATCTTCCAGCAACGTAAAGCTTCGCTCTGCACGCACCTCGGTGTGGGTGCTTTCCACCAGTTGCTTCTGATCGTTTTCCAGATAATAAATGTATCGGACTCCCCCGCGCCCACGCAGAGATGCTCCTGCAGCCTGCATTCCTTTGGCAAGCAGCTGCGCAAAGTAAAAGCTTTCCTGATGCCAAGTCCGGCCCGGCACTGCCGGATAGCACTCAAAGCCGGATGCAGTGGAGCCATTTGCAGCTGAGTTGCCGTGGATGGAAAGCAGCAGCTGCGGTGCCTGTTCGTCCGCTCTGGCGGCACGCTGGGCGGGCGTAGTGGTTTCATCAAAGCTGTCACGGGTCTGCAGCGGAATAAAATTAGAGTCCTGCTGCAGCAACCGGATCAGTTCCGAGGCGGTTGCTGCGGTCATATCTTTTTCTTCGATCACTCCCCTTGCACCCGGGTCTGCTCCACCGTGCCCGGCATCGATCACCACGCGGTAAGGCGGATCACCGACCTGCGGACGGAATTCTTCACCGGCGATGCTTTCCGCTGGCTGAGCTGTCTGCAGAGTCAGCGCTGCATGCCAGAGTGAGCTGCCAAACCAGATGCCCACTGCGCAAAAAAGCAGAATGACCGTATTTTTGAGCACATGAGAAGTCTGTTTTCGTCTTTTTGAGTGCGCGGCATTGGAATATCGTTTTGCCATTTTGGCTTACATCCTTATATTAGCATTCTTTATAGAATACGATCCTGCTCTGCAAATTCCTTCAATGTAAGAAAAAGCTACCCGAAAAATCCTTCGGATAGCTTTTTCTTTATTTCAGCTCTACCACGGTCACGCCGCTTTCACCCTCGCCATAACGGCCCAGACGGAAGCTTTTGACCATGCGGTTGCCGCGCAGATGCTTGTGGATAGCTGTGCGCAGCGCACCGGTTCCATTGCCGTGGATCAGATAAACCACTGTCTGTCCGTTCAGGATGGCACGGTCGATAAAGGAATCCACCTCCGGCAGCGCTTCGTCCACCGTCAGGCCCAGCAGATTGCATTCCATCTTGGCGGAACGCTGTACCCTCTCTACCCTGCCGTTCGGGCGGTTGGCATCGCCGGTCAGGCGGGAATAGCGCTGCTGTGCTTTAGTCTGCGGTTTCTTTTCCTTGACCAGCTTTTCCGGCTGTTTCAAGCCCTTGAGCGGAACTTTGGTCTTGATGATGCCTGCACGCACCAGAACATCGCCGTTTTTATCCGGCAGGGCCAATACGGTGGCCAGCTGGTTCAGCTCTGCAATGCAGACCTCCTGCCCTACCTTGACCTCTTTCAGCGGCACAAATTCCTTGACGGGGTTATGCACCGCCTCAGAGCCGATAAACAGCTTTTCCGATTCTTTTTTGGCGATCTCGCGGGCGCGCTGAGCTTTCTGCTGGGTGCTCATGCGCTCGTCCTTCTGCAGCTGACGCAGTTCATCGGTCAAGGCGTAAGCCTGACTTTCCACCTGTTGTGCCAGCGCACGAGCCTTAGCACGGGCAGCTTCCAGTTCATTTTCGCCCTGACGGATCAGCTCATCACGCTTTTTCTGCGCGGCTTCCAGCTGGTGGGAAGCTTCATTTTTCAGCTCTTCCACCTCGTTCTGGCTTTCCTTCAGCTGCAGCTTCAGATCATCCAGCTGTCCCAGAACGGCATCCAGACGCTTATCCTCTGCGGAAAGATGCTGCTGTGCCGCTTCGATCACGCGCTCCGGGATGCCCAACTTTTCGCTGATGAGGAACGCATTGGATTTGCCCGGCACGCCGACGCTCAGCTTATAGGTCGGGCGCAGCGTTTCCAGATCAAACTCACAGCTGGCATTGACAACGCCCTTGGTTTCCAGAGCAAACACCTTCAGCTCAGCGTAGTGAGTGGTGGCCATCAGCAGCACGCCGCGGCGGCGCAGCTCTTCAATGATGGCCACAGCCAGCGCAGCACCTTCGGCGGGGTCGGTACCGGCACCAAGCTCGTCCAGCAGCACCAGTGTGTGCGGCATGGCAAGCTCCAGAATGCCGGTGATCTTTTTCATATGACCGGAGAAGGTGGAAAGGCTCTGCTCAATGCTCTGTTCATCGCCGATATCCACCAGAAATTCGTCAAATACGCAGATCTCGCTGCGCTCGTCAGCCGGGATCAGAAAGCCGCACTGCGCCATGGCGCACAGCAGGCCCGCTGTTTTCAAGGTGACGGTTTTGCCACCGGTGTTCGGTCCGGTGATGATCAGAGAATCGTAATCCCTGCCCAGAGCAATATCCACAGGCACGCACTTTTTAGGATCGATCAGCGGGTGGCGCGCACGGATCAGCGAGAAGGAATCGTCGGTGCGGACAGCAGGCTTGAATGCCTTGAGATCCAAAGCCAGCCGTGCCTTTGCCAGCAGAACATCGATCTCCAGCATAGCCTTGTAGCTGTACTGGAACTGCGGCTCAATGGCGGCCACCTGTGCGGTAAAGGCCACCAGAATGCGCTCGATCTCCTGCGCTTCCTGCGCACGGTACTGCAAAATGCGGGCATTGGCTTCCACAACGGCCTGCGGCTCCACAAAGACGGTGGCTCCGGTAGACGAAACATCATGAATAATGCCGCTCACCTCACCGCGGTATTCGCTCTTGACCGGCACAACATACCGGCCATTGCGCATGGAAACCACGCTTTCCTGTAGATACTTGGAGGTATCCATATTGCGGACCATGCTCTCCAGACGGTCACGGATGCTATTCTCCGTTGCGCGGATCTTTTTGCGCAGGTCGTTCAGGGTATGAGAGGCCGTGTCTGCCATGGCATCCGGTGCCAGAATGGCGCTGGAGATCTGCTGTTCCAGGCCCGGCTGCGGTGCCAGCGCATAGAACAGATCGTCTGTAGGCAGAGCGTCGTGCTCCGAAGCGCCATACCAGCTTGAAAGATTCTGAAAATTGCGCAGTGCACCAGCCACCATCAACAGCTCGCCCATTGAAAGTACGCCGCCTTTTACGGCGCGGGCCGCCAGCTGACTGACATTCTCCACGCCGCCAAAGCGCGGGGAGCCGTTTTTGATCAGCAGGGTGTTGATGGCATCGGTCTGTTCCAGCGCATAGCGCACCTCGTCCGGGTCGCACTGCGGCTGAGTGGCAAGCAGCATTTCGCGCGCTTCCTTGCACACGCAGCCCTCTGCGGCACGAGCGACGATCTTATCCAGTTCCAGAGTTTTTAAGTAACTTGTTTCCATAGGTTCCCTTTATGCTCAGGGCAGCAGGGTCTTTAAAAAGTCATAGCTTTTCAAAGGCTTGTCCATGTGGGTCAGTGCATAGCGCTCTGCCACTGCGGAAAGCTTTTCCAGACTGCCCACAGAAATTTTGAATGCAAATATTTTTTTGTCGTCCACAAGGCAGATGTGCCGCAGCGCATACAGTGCGCCCTGATCAAGGTTGCAGGTCTTTCCTGCTTTTGCGGCGCAGTCTGCACAGAGCAGATGGCCTTCCTGCACATCCAGATAGAACGCAGCACCATCATAGGCGCTGCAATCGCGGCAGCACACGATCTGCGGCATAAAGCCGCACTCGCTCATGGTACGCAGTTCAAACACGGCCTTGATCACCCGCAGATCCGTTTTGCTCTCGCTGATCATATAGAAACAGTTGAGCAGCAGCCGAAGCTCCCGCTGTGCCTCCTGCCCGGTGGGCGAAAGGGTCATTGCCATTTCAGCCATATACATGGCAAGACTCATGCCCTCAATGCTGGACGAGATGCCGTGAAAGACATTTTTCACTTCTGCTTCCCGCACAGTGTACATGTTGCGGCCCGGCACCAGTGTGAACTCGGAGTAGCAGAACAGCCCGCACGCGCTGAACAGCTTGCTCTTCAGCCGCAGGCTGCTCTGCGCTGCTGCCGAGATCACGCCCAGTTCCGGTGTCAGGATCGTCAGAATGCGGTCCGATTCCTTATAGCGGGTCTCCTTCAGCACCAGACCCGTGGTTACAAAGGCTTCCATTTTCTTGGTCCTCTGCCGGGGTTTCTTCCGGCCGCTGTTGTTTATAATCGAGATAACGAAGAATGTTTCCCGTGCAGGCAAACGCCTGCCAGCTTGCTTGTGCATCCATTTGCAGCACCTCTTCCCTGTTACGGATAGTGTCAGGTTTATTTTAACCGTTCATCCAAGGGAATTCTGTCCTGCTTTGGCAAGTGTCAGCGGTTATTGGTGTTCTGCTTGAAGCCAAAGTTGTTCAGCAGGAACTCGTTATCGCGCCAATCGGATTTTACCTTTACCCAGCACTGCAGATTGACGCGGCAGCCCAAAAACTCTTCGCAGTCTGCACGGGCAGCACTGGCAATTTTTTTCAGCATTGCACCGCCTTTTCCAATGACCATGCCCTTGTGGCTTTCGCGCTCGCAGTAGATATTTACATCAATATCGATCAGGTCGGTGCCCGGGCGCTCTTTGAAGCGCTCCACCACAACAGCAATGCCATGGGGGATCTCGTCGCGCATGAACAGCAGGGCCTTTTCACGGATGACCTCCGCCACAAGCTCCTTTTCCGGCATATCCGTGTAGGCATCATCATCAAAATAATGCGGGCCTTCCACAGCATAGCGGCTCAAAGCATCGAACAGCACTTCGCAGCCGTCGTTATCACGGACGCTGATGGTGTAGATATCGTCGAATACACCCAATGCCTTCAGCTCTTCTTTGCGGGCTTCCAGATCAGCAGGCTCCTTGACAAGGTCGGTCTTGTTGATGACTGCAATTGCCGGGCCGCCGCTGCTGCGCAGCATATCCACCAGCACCATTTCCGATTCATTCAGTGCGCCGTAAGGCTCAAACAGCATCATGGAAACATCCACATCTGCAATGGAATCGCTGGCAGTCTTATCCATCCGTTTACCCAGTTTGTTGCGTGCCTTGTGCACACCGGGTGTATCCAGCAGCACATACTGCAGCGGCCCGCGGGTGATCACGCCGGTAATGCGGGTACGGGTGGTCTGCGGCTTGGAAGTGACGATGGCTACCTTTTCGCCAACCAGAAGGTTGGTCAGACTGGATTTGCCTACATTGGGACGGCCAATGACAGCCACAAAAACGGAAGAAGTATCATAATGCCCCTGAATGGGTGTAGCGTTACTCAAAATCTAGCTCCTGTCTGTATTGTGCGGCAACCGCACGGTGAATCTATTACTCGGTATAGCTTACGGTGCGCGGCAGGCCCAGCTGCAGCAGAACAGCTTCCTCTTTCTCACGCATCCGCATGGCTTCCAGACCGCCATTTTCGTGGTCGTAGCCCAGCAGGTGCAGCATGGAGTGCACCGTCAGGAACGCCACCTCACGCTGCAGCGGATGGCCGTAGAGGTTTGCCTGCTCCTGTGCACGCTCCATACTGATGACGATGTCACCCAGCATTTTGCAGCCGTTGTTCTCGTCAACATCATATTTGCCGTCTACACCCAGAGGGAAGCTCAGCACGTCGGTGGGCATGGGCTTGTTGCGGTACTGGTTGTTCAGCTCAGCAATGGCGGCGTTATCCACAAAGGTCACGCTGATCTCTGCAGGAGCTTCAAAATGCTCATACTCCAGCACGGCATTACAGGCACGGCGGATGAGAATGCGCAGACCGGAAGGAACCTTGACGGCCTTCTGTGAATTGGTGATCAAAACTTTATTGGACATAAATCAGTCCACTCCTTTCTGTTTTTGATGGCTTTATATGAATTCTGGTGATTTTATTTTTCAGGGTGTGCAGCCTTTTCGTAAGCCTTGATAATCTCCTGCACAAGACGGTGGCGCACAACATCTTTCTCAGTAAAATAGCACTGTGCAATCCCATTTACATTTTTAAGCACGTGCAGTGCATCCACAAGACCGCTGCGGGTGCGTTCCGGCAGATCGATCTGGGTCACATCACCGGTAACCACCACCTTGGAGCCGACACCCATACGTGTGAGGAACATTTTCATCTGCTCCGGTGTGGTGTTCTGTGCCTCATCCAGAATGATAAAGGAATCATCCAGCGTGCGTCCGCGCATATAGGCAAGCGGTGCAACCTCAATGATCTGCTTTTCCACAAGGCGCTCGTAAGTTTCGGCACCCAGCATATCAAACAGGCCGTCATACAGCGGGCGCAGATAAGGGTCTACCTTCTGCTGCAGATCACCGGGCAGAAAGCCCAGCTTTTCACCTGCTTCCACTGCCGGGCGGGTGAGCACGATGCGGGAAACATCCTTGGCTTTAAAAGCCTTTACCGCCATGGCAACGGCCAGATAGGTCTTGCCGGTACCCGCCGGGCCAACGCCAAAGGTGATGGCATTGGTGCGGATGGCATTGAGATATTCCTTCTGGCCCAGTGTTTTGGGCCGGATCGGCCGTCCCTTGACCGTTACGGTAACAAAATCTTCGGTCAGTTCCTTGACCCGCTTTTCTGCTCCGTCGTGCGCCAGACTGATGCAGTAGCGCACGGTCTGGTCTTCCAGCGGTGTATGATTCTCGATCAGAAGCAGCATTCCCTCCACAGCGCGGCTGGCCGCGGCAACATTGGCCGGTTCGCCTGAAAGCCGCAGCTGCGTGCCCCGGCAGACCGCCGTAACAGAAAATTCGTTCTCCAGCAGACGGATGTTCCGGTCGCAGTTGCCAAAAACAGCTGCGGCGACCTCTACACTATCCAGTTCAATATTCTTTTCTGCCATGTGCTCCTCCTGAAAGGATATATTTTAATGCTTCTATTGTACCACCAAAATCTCGAGAAGAAAACTGTGAAAAGTACACAAAATATTTTCATCCGTTCCATCGGTTTTTTCATACGCCAAGGCAGCTGCCCATGCAAAGCGTCAGCGGCAAAAAAGAAAATGCAGGAACAGGAATGCATCCTGTACGAATGATCTTGTCAAGCCCTTTTGTGCCACAACCACAGAGAAAAACAAAACATATCTTTGGCCAAAAAGACAATAGCAAACTTCTCCCCTGCGTGCTACAATAGCAAGCGTTGTGCGGCTTGCACCCGGCCGGCCGCTCCGGAATGCTGAAATCAAAGGAGAAGGAACCATGAAACAACTTTTTCTGATGCCCGGTGAAGAACGCTGCGAACGCTTCAAGGATGGCAACGGTATTCCGAGAGTTCACTACTCCTATCGCTCGATGCACGGTGCATTCTTCGACTGCGAGAGCCGCAGTTTGGAGGAAGCCCAGCGCCTGTGTGAGGACTGGCTGGTAGGTCAGGACCGCTGCTACCGCAACTGAAATGAAAAATAGAAACCTCCGCTTCCCTGTCGATACTGCCGCTGGGAAGCGGAGGTTTTTGCTTTTACAGGTTTATTTCCACAGTTGAGCGCAGACAAGTTCCAGCACACTGCCCGCGATGCAGCGGGCCTTATCCGAAATGAGGAAACAGTTGGAAAGTTCCTCTTTGCGAGGGTCTATATCGGCCACCTTAAAACCGGGCGTTACCGGATAACTGCTGCGCAGAAGTCCGCGCAGAATGCCCGTGATCTGCGTGGTCACAGAGATCATGGCACCATCTGCCGTGCGGATCTGCGCAATGGTCTCACCCGCTTCCACAATATCTCCAATTTTGCGGAGATCCATAAATATACCGGCCGTGCCGGCATGGATCACGCGCTCTTTTCCGTAGCCTCCAACGATTCCGGGAATGCCGGTATCAGGGATGGCACTGCCTTCCCGAATGATGCGTCCCAGCCGGTGGCCGCGTTTGGTCTCCACCACCACATCCACATCCTGCCCGGCCGTGAAACCGGGGCCGAGTGCAATGGTCAGGGGTGCCATATCCCGCGTTGTGCCAAGATTCTTTTTGGCAAGGATCGCATCCACAAGGACATCCGGCTTTGCGGGCGCAATGCTTTTTCCTTGCGGGTCTACCAGAACAGGAACGGCATTCTGTTTCCAGATTTCTTCTGCCTGCGCCAGAGTTTCGATCCGTACCGCACGCAGACCTTCAACGGCGGTCTCACCTTCATAAACGGCTTCGCACAGAGAAACCTGCCGCCGGATCGCCGCCGGATGCTCCGCTTCCAGCACCAGCACACGCAGGCCTGCGCTCCACAGCCGGTGAATGGTGCCGGTAGCAAGGTCGCCACCGCCGCGCACAAGGATCAGTGCATCCTTCTTCATTTGATCTCCTCTCCGGGCTGGAGTCGAGTCAATACGATCTCCATAGACCCACCGCAGGCAGCAATTGCTGCATCATCATTTTTGCCGTCTGCCGAAAAATGCAGCCGTTGATACGCCGGAGCAGCTCCCGTCAGCATTTCCTGTGCAGCCAGAATGGTGCGGTGCTCCATAATACCGCCGCCCACGCTGCCCACAATAGAGCCGTCTGTGCGAACCAGCATTTTTGCGCCGATTTCCCGCGGCGTAGAGCCGTGCCGCGCCGCAATCACGGCAAGCACCGCCTGCTGCCCGGCGGCATCTGTCTGAGCCATGGCTTCCAGAAGGGCAGATGAAAAGCCCTCCGTCTGCGGACGCGCATTCTTGATCGATACGATCTGTGCCAGAATGGAAAGTGCGATCTCCTCTGCCGTCTGTGAGCCGATGGAAAGCCCGATGGGTGCGTACAACGCCTCCACTCTTTCGGCATCGATATCGGCTTCCAGAAGTTGACGGCGCACCAGTGCGGCACGCCCGCGGCTGCCCATCATGCCAACATAGGCTGCAGGCTTTTTTAATATCACCTTCAGGCAGTCCACATCAAATGCATGTGCCCGGGTGACGACCACAAAATAAGTCTCTGCGCCGTCAGGTACCTGCGCAAGCGCTTTATCAAACGGCAGGCAGAGCACTTTATCGGCTCCGGCCAGCCGCAGCTGCTGTGCATATTCCTCGCGGTCATCCATTGCAAGGACCGTCAGGCCCAGCAGCTTTGCAAGCTGCACAACGGCTGCAGCCACATGTCCACCGCCGCAGACTACCAGCTGCGGCACCGCGCCAAAGCGCTCCGCAAAGATGTCTGTGCCTGCAACAGAGTGGATACCAGCTGCTGTGCAGCCCTGCAGTTCTGTCAGGTGCTGCAGCAGTACGGTGCTGTCTCCCCTCTGCCACACAGGCCTGCCCTCCAGCAAAAGCAGCTGGCTCCCCGCGGCATCGCCCTCTAACTGGGCTACCATCGTCCAGCCGCCCATAGAACGGGCTTTTTGCAGCATTGTATAAAGCGGCATTTTACCCATGCGTCATTCTCCTGTTTTATCTTTATTACTGTTCTACTGCTGCGGCCTGATCGTAACGTGCCGGGTCCAGCCGGTTCTGCCACTGCTCAAATTCTTCCGGCAGCATCCGCCAGGCAAGGCCGCAGCCTGCGGAGATCTCGCGCGGCAGTGGGATGAGCCTGCCCGGAACCTTCTCCGCAAGGCACTGCTTTTCCCATTCCATGGCATCCAGCGTTGTGCGGAATGAAAGAACAATATAAGTTTTTTTGATGCGCATATCAGGTCTCCTGTGCAAGCTCCTGAACAGCGGCTGCTGTCTGAAGCACTTCGGCTTCCGTATTGAAATGCGAAAAGCTGAACCGTACCACGCCCTGTTCCACCGTGCCCAGCGCTTTATGCATCAGCGGTGCACAGTGCGCACCGGCACGCACACAGATGCTGTAGTCCTCCCACAGAATATCTGCAATGCGGGCTGAATCTTCGTCTCCGATGTTGAGCGAGATAATGGGAGCGTGCAGCGCCATTTCCGGGTCGCCGTAGATCTTCACGTTCGGCAGATCTCGAATGTTTTTATAAAAGAGCGCCGCCAGTGCAGTTTCTTTTGCACACAGCGTTTCCACGCCCTGAGCCAGAATCCATTCCACACCGGCACACAGGCCCGCCAGACCCGGAACATTGAGCGTCCCGGCTTCCAGAGCGGTGGGCATCTGTGCGGGATGCTGTTCATCAAAGCTGTGTACGCCGCTGCCTCCCACTACCAATGGCTGGATGGAAAGCCCCGGGCGCACATACAAGCCGCCTGTTCCCTGCGGGCCAAGCAGCGCCTTATGCCCGGTGAAGCATAGCACATCAATGCCCAGTGCCTGTACGTCAATGGGCTGTGAACCCGCCGTCTGGGCCGCATCCACGATCAGCAGCAGGCCGTGCCGGTGCGCAAAACCCGCTGCTTTTGCAAGATCCGTTCCGTTGCCGGTCACATTGGAAGCACCTGTTACGACCAGCGCTTTTGTATTGGGCTGAACCAGCTTATCCCAGTCATCATATTGCAGCCGTCCGCGCTCATCCACGCCTGCAAAACTGAACTGCAAGCCCTGTTCCCGCAGCCGGTAGAGCGGCCGCAGAACAGAGTTATGCTCACATACCGTTGTGATGATATGATCACCCGGTGCAAAAAGACCACCCAATGCAATGTTCAAGGCCTCCGTTGCATTTGCCGCAAAAGCAATACAGGACGGGTCTGGTGCGTGGAGGAGCTTTGCCATTGCGCACCGCGCAGCATAAACAAGACGGCTTGCGTGCAGCGTGGGCTCATGAGCACCCCGTCCCGGATTGCCTGCCGTGCGCATTGCGTCCAGCACAGCCTGCTCTACCTGCGGCGGCTTGCGCAGGGTCGTGGCAGCGTTATCCAGATAGATCACGGTTTCACCACGTTGCCTGCCTGCGTCAGCTTTTCCACGATGGTGTACATGTTGGTCACACTGCCAACAGCAAGCTTTTCGGTCAGGCCATAGAAATTCAGGCAGGTGCCGCAGGTCATGATCTCCACGCCCTGTGCTTCCAGTGTCTTCAGGTCATCCAGCATGGGCGAACCCTCACAGGTCAGGGACGCGCCGCCGTTATAGAACAGCACTGTTTTGGGCAGCTGATCCTGCTGGGTAAGTGCGAACACAAAGGCCTTGAGCAGGGACTTGCCAAGGTCATCTGCGCCAATGCCCATTTTATCAGAGCTGATGGCAACCACCGTGTCCGTGCGGGTGTCCAGTGCACAGGCCGGTGCTTCTTCAGTGGGTGTTTCGGACGCTTCGCCGACCGTGAACAGCACGCGGTATTCCCGCTCGGCCAGCTTTTCGGCGCTGTACTGATAACCTTTCTGCTGGGCCATTTTGGTAAGGTTCTGCACGGCGATCTCATTATCCACCAGCACTTCCACCTCACCGGCACCCTTCAGTTCAGAGATCGCCTTTTTGGCTTTTACAACGGGCAGCGGGCATGCGTCACCACGGGCATCAACTTTCAGCATCATAATTGTAGGTCTCCATCAGTATTTTACAGTGATTTCCTGTTCGGTTTTGGGTATGATCTCACCCACGATCTTTGCGGGCAGGCCAGCGGCCTGCAGCTCTGCTTCCAGCGCATTTGCTTCTTCTGGCAACACGGCCAGCAATAGTCCGCCGGAAGTCTGTGGGTCAAACAGCACCTCTTCCATTGCAAACGGCACATTTTCAAAAGTGACATATGGGCCGGTATGGTTGCGGTTGCGCTGTCCGGCAGCGGTATACAAAAAATCATCTGCCGCTTTTTCGGCTCCCGGTAGAACCGGCACCATCCGTGCATCAATGATACAGGAAAGCTTTCCGCCCATCATCTCGTGCAGATGGCCCAGAAAACTGAAACCGGTCACATCGGTTGCCGCGTGGACCGTATACTTTCGGCTGATCTCGGCAGCGTTTTTGTTCAGCGTTGTCATGGACGCAATGGCACCGGCCATATCTTCCGGTGCCGCTTCGCCCACACGGTTTGCCGTGCAGATCAGGCCCACGCCCAGAGCTTTTGTTAAAATCAGCTTGTCGCCGGGCCTGCCGGAATCATTCGTATACATTTTTTTCGGGTCCACAAGGCCAGTCACCGAAAGTCCGTATTTCACACCTGTATCGGCAATGGAATGCCCGCCTGCAAGGCTTCCGCCCGCTTCGGCCACCTTCTTGGCTCCGCCGCGCAGAATCTCGCCCAGAATGTTCAGATCCATGCTCTCCGGGAAGCAGACAAGGTTCAGTGCAGTCTTAACCTCGCCACCCATGGCATAGACATCACTCAGGGCGTTGGCCGCTGCGATCTGCCCGAAGGTATAGGGGTCGTCCACCATCGGCGGAAAAAGTCCACCGTCTGTACCAGCGCCACATCATCGGTAATGCGGTATACAGCCGCATCATCCCGGCTGTCGTACCCGACCAGAAGGCTCGGGTCTCTTGCACCGCGCGGCAGCTTTTCCAGAATGCGGCTCAGCACACCCGCTCCCAGCTTTGCAGTGCATCCGCCGCCGGTGCAGAACACGATCTTGCCCTCTTTGCTCATGCACGTTCTCCTTTCTCGAAATGAGACATAGCGCAGGAAATCCGATAAATTTTTTTCAGAATATCAGCCACCTGCCGGGCCAGGGCAGCCTGCTCTTTTGTATCGACCTGATTGAGTACAACATAAAAGCTGCGATCCCCTACAGCCTTCCTTCCACCGGCTTCACTTGCAAGCAGATTTGCCAGAAGTTCCGGTGTCAACTGCGCATCCTGCGGAACACAAAGCAGCTCTGCGGCAAGCTCTGCCCGGAAACAGACCTCCCGGAGCGGATGCCTCAACGCAGAAAGCCCTGCTACGGCCAGAACCGTATCGCACTGCGGTAAAAGCACCGGCTCGTGCGCAGCGGGTGCCTTGCAGGGCATCCGTTTTGCGCCGTCCGCTTCAATGAGCACGATATCTGCAAGGGTCATCCAGCGCTCCAGCTGTGCCTGCGGCGGGGCCGTCAATTTGCCGCCGTGTGCAGCGGTTCCAGCCACGGCATAACTGCTGCACTTCCACAGACGGAAAAGCTCTGCATCCGTCTGTGCCCAGACCCCGCCGGGCGGCTGCATAATATGGGTGGTGGTAGCGGCCAATACCCGCCAGCCCTTGCGGGCGCAGTGCGCAGCCAGATTGTACATCAGTGTGGTCTTTCCGCCGCCGCCCACCAGAGAAATAACATGTCCCTTCTCCGCAAGAAACGGAAAAATTTTTTCGTCGATCATTTCTGCTTTTCTGCAACTGCCATGGCGATTTTTTCCGGTGTGATGGGCAGCTCATAGAACCGGGTGCCGATAGCGTTATAGATGGCATCGGAAATGGCAGGCAGCGGTGTATTGATGACGACCTCGCCGATGGACTTTGCGCCAAAGGGTCCGTTGGGTTCATAGCTGCTCTCGAATTCAACCTTGATCTTGCCCACATCGGTGCGGGCCGGAATTTTGTACTGGAACAAAGAGTTCTCTTCCGGGTAGCCATTTTTATCGTAGGTGATGTTTTCGGTCAGAGTCATGCCGATGCCCTGCAGCAGACCGCCCTCAGCCTGCACACGGGTCAGGTTCGGGTTGATGGGCGTGCCGCAGTCCACACAGGCATCAAATTCCAGCAGCTTTACCTCGCCGGTCTCAGTATCCACTTCCACCTCAGCAGCACCAACCATGAACGGCGGCGGCGACAAAGGCGAAGTATGCGTTTCGGTGGCTTCCAGCGGAACCATGTGGCCGAACTGAGAAGCATACGCGATCTCGCTCAGAGACTTTTTCTGTGTGGGATCTTTGCTCTTGAAAACATCTTTTCCATCAAATTCCACCTCGTCCTCGGTGCATTCCAGCAGCTCTGCGCCCAGCTTGCAGATCTGGCCGCGCAGCTTCATGGCACACTTTTCGGTGGCCTTGCCGGTAACGTAAGTGGTACTGGACGCATAGGAGCCGGAGTCATAGGGCGAGGTATCCGTATCAGCTCCGAAGACCGTGATATTGTCCAGCGGGCAGTCCAGCACTTCGGCGGCGATCTGCGCCAGTGTAGTGTCACAGCCGGTGCCCATGTCGGCCGCACCGATCATCAGGGTGTAGAAGCCGTCGTCATTCAGTTTCAGGGTGGCACTGCCCACATCCATGCCGGAAATGCCGGAGCCCTGCATCGCCATGCCCATACCGACAGCGCGCACCTTACTGTTGCCCATATCACGGGCAGGGTATTTGTGCTCCCAGTCGATCATATCCCGCACCTTGACAAGGCAGCGGTCCAGCGCGCAGCTGGTGTTGACAGCCCCATAGTAGGCGGGCATCACATCGCCCTCCTGTACGGTGTTTTTCAGCCGCAGCTCAAAGGGGTCCATATTCAGCTTATGAGCCAGTTCATTGACAGCAGATTCTACGGCAAACAGTCCCTGCGTTGCGCCGTAACCGCGGTAAGCACCGGCAGACATGTGGTTCGTATACACCACATCACTGATAAAGCGGAAGGCTTCTGCCTTGCCGTACAGCGGGATGGACTTGTGACCGGAAAGGCCCACGGTCGTAGGGCCATGCTCACCATAAGCACCGGTATTGGAAAGGGTGTACAGATCAATGCCCTTCACAACGCCGTCCTTCGTGGCACCCAGCCGCACATGGATCTCCATTTCGTGACGCGGCGAGGATGCGATCTGGCTTTCCACACGACTGAAAATGATCTTGGAGGGCTTTTTGGTCTTCCAAGTCACAAAAGCCGGATATACCTCACTGACCGCCGTCTGCTTGGCACCAAATCCGCCGCCGATGCGGGGCTTTGCCACGCGCACCATTGATTTGGGAATATGCAGTGCGTTCGCAATATTGCGCCGTGCATGGAACACGATCTGCGTGGAGCTGAGCACATTCAGCCGCCCATAGGTATCAATGGAGCAGTAGGTGCGGAAGGTCTCCATCATGGCCTGCTGGCAGGCCTTGGTGTGGTACACATGGTCAATGACTACATCGCTGGCCGCCAATACAGCATCGATATCGCCGGAACCACTCTCATCGTGGGCGCAGAGGTTGCGTTTGTTGTCGGCTCCCACCGGGCACAGACTGGCCCAGTTGTCCTCCGGATGCACCAGAATGGGGTTGTCCTTGGCAGTGTGATAGTCCAGCACTGCTTCCAAAACCTCATACTCCACCTTGATGAGCTTGAGAGCCTTATCCACGCACTTTTCGTCCTTACCGGCCACAATGGCCACCACATCGCCCACAAAACGCACATGGCGGTCAATGAGCAGGCGGTCACGCGGACTGGCTTCCGGATAGGTCTGGCCAGCCTGCGTGTAGCGCGGCGCATCCTGCGGCACATCCTCCCATGTAAAGATTGCCTCGATGCCGGGCACCTTTTTTGCTACAGCCGTATTGATCGTTTTGACGATGGCATTTGCGTGCGGAGAGCGCAGCAGCTTTACGATCAGGCAGTCCTGCGGGATCACATCGTCCATATAGACGGGCTGGCCGGTGACCAGCTGCATGGCATCCTTTTTACGGAAAGGCTTGTTGATGGTACTCATTCTGCGGCCTCCTTCTGCTTTTTCCATGCCAGAAAGTTCATGATGCCGCGCAGCTGGCCCTCATAGCCAGAGCAGCGGCAGAGGTTGCCGGAGAGATATTCCTTCACTTCTTCCTCACTGGGGTACGGATTCTCGCGGAAGAGGGCCAGCGCGTTCATGATAAAGCCCGGGTTGCAGAAGCCGCACTGCTCTGCACCCTGATCCGCGATAAAGCCGCCGAACTCCGCGGCTTCTTCCTGCAGGCCTTCCAGTGTGGTAATGCTGTGGCCGCTGGCACGCGCTGCCAGTACCGAACAGGACAGCACCGGTTTCTCGTCCAGAAACACCGTGCACAGACCGCAGTTGGAGGTCTCACAGCCGCGCTTGACGCTCTTGCAGCCGTGGGCACGTACAAAATCGATCAGCAGCATATCTGCAGCCACATCCTCTGTGACCTTGATGCCGTTCAATGTAAGAGTGATCTGCATTTAATTTTCCTCCTGTGCCGTGCGTGCTTCCAGTTCCAGAACAGCACGCTTTGTCAGAACGCCTGCCAGATGGCGGCGGTACTCGGCATTGCCGCGCATATTGGAGCCAGTGACAATTTTTTGCTTTACTTCATCGGCAAAGTTCTGCGCCAGTTCCTGCGCAGAAACACCCGCCTTTGCCGGCAGCTCAAACAGCACAGCCTTGAGCGGCCGCGCACCGATCGCAATGCGATAGCTGCCGTTTTCCAGACGGGCGGCAGCGCAGGTAAGCACCGGGATATCAGTCTGGCTGTTGCGCACGGACTGATAGAAAAATTCTGCTTCTTCCTTTTTAACAATCAGCCGCACAAGGATGTCCCGGTCATAAGGGCGCTCAGCATACTCCTGCAGGGATATGATCCCACCCTTGTACAACTCCACCGAACAGTCCATGGCCATAAACAGCGTGAGCACATCGGAAAAGCCGAACCGGCTGTAGATGCTGCCACCCACAGTTGCCAGATTGCGCAGCTGCACGCCCACGATATGCCGCAGCGCTTCCTTTACTGCGCCATGGGTATACGCAGCAAGGCCGGCGTGCTCTTCCAGCTGGCGCAGTGTAACCATGGCACCAATGGAAAAGCTGCCCTCGGTCTCCTCTATGGTGTCCAGTTCCAGACCGGACAGGTCGATGGCTGTACCGACATTGATGTTCTCCATTTTGAGCCAGATCATGCCGCCCAGCACACGGTTGGCCTTTTTCTGGTTCAGCTGCCACGCTTCTTCCAGACTTTCGGCCTGCTTATATTCTCGGATCGTCATCATAGATGCAGGTTCCTCTCTCTTTTTTTCTCTGTTCTTTTATTTTAACACAGATTTCGATATAATACTATTGTGAATTCGTTTCAGAAAGAGTGGTACTATATGAAAGAACTTCTTCCGGTGGGCTGTGTCATCATGGCATCCGGTCTGAGCCAGCGCTTCGGCTCCAACAAACTCCTTGCGCCGTTCTGCGGGGAACCGATGCTATGCCGCGCATTTGCAGCGACCGATACTCCAAAGCTTTCGGCCCGCATCGTGGTGACACGTTCGGACGAAGTTGCGCAGCTTTGCCGCTCCCGCAACGTTCCGGTGCTGCTGCACGATCTGCCTGGTCGAAACGATACGGTGCGGCTGGGTCTTTCTGCGCTGCTGGAACAGGTTCCGGAGCTTTTTGGCTGCATGTTCCTGCCGGGAGACCAGCCGCTTTTGTGCCGCGAGACAGTGGAAGCCATGGCAGGCATCTCCGGATGGGATCAAAGAACTCGGCTGGAACGGCAAAAAGAAACAGAACGGGAGATCTTCCGTCTGGGATTCCGGGTCCGTAACGACCCGTCTCCCCTTACTGGAAGTCCCGTTCTGTTTGAAAAAGGACTTTTTCAGGAACTGCTCACCTTGCCGCAGGGCATGGGCGGAAGTGTTCTGCTTCGGAAATATCCCGCGCATGTTCACACCGTTTACATTGCGGATCGGAATGAATTGGCCGATGCCGACACGCCCGAAGCACTTGCGCAATTGGAAGCGCTGGCCCGGCAAAAGCTTTGAGCTTTATTCTGCCTTGTCATCCTTCGGCAGCAGCACATTCAGCAGGATCGCCACGAACGCAGCCGGAACGATGCCGGACTCGCCGCAGATCAGCTGTAAAGCGTGCGGAGCCTGTGCCAGAATGCCGCTGTTGGCACCCATGCCGTAGCCAACACCCAGAGCCACCGAGACGATGGTAAGCTGACGCGGGGTCATCTTTTCCTTGGTGATGAGCTGGATGCCGCTGACCACGATGGAAGAGAACATCATAACGGCAGCACCGCCCAGAACGGCCTGCGGCATAATGGAGATCAGTGCGCCGAGCTTGGGAATCAGGCCGCACAGGATCAGGAAGATGGCACCGGAGGCCAGAGCCATGCGGTTGACCACTTTGGTCATGGCCACCAGACCCACGTTCTGGCTGAAGGAAGTGTTGGGCAGTACACCGAACAGAGCCGCAAAGGAGGAGCCCAGACCGTCACAGATCACACCGCCGGACAGCTCTTTATCGGTGGGCTCACGATTCATGCCGCCCTCCATGACACCGGAGATATCACCCACGGTCTCAACAGCGGTAACAACGAACATGATCATCACCGGCATAATAGCGCGCATATCAAACACGATCTTGACCGGCATCAGCTTGGGAATGGCAAACCAAGAGGCCTGTGCCACCTTATTCCAGTTGAGCACCCATGCCTTGGTAAACTCTACACCATCGGCAGTGACACCGGTGGTGGGCAGCACCAGACCCATGACAAAGGCCGCAACGTAACCGGCCAGAATGCCGATCAGAATCGCGGAAGAGCTGAGGAAGCCCGTGGTCCAGTGCTTGAAGATCAGAATGACCACCAATACGAACAGGGCAAGCAGAAGATTTTCCATGGAGCCAAAGTCTTTTGCGCTGTTGCCGCCGCCAAAGGAATTGATGCCCACCGAGATCAGCGAAAGACCGATGGAAAGTACAACCGTACCGGTGACGACCGGCGGGAAAACTTGCGCAGAGGCTTGAGGAAGAAGCCCAGCACGCTTTCAAAGATGCCGCCGATGATGGATGCACCCATAATGGCACCATAGGCCAGCACACCGCCGCCCATGCTGCCGACAACACTGTTGAACACGCCGATAAAACCGGAACTGGTGCCCATGATGATGGGCACACTGCCGCCCACGGGGCCGATGGTGAACAGCTGCACCAGTGTGACCACACCGGCCACGAACATGGCACTCTGCAGCAGCGTGACCTGCAGATCTGCGAACTCACCACCCGCAATGCCGCAGGCACTGGTGATGATCAGCAGCGGGGTCAGGTTGCCCACAAACATGGCGCAGACATGCTGCAGACCCAGCGGGATGGCCTGTTTCAGGGACATTTTTGCGTCGAACTGATACGCCGACTCTTCGAGCTTGACTTCCTTCAAATGTTCCACTCTCCTCAAATCTTGACAAAAATCATTCTTTTCGACTGCTTTACCAAAAAAGCGGATTTATTATAGCAAAACTGCGTATCCTTGTAAATTAAGTATGACTTTTTCGTGAACGGCTGTTTCCCGCTGAGAAACACAAAAAGCAGGGCGCTTTGTGCGTTTTTTCCGCTTTGGTCGGAAGAATTTCGCGCAGAACTCCTGCTTTTTTGTTTTGTTTTATTTGATTTTTGTGCGATATGGAAATTTTACAGCGTTCTCAGCCCGTAATCTTTTAAACAGCGCTGGATGCCCTGCTGAGTGGTGTCGAACCGGATGCCGAAGCGTTCCAGTTTTGTGGTGTCCATCACAAGGTTCCGGCCCCAGCTTTCTTCCTCGATCTGCACAGCGATTCCCAGCGTTTCGGCAAACTGCCGGGCGGTGCATACCATGTTTTCAGCATTGCCGCTGCCAAAATTGTATACGCCGCCGGGCAGCGTCATGGCAGGCTCCAGATTTTCAATCACCTGCCGCACATAGGTCACGCCGCGGTGGTCGTTCCGGGAGAAGCGCAGAGCCTCTCCCTTCAGCGCGGCACGCAGAAGATTCAGCGGAAGATTGCCCCGGATGGGCAGCTCATAGCCGGGCAGGTCATACATCCAACTGGCACGCAGATGGACCGAGTCCGGGCAGAGCTCCAGCACACGCTGCTCTGCTTTCAGCTTGTATTGGCCGTAAATGTTTGCGGGATGCAGGGCCAGTGTTTCCGGCAGCGGCCCCTGCTGCTGCACACCAGCATAGACCTGATCCGAGCTGAATGCCACCAGCTTTGCCTTCGTCTGCTGCGCAGCCCGTGCCAGCCAGACTGGCAGCTCCACATTGGCACGGTAAGCTTCTGCCGGATGCTGCGCACAGTAACTGGTATCGGAAAGAGCGGCGGTGTGCAGGATCACATCCGGATGCAAAGCTTCCACCTGCGCACGGGTGAGAGCTTCATCGGCTGTACAGAAAAAGCCTTTTGGAAGGGCGCAAAGCTCGTACTTTCCCTGCCATTGCTGCAAAATGCGGGAGCCGACAAAGCCGCCTGCACCGGTGATAAGAATTTTTTTCATGATAATTTCCTCCTGCAGGGCAATGAAAAAGTGCCCAGCAGCATGACAGCCTGCCGGGCACAGAAATTTTAAAGGAACAGTTCCAGCACGAACACGACGGCACAGCAGGCCACAGATACCTGAAACAGGCTTGCGCCGAACCAAGCAGCTGCAATGCCTACCACCAGCGCCATGGCACCGGCAGCCGGGCTCTGGGTCGCGTTGACAATGGCCGGGAAGGTCATGACCGCCAGCGTCACATAGGGCACATAATACAGAAACGACTGAATGAAGCGATTTTTGATGGGCTTGCGGATCAGTGTGAGCGGAAGGATGCGGATGGCATAGGATACCAGCGCCATCACTGCAATGTAAATGTAATGATTATGCGTCATGCTCTTCCTCCTGCTCTTCTGGATTTACCGGAAAAAGAACTGCTGCAGCGCTGGAAATGAGCACTGTGAGCAAAATGGTGCGCGTGCCCTCCGAAAGAGCGGCGATACCCGGCAGGTAATTGCACACAAAGCTCAGTGCAAAGCTGATGGCAACAAGTGCAGCTACCACCCTGCTCTTACGCGCCGGAGGAATGATGATGGCAAGGAACATGCCGTAAAGGGCAACGCTCAGCGCACTGACAGCCCGCAGCGGCAGCAGATTGCCCGCAATGATGCCCAACGCCGTACCGATGGCCCAAGCCGGTGCCGCCAGCAGAATGGCACCGTAGGTATAATATGGGTTCAGGCTGCCGGGCCGTGCAATGGTGATGCCAAAAAGCTCGTCTGTCACATCATAACCGATGAGCAGCCTGTGCCAGAAGGGTGTGCCCGGCGCAAAGCGCTGGGCCAGTGCGCAGCTCATGAGCAGATAGCGCGCATTGGCAATCAGTGTGATGATGGCCACTTCCAGATAGGTCGCATTGGCCATGATGATGGCAAATGCAGCGTACTCGCCTGCCGAAGCGTTGTTCAGTAGGCTGACCAGAAAGCCCTGAAACGGGGTAAAACCTGCCCGGCGGGCCGCAATGCCCAGCGAGAAGGAAACAGCAAAATAGCCCAGCGCAATGGGAACGCCATCCCGCATGCCCTCACAGAAAATCTTTTTGCTGAAAGCCCAAACCGGCCTTTCTGCATTGACAAGCTCCGGGGCAAGGAGCTTACTTTTGGAATTCATCTTTGTTTTTTACTCCTTTCCTATTTCAAACACCGCTTTTTATTATACTCTCCCGCACACAGAGAAGGAAGGGCTTTTTCACTTTCTTTTCGGCACAAAAGGAAAACGCCGCCTGAAAAGGCAGCGTTCTTCGTCGATTTATGCGCCCGGCACCAGAAAATGCATCGCCTGCGGCAGGACCTGCGTACCGGCTTCCAGCCCATTTGCCGTCAGGATCTGTGCCGGTGACACATGGAACCGTCTGGCAATGCCGAACAACTCCTCCCCTGCCTGTGCATAGTAGATGCGCAGTGCGATCTCCGGGTCCGGAGTCGTCAGCGGTTCGCCCAGCTCAATGCTGCCGATGCCCGAATGTGTGCTCCGGCAGAGGATGGCTCCTTCGGCACGGGCGGTGACCGTCACTTCCAATGTGCCGCCAGTGCAGCTGCACTGGATGTTCTCGGTGCTCAGCCAGCATTCCGGGCTGAACTGTGCACCCGGCGGGGCTTCTACTGCAAGCGGAAAGACAAGCTCCAGTGTTTTTTCGTAGCTTTCCAGTTCAGCAAGACTGTTCTCGGCAAAGGCGGTAGCAACGGCACGCACCGTAAAGGCCCAGCCGTCGCGGTAAGGTGTTACCTGCGCCGGTCCATAAGACACAAAGCAGGCGCGCAGTTGAGCATCCGCATCTGGCAGCGGCCCGGAGGCCGTGGAAGATGCTGTCTCGTTCAGCATACAGGCAAGATCTTCTGCTGCCAATTCCTGCGGCGTGACGGCGGTTTCAAACTGCGTAGAAAAGGCATCCGCTACGTATTGCAGCTGGCAGGGCCGCCATGCGTGCAAATGCATCATCACGCTGGCTGTCAGTTGGCCGCTGGCTTCCTGTTCGCCCTCCGCAAGGGCAAAGCCCACCGGCTCCAGCACGCACATGCATCTGCAGTCCTCTGCTACGCCTTCCAGATCCACCACCTGATTGAACGGCAGGGATGCCGCCTGACTTTGCAGGCTGCTTTCACCTTCCGCGCGCCAGGCGCATTGGGCACGTACCTCGCCCTTGACCACTGCCTTGCCCGCCAGCAGCTTTACCTCCCGCACGGCGGCGCTGCCGGTAATATCCAGAATGGCTGCGGGCGGCTTTGCAAACACAAGCTCCCCTTCCACAGTGACCAGCTTTTCCAGCACCGCGGTGCTGCGCACGCCGTTCAGCGTCTGCAATTTCTGTTCAATGCCGCCATCGGCCAGCGCTGTGATTAGTTCCTGTTTATCCTGTGTATGGATAGTAACCACAAGACCATAGGCTCCGCGCACCTCGATGCGGTGCGGGTTTACTGCCCGGCAGTTGAGGTATTCGGTCTGCCCTTCTACCATGGCCATCCAGCTGGTGAAGGAGAATTCCGGCACCTCCAGCTGCTTTGTAAACGGCAGCTTCTGCTCGGTCTGGCAAAGCCCGGCCCCGTCCTCGCCCTGATAAAACACAGTGCAGCGCAGATAGCCTTCCAATGTAAGCCGCCCGGGCTGCAGCTGCTTTTGCAGCACCACCGGTTTTGCAAAGCATTTGACCAGCTTGAACACCGGCGGAAGATAATCTGAAATCAGGATCTCGGTTTCCAGCGGAAGTTCTGCCTTGACGGTGCAGCTCGTGCCTGCCTGCGGCAGCGTATCCCGAAAGATCTTCAGTTCCATGCAGTGTGCTCCTTTCCCTGTCCGTCTCTACTGGAAAAGTATGCACATGCTTTGCAGGATATGCGCGCAAAAAAGGCACCGTGCAAAACACACGATGCCTTTGGGCCTTTTGAAACAATCAGATCGTTTTGCGCAGGACAGCCGCCTGCATTACATGGTATTTCTGCATCAGCCGGACGGCAGCCGGTGTGATCTTCTCGCCGCTGACCACAATGGGGATCGCAGGCGGGCAGGAAACCGTCGGCATAGCGCAGATACGCCCCACCGCCTGCTCTGTGGGCACCTGCTCCTGCGGGGCAAACACGGCCTGCCGGATGCTGCAGCAGGTGTGCAATTCGTGTTCCAGCTCCAAAAGCTCACGATCGTTTTTTTCCGAGAGCGGGAACGGTCCTGTAAGGTTTTCCACAATGTGGAGAACGGCAGAAGTCAGCCGTTCAAAGTCCTGCGGCGGATTTGCCGGGGTGAACATCAGCACAACATAGCGCGGGTCGGCATATTCGCACTCGACCTTTGCGCAGCGCAGCGCTTCTGCAAGCTCTGTGCCGGTCATGCCCAGTGTAGCAGCATCCAGCGTGACCTTGAGAGGTTCGCTTTCCAGTGCCAGCGGCTCCGGGCAGTGTTTTGCCGCAGCGGCTTCGTTCAGCTCCCGGCGCAGGCGGGTCAAATATCCGCAGCACTGCAAAAGCCGCAGCGGATAACCCTCCGACAGAACCTGATTGCATTTGTCCAGCGACTGCAAGATCAGGTAAGACGGACTGGTGGAACCAAACAATGCCAGTGCATTGCGCACAGCGGCTTCGTCCTGAATGGGGGCATTTTTGCCCAGATGCAGGTATGCGCCGCCAGTGACAACGGGCAGCGTTTTATGGCCGGAGTCGCAGCACATGGCCGCGCCCAGCGCAATAGGATGCTGACCGCCCTGCGGCAGAAAACGCAGGTAAGCACCGTGGGCATTATCCACCAGAAGCGGAACGCCAAAATCCTTGCACACTTCGGCCAGCGCTGCAATATCCTGCACACCGCCCAGATAATCCGGACTGGTGATGTAGACGCCAAAGGGCTTCCTGCCCTGCTGTGCCAAACCCTGCAGAGCACCTGTCAGCTTTGCAGCTGACACCGGGCAGCTGCAAAGTGCACCGGCATCCTGCGGCGCAGGCCAGAGCCACTGGATATCAAAATCCAGCAGCGCCGCCGCATACAACAGCGCTTTGTGAGCGTTGCGCGCTGCCAGCAGGACCGGGCGCTGTCCGGCTGCGGGCGCAGCCTGCAGTGCAAGGCACAGCATTGCACGGATGCACTGGGACGAGCCCTCTGTGCTGTAATAGGTATGCACCGTGCCGAACAGCCGGGTAGCGTTGGCTTCGCTCTGGGCAATGATGCCGTCAGCCCCATACAGTTCATCCGCACCCTTTATTTCGGTAATGTCCCACGGCTCAAAGCCCAAAAGGCTCTGGCCCTTGTGGCCGGGCATATGCAGCCGCGAGGTGCCGGACTGTGCGTAACGGCGCACAAAATCCACAATAGGCGTGGTCGTGCTCATTCGCAGGCTTCGCCATCAGCACAGGCGTTACAGGTAGAACCAAGCTCAATAGGCACCTCGATGCCCTTGGCGGCAAGTTCCTGATTCTCAGCGACCTTGATCATGATAGCGCATTCCATTCGCTTTTTGAACAGCTCGCAGCCGTACTCATACACACCGGTAATGTTGCCGGTAGCGTGGTAGGAGTTTGCTGCACAGCCGCCGGAGCAGTACAGCTTTGCCCAGCAGTTCTGGCACTCCTTGCGGGCATAGGCGTTGCAGTGCTTGAACTCATCGCGCACGGCAGTGTTCGTAACGCCCTTCCAGATATCGCCCATCAGGTACTTGGGGTCGCCCACAAACTGGTGGCAGGGGTACAGATCGCCCCAAGGAGTAACAGCCATGTACTCCGTGCCGGAGCCACAGCCGGAAATGCGCTTGTAGATGCAGGGGCCGCCGGTGAGGTCAATCATGTAGTGGTAGAAGGTAAAGCCGCGGCCCTCGCGGTTGCGCTTGATCATTTCCTTGGCAAGGATCTCGTACTGTTCCTTCAGGATGGGCAGATCTTCCTCGGTCAGGGCACTGGGATCGCCGGGCTTAGACACCACAGGCTCCATGCTCAGCTCAGTAAAGCCGAGGTCGGCCATGTGGAAGATATCGTTGGTGAAGTCGGTGTTGTAGTGGGTGTAGGTGCCGCGCATGTAGTAGTTCTTGTCGCCGCGCTTCTTCACGAACTCCTGGAACTTGGGCACGATGGTATCGTAGCTGCCATGGCCTGCATAGTCCTTGCGGAAGCGGTCGTTGACCTCTTTGCGGCCATCCAGACTCAGAACGACGTTGTGGCACTCCTTGTTGCAGAAATCGATCACATCGTCATCGATCAGCATACCGTTGGTGGTCATGGTAAAGCGGAAGTTCTTGTTGTGGATCTTCTCCTGCTCACGGCAGTAGGCCACCAGCTTTTTGACCATATCAAAGTTCATCAGCGGTTCGCCGCCAAAGAAGTCCACCTCAAGGTTGCGGCGGGTGCCGGAGTTTTCGATCAGGAAGTCCATGGCACGCTTGCCCACTTCAAAGCTCATCAGCGCACGGTCGCCCTGATAGCGGCCCTGCGAAGCAAAGCAGTAGGAGCAGTTCAGGTTGCAGGTGTGTGCAACATGCAGGCACAAGGCCTTGACCACGGTGTTGCGGTTTTTAAAGTCGAAAGCCATATTCTCATAGGTATCCGGGGTCCACAGCTTGCCTGCTTCCTTCAGGTTGGTCACATCATCGATGCACTGACGCAGATCTTCCTCCGTGACATCCTCGCGGTCTCCATACTTTGCCATCATAGCCGAAACGATCTCGTCAGCAGTATGCTCCGGGTACATGGCAATGATATCGTATGCAACATCGTCCACCACATGCACCGAGCCGCTGCAGGTGTCCAGCACGATGTTATAGCCGTTCAATTGATACTGGTGTACCATTTTACTCTCCATTCCAATTATACAAAAAAATGCCGCCCGGCAAAGGCGGCAGGGGGTTGCAAAAATTACTTGTTGCTGTTCTCGCACTGCTGGTTAGCCACGCCGCAGGAGGTCTTGCAAGCGGACTGGCAGGAAGTCTGGCACTCGCCGCAGCCGCCGGTCTTAACGCTCTTGGTCAGGTCACGAGTAGCAATGGTCTTAATACGTTCCATAATAGAAAACCTCTCTAGCTCTCAAAATTTCATCGCGCCGGACAAAGCCCAGTACGCATTTATCTTTGCTTATGATAACACGCAAGGGGCTTTCTGTCAAGATTTTTATGCTGCCAACCTGTTCAAACCTGTCCAGCAGGCTGATACTTCGTCAGGACGGTGTGCAGCCCCAGCTCCCGCGCCCTGGCCAGTAAGTACCGGTAGCGGCACAAAAGCGCCTGCCGCTCGTAAATGCGCTGCTCGATCAGGTCTGTATCCACCTCCAGATCAAACATCATCTCATTGCGCCGCAGGCAGAACAGACATTCCTTCAGCTCTTCTTCCAGTTCTGGGTGATAACGTTCGTGCTCGGTATCCCGCGGGATGCGGCTCGAAAGCAAAGTTTGGGTGTTCTGGGCATGGGTTCGTTCCAGCATAGGCCGTCCTCCTCTTCTTTGTGTATCTTGAAGGTTTGTACATTTTAGTATATGAAGAGACCGGTGCAGAATATGCCAGTTTATGGTAAAGCAGAAACTTCTCCGCTGGTGCGCGCATTTTAAAAAAGTTTGCAATTTTTTCAAAATCACGCTTGACAAGTATCACTTTTCCGCGTATAATAGCACACGTTGAGCGGCTCATACTGCGAAACGCAATCGAATATTGGGGATTTGCATAGTGGTAGTGCGGTAGACTCTGACTCTACTTGTGGGAGTTCGATTCTCTCATCCCCAACCAAAAGCCATCCGGTTTATGCCGGATGGTTTTTTTGTTCTATATTGTTATACAAAAACAGCGTACCGTCTTTGCGACGGTACGCCCATTTTTATGCAGTTATTACAGAATGCTGATGCGGCCTGCGCCGTAGGGATTCTCGTAATCCAGCAGATAGCCCGGGTAATCGGCCAGCGGGCTGTTTGCGGTGGTCAAATGCGGCAGACCCTCTGCATCTACACCGCCAAAGGTCATGGCATAGGTAGACATCACAAGGTAATCCTCAGACACATAGTCCTTGATCAGCTCTGCGCCATCAAACATGGCAAAGCCATCGCCCAGATTGCGCAGAGTGTAGTTCATGCCAGCCAAAGCGTAGGTCTTGCCCTCGTCCAGCGGTTCATAAGTACCGGAAGCCTTGTTGTAAATCTTCACGTTCTGCACGCGCGGAGTGCCGGTGGCACTGCCAATCCAGACATTCTTCTCGTCGGTCTGCACGGTGTTGGGGATATCGGCGTGGATCTCGTAGGAAGCGCCTGCCACATGCAGGAAGCCGCCGTTCTCCTTTTCCGTTCCGGCAAAGCGGGCTGCAAACTCCAGTGCATCCTGGATCTGCTTGCCGGTGACAGACATCAGACAGGCCACATTGCCAAACGGGCTGACCTGCTTGCAGGTCTTGAAGGTCCAGTAGCCGGCTTTCTCATCGGCGCGGATGCCGCCGCCGTTCATGATAGCGATGTCACAATGCAGCTGTTCCACCTCATTGAAGTAGGAGTAAATGCCGTCGGCCACGAAGTCGCCGAGATTCGTCTCTGCCATGCGGATGCGGCGCTTGCCAGTCTCGGGGTCGGAGATGTAGAAGTTCGTATCGGCAACAGCGATCTTCTCACCCAGCATGTCGTCCACAGAAGCGACCCATGCGTTCTGGATATCGGCAACGGCACTGTCGGAACCTTCGTAAGAGGAGATCAGACGGGTGGCAATGGAGCCGTCAGCCTTGATGGTCATTTCACCAACATTTGCAAAATAAGAGCCAGTCTGGGTAAGGGCGACAGCCTTGCCGGACAGATCCTTCACCCACTCACACTCCATCTTGGTGTGAGAATGGCCGTCGATGAATGCATCGAAGCCGGAGGTGTGCTCGATGACTTCCTTGCTGGTCCAGGGCGAAGAGGAAGGATCAACGCCCAGATGGCCCAGACCGATCACGTAGTCAGCCAGAACCTTGGCCTTATCAATGGACTTCTGCACAGCCTTGTACAGCTTCTGGCCGTCGTCACCGCCCAGAATATCATAGATATAGCGGCTCTGGCTCTTATCCATGAAGTAAGCCGGAGTAGACTTGGTGAAGGTCTCGGGCGTGGTGATGCCCACAAATGCGATCACGCGGCCACCGATGGTGAAGTATTTGACATCCGGCAGAACGCGGTTGCCCAGCGGCAAATTGACCCAGTTGCTGGAGAGGTACGGGAAATCTGCCTCAGCCATTACCTCTTTTGCACGGGCCATGCCGTAGTCGAATTCATGGTTGCCGGGCGTAGCAACATCGTAGCCAGCGGCGTTCATCAGCTGGATGATGGATGCACCTTCGTCCATGGAACCATATGCGGTACCCTGAATATGGTCGCCCGCATCTACCAGCAGGACATTTTTGCCTGCATCCTGATAGCTCTTTTTCAAAGCTGCGATGGCAGCATAGGTCAGTTCCGGCGATTTTTTGTCGATATAAGTATGAACATCGTTGGTGTACAGGATCGTAATGTCCTTAAAGCTGCCGGGGTAACATGCAGACGCAGCGGGTGCGCCCAGACTCACGGCAGCAACGGCCGTAGTGACACCTGCGGCTTTCAGGAAGCTGCGGCGGGAGATAAGCTGTTTCATGGAAAAACGACCTCCTCTTAAAACTCTCTTTTGTTTTTATCGGGCGCACAGAACCAGCCCGACGCTTGTTATATTAAGCATAACACACAAAACACCCAAGAACAACCCGGAATCGCACAATTTGTTCATAATTCACGGTACTAAGTCACACTTTTTGTGCAACATTATTCCTTTTCGGGGCAAAAAACAGCCCGCATCTGCAGCCAGTCGTTGACTGCAAAAGCGGGCTGTTTTCAAAGGGGATTTAAAAATGGATCAGAGCAACGAGCTCAAATCGCATTGTATTCCTTGAGGAATTTCTCAAGGTCGGTACCCTCGATCTTTTTCAAAGCTTCCTTCATGGCAAGGCGCGGGATGAGCGGCAGATCCATGTCGGTGATCTTCTTGCCGTCGCGCAGCTTGACCGTTGCATCGATCAGGGCACGTACATCATAGGTGCTGCCCCAGACCTCGGGCACACCGCGGTCGATGTCCAGCAGGGTGTACACAGCTTCCATACCGGTGCGCATGGAGTATTCGGTGGTGAAGATGGTGTCACGGCCGGTCTCGGCGAACTGACCCAGGAAGGCAAAGTTGACAGCACCCTCCGGCACGATATCAGGACGGTCGCCCATCGCACGCGGCATAAAGAATGCATCGATATACGGCATCATGACCGGGATGGTGTTGGCACTGTGCTCGGCCAGCTCTTCGATCTGATCCTCGGGCACACCGATATGGTACAGCCACTCCATGCACAGTTCCTTGCCGGTGCAGTCGCGCATGGCCTTTTTGACGTAGTTGCCGGGCTTATCACTGAACAGGCCGTAGACCCAGACGCACAGCTGGTTCTTGGGCTGGTCTCGGAACTGCTGCTGACGGTTCAGCGTCCAGCTGAGCAGCCAGTTGGAGTCCTTAACGGTGACGATGCCGCCTGTGACGGTGTGGCCACTGAACGGGTCACGCTTGCAGATCTTCTGGATATACTGCGGGATCTTGTCGTCCAGCGTAGTGATGGTGGCGCTTTCCCAGTTGGAATGTTCGGGGTCGGAGCAGAACTTTTCAGGATTGCCGAATGCGGGGTCCTGTGCAGCGATCTTCTTCCACAGATCCCAGCCGTTGCCCGGCTTGATGGTGGGATCAAAGCCTGCTGCCTTGTCCTGTGCGCCCATCGTGCAGCTTTCCACGCAGCCGCCGTTGGTGATGAACAGCAGATCATTTTCGGTCAGGTCAATGGAGCTGATCTCACCTGCGTGCTCCACAACCACGCTGCTTGCCTGCTTGCGCTTGCCATTGATATCAAATTTCACGTCCACGACCTTGGTCTCATAGTGGAACTGCACGCCGTGGTCCTTCAGGTAAGTGACCATGGGCAGGATGATAGATTCATACTGGTTGTAGCGGGTAAAGCGCAGGGCGGTGAAATCCGGCAGACCGCCGATATGGTGGATATAACGCTTGAGGTAGAGCTTCATTTCCAGAGCACTGTGCCAGTTTTCAAAGGCAAACATGGTGCGCCAGTACAGCCAGAAGTTGGAGTTCAGCACTTCATCATCAAAGAAATCGGTGATCTTCTTATCCTGCAGCTGCTCGTTGGGGGTGAAGAAGAGCTTCATGATCTCCATAGCACCCTTATCAGACAGGCCGAACTTGCCATCGGTGTGGGCATCCTCGCCGCGGTTGACGGTAGCACGGCACAGTGAATAGTTGGGGTCTTCCTTGTTCAGCCAGTAGTACTCATCCAGCACACTGGCACCCTCGGTCTCCAGAGACGGAATGGAGCGCAGCAGATCCCACATGACCTCGAAGTGGTTATCCATCTCGCGGCCACCGCGCATCACGTAACCGATATCGTATTTGTAGCCGTCGCAGGCACCGCCGGGGATGGGGTCTTTCTCAAACACATGCACATGCTCGCCCTTCATCTGGCCGTCACGCACCAGATAACATGCAGCTGTCAGTGCGGCCAGACCGGAACCAATGATATATGCAGATTTATGATCGACACCCTCCGGCTTTTTAGGAGTTGCAAATGCTTCATAGTTGCCACTGGAATAGTACATAGAAAAGCCTCCCTGCTTTTTATTGCTTTTTTCGGCATCCTTGCGCCGTCCTTATGGCAACAGTATACCCCGCGCCGCCGCAGCAGACAACAAACAAACTTTAGCGGGTGTATAAATTTTATACAATCATTCTGTTTTGCTGGAAATACGTACAAATTGTGACAAAAGCCGCCCTAATAGCGAATCGTTCTGTGATATAGAGTGCTTTATAAACCAGTTTCAGCAAAAAGAAAAGCACCCAGAAACAAACGTTTCTAGGTGCTTTTTGTGGTGGAGGCGATGGGAGTCGAACCCATGTCCGAAAAGAGTTCAGTGTAGGTATCTCCGGGTGCAGGCGATCTACAACATTCCCGCCGCGCCACGCCGATCGTCAGGCTAGCGCATTGGTAGCTTCATGAGTTCCTGCCGGTCCGCAAAGCTTAAGTCCGTTCAGGTGCTGTGTCTAAAGGACGCCCCGACCCCACACGACACAAGAGTGGGCGGAACGCGCAGCACTCAGGCTGCGAGCAACTGAGAATTGTTATTGTCAGTTAATTTTTTTGGAGGAGTTATAGAGCAGTTCCCCCACTGCTACCCGCTGCCCAGACCTCGCTCTCCCCGTCGAAACCTTTACGCCCCCTTATAAAGCACACCTTGCGGTGTGCAGAAAGCTTTGAAAAAGTTCCGCTTCAGGAAGCGGTCTGAAAAGATCAATAGTATTTGCCGTTGGACTTCATGGCACGGTCAATGGAACGCTTTGCATCGCGCTGGGCGGCATCGGCACGCTTATCGTAGAGCTTTTTGCCTTTGCAAAGGCCCACTTCCATTTTCACGCGGCCATGTTTGAAATAGAGCGAAAGCGGCACAAGGGTATATCCCTGCAGCTTGCACTGCTGATGCAGCCGCCGGATCTCACTTTTGTGTGCCAGCAGGCGCCGGACGCGCATCGGATCCTGATTGAACATGTTTCCGTGGTCGTAGGGACTGATATGCATTCCCTTTACCAGCAGTTCACCATCCTCAATATCGACCCAGCTGTCTTTCAGGTTGACCCCTCCGGCACGCAGGCTCTTGACCTCCGTACCTTTCAGTTCAACGCCGGTTTCCAGCGCTTCCAGAACGAAGTATTCATGGCGCGCTTCACGGTTTGTGGCAATGGTTTTTGTTGCCGGACGCTCCTTAGTGGGTGCCATTCCGCGCGCCTCCTTTCTCCATTGTGGTTTGTTGTATCAGTATACCATTTTTTTATGGTTTTGCAAGGGCTGTTTTTGAAGAAACTGTAAATTTTTCCCAATTCACAGCTCACCGCGGCCAGAAAGTGCACGGTACAAAGTGGTCTCGTCAGTGTATTCCAGGCTTGCGCCCACCGGCAGGCCATAGGCCAGACGTGTGGTCTTGATGCCCAGAGGCTTGATAAGCTTTGCCAGATACATGGCGGTGGCTTCACCCTCCACCGTGGGGTTCATGGCCATGATGACCTCTTTCACCTTGCCGTCGCCCAAGCGGGCCAGAAGTTCCTTGACGCACAGCTGTTCGGCAGTAATGCCGTCCATCGGGCTGAGCAGACCGTGCAGCACATGGTACAAGCCGTGATACTCCCTTGTGCGTTCAAACGCCTGCACATCGCGGGGCGTTTCCACCACGCAGATCACAGAAGGGTCGCGTTTTGCACTGGCACAGATGGGGCAGATATCCGCTTCTGTATAATTCTGGCAGATACGGCAGCGATGGAGCTTGGTGTGGGCACCCTGAATGGCTCCCGCCAGTGCGGCGGCATCTTCGTCCGACATGCTCAGCACCTGATACGCCATGCGGGTAGCGCCCTTGCGCCCGATCCCCGGGAACTTGCTGAATTCTTCGATCAGCTTTTCCAGCGGGGCAGCAGTATAGCCCATGTTCTTCCCTCCTGCCGGATCAGAGACCGGGGATGTTCATGCCGCCGGTCAGCTTGCCCATTTCAGCTTCGGCAGTTTCGTCCACCTGCTTGACGGTTGCGTTGATGGCAGCAGCCACCATATCTTCCAGCATTTCAACATCATCCGGGTCCACAGCCTCGGGCTTGATGGTGATGGACAGCACTTCGTGCTTGCCGTTCATCTTAACAGTGACCATCTCACCGGCAGCGCTGCCGGTGTACTCGGCAGCTTCCAGCTCGGCCTGTTTGGCTTTCATATCTTCCTGCATCTTCTGTGCCTGACGCATGAGGGCGTTCATATCGGGGCGGCCAAAGCCTGCGGGCATTCTTGCTTTCATAATCGTTTCTCCTTATTGATGCAATGTATTTTTATGATCTCGTTTTCCTTGCGGAATCCTCAATGGACACATCCAACCCCAGCTTTTCCAGTGCACGAAGCGACTGCTCTGCGTTGGAGACCGTTTTGCCAGCGCTCTTTGGTTCATAGGGACCAATGGGCACCACCGTACCGGACACATCCTTGATCAGCTTTTTGATCAGGCGCTGGCTGTCCTTGTTGGCGCGGATAAAATCGCGGAAGGTCTTGCCGCCGTCGATCAGCACGCGGGTGCCATCAAAGTAAGCCTTGGACTTGCGCAGATAGGTGTAGAGCATGGGATCTTTTTCCTGCAGCTGCTGTACCACCTGCGGCCAGTACGGATACAGCACAGTCCCTTCCTGCCCGGCATCCTGTGGCTTTTCCGGCACAGGCTTTGCAGCGGGCGTGGGTGCAGGTTTGGGCGGTTCTGGCTGTGGAACAGGTTCCAACTCTGCCGGCACGGGTGTAGCTGGCTGTGCGGCCTGCGCGGCAGGCTCGTCCCAAGGCAGCATTCCAGCCTGCTGCACGGGCGGTTCCTCCGGCAGCGGCGGCAGCTCTTCGGTCTGGACGGGTGAAGTCTGCTCTACAGATATTTCCGACGGCACGGAAGGTTCTGCCTTTACAGGTTTCGGTTCCGCTGCAGGCTGCACCACAGGAACGGACGGTATTGGCGGCTGGGGAGTCGGAGCGCTTGCAAAGGGCTGCACAGCAGTTGCCGAGGCAAACGGCTGCGGCGCTGCGGGTTGAGCTGCAGCACGGACAGGCGCGGCCTGCACAGGAACTGCCTGCGGCTGCTGGGGCGGTTCGGATAAGCCAAATAGTGCAAGTTCCAGCTCGATCCGCTGGTCGCTGCCGCGGGTCATATGTTCCAGCGCACTGCCCAGCGCACGGATGGCACGAATGGCCTCCCGCTGGCCCAGCTGCGGGCCTTTTTCCAAATACAAAGCCTCCTCCTCCGGCGAAACGCCGGACAGAAGGCTCTGCCCGCCCGGCAATGCTGCCAGCATCAAAGCACGATAATGCGCGATCAATTCCTCTGTCAGACGCTTGACATCCACAGACTGCTGGCGAAGCTGTGCCAGCTGGGCCAGTGCTGTGGCACCGTCCTGCGCTTCCAGTGCGTCCGAAATGCGGAACAGATAACTGCGGTCGGTCACACCTGCCATGCGGCGCACCACATCGGCATCGATTTTCGCCGTAACGCCTGCGCAGGTATCCAGAATGGACAACGCATCGCGCAGTGCACCGTCGGCCAGACGGGCGATCAGTTCCGCACCGTCCGGCGAAAGCTCCAGTTTTTCCTCACCTGCAATGTATTCCACCCGGCGGGCGATATCCTCCGGCCCGATGCGGGTAAAATCGTACCGCTGGCAGCGGGAAAGAATGGTGGCGGGCACCTTCTGGATCTCAGTGGTTGCCAGAATAAAGATGACGTGGGCAGGCGGTTCTTCCAGCGTTTTGAGCAGCGCATTGAATGCCGCTGTGGACAGCATGTGCACCTCATCGATGATGTATACCTTATATTTACAGGCGCTGGGAGTGTAAGCTGTTTCGTCGCGCAGGTCGCGGATATCGTCCACACCGTTGTTGGAAGCCGCATCCATCTCCACCACATCCAGAATGCTGCCGTTATCGATGCCTTTGCAGATCTCACACTCGCCGCAGGGGTCTCCATTGACCGGATGCAGGCAGTTGACTGCCTTTGCAAAGATCTTGGCGCAGGTGGTTTTGCCGGTGCCGCGCACACCGGTAAACAGGTAGGCATGGCCCACACGGTTTGCCGTGATCTGGTTTTTCAGCGCAGTAACAATGGCCCGCTGGCCTACCACATCCTCAAAACGCTGCGGTCTCCATTTGCGGTACAAGGCACGGTACATGGTTCTCTCCCCTTTCCTGCAAAATAAAAAGGACAGCGCTGACGGGGTTTTGTCCCCGCCTTGCGTAACTCGGCATACGGATGCAGGCTTACTGAAACGCACGAACGCACTGCTTAAGGCTGCTTGGTTCCCCACCTGACCTGGTTCACAGCGAATCCATCGTACAGGACCCGCATCCGTATGCCGAACCACGCAGCAGGCGCTGTCCGACACATCCTTCTGAATGCCAGAATATTGTACCATAAACGCAGGCAGATTGCAAGGGGTGGGAGGTATCATTTCACGGCCCACGCATGAAACGATCAAATAGGATAGCCCAAAGTCAGAAAATGTGATGGTCTCTAAAATCCAAAAAGCGCAGTACATTCTCTGCGCTTTCGCGTTTTGTACTGCGCTTTGCTTTTATCCTGTTATTTTAACGGCATTGATTTTGCAGCAGCCCTTTTTTCTTACAATGCCACATCCAGCGCCATCATCAGCGCAAATCCCAGCACGATGCTTACAACACCGGCAGGCTCGTCGCCCTCCACGGCCTGCGGGATCATCTCCTGTGCGGTCACGCACACCATGCAGCCCGCCGCTGCGCTGAGCAGCCACGGAAGCGCAGTACTGACCCATTCGGCCAGAGCAAAGGCAAGCAATGCCCCCAACGGCTCTACCAGCCCGGAAGCCGCTCCCGCAAAAAACGCCTGACTGCGGGTGCGGCCGTTATGGGCCAGCGGCAGGCTGACTGCTGCACCTTCCGGGATATTCTGCAGGCCGATGCCAAGGCTCAGCGCCAGTGCACCGCTGATGGCATCCGGCTCCCCGGTCAATGCCAGTGCAGCGGCAAGGCCCGCCACCATACCCTCGGGCAGGTTGTGCAATGTTACAGCCAGCACCATACGTCCGCCGTGCCCGGCCCCGCCTGCCAGCAGTTGCCCGGCAAACTGTTCCACCTGCAAAAGGCCCACTGCGCCCAGCACAAGCCCCACTGCCGATGGGATCCATGCCGGAAGCGGCAAAGTCTGTCCGCGCTGGATAGCAGGCAGCAGCAGGCTCCACACACTGGCCGCCAGCATGATGCCCGCTGCCATGCCGCACAGGATGCGCTGCGTGCAGGGCCGCGACTGCCGCCGCAGCAAAAACACGCCTGCTGCCCCCAGTGTAGTGCACGCCGCCGGGAACAGCAGTACCCACGCAGTGAAAACGATCTGGTTCACGATACATTCCCCCTTTGCCCGGTGTATGTGCGCCGAAGCAAAAAGGTGCAGAAAAGCCCGTCACACAAAATACAGTGTGACGGGCTTTTCTGTCAGAATGCGATTGCATCTTCTTCGTTGCCAAAGGGCAGACCCGTAGCCGGATCGACCGGCGGCAGGCCAGCCTGCCTCATATCCGCCGCCTTTACGCTGCATACCACCGCATTGGCAAGCACATACTTCACCTTTGCGGTGGCAGCAGCGCCGATCTTATCATAAATGCGGCCTGCGCTGTAACAGTCGCCCAGCACGGTGTGAGTGCTGTTGGCCACATAACCCACCTTGCCCAGACCCGGCAGTTCTGCGCGGATGGCTTCGCGGTCAAAGTCATTCTCCGGCTCCTTGACCAGCTTTACCTTCTGGCCTACTGTAAACGGCTGAGTGCCGAAGCGGTAGTTGAGTCCGGTCAATGTAACATAGTACTTCATCTTTATTTCCTCCAAAACACATGTTTTATTTTCAGGGAACCCGTTCATCCCCTGCTGTGTCTGTATTATCCACTTTTTATGTCCAATAAAAATCACTTTCAAATAGCACTTGTCATTTTTTGATATTTTTGTTCAGGTTCGCTGCACAAAGTTTACCATCTTTTCTTTCTCCGCAGGTCAACTGTCAGGTGACAAATGGTTCTTTTCCGTTTCCGGAGCCGCATCATCCTCACTTTTGCATTTCTTTATTTCTCTTTAGGGAACATGCATTCCCGTCTTAATTCAAGGGAACAAACAATGAAAGAAATTACAAAGTGATTACAACGCGGTAAAAAATTCTTTCCTGAGTTTCTCTGCGCTTCGATCAGTTTAACAAAAACTCTTTGACTTTTAGCGATAAATTATAACAAAATCGTAGATTATCATTGAAATCTCACTTCTTAGCCAAAAAGCTCTTGATTTTTTCGCAAAAAAGACTAGAATATCCACTTGCAGAAAGGCACTTCCTGTAGGGCCTTCTGCAAAATACATTTGCGTATGGCAAGGAGATTTTAGATATGAAACTCAAGAATGTTTGTGTTGCTGTTGTTGCTCTGGCTCTGGCTGTTGGCATGACCGCTTGCGGCGGTTCTGCTTCCTCCACTGCTGCATCCTCTTCCGAGGCTGCTTCTACCAGCACTTCTGTTGCTGCTGAGGCCGAGGAGAGCGCTTCTTCCGCTGTTGCAGAGGAGAACGGTTCTTCTTCTGAGGCTGCTTCCAGCGAGGCCGCTTCTTCTGAGGCCACTTCTTCTGAGGCTGCTTCCAGCGAAGCTGCTTCTTCTGTTGCAGCTTGATCGCACAGCGCCTAAATTCCAATAAAAGCTGAAGCCGGGCACAGGGAGCCATGAGTTTTCCTGTGCCCGGCTTTTTACAACAAAACGCACCGGATCGTTCAACGAGAACCACCCGGCGCGTTATTTTTTATGCTCCCCAGAACAGGATGCCCAGCCCTGCGGAAATCAGGATCATGAGAATGGGGGATGGTGCCTTGCCGTTCCTTTTGCGGCACAGCAGATGCAGCGCCCACAAAAGTACAAACACTGCAATGGAGCGCGCATCCGGTACAAAGTCGGTGCTGCGGCCCGCAAAGCCCAGCAGTGTGGAAAGTGCCATATTGATTGCCGTTGCAAGGATCATCGCCACCACACAGGGACGAACGCCGCCAAGAACTGCGTTGACTCCCGCATACTTCATCAGGTTCTGCAGCACCGATGCAACGAGCAGGATAATGACAAAAGACGGCAGCACCACACCCAGCGTGGCGCACAGCGCGCCCCAGAAGCCGCCCTGTGAAGAACCAATGAAGGTGGCCATATTGATGGCCAGCGGGCCGGGTGTGGACTCTGACACCGCAATAAAGCTGAGGAATTCGCCTTCCGTCAGCCAGCCGTGTCCTAAGACCGTTTCCCGCACCAGCGAGATCATCCCGTAGCCGCCGCCGAAGGACAACGCACCGATCATGAGGAAATTCCAGAAAAGTTCTGCATAGATCACGGCTTCTTCTCCCCCTTCCGCAGCTGCTGTACTGCATACACCAGCAGCCCGGCCGCACCGCTGAACAGGATGTAAAAAATGGAAGAGAAGGACACTGCTGCAATGGAACAGCCCACCATCGCTGCCGCAACCGTGGTCAGGATGACAATATTGAAGACGCTGTGTTCCAGCTGCTTCAGCATTTTCAGGCCCGCCGAGAGGATCAGATAGATCACACACACCTGAATGCCGTGGAACGCACTTGCCACCACCGACAGGCGGAGGAACTGGTCAAAGAACAGCGAGATCAGATAAATGACCGCGAAGGACGGGAGACACACCGCCACCGTGGACGCTGCCGCACCTGCCGTACCCTCGATCTTGTAGCCGATATAGGTGGCACTGTTCACCGCCACCGGGCCGGGCGTAGACTCCGCAATTGCCACCATGTCCAGAAATTCTTCTTTTGTTACCCACTTTTTCTCTTCTACAAACTCATTTTGCAGCAGGGCTACCATGGCGTAGCCGCCGCCAAACGTGAACGCTCCAATTTTGAAAAACGTCCAGAAAAGCTCCTTTGTTTTCGACATAGCCTTCTCCTTTCTTGCACCTTATTATATCATTTTTTGTTTTGATATGATATACTTTAATGGAATATGCTGCTTTCTTTGGAAAAAGCAGAAAAAGGAGTTTAGGATATGAAAACAAAATTTGGTATCGTAGGCTGCGGATTTCTGGGCAACATTGTGGCCGATGCATGGAAGAACGGTCTGCTGCCGGACTATGAGCTGGTGGGCGTGACCAGCCGCACCCGTGCTTCGGCGGAAAAGACCGCCGAAACGGTAGGCTGTCCCGTCTGCGATGATGTGGATGCTCTGCTGGCGCTGGAGCCGGAGTACATCGTGGAGACCGCTTCGGTGGAGGCTGTGCGCGCCATGGCTGTGCCTGTACTGAAAAAAGGCGTGAATCTGGTCATTATTTCCATTGGTGCCTTTGCGGACCTTGATTTTTACGAGCGGGTCAAGGCCGCTGCCGTGGAGGGCGGTGCCAAGGTGCATCTGGCAAGCGGTGCCATTGGCGGCTTTGATGTGCTGCAGACCGTCACCCTGATGGCCGAGGCGCAGAAGCTGGCCGAGACGGCAGGCATTGAGACCCACACCGGAGCCAAGGGCTTCCGCAACACGCCGGTATGGGCCGACCACCTGCTGACCGATACCGAAAAGACCACCGTGTTCACCGGCAATGCCAAGCAGGCCATTGCCACCTTCCCCCGCCGCGTGAATGTGGCTGTTGCCACCTCGCTGGCCACCACCGGCCCGGAGATCACCGGCGTGACCATGCACTCGGTACCCGGCTGGGTGGGCGACGACCACTGCATCACCGCCGAGATCGAGGGCGTGAAGGCCGTGGTGGATATCTGCTCTTCCACCAGCGCCATTGCCGGTTGGAGCGTAGTTGCCCTGCTGCGCAACCTCTCCTCCCCCGTATGCTTCTATTAAAGGAGGGCTTTGCAGATGTTCAACAAACTGGTGGCCATTGAGCCGGTAAGCCTGATTCCTTCCGCCGAGGAAGCGCTGCATCAGTACGCAAAAGAAGTGGTGCTGTACCGCGATATCCCGGCCAGCGATGACCAGATCGTGCAGCGCATCGGAGATGCCGATGCTGTGCTTCTGAGCTACACCTCCCGCATGGGCAAAAATGTGATCGAGCGCTGCCCGAATATCCGTTACATCGGCATGTGCTGCAGCCTGTATTCTGAGGAAAGCGCCAATGTGGATATCGCCTACGCCCGCACCCGCGGCATCAAAGTGCTGGGCATCCGGGACTACGGCGACCGCGGCGTTGTGGAGTACGTCCTGCATGAGCTCACCGGCATCCTGCACGGTTTTGGGATGCCCATGCTGCGGGACGAGCCGGTGGAGATCACCGGGCTGAAGGCAGGCATCATCGGGCTGGGTGTGTCCGGCAAAATGATCGCCGACGCGCTGCAGTTCATGGGTGCCGACATTGCCTATTACAGCCGCACCCGCAAGCCGGATGCCGAAGCTGTGGGCATGGCCTATAAGCCGCTGGCACAGCTGCTGACCGAGAGCGAGGTGGTGTTCACCTGCCTGAACAAAAATGTCCTGCTGCTGGGCAAGGACGAATTTGCACAGCTGGGCGCAGGCAAGGTACTGTTCAACACCTCCATCGGCCCGGGCTTTGACTCTGCTGCTCTGGAACAGTGGCTTGCTCTGCCGGGCACCCACTTCTTCTGTGACACCCGTGCCGCTGCCGGCCCGGTGGGTGAAGACTTCTTTGCCCGTGAGAATGTGCATTGCGCGAATGTTTCTGCCGGACGCACCAAGCAGGCTTTTGTGCTGCTGAGCCAGAAGGTGCTGGCAAATATCCGCACTGCACTGGGAGAATGATATAAAAAGGAAACGCTTCCCGGCCGGGGAAGCGTTTCCTTTAGGCTTTATTCAAAATTGTTGTGATCTCTTCCAGATTCGCCGCAAATCGGATGCCCTGCTGGCGCTGCGGCGTGGAAAGGCCTTTCTCGATCATTTTGGCAAGCAGTGCTTTCAGGCTGTCGTAGTAGCCGTTCAGATCATACAGAATGCAGGGCGCGTCCAACTGGCCCAGCGAGACCTTGGACATTACCTCTGCGATCTCTTCCAGCGTGCCGGTACCGCCGGGGAATGCGATGAAGGCATCGCCCAGCTCGATCATCTTCGTCTTGCGCTCGGTCATGTCCTTGGTGACGATCAGCTCGGTCAGGCCATCGTGCTGCAGCTCCTGCTGCACAAAGAACTGCGGTTCCACACCGGTCACCGTGCCGCCTGCGTCCAGTGTGCTCTGGGCAAGCTGGCCCATCAGGCCGCTGCGGGAGCCGCCGTACACAAGGCGGTGCCCGTTTGCACCGATCCAGCTGCCCAGTTCCCGGACAGCTGCCGCCAGCGCAGGATCATTGCCCGCATTTGCTCCAAGATAGACCGTGATGTTCATGGTATTTCCCCCTTTGTTTTTTCCATTTTACCACGCAGCGGGCCGATTGAAAAGGGCCATCCCCTTGCAAATGCAGCGGCACTGTGGTATTCTTGAACGCAGAAAAAGGGAGCCTGCAAAAGCAGGCTGAGAGTGGGCTGTTTGCCCAGACCTGTGACCTGATTTGGACAATGCCAACGTAGGGAGATACTGCTGCTTCAAAGTGCGGAGGTGCCTCCTTGCGGGCATTTCCGCATTTTTTGCAAAGGAAGTTGTAACCATGAAAACTGCATTGACGATTGCCGGCAGCGATTCCAGCGGCGGTGCTGGCATTCAGGCCGATATCAAAACCATGACTGCAAACGGCGTGTACGCCATGAGCGCTATTACCGCACTGACTGCCCAGAACACCACAGGTGTGACCGGCATTTTTGAAGCCACGCCCGAATTTCTGGCACAGGAGATCGATGCCATTTTTACCGACATCTACCCGGATGCCGTCAAGATCGGCATGGTATCCTCGGCAGAGCTGATCGGTGTGATCGCCGAAAAGCTGCACACCTACGGCGCAAAGCATATCGTGGTGGACCCGGTGATGGTTGCCACCTCCGGCTCCAAGCTGCTGCGGGACGATGCCGTGCAGGCACTGACCGAAAAGCTGCTGCCCATGGCAGAGGTGGTCACCCCCAACATTCCGGAGGCTGAGATCCTTTCCGGCATGAAGATCACCGATGCGGCCGGAATGGAGGCCGCTGCAAAGCTGATCAGCGAGAAATACCACTGTGCCGTGCTGTGCAAGGGCGGCCACCAGATCAACGATGCCGACGACCTTCTGTGGCGGGACGGCTGCGGCAAATGGTTCCGCGGCAAGCGCATTGCAAACCCCAATACCCACGGCACCGGCTGCACCCTATCCAGCGCCATTGCGTCCAATCTGGCAAAGGGCTATGATCTGGATGCATCTGTGGAGCGCGCAAAGGCCTACATTTCCGGCTGTCTTTCTGCCATGCTGGATCTGGGCCATGGCTCCGGCCCCATGAACCACATGTTTGCACTGAAGGGAGAGTTTGTGGGTGAGTGAGCAGACCTTTGTGCAGCAGCTGGTGCAGGAAAGCCTGCCCGTGTGGGAGAAATGCCTGCACTCAGAATTTCTGGAAAGACCCCTTGCGGATGGCACACTGGATGAAGCCTGCTTCAAGGGCTACATCGTGGAGGACAGTCTTTACCTGCGGGAATATGCCAAGGTGTTTGCCTGGGGCATGACCAAGGCAAAGGATATGCAGACCATCCGCACCTACTATTCCCTGCTTTCCTTCGTGAATGAGAGCGAGGATGCAGCCCGCCTGCACTATCTCAAGCACTTTGGACTGACCGATGAAGGCATCCAGAGCCTGCCGCTGCGGCCGGAGAACCGTGCCTATGTGGACGCTATGATCGAAGCCGCCAAAAACGGCGAGGGCGCAGCCGAGTGCATGATGGCCTGCCTGCCCTGTATGCTGAGCTATGGCTGGATCTTCCAGAAACTGCTGGAAGAAAAGCCTTCCGTGCAGGATACCCTTTATGGTGCACTGGTGGTGGACTATGCTGACAAGGGCTATGAGGCGGCCTGCCGCGACTGGGCCGCGTTTGCAGAAAAAGTCTGCGAAGGCCTGAGCGACGAGCGCCTTGCCCGCTGCCGCGAGATCTTCCATGCCTGCTCGGAGCACGAGCTGAACTTCTGGGCCATGGCAGCTTCCCCGCGCAGTGACCTGTAATTTTTCCTAAAATATAAAATGCACCCGGCCTGTGGGCAGAACCGCAGCAACCGGGTGCATTTGTTTTGTTCAGGTTTTCGTGGCCGCAACCACAGGCATGAGCCTTAGTGCCGGAAACAAGGGAGCCCTAAAACAAAAACTCCCCCGGCTCTTCTGCCGAGGGAGTGGAAAAGAAAAACGCCCCTAACAGAAGAACTCTCTTCTGTCAAGGACGAATAAAATATGGCCTTTTATCCGCGGTGCCACCCTGACTTCATGGGCATGACCCCATGCACTTGGCGGGATGCCAACACATCCCCGGCAACTGACGTATGCCCTACGTTGCAGAATACTGTGCGGCGAAAGTTCTCCGCAGTTCCCTGCACCCTCAGCGGTCCATTTCGGGAAAATATAACGCAAAGTCACACTTTCCTTGACGAACTGTTTCCGGTCTGCTTCTCAGCTGCGCAGGCTCTCTGTACAGGCATGGTTCGCCGTTATCTCCGCTTCAACGGTTTAGTGTATTGAATTTGGCTATATTAAACCACGGATTTTTCGTTTGTCAATACCTGTTTGCAAATTTTTCAAAATCAGCCTATGTCCACAGTGGGTTCAGCGCTTCCGGCGGCTGTTCGTGCTGGAAAACTTCACCGCTTTTGCCGGCCTGCGGCGGCTGTGCAACGCACTGTAGTAGCCAAAGGCAGTGCCGCATAAGCCGCCCACAATGTGCATGAAGTTTGCTACATTGTCGTGCACAAAAATGATATCGTACACCTGCTGACCAAAGTACAGCGCTGCAACCAGCAGCATGGTGACCGGGATGCCGCCGGAGAAGCCCGCCAGCGACGAAAGCATGATAAGCATGAACACGATGCCGGACGCGCCCAGCAGCCCTGAACGTGGGAACAGCACGCATTGCAGCACGCCGGTGACCAGAGCGGTGAACACCATGCCGCACAAAAGCGGCTTGCTGCCGTACTTTTCTTCCATTGGCGGGCCAACAACGAGCAGCAGCAGCATGTTGTTCAGAAAGTGGTCCCAGCTGGCATGGCCCAGCACATGGCCGAACAGCCGGATGTAGAACAGCGGGTCCTTCAGCGAGGAGCGGTAGACACAGAACAGATGCATCGTCGTCCACCCATCCGTCCACTGGTCGAGGAACAGCACCAGAAGTGACAGCAGGAAAAATGTGAGGATCACCGGGGAGTTGTACTGCAGTTCCAGTTTGAGTTTTACTTTTTTCATCCTCTTGTCTCCACCCAGTATTCGCCCATGCTCTGGCCGGGCTGGTTCGTCACTTCATCCTTAAGGTAATCGCCAAGGCCGCAGCTTTCCGGCTGCCATGCAAGGGCTGCTTCCACCGTGGGGTACTCCACCTCGGCATACCAGAACTCGGTGGGCTGGCCTTCGTCCACATGGTTCACTTCCAGCACAGAACCGTCCGGCAGGGTGTAGCTGCGGCGCAGCTTCGGGATGAGAGGTTTGCCGATGATCTTGTGTTCCAAATCCTCAAACAGCGCTTTGTCGATGCTGCGCTCGATCTCCTCGCGGGCAAGGCCGCCCCCGGATTTGAAGCAGAGGATGTAGTCCGTTCTGCCGCCGGTGAGGGCTTCTTCCCGGATGCGCACAGTGGGCCGCACGCTGATATAGCCCTGCCGCATGGCAAATTCCTCCCTGAGGGGCAGCCCCTCCGGCCAGCCCTTCACCATCCATTTGCGTTCAATTTCCATAATGCATCCCTCTTTCATGCGGTTTTTTGGCATTTCTTATTTATAATAACATGATTTTGTGCTATTATAAAGAGTAGATTTTTACTCCTTCTGTCTGCGAACGCGGGACGAAGGGAGTTCGTCCATGATAAGGAGAACCATATGAAAGAACGCGCTTACCCTGTGTATACCGTCAACAAACACGCCGAAGGCCTGCTGGTGGGCGGGCACCCCTGGGTGTATGAGAACGACATCCTCCATTCCCCGGAAAATGAGCCGGAAAACGGCACGCTGGCCGATGTGGTCAGCACCAAGGGTTCCTACCTTGGCACCGGCTTCGTTTCGCTCAAGAGCAAGATCCGCGTGCGGCTGATCTCCCGCAATGCCAACGACACCTTTGATGCTGCGTTCTGGCGCCGCCGGGTGGAATATGCATGGAACTACCGCAAGACCGTGCTGGAACCTGCAGACCTTTCCGCCTGCCGCGTCATTTTTGGCGAAGCCGACCAGTTCCCCGGGCTGACTGTGGACCGGTTCAGCAACATCCTCGTCACGCAGACCCTGAGCGTGGGCATGGAAAAGCTCAAGCCCATCCTCTTCCCCATTCTGGCAGAAGTCCTGCGCGCCGACGGCCAGACCATCGACGGCATCTACGAGCGCAACGATGAGGCTCTGCGCGCAAAGGAAGGTCTTGAGCAGAACAAAGGCTGGTTTGAGCTGCCAGGTGAGACTCACCCGGCAAGCACCCAGACCGAGATCTGCGAGAACGGAGTTTACTATCATGTGGATTTCGAGAACGGCCAGAAGACCGGCTTCTTCCTTGATCAGAAGTACAACCGTCGGGCGGTGGCACGCCTTGCTGCAGGCCACACCGTGCTGGACTGCTTTACCCACACCGGCAGCTTTGCACTGAACGCCGCTGCGGGCGGCGCTGCCCGTGTGACCGCCGCCGACATCAGCGCCGAGGCCATTGCCATGGCGCAGCGCAATGCCCAGCGCAACGGTCTGGCCAATATGGACTTTTTGTGCGAGGACACCTTTGAGCTGCTGCCCCGCTTGGAAAGAGAAGGACACCCCTACGATTTTATCATTCTGGACCCGCCGGCCTTTACCAAGGCGCGCCGCACTGTGGAGAACGCCATGCGCGGTTACAAGGAGATCAACTACCGTGCCATGAAGCTGCTGCCCCGCGGCGGCTATCTGGCAACTGCCAGCTGCTCCCACTTTGCCACCGAGGAGCTGTTCATCAAGATGCTGCGCGCCGCTGCAAAGGATGCGCACCGCCAGCTGCGGCAGATCGAGGTGAAACAGCAGGCACCGGATCATCCGATCCTGTGGGGTGTGCCGGAGACGAATTATCTGAAGTTCTTCCTCTTTCAGGTGATTTAACGATTTGAATACCCTCCGTTTCACTCTGGGTATCTTCAGCGGAAGTTTTATTTTTAATATTTGAGCTTCCGGAAAATCTGCGGATTTTCCGGAAGCTCTTTTTTCACAAAGCGGGGCCGTAACGGGCAATGGCACCGTATATTAAAAACACATTTTCACCAGAAGGGACCCCATCGGGTAAATGCATCTTTTTGCTGCGCTGCCTGAACCCTCTCAGTCAAAGCCTGACGGCTTTGCCAGCTCCCCCGAGGGGGGAGCTTTATGAGCAGGGACGGAAAACAACGATCTTTTCCGATGATGAATAAACTTACCCGGCAGCTGGATAAAAGCTCGCCCTTCGGGAGAGCTGGCATTGCGCAAGCAATGACTGAGAGGGTTTTTCCCATCGGGCGGAGAGGGTTCGTTCTCTTAAAAAGTCATACCAAGTGCGGATGCTCCAAAAATGCAGGAAGCTGTTTGTACAGAATCGTCAGATTTGTCAATTGCCTTTTTGGCCCGCCGGGGCTATAATCAAACCATAGACAGCAACGGCGCTGTGGGTCACCTCCTGACTCGCAGCGCCGTTTTTGTTAAGAAGCTTTCGTACTTCTGGGTGCGGCATTGCGGCAGACCAGAATGCAGACGAAAGGGTAAGAAAAATAAGATCAAGTAAGGAGTAGGATTTATGGCAGCGAATGTTATGGAAATCTACGGCAGCAAGGTCTTTAACGAACATGTGATGAAGGAGCGCCTGCCGAGCGCAACCTATAAGAGCCTGAAGAACACCCTGCACAAGGGTGCTCCGCTGGACATTGAGGTGGCAAACGTTGTGGCCAGCGTGATGAAGCGCTGGGCCATGGAGCTGGGTGCCACCCACTACACCCACTGGTTCCAGCCGCTGACCGGCATCACCAGTGAGAAGCACGATGGCTTTGTTTCCCCTGTGGGCGACGGCACCGCCATCATGGAGTTCTCCGGCAAGGAGCTGGTGCGCGGCGAGCCCGATGCATCTTCCTTCCCCTCCGGCGGTCTGCGCGCCACCTGCGAGGCCCGCGGCTACACTGCATGGGACCCCACCAGCTACGCATTCGTGAAGGATGACGTGCTGTGCATCCCCACCGCATTCGTCAGCTACACCGGCGAGGCTCTGGATAAGAAGACCCCTCTGCTGCGTTCCATGAACGCACTGTCCAATCAGGCAGTTCGCATCCTGAAGCTGTTCGGCAAGGATGTGGATTACGTCTCCACCACCGTCGGCCCCGAGCAGGAGTACTTCCTTATTAAGAAGGAAGATTACGAAGCCCGTCAGGATCTGATCCTCACCGGCCGCACCCTGTTCGGTGCCCCCTCTGCCAAGGGTCAGGAGCTGGAAGAGCACTACTTCGGTGTCATTCGTCCCGAGGTCTCCGAGTTTATGAAGGAGTTGGACGAAGAGCTGTGGAAGCTGGGCATTCCCGCCAAGACCAAGCACAACGAAGCTGCTCCCTGCCAGCATGAGCTGGCTCCCATCTTCGACACCACCAACGTTGCCATCGACCACAACCTGCTGACGATGGAGATGATGAAAAAGATCGCTCCCAAGTACGGTCTGGTCTGCCTGCAGCATGAGAAGCCTTTTGAGGGTGTCAACGGCAGCGGCAAGCACAACAACTGGTCCATGTCCACCACCCACGAGAACCTGCTCGACCCGGGCGACACCCCCATGGAGAACCTGCAGTTCCTGGTGTTCCTGGCTGCTGTCATCAAGGCTGTTGACGAGTACGCCGATCTGCTGCGTACCTCCGTTGCCACTCCCGGCAACGATCACCGTCTGGGTGCCAACGAGGCACCTCCGGCTATCATTTCCATCTTCGTGGGCGAAGAGCTGGAAGCTGTCATCGATGCTATCGCATCCGATTCCCCCTATGCCGGCCCCGTCAAGATGAAGATGGATCTGGGCGTTGATGTCCTGCCCAAGTTCAGCAAGGATACCACCGACCGCAACCGTACCTCTCCCTTTGCCTTCACCGGCAACAAGTTCGAGTTCCGTATGCCCGGTTCCGCTGAGAACCTGAGCGATGCCAACACCATCCTGAACACCGCCGTCGCAAAGGAACTGAAGGGCTACGCCGACGAGCTGGAGAGCGCTGAGGACTTTACCAGCGCTGTGATCGCTCTGGTCAAGCGCACCATCCGCGACCACCGCCGCGTCATCTTCAACGGCAACGGCTACACTGCCGAGTGGGAAGAGGAAGCCGCAAAGCGCGGTCTGCCCAACAAGAAGAACACCCCCGCTGCTCTGCCTGCCCTGATCGAGCCCAAGAACATTGCCCTGATGGAAGAGTTCGGCGTGCTGACCAAGGTAGAGATGGAGAGCCGCTACGAGGTGGAGATGGAGCACTACTCCAAGATCATCAACATCGAGGCTCTGACCATGCTGGAAATGGCCCGCAAGCAGCTGCTGCCTGCCGTCAACTCCTACATGAGCGAGCTTGCCAATACCGCAGCATCCAAACTGGCTGTGAGCGAGAACATCAGCGTGCGCAGTGAGACCAAGACCCTGACTAAGCTCTCTGCTGATGCCGATGCTATGAGCGACGCTGTCGATACCCTGCAGGATGCAGTGGATGCTTCCAAGGCATTGCCCACCGAGGCAGAAAAGGCCGTTGCTTTCCACGACAACGTGCTGCCTGCAATGGATGCTCTGCGTGCCGCTGCGGACGACGCCGAGACCATCTGCGGTGAGGATTATTGGCCTCTGCCCAGCTACAGCAAGATGCTCTACTACGTCTGATCTTTCATCAGCGTAACAGCAGAATAGCATCCGTAGGCTGCGGAATTTAAAATTGCCATTCTCCTTTTCCTATTTCTTACACCAGCCTAAAGACCTGCTCCCATTCTGAGGGCAGGCCTTTAGGCGTTTTATTTGAAAGGGAAACCATTATGAGCTATTCGACCCAACAGGACATCCTTGATTTTGTGGAGGACAACAACGTCAAATTTGTGCGCTTTGCCTTCTGCGATATCTTTGGCACTCAGAAGAACATTGCCGTGCTGGCAAACGATCTGCCCAAAGCTCTGGAAGACGGTGTCTGCTTCGACGGCAGCTCCATTGCCGGCTTTATGAAGGTGGAGGAAAGCGATCTTGTGCTGCGGCCGGATCTTTCCACCGTGACCATTCTCCCCTGGCGGCCTACCGAGGGCCGGGTGATGCAGTTTTTCTGTGATGTGGAAAAGCCGGACGGCCAGCCCTTTGGCGGCAACTGCCGCGGCTTTCTGCGCAGCGTGAATCGCAAATTCAAAAAGCTGGGCATCACTTGCAATGTGGGCGCAGAGTGTGAGTTCTACCTGTTCGAGAATGATGACCGGGGCCGCCCCACCCGTATCCCCATCGACTTTGGCGGCTACTTTGACGTGGCCCCGCTGGATGCAGGCGAGAACCTCCGCCGGGACATCTGCCTGACCATGGAGCAGATGGGCATGAGCCCTCAGCACAGCCATCACGAAAGCGGCAACGGCCAGAACGAGATCGACTGCCACCACGCAGGCCCCCTCAAGACCGCCGACAACGTGATGATGTTCAAGCAGATCGTGCGCGCCATTGCCACCCGCAGCGGCATCCATGCAAGCTTCCTGCCCAAGCCCCTGCCGGATCAGGCAGGCAGCGGCCTGCACATCAACCTGTCCCTTTACATGGATGGCCGCAACCTGTTTGAGGGCGACATTGCCCCGGACAGCATTGCAGGCAGCTTTATGGCCGGTGTGCTGGCCCACAGCCGGGAGCTGACCGTGTTCACCAACCCTCTGCCCAACAGCTATCAGCGCTTTGGCTGCGATGAAGCGCCCCGCTATGTGAGCTGGAGCCGCCAGAACCGCAGCCAGCTGGTGCGCATCCCGCAGGTAAAGGGCGACAACTGCCGCATGGAGCTGCGCAGCCCGGACCCTGCCTGCAACCCCTATCTGGCCATTGGTCTGGTTCTGGCTGCCGGATTGGACGGCATCGAGAACCGCATGGTGCTCTCTGCCCCCGTGAACAAGAATCTGTTCGACCCCTCTATGGCTGAGGGCCTCAGCCTTGAGACTCTGCCCGCCAGTCTGGAAGAGGCCGTGCAGGCTGCGGAGGAGAGCGAATTTTTGCGCAGAGTGCTGCCCGAGCAGCTTGCCAGCCGCTACTTTACGGAAGAACTGAAGCGCTGCGAAGCACTGAAACACGCGTCCGACCCTGTTGAGTACGAGCGTACCCATTACTTCAACGCCATCTGACCCCTGCAAAAGAGAGTGTGTAGGAGAAAGGAGCGAAGGAAATGGGACGTGCACTGATCGTAAGTGCCGGTGCAAGCTCCAACGAGTATATCGCTGCACGGCTGACCGAAATGGGCTACAGCCGCCCGGTGATCATTCCCAGCGGGGCCGAAGCCCGGCGGCGCATGACGGAATCGGATTTTGAGCTGATCGTGGTCAACTCTCCCCTGCCCGATGAATTCGGGCATGAGGTGTGCATCAATGCTGTGGAAAAAACAGATGCCGGTGTCGTGTTTCTGGTCAAGGCCGCACAGGCTGAGCAGCTTTTGGGACCTTTGAGCGAACAGGGGGTATTGCTGCTGTCAAAGCCCTTCAGCACCGCCTTTTTTGTGCAGGCCATGCACATGGCGGCGGCGGGCAACCACCGCCTGCTGCGTGCCCGGCAGGAGAACGCCCGCTTACAGGAAAAGATCGCACAGGTGCGGCTGGTCAGCCGGGCAAAATGCTGCCTTGTGGAGCACGAGCACATGACCGAAGCCGAGGCACACCGCTACATAGAAAAACAGGCCATGGATACCCGTCGTGACCGCACAGAAATTGCACAGGAAGTCCTTGAAAATTATGAGGACATGGGTGTATAATATTGGATTGGGAAAAGTATCCTTGCTTTCACCGGCTCATTTTGGGAAAGGCTGAGAGCAAGACCGTTCACCTGAAAGAATTCACAAAGGTTTATAAGGGAAAGAATTCAGAAAAGCAAAAATAGAGGAGGAAATTCTATGGCAGAGAAACAAACCAAATTCATCTTTGTCACCGGCGGTGTCGTCTCCGGCCTTGGCAAGGGCATCACAGCTGCATCGCTGGGCCGTCTGCTCAAGTGCCGCGGCCTGAAGGTGGCCAGCCAGAAGCTGGACCCCTATGTGAATGTGGATCCCGGCACCATGAGCCCGCTGCAGCACGGTGAGGTGTTCGTGACCGACGATGGCACTGAGACCGATCTGGATCTGGGCCACTACGAGCGCTTTATCGACGAGAATCTGAACAAATACTCCAACCTGACCACCGGCAAGGTGTACTGGAACGTACTGAACAAGGAACGTCAGGGTGCATATCTGGGCCAGACCGTGCAGATCATTCCCCACATCACCAACGAGATCAAGAGCTACATCTACAATCTGGCCTCTTCCACCGAGGCTGACGTGGTCATTACCGAGATCGGCGGCACGACCGGTGATATTGAAAGCCAGCCCTTCCTCGAGGCCATCCGTCAGGTGGGTCTGGAGCAGGGCCGCGACAACTGCTGCTACATCCATGTGGTGCTGGTGCCTTACATTTCCGGCTCGGACGAGTACAAATCCAAGCCTGCACAGCACTCTGTGAAAGAGCTGCAGGGCATGGGCGTGAACCCGGATATCATCATCCTGCGCGCAGACGGCAGTGTGGGCGGCGACATCCGCCGCAAGATCAGCACCTTCTGCAATGTGAAGCCGGAGTGTGTGATCGAGAACCTGACCATGCCCAGCCTGTACCAGTGCCCGCTGATGCTGCACACCGGTGGTCTGGACGAGGTAGTGGTGCAGAAGCTCAAGCTGGATGTGCCCGCTGCCGACCTGACCGAGTGGAAGCAGGTGGTCAGCCGCATTGCTACCCGCAGCAAGACCTGCAGCATTGCACTGGTGGGCAAATACGTCAAGCTGCACGACGCCTATCTCTCTGTGATGGAGAGCCTGTACCACGCAGGCTTCGAGAATGACAGCCAGGTGGAGATCAAGTGGGTGGAAAGCGAGGACCTGACCGACCAGGCCGCCTGCAAGGAAGCCTTTGCAGATGTGGACGGCATCATCGTACCCGGCGGCTTTGGCGACCGCGGCATTGAGGGCATGATCCAGGCTGCACAGTATGCCCGCGAGAACCATGTTCCCTACTTTGGCATCTGCCTTGGCATGCAGATCATGGTAATGGAGTTTGCCCGGGGAGTTTTGGGCTACAAGGATGCAAATTCCAGCGAATTCACCCCGGATGGCAAGCATAATGTGATCGCCCTGATGGCCGACCAGCAGGGCAACATTCCCAAGGGCGGCACCATGCGTCTGGGTAAATACCCCTGCAAGGTGATGCCCGGCACCAAGATGGCCGAGTGCTACGGCGAGGCCGAGATCTGGGAGCGCCACCGTCACCGCTACGAGTTTAACAACGAATTCCGTCAGGAGATGCAGGACGCCGGTCTTGTTATTTCCGGCACCAGCCCCGACGGTCGTCTGGTAGAGACTGTAGAGCTGCCCGGCCGTGACTTTCATTTGGGCGCACAGTTCCACCCGGAGTTCAAGAGCCGTCCGAACCGTGCTCACCCGCTGTTCAAGGCATTCATTGCTGCGGCACTCAAGTTCCGCGCCAGCGAGCAGCGCAGCCTGCTGCACATGTAAACCATAAAAATAAGGTGCTGTCTGTGCGGACAGCACCTTATTTTTTACCCATATAATCCATGATCCTGCAAGGCATGGTTCTTTTGCTTGTGCTTATACATCCGCTGGTCAGCCAGACGGGTGATCTTGTCTGTATCCGTGCCTTCTTCCGGGTAGAGGGCAAAGCCGCAGCTGGTGCCGATCGTCAGAAGACTGCCTGCAACATGATAGGGTGCTGCAACAGTCTTACAGATAAACCCGACCTTGCGGCGCTGCAGCTCCATCCGTTCCGCTTCCGCTTTTTGCAGAGAACTCCCGGTGGCTTTGTTCTATCCTTGATTTCCGATCAGCACCACGGCCACATCGTTGACATTCGTGCCGGTCGCGCCGGTGATGATGAGCCCATCCACCGCCTTGAGGGCATGGTAGGCATCGTTGTTCTGCAGCACATCGTACACGTTCAGCTGGTTCTGCGCCAGTGCTGCGGCCGTGCTGCCGTCCACATAGCCGCCCGCAGCATCGGTTGGGCCGTCGGTGCCATCGCTGCCCACCGAAAAGACCGCTGCATCCAGCCCGGCGATCATTGGTGCTGCAGCAAGGGCCAGCTCCTGATTGCGCCCGCCCAGACCTGTTCCGGTCAGATGGACGACCGTCTCACCGCCTGCAAGAAAGGCCAGCTTTTTGCCCTGCCCCGCGTGGGTGCGGGCTATGGAACCAAGGAAGCTGCCAGCCTCCCGCGCTTCACAGCAGAGCCTGTCGGTCAAGATCACCGGCTCATAGCCCAGCTCCCGGCAGGCGTTGGCTGCTGCGCTGCACAGCTCCCGCACGCTGCCGGTGATCTGCGTGGCAACATGGTCCAGCACCTTTGGAGTCTCCTGTGCCAGCAGAGCCTTGGCCTGTGCCGAAAGCTGCAGGTGATATTTTTCCGCAATGGCAAGGGCCTGTGCACAGGTGGAGGTATCCGGCACCGCCGGACCGCTGGCGATCATATCCAGCGGGTCGCCCAGAATATCACTGAGCACGATGCTGAACACCTGCGCAGGCGCACAGCTCTGTGCAAACCGCCCGCCCTTGACCCCGGACAGGCGCTTGCGAATGGTGTTCATCTCCACGATATCGGCACCGCTGGCAAGCAGCTGGCCCGTGATCTGCTGCAGCTCTGCGCCGGGGATCAGCGGCTTTTCAAACAGTGCACTGCCGCCGCCGGACAGCAGAAACAGCACCGTATCCTCTGCCGTTAAGCCCTGCACCAGTTCCAGCGCTTTCCGGGTGGCGGCAAAGCCATTCTCATCCGGCACGGGGTGCCCGGCTTCGCAGCAGTCCACGCCGGGGATCGTGCCCTTCACGTGGCCGTATTTGGTCACGACCACACCGCCATCCACCCGGCCAAGAAATTTCACTGCAGCATGGGCCATCTGCCATGCTGCCTTACCGGCAGCCACCAGCAGCACCCTGCCGCCCTGCGGCCGGAAATTTTTCAGCGCGCGGCGCACCGCTTCGTCCGGCAGAACAGCGTTCAGGCTGGCACGGATGATGGCATCTGCATCTCTGCGCAGTGTTTCGTTTTTCAGCATGTCGTTCTCCCCTTTTCCACCGCTTCTTGTCCGCGGACAAAAAACACCTGTACAGTCTCTTCCTATGCAGGAAAACGCCGTACAGGTGTTCTGATCTTTTTGCTTACTTTGTGCTTGCCGGAGCAACCTCAAAGTCGATCTTGCCCAGGTTCACATCCGCACGCACAATGGTGATCATCATGGTGTCGCCCAGGCTCCAGTTCTTGCCGGAGACGGGGTCGGACAGGCGGATGCCCTCGGTGAGCATGGTACCGGAGGGGGTCAGGCTGGAAGCCGGCACAAAGCCCTCCACGCCGTTGTCCAGCTCAATGAACAGGCCGCGCTGGGTCACGCCGGAAATGCGGCCCTCGTAGCACTCGCCCAGATGGCGGCGGGCATACTCGGCCTTGTAGCAGTCCTCAGCCTTGCGCTCGATCTGCATTGCAATGATCTCGCGCTCACTGGACTGCTTGCTTGCCTTCTCGGCAAAGTCGCTGTAGCGCAGCACCATGGTATCCTTATCCATGCCCTTGAGCTGGGCGGTCATGATGCGATGGATGGCCAGATCCGGGTAGCGGCGGATGGGGCTGGTGAAGTGAGCGTAGTCCTTCAGCACCAGGCCGTAGTGGCCCTTGGGCTTTTCCTCATACACAGCCTTGGACATGCAGCGCAGCATACCGGTATTGATGATCTGCTCATACGGGCCGCCGCGCACACCTTCCAGAATTGCGCTCAGCTCCTTGGGGGTGGGCACATCCTTGGCAAAGTGATCGTTGATGCCGCAGGCCTGCAGCAGAGTGTGCAGACGCTCCAGCTTTTCAGCATTGGGTTCCTCGTGCACACGGTACACGAAGGGGATCTGCTTCACGCGGGCAAAGTGGGCAGCGCACTGGTTGGCCAGCAGCATGAACTCTTCGATCATAGCTTCGCTCTCGCCGGAGGTGCGCTTTTTCACATCGATGCAGTGGCCGTCCTCGTCGAGGATCAGCTTCACCTCGCCGCTCTCGATATCCATGCAGCCGCGCTCCTTGCGCAGGCGGGCACGGTGGCCGTACAGCTCCTTCATGGCGGGCAGCTGGCTGAGCACTTCATGGTACTTGCCCTTCAGCTCGTCGTCAGCACTGCCGGCCAGCAAGGCGTTGATCTCGGAGTAAACACCCTTGACGCGGCTGCGGATGACCGACTTGACAAAGCGGTAATCGATCAGGTTGCCATCCTTATCCAGATGCATCAGGCAGGAGAAGGCCAGACGCAGCACGCCCTCATTCAGGCTGCAGATGCCGTTGGAAAGCTGCTTGGGCAGCATGGGCACCACCTGATCGGCATAGTAGACGCTGGTTGCGCGGTTAAACGCTTCGTTGTCCAGTTCGCTGCCGGGCTTGACATAGTTGGAAACATCTGCAATGTGGACACCCAGCTCAAAACCGCCCTCCGGGGTCTTGGTCAGGCTGATGGCATCATCGATGTCCTTGGTCTCAGCACTGTCAATGGTGAAGATGGGCAGGGCGCGCAGATCCATGCGGCCCTCGGTGTCCTTTTCAGAGACCTCAGCGTTCTCCAGCTTCTTGGCTTCCTCACGAACCTTATCCGGGAAGCGGCTGTGGATATCCTGCGCATAGAGCAGGGCCTTTGCGCAGCGCTTTGCTTCGTCCGAGCTGCCAAACCGCATGGCAACGCCCACGCGGTGATCTTCCTGCCGATTGCCGCGCTGCAGGATCTCCACGGCCACCTTGTCGCCGTCCTTTGCACCGCCCTCGCAATCACGCATCATCTGCATGGAGATGGCCGGGCAGTCGTCCGGCACGAACTTCAGGCGGCCATCAATGCGGCGGGCAGTGCCCACCAGATCGTTCTTTTCTTCCAGAATGGCCAGGATCTCGCCTTCATCGCTGCCCTCCACACGGGGGTGCTCAAACTTTTCTACAAGCACCATGTCGCCGGGCATGGCACCGCGGGTAAAACGGCCCGGGATAAAGATATCGCTGGTGCCGTCCTCCAGCATGACAAAGGCAAAATTCTTGCCCAGTTTTACCACCTTGCACAGCAGAGCCTTGTCTGCACGGCCGGAGCGCACCGTAAAGAACACGCCCTGACGCTGGCAGATGACCGCCTCGTGCACCAGCTGATCCACAGCCTCCATCACCTTGCGGTCCGAGCCGCGGTCCCCGCCGAATTTGGATTTGAGGTCTTTGACGGTGCACGGCTGATTCTGGATCGCGTGCTCAATTTTATCGCGCATTGCCATAATATTTTTTCTCCTTGCTCTTCCATGGCCGCAGCCTCCAACGTGCCGCAGCGCTGCCAATCGTGGGCCAGCTGCCCCACCCTGCCCGGCGGTCAGACTGCCGCCGACATCCTATCATAACACAGAAAAACAGCCCCGTCCTTTACACGGGGCTGCACGAACCTTGTCAACCTGCCAGACGGCCTGCAAACAGACATGCCAGAATGGCAACCACAAAGAAAACAATACCTGCAATGCGGGTGGTCTTGGCCAGCATCTGATCAGCCGGGGTCAAACGGGCATTGTTTGCGCCGCCCATACTGCCGTTGATAGCACCGGAAAGGCCCTGACCGTGGGTGTGCTGCATGAGAGTGAGGAAAACGATGACGAGCGAAGCGATCAGCAGGATCACACCGCCAACAATTTCGATAACAGACATGGATTGAAACGCTCCTTTATTTTAATTCAACAAAAACTACGCAGAAATACAAATATATAGTAGCATAACAAGCGCAAAAAAGCAAGCAGAAACCGTGCATTTTTATGCCAGAAGGTCCAGCATTGCGCACAGCCGGGCAAAGATGGCGGCGCTGGAATGTTCCGTGCTCACCTGCCCGTCCTGCAGCACCACAATGGTGTAGCGCGGCTGCTGCGCCGGGTAAAACCCTGTGAACCACAAGTTTTTGCGTTCCGTGCCATCCGGTGTGAACTGCCCGGTCTGCGCGGTACCGGTCTTGCCGCCAGCCCCTTCTTCCAGCCAGGCAGCATCCTGTGCGGTGCCCTCTTCCACCACCTGCTGCAGCATTTTACGCAGGAGCGCTGCATTTTCCGCGCTCATCACCCGCCTTGACTGCGGATGTGCAAGCGTTTCCAGCGGCGTACCGTCAGTTTCATCCACCGAGCCACACACAAAGAAAGGCGTGCGGTACACCCCGCCGGAAGCAATGGTGTTCATCATGGCGGCGATCTGTACCGGTGATGCCAGCAGACCGCCCTGCCCAAAGCTGAAATTTGCCAGCTGGCCGCTCTGGGCAAGCTCCCCGGCAGACGGCAGCTTTCCGGCATCGGCGTACAGCGCACCTGCCACCGGCACCTCCTGCCCGAAGCCAAGCTGCCGGGACATCTGCAAAAGCGTCTCTGCCCCCAGCTGCTGCCCCAGCCGGATAAAATAGCCGTTGCAGCTTTTTTCCAGAGCCGCAGTCATGTCCACCGTTCCGTGCGGAACACCGCCTGCGCAGCGGAAGATCTGTCCATCCACCACCACAGCACCGGTGCATTCGCACTCCGGCAGGATGCCCTGCTCCAGCGCTGCCGCAGCCAGCACCGGCTTGAACACTGAACCCACAGCATAGCTTTCCAGTGCGCGGTTCAGGAACGGACCGTCCGGTGCATCCAGACTTGCGGCAAGGTCATCCGAGTCATAGCCCGGTACGCTGACGCTGGCGCGAACCGCAGCAGTGGCCGTGTCCAGAACCAGAATGCAGCCGCTGGTCATGGTGTCTGCGGCCACCGCTTCGGCGGCACGCTGCACCGGGCGGGAGATCGTCAGCTGCACGCCCACCGCACTGCTGTCCTGCCGGGTGAGCTGCGGTGTTTCCCCGGCCCGCAGCCGTCCTTGTGCTGTGACCGCGCACACCAGCGTGTCATGCTCCTTTGTCCCGGCCAGCTGGCTGTCCAGCGCCTTTTCCAGCCCGGCAATGCCGCGGCCTTCTGCATCCAGATAGCCGATCAGATGCTGGCACAGCGGAACTTCTGCGCAGCGCCGTGCCGTTGCAAAGCAGCGTATGCCGCGCCCGGAAAGGTCGCGGTCCACTTCCAGCAGAAACGGTGCGGAGCGGTTGCGGTTCCGGTACAAAAGTGCCTGCCCGGCACTGTCCGTAAATGCATACAGGCGTGTGTAGTTGTTTTCGCCCGGGAAGCAGAGGGCAAGATACCGCGTTTCCAGCCCGGTGAGAAGCAGGCCGCTGTGGTCGTAGAAGCTGCCCCGCCGGGCAGGCAGCGAGAGCCGGACCGTGCTCTGTGCTTCGGCCCGGGCAGCATAGGTATGGTTCTCTGCCAGAAAATACAGGCGGCACAAAACTACCGCAAACCCCAGCAGAACAGCTGCATACAACGCCAATACCCGTTTGCCGGACATCTGCTCACCCCTTTTTGATAGAGTGGGCTGCATCTGTGGTTTCTATACAAAAAGAGACGGAGTCTCCGAAGAGATCCCGTCTCCATAAGGTACTTATTGAGTAAGCACATCTGCTGCTTAGGACATGCCGCCCTTCCAAACCACACTTTTGGAGCCGAATCACGAATATCGGGAAACGTAGACTTTTGTAGAATTATCAAGGCCACAAGCCGATTTTTTCCAGATTCTCCGTTTTTGCACGATCCACGCTTTTCTACGCAAATCTACGCCACTTACCGGGTCACCTCACCATACTTGTTCTCGCAGTCGAATACATGGCACTCATGGATGTGGGGCGTGCTTTCGTCCAGATGCAGTGCCCTATCCAGCACATGAACGTGTTCGCCGAATTTAGCCTTGAACTCCTCAATGAACTCTGTGACGAGATTGAGCAAGTCCTCTGCGGAAGCGTGTTCATCCAGCGTTCCAAGCTGATAGATAAACAAGCAGCGGCCCCGCAGACTTTGAAAAAGGTCTGCGGGGCCTTGTGCTGTGGGGCTATTTTACCTGCACGGTCATGGTTCGGTCACTGCCCGGTAGCCGCGGATGACGCGCCACTTGGCGACGCCCTTGTCCGGCTTAAAGCTGCCGTCGGCGCGGGCTTTCAGGTAGCCCTGCTCGATGGCCCACTGGGCGGCTTGGGCCAGCTCCGGGTCGGCTACGTCCGCAAAGGCGGGCAGAGTGGCCGGGGCCGGGCGGCCTGCGGTGTTCCAGAGGAGCATTGCCAGCTCGGCGCGGGTATGGGGCACGGCCACCCCTGCAGGCAGGAGCTGGTCAAGGATGAGCTCCGTGCCCACCTGATAGGCCACGACGCCCGCCGCGCCCACGACTGCGACGCCCGCAAGAAGGGTGCCGAAGCCGTCTCCGCCGTCTGGGCTGCCCTCGCCGCTCTCGGCGGTGCGCCAATGGCCATAGAAGGTCACGTCCCGGTCGAGGTTGCCCACATGGTTCGCGCCCGGGCCCATGTAGTAGGGGCTATCCTCCAAACGGGTGCCGTCTTCGAGGAACCAGCCCTCAAAGAGGCGGGCTTCCTCCTCGCTGCCGGTGATCGCACCGGGGAACTGCATTCCTCCATTCACCGGTTCGTCCCCCGGATGGACGACCCAGTAGACCTTAAAGTCCGTGGGGGCCTGCTCCGGCCGGGCGATCTTCGCCTTCTTACTCTCGTTCATTTTGCCTTCCACCAGATCAAGGCCGTGAGACATGATCAGGCGTCCCAGTTCGAGGGCATAATAATCCTGTTCCTCCGATGCATCCGTTTCCGCCGTGATGACGGTGCCTGCGCCGGAAGCCTCCAACTCGTTTGCGCCACGACGGCCGAGCCGCCGGCTTTCACATCCAGCGTGCTGTTCGCCACGGTGAGCTTGCCGCACCGAATGCCAAACTGGAAGAAATTGCCTTCCGAGTTCGTGCCTGCAATGGTCACGGTGCTGTTTTGGATGGTGATGTCCTCGTCAGAGCGGCCTGCCCGGATCGCGTCATCACCAACGTCGCCATCGATATTGCCCGTAAGTGTGAGGGTTGCGTTATCCAGCGTCAGCGGGCCTTCCGTAAGGATTCCATCGGCGTTGGAAAGGGTGGCTGTGCCGGTAATGGTCAGCTCTTCCGCCAATTGGGAATCGATGCAGCAGTAACCGCCCGCGGCCCCATCCAGCGTGAGATCGGCATCGTTCAGGGTCAGCGTGTTGGTCGTCGGGTCAAACTTCACAGACCCGCCATCCTCCAGCACATCGCTTTGGTTGCTCTTTGTGACCTGCTTGCCTGCTACCCAGAGGTCGTAGGTTTCACTTTCCGGCTGGTCCGGGTCCACATCCGTCAGTTCCAGATAGTCTTGGTTCTGTCCTATGGCAGCCGTAAAGTTCTCATAATTTTCCTTCACGTTGATTTCCGTATACGCTCCATTCTCGTCGGTGCGATACCAGAACCTGCTTACGTTTCCGATGCTCAGTCTCCCCTGGACGATGTTATTGCCGTCGCCGTTTTCCGCCACAATCATAAGCAGATGGCCGCCGTTGTATGTCAGAAGACAATCCTTCCCGATGTACCGATCCGCATGGATCTCCAGCTCGCTGCCCGGGTTCATGGTAGTGAAATTGGCGATGCCGCATTCTGCATTTGTGATCTTCACCTTGCCATCGATCTGAACGCTTCCCCAGCCGATGCCCGTCTGGAAACCCTTCAGCGTGATTCTAGTATCGGAAGCAATCGTCGTTTTATCGTTTGTAGCGCCTAAAATTCCTTTCGACTGGTTTCCCGCATCGGTATTGGAGAGATCGTATTCTCCCCTTACTATTTCCTTTGCTCCATCAAAGCCGTTGCTTTTCGTTCTGCCCGTCACTTTGCCATTTGCCACCAGCCTCAGATTTTTTTCACTGAGGGCTTCGACCAGCGAAGAATTATACGGGTCCGAAGTTGTATCCAGCGTCACATCTCCGTCAAAGGTCAAAAGGCCATGGTCATAGGATACCTCACCCTGAATGTACGGCACCCTCTCATTATCATCGACCCGTCCGACATACTCCGGATACAGAAGTACATTTGTCACCCCGCAAGCTGCTCCCATCGTCGAGCTGCCCGCCAGTGCCAGCGGGGCCGCGAGGTTCAGCGCGAGGGCTGCGGAAAGCACCCCGGCGAGGAATTTCTTCCATCTTCGTTTCATTGCAAAAGCCTCCCTTTTTCTACCAATTTTGTTGCAGGAAAAAAGCTCCACGGTTCACTTTTAGGATACCGTGGAGCTTTGGTTTTTGCTATTAACCCGGGGTTAGTTTTTGGTTAATTCCGGGGGGCGTTTTTCTGATACCACTCCGCCAGCCGGGCGCGGCGGGTGCGGGGGTCGCCGCCCATATCCAGCTTTGCGTACAGCTGGTTGATGTACTGCTTCACCGTTCCCTCGGAGAGGTAGAGGGCGGCGGCGATTTCCTTGTTGGTGCACCGCCCGGCCACCAGACGGGCCAGCTCCCGGTCGCGGTCGGTCAGGGGCAGCTCCGGCGCGGGGGCGGGCAGGCCCAGCCGGGCGGCAAAGGCCCGGCCTGCGGGCAGGATGCGGGCCACGAAGGGCCCCAGACGCGGCTCGCTGGCAGCCCAGTCCTCCCCTTCCAGCAGGGGGGCCAGAGCGGGATACTGCTCCACAAAGAGCACCCAGAAATCGTCCTGCACAGCGTCCAGCAAAGCCGCTGCCAGCGCAGCCCGGGCCTCGGCCCGCTGGCCAAAGCGCAGCTGCGCCGCCGCCAGCTGAATGCGGGCCTGCAGGCCCACCAGACCGTAGTGCATGGCCTCGCACCGGCGCAGCAGGCCCTCGCTGTGGGCGATCACCTTCACGTACTCCCCCTGCGCCAGCCAGACCTGCTGCTCGATGAGGGACATCATGGGGCGGCAGGGCCCAAAGAAGCTCACCTCGGCCAGCTTGTGCTCCCGGAACAGCTCCGGGGCCTGCTCCGGCCTGCCCTGCAGGGCATAGAAATAGGCGGCGATGCTTTCCAGCAGATGCACCTGCACCCCATCGTGCTTTTGCAGCAGGGCGGCGCGCTTGGCGGCAAAATCGTACCCCTCTTTCCCCTTGCCGCACAGGGCCAGCCGCAGGGCCAAAAGTCGCAGCAGAGGGTCATGTTTTCCTGCCCGGCGGCGTCGGCCCGGGCCCGCTCCAGCAGCACGGCGGCTTTCTCCCACGCCCCCTGCAGGTAGGCGGCCTCCGCGTCCATCAAAAGCTCGGCCCCCCGGCCGTGGCCGTTGGTGATTTTATAGTAATGGGGCATACACTCGTACATTTCGGCCAGTTCTTTGCCCAACTCCCCGGGGGCGCGGTAGTACATCATCAGCACCGAGGGGGAGCCGAAGGTCCAGCTGCCGCTGTTGCGCAGGGTGACGGCGGGGCGGCTCATCTGGCGGCTGGCGCTGCGGTGGAGGCGGCTCATCTGGGTGATGTCGTTGTAGAACAAGAAGCTCTGGATGAGGTCGCACTCCCCCAGCAGGTTGCCCCGCTCGGCGGCGGGCCACTCGGGGTGTTGGGCCACGGCGGCTTCCAGCAGGGCTTTCAGCTCCATCATTTTGGGGATCTGCTGCCAGGTGAACATCCGGCGCATCAGCACCAGAATGGCCAGCGGGTGGCGCTGCAGCGCTTCCACCGGGCAGCGGTCCAGCCGCTGCAGCAGCTCGGCGGGGCTGAGGGAGGCAAGCAGATCCCCCGCGTCCGCCTCGATGACGGCAAGGGCTGCGTCGCGGTCGCCGCAGTGCTCAAAGGCCTGCAAAGCGTGGAGGTACTGGGCTTTTTGGGCATACCAGCGGCCATACCGCTGCCAGACATCCGTTTGCCGGGCGGCGGGCAGCTGGGCAAAGAGCCGCTCGGCGCACTCTTTCATCATGTGGTGGAAGCGGAAGCTCACCCCGTCCGGCAGGCGGGTGACAAAGGCGTTTTGCTGGGTGAGGGCCCGCAGCACCTCCTCCGCGTCGGGCAGGGCGGTAACAGCCCGGGCCATCTCCACCGTGAACTCATCGGCCAGCCCCATCACAGCGAGGAAGCCCCGGGTCTTCTCGGGCAGGGACTCCAGCATGGCGGCGGTGAACATGGCGTAGATGTCCGACCCCGGCTGCAGCAGGCTCCCCCGCTCGGCCAGGGCATGGAGGTTCAGGTAGACGGCGGAGAACCACCCCTCGCAGGAGCGCAGCAGGCTCTCGGCCTGGGCGGCGGTGATCTCCACGCCGCAGCGGTGGGTGTAGGCCAGCAGCTCCTCCCGGTTCAGGCGGAGGCCGTCGGCCTCGATGTGGTGGAGCCGCCGCCCCAGCCGCACCACCTGCTCCCCGGGCAGAAAGCGGTTGCGGCTGGCCACGATAAGGTGGACGTTCTCGGGCAGGCGGTAGGCCAGCCGACACAAAAACTGCGCCACCCGCTCGTCCCCCAGCAGGTGGAAATCGTCCAGAAAAAGATAGTAGGGCGTTTTGCCGCCCAGCGCGGCACACAGGTCCTCCAGCAGCAAAGCCGCGCCGCTGGCGTCAGCGGGGCAGTCGTAGCCCTCCAGCACCGTCAGCCCGGCGGCGGCAAAGGCCTTCTGCACGCTTTTCCAGAAGATGGAGCGGTTATCTGAGTAGATGCTGGCTTGCAGCACCACGGCCCCCGCCTTGGCCTGCTCTGCCAAGAACCAGCGCACCGCCGTCGTTTTACCGTAGCCCATGGGGGCCACCACCGCCGTGAGCGCACAGGACGCTATGGGCCGCAGCGTCTCCCGCATTCGGTCCGAGATGTAGATGATGTTCAGGTTCTGCCTGTTTCTGGCCATGCGCGTTCCCCTTTTCCTTATGCTAAGGCTATTGTAGCACATTTGCGGCGAAGAGAAAAGTGCGGCAGGGGTGCAAAAAAGCAGGCAGAGCCTTCGCCTTTGCGAAAAGTTCTGCCTGCGTTCTTTTTATAAATTGGGATTCTTGGGAGCGGCGGTTTTGGCTTAGTACATGCCGCCCTTCCAAACCACACTTTTGGAGCCGAATCACGAATATCGGGAAACGTAGACTTTTGTAGAATTATCAAGGCCACAAGCCGATTTTTCCAGATTCTCCGTTTTTGCACGATCCACGCTTTTCTACGCAAATCTACGCCACTTACCGGGTGATTGGCGTAAGTTTTGGCGTAAGTTTTGGCGTAAGTTTCGGCGTAAGCAATTCCGCTTCATGCGTCGAAAATCACAGGTTGCCGGCGATCTGTTCAAAGGCTCTTTCAACCGATTCAAAGCTGCTGTGCGTGTAGACATCCAACGTCACACTGGCATTGGAGTGGCCCATCAGGTATTGCAGGCTTTTTACATCCAGCCCGGCCTGCTGAACATTGGTGCAGAAGGTGTGTCGCAGCACATGAGGTGTAATGCGCGGAACAGGTTTGCTGTACGCCTTCTCAAACTTTCCCTGCACGCCGCGCATATAGTTTTCCAAGTGCATTGCCACCTTCGGCATTCCGGACTTGTCCAGAAAGAGAAATCCGCTGCAACCATCCACCAGCGCTTCCACTTTCGTGGACGCTCTGGCTTTTACTACACGCCGCAACGCTGCACAAACGGTATCTGTCATGGGAACATTGCGGATACCGCTTTTTGTTTTCGGCGGTGTGACAAAGTAGGGCTTTTCAGCCGTCCGGCAAAGCTGCCGCCGGACATTGATACAGTGCCGTTCAAAGTCGATATCTGCTCGTGTCAGGCCATACAACTCACTCACACGCAAGCCGGTTCCCATAAGAATGACGATATCATCATAATAGTTGCCTCCATAGTCTTGAACGAATTGCAGATATTTCTCCTGCTGTTCTCTGGTCAGGGCATTGCGCACATAAGCGTCCTTCGGCACAACATCCGACAGCTTGAACTTAAATGGATTCTTGCGGACGATGTCATCCTCCACCGCCATCTCGAATGCCGGTCTGACAACGCTTTGCAGGATTCCTATGGTGTTTTGCTTGAAACCGCTGTCATGCAGAAACACGAACCAGCCTTTCGCATCGGACAATTTTACCGTTTTGATGGCTTTTTGCCCGAAAGGGTCAGCATGAATCCGCTTGACCGCTGTGTTGTACGACCGAAGTGAATTGGGTTTCAACCCACGTTTCAGGTTCATATAGCGGTCAACCAGATCAGCCACCGTCATCTCTCCGGCGGCGTAGTCGATGCCGTCTGCCAGATCGCGCCACAGTTCTTCCTCTTTTTTCCGCAGCTCTGTCAGGGATTTAGCGTAAATACAACGCCGTTTCTTGTGGATATCGGTATAACGATAGTCGTAGGTGCCGTTTGCTCTTTGGCTTTCGCCATCCTTCAAAACACGACCCTTGCTATCTTTGCGCTTTTCAGACATTTAGAAACTCCTTTCTGTGAAAAGCGCATCTATAAGGTCAGTGTCAGTATAACACATCAACCATGCGATTTCCACCCGCAGCGAATGAGAAAAGGACGGTTTCACATTTGCAGCCTTTGGCAGCCTCTCAAATAGAATATGCTTGCTCGACAAAGCAATCGAACAGGCGACGTTTGATCAGACGCTTGTTTCCCACCCAAAGGACGAATTTGCATTTATCTTCATTCGTAATTTCACGCAGTTTGTTGATGCCAATGCCAGAGTAAGCCGCAGCTTCTTCCAGCGTCAGATTGCTCTTTTCCCAAATGGGAACTTGTCGGGACTTGGTCCCTCCATCTTGCTGATGCAAGACCGTTCCGTCGCTTGAAGTCCCCACCGGGGACTTCATTGCTTCGCAAACGCGAACTTCCTTCATAGGCAGACCTCCAATTCTTTGTAACCGAACGCCTGTAACCGGGCAGGAAAATTCTCTTTTTCTGCACACAGGGCATCCGGTAGGTTTTATACTTTTTCTTATCTTTTTAAGGTTACATGGTTACAGAAAGAGGAAAATGCAGCAGCCATGCGGCTTTTGCGCTGTAACTGGAACGTAACCGAATCTGTAACCAGACGTGTAACCGGTGTCCGTCAGAAGGGAAAGCCCAGCTGCTTGGCTTCCGCATCCGTTATTTCGAAGAAATTTTCAGCCCCGGTTTCGGGGCTGGTTACGCGCTCCCAGCCTTTCTGAACACCGTACTTCGGGTAACGCTTGGCGGTCTTGTGCGCCTGCCAGCCTTGGATATCGCCGCGCGAAATTCCCGTGTTCATGATCTCGCAGATAGTGCGGGTCTCCCACTCTGCCGGGATGTTGGTGTTGCCCAGCGCCTCCGCATAGAGCTGCTTGGAACACACCCGGTCACCCGTGTAGTCCTCCAGAAAGGCGTAAATCATGCCAGCTTGCGCATCCTCCTGCATGAAGTCCTGCTGATGGGCTAGCAGAGTTTCCTGCATGGCGGGGCTGAACGCCAGCTTGTAGTTGCCGCTGTTGTAGATGGTCATGGCTTCTGCCCAAAGCTGGTCGATATAGGCACGGGATTCCTCCTCGTTGTCCAAAATGTGGATCTCAGCCAGTTCCGCATCCACCGGAACGGGGATGAAGCGGCGATTACCCGTGCGGTCACGGGGCAAAAATCCTGCCGATTGGTCGTGCCAGCAAAGACGCACTGGCGCAGACGGTCGGCAGGATGTGTTTCGTAGGGGACTTTATAGGTCTCCTTCTGTTTACTGAGAAAACTCTTGATCTCCTCGATGCTCTTGGCATTGGCGGTGGCGATCATCTCCGACATTTCAATGATCCAGTGCCCCTGCAGCTTGCGATATACGTTGTCATCGTCCAACCGCCGCAGGTCGTCCGAGAACCATTCGTCCTTGACCGCCAGCAGTCGGAAAAAGCTGGACTTCCCCGCACCTTGCCCGCCCACCAGACAGAGCATGGTTTCAAATTTGCATCCCGGCTGGAACACGCGCTTGATGGCTCCCAGCAGGAAAATTTTCATAGCTTCGCAAGTGTACTCGTCCTCCGCAGCACCGAGAAAATGGTGCAGGACGTGGGCTATCCGTTCCGTGCCGTCCCATTGCAGGCCGTTCAGGTAATCCCGGATGGGATGATAGCGGTTCTCATTGGCAACAATGCGGATGGCAGATTCGATTTTCTTTTCGCTGGAAATGCCGTATTTCTCCATCCTCCGCAGGATATACTTCATGTCGGTGTCGTTCAGCGTCTTGCCGGAGCGGGGCCAGCCCACAGGCTTTACGATGTCGATGCGCTCACTCAACAGGTTCAGCCGGATGGCATCGGCCAGCACATGGTCGTTCTGCAAAATCGTGATGCAATTTTGAATCGTTCGCTGGATCTCGCCGTTGGAGTGCTTGGTCAGCATTTCTTTTACGTCCGCAACGGTTCTGGGAGTACGTTCTTCGTTGACTTCCTTGCTCAATAAACATCACCTCGTACTATTATTGAAAACGATTTTCTGATTTTTCGGCGGTAGGCGGTGCAGATGGATTCCGCTGCGCCTGTTCTGCCTGCAAGCGGTTCAGCAGTTGCAGAACGGAATCCCGTGCTTTCTCCTTGACCTGCTCCTTGCACTTCTGCCGGACTTCCGGCTTCAGCAGCTTGTTCTGCAAACGGGCGGCGGTGGTCTGCATGGTCTTGAGGAACTTGTCCAACACGGTATCCAACCGATGGGCGGCGTACTCTCTCGTGGCCTGCGGAGCCTTGCGTTCCGGGGACAGCACCCACTTCCTCGTGTCCTCGATCATCCGCATATCTTCCTTGCGGGTCTCGGTGCGTACCATGTCCGTCACGACCTCCACCGCCTTGTCGTAGGCCGCTGCCGAAACTTCATCGATCAGCGTTTCCATGTCGTTGACCTTGAGGGTCAGTTCGTCCAGCTTGCTCTGCTGGGCGGCAAGCTGCTCCTTCTGCTTGGCAAGAATGAAATCCTGCTTTTCCAGATATTTGCGGTTGCCGTACTCCGCATCTTCCTCCAATTCCAGACCATGCCGCTTGGCGATCTCAAACAGCATCTTCCGGCAGGCTGCATCAAAGGTGATCTTGCGGTTGTTGCGGCGGCTGAGGGTTTGGCCGGGTCGGGCAGCTCGAAGCCCAACGCTTCCAACGCCTTTTCCTGCTGGGGTGCCACCTCGCCGTACTTGTTCTCGCAGTCGAACACATGACGCTCATGGATGTGGGGTGTGCTTTCGTCCAGATGCAGTGCCCAGTCCAGCACATGAACGTGGTCGCCATACTTGGCCTTGAACTCCTCGATGAACTCTGTGACGACGCTCAGCAAGTCCTCTGCCGAAGCGTGTTCATCCAGCGTTCCAAGTTGGTAGATGGTCTCCTCCGGGCAGGTCTTGCGGCTGGACAGTAGGTCGGGAATGGAGCGGTTGCGCTCTGTGTGCCGGATCTTGGCGTTGCGCTCGTTCTGGCTTTCCACAAAGTTGGAATAGCGGTTCTCGTAGAATTGCTGCTCTACCTCCGAGAAGGTCGCAGCCAGATCATCCGGGTCTTGCGGATCGAGAGCCGAACGGAAACCGTGGAAGCAGTCCCAGTAGATGTTGCCCTTGGCTCGTTCCGGGTCGATGTGCTCGCTGTTGGCAAGGTTGAAACTCCGGTCATTGTGTTTGGGGTTATAGGTGCCATGGGTCCCAGCTCGTCCGTTGTGTCGTGTTAATTTCAGATAGACATCCCTCCGTTTCGACTTCTTGGCGTGGGAGAACGCAGCAGCGGAGCTGCTGGATCTGCCGCCGTTTTGCGCCAGATAATACCCAGTAGGATATGACGCACAGCATCATATCACTGGGCAAGGCGTTCCCCCTTGACTCCCTTCAAAGGGCTGCGGTCTCGCCTGTCGGCTCGGTCGGTGCTTCAAAATGCCTGCGGCCTTTTGAGGTCGCCACTGGCGACCCGCACCTCTGCACTCTTGCTCCGGGCAAGCTGTCCAGAAAAACAGCTCGTCCGGCTTTTTCAGTGGGCCATTTTGACCCACTGATTCTGTTACGGTCAGAATCAGGTTGTCATCTTGGCAACCTGATTTTCAACGACCTTGAGGCGTTACAGGTAGAATCAAGTGCTCATTTTGATCACCTGATTTTTACGGAGTGGGGGTGACGTGTTACAGATAAAACCGAAGTTCTCAAAATGATAACTCCGGTGGCTTCGTTACGGCTAAAATCAAGTTACGGAAAGCGGAACTTGATTTCAGATAATCGCCCAAATTCCCACTGTGGGGATTTGGGAGCGAGCGATTAGTCGTTACGGTAAAGTGGTACTTTCCAAAATGGGAAGCACCACTTTACCGGATAGAAGCAGCATTCGCTTTGCGCTGGCGGTAGCCTTTCTGCCGGCAGGCATTGCTGCAATATCTGGCATCTGCCCGGATCGGTAAGAACTGCTCCCCGCAGCAAGCGCAGGTATACGTTCCACGTTCGGCACGCTTTTTAAGGCTTTTCCGCAGATTCAACATCTTGTGACCGCAGGTCTGAAAGCTGCAATATTTGCGGTTTCGGGTCTGGGTGTAGATAGCCTTGCGGCAGTATTCACATTGGATTCTGCGCACACTGGGGGCGCCATCAATGAAATATTCCATCAGGGTGTCCTGATTTTCGCGTTCCCATTGTTCTGTTGTCATAGGCATCCTCCTTTGGCTGTTACGGGTGTGTGGTGGATAATGAAAAGCATTATTTGCCAAAAGTGTTACGGAAGCGTGGCTGTTATCAAAATGGTAACAGCCACTTTTGTACAATAAAGTGTTGCAATTGTTTGGTTGATGGTCAAAATGACCACCAACCAAAATCTGTGCGTTATGGCTGGGTGGTAAGTGGACATTTTGTCCATTTACCACTTCCAAGTGGTGAGTTACGGTTTTCGTAACCCACCACTTTTCACCGTGGCTTGACAAAATGTCAAGTCGAGGTCAAACGTAACACGAACGGAGTCAATGTGGACAAATTGTCTACATTGATTCAAGCTGCGGCAATTCACCCATGTGGTCAAAATGTCCACATGGGGTCAGCCGTAACGCAGAAAGTTTTTCTGGTGAATGACGCTTTGTGTCATTCACCACATCAACTGGCCATTTTGACCAGTTGATATTGGGTGTGCCGTTCTCCCTGCATGGCTTTCCTGCCCCCTTCCGGCGGCGTTTTCCGGCTCTCCCTTGCGGGGTCATCGCCGGGTATCCCATGCAGACGGTCATGCGGTTTTCAAGGTGCGGTGCTGGATTTGGCAATAAAAAATCGCCACACAACAACCTGAATCTGACCATCCCTTCCGGGATGGCCTTGGTTCGGGTTCGTTATGTAGCGATAGAAAGTTAAAAACTTGCTCCGGCTCCTTCGGGAGCCGAGCTGAAACTCTAAGTAAATATGTTATATTAAATTGTTGGGATAGATTACCACAAAAATCGAGTTGTGTCAACAAAAAGTTTTGAAAACACGCCACTTTTGTCAGCTTGCAAGAAAACACAAGGGAAACTTTGGTAAAAGAGAGAGAATGAGACCGCTCGTCCTGTTCGATATGATGTATCCAACAGCTTTCATTTTTGTAACAGGCATAGCACAAAAAGGCGGCCATCTGCACACATGCAGACAGCCGCCCTTGGTTTTATGCTGTATTCTGTTTTTCAATCTCTGAAGATCTTATCCAGTTCCCTTTCCATGGTGCCCGCCTTGGCAAATTCCAGCGTATCCGCCTGACGGATATGGTGGGCAGTGATGCCGTGATCCTTTGCAAAGCCCAGAATATAGCTGATGGCAATGCGGTAGATGATCTCTGTCGGGGCAAGCCCATAGACCTGCTTGGCAAAGATATGTTCCAGCCGGGCGTTATCGTCCGGGAAGATTTGCCGCATCTTCTCGCTGCGGTAGAGCCGCTTGACGATTTCCGTAATGTACAGGCCGGACTTCATGTAGGGGTCCAGGAAGGTCTTGCCGGGGTCATCGAAGCAGCCGGGGTTTTCCTGCTCCAGCAAGTCCACCATCTTTTTCACCACCCACTTTGGGGTGAAGATCTGGTTGGTTTTCTGGGGCGGGATGTAATCGAAGATATCCTCGGTGCGGCTCTCGTCAAAGTAATCCGCCAGCTTGACCTTCAGGTTCAAAAACTCCTTCACCGAATCGTCAAACACCACCGGGTCGAACAGGTGGCCTGCAAAGTGCTCCTCCTGTCCGGTAGTCTGGTTGATGTACGGTCCGCCGTCCCGCAAAAAGCGGAACTGCTCCAGCGTGATGCTGGTGACCTCCTGAAAGACCTTGTCCGGGATGATCTGATCAAAGTTTGCCAGTGTCACGGTCTCGTCGCCATACGCCATGAGGAAGGACGGGATGGTGCGGGAGAAGCCCCGGAGATGGTCACGGACGGTGTCCTCGTAGCCCTTTTTCTCCTGCTCCTTCTGGTTGGTCTCCACAGTGCGCACGATGGTCTGCTGCATCTCCTGCGCTGCCTGCTGGATGGTGGATTGCAAGGTCTCCATCAGGGCGGCGGTGCTCTGCTGCTGCTTTGCGTCAAACTCCCGGTTCACCTGCTGGCGCTGCTGGGCGGTGGTGCAGCTTTGCAGCTGCTGGGTGCGCTGGGTCTCCAACTGGCTCTGGTCGATGCGGTAGTTGTCCACCACCTTGTTCACCGCCACGTCCATTTTGGCTTTGGCGGTGCTCTCAAACCGCTTCTGGTCGGACAGCTTCAGGTCGCGGCCATACTCTTGCTTTGCCTGCTCCACCATGGGGGTGATGATCTCCTTGGTGATGCTCTTTTTCAGGGGTTCCAGATGCTCTTCTTTGGCAGGAGCCGGAGCATCTGTCAGGTCTTGCAGGGCGGTGTCCAGCGCCGGGGTGCTCTCGTAAATTTTTGCCCCGAACACATCCGCCGCCTTGCCGATGACGTAGCCCTCGTCCAAATCCACCTCGCCCTTGTCGTTCAGGGAAAGGTCTGCGCCGGTCTCCGGGGTGATCTGGATGGGCTTTGCTTTCGCTTCGCTGATGGGCTGGAAGTTTTGCAGAATGTCCAGCACCTCCTGCGGGGCACTGAACACGTTGGAAATGTTCTGGAACAGGAAATTGCTCTGGAAGCCCATCCGCACCACTTCCTTGGACTTGATCTTGCGGGGGATGCTGAGGACTTTTTCTGCATCCAGCGGGATCATCTCCCCTTCCTCGTCCTCACCAATGACCGGGAAGAAGTTGAGCAGATTCTGGATGTGCGCCTTGCGCTCCTCGGTGTCGCCCTTGCCGCTGGCGGTGTCCTGTGAAAGGTCGTTGGCGAACCGCTCGTAGATCAGCAGGGTGCGGGCGGGGTCAAAATCGAACACATAGGCGTTCTCTTTGCGGCGGAAGGTGCCGTTTTCATGGAAAAGGCAGGGGTTCTGGGCACGGAACGCCGCTTGCATATACAGCGCCGGGCTTTTCAGGTTGGAGAGCATCAGCACCGCCGACCATTCCGGGATGGTCACGCCGGTGGTGAGCTGCCCCACCGACAGGGTGATGGTCTTTTCGTGGTGGGCGATGGCGGCTTTTACCCGGTCAAAGCTCTTCTGGTTCTCGTCCGTGTCGTCCAGCTTGCCGTCACCGGCGGCAAGGATCACCTCATAGTCCCGGAATACCGGGTGCGCCTGCAGCTTTTTTGCCAGCGCTCTGGCGCTGTCCACCCGGTTCAGCAGCCAGAAGGTGTGTTTCAGCTCGGCACGCAGTTCCGGGGTGGAAAACGGAAATTTGTTCTGGGTGGTCATGGCATCCAGAAAGCGGTCCACCTCGGCTTCGTGCTCAAAGCTGCCGCTGGGCTTTACCTTAAAGAACTCGTTCAGGTCAAAGGCAAATTCCTGCGTTTCGCCGTCGATCTCTACACCCTGCCGGATCTCGTCCCGGATGATCTCGGACATCTGGTAGGTGTAGAGGTTGAGCATGGGGAGGTTTGCATAGGGGTTCTGCTGCCCCGGTTCACCCTGCCAGTTCCGCTTGACGGCCTGCTCGTCGGCGTAGGTCCAGTTGAAGATGGCATCCCCGGCAAACTTATCGTTCGCCAGCGCCTTGAAGGGCGTGCCGGACAGGTGCAGCGTGAAGCGGCGGTGGATGCGGTCAAAGGCAAGGTCGGTCTTGTAGGTATCCACGCCCTCGTGGGCTTCGTCGATGACCAGCACATCCCAGTTCAGCTCGGTCAGGTGGCGCAGCTTGTCGTACTCGCCGCCGAAATATTTCGAGCCTTTCATATCCTGCAGGCTGACGAACTCAATGCGCTTATACAGTTCCTCGCCCTGCGCGGCGGCATCCAGATAGCCCTGCTCGTCCAGCACATGGGGCTGCCCGGCAAGGGCATCCACATGGCTGACGAAGAGATAGCCGGACTCCCTGCCCAGAAAGCGCACATAGTCGCTGTACCAGCTATTGGCAATGGCGGGGCGGTTGGTGACGATGAGTACCGTCTGTGCATCCACCTGCTTGCAGAAGTCGTAGACGGAGAGGGTCTTGCCAAAGCGGGGCTTGGCGTTCCAGAGGTATTCCCCGCCGGGGTGGCTCTGGTAATAGGCTTTGGTCTGCGCCACGGCCTCTGCCTGCTCCTTCCGCAGAGTGTAGGGGATGGCGGCATCCAGCTTTACCCTGCCCCGGTTCATGCGGAAATCCTGAAAATAGCGCCGGGACTGCTCCCCATCCAGATGGAACCACTCATTTTTGCGGTCGTTCTCCACGTTCAGCTTGCGGAGGTAGGCGTGGAAATCGTGGTCGGTGAACACCTCACCGCTGCCGTCATCGTAGACGGCATTGCCCCGCCACTCCTCGTGGAACAGCACATCGGCGGTGTGGGTCTGCTGTTTCAGGCGTTTGTCCACCGACTGCTCGGTGTAGCCGATCTTCGTCCAGCCGTTGTGCCGGGCAATTTCCGGGGTGGTATAGGCGTAGATCATGGGCACCACCTGCCGGGCAGTGCGCAGGGTTATGCCAGCCATTATGCCATCTCCTTTACATGGGTCTCGATAAATTCGATCTCGTCTGCAGTCAGGTCATATTTGTGGTAGAGCTGCCGGTCAATTTCCGCCACCGACTTGCTCCAATCAATATCGGAATGGGCGGTAAAGTCTTGAAGGGGAACGTATTTCCATTTTGGTGCCGGACAGTCCTGCGTAATTTTTAGTACCCCAAGCATTGCCCTTGCAAATTTTGTTTTTACATACTTTGTTATTGCGATAGCTTCTTGTTCACTTTCGCATTTTCCAATAGACATAAATGTCTGCGTATGTCCTATGCCCGGTTCAGCAATTATCGGTGCTGAGAGAGTTTCGCCAAAAGCACCACTACCGTTTGCTTTGGAGATAAAAACCTTATAACTCCCAAAATTTTCAGGGACACGAACGTAATCTTTTCTAATCCATTTCTCTGTGCGCTTGCTTCCGTCCAGACCCAAAATCTTTATATAAGAACTTCCGTCCTTCGGCATTTCAGAGAAGAACACAATATTATCGAGTTTACTTAAAACATTCGACTTGAAGTCGTATTTATGACCTTTACTTAGCAGAGACTCCACGCTTGAGTTCTCTTTGTGCATCGTTTCTGTGAAACGATACGATTCTGCTGCATAAATCACCTTGCTTAACGGTACATAGTCTGTTTTTCCAATTTTACGAGCAATACTTCTTAGTTCATCGAACACAATAAAATGCTCAATCGCACCGTAATTCTTCACTTTGTCGCGGTATGTAATTACAACACCGCCCTTAATATCTGTGTTTGCAAAGATTTTTGAACTATCAGATTCATAATGCAAGACTGTCAAGTGCGGATCACTCAGCATCTTCTCATTCCATGCCTTCGGCGTAGAACCAGCATTGAACAAAAACCGTGCAGGGTGAATCATTTCCACCTTATCTGCAATTTCATAAGACGCATCCAGAAATTTGTTATATACTGGCGGTGCAAAGCCTTTGTTATCGCCAAGGGTTTCATCCTGATACGGCGGGTTTCCGATGACATAATCAAACTTCATGCTGGTACTCCCTTCCTGAATGGTTTCAAAGTTCTGGGCGGTTCCATGGCTGCCCTTGCGCCAGTTTTTCACTTTACAGGATACCGTGGGCGGCTGCGGCTCTGCCGCCCCGAACATGGAAAAGAGATCAAGCTGTTCTGCCTCCGGCTGAGGCTTGCCTCCTGGCACAGAGAGGTGCAAGCCGTCCATTTGCCACAGGTTCCAGCTGATGATGGTGGCGATGGGCTGCAGCTCCTTTTCTGTTGGCTTGCGCTGCCAACGAGCTTGCAGATGCTCTGCATAGGTCAGCAGCAGGTTGACCCGTGCCAGCAACAAATTATCACCCTGATACTCATAGCCATAGGTGGACTGCACCGCATGGGTGGCATATTTGCGCCACTCGTCCTCGGTGGCGGCGTTCTCGCTTACCACACGCAGCTTGCGGTCCAGAATGCCAATGCGCCGGGCTACCGGGATCATCTCGCCGGTGGCGGCATCGTACCGGGATGCCAGAAAGGGGCTTCGCCGCAGGTCACCTCCAAGCGGCGGCTCTGCACATACTGCACCCATGCCAGGGCTCTGCCCCGCAAACCGGGAACTGCACCGGCGTTTCCACCGCCTGCCAGCCTTGGAGCAGCTCCACAGTGAACTGCCCGGTGGTCTGCTCTGCCCCCAGCGCACCGAACCAGTCGGCATCCAGTGCGTTATTCATCTTGTTGCAGACCCATGCCGGGCTGAATACCTCGCCTTTTTGCGGGTGCGCTGCTGCTGGGTGTCGGTCTGCTTCATCATCCGGGGCAGCACCACCTCGTAGTGGGTCAGCCTGAGCTGCTGCGCAGTGATCGGAGATTTATCCGTCACCGGCTCGTACATTACCGTTTGCAGCTCCTCCGGAGGGTCGGTTGCCCAGATGATGTTTTTACCGGTGGATTTATCTTCTAGTAGCGTATCCAGCACCGCCTGTACTTCCGGTGCGTGAAAGTCGATCAGTTGTTCCAACGGGGATTCCCTCGCTTTGCCTTAGCGTTGCGGCGGAAGTGTCAGTATTCTTATCACTTTCGCACTATTATGATAATAATATTATCACTTTTAAGCAAAACTGACAACAGGATTATCGGTTTTTGTCAAGAGCGACAATATTATTTATACTGATAGCAAAGAAAGGCAGGGAATTAGGATGATTGGCGAACGGCTCGCGGAGTTACGCAAATTAAACGGTGAAACGCAAGAAGATTTAGCAAAAGAATTTCATGTTTCAGTGCCTACCGTCCGCACATGGGAACGCGACAAAGCATCTCCCAGCCATGAAGTTTTGATTGCACTCTGCAAGCGTTATGGCACCTCTGCCGACTACCTACTGGGTCTGACCGACATCGACCCCTCGGACGAAGCCCGCAAACAGCGCCAGCGCCTGACCGAAGAAGAACAGAACGAGATGCACCGCTACGAGGAATATCTGTTGTGGAAACGCAAAAAATAAGCCGCCCAGCGAGACCGTAAGGTCGCTGGGCGGCTTATTTGCCCTCTTGACAAATACGTAAAATACGTATACAATAAAACTGTAATCCTGAAAGAAAGGAGGGGCACCCGCCATGCCGATGACTCCCAAGCAAATGATTCGCTTGCTGGAGCAGAACGGCTTTGTTTTAGTCAGTGCAAATGGGTCACACTACAAGTACCATAACCCAACTACCAACAAAACCACTGTCGTTCCATTTCACGCAAAGGATCTGAAGCCCGGTACCGAGAAAAACATTCTCAAATTAGCCGGACTCAAAAAGTAAGAATATGATGATTGTAGACTTCATATTCTGAAACTGCAAAGCACTGCATAGACTATTCTACAATTTCCAACCAATAATGTAGGCCTGTTAAGTGAAGGTACATTGATTGTTTGTTGAATTATAAAAGGTGAGGTCACATTATGAACGCTATTTTCTATCCTGCAATTTTTCACCTGGAAGAAACCGGGTACTCTGTTGAGATCCCCGATATTGAGGGCTGCTTCACCCAAGGCGATACCATGGACGAAGCTGTCCGCATGGCACAGGATGCCATCGGCCTTATGCTGGAAGATTGCAAAGTCTGCCCAGAGCCTTCTGTCCCTTCTGCGCTCCATGTTGACCCGGAAGATTTTGTGGTGATGGTACCTTTCGATATGGAAGAGTACGAAAAGCGGTACAGACCCGTAAAGAAAACCCTTTCCATTCCCGGCTGGCTCAACGATGCCGCCGAATCGGCACACATCAACTTTTCCGGCGTCCTTCAGGATGCGCTGAAAGAGAAACTCCATTTGGCGTAAGTATAAGTACAACAACAGCCGCCCAGCAGTTGACCGTTATGGTCATGCTGGGCGGCTGTTTGCCATTTAGAACAATCCCGCCATTTTAGAGTTCAGGTAAGAAATTTTCACATCCAGACATGGACACTTTGATTCATTATCGCTGGCCATTCCTGATTTCGGCGAACTCATCCTTATCTTGGCTAACAGCACGCCAATCTTTTAAAATTTCTTGTCCATCTTTAGAAATTTTTCCAGCATCTATTTTTGTTGCAAGAATCACAGCCCATCGACGAATGTCGCCCTTCTCTGATGCCGTTGCCACTGTATCGTCCGAAGAAATTCGAGTTTGTTCCAATAACTGAGAAAGGCCTGTCAATATAAGTTCCATCGGGTGTGTCGTTAACAGATCAGGACGATATTCTGCTGCAAAAGAAACCGTTTGTAACGCAGCTGCTAGCTGCTTTGGAACGCCCCAGGCAATCTGTTGAGCAACAACTTCTAATCCTATGCAAAGCTCATCATCTGGAAGCAACCTTTTGTCCGGATTACATATTGTAGTTGCAAGTACATTATAACAGCTGTGCGCACGTTTGGTATCAGCAGATCGCAAAGAATGCTCCAAATCCTTTTTTGATTCAAAGTTCTGCTTCAAAAATATGGACCAATATCGCTTTATACCATGATGGCTGATATGATGTGAGTCACATTGTGTTATGATTACCGACATTACAGCACAGTCCTTTTCTGTCGGTGTCCACTGCGAACGAAGAGTAGTAAAAATCCAAAGAGCGTGCAGTATCTGATATATTTGAGAAGCAAATACTCCTTCATCGCCAAATGCATCAATTCCACGACTGATATTATCAGAAAGATCCGCTATTCGTTCCTTACTAGCTTCAAGAATCCGGCTTGTTTCCTCTGATGTAAACTCATCTGCACGGAAAAAAGAAACATTTACAAGTTCATTAAAAATATCATTATCACCCGGGAAACAAATCACCCCAGATGTGTTTTCCTCAATCTTATTTGTAATAGACTGACAAAGGTATTGAATTTCGTCTCTCTCACGCTGGGACGGGAAATGCAGGCAAACAGTATCCAGCCAATTTTCAGGAAGATGTGGTTTCCCATCCTTCCAGATAAAATCTCCCAACCATTTTTTCTGATCAGATGTCAGCAGTCCCTGTTCTCCACAATAGAGCAACCGGTTTAAAGCACTTAAGCCATTATCATGCGATTGAGACAAAATAATTAACTGTTCAATTTCCTGGCAGGACTTTTCCGATTCAACTTTGAATCCTTTTGATCGTGCTAAAAGCACTCCAAATGGATCCAGCAAATCACGATGAATCCTAAGTCGTTCTAGATTCGGCAGAGGAAAAGTTAACAACTGCAAAAGCAGTTCACGATGCAACCCAACAGGATAAAAAGGAATCAGCCTTTTTACAAGTGATGCAGCTTGCAAATAATGATCTTTTTGAGGAGAAGAGTATAATTTCTTCAAAAAGTCCAGAAGTTGCACCATCATTTCATCCGAACATTTAGAACACAGTTCAGATAGTGCCTCCAAAAGAACTGTAGCTGCTTTTGTCACAAAAGTATTACCGCCAGCGGTCTTATGGTTGGTAAATTCTAATTCCGTACGTAAAACTGCATCTATATAAAATTGGCAGCATTCATCTGTTTCTTTGGGGGTCCATGTACTGAGAACACCACGTGTAAGCGCATTTTCTATAAACTTTTCTTCACCAGCCCTTACAACGGTCAAAATAGCCCATAGCGGACAATATAGCGCAATGCGTTCTGCGGCTCCACAAGCTGCCTTTGCGCCGTCCACATAATTTTCAAGACGAAATGGTATGCCTGTTTCCTCACGGAATTGAAGAAAAGTAAAAGCAACTATTCTTTCTTTATCTTCTCCTCCATAGTGTGTCGTAGATGAATTCACTCCAAAGTCAAAACGCGGTTTGGTTTCATGTGTTTGAAAAGGAACCCAGTGTGCTTCTAACCTTGATGTGAAATATTTATTTTCATCAGCCCAATCTACCTCATATTGCCTATGGACTGTTCGGCGATGCTCATCTACGAATGTGATATTCTTTTCTTCTGCATCAGAAGGGCGAATTTCTGAAATATAGCTTTGCAATTTCATCATAGGGCTCTCTAATGATACAAGGAAAGTATCCGGTCTAGTCTGATGTGAAATGCGCTGCCGCAAATTGGAAAGAGAATTTTGCAAAAGTGAAAGTGCCACATCATACTCACCAACTTCGGCGCACAGTCCTGATTTACGTAACGCCCATAAAGTTTGATCCGGTGAAACGTGCCATTTTTTCAATTGTTGTTTCAATTTCTGAAATTCGTAGCGAAAAAGAGAATGTAAACATTCTTCCCATCGAATTTGTTCCTGTTGTTCTGCCGTAAAATATGCTTTCATGGCAACCAACTCTACATACTTTATATTCCATTTTTCTTCGTCACCATATTCTCGAAAAGAACGGAGTAACGATAAAAGAATAGCGCATTTTTCAGAACTGCGTATATCAGAATTTCTGGCAAGAACTTTTTGATACAAATCGATATCCGAATCCAAAAGAGGCATCAAAGTCTTTTCGTTCAACCAGTTATATTCATACAGATAAGCCATCTCATTTTCTGTATCAGCATCTTTTTGTGCGCAATGGTGAGCCAAAATCGCATGAGCTGTAGATAGAAGATGTCGCAGCTTTATTCTATTTGAAGCAGAAAGAGTCAATACTTTGGGACAGCTATCATGATTTTTTCGTAACACCGGAATTGCTTCTTTAATAGAAGATGTCCGATCCAACTTTTCGTCAAAAAAAATGACGTATTTTCCAATTCTGCCCAGTTACACGGAATTCACTATACGCATTCCAAAGATAATCCAAAGCTTTCTCATAGATATCATACGGAGTCTCGGCAGAAAAAATCTCGGATAGGTCAACGACAATAATATTCCGCCTATGTAACCACTCCCGCCGAACGTCCGAAACAGATTCATGGCTTAATAAATACAAATAAGGCGCATTCTCTGCACCAAGATTATCACGGATCCAGCCAATCCATTTATTGAAATTAGGATCATTCCCTGAAAATCCAATCATGCAGAGAGTATTTTCCAACAATGACTGCTGCACAGTATTTACAAACGGAGCAAATTTTTGAGGGTATGTCCGATAGTCTTCTGCCGTAATAATAAAAGGTCGTTGCGAAGGAAATGAACCGTGAAGTTTAATAAGTCTTGTTGCACCAGAACTGCCCACAAGATCATTCTTGTTGGTTACCAGCGTAAATGTTTTCTCTACAAGATTTTCCCCAGCACGTTCAAGAAGCGTATCATAATTCGTTGTAAAAACATCGCTCCAAGGCAGCCGCAAAAGTTTTTCATACAAAGGTGAGGGACGATAATCGGCATCTTTTATACTGTCTAAAAGTAGATGATCTAATTCACTACGGCCATACGCAATTTCCACACTCTCGGCCAATGCGAGAGGGTCGTTTTGATCAGAATCTCCTAGCTTTTCTTTGAATTTTTGGGCTAACCCAGCCCACAATGGAATGTCTGGAACATCAGATGTTACTTTATCAGCATTAAGACTGAATCCCGACCCAACAAAAAGAGCCGCATGGTGTTCCTGTAAATGCTGGCTAATAAGTTCAAGATAACGTTTAGCATTTGTGTCCATCAAGATAACCTCCATTTCGTTTCACGATTTAGCCATAGTAACATTCCAATCGTTGCAGTATATTTGAGTGGCGGTACTGCTCGTCAATCTCCTTTATGTTGTAGTCTAGCAGACCAGGAACACCCATTTCGCCGCTGCATTTGTTGCAGAAAGTAGCCGTGATCTCAAAAGTATATTCCTTTTCCCGGATGGTCTGGTTGATTTTGATTTTCTTCAGGGTGTAGCTCGTTTCTCTGCGGCATTCTGTGCAGAAGTCTCTCTGGTTTTCCACAGCGGCACACTCCCTTCCGGTTTTACATTCTTTTTTATTATTGTATCCCTACCTTTGTTTTTCGTCAACAATAAAGCCGCTGACAGTCTGCCGCTCACAGAATCCATCAGTGGGTTTCATGAGTCTTCAAATCCCCTAGACGCAAAAATCGGCACCCGCTTTTCAGCGAGTGCCGATTTTGTTACCCTATAGTGCGCTTCGATTTTTGGCGTAAGTGGCGTAAGTTTGGCGTAAATCCGCTTTTGCGCGCTCCAAAAATCAAGGATTCATGCGGTTTTTTGGCAGCTATTAGTACATGCCGCCCATACCGCCCATGTCACCGCCTGCAGCAGCGGGTGCAGCAGGGGGCTCCGGCAGATCAGCGACCAGGCTTTCGGTGGTCAGCACCATCTCAGCGACGGAGGCTGCGTTCTCCAGAGCGGAACGGGTGACCTTGGTGGGGTCAACGATGCCAGCAGCGATCATATCGTCCACAAAGACCTCGTTCTGAGCATCAAAGCCGTAGTTGGGCTTGTTGGCAGAGATGATCTTGTCGATGATGACACTGCCTTCCAGACCGGCATTCTTAGCGATCTGGCGCAGAGGAGCTTCCAGAGCCTTCAGAACGATCTTGGCACCGGTGCGCTCGTCGCCTTCCAGCGTGTCGCACAGCTCACGCACAGCGGGGATCGCATTGATAGGAGCAGTGCCGCCGCCGGCAACAACACCTTCCTGAACAGCAGCCTTGGTTGCGTTCAGAGCATCCTCGATGCGCAGCTTCTTGTCCTTCATCTCAACTTCGGTAGCAGCGCCGACCTTGATGACGGCCACGCCGCCAGCCAGCTTTGCCAGACGCTCCTGCAGCTTTTCACGGTCGAAATCGCTGGTAGCGGTCTCGATCTGGCTGCGGATCTGAGCGATGCGGGCTGCGATGGCATCCTTATCGCCTGCACCGCCAACGATAGTGGTGTTCTCCTTGGAGACCTTCACCTGACGGGCATGGCCCAGCATCTGGACGGTAGCATCCTTCAGCTCATAGCCCAGATCGGAGGAGACCACGGTGCCGCCGGTCAGGGTTGCGATATCCTGCAGCATTTCCTTGCGGCGGTCGCCAAAGCCGGGAGCCTTGACAGCGCAGACGTTCAGGGTGCCGCGCAGGCGGTTGACGATCAGAGTGGACAGAGCCTCGCCCTCGATATCCTCAGCCACGATCAGCAGCTTCATACCATTCTGCATGACCTGCTCCAGCAGGGGAACCAGATCCTGAATCACGCTGATCTTCTTATCGGTGATCAGGATAGCGGCATTGTCCAGATCAGCCACCATCTTGTCGGTATCGGTGACCATATACGGGGTAAGGTAGCCGCGGTCGAACTGCATGCCTTCCACGATCTCGTTGTAGGTCTCAGCGGTGGTCTTGTTCTCCTCAATGGTGATAACGCCATCGGAGGTGACCTTCTCCATAGCCTCGGCGATCAGACGGCCGATCTCGGGGTCGCCTGCAGAAATAGTGCCGACGCGGGCGATATCGTTGCTGTCCTTCACCTTCTGGCTGTGAGCCTTGATGGTCTCAACAGCCTTGGCAACAGCCTTGCTCATGCCACGGCGGATATCCATGGGGTTTGCACCGGCGGTGACATTCTTCATGCCCTCGGTGACCATGGCCTGTGCCAGAACGGTTGCGGTGGTGGTGCCGTCGCCTGCTGCGTCGTTGGTCTTGGTAGCGACTTCACGCACCAGCTGTGCGCCCATGTTCTCGAACTCGTCCTTCAGCTCGATCTCCTTGGCAATGGTCACGCCATCGTTGGTGATGACCGGTGCACCGAACTTTTTGCCCAGCACCACATTGCGGCCCTTGGGGCCCAGGGTGATCTTAACGGTGTTTGCCAGGGTATCGATACCGGCACACAGTGCCTTGCGGGCATCCTCGCCCTGCTTGATCTGCTTAGCCATAATCAAATCGCTCCTTTAAAGCTCAATTTTCAAATATCAGAGGGGAAACTGCTCAGTCCTCAACGACTGCCAGGATATCGCCCTGACGGACGATGGTGCACTCTTCGCCGTCCACCTTGACCTCGGTACCGGAGTACTTGCTGGTGAGGACCTTGTCGCCGACCTTCACAGTCATCTTGACTTCCTTGCCGTCCACAACGCCGCCGGGGCCGACAGCGATGACCTCAGCCACCTGGGGCTTTTCCTTAGCACTGCCGGTCAGGATCAGACCGCCCTTGGTGGTCTCCTCAACCTCAACAGCCTTAATGACAACACGGTCTGCAAGAGGAATGATCTTCATAGTTCTTGCCCTCCTATAGTAAAAATATAATTTAAAACTTTGCTGTGTCCAAAGGGCCTCCTGTCGGCTCTTTGGTTCTTTAGCACTCCATTTCTCTGAGTGCTAAGTGTATTGTACTCATCTTGACCCAAAAAATCAAGACCTTTTTTGCTTCTTTTTGTTAAGAATTTATGACAGATGAAAAAATCAGCCGTACAGCGAAAAAGAGACAGCTTTCTTCTTGGACAAAAAAGCTGTCTCTTCTTCTGGTTTTTCATGTTCGGTCTGCACTCTGTGCCGTCCTCTGCGCTGCAAAGCGCTCAAAAGCAGGCTTTGGCAGAAGGATGCGCCCTGCCAGCGGCTGTACCTGTACAGTGATCTGCTCCTTGGGTGCGCATTCACCGTCTGCCGTGGCAACGATCGGCCCGCGGCCATCCGCAGCGCGCAGGCTCACCTGTTTTGCGCGGCGGTAAATGAAGTACGGCTCTGCAGCCCTGACGAGCTGACCGTTCTGGAAGTGCTTGCCGCTCTTGTACATTCCCAGCAGCTTTGCAATGGTCACGCGGCTCACCTTGCGGATGATATATACATCCAGCCAGCCATCGTCGGGCTGTGCTTCCGGCGCTGCATAGAAGCCGCCGCCATAGGTGCGGCCATTGCAGATGGCACACATCAGGCAGTCCACATCCAGCGTTTCACCATCGATGGTGTACTCCACCCTGCGGCCGATGTGTCCGCACAGCTGTTCCACAATGGAAAGCACATAGGCCATCTCGCCGCCGCACAGCGGGATGCGCCGGAACTTCGGGATGCCGTAGGCAACCTGCGCATCCAGACCGGCAGCGCAGATGGTGGCCGAAAGGCCAAGGCTGGTCTGCATCAGATCGATGCTCACCGGCCCACCGGCCAGCTGGGCATCCAGATCCAGAAACTCTTCCTTTGTACCAAAGGTGCGCAGAAAATCGTTGCCGCTGCCAAAGGGCAGACAGCCCACGGCTGCATTTGCATAGCCATAGATCCCGGTGAGCGCTTCGTTGAAGGTGCCGTCGCCGCCGGCAGTGAAGACCCGCAGTTCTTCCCCGCTCTGCCGGGCCTGCTGCGCAGCGGCATTGGCCAGCTCCCGGGCATGACCGGCGTGATTTGTGACCTGAATGGCATATTCTTCCGGCGCAAGCCCTGCACGCGCGGCGGCAGCATTGATCTGCTGCGGCAGCGTACGGGTGCAATCGGCCTTACCGGCAGTTGGGTTCAAAAGAAATAATGTGCGCATGGACTTCCTCCTGCAATTCTGTTGCTTCTATGATAACAGAAAACCAAAAGGATGCAAGAGCCAATCTCACAATGTCCCTGCCCCGTACGCACAAAAAAGGAGCGGATGTCTCCGCCCCCCCCTGCAGACAAAAAAATACCGCCCCGGGTCTTGTAACTCAGGGCGGTCCTTTTGAGCTTCCGATGCTTTACAGTGTTGCGGTTTCGTCCTCCCGCAGGACGATGGCACCATCCGCCGAGCAGTCCGCTGTCCAGTGCTGGCCCACGCAGGCCGTACCGGATGCGATCTGATCCGCAAGTGCCTGCTCCACTGCCCTGTCCACTGCGCGGCGCAGTTCTCTGGCCCCGTAGGCAGAGCGGGCCTTTGCTGCCAGCGCCTGCCCTACCCGCGGTGTGTGATGCAGCTGGTAGCCGCTGCGGGCGGCACGCTGCTCCAGCTGGCACAGCATTTTTTCGGCAATGGCGCACAGGCTGTCGTCGGCCAGCGGACGGAATACGATCATCTCGTCCAAACGGCCTGCCAGCTCTGGCCGGAACCACTTTTTTGCCTCCTCAATGGCCTGCGCAGACTGCTTTTCAAACACGGCTTCGCTGCCCGCCGCAAAGCCCAGCGGCGTGCTCTGACCCGCCAAAAAACGTGCGCCGAGGTTTGAGGTGAGCAGTACAATGGTGTTGCGGAAATCCGCCTTGCGGCCCATGGCATCGGTCAGCTGGCCATCTTCCAGTATCTGCAAAAGGATGTTCTGAATGTCCGGGTGTGCCTTTTCGATCTCGTCAAACAGCACCACACTGTAAGGGCGGCGGCGCACTGCTTCGGTCAGCTGTCCGCCCTCGTCATGGCCCAGATAGCCCGGCGGCGCACCCAGCAGCCGGGCAGCGGTGTGCTGTTCCTGATACTCCGACATATCAAATTTGAGCAGGGCTTTTTCGCTGCCGAACCAGCTGACCGCCAGCGCTCGGGCAAGAGCCGTTTTGCCCACTCCCGTGGGGCCAAGAAACAGCATGGCACCCATGGGCCGGCCCGGCTCGCCAAGACCGGTGCGGCTGCGCCGGATGGCACCTGCCACCGCAGCCACAGCCCGGCTCTGGCCCACGATCTCGGCGTTGAGACGTTCTTCCAGCTTGTCCAGTCGTTCCCGCTCCTGCTCACCTACCCGCTCCACCGGCACACCGCTGGCCTGCGCCACCACATGGGCGATATCGTCCGGCATCAGCGTGGGCTTTGACTGCTTTGCCTGCTCGGCCCGGATGCGTGCCGCCGCACAGGCTTCGTCCACAAGGTCGATGGCCTTATCCGGCAGAAAGCGCCCCGGCAGATACCGCACCGAAAGCTCCACCGCAGCCTGCAGCGCTTCCGGCGGAAGGCAGACATTGTGGTAGCACTCATAGCGCGGCGCAAGCCCATTGAGGATATCCAGCGCCTGCGCAGGCGTAGGCTCCTCTACCTGCACCTTGCCGAAACGGCGTTCCAGTGCGGCATCCTTCTGGATGTGGGTGCGGAACTCTTCGGTAGTGGTAGCGCCGATAATTTGTATCTCGCCCCGGGCCAGCACCGGTTTTAAGATGCTGGCTGCATCGATGGCACCCTCCGCTGCACCGGCACCCACGATGGTGTGGAACTCGTCCACGAACAGGATGGAGCTGCCGTCCCGCACCAGCTCTTCCAGCAGGTTCTTGAACCGCTCCTCAAAGTCACCGCGGTATTTGGTGCCCGCCACAAGGCTGGCCATATCCAGTGCCAGCAGACGGCGGCCCTTGAGCGCACGGGGCACACGATCCGTGGCAATGCGCTGGGCCAGTCCTTCGGCAAGGGCGGTCTTGCCCACGCCCGGCTCCCCCACAAGGCAGGGGTTGTTCTTCTGACGGCGGCATAAGATCTCCACCATGCGGTCCAGCTCTGCTTCCCGGCAGAACACCGGGTCCAGTTCCCGTTCCGCAGCACGGCGGGTCAGATCCCGGCAGTACTTATCACTGGCGCGGCTGCCGCGCGGCGCGCTGACCGTGGTCCGCGTCTGATACGGCAGTACGAACTGCCCGGACAGCTGGCGGCACTCCCGCACGGCATCTGTGAGCTGCACGCCCATGGATGCCAGCAGGATGCCTGCTGTGCAGCCGTCATCCTCCAGCATGGCGCAGAGCAGATGTTCCGGCTCGGCCCGGTTCAGGTGCGCGTTCTGTGCCCCGATGATGGCGTAATCCATGGTGCGCTTGAGGTCCGGCGCAAGAGCGTAGCGGTCCAGATGCAAAGCCGGTGCGCGGCGGCTCTCGGCCAGCTGACGGCGCACCTCCGGTTCCCGGATCTGCTTGCCCTCCAGAAACCGTGCTGCCGCCCCGTGATCCTGCTGCAGGATCGCCAGCAGCAGGTGGCCGGTATCGGCTTTTTCGCAGCCAAGGTTCCCGGCAAGCTCCACCGCACTGCGCAGCAGCTGATCCGACTCGTGCGAAAAGCCCTTGTACCCGCCAAAGCCAAGTTTTTCCCAAATACTCATTTGCCCGCTCCTTGCTGATGAAATTCGTTTTCACAAGAAGTATAGCCCCGAAGCACAGAAAAAAAACATCTCTTTCTGTCGGGATGGGAAAACAAAAAGGAGATACCCGCAGGCATCTCCCCTTCGCTGTTTGATTTTTTCAGTCCATTTCGGCCAGAGCCTTTTTCAGGTTCTTGGCGATCTGATCCGGGCAGCTGGTATTGCGGAAACCGCAGAGCGTGCCCTCCATGCGGTCGATCACATCTTCGGCCTTCATGCCCTTGACCAGACGGCAGATGCCCTTCAGGTTGCCGTTGCAGCCGCCAATGACCTCCATGGACGCAATGGTGTGGTCATCGTTCAGCACAAAGTTGGTCTGCTTGGAACAGGTGCCGCTGTTCGGGAAGCTGAATTCCTTGCTCATAGTTCAAAATCCTCTCTTTTTGACAGAAATCCCGACGAAGATCGTCTGCTTCTATTATAGAGCAGCGTGCCGGAATGTCAATGTGACCGGGTCACACATCAATACCGCGGCGCTTGTGGGCCAGCTCCAGAATGCGTGCCACCTGATCGTCTGCCGTGGTACAGGTGCCCACCGGGTGCGGCACCTTGTGGTTTGCACCGTGGAAGTCCGTACCGCCGGTATGGATCAGCCCATACTGCTCACACAGAGCAGCACACTCGGCCCTGTCCTCCGGGCTGTTGCGGGGGTGCTCCACCTCAATGCCGTCGATGATGCCCTCTTTGGCAAGCTGACGCACCAGCGGCATGCTCTTGTAAACGGTCGGGTGTGCAAATACCAGCACCGCACCGGCAGCTTTCGCCGTGGCGATCACTTCCTGCACCGAGGGATATTTTACCTGATGCAGCACCACGCCGCGCGGCTCCCAGCCAAAGAGATAACTGTACAGCTTGCCGTACACAGCATCGCACAGCCCCAGCTGGTGCAGCGCTTCCATAATGCCGCTTTTGAACAGCACACCGCTGTCCTTTGCGTATTCCAGCGCCTGTTCCGTGCGGAACTGCGGGTACAGCGCTTCGATCTCCTTTGCGCTTTGCAGGCCGCACTCGTTGCGGCGCTGTCGCAGGATGTCGCAGTGCTCCTTCAGTTCCCGGCTTTCCGGGTCCGGGAAGTAGCACAGCAGGTGCACGCGATGCTTATGCTCATGGTCATAGCCGGTCAGCTCGGTGGCCGGAAGCAGGCGCACGCCGTCCTGCACAGGGTGCTCATAGCAGTAGTTTACGCTGAGCAGGGTGTCGTGGTCGGAAATGGCCATGGTGTCCAGCCCCGCCCGCGCCGCCATGAGCGGCAGGCGGTGGATGGGCACAGAGCCATCGGAACAGGTGGAATGGTTGTGAAGATCGCCGGGCATGGAAAATGAACCTCCCAAGAAAGCCAGAGAAAGGCTTCCCCCAAAGAGGAAGCCTTCTATCATATCAGTGCTTATAGAAATTGATCAGGCAGCCGTCGGCCAGGATCTTGCGCTCGTCGGCGGTCAGCGGGGCCATGTACAGGCTGAACTCCTTTGCGGTGTCGCCCAGCACATAGGCCTTGATATCCTGCAGGTCGCCCTTGAGGGCCTCGCGGACATTCGGGATAAAGACATAGTCGCCCAGACCGAAGGGCGTTGCGCCCACCAGCTGCAGCGGCAGCATACCCCAGTTGATGAGGTTGGAGCGGTAGCGCTTGGTGGCGTACTCGGTAACGATGTTGGCACCGGCCCCCAGCACACGCTGGCAGCTGGCCGCCTGCTCACGGGCAGAACCATCGCCGGGCTTGACGGCAAAGATGGTGGATGCGATCTGCACATCGTTCCAAGTCAGGTTTTCGCAGCCGGGCACCTTGTGCAGCTGGGCCAGCACCTCGGCGCTGCCCTCGCCTGCACGGCGGGCCTTTTCTTCGGCCTGCACGGCCTTGGCACGGCCCACATACTCCGGGTCCTTGCGGCTGAGGGTAAACTCGGCCAGACCCAGAGGATTGGAACGATAAGACGAAGTCTCACCGGAGGGGATCAGCTCGTCGGTGGTGGTGACAGGGTCGGTGATGTAAGATGCCACCTTCAGCAGCAGGTTATCGCCCAGCGGTGCAATTTCGGGCCAGTCCTTGATGTTGGGGCCAAGCTTGAGCAGGGCATCGTAATCGCCCTTGCCAAAGCCCTGATACACGCGGGTATCGTAGCTGGAAGGATCGTACTGATACTCCGGCACGGTGGGATCATAGTCGATATCGGTAGCCGGGGTCAGAATGCCGCCGTTGGCCGTGGTGGCCGCAATGCTGCGGGCATCCATCAGTGCCACACCGGAAAGCTGGCCGTTGCCGGGCTTGGAGCCTTCGCGGCTGGGGAAGTTGCGGGTGGTATGGCGGATAGACAGCGCGCCGTTGGCGGGCACGTCGCCTGCGCCGAAGCAGGGGCCGCAGAACGCAGTGCGGACGGTGGCACCGCTGGCCATCAGGTCGTGGATGACTCCGGTGCGCACCAGTTCCATCATGATGGGCTGGCTGCCGGGATACACGCTCAGGGCGTAGTCACCGCAGCCGCCGGTGTGGCCCTTGAGGATGGAGGCAGCTTCATAAATGCTGTCGTACAGACCGCCTGCGCAGCCTGCGATCACGCCCTGATCCACACGCAGTTTACCGTTCTCGATCTTGCTGCACAGGTCAAGGCTGACATCCTTGCGGCCGATCAGCTTCTGCACATCCTGCTCGCAGGCATGGAGAATATCCTCAAGGTTTGCGTTCAGCTCTTCAATGGTAAATGCATTGGAGGGATGCATGGGCAGTGCGATCATGGGGCGGATGGCAGAAAGGTCTACCTTTACCACACCGTCGTAATAAGCAAGGTCGGCCGGAGCCAGCTTCTTATAGTCGGCGGCACGGCCATGCACCGCAAGGAATTTCTGCGTCGTTTCGTCGGTTTCCCAGATGGAGGACAGGCAGGTGGTCTCGGTGGTCATGGCATCGATGGCGTTGCGGGTATCCTGACGCAGAGACGCAACGCCGGGGCCGACAAACTCCATCACCTTGTTTTTGACATAGCCGCTCTTGAACAGCTTGCCCACCAGCGCAATGGCCACATCGTGCGGGCCGCAGCCTGCAGGCAGAGAGCCGGTGAGATAAATTGCAACAACACCCGGACGGGCCACATCGTAGGTGCGGCCCAGCAGCTGCTTTGCCAGCTCGCCGCCGCCCTCACCAATGGCCATGGTGCCCAGAGCACCGTAGCGGGTGTGGGAGTCCGAGCCAAGGATCATCTTGCCGCAGCCCGCAAACTTTTCGCGCATGTACTGGTGGATGACCGCCAGATGCGGGGGCACAAAAATGCCGCCGTATTTTTTGGCGGCGGACAGGCCGAAGCGGTGGTCGTCCTCATTGATGGTGCCGCCCACGGCGCAAAGGCTGTTGTGGCAGTTGGTGAGCACATACGGAATGGGGAATTTCTCCAGACCGGACGCACGGGCCGTCTGGATGATGCCCACAAAGGTGATGTCATGGCTGGCCATGGCATCGAACTTGATCTTCAGGTTTTCGGCATCGCCGCTGGTGTTGTGGGCCTGCAGAATGCTGTAGGCCATGGTGCCGGTCTTTGCGTTCTCGATGGCTGCGGCATCAAAGCCCTTTGCTGCCAGTGCGGCGCTTGCTTCGCCGTCTGCAGGCACCCATTCACCGCGGGCATAGTATGCGCCGCCGGTGCTGCACTTGATCATATCCAACATCTCGATTCGCCTCTCTTTTTGTATTTCCCGCCCGCCCTATCTTGCGGGCACTGCCCCAGCAGAGCGGTACGCTGCCCGCTCTGCCCTCTTCTGCCGCGCTGCCAAAGCATGCGGCTACGGCCCGGAAAACCGTATCTGAAGGTTATTATACCATGAAACCACGGAAAGAAAAAGCACTTTTTACAAATGAATCGTGAATGGAGGATGAAGAGACGGGCTCCGTGCTTTTTCTTGACAAAGAAGCCATTCTATTGTATTATTATTAGCGTTGTATGCCGCTGTGGTGAAATTGGCAGACACGAGGGACTTAAAATCCCTTTCTGGAGACAGAGTACGGGTTCGACCCCCGTCGGCGGCATAAAAAGACCCCCCAAGCTTACGCTTGAGGGGCTTTTTATTTTGCTTATTTTACACCTTGCCGCCGTGCAGCTCTGCATACATCTTGGAACGGCACTCGGCCACAGCCGGGGTCATGTTCACATAGTGCTTATGCGGGCACTCCAGACGCAGCTCGCTCTCCCAGGTCTCCTCGGTGAGCTGCTTTGCAATGTAGGCCTTCTTCTCTGCGATCGAAGGCAGCTCAATGGCCAGCTGACCATTCAGCACATGCGGCACCAGCAGCTTTTTGACCTTGGTGGGGGTAATGGTGACGGTGCGCTCGATGGCATCGGAGTCCAGATTGACCATCGTGACGGGCTTGCCCGCCTCGATGACTTCATCATCCATGGCGATCAGGTCACACTGGGCCTGGCCATTTTCATCGTAGAGACGCCACGGCATCTTCTTGCCCGGAATGATGGCCTTGCTGGCGGAATCCGAGCACTTCATCTTGGGAGTGTAGCTGCCATCCGGCTGCTTGACCGCCACCAGCTTGTACACACCGCCGAACACGGGGTCGGAAGCAGAGGTGATCAGGTTTTCGCCCACGCCGTAGGAGTCAAAATGAGCGTGCTCATACAGCTCCATGTTGGCGATCTTCTTTTCGTCCAGACCATTGGAAGCCACCAGTTTGATGTAAGGTTTACCGGCCGCATCCAGTGCCTTGCGCAGGCGCTTGGAGCCGCGGGCCAGGTCGCCGGAGTCGATACGGGCGCTCTTGACGCGGCGGTTCGGGTCGTTGGGGTATTTTTCGATGAGGTAATCGTCCAGTTTAATGAGGTTGGGCAGACCGCTCTCCATGATATTATAGGTGTCCAGCAGCAGACTGACCGAATCCGGGTAGGTATCGGCAAAGGCCTTGAAGGCATCAAACTCCGTGGGGAAGAACTCGATGAAGCTGTGCGCTACGGTGCCCACAGCCTTGACCTCCGCGCCGAACTTCATCTCGGCCAAACAGTTGGCAGTGCCCACGCAGCCGCCCAGAACAGCAGCATATGCACCATCGTTGCCAGCGCTTTCGCCCTGCGCACGGCGGGTGCCGAATTCCATCACGCTGCGGGGCGTGTGGGTGTTCAGGCCGGTGACGCGGGTAGCCTTGGTGGCGATCAGACTGTGGAAGTTCATGGTCTGCAGCAGGTAGGTCTCGATCAAAATTGCGCCCACGAGGTCGCACTCGATGCGCACCATCTGCACATGCGGGTATGCCACCGTGCCCTCAGGCAGAGCGTACATGTCGCCCTTCCACTGATAGGTGCGCAGATACTCGCAGAATTCCTCACTCATGCCCTTGGTGCGCAGCCACCAGATATCCTGTGCATTGAAGTGGTAGTTCAGCAGGAAGCGGGTCAGCTTGCGCTGACCGGCGCTGATGGAGTAGCCCTGAGCATCCGGGTTCTTGCGGAAGAACATATCAAACACCAGCGTGGTGTCCTTGAATCCGTGCAGGAACAGGCAGTTTGCCATTGTAAATTCATAAAAATCCACGACCATTGCGGGGTTGTCGTAGTCCTCATCTGGAATATAAGGCACAACCTTGATTTCGTCCATGAATAGTATCCTCTCTTCTTTACACCCGGCAAAGGCTCCTTGCTGTCCCCTGCCGTTCTGACCTGTGGGAAGGTTTGCGCGCCTGCCTGTCTTGACAGTGCGTTTCTATCATGATATCACCAAACGCAGAGCGGTGCAAGCATTTTTGGAAAATCCCGGTCAATTTCCGGTAAGAAAAAGCCGCCCATACACAAACAGCATGGGCGGCTTTCAGAACAAACGTGTTAACCGTTGATGATATTGGGGGTAGCATTCTTCAGCACAACGTCGTGGCTGCCGCCCTCAACGATGGAGGTAGAGGAAACCACGGTCAGCTTTGCTTTCTGCTGCAGCTCCGGGATGGACAGAGCGCCGCAGTTGCACATGGTGCTCTTGACCTTGTACAGAGTGGTCTGCACACCGTCAGCCAGAGGACCGGCATAGGGCACGTAGCTGTCCACGCCTTCCTCAAAGCTCAGCTTGCTGGAACCGCCCAGATCGTAGCGCTGCCAGTTGCGGGCACGGTTGGAGCCTTCGCCCCAGTACTCCTTCATATACTGGCCGTTGATGCGCACCTTATTCGTGGGGCTTTCGTCAAAGCGGGCAAAGTAGCGGCCCAGCATCACGAAGTCTGCGCCCATAGCCAGTGCGAGAGTGATGTGGTAATCGTGGACGATGCCGCCGTCGGAGCAGATGGGCACGTAGATGCCGGTCTCCTTATAGTACTCATCGCGGGCCTTTGCCACCTCGATGACAGCGGTAGCCTGACCACGGCCAATGCCCTTGGTCTCGCGGGTGATGCAGATAGAACCGCCGCCAATGCCGATCTTCACGAAGTCTGCACCAGCCTCGGCCAGGAAGCGGAAGCCCTCGGCATCCACAACGTTGCCTGCGCCCACCTTGACGGTATCGCCGTAGTGCTCACGGATCCAGCCGATGGTGCGGCTCTGCCACTCGGAGTAACCCTCGGAAGAGTCGATGCACAGCACATCCACACCGGCATCCACCAGTGCGGGCACGCGCTCAGCGTAATCGCGGGTGTTGATGCCTGCGCCCACCACATAGCTCTTGTTCTTATCCAGCAGTTCATTGGCGTTCTTCTTGTGGGAGTCGTAGTCCTTGCGGAACACCATATACTTCAGGTTGCCCTCGGCATCCACCAGAGGCAGGGTGTTGATCTTGTTATCCCAGATGATGTTGTTGCAGTCGTGCAGGGAGGTGTTCTCCGGTGCAGTGACCAGCTTTTCAAGCGGGGTCATGAAGGTGGTGACAGGGGCATCATCCGGAGTGTGGTTGATGCGGTAGTCACGAGATGCAACAATACCCAGCAGCTTGCCGCTCGGAGTGCCATCGGCAGTGATGGCAATGGTGGAGTGGCCGGTGCGCGCCTTCAGCTCCAGCACATCGTGCAGGGTGGCAGTGGGGGCCAGGTTGGAATCGGACACGACATAACCGGCCTTGAAGCTCTTGACGCGGCGCACCATGGCAGCCTCGTTCTCAATGCTCTGAGAGCCGTAGATGAAGGACACGCCGCCCTGACGGGCCAGTGCAATGGCCAGCTTATCGCCAGAGACCGCCTGCATGATGGCGCTGATCATGGGAATATTCATCTGCAGGGGGCACTCCTCCTCGCCCTTGCGGTACTTGACCAGCGGGGTCTTGAGGCTGACAGCCGTGGGGATATTCTCTGCAGAGGAATAGCCGGGGATCAGCAGATATTCACCGAAAGTGCGGGAAGGTTCTTTATAGAAATAAGCCATGTTCAAACTCCTTTTCTCTTAACGCATCAACATCAATCGGATTCATGTTTGCAACCTATAAATTGATTGTATATACTGTACCACAAAGCCAGCCGGAATACAAACCCCCGCCGCGCCAAACTTTGTAAATGTCCTTTGCAGAAAAACAGGCAAATTGCCCACCAAAATGGCGTAAGGTCATACTTTCCCGCATGAGAAGCCGGTTTTTGCGTGATTTATGGATGCAAAAAAGCTCGTCCAGAACGGACGAGCTTTTTTGCACACGAAGCGGGATACCGCCTGTGCGGCACATGGATCACGACTGTGAAGGAGAACAGCCGGAGGAGGAGAACCTGTGCCCGATATCCCAAAAAACAAGAAGAAAAAGATTTCACACTCAGCAGGGCTTATGCCCTTGCTGTAACCATATTGTAACTCTTTTGAAACCATTTTGCAATAGGGTTTTGTAATTTTTCTGTAATTTCTTTTGTTAACTTTTTGTAGACACATATAAAGCCCCTGCCAGAAAATTTCCGGCAAGGGCTTTGCAGATCATTCTTTATTTTCTTAATAGCACTTTTTGCAAGCAGTGATGCCTTCCGCTTTTGCTGTCGATAATGTAACCTTTTCCGGGTCTTTCATATTGCTGCAGGTAGACTTGCTGTGATATTTTTTGCCGCCGTGCGTTGGGACCCAGACCATCTGCTCCGTCTTTTTGCCGGCAGAAATGGTCTGAACGGCTGCAGTGGACGGCTTGCAGGCCGCAGTCTGTACACTGGCGGCAGATGCCGCCGGGCACAGCAGACTGAAGCACAGTACCAGAACGGCCGCAAGGACTCGGAGATGTTTTTTCATTTGTTTTATCCTCCTTTGGACAATCAGAAGATCCTTCTAATAAAAGAGTACTCCCTGTTCCTCAGAGGATGCAATTCTCAAAATGCGCCGTTTTTTCTGCACGGGTGACGCTTTTTTGCATTGCTCGCTTATTTTCAGCTAAAAGCGGCGCAGCGGTTCTCTTGAGAAATCAACGATTTACACGTTTGTCTTTCCCACCTCCAGATAGCACTCAAAGCTGGTCTGGCCGTTGTGCTTTCCGACCACATACCAGCCATCCGCCGAAGGAGCATAAAACACCTCTGCCGTTTCTCCCATCGGGATCTCGCGGTGGTAGTTGATAGAAGCAAAGGTCACGGGGCCTTTGCGCATCACTTCCAGCGGCAGCGCATCGCAGACAAGGTCCAGATAGAATGCGTTGTTCAAATGGCCGTTCAGATCGCACTGGGAATAATGCACCGTCCACTCCCCTGCGCTGGTCAGACCATCCTTGCACTTGTGCAGCTGCAAAGGCAGCTCGTCCTCCACCGTATCGTTCCAGAAATTCTCCACCGTCCAGCCCGGCTCCCGCAGGATACGGCCCTCGGCAAGGCTTGCCACGATCCAGCGGCAGTCCACCATAGCCACCTCTTTGCCCTCGGCATCGGTCAGGGTGGTGATGCGTTTGACCGAACCGTGTTTGCTGACCTGCGCCCGGGAGGTAAGGGTCAGCGTTTCGGCACGCTGGGGCACGCGGTCAAATTTCAGGGCCTGCTTGCCCACCAGAAAGGTCACACCGCGATCTTTGAAGAACTGGTCATCCATACCAAAGGCGCGGGCGTGGTCTGTCGAAATCTGCTCCACATAGCGCAGCAGGGCGCTGGGCTTGAGCAGGCTGCGGAAGTCGGCATCTGCGTTCATGACTGTCATGGTCTCGGTGTAAAAGAACTGTTCCATGGTTTTTCCTTTCTATAAAAAGAGACCACTGCACGTTGTTCTGTGCAGCAGCCTCCTTTGCGTTTAATACTGATTGCGGTTGCGCCTGCGGACCTTGCGCCAGATGTTGAAGCAGGCCAGCGCTACCATGGCTGCCAGCAGCGCAAGGAACAGCAAACTGCTGCCACCCTCGTCGTAGCTCTTCATTTCGCTCCACTTCACGTCCAGCTCGCTGTTCACATCGTCGCTCAGGGCAGTGAACACCTTTTCCTTGGCGGCTTTCTCTTCGGACGGATAAGCGATCTCGCTCTCCTTCAGATCCTCGTCCAGCACCTCCCACACATCCTGCATGGGGGTGGTGTAGCCGATGTACTCGGCGTTTGCCTTGCCGATATCCGTCTCACACATGAAGTTAATGAACATTTCCGCAGCTTCCTGATGTTCGCTGGCAGCAGGAATGGTCATGCAGTCCACGGAAAGCACGCTGCCTTCTTCCGGGAACACCCATGCAAGGTCGGGATTATCGTCGATCATGGTGATGGCATCGCCGGAGTAGTACACACCGACGGCTGCCTCGCCGCCGATCATCTTATCAAAAATCTCGTCCATGACGTAGGCCTGCACCAGCGGCTTCTGAGCCTTCAGCTCTTCCACCACCTCATCCGCCTCTTCGGTGGACTGCGGGTTGATATCGTGGCCGCTCTTAAAAGCAGCAATGGCGTAAGCATCGCGGCTGTTGTTGAACATCAGGATATTGCCTGCGTACTGCTCGTCCCACAGGTCGGCCCAGCTGGTGGGCGCTTTGTCCACCATGGTGGTGTTATAAATGATGCCGGTGGTGCAGAGCATATAGGGCACGGTGTAGGCATTCTGCGGATCGTAATCCGGATTCACGTATTCCTGATTGATCTTTTTGAAGTTCGGGATATTGTCGTAGTTCAGAGGCTTGAGCATCCCCTCGGCGATCATTTTTGCCACCATGTAATCCGACGGAATGACCACATCGTAGTTGGCTGCACCGGACTTGAGCTTTGCGTACATGGACTCGTTGGAGTCGAAGGTGGTGTAGTTCACCTTGATGCCGGTGAGCTTTTCAAAAGCCGCCACCACGTCCACGCTGTCGTCCGAGCCGTTGGAGATGTACTCGCCCCAGTTATAGACATTGATGGCCACGTTCTGGCCCTTGAAGCGGGTCCAGTCGTAATCGTCCGATACCGAGACATCCTCGGTGACTTCGATGGTGCCGGCGGCAAAGGCGGGCATTGCACAGCAGACCGCCATTGCCAGCGCCAGCAGCAACACAGCAAAACGTTTCATCACACGCCCTCCCCTCTCAGCGCCTTCTGGTCGCGGCGGTAGCTGCGGCTCTCCATTGCGTTGGAGATCAGAATGATGCACAGAATGACCACGAACATGATGGTGGACAGCGCATAGATCTCCGGGCTGACCTTTTTACGGGTCATGGAGTAGATGGCGATGGGCAGCGTTTCCACCGTGCCGCAGTTGAAATAGGAGATCATGAAGTCGTCGATGGAATAGGTCAGGCAGATGAGGAATGCCGACAGGATGGCCGGGCTGATCTCCGGCAGGATGACCTTGAAGAAGGCCTGCTTGGGGTCGCAGCCAAGGTCGAGCGCTGCCTCATACAGCTTGATATCCAATTGCTTGAGCTTGGGCGTGACGTTGAAGATGACATATGGCACATTGAACGCGATATGCGCAATGAGCAGCGTCGGGAAGCCCATGATGGTATCCGGCAGCCAGGAGACACCCCCGGCAAAGCGCTGGTAGGCCACAAACAGCAGCATGAGCGAGATGCCGGTGATGATCTCCGGGTTGACCACCGGGATATAGGTGATGTTGGTGACGACAAGGCGGCTCCCGCGGCCCATGGACGCAATGCCCAGACTTGCCGCTGTACCCAGCACAGTGGCAATGACCGCAGAGATCAGAGCCACTTCCAGCGAGACCAGCAGCGCATGCAGGATGGAGGAGTTGTGCAGCAGGCTGGAGTACCACTTGAGGGTAAAGCCGGTGAAGAGCGAATAGCCCTTGGACTGGTTGAAGCTGAATACGATCATGTATGCAATGGGCAGGTACATGAAGCAGAAAAACAGCACGATATAGACGCGCTGCATCAGGCGCAGATGTTTCGTTTTCATCAGGACACGCCCTCCATTTCATCTTCGTCAAAGCTGGACGTGAAGCTCATGCACAGCAGCACAATGATCATCAGCACAAGGCTCATGGCAGAACCCACGTTCAGATTGTAGCTGTTGCCCAGAAACTGCATCTCGATCAGATCGCCAATGAGCAGGTTGGAGCCGCCGCCCAGCATACGGCTGATAACAAAGGTGGACACCGCCGGGACGAACACCATGGTGATGCCGGTGCTGATGCCGGGCACGCTCATGGGAATGAGCACCCGGAGAAGGGTCTTGGTGGTGGAAGCGCCCAGATCCTGCGCAGCTTCCACCAGGCTCTGGTCGATCTTGGTCATGCTGGTGTACAGCGGCAGGATCATATAGGGCACATAGTTATACACCATGCCCAGCACCACCGCGCCGGAGGTGTTGAGTATATTGAAGGGGCCAAGGCCGAACACGCCCAGAACAGCGTTCACCGGGCCGTTGATGCTGAGCAGGCCCATCCATGCATAGGTGCGCAGCAGGAAGTTCATCCACATGGGCAGCATAACCAGCATGAGCATGATGTGCTGCTTGTTCACCCGCAGGCGGGAAAGAAAATAGCCCACCGGGAACGCAATGACCAGACAAATGACCGTGGCAATGAGGGCCAGCAGCAGGCTGCGGGCAAACACAGAGCCGTAGCCGCTGATGGAGGTGAGGTTATCCAGCGTGAAAGCTCCGTTTGCATCCGTAAATGCATAGTACACCACGATGATCAAAGGCACCACTGTGAACAGCGTCATCCATACAAAGTACGGATAGGCCAGCTTTTTATCGTAAATCTTCATCATTGCGGCTCACCCCTCTGAACGCGCCATAATGTGGATCTCGTTGGGGCCGATGCGCATACCAATGGTCTCACCGGGGGTGCAGGCGCGGGTGGAATGGATCAGCCATTCGCGGCCCTCGCACTCCACATGCATCTCAAAGTGGACACCCTTGAAGATGACATCGTTCACAACGCCGACAAGCTGGCCTTCCACAGGAGAGACCACCTCGATGTCCTCGGGGCGCACCACTACCTGCACGCTCTGTTCACGGGCAAAGCCGCGGTCCACACAGGGGAAGTCCACGCCGGAGAAGGACACCAGAAAATCCCGGTGCATCACGCCGTCCACGATGTTGGAATCGCCAATGAAGTCTGCAACAAAGGCATTCTTCGGCTCATTGTAAATATCCTCCGGCGTGCCGATCTGCTGCACCTTGCCGCCGTTCATGACCACGACGGTATCGGACATGGTAAGGGCTTCCTCCTGATCGTGGGTAACATAAATAAAGGTAATGTTCATTTCGCGCTGCAGGCGCTTCAGCTCCAGCTGCATCTCCTTGCGCAGCTTGAGGTCCAATGCGCCAAGGGGTTCGTCCAGCAGAAGGATCTCCGGCTCGTTCACCAGACTGCGGGCGATGGCCACGCGCTGCTGCTGGCCGCCGGACATCTGGCTGATGCTGCGGCGCTCGAAGCCTTTCAGGCCAACAACTTCCAGCATGTTGCGCACCTTGCGGCGGATGGTCTCTTCGTCCATCTTTTTGAGCCGCAGACCGAAGGCCACGTTCTCGAACACGTTCAGGTGCGGGAACAGTGCGTATTTCTGAAAAACGGTGTTCACCGGGCGCTTATAGGGCGGCACGCCGGTAATGTCCTCACCTTTCAGCAGCACTTTGCCGGAATTGGGTTCCAGAAAACCTGCGATCAGACGCAGGGTGGTGGTTTTGCCGCAGCCGGAAGGGCCCAGCAGCGTCACGAACTCTTTGTCATGGATGTCGAGGTTCAGCCCATCCAGAATGCGCTGACCGTCAAATTCCACTACGATATCCCGCAGTGAAACGATCACCGAGTTGTCCATTTTTTACTTTATCCTCCTTGTAACTCAGATACGAAAAAAGACAGGGCCATGCCCCATCCCTCGTACCAGGGCGACCCAGCCCCGCACAACATCCATGACGACCGGAGAACCTGCAAAAGCAGGCTCTTATATTGCGCAGTTATTCTGCCCTGTCTCGTCTATCTTAATCAATCTTTGCTGAAATGTCAATCACTCTGCCAATGTTTGCCGAAGCTTTACACGCCGCAACAAAAAAACATGCGCCGCAGCGGGCTTTCCGCATACGGCGCGCAAAGGTTTTTATTCCGCTTTTAAGGCAGCGGCCGTTATCAGAAGGGCCTGCACAGTGTCAAGGTCAACCGCATAGACGGAACTGTCCCCCTCCACCATCATCCAGCAGCCGTCTGCATTTTCGGCGTAGTGGAGGGTCACGGTCCCATCGGCAGAGGCGGCCCGCACCGTTGCAAGCGGTGCAGCAAAGCCATAGGCCGAAGGGTCGGCATCCGTGATTTGTGCGGTCACATAGCCTGCCAGAGCAGAGAGGATGCTCTGCACCTTGCTGTCGTCCAGATCGGCAAAGGGTTCATCGGCCAGCCGCCACACGGTCTGATAGGTGGTGGAATCGGCCGCACTTTCCGAGGAATCGCTCTCCGCTTCCGCAGGCTCAGAGACTGCATTCAGTGCAAGGGTGCCGCTGCCCGTCATAATGGAAACACTTTCCAGCGCGGAGGCTGTCAGTCCCGCCGGGTTGAACGCGCCAAAAAGGTCCGCTTTGGTCAGCTCAAAGCAGGCCGCCTTGTTGCCAGAAACGGTGTACACGGCATCGTCCCCTGCCTTCTGCACGTACAGATCTCCTGTGACCGGGTTCTCGGTGCCAAAGGCAAAGGTATTCGTCTCGCCTGCCGCCGTCACCGTGACCGTAACAGCCGGGTCGGCAAGGCCGTAGTCCTCGCCGGGCTGAGCCGTGAGCTGACGTTTGGCGTTCAGGGATGCCAGCGCCGTGACCATGGTATTGCAGGCAGATACATCCAGATGATAGTCCGGGTCATCCGCCAGCGTCCAGCTGCCGGAATCGTAATTTAGGGTAAGCGTTTCGCCGCCATAGGCATACCGGATGCTGGTCACATCGCCTGCCGCAAAAGAAGAAAGCAGGATGCTGCCCTCTGCGGCGGCGCTGGAAGCAGCCTCTTCTGCGGCATTGCTGCGGCTGACAAACCACAGCAGCCCGCCCAGCACAAGCACCAGCACCAGAAGCACCGCAAGGGTGCGCTGTTTTGTTTTCATGGCAGTGCCCCCTTACCTGCGGCGACGCAGCAGCACCTCCACAGCACCTGCAATGAGCACTGCTGCGGGCAGCACGAATACGAACACCATGCCCAGCGTCATGGATGCGGAAGCCGGGACCGTGATGGGTGCAGCTTCCAGTGCTTTGGTGTCGATGAGCAGGCTCTGCCCTACCAGCGAAGCGGCACAGCCCTGCAGGAAGGTCAGGTTGCCCGGGATGGACTGGTACACCTGCTCGTTGTCCATGTTGGGGCAGCCGATCCAGATCACCTCGGCACCGGTGGAGTCATTGCGCGCCCATACGGCCAGCGAGAACGGGCCGTCGGTATCGCCGGCTTCCTTTGCGGAAGAAGAGCTGGCATCAAAGTCCTGCTTGCTGTAGGCATCCTCGGTGGTATACAGCAGCGGCTCCGCCGTCACATCGTCTGTCTCGGTAATGGTGATGCCCTGTGCCACCGAGAGCATCACATGGGTGCTCTGATTCACGCCGTCCAGCGCGGTGCTTTCGTCGGCGGCCGCGTAGTCCGGGAACAGCGAGTACGGGTAGCCGTACAGCGCGTGGCCCGCATCGCCCTCCACCACAAGGCCCGGCTCACGCGCAAGGCCGAACTGTGCCATCACTGCATCCAGATTGGGCGTTTCGGTATAGCCGCTGGTGGTCAGCAGCACCTTGCCGCCGTTTTCCAGATAGGCCTGCAGCTGCGCGATCTCATCCACAAGGCCGTCAGCTGCAAAATCCGAAGCGGGGTCGCTGATGATGAGCAGATCACAGTCCTCCGGGATGGTGCCGGTGAGCAGATCCAGCGGCTGGGCATCGATATTCTGCGCCTTGAGCGCCTCGGTCAGCGAGGAGGTAAGCGCCTGCTCGCCGTGGTTGGTGGTGTAGTAGGCATGACTTTCTGCTGCGGCAGTCAGCTTGTAGATGGCAGAGCTGATCTGCTTTTCGCCGCCAAAGGTCACGTTGGCAGCGCCGGTGGTGTAGTAATCGGAGTAATCGTACTCGTAAAGTTCGGCGGCGTTCAGCACTTCGCTGTTCTCACCGCTGACCACGATCAGACTGCCGGTGGATGCATTCTCTGCGCCGTACTGCGCTGCAAAGGTCGGGTAAAGCGCCGGGTCCTTCTGCTCCCAGTGGAAGTGACCGCTCTCGTCGGCGTAGTGATCCAGCAGCTTGGTGATAATGGCATCCTCGCTGCCGGTCTCACAGAGATAATAAACAGTCACGTCCTGATCCAGGCTCTGCATCAGCTGTCTGGAGCTGTCGCCCAGCGTGTACATTTTGGCGGCAGAGAGGTCGAACTCGGTGTATTTTTTCGGGATGGCCCCCACCAGCAGGTTGATCAGCACGGCCAACACGATGGCTGCTGCCAGAATGGCCGTGGAGTACAGCCCATTGCGGAACACCTTGCCGTTTGCGGAGGAAGAAACTTTGAAATTTTTCATGTTGTTCCCCTTCCCTCAGTTCCAGCGGCGCTTTTCCAGCCCCTGCGCCGTGAAGAACAAAAACAGCATGGTCACGGTCAGGTAGTACACCAGCGTCGGGATGGAAAAGCTGTTGTTGACAAACTCTTCAAACGGCGTGAACAGGCACAGCCCGCTGAGCACCGCGCTGAACGCTTCAGTCAGCCAGCTGCTCTGCAGCAGGAACAGTGCCGTCAGCACCACACAGCAGCCCGCAAAGGTCAGGCAGCCCAGCGTAAAGCTGCGGGTACGCAGACCTGCCACCACACTGAGCACTGCCGCAATGGCGGTGAACAGGGCCAGCGCCACTGCGCTGCCTGCGGTGAACATGCTGCGCAGGCTGGGCATCATGTAGGCCAGCAGCAGTGCGGCAACACCTGCCACCGCAGCAATGATCTGATTCTCGGTCAGGCTGGAAAGAAACACGCCAATGGCAATGGCGGCGCAGCCCATGAGATAATAGCACAGCAGAGCGGCCAAGTTTGCCAGCGTGGCCGTGCCGGTGGCACCCAGTGCGGCCAGTACAAGGATCATGACCGCATCGGCAAGGCACGGCAGTGCAAAGATGACGCACAGGGCAAAGAATTTGCCCAGCACGATCTCCCACACAGACACCGGGCTGGTAAGCAGCAGCTGATCGGTGCGGGTGCGGCGTTCCTCTGCAAAGGAGCGCATGGTGAGCACCGGGATATACAAAAGCAGCACAAACGTGGTGCGGTAAAGCGTGTAATAGCCAAAATCCGTCAGGCCGTAGCCCAGATTCAGGGCAACAAAATAGATGGCCGTTGCCGCCAGCATAAAGGCGGTGAGCACGTAGCCGATCATGCCATGAAAGCTGCTGCGGATTTCGCGTTTTAAAATGGCGGTCATTCCGTTTTCTCCTCCCCTTCATCCGATGGTGTTTCAGACTCGTTTTCGGTCAGTGCAAGGAACACTTCCTCCAGCGTCCTGTTTTCCGCTGCCAGCGCCAGCACCGTGCATCCGGCCTGCGAAAGGGCGCGGGACACCTCGGCACGGCGGTCAGAAGCATCGGCACTTTCTGCGGTAAAGGTCACCTGTCCGTCGGCCTCGGATTCGATCTCCACCTTGCGGATGCCCGGAATGGAGCCGACTGTTTTCAGCACGGTCTTCCCCCCGCCCAGAGCGGTAGCGCGCAGACGGCTGCCGGGGTTCAGCTTTTCGGCCAGCTGTTCCGGCGCACCCACCGCCACCAAATGCCCCTTGGACAGGATCAGTACCTGACTGCACACCGCCTGCACCTCGCTGAGGATGTGGCTGGACAAAATGACCGTATGGGTCTTGCCCAGTTCCTGAATGAGTCTGCGGATCTCGATGACCTGTGCAGGGTCAAGGCCTACGGTAGGCTCGTCCAGAATGATGAGCTGCGGCGCGCCCAGCAGCGCCTGCGCAATGCCCACGCGCTGGCGGTAGCCCTTGGACAGACTGCGGATGAGCCGGGGCAGCACCTCTTCCAGCCCGGTGCGGCGGGCAGCTTTGCGCACCTGTTCTTTGCGGTCGGCCTTCTTTTTGATGCCTTTCAGCTCTGCAGCAAAATCCAGATATTCCTGCACCGTCATTTCCGGGTAGAGCGGCGGCTGCTCGGGCAGATAGCCCACACAGGCCTTGGCCTGCCGGGCCTGCTCCGGCAGGCTGAAGCCCGCCACCTTCACTTCACCGGAGGTGGGGGCAAGGTAGCCGGTGAGGATATTCATGATCGTGGATTTGCCCGCGCCGTTTGGGCCGAGCAGGCCGAAGATCTGGCCGTCGCCCACCGTAAAGGACAAATCTTCAATGGCAGGGTGCGTGCCATACTTTTTGCTCAGATGCGATACTTCGATCACAGCAAACGCTCCTTTTTCATCTAGTTCAATGCTGGTATATTTTAGACCGAAAATGTGTAAAAAATAAGACAATCCTGTGGCGGGATGCAAAAAGAATTCTTAAGAATGATTAAGGCCGCCCTTTCATATACCAAAAAGGCAGCAAAAAAGCACCGTCTCCCAAAGGAAACGGTGCTCAGAAAACCATAATTACTTACGGCCGAAACGCTTGTTGAAGCGCTCAACACGTCCGCCGGAGTCAACCAGCTTCTGCTTGCCAGTGTAGAAAGGATGGCACTTGGAGCAAACTTCGACGTGGATCTCAGGCTTGGTGGAACGAGTCTTAATGACGTTGCCGCATGCGCAGGTGATGGTGCAGTCAACGTAGTTCGGATGGATACCCTGTTTCATTCTTTTCACCTCATTTCTGGTTCTGACTTATTGGGGCCATATTATAAATGTATGTGCCCATCACAACCTTCAATATCGGCTACCCCGTCGAGCGGCCTTGGAAACGATTGCCTTACTATTATAGCACGATTCCGACAGAATGCAAGAGGGAAAATAAAGTTTTTAGCATACAAAAAAGTCCCCTGCACTTTCATGCAGAGGACTTTAACGGTTTTACCTTACGCCGTCAGGCCATCAGTGGATGAACACAGGACCCAGCGGGTTGGTGATGGGGCTGACGTAGCCGCCCAGCAGCTTGGGGATCGCCAGGCTGATGTCGGGGATGAAGGTCAGCAGCAGCAGTGCAACGAACATGCACAGGTAGAACGGCAGGGTCGCCTTGACGACCTTTTCCATCGGGCGCTTTGCAACGGCAGAGCCGATGAACAGCACAGCGCCGACAGGAGGAGTCAGCAGGCCGATGCCGCAGTTCAGAACCACAATGATACCGAACTGGATGGGATCGATACCGATGGAGGTTGCGATGGGCAGCAGGATGGGAGTAGCGATCAGGATGATGGGAGCCATATCCATGATGCAGCCCAGAACCAAGATGATCAAATCGATCAGCAGAGCGATGATGTAGGGGTTATCGGTGACGCTGGTAATGGCATTTGCAGCCAGATCCGGCACATGCAGCATGGTCAGGCAGTTGCCGAAGACTGCAGAGGTGGCGATCAGGATCAGCACGATGGACAGAGTGTTCACGCACTCATCCAGTGCATGCCAGACACCCTTCCAGTCCAGACCCTTGTAGACGAACACCGACACGAACAGAGAGTAGATAACTGCAATAGCTGCAGACTCGGTAGCGGTGAACACACCGCCAACAACGCCGAACACAACGATAATAACAGCGGCCAGTGCCCAGATGGAAGTGCCCAGCTGCTTAACGAAGCCCTTGATGCTGAACGGAGAGCCCTTGGGGTAATTCTCCTTGACCGAGATGATGTAGGAACCGATCATCAGGACGATGGCCAGCAGAGCACCGGGCAGATAACCTGCCAGGAACAGGCTGCCGACCGAGATGCCGCCGGCAGTGGTGGCATAAATGACCATGTTGTGGCTCGGAGGAACCAGCAGACCCTCGCAGGAGGAGGTGATGGTAACAGCAGTGGAGAAGTCGGCATCGTAGCCCTGATCGACCATCATGGGGATCATGATGGAGCCGATGGAAGCGGTATCTGCAGATGCAGAACCGGAAATACCGCCGAAGAAGTAGGAAGCAACGATGTTGACCATTGCCATGCCGCCGCGCATCCAGCCCACGCAGGCATCAGCCAGAGCGATCAGCTTTTCAGAAATGCCGCCGGAGCCCATGAGTACGCCCATGGTGATGAAGAACGGCACGGCCATCAGGCTGAAGGAAGAGATGCCCTTGACCATCAGACGGCAGACATCGGTCAGTGCCTGACCCTGCACCATCATGCACAGCACGCTGGAAAGACCAACGGCGTATGCAATGGGGAAACGCAGGAAGATCATTACAAAGAAGCTGACAAGAAGGACAATGATTGCCAGTGTCTGAACTGTCATATTACACTTCCTCCTTTACAAAAATGCTCTTGATGTGGTTGTACAGTGCCTCGATCTCGAAGATGATCATGGCAACACCGGCCAGCGGCACCGGGAAGTACATCCAGAAGCGGCTCAGCCAGGGCATGGACACGTAGAAGCCGCGGCCGCCCAGAGTGGTGGCATAGTTCCAGCCGACCACCATCATGATGACACCCAGAATGCACACGGCAAGATCGGCCAGAATATCCAGCACCTTGACGGCGATTTTGGGCAGATACACGTCAAACGCAGTCATGCGGATATGGGCACCGCGGCGGATGGCCAGAGCAGCACTCAGCACGGCCATGTAGCTCATACAGGTCAGCACAACCTCTTCCGACCATGCCGGGTCCGGGATGAACGAGACGTAACGACCGATGACCGACATGGTAGTGATGAGGATATCTGCGATCAGCAGCAGCTTGCAGATAAACAGGACCACTTTGTAGGTGATGTCGTACACCGGCTTGATCTTATCCAAAGTGGTAAAGATTTTCGGCATATGAATTCCTCCATATAAAAAGCCCGGCAGGTCTGCGGGCGTATCCCGTAGTCCCCCGCCGGGCTATATACTATCTCAGAACAGGAAAGGCTTTTTCAATTATGCCTTCATGTCCAGCAGCTGCTGATACAGCTCAGCCTGATCGGAGGTGTTCTCGCTGATGACCTTCTGGCAAGCTTCCTGCCAAGGTGCCTTATCGGGAACATCCACGACATTGCAGCCGGAGCTCTTCAGCTCATCCAGAACCTTGTTCTCAGCGGTCTCGGACAGGTCTGCATTGAAGGCCTGCGTATCAGCACCGGCCTCCATGATGGCAGCCTGCTGGTTCTCGGTCAGCTTGCCCCATGCGTTATCAGTGATAACAGCCTGAACAGCGCCCAGAGTGTGGCCGTCCAGGATCAGGTTGTTGGCAACCTCGGGGAATGCATTGGACTTGTAGTTTGCGATGGGCTGCTCAGCACCATCCACAACGCCGGTCTGCAGTGCGCTGTACAGCTCACCGAAGGAAACGACGGTGGGGTTAGCGCCCAGACCCTCGACCAGGCCGTTCATGACGGGGTCGTTGGACACGCGCAGCTTCAGGCCCTTGAAATCATCGATGCCGGAAACCGGGTTGACCGTGAAGAAGTGACGGAAGCCCTCTTCGCCGTAGAAGACACCACGAACGGGCAGGCCCAGCTCCTGAGGCTCGTTCAGGAACTCAGGTGCCAGATCGCTGTTGGCGAAGTTCCAGAAGTGTGCGCGGTTCTCGAAGGTGAAGGGGATAGACAGCAGCTTGGACTTGTTGCAGCCGTAGCTGGTCAGTGCGAAAGCGGAGATACGGCTCATATCGATGGAGGTAGAACCGCCCAGAATTGCATCCAGAACGTCGTTCTCAGAACCCAGAACGCCGGAAGCCTGCACGTCGATGACGACGGAACCGCCGGTCAGCTCCTCGACCTTCTCCTTGAAGTGGGTAGCGGTCTGACCAACGATGGTATCCAGCGGGTTGACCTCGGCGTAGACCAGAGTCACCTTGGGATCGTTTGCAGCAGCAGTAGCATCACCAGCAGCAGAAGCTGCGGTGGAAGAAGCTGCGGTAGAGGTGGAAGCAGCAGCAGAATTGCTGGAGCCACCACATGCGGTCAGAGCCAGAGCAGCGGCGGAAACACCGGCTGCTGCCAGAAAGCTGCGACGAGTGATCTTTTTCATAATAAATCGTCCTCCTTAAATCTCCCGAACAGCACGGTCTGCACAGGACCCGCATGCCGTTCATTTACTGTACACACTTTAGCAAATTTTTTAAACGAAACAAGGGCTTTCAAAAAATGTCCTGTTTTTTGAAAAAATGTCAGAATTTCTTTTGTGAAAAATGCCAAGTGCTTTGCTTTTTGTTTGTGCACCTTCGCCTAACAGATGGATACATTTCTGTATTCCAGATAGAAGCAAAGCGCTGGATGCCCTTCCCTTTGGGGTTCAGAGCACACAGCGCTTTGCCGGTTCTTTATTCTGTTTTCCTGATTTCTTTGCCCATCTTTTCCGGGCTTTGCTGTGGGGCTTATGCCTGCCGGATGCGGGCGATCAATTCGCCCTGCTGGGCAAACCGATCATACATCGGCTGCACAGCAGCACGGAACCTCGCCTTTTCTTCTTCGTCCAGCTCTGTCACCTCAATGCCTGCTGCACGCAGATCACTTTCCGATTCCGCCTCCTGCTGCGCCCAGATCCTGCGCTCCACCTTGGCGCTCTCCCGGGCACACAGGCGGATGATCTCCGGGTAGCGCTCGTCCAGTGCGGCCAGCTTTTCCATCACCATGGGGCTTGCCAGCTGCACTTCCGGCACGCGGGTGTGCTCGTCCTTCAGGAAATACGGTGCCACCTCGTAGTGACCCATGGCCTCGTAGCTGGGCCAGCTGTTCTCCGCACCATCGATCTCGCCGTTGTGCAGAGCGGCATACACCTTGCTGTACACTACCTTTACCGGCTTTGCGCCGAGGTCGGTGATCATTTCGCTCATCATGTCCGATTCCTGCACGCGGATGGTCAGGCCCTGCAGATCCGCAAGGCCTGTCACCTTCTGCCGGGTGTAGATGCTGCGCACACCGGCATCAAACCATGACAGTCCCGTCAGCTCCAGCGACTCCAGCATGGAGAGAAATTCGTCACCGATGGACCCATCCAGCACGCGCCACATCTGGTCAGCGTCGGTGTAAAGGTACGGCAGCTGCAATACGCTCAGCGCCGGCTCATACTCTGCCAGCTGGCTGAGGGACACGCGGGAGAAGTCAATGCCGCCAAACTGCATCTGCTGGATCACGCTCTGTTCCGCGCCAAGTTCTCCCCCGCTGTACACCAGCACTTTCACGCGGCCATCGGTGCGCTGGGCCACAAGATCCGCAAAGGCCAGCGCCGCCTGCGTAGTAGGATAATCCTTCGGCTGGTTCTCCGCATAGCGCAGGATCAGTTCCGCCCCCGGCTCGTCCTGCACCGGCTGATGGCCGCAGCCCGCCACCGGCAGTGCCAGCACCGCCGCGCCGAACAGGGCGGTGAGCATCTGGCGGCGGGTCACAGACGGGCCTCCCGTGCAGCCTTGGCCGCTTCCCTGCGGTACTGGGTGGGGGTCATGCCGGTGCGTTTTTTAAAGGTGCGGGCAAAATAGCTGGAATCCTCGTAGCCCACCATGGAAGCTACCTCTGCTGCCGAACGGAACGGGTCGGTGAGCAGCTCCTTGGCAGCGTTGATACGCAGCTCGGTCAGGCAGTCCAGAAAGTTCATCTTCTGGTACTTCTTGAACTGTGCCGAGAGATACGCCGGGCTGATATGCAGGATCTCGCTCACACTGTCCAGCGAGAGGTCGAACATATAGTTATCCTCCATATACTTGCGCACATGGGCCATGACCAGTGCATTGCGGTCGTTCTCCCCTGCTTCGGCGGCATCGCTCTCCGGGTCAGCTTCCGGCTCCGGTTCCACCGGAGCCAGCTCTGCAAGGCGGCGGCCCGCCTCGATCTGACGGATGGCCTTGCGGATGGAAGCTTCCACTTCGTCCGGGTTCACCGGCTTGAGCAGATAATCGCAGGCACCCAGATGCATGGCCTCGTGGGCGTACTGGAACAGACTGTAGGCCGTAACAAAGATCACCTTGCACTCCGGGCGCTGTTCCAGCACGGCGCGGGCTGCATCCAGACCGTTCATACCGGGCATCTCAATGTCCATCAGGATCAGGTCTGCGCCCCACAGCACCGCCGTATCCGCTGCCTTGCGGCCGTTCTCGGCAGTCTCGATGGTCACTTCGTGCTCAAAGCGGCGGGCCACGATGTCCGCCAGCGTTTCCCGTTCCAGTGCTTCATCATCCGCGATCAACAGACGAATCATTCCTCAAACTCCTCCTCATTCTCCACCAATGGCAGATACAGCACCACCGCCGTACCGCGTCCCGGATGGGACCGTATCACAAAGCGGCTGTTCCGATCCAGCAGACGCAGGCGGGCCGCAACATTATAAATGCCGATATGCTCCCAGCGCTCACCGGGCTGGCTGAGCGCCCCGCGCAGCTGTCGTAATTGATCCGGCTGGATGCCCACGCCGTTATCCACCACGCGGATGCACAGCAGTCCCTTCTCCCGCAGAGGGTTCACGCGGATGCGCACCACACCGCCCTCCTCTTTGGGGCAGATGCCGTGCTTGAAGGCATTTTCCACGATGGGCTGTAAAATAAAGGACGGCACCATGGTCTCGGTAAGATCCAGCGAATCGGAAATGCGCCACTCCATACGCACCCGCTCACCAAAGCGGACATGGTAGATGGAGTAATATTCATCCACGATGCGCACCTCACGGGAGAGCGGCACCTGTTCATCGTTGCTCATCAGGCTATAGCGCAGCAGGTGCGAAAGCGCCATGATGAGCGCCTGCGTACGGTAGGCCGTCTCGGTACCGGCGGTCTGCTGGATCACATTCAGGGTGTTGAACAGAAAGTGCGGGTCGATCTGGCTGCGCAGCTGCTGCAGCCGGCTGCGCTCCATGCGGTTCTGCAGCTCCAGTGCTTCGGTCTTCTGGCGGTGCAGCTCCCGCTCGATTTCGTTTTTCTCCTGCAGGGTGGTCACCTGCTGGGCCATGGAGTGCTTCATGATGTTGAAGGACTCGGCCAGCTGAGCGATCTCCGTCTGCTTGGGCAGCGGGATGTCCGGGGTGTCGAACTCACTTTTGCCAATGGCGCGGGAGGCTGCAATCATCTGCTGCACCGGCGTGAGCAGACGCATGACCAGCAAACCGGTAACGCAGCCCAGCGCCACGCACAGCGCCACCACCACCGTCTGCAGCATGGTGATGCGCTCGTTCAGGGCCGAGATGGTGGTGTAGGTGGTCTGGGAATCCTGAATGGCGGTTTCCAGCAATTGCAGGGTGTACTGGCTCAGGTAATCGCCGCAGGGCACCACCTTTGCATAATACAGCTGGGAAGCTGCGGCATCGTTGCCGCTGAGCAGGTCGTTTTCCAGCTCATCCAGCAGGCCGGTGTAGGTCTGATAGACCGTATCCACTGCGCTGTAGAGCACCCACTGCTCATCGCTGACGCTTTCCAGACTGTTCAGGCTGGTACCGATGCGCCAGAGCCATGCGTTGCAGGTGGAAGATGCCGACTGCAGCCGGTCAATGATCTCCTCCGGCTCGCTGTTCTCCCAGCGGTAGTTCTCCAGCACGGAAATAGAGCTTTCCACACCGCCCTGAAAGCGGCTGATGGCGTTGAAGCAGCCCATCTGCGCGTCCTGTACTGCCTGCACTGCTCTGGACTGGTAGCCATTGAGCGTAAGCTGCATGGCAAAGGCCGCAAAAAATGCTGCCAGACACAAGCCCATGCGCTGCTTGAGGGTGATCTGCCGCTTGCGGTGCTGCAAAGCCTGCCGCCTCCTTTCGTTTGGTAACGATTTATTGTACCACGCTTTGGGCCGGATTGGCAAGGTTTGCATGTTTTTCTCTTGCCTAAACCGCGCAATTGTGGTACGATGCCTATAAATACAAAGGAGGCGACTTTATGTCCCAGACCATCTCCGTTTCCACCACCATGGGTGAGCAGGGCTTCCGCGATTTTGCCGTGTTCGATGCATTCCATCACCGCAAAGCATGGCTGCGTCCCGCTGTTTTTGCCGCCATCATGCTGGCTTTTGCCGCCGTCTGCCTTTCGCAGCTGGGCAAGCGCTCGGGTGCCGGGCTGCTGGCTGCTGTGCTTGCCATTGTGGGCATCGGCCTGCCGGTGAGCTACTTTTACTCGTTCTTCCGCAGCGTTTCCCGGCAGATCAAACAGATGCACCTGCCGCGTGCCTTCTACCGTGTGGAGCTGGCCGACACCGGCATTGCTGTGTGGATGTACGGCCAGCAGGACAAGCCCGAACCCACCAGCCGCCACGCATGGGACAGCTTTTACTGCGCCTACCGCACGGACAATGCGGTGTACCTCTACGTAGAGAAAGAGAAAGCTTACTTACTGAACGACCGCATGGAAGCGGTGTGGAAGTTTTTGGCCGGCATCCTGCCCAAAGAAAAGCTGCACGACTGCAGAAAAGGCTAAACCCAAAAATATGCACACGCAAAAAAGAACTGCTGACATTTCGTTCAGCAGTTCTTTTCTTTTATAAAGACCCACGCTGCGGCAAAGCAAAGCGCAGCGCGGGTGCGAAGATAGCTTATGTTATTGCGTCAGCCGATCAGCGGGCAAGCGTATACTTGTGCAGGGTCTTGCGCACAGCGCCGGGGCCTGCAAACAGCTCCTTGGCCATTGCCTCGATCTTCTCGCCCAGACCAACGGCATACAGATCCACGCCGAACACGTCAACACGGCTGTACAGCTTCTTCAGGCAGCTGAAGTCCTGCTCGCCTTCCTTGACCTCCAGCGGAGCAACGATGGCCTGCAGCTCAGTCAGCAGCGGATCGGTGGAAGGCTCAAAGGCCTGACCGTTGTCATCGATGCCCTTCAGGTAGCGGGCGTAGCCTGCCAGCACCAGCGGGATCAGGATCAGGTTGCTCTTGTCCAGACCGCGTGCCTCGTAGGCCTTGATGGTCTCACCAAAGCGGATGGCCAGCTTCTGGGAGGTATCGGTTGCGATACGCTGGGGAGCATCCGGCATGAAGGGGTTGGGCAGACGGCGGTTGATGACAGCGCCGATGAACTCGTAGGGGTTCAGCACGCCGGGATCAACGACCACAGGCATTGCCTCGATGTAACCGATCTTCTGGATGAAGGCACGCAGGTCTTCATCGGCCATCTCGGCGGAGATGAGGGTGTAACCCAGCATGCAGCCATAGATGGACATGGCAGTGTGCAGCGGGTTCAGGCAGGTGCACACCTTCATCTTCTCGATCTTGTCCACGGTCTCGCGGTCGCAGTACAGCACACCGCCCAGCTCCAGCGGAGGACGGCCATTGGTGTAGTGATCCTCGATGCACAGGTACTGGGTCTCCTCGGCGTTGACGAAGGGAGCGGTGAAGGTGTGCTTCTCGGTGACGATGGTGTAGTTGTCCTCAAAGCCGTCGTCGGCCAGCATCTGCTGGACCTTGGCATCCGGGCGCGGGGTGATCTTGTCGATCATGCTCCACGGGAAGGTGATCTTGGTCTCGTCCTGCACATAGGCCAGGAACTCGGCGGGCACCAGACCCTGCTCCACCCACTTGGCAGCATAGGCGTGGACAGCGTTCTTGACCTTATCGCCGTTGTGGGAGCAGTTATCCATGCTCTGGACGGTCAGGGGCAGCTTGCCGGCCTTGAAGCGTTCGTACAGCAGAGCAGTGACCTTGCCCATGGCCAGCACGGGGGTCAGGCCGCGTTCCAGATCAGCAGGAGCAACGCCGTAGCCCTTCTCGGTGATGGTGAAGGAGATCATCTGCAGGCTGGGGTTCTGGAAGATCTCCACCAGACGTGCCCAGTCCTCGCCGAAGGAGTAGTCAGCCTTCAGGCTCTCGGTAACGGAAGCCACCACCTTCTTCTCGATCTCGCCGGTGGACTTCAGGCAGACCAGCAGGCTCATATTGTCGTAGGGACGATAAGCCTTGTCGATGATCTCGTAGTCAAAGCTCTCGGCCACGATGACACCGCGGTCATACTTGCCGGTGTTCAGCGCATCGTTCAGGATGGCAGCCGGGAATGCACGGAAGATATTGCCTGCGCCGAAGTGCACCCAGGTGGGTTCGGCGTGGGTCTTGGCCTTGACAGCCTCGATATCGAATTTGGGCAGCTCATAGCCCTTCTCTGCCCACTCGGCGGACAGATTGCCGTTTTTGATCTCAGACAGCTTCATATTTATCAGCCCTTCTTTTTCTCTTCATCCAGACGATCCAGCAGATCCCAGACACCCAGCATGTACTGAACGCCCAGAGCACGGTCATACTTGCCGTAACCAGGGCGGCAGTTGCCGGGGCCTTCCTCCCACAGCTGACGGCCGTGGTCGGGACGGATGTAGCCCTCAAAGCCGCAGTCATGGTAAGCACGCAGCACCTCGATGATGCCGGTCTCGCCGCAGCAGTCGCGGTGAGCAGCCTCGGAGAAGTCGCCGTTGGGGAAGTGGTGGATGTTGCGGATGTGACCAAAGGCAATGCGGTCGCAGTGCTTGCGCACGATCTCGGCACAGTTGTTGTTGGGGTTTGCGTTCAGGCTGCCGGTGCACAGGGTCAGGCAGTTGTACGGATCATCCACCATGCTCAGGAAGCGGTCGATGCTCTCAGCATCCACCAGCAGACGGGGCAGGCCGAAGATATCCCAAGGGGGATCATCCTGATGGATAGCCATTTTGATGCCGCACTCATGGCAGGTGGGCATCAGTGCTTCCAGGAAGTACTTCAGGTTTTCCCACAGCTTTTCCTTGGTGACAGGGGCGTAAGCCTTGAACAGCTCGTCCAGCTTTGCCATGCGCTCCGGCTCCCAGCCGGGGAAGGTCATGTTATACTTCTCAGTGAAGGACATGATGTACTCAGCCATAGCCTTGTAATCGCCCTTGATCTTGTCCTTCTCATAGAACAGTGCAGTGGAGCCGTCGCCCACGGGGTGGAACAGATCGGTACGGGTCCAGTCGAACACCGGCATGAAGTTGTAGCAGATGACCTTGACACCGAACTTGGACAGATTGCGGATGCACTGCTTGTAGTTCTCGATGTACTTGTCGCGGGTGGGCAGGCCGATCTTGATGTCATCGTGGACGTTGACCGACTCGACCACGTCCATGTCAAAGCCGTAGGCGTGGATCTGATCGGCTACCTTCTGGATCTCGTCGATCTCCCAGATCTCGCCGGGCATCTTGTCGTGCAGCGCCCAGACGATGCTGGTCACGCCGGGGATCTGCTTGATGTCGCTCAGGCTGATGGGATCGTTGCCCTCGCCATACCAGCGCCAACCCATTTTCATAGGCATAGGAAAATCCTCCTGTTTTATATTTTCTGCTTTGCATTTTCCGCGCAGCCGTGTGCCGCGCTCTTGTACTTATATTCTAGTATATCAGTTGCGTTTTTTCAATGGTCGCTTTGCCGGTTTTTAATGTTTCTTCTTGTATACTTTAGACAAAAAGAACAAAAATCCGTCGGACATCACCCGCCCGACGGATTTTTACACGATTCCAAATGCCGGTTTCAGCGTTTCAGCTTCTGCCGGATGGACGGAGCCAGCACATCCTTGAAATATTCAAAGGTGTCCAATTCCAGAATGGCAGAGCCTGTCAGATAAATGCCCAGACCAACCACCACCTGAATGATCACCGTCAGCAGATCCGGCAGGTGCAGGAAAATGACCAGATACATGCACAGGCCCGCGCCCGCTGCCAGCAGCAGGGTCGGCAGGATATCGCGCATCTGTTCCAGATAGCCATAGCCGATCAGCTTTTTGTTGAGCTGTGCATCCAGGATCTGGGTCACAACATTCGTGATCAGCATACCATATGCAATGGCCTCGACGCTGACACGGAATGTTGCCAGCAGAAGAAGGATGCACACCCCTTCGTTCAAAAGCTGACATTTCAGGTAAAGATCGCTGCGGCCCACCGCCTTGGCTGCATTCAGGTTTGCCGTGATGATCGGCCAGCACACATACCCCAGACAGAACACCCTGAGGAACAGCACACAGGGCAGCCACTTCTCGGTGAGGATCAGGCGCACCAGCGGTTCGGCACAGAACGCAGTGCTCATCATCACCGGCGCAATAATATAGGTACAGGTCTTGATGGAGCGGCGGGTCATGTTCTTGACCTGCGCACGGTCATCCTGCAGTGAGGACATGACCGGGAACAAAACGCTCTCAATGGAAGTATCCACGCTTGACGCGATATTATAAGTCAGGTTATCGCCCTGATTGTAATACGCCAGATCCGCCGAGGTGTACATCTTGCCGATGATCAGGCTGCGCAGGTTGTTGTAGATGACGCTGCTCAGCGACGAGGCCAGCAGCTTCCAGCCATAAGAGAGCAGCCCTTTCAGGTGCTGCCACGAAAACTCCATCTTAGGCCGCCAGGAGGACAGCTTCCACAGCACCAGCGTGTCCACCGTGATATTGGATACCTGCTGCACCACCAGCGCCCAGACTCCAAAACCCATGTAGGCAAGGCCCAGGCCCAGGACCGTGGATACGATCGCGCCCGCAAAGGCGGAATAGAAAAAATACTGGAACTTCATGTTCCGGGTCACATGCGCCTGCTGGATCGTTTTGATGCCGCAGACCGCCACTGTCAGGCTGATGCCGCGAAAGATCGGGGTCATGCTGGGGTCATTGTAGAAAGCAGCCAGATACGGTGCCGCCACGAACATTCCCCCATACAGCACAAAGCTGATCACAATGCTGAAAAAGAACGCCGACGAGTAATCCAGCTCGTCCACTTCCTTCTTCTGCACCAGCGCGGTGCCAATGCCGCAGTCCAGCAGGACATACATGATATTGTTGAACACCGTCACCAGTGCCACCTTGCCGTAATCATCGGGTGTAAGGATGCGCGCCAGAAGGATGGACACCACCGCTGAGATCAGCTGCACACCGCACCGCTCTGCAAAGCGCCAGAAAAAACCGTTTACAATAACATTTTCTTTTTTCTCGTTCATTCCTGCGTCCACTCAAATTCCTTTCAAAAAACCGGTCGGTCTGCACCCTGCGCAGAAATGCATTTCCGCCGTATCCTTATCATCTTCTTCCCTGCTGCCAAAACAACTGAGCAGAGATAGTTAGTTATATAGTATCACACCCATCCATGCATTTCAACCAACATATTCTTAAGAAATGACGGCCCGAAAATTTCATTTAAAAAGAGAAAAAGCGCTTGACTATCTGCCGGGAACGTGGTAATATATTCAAGCAGTCCGCATCACGGTCTTTCACCTCAGAGATTTCAGGGCTGCGAAAACAATACGGTATGCGAGGGTGGCGGAACTGGCAGACGCGCACGTTTGAGGTGCGTGTGGTTTATCCTTGGGGGTTCGAGTCCCCTTCCTCGCACCAAAAACCAGTACACATTGTGTGCTGGTTTTTCTTTTTGTGCGAGGGAGGGGATCTCGAACAAGGCGGCGGCATTTATGCCGCAAGCAAAGCCACAGTGCGTTTGCTTAGCCTGCGGGTCCCAACCCGTAGGAATGTCTATCAGGGGTGTACCCATTTTGTACCGGTTTCTTTTTGTGCGAGGGAGCAGACCTCGAACAACACTATATATTATATAAAAGAAAGCGCGATGAATTCTGAGAACTCATCGCGTTTTTTCTCTTATGCGGGTAGTGGGGGTCGAACCCACACGCCTTGCGGCACAGGAACCTAAATCCTGCGCGTCTGCCAATTCCACCATACCCGCGTATTCTTCTATTCTGCAGCTGCGGCCAAACCGCCTTAATATAGTATCAGTTCCGGCGGCAAAAGTCAATCACTGCATTGATATTTCCGCCCTTCACAGCGCATACTATCGCCGGACGATCGTATCATTTTCCATGGCGGAAAGGGGCTTTTTGCCGATGCGCAGATCAAAACTACGCCGCGCTGGCAGCATTGCGGTAACTTATCTTCTGGTGGCCGCGCTGGCGGTGCTGGGCTGGCTGTGGCACAGTCTGCCTGCTGAAATTTTGCTGGAACCCGGCCAGACCCTTACCCTGCCCCGTTTTGCCTATGTGCAGCCGCTGCGCACCGCTGGCTCCCGCAACGCGGCCAGCACGCAGGCTGCGGGCAGCTATCAGGCCACTTTGTCCATTGGCGGGTGGCTGCCCGTCAAGACTGTGCGCGCTCTGGTGGAAACACGTCCGGTGGTAACCGTGTGCGGTACGCCTTTCGGCGTTAAGATGTTCTCCGAGGGTGCGCTCATTGTGGGCTTTTCCGACCTGAACACCCCGGACGGCACCGCAAACCCCGCCAAGAAGGCCGGGCTGCGGCTGGGCGACCGGGTGGTGCGCATGGATGACACCCTGACCGAGACGAACGATGCCGTGCACGATGCTCTGGAAACGGCCGCAGGCGCACCGGTGCAGGTGGTCTATATCCGCAATGGTGAGCAATTCCAGACCCGGCTGACCCCCGTGTGGGACAGCACCGCCGGACAGTGGCGCGCCGGGATGTGGGTGCGGGATTCTTCCGCCGGGGTAGGCACCATGACCTTTGTGGACAATGTCGCCGGGGTGTTTGCCGGGCTTGGCCACCCCATCAGCGACAGCGACACCGGTGAGAGCGTGGCCCTGCGCAGCGGCGAGATCGTCCCCTGCCAGATCGTGGGGTGTACCAGCGGCACCGTGGGCAGCCCCGGTGAGCTGAAGGGCCGCTTTCTGAGCACCCATGCGCTTGGCAGCATCTGCATCAACGGCAAGACCGGGGTCTATGGCAGAACACGGGCTGCATTTTCCGGCCCGGAGCTGGAGATGGCTTTTGCGCAGGAGGTGGTGCCGGGCGATGCCGAGATCTGGACGACTGTGGACGGCGAGGTGCCCAAGGCATACCGCATCCGCATTGAAAAGGTAAACGACGCAGACCCCCACCGCAACATGATCCTGCGCGTGACCGACCGGCAGCTGCTTGCCAAAACCGGCGGCATCGTGCAGGGCATGAGCGGCAGTCCCATCCTGCAGAACGGCAGACTGGTGGGTGCAGTGACCCATGTGCTGGTAAACGACCCCACGCGGGGCTACGGCATTTTTGCTCAGACCATGCTCAAGCAGGCCCGCGCTGTTGAAAAGACAGACGATGCTGCGCAGCCATAAAGCTGATCTGCAAAAAAATTTGCGCATTTCGATTTTCTTTGCCAAAATTTACCAATATAAACCGTTGAAAGTTCTGGAAAATTATGGTAAAATCCATGGTGTTAAGGGAACTGCACACATTGGAGGAAACAACCATGGACAAAGTTAGATTTTTGATGTCGGATACTGGTGCCCCGTTCACTGCCGCCTGCCGCGAAGCGCTGGAGCAGAAGGGCGTGGACGTGACCGTTGTGGAAAAGGACGGCAACAAGGTCCTGCAGAAAATGCTCACCGTGCGCCCGCAGGTGGTCCTGCTGGATGCTTTTATGCCCGGTCTGGATGCCCTTGCGGTAAAGCAGCGCTACAATGCCGCCGGTGAGCGGCACACCTCCTTCTTCGTGACCGGTGCCTTCCAGAGCGAAGAGATGGTACAGGAGCTGCTGGACGAAGGCTTTGCCTACTACTTTGTAAAGCCCTTTGATGAGACCGTGCTTGCCGCACGGGTGCTCAAGGCGGCACTTGGCCCGGAAAAGCACATCCTGCACACCAGTGTGGACAGCGATGAGCTGACCGTTACCGAGATCCTGCATCAGATCGGCGTCCCTGCCCACATCAAGGGCTACCAGTTCCTGCGGGATGCCATCCTGCTCACCATGAACGAGCCGGAGTATATCAACGCCGTGACCAAGCGTCTGTACCCGGAAATCGCCAAGAAAAACGGCACCACCGCCAGCCGGGTGGAGCGCGCCATCCGCCACGCCATCGAGGTGGCATGGGACCGGGGTGATGTGGACACCCTCAACAGCTACTTCGGTTATACCATCCATAACCTGCGGGAAAACCCACCAACAGCGAGTTCATTGCGATGATCGCTGACAAGATGCGGCTGGACAAACGCCAGAGAGTGGGCTGATTTTTTCATAGAATCCGCCGTCGTTCATATTCTGATAAGAGCAAACCAAACAGACAAAGGAGGTTTTGCTCTTGAAGCTTGCAGAATATCTCGCACGGCGCAGGCGGGCCAGAGTTGCTGCCGTGATGCTGTTCGCCCTCATTATGGGGTTTGTATCTGCTGCGCCGCCGGTCGTCACCGGATGTCAGGCGCAGGATCTTACCCCGGCACCGGACACTTCGATGCTCTCCCCCGCCATTTCGGCTCTGGCACAGGAGCAACAGGAGCCTGCTGCCCAGCCGCTGCCGGAAAAGTGGGTCTGCCTGACCTTTGACGACGGCCCCAGCAAGACCACACCGGATGTGCTCAGCGCGCTGAACGCAGCCGGAGTGCACGCCACATTTTTTGTGGTGGCTACCGGTTACAACGAGAAGTATCTGCCCCTGCTCACCGAAGCGGTCAGCGCCGGGCACCAGATCGCGCTGCACTCTGCTTCCCACGAGTACAGCGATATCTACCGCAGCAGCGACGCTTATTGGGAGGACATTGCCCTTTTAAAGGAGCGCATTGCGCCCTATGTGGATGCCGAGAGCATCCGGTATCTACGGTTTCCGGGCGGCAGCACCAACACCGTCAGTCGGCGCTACGGCGGCAAAAGCCTGATGAAGCAGCTGAAAGCCGAAGTAGAGCAAAAAGGCTGGCAGTGGGTGGACTGGAACGTGTGCGCCGAGGACGCCGTAGGCGGGCACCCAAGCGCGGGCACCATCTACCGCAATGTGGTGCACGAGACCGGGCAGCAGACGAACTGCATCGTATTGATGCACGATTCTTCCTCCACACACACCACCGCCGAAGCACTGCCGGACATCATCCGGTGGTATGCAGACAACGGCTACACCTTTCTGACGGTGGCCGAAGCTCTGCCGCTAAGCTGAGCAGACTGGCCCAGTTACAGCCGGTGTTCAAAGCCGCGGCCAAGCAGGACCCCTGCCGCTGCCAGTGCTGCCAGCCAGAGCCAGTCCGCTCCGCCGGTCGCCACCCAGCCTGCCGCCAGAATGGCGGCAAAGGTGAACACCGGCGGCAGCACGATACGCGCGATGCGCAGCAGCTTTTCCCGCCGGGACGGAAGCCCGGTGTTCAGCTGTTCCGGAGATGCAGCATCACAGCAGATCTCATCGCGGTACTTGCCCGGGTTGCGGTAGGCTTTGTATAGGATCCCATCCAGCGAAAATTCCGGGTACATTCCTTCTTTTGTCAGGCTGAGCTGCATCCCGTTGGCCTTTGCGTAGGTCTGCAGGGCCGCTGTGAACTCCTGCGGGGTGTTGATGCTGCCCTCCGGAATAAAGGAAAAATGCCTCTGATGCTGCACCTGCGCCAGCGTGCGGTAATCCTGCACCCAGCCGCAGAAAAAGTTCTGCGGCTGCGCAGGGTCCTCCATCCGGGACAGGCAGGCGTCCACATCCAGTGATGCCACAGACGGGTCCTGCCGGGCCAGTTCTGCACAAAAACGCGCCGCCCCTTCCAGCTGCTTTGCGCGCTGTTCCAGTGCGGTCTTTTGCTCCCGCAGGACACTCCCCAGCGATGCATCGCCTGCAAGCACGGATCGGATGACCGGAAGCGGCACATCCAGCATCCGCAGCATCCGGATGAACCGGAGAGTGCGGATGTCCTGTTCCGTGTAATCACGGTAGTCGTTGCCAGGCAGCCGGGCGGGATTCAGAAGTCCTTCTTTTTCATAGAAGCGGATATTGGGGGCAGACACCCCGCTCTGTTTCGAAGCCTGTTTGATGTTCATTTGCTTCACCTCCGCACTCACATTACACCTTAAAGACACTTGAAGGTCAAGTTTTTTCAAAAAAAGCCCCGGAATGCGCGCGGCTGCGGGCGATCCGGGGCTAAATCTTTATTCCGCGTTCTGGCAGAACAGTGCAAAGGTGCGGTAAGCCATGTACAGGTCGGTCTTATGGATGACCTCGAAGGGCGAGTGCATGGACAGCACCGGCACGCCGATGTCCAGCACCGGGATGCCCCGGTTGGCCACGTACTTGGCAATGGTGCCGCCGCCGCCCAGATCCAGACGGCCCAGCTCACCGATCTGCCATGCCACACCATTGGCATCCAGCAGGCGGGTGATGTCCCCTACCAGCTCGGCGGAAGCATCGCTGGCAGAGCTCTTGCCGCGGCTGCCGGTGTACTTGAAGAAGGCCACGCCGCGGCCTGCGTAAGTACCGTTCTGCGGCTCGAAGGCGTTTGCCCAGGAGGGGTCGTAGGCGGCGGTCACATCGGCGGAGAGACACACGCTGTTCTGGAAGGCAAGGATGTCGTCCTGACCGGCGGCGCGGCACAGCAGCTGCATAAAGTGGAACACATACATGCTCTGCATGCCGGTCACACCGTCGGAGCCGATCTCTTCCTTATCGGTCAGCACGCAGACGGTGGTGTGCACAGGATCTTTCGTCTCGATCTCGGCCATAAGGGCGGGGTATGCGTCCACCCGGTCATCGTGGCCGTAGCCGCCCACCATGGAGCGGTCAAAGCCCACGTCCCGGGCCTTATGGGCGGGCACCACCTCGATCTCAGCGCGGGTGAAGTCCCGCTCGGTGATGCCGTACTTTTCGTGCAGCAGCATCAGGGTGTTGAGCTTGACGGCCTCCTTGATGTCGGCATCCTCCACAGCGTCGGAGCCGATGAGCACGTTCAGCTCCTCGGCCTTGATGCCCTCGCTGAGCTTGCGGTCGTTCTGCTCGGCACCCAGATGGGGCAGCAGGTCGGTGATGCAGAACACGGGGTCATTCTCGTCCTCACCCACTGCAAAGGACACGCTGGAGCCATCGGCACGGGTGAACACGCCGTGGATGGCCAGCGGCATGGTGCCCCACTGGTACTTGCGGATGCCGCCGTAATAGTGGGTCTTGAAGTAGCTGAGGTGGTCTGCTTCGTACAGCGGGTTCGGGCGCAGGTCCAGACGGGGGCTGTCGATGTGGGCGATCACCAGACGGAAGCCCTCCTCAAAAGATTTCCGGCCGATGGTAGCGGCCACCACCGCCTTGTGTTCCTGCACAAAGTAGATCTTCTGGCCGGGGGCATAGGTCTTTTTCGGCTCAAACTTTTCGTAACCGGCCTCCAGCAGCAGCTTTTCGCTGGCGGCGGCAGCTTCGCGCTCGGTCTTGGCAGCGTTCAGGAAGGCTTTGTAGCCTTCGGCAAAGGCTGCAGCCTTCTCCTTCACGTCGGCGCTCTTGTCGGCAGCGTACTCCGGCTTGTAAAGCAGCTGTTCGGCAGCCTGCTTTGCGGTAAGTTTCTCGCTCATTTTCCTTATCTCCTCTCAGCTTTCTGCATAGATACGCTGATACCGCGCATAGCAGGAAGTGATCTTTTTTACGTAGTGGTTCATCTGGTTATAGGGAAAGCCCTGCAGCGTTTCGCCGTCTGCGGAGTGCTCTTCCATCTGTAAAAGAGCATCTACCGTGCCCCACCCGCTGTGATAAGCGGCAGCGGCAGTGGCAACATCGCCGTTGTAGCGCTCCATGCACAGGTGCAGGTAATAGCATCCGAACCGGATGCTGGTCTCCGGGTCGTAGAGATTTGCAAAGAGCAGTCCTTCGTCCGGTGCGATCTTGCTGCGCAGCCAGATAAAGGTCTCCTCGGTCATCTGCATCAGGCCCCGGGCATCCACAGTGGAGGTGGCCTGCGGGTCAAAGCCGCTTTCGGTGCGGATGAAGGCATCCACCAGAAGCGGGTCAAGGCCGTAAGTCTCCGCCCACTGGTCCACCAGCACTTCGTACTTGCGGGGTATAAAAGCCGTTCTGCCCTGCCCCACAAGTTGGGCACCAGCACAAACAGCAGGATCAGCGCCATGCCCAGCAGGAACAGCCTGCGGCTGCGCATTTTTTTGCGGCGGCGTGCCTTCTGGGCGCGGAGAGCGCGGCGGATGCGGGCCGTCTCCGGGTCGTACTGCGGTGCAGGATCTTGTTCGTTATATCGTTTGTTCAAAGCTCTTTTCCCGCACCTCCTTCTGCCAGAAGCTTTGTGCAGAGCTGCTCTGCCGCAGCCTGCAGATGTGCAAGGCTGGAATCGTTGCGCAGCACATAGTCTGCCTGCGCGGTGAGGGTGCTTTCCGGTGTCTGGGCGTTCAGGCGGCGGGCGGCCATCTCGGCCGAGATGCCGTCCCGGGCCACGATGCGGGCCACACTGGTCTCAAACGGTGCCGTGACCACGCACAGGCGGTCGCACTCGGCCTGTGCCGCAGTCCCCACGATGACCGCGCCATCCAGCACGAACAGCGGTGCACCGGCATCCTGTGCTGCCTGCTTTGCCGCACGGATGCGGCGCACGATCTCCGGGTGGGTCAGGCTGTCCAGCGCCGCCTTGCCTTCCGGGGTGGCAAAGGCGCGGTCAGCCAGCAGGCGGCGGTCCAATGTGCCGTCTGCTTTTAAAATGTCTGCGCCGAACCGCTGGGCCAGCCGGGGCAGCAGCGGCGAGCCGGGCAGTAAAATCTCACGGCTGATCTGGTCGGCATCGGCCAGCGGCACACCGTGGGCCGAAAACACCGCCGTGACCGTGGATTTGCCGCAGCCGCTGCGGCCCGTGATGCCAAGCGCGATCATAGCTTGATCACCCGGAAGGCCGCAGCGCGGATCAGGCGGTTGTACACCGCCATGGAAAGGCCGTCCTTCTGCGGGCAGCGGGCGTAGACCACGGCATCGCCCTGCTCATCCAGCGCGCGCAGGCAGCGGAAGATGTGCTTTGCCTGATCGGCACCGTCGCCCTCGCGGCCATACTCCACGCAGGGCACACCCAGCTTTTCCGCCTCGCCGGTAAAGCACAGGCAGCTGGGATTCTGCTCGGCGTGGGCATCCACATAGGCTTTGAACTGCTCAAAGGTGCCGTCCAGCAAGGTCACATCCGCCTTGGGGGCGTAGTGCTTGTACTTCATGCCAGGGCTGCGCACCACAGCACCCTCCGGCAGCTTTTCGAGGATGGCTTTGGACACTTCCACCTCTTCGCCGAGGGCACGCTCGAGGTCTTCCAGCGTGATGTGGCCCGGGCGGAACAGGGTGGGCTTTTCGCCCACCACCGACACCACAGTGCTTTCTACGCCCACGTCGCACTCGCCGCCGTCCAAAATCAGCGGCAGGCGGCCGTCCATATCGGTGAACACATCCTGCGCGTTGGTGGGGCTGGGCTTGCCGGAAAGATTGGCGCTGGGGGCAGCAAAGGCGCAGCCGCTCTTTTCAATGACGGCGCGGGCCACCGGGTGGCTGGGCATCCGGATGCCCACGGTGTCCAGACCGGCACAGCACTCCGCTGCCACCTCCGGGCCGCGGGGCATGATGATGGTGAGCGGGCCGGGGCAGAACGCAGCCATCAGCAGCTGGGCGCGCTCCGGCACCTCGCTGACAAGGCCGGGCAGCATTTCCGGTCCGGTGACGTGGACGATCAGGGGATTGTCCTGCGGGCGGCCCTTGGCCACAAAGATCTTCTTCACAGCCTCGCCGTTGCGGGCATCGGCAGCAATGCCGTAAACCGTCTCGGTGGGCAGGGCCACCAGCTCACCGTTCTGCAGCAGGGCAGCGGCTTTTTCAATGCTCTTTTCGTCCGATGCGGGCAAAATTTCAGTTTTCATTTCCATACGGATCATCGTTCTTTCTATCTGTAAAGTATTTATGCTTTTCAGCATTTATCGACAGGATATCGTTTTATTTTCAAAGCCACATTTCAGCCCTGTTCGTTGAGCTTTTGCAGCTTTTCGGCCTGTTCGCGGGTGGCCAGTGCGTCGATCACCTCGTCCAGATTACCGTCCATGATCTTGGAAAGATTGTGCACGGTCAGGCCGATGCGGTGGTCGGTGCAGCGGTCCTGCGGGAAGTTGTAGGTGCGGATCTTTTCGCTGCGGTCGCCGGTGCCCACCTGCCCCTGACGGCTGGCGTTGATGGCATCCTGCTGCTGTTTCTGCTTCTGGGCCAGCAGGCGGCTGCGCAGGATCTCCAGCGCCTTGTCCTTGTTCTGGAACTGGCTGCGCTCGTTCTGGCATTCTACCACCATGCCGGTGGGGAGATGTGTCACACGGATGGCGCTGGAGGTTTTGTTGATGTGCTGACCGCCCGCGCCGGAGGAGCGGAAGGTGTCGATGCGCAGGTCCTTCATGTCCAGCGCAAAGTCCACCTCTTCGGCCTGCGGCATCACAGCTACCGTGGCCGTGGAGGTGTGGATGCGGCCCTGCGTCTCGGTCTCCGGCACACGCTGCACACGGTGCACACCGCTCTCGTACTTGAGGCGGTTGTAGGCCCCGGCACCGTCCACCGAAAAGATGGCCTCCTTCACGCCGCCAAGCTCCGTCTCGTTGAGGTTGAGCATTTCCAGCTGCCAGCCCCTGCTTTGCACATACATGGTGTACATGCGCAGCAGGCTGTGGGCAAACAGGGCAGCTTCCTCCCCTCCTGCGCCGCCGCGGATCTCCACAATGACATTTTTGCCATCGTTCACATCCTTGGGCAGCAGCAAAATTTTGAGATTATTTTCCAGCTTTTCCACATCTTGACTTTTTTCGCTGATTTCCTGCTGTATCATCTGCTTGAAGTCCGGGTCAAGTGCGCCCGGTTCTTCCAGCAGAGCTTTGGCCTGTGCCAGATGATCCTGTGCGGTCTGCCACGCGCGGTAGGCCTGCACCACAGGTTCTGCATCGTGGTACTCCCGCATCAGCCTGCGGAAAAGCGCAGGGTCTGCGGCGGTATCCGGCTGGTTCAGGCGGATGGAAAGCTCTTCAAAGCGGTGGCAGACAGCATCCATCTGGGTAAACATGTTCGGCATAATTCCGGCAGTTCTCCTTACAAACTCAGATTCATGTTCGTGCAGCCGAACGGCTCCGGAGCCTTTCCGCCCCGGATGCGTGCTGCGCCGGGCGCTAGGCCTGCCCGGGTTTTACCACCTTTTTGATGTTCTTTTCAATTTTAGCACGTGGCAGCATCACCTCGCGCCCACAGCCGGTACACCGGATCTTAAAATCCATGCCGACGCGCAGTACCTCGAAGCTGGACGCTCCGCAGGGGTGCTTTTTGCGGGTGAGGATGGTATCGCCTACAGCAATGTCCATAGCTCTGCTTCTCCCTTCTGCCTGCCCAAAACAGCAGGCGGTGTGTGCGCAAAGCCCGGCGTGCCGGTTTGCTGCGCATACAGATATAGTATAATGCAAAGCCGCACAAAATGCAAATATCCGCCCATGCGGATGCATAAGTTTTAACAGAAAGGCCGCTGCCGTTCCAAGCACGGCCTAAAAAGCAGAGAAAGAGGAATGAAAGATGATGCAAGCTTACCGTACCGAAGGCAACTACCGTTCTGCTGCGCGCCTGTCCCCCACTGAACTGCGCGCCGCCATGGCAAACCGCGAGATCCTGCAGGCCACTGCTCTGGCCTTTGATACCCAGCGCCAGCTGCGGTTCGAGATCGGCGGGGTGAGAGCCGTGATGCCCTTTGCCCAGTGCGCCGATGGTGCCGCAAACGGCACCGTGCGGGACATTGCGGTGCTGACGAGGGTGGGCCGCCCCACCTGCTTTGTGATCGAGGCGCTGGACACCGACGAGAACGGTCAGCCCTTCTACCGGCTCTCCCGCGCGCTGGCGCAGCAGATGTGCAAGGCCGACTATCTGGACACCCTGCAGCCCGGCGATATCCTGCCCTGCACCGTGACCCATATCGAGCCGTTTGGCGCATTCTGTGATGTGGGCTGCGGCATCAGTGCCCTGCTGCCCATCGACTGCATGTCGGTGAGCCGCATCTCCTCCCCCGCCGACCGGGTGAGCGTGGGCCAGCAGATCTTGTGCGCCGTCAAGAACCGGGATGTACAGGGCCGCTTTGTGCTGACCATCCGGGAACTGCTGGGCACATGGGAGGAAAATGCGGCCGGGTTCACCGTGGGTGAGACCGTGGTGGGCATCGTGCGCAGCGTGGAGGAATACGGCACCTTTATCGAGATCGCGCCCAACCTCGCGGGCCTTGCCGAGAGCTGCACCGACCTTGTGCCCGGGCAGGCGGTGAGCGTCTACATCAAGAACATCCTGCCGGAAAAAATGAAGATCAAGCTGGTGATCGTGAACCACGCCCTGAGCCAGCGCCACCGGTTCGAGCTGAAGTATTTCATCACCGAGGGCCATCTGGACCACTGGGTGTACTCCACGCCGGAAAGCCCCAAGCGCATTGAGACAGATTTTGCCGCTGCGGCTTGCAATCCGGCGTGAAAGCCTTTATACTATAAAAGAAAAGGAATGCAAGGGGGATGTATGGAACGATGGCCGCCAATGATGCTTTTACTGCCGGTGTACGTCCCGGCGGGTTGACCAGCAGCACCGAGATCCGGCTGCTGCTGTGCTATCTGGTCAAAAATGCCGGACCCATTACCCGGCAGGAGATCGAAAACGCCCTGATGGAAGAAGCGCTGGTGAACTATTTCGAGATCGGCTCGTGTCTGGACGATATCACCAGGCAGCAGCTCGTCACCCTGACAAAGGGCAGCTATACCATTACCGAGAAGGGCCGCAAAGTGGCGCAGGAGCTTGCCTACGACCTGCCCCGCAGTGTGCGGGAGCGCGCTGTGGCCGCTGTGCTGCGCTGCCAGACATGGGCCCGCAAGGAAGCCAAGTACAGTGCCAGCATTACCGAAAAAGAGGACGGCCACTGCACCATCCGCTGCACGGTGAAAGGGCTGGACAGTGAGCTGTTCTGTCTGGATCTCGGCACACCGGACCGGCTGACCGCCGAGCTGGTAAAAAAGCAGTTCATCCTCAAGGGCAACGAGATCTACCAAATGCTCATCAATAAGCTGACCGAAGAAGAAAAGTGAACAAATAAAGAGGGAGGCACCCGCGCGGCGCTTCCCTCTTCTGTTTTGTAGCGGTCAGATCAGAATGCAGATGAGCCCGGTGCAGCCCTCATTGATGACCCGTTCCAGCGTTTCCTGCAGGCGGGTGCGGGCCTCCTGCGGCATGTGCAGCAGCTTGTTCTGCAGCCCTTCGTTCACCAGCTCGTGCAGGCTCTTGCCAAAGATGTTGGATTCCCACAGCTTTTCCGGGTCGTCCTCAAAGCCGGCCAGCAGGCTGCGGGCAAGGTCCTCGCTCTGCTTTTCGGTGCCCACGATGGGGCTGATCTCGGTGTGGATGGTGGCCTTCATCATCTGGATGGAGGGCGCGCAGGCTTCCAGCCGCACGCCGTAGTTCGTGCCCTGCCGCACGATCTGGGGCTGTTCCAGTTTCAGCTCACTGACCGTGGGCATCACGATGCCATAGCCGGTGGCTTCCACCTGCTCAAGGGCGCTGCGCACCTTCTCGTACTCCCGTTTGGCCTTTGCCAGCTCCATGATGCAGGGCATCAGGCCCGCTTCGTCGCCAATGGCAAGGCCGGTCTGCTCGCTCAGCACCTGATAGAAAATTTCCGGCTTCAGCTCCACCGTGATGCGCACACTGCCGTTTGCAAGGTCGATGCCGCTGATGGCCGAGCGCTGCACCGCGTCACATTCCAGCGCAGGTGCGTCTGTTCCGGAGGGTACATCCTTCATGCGGGAGACCTTTGCCGCCAGCTGCATGGCCGCATCGTACACCTGCGTTTGCAGCCAGTGGCCGTTTTCCAGCATCGTGACCCAGCGCGGCAGGGCAAAATCCAGCTCCTGCACCGGGAACTCGTACAGCACCTGCCGCAGGATGCTGCCGAGTGCCTCCGCGTCCAGATCCACACAGCTCACCGGCAGCACGGTGTGGTCGTAGTCCCGTGCCATGCCCTCGGCCAGCTGCTTCGTCTCCGGCGCATCCGGGTGGGTGCTGTTGAGCAGGATGATGTAGGGCTTGCCCAGCGCATCCAGTTCTTCCACGATGCGCTTCTCGGTTCTGGCATAGCCCTCCCGCGGGATGTCGCTCACAGAGCCGTCGGTGGTGACCACGATGCCGATGGTGGAATGTTCGCAGATCACCTTGCGGGTGCCGGTCTCGGCGGCAAGGTCGAAGGGCACCTCGTGGTCGAACCACGGGCTTTTGACCATGCGGGGCTTGTCGTTCTCCTCGTGGCCCATAGCCCCCTCCACCATGTAACCCACGCAGTCGATGAGCCGCACCCGGCACTCGCCGCCGCCCTCCAACTGCAGGGGCACGGCTGCTTCCGGGATGAATTTTGGTTCCGTGGTCATGATAGTGCGTCCCGCTGCCGACTGGGGCAGCTCGTCCCGGGCACGCTCCCGCGCAGCCGCCGGGCCGATGGCGGGCAGCACCAGCTGTTCCATGAAACGCTTGATAAAGGTGGATTTGCCGCTGCGCACCGGGCCAACCACCCCAATGTAGATATCTCCGCCGGTGCGTGCGCCGATCTCGCGGCAGATGCTCTTCTGTTCCTGATTTGCCAAATTGCTCTCCCCTTCCCGTTTGCGCTGTGCACCGGACAGGATTCCGGTCCGCTTGTTGTAATCGTATGAAACAGGGCGGGGCATTATGCCGGAACGATTTTGAATGCCCTCCGCCTTGCTCTGGGCATATTCAGCGGAAAATTTATTTTATAATTGCAATTCAGGAAAATCTGCGGATTTTCCTGAATTGCTTTTTCACAGATGGGGTCGTAGAGGAAAACAGCATTTACAGCGCCGCTTTCTGCGAAAGCGCGGCGCTGTGGAGGGGCTACCTGTTTGCTTTCAGCATGCTGAACCCTCTCAGGCTCACATTCGTTCGCCAGCTCCCCCGAAGGGGGAGCTTTTTGCAGTAACGGCGCAGTTTCCAGATAAAATGCAAGCCTTGCGGATGCGTCAGAAGCTCCCCCTTTCGGGGGAGCTGGCAAATCCGAAGGATTTGACTGAGAGGGCGAGGATGCTTTCCCTTCTCCCAGGGGGACGGCTGAACTCCCTCTGGCAAAGCCGGACACCTTCTTATTGCAATCGATACTGATGCCATGCAAAAGCCGTTTTCCGTCACAGCCCCATCTGTGAAAATGGTCTAGCGGAATGCCCGCAGGCATTCCGCTAGACCAAAATCTAAAAATTATTTTCCGCTAAGAATGGCAGAGCGAAGCGGAGCCATTTTAAATCGTCCAACAAAAGAGAGCTGCCGTGCAAAATGCACGGCAGCTCTCGGTATGATCTCTATAAAATTACGGGGTCAGACGGTTGGGGCCGCGGAACAGGAACTCGGCATCCTTGATGGTCAGGCCGCACAGCAGCATGGTCAGGCGGTCGATGCCCAGACCGAAACCGCCGTGGGGCGGGCAGCCGTACTGGAAGAACTCCAGATAGAACTTGACATCATCGGCCAGACCCTTTTCCTCGGCCTGCTTCTTCAGCACCTCGTAGCGGTGCTCACGCTGGGCACCGGTGGTGATTTCAACACCGCGCCAGATCAGGTCGTAGCCCTGGGGCACACCGTTCTCGTCGCGCATGTGGTAGAACGCACGCTTCTCGGCAGAGTAATCGGTGATAAAGAGGAACTCGTGGCCGTAGTGCTTCTTCACCCACTCATAGCTCAGGCGCTCGGCCTCAGTGGTCAGGTCGCCCTTCTCGCTCTCATCGACGGTGTAGCCGAACTCTTCTTCCAGACCCTTGTACAGGTCTGCCAGCTTGACCACCGGGAACGGGGTGGTGGGAACGATCACTTCCTGCCCGAACATCTCCTTGATCTGGTCGCCGTAGTTGTCCTTGACGGCCTGCAGACCGGCAGTCAGCAGCTCTTCTTCCATCTTCATCACGTCTTTATAGGAAGTGATGTAGCTGAACTCCAGATCGAAGCCGGAGAACTCGGTGGAGTGCTTGTTGGTGTAGCTCTTCTCGGCGCGGAACACAGGGCCGGTCTCGAAGATGCGCTCAAAGCCTGCAGCCATGGCCATCTGCTTGTAGAACTGAGGGCTCTGTGCCAGATAGGCGTTGCGGTCAAAGTAGTCCACCTTGAACACCTCAGAGCCGCTCTCGCTGGCAGCAGCGATCAGCTTGGGGGTGTGGATCTCGATGAAGTTACGGTCCAGCAGGAACTTGCGCATGGCGTTCACAAAGCAGCTCTGTGCCTTGAACATGAGCTGGTTCTCGTCGGTGCGCAGGTCGATCCAGCGGTAATCGATGCGCTGGTCGATGCTGGAGCGCTCCACAGCCTTCTTTTTCTTGGTGGCTGCGATCTCCTTGCGGACGATGGGCAGAGCGTTGGCGATGCTCTCGATCTCGATGCTCTCGGGGATCATCTCCACGCCGCCCATCTTGACGTAGTCGTTCTCCACCACCTTGCCGGTGACGGTGATGACGGAATCCGGGGTGAGCTGATCGATGGTATCCACCAGATCGGGGTGATCTTCCTTTTCCACCGTGATCTGCAGTTTGCCGGTAATATCCTTCAGCACGATAAAGGCCATATACTTGCTGTTGCGCAGGTTCTCGATAAAGCCCTGCACCTTGACCGTGCCGCCGATGGCCTTTTGAGCCTCGTTGATATAGGTGCGTTCCATAATACAGGAATCCTCCTTTGACGTCTTGTGTACTGTTTTATTATACGCTTTTCCGGGGATAAATCAAGTTTTCCGGGGATAAATCAAGAGATATGGCGAACGAACTCCTTCCGTCATCGCTGCGCGATGCCACCCATTCCCCTTTTTGTCACTGGCGCGACATCTTCCCCGGCCGGGGAAGTCTTTCTCAAGGAGGAGGCTTTGGCATGGCGGCAGAAGGAGTCACTTTTTCTCTTCGTGCAGAGTGCCGGTGCCGCCCTCCACCACGCCGTCGTGCTTAAGCACCGCGGCAATGGTGCCAAAGAAGCATTTCACATCCAGCCCAAAGCTCAGATGCTCCACATACCAGCCGTCCAGCTTGGCCTTCTCCGCAATTTCCAGCTCATCGCGGCCGTGGATCTGTGCCCAGCCGGTCAGGCCCGGGCGCACATCGTTTGCATGGTACTTGTCGCGCTCTGCCAGCAGATCATACTGGTTCCACAAAGCAGGCCGCGGGCCGATGACCGCCATATCCCCCACAAAGATGTTCCACAGCTGGGGCAGCTCGTCCAGACTGGTCTTGCGCAGGAAATGACCCATGCGGGTGATATACTGGTCCGGGTCGTGCAGCAGATGGGTGGGCATATCGTGGGGCGTATCGATGCGCATGGTGCGGAACTTTAAAATGTAAAAGTGCTTTTTGCCAATGCCCACACGCTTCTGTTTGAAGAACACCGGGCCGGGCGAGTCCAGCTTGATGGCGACGGCCAGAATGAGAAAAAGCCAGGACAGGCAGATCATGCCGCACAGCGACAGCACCACCGCCAGCAGGCGCTTGATTCCATTGCGATACATGGGTTTCCTCCATTTTCCGATTCAAAGTAGCAGTTCCAGTATAACAGTATGGGCCGGAATTTGCAATTGCATCCGCCGCCTGCCGCCGATATTTTTATGCTCTGGCTGCGTTCTGCCGGTTTTGTGGCAAAAAAGTGCCGGTTTTGTCTCTTGTTTTGCAGCGTGGTCCGGGGTAAGATAAAGAAAATGAGAAGTCCACTCCCCCAGTCTCGCTTTCGCTCGGCAGCCCCCTCGGAGATGAGGCCTTTGGCAAAATCTCTCACTTTGAGAGAGGTGGCACGCCGAAAGGCGTGACGGAGAGGGCAAGGATGCTACAAGGAGGTCCCCTATGATCCAGCGTTTCCGTTTTGGCCTGCCCCTGCCCACCGACAGTGTGGTGCAGGAGATCCCAGTTTCCGCCGGGCCGGTGCCCTTCCTCACAGCCGAAGAAGACGGCTGGGCCTACCGGATGGCTCCGGATGCCATCGTGTACGGTCTGGGCGAAATGCCCCGCGGCATCAACAAGCGCGGCTGGCACTACGTGACCAACAACACCGATGAAGCCCGCCACAGCGAGGATAAGCTTTCCTACTATGGTGCGCACAATTTTCTGCTCATTGATGGCGGTGTGGGCCGTGAATGCTTTGGTGTGTTCATCGATTTCCCGGGCAAAGTGCGTTACGATATCGGCTACACCGAATACGACACCCTGCGCTTTTCTACCGAAGAGCCGGACTATGAGCTTTACATCATTACCGGCGACGACCTGAACGATATCAGCCGCCAGTTCCGGCAGCTCATCGGCCGCAGCTATATCCCGCCCAAGTGGGCCTTTGGTCTGGCACAGAGCCGCTTTGGCTACAAAACCGCTGAGGACGTGCGGGAGGTGGCCCGTCAGTACAAAGAGAACGATCTGCCGCTGGATATGATCTGCATGGACATCGATTACATGCAGGACTACGCGGATTTTACCGTAAACAAGCAGCGCTTTCCGGACCTTGCCGCCCTGAGCGCTGAACTGAAGGCACAGGGCATCCGGCTGGTGCCCATCATCGATGCGGGTGTGCGCATCGACCCGAAGAACCCCGTCTGTGCCGAGGGCCTTGCAAACGGTTACTTCTGCACCAAAGCCGACGGTACCCCCTTTGTGGCGGCGGTGTGGCCCGGCAAGGCTTACTTTGCGGACTTCCTGCGCCCGGAGGTGCGGGAGTGGTTCGGCCGGCAGTACAAGGCACTGACCGACTGCGGCATCGAGGGTTTCTGGAACGATATGAACGAGCCTGCGCTGTTTTACTCACCCGAGCGGCTCAAGGCTTTCTTTGAGAGCATGGACGAACTGAGCCGGAAGGACAACATCGTGCAGGATGAGTTCTTTGGCAAGGTGGTGGGCGGTGCGCTGGGCCTGATGAACGCCCCCGAGGACTACGCCAGCTTCTACCACGATGTGGACGGCCAGCGGGTGCGCCATGACAGGGTGCACAACCTCTACGGCGGCAATATGACCCGTGCGGCAGGCGAAGCCTTTGCCCGCCTGCGGCCCGGCAGACGCACGCTGCTCTACAGCCGTTCCAGCTTCATCGGCAGCCACCGCTACGGCGGCATCTGGCTGGGTGACAACGCTTCCACATGGGCACAGCTTCTGGCCAATATCCAGATGATGCCCAACGTGCAGCTGTGCGGCTTTCTTTATACCGGTGCCGATCTGTGCGGTTTTTCCTACGATACTACGCCTGATCTGGCTCTGCGCTGGCTGGAGTTCGGCCTGTTCACGCCGCTGATGCGCAACCACGCCACCGACGGCTCCCGGATGCAGGAATACTACCGCTTTGCGGATATGCTGCCTGCCCTGCGGAAGATGCTCCGGCTGCGGTATGCCCTGCTGCCCTACCTTTATAGTACCTTCATGAAGGCGGCATTGGAAAATACCAGTTACTTCCGGCCCTTGGGCTTTGATTTTCCCGCTGACCCGGATGCCCGCGAGGTGCAGGACCAGCTGCTGCTGGGCGAGGGTGTGATGGTAGCGCCTGTCTACACCCAGAACGCCAGCGGACGGCATGTCTACCTGCCGGAAGCAATGAAGCTCTACCGCATCCGCAGTGTAGACGACTACGACACCGAGCTTCTGCCCGCCGGGCACCACTACGTCCGCTGCGCATTGGACGAAGTGCTGCTGTTCATCCGCCCGGGCCATGCGGTGCCGGTGGCAAGACCCGCCAGCTGCACCGCCCAGCTGGACGACACCGCCCTGACCCTGTGGGCCTGCCCGGACGAAAATGGCAGCGCCCGCTGCCGGATGTACACCGATGACGGCGAGACGAGCGATTTTGCCGCACCGGAGCACTGGAAGGTGCTTGAATCCAACTGAAAAACCGTTTTCCTGTGGCATTGCCGGAAAAAACTGTCTTTTTCGGCGGTGCCACTTGTATTTTTCTGCGCCGCGCGTTATAATATGCCTTCGGTTCCCTTTATTTACGAAAAATTTACATTTCAGATGCTGTCCTCCTAAGCAGTGTGCAATGCTTCGGAAAACGGCTTCTCCGCGTAAACGATAAAAAGGAGGTACTTTTCTCATGGCTCAGACAAGCCGCTCCGCTGACCTTACCAGCGGCCCGATGCTCCAAAAGATCATCCTGTTCTCCATCCCACTGGCAGCTTCCAGCATTCTGCAGCTGCTGTTCAACGCTGCGGACGTAGTGGTCGTGGGCCGCTTTGCGGGCAGCACCGCACTGGCCGCCGTCGGCTCCAACGGCTCCCTCATCAACCTGCTGGTGAACCTGTTCGTAGGGCTTTCGCTGGGCGCAAACGTGGTGGCGGCCCGCTGCTTTGGCGCAAAAGATGACCGCGGCGTACAGGACACGGTGCAGACCTCGGTGACGCTGGGCCTTGTCAGCGGCGTGCTGCTGGCTGTGGTGGGGTTCTTTGCAGCCCGGGGGCTGCTGGAGCTGATGAGCTGCCCGGAGGATGTGATCGACCTTTCTGCGCTGTACCTTAAAATTTATTTCATCGGGATGCCTATGACCATGCTGTACAACTTCAGCAGTGCGCTGCTGCGCGCCGTGGGCGACACCAAGCGCCCGCTGTACTGTCTGGCAGCAGCCGGCATCATCAACGTGGTGCTGAACCTTGTGTTCGTCATTGGCTTTTCCATGAGCGTGGCAGGCGTGGCGCTGGCTACCATCATCAGCCAGACCGTTTCCGCCTGCATGGTGACGCGGATGCTGATGAAGGAGGAGGGCGCGCTGCATCTGGATCTGCATCATCTGGGCTTCCACATGGGTGCCTTGAAGCAGATTTTGCTTATCGGCCTGCCTGCCGGTCTGCAGAGCACCGTGTTCAGCCTGTCCAACGTGGTCATCCAGTCGGCCATCAACTCCTTTGGTTCCACGGTGGTGGCAGGCAGTTCGGCCTCCGCCAATCTGGAGGGCTTCGTCTATACCGCCATGAACGCCTTTTCGCAGGCTGCCGTCACCTTTACCAGCCAGAACATGGGCGCGCGCAAGTACCAGAACCTGAACCGTGTTGTCCTCAACTGCCTGCTGTGCGCCATCGTGACCGGCGTGGTGCTGGGCGGCGGTGCGGTGCTGGCAGGCACCCAGCTGCTGCACTTCTACTCCTCGGATGCGGCGGTGATCGCCGCCGGATACGAACGCCTGCGGGTGATCTGCGGCACCTACCTGCTGTGCGGCATCATGGATACGCTGGCCAGCAGCCTGCGCGGCCTTGGCTACAGCGTGCTGCCCATGGTGGTGAGCCTTGTGGGCAGCTGCCTGCTGCGGCTGGTGTGGATTGCCACCATCTTCCAGCTGAACCGCACACCGTTCATGCTGTACATCAGCTACCCCATCAGCTGGGTGCTGACGGCTGCCGTGCATCTGGCCTGCCTGCTGGTGGTGTGGCACAAGATGCGCCAGAGAGGTCAGACACTACAGGCGGTGTAAAGAGAAGCCCTGCGCCCTTGACAATCCCTGAAAAAAGCACTATACTACAAACAGAAAAGGCGCTGTCCGCAATGGTCAGCTCCTTGCCCGTTTAGTCAAGAAAAGATTGACCGCACGAGTTGGTAGCTGGGCGGTCAGTCTTTTTTGCTATCATCGGCTTTGTGCTTGGAAAACATTGTCATGACCTCAACGGCCAGACGGATCACGTCCACGATCAGACCCAACAGTGTGAGAATGAAGGTGAGCAGTGCGAGGGTTTCCAACAGAGTCACCGGATATCCCTCCCTTCGCCTTCAAGGCTCCGGGAAGTTTCATTTTGCAAAAAAGTTCCACTCCCGGAACCTCTGCTTCGTTCTATGTAGAAAGAGCAGCGATAACGGGCAGGAAGCATGACCACCTGCGCTTGCAGATAGCACCTTAACGCCACCCTTCGGGGTGGCGTTTTTAGTTTAACATACTTTTTGACGAATTACAACTTTTTACAGCTCCTTTGCCAGCAGGTAACGGTCGTGGCCGCCGTACATTTCCCGCCGGGAGACGATGGCAAAACCGGACGCAAGGGCGTTGTGCAGGCTGTACTGGTTCTGCGGGCTGACGGTAGCACCGATATGGGTGATTTTTTTCGGGAAAAGCGGCAGCGCTGCTTCCAGCATGAGCCGTTGCAGGCCGTTGCCGCGAAAGTCTGCGTGGACGATGGCGCTGTCCGCATTGGCCCAGTGCTCCCACTCGGTGCGCGGCGCATCCATGAAGGCCGCATAGTTGTGTGCGCTGCGCCCGCAGAAGCGCACGATGAGATACCCGCCAAGGCGGCTGCCCTGCCATGCGCCGATGCACAGGTCCTTGCGGACATAGGCCGTGATGTTTTCCAGCGTGTCCGGCACGAACTGCTCCGGGTCCGGCATGGCGGCGCGCACCTCGTTTTGCAAGGCGTACACCGCCGGGGCCTGCTCCGGCGTGCAGCGGCGCAGCTGCATGGACACCGGCGGCTGCACCGGCTGGCCGCAGATCTTGTGCAGAAAAACTTCCATCTTGCGTTTCCCTCCAAAATAAAATCATACTTTTTCGCTGTTTCCAGTATAAATGCCGCTTTTATAAATGTCAATTTATGTTATAATAAAGTATAAAGGGGTTTGCGGCGTATGGCGTGGTCACAAAGGTGCCGTGCGGCGCAGGCTTCAAGTCCCGGCGGGGAGCATCCCCTGCCCGTGAACGGAGGAACCGAACCATGAAGGAATCTGCACTTACCTCTTCCAACCGATTGGGCGGTGCTGTGATCAGCGACCGCATCGTTGCCAGTCTGCTGGAAGAGCTGCGCACCGGGCGCTATGCCCGGGCCGACCGTCTGCCCGCCGAGGTAGATCTTGCCGCTGAGCTGGGCGTGAGCCGCACCGTCATCCGCGATGCTTTGAGCGAGATGGAGCGCGCAGGCTATGTGGAACGCGTGCGCGGCATTGGCACGGTGGTGAACCGCGCTGTGCTGAGCCTGCGCAGCCGGCTGGACCAGAAGCTGGAATACTACCCGCTGATCCGCAGCTTTGGCAGCTACCCCCACGCCGATGGCATTCAGGTATTTCCCATCCGTGCCGGTGAAGAGCTGGCCCGCGATCTGGAAATTGAGCCGGGCGACGACGTGATCTGCATCAAAAAGCGCATTCTGGCCGACACCACCCCGGTGATCTACTCCATCGACTACCTGCCCAGAGCACTGTTCGGTGCCAGAGACTACACCCGCATCGACCTGACCGGCGGCGTGTTCGATATTCTGGAACGGGAGTGTCACCAGCAGATCTCCTCCAACGTCGCCCACCTGAAGGCAAGCTGCGGCGACGATGCCATCCGCTCCGCCATGCGCCTTGCTCCGGGCGAGGCCATGCTGCTGCTGGACGAAGTGTGTTTCAATCGTTTGTGCCGCCCGGTGATGCGTTCGCTGAGCTACTACACAAACTTCTTTGATTTTTCCATTTTACGCAAGCTGCTCTAAACCAAAAAACTGACGGAGGTATGCACCCATGCGACATCTGATCGACCCGTTGGATTTTACCCAACAGGAAATCTCCACGCTGCTTGATCTGGCCGACCGCATCCATGACGACCCGGCCGCGTATCAGGAGGTGGCCCGGCATAAAAAGCTGGCTACCCTGTTCTACGAGCCTTCCACCCGCACCCGCCTCTCCTTTGAGGCAGCCATGCTGAACCTTGGCGGCCATGTGCTGGGCTTTCCCAGTGAGAACGTGTCCAGCGCAAGCAAGGGCGAAAGCGTTGCCGACACCATCCGCGTGGTGTCCTGCTATGCGGACATCGTGGCCATGCGCCACCCCAAAGAGGGCGCACCGCTGCGCGCTTCCCGCTACTCCCGCATCCCGGTGATCAACGCGGGCGACGGCGGCCACCAGCACCCCACCCAGACCCTGACGGACCTCATGACCATCCGCCGCCGCATGGGACGGCTGGATGACCTGACCATCGGCCTGTGCGGCGACCTGAAATTCGGCCGCACCGTGCACTCCCTCATCAAAACCATGGCCCGCTGCAAGAACATCCGGTTCGTGCTTATCAGCCCGGAAGAGCTGCGCGTGCCGGACTACATCGTAAAGGACGTGCTGGAGGCCAACGGCATCCCCTACCAGGAGACCCGCAGTCTGGAGGAATCCATGTCGGAGCTGGACATCCTGTACATGACCCGTGTGCAGAAGGAGCGCTTCTTCAACGAGGAGGACTACATCCGCCTGAAGAACAGCTACATCCTCACCAAGGAAAAGATGGACCTTGCAAAGCCGGATATGGCTGTGCTGCATCCCCTGCCCCGCGTCAACGAGATCGCACTGGACGTGGACGACGATCCCCGCGCCGCCTACTTTGAGCAGGTGCAGAACGGCGTGTATGTGCGTATGGCACTGATCATGACCCTGCTGGGCCTGCGCGACCCCAAGGCACCTAAGGAGGAGAACTGATATGTTGAACATCGATGAAATTCAGAACGGAATCGTGATCGACCACATCAAGGCAGGCACCGCCATTGGCCTGATGGACCTGCTGGGCATTGCGGGCAACCGCACCGCCAGCGTGGCGCTGATCCAGAATGCACGCAGCAGCAAGAGCGCCAGCGGCCGCAAGGACATCATCAAGGTGGAGGGCGATGCTTCCTGGCTGAACCTGGATGTGCTGGCCTACCTTGACCCGGGCATCAGCGTGACCATCATTGAAAACGGCAAGGCCGTGCGCAAGGAAAAGCCGATGCCCCCCAAGCGCCTTGTGAACATTGTAAAATGCCGCAACCCCCGCTGCATCTCCTCCATTGAGGAAGAGTGCGACCAGATCTTTGAGCTGAGCTCCAACGGCAAATACCGCTGCATCTACTGCGAGCAGGAGCTGCAGGTAAAGCCGGAATAACGACACAGAAAAAGAGCTGCTGTATCAGGCAATTTTGCCGTACAGCAGCTCTTTTTTGCAATAAAAAATCTGACGGAACTCTCACCGACGCAAATGCCCTGTGCGGCAGATGCTCCATTCCCACAAGCAGCACCTGCCGGACAGAAATGCGACGTGCCGAGTGACTTTATCAGCAGCAAACCCCAAAGTTCGCCGTTGAAAGCCCCGCCAGATGAGCTGCGCAGCGCATGAGGACTGCACAGCGAAGAGCAAAGGGAAAACAGAGCAGCTTAACACGCACCACTGCCCGGATCACTGCACAGGGGGCAAAGCTTCACCAGGTTTTCCTTTGGCCGCAAATCCGCCCTGCCCCGGCAGGAGGTCACCTTTACTGGTCTTAGTATAGCATTGTTGCGTGCCTGTTGCACAGAACATGTCATAAATTGTCGGTACACATGTCATGAACTGCGCACGGGATGGCGCAGGTAAACCGGAACCACCGGTCGCGGCAGCTCACGGTATACTCGGCACCGTACTTGCGCAGCACGTCCTGCACGTTGGCAAGGCCCATGCCGTGGCCGCTCTCCTTTTTGGTGGTGCCGGGCAGCTTGCCCTCCTCCAGCAGCAGGTCTTCCTGCACGCGGTTGCGCACCGAGATCAGATATTCTTCCGGCGTTTTGCGGATGCGCACATGCACCTCCGGCGGCAGGGCCTGCGCTGCGGCGCGGGTGGCGTTGTCCAGAAGGTTGGAGAGCACGATGACCATATCCATGCTGTCGAAGGGCATCCGCTTGAGATCGCACAGGTCAAAGTAAATGTTCACGCCAACTTTTGCCGCTTCTTCGTATTTTTTGCTCAGAATGGAATCCAGCAGCGGGTTGTGGGTATCCATGATGGTGGTGCCCGCCGCCACCGTTTTGCTCACGCTGGCAATGTAGGCCTGTGCGCCTTTCAGATCTCCCTGATCCAGCAGGGCGGTAAGGGCTGTCATGTGGTTGGTGAACTCGTGGGTCAGGCGGCGCTGTTCCGTGTAGGAATCCAGCAGGGCTTCGGCACGCTGCTGTTCCAACTGAGCACGGTAGCGGGAGTTCTGCCGCTGCACCACCTGATCGTTGAACATCTGCACGATGGCGATATGCACCAGCACCGCCACGCTCATGCCAAAGGTGAGCAGCATGGTCATCCGGGTAGCGGGCTGCTGGGTCCCTGTGACCATCAGCACGATGTTCAGCACCACAGCCACCCCGGGGAAAAAGGACATCACCAGCGCCTGCAGCGGCTGCAGAGCACACTTCTGGTTCCAGCTGTACAGGGAATGCGCAACTGCTGCACCCACGATAAGGTTCGCGGCGCACAGCGCGATCAGGCAGCCGGGGTGCTGCCATGCTTCGCCGGTGCGCACTCCTGTGAACCAGGAGTAGGTATAGTTGACCGTGTTCTCCACCAGCAGGCACATGGTGCCGTTGATCAGGCAGGCGGTGAGCTTATCGGCAAAGTTTCCGCCAAACAGCTGCGCCGTAACAAAAAGGTACAGCACATTGAGCAGGACGCTCTGCACATTGAAAAATGACATTCCTGTTGCGAGTGACAGGCCCAGCTGCCCCATACACAGCAGCTCTGCCCACAGAACCGGCCAGCGCAGTTTTCCCCTGCCCAGATAGGCCCACTCCACCAGAATAAAGGCGTTCCCCTGGACCAGACACACCAGATGCCCCAGCATCATTTCCGCAAATGCATCACTCATCCACATACTGCCCCTTCCATTCCAGATATGCGTTCTGGATGGCTGCATAGCCTGCGCGGCTCACGCTCAGCTCCACCCCGTTTTTCAGCAGGGCGCGGTAGCTGCGGATGCTGCGCACATATTTCATGTTCACCACATCGCTGCGGCTCACCTGCAAAAAGCCGTTCTCGTAGAGCATGGGCGGCAGGTCGGCGATCTTGCCGTAGTAGGTGCAGATGGGCCGGCGGGCAATGTCGCCGTAGACGTTGATCTGGCGCAGGTCGCTTTCCAGATAATAGATCTGATCCAGCGGAATTTCCGTTTCGGTGCGGTTGTGGTGCACCGTCAGAGTCTTGCGCTGGTCGGTCAGGGCGGCAAGCAGGTCGTCCAGACACTTGGGCAGGGTGCGCGCAATGTCCCGCTTGAGCAGGTAGCGGTAGGCGTTCACCGTGTAGCCTTCCAGCGCAAATTCCAGATAGGCCGAAACATACACCAGCATCAGTCCGGGGCACTTCTGCTTGAGCTGACGGCCCAGCACCATGCCGTTTGCACCGGGCATGTCCACGTCCAGAAACGCCAGCTGATACAGCTCCAGCCCCGGCGTTGCAAGCACCTCGGCTGCGCTGGTGCAGACGGCGGTGTGCACCTGCACGCTGCGGGCGGTAAAGTAGACGGTGACATATTCTGCCATACGCGCGCCGAACGCCGCATCATCGTCACAGATCAGGATATGCATGGAAGGTTCCTTTCTGCCGCAAAAGGCCCCTCTTATTTATGGAATAAGAGGAGCCGGGAACTCCTTCAGTCTCGCATTCGCTCGACAGCTGTTCCTCTTCTGGCACTTCGTGCCACCTCCCCGACCGGGGAGTCTGTCTCGGAGAGGGAGCCTCTGGCGATGAGGGAAAGCTTTCCGGTATGCCAAAGCCTTCCTCATTGAGGGAGGTGGCATGGCGTCAGCCATGACGGAAGGAGTGTTTTATTTACGCAAAAAATTTATCGTAGATGCCAAAAGCAAAGATGAACAGCACGATCACCGGCAGCACGCAGGTCAGGTAACCGCGCATCCAGTCGTGCATCTTGAGGCCCTTGCCGGTGTTGACTTCCTTTTTATAGTTGTCCCAGCCCCAGCCGTACTTGGTAACGCAGAACAGCAGGTACACCAAGCTGCCCAGCGGCAGGAACAGGTTGCTCACGAGGAAGTCCTCCAAATCCAGCACAGCGCCGCCGAACACGGCAAAGCCGTCCCATGCCCACACGTTGTAGCCCAGCACGCAGGGCGGCGAAAGCAGAGTGATGAGCACGAAGTTCACCAGACTGGATTTCTTGCGGCTGCAGCCGGTCAGCTCCATGCCGCAGCAGATGATGTTCTCGAACACAGCCAGCACGGTGGAAAGCGCTGCAAAGGCCATGAACAGGAAGAACAGGGAGCCCCACAACCGGCCCATGGCCATGTTGGCAAAGATGTTGGGCAGGGTAATGAAGATCAGGCTGGGGCCGCTGGTCTGGTCCACACCGTAGGTGAAGCAGGCCGGGAAGATGATGAGACCGGCGGTGATGGCCACGAAGGTATCCAGCACCACGATGCGGGCGGACTCGCCCAGCAGGGAGTGCTCCTTGCCGATGTAGCTGCCAAAGATGGACATTGCGCCAATGCCAAGGCTCAGGGTGAAGAAGGCCTGATTCATGGCGGACACCAGCGTGTTGACCACGCCCACCTCTTTCATGCGCCCGAAGTCGGGCACGAGGAAGAAGCTCAGGCCTTCCTTTGCGCCGGGCATGAACAGGCTGTTGACGGCCAGCACCACCATGATCACCAGCAGGGCGATCATCATGACCTTGGTCACGCGCTCAAGGCCGTTCTGCAGGCCCTTGGCGCATACAAAGATGCCCAGTGCCACCACGAACACCATCCAGAAGGTCATCACGCCGGGGTCTGCCAGCATTTCGGTAAACTTGCCAGCCACCTGATCGGCGTTCAGGCCTGCCAGCTTACCGGTGGCGGTCATGTAGAAATAGTGCAGCATCCAGCCTGCCACGGTGGTGTAGAACATCATGAGCAGATAGCAGCCAATGAGGGTGAGGTAGCCGTGGATGTGCCACTTCTGGCCCGGCTTTTCCAGTGCCTGATAGGCCCGCACCGGGCTTTTGCGGGAAGCGCGGCCCACCGCAAACTCCATGGTCATGATGGGCAGGCCCAGAATGATGAGGAAGATCAGGTAGAACAGCACGAACGCGCCGCCGCCGCCCTGACCGGCAATATAAGGGAACTTCCACACGTTGCCAATGCCGATGGCACAGCCCGCCGAAAGCAGAATGAAGCCCAGACGGGACTTCAGTTTTTCTCTTTCCATGATTCCAAACTCCTTGTTTTCCGTTCTGCTCTGCCCTGCCCTTTGCGGGGCCGGGCGAAGCGTTGCTTTTGTATTATAGCACAAATTTGGTCGAAGAACAGGGGCGCTTCAGTGAGATGAACTTTTGTTGTCAAAAGTGTTCTTTGTCTTTCCCGCGTGCACAGCCCGTCCTGCCGCAGGGCCGTACCGCAATTTTCGTTGCAGATGCGTCCGTTTTCGGTGTATTTGCGGCGGGCTGAAATTTTTCTCACCTGAAAGGTGAAGAGCTGACAGTTATTCACTTATATAAAAATGCCTTGCATAACAGCCGAGAACCATCTCTTGACAAACCAACAAAAAGAAACTATACTACAAATAGAGAAGGTGCTGTCCGCAATGGTCAGCTTCCTCCGGCTAATTGGTCAATAAGAAGAATGACCGCTCACCGTTTGGAGACTGGGGCGGTCATTTCTTATTGTTATGGATCTCTTTGAAGATTGCCCATGCGATCTGAAATGTAATCCCAACTGTGCCGCCAACAATGACGAACAGCTGCAGAACATCGTTCAACACCATGATGCATCCCCCCTTCCGCGTTTGCGAACGGGGGAACAAACAATAAGCTTTTACGTCCCCCGGACGCTTGCCGGAGGAAAGCATGACCACCTGCGCTTGCAGACAGCACCGAATCACCGCCTTTTCGGGCGGCATCTTTATGATATCATAAAAAATAACATTTTACAATAAAGAAAGCACCCGCTGTACAGGTGCTTTCTTTTCGTTTATATAGGTATATAGGCTTACTTCCGCTTTTTGGGGCAGTACCCTTGCCCACCGGGCCGCGGGGGCGGCGCTCGGCAGCCTTGGACTGCACTGCGGCGCTGCGGGTCTGGGCGCGGCCCTTGGCGGCAGCGGCACGCAGACCGTTGATCTCTGCCTTGGTCAGCTCACGGTAGGTGCCGGGCTTGAGCATTCCCAGCTTTACCACGCCCTCGGCGTTGCGCTTCAGGCGCACCACCTCAAGGCCCACGGTCTCGCACATGCGGCGGATCTCGCGGTTTTTGCCCTCTTTCAGGGTCATTTCCATCACGGTGCGGCCCGGCTCGTCGGTGACAACATTGATGGCGCAGGGCATGGTCTTGGTGCCGTCGTCCAGCACAACGCCGCTGCTCAGCTTCAGGATCTGGCTTTCATCGGCGCGGGGCTGCACGGTGACGCGGTACAGCTTGGAGATGCCGCCCGACGGATGGGTGACGGCCTGCGCAAACGCGCCGTCGTTGGTCATGAGCAGCAGGCCCTCGCTGTCCTTATCCAGACGGCCCACCGGGTACAGGCGGGCGGGGATATCGCTCACCAGCTCCATCACGGTCTTGCGGCCCAGCTCGTCGCTGGCGGTGGTCACATAGCCGCGGGGCTTGTACAGGGCCAGATAGTACATCTGCTGATCCTTACGGATATAGATGCGCTCGTCGTCCACGTGCAGCACGTCGCGGTTGGGGTCCATCTTGTCGCCCACCTTGACGGGGTGGCCGTTGACCTTCACGCGGCCCTCGGCAATGATCTGTTCAGCCGCACGGCGGGAGCACAGACCCTGTTCAGCCATGATCTTTTGAATACGTTCTTCTGCCATAATAAAACTCCTTGTGCGCCTCCCGGCGCTCAAAATGCGCACCTCTCCCCTGCTTTGGGGTGCGGGTGCGCCTGTATCAAAACTGTGAGTTGGAAGCTCACAGTTACGGCGATAGTAGTTAGCAGGCCAGCAGGGAGCTTTCTCCGCGAACAGCCCGGAACCCACGGTTCCGCCCCAATACTTCGTATCGGGGCCCCACTTCCCGGTCATTCGCTGGAGAAACTCCCTGCCGTCCTGCCGGGATCGGCACCGGATACTCCGGCAAGATGCGCGAAGCCATGTCTAAAGTGCAGGCTGCGACTAAAATCGACAGAAAAGCCCGACGGGAAGTGCGAGGGCTACACCACGCTGGTGGTCTGGCGAGCGCAGGCGGGACGGAGTGTCCGGTGCCAAGCCCCCTCCCTTACTGCTCAGCAGGAGCAGCAGGCTCTTCCTTCTTTTCGTCCTTCTTGATGAGGGCGGCAACCTTGTCCACCAGCTCCGGCAGCATGGTCAGGGCACGGTTGATGGTGTCGGCGTTGTCCGACAGCTGGATGGTGCGCACGCAGCCGTCCTTTACCACGAGGAAGGCCACCGGCTGGATGTTCACACCCGCACCGGAGCCGCCGCCGAACAGGTCCTTGTTGGCGGCGTTCTTGCCGTCAAAGTCGGTGCCGCCGGAGGCAAAGCCAAAGCTCACCTTGGAAACCGGCAGGATGGTGGTGCCGTCCTCGGTGATGATGGGCTTGCCAATGATGGTGTTGGAGTCCACCATCTGGTGGATCTTCTCCATGGTAACGTTCATCAGGCCCTGAATGGGATGCTCAGCCATAAAACAGCTCTCCTTTATCGGTTTGATTCGGGCAAAGGCCCGTTGTCTGCAGATCCGGATACACGTATAGTGTACCACATTATAGGAAGATGTCCAATACTTTTTTGCGCCAGAACTCGTACAGCACCCGCACCGCCGCAAGGACGATGAACAGTGCCTGTGCGCTCACCCGGCAGGACACCCGGTCCTCCACGGTGGGCTGCCCGCTGCCAAAGTCCGGCAGGATGCGCAGCTCATCGAACTGCAGCCAGAGAAAGCGGTCCAGCACGCCCAGCACCGGGTACAGCCACGCCTGCAGCTTGCCGTAGCTGCGGGCAGCGGCGGCGGGGTCCTCCCCGCGCACACCAAGGCGCACCTGTATTTTTGTGATACGCAGCGCACCGAACACAGCCTTGGTCAAAGTGCCTGCACCTTTGAGCATGGTGCAGAGGATCTCCAGCGTGATCTTTGCCTTTTTGCGCGGCTGGGCGGGCTTGTTTGCCTTGGCGGCAGCGGCGGCGGCCTTTTTGCGGGCCTTCTCCTCTGCCTTTTTCCGCTTGCGCTCGGCCCGCCATGCGGCAAACTTTGCCTTGACCTTGCCAAAACCCCTGGGCGGCTCCGGGTTTTCCGGTGCGGGCGGCGGCTCCGGCTTCGGGTACTGGAACACCGGGAAGGTGATGCCCAGCGCACCGGCCTTTACGGTGAGCACGCCGTGCTCCCAGCACAGGTCTGCGCAGAAGGGGCACAGCAGCAACAGCACCAGTAAGATCAGCACCACCAGCAGCAGAATGCCGATCACCCGGAGGATGAACAGCAGCACTGCGCCCAGCGCGGCGAGGAATGCTCCCATGCGTTACCCCTCACTTTCTGTCGGTGATGCGTTCGTTTCTGTCTCCTGTCCGTGCACCGGCGGCAGGTCGGCCAGAGAAGAAAGGCCGAACACCCGCAAAAAGGTGTCGGTGGTGCGGAAGCTCACCGGCCTGCCCGGCAGGTCAAGGCGTCCGGCTTCCTCAATGAGGCCCTTTTCCAGCAGGCCCGACACGCTGGACGAGGAATCCACGCCGCGCACCTGCTCGATGAAGGCGCGGGACACCGGCTGGTTGTAGGCGATCACGGTCAGGGTCTCCATGGCGGCGGGGCCAAGGGGCACTGCGCGGCGGCTGTCCAGCAGGCGGCGGATGCAGTCGGCCCACTCGGTCTTGGTGGCAAGCTGCCAGCGGGTGTTCAGGTGCAGCAGGCACAGGCCGCTGTCCTCCCGGGCGTAGCGCTCCCGCAGGGCTTCCAGCGCGGCTTCCACGCTGAGCTGCGGCAGCTGCACCGCCTGGGCCAGCTTGTCGGCACCAATGGGGTCGCCGCTGGCAAACAGCATGGCTTCCACGGCTGCACGGATCTGTTTCTGGTTCATTCCTTCTCCTTATCACGTTGGATGCGGCCCCGCTGCATGGTCAGCCGGCCCTCGTCGTCCAGCTTTACACGGCCACCGCGCACCAGCTCCAGCAAGGCCAGAAAGGTGGCCACGTTGGTGCTGCGGGTCTGCTGGCGGCTGAACAGCTGGCTCATTTTTGCCGCTGTGCCGCTGATCAGGTGCCGCAGAATGTACACCACCCGGCTCGTCACCGACACCATGGGCGCTGTGACCAGCGGCTCGAACTGCTGCTGGGTAGGCTCCCGGCGCAGCTTGGTGCGGCCGGAAAGAACGGCCCAGTAATCCGCCAGCACCTGCGGCGCATGGTGCAGGTCGTAGGTGTTATCGAACTCCATCTCCATGGGCGGACGCACAAAAACCGGCGCAGCTTCGGCCTTTTGGCGCAAAAGCGCAGCCATGCGGCGGCACTGGTCGTACTCGATCAGCTGGCCGGTGAACTCCTGCTTCATGCGCTCGCCCTCTTCGCTGCGGGGCAAAAGCAGGTAGCTTTTCATCTCCACCAGCCGCGCGGCCATCTCGATGAAGGCGCTGGCGGCTTCCGGGTCCGGGTCGGCCCGCGCCACCGTGGCGGTGTACTGGTCGATCAGCTCCAGAATGGGGATGTTGTGCAGGTCCATCTTATGTTTGGCCACAAGCGCCAGCAATAATTCCAGCGGGCCGTCAAAATCTTCCAGATGGAAGGTCAGTTCTTCTGCCACGCTCACACCACCGTCCCAAGGCCGGCATAGTAGATGGAATACGCGATCTTATCAATGTAGCCGGTGCCCTTGCCCAGCAGCTCCCACACGATGTTGTTCAGGTAGTACAGGGGGGTATCCAGTGCGCCGAACCACACTGCCGCCAGCAGGGCGATCATGATATAGCGCTCGTACTTCATCAGGCCAAAGTAGATGCGCCGGGGCAGCAGCACCAGCAGGATGCGGCTGCCGTCCAGCGGCGGCACCGGGATCAAGTTGAACACGGCAAGGCTCACGTTCATCAGCACAAGGTACTGCAGGAACATGGCAATGTAGATGGTGGCATCGTTCACCGGTGCCCAGTAGTACATGAGCTTCCACACCACCATGCCCACATAGGCAAGGAGGATGTTTGCCGCAGGGCCAGCCAGCGCGGTGAGGGCCATGCCCCACTTGGGGTTTTGAAATTGCGGGGGTCGGTGGAGACGGGCTTTGCCCAGCCCACGCCCGCAAACACCATGCACAGCGTGCCCAGCAGGTCAAAGTGGGCAAAGGGGTTCAGCGAAAGCCGCCCCTGCCGCTTTGCGGTGTCGTCGCCCAGCAGCCATGCTGCCAGCGCGTGGCCGCACTCGTGGAAGGGGATGGCCACCAGCGCCACCAGCGCGCGGATGAGATAATAGATGCCCTGAGAGGTCATTCGATATTCCTGCCTTTTTTCAGTATACCATATATAATACTATTTTTTGAGGTTTTAGACAAGGGGTAAACTCCTTCCACCGCTAACGCGGTCCCCCTGTTCCCCCTTTTGTCACTTACGTGACATCTTCCCCCGGCCGGGGAAGTCTTTCTCGCGGAGGAGGCTTTGGCATACCGGAAAGCTTTTCCTCTTCGCCAGAGGCTCCCTCACTGAGACAGACTCCCCGGCCGGGGAGGTGGCACAAAGTGCCAGAAGGGGAACAGCTGGCATCGCGCAGCGATGACTGAAGGAGTTTGGTTTTCCAAAAAACCGCAATATTTTTTGAAAAAGGCTTGCATTTTGCCCGGCAATCTGCTACAATAGTCAAGCTGATTATTTTGATTCCTTACTTCACTGCAGGAGGTGCAAGTACCATGGCTAAATGTGAATGCTGCGGCAAGGGTGTTGCCTTTGGTATCAAGGTTTCTCACTCTCATCGTCGTTCCAACCGTACCTGGAAGCCGAATGTCCGTCGTGTCAAGGCGGTCGTTGAGGGTTCTCCCAAGTACGTCTACGCATGCTCCCGTTGCCTGCGCGCTGGCAAAGTTACCCGCGCTGTCTAATTTGGTGTATGTGGCCGGTCACTTTGTCGAGTGGCCGGCTTTTTTTGTTGCTGTAAGGAGGCAAAACACATGGCTCTGCCCAACGATCCCATCATGCTGCTGAGCGTGGTGAACCTGAAGCTGCGTGATTTTTACAAAAACCTCGATGCTCTGTGCGAAGACATGGATGCCGACAAGGCAGATCTTTGCGCAAAGCTCAAAGCTGTGGGCTACGAGTACGATGCCCAGCGCAACCAGTTCGTGTGATATTTCCAGAGAAAGCTTTCTTTTGATCGCTAACGACCGGCACCAACGTGCAGCGACTACGCCCGGGCCGGTGAATATAGAAACAAGGAGTGCTTGATTTATGATCCAGGGTACCTATTACAAAGAGTGGAGCAGCGTGCTGAACCGCGAGATGGAGTTCAAGGTATACGGCAGCGCCGGTGTGCCGGTGCTGGCCCTGCCTGCCCGCGGCGGCCGCTTTTATGATTGGGAGAACAACGGCATGCCCGATGCCATTGCCCCGCTGCTGAACGAGGGCAAGGTGCAGCTGTTCTGCGCCGACAGCATTGACGGCGAGGCCGTACTGAACGGCGACATCCCGGTGCGCCGCCGCGCCGAGATGGAGGAAAAGTACTTCGTCTACCTTACCGCCGAGCTGGCTCCCCGGGTGCTGGCCCTGAACGGTGCCGCAAAGGATGCCAAGCTGTGGTGTGTGGGCATCGACCTTGGCGCTGTGCACGCCGTCAACTGCCGCCTGCGCCGTCCCAAGCTCTTTGCCGGTGCCATCGGCCTTTCCGGCATCTACGATCTGGCCCGCTTCTGGGGCAGTGAAGCCGACGATCTGGTGCTGCGCTGCTCTCCCCTGCAGTATCTGGCCGAGAACGGCATCGCCGACAAGCTGGCTCTGGCCAAGGCCGAGGAGAACAGCCTGATGCTCTGCGCCGGTCAGGGTGCCTATGAGGACGATGCCAAAGCCGACACGCAGGCGCTGGCCGATGTGCTGGCCGCACAAGGCCTGCCCGCCCACCTCGAGGTCTGGGGCGGCGATGTCTCCCACGAGTGGTACTGGTGGGGCAAGATGCTGGGCCTGTTTGTGCCGCGGATTCTGGAGAAGTAAAAGTGATTTGATAGAGGGAAGGCATTTGCAGTGCCTTCCCTCTTTTTGTTTGTATTTTTCAATTCCCTACTTGATTTATCGGGTTTGCTGTGCTATACTCATGCTGTAAGACACATACCCCCTATGGGTAAAGGAGATATTTTATGGACAACGAGAAAAAGCCCTGCTGCTGTTGCGGCACGCCCGCCCAGTCCGAAGCTGCCACGGCTCCGGCCGTTGACGCATCCGCTGTGCCCACCGAAAGCGTCACCCCCTCCTGCTGCCGCCACAAAGACCGCACCCCGGAGGAGCACAAGGCCCTGCTGAACCGGCTCAGCCGCATCGAGGGGCAGGTGCGCGGCATCCGCGGCATGCTGGAAAAAGATGCCTACTGCGTGGACATCCTTGTGCAGGTGGCGGCGGCGAACTCGGCACTGAACAGCTTTTCCAAAGAGCTGCTGGCCCAGCACATCTCCACCTGCGTGGCGGACGACCTGCGCGCGGGCAGCGAGGCAAAGCTGGACGAGCTGGTGAATCTGCTGCCCAAGCTCATGAAATAAGAAGCCCTTTTCCGTGCATACTCAACGTAGGAGTGATATTTTATGGAACAATACAACGTTACCGGCATGAGCTGCGCAGCCTGCTCCGCCCGGGTGGAGAAGGCCGTGAGCAAGGTGCCCGGCGTTGCCAGCTGCTCGGTGAGCCTGCTGACCAACTCCATGGGCGTGGAGGGCACCGCCAGCTCTGCCGAGATCATCAAGGCCGTGCAGGATGCAGGCTACGGTGCCAGCCCCAAGCGTGCGGGCGCGGCGGCTGCCAGCTCCACCAGCGCCGACCTTGACGCGCTGGCCGACCACGAGACCCCCAAGCTCAAGCGGCGGCTCATTGCGTCGCTGGGCTTTCTGCTGGTGCTGATGTACTTCTCCATGGGCCACATGATGTGGGGCTGGCCCCTGCCCCGCTGGTTCGACGGCAACCACATCGCCATGGGCCTTGTGCAGCTGCTGCTGGCGGGCATCGTCATGGTCATCAACCAGAAGTTCTTCATCAACGGCTTCAAGGGGCTCCTCCACGGCTCGCCCAACATGGACACGCTGGTGGCCATGGGTTCCATGGCTAGCTTTGTGTGGAGCACCTACGCCCTGTTCGCCATGACCCGCGCGCAGGTGGACGGCAACAGCGAGCTGGTCATGCATTATATGATGGAGTTCTACTTTGAGTCCGCCGCCATGATCTTGACCCTCATCACGGTGGGCAAGATGCTGGAGGCCCGCTCCAAGGGCAAGACCACCGACGCGCTCAAGAGCCTGATGAAGCTTGCCCCCAAGACCGCCACCCTGCTGCGGGACGGTGCCGAAGTGACCGTGCCCATCGAGCAGGTGCAGAAGGAGGACATCTTTGTGGTGCGCCCGGGCGAGAACATCCCCGTGGACGGCATCGTGCTGGAAGGCACCAGCGCCGTGAACGAGAGCGCCCTGACCGGCGAGAGCATCCCCGTGGACAAGGCTGCGGGCGATAAGGTGAGCGCTGCCACCACCAACCAGTCCGGTTTCCTGCAGTGCCGGGCCACCCGCGTGGGCGAGGACACCACCCTTGCCCAGATCATCCGGATGGTCAGCGATGCCGCCGCCACCAAGGCTCCCATTGCAAAAATCGCCGATACGGTGTCCGGTTTCTTCGTGCCTGCGGTCATTACCATTGCGGTGGTCACCACCATCGTGTGGCTGCTGCTGGGCCGGGAGCTGGGCTATGCGCTGGCCCGCGGCATCTCCGTGCTGGTCATCAGCTGCCCCTGTGCGCTGGGTCTGGCAACGCCGGTGGCCATCATGGTGGGCAACGGGCTGGGTGCAAAGAACGGCATCCTGTTCAAGACCGCCGCTTCGCTGGAAGCTGCAGGCCGCACCCAGATCGTGGCGCTGGACAAGACCGGCACCATCACCAGCGGTGAACCAAAAGTGACCGACATTCTGCCCGCCGAGGGCGTTTCCGAGACGGAGCTGCTCACCCTTGCCGCCGCACTGGAGCGCAAGAGCGAGCACCCGCTGGCAAAGGCCGTGCTGGCCTGCACCGACGCGCAGAAGCTCACCGCCCCCGAGGTATCCGGCTTTGCCGCCCTGCCGGGCAACGGTCTGGCCGCAAAGCTGGACGACGTGGAGATCTTTGGCGGCAATGCGTCCTTTATCGGCACCAAAGTCACCGTGCCCGCACAGCTGCAGGAGAAGGCCGCAGCCCTTTCCGCACAGGGCAAAACGCCCCTGTTCTTCGGCGGAGCAGGCCGTCTGCTGGGCATCATCGCGGTGGCCGATACCATCAAGGAGGACAGCCCCCGCGCCATCCGGGAGCTGCAGGCCATGGGCATCCGCGTGGTGATGCTCACCGGTGACAACCAGCGCACTGCCGATGCCATTGGCAGGCAGGCCGGTGTGGACGAGGTGATCGCAGGTGTGCTGCCCGACGGCAAGGAAGCGGTCATCCGCCAGCTGCAGGCATCCGGCAAGGTGGCCATGGTGGGCGATGGCATCAACGATGCCCCGGCCCTGACCCGTGCCGACACCGGCATCGCCATCGGCGCAGGCACCGACGTTGCCATCGACGCGGCGGACGTGGTGCTGATGAACTCCAAGCTGTCGGACGTGCCCGCCGCCATCCGCCTGAGCCGCGCTGCCCTGCGCAACATCCACGAAAACCTGTTCTGGGCGTTCATCTACAACATCATCGGCATCCCGCTGGCCGCAGGCGTGTTCATCCCCTTCGGCCTGACGCTGAACCCCATGTTCGGTGCTGCTGCCATGAGCCTTTCCAGCTTCTGCGTGGTAAGCAACGCCCTGCGCCTGAACCTGTTCGACGTGCACAGCACAAAGCACGATCGTGCGGCAAAAAATGCTGCTTCCCTGCCCGCTGTCTCCGCACAGCCCGCAGCGGTTGCAAATAAAGAGAGTACCAAGGAGGACACTGCTATGAAAAAGACCCTGAAGGTGGAAGGCATGATGTGCGGCCACTGCGAAGCCCGCGTGAAGAAGGCTCTGGAAGCCCTGCCCGAGGTGGACGAGGCCGTGGTGAGCCACGAGGCCGGCACCGCCATCGTCACCCTGAACGCCGAGGTCGCCGACGACGTGCTGAAGAAGGCCGTTGAGGATCAGGACTATCCTGTGACCGGCATCCAGTAAACCGCCGCTGAATACTCCCCATCAAATGGAAAGGCCGCTGCATGTGAACCGCAGCGGCCTTTTTATCGTGTTTACAGGCTTTTAAAATTGATTCAGAATATCATGGTGTCCGATGTCCAACAGCAGAATGATCGTATCACCGTCGTACTGCCAGATAACCCGCACATCCATGTTTACGCTGAACTCGAACAAGTCTACCGTGCCTTGAATACGCTTTGTGCGCAGCGACGGATACAGCGGGTCCATTTCCAGAATTTCCAGCTTCTTTTTCAGCTGCGCCCGCTCCGCTGCGTTCAAACGCTTCAGGTTCTTTATGAATCGTTTGGTGTAGGTGATCTTGTAATTCATTCGTCCGCACCGTCCAGCGCTTCAAACAGTGCGTCCACAGTGTCGAACACCGGCTGCTCCCCTGCCGCAATTTTGGCCTTTGCTTCGTTGATCTCGCTGCGCAGCTCGTCCAGATACTTTTTGGGGTAAACGGCTACCGGCATCAGCTCGATCACGCCATCCTTCTCCACGATCTCCAGCTTGTCGCCCTCCCGCAGGCCCATCTTCATTACAATATCCTTTGGAATGGTGATTTGGGATTTTGTCCTCAATTCCGTCAGCATCCTTCATTCTCCTTTGTGCGATTTTCTTACTTTCTCACTTTTATTATACTCTGCTTTTTTCAAAAAGCAACCATGCACCATAAAATTTTACAAAGCGTCGTTTCTGTGGGTTCTTATTGTATTTCGTCAGAAAGTATGCTAAACTAAAAATACCGCCTGAAAAGGCGGTGATTAGGTGCTATCTGCAAGCGCAGGTGGTCATGCTTCCCTCCGGCAAGCGTCCGGGGGACGTAAAAGCTTATTGTTTGTTCCCCCGTTCGCAAACGCGGAAGGGGGGATGCATCATGGTGTTGAACGATGTTCTGCAGCTGTTCGTCATTGTTGGCGGCACAGTTGGGATTACATTTCAGATCGCATGGGCAATCTTCAAAGAGATCCATAACAATAAGAAATGACCGCCCCTGTCTCCAAACGGTAAGCGGTCATTCTTATTGATCCAACCGGAAGGAGCTGACCATTGCGGACAGCACCTTTTCTATTTGTAGTATAGTTATTTTTTGCCGTTTTGTCAAGAGAAGGTGCCCGCCTTCTCTTTTTCTTTCCCCATTTTCCTGTGCATTTTCACCCCGGAAGCTGTGGCTTTTTGCGCAAAAACTATTTGTTGACACGTTGTTTTTTCAGAGTTATACTTATAGCAACAACATTTGGTTTTACTTCCAGTTATAAACCACAGCGAAAGGAGAAATGTATTTTGGGAGTATCCATTCAGGACCGCACAGACTTTCTGAACATGCTGGATGCCTGCAGGACCGAGCAGCAGCTGTTCAGCCGCCTGACCTTTGCGGTAATGTTCCACCAGACCGACCCGGATGCACGGGAAGACCTGCTGGACGACGTGCGCGGCGCAGCCTGCAGCATGCAGCTGCCCGCCGTCAATTACAAGATCGATCAATGGCTCAACACCTGCAAGCAGGCGTGGCAGGCCGACCCCGCAGCCTTTATGGCAGCCGTGAACGCGGACGCAAAGCAGCGCAAGCTTGCGCTGGAGGGCAGCGCGGCGCAGCCCGGCCTGCTGGCCGATGTGCCCATGCAGAGCGTGGCGTGGCTGGTGCCGCAGCTGCTGCCGCTGGGCGAAGTGTCGCTGCTGGGTGCCGACGGCGGCACCGGCAAGGGCATCTGGCAGGCACAGCTCATTGCCTATGTGACGGCGGGCAAGACCTCCGGCTTTTTTCCGCTGCCGCCGCAGCAGACCGGCAAGGTGCTGCTGCTTGCGGGCGAGGACGACCCCGGCAAGGTGCTCAAGGCCCGTCTGCTGGCGGCCGGGGCCGACATGAACCGGGTGCTGGTGCTGACCGCCGACGACTACTTTGGCAAGACCGGCCAGCCCCTTACCCTCAAGGATCAGGCACTGGCGGATTTTGCCGCCAAGGCCGGGCCGCTGCTGCTCATCGTGGACCCGCTGCAGAGCTTTCTGCCCGCCGATGTGGAGATGGCAAGCCGCAACCAGATGCGCGGTGCCCTACTGCCGCTGCGCGCCATTGCCGCAAAGCAGGGCTGCGCGGTGCTCATCGTGATGCACTCCAACAAAAAGCAGGGCGTTTCCGGCCGCGCACGTCTGGCCGACAGCTCGGATATCTGGGACATGGCCCGCAGCGTGCTGATGATGGGCCGCGCCAAGAACGACGGCAAAATTTATCTCAGCCACGAGAAAAACAGCTACGCCCGCCCCCAGCAGACGGTGCTGCTGCACATCGACGATGTGGAGGTGGAGGGCGTAAAGACCGCGCGGGCCGTGTTTGACGGCTACACCGACAAGAAGGATGCCGACTTCATTGAGGAGCGGCGGGTGCGCACAGCGGAGACCCGGCAGGACACCCGCAGCGCCATCCTGAACGTTCTGTCCGAGAGCCGCCTTGGGTCGATGGCAAATCCTCAACTCAAAAGTGCTGTACTTCAGGAGATCAAGTGCAGTGAAGCCACTTACAAACGCTCGTATGCTGAGCTTGTACGGGATGGCGACATTGCAAAATATCAGCTGTGCCAAAAGGACGGCGCGCGAGGGTGGTTTACCCGGCTGGCCTACCGTGGAGAAACACATGATACAGTGAGAAATATATAACTTACTTATGTTTCTTTTTGCCAGTGTATCAAGTTGATACACTGGCCTGCCCTGATACACTGACGCACTGTATCAATCAAGGGGGCACTGTATCAGCTTGATACACTGCATTTTTCATCGCATCAGCGTCAATAATCTGCCACTGTATCAGATAACGCTCCTACAGTAGCACCTGATAAAGTTTCCTGAAACCGTAGGCTGCGTGCTGGCAGCTTTCTCCGCGAACAGCCCGGAACCCACGGTTCCGCCCCTGTGCTTACGCACGGGGCCCCACTTCCCGGACATTCGCTGGAGAAACTCCCAGCCCACAGCCCAGCCCGCACCTTAACTCCTCGCCAACTCCTCCACCGTAATGCAGCACACGGCAAAGGCCAGCAGGGCGCAGTCCAGCGGGACACGGCGCAGCACCACCACCCGTTCGGTCAGGGTGGTAAAGGTCTGCACGGCCTGCACCGGCACGGTGCTGCCCAGCCAGAACAGCGCCACCGAAAGCGGCAGATGCACCGCCCGCGCTGCCAGCAAAGGCCGCAGCGAGATCTCGGCCGGGCAGATGGTGCGCACCTGCAAAAGCACCGACACCCCCTGCACACTGAGCGCCGCACAGCACAGCGTGCTGGCCCACAGCCCGGTGCGGGCGGCCTGATCGCAGCCGGAACACACTTCCAGCAGCATGGCGGGCAGCGCCGCCCACGGCTGTGGCAGCAATGCCCCGCACCCTGCCGCCAGCAGCCGGAAGTACAGCACAAAGCCGCAGAGCTTCAGGTAGGTCACTGCCGCCTGCGCGATCACCGCGTCCAGTGCGGGCAGCGGAATGGTTTCCCCCTGCGCGGGTGGAGCCTGCCCGGCCCCGCCCTGCATCCGGCACAGCAGCGCCGCCGTGAGGTATCCCGCCAGCAGCTGGGCCGCAAACAGCCGCACCCCCACCGCGCGGCTGCCCAGCATCTGCTGCCCTACCGTGAGGATGACAAAGGACGGCCCGCTGCACACACAGGCGGGCAGCAGCGCCGAGGCCTGCCGGGAGGTGAGCTGACCGGTGCGCACGGCTTCGGACGCAGCCACCGCCGCCGGTGCAAAGCCCCCCAAGGCCCCAATGAGCAGCACGCCGCCCGCACCCTTTGCCCGGATGCCCATGAGCCGCGCCGCAGGCCGGAACACAAAGCCCAGCCACTGCCCGGCCCCGCAGCCTGCCGCCAGCGCCGATACGATGAGGAACGGAAACAGCGATACCAGCAGCGGCCCGCCGCACAGCCGCAGCCCCGCCTGCAGGGCATCGGCACAGCGCTGCGGCGCGGCAAACACCAGAAACGCCGTGTACCCTGCCAGCGCCAGCAGCACGCCCCGCCGGAAATTCCAGCTTCGATTCATAACTCAGCCCTCCGCATCCATATATATGTAGCAGCGCGCCGCGGGCAGAACTGCGGGATGGGAGGGAATGGGATGTGTGCCAAGCGCAAAAAGCGGCTTTTGCTGCAAAGCTGGCTGGCCCTGCTGTTCCGTCAGCCGCCGCAGGGCTTTTACCACGCCCCTGCCGTCTACCTGAGCGGGGGCCGCATGGAGGTGGAGCACTTTTGCCGCATCCTGACCTACAGCCCTGACCGGCTGTGCCTGCAGATGCCCCATGGCCGGTTGACCATCTACGGCGACGGGCTGAAGATCGTTGCCCTTACCGCCAGCCGCCTGACCCTGCGGGGGCGGTTCGTGCGCACGGACTTTGCGGATGACTAGGAGGTGCCCATGGAACCGGTAAGCCTTTGGGCCGCGGTGGAGTTCACCGCATGCAATGGCAGCACCGAAGCCCTGCTTACCGCTGCCGCCCGGGCCGGGCTGCATCCCTACGGGGTAACGGCCCTGCCGGGAGGGTTTGGCGGGCGGTGCGCCGCGTGGCAGTACCCGCGCCTTGCCGCGCTGGCCCGCAAGCACCGGGTGCGGCTGCGCATCCGCCGGAAACTGGGGCTGTATTTCTGCCTGCGCCCCTTGCTGCGCCGGGCCGGGCTTTGGGCGGGGCTGGCGGTGTTTGTGCCGCTGCTGCTCTTTGCACAGCAGTTCGTCTGGTATGCGGACACCTCTTCCCTCACCACCGGACAGGCTGCGCGGGCCTGCGCCGTCCTGCGGGAAGCGGGCCTGCAGCCCGGTGCGGCTGTGACCGAGGCAAAGCTCACCGCCGGGGAGTACGCCCTTTTGCACAGCGGCGAGTTCTCCTGGGCCAGCCTGAATTTTGCCAAAGGGCGGCTGGTGGTGGAAGCCGCCGCGGCCAGGCCCAAGCCGGACATTGCCGCCGGAACGCTGCATGGCATCCGGGCAAAATGCAGCGGCACTGTTCTGCGCACGAACCTTACCAGCGGCACCATGCTGGTGCAGCCGGGCCAGCAGGTGGAAGCCGGGCAGGGCCTCATTGGCACAGCCCGCGCCGAGCGGGACGGCACCCTGATCTTTGCGCCCGCCGCCGGAACGGTGGTTGCGCAGTTTGAGTGGAGCGACACCCGCACCGTGCCCTTGGAAGAGACGGTGCAGCAGTACACCGGCGCGTGCACCCGCGCATACCGGGTGACAGCGTTCGGGCACACCTTCTCCCTGCCCGCCGCGCCTGCGCCGGAACATGCGGCGGTGATCCTCCGGCACTTTCAGCCGGAGGTGCCGCTGCTGGGCCTTGCCCTGCCCTGCTCTGTGGAGGAGACCTGCCGCTATGTGCAGCAGCCGGAAACGCTGCGCCGCACCGAAGCGCAGGCCGCCGCGCTGGCCCGGCTGCAAAGCCTGCAGGCGCTGTACGCCGCATGGCCGGACGCGGAGCACATCGCCCGCAAAGAGGACTGCACCGTGAACGGCAATGTACTGGACTATACCGTTACCTACACCGTGGCAGCGGACATCTGCGGGTGAAAGGATTCCCGTTGTAATTCGCCAAAAAGTATGTTAAACTAAAAATACCGCCTGAAAAGGCGGTGATTAGGTGCTGTCTGCAAGCGCAGGTGGTCATGCTTCCCTCCGGCAAGCGTCCGGGGGACGTAAAAGCTTATTGTTTGTTCCCCCGTTCGCAAACGCGGAAGGGGGGATGCATCATGGTGTTGAACGATGTTCTGCAGCTGTTCGTCATTGTTGGCGGCACAGTTGGGATTACATTTCAGATCGCATGGGCAATCTTCAAAGAGATCCATAACAATAAGAAATGACCGCCCCAATCTCCAAACCGTGGCGGTCATTCTTATTGATCTAACCGGAAGGAGCTGACCATTGCGGACAGCGCCTTTTCTATTTGTAGTATAGTTGTTTTTTAGCGGTTTGTCAAGTTCCCTGCTCTGCAGCGGCACGTTCCGCCGCCTGCGCGTCGTACTCGGCAAGCAGGTCGTTGAGGTCGTACTGGTACTTGCTGTGGCAGAAGTGGCACACCACCTCGCAGGCGGGGTCCTCGTCGCGCATCCTCACCAGCTCCTTGCGGCCAAGGCTGAACAGCATCTCCTTGGTGCGCTCGGCGCTGCAGTCGCACTGGTAGTGCACATCGCGCTCGTCCAGCACATTGGGTTCAAAACCCGCCAGCGCCAGCTGCATCATGTCCTCGGGGGTCTTGCCCTCGTGCAGCAGGGTGGTGACGGACGGCATGGCCGCGATGTTCTTTTCCAGCTGATCGATCTCCGCATCGGTGGCACCGGGCAGCAGCTGCACCATAAAGCCGCCTGCGCACAGGATGGACAGGTCCTTGTCCACCAGCACGCCCAGCGCCATGACGGTGGGCACCTGCTCGCTGTAGGCGTAGTAGGCGGTCAGGTCCTCGGCGATCTCACCGGAGACCAGCGGCACCTGCCCCACGGTAGGCTCCTTCTGCAGGCGGTTATCCCGGATGACGGTGAGCACACCGTCTTTGCCCACAGCGCCGCCCACATCCAGGTGGCCGTTCGGCTTTGCGGGCAGCTCCACCAAGGGGTGATCGATGCAGCCCTTCACGTTGCCGGTGCCGTCGGTGCAGGCAATGACCACGCCCGCCGGGCCGCCGCCGGACACACGCAGGGTGATCTGGTCACGGTCGTCCTTGAGCATGGAGCCCATCAGGGCCGCGCCGGTGAGCAGACGGCCCAGTGCCGCGCTGCAGGTGGCGCTGGTGGTGTGCAGCTTTTCGGCCTTGCGGACGATCTGGGTGGAATCCACGCCACAGAACACGACCCCGCCGTTCTCCGACAGGCCGCGGATCAGATTTGCCATAAAGTTATCCCTCCAATTGTGTATACTGCTTGACTGCGCAGAAGAAATAGCGCTGGCTGTCCTCGGTCAGCGGGCCGAAGGTCTCGCCGTCGCAGACGCTTTCCAGCGCAAAGCCGTGCTTTTCCAGCGCGGTGCGGATGGTGTCAAGGTCATAGGTGTACTCGCAGAACTGTTCGTGGAAGTGCTCGCCGGTCTCGTGGTAGTCGATGTCCACGGTGATCTCCACGCGGCGGTTGGCGGCATCGTAGTGGTTGCGCCACACACAGGCGGCATCCTCTTCCTCAAAGGTGAACGCGTTGTCGCCCAGCACGTTCCGGTGCTTGTAGGGCGTGTTCATATCGAACAGGAACACCCCGCCCTTCTCCATGAAAAAGCCCGCGTTGGCAATGGCGGTGTCGAGGTCCGGGATGTGGTTGAAGGTGTCAAAGGTGGACACCGCGCCCCGGATGGTGCCGTACAGATCCAGCTTGAGCAGGTCCTGCCGGAGCAGCAGCAGCCTGCCGGAAAGGCCCAGCTGTTCGGCCTTATCGCGCACAACGCAGAGCATCTCCTCGGACTGGTCAATGCCGATCATATCATAGCCCGCCTGCGTGAGCATCAACGTCAGCTCACCGGTGCCGCAGCCAAGGTCGGCAAGGATGCCGTCGTGGATGCCGTGCTCCTTGAGCTTTGCATGGATGTGGGCATACAGGGCATCGTAATCGGCTTCGCCGTTGAATTCATCGTAGAAATAGGCAAATTCGTTGTAGGCCATGGTTTACTCCGCTTCCTGTTCCCCGGCCACAGCGGCATTGAGCACCGCCTGCAGCTCCGGGATGCCGTAGCCGTTCTCGCCGCTGGTCAGCACCACCTTCTGGCAGCCATAGGGGCGGCAGAGGTTCTCAAAGTCTTCCAGCGTCTTGGCCAGCTGGCTCTTTTTGAGCTTGTCGGCCTTGGTCAGGGCCACCACGTAGGGGATCTGGTGATAGTGCAGGTAGCGCAGCATCTGCTCATCGTCGGCGCTGGGGGCGTGGCGGCAGTCCAGCAGCTGCACCAGCAGGGTGTGGTGGCGGGGTGCTTCAAAGTAGCTGTTGATGAGGTCGTCCCAGCGCTCACGGTCGGCGTTGCTCACCTTGGCGTAGCCGTAGCCGGGCAGGTCCACAAAGTAGCAGTCGTCCACCGAATAGAAATTGATGGTGGCCGTTTTGCCCGGCGTACTGGACACGCGGGCAAGGTTTTTGCGGCTGCACAGCTTATTGATGAGGCTGGATTTGCCCACGTTGGACCGCCCCGAAAAGCTCAGCTCCGGGCGGTCGCTCTCGGGCAGCTGGCTGGAAATGCCGTAGCTGGCAATGAAATCAGCTTTGTTGTAATTCATGGAGCTTTCCTTTCTTGTGGTACGTCAAACCCTCTCAGTCTCGTCACTTCGTTCCTCGCCAGCTCCCCCGAAGGGGGAGCTCTTTCATCTGGTGGAAAACATCCCTTAAGCTCCCCCCTTCGGGGGAGCTGGCACGGCGCAAGCCGTGACTGAGAGGGTTTCTATTGTTCTCAGCACACCGCGCCGGGCTGGGGCTTTTCTGCGGTGGGCGGCACGATGGCGGCATCTGCCGCCTTTTTCTTTGCATGGGTGCGGCTGGGAGCCTTGGCCTTCTTTGCGTTCTGGGGCTTGAGCAGGGCCGCGTTCAGCACCTGTGTCAGGCTCTGCATGGGCAGGAAGGTGAGGTTCTTCTTCACTTCGTCGTCCACCTCATACAGGTCGGGTTCGTTGTCCTTGGGGATGAGCACCGTTTTCATGCCCTCGCGGTAAGCCGCCATGCTCTTTTCCCGCAGGCCGCCGATGGGCAGCACGTTGCCGTGCAGGGTGATCTCGCCGGTCATGGCCACATCACCGCGCACCGGGATGCCGGACAGGCAGGACACCAGCGCCGTGGTCAGGGTGACACCGGCAGAAGGGCCGTCCTTGGGCACTGCGCCCTCCGGGGCGTGGATGTGCAGGTCGCACTTCTTGAGCTTTTCCGGGTCGATGCCGTACTCGGCGGCGTGCACGCGCACCCACGTAACGGCCAGCTGAGCGCTCTCCTTCATCACGTCGCCCAGCGAACCGGTGACGGTGATCTTGCCGCTGCCGTTGTCCATCACCTGCACCTCGATGGGCAGGGTCTCGCCGCCCACGCTGGTCCATGCCAGACCGTTGGCGATACCCACCGCATTGGTGCGGTTGAGGAAGTCGGGCTTGACGAAGCGGGGGCCAAGCAGCTGTTCCAGCATGGTGCCGGTAACGGAGACGCTTTCCACCTCGCCTGCGGCGATCTTGCGGGCGCACTTGCGCAGCACGCTGGTGATGGTGCGTTCCAGATTGCGCACACCGGCCTCGCGGGTGTAGCCGTCGATGATGCCGTACAGCGCGCTCTGGCTCAGCGTGACCTTGCCGGTCAGGCCGCAGGCCTTGAGCTGCTTGGGCAGCAGGTGCTTGCGGGCAATGTTGTATTTTTCCACGCGGGTGTAGCTGGGCAGCTCGATCACGTCCATGCGGTCACGCAGGGGCCGGGGATGCTGCCAAGGTCGTTGGCGGTGGTGATAAAGAGCACATGGCTCAAATCGAACGGGATATCGATGAAATGATCGTTGAAGGTGCTGTTCTGCTCCGGGTCCAGCGCTTCCAGCAGGGCTGCGGCCGGGTCGCCGCGGAAGTCGCCTGCCAGCTTGTCGATCTCGTCCAGCAGCATGAGGGGGTTCGCGCTCTTGGCAGAGATCATGGCAGTGATGATCTTGCCGGGCATCGCGCCGATGTAGGTGCGGCGGTGGCCGCGGATCTCGGCTTCATCCCGCACGCCGCCAAGGCTGATGCGCACATACTTGCGGCCCAGACTTTCGGCGATGGAGCGTGCAATACTGGTCTTGCCCACGCCCGGAGGGCCTACAAGGCAGATGATCTGTGCCTTCACGTCCGGTGCCAGCTTGCGCACGGCCAGCGTTTCCAGAATGCGGTCCTTCACCTTTTTCAGGCCGTAGTGGTCGCGGTCCAAAATCTGCTGTGCGCGGCTGATATCAAGGTCGTCCACCGTAAAGGTGTTCCACGGCAGGTCAAGGCAGGTGTCCAGATAGGTGCGGATGACCGTTGCCTCCTGATTGGAGCCCTGCATCTTGGCAAGGCGGTCCACTTCCTTGAGCAGCTTCTTCTCGCTGTCCTCGGCAAGGTGCAGTCCGGTGATCCTGCGGCGGTACTCGTCGGCCTCGGCGTGGGTGTCGTCGCCCTCGCCCAGCTCGTCGCTGATGATGTGCAGCTGTTCGTGCAGGTAGTAATCGCGCTGGTTCTTGTCCATGGACTCGTTGACCTTTTCCGCGATCTCCTTTTCAATTTTCATCACCTGACACTCACGGCGCAGCATCTCGATGAGCTTTTTCAGCCGTCCGTTCAGGGTGCCCTCGTCCATCACAGCCTGCTTGTCCTCGTAGCGGAACAGCAGATTTGCGGGCATGTACTCGCTGAGGAAGGCGGGGTCGTCGCTGGAAACGATGGCAAACACCACGTCCTTGCCAAGGCGCGGGTTCATGCCAAGGTACTCGTCAAACCCGGCCTTGAGGGCGCGCAGCAGCGCTTCGGTTTCCACGGCATCGTCGGCCTTGCCTGCGCGCACCGGGGCCGGGCGCACCTCCGAAAGCAGAAAATCGCCGCTGGCATCCAGTGCACTGAGCTTTGCGCGGTACTTGCCCTCCACCAGGACCTTTACAAGGTCCCCGGAGACGCGCAGCACCTGCTTGACCTCGGCCACCACGCCGTAGCTGAACAGGTCTGCCTGCTGCGGCTCGGTGGTGTCCATGGACTTCTGTGCCACCAGAAACACGTTGGAATTATTTGCCATTGCCCACTCCACGGCGGCAATGCTCTTTTCGCGGCCCACCTCAAAGTGGACGAGATTGTTGGGGAACACCACCAGCCCGCGCAGGGCGATGGTGGGCAGATGCAGCTTTTTGCGCTCCACCTTGATGGTAACTTTTTCACTCATAGTGCAAACACCTCCCGGCTGCCGCGCACTTTCCCACGGCGGCAGCGCTGTATGCAAGAGATTTTATCTTTAAAATAGCAGGTTGTTTCCTTATTATACTGATTTCCGGCCAAAATGCAACTGTGATGCATGGACGGTTGGTTATTCCCCCGCTTTTCCTGCGTGGAGAAGCCCATTTTGCCAAGAGCCGGCAGCAGGGCCTTGAGGGTGATGGAGGTCAGTGCGCCCATCACAAGGCCCAGCACCAGCATGACCGGCGCATAGTAGAACGACAGCGAGGACGAGATGATCACGCCTGCACCCAGCAGCTGGCCAATGTTGTGGGCCAGTGCGCCGCATACGGACAGGATGAACCAGGTTGGCCGCACCGGCAGCAGATAGTACAGCACCCACATCACCAGCAGGGACAAAAGGCCGCCGCACAGCGAGAGAAAGCCCGCCGTGAAGCCGGACACCAGAAACACGAACAGTGCCTTGAGCACGTCCAGCACCAGCGCCTGCCTTGGCCCCATGAAAAACAGCGCGTACATCACCACGATGTTGGCAAGGCCCAGCTTCATGCCCGGCAAAAGGCCCGGGATGGTGAGCGTGCCCTCAATGAACGAAAGTGCCATGGCCAGCGCAAACAGCAGGCCGGAAAGGGCGATGCGGCGCGTTTTTTCGTAACTGCGTCTGTTTTGGGGCATGCTGCACCCTCCTTTACTCTTCGGTCTGCTGGCTCTGCTCGTAGCTTTCCTGCTCTTCCATGGCGGCTTCCCACGCGGCAAACAGCTCTTCCTGATGGAAGCGCAGGTCGCTCAGCTCGTCGCTCTTCTGACGCAGCAGATCGGGGTCGTTGTACACCTCCGGCGAGTTGATCTCGTTGTCCAGCTCCACTTCGCGTGCACCGCGGGCTTCCATCTCGTCCTCGCAGGCTTTGATCTTGGCCCGCAGCTCTGCGCGGCGGCGGCGCTGCTCCCTGCCGTAGCCGGTCTTGGCCGGTTCGGCGGCCTTCTGCACGGCAGGGGCCGGGGCGTTGCGGCCCATCAGGGCATCGTAGCTGGGGTAGAGGGTGGCCTTGCCGTCCTCAAGGTAGAGGATGGGGCAGGCCAGACTGTTCATCAGGTGGCGGTCATGGGTGACCAGCAGCAGCGTGCCGGTGTAGGCCATGAGGGCCTCGGTAAGATTTTCGCGGGTGTAGATGTCCAGATGGTTGGTGGGTTCGTCCAGAAACAGCAGGTTGGGCCGTTCCAGCACGATCTCCGCAAAGCGCAGGCGGGCCAGCTCGCCACCGGAAAGCGCCTCGCAGGGCTTGAACACCGTCTCGCCCCGGAAGCCCAGCTTTGCCAGATGGCTGCGCACCTCCAGCTCGGTCATGCGGGGGTACTTGTTCCAGATCACATCGATGACCCGGCCCTGCCCCAGACGGTTCTGCTGCTGGGCAAAGATGCTGGGCCGTGCGCCGGTGCCCAGCCGCACCATGCCGCCGGAGGGGCGGCGCTTGCCGTCCAGCACCTGCATCAGGGTGGACTTGCCCGCGCCGTTGGGGCCTGCGATCACCAGCCGCTGGCCGCGGCACACCGTGTAGGTAAAGGGTTCCAGCAGGGTGCACTCCCCTATTTTGATGGTCAGGTTCTTGAGCAGCACCAGTTCGTTCCACGGTTCTACGTCATATTCAAACCGGAACTTGAGCTGGTTGGTCTCGTCCTTGGGCGCTTCGGTGATCTCCAGCTTTTCCAGCTGCCTGCGGCGGCTCTGGGCCATTTTGGTGGTGGAAGCGCGCACAAGGTTGCGGTCCACGTAGTCCTGCAGCTTTTCGGCCAGTGCCACATCTGCATCGTGCTGCTTCTGGCGCAGGGCATCGGCGGCTTCCTTCTGGGGCAGGTAGGCCGAGAAGTTGCCCTTGTAGGTGGTCATGGTCTGGAAGGAGACCTCCCAGATCTTCGTACACACGTTATCGAGGAAGTAGCGGTCGTGGCTGACCACCAGCACCGCACCGGAATAGCTTTTGAGGTAGTTTTCCAGCCATTCCATGGTGGCAAAGTCCAGGTGGTTGGTGGGCTCGTCCAGAATGAGCACGTCCGGCTTTTCCAGCAGCAGCTTTGCCAGCCGCAGCCTCGTCAGCTCGCCGCCGGAGAGCACCGCAATGTTCTTCTGCCATGTATCCTGCGCAAAGCCCATGCCGGACAGCACCTTTTTGATGTTCACATCCATGTTGTAGCCGTCGGCGGCATCCACGATGTTCTGCAGCTGGTCGTGCCGGGCCAGCAGCTCCGTGTCGTCCGGCTGCGCGGCCATTTTGCGTTCCAGCACCTGCATCTGGGCCATGGCATCCAGCACAGGGGCAAAGGTGGAGCGCATCTCGCCGTAGAGATCCAGCGTGGCATCCAGCTTTGCGTTCTGTTCCAGATAGCCCAGCGTCACGCCATGGGTCACGCTGAACTCACCTTCGTAGTCCTGGTACTCGCCGGTCAAAATCTTGAGCAGGGTGGTCTTGCCCGCGCCGTTCTGGCCCACGATGCCGATGCGGTCCTCCCGCTCGACACTGGCGGTCACATCGTGCAGCACGATCTTTTCGCCAAAGCTCTTGCCTAGTTTTTCCAAATGTATCAGCATAGTTTTATGATCCCGTTCTCCATCCGCTTATTGGCTCAGCACTGGTGGCGGCGGTTCTTCAGGCCCACATTGGCCAGCTCTTCCTGCTCCATCACCAGCGGGTACAGCTCTTTCAGGTCTGCGATCTCGTAGGTGGGCACCACCTTGCCGGGGTTCTCGGCGTGGCTGGGGTTATACCAGCAGGTGTCAAGGCCCGCATTCACGCCGCCCTGAATGTCGCTGCTCAGGCCGTCGCCCACCACCAGCACATGCTCGCGGTTCTCCACGCCAAGGGCGCGCAGGGCCGCATCAAAAATTCTGCGGTTCGGCTTTTCGCTGTCCATCTTCTCGGAGACGAACACGTCCTCCATAAAGTTCAGCACACCGCTCTCGGCCAGACGGCGGATCTGCACCTTCTGGAAGCCGTTGGTCACAACGGCCAGCGTTGCCACCTCGGAAAGCTCCCGCAGCACATCCAGCACTTCCGGCCCCATCAGGTCCGGGTGGGTGGAGAGCTGTTCCAGATAGAAGCGGTTCATCTCGGCTCCGTCACCGGCGGCATCAATGGCCTTGAGGAAGCGGGTGAACCGCTCCGCCATGAGCTTTTCCCGTTTGATCTGGCCTTTTTCCAGCTGCCGCCACAGCTCCGAGTTGATGGTGCGGTAGGTCTGCACCGTTTCTGCATCCGGCTCAATGCCGTAGTTCACCAGCGTTTCGGCCAGTGCCTTGCTTTCGGCTGCGTCAAAGTTCAGCAGGGTGTTGTCTGCATCGAACAGCACGCAATAATATTTTGCCATAAACCTTCCCTCTTTTCCTTCTGCCATGGCCTCAGCTGCCATGCGCTCAACAACAGGCAGAAGCCAGCCCTGCCGTAAACAGAGCTGGCTTCACATCATTCTGTTACAATTTCGTACGATGGTACGTCCGTCTGCTCCGGGTCGTTGTCCGGGCAGGTGGTTTTGACATCACAGGGGGTGGCAGCACACTTTGCCATTTCCTCTTCCAGCGCGCCGTTGTCCACGTTCTCCCAGTCGGTGCCGTAATCATCCACGCTGCCGTCGGTCACGTTCTCTTCCCCGGGCAGCGCCGGGATGCGGGGTTCCTCGTAATACATGCAAACGCCTCCCTTCCTGCCAGCCTATGCGGCACAGCAGGCCGGGGTGACAGCCTCAGGACGCGGAGTCCGTGGATGCGGACTGCTCGTTGGCGGCTTCCTTGCTGGCATTGGATTCCGAAGCCGCATGGGAGCTGCCAGAGCTTGCAGAGCTGCTCTCGCTGCTGGAGCTGCTATGGGAAGCCGAGCTGCTCTCACCAGAGTCCGCGTGGGACGAGCTGGTGCTGTGGGAAGAGCTGGCTGTTCCGTTGGAAGCAGAAGCCGAGCCTGCCGGGGAAGCCGTGCTCTCACTGCTGGAAGAGCTGTGAGACGGGCTGTCGGAAGAGCTGTGAGACGAGCTGCCGGAGGTGGATGTAGCCCCGGAGGATGCCCCGGAGGTGGTGCCGGACGATGCACCGGAAGAGCTGGTGCTGCCGGAAGAACTGCTGCCCGACGTGCTGCCAGAGCTGCCAGAGCTGCCGGAGCTGCCGGAGCTTACGCCGCTGACCGTCACATTCACGGTGTTGCTGGTAACGGTGCAGCCGTTGTAGCTTGCCACTGCGTACACCTTAAAGGTCGCATTGAGCATGGAGGGGTCGATCTCCACCTTGACGGTGGTCTTGCCCGCCGCCTGCGGCACTTCCGCACCGTTGGCGTACCAGCGGATGCTGTCGGCAGTGAGGTGCTTGCCGCCCAGCTTTGCGGTAAAGGTGTAGGAATCGCCCAGCACGGCCTTGCCGGTGCTGCTGATATGCACGGAAGCCGCTGCAAACACGGCGGTCACGTCCACGTTCTGCTTGAAGTTCGTATCGGTGCGGGTCTTCTGGGTCACGCCGTCGCTCCACTTGACGAACACATAGCCGTCCTGCGGCACAGCCGTCACGCTGATGGACTGGGCGGCGCTGGTCACTTCATAGGAGAGGGATGTCTTGCCGCTGTCGCTGCCGCTGGAAAGGGTGCCGCCGGTCTTGTCCACCCGGTAGCTGGCCTGATACAGCACACCCTGCTCTTCGGAAGAGCCTGCAGCCTCCGAGCTGCTGGGTGCTGTCACCGCAGAGCTGGGGTTCGGGGTATACTCGGCGCGGGTGGGGATGTTGGCGGTGTCCGGGCGACGGTCGTCGGTCTGGTAAGCGTGGGTGCGCAGATAGCTCAGCATGGCCTTCAGGCCCACGGGCTTCAGGTGGATATCGCCGGTCTGGTAGTAATCCTCGCGGCCATAGCCGTTGGCATCCTTCAGCGCTTCGGCGCTGTTGAGGAACTTCAGGCCCATCTGCTCACACATGGACAGCAGGGCCATGTTGAAGTCGTCGATCTTGGTCTGGTCCATGTGGGGGTAGTTTGCGTGGTTTGCAGGCACCGGCGGCACCGTGTTCACGATGATGTCAGTGTAGGGGTAGCTTTCCTGAATGGCCTGCACCAGCGCGGTATAGTTCTTGATGAACTCGTCCACGCTCATGCCGGTATCGTTTGTGCCCAGCATGATGACCACGCGGCGGGGCTTCATTTTGGCCACGGCCTGCGCGATGGTGTAGGTGCTGCTGTCCTTTTTAAAGGTAACGATGCCCTCGTTCAGGGCGGCATGGGTGCCAATGCCCTCCTTGGCGCAGAACTGCTGCAGGCTGATCAGGCCGTTGGCGTACAGGCGCACCGTGTTGGAATCGCCGAGGAACAGCGTTTCCTTCTGGTAGCTCTCGCCCGCGTCGGCGGTCTCCGGCAGCAGGGCGGCAGAGGTCTCGCTGATCTGGTAGTGATCCGAGATATCCTCTTCGCCCGGCACCAGCACCTCGCTGGAGGGCTGTTCCCCCGGGGCTGCAGGGGTCTTGCCGCGCTTGAGCAGCGTCATGGTAATGGCAATGGTCAGAATGGCTGCCAGCGCGCACACACTGCACACCAGCACAGCCTGCTTCTGCATAGGAGTAAGCGATTGCTTTTCCGGTCGTGTATTTCTCATATTTCTCACCATTCACTTAGTTTCCGGCACAGGGCCTTCCGGTCATGCCTGTCCGTTCAGGATCTGGTCTGCAAGGCTGGCGCAGCTTTCGGCCAGCAGCACCGGGTGGAAGGGTTCCAGCTCTTCCCTGCTGCCGTAGCCGTACAGCGCACCGGCGGCATCCAGCCCGCAGTCCGCAGCGCCGCGCATGTCGTCGTTGCGGTCGCCCACCATCAGCACCCGCCTGCCCTGCATCATGGGCTGGGCCAGCACATGGCGCACCACGTCGGTCTTGGTGTCGCGGCTCTCGTCCATGGACGCGCCGCCGATAAAATCAAAATAGCCTGCAAGGCCCTTTTCTTCCAGAATGGGCGTAACGACCTGCGTGGGCTTGGAGGTAGCGGTGCACAGCACAAGGCCCGCGTCCTTCAGGCGCTGCAGCATCTCTGCTGCACCGGGGTAGGCGGCGCACTCGTGGCTGCCCTTGACGGCGTAGCTGTCGCGGTACAGGTCGGTGGCCTTTTCAATGAGGGCCGGGTCGGTAAAGTGCTCACCAAAGCTCTTGCGCAGCGGCGGGCCAAGGTAGCGGCGCAGGTTCACATTTGTGGTGTCCACGCCCATCTTGGCAAAGACTTCTTTTAATGTATTTATGATACCGGGAGCGGAATCGATCAGGGTCCCGTCCACATCAAACAGGATCGCATCGTAGTTCAGCAATTTGTAAATTTCCTCACTTTCATGGTGATACATTGTATAGTATAGCACAGAATCCCGTTATCAGCAATTCCAACAAATGGTTTTTACAAAAATTATGCATTCAAGCAGAGAAAAGGCCCGCCCGGCATCCGGACAGGCCTTTCCGCATCTTCTTACTTCGCTGCGGCATCCACAGGCGGATAGTACAGGTTGTTGGAGACGAACTCCAGCTTATCCTTGAGCACCAGCTCCAGGTTTGCCACGGCGTGCACCATGTTGGTGGCCGAATCGTTTACTTCCAGCAGCTTGCACAGGTCCAGACCGTCCAGTTTCATGGCGGCGTCCATCTTCCGGCTTTCGGCACACAGGATGTGGCTCAGGGCATTTTCCTGCAGAGCAATGCTCTCCACAAGGTCAACGACCGCCTGCTCCAGCGTCACCTTGGGCAGGCAGGGGCAGGGGCAGCGGGTGGTATCGATACAGTTCTCAGCAGACATGATAAAACCTTCCTTTCATTCGTCCGGTCAGGGGCGGTGTACGCCCCATTCTATGTCTGCCGGGTACGCCGGTGTTACTCCTGCTTTTTAGGGTTCTGGATGCCGCGCACCTTTTCAATGGTCTCGCGGTAGCCGCCGGAGCCGTACTGGATGCAGCGGTTGATGCGGCTGATGGTGGCCGTGCTGATCTCCACTGCCTTCACGATCTGATCGTAGGTTCTGCCGTCCAGCAGCATCTTTGCCGCTTCCAGCCGCTGCGCCATATCCGAGATCTCCTTTACAGTGCACAGGTCTTCAAAGAAGTTGTAGCACTCCTCCCGCGTTTCCAGACTGAGGATGGCATCAAACAGTGCATCGGTGGTCTGGTTTCTTCTGGAATTTTTATCTGCCATGAATGTTCTCCTTGCCGCCGCAGCGGACTGTCCGGTTTTGGGAGCGTTCCCTCTTTTAAATGTTCCGGAAATGTTCAGGTTCTTTCTTGCATCACCACTTTAGCACATCAAAGTGTGAAAGTCAAGCCCTTGGCGTGAACTCTTTTCATTCGTTGACGTGTATAGTTTTCTTCGTTTCACGCATGAACAAAAATCACCTAAAAATTATTGCAGAACGCTTTCCTGAATTAGTGTATCCTCCGAACTTGCTCCAATGATATTGACAATTTGTGAATTCCACACTAAAATACGGACAATCATTCGGCAAATGCGATGAACAGGACATGATTCTTTGCAGCACCCTCTCCCAGAGAGCCGCCCATCTGATGCAAGGGCAGCAGTCAGGAGCAAAGCGTTCTCCCCTGCGAGCAGCCTGTGTGAACAAAGGCGCTGACCCCGCCTTCCAGTAATGCATGGCCGTTTTGCCCACGTTACGGGGCTGCGTATGTATGTACGCTGGGAGTGGCTGCCCTGTGCAGCAAACGAAGTGGTATCGCGGAGTATTCCATACACGATGTGCAGTGTATGTGAAGGCCTTCGTCTTCGATGGTTCGTCCCAAACGGAACGAACGCAGGAAGACGGGGCCTTTTTTACATCCTGCCGCCCCCATGCCGCTGACATTTGCCGGATGCCAAGAAAGGAAAGAGGTAAAAACAATGAATACGCTGGTCATCGTATTGATCGCAGCCGTGTGTCTGTTTGGCGCTTATATGCTTTACGGCCGCTGGCTGGCAAACAAGTGGGGCATCGACCCCTCTGCCAAGACCCCGGCAGTTGTCCATGAGGACGGCCGGGACTACGTTCCCACCGACGGCTGGACCGTGTTTGCACACCAGTTCAGCTCCATTGCCGGTGCAGGCCCTGTTACCGGTGCGATCCAGGCCGCTGCTTTCGGCTGGCTGCCGGTGCTGCTGTGGGTGCTGCTGGGCGGCATCTTCTTCGGTGCCGTCACCGACTTCGGCGCTCTGTATGCTTCCGTTAAGAACGACGGCAAGAGCATGGGCATGCTGATCGAAAAGTACATCGGCAAGACCGGCCGCAAGCTGTTCCTGCTGTTCTGCTGGCTGTTCTGCGGCATCGTCATTGCCGCCTTTGCCGACATGGTGGCCGGCACCTTCAATGCCTACGGTGCCGACGGTGCTCTGGTGGAGGCTGCCCAGACCAACGGTGCTGCCGGCATGGTCTCCATCATGTTCATGGTGTTCGCCGTGATCTTTGGCCTGCTGCAGAAGAACCTGCACTTCACCGGCTGGAAAGAGAATGTGATCAGCATCGTATTCATCGTGCTGTCCTTTGTGGTGGGTGCAAACTTCCCCATCATTCTGGGCAAGGCTGCATGGAGCTACATCACCTTTGTGTACATCTTCTTTGCCGCTGTCCTGCCCATGTGGCTGTTGAAGCAGCCCCGTGACCACATGACCACCTTTATGTTCGTGGCCATGATCGTGGGCGCTGTTCTGGGCCTGATCGTCAATCATCCCGTCATGAACCTGCCGGTGTTCACCGGCTTTACCAACGCCAAGCTGGGCACCATGTTCCCCATCCTGTTCGTTACCGTTGCCTGCGGCGCTGTTTCCGGTTTCCACAGTCTGGTGTCTTCCGGCACTTCCTCCAAGACCGTTACCAATGAGAAGGATATGCTGAAGGTCGGCTACGGTGCCATGGTGCTGGAAAGCCTGCTGGCTGTCATCGCCCTGTGCGTGGCCGGTGCTTCTGCTGCTGCAGACGGCACCCCCGCAGACGGCACTCCGTTCCAGATCTTCAGCCGCGGCGTTGCCAGCTTCTTCGTGGGCTTCGGCCTGGACCAGCACTTTGCCTCTGTGTTTATGACCATGTGCGTTTCCGCACTGGCCCTGACCAGTCTGGATGCTGTGGCCCGTATCGGCCGCATGAGCTTCCAGGAGCTGTTCAGCGTGGACGACATGGAGCATGCTGAGGGCTGGCGCAAGCTGCTGTGCAACGTGTACTTCTCCACCTTCCTGACTCTGGCTTTCGGCTTCCTGCTGACCAAGATCGGCTACGCCAACATCTGGCCCCTGTTCGGTTCTGCAAACCAGCTGCTGAGCGCTCTGGTTCTGGCCACCCTGTGCGTGTTCCTGAAGGTCACCGGCCGCAGCAACAAGATGATCTTCCCTCCGCTGATCATCATGCTGTGCGTCACCTTCACCGCTCTGGTGCAGCGCCTGATCGCCATGGTCAAGGCCATCAGCAATGCCGCTGCTGTCACCATCCCCGCTGGCGAGACCACTTGGGGTGCTGTGTTCATTGCAAACGGCCTGCAGCTGATCCTGGCCGTGCTGCTGATCGTTCTGGGCCTGAACATCGTGTTCCACTCCTTCAAGGCCTATAAGAATGCTGAGCACAACAGCGAAGCAAAGGTCTGAGTTTCAGATCCTGCTGAACTGAATCTGTAAATGCAAACTGCCGCTGACGGCGTAAAAACCGTCAGCGGCAGTTTTTGTTGCTGTAAGCTTCTATGATTTGAAATGGCCTCCGCGTGCGCTCTGGCCATAAGCAGAGGAAAATTTATTTGATATTGTGGTTTGGAAACGACTGCGGTCGTTTCCAAACCATTTTTTCACAGAAAGAGTCCCAAAGATAAAATGCATAGTCACCACAAAAAATGCAGTGTACGGTCACGACCTTTCCCGTGAAAAAGCAAACCAGCAAAGCCCGCAGGCTTTGCTGGTTTGCAAATATAAAAATAATACTTCCGCTAAAAATAGCCAAAGCGCACGCGGCGGCTATTCTAAATCAAAAATCAAACGTTCGTTTCTTCCCACGTTTGAAGGACCGCCATCTGCACTGGGGTGTGGAACCAGTGTTCCCCGCCTTCCATGATTGTCAAATGCGCCCCGCTTTCCTGACGGAAGCGCTCGATCATGGTGCGGCTGGTCAGGGCATCCCTGTCACCATACAGCACCTGCGTGCGGCCATGCCAGTGCAGCGGATGTTCCCGCACCCAGCACAGATACGGCCATGAGAGGGTCTCCCCAAGATCCGTGGGGATCTCCCCTGCCCGCTGCAGCTGTTCCTCGGTCACATGGGCACATTGCATCATATCCGTGATGAGAGCTTCCATATCCACCACCGGAGAGACCAGCAGGGCCTGTTCCGGCGCGTCTCCCTGCAGCGCCTGCATGGCAAGCCACGCGCCGATGCTCACACCATACAGCCGGATATGCGCCCACACCGGCTTCATGCGGGCGTATACGGCTTCTATCTCCGGCACAGCCACCCACGGCAGAAGCCGCTCAGGGCTGTTTTTCCGTGCGCCATGCTCGGGCAGGTCGATAGCCAGCACCTGCCAGCCCGCTTCACAGGCTGTAGCGGCAAAACGTTCTGCCTCTTCCTTGCAGCCGTTCTTGCCATGGAGATAGAGATAGACCCTGCGGCTCCGGCTGCCGTACAGGATGGCAGGGATGCCCGCAAGAGTCATGGTTTGTTTTTTCATAAGGGATTCTCCTTATCCGATCATGCTCTCCAATCGGAGAGACGTTTTGTTTACACTGCGCATTGCTTTTCGTCCTCCCTTCTTTCCGTTTTCTCTATGATAGCACATCCGCCCGCCAAACACAAACAAAAAGGAGCCGCAGCGCCCTGTTACGGGTACTGCAGCTCCCAATTCAACTTTGGAAGTTAAATTACTTCACCATGCTTGCAACTTCAGCAGCGAAGTCGTCAGCACGCTTCTCCAGGCCTTCGCCCTTCTGGAAGCGGGTGAACTTGACGATCTTGATGTCGCCGCCCAGATCCTTAGCGACCTTAGCGGTGTACTGAGCAACGGTCAGGTCGCTGTCCTTGACGAACTCCTGATCGACCAGGCAGTTCTCCTTGAAGAACTTCTTGATCTTGCCCTCGATCATCTTCTGCTTCACAGCCTCGGGCTTGTTAGCGGTCTTGGGATCGCCAGCCATCTGAGCCAGCATGATCTCCTTCTCCTTGGCCACGACCTCAGCGGGGACAGAAGCCTCATCGACATAGCCGGGGTTAGCAGCTGCAACCTGCATGGCGATGTCCTTGCCGTAGGTAACGAACTCGTCCTTAGCCTCGATGCCGTTGGTGGTCTCGAAGTTGACCAGAATGCCGTGGGTGCCGCCGCCGTGGACGTATGCAGAGCAAACGCCCTCGTAACGGACGAAGCGGCGAACCTTGATGTTCTCCTTGATGACCAGGATCAGGTTCTTCAGAGCCTCGTCCACGGTCTCGCCGTTCTCGGTCTTGCAAGCCATCAGAGCCTCAACATCAGCAGGGTTCTGCTTCATGATGACCTGAGTAGCCTCCTTGACGAAAGCAACGAACTTGTCGTTCTTGGCGACGAAGTCGGTCTCAGCGTTGACCTCGATGACAACACCCACCTTGCACTGGGGGCAGTAGTCAGCGTAGACCATGCCCTCGGCAGCGGTACGGCTTGCCTTCTTGGCAGCGGTAGCCAGACCACGCTCACGCAGGATCTCGATTGCCTTCTCGAAGTTGCCGTCAGCCTCGGTCAGAGCCTTCTTGCACTCCATCATGCCGCAGTCGGTCTGCTTGCGCAGTTCCATAACGTCCTTTGCAGAAATAGCCATTTTCGTATTCTCCCTTACACGTTATTTTGTTGTTTGTGGGATGGGAAATCAGGCGTTTGCTGCATCCTCAGCGGGAGCGGCCTCCTGGTTGCCCTGCTTGCCTTCCAGCACAGCGTCAGCCATAGCGCCAGCGATCAGCTTGACAGCGCGGATTGCGTCGTCGTTGCCGGGGATCACGTAATCGATCTCGTCGGGGTTGCAGTTGGTATCAACGATAGCCACGATGGGGATGTTCAGCTTGCGGGCCTCAGCAACAGCGATGCGCTCCTTGTGAGGATCAACGATGAACATAGCCTTCGGCAGGGTCTTCATGTTCTTGACACCGCCCAGGTACTTGTCCAGCTTCTCCATCTCCAGCTCCAGCTTGGCAACTTCCTTCTTGGGCAGCAGCTCGAAGGTGCCGTTCTCCTTCATCTTAGCCAGCTGATCCATACGGTCGATGCGCTTGCGGATGGTGCGGAAGTTGGTCAGCATACCGCCCAGCCAGCGAGCATTGACATAGTGCATGCCGCAGCGCAGAGCCTCGTCACGGATGGACTCCTGGGCCTGCTTCTTGGTGCCGACGAACAGAATGTCGCCGCCCTCAGCTGCAACTTCCTTCACGTAGTTGTAAGCCTCGTCCAGCTTCTTCACGGTCTTCTGCAGATCGATGATATAGATGCCGTTGCGCTCGGTGAAGATGTACTTTGCCATCTTGGGGTTCCAGCGGCGGGTCTGGTGACCGAAGTGCACACCTGCTTCGAGAAGCTGCTTCATAGAAACGACTGCCATAGTAAAAATACCTCCAGATATTGTTTTGCCTCCGCACACCGTGATCCCGGGCCGTATCGGACGGTTCGGGACTGCCCTCCACCCATTTGGGCACAAAAGGGCATAGTGATGCGTGTGTAATGCCTTGTTATAATATCACAAACAAACGCCGGTTGCAAGAGTTTTTCTCTGTTTTTTACAAAGAAATCGTCTGTTTTTCGCTCATTTGCCTGTGTCCACGCCGCTCAGGCCCGCAAGGCCCATGCGCTGCAGGGCGTATCCCCTGCCGAACATCAGGTCGTACTGCAAAAGCCAGTGCTCTGCGCTCCACCGCTGCTGGAACTCGGTAGGCTCCTGCGTGGTGGTGCCGTCCAGATTCATGGTGGTTCCGCGGGTATTGGTGCGGCTGGCCACACGCAGCTGACGGTTCAGAAACTGGAAGTAGAGCGGCTCTTCCAGACCGTAAATGTCCATCATCACCGGCGAGATATCGTAAGCGGCAATGGTGCCAAGGTCCACCTGCTGCTGGCTGTAGTTGGACCACATCAGCAGCGTGGTCTGGTGCAGGCGGGGGTCTGCGCTGGAATCGCTGGCATAGCCGGTAGTGGTGTAGACATCGTAATTGGAATCGATAGGGTTATAGTGGTCGCCCCAGAACACCAGAATGACCGGCTCGTCCACCTGCGAGAAGTATTCGGTCAGTTTGCCCATCATGGCATCTGCATCCCGGATGCCGGTAGCAAAATCTTCCAGCGCGCCCACGGTGCTGGGCTTGAGGCCCGCCGGGTGGGACAGCACCTTTACGCGCTCGTCGTCCGGGTAGTTGTCCTTGTTATAATTGGTATGGTTCTGCATGGTGACAGCGTGCAGGAAGATGGGCTTGTCCGAGCTGGACTTCATGCTCTCGTACTGCTGGATGATCTGGTCGGCCATGGAATCATCGGTGACAAGGCCGTTGGTCCAGTAGTGCTTGCGCACCTTGGTCACGCCATGCATATCCTCAAGGCTGATAAAATCGTCAAAGCCGAGGTTGGGGTAAGCCTTGTCGCGGCTCCAGTATTTTGCCCAGAAGCAGTGCACGGCTGCGGTCTGGTAGCCCTTGAGCTTGAGGTAATTGGGCATGGCGAACATGGGCTTGGTCACATGCTGCTGGTAGGGCTTGCTGCCGCTGGGCAGGAAGGATACCGAGTAGCCGGTAAGGGCTTCAAACTCCACATCGCAGGTGCCGCCGCCAAAGCTGGGGCTGTAGGCCCGGCCATAGGCGCTGGTCTGCTGCAAGGCGTGCAGGTTCTTGGAGACATCGGTATCAAAGGTGATGCCGTACTGTTCCAGCTCCGAGACATCCCAGTAGGACTCGTCCATCACATAGATGATGGTGGGCTGCTTCACCTGCTCGTCCTTGGGGGTCACGGCACTGTAGCTGGTGGAATACAGCGGACTGGTGGCAAACTTCTGGCTCTCGTCCACATTGTCCAGCAGGGCATCCACCGCTTCCTGCGAGTATTCCTCGGGCTTCGAGATCTCCAGATTGGTGAGGTTGGTCATAAAGCCGGTGATCACGCCGTAGTAGCGGTAGTAGCGGTCCTGCATCCATGCATCCGGCGTAATGCCCAGCACCTGCGTGACCGCGGGCTGCAGGTACACGCCGAACACCAGCAGGCAGAGGGCCGCTGCGGTGGCGGCACTGCCCGCCAGCCGGGGCAGCCAGCGCTGTTTGTGGCGGCCGCGGAACAGGAAGAAGCTGCCCGCCATCAGCACCAGCACCACGATGATGGTCACCACCATGCTGGGCTGGATCTTGAGGCCCGCAGCGGATGCCACACCGGCAGCCTCCGACACCTGTGTCAGATCCCATGGCAGGAACGGCTCGCCGCGCAGCTGCAGGGTGTAAAAGTTCACCGCGCAGGGCGCACAGCCCAGCACCGCCATGCCCAGCGTGGACAGCGGCGGACAGCGGAGCACCCAGTCCAGCAGCAGCCACACCAGAAACAGCAGCAGCCACGCCAGCAGATAAGCCCCGATGTGCGGGAAGATAAAACTTGCAAAAACGTCTGCGCTCAGGCTCCCGCGGGCGATCCCCTCGCCCAGCAGCAGCACGATCAGCGATGCCGCCAGCGGGAATACCATCCGCAGCGCCAAAAGCGGTTTGGGAGTTTTCATAATTCCTGTTCCTTTCCTCATCCTTGAAACCTCAGATCATACGCAAAAGCACATTTCTTTACGCTTTTTGCACAAAGCTTCTGCGATTATTATAGTCACTTCCACAAAAAAGTCCACCCTGTTTTTGCAAAAAATTTACAAACCCAGCTTCACGCGCAGCTTTTGCCACCATTTGAGCTGTTCCGGCTGCGGCGGTGCTTCCGGCAGGGCCGTGTGCACCAGCACCGCATCCGTGCCAATGGTCTCGATCTCCTGCCATGGAATGGTCAGGCTATCGTCCCGGCCAAGCAATCCGAACAGCCTTGGCCGTCCCAGCAGGATCAGGCTCTGCAGCCGGGCGGTGGCAGGGTCAAAGGTCAGGTCGTCGGCCCGGCCAAGGCAGACCCCCTGCTCCAGCTGCACCACCTCTTTTTCACACAGTTCCCGGATGGTCAATGCCCTTCTCCCCTTTCTGCCACAGCTTATGCAGCCGCCAGGCACATCATGCAAAAAGCAGTGGAAACCGCATGGCAGATTGTGGTATACTGTGGGCAGAGCATTCCATGAGAAACAGAGGAAATTTTAAATGTATAAAAGCATCGTGTTTGATCTGGGCGGTGTCATGGTGGATTTTGCCCCCCGCGCCTATCTGGTAGACCGCATTTGCAATGAAGAGATCGAGGAGCAGGTGTACGACCTGACCTTTGGCAGCGAGGAGTGGAAGCAGCTGGATGCGGGGCTTGTCTCCCGCTTTGACGGCAATCAGGCCATGCTGCGCAACGCCAAGGCCGCCGGGCGCGAGTTTGAGGTGCAGGGCGTGCTGGACGACTGGCTGCACATCCTGCGCCCGCGCCGCCGGATGCAGGAGCTGGTGCGCCGCCTGAAGAACCATGGCTACAGCGTGTACTATCTCAGCAACATCCCGGAGGACGTGCTGGCCCTGCTCAAGGAGCGCGGCGTGCTGGATCGCTTTGACGGCGGCGTAGCCTCCTGCGAGGTGCACATCAACAAGCCCGACCCCCGCATCTATCAGGCCCTGCTGGATCAATACGGCCTGAAGGCCAGCGAGTGCGTGTTCATCGACGACAATCTGGCCAATGTGCAGGCCGCATTCACGCTGGGCTTCGTGGGCATCCGGATGAAAGAGAGCGTGGGCACCCTGATCCGCAGCCTTGCCACCTGCAATGTGGCCCTGCGCTGACCTCCGTGACCCAAAACAGCTCCTGCCGGAAATGCTCTGGCAGGAGCTGTTTTGCTGCTTTAGGAATTACTTTTTCTCGTAGCTCTGGCAGTAGTGCGGGGTCTCCACCTGCTGCGTATCGCAGGTGCACTGCTCGGTCACTTTGATCTGGGGCAGGTCGCACTTGCAGCCGCTCACATTGTGGCTGCACTCGCAGACATCACAGGTAACGCCGATGTTTTCCATATTTATCACCTCTCTGTCCACAGTATGGCCTGCGGGCAGGGTGTTTATTCCGGAAAATTCAGCCAGTCTTTTTCGCTTCGCGCTTAGACCGGAGTGTGACTGCCGCATGCCGGATGGAAAGCACCGGGTGCACCGGCAGCATCCGCGGGCCTGCCCAGCGCATCACCGCGCGGATCTTCTCCCGCATTTCCGGCTTGTAGCAGTGCACTTTGCAGGCCGAGCAGAAGGTCTTGGTCTCCATGAACGGGCATTTGTCAATGCGGGTCAGGGCGTAATCATGCAGCTGCCGGCACTCCGGGCACAGGCTGCCTTTGGGTGTTTTGTGCTGCCTGCGGCAGTAAAGAGCGATCATCTCGCTCACCAGCATCTTTTCATCTGCGCGCTTCTGATCCAAGTTCTTCGGGGTATCCTGCATGGGACGGGGCCTCCTGCTGCCTTATTTTTTTCTACGGTCCGACCGCATTGCAGCGCGGCGCACCGCACGGCGCAAAAATGCAAAGCCTACCGTAACACCAATTGCTGCAGCCACTGCCATATACACCGCCTTCTGAAACCAAAGCGGCAGGAGCGCAGACCTTTCCGCCTGCTGTCCCCTGCCGCAGTTTTGATGCATTCTGTACAGAGGCTGTTGCTTTTGCGCGAAAGTTAGTATTTACTAACTTTCAGCTCTACAAAAACACCGTTTTTCGGTGTTCTCATAGTTTATCGCAGCTGTCTCTGTTTGTCAAGAGAAGCTTCTCCTGTTTACCATGCAGCCAGATCTGCACCCAGCTTGCGGCATGCAGCCTGAACATCATCGTCCGGGGCCTCGTTGCAGATCAGGCCCTCACCGTTCAGCACCTGTGCGCCGTCGCCCTGAGCACGCTCCACCCAGTCACGCATCCACTGGCCGTCGCCCCAGCCGTAGGAGCCGAACAGGGCGATCTTCTTGCCGTTCAGAGAACCCTCCAGATCAGAGAACATCGGCTCGAACTCGCTCTCCTCCAGCTGCTCAGCACCCATTGCGGGGCAGCCAAAAGCCACTGCATCAAACTCAGCCAGCTTTGCGGCGTTCATCTCGCTGCAGGGCACGATGGTGCCGTTTGCACCCTCTGCCACGCAGTTTGCCATGGTCTCAGTGTTGCCGGTTGCGCTCCAGAATACGACTGCTACTTTGCTCATAAAGATCGTCCTCTCTCAAATCAATATTAGTTAGATATATCTAACTTTATGTTCCATGAAAATGCGTCCAACCACGCAGACGCATCCCCATTTGGTTAGTACCTTCTAACCACCGATAGAATACCACAGCTTCCCGGCTGTGTCAAGCCTTTTATGCAAAAAGAACTGCCGCGGCTGAAAGTACGCCGTAGATCACCGGCTGGTGCAGCAGATACAGCAAAAGCGAGTGCCGGCCCATCCAGCCCAGCGCCGGGCAGACCGAACGGCGCAACGGTTCCATCCGCGCCCGGCCCACCACGCCGTGCAGAAAGTACCCTGCCCAGAACAGAAACAGCCACGGCAGCAGGGCAAAATAATCGGTGGAATAAAAATCGAAGGGCAGAAAGCCGAAAAACGCTGTAAAGTAATTCGCGTACCATGCATCCGGCAACGCAAGGCGCAGCCCGCCGAAGCCGAGCCAACGCTCGTCCAGATGATAAGTCAGTGCAAACAGCACCGCCGAAACCGCCAGCCCTGCGGCGGGCGGGATCTTTTTCAGCAGCGGTTCCAGCACACCGGTGAGCAGCATGGCGCTGCCCAGAAAGGTCAGCACACCGAACACCACCCGGTCCTCCGGCATGAAGACCAGCGTCACCACCGTGACCAGTGCCCCGGCAGCAAACACCTGTGCGCCGCGCTTCAGGGTGCGGTGTCCCAGCGGCACGCAGAAGCCGGACAGCAGGATGAACACCCAGCAGATGCTCTGCTGCCACAGCCGCCCCGGCCAGCCGATATACCAGTCCATCCAGATGCCGAACAGGAACATCATGTCCCAGCAGGCATGGTACAGCATCATGCTGACCAGATCCAGTCCGCGCAGTTCGTCCAGCAGGGCGTAGCGGCTCGCCGGGGCCTTTTGCTGCACTCGTCGTTCGTTTTCCATTATCCATATTCCCCTTTGCTGTGTTTCGCAATACGATATGACAAATTATAAACCGCACTGCGGCACCTGTCAACCAGACATCTCAGGGGGTTGAAGGCAGCAAAAAACCGCTGCACAGCGGCAAAGCCATGCAGCGGTCAGAATGGATAACCGGGGAAACCTTATCAGACTTCGGTGTTGAAGTAGCGCTTCAGCAGGCCCTCAAAGCCGCGGCCGTGACGGGCCTCGTCCTTTGCCATCTCGTGAACGGTGTCGTGGATGGCATCCAGATTCAGGGCCTTTGCCTTCTTGGCCAGATCCATCTTGCCTGCACATGCGCCGCACTCGGCCTCGGCACGCATCATCAGGTTCTTCTTGGTGCTGTCGGTGACAACTTCGCCCAGCAGCTCTGCAAAGCGGGATGCGTGGTCTGCTTCCTCGTAGGCATAACGCTTGTAAGCCTCAGCAATCTCGGGGTAGCCCTCGCGCTCAGCCACACGAGCCATTGCCAGATACATGCCGACCTCGCTGCACTCACCCTCAAAGTTTGCGCGCAGGCCATCCACGATCTCCTGCGGCACGCCCTCGGCCTTGCCGATGCCCACAACATGCTCGGTGACGTAGGTGTTGCCGGTCTTCTCCACAAAAGCGGAAGCAGGAGCCTTGCAGACGGGGCACTGTGCCGGGATCTCGCCTTCAGCAATATAACCACAAACGGTGCAAACGTACTTCTTCATAAGAATAGACCTCCATCATTCTTTTTATATCAGTTAGAAAACAGGCTGGGCGGTGTTGGTACTCACCGGCCCTTGTCATGGCTCTATTATAGCGAATTATTCCTAGTTAGTCAAGGATAATTTTAAGAATAATTCCTATTTATTTTGTCTTACAGATAAATTCCGGCAGGGTCACTAAAAACCATCATCAAAAACTGTGTGCTTTGCCCTGTGCACCTTAAAAACAGCAAAGCCGCCCTGCACACACAGGACGGCTTCTGCCTTGTTCTTCCTTCTTCTATGGGAGATCAGACCTGCAGGTTGCTGCTGGTAGCGGCTTCGGAGCCGTCGGCAGCATCAAACTCGTAGTCGTTGCCGGGCAGGATAGCGTTCAGCAGGATGCCTGCGATCGCGGCCACAGCCAGACCGGACAGGTTGATGGTGACACCTGCAACGGCAAAGCTGACACCGCCCACAGAGTTGAAGCCCAGTGCGCACACCAGAATGACAGCGGCCACGATCAGGTTGCGGCTGTTGGTAAAGTCCACGCGGTTCTCCACCACGTTGCGCACACCGATGGCGGAGATCATGCCATACAGCACAAAGCTGATGCCGCCGATGATGCCGGTGGGGATGGTGTTGATGACAGCCTCAAACTTGGGGCTGAAGCTCAGGATGATGGCCAGCACAGCCGCAATGCGGATGACCAGCGGATCGTAGATCTTGCTCAGAGCCAGCACACCGGTGTTCTCGCCGTAGGTGGTGTTGGCCGGGCCGCCCAGCAGGCCGGCCATGGTGGTTGCAAGGCCGTCGCCCAGCAGGGTGCGGTTCAGGCCGGGGTCGTTGATATAGTTGTGGCCCACGGTTGCGCTGATGGCGGCGATATCGCCCACATGCTCCATCATGGTTGCCAGTGCAATGGGGATGATGGTGAACAGTGCGCTGATGAACTCCGGGCTGCCGTCGATGGCAAACAGGCCCATGGCCTCCTTGTGCAGAGGGATGCCCACCCATGCAGCCTCAGAAATGCGCTGGAAGTCCACTGCACCGGTCACCAGTGCCACTGCGTAGGACACCAGAACACCGATGAGGATGGGCAGGATCTTGACCATGCCCTTGCCCCAGATGTTGCACACGATCACGACACCCAGTGCCACAAAGGCCAGGATCCAGTTGGACTGGCAGTTGTTGATCGCAGAGGGGGCCAGGATCAGGCCGATGGAAATGATAATGGGGCCAGTGACCACCGGCGGGAAGAATTTCATGATGCGGCGGATGCCGAAGGTGGAGATCAGCAGGCTGGCCACCAGATACACCAGACCGGAAAATGCGACGGCGGCGCAGGCGTAGGGCAGCATCTTGGTGTTGGCAACGGTCAGGTTGCCGTCTGCATCTGCCAGCATGGGGGCCACGATGGAGAAGCCGCCCAGATACGCAAAGGAGGAGCCGAGGAATGCAGGCACCTTCTTTTTGGTAATGAGGTGGAACAGCAGGGTGCCCAGACCTGCGCACAGCAGGGTGGTGGAAACGCTCAGGCCGGTGAGCAGCGGCACCAGCACCGTTGCGCCGAACATGGCAAACATGTGCTGCACGCCCAGAATGAACATGCGGCCTGCGCCCAGCTGGCGCGCGTCGTAAATGCCTTTGGAGTAATCGATCTTTTCGCTCATGAAGTTTTTCTGCCTCCTACAGAACTCGCAGCCCCAAAAAAAGAGGCACCGCCGTCAGCAAAACGGCAATGCCCCTGAAATTTGGGAACAATGATCCCGCCCGGAAATGAGAAGTGCAATACAGCGCAGTCGATGATTCTTGTGCAGCATGGTGCGCTCCCCCTTTCATTCAGGCTCTTTCCAAACCGCCGCCAAAAGCCCCGCAAAAGGCCGCAGCGGGCAGTCCTTCAAGAGATTATAGCAGACTTTTTGCCGCCGTGCAACCATTTTGCTTAATTCTCCTGTATTTCCAGCCCGGAAGTTTGCACCGCTTCTCTTGCAATCCGGCCCAAAGCGCACTATAATATAACCTACCATTGTAATCTGTATTATAAGAGAATTATCAGGAGAGTTTATGATCTATCTGGATTATTCTGCCAATACCCCGGTAGACGAAGCGGTTTTACAGCGCTTTTGCGAGGTGGAGCGCAATTGCCCGGGCAATGCCAATTCCCGCCACGCAGCAGGCACTGCCGCAAAAGTTGCCATCGATGCCGCCACCCAGAGCATTGCCCGCAGTCTGAATGTGCAGCCCGCCGAGATCATCTATACATCCGGTGCCAGCGAGGCCAACAACTTTGCCATCAAGAGCATCGCCCGGCTGGAGCGCCACCATGGCAGACACATCATTTCCACCCCGCTGGAGCATTCCTCGGTGAGCGGCAGCCTGACCGCCCTGCAGGAGCAGGGATACGAGATCGACCTTGTGGACATCCGGCAGGACGGCACGGTGGACCTTGCCCACCTGAAAGAACTGCTGCGCCCGGACACCATTCTGGTGGCCGTCACTGCCGTGGACAGTGAGCTGGGCGTGGTGCAGCCGGTGGCCGAGATCGCGGAAATGTTGAAGGCCTGCCCCCACTGCCACTTCCATGTGGATGCCACACAGGCCGTGGGCAAGCTGCCGGTCAGCTTTGCGGGCATCGACACCATGAGCCTGACCGCCCACAAGTTCTACGGGCTGAACGGCATCGGTGTGCTGGTCAAGCGGCGCGGCCTTGCGCTGGAGCCGCTCATCCATGGCGGCGAGAGCACCACCATCTACCGCAGCGGCACCCCCACCGTGGCGCTGGCCTGTTCGCTGGCGCTGGCGCTGGAAAAGGCAGTGAGCGAGCTGCCCGCCCGGGTGGAGCACATCCGCGCCCTGAACGCCCGCCTGCGCACCGGGCTTGCCCAATACCCCAAGGTGCGCATCAACAGCCCGGACACCGCCGTGCCGCAGATTTTAAACCTGAGCGTACAGAACGTGAAGGGCACCGTTTTCCAGCGGGAGCTGGATGCCAGGGGCGTATGCGTCTCGGTCAAATCGGCCTGCTCTTCGGACGGCCTGCCCTCCCGCGCCGTGTTTGCCGTGAGCCATGACCGGCGCAACGCGCTGTCCTCGTGGCGCATCAGCCTGAGCCACCTGACCACGGAACAGGAGATCACTGATTTTATGCAGGCGTTCGATGCCTGTTACAACGCCCTGACGCAATAAAAAGGAGTATTATGAAGCAAGATCCCCCCGCCGACCAGCAGCGAGGGGATCTTTTCTACTGTTTTTGAATGCCGAACAGTCTGCGCAGAATGCCGCGCAGCGCCTTGGGGCTTCGGATCACAACTACCTGCATATGCTCCCCGCCTTTCCGTTTTCTGGCCCATCCTATGCAGGCAGGGGCCGGAACGTTCCGGCAAGGGCAGCAGCGCTCAGTCTGCGATGGTCTCCACCACCACCAGCGCACCGCTGCGGGTGGAGATGGTGATGCAGTCCGACCCGGCAGCGTACTCGTTGCTGACGCCCAGCGGGTAGCTGGCGGTCAGCTCCGCATCGGTCAGCTCATAGTAGGAGCCGCGCTCGCACACGCCCTGCGCCCTGCCCTCCATCGGGAAGGCCGAGAAGAAAAAGTACTTCTCCTTCGGGTAGCGGCGGGTCTCGCCGGGCATCACGTAGGTGATGCGGCTGCGCTCATCCAGCAGGGTGGTGCGCACACCGCGCTGTTCCAGCCCAAGGCCGGTGCACAGGTTTGCAAGGGTGTGCTCCACCCGTCTGCCGCCAAGGCCGCCCAGCAGCAGCACCTCGTCAAAGCCCTTTTCCGAGACCAGCTTTGCAGCATACTCGGTGTCGGTATCGTCCTTCACATGGGGCAGCACGATGATATCGTCGTCCTGCTGTTCCGGGCAGGGGGCGGTGTCAAAGTCACCCACGATGATGTTGGGTCTACGCCCCAGAGGTGCGCAGTTGCGGTAGCCTGCATCACAGGCAATGATAAAGTCGTCCGGCCGCAGGGCCTCTGCCAGCTCCGGAGAAACCGGGCAGGCCGAAATGATCACACAACGTGACATGAATCTCTTCCTTATCCTTTATACTTTCGGGCGTTGCCAATCCTTCACGTCCTTGACTTCCTCGTACATGGCGCAGTAGCTGTCGTACCGGGTCTGGGAGAGCCTGCCCTCGGCCAGTGCGGCGCGCACGGCACAGCCTTTTTCGCTGCGGTGGGAGCAGCCGGTGAACTGGCACTGGCCCAGATAAGGCCCGAACTCCGGGAACGCATGTTCCAGATTTTCCTTGGGGATGAACCCGGCGCGGTTCGCTTCCAGACTGGCAAAGCCCGGCGTATCCGCAATGCGCCCGCCAAAGGCTTCAAAGATCGTCACCTCACGGGTGGTGTGGCGGCCGCGGCCCAGCTTCTGGCTGATGGCACTGGTCTCGCGCTCTGCTTCCGGCAGCAGATGGTTCAAAAGGGTGGATTTTCCCACGCCGGAGTTGCCGCAGAACGCACACAGCCTGCCGCTGATCCACTGCTTCACCTCGTCCAGCCCGCCGCCGGTCTCGTAATCGATGCGGATGAACGGCAGGGTCGATTTTTCGTAGGCCTTACGCAGGAATTCCGCCTCGGCCAAGTCGCCCTTGGTGCACACGATCACCGGCTGCACGCCCTTGTCCACCGCAATGGCGGCAAGCTTATCCAGCACCAGCGTGCTGGGCGTGGGCTGGGTGGTGCTGGCCACAAGGAACAGCACATCCAGATTTGCCACCGGAGGCCGCACGAACACATTTTTGCGCGGTGCGATCTCGGCAATGACGGCTGCACCGTTCTCGGTCTCCAGCGTCACCTCATCGCCCGCCACCGGCGTGATCTTCTGTTTGCGGAAAATTCCGCGGGGCTTGCACTCCACAATGCCCTCCGGCGTTTTTACATAGTAAAAGCCGCCGATGCCCTTTGTGATATATCCCTTCATGCACGCCTCCGTCAGCTCAGCAGCGAGGACCACCAGTCGGTCAGCGGTTTCTGCGAAGGGTCGCCGCTGCCCGCTGTGCCCTGTTCGGTGCCGGTCTCGGTGCTGGAAGAAGAGGAGCCGCTGCCAAACAGGCCGCTCCACCAGTCGCCGCCGGTGGTGCTGTCGCTGGGTGCTTCCGGTTCCGGTGCAGGCTCCGGCCCTGCGCTTACCACAATGTTCACGCGGCCGTTCAGCTTTGTGGTAGAGCCTGCCGCCGGGTTCTGACTGATGACAGTACCCACCGGCTGGTCGCTGTACTGCTCGGTCTGGCTGCCAAGGCCCAGATGGTTCTGCACCAGCAGGGTGCGGGCATCAGCGGTGCTCATGCCGGTCAGCGAGGGCACCTTGGTGGTGGTTGCCACCTGCGGGCGGCTGATATACATCACCACAGTGCTGCCTGCAGCCACCTGACTGCCCGCCGCCGGGTCGGTGCGGATCACCGCGCCGGATGCCACAGAGGTATCCACAGCCTGCGTTACCAGCACCGAGACACCCAGCTCCTTGAGCTGCTGCTCTGCATCGGCCTGCACATAGTTGGTCAGGTCCGGCACGGTAACGTACTGGGTGCCAAGGCTCACAGTCAGGGTCACATTCTGGCCCTCGCGCACCGTGCGGCCGGACACCGGCGACTGCTTATAGATATAGCCCGCCGCATAGTTACTGTTGTACTCCTGCTCCCAGGTAACGCTGATCTGGCCGGAGACCACCTGCTCGGTGGCAGCAGCCTCGTCCTGCGTCATGCCGATATAATCGCCCAGCGTGATATCGGCCTTGTTGTTCATCAGGTTGGAGGAATCGTTCAGGATCATCCAGCACAGCGCAAGGCACGCCAGTGCAAATGCAATGGTAACGCCGAACAGTGCCGGCAGGAAGATGGTGCGCTTTTTCTTGCGCGGTGCGGCCTTTTTGCCGCGGGGCGCAGGCTTTTCGGCCTGACGGTTTGCACGGTTCTGGTTCATGGTACGTTTCACCACCTTTTCGGGAGCATCTTCTGTAATATACTTGTACTCGAACATCACGGAGGGGTTGTGCACGTAGGTGTCCAGCGCATCCAGCATTTCGCGGGCGGATGCGTAGCGGTTCTGCGGCAGCTTTGCCATGGCCTTTTCGGTGATCTCCACCAGTGCATTCGGCACCTCCGGCGCGATCTCGTGCAAAGACTTCGGCTGATCGGAGATCTGCTTGATGGCAACTTCCACCATGTCGTCTGCATCAAAGGGCAGATGACCGCTGAGCATCTCGTACATCATCACGCCCACCGAGTAGATATCGCTGGTGCAGTCGGTCTCATCGCCCTTGGCCTGCTCCGGGCTGATATAGTGCACGCTGCCCATGGCCTTGCCGCTCAGCAGCTGGTTCTCGGCACGGGAGATGCGCGCAATGCCAAAATCCATCATGCGCAGCTGGCCGTTGTCCAAAAGCATGATGTTCTGGGGCTTGATGTCCCGGTGCACCACACCGTTGGCGTGGGCATGTTCCAGCGCCTTTAAGATCTGGGAGATGAAGTGCACGGTCTCCCGGTTGGTCAGCCTGCCGCCGCGCTGGTTAAGGTACTCGCGCAATGTCATGCCGTCCACATATTCCATCACGATATACTGCAGATCATCATTCACCGATACATCGTACACTTTTACGATGTTGGGGTGGTTCAGCAGCGAGATGGCCTTGGATTCATTTTTAAAGCGGCGCACAAGGTCCGGGTCGTGCATATACTCCTGCCGCAGCACCTTTACCGCCACCACGGTACCGGCAGGCACCGGGCCGTTGTGCCCCAGCATGACCGCCTTGTAGACGTTTGCCATGCCGCCGGAACCGATCAGCTCCCGCACCTCATACAGGCCGTCCAGCTTTTTGCCGATCAGGTTGTCCATCAGCGCACCTCCTCCACACACAGCAGCAGCGCGGTGATGTTATCCGGGCCGCCGTTCTCGTTGGCCGTGCGGATCAGAAGGTCCGGCAGGTCGTAGAACCTGCCGGTGCGCAGCAGCTGTTCCAGCTGTTCTCTGGGCACGGCATTGGTCAGGCCGTCCGAGCACAGCAGCAGGATATCCCCTTTCTGCAGCGGTGCGGTGGTGAACTCCGAGTCCAGCCGGTAGTCCACGCCCAGCGCCTTGGTGATGATGTTCTTCTGAGGGTGGTGCTCGGCTTCCTCCACGGTAATGGTGCCGCAGTCCACCAGCTCCTGCACATAGGAGTGGTCGTGGGTGAGCTGGGCAAGCCTGCCGTCCCGGTACAGGTACGCCCGCGAGTCGCCTGCATGACACAGGAACACCTTGCCGCCGCGCACCAGTGCGCACACAGCCGTGGTGCCCATGCCCGCCAGCGATTCCTCACGCAGGGCCTTCTGGAACACAAAGCGGTTGGCGCTGAGCAGGCTCTTTTTCAAAAGGTCTCCTCTTCGCCGGGCAGGCACTTGGAAGCATACTGCTCCTGAAAGCAGCGCTCGATCACATCGCACGCGCTCTGGCTGGCTTCCCTGCCGCCGCGCGCACCGCCCATGCCGTCGCATACCAGCAGCCATGCGGCATCGCCGGGCAGTTCTCCTGCGCGATAATCGTCCTGATTATCCTGCCGGACCCTGCCGACATCCGTTTTTCCTGCAAGTTTCATAGGCTTCTCCCTTTAATATTTACGCTTTCCCGTTCATTTCGTCACGGCGCAGCTGGCCGCATGCGGCGCTGATCTCGCTGCCAAGGCGGCGGCGCACCGTAGCGTTCACGCCAAGGCTCTCCAGCTTCTGCTGGAAGCGGTGCACGTTGGCTGCATCGGTGGCCGAGTACGGGCTGCCGTCCACCGGGTTGATGGGGATCAGGTTCACATGGGCACCCATGCCCCGGATCAGGTTTGCCAGCTGTCTGGCGCAGGCATCGGAATCATTGACACCGCGCACCATGGAATATTCAAAGCTCACGCGGCGGCCGGTGGTGTCCTGATAGCGGCGCACGGCCTGCATCAGCACTTCCACGGGATAGGCATCGTTCACCGGCATCATGCCGCTGCGAATTTCATTGTTGGGTGCGTGCAGCGACACCGAGAGGGTCAGCTGCAGCTTTTTCTCGGCCAGCTGGTCGATCTTGGGCACCAGACCGCAGGTAGAAAGGCTGATGTTGCGCATCCCGATGTTCACGCCCTCGGGCGAGGTGATGTTCTCCAGAAACTTCATCACTTCGTCAAAGTTATCCAGCGGTTCGCCAATGCCCATGAGCACGATGTGGGAAATGCGCTCCCCGATATCCTTCTGGGCGGTGTAGATCTCAGAGCAGATCTCGCCTGCTTCCAGATCGCGCACGCGGCCCGCCTGGGTGGACGCGCAGAAGCGGCAGCCCATGCGGCAGCCCACCTGCGTGGACACACACACCGTGTTGCCGTAGTGGTAGCGCATCACAACGGTCTCGATGCAGTTGCCGTCCGCCATGCGCAGCAGATATTTTACCGTGCCGTCCTTTGCTTCCTGCCTGCGCTCGATCTTGGGCGCGGCAATGTAGAAGCTTTCTTCCAGCTTTGCCAGCAGGGTCTTGGGCTGGTCGGTCATGGCAGAAAACTCGGTGACCAGCTTCTGGTGCACCCAGTGGAAGATCTGCTTTGCCCGGAAGCCCGGCTGACCCATCGCTTTCAGTTCAGCGGTCAGCTCTGCCAGCGTAAAGGAAGAGATACAGCGTTTTTGTTCCATTGTGTTCTCCTATTGTTTTTTACGAACAAGCCACCTGTTTCATTGCAGCTTTTCCCCGTTTTTCTGCATGGCACACAAGAAAAACCGTCCATGCCGGTACGGGTGGGCACCGAAAGCGCGCCGTGCTCCCCTGCCGTCATCCCGGCGGGCAGCGCTGCGGCAGGCTCCACCACCGTAAACTCCGGGTGGCGGGCCAGAAATGCCGCGATCTGCTGCTGGTTTTCTGCCGGGTCGATGGTGCAGGTGGAGTACACCAGCCTGCCGCCCGCTTTCAGCAGCTGTGCCGCCGTATCGAGGATGGCCGACTGCGTGGCCAATAATTCAGCTTCGCGGGCCGGTTCCAGCTTTTTGTAGCGCAGATCCGGCTTTTTTGCCAGAATGCCAAGGCCGCTGCAGGGCACATCCGCTAAAATGCGGTCGGCCTGCGGCAGGGCCGGGTTCACCTTTGTGGCATCGTTGCACAGGGCTTCCACATTGGCAAGTCCCATGCGCTGCACTGCCGTGCGGATCAGGCCCACGCGGTTCTCGGCGGCATCGCAGCTGTAAAGCCTGCCGGTGCTGTGCATCTGCTCGGCCAGCAGGATGGTCTTGCCGCCGGGCGCGGCGCACAGGTCGATGACTGTTTCTCCGGGCTGTGCGTCCACGCAGAGCGCCGCCAGCTGGCTGGCCTGCCCTTCCACATGGAAGTACCCCTGCCGGAACAGCTCATTTTCCGCCGGGCTGCCCTCGAAGCGGGCCAGCACACTGCCGGGCACAATGCCCCGCTTTGCTTCCTTTGCGCCGGAAGCCAGCAGCTTTGCACAAAGCTCATCGGCACTGCCTTTCAGCGGGTTCGCCCGCAGGCTGGTCATGCCGCCGTCGGCCTTGTAGGTAAGGATATCCAGTGCTTCGTCCGGGTAGTTTTTGTGCAGAAATTCCGCCACATCCCGCCCGGCAGAGCCAAGCACCATGAGCCGCTCCACTTCGTTTTTGAAGCTTGCGGTGCTCAGGTCGTAGCTGCACGCCTTGCGCAGCACGGCGTTGACCAGACCGGATGCGCTGGATTTTTTGAAGGCACGGGTCAGCTTGACGGCTTCGTTCACCGCAGCGGACACCGGCACCTGCATATAGCGGGCCTGCGCCAGCGCCGCGCGCAATATTTCGCGCACCGGTGCATCCAGCTTGGCAAGGCCCTTGGGCAGGAACTGGCACAGGATGTAGTCCAGCGTGCCCCGGTGTTCCAGCACCGTGTAAAAGATGGCGCTGGCAAAAGCTTTATCGCGGCCTTCCAGCTGCTGGCGCTTGAGTTCGGCATCCAGAACAAGGTTGGAAAAACCATCCTGTTCCTGCCGCACCAGCGCCGCTACTGCCGCCGCGCGGGGATTCGCCGCCATCAGAGGATATCCCCCGTTTTCAGGCGCTGACCGGCCGCAAAGGCGGTGCCGTCCATGGGCTTTTTGCCTTCCGGCACCACATTCAGCAGCTGGACGGCCCCCTCACCGCAAGCCACCGTGAGCGGCTTTGTGGCCAGCACGGTGCCGGGCGCTTCGCCGTGAGCTTCCACGGCACGGCACTCCATCACCTTGAGCTTTTTGCCGCCGGAGGTGACGAACCATGCACCGGGCCACGGGTTCATGCCGCGCACCCAGTTGTGGATGTGGGCAGCCGATTCGGTCAGGCGGAACTCTGCCATCTCCTTGTTCAGCATGGGTGCAAGGCAGGCGTTCTCATGATCCTGCGGCTGGGGTTTCAGCGTTCCGGCGGCGATGGCGGGCACCACCTCGCACAGCACCCGTGCACCCACGGCAGTCACGCGGTCAAACAGCTGGCCGCTGGTCTCCTCCGGGTCAATGGCGATCTTCTCGCAGCAGAGCACATCGCCGGTGTCAAGGCCCTCGTCCATCTGCATGATGGAAACGCCGGTCTCGGCATCGCCGTTCAGCACGGCCCACTGCACCGGGGCGCTGCCGCGGTACTTGGGCAGCAGGGAGACATGCAGGTTGATGCAGCCGTACTTCGGCGCTTCCAGCACAGACTTCGGCAGGATGCAGCCGTAAGCCACCACCACGATCAGTTCCGGGGCCAGTGCGCGGATGTTCTCGTCCTCGCTGCCGTCCCGCAGGGTGCGGGGCTGGAACACCGGCGTGCCGTGGGCAAGGGCCACTTCCTTGACCGGGGGTGCGGTAAGCACCTGCTTGCGGCCAACCGGCTTGTCCCGCCGGGTGTACACCGCGCAGATGTCATGCCCGGCGGCATACAGGGCTTTGAGGCACTCTGCGGCAATATCCGGCGTGCCCATGAACAAAATGCGCATTACTTGTTTCCTTTCGCTTCGCGGGCAGCTTTTTTGCCCTCTTCGGTATCCTCATAGAAATACTCGCTGGACTGCATGATGGTAATGCCGTCCAGATGGTCGTTCTCGTGCTGGATGCAGCGGCCCAGCAAATTCTCAGCTTCCAGCTCGAACCACTCACCGTGGCGGTCCTGTGCGCGCACCTTGACCGCCACGGGACGGGTCACAGCGCCGTTGTGGCCCGGGAAGGACAGACAGCCCTCGTAGGCGGTCTCCTCTTCCTCGGATACAGCCAGAATTTCCGGGTTGACGAAGTCGATGAACTTATATTCGTAATCTTCGGGGATCTCCTCGGGCGCGTCGGTGGTGTCCCACACCACGAACAGACGGCGCAGCATGCCCACCTGCGGGCCGGCCAGACCCACGCCGTCGGCGGCGATCATGGTCTCGTGCATGTCGTCCAGCAGGGTAGCCAGACGGTCATCAAAGGTGGTGACGGGGCGGCAGACCTTGTTCAGGATGGGATCGCCCTCTTTTACAATGTTACGGATAGCCATTTATGGTACCTCCAAATCAGATGTCACCGTCCGAGTGCAGGTCCACCGCAACGGTGGCCTTGGACGGAAGTTTTTCCTGTTCGTATCTTTCCAGTGTGCTGCGCACAAGGTCGCGGAAGCGGCGGTCGTTGCGGCACTTGATGGTAAGTTTGTAGCGGTAGGTGTCGTTGATTTTTTCAATGCTGCCGGGCGTGGGGCCAAGCACCCGCAGCGGCAGGTCCGGCTGTTTTGCCGCCTGCTGGCCCAGCAGGGCCGCAAAGCGCGCCGCCGCCCGTGCCACCTCGATCTCCTTTGCGCCTGCAAAGCCAATGACGCACAGCCCGCAGAAGGGCGGGTACAGGCCCAGCTTGCGGTAGGCGATCTCCTGCTCAAAAAAGGCATCGTAGTCCTGCGCGGCGGCAAGGTTCAGCACCGGGTTATCGGGGTCGGTGGTCTGGATGATGGCAAAGCCCGGGTCTCTGGCCCGTCCGCTGCGGCCCACCACCTGCGTGATGAGGCTGAACACGTTCTCATACGCGCGGAAGCCCTGCGCAAACAGCAGCGAGTCGATGCCCAGCACGCCCACAAGGGTCACATCCTCAAAATCCAGTCCCTTGGCCACCATCTGGGTGCCCACCATGATGTCATATTCGTGGTTCGCAAACCTTGCCAGCAGCTTTTCGTGGGCATCCTTTGCGGCAGTGGAATCCTGATCCATGCGCAGCACCCGCGCATCCGGGAACAGCTTTGCCAGCTCTTCCTCGGCTTTCTGGGTGCCGAAGCCCCGGTACTGCAGCTTGCCGCCGCAGGCGGGGCACACAGTGGGCGGTTCCATCTGGCTGCCGCAGTAGTGGCACAATACCTTGTGCGCCGCTTTGTGGTACACCATCGGCACGCTGCACTTTGTGCACTTGAGCACCTCGCGGCAGTCCTCGCACTGGGCCATGGTCTGGTAGCCCCGGCGGTTCAGCAGCAAAATGGTCTGCTTGCCTGCATCCAGATTGCGGCGGATGGCATCTTCCAGCGACAGACTGATCTCCCGCGGGTTGCCTGCCGCCAGCTCTGCGCGCATATCCACGATCTGCACCGTGGGCAGCGGGTTGCCGCCGTAGCGCTGGGTCAGCCGCACCAGCTGGGTGCGGCCATGCTGGGCCGCGTAAAAGCTCTCGGTGCTGGGGGTGGCGCTTGCCAGCAGAAGCAATGCACCGCTTTCCGCCGCGCGCTGCCGGGCCACCTCGTGGGCAGAATAGCGGGGCGCGGATTCCGAGCGGTAGGTGTGCTCCTGCTCCTCATCGATGATGATGAGCCCGATGTTTTCCAGCGGCGAAAAGATGGCACTGCGGGTACCCACCACGATGTCTGCGCCGCCGTCCTGGATCATCTGCCACTGCAAAAGGCGTTCGGTGTGGTTGAGGGCAGAGTGCTGCACCGCCACCCGGCGGCCAAACTGACTCTTGAGCCGCAGGATCATCTGCGGGGTCAGGCTGATCTCCGGCACCAGCACCAGCGCACGCCTGCCCTGCTCCAGACAGCGGGCAATGAGCTTTAAAAACACCAGCGTCTTGCCGCTGCCGGTCACGCCGTAGAGCAGCGCCGAGTGGGGTGCATCGTCTTCCAGCTTTGGCAGCAGAGCATCGTAAGCCGCCTGCTGCTCCTGCGTGAGGGTGATCGGCTCGTTTTTCAGCGGGATGGACGAATACAGGTCGATGGATTTGTTCACCTTGCTGCATTCCAGCACGCCTTTGGCGCACAGGTTATCCAGCACGGCACGGCTGATGCCCTTGTCTTCCAGCTCGTTCAGGGTGCGCGGCCCGCCGCCCAGCAGCGCCACTGCCGCCAATTGCTTGGCTGTCGGCTTCGGTTTTGGCGGCAGCCCGCCCACAAGGCGGTAGGAGTTCTCGGTGTGGCGGGTGAGCTGCTTTTGCAGCACCGGCGTTACGCCGTCTGCCGCCACGGCAGGCTTGTACTGTGCACCATAGGGAATGACCGCCTTGACCGCCTCGTAATAGGTGCAGAAGGTGCGCTCCTTCAGAAAATGCACCAGCCGCAGCAGTTCCGGGGTCAGACAGGCGGATGCCGGGGCCACGTCGAAAAGATATTTCAGCTTCGTGCTTTCCGGTTCGGCATCGCAGGCCAGCACCACGCCCATGCGGGCGCGGCTGCCGCGGCCAAAGGGCACCAGCACCATGCTGCCAAGTTTTACCGCATTCTGCTGATCCGGCATGACGGCATAGGTATAAAGCTTATCAAAGTGGAAGGTCGCATTGCTGACGGCAACGCCTACCGTTTTGGGCATTCGTCCAGCTCCTTCAAAATGTTATTCTGCGGCACCAATGCGCTGGCAGATGGCCTGATACAGTGCATCGGCGCAGGTATCGACCTGGTCGTTAACCAGCTTCAGGGTGAATTTATCCTGCTGGGCCAGCTCCTGTCGGGCGGTGGCAAGACGTTCCTGAATGCTGTCCTCGGTCTCGGTGCCGCGTCCCCGCAGACGGCGCTCCAGCTCCTCCACCGACGGCGGCAGCAGGAACACGGTGGTCGCGCCTGGGAACATGCGGCGGATGTTCGCTGCGCCGTGCACATCGATGACCAGAACGACCACCTTCCGGGCTGCAAGGCGCTTGTCCACTTCCTCGCGCAGGGTACCGTAGTAGTTGCCGTTGTAGAAGTTGTGCTCCACCACCTGATCGTTCTCGATCAGCTGCTGGAACTGCTCCCGGGTGCGGTAATAATAATCCACGCCCTCCTGCTCACCGGGACGCGGTGCGCGGGTGGTGGCGGAAACAGTCTTTTCGATCTCCGGGTGTGCTTCGCGCAGTGCCTTCACCACGCTGTCCTTGCCGGTACCGGCCGCGCCGGAGACCACAAACAAATATTTATCGTTCGCCATGGGTCTGTTCCTCCTCTGCTGGTGTTTTGCCCTCCTGCCCTGCCGCACGGTTGGCCACCGTTTCCGGCTGAAGCGCCGAGAGCACCACATGATCGGAGTCCATGATAAGCACTGCACGGGTGCTGCGGCCATAGGATGCATCGATCAGCATTCCGCGCTCCCGCGCTTCCTTTACAAGGCGCTTGACCGGGGCGGAATCCGGGCTGACCACTGCCACCACACGGCCTGCACTGACCATATTGCCAAACCCGATGTTGATGAGCTTCATAAACCCCTCCGAATTTTCTGTATCACTCCAGATTCTGGATCTGTTCGCGGATCTTTTCGATCTCCGCCTTCATATCCACCACGATGCGGGTGATATCCAGATCCTGACACTTGGAGCCGATGGTATTGGTCTCGCGGTTCAGCTCCTGCGTCAAAAAGTCCAACTTGCGGCCCACCGGCTCGTCCAGCTTGAGGATATCGCGGTACTGCGCAATGTGGCTGCGCAGGCGCACCGTTTCTTCATCCACAGCGGTCTTATCTCCAAAAATAGCGGCCTCGGTCAGCACGCGGGCATCGTCGATATCGCGGTCCTCCAGAATGACCTTGAGCTTCTCGTACAGGCGGTTGGTGTAGGCTTCCACGCGGCCTGCGCTCAAAGTCTCCACCCTGCCCACGCACTCCTCGAGGAAGTTCAGGCGGTTTTCCACGTCTGCCTTCATTTTGGCACCCTCGGCGGCGCGCATCTCCACAAAGCGGTCCAGCGCCTGTGCGGTAACGGCAGAAACATCTTCCCACAGCTGTTCCTCGTCCACATCCGCGTGGCGGGTGGTGAGCACATCCGGGAAGCGGGTCAGCACGCCCGCAGAGATATCGTTCTTGACACCCAGCTGTTCCGAAATATCCCGCATGGCCTGCTGGTAGCTGCGTGCCAGCTCCATGTTGACGGCCACCACCGTATCGGCAGCGTCCACATTCTGCACGGTCATGCTCAGCTCCACCTTGCCGCGGGAAATGCGCTCGTTGAGCTGCTTTTTCAAGCGGCTGTCCAGATAGCTGCAGGTGCGCGGGATGCGCGAAGAATACTCAAAGTAGCGGGAATTCACGCTGCGCAGCTCCACCGTGATCTCACGGCCATTGCGCACAGCAGTCCCCCGGCCAAAGCCGGTCATGCTTAAGATCATAACGCTCTCCTGTTCTTACATTTTCAGTGTTTCAGCTTACAAGTTTCGGTATACGTATCCGCCTTTGGGTACACAAACCCATGTTACGATACATATAGTTTCATTTTACTATTCTTCGGCTCAAAATTCAAGGTGCACTGTTGCGTGCCGCCGCCAAAACCGGCCGCAATACACGGTGCAAAGCAAAAAAGCTCTGATACAAAATCTTCCGATCCCGTATCAGAGCCTGTTTCAGTTGGTTTTATATACGCAGGTCACGCTGTTCTGCAGCAGATTTGCGTTCAGCAGTGCGCGCTCCACCCAGTGGATATTGTCCGCAATGGTATCGCGGGAGACACCGTATTCTGCCGCAATGTTCTCCATGCTGCGGTACTCGCGGCGGTAGAGCAAAGTCAGCACCAGCTTATCCTGCATTGTGATCTTGGTAAAATGCGGCCTGCGCCGGTGCTCCTTGCAATAAGCCGCATTCAGTGCTTCCAGCATCTGGGCAAATTCCTTCCGGGTGATGCCGAAGGTAAATTCATAATCCTGCTCTGTAAATTCCGCAAGGCGCTGTGCCGTGATGCTTCTCATGCAGATCACCTCTTCTTTTTCCGGGGATGCCCGGGTGTCGGCTGCATCCATTTTGATTCATTATAAAATGGATGGATTTTCATGTCAATGAGCCGCCGCCCATTTTGGGGGCCAGATCCGGTGCAAAACACAAAAGGAGCCTCCCGCCGCAAAAGCGAGAAGCTCCTGAATCCGTTATGAAAGATCAGACGGGATGAGACTGATTGGTGTAGTCCACATGGTCGCCGTCCACGCCCTGCTTCTTGGCATTGCGCTTTTCAAAGAACTTGGGTGCCACCTGCGGGAACATTGCGTAGGTCAGCACATCCTCTTCCTGCGTTGCCCACTTGGCAGCTTCTGCCTTCAGCTTGTCCATCTCAGGAGCCAGAGTATCAGCAAAGCGGCAGGTAATGGGCTGCTCATCGCCCAGGATCTTCTTGGTGAACTCGGGCTTGATGGGAGCGGGAGTCTTGCCGTAATCACCGTGGACCAGACCCTTGAACTCCTTGGTGACCATCTTATAGCGCTCGCCCAGGATCACATTGAACACAGCCTGCGTACCAACGATCTGGCTGGTGGGGGTGACCAGCGGCGGATAGCCTGCATCCTCGCGGACGCGGGGGATCTCTGCCAGCACTTCGTCCAGCTTATCTTCCTTGCCGGCATCCTTCAGCTGTTTGAGCATGTTGGAGAACATGCCGCCCGGCACCTGATACAGCAGGGTGTTTGCATCCACGCCCAGGCTCTTCGGGCTGATCTGGCCGTTGGCAATGTACTTCTCGCGCAGCTTTGCAAAGTATGCGCGCACAACGTTCAGCTGCTTCAGATCCAGACCGGTGTCGTAATCGGTGCCCTGCAGGGCAGCGACCAGACTCTCGGTGGGCATGTGGCTGGTGCCCAGGCTCAGGGGGCTCATGGCGGTATCGATGATGTCGGCACCTGCCTCGATGCCCTTCAGGATGGACATGGAAGCCAGACCTGCGGTGTAGTGGCTGTGGATGTCAACAGGGATGCTGACGGTCTCCTTCAGCTTCTTCACCAGATCGTAGCAGGTATAGGGGGTCAGCAGACCGGCCATATCCTTGATGCAGATGGAGTTTGCGCCCATCTCCTCCAGGGTCTTGGCGTAGGCTGCAAAGTACTCGTTGTTGTGCACGGGGCTGAGGGTGTAGCTGATGCAGCCCTGCACATGAGCGCCTTCCTTGTTGGCTGCCTTGATGGCGGTCTGCAGGTTGCGCGGATCGTTCAGTGCATCGAAAATACGGATCACGTCGATGCCGTTTGCAACAGACTTCTGCACAAAGTACTCAACGGCATCGTCTGCGTAGGGGCGGTAGCCCAGCATGTTCTGGCCGCGGAACAGCATCTGCAGCTTCTGGTGGGGCAGTTCCTTGCGCAGGATGCGCAGGCGCTCCCACGGGTCTTCGTCCAGAAAGCGGATGCAGCTGTCGAACGTAGCGCCGCCCCAGCACTCCACGGAGAAGTAGTTAATCTTATCCATTTCCGGCAGGATGGGACGCATCTCATCCATGGTCATGCGGGTGGCCAGCAGAGACTGGTGGGCATCGCGCAGGACGACCTCAGTAACCTTGATCGGCTTTTTGGCCATGATTGTCACCTCTCCCTTAGTTCATGGAAACCAGAACGTCACCGGAGTTGACGGTGTCGCCCTTGTTGACGTTGATGGAAGCCACAGTGCCATCCTGCGGAGCAACGATCTCGTTCTCCATCTTCATGGCCTCCAGGATCACCAGCACGTCGCCAGCCTTCACGGATGCACCGGCCTTGACCTTGACATCCAGAATGTTGCCGGGCATGGGAGCCTTGACGGCAACGGCACCAGCAGCGCCTGCAGCAGCCTTGGGAGCAGCAGCGGGAGCCGGAGCAGCCTTAGGAGCAGCGGGTGCGGCAGGAGCTGCAGCAGCAACCGGAGCAGCACCAGCGGCAGTCTCCTCCACGGAGACGCTGTAAGCAACGCCATTGACGGTAATATTGTAGTACTTCATGGAAGGATCCTCCAAATCAAAATCGTATCAAAAAGATTTATACAGACGATTACAGAGCCATGTTGCCGTGCTTCTTGGGCAGGCGGGCAGCACGCTTGGTGCTCAGCAGTTCCAGTGCGGCAACAACGCTTGCACGCACATTGGCTGCATCGCAGGTCAGGTCAGCAGCGCCGCAGGCAACTGCATTTGCTGCGCTGCACACCTCGGCGGTGTAAGCAGCAGCCTTTGCGTTGGTGGCTGCAATGATGTTGTCGGAAGCATCGATCTCTTCCTTGTACAGGACACTGACCGCTGCGCTGGGTTCCAGTGCGCTGACGGTGCAGCCAGTCACGGCAATGCGCAGATCGGCAGCAGCCAGAGCGGTGTAAACAGGGCCGACAGCCTTGCCAGCCAGCACAGCCACCTTTGCGGTGGTAGCGTCGGCATAGGTAGCAGCCAGACGGGCAGCCTCACGGATGCCGCCTGCAATGTCATCGGTCGCGCTGGGCACAAAGCCCTCGGTATCCACAATGGTGATCACCGGCACGCTGAAGGCATCGCACAGGCGCACAAAGCGGGAAGCCTTGGCCACGCAGTTGTGGCACAGGGTCTTGCCGGTGGCCACAACGCCCACGGCGTTGCCGCCCACGGTGGCAAATGCGGTGTAAACAGACTTGCCAAAGCCTGCATACAGCTCCACAGCGCTGTCCTTATCGACCACGGCAGCAGCAGCCTTTGCAGGCTCTGCACCGGCAGCCAGAGCAGCAGTGGGCTGCTCGAACTCAAAGATCGCAGGGCCGGTCAGGTTGTTGGCCGGCAGCAGGCCCACGATGTGAGCAGCTTTCTCGGCAGCTTCCTCAGCAGTGGGTGCCACAATGGCGGCCACACCAGCCTTTGCAGCGGCGGCTGCGGTGCCGGCATCGGCCACCTTGTCGCCCTTGGCAGCAGAGGTGAACGGAGCGGTGAAGAACAGCTCTGCGCCCTCAGCCATGATGCAGACATCTGCATTGGCAGCGCTCAGTGCGCTGGTGCCGCCGCAGACACCCAGAACAACAGCCACCTGCGGGATCACGCCGGAAACCTTTGCGATCTGCGCATTCAGCTTTGCGCTGGCGGTCAGCACGTCCAGACCCTCAGCCAGCTTTGCGCCGACGGAGTTGTAGAAGGTGACGACCGGGCAGCCAGTCTGAGCTGCCATCTCCAGAACTTTGATGTTCTTTTCAACATCCTTTACGGTAACAGCTTCGCCGTTCTGGTAAACAGCGTAAGCCTGCTGACCTGCCGCATAGCCGCAAGCAGCGCTCACTGCACCGTCAGCAAACAGTGCAGTGTATTCCCCGTCATCAAAAAACTTGGCGAGGATTTCTCCCTTATTGATCTTTGAAGCCATGGTAAGACCTCCTGGTTGTCTGTGTGAGCTTTCAAAATTAGTTTTATTATACTGAATTTTCCATAAAAATGCAAGAGATTCTATAAAAGTCCATGCGAATCAACATCTGTCGGCAAAGTTCTACAATTTTTTAACGATTCATCGTTTCTCCGCTTTCTCGCCTTTTTGCGGGCATTTTGCGCCGCACACTCAGCTGCCAAAAATTCTCTTTCAATTTTGTGGATTCTGTCTGCCCCTGCTGCATTTTATTTTATAAGAAGTTATGTTACACTATATTTAATATGTAAATTTTTTTCGCAGAACAGCCCGCCGGGAAGCTTCGGGGCGGGTCATTTTGCAGAATATAAAAGGACGGCCATGTCAAATTGAAAAATCTGCTCACTTCACTCCGCGCCTCCAACGAAACCTACAACTCCATGAAACACTCCGCCCGGGCTATCATCCGCCGCGCCGAGATCCCCCTGCTCGCGGTCATCGTCCTGTATAAGGCTGCAACGAACCTGCTGTTCGTCCCCCTGATGCAGCAGCTCTGGTCGCTCACGCTGCGGTTCGCACCCATGCACTACCTGAGCAACAACAACGCTTCCGATATCTTTTCCTCCCCTGCGATCATCCTGTGCATCACGCTCATTGCCATCCTGACCGCGTTCTGGGCGCTGTATGAGTTTTCCGTCCTGCTGCATGGGCTGGATCTTGCCCGCAAGGGCGAAACGATCCGCCTGCCTGCCCTGCTGCGCACCTCTCTTGCAGATATCCGCCACGCATTCCTGCCGCAAAACTGGCTCGTTCTGGTCTACAGTGCCGTGCTGATCCCGTTCACCAACTTCTTCCTCGCCTATAACTATATCACGCAGCTTGCCGTGCCGGAATACATCATGGGTGTCATCCGGGCAAACAGCCGGTATTACCTGCTCTATCTGGCTGCCGGTGCCGCCTTGCTGTTCCTCTGTGTCAGCTGGGTGCTGGTGCTGCCGCTGTTCGTGCTGGAGCGCAAAAGCCTGTGGCAGTCGGTAAAGGAAAGCTTTTGCTGCATCCGCAGGCGCGTCTTCCGTGCTTTTCTTTTGCTGCTGCGCTGGAACCTCTCGGTCGTCCTGCGTTCCCTGCTGCTGACGGCAGCGGTTGCCGTGCCGCTGTACGGCATCATCATCGCGGTCGGGCTGCAGAGCACACAGGCCATGTTTGCACTGTCCCGCGCGGCGCTGGCCATTGAGATGCCTTTCTTCCAGTTCCTGATCGACTGCGCCATCACCATGGCGCAGTGCACGATCCTCGCCATGCTACACTGCCGCCTGCGGGAGTCTCTCCCCTCTGAGCCGGAGCCGGTCCAGAGCGGAAAGCATCACCGTTCCACCGGCAGGCTGCTTCTGGGTGCATCGGTTGCGGGTGCTACTCTGCTCACCTTTGCGCTGGCATTCTGTTACCTTGCCCTGCCCAGAGACGACGAGCTGCTCTCCATGCTGGGCGGCGTTGCGCCGGTAGTCACCGCGCACCGCGGCTACTCCGCTGCCGCACCGGAAAACACCCTGCCCGCTTTCCAGCTGGCCATCGATCAGGGCTGCGAGTGGGCCGAGCTGGATGTGCAGATGACCAGGGACGGCGTGGTCATGGTGACCCACGATACCAGCCTGCGCCGCTGCACCGGCCGCAACGAGAACATCTACGACCTGACCTGTAACGAGGTTCGCAAGCTGGATGCCGGGCGCTGGTTCGGCCAGAAGTACACTGGTGCCAAAGTTCCCACACTGGAAGAAGTGCTGGACCTGTGCAAAGGTAAGATCCAGCTGAACATTGAGATCAAGCCCAATGCCGCCACCCCGGAGCTGGAAGCGGAAACCATCCGCATCATCCGCGAAAAAGGCTTTGCGCAGGACTGCACCATCACCTCGCAGAGTTATGAAACCCTCTGCAAGGTCAAGGAGCTGGCACCGGAGATCCGGACCGGCTATATCCTTGCACTGGGCGTGGGCAGTTATTACGATCTGCCTGCCGCAGATTTCTTCAGCGTACAGTCCACCTTTATCACCTCTGGTATGGTGCAGCAGATCCATAAGCGCAGCAAGACGATCTCCGCATGGACCGTCAACCGCGAAGAGGATGCCAGCGAACTGCTGAGCATCGGCGTGGACGACCTGATCACCGATAAGCCGGATATGATCCAGCAGCTGCTGAGCGAGGATGCCGACCTTGACAACAGCCTCGTCCTCCTGCGCGACTTCATCCGCGACCTGTTCGCTCCGTCCGATGTCGATGAACCCACTCCTGAGGAAGAGACCATCGAAGAAGCCATCGAGGACCCGGACGAATTGCTGGATGCGTCGTAATCGCGGCAAACATCAAGTATTCTGTTAAACTACCCGTACACACATAAAAAGCCCCCTGCCAGTTCATCACCGGCAGGGGGCTTACAAGTTTACCTGATCCAGTTTTATCAAGAAAGATCATTCCAATTCGGTAAGCTTGGATCTTTACGAAGCAATTTATTTAATAAATCGGTACTGTGAACAAATCACTTACATTCCTTCTTCATAGCAGAATAGCCGATGAGAACGGTCCACACATAGGCGCAGGTCTTGGGGATCATCAGCATACCGATCATGGGGACGGTATTGGCCCAAAGAACAACGGGAATGTAGAACCCGAAGCTCAGCACGATGGTCAGCCACATCCAGCGGAAAGCCGAGTCGTCATGCTCCTTGGCACTGCGGTAGAACAACACGATGATCAGCAGGCCCATCAGTGCAAAAGGAATGTTACGGTAAATGCCCCAGGACAGCGGGGATTCGGCGCTCAGCCACTGGTTCTGCGGCATCATGCACAGGATAACACGCACGGCAGCCAGACCGTAGACGGCGGCAGTCAGGCCATTGTTGCCCTTGACCCGGTAGCGCTCACGCCAGACATAGTACAGCAGCACATAAAAGACAGTCATTGTCACAGAGGTGATCCACTTACCCAGACCCAGGGGACGGTAAAGTTTTCAAAGCCCGTGGTGCATAGAGCCAGAGCACGGGGAATCAGATGGAACGAGTCGCCGGCACCCAGAACGACAGCCATCAGGCCGAACAGCTTGAACTGGTGGCTGCCCTTGCAGCCACGAATCATCAGGATACCGATGGTGATGACGGATACCAGATACACAGCATCAAAAACAGTTTCTACGATTGCTTGCATAGTTGATTGCTCCTTGTTGATAGATTAAATTGATTGTAACACTGCATTTTTTGCAGGGCCGACTTCGTTTTTACGGTCATCAAGGGCTTGCTCGGCAAAGTTGCATCCAAAGCGCAGGATGTTGAAGCTGGCAGCGCTCCACACAAGGCAGGCGAGCAGCAATAGGATATTGCGATGGACTTTCCTAGGAGTGTCCCTTTTAAGTGAACATTGTTCATTTTAGGCATTATAAAATTCCCACAGCAGTGTGGGAAGAAAATGCGGTCAATATAAGGTTCTGCGCACGATTTCCAGCACAGCGGCGGGGTCGTAGTCCTGCCGCAGCAAGGCAGACAGCATCAGCGAAAATAGAACATCGGCAAATTTTTCAACGGTGAATTGCGCGTTAAAAGCGTCCGGACGGATTTTGGTATCCTGTTGCAGCACCGTACACAGACCATTTAAGATATGGTGCCAGATTTGCTGCATGTGCCGTTTGCCATCGGCCTTGTCCTCCTGCATAAAGCCGAGAGAGTGCAGTGTGAAGAATCCAGGATACTGCTCACAGCCGTAGGCCATGCGCTCGTACATCCATTTGACACAGGTCTGCACATCCTGAAATACAGCCTCGTCCTGCGGGCGGTGGAAAATTTCGCACCAGACGCTCTCGACCGTGGCGCTGATAAGCTCAGCCTTGGAGTCATAATAGTTGTAGATCGAGCCGACCGAGACCCCGCATGCCGAGGCGACAGAACGGATACTGACCGCCGCCCAGCCCTTTTCCCGGATAAGCTCACGGCTGTTTTTTAAGATATCTTCCTTGGAGGTTACGATTGTATTCATGTGGTCACCCTCAATATGAACAATGTTCATTTTTATTATACTGCCCGTTCCCACTTTGTCAAGAGGATTTCATAAGAGGTTTATATTTTTGTGGTTATCCCTTTGAGCCATGTTCACGAATGGAAAATATGAATCAGCTGAAAGTTTACAAACCAAACACAGGTTTCTGCATTGGCTACACGTAATGATCAGCAAGCGTCCCGGCACAGTTGAAAGCCCCGGGGGAATCCATCGGAGACGGCATCAAAAAAGAAGAAAAGCCGTAAAGCTGTTACCAAAGTGTTACCCCAAACAAAAAAGCCCCGCTTTTCGGGGGGTATTTTCCGAAAAGCAGAGCCTTTATTTGCGTTATTTCGTTATATTGTTGAAGGGTCTAAAAAGTCGGAAGGATTTTTTCATTACTCGAGCTCAATGGTTGCCGGCGGCTTACCGGTGCAATCATAGAACACGCGGTTCACATGCTTGACCTCATTGACGATACGGCTGGTGACAGTGCCCAGAACATCCCAGGGCATATTATAGCTCTCCGCGGTCATAAAGTCGGTGGTGGTCACAGCACGCAGCGCCACAGCGTAATCATAGGTGCGCTCGTCGCCCATGACGCCCACACTGTGCATGTTGGTCAAGGCTGCATAGTACTGGCTGATCTCCTTATCCAGACCCGCCTTTGCGATCTCCTCACGCCAGATCGCGTCGGCATCCTGCACGATAGCCACCTTCTCCGGGGTCACTTCGCCGATGATGCGGATGCCAAGACCCGGGCCGGGGAACGGCTGACGGCTGACCAGATATTCGGGCAGGCCCAGCTCACGGCCGGCCTGACGCACCTCGTCTTTGAACAGGTTGCGCAACGGCTCCACCAACTCCTTGAAGTCCACGGTGTCGGGCAGACCGCCGACGTTGTGGTGGCTCTTGATAACAGTGGACTCACCGCCCAGACCGCTCTCAACGACATCCGGGTAAATGGTACCCTGTGCCAGGAAATCCACCTTGCCGATCTTCTTGGCCTGCTCTTCAAACACACGGATGAACTCTTCGCCGATGATCTTGCGCTTGCGCTCCGGCTCGGTGACACCAGCCAGCTTTGCAAAGTAGCGTTCGCGGGCATCCACACAGATAAAGTTGATATCAAAGCCGTTGGCATTGCCCGGGCCGAATACAGAGCAGACCTCTTCCTTCTCGTTCTTACGCAGCAGACCGTGATCCACGAACACGCAGGTCAGCTGCTTGCCGATGGCCTTAGCCAGCATAGCTGCCAGAACGGAGGAATCCACGCCGCCGGACAAGGCGCACAACACCTTGCCATCGCCGATGCGCTCACGCAGGGCCTTGACGTTGTTCTCCACAAAGGAGTCCATCTTCCAGTCGCCGGTGCAGCCGCAGACGTTGTACACGAAGTTGCGCAGCATCTTCTTGCCTTCCGCAGTGTGCAGCACTTCCGGATGGAACTGGACCGCGTACAGGCCCTTCTCAGCGTTCTCTGCCGCAGCTACCGGACAGTTGACCGTGTGAGCAGTGATCTTAAAGCCGGGCGCTGCCTGCTCAATATAGTCGTTGTGGCTCATCCAGCAAATGGTGGAGGGCTGCACATCGGTGAACATCTTGCTGTTCGTGTCCACGAACACCTCAGTCTTGCCGTACTCGCGCTCCGGTGCGCGGCAGACATGGCCGCCCAGCAGATGCATCATCAGCTGGCTGCCGTAGCAGATGCCCAGCACAGGCACACCCCAGTTGAAGATCTCAGGGTCGATCGTAGGGGAATCCTCCAGATAAACGCTGTTGGGGCCACCGGTAAAGATGATACCCTTGGGGTTCTTTGCCTTGATAACCGACAGATCGGTTTTATAGGAATAGATTTCACAGTAGACATTGTTCTCGCGGACGCGGCGCGCGATCAGCTGATTGTACTGGCCGCCAAAGTCCAGCACGATGACAGTTTCATGCTGCATGAAGTTCTCTCCTCCCTTATCCATTCAATGTGTTTCTACAGATAAAATCAGTATAGCACATCTGCCAAATAAAAGCGACATCATTTGTGAATTTTCCTGTTTTTATTTTTCACGTATGGGATGCCGCAGAACTGTTTTCAGTGTCCCCGGTGCAGCACGGCGAGGATCACTCAGATAAATTTCGTGGTGGAAGCGTGTCTCTGAAAAATCAAGCCTATACCCCTGCTCTACGGCAAAGGCATCCATCTGCGCCAGCGTTTTCGGTTCTTCATCATAAGGGCCGATATGCAGGCACTGAACGCAAAGTCCCTCATCATAGGTCAGGAATTCCGCCTTGGAAAAATCCTTTTTCTTTTTTGCCGTTGCTTCCTGTACGGCCCAATCAAACGCTTCCGGCGTCACGAATTCTGGCAGTCGGATCATGGATGTCCACTCAAATGTTTCTTTATGTGCATAGTCAACGCCATCCACGCCCTTCTGATGCCACAAGCCCTCCAACGGTGGAACCACATATTCAAAATAGCCGTCCATCTTGTGGCTGCCCTTATAGCTCATTTTGATGGTGAAAGCAATGCCGTACAGCACTCCCATAGCCTCCTGATAGGCTCCACCCGGAGCATTCGGGTCACCCTTGCCGTGCACTGCCACAAAATTCATACGCGGTATCGTAATCAGATGCGGTTTTTTCGGCGGGAGATAAAATTCCCTGTACTCTTTCTTATAATCAAACGGCATTACTCTTCACCCCATCCAGAAGTTCATGCTGCTTCTTTTTTGCTGAATCCCCTCAGCACCAGCCGATAGGACTTTTCCAGCATTTCCTTTTTCAGTATACCAGAACAACCTTGTTTTGTAAACAAAAAGTTGTGACATGCCGCAAAAAAATCCCCTGCCCTTACAGACAGAGGATCTAAAACAAAAAGAGACCTTCCCACTCTCCGGAATGGGAAGGTCTCTCGTAAGTTTAACCTTTAGCCTTAGGAAAGGCGCGAAGGGTCAAAATCACTCAATGATCTTGCCAACAACGCCAGAACCAACGGTACGGCCACCCTCACGGATAGCGAAACGCAGGCCCTCTTCCATAGCAACAGGGGTCAGCAGCTCAACGTGCATCATGACGTTATCGCCGGGCATGCACATCTCAGTGCCTTCGGGCAGAGTGATGATACCGGTCACGTCGGTGGTGCGGAAGTAGAACTGAGGACGATAGTTGGAGAAGAACGGGGTGTGACGGCCGCCTTCGTCCTTGGTCAGAACGTACACCTGAGACTCGAAGGTCTTGTGGGGGTGCACGGAACCGGGCTTAGCCAGAACCTGACCACGCTCGATCTGAGTACGATCAACACCACGCAGCAGAGCGCCGATGTTATCGCCAGCCTCAGCGAAGTCCAGAGACTTACGGAACATCTCCAGACCGGTAATGGTGGTGCTCAGACGATCGGGCTTGATGCCGACGATCTCCATAGCATCGCCAACCTTAGCAATACCACGCTCAACACGACCGGTTGCAACAGTACCACGGCCAGAAATGGTCATGACATCCTCGATGGGCATCAGGAAGGGCTTGTCTTCCTCACGATCGGGGTTGGGGATATAGGTGTCAACAGCGTCCATCAGCTCCTTGATGCAAGCATACTCGGGAGCATTGGGATCAGTGGAGGTAGACTCCAGAGCCTTCAGAGCGGAACCACGAATGATCGGGGTGTCGTCGCCGGGGAAGTCGTACTCGGTCAGCAGCTCACGGATCTCCATCTCAACCAGATCCAGCAGCTCTTCGTCGTCGACCATATCGCACTTGTTCATGAACACGACGATATAGGGCACGCCGACCTGACGAGCCAGCAGGATGTGCTCACGGGTCTGGGGCATGGGACCATCGGTAGCAGCAACGACCAGGATAGCGCCGTCCATCTGAGCAGCACCAGTGATCATGTTCTTGACGTAGTCAGCATGGCCCGGGCAGTCAACGTGAGCATAGTGACGAGCGTCGGTCTGATACTCAACGTGAGCGGAGTTGATCGTGATACCACGAGCACGCTCCTCAGGAGCCTTATCGATGTTGGCATAATCCATGAAGTCTGCGTCGCCCTTCAGAGCCAGGTACTTGGTGATAGCGGCGGTCAGAGTGGTCTTGCCGTGGTCAACGTGACCGATGGTGCCGATGTTCACATGCGGCTTAGAACGGTCGAACTTTGCCTTTTCAGCCATTGGAATATCCTCCCTTAATTTAGGTTTTGATATTTGGTTACAACAACCCTGCAAGATGTAGACATTGCATTGCAAGGCTATTCTACTAAATTTGCCCTGTAAAATCAAGTGCTTTTACAGGAAATTTTGCCGAGGTTACACTACCCCGGCAAAATCTTTATCCATTTTTCAGGAATCAGCCCTTGGTGCGGCCAGCGATGATCTGGTCAGCAATGTTCTTAGGCACCGGCTCGTAGTGAGACGGCTCCATGACATACTGGCCACGGCCCTGAGTCTTGGAACGCAGGTCGGTAGCGTAGCCGAACATCTGAGCCAGAGGCACAAATGCATTGACGCGCTGAGTACCAGCCATAGCTTCCATGCCCTGAATCTGACCACGGCGTGCATTCAGGTCGCCGATAACATCGCCCAGATACTCATCGGGAACGATAACTGCAACCTTCATGATAGGCTCAGTGATGATAGGATCAGCCTTGCGCATAGCATCCTTGAACGCCATAGAACCAGCAATGGAGAAGGCCATTTCAGAGGAGTCGACCTCATGATAAGAACCATCCCACAGGGTAACCTTGACATCAACGACAGGATAGCCAGCCAGAACACCGGACTTCATAGCACCCTGGATACCGTTGTCGATAGCCGGGATGTATTCCTTCGGGATGGCACCGCCAACGATGGCGTTGACGAACTCGTAACCCTTGCCGGGCTCGTTGGGCTCGATCTTGATCTTAACATGACCGTACTGGCCCTTACCACCGGACTGACGTGCGTACTTGGTCTCCTGGTTGGCCTCTTTGCGGATGGTCTCACGGTAAGCAACCTGAGGTGCACCCACGTTTGCTTCAACCTTGAACTCACGCAGCAGACGGTCAACGATGATCTCCAGGTGCAGCTCGCCCATACCGGCGATGATGGTCTGACCGGTCTCTTCGTCAGTGTAGGTCTTGAAGGTCGGATCCTCTTCAGCCAGCTTTGCCAGCGCGATGCCCATCTTCTCGTTGCCGGCCTTGGTCTTGGGCTCGATGGCAACACGGATAACAGGCTCGGGGAACTTCATGGACTCCAGAATGATGGGATGATTCTCATCACACAGAGTGTCACCGGTAGTGGTGTTCTTCAGACCGACAACAGCAGCGATATCACCTGCGTAGCAGCAGTCGATATCCTTGCGGTGGTTAGAATGCATCTGCAGGATGCGGCCCATACGCTCCTTGCTGTCCTTCACGGAGTTGTAGACAGTGGTACCTGCCTCAACCTTACCGGAGTAAACACGGAAGTATGCCAGCTTACCAACGAACGGGTCGGTAGCGATCTTGAAGGCCAGAGCTGCGAAGGGAGCGTCGTCAGAAGACGGACGGGTCTCCTCTTCCTCAGTCTCGGGATTCACGCCCTTGATGTCAGGGACATCGGTAGGAGCGGGCATATAGTCAACGATAGCGTCCAGCAGCTTCTGGACACCACGGTTCTTGTAGGAAGAACCGCAGACAACGGGAACCAGCGTGTTAGCGATGGTCTCCTTGCGGATCGCAGCCTTCAGCTCGGCACGGGTGATCTCCTCGCCCTCGAGGTACTTCTCCATCAACTCTTCGTCGTTCTCAGCAACAGCCTCGATCAGAATGTTGTGGTACTCCTCGGCCTGCTCACGCATATCCTCGGGGATGGGCTCAGTGCGCATGTCGTTGCCCATATCGTCGTAGTAGACCTCAGCGTTCATATCGACCAGGTCAACGATACCGCGGAAGGTATCCTCCTGACCGATAGGCAGCTGGATCGCCACGCCGTTTGCGTGCAGACGATCGTGCAGCATCTTGATGCAGCGGAAGAAGTCGGCACCCATGGTGTCCATCTTGTTAACGTACACCATACGGGGAACCTTGTACTCGTCAGCCTGACGCCAAACGGTCTCAGACTGCGGCTCAACACCGCCCTTTGCAGCCAGAACGGTCACAGAACCGTCCAGCACGCGCAGGGAACGCTGGACCTCAACAGTGAAGTCCACGTGGCCCGGGGTGTCGATGATGTTGATGCGGTGACGGTTCTTCTTGAATGCAACCGGATCCTTCTGGGTTTCAGAGTGGCTCCAGTAGCAGGTGGTAGCAGCGGAAGTGATGGTGATACCACGCTCCTGCTCCTGAACCATCCAGTCCATGGTAGCGCCGCCATCATGAACTTCGCCGATCTTGTGGTTGATACCGGTGTAGTACAGAATACGCTCGGTAGTAGTAGTTTTACCAGCATCAATGTGGGCCATAATGCCGATATTTCTCGTCATCTGAAGAGAAACTTCTCTGGGTGTAGCCATGAAATTAACCTCCTACAGAACAGATCAATAACGGAAATGAGCGAAAGCCTTGTTGGCCTCTGCCATCTTGTGAGTATCCTCACGCTTCTTCACGGCGTTACCAGTGTTGTTGGCAGCATCCATGATTTCAGCAGCCAGACGCTGAGCCATGGTCTTCTCACCACGGCTGCGGCTGTAGGCAGTCAGCCAGCGCAGACCCAGGGTCTCGCGGCGAGCCGGGCTGACTTCCAGAGGAACCTGGTAGTTAGCACCGCCAACGCGGCGGGTCTTGCACTCGAGGCTGGGCATGATGTTCTCCATCGCCTTCTCGAAAGTCTCCAGAGGATCGTTGCCGGTCTTCTCCTGAATCATGGAGAAAGCTTCGTAAACGATCTTCTGAGCGACGCCCTTCTTGCCATCCAGCATAACGCTGTTGACCAGACGAGTGACCATCTTGGAATTGTAAATAGGATCAGCTAAGACATCGCGCTTAGCAATGTTACCTCTTCTAGGCATCTTTCTTCCCTCCTTCACAGAATGATATCATCGGTACTCGAAAGTAATAAAACTCCCGTTGTGTCACAAAGAGCTGACCTTTACATAAACTGTTGCCCTCCGCTTTGCAAGCGGACTTGTTATTTATATAATGGAAAGCCGTTTATGGCGGTTGTCCTCAATTACTTCTTTGCAGCACCGGCCTTAGGACGCTTTGCGCCGTACTTGGAGCGGGCCTGATTACGGCCTGCCACACCCTGAGTATCCAGGGTACCACGGATGATGTGGTAACGCACACCGGGCAGGTCCTTAACACGACCGCCACGGATCAGCACGACGGAGTGCTCCTGCAGGTTATGGCCGATACCGGGAATGTAAGAGGTGACCTCGATACCATTCGTGAGGCGGACACGAGCAACCTTACGCAGAGCAGAGTTGGGCTTCTTGGGGGTCATGGTACGAACAGCAGTGCAGACACCACGCTTCTGGGGGCTGTTCAGATCAGAATACTGTTTCTTCTGAGAATTGTAGCTCTTCAGCAGTGCGGGAGCGGTACTCTTGGTAGCCAGAACCTGACGGCCCTTGCGTACAAGCTGGTTAAAAGTAGGCATTTTGTTTCTCCTTTCTTAATAATGCACATCGGACTTTTTCCGACTTTTTTGCCGCACTATCCCCATGAGGGATGCGCAACAGTTATATAATACTCGCTTTACAGGCGGATGTCAACAGTTTTTGCAAAGTTTTTTGCATTTATTCCAGATTTTTTCTTTCAGCATTTTTTCGACGTAAAACGCACGGTTTTCTCCCCTGTTTCCGCTTTTCCGGGCATATAAAAACCGCCCTGCAGGCGGATGCCCACAGAGCGGTCCATTGTTTTATTTCAGAAGAAGGAGCTTTGCTTACTGTACAGCAGCTGCCTGTTCGGCAGCGATCTCAGCATCGCGCTCAGCCTCACGGTTCTTCAGATCCTCACGGACTTCCGGCAGACCAGTACCTGCGGGGATCAGCTTACCAATGATGACGTTCTCCTTCAGGCCGGCCAGCGGGTCGACCTTGCCCTTGATGGCAGCTTCGGTCAGCACGCGGGTGGTCTCCTGGAAGGATGCAGCGGACAGGAAGGAGTCGTTTGCCAGAGCAGCCTTGGTGATGCCCAGCAGCACCTGCTGGTACTCGACCAGCTTCAGGCCCTCTTCACCAGCGTCGATGCGCTGCTGCAGATCGGCGTTGATGCTCTCCACTTCCAGACGGCTTGCCAGTGCACCGCCGATCAGGTTGGAAGAACCGGAATCAGTCACGCGCACCTTGCGGCACATCTGACGGACGATGACTTCGATATGCTTATCGTTGATCTCAACGCCCTGCAGACGGTAGACCTTCTGAACTTCGTTGATCAGGTAGTTCTGGACATCCTCCAGACCCTTGATTGCCAGAATATCCTGCGGATACAGAACACCTTCACGGGTGATGATGTCGCCCTTCTCCACACGGTCACCCGGCATCACGCGGGAATGCTGGGTGAACGGGATGGAATAGCTCTTTACGACCTCGGCACCGTTCTCGTCCTTGCCGGTCACCTTGATAACGACATTCTTCTTGGTATCGTCCTGAGAAACGACACCAGAGATCTCGCTCATGATGGCCATGCTCTTGGGACGGCGGCTCTCGAACAGCTCTTCAACACGGGGAAGACCCTGCGTGATATCTTCAGCAGATGCGATACCGCCGGTATGGAAGGTACGCATGGTCAGCTGAGTACCAGGCTCGCCGATGGACTCTGCGGCGATAACGCCGACAGACTCGCCCAGACGGACCGGCTCGCCGTTTGCCATATCGGAACCGTAGCAGCGTGCGCAGACACCGGTCTTTGCACGGCAGGTCAGCAGGCTGCGGATCTTCAGCTTGGTAATGCCAGCAGCCTCGATCTCGTTTGCATCGTACAGGTCGATCATCTTGCCTTCCGGCACGATCACCTTGCCGGTGACGGGGTTGACCACATCGCCCACAGCGAAGCGGCCGATCAAGCGCTCGCGGAAGCTCTCGATCTTCTCCTTGCCCTCGTGGATCTCAGACACCCACAGGCCGTCGGTGGTGCCGCAGTCGATCTCGCGCACAATGACATCCTGAGAGACATCGACCATGCGGCGGGTCAGGTAACCGGAGTCAGCGGTACGCAGAGCGGTATCGGCCAGACCCTTACGGGCACCACGGGCAGAAACGAAATATTCCAGAATATTCAGACCTTCACGGTAGTTGGCACGAATGGGCATCTCGATGGTGTGGCCGGCGGTGTTTGCCAGCAGGCCGCGCATGCCGGCCAGCTGCTTGATCTGGTTCATAGAACCACGAGCACCGGAGTCAGCCATCATATAGATCTCATTGTCCTTGGGCAGGTTGTCTGCCAGAGCCTTGGAGACCTTATCGGTGGTAGCCTGCCAGATGGCGATGGTCTGGTTGTAACGCTCGTTGTCGGAGATCAGGCCGCGGTTGAACAGCCTGCCGACCTTTGCGATCTGCTGGTCAGCCTCAGCGATCAGTTCCTGCTTCTGCGGCGGGATCACAGCGTCGCACACAGCGACGGAGATTGCAGACAGAGTGGAGTACTTGTAGCCCTGCGCCTTGATGGCATCCAGCATCTTTGCACACTTGCGGGTGCCGTTGCGGGTCATGCAGCGGGAAATGATGTCGGGCAGAGTCTTCTTGGTCACGCGGAAGCTGACCTCGTACTCCAGCCAGTGCTCGGGATCAGTACGGTCGATATAACCCAGATTCTGAGGAACAGGGTTATTGAAGATGATGCGGCCGACGGTGGCTTCCACCAGACCGGTGCGCTCCACGCCGTCAATGGTCATGGTGCGGCGCACCTTGATGGGTGCGTGCAGGGTAACGATGTGCTCTGCATAAGCCATCAGGGCTTCGTTCTCATCGCGGAACACCTTGCCTGCGCCCTCGTCATTTTCACGAACGGTGGTCAGGTAGTAGCTGCCCAGGATCATATCCTGCGTAGGCACGGTAACAGGTGCGCCGTCAGAGGGCTTCAGCAGGTTGCCGGAAGCCAGCATCAGCATCTTGGCCTCACGGCAGGCATCCTCGCCCAGAGGCAGATGCACTGCCATCTGGTCACCGTCGAAGTCGGCGTTGAATGCAGTACATGCCAGCGGGTGCAGCTTGATTGCACGGCCCTCCACCAGCACCGGGTTGAAAGCCTGAATGCCCAGACGGTGCAGGGTAGGTGCACGGTTCAGCAGAACGGGGTGGCCCTTGATCACAGTCTCCAGGCTGTCCCACACTTCGGGCTTAGCGCGCTCCACCATCTTGCGGGCGGACTTGATGTTGTTGGCAATGCCCTTCTCCACCAGATCCTTCATGACAAAGGGCTTGAACAGCTCCAGAGCCATTTCCTTGGGCAGACCGCACTGATCCATCTTCAGCTCAGGGCCGACGACGATAACAGAACGACCGGAGTAGTCAACACGCTTGCCCAGCAGGTTCTGACGGAAGCGGCCCTGCTTGCCCTTCAGCATATCGGAAAGGCTCTTCAGTGCGCGGTTGTTGGGGCCGGTGACCGGACGGCCGCGGCGGCCGTTGTCGATCAGGCTGTCCACTGCTTCCTGCAGCATACGCTTCTCGTTGCGCACGATGATGTCGGGAGCGCCCAGCTCCAGCAGACGGCGCAGACGGTTGTTGCGGTTGATCACGCGGCGGTACAGGTCGTTCAGGTCGGAGGTGGCAAAACGGCCGCCGTCCAGCTGGACCATGGGGCGCAGGTCAGGCGGCAGAACAGGCAGCACATCCATGACCATCCATTCAGGACGGTTGCCGGAAATGCGGAATGCCTCAACTACTTCCAGACGCTTGAGGATGCGCACGCGCTTCTGGCCGGAGGACTTTTCCACCTCGGCAGTCAGCTCTTCACTCAGCTGATCCAGATCGATCTCCTTCAGCAGATCCTGAATGGCCTCAGCGCCCATAGCAGCCTCGAACTCATCACCGTAGTGGTCGCGCATCTCACGATACTCGCTCTCGGTGAGCAGCTGCTTCTTTTCCAGACGGGTAGCGCCCGGATCAGTGACGATATAGCTTGCAAAGTACAGCACCTTCTCCAGCAGGCGGGGGCTGATGTCCAGCATCAGGCCGATGCGGCTGGGGATGCCCTTGAAGTACCAGATGTGGCTGACGGGAGCGGCCAGCTCAATGTGGCCCATGCGCTCACGGCGGACCTTGGCCTTGGTCACTTCAACGCCGCAGCGGTCGCAGATCTTGCCCTTGTAGCGGATGCGCTTATACTTACCGCAGTGGCACTCCCAGTCCTTGGTAGGTCCAAAAATGCGCTCACAGTACAAGCCGTCGCGCTCCGGCTTCAGGGTACGGTAGTTGATGGTCTCAGGCTTTTTGACCTCGCCGTAGCTCCAGTTGCGGATCTGCTCCGGGGAGGCAAGGCCGATCTTGATGGAATCGAAAACGTTGTTTTCCATGAAACGAACCCTTTCTTAATCTCTAGTTGTCTCGATGATACAGGCGGCTTTCTTGTTCAGACCACAGGCCCCTCTCCCCTGCCGCAGCACGCGGAACAGGGGGCTTGAGGCTTGTGTTCTTTGTCTGATCAGAAATCTACTTCGTCAGAAGAAGCGGGAGCTTCGGCACCGGAGTTATTGTCCTCCAGCACAGAAGGATCATCGAAACCGGCATCGGCATCCTTAATATTATAATCGTTGAGCAGTTCGCTCTCCTGCACGACGTTCTCAGTGCCGGCAACATCGCGCATATCAAAGCCGGTCTCTTCGTCGTCGAAGTTCTGACGCATGTCGATCTCGTTGCCGTCCTTGTCCTGAACAACAACGTCCAGACCCAGAGACTGCAGTTCCTTCAGCATAACGCGGAAGGACTCGGGAATGCCGGGCTGCGGGATCGGCTCACCCTTAACGATGGCCTCGTAGGTCTTCACACGGCCCTCCACGTCGTCGGACTTGACGGTCAGGATCTCCTGCAGAGTGTATGCAGCGCCGTAAGCTTCCAGTGCCCAGACTTCCATTTCGCCAAAGCGCTGGCCGCCGAACTGGGCCTTGCCGCCCAGAGGCTGCTGAGTGACCAGAGAGTAGGGGCCGGTAGAACGTGCATGGATCTTATCATCAACCAGGTGATGCAGCTTCAGGTAGTACATATAACCGACGGTAACGCGGTTATCGAACTTTTCGCCGGTGCGGCCATCGTAAACGGTGGTCTTGCCATCGCGGTCCAGCTCGATCTTGGAGAAGTCGATGATGTGTCCCTTCTCGCCCATGATCTTGGGGAGCTTCGTGGGATATGCAGGAGCATTCTCACCATGCCACATCTCGCGGGCGGTATCAAAGGTATCGCCGATGTCGTTCTCACGAGCAGAGTCGAAGACGGGAGTCATGACCTTGATGCCGCATGCCTTGGCAGCGTAGCCCAGGTTGACTTCCAGCACCTGACCGATGTTCATACGGGAAGGCACGCCCAGAGGGTTCAGCACGATGTCCAGCGGGGTGCCGTCGGGCAGGTAGGGCATGTCCTCCTGCGGCAGAATGCGGGAAACGACACCCTTGTTGCCGTGACGGCCTGCCATCTTATCGCCAACGCTGATCTTGCGCTTCTGGGCAATATAGCAGCGGACGACCTCGCGTACGCCGGGCTGCAGTTCGTCGCTGTTCTCCGGGGTGAACACCTTGACATCCACGATGATGCCGTATGCACCATGGGGCACGCGCAGAGAAGTATCACGCACTTCGCGTGCCTTCTCGCCGAAGATGGCGCGCAGCAGGCGCTCTTCAGCGGTCAGCTCGGTCTCGCCCTTCGGGGTGACCTTACCGACCAGAATGTCGCCGCTCTTGACCTCAGCACCGATACGGATGATGCCGCGCTCGTCCAGATCCTTCAGTGCATCCTCAGAAACGTTGGGGATATCACGGGTGATCTCTTCAGGTCCCAGCTTGGTGTCGCGGCTCTCGGTCTCGTACTCTTCAATATGAATGGAGGTGTACACGTCCTCGCGCACGATCTTCTCGTTCAGCAGAACGGCATCCTCGTAGTTGTAGCCTTCCCAGGTCATGAAGCCGATCAGAGCGTTCTTACCCAGAGAAATTTCGCCGTTGCGCATTGCAGGGCCGTCGGCCAGCACCTGACCGGCCTTGACGCTCTCGCCGACCTCCACGATGGGACGCTGGTTGATGCAGGTACCTGCGTTGGAGCGTGCGAACTTGACCAGAGGATAATCCTCCAGCTCGCCCTTGTTGTTGCGCACAACAACATGGTCGGCATCCATCTTCTCAACGATACCGTCATTCTTTGCCAGAACAGCGGTGCCGGAGTCGGTAGCAGCCTTGTACTCCATACCGGTAGCAACGATGGGCTGCTGGGTGACCATCAGAGGCACTGCCTGACGCTGCATGTTGGAACCCATCAGAGCACGGTTACAGTCATCGTTCTCCAGGAAGGGGATGCAGGCGGTAGCAACAGAGACCATCATTCGCGGAGAAACGTCCATGTAATCGACTTTCTCTGCATCAATTTCAAGGATCTCGTCGCGGCGGCGGGCAGACACACGGGGACGGATGAAGTGCTTGCCCTCATCCAGCGGCTCGTTGGCCTGTGCCACAACGTACTCGTCCTCGACATCAGCGGTCATATACTCGACCTCGTCGGTGACGACCTGTTCCTTCAGGTTGCCATTCTCGTCATAGATCTTCTTGACCTTGCGGTACGGAGCTTCCACGAAGCCGTACTCGTTGATCTTGGCGTAAGATGCCAGATAGGAGATCAGACCGATGTTGGGGCCTTCAGGAGTCTCGATGGGGCACATACGGCCGTAGTGGCTGTAGTGAACGTCGCGGACCTCGAAACCTGCGCGGTCACGGCTCAGACCGCCGGGGCCCAGAGCAGACAGGCGGCGCTTGTGGGTCAGCTCAGCCAGCGGGTTGTTCTGATCCATGAACTGGGACAGCGGAGAAGAGCCGAAGAACTCCTTGATGGCTGCCACCACCGGACGGATGTTGATGAGGGCCTGCGGAGTGATGACGCTCTGATCCTGGCTCTGCAGGGTCATGCGCTCACGGATGACGCGCTCCATGCGGGAGAAGCCGATGCGGAACTGGTTCTGCAGCAGCTCGCCCACGCTGCGGATGCGGCGGTTGCCCAGATGGTCGATATCATCGGTGGTGCCAATATTGTGGCCCAGACCGTTCAGGTAGTTGATGGAAGCCAGAATATCGGCGACCGTAACGGTGCGGCCGATCAGCTGGTCGTGGTTGCGGCGCAGCATCTCCTTCTGCTCTTCCACATCAGAGGTGGTGTCGAGGATCTTCTTGATCTCATCGAAGGAGCAGCGCTCGTTGATGCCGCACTCCTTCACGTCGAAGGAGAAGAAGCCCTGTGCATCCACACAGCCATTGGTGATGACCTTGATCTTCCGGCTCTCTTCCTTCATGGGATCGTCGAGCTTCAGCACGACCAGATTCACACCGGCATTGTCAGCCTTCTCAGCCAGCTCGCGGGTGATCTTGGCACCAGCCTCGATCAGGATCTCGCCGGTCAGCGGAGCGACCACATTCTCAGCAGCCACCTGACCGGTGATGCGGCGGGCCAGAGACAGCTTCTTGTTCATCTTATAACGGCCGAAACGAGACAGGTCATAACGGCGCGGGTCGAAGAACAGCATGTTGATCTGGCTGGTAGCAGACTCCACCGTGGGAGGCTCGCCGGGGCGCAGCTTGCGGTAAACTTCCAGCAGGCCCTCTTCCTGATTCTTGGTGGTATCCTTTTCCAGAGTAGCGAGGATGCGCTCATCGTCGCCAAAGAAGTTCAGGATGTCCTCGTTGGTGGACAGGCCCAGTGCACGGCACAGCACGGTGACAGGCAGCTTGCGGTTCTTATCGATACGAACATAGAACACATCGGAAGCATCGGTCTCGTACTCCAGCCATGCACCGCGGTTGGGGTTCATGGTGGCGCTGTACAGGTCGTTGCCCACCTTATCCTTGGCATCGCCGTAGAACACGCCGGGAGAACGCACCAGCTGGCTGACGATCGCACGCTCTGCACCGTTGATCACAAAGGTGCCGGCATCGGTCATCAGCGGGAAATCGCCCATGAAGATCTCCTGATCCTTCACTTCGCCGGTCTCCTTGTTCAGCAGACGGGCGGTGACGCGCAGGGGTGCTGCATAGGTCACGTCGCGCTCCTTGCACTCCTTGATGCTGTACTTCGGCTCCTTATCCAGGCGGAAGTCCACAAAGCTCAGTGCCAGATTGCCGGTGTAGTCCTCAATGGTGCCGATATCGTGGAAGACCTCTTTCAGGCCCTCGTCCAGGAACCACTGATAAGAGTTCTTCTGGACCTCGATCAGGTTCGGCATACTGATGACTTCGTCGATGTGGGAGAAGCTCATGCGCTCGGTTTTGCCGAGCTTTACGGGCTTGACTTTCATCATAAAATCAACCACTCCTTACTTTTATACTCTACGGGATGTCGTATACACGGGTCAAATTTGAGCAGACACACATAATTCGACCCGCGTCGAAGGGAACCTTTCGGCGTTTTTCACAAACTTTTCGGTTTGACCCGTCCAGTCACCGCCTGCGCATTCCTCTTTTTGGCGCACTAGTCCATTATGTGATACTAATGCAGTATACACCCTAAAAGCCTTGCTGTCAAGCCATTTTTCAGATTTTTGCCAAAACAAATTTATTTTTTCTTTCATTTTCGCACGCCCGGCAGCGTGTTGTGTTTTGCTGTTTTAGGGCTTGATTTTTTTATTTTGCACGTTCCTGTTCATAATCCCCTTGTGCAATTTGTCTATCTTTGCCCTTGTGTTTTGGCGTATTACTTTTACAGTCGGATATGCCCGTTTTCCCTTGCGGCCCTTTTTTGTGAAAAAGCAGCTCAGAAAAGCTCGCAGGCTTTTCTGAGCTGCAAATATAAAAATAATGTTTCCTCTAATATTGCCAGAGTGCAAGCGGCGGCAATTATAATCGTTCACTCATCCAGATAATCCCGCAGACGCTTTGCACGGCTGGGATGCCGCAGCTTGCGCAGGGCCTTGGCTTCGATCTGCCGCACCCGCTCCCGGGTCACATTGAACTCCTTCCCCAGCTCTTCCAGCGTGTGCGCCCGGCCATCCTCCAGCCCGAAGCGCAGTGCGATCACCCGCTCTTCCCTCGGTGTCAGGCTTTTGAGCACGCTGAACAGTTCCCGCCGCAGCAGCTGCCGCCCGGCTTCATCCACCGGGACGCCTGCATCCTCGTCCTGAATAAAATCTTCAAGGTGGGCATCCTCTTCCTCGCCCACCGGCGTTTCCAAGCTGATGGGGTCCTGCGCCAGCTGCAGCAATTCCCGCACACGGTCCGGCTCCATGTCCAGCTGAACAGCGATCTCTTCCGCGGTAGGCTCCCGGCCATTTTTCCGCAGCAGGTCGCCAGTCGTCTTTTTGACCCGGTTGATGCTCTCCACAAGGTGCACCGGGATGCGGATGGTCCTCCCCTGATCCGCAATGGCGCGGGTGATGGACTGACGGATCCACCACGTGGCATAGGTGGAAAATTTGAAGCCGCGCTCCGGCTCAAACTTTTCCGCCGCCTTCATCAGACCGAGATTGCCTTCCTGAATGAGATCCAGAAACGGCAGGCCCCGCCCTGCATAGCGCTTTGCCACCGACACCACCAGCCGCAGGTTCGCTTCGCTGAGCTTCCGCCGGGCATCCTCGTCCCCGGCCTGCGCGGCACGGGCAAGCTCCGTTTCCTGTTCTGCCGTCAGCAGCGGCACCCGGCCGATCTCCTTCAAATAGGCCTTTACCGGGTCGTCCAGCGCCACCCCCTCTGCCGAAAGCTCATGTTCCAGCCTGCCGATCTGCGTTTCATCCAACGCAGGCAGGTCCGCTTCCTCTTCGGTCAGGTGCACGCCGCGGTCCTCCAGTGCCGTATACAGCTCGTCCAGCTGCGCCACATCGTAATCCTGTTCGTCCATGGCACGGCTGATCTGCTCCGGTGTCAGGGCATGGTGGCGTGCCCGCGCAGCCAATGTTCTGGCCAATTCCTCCGTTTGCGACAATTTCTGCATGGTTCCTGCTCCTTTCCTCTCCTGCTCCAGCCGGAGGGGAAAGCGGGGGATCATTCTTCTACAGGCACATTTCCCTGCTTCTTTTCGCGCATCGACTGGAGGTAATCACTCAGTTCCTCATTGGACATATGCGCCGCCTTGCCTGCCATGGGCATCCCCCGGGCAATGCGGTCCAGATACAGCCGGATATCATCCGGCGTACAATTCACATCGCTGTATTGTGCCGCAAGATGGCTCAGTTCATTCAGCGCTTCTTCGCTTACAAAAGCGCGCAGCGTGGTCAGGCTGATCTCAATGCCCTCCTGTCGGCAGCGCAGCATGGCTTCAAACAGCTCCTTCTGCTGCGGCAGCACGAACTGTTCTGCGGTCAGCTGCCCCTGCACCAGATCGATATAGTGCGGCTCCCGCAGGATCGCCGCCAGCAGCCGCTGCTGTGCACTGGCAATGCCCAGCGCCTGACTGCCGCCCGCACTGTACGGCACGTTGATCTGATTCATCTCACCGGACTTGAGCGCCTGCTGCTTTTTCTCCCAGCGGTGCTTGCTGCCCGCCCTCTTCACGGCGGTCTCCAGCTGGGTCATGATAGCTGTTTTGGAGATGTTGGTCTCCTCAGCCAGACGCCCCGCATACACTTCCTGCTCGGTAGGGTTGGAGCGCTCTGCCAGCATATTCACAGCTTCCTTCACGTATTCCAGCCGCTGGGCATCCTGTGCCAGATCGTACTGGCTGCGCAGACGGCCCAGCCGGAAGTCCAGTGCATTGCCCACACCGTCCAGCAGGGCCTTGAATCGCTCTGCGCCATACTTTTTGATGTACTCGTCCGGGTCCTTTGCACCGGGGATCTGCAGCACGCCCACCTTTACCGGGCTGTTGCGGAACAGTTCCAGCGAGCGCAGCGTGGCCTTCTGGCCTGCTTCGTCCGAATCGTAGCTCAGGATCACCTCGTCAGCATACTCGCTGATGAGCCGCACCTGCTCCGGGGTCAGGGCCGTGCCGCAGGCGCACACTGCTGTGTCGATGCCTGCCTGATGCATACTGATCACGTCCATGTAGCCCTCGCACAGCACGAACCGACGCACCGCGCTGCGCTTTGCGATCTGCAGCGCAAACACCGTCTCTGATTTGTGGTACACCAGCGTTTCCGGGCTGTTGACATATTTCGGTTTGGAATCGTCCAGCACGCGCCCACCAAACGCAATGATGTTGCCGCGCAGGTCAAAGATGGGGGTCATCACCCGCTTCCAGAACAGGCAGTAGATGCGGCCGGACGCGCTGCGCTTGAACAGGCCGCTGGCATCCAGCTCCTGCTGATTGTAGCCCTTATCGCGCAGGAACTGATACAGCGCCTGTCCGTCGTTGGGCGCATAGCCCAGCCCGAACCGGACGATCGTCTTGTCGTCCAGACCGCGCCGCCGCCAGTAGGCACGGGCCTGCCGGGCTTCCTCCACGGTGGAGTTCAGGCAGGCGTGGAAAAACCGTGCCGCCTCCTTGTTCATGGAGAGGATGCGGCTGCGCATCCGGCCTGTTTTGTCGTCCTCCTGCGGCTCCGGCATACCGGCCCGCGCTGCCAGCAGCTTAACGGCCTCCGGGTAATCGATGCTGTTGATCTTTTTCGTAAAGGTAATGGCATCGCCGCCTGCGCCGCAGCCAAAGCAGTAAAAGCTCTGGGTGTCCGGGTAGACGTAGAATGAGGGCGTTTTTTCGCTGTGGAAGGGGCACAGGCCGCCATACAAACGTCCCTTGCGCTTGAGCTGCACATAGCTGCCCACCAGCTCCACAATGTCGGTGCGGCGGGTCAGTTCTTCAATGTATTCGTGTGGGATCATGGATCTTTCAAACGACCTTTCGGATTTATAGGACATGCCACTTCCGGGGCACAAACAATTCCTCAAAAGTGCGGATGGCAAATTCATCGCTCATGCCACTGATGTAATCAGTCACTGCACGTTCTCTGCCCTCCTGATAAGCCAGCTGGATGTAAAAATTGGACATCCGGTCCACATGGTTCAGGTAGTAATCGTACAGTTCCCCGATCACCTTGTCCACCTTCTGCTCTTCCCGCTTGGCGGTCTTGTCCACGTACACGGTAGCGTACATGAAATCCCGCAGCGCAAGGAAGGCTTCGTTTTCCTCTGCGCCCACCTTCACATCCCCATCGCTGTTGGCAAGGATACTGTTGATCATGGTGGTGATGCGGGCAGATTTTGTCTGGCCCAGCACGGCGGTGCAGTCCTTCGGCAGGGTGGCCGGGTCCAGCACACCGGCGCGCACCGCGTCCTCAATGTCGTGGTTCACATAGGCGATCTGATCCGCCATGTGCACGATGCGCCCTTCCGGCGTTGCCGCCCAGGTGCCCTTTGTGTGGGTCACGATGCCGTTGCGCACCTCCCACGTCAGATTCAGGCCCCGGCCGTCCTTTTCCAGCTTGTCCACCACACGCAGGCTCTGCATGTAGTGCTTGAAGCCGTCCGGGCACAGCTCATTCAGCGCGCGCTCCCCGGCATGGCCAAACGGCGTGTGGCCCAGATCATGGGCAAGGCTGATCGCTTCGGTCAGATCTTCGTTCAGCCGCAGGGCGCGGGCAATGGTCCGCGCGATCTGCGAGACCTCCAGCGTATGGGTCAGTCGGGTGCGGTACAGGTCTCCCTCCGGCGAGAGGAACACCTGCGTCTTTTGTTTGAGCCGTCGGAACGCCTTGCAGTGCAGCACCCGGTCACGGTCACGCTGGAACACCGGCCGGATCGGGTCCTGCTCTTCCGGCAGCATGCGGCCGCGGCTCTGGTCGCTGAAGGTAGCCCACGGCGCGAAGGTCATATGTTCGATCTCTTCTGTGCGCTGACGTACATCCATACAAAGTCGCCCTCCCTTTTTGTCGCCATTCCCCCTCTCTGTTTCGGCACAGCCGATCCCAATTGCTGCGTCTGCGGCAATTGTAGCACACCCGCTTTGTCGAAGGGGGAAAAAGCCTGTCGGTTCGCAAAATAATGCTTGCTTTTTTATTTTTGCCGCTGCCGGGTTCAGAACGGTGCGTAGAACGGGTCGGATACCGTCACCTGCGCGCTGCCGCGCGTCAGCTCCCGCAGCTGTTCCAGCAGCGGGCCTTCGGTGTGTTCCGGCATCTGCCAGCACAGGGCCACGCGATCCGTGAACTGCGGCGCGGCCTGTTTTGCTCCCGCCGCATCGATCAGCAGCGATGCACGCTCATAAAGGGAGTAATCCACCGTCACGCGCAGCTCCACCACGCTGCGCACCGTGACCACCTCGGCATTTTCCAGTGCACGGGCCGTAGCCGTGGTGTATGCACGCACCAAGCCGCCGGTGCCCAGCAGCACGCCGCCAAAGTAACGGGTCACCACCACGATCAGATCCGTCAGGCCGCTGTGCTGCAGCACCTCCAGCGCTGGTGTGCCCGCCGTCTTGGCCGGTTCACCATCATCTGAATAGCGTTCCCGGTTGCCTTCCCTCAGGCGGTAGGCATACACATTGTGGCGGGCGGTGCGGTTGGCCGCACGCACCTGTTCCAGAAATGCAACGGCAGCTTCCTCGCTGTCCGCAAATGACAGCGCCGCAATGAAGCGGCTCTTCTTTTCTTCGTATTCTCCTGTGGCCGTGCCATGGATGGTGCGGTAATCCTCCACTGTGGTTCCTCCTGCATGTTATTCAAAACAAGTATAACATAAATCGTCCGTTGTGCAACCACTGCCGCATACGTTTTTGTGTCAAGGCCAGCTTCCTGTACTGCTGCCCGCATGTCCTCTGCCAGAAAAAAGCGCAACAAAAAATCGGCTGAGCCCTGCGGCCCAGCCGATTTTTCTGAAGAAAGCATATGATTACGATGATTACTTGGTAAAGAGCTGGATCCACTGATGGCCCCAAGTGCTGGAGCTGTTGTAGTAGTAACCAACACCCATTGCACGGGCTTCCGGGTCCAGAATATTTGCGCGATGGCCTTCGGAGTTCATCCAGGCATTCACGACTTCTTCAGGAGAAACGCTGCCCCATGCGGCATTCTCGCCAGCAGCGGCATCCGTCACGCCGTACTCGCTGAGAACAGTGTACCACTTGGTACCATTGGGACGAACGTGAGAATTGACGGTTGCGATTTCTTCGGCGCGCTGCTGAGCAGCTGCGGTGAGCTTTGCATCGCCCATGACCAGGGGCTGCAGGCCGTACTTTGCACGCTCGGCATTGACCAGATTCAGAACTTCCTGACGGTAGTTGCTGGTGTAAGAGTTTTCGGGGCAAGAGAAGATCAGCACCCAGTAGTTGTTGTAAACGCCGCCTTCGTAGTGGCCCACGCTCATGGTGGTCGCGTCTGCGTTCAGGATGCGCTCACGGGTAAAATCAATGTTCATCCACTGATCCACCGCTGCATCGGGGGTAGAAACGCCCGCCATGTAGTTTTCGCCAACGGACGCATCGTCGATACCATTCTCGGCGAAGATGGTAAAATCGCGCTGGCCATTGGGACGAACGTAGGAATAAGAAGAGGCCAGTTCCTTAGCGCGCTCCTGAGCGGCACTATTGTGGTTGCTGTCGCCCAGCTGAACGGGCTTCAGGCCAGCCTTTACGCGCTCGTTGTTTACGCGGCGCAGGAACTCGTTCTGATAAGCTTCGTCCTGAAAGCTGATGTAGGAATTTTCTTCTTCGATGGAGGCAGAACCCGAAGCCTCAGCTGCGTTTGCAGTAACGGGTTTGAGAGATGCAGCACCAAAAACCACAGCCAGAGTCATAGCTGCTGCTGCGATATTTTTCAGGGTGCGCATCTCGAGTTTCATAAGACATCCTCCGTAAGCTTTTGTATATAAAAGCTTTTTTGCATTCATGTGAATGCGTACTGCAACACATTTGCAACTCTTCCGTTTCAAATGTGTTGCTTTTGTGCAACAAAAGTATCACAATAGCATCTCATCGTCAAGGGGTTTCTGTCGATTTTTTGAGAGAAAATGCAAAAAAATCAAAATTTCCCGTTCCGAAAACGTTTCACAAGCGCAACAGGTTCATCCAAGATATCGTAAATTTGTTACGTCTGTGTTGCACTTCACCGTTTTCAGGATTGTTTCGTCACACTTGACGTGTTGCATTTTATTTTTCTACACCTTTTCTGCAATGTTTTTCATGCATTTTTCTGTATGTTTATTTATTTATATGCATATTTCAAAGTGTAACAGACTTTTGTGTGCGCTTTTCCGTTCCACTCCCCCCTCCCGCAGCCCTTTTCTGGGCTGCAGCCGGCCTTTGGCTGTACTTTCTGCAACAAAAAACAGCACAGGCAGCCTTTTCAGGGCCATCTGTGCTGTGCCGTATTCCTTACATAAAAAGAAGAGCGGCTCCGAAGAGCCGCCCTCCCACAATTCAGGCTATGCTATAAAAAGATCTCGCGTCAGTCGATCACTGAGCAGCCTTTGCTGCCTCGATCTGCTTGATCAGTTCGGGCACGACCTTGAACAGGTCGCCCACGATGCCGTAGTCGGCAACACCGAAGATGGGTGCGCCCTCATTCTTGTTGACAGCGATGATGCACTCGGAGTCCTGCATACCAGCGGTGTGCTGGATAGCGCCGGAGATGCCCAGAGCAACATAGATCTTAGGGTGCACGGTCTTGCCGGTCTGACCAACCTGATGGTCAGCGGTCATCCAGCCTGCATCGGTGACGGCACGGGAAGCACCCACAACGCCGCCGCCCAGAGCAGCTGCCAGCTGCTCAGCCAGCTCAATGCCCTTCTGGACATCCTTGCTGATGCCGCGGCCGACAGAGACGATCACGTCTGCGCCGATCAGATCGACCAGCTTCTCAGCGGCCTTCTCAACGCTCAGGACCTCGGTCTTGATGTCCTCAGCAGCCAGAGCGAATGCGGGCTTCACGATCTGGCAGGCATCAGCCTTGGCCTGATCGAAGGGAGCCTTCTTCATAACGCCGGGGCGGACGGTGGACATCTGCGGACGGAAGCGGGGGCAGATGATGGTAGCCATCAGATGGCCGCCGAATGCGGGACGGGTCATCTTCAGGTTGCGGTCTTCCATATCGAACTTCTGCTTGGACAGGTCGATGGTGGAGCTCTCCTTCAGGAAATCGATGTACTTTGCAGTGTCGATGTCCAGATGGGTAGCATCAGCGGTCAGGCCGGTGTGCAGACGAGCTGCGCAGCGGGGGCCCAGATCGCGGCCGATGTTGGTTGCACCGATCAGCAGGACTTCGGGCTTGTACTCGTTGACCATGTCGCACACGACCTTAGCGTATGCATCGGTGGTGTAATCCTTCAGCAGGGGGCTGTCGCAGACCATGACCTTATCGGCACCATAGCCGCCCAGCTCCTTGGCAATGCCTTCCACGTTGTCGCCCAGCAGCAGACCGGTGACCTCGCAGCCCAGCTCATCAGCCAGCTTGCGGGCCTCGCTCACCAGCTCGAAATCAGTGGGCATCAATGCGCCCTGGCGCTGCTCGCAGAAGACCCATACGCCTTTGTATTCGTTAAAATCAGCCATTGTAATCCTATGCTCCTTTCATCAGATCAGGTGCTTCTTGGCCAGGATACCAGCCAGCTGTGCGGCAGTATCGTCGCCCTTGAGCATGGTGCCTGCGCCCTTCTGCGGAGGAGTGAAGGACTTAAAGACGTTCGTCGGAGAACCCTTCAGACCAATGGTATCGACCTCGATCAGCGGATCGTCCTTCAGTGCGTTGTAATCGAACACTTCCATCGGCTTGTCGTAGCAGGTGAAGATGCCGTTCACGCTCATGTAACGGGGCTGGTTCAGCTCCTTGATGCAGGTCAGCAGGCAGGGAGTCTGTACCTTGACCATCATGTAGCCGTCCTCCAGCATACGCTTCACGGTCAGGGTGTTGCCATCCTTCTGGATGTCAGCCACATAGGTGACCTGAGGCAGGTGCAGCTTCTCAGCGATCTGAGGACCGACCTGAGCGGTATCGCCATCGATTGCCTGACGGCCGCAGAACACAACGTCCTCGGGGCCGACACCGATCTTGTTGACGGCAGCAGCCAGGATCTGGCTGGTTGCGAAGGTATCGGAACCGCCGAACTCACGGCCGGAGACCAGAACAGCCTTATCTGCACCGCGGGCCAGCAGCTCACGCAGCATGCCTTCTGCCGGCGGGGGACCCATGGTAACAACAACGACTTCGCAGCCGGTAGCGTCCTTGAGCTTCAGAGCGTTCAGGTCATCAGGGTTGGTGATGGTAGCCATCGAAGCACGGTCCAGAGTGCCATCGGGCTTGACGGACACCTTGCCGGAGGTATCAGGAACCTGCTTTACACAAACAATTGCTTTCATTGTAACTCTTGCCTCCCTTACTTCAGCAGCGCGCCGGAAATGACCATCATCTGCACTTCGCTGGTGCCCTCGTAGATCTCAGTGATCTTGGCATCACGCATCATGCGCTCGATGGGATAGTCACGGGTGTAGCCGTAACCGCCGAACAGCTGCAGGCAGCGGCGGGTCACATCGCTTGCGGTGCGGGCTGCGATCAGCTTTGCCTGAGCAGCCTCGACGCTGTAACGAACCTTCTTGCCGTCCATTGCTTCCTGCTTCTTCAGAGCAGCAGCGTAGACCAGATACTTTGCAGCCTCAACGCGTGCCTTCATCTCAGCCAGCTCGAACTGGGTGTTCTGGAATGCGGAAATGCTGCGGCCGAACTGCTTGCGCTCCTTGACGTAAGCAACGGTCTCTTCCAGAGCGCCCTCGGCGATGCCCAGAGCCTGAGAAGCAATGCCGATACGGCCACCGTCCAGAGTAGCCATAGCCAGCTGGAAGCCGCGGCCACGCACACCCAGCATACGGTCAGCAGGGATGCGGCAGTCCTCAAAGATCAGCTCGCAGGTGGAAGAACCGCGGATGCCCATCTTGTCCTCAGCCTTACCGACAGAGAAGCCCGGGTCGGTGCGCTCCACGATAAAGGCGGAGCACTGCTTGGTGGGACGGCCCTTCTTGTCGGGCACGATATCGGTGACAGCAATAACGATAAAGACGTTTGCGTAGCCGGCGTTGGTGATGAAGATCTTGGAACCGTTCAGGATCCAATCACCGGTCTCGGGGTCCTGCTTTGCAAAGGTCTGCTGACCCTGTGCATCGGTGCCGGCACCCGGCTCAGTCAGGCCGAAAGCACCCAGCCACTCACCGCTGCACAGCTTGGGCAGATACTTTGCCTTCTGCTCGGGAGTACCATTTTCATAAATAGGAGCAGCACACAGGCTGGTGTGAGCAGAGACGATGACACCGGTGGTGCCGCAGACCTTGCTCAGCTCTTCCACTGCCATGACGTAGGACAGCACATCGCCGCCTGCACCGCCGACCTCAGTCGGGAAATAAATGCCCATCATGCCGAGCTTGCCCATCTTTTCGACGGTCTCTTTGGGGAAGTACTCTTCCGCATCAACCTTCTTTGCCAGGGGCTTGACTTCGTTCTCAGCAAACTCGCGGTACATTTTCTGTACCATCTGCTGCTGCTTGGACAGAGTAAAATCCATCGCTATATCCTCCTAACGGGTCTTTTTCATTTACCGGAATTGCCCGGTGCAAACAAATTCCTCCCGGCCGCTTTTCCACGGTCGGGAGAAACGTTTATCAGAATTTACAGCTGGTCAACAGGGGTCTTGGTGCGGTCTGCGTTGTAAACGTAGAAGCCCTTGCCGCTCTTGCAGCCCAGGTTGCCGCCACGGACCATCTTACGGATCAGCGGGCAGGCACGGTACTTGCTGTCGCCGGTCTCCTTGTACAGCACATCCATGATGGCCAGGCAGATATCCAGGCCGATGAAGTCGCCCAGCTCCAGGGGACCCATGGGGTGGTTGGCACCCAGCTTCATAGCGGTGTCGATGCCGGCGATATCGGAAACGCCTTCCATCTTGATGAAAGCAGCTTCGTTGATCATGGGGATCAGGATGCGGTTGACGACGAAGCCTGCAGCCTCATTGACCTGAACCGGCTGCTTGCCGATGGCAACAGAGATCTCCTTGATCTTCTCAACGGTCTCAGCGGGAGTGTTGCAGCCTGCGATGACCTCGATCAGCTTCATGCGGTCTGCGGGGTTAAAGAAGTGCATGCCGACCAGCGGACGGCTAACGCCCTTGCCGATCTCGGTGATGGACAGAGAAGAAGTGTTGGAAGCGAAGATGCACTCGGGCTTGCAGATCTTATCCAGCTCGCCGAAGGTGGTCTGCTTGACCTTCATATCCTCAAAAGCAGCCTCAACGACCAGATCGCAGTCAGCGCACAGGTCTTCCTTCAGGCCCGGGGTGATGGCAGCAACGATAGCGTCTGCCTTTTCCTGCGTCATCTTTCCCTTGGCAACCAGCTTCTCGTAGCCCTTCTTGATCTTTGCCAGACCATTCTCGGCCCACTCCTGCTTGATGTCGCACAGAGCAACGGTGTTGCCCTCAACCTGTGCAAATGCCTTTGCGATGCCCTGGCCCATGGTGCCAGCGCCGATAACACCGATCTTCATAGGAAACCTCTCCTTTAATATCAAAAATTATGTAGTAATGGATTAGTTGTTGGTGAACACTGCCTTGGGCTTCGGCTTCTCACGGCTCAGGAAGCAGGCCATGCCTTCCTTCTGGTCGTGGGTCTCGAAGCAGCTGCCGAACAGCTTTTCCTCGACCTCAACAGCCTTCTCGATGGGCAGGCTGATGCCGCCGTTGATTGCCTTCTTGCAGTTGCGTACAGCGATGGGTGCATTCTTTGCGATCTTGCCGGCCAGCTTCAGCACGTTCTCCATCAGTTCAGCCTGAGGATACACAGCGTTCACCAGACCAATGCGCAGAGCCTCGTCCGCCTTGATGTTCAGTGCAGAGTAGACCAGCTGCTTTGCCATACCCATGCCGACCAGACGTGCCAGACGCTGGGTGCCGCCGAAGCCCGGGGTGATGCCCAGACCCACTTCCGGCTGGCCGAACACAGCGTTGTCAGAGCAGATGCGGATGTCGCAGCTCATAGCCAGCTCGTTGCCGCCGCCCAGTGCAAAGCCGTTCACGGCTGCAATAACGGGGATGGGGAAGCTCTCAATCATCAGGAACACATCATTGCCCAGCTTGCCGAAGGCCTCACCCTCTGCCTTGGTCATGGTGCTCATGGAACCGATATCTGCACCTGCCACGAAGCTCTTGTCGCCTTCGCCGGTCAGAACGATGCAGCGGACAGTCTCCTGATCCACAGCCTCAAAAGCTGCCTTCAGGTCTGCCAGAACTTCGGGATTCAGGGCATTCAGTGCCTTGGGGCGGTCGATGGTAATGATCTCAACTGCACCCTGCACCTCGGTTTTTACAAATGCCATTGTGAAAACCTCCTATTCAAATCTTATCAATTATCACAAACAGCCCCCGGATGGAGGAAAGGCTCTCCGGTTTCCTTCCCCGTCCGGGTCTGTCATTCAGTCAGGATTCCAAGAGGTGGAACTTAGTCCATCTCAACGATGGTAGCGCAGCCCATGCCGCCGCCGATGCACAGGGTAGCCAGGCCCTTGTGTGCACCGCGATGCTTCATAGCATACAGCAGGGTGACCAGGATACGAGCGCCGGAAGCGCCGACCGGGTGGCCCAGAGCAATTGCGCCGCCGTTGACGTTCACCTTGCTCATATCAAAGTTCAGAGCCTGGCTGACAGCCACAGACTGAGCAGCAAATGCCTCGTTGGCCTCGATCAGATCCATGTCAGCAACAGTCAGGCCGGTCTTTGCCATGACCTTCTTGGTAGCGGCGATGGGGCCCAGGCCCATGACTTCGGGCTCAACGCCTGCCAGAGCACCGGCGACCCAGGTAGCCAGAGGCTTCACGCCCAGCTCCTTAGCCTTCTCCTCGCTCATGATGACCAGAGCAGCAGCACCGTCATTGATGGCGGAAGAGTTGCCGGCGGTCACGATGCCGTCCTTGGTGAAAGCGGGCTTCAGCTTTGCCAGCACTTCAGGAGCGCTCAGACGGGGGCCTTCATCAGTATCGAACACGGTGTCGCCCTTCTTGCCCTTGATCACAACGGGAACGATCTCGTCCTTGAAAGCGCCGTCCTTGATGGCCTTGTCAGCCTTCAGCTGGCTGTTGTATGAGAACTCGTCCAGCATCTCACGGGTGATGGGGCTGTAGCCGTACTTCTTCTGATAAGTCTCGTTGGTGCAGACATTCTCAGCGGTCATGCCCATGTGCTTGTTGAAGCCGCAGGCATCCCACAGAGCATCGTTGACCATGGTATCCACGATCTCGCTCTTGCCCATAGGAGCGCCCATGCGGTAGCCGTAACGAGCCTTCTGCAGTGCGAAGGGAGCCATGTCCATGTTCTCCATGCCGCCTGCGACCACGATATCAGCATCGCCAGCCTCGATCATCTGAGCAGCCATATTGACGCAGTTCAGACCGGAGCCACACACCACGTTGACGGTGACAGCCGGGGTCTCGATGGGCAGACCAGCCTTCAGAGCAGCCTGACGTGCAACGTTCTGGCCCAGACCAGCCTGAATGACACAGCCCATGTAGACATGATCGACCTGCTCAGGTGCGACGTTTGCACGGTTCAGGGCTTCCTTGATGACAATGGAGCCCAGCTCAACTGCGGGAACGTTTGCCAGAGTGCCGCCGAACTTGCCAATAGCGGTACGGCATGCAGATGCGATAACGATCTTTTTCATGTGAATAGCCTCCTGAATTGTGTATGTGTTACTTTTCGTAAGCCATTTTTATCAAAACGCCCGTAAGCGCTTTTACAAATTAGGTCTCGGGGTCTTTTTTCTGCCGGATCAGCGCATACTTTTCGTTGACCGCCTTTTCCACATTGGGTGTGACGAACTTACCGATGTCGCTGCCGTAGTAAGCTGCCTCTTTTACAATGGTGGAAGAAAGGTAGCTCCACTTGATGCTCGTTGCCAGAAACATGGTCTCGATGCCGGGCATCAGTGCATGATTGGTCTGCGCAAGCTGGATCTCGTTTTCAAAATCCGTCACCGCCCGCAGGCCCCGCACCATCACCGAAGCGTGCCGTTTCTTGGCGAACTCCACGGTCAGGCCGTCGAAGCTCTCCACCGAAACATTCTGGATGCCTTTGCAGCATTCCTTTAGAAGCTCCACGCGTTCCTCCACGGTGAACAGCGGATTCTTTGCGCTGTTGTTGAGCACCGCCACGATCAGATGATCGTTGATCTTTGCTGCGCGCTTGATGATATCGAGATGCCCTTTTGTGACCGGATCGAACGAACCGGGATAAACTGCTGTTGCCATCGTCTGGTGTCCTCCTTGAGCGCTGTGAAAAGCGCGTTTTGGTTCTGCCATGATAGCACTTTCCAGTCTTGGGTGCAAGATTTTTGTGCAAGCTGTACGTTTTATCGTTAAAATTTAAACAATCAATGTCGTGTTGCATCGCAGCTGCTTGCTACGCTATAAGTAAACCATATCGTCAAAATTTTATCAAGTCCTTTTGCAAAGATTTTGGTTTTTCAGCACCAAACAATCGTCCAAAAACTCCGCGAATTTTGTCCATATTGCCAGTCGGTCAAAATTTTCTCGATAAACTATTGATTCTACACATTGTTAATGTTATAACTAAGTTGTGCAGATCTGCTGCCCTGTCCGACAGCTGCCTTCTGCTGGTTATCAGGATATCATCCGCCTGTGTCAGAGCTGTGTTCAAATTGCCAACAGGTGGTAAACATCCTGCAAAGATTTGTCCGTGCAGGAAGAGTAAATGATAAATTTACAATTCCTTTATGTTATTATAGGAGAGGATGGTTTATAATGGATTTTACGGAACTGTATGCTCAGAAGAAAATGACCGCCGCTCAGGCTGCCGCACTGGTCAAAAGCGGTGACTGGGTGGATTACGGCTGGGCTGTGAACACCCCTGTGGCGGTGGATGCCGAGATCGCAAAGCGTCTGCCTGAGCTGGAAGGTGTCAACTTCCGCGGCGGCATCCTGATGTGGGTGCCCGCGATCTTCCAGATCGACGATCCCGCTGCACACATGACATGGAACAGCTGGCATATGGGCGGCATTGAGCGCAAGGCCATTGCACAGGGCTTCTCCTTCTACTCCCCCATCCGTTATTCCGAGCTGCCCCGCTACTACCGCGAAAGCCCGGATCCGCTGGATGTGGCGGTGTTCCAGGTGACCCCCATGGACGAGCACGGCTACTTCAACTTCGGCCCCAGTGCATCTCATCTGGGTGCTGTGTGCGAAAAAGCCAAGAAGATCATCGTTGAGGTCAACAAGAACATGCCCCGCTGCCTTGGCGGCATGGAGAACTGCATCCACATTTCTCAGGTCACCGGCATCGTGGAAGGCGAGAACCCGCCCATCGGCCAGATGGCCGCTCCCGGTGCTGCTACCGAAGTGGATCTGAAGGTTGCCAACCTGATCGTTCCGCAGATTCCCAACGGTGCCTGCCTGCAGCTGGGCATCGGCGGTATGCCCAATGCCATCGGCAGCCTGATCGCACAGAGCGATTTGAAGGATCTGGGCGTGCACACCGAAATGTATGTGGATGCCTTTGTGGATATCGCCAAGGCCGGCAAGATCACCGGTGCATGCAAGCAGCTGGACAAGGGCCGTCAGGTCTACGCCTTCGGTGCCGGCACCCAGAAAATGTACGATTACCTGAACGATAACCCGGAGTGCATGTCTGCACCCGTGGACTACACCAACGATATCCGCAGCATCTCCGCACTGGATAACTTTATTTCCATCAACAACGCTGTGGACATCGACCTGTTCGGTCAGGTGAACGCCGAGACTGCAGGCCTCAAGCACATCTCCGGTGCCGGCGGTCAGCTGGACTTCGTTCTGGGCGCATACCTTTCCAAGGGCGGCAAGAGCTTTATCTGCCTGTCCTCTACCTTCTTTAATAAGAAGACCGGCCAGCTGGAGAGCCGCATCCGTCCCACTCTGGAAAACGGCAGCATCGTCACCGATACCCGTGCCAACATCCACTACCTGTGCACCGAGTACGGCTGCGTGAACCTGAAGGGCCTGACCACCTGGGAAAAGGCTGAAGCTCTGATCAGCGTAGCACATCCCGACTTCCGTGAAGACCTGATCAAGGAAGCCGAAAAAATGCACATCTGGCGCAGGAGCAACAAAATCTGATAAGTGCCGCGGGGATTCCTGCTGTCCGCGGCTGAAATGGAGTCTATCATGATGGACAAAAAGCCGCACATCAAGCCCTATCTCTACGGGATGTTGGCAGGATTTGGAGCGATCTCCCTGAGCATCATCTTCTTTTTCCTGATCTACCGCTTCGATGGTTTTGGTGATGCCATCTCCACGCTGACCGGCATTCTGATGCCGTTCATCTACGGTGCCGTCATCGCCTACCTGCTCAAGCCTGTGTGCAACACCATCGAGAGCTTTCTGCGCCGGTTCATCCCGGAAAAGATGCATGGTCTGGTCAATGTGCTGTCCGTTACGCTGACCATCCTGTTCGGCCTGCTCCTCATCTACGCTTTGTGCATGATGATCATTCCGCAGCTCATTACCAGCGTGACCACCCTGTACTACACTGCGCAGCGCAACCTCGCAAAGTTCGTGCAGTGGGCGAATCATGTGGAGTTCATTGAGAACAACCAGCAGATCATGGACATGCTCAACTCTGCTTATGCCACCATCAGCACCAATATCGATGATCTGATCAAGACCCGGCTCCTGCCCTCCATGCAGAACATCGTCAGCGGTGCCGCAGTGGGTGTGCTGAACGTAGTGACCATGGCCAAGAACCTGATCATCGGCATCATCGTGGCCGTGTATATGCTGGCCAGCCGCAAGCGCTTTGTGCAGCAGGCCAAGCTGGTGCTCTACAGCATCTTCAAGCCCCGCTGGGCAGAGCTGATCAAGGAAGAAGTGAAGTACGCCGATAAGATGTTCGGCGGCTTCATCAACGGCAAGATCATGGATTCCGCCATCATCGGCGTGCTGTGCTATATCGGCTGCCTGATCTTCAAGTTCCCCAGTGCCCTTCTGGTTTCCGTGATCATCGGCGTGACCAATGTGATCCCCTTCTTCGGCCCGTTCATCGGTGCCGTGCCCGCCACCCTGCTGATCCTCATTCAGAACCCCATCAAGGCGCTGTGGTTCGTCCTGTTCGTTCTGGTGCTGCAGCAGCTGGACGGAAACGTGATCGGCCCCAAGATCCTGGGCAACACCACCGGTCTTTCCAGTTTCTGGGTACTGTTCGCCATCCTGCTGTTCGGCGGTCTGTGGGGCTTTGTGGGCATGATCGTAGGTGTGCCGCTGTTTGCAGTCATCTATGATGTGATCAAAAAGCTGGTCGTCCACGGCCTGAAGCGCAACAAGGAGATCGACCTGCTGCAGACTTACCACGACAGCTTCGGTGACCCGGAGGACGATGTTCCGGTAGAAACGTCTGCATCGGAAGCACCTCCTGTCGAAACAAATAATCTATAAATCACAATGCCCCGGCATTCCATGTGATACGCTACCCCTAGAGTAGACAGAGACAAAAACTCTGAGTACTCTGGGGGTATTTTCATGTCAAGAAAGAGCGCTCACTCTTCACGATTGACTGCTGCAACAGCCGCCGTTGCCAGCACCGTCTGTTCATTCAGATGCCGATGCGGGCTCATGTCGGTGCCATGAACCGAGCTGCCTGATACCGATTTTGCACAAAAAATTCGCCGTCTCCTTGTGGAAACGGCGAACAAAAACCTTATATTATTTTTTCGTCTACTTGACAGAATGCACTTCAGTGATTCAGAGCGGGTCCTGTTTTGTTATTTCTGTTTCGTGCAGGGCTTTCTGGCTGCGTTTTATGCCGTCACTCCACGGTCACGCTCTTGGCCAGATTGCGCGGCTTATCCACGTCACAGCCGCGCAGAACAGCCATATAATAGGCAAACAGCTGCAGCGGCACAATGAGCTGCAGCGGCATCAGGATATCCTCATACTCATCCAGCCGGGTCACGGCATCTGCCACGCCTTCCGGCACCACAGCATCCTTTGTGGTAAACAGCAGCACCCTTGCTCCGCGGCTGCGGGTCTCCTTGGCATTGGAAATGGTCTTTTCGTACACCTGTTTCTGGGTGGCCAGTGCGATCACCGGCACGCCATCGGTGATCAGGCTGATGGTACCATGTTTCAGTTCACCGGCTGCATAGGCATCCGAGTGCACATAGCTGATCTCCTTGAGTTTCAGGCTGCCCTCCAGCGAGAGCGCATAGTCGAACCCGCGCCCAATGAAGAAGCAGCTCTGGGTGTTCACATAGCGGCTGGCAAGGTACTTGATCTGCTCACAATCTGCAAGGCGCGGCTTGATGACCTCCGGTGCGCGCAGCAGCTGGGCCGTAAAGCGGCGGGTCTCTGCCTCGCTCAGCCGTCCGCGCGCATAGGCCAGCCGCAGTGCAAACAGATACAGCACGCACATCTGCACCATATACGCCTTGGTGGATGCTACCGCGATCTCCGGCCCGGCATAGGTGTACATTACATAATCTGCGGCACGTGCAATGGAGCTGCCAACCACATTCACGATGGCCAGCACCGGCACGCCGCGGCTCTTGGCCAGCTTGAGCGCTGCCAACGTGTCGCTGGTCTCGCCGGACTGGCTGATGATGATGACCAGATCGTTCTTTTCCAGAATGGGGTCCCGGTAACGGAACTCGCTGGCAATGTCCACCTCGGCGGGCACACGGGCCAACGTTTCGATGGCAGATTTGCCCACCATACCGGCATGCATAGCCGTACCGCAGCCCACCAGATGCACCCGGCCAATACCGCGCAGCACTTCATCGGTCAGCTCCGGGATGCGCAGCACCGGCAGTCCGTCCTCTACACGGGGGCTGACCGTGGCCATAATGGCCGCAGGCTGCTCGTTGATCTCCTTGAGCATAAAGTGGGGATAGCCGCCCTTTTCGGCAGCTTCCATATCCCAGTCCGCCTTCAGCTGCTGGCGCTCCACCGGCTCACCAAATTCGTTGTAAAAGCGGATGCCCTCTGTGGTGCAGACGGCCATATCCCCTTCTTCCAGCACGCTGTATTTCCGGGTATACTTGAGCAGTGCCGGAATATCCGAAGCCACAAAGTTTTCGCCCTCGCCCCAGCCGACGATCAGCGGGCTTTCCCGCTTGACTGCAAAAATGGTGTCCGGGTAATCCCGGAACAGCACGGCCAGCGCATAGCTGCCGCGCACCTTGGCAAGCGCCTGCTGCAGTGCACGCAGCGGGTCACCGGTATAGCAGCTGTCGATCAACTTTACCAGCACTTCGGTGTCCGTCTCACTCTGGAAGGTATAGCCTTTTGCGGCCAAGCGCTCCTTGAGCAGGCCGTAATTTTCAATGATGCCATTGTGCACAATGCTCACACGCGGGGTCGAATGCGGGTGGCTGTTCACATCGCTGGGCTCGCCATGGGTAGCCCAGCGGGTGTGGCCGATGCCGCAGAAGCTTTGTGCCAGCTGCTGCGCCGCCAGCTTTTCCCGCAGGGCGGTGAGCCGTCCTTTGCTTTTTACCACGCGGATGCCGCCGTCCAGCGCAAGCGCCACACCGGCGGAGTCGTACCCGCGATACTCCAGCTTTTCCAGACCATCCAGCAGCACGTCCTGCGCACTGCGCTTACCGACATAACCAACAATGCCACACATACAAAACACCTCCATACCGACCGTTCCCGCGCAAAAAGGCGCAGTGATATCCAGTCAGCTTCCTAGTACAGTTTATGTTCTTGTATGGCTTTCTTTGAAGGGATCTGTTGCGGTATTGCTGCCGTTTTTTGCCCTTCTCTGCGGCTGGTCTAGCCCTCAGCCGGAGAAACATCCGCCGAATCTTTCGATGATTCCTCTCCTCGTCACCCTCGCGGCTGTCACCCGCGTGGCCCGGCGCTTTGCGTTACCTGTGTGCTGCGCTCTCCCCTTTCTGATGCCCCATTATAGCACAAAGGCTGGCTCAGCGCCAGCCCAAAGTTTTATGAAGTTTCGGCCGCCAGACCAGCCGGTACATCATGAGCATGTTATGCAATGCCCGGTCGTACAGCACAAAGGCAACATTGCCCATGACCAGCGTTGCCAGCGAGACAGCCAGCGCGGTGGTGCGCAGCTCCTGCGAAATGCTGCCCGCCGGCACCAGCAGAAATACCAGCCCGTACATGGCCAGCACTGTGCCGTTGCACAGCAGCAGCTTGCAGACAATGCGCAGAACCGCAGGGCGGATGCGCTCAAACTTCGGCTTTGCCAGCGGGTAATACCCCAGCAAAAACACAAAGATCAGCGCTACTTCCTTATCCGGCACGAACAGCAGTGCCAGCAGGCTGACTGCCGCATAGGCCGTCAAAGCCAGTTGCATCCCGCACTCCACGCACACCGTGGCAACAAGGAAGCCTGCCACTGCAGGCGCAATGAACATGGCAATGGGGATCACAGCTCCCAGCAGCATCAGTGCGACGCACAGCGCCGCCACAATGCCACAGTAAGCCATGGCCCAGCTTTTTTGATGGTTTTGCTTCATGGGATCTCCCAGTTTTCGCGCTCAGCACCGGCTTCCAGCGGTTCCACCGCATGGTGCAGGCCAAGCAGCATGATGTTATCCAGCAGGCCGCGGTTCAATTTGATGTCCAGCATACTGTACACGCGGATCAGATCGTTGGCGGCAGCCAGTGCCTGACGGCGGGCATTCTCCACCGCCGCAGCCTGTCCCCGCAGGTCGTTGACTACGAACACGTTGTAGCGGCCGCTGCTCTTGTCCATCTCAAAGCGCTCAGCCTTATCCAGCAGGTAAAAAATGCGGCCGATGCTGCTGCCGATGTAGCGCATGCTCTTGCGCTGGCTGGGGTCGTCGGTGGCAAGGGTGGAATACAGTGCACCGTAAATGTTGCTCATGGGTTCAGCGGCAAGAGAGTAGTTCTTGGCGCTCAGATTCATCTGCACCACGGCCTGATCCCGCTCCTGCACGAACAGCCGTTCCAGCGCCGGGTTCTCCTGCACGGCACGCTCATAGGCGCGGCGCAGCAGCAGACGGTCCACCGCACGGCGCAGGCGCTTGAGCGGCCGCAGCTCGCTGTATTTGCGGTCCTGCAGGTTGTGCCAGCCCAGCAGCACCTCCACCTGTGCGGCCAGCCGGATGCCCTGGGTCTGGCACATGAGCCTGCGCCAGGCCAGTGTGCCCGGGACCCGCTTGCGCTGGCAAGTGGCCTGCCGCCCGGCCAGACTGTCCGAAAGGATGGCAAACAGCACGCCGTTGCTCCGCAGCAGATGGCAGGAATATAATCCGTACGCCTCGTACAGCTGACGTCGCACCCCGCGCAGATAGCGCAGGTAGATATTGTAATCCCGGATGGTGAGCTCCGGCAGATATGGCCGCATCCTACCCTTCATACGCACCTTTTCCTCCTCGGAAGAACCGCAGAATAATAAGGTAAGTATAATCCATTTTCAGCCCGGGTTCAACCATCCTTTGTAAAAAGAGCATGAATTTGTCTCATCTTTGCCGCACATGGCGCGGAACACAGCGTAAAACTTCCTGTGTTTGCGTTCATTTCCATCTCCTGCCAATTCAGGCCCTGCTTTGTTTTTTTCCGGTAATTACCGGCTGCAATGTAAAAAGCCGCACTGGACAGCTCCGGTGCGGCAGGTAACATTTTTCAATTACTTCTTGTTAAAGCGGTTCGGTGCAGTGCGCTTGCCGTCAAAGCCGGACTTCGGCATCGGCTTTGCAGTGTGCTCAAACTTGGGCGCGCTGTAGTACATATACAGCTGGCAGGGGATCATGCCGTTGTACATCTTGCGGCGCTTGTTGGCACGCTTGCCGTAGTGGGTCTCAAAATCCATATCGGCAGTGATCGCATACACGCCTGCGCAGGGGTGTGCTTCCATCTGCCGGCCCAGCGTGCGGGCCAGCTTTGCAGCGCCTTCAATGGTGCTCATGCGCTCACCATACGGGGGATTCGTCAGCACGATGGCCTCCTGCTTTGCGGCAAAGTCGGCCACATCAGCCACTTCAAAGTGGCAGCGCTTTTCCACACCGGCCAGCTTTGCGTTGGCGTTGGCCAAAGCCACAGCGGCAGGGTCGATATCATAGCCAAAGGCTTCAAAGCCCACATCCAGCTTGGCCTCGGCCAGTGCCTTCTGACGCTGCTCGGCCCAGATGGCTGCCGGCACAAAGCCATAGCGCTCGGCGGCAAAGCGGCGCTTCAGACCGGGGGCAATGTTCATGGCTTTCTGAGCAGCTTCGATCAGCAGCGTGCCGCTGCCGCAGAAGGGGTCCTCCACCAGACTGTCGCGGCGCACACGGCCAAGGTCTGCAATGGTAGCCGCCAAAGTCTCGCGGATGGGTGCCTCCATGGCGTTGCGGCGGTAGCCGCGCTTGTGCAGGCCGTCGCCGGTGGTGTCCAGCATGATCTCACACTGATCCTTGCGCAGCATGAAGCGGATCTTGTACTCCGCGCCGGTCTCCGGCAGCACAGAGGTGTGGTGCTTTGCCATCAGGCGCTTGACCACAGCTTTTTTGATGATGCTCTGGCAGGCAGGCACACTGGACAGCTGGCTGTTCAGCGAAGAGCCGGTGACCGGAAAGGCTGCGTCTGCGGGCAGCAGCTCCTCCCACGGGATATCGTACACGCCGTCGAACAGGTCATCAAAGGTGGCGGCCCTGTAGCGGGCCAGCAGCAGCATCACGCGCTCCACCGTGCGCAGATTGAGGTTTGCAGCAGCGATCATCTCTGCGCCGCCGGCAAAGCTCAGACGGCCATCGTCCACGCGGATATTCTCTGCGCCGATGCGGGTCAGCTCAAATTTTGCAGTGGATTCACACCCAAAAAAGCAGGGCGCGATCAGTTCAAATTTTGCAGGCATTGTGTTTCCTTTCTTTTATTACGGAAAAAACAGACCTGCCCGATCAAATGAGACAGGTCTGTTTCCGTTATTTTGATCAGGCTTGAAAAGCGCAGGCCTTTCCGCTCAGCGGCGGCCACCGCGGCCGCGAGGCGCATAACCACCGCCGCGGCGGTTATTGGTCTCGTGATCAAGATCGGCCATCTTCTCTTCGCTCTGGCTCTTGAAGCGGCTCATCATGTCCTCAAAACTCATGTTATCGGAACGGACGGGAGCCTTGGGCTGCCATACACGGGGTGCGCTGTCGCGGGCAGGGCCTCTGCCTCCCTCACGCGGGGGGCGGCCAGCGCCGCCGCGGCCTGCACCAAAATGACCACCCTCGCGGGGGCCGCCCGGACGGGGACCACCAGAGCGCGGACCGCCTGCAGGGCCTCTGCCCTCACGCGCCGGGCGCGGAGGCGGCGGCAGCAGGCGCTTGATGGACAGCGCGATCTTGCCGTCCGGTGCAATGTTGATCACCTGCACCTTGACGATATCACCATCGTGCAGAACAGCTGCAATGTCCTGCACGAACTCGTTGGACACCTCGGAAATATGGACCATGCCTACACGGCCCTCCGGCAGTGCGACAAAAGCGCCAAACGGCTTTACACCGGTGACGCGGCCCTCGAATACGTTCCCTACCTCAATTGCCAAAACTCAATACTCCTTGTTTTCCATAGAATGGGCAGCAATTCAGCTGCCGGTCACATCCACAAAGATGCGCTCGTTGGGTGCAGCGTAATTGTAAGAATCCCGCGCGACCCACTCGGTGATCTGGTCTGCATCGCCGCTGAGAATGCGCTGCATCTCCTCGTTTTCAGTCTTTTGCTGGGCGATCTGCTCGTTCAGCGTGTCCAGCTCCGCACGTTTGGAGCTGATGGTGACCTGATTGGAAATGTATGCTGCCAGCATACTCAGCAGCAGCAGGACAAAAAACACCCGTACAAGCGTTTTAACGACCACTTTCTTCTTGCGTTTTCTGCGGTCCGGTGCTGCCATGATCTCTTCTGCCCCCGTTGCATTTGACTCTTACTTTAACACATATGAATTATACATCATGCGGCGCTGGTTTGGCAAGTTCTTTTTGCGCTTTTTTGCAGTTCTTTTTGCGCTGCGGCGTAGTTTGCGCGCCTTTCTCCGCCGGGCGCGCCGCCGCTCTGCCGGCCGGAGTACCCGGCGCTGTAAAACGCCTCCCGCTGCACGCAGCGGTGCACCCAGCACAAAGGCTGCTGCACCGGCACCGGCAAATGCTGCCGCAGCCATGTACCAGCGCAGAACACCGGCACTGCTCTGCCCTGCTGCGTAGCTCTGCACAGCGGCCAGCACAGCACCCATCCACACCAGATCCGGCACAAAAGCTGCACGACCTCTGGCCGGGAATACAGCCCGCAGTGCGCCGATACTGGCTCCCAGCACCGTGCAGGCAGCGATCTCCTGCCCAAGGGCTGCAGGCGGCAGTACCGGGATCATCGCAGCAGGCGGCGCAGAAAACCGCCCGCCGGTGCGCTGGCCGTATATTCCAGCGTGTCGATGCGGCCGGTGAACTTCGCCTCCCCGGTCTCCAGATCCAGCGCCGCCATGTTCAGCTGCGCCCCGGTCAGGTGCAGCGTGCCCTTGCCCGTTTCCATGGCAGCGCTGTCGGCATTGCAGTGCAGTACCTTCTGCACACCGGTCACCGTCAGGCGGGCGCGGCTTTCCAAGATCAGATCGTGCGGCGCGGGCTGCGGGTCTCTGGGTGTTTTTTCCGGCATGGTTCGTCTCCCCTTTTCTGGTGCATCCTATGCACCGGACCGGGGCTTTTATGCCTGCTCGCCCTCCGCAATGATCTCGTACATCTCGCGGGCCACATCCTTGGTGCGCGGCTCCACATCCGAGAGCACCTTTACCTTGATGGGCCGGTTGCCGAAGGTCACCTCGATGATGTCGCCCGCCTTAACGGCCTGACTGGCCTTGGCGATCTTGCCGTTGATGAGGATGCGGCCTGCATCGGCCACCTCGTTTGCCACGGTGCGGCGCTTGATCAGACGCGAAACTTTCAAATATTTATCCAGACGCATGGTTTTTCCTCCTGTCACAAAAAAAGCCGCCGCACCCTCTTGCAGGCAGCGGCGGCAAAGCAGATACAGCTTACAGGGTGTCCTTCAGGGACTTGCCGGGCTTGAACACGATGCTGCGGGAAGCGGCAATGGTGATCGGCTCACGGGTGCGGGGGTTGATGCCCTGACGCTCGGCGCGCTCACGCATCTCAAAGGTGCCAAAGCCGGAAATGGTGATCTTTTCGCCCTCAGACATGGCCTTGCTCAGTGCTTCAAACACAGCATTGACAGCCTGCTCAGCGCTCTTCTTGCTCATCTCAGTGTTCGCAGCAACCTGTGCGATCAGATCGGTCTTCGTCATAAAAATACCCTCCAGATTTGTTACTTGGTGTTCTTTTTTCTCTATCGGAGCAGGTCACTCGACCTGAGTACCGCTTTGTTCTTTCTGCGCCAGCAGTTCTGCACAATAGCGCTTGGATGCGAAGGTCAGCGCTTCCTCCGCGTCCACACCAGCCAGCCGCATGGCATTGGCCGCAGCAAACAGCAGTTCTCCCGCCGCCTGTGCGTCCTGTTCCCGGTTCCAGCCGTCCAGTGCTGCCCGCAAAGCCTGCCGTGCCGTTTCCGGCGCAGACTGCTCTGCCCCGCAGCGGTCGGCACGCTTCTGCAGCTTCTGGGCACGCATCAAAGCAGGCAGCGTAACCGGCACTGTGCCCAGCTCATCAGCCAGAGTGGTGCGGCCCTTTTCCTTATTTTTGAGCGCATCCCAGCCGTTTATACCCGCATTTTGTGCCGCCGAGGACGCAAAGATGTTCGGATGCCGGAACACCAGCTTCTCGCACACCTCACGGCAGACATCCTCAAAAGTAAAGCGCCCGCGCTCTTCTTCGATCACCGCGTGGAACGCCACCTGCATCAGCACATCGCCCAGCTCTTCCTGCATCAACTGCGGATCGTCAGCATCAATGGCCTCCAGCGCTTCGCAGGTCTCTTCCAGAAAGTTCTTCCGGATGGAAGCATGGGTCTGTACCTTATCCCACGGACAGCCGTTCTCCGGGTCCCGCAGGATACGCAGAATTTCCAGCAGCTGCTCTGCCGTATAGGGTGCCTTTGGCTGCCAGTCCAGCACAGCGCTCACCTGCCTTGTAAAAGATACTGTATATTGTATCGCATCTCATGCAGTTTTGCAAGACAAAGTGCGCAAATTTCCCGCATTTCGCCTGCATTTTCCGCTCGCAAAAACAGGACGGTGCCCTGTGGGGAGCGCCGCCCTGTTGCTGAACCGTTTTATTACAGCTGTGCACCGCACTTGTTGCAGAACAGTGCATCGTCCGAGACGGGAGCACCGCACTGCGGGCAGGCTTTGTGCTCTTCCGGCTGGTCAGCAGGAACTTCCTCGTGCACCACATATTCCGCCTCGGCAGCTTCCGCCGGGGTCAGGGATGCTTTCAGGCGGGCGATCTCCTGCTCGATGTTATCGATCATCTCGATATACTTATCCACCAGCGGCTGGTTTTCTTCCTTGCCCTTGGCCAGACTGTACACCAGTGCGCCCAACTGGCGCTGTGCCTTGAGCAGCTTGCCCTGCTCATTTACGATCAAAGCCTGAGTCTTGCCCTTTTCGGCCAGGTCCAGCGCAGCGTTCTTGCCTTTTTCGGCATATTCCAGACCCATTTCCTTGATCTTGTTGAAATCCATAAAAGACACCTCTCTTACTATCGGCCTGTTTATCATGGGCCATGTGCGGATGTTATCTCCATTATAGCGCACAGGCCGCTCGTTTGCAATGAACGGACCGCATTTTTTACAGTTTGGTGCCGGTTTGGAAACAATTTTTTCGCATTCGGCCTAAATTTACACGATAATTTCACACATCGGCATTCTGTGCCCTGCGGTCGGCTGCGCCGCCATAGAATTCCCGCAGCATGCTGTCCTCCGGCAGCAGCTCCAGCTCCAGCGGTGCCACATGCTCAAAGCGGCGGGCTGTCTCGTCCCACAGCTCCGCATTGTGGCCTTCCAGCGTGAACTGACGGCGCACCACGCCCAGCAGCTTGGAGATCAGGCCCAGCTCGTAGGTAAAGGAGGTATCCAGCAAAAAGTCTGCCGTAGTTTTGAAGCCCTTGATATACCGCGTCTCACCGTCCAGCACGCGGTCCCACATGGCAAGGGTCTTTTCCGGGCTGCGGCCGCGCGCTGCAGCGTCCCGCAGGGTGCGGCGGCACAGGCGGATATCCTGCGTGTTGATGACGCGGCGGCCATCGATGCAGTATTCCTCCCGCAGGCCTGCATAGATGCGGTAGATGTCGTCGCCCTTTACAAGGCCGGTCAGCTCCGGGTTCAGCGCATGGATGCCCTCCACGATGCATACACCGCCCTGCAGGTCGATGGGCTCCACCTCTGCCGAGCGCTTTTCGGCAGAGAAATCGTAGATGGGCAGCACGGTCTTGCCCATCTCGCTCAGCTCCCGCAGGCACTGCTTGATGAGAGGCAGATCCAGCGTATCGGGGTTCTCGTAGTCCAGCGTGCCGTCCGGCAGGCGCGGATAGAACTCTGCGCCTTTGAAGAAATTATCCAGACTGACCACCTGCGCCGGAGTCCCGCGCTTTTGCAAAGCTTTCGCCAGACAGTGGGCGCTGGTGGTCTTGCCGCTGGCCGACGGGCCGGTGAGCATGACGATCTTTGCGCCGGAGAGCTGCACCTTCTGGGCGGCGTAATCTATCCTTTGGGCATAGCTCTGCTCACTCAGGTCGGCAAGTGCCTGCGGGCTGCGGGCTGCCACATTGTACAGATCGATCTCAACCAGACGTTTGGGTACCCAAATCGTGATCATAAAAATCAGCCACTCCTTTTTTGCGTTCCAGCACCTCCGCAAAACGCTGGATATATTCGTTCGGATACTTAAAATTGAAAATGCGCTGCATCCGTTTTCCGCCGTCGGCCACCAGCTTGGTGCTGCCGCCTGCACCGGCGGAGAGGATGGTCTGGACTTCCTCCATGATATAGATGTTGTAATATCCCTCGTGGCCCGGCTTGCACCAGCCCACGTTTTCCAGGTTCTGCAGAGTATTCTTCTGGCGGTAGAGGTAGTAGGGCCGGTAACCCGCCTCGGCCAGCAGATTGCACTTTTCCAGCATGGCGGCGACGTCAGCGTAGTCGTTTTCCTTCTGGTCCTCAATGACGATGCGGGAAGCGCGCTTGAGGGTGAGGGTGTGCACGGTGATGTTCTCCGGGTCCAGCGCGATGGCCTGCCGCAGGCTGCGCTCAAAACTTTCCACCGTGTCGCCGGGCAGGCCGGCGATCAGGTCCATGTTGATATCATCATGACCGGCCTTGCGCGCTTCGGCATAGCAGTCCAGAATGTCCTGCGCCGAGTGCTTGCGCCCAATGCCCGCCAGCACCTCGTCCGAGAAGGTCTGCGGGTTGATGGAGATGCGGGTAGCGCCGTATTCCTTAATGACCGCCAGCTTTTCGGCATCCGTGCAGTCCGGACGGCCCGCCTCCACCGTATATTCCACGACCTTCGAGAGGTCAAAATTCGCCCGGACCGTGCCCATCAGCTGCCGCAGCTGGTCGGCAGACAGGCTGGTGGGCGTGCCGCCGCCGATGTAGATGCTGCACAGTTTCAGGCCTGCCTTGTCTGCCTGAATGCGGATCTCTTCCACCTCTTTGCACAGACAGTCCACATAAGGCTGCACCATCTTGCGGTCGCGGTCCAGATTGCAGCTGACAAAGCTGCAGTAGCTACACCGGGACGGGCAGAACGGGATGCCGATGTACAGGCTGTAGGTCCCGGGTTCATTGCCCACTTTCAAAATTGGCTCCTGCAGGTCGGCAATGGCCTTGGCCATCTGGTATTTCTGCTGGGAGCAGTCGAACCGGTCAAGGAAGAAGCGGTCGATCTCCGCTTCCGTCCAGCCTGCGGCGCGCTTGTCGTGGATGAGCCGCACCGGGCGCACACCGGTCATTTTGCCCCATGGCGGGCGGATGCCGGTCCAATCCCGCAGCAGATCATAGGTCAGGCTGGCAAGGCTGAATTCCGGGGTCTCGCCGCCCTGTTCCACAGGCGCGGGCAGCGGTGCGTGTCGTTCAGCACTTCTGCCGTCCTGACGCACCAGTGCATGCAGGCCGTCCGGCGTTTTTTCTGCCCAGACGCAGTCCTCGGCGTTCTCCGGCGGGGTGAGGGTGAGCGGTGCCATGGGGTAAAACAAACGCACCAGATGCTCCACTTCGTAGCCGGAAGGCAGGCCGGTAATATAAATCTTCATGTTGTTCACTCTTTAAAATAAATCATTGTTGCCGCGCACAGCGCTGCGGATGAAGTAATTGTTGTCCAGTTCATCGCCAAAGGTGGAGAACTCGCCATGGCCGGGCAGCACCTGCGTGCCGCGCGGGATGGGCAGCTTTGCCAGTTTACGCAGACTCTCGGCCATCTGTGCACTGCTGCCGCCCTCCAGATCGGTACGGCCGATGCTGCCTGCAAACAGGGTATCGCCGCAGAAGAGATACTCGCCGCACAGCAGCACCACGCCGCCGGGCGTATGGCCGGGCGTGTGCCAGACCGTGAACTGCAGCTCGTCTACCGAGACAGTCTCCCCTTCTGCGTAGCCGCAGTCCGCTGCGCTCAGCGGATACATGCGGTCGCCTGCAAGGTCGGCAGCCTCACAGTAGAGCTTTGCGTTCCACTCGGTGCGCAAGGCTTCGGCGCTGCCCACATGGTCGTAGTGGCCGTGGGTGCACAGGATGGTGGTGAGCTGCGCATTGTTTTCCTTTAAAATTTTATCGTAGGTCTGCGCATCTGCCGACGGATCAATGACCACGGCATGGCCTGCGTCGGAAATGAGCAGGAAGGTATTGGTATACAGCGGCGCAGCGCCCGGAATATGAAAAGCCTGCATGGCGGTCACTCCTTTTTCTTCCACTCGTCGGTATCGATGATAATGGTGCAGGGTCCTTCGTTCACAAGAGCCACCTGCATGTCCGCGCCAAACTCGCCGTGCTGAACATCCTTCAGGCCCTGTTTGTTCATCTCTGCAAGGAACAGCTCGTAAGCATCCACGGAGAGCGGCGGCTTTGCGGCCTTGATAAAGCTGGGCCGGTAGCCTTTTTTCGTGTCGCCGTAAAGGGTGAACTGGCTCACCACCAGAGCCGAATAGCCAAGGTCCTTTGCGCTGAGATTCAGCTTGCCCTCTGCGTCCGGGAAGATGCGCAGGCCTGCGCATTTATCGGCAAGCTTGGGCACGATGTCCAGACTGTCGGTATCCCTGACACCCAGCAGGATCATAAGGCCCGGCCCGATGGCCCGCGGCTCACCGCCGTTTACCCGCACACTGGCGGAAGACACCGCCTGAATGACTGCACGCATGTTTTAGCTCCTTGTCACCTTGAGCACGTCCTTCACCTTGGAAAGTCTTGCGACCACACGGTTGAGGTGCTCGGTATTGTTGATGCCGATGGTCAGGCTGACCATGGCGCAGTTGTTTTCCACTTGACGGGCGTTCACCGCATAGATGGGCACCCGGATATCCGCCAGCGCAGCCAGCACATCCTGCAGCAGCTCGTTGCGGTTCAGCGCAATGATCTCAATGCCGGCCTTATAGCTGTCCCTGACGCTGTCGGCCCAGTACGCCTTGACCCAGCGGGGGGCGTTGGTGGGATCCTTCATGCTGGAAATGGCGTTCACGCAGCTCTGCTTGTGGATGGAAACGCCAAAGCCGCGGGTGATAAAGCCCACGATGGGGTCGCCCGGCAGCGGGCTGCAGCACTTGGCAAACTTGATGGGGGTGTTATCGAAGCCTTCCACCACCACGCCGTCGGTAGCGTGCACACGGCTCAGGTCCACCTTGGGCAGGTCTTCCCCGGCCTTTTCCTCCGAAGCTTTCAGCTTCTGCCACTCCTCCTTGAGCTTGGGCAGGCAGTTGGCAATGGTCATGCCGCCGTAGCCGATGGCGGCATAAAGTTCCTCGGCATTGTTCTGGCGCAGGCGGCGGGAACAGCTGTTGATAAAATCGTCCAGCTGGTCGTCCGGAATGATGATCATTTCCCTGCGCAGCTCACGGGCCAGTGCATCACGTCCCTGCGTGATATTTTCCTCGCGGCGCATCTTTTTGAACCAGTTTCGGATCTTACTCTTCGCTTCGCTGGTGCGCACGATCTTGAGCCAGTCGCGGCTGGGGCCTTTGTCCGCCGGGCCAAGGATCACTTCGATGATCTCGCCGGTGGAAACGATGTGGTCGATGGGCACCATGCGGTTGTTCACCTTGCAGCCCACCATGCGGTTGCCCACCGCCGAATGGATCGCATAGGCAAAATCGATGCAGGTAGCGCCGGTGGGCAGGTTGATGACATCGCCCTTGGGCGTAAAGGCAAACACTTCCTCCGGCAGCAGGTCGCTCTTGAGGTCGTGCAGCAGATTGCCGGAATCCTCGCTGACGCGCTGGTTTTCCAACAGCTGGCTCACCCATGCCAGACGTTCGTCCAGCTTGTCGTGGCCATCCAGACCTTCTTTATACTTCCAGTGAGCCGCAACGCCGTACTCGGCCTGCTCGTCCATCTTGCGGGTGCGGATCTGCACCTCAAAGGGGATGCCCTCGTGGCCGATGACGGTGGTGTGCAGGCTCTGGTAGCCATTGGGCTTGGGAGTGGAGATATAGTCCTTGAAGCGGTTGGGCAGCGGATGGTACATATCGTGGATGAGGCCCAGAGTGCTGTAGCACTCGGCCAGCGTATCCAGAATGACCCGCACCGCATAGATATCGTAGATCTCATCAAAGGACTTGTTCTGCATGATGGTCTTGCGATAGATGCCGTAAATGCTCTTGACGCGGCGCTTGATGGTAGCGCCCTCAATGCCGCTTTCGGCCAGCCGCCGCTCGATCACACCGGACACCTTTGCAAGGAACTCCTCGCCTGCACGCTCACTGAGCATCCGGCTGATCTCCTCGTAGCCCACAGGGTCAAGGTAATGCAGGCTGCGGTCTTCCAGCTCTTCCTTCACGTTCAGGATGCCCAGACGGTTGGCGATGGGGGCATACACCTCCATGGTCTCGCGGGCTTTATCGCGGCGCTTCTGTTCCGGCCATGCATCACCGGTGCGCATGTTGTGCAGCCGGTCGCACAGCTTAATGATCATCACGCGCACATCGCGGCTCATGGCCAGCAGCATCTTGCGCAGGTTTTCAGCCTGCAGTTCCTCAATGTTAGAGAACTGAATCTTGGTCAGCTTGGTCACGCCGTCCACCAGCAGGGCAACTTCCTCGCCAAAGGCGGCTTTCAGGTCGTCCAGTGTAGTGGGAGTGTCCTCCACCACATCGTGCAGCAGGGCCGCAGCAATGCTCTCGGAGTCCATGCCAAGATCCAGCACCAGTCGTGCCACAGCCAGCGGATGGCAGATATACGGCTCGCCGCTGCGGCGGCACACCCCCTTGTGGGCAGTGTTGGCAAGGTTATATGCCTTTTCGATCATCTCCATATTGTAGGAGCGGCCGCTGGCCTTGATGGCCTCACACAGTTTTTCCCAGGTAACGATCTCCGGCCGCACCTCCGAAGGCAGCGCGCCTTCCGGGGCATCGGCCAGCTGTGCTGTTGCAGAAACGGTAGCCGTTTCCTGCACCGGTACCGGCTGATGCAGGTGGGTCTTTGCGGAGTAGAGATCCTCTTCCCGCACCGGCTTCGGTGCAGGGACCGCAGCTTTCTTTCCCTCTGGCATTTTACATTCCCTCCAAACATTTCAGGACCGGGGCATCCGCAAGGTTCTTTTTGCCCTGCGCAGGCACAAGCTCCAGATATTTTGCCCCACCCTTTTCCACCGTGGCGATCAGTCCCACCTGTTCCAAGGCCGTGACCGCCACCAGCGTTTTGCCTGTATTTTCCTCGCCCAGTTTTGCGCACAGCGGCTGCAGATCTTCTGCGTGCCAGCGGCGCGCCTGCAGCTCACGGTACACTGTGACGATATCACTGCGCTCAGGCGTAATAAGCTTTTTCTGTTCCTCAGTCAGGGGTGTGCCGCGGCGCAGCGCCACCACAAAAGCAGCCTGCTCCGCAAGCTTTGTGCCCAGCCCTGCCGGATGCAGGTCCAGAATGCGGCCCGAAAGCTGTGCGCCCCGGGGCGAATCGTAGACCGAAAGGTTCAGCGCAGCATCCACCACATCGCCCATGGCATAGGGCAGCCGTTCCGGCGGCATACCGAACCACACGGCATACACGCTGGCATTGCCCTGCCGCAAGCGCAGACGGCTGTGCCTGCCCTCCGATACCGGGTATACCCCATCCAGCACGGCGTTCTGCAAAAGGAACACCGGGGTCGGGTTCTCGGCCCCATAGGGAGCCAGCTGGTCGAGCTTCCGCACACTTTCCACGGTCACACGGTCCAGATGGATGGGCAGGTCGCACTCCAGCGGGGTGGTATGCAGCACCGGGCATTCCCGTGCTGCCCAGTCGTTCAGGCGGCGGCGCAGAGCGGGCAGATTTTCTTCCCGCACCGAAAGGCCCGCAGCCATGGCATGGCCGCCGTAGCGGATGAGCAGATCTGCGCAGGCACCAATGCAGGCATGCAAATTGAAGCCCTGCACGCTGCGTCCGCTGCCCTTGCATTCGCCGTGCTCGTCGATCGTCACCACGATCACAGGCCGGCCGGTGCGTTCCACCAGCCGGGATGCCACGATGCCAATGACACCGGGGTGCCAATCGCGGCCCCACAGCAGCATCACGCGGTCTTCCAGCCGCTCCGGTTCCTGTTCCAGCAGTTCCTGCGCGGCCTTGAAGATCTGCAGCTCTGTCTCCTGACGCTTTGTATTGATCTCGTTCAGTTTATGGGCCAGCTCTGCGGCGCGGTCCGGGTCCTCACACATCACCAGCTGCAAAGCCGTAACAGCGTTGTCCATGCGGCCAGCCGCATTGATGCGGGGCGCAATGGCGTAGCTGACATTTTCTGCGGTGACCGGTTTGCCCGCAAGGCCCACCTCTTCCAGCAACGCTTCCAGACCCGGACGGTCCGTGTTCTGCAGCTGGCGCAGGCCCGCCTTGACAAGGGTGCGGTTTTCGCCGGTAAGCGGCATCACGTCCGCCACAGTACCCACAGCGGCAAGGTCGCCGCAGTAGTCCAGCATTTCTTCCGGCGGGCAGCCATCCAGTGCGGCACACAGCTTGAACGCCACGCCTGCACCGCACAGGCCCTTGAAGGGACTGGTGTCGTCCTCACGACGGGGGTCTACCACGGCAATGGCCTTGGGCAGAGTTTCCGGCGGCAGATGATGGTCGGTAATGATCAGGTCAATGCCCAGTTCAGCGGCATAATCGGCTTCTTCCACAGCAGAAATGCCGTTATCCACCGTCACGATCAGCTTGCAGCCCTTATCGTGGATGGAACGGATGGCATTGCGCGAAAGGCCGTAGCCGTCGCCCTCGCGGCTGGGCAGCATACATTTTACGGTAGCCCCCATGCCCTTGAGATGCTGGTACAGCAGGGCCGTGGCCGTCACGCCGTCCACGTCATAATCGCCGAACACCACAATGGTCTCGCCCTCGTCAATGGCCCGCCAGATGCGCTCGCAGGCCTTGTCCATATCGGTGAGCAGCGAAGGGGCGCTCAATTCTTCCTCACCGGCAAGCAGGGTCAGTGCTTCGGTAGGGTCGGTAATGCCGCGGGCCGTCAGCACGCCCGCCAACAGGGCATTTTCCTTCTGCTGGGCGGCAAGGGTGGCCGCATATTTTTGCTCGCTCCACGGCTCGTCGTTCTGTGCGTTATATTCCAGTTCTTCGGTGGCCTGCTCCGCAATCGCCTGCGTCAGCTCCCGCAGCGCGGCACGGTCCAGCGGCTTCAGATTCCATGCACGGTAGGTCATTCAAAATTTCCTCCCGTCAGGCCGTCGTTGGCCAGCATTCCCTGCAGGGCGGCGATCTCAGAAGAGACATCCATCGCTACATCCGAGAGCAGCGTATCATACAGGGTGTCGTAGGCCTGATTCAGCGTGTGAAGGATGCCCGCGATATCGCGGCGGATGGTCTCGGCGTTTTCGCCCTGCTGGCCCTGCACATCGTTGTAGGTGTGCAGCAGCTTGAGGGTGGTGGGGATATAGTATTCCGCAAAGCGGCGGGCCTTGGGCAGGCTTTCCGGGTGTGCTTCCAGCCAGTCACAGATGGCAGTGGTGGTGGTCTGCATATGGTCCAGCTCTTCGCGGCCCTGCGCATCCTGCATCAGCTGTTTTTCCTGCTGCAACACGGCAGCAAAGCGGCGCGCTGTCTCAAGATTGAGCGGCACATCGTCCGTTTTTTCTGCCTCCGGTTCCGGCTGCGGCGGTGCCTTGGAGGCTGCGGCAGCCTCCTGCGCGGCACGGTAATCCTCAGCAGTCAGGTAAAGCTTTTCCGCTTTTTCGTCCACCCATGCACTCAGCCAGCCATTGCGGATGAATCTGCGCACCCGCTTGAGTGCCCGGGCCTTTTTCTCGTCCACGGCTTCCAGCGGCAGGCCCTTTTTGCAGTCAAAGCCTTCTGCTGCCTCGGCCAGACGGAGCAGCGTCTTGCTGGCCTTCAGGCGGGACGCACCGGCAGTGATCATCCACACGAACACGGCGGTGACAGCCGCAAAGCACCAGCCGGTGATCCGCACCGCCCCCAGCGCAAAGCTGCCCATGGCTGCAGCATTTTCAGCCATAAAGCTGTCCTGCAGAAGAGCCTGCAGAACCGCCGCATTGGGCGTAAACAGGCCCGCCGCACCCAGACAGGAAACCGCCGTGATGCCAAAGATCACCGTAAACGTGATGCCGACTGCCAGCAATGCACAGCCTGCGCTGTAGCGCTTTTTGGCACTGGCGCGGATCTCGTCTGCCGGGGTCGTCTCTGCCTTGCCGAACATCTGCCGGAACCAGCCGGAAACACCTGCGGCCTGCGCGTTGATACAGTCCTCATTCAAGCCCTGTTTCGTCTTCTGCGCATTCTGACGGCTGCGGTAGTATTCCTCCCGGCTGCTGCGGAACGCCTTTGCCGCTTCGCCAAGGCCAAAGTTTGCAGCATTCACCGCCGCACGGCCCACACCATAGGCGCGGTCGCCAATGTCCTCCCCTTTGCCCTCAAAGCCATGGGCAAAGGCATCCGACACGGTATCGCCAAAGGCGCGCAGCTGGTTTTCCAGCTCCTGCTGCACCTGACGGCCCTCATTCTCTCTCATTGTATCGTTTTCACGATCGTTCATCAAACTCTTCTCACCCTTCTGCCGGTGCATACCGGCTGATGATGGCGCGGGCCACCCGCAGGCCATCCACGGCGGCGCTCATGATGCCGCCCGCATATCCGGCACCCTCGCCGCAGGGATACAGACCTGCCAGCTGGGTGCATTCAAAATTTTCTTCCCGCTTCAGCCGCACCGGGCTGCTGGTGCGGGTCTCAAGACCCGTAAGGATCGCTTCCGGCGCGGTATAACCCGCAATTTTGCGCTCGTAGGCGCGCAGGCCCGCCCGCAGCGTTTCGGCCAGCTCCTGCGGCAGCAGTGCGCCGAGGTCTGCCGCAGCAACGCCGCGGTCATAGGTAGGCTGCACGCGTCCAATGTTCAGCTGACCGCGCCCTTCCAGAAAGCTCTGGATGTTCTCTGCCGGAGCGGCATACTCCCCTGCACTGCGCCCAGCGGCGTAGGCTTTGGCTTCCAGCTCCCGCTGGAACGCGATGGCCCGGCGCGGATCGTCTGCAAAGTCCTTGCCTCCCACGCTCACTACCACGGCCGCGTTGGCATTTTTGCCATTGCGGGCGTGGAAGCTCATGCCGTTGGTCACTACACGGCCTTCCTCGCTGGCCGATGCCACCACCTGCCCGCCGGGGCACATGCAGAAGGTGTAAACGCACCGCTCCCCCACATGCTGGGAAAGCTGATACTCGCCCCGCGGCAAAGCCGGATGCCCGGCAGCCTCGTGATATAAGCTCTTTTCGATCTCACTCTGCAGATGCTCGGCGCGGAAGCCCACACTGAACGGCTTGCATTCCAGCTGCAGGCCGCCGTCCATCAGCATCCCGAAGGTATCGCGGGCCGAGTGGCCCACCGCGAACACCAAAGCTTCGCAGGCAAAGGTGCCATTTGTGGTAAAAATGCCGGTGAGCTGACCATTTTTCTGTTCAAAGCCGGTCAGGGCCGTGTTGAAATGCACCTCACCGCCCAGAGCTTCGATCTCCTTGCGGATAGATGTGATCACACCGCGCAGCAGGTCGGTGCCCACATGGGGCTTCTGCTTCCAGGCGATCTCCTCCGGCGCACCGTGCTGCAGGAACACCTCGGTAACAAAGCCGCACAGCTCATCGCCGATGCGGGTGGTCAGCTTGCCGTCCGAAAAGGTACCGGCACCGCCCTCGCCAAATTGAATATTCGCATTCACATCCAGTTCGCCGGTAGCAGAAAAATGTTCCACCGCCTTTACGCGCTCGTCCAGCGCCGGGCCGCGCTCCAGCACAATGGGCTGATAGCCCTGCCGGGCCAGCAGCAGCGCTGCAAACAGGCCCGCCGGGCCAAGGCCGCACACCACAGGCCGATGTGCCAGTGGCTGGATGCCATTCTGCACCGAAAAATCCACCTTCTGCTGCAGAGAAGCATCACCACAGCGGGCTGCAAGAGCCGCTTCCTCGGCAGGTTCTTTCAGGGTGACAGCCACGGTATACACCAGCTTGGGCTGGCCATGGCGGGCATCCACCGAGAGCTTTGCCACGCCCAGATGCTGCACCTTTCCGCGCGGGATGCGGGCAGCGTGCAGGGCTTTTTCAAATGCCTGCGGCTCTCCGGCAGAGAGCGGCAGACGGATGTTGCGAACCAGAATCATGTTATCGTGTGTTCCTTTTTGTTTCAGTTGCTTTCGATGCGGCACTGCAGCACATAGCTGCCCAGTGCAAAAATCTTGCCGTTGGAGGGCACATACAGGCGGCAGGCAATGTTCTGCTCGCCGGTCGCCACCGAGAAATCCTCGGCATCGATCTCAATGACCACCTGCTCCGGGGTCAGCGTTTCGATCGCGCCCTTGGGGCCGCAGAGCGTTACATTCATCAGGCGTTCGGTCTGCACCGTCAGCTGGTAGGTAGAGGGCAGGTTGACCACCTGCACGCAGGTATTGGGCAGGTTCATGGTCTTGGTTCCCAGATTGGAGCAGTCAAAGCTGACCATTATGGTGGAAATGTTATCCAGCAGATAGATGTCTGCGGGCAGGTCGATGGGCAGCTCATAGCTCTTGTTCAGTGTAAAGGTGGAAAGGTCGATATTGCCGATGGGCAGCGTGGACAGCATATCGATCTTAGCTGCCGGACCTGCCACCTTGAGCTGCTTGCGGCTGAGTGCATATACCAGCATCGAATCATCAAAATCACGCGGTGCATTGATGAAATTCACGTCCACCGGCAGCGTTGCCATCTTGTACACCTGCAAGGTCACATCCACGCTGTTCTCTTCCAGCTCCGTGTACTCAAACTTGACTTCCTTGCCGCCGGAGGTATAGAAGCGCAGCGGCGTGTTCAGCGTGATGGACTCGGTCAGTTCGCCGCTGTAGGTCACCTCTGCTGTGCAGGTAGCAACTTTATCCAGCTCACTGCTGGGGCCGGAAAGGGTGATATTCTCCTTGGAAACATCCGTACTATAAAGGATATAACCGTCCGCGATGGTCAGGTAGTTGGTGGTAATGGTAACGGGCAGGGTCTTTTCCTCCACCACGTCAAACACCACATCCACCGTGTTGTCATTGCCTTCCATGGTCACGGTCACACCGTTCAGCAGGCCGTTGGCACCGCGTACCAGCAGGCGCAGGGTCTTTTCGCCGCTGTCGCGTACGCTGGAAAAATCCGGGTAGACCACAAAGTCGGAAGCCGTCAGCCCGCCGATGGTGTAGCCGTCGCCGGAGATCTTCAGGTTCACGGTCTTATCCTCAGCGCTGACGATGCTCAGGCCCCGGGAGGTGTAAGCAGCGGAATCGTAGGTATAATCCACCGGCACATTGTAGATGGTGTTGCTGGTGCCGGGCTGCACGATGATGGTGACCACCATCCATGCAACGATGGCACCCAGCACCGAAAGTGCCAGCCGGATGCGGCGGTCGTCCAGAATGTTTTTCTTATGGGCGACCGCCGGCTTTGCGCCATTTTTCTTGTTGGGTTCGTTGTTCATTGCGCATCGTCCTCCTTCTGGCTGACCCATTTCCACAGACGGTCCAGCTGACCGCGCCAGCCGCTGACCGTCGTCTTTTCGGTGGTGGTCTCCTTAGGGATCATCTCATCCACCAGACGGGTATACAGGGTCTGGCGGTCAAAATGGCGGATCAGCACGCCGTTCTTTGCCATGGAGATGATGCCGGTCTCCTCGCTGACCACGATGGCAATTGCATCGGAATTTTCGGCAATGCCAAGGCAGGCGCGGTGACGGGTGCCCATATCCTTGCCAAGATCCAGATTGTTGGAAAGCGGCAGCACACAGCCCGCGGCTTTGATGCGGCCATTCTCAATGATGGCAGCACCATCGTGCAGGGGCGTGCCCTCGTAGAAAATGGTGCCCAGCACTTCCAGATTGACCGCACTGTTCACCGGCGTGCCAGTGCGCACGATCTCCGAAAGGTTCGTGTGGCGTTCCAGCACGATCAGTGCACCGGTCTTGGTCTCAGAAAAGCGCTCTGCCGCATCGCAGATGGCAATGATGGCACTGCGCCATGCGCCCTTGAGGCTGGGGTCGTTGTAGCGGCCCTTGACATTGAACAGCTTGGCAGCCCACTGGTCGGTCTGGCCCATGCGCTCCAGTGCACGGCGGATCTCCGGCTGGAACAACACCACCAGCGTCAGCAGGCCCACCTGCAGCAGTGAGTTCAGCAGCCAGGTCACCGTGCGCATATTCAGGGTGTTGGCCACCAGATAAACTGCCATCACCAGCAGCGCGCCCTTGAACAGCTGGCCGGCGCGGGTGCGGTTGACAATGCCCAGCAGCTGGTAAATCAGGAAGGAAATGATGATGATATCCAGCAAATCGACCAGTTTGAAGGTCTGGAAATTTGCAATGATCGCGTTCAGAGTCATTGGTACACGCTCCCGTTTACAGTGTTTCGATCAGGGCAACGGCGTGGGCGGCAATGCCCAGCCCCTCGCCGGTAAAGCCCAGATGTTCCTCGGTGGTGGCCTTTACGCTCACGGCATCCACCGGCAGGCCGAAGGCATCGGCCAGATTCTGGCGCATGGCCGGAATGTACGGCGCAAGCTTGGGCCGCTGACACAACAGCGTCGCGTCGATATTTTCAATGCGGAAGCCGTGCTCCTTTAAAATTTCGGCCACACGGCGGGCCAGCTTCAGGCTGTCGGCACCAGAGTAGGCCGGGTCATTATCCGGGAAATGCTGGCCGATATCCCCCAGCGCAGCGGCACCCAGCACAGCATCCATCACCGCATGGGCCAGCACATCTGCATCCGAGTGGCCCAGCAGGCCTTTTTCAAAAGGCACTTCCACGCCGCCCAGAATCAACTTGCGGCCTTCCACCAGACGGTGCACGTCATAACCATGTCCAATGCGCATTTTGTGTTCCTCTTTCTGTTCCGGGCGGGGCAAGTCCTCGCGGGTCGTGATCTTATAATTGGCGTAATCGCCCTGCGTCAGCTGCACGGCGCGGCCGGTCAGCTCGAACAGGCTGCAGTCGTCGGTGACAAGGCGGGCTTTTTCGGCATCCAGCTCTTCCAGCGCAGCAAGGTACTCTGCGCGGTCAAAGCACTGAGGGGTCTGCACCGCATACAGGGTGCTGCGGTCGGGCGTTGTGTACACAAGGCAGGCATCCGGCACGGTCTTTCCGTTGCCGCGCGCTGCAGCCTTGATGGTATCCTTTACCGGTACGGCAGGTGCAGCTGCGCCGCACCGGGCCGCTGCTTCCAGCGCTGCTGTGATGACGGCCTGACTGACGAAGGGTCTTGCCGCGTCGTGCACTGCCACAAGCTCCCCTGCTGCCGCCAGCACGCCGTTTTTTGCGCTCTCGGCGCGGGTGGTGCCGCCCGTTGCGATCTGCACAGGCTTTGTGCAGTCTGCTGCCTGCTGCTCCACAAAGGCGCGGTTCTTACCGGCCACCAGCACGATCTCCGTGACAAGCGGGTCCTGTTCAAACGCGCGGATGCTGCGGTGCAGCACGGTCTCGCCGCCCAGATCAAAGCTGAGCTTGTCAAAGCCCATGCGTGTGGAAGACCCCGCCGCCACCAGTACCGCGGATACTCTCTTTTCCAATTTCTTCACCTGCCCGATTCCTATAGTAAGCCATATTTTATTATAGCGTATAACTTCCCAAACTGCAACCAATATTCTACAGCAAAAATGCCCCTCTGCACACAGCAGAGGGGCACAAACTTGTTCTTGATGGAGTTTACTTCAGGATCGGCTCGATGGCAGCAGCCAGAGCATCCTTCTGTGCCTGTGCTTCAGCCAGATCCTTGCCCAGAGTGGTGAAGTAGGTCTTGATCTTCGGCTCCGTGCCGGAGGGACGCACCACAACGGTCGCACCGTTTTCCAGACTGTAGATCAGCACGTTTGCAGCGGGCAGGCCGGTCTCCTCGGGCTTCTTGTAGTCGGTCACCTTGACCACCTTGTGGCCAGCCAGCTCGGCGGGCGGGTTATCACGCAGCTTCTGCATGATGGAAGCCATCTTCTCCATGCCGGTCAGGCCGGGGAACTCGAAGCTGTCCACCTTGTTCAGGTAGCGGCCATACTGTTTATAGATCTCTTCCAGACGCTGCTTGATGGAGGAACCGATGCTGCGGTAGTAAGCGGCCATTTCGCAGATCAGCATGGAACCGATGACGGCATCCTTATCGCGTACATAGGGGCCGGCCAGATAGCCGTAGCTCTCCTCGAAGCCAAAGATGAAGCGGTCCACCTCACCGGCAGCTTCCAGATTTGCGATCTGGTCGCCGATCCACTTGAAGCCGGTCAGCACGCTGCGCATTTCCACGCCGTAGTGTGCGGCAATGGCATCGGCCAGCGGAGTGGATACGATGGACTTGACGGCCACCGGGTTTTTGGGCATGGTGCCCTTCTCGATGCGGCCTGCGCAGATGTAATCCAGCAGCAGAGCGCCCATCTCGTTGCCGGATACCAGCTCATAGCTGCCATCCGGGCACTTCATGGCAATGCCCACGCGGTCGGCATCGGGGTCGGTGGCCAGCATCAGATCGGCACCAGTCTTGGTTGCCAGCTCCAGACCCAGCTTCAGAGCCTCGAAAATTTCGGGGTTCGGGTAGGAGCAGGTGGTAAAGTAGCCGTTGGGGTACTCCTGCTCGGGCACGATGGTGATATCGGTGATGCCCATATCGTTCAGCACGTGGGTGACCGGCACCAGACCGGAACCATTCAGCGGGCTGTACACCAGCTTCAGGCCGGCAGTCTTGCACAGGCCCGGGCGCACCTGACGGGCCTCAATGGCATCATACAGTGCCTTCTTGCAGTCGTCGCCCACAAAGCGGATCAGGCCCTGCTCCACGCCCTCGGCAAAGGATATGTACTTTGCACCGGTCAGCACATCCGTCTTCTGGATCTCATCGTATACGATGGCAGCAGCATCATCGGTCATCTGGCAGCCATCCGGGCCGTAGGCCTTGTAGCCGTTGTACTTGGCCGGGTTGTGAGAAGCCGTGACCATGATACCAGCATTGCACTGGTAGTAACGGGTAGCAAAGCTCAGTGCAGGCACAGGCATCAGAGCATCGTAAATGCGCACCTTGATACCGTTTGCCGCCAGAACGCCTGCGGCGGTCTTGGCAAAGATATCGCTCTTCAGGCGGCTGTCGTAGCTGATCGCCACAGTCTGGCTGCCGCCCTGAGTCTTGACCCAGTTTGCCAGACCCTGCGTGGCCTGACGCACAACATAGATATTCATACGGTTGGTGCCAGCGCCCAGAACGCCGCGCAGACCAGCGGTGCCAAACTTCAAAGCCACAGCAAAGCGGTCCTTGATCTCGTCGTCATTTCCCTCGATCTTGGCCAGCTCCGGCTTCAGATCAGCGTCTTCCAGCTCTGCAGCCATCCAGCGCTTATATTCATCCAAATACATCTTGCACACCTTACCTTTTGTAAATTTTTCCGCAAAAAAGAACAGGTTTGGTTAAACCTACTTATAATATAAACTCTCCGCATCCATGTGTCAATTGCGTAATCTGCAACAAGATTTGCAGTTCAAAACCGGCATATGGCACAAAAATCCAAGTTTTTCCCGGTAAAGTCGGGAACCATCCCGGCCTCGCCTGCATTTTCCAGCAGTTCATAACTCTGGCCTGCATCGTCCAGAACGTCCAGCCACTGCTCCAAACCGACGCTGTTTTCACACAGGTAGCGCAGCAGCTGCATTGCCCGGGCAAAACTGTTCTGCAGCAGCACCGCGCTGCGGCGCACCCGGCCATCCTGCTCCTGCCGCAGCTCCATTACAACGCCCTGCGCAGCGGCGGCGCCGCAATATACAAGGGTGTGGGCATGCTGCAGCCCTTCCAGTTCTGAATATGTACGGATATAGCGGCAGTATTCTTTGCTCATCATGGAAAACTCTCTCCTCTCTATCGCATTGACATCTTTCCTGCCCTTTACTATAATGAATTCAGAAGTATTTTTGTGTCGAAGTATGACATAATCATCCAATATTTTCCACTTTTGCCAATTCTTTTCCGTCATATCATCCGCTGGGATAAGGGAGAACAACATGTATTCTGTTACCAGAAGCTTTGGTCTGAACGGCCTGAGCGGCTTTGCCGTGGCAGTGGAGGCCGACATTTCCGGCGGTCTGCCCGCCTTTTCCATCGTGGGCCTGCCGGATTCCGCTGTGCGTGAAAGCGCCGACCGTGTGCGCGCCGCCATCAAAAATCTGGGCTTCAAGTTCCCGGACCGGCGCATTACCATCAATCTTGCCCCGGCGGATGTGCGCAAGACCGGCCCGGTGTACGACCTGCCGCTTCTGCTGGCAGTGCTCACTGCCAGCGGCCAGCTGGAGGATGTGCCTGCCGACGCGGCATTTCTGGGCGAACTGGCACTGGACGGCACCCTGCGGCCGGTTTCCGGCGTGCTGCCCATGGCGCTGGCTGCAGCAGAAAATGGCACCCACGCCCTGTATGTACCTGCCGAGAATGCCGCCGAAGCAGCCGAGGCCTGTGCCGACAGCATGGCCGTCTACCCCGCCCACACGGCACGCGAAGTTGTAGATGCCCTGCGCGGCATCTCCCCGCTTGCCCCGGCGGCTGTTGTTCCCTTTGACCCTGCAGACGCATGGGCACAGGTGCCGGATTTTGCGGACGTGATGGGCCAGTCGCTGGCGCGGCGGGCTATGGTCATTGCTGCCGCAGGCGGACACAATGTTTTGCTTATTGGCGCACCCGGCACCGGCAAATCCATGCTGGCAAAGCGTCTGCCCGGCATCCTGCCGCCGCTCACCCGCGAGGAAGCCGTGGAGACCACTAAAATTTATTCCATTGCAGGGCAGCTGCCGCAAGGCCGGGGCCTGATCTCTGCACGGCCTTTCCGCAGTCCGCACCACTCGGCCAGTGCCGCGGCTCTGGCTGGCGGCGGCGCACAGTTCCGGCCCGGCGAGTGCAGCCTTGCCAACTGCGGTGTGCTGTTTTTAGACGAATTGCCGGAGTTCTCCCGCGAGAGTCTGGAAGTGCTGCGCCAGCCGCTGGAGGACGGCCAGATCACCGTGAGCCGAGCGGCAGGCAGTGCCACCTATCCCAGCCGCTTCCAGCTGGTAGCCGCCATGAACCCCTGTAAGTGCGGCTACTACGGCCACCCCACCCGGCAGTGCACCTGTTCGCCCAGTGCCGTGCGGCAGTACCGCAGCCGGGTGTCCGGTCCGCTGCTGGATCGTATCGACCTGTGCGTGGAGATGGATCCCATCGCCTTTGACGAGCTGCACGCCGTCGTCCCTTCCGAGAGCAGCGCCGATCTGCGCAAACAGGTGCTTAGCGCCCGGGCCATTCAGGCAAAGCGCTATACCGCCCCGGGTTTTGAGGGTGTGCTCTGCAATGCCCAGCTCACCGCCGGGCAGGTGCGGCGCGTCTGCCGCATGACCCCCGCCGCCGAGCGGCTGCTGCGCGCCTCCTACGACGCTTTGGGCCTTTCCGCCCGCGCCCATGACCGTATCCTGCGGGTGGCCCGCACGGTGGCCGATCTGGCAGGCAAACAGCTGCTGGATGAGGACTGTGTGCTGGAAGCCCTGCAGTACCGGGCACAGGAAAAAGTGGAAGTATAAAAACTTCTTCGTCTTTGCTTCGCAGATCCGCCTTCCACGAAAAGAGAGGGGTTTGTGCAGCTTACCGTTACGCGCAAAAAAGCCATCTGTATCTTTCCAAATGCTCAATACGAGCAGAAGATCACAGATGGCTTTTTATAATTGCTTTTTAGAATCTGCGCCATGTGTCCGGCAGGAACAGCACCAGCATCGGGAAGATCTCCAGACGGCCGGCCAGCATGTCAAAGATCATCACCAGCTTTGCAGGGTTCGTAAAGCTGCCAAAGTTCATCATGGGGCCTACCTGCGCAAGGCCCGGGCCGATGTTGTTCAAAGTAGCTGCAATGGCTGTGAAGTTCGTCACCATATCAAAGCCATCCAGACTGATGAGCAGGAAGGATACCACGAAGATGAAGAAATACGCGCCCATAAACACATTGGTGGTGCGGATGGTCTCGTGGTTGAGCAGCTTGCCGTCCATGCGGACGGGGGCCACCACCTGCGGGTGCAGTGCCTGCTTGAGCTCCTTGCCCAAGGTCTTGCCCAGAATGAGGAGGCGGCTCACCTTGATGCCGCCGCCGGTGCTGCCTGCGCAGGCACCAATGAACATGAGCACCACCAGAATTTCTTTGGAGAGGGTGGGCCACAAGTCAAAATCGCAGCTGGAAAAGCCAGTGGTCGTAATGATGGAACCCACCTGAAAGGCTGCCTGACGCACCGCTTCGCCAAAGCTGTTATAAAGGCTGTAGATATTGGCCGTGATAATGCCAATTGCCACCAGAATAATGGCGAAGTAGCCGCGCACTTCCTCGCTGATGGCGCGGTTGAATTTGCGCAGCAACAGCAGGAAGTAGGCATTGAAGTTGACACCAAACAGGATCATGAAGATGGTCACGACCCACTGGATGTAGGGAGAAAAGCTGGTAAAGCTGTCGTTCTTGAAGCCGAAGCCGCCGGTGCCCGCCGTACCGAAGGCCGTGAGCATGGACTCAAACAGCGGCATGCCGCCCAGCAGCAGGAATACCACCTCCAGCACGGTGAGTGCAAAATAGATGCCGTACAGGATCTTTGCGGTAGACTGCACCTTGGGCACCAGCTTATCCACCTGCGGACCGGGGCTTTCTGCCTTCATCAGGTTGACGTGGGAGCCGCCGGTCAGGGGCAGCAGCGAGAGCAGGAACACCAGAACGCCCATGCCGCCGATCCAGTGGGTGAAGCTGCGCCAGAACAGGATGCCCTTGGGCAGATCCTCCACCCCGGGCAGGATGCTGGCACCGGTGGTGGTAAAGCCGGACACCGTCTCAAACAGGGCATCCACCGGGTTCGGGATGCAGCCCGTCACCACAAACGGAACGGCACCCACGATGGAAATGACGATCCAGCTCAGCGAGGTAGCAGCAAAGCCCTCCCGCATATAGAACACCTTGCTTTGGGGCTTGATGCCGCGCAGGGCGTAGCCGATGGCGGCGCTGACTGCCGCCGTGATCAGAAACACGCCCAGCACGAACCATTCGCCGTAGATCCAGCTGGCCGCTGCGGGCAGCAGCAGCAGCGCACCCTCGATCAGCATGACATAGCCCAGCAGACGGAAAACGATCGCATAATTCATAGTCTGCCTCCGTCAACCCTCTGCGCCCTTGTCCAGAATATCGCGCAGGTCATGCAGACCATGCTCCAGCGTGACCACGATCACGTTGTCGCCCACCTGGATCTGGTCGCCGCCGCGCGGGATCAGGATCTGATGGCCGCGGGTGATGCAGCACAGCAGCAGATTCTTTTTCAGGTGCAGCTGGCTCAGGGGGACACCGGTGGCAGCGCTCTTCTCGTGGACGGTAAATTCCAGCGCTTCCACGCGGTCGTCCAGAATGCGGTACAGCGTCTTGATGTTGCTGCCCGCTTCGTTCTGCAGTGCACGCACATACTGCACGATGTAATCGCAGGTCATGTACTTGGGGTAGACCACGCTGCCCAGATCCAGACCGGCCAGAATATCATCAAATTCCAGACGGTTGACTTTGGTGACCAGCTTGCCCTTGGAGTGCTTTTTGGCAAACAGGGTCAGCAGCACATTCTCCTCGTCGATGTTGGTCAGGGCCACAAAAGCCTCGGTGGACTCCATGCCCTCCGAGAGCAGGAATTCGCGGTTGGAGCCGTCCTCGTTCAGGATCTGTGCGCCGGGCAGCTGCTCGGCCAGCTCCATGCAGCGGGCAGGGTCGCGCTCCACGATGCGCACACGCACGTGGTTTTCCAGCAGCTCCTGGCTCAGATAGAAGGCGATGGCACCGCCGCCCACGATGAAGGCATTGCGCACCGGGCGCACCGGCAGGTGGATGCGCTGGAAGAACTCGTGGGCCTTATCCTGTGTTGCAAGGAAGGTGACCTGATCGCCGTTCTGCAGTACAAAGTTACCGTTCGGGATGATCACGCCGCCGCTGCGCTCCACTGCACACACCAGAATGTCGCTCTTCAGGCGGGTGGGGATCTCGCGGATGGCCACGCCATCCAGCCCCTGCTCTGCAGTGAGTGCAAACTTGATCAGCCGCACACGGCCGTCTGCAAAGGTGTCGATCTTGCTTGCACCCGGGAAGCGCAGCAGATGGGAGATCTCCTTTGCTGCAGCCATTTCCGGATTGATGATGGCCGAAATGCCGATCTGCTTTTTGATAAAGTCCAGCTCATGACTGTAGGACGGGTTGCGCACACGGGCAATTGCATGACAGTGGCCCGCCTTTTTGGCAAACATGCAGCACAGCAGGTTTAGCTCATCCGAACCGGTCACGGCAATGAACACATCCGCGTCTTCAATGCCGGCCTCTGCCAGCGTGGTGATCGAGGAACCGTTGCCCACGATGCCCAGCACATCGTAGCTTTCAGTCAGGTGCTCTACACGCGCTTTGTTGGTATCCACAATGGTCACATTATGGTCTTCCTCACTGAGCTGCCGCGCCAGCGCAGTACCAACCTTGCCGCCGCCCACCAGAATGATCTTCATAACAAGTCCTTTCTCTTTCCGCGTCCCTTCTGCCGGGACAGCACAAATCCATCATAGTATACCATATCTCCTGCCAAAGTTCCACTGTTTTCCACATTATGCAACAAAAACCTGCCAAATGACGCAAAAAAGCCCCGGGAGAAACCGTCCCGGAAGCTTTTATTTCATTTAATAGCGCTCCACGCCGTCCTTCGTTACAAGGGCATACACCAGCGGGGCTTCCTCCGGCTTCTCAGGGCCGTATCCAAGGCCGCTGCGGTACTCGGCGGCGGCAGCTTCAAACTTATCGGCTGCGCCGTAGAAGGTAGCCAGACTCTCGCCCTTCTTTACGTAGTCGCCGCGCTTTTTATGCAGGGTGATGCCGGCGGCAAAATCCAGCGGGTCGCCCTTTTTCTGTCGGCCCGCACCCAGCAGCACGCTGGCAGAGCCAATCTTCTCGGCATCGTTCGCCACAATGTAACCGTCCTGCTCTGCCAGCAGCTCAAAGCTTGCCGCAGGCTGCTCAAACAGGCTGTAATCGTCCAGCACGCGGGTATCGCCGCCCTGCGCCGCAAACATCTCCTTGCACTTTGCAAAGGCAGAACCGTCGGCAATCACCGCCTCGGCCATGGCGCGGCACTCGGCAGGAGTGCCCTTATCGGCCAGCACCAGCATGTTCGCCGCCAGCTGCAGGCAGACCTCGGTCAGGTCGGCGGGGCCATGGCCCTTGAGCACATCCATGCTTTCCATGACTTCCAGACTGTTGCCAATGTTATGGCCCAGCGGGGTGTCCATATCGGTGATCATGGCAGCCACCCGGCGGCCGTGATGGGTGCCAATGGATACCATCAGCTTGGCCAGCTCAATGCTCTGGTCTACCGTTTTCATAAAAGCTCCGGTGCCGGTGGTCACATCCAGCAGGATGGCATCCGAGCCGGAAGCCAGTTTCTTGGACATAATGCTGGATGCGATGAGTGGGATGCAGCTGACGGTCGCGGTCACATCCCGCAGGGCGTACATCTTTTTGTCGGCAATGGCAATGCCCTCGCTCTGGCCAATGACCGACAGGCCGATCCTGTTCACCTGCGCAAAGAACTCCTCCTGTGAGAGGGCGGTTCTGGTGCCGGGCACGCTCTCCATCTTATCGATGGTGCCGCCGGTATGGCCAAGGCCCCGGCCGCTCATCTTGGCGATCTTCACGCCGCAGGCCGCCACGATGGGGGCAATGACCAGCGTGGTCTTGTCGCCCACGCCGCCGGTGGAGTGCTTGTCCACCTTGATGCCCGGAATGGGCGAAAGATCCACCATCACACCGCTGTGAGCCATCACATCGGTCAGCTCTGCGGTCTCCTCATCGGTCATGCCGCGCAGATAGACAGCCATCATCCATGCAGCCATCTGGTAATCAGTCACTTCTCCGCTGACATAGCCATTGACGATCTGCTCCAGCTCCTCACGGCTGTGCGTACCGCCATCACGCTTTTTTGCAATCAGATCATAAACGCGCATCGTATCACGCTCCTCGTTTTTTCAATAGTACGACATTGTAAGATATAGTATAGCAAAATTCCAAACAAAAGCAAGTATCATTCTGTAAACTTTGCCCAATTTTAAACCAAAAAGGGCGCAGCCGCCCGAAAAAGCAGCTGCGCCCTTGTTTTGGGAACACAAATCGTCGTTTTAGCGGGATCCCTTGTCGTAGGGGATGCCCTCTGCCTTGGGTGCCATGCTGTTCTTGGAGGTAAACGCAAGAATGATCATGGACGCCACGAACGGCATCATGTTGTAGATGTTGCTGGACCAGTGCAGCTGTGCCAGGAAGGTGGAGTCTGCAATGTTTGCCAGACTCTTGAACACAGCAAAGAACATGGCTGCGCCAAAGATGTTGAAGGGCTTCCACTGGCCAAAGATCATAACAGCCATGGCAAGGAAGCCTGCGCCGGCCACACCCACCTCAAAGTTCCAGGTCTGCACCGGGGGCACAATGTAGGCCATACCGCCGATCGCACCCAGTGCACCGGAAATGACAACACCGGCATAGCGCATCTTGTAGACATTGATGCCCACAGAGTCCGCTGCCTGCGGATGCTCGCCGCAGGCACGCAGGCGCAGGCCAAAGCGGGTCTTGTACAGCACCACATAGCTGATGATCAGCAGAATGATGCCCAGCGGCACAAAAATGCTCAGCTCCAGCCCGCCGATGCTGAACAGGAAGGGCTTGTTGGTGTAGTTCAGCTTTGCACTGCCGCTCTCGCTGAAATTCTTGGCAAGGACCACCGCGATGGCCGTGGCCAGCAGGTTCAGGGCCGTGCCGCCGATGGTCTGATCCGCCTTCAGGTTGATGGAGGCAAAGGCCAGCAGCAGACTGTACACCATACCGGCCAGTGCCGCCACCAGAACAGAGATCAGCACCACGAGGAAGACCGGCATTTCGGCAGGCAGCATGGTCAGGGTGAGAACACCCGCCACACCGCCAATGACCATGATGCCTTCCAGTGCAATGTTGATGATGCCGGAGTGCTCACTGAACATACCGCCCAGTGCCACCAGCATCAGAACGATGCCATACAGCAGCGTATATTTGATCAGAAGCAGCATATCACTTGCCCTCCTTTTCGGTTGCAGATTTTGCAGGAGCAGCAGGCTCTGCGTTCACATTGGTTTTATCGGCATTCTTGAACAGCAGTGCGTGGATCTTGCCGCGGAACAGCATGGAGAATGCACACAGGTAGATGATGATACCGCTGATCAGGTCCGAGATCTCAGTGGGGTAATACTTGGTGGAAAGGAAGGAGCCGCCCACCGAGATATGGGAAATGAAGATTGCCGAGAAAATGGTGCCAATGGGGTTGGAGCTTGCCAGCAGTGCAACGGAAATGCCGTTGAAGCCCATTGTCGGCAGGCTGGTGGAGTTCAGCGGGTTCCACTGGGACACATTGGACAGATAGTACAGGCCCGCACCAAAACCGGCCAGCGCACCGGCAATGGCCATGGAGAGGATGATGTTCTTCTTCTCGTTGATGCCGGCGTAGCGGGCAGCGCTCTTGTTCAGGCCCACAGCCTTGAGCTCATAGCCGAAGGTGGTCTTGTTCAGCACCACCCAGATCAGAACTGCCACTGCTGCCGCCAAGAAGATGGCGATGGTGGTGCTGTTGGTCTGGAACAGCTTGTTCAGGCCGAAATCCGGGATGATGGACTGAGCGTAATCGGCGTTCTTGCTGATGTTGATGGTACGGGTGTTGCGCACATCGTACATGGGGCCGGTGCCGTTCTGGTAAATGAGCTCATTGACCAGATACAGGCCGATCCAGTTGAACATGATGGAGGTAATGACTTCGTTGATGTTGAAGTAGGCCTTGAAGAAGCCGGGGATCGCACCCCAGATGCCGCCCAGAATGGTGGCTGCGATCAGACAGACGAACCACGGCAGCTTGAGCATGATGGCGCAGTACAGAGCGCCGTAAGCGCCCAGCGTGTACTGACCCGCCGCACCGATGTTGAACAGGCCGGTCTTGAAGGCAAACGCCACGGACAGACCGGTCATAATAAGGGGAGCCGCATTTGCCAGCTCCTTGCCGACGCCATAGGGTGCGTCATGGAAGCCGCCCTTCAGGATGCGCACAAAGCCGTCGCCCCATGCGTGCGCCGGGTTGATGGCCAGCAGCACCAGAAAACCGACCACAAGGCCGATCAGGATGCACAGCAGAGCAGCCAGCACACTGGTGATGGAGCTGTTCAGACTGCTGTGGGAAAGTTTTTTCTTGTTCATGTGTTATTTGCTCTCCTTTCCCTGCTTGCGTGCGCCTGCCATATACAGGCCCAGCTCCTGCACGGTGGTGGTCTTGGGGTCAAATTCGCCCACGACCTCGCCCTCGTACATCACAAGGATGCGGTCGGACAGGTTCATCACCTCGTCCAGCTCCAGACTGACCAGCAGCACGGCCGTACCCTTATCGCGCTCGGCCACGATCTGACGGTGGATGTATTCAATTGCACCAACGTCCAGACCGCGGGTGGGCTGGACTGCCACCAAGAGCTTCGGGTCCTTATCGATCTCGCGGGCAATGATGGCCTTCTGCTGGTTGCCGCCGGACATGCTGCGCACGGTGGTCAGGCTGCCCTGACCGCTGCGCACATCATACTGCGCGATCAGCTTATCGGAGTATTCGCGCACCTTATCACTGCGGATAAAGCCGCCCTTCTGGAACTCCGGCTGCCAGTAACGCTGCAGCACCATGTTATTTTCCAGACTGTAGTCCAGCACCAGACCGTGCTTGTGACGGTCCTCCGGGATGTGGCTCATGCCGTCCTTGGAGCGCTGACGGATGGTCTCATTGGTGATGTCCTTGCCGTCCAGCATGATCTTGCCGCTGCCGATCTTTTCCAGACCGGTCAGGCCGTAGACAAGCTCGGTCTGGCCGTTGCCCTCAATGCCTGCAAGGCAGACGATCTCGCCCGCGTGCACCTGAAAAGAGACATCCCGGACTGCGTCCTTCTTGCGCTGGGCGTTGTGCATGGTGACGTTTTCCACATCCAGCACCACTTCGCCGGGGTTGGCAGGCTTTTTGTCCACCTGCAGCTGCACATCACGGCCAACCATCATGCGGGAAAGCTCTTCCTTGGTGGTGTCTCTGATGTCCACGGTGCCCATATACTTGCCCTTGCGCAGAACAGTGCAGCGGTCTGCCACCGCCATGATCTCGTTGAGCTTGTGGGTAATAAACAGGATGGACTTGCCTTCCTTCTTGAACCCGCGCATGATCTCCATCAGTTCGTCGATCTCCTGCGGGGTCAGCACTGCGGTAGGCTCGTCGAAGATCAGGATCTCGTTGTCGCGGTACAGCATCTTCAGGATCTCAACGCGCTGCTGCATACCAACAGAGATATCGCTGATCAGTGCATCCGGGTCCACGCGCAGGCCGTACTTTTCGCTCAGGGCCATCACCTTTTTGCGTGCCTCGGCCTTCTGCAAAAAGCCCATCTTGTTGGGTTCCACCCCCAGAATGATGTTGTCCAGCACGCTGAAGCATTCCACCAGCTTGAAGTGCTGGTGCACCATGCCGATGCCCAGTGCGTTTGCATCATTGGGGTTGCGGATGACAACCTCCTTGCCGTTTTTGCGGATCTGACCAGCTTCCGGTTGGTACAGGCCAAACAGCACGCTCATCAGTGTACTTTTGCCGGCGCCGTTCTCGCCCAGCAGGGCATGTACCTCGCCTTTGCGCAGCTGCAGGGTGATATCGTCGTTTGCCTTGATTCCAGGGAACTCCTTGGTAATGTGGAGCATTTCGATCACAAAATCCTCTGCCAATCTGCTCACTCTCCTTTCGTGTCGTTTCGACACCGATACTTCTTTAAGTTCCATTATACCTGATTTGCGGCAATTTGCACATGTCTTTTTTGCTTTTTGGCAGAAAGCACAGACAATAGTATTACTTTTGTACTCTTTTCACGAAGAGTACGCTGCATTTTTCCCGCATTACACCAATAGAAGACAGAAAAAAGCGGGACACCCCGTTACAGGATGCCCCGCTTTGAAAAGAACTATCGATCGTCCGCAGGCAGGCCTGCCGGACAACAGCTTACTGGATGTAGTTGACAGTGGTGAACTCGCTGACGGTGGGCTTGGTAGCGTCGTCGGAGCTGTTATCAACAGTGATCTCGCCGCTCTTGATCTTGCCCTTGACTTCCTCGTACTCGTCGGTGGTGAAGGACTCGAAGTTCCAGCTGTCTGCATCGGTGGGCAGGCCGATATAATCGCCGTCCTCCAGACCGAAGTTGCCATTGGAACCTGCGATGTCGCCCCAGCTGCCGGCATCGATATCAGCCAGAGCAGTGTTGACAGCCTCGGACAGGCCCTTCATAGCAGAGGTGATGAACGGGTTATAAGCGTAGGTGCCATCTGCAACGCCGTTTGCACCGATGTAGTTCTGGTCAACGTCAACGCCGATGACGTAGCCATTGTTCTTCAGAGCAGCCTCAACAGCGGAGGTGTAGATGCCGCCGCCGCAGGCAAAGACGACCTGAGTGCCGTTGGAGTACCAGCCCTCCATACGGGAGGTGATGTTTGCATCGCCGTAGAACTGGCCGCCATAGAAGTAGTTGATCTCGATGTTCTGACCCAGCTCAGCAGCAGCAGCGTCAGCGCCCTGCACGAAGCCGTAGCCGTAACGGATAACAGCGGGAACAGCCATGCCGCCCAGGAAGCCCAGCTTGGTCTTGCCGTCCTTTGCGATGGCGTAGCCTGCCAGATAGCCTGCCTGCTCCTCCTTGAAGGTGATGCAGTAGCAGTTAGCAGGGATAGCGTCGGTGCCGATATCGCCCTGCGTCACATCGACGGCGATGAACTTGACATCGGGATACTGGTCAGCAGCCCATGCCAGAGAAGCGCCGTACAGGTAGCCGACGCAGACGATCACATCAGCGCCGTCGTTGACAGCCTGACGGATCATGGTCTCGCGGTCCTCATCGGAAGCGTCAGCCTCGGGAATGTAGTACTGGCAGTCATCGCCCATGTAGCTGGAAACAGCAGTCCAGCATGCCTGGTTGAAGCTCTCATCATCGATCGTGCCGGTATCGCAGGTCAGAGCGACCTTGACGATCTTCTCACCGCCCTCAGCAGCAGAGGAAGCAGTAGAAGCAGCAGCGGAAGAAGCGGTGCTGGTAGAAGAAGCGGAAGAACCGCCGCAAGCGGTCAGAGCAGCGGCAGCGGCAGCGGCACCAGCCACAGCCAGGAAATTACGACGAGAAATCATCATAATCAAACTCTCCTTTTATTTTTAATAAAATTGCGTCAAACAAATAAAATGCGCAGAACTGCACATTTACTGGCTCAAGTATAACGGCAAGCCGTGTCAGATGCAAGCGAATTCCGATTACAAAATCTTTACAATAATTTTGTAAGTTTTTATCAAAAGTAGTATTTATGCACAAATTTGCCGTAGTTCCGGCCATTTTCCGTGCACTCCCTGTGTTTTGCCGCACAATGCACGTATTTCCGTTGCTTTATTGTCCTGCAGTGTGCCTCTGCGCTTTTATCCCGTTACCTCACGGCACGGTTGCCCGCCACATTGGAGGGGCCAAAACCGAAGGGAAGCAGTTCGTCCATGCTGCGCTCGATAAAATCTTCTGGTGTCTTTGCCATGATAACGTTCAGTTCCGGCCCGCCGAATTCAAACAGAGCCTGGCGGCACACCCCGCAGGGAGAAGTGATCTGCTCGTTCACCTCGCCGCGGCGGCTGCCCACCACAGCAATGTCGGTGAACTCGGTCACACCCTCGGCCACCGCCTTGAACAGAGCCGTGCGCTCTGCACAGCTGGTGGGGGTAAAGGCAGCGTTCTCCACGTTGCAGCCGGTAAAAATGCGGCCATCCTTGGCGCGCAGGGCAGCGCCTACCATAAAATCGCTGTAGGGTACATAGGCTTTTTCCCGTGCAGCCAGTGCCATGCGGATGAGCTCCTTCTTTTCTTCCAGGGTCAGGTTTGTCATATCCGTCACTCCTTTTTTGGTTTTCAGGGGTCGAAAACAGCGCGGCAAGCCCTTTTGCAGGCAAACCGCGCTGAAATGCGTTTTTAACGCTTAGTATTCTGCACCCAGTGCCACCTTCATCATATCGGTAAAGCTCTTCTGGCGCTGTTCTGCCGTGGTGATCTCCGGCGAAACAAAGCTGTCGGAAATGGTCAGCAGGCAGGCAGCGTTCTTGCCCAGCACCTGTGCATTGGCAAACAGGGCAAAGCTCTCCATCTCCACGCACAGGCAGCCGCGCTCGTCGCGCAGCTTTTCCCAGTAGGTGGGCTTTGCATCGGAGGGCTGACGGTAGAACACATCCGAAGAGTGGATGTTTCCCTCGATGAGGGGGATGCCCTGCTTTGCGGCAGATGCGCGCAGCTTGTCGTTCAGGCTCTGGCTGGGCAGCGTGATGTCCCCTTCAAAGCCGCTCTGCACACGGGCATAGTTGCTTTCACTCACAGCACCGGCGGCCAGCACCGTATCAAACAGTCTGGCCTTGTCGGTATAGCTGCCGGCAGAGCCGATGCGGATGATGTTCTCTACATCGTAGAACTTGAACAGCTCATAGGAATAAATGCCGATGGACGGCATACCCATGCCGCTGCCCATCACGCTGATGGGCCGGCCCTCGTAAGTGCCGGTAAAGCCAAGCATGCCGCGCACGCCGGTCACCTGACGGACATCCTTAAGGAAGGTGTCCGCAATGAATTTTGCACGCAGGGGATCGCCCGGCATCAGGACGGTCTTTGCAAAATCGCCTTTTTCAGCACTGATGTGAGGGGTAGACATAAGATCATCTCTCCTTTTCTGTTACATAATACAGCAGATGGGCCTTCTCCGGAGAAAAAGCCCTCTGCAAACTTGCCTTTACCTATACTTTCTGCGGTTGAACACATTCTGCGGCGCGATGTAGCTGCCGTTGCGGCGGATCTCAAAGTGGCAGTGGTTGCCACTGGAGCGTCCGGTGCTGCCCACATAGCCGATCAGCTGGCCCTGCTTGACCGACTGACCAGAGTGCACCGCCAGCGACAGACAGTGCGCATACACCGTGGTGTAGCCGCTGCCGTGGCTGATGATGATGGAGTAGCCATAACCCGTACCGGCACCGGCCTTGTTGTAGCCGGCCTTGGTCACGGTGCCGCCCGCCGATGCGTAGATGGGCGTACCGGCAGCCGCACAGATATCCACACCCTTGTGGCTGCCGCCGTACCAGCGCGAGCAGTTCCGGTAGCCGGGCACCGGCCAGATGAACTGACCGCTGCCGGTGATGTAGCTGGTGCTGCTGGTCACCTTTTTGGTGCCCTTCACGATCTTTTCCGTGACAGGCTCCTGCACCACTTCCGTGCTCAGGATCTTCTGGGAAAGCTGGATGCCATCGGTGTTATAAACACGCTGCGCCGTGATCTGACGCAGGCCGTTCACACCGTTCTGCACCGTTTTCTTGGTACCCACCGTGTACTCGTTGGAGGTGGTGGTCTCGGTGGTATAGGGGATCTCCTCCTGCCAGGTCTCCACCTTGGTGATGCGCACTTCCAGCGTAGCTTCCTGCTTGGTCACGATCAGCTCATCACCGGCCTGAATGTTAGATTTCTCGTTCAGGGGCGCGCCCTTGAAATTGGTATTCAGTTCGCACAGCTCACGGAAGGTGAGGTCGTTTTTCTGGGCGATGCTCCATAGCGTGTCGCCTGTGCCCACTGTGTAGATCTTTTCCTGCTGCTGCACACCGGAAAGTTCCTTTTCCACATCCGCTTCGTCCTGAAAGCTGTCGTTGAAGTAGATGCCGTTTTCCAGCGTGACTTCCTTGTTGAAGCCCACGGTCACGTTGGAGTTCTCAGGGTCCTCATAGGGTTCCAGCAGGCTGCTCAGGTAGCTCTGCAGGCTGACACCATCGCTGCATACTGCGGTCAGCTCACCATCCAGATACAGGGCCGTGCCCTCGCTGATCTCGTCGCTGGCGCTCTTCAGGATCGCGTCCGCCATCTCGTTTTCATCCATGGTCTTGTGGGCCACGGTAACGGTGTAGGTAGGCTCCACGGTCCACTTTGCATGGTCGGTGTCTGCGTAGTTGATACGCTCCTGCACCGCCTCGCGGGCCGAGTTGAACACATCCTCATTGGCCACATAGCCGACGGTCTGACCGTTCACCTGCACCTCCAGCGCATAAGGCTGGCGGACGGTATGGTTGAACACGGTCACCATAACGGCCAGTGCGCACACCGGCAGCACATACATGGCCATGCGCGGCAGTGTTTTCAGGTTGCGGCGCACGCCGCTGGCCAGATAATGTACGCTGGCTTTGCAGGCTGCGGCAAAGCCTTTTTCTTTCCGCACCCGTTGGGCGTGCACCAGCAGCGAACCGCAGCCCCGGAAGAACAGCCAGATCGGGCCGAACAGGTCCCGGAACATCTGCGCTGCCCCCGGGAACGCCATTGCCGCAGCATTTGCCAGCAGTGTCGTAAATGCCTGCCACAGCCACAGCCAGCCGCTGCGCAGGCCGCGCCCAACGCGGACGAATCCATACTCTGTAGAATAGCCCAGTGCATACAGCGTCTCCCCGATGACTGGCACGGCAGAATTCTGGGCAAGCTTTCTGCCAAAATCATTCACATGATTCTGGGTTTTACGGCGCAGCCGGTGCCGGTGCAAAAGCCCCATGCATTGCAGCTGTGCCCAAAGGGAGCGCAGCCTCTGGCCGCGTTTCGGTTTTACCGGTGAAGCGGGCTGCTGCTCCTTTGTCTTGTCTTCGATCAAAAGGTTTTTCTCCTTCCTTGCCGCCAATGCACACACGGTGCCGGGATAAGACGGCGGCGGTCTTGGGCGCACATGCCCTTTCCAGCAGGCTCATGCACACAACATTCTTATTTTATTATACACCCTGCCGTCTTTGAAACAAGCATTGTCACAAAATTTGGGCGGTTCTTTCACTTACTTTTCACCAAAAAGCTGTTTCATATCCTGCGGCAGCGGGCTTTCCGCCGCAGCAGTCTTCCAGTTATTTCCATTTGCCGGGCATTCCACCCGGATTCCACCCTCAACCGGGGTGTACACCGGCACCCGGAAGCTCTGCCTTACACAGTGCAGCGCCTGCCGCCCAATGCGCTCCCGGCTCCCGCCGTAAAGGTCATCCCCAGCCAGCGGGTGGCCGATGGACGCAAAATGCACCCGGATCTGATGGGTGCGGCCCGTTACCGGCACACAGGCTGCAAGGCTCAGGCCGTTTTCTGCTTTTAATATGGTATACTCGGTACGGCTGGGCTTGCCGTCCGGGGTCACGCAGCGGCCAATGATGCTCTCCGTCTGGCGGCCAATGGGCGCGTCGATCACGCCCGGACCCAGCGGCAGCTCTCCCTCCACAACGGCATAGTAGAGTTTTTCCACATTCCGGGCCAGCAGCGGCGCAGCGTAGGCGTGCTTTGCAGCCAGAACAAGGCCGCTGGTGTCCTTATCGATACGGTTCACCGGGCGGAACACCGGGCTGATGCCCTGCTGCGCAGCCCATGCCGCATACCCGTTGGCAAGGGTATCGTAGGGGTAGTTCAGGGTAGGGTGCACGGCCAGATGCGGCGGCTTTTCCAGCACCACTGCAAAGGCATCCTCATAGACCACGTTTACCGGGATCTCCGGCTGCGGGGCCACGCCTTCCCCTTCCGGCGGCAGCTCAAAGCTGACCGTCTGCCCCGGGTACACCCTGCGGTTGGCAAGGACAGGCTCTCCATCCGCAAAAAAGCCGCTGCCCCGGAACTTGACTGCACGGGCAAGGTCGGTAGAAACGGCACACTGGCGCAGAAAATTGCGCAGAAGCACTCCGTTTTGGGTCTGCGGCGTATCGGGCACCGTAAAAAACAGCCGCATATGCACCCCCACCTCCTGCGCAAAAAAACATAAAAATATATAAGATATTATATCAAAAAAGGCTTCTACTTGCAAATCCTGCTTTTTTATGGTATCATGAGGAGCGGAAAACGAGTGGAACATACGGCGGCGGGGCGGCTTTGACCGCTCTGAGGAAAGTCCGGGCCTCACAGAGCACGGTAACTGCTAACGGCAGCCGAGGGTGACCTTAGGGAAAGTGCAACAGAAAACAAACCGCCGCAGCAATGCGGTAAGGATGAAACGGCGAGGTAAGAGCTCACCAGCGCATGGGTGACCATGCGGCTTTGTAAACCCTACCGGAAGCAACGCCTATATGGGACGTACAGCGCTGCTCGCGTGTCCCGAAGGCGGCACGAACCTGTCAGCAATGGCAGGTCTAGACAGATCGTCGTTTAATACAGAACCCGGCTTACGGTCTATCTCGTTTTCCATTTTTTCAGTCTTTGATTCCCGCACATTTTTGTGTGGGATTTTTTATTTTTTGTCTTGCCCGCTTTCTCCGTCGGGCAGTGCGAGATGGAGAGAGCGCGGCTGTTTTGTTTTTGTCATTGTTCTTTTACTTCCCGTTTGGGTCTGTTTGTGGTATACTATGTGCACTGCAGGAAATTGCAGTCAACTAAGAAAGACAGGATGTGAAATCCTCCGATGAAAGATGGTTTTTTGAAAGCAGCCGCCCTTTCTCCCGCACTGCGGGTGGCCGACTGCGCCTATAATGTCCGGCAGATCACGGATGCTTTGCACAAAGCTGCAGCCCGCGGCGTAAAGCTGGCCGTGTTCCCCGAGTTCTGCCTGACCGGCTATACCTGCGGCGACCTGTTTCTGCAGCGCACGCTGCAGACCGGTGCACTGGATGCCCTGAGCACCCTGCTTGATGAAACAAAAGCACTGGACGTTGTCACGCTGGTGGGCCTGCCGCTGCTGGTGCACGGCAAGCTGTACAACTGCGCCGCCGTGCTATGCCATGGCCGCATTCTGGGTCTTGTGCCCAAGACCTATCTGCCCAACTACGGCGAGTTCTACGAAAAGCGCCAGTTCACCCCGGGCAGCACCGAGGTGGAGCTGGTGGAGGTGTGTGGTCAGCAGGTGCCCTTTGGCACCTCCCTGCTGTTCCGCTGCCGCCAGATGCCCAGCTTTGTGCTGGGTGTGGAGATCTGCGAGGATCTGTGGAGCGCCCTGCCGCCCTCCACCTTCCACGCGCTGGCCGGTGCGACCGTGATCGCAAATCTTTCCGCCAGCGATGAGACCGTCGGCAAGGCCGAGTACCGCCGGGCGCTGGTGTCCAACCAGTCTGCCCGCCTGCTGTGCGGCTACCTGTATGCTTCCGCCGGGCACGGTGAGAGCACGCAGGACATGGTGTTCGCCGGCCACGACCTGATCGCCGAGAACGGCACTATTCTGGCGGAGAACGCTCCCTTTGATGGCGGCTGTGCCGAGACCGAGATTGACTGCCAGCGCATGGAAGCCGAGCGTGCCCGCAACACCAGTTTTGAGCTGAGCGGCGAGGGCTACCAGACCGTGGAGTTCGATCTGGAACCGGCAGAGACCACGCTGACCCGCTGGATCGACCCCGCGCCCTTTGTGCCCGGCGACCCCAAGCGCCGCGCCGAGCGCTGTGAGCTTATTTTGAAGATGCAGGCGGACGGCCTTGCCAAACGGCTGGATCATGCCCACGCCAAAACGGCGGTCATCGGCATTTCCGGCGGCTTGGACAGCTGTCTTGCGCTGCTGGTGGCCGTGCGTGCCATGAAGCAGCTGGGCCGCCCCGCCCGGGATGTGCTGGCTGTGACCATGCCCTGCTTTGGCACCACGAAGCGCACCCGCAGCAACGCAGAGATCCTGTGCGATGAGCTGCAGGTCTCCTTTAAAGAGATCGATATCGCCAACACCGTGCACAGCCATTTTGCGGACATCGGTCAGGACGAGAGCGTGCTGGATGTCACCTTTGAAAACGGACAGGCCCGCGTGCGCACGTTGGAGCTGATGGATACCGCCAACCGCACCGGAGGCCTTGTAGTGGGCACCGGCGACCTTTCGGAGCTGGCGCTGGGCTGGGCCACCTACAACGGCGACCACATGAGCATGTACGGTGTGAACGCCGGTGTGCCCAAAACGCTGGTGCGCCACCTTGTGCGCTACGAAGCCGACATTGCCGCCACCGATGCTCTGCGCACGGTACTGCTGGATATTCTGGATACGCCCGTCTCCCCGGAGCTGCTGCCTGCCAAGGACGGCGAGATCGCGCAGAAGACCGAGGACCTTGTGGGACCCTACGAGCTGCACGATTTCTACCTGTATCAGGTGCTGCGCTTCGGCTTTGGCCCGGCCAAGATCTTCCGGCTGGCAAAGGCTGCATTCGCAGGCCGGCCGGAGTACCCAGACAGCGTGCTGTACAAGTGGCTGCGCAACTTCTACTGGCGGTTCTTTGCCCAACAGTTCAAGCGCAGCTGCCTGCCCGACGGCCCCAAGGTGGGCAGCGTGACCCTTTCGCCCCGCGGCGACTGGCGGATGCCCAGCGATGCCTGTGCCGCACTGTGGCTGGCCGAGCTGGAACAATTACAGATCAAGGATTAACGCATGAAAAACAAAAAGCTGCTTACCAATCTTCTCTTTGCCGTGGTCATTCTGGCCATTGCCGCTGTGCTGCTGGTGGTGCGCCGCGTGCACGCTTCCGGCTCCGGGCTGCGGGCCGAGCTGATCTACGGCGACAACAACACCACCATGAACCTGCCGCTGGACGTGGATGAGACCTATGATGTGGACACCGGTTACTATACCGTCCACATTCAGATCAAGGACGGTGCAGCCCGGTTCGTGGATTCGCCCTGCCCGGATCACATCTGTGAAGGCTTTGGCTGGCTTTCCAACGAAGATCAGACCGCCACCTGCCTTCCGGCCCGTGCAGTGCTGACCATTGTACCTGTTTCCTGACAAAAAGGAGTGGTTTTGAATGATGGATGAAAACGATCGTTCCCACGAAGATTACCGTTCTCTGCGGCACATCAGCCGCAAGGAAGGCTCTGAGGATACTGCGCCCATCGAGGTAGACAGCTCGGCGTTTTTTTCCGAGCTGCCGCCGGAACAGCCCAGCACACCGCCTCCGGCCCAGCCTCCCCAGAAGCCGCCGCGCAGCGGCCACAACACACCCGTACCGCCCAAGGCCCATCCGCCCGTGGATGGAGCCGTGGCAGTACCTTCCAAGTGGGGGAAAATTTTGCTGATCTTACAAGGTATTTTAAGCATTCTGGCACTGGTGCAGCTGTGGCGCACCCAGATGCTGCCGGTGCTGTATCTGGTCATTCTGGCCGCGCTGCTGGCGCTTTTGTGGCTGCTGGTAAAGCGCTGTCAGGAGTACAATGTTCCCGGCAAGGTGGCCCGGGTATTTTCGGTGTTCCTGTGCGCTGCCATGGCACTGGGCTGCTTCTGGGCCCAGCAGGGCCTTTCTGCCTTGGGCAGCATGACCTCTGGCCTGCTCACCGGTGCCGAGGCCAACAAGATCACCAAGGAGCCGTTTGTGATCTACCTCAGCGGCGTGGACACCCGCGGCGAGTTGACCGAAAATGCCCGCAGCGACGTGAATATCCTTGCTGCCGTGAACCCTGTCACCAAGAGGGTGGCCCTGATCAACACCCCGCGCGACTACTACGTAGACCTTGCCGGCACTGACAGCAAGGATAAGCTGACTCACGCCGGTCTGTACGGCGTGGAAACCAGCATGGCCACACTGGGCAATCTGTACGGTGTCAATGTGGACCATTACATCCGCATCAACTTTGCGGGCTTCATCAGCATCATCGATGCGCTGGGCGGCGTGGATGTCTACTCCGATCAGGCGTTCACTTCTGTGGGCAGCCCCGGCTACTATGACCCCACCACCTTTGTGGAGGGCTGGAACCATCTGGACGGTAAGTCCGCACTGGCCTTTGCCCGCGAACGCCACGCCTTTGCGTCCGGCGATATCCAGCGCGGCATCAACCAGATGAAGGTGATCGATGCCATGCTGAACAAGATCAAGTCCCCTGCCCTGCTGATGGGCTTTTCCAAGATCATGGATGCCGCCTCCGACTGCTTTGTGACCAGCTTTTCACAGGATCAGATCAGTGCGCTGGTACGGATGCAACTGAGCGACTTTGCCGAGTGGGATATTGAAAGCTATACCGTCACCGGCACAAGCTCCAGCAGCACCAAGTGCTACTCTGCCAAGGGACAGAAGCTCTACGTCATGAAACCGGACGATGCTTCTGTGAGCAAGGCCAGGGAAATGATCGCGTCCGTGCTGGGCGGTGAGGGCACCGTTGCCGACACCACCCAGAAGCCGGAAAAGACCGATGTGTTCACCCCCACCACCGACCCGAACGCTGCCGTTTCGGAGGTGCCTGCGGAGAGCGTTCCCGAAGAAGTGCCCGCCGACAGCCTGCCGGAAGAGACCGTCCCGGCTGACCAGCCTGCAGAGCAGCCTGCCGACACCCAGACGCCGGAGCCGGAAGCTCCCGCCGAGGGCGAGACCGGCGGGGACACACCTGCCGAAGCCCCGTCTATCTCCCTGCCCACGCAGGAAGAGGTGGAACAGGCTGCATCGTCCATCTACAATGCGGCTTCCTCCATCTGGGGTGCCATTCAGGATGCTGCTTCGCAGCAGAACGACGCGGCCTGACGATTTGAAATGTCCTCCGCGCAAGCTCCGGACTCTATCGCGGAAATATTATTTTATTTGCAAAACAGGAAACGACTGCGGTCATTTCCTGTTTTGCTTTTTCACCAGAAAGTCCGTGCCGATAAACTGCATAAAAATGCCGCCTGCATCTTGAACCAATGCAGGCGGCTTTCTCATTCAAAATAATTATGCCTTGATCTCGTTCCAGACGCTCTTGCCGTCCAGAGAGGAAGCATCCACATCAAGATACTCGCAGATGGTCTGGGCGATGGTGCCAAAGCACAGACGGGTGCCAAGGTCAACGCCAGGCTTCACGCCCTTGCCGCAGATCAGGTACGGCACATACTCGCGGGTGTGGTCGGTGGTCTTGGTATAGGACGGGTCGCAGCCATGGTCGGCGGTGACCATGAGGAGATCGCCCTCCCGCATTCCGGGGATGAAGTCGGCCACGAACTTGTCAAACTCGGTGGCAGCGGCGGCATAGCCTGCTACATCGCGGCGGTGTCCGTAGAGCATATCGAAGTCCACCAGATTTACAAAGGCAAGGCCCTCAAAGTCGCGGGTCTGCAGGGCCTTGGTAAAGGCGATGCCGTTGGTATTGCCAGTGGTTTTGATTTTCTCGGTCACACCCTCACCGTCGAAGATGTCAAAGATCTTACCAACAGCGATCACATCCCTGCCAGCATCTTTCAGCAGATCCAGCATGGTAGCGCGGGGCGGCTTGAGGCTCAGGTCGTGGCGGTTGGTGGTGCGGTAGAAGGTATCCGCAGTGTGGCCCAGGAAGGGGCGTGCGATCACGCGGCCCACGCCGTACTCACCCTTGAGCATCTCGCGGGCGATCTCGCAGTAGCGGTACAGCTCATGCACCGGCACCAGCTCTTCGTTGGCGGCCACCTGAAATACGCTGTCGGCACTGGTGTAGACGATAAGGGCGTTTTCTTTCATGGCCTGCTCGCCGTAATCCTTCAGCACCTGCGTGCCGGAGTAAGGCTTGTTGCACAGCACCTTGTGGCCGGTCTTTTCCTCAAACTCGTGGATCAGCTCATCCGGGAAGCCGTTCGGGAAGGTGGGCAGCGGCTTGGGGCTTACCACACCGGCGATCTCCCAGTGACCAATGGTGGTATCCTTGCCCATGCTCTGCTCCTGCAGGCGGGCAAAGGAGCAGATGGGCGCTGCGGTCTTTTCGCCTGCGGTCACGCCATCAATGTTGAACATGCCCATCTTTTGCAGGTTGGGGCAGTTGAAGTTGGGGTGTTTTGCAATGGCACCCAGGGTGTTGGTGCCCTCATCGCCAAAGGCGGCGGCATCCGGCTCTGCACCGATTCCAAAGCTGTCGAGGACGATCAGAAAAACACGCTTTTCCATATCGTTTTTTCTCCATTTCTTCCGGGGACCTGCCCCGGATAAGTGATACTATCTTTACTTATCATTATAAGCAAATCCTGTGCCGGATGCAAGCTTTTTCGCCTTCCCGCAAATATCCGTCATTTTCACCAAAATGTTCGTCATTTTGTTCACGAATTGACCGGGCGTTTTTTCATTTTTAAACGTAAATGCGTCATTCCGTGGCAAAGATTTCTTGACCGCCTAAAAAATTCAGCCACAGCGCAAAGTTTTCCTTGCCCTATTGTATCCCAGCGGATATAATAATAGGTGGAAAAGTTTTGAACCACAGGATTTTTCCGCTTTTGTACCACAGCACGGGATTTTTCCCGTTGGCCACGTGCAGCTGCCTGTATGACAGCGGACAGCCTGCCGCAAAATAGAGAATGTGAAGTTGTAGTTGGAGGTAGTAAAAGTATATGAGAAAAACAAAGATCATCTGCACTCTGGGCCCGTCCACCGATCAGGAAGGCGTTCTGCGCGAGCTGGTCGCCAACGGCATGAATGTTGCCCGTTTTAATTTTTCCCACGGCTCTCACGAAGAGCATTTGGGCCGCTTTGAAAAGCTGAAGGCCATTCGTGAAGAGCTGGGCAAGCCGGTCGCCGCCCTGCTGGACACCAAAGGCCCCGAGATCCGCCTGAAGGACTTCAAGAACGGCACTGAAATGCTGGAAGCCGGCCAGACCTTCACCCTGACCACCCGCGAGGTGGAAGGCACCAAGGAGATCTGCTCCATCACCTATAAGGACCTGCCGCAGGACGTGCAGCCCGGCGGCACCATCATGCTGGACGACGGCCTGATCAAGCTGCAGATCATCACCGTGAACGACACCGACATCGTGTGCAAGGTGCTGAACAACGGCAAGATCAAGAACAAGAAGGGTGTCAATGTGCCCGGCGTGCATCTGTCCATGCCGTATATGAGCCAGCGCGACCGCGACGATATCATCTTTGGCGCACAGCAGGGCTTTGACTTCATCGCTGCTTCCTTCGTGCGCACCGCGCAGGATGTGTACGATATCCGTAACCTGCTCAACGAATATGATTCCGATATCCGCATCATCGCCAAGATCGAGAACCGTGAGGGCGTGAACAACATCGACAGCATTCTGGCTGCAGCCGATGCTGTCATGGTGGCCCGCGGCGATCTGGGCGTTGAGATTGACTTTACCGAGCTGCCCGGCATTCAGAAGAATATCATCGAGCGCTCCTTCTCCTTTGGCAAGCCCATCGTCACCGCTACCCAGATGCTGGACAGCATGATCGTGAACCCCCGTCCCACCCGCGCCGAGATCTCTGACGTGGCAAATGCCATCTACGACGGCACCTCTGCCATCATGCTTTCCGGCGAGACTGCTGCCGGTGCTTACCCCGTGGAGGCCCTCAAGACCATGTCTGCCATTGCTGAGCGCACCGAGCAGGAGAATCACGCCCGCTTTGTTCCCCTCACCGAGAACACCGGCAAGATCAGCGTGAGCGATGCAACTGCACACGCTGCCTGCCTGACCGCCAAGGACGTGAACGCTGCCGCCATCGTCACCGTGTCCGAGTCCGGCAACACCGCCCGTCTGCTGAGCAAGTACCGCCCGGAGCAGCCCATCATCGCCTGCGTGATGAAGGAGCAGGTGCAGCGTCAGCTGGCCCTGAGCTGGGGCATCACCCCGCTGATGATGCCTCTGGCACACAGCACCGATGAGCTGATCGAGATGTCCACCTCTCTGGCCAAGGAGAACGGCTACCTGCACAACGGTGAGCTGGCCGTTGTGACCGCAGGCGTGCCTGTGGGCGTGTCCGGCACCACTAACATGATCAAGATCCACATGGTAGGCAACTGTCTGGCTACCGGTGTGGGCGTTGGCCGCGAGAATGCCGACGTGACCAGCGCCACCGGCAAGGCCTGCGTCTGCCGCACGCTGGAAGAGGTGCGTGCAAAGTTCAAGCCCGGCATGGTTCTGGTGGTGCCCTCCACCAGCAACGAAATGCTGAGTTACGTGCGTGATGCCGCCGCTCTGGTGGTGGAAGAGCCGGGCCTGAACAGCCACGCTGCCATTGCCGGCAAGGCCCTGCTCAAGCCTACCGTTGTGGGTGCCGCCGGTGCTACCAGCCACATCCGTGACGGTCTGATGATCGCTGTGGACTGCGCTCACGGCAGCGTGCAGCGCCTGCAGGCATAAGCCAAAGGAGAAGATCATGGAACGCATTGCAAGCTTCTGTGTTGACCATACCAAACTGGACCGCGGCATGTATCCGAGCCGTCAGGACGGCGATGTTCTCACATGGGACATCCGCATGAAAAGGCCCAATCACGGCGATTACCTGTCCACCGGTGCCGCCCACACGCTGGAGCATCTGTTTGCCACCTATGCACGCAACAGCGCCTTTAAAGACAGCGTGATCTACGTTGGCCCCATGGGCTGCCGCACCGGCTTCTATCTGCTCACCCGCGGCCTGACTCCCGCCGAGGCACTGGAGCTGACGGTGGAATCCTTCCGCTTCATGGCTGGCTTTGAGGGCGCTGTGCCCGGTGCCAGCGAAGTGGAATGCGGCAACTACCGCGATATGGATCTGCCCGCTGCCAAAGCCGAAGCCGCTGCCATGCTGCCGGTGCTGGAAGCACTGACCGGCGACGAGCTGCATTACTAAGCTATCTTCACCCTTCAAATTCATCATCATAAAAAAGCGCTCTCCCACTGGGTTTCCGTTGGGAGAGCGCTTTCGTTTTAGTTGTTCTTGATCGCATCCAGTGCCTGCCGTGCAGCACGGATGTTTTCTTCACCCGTCTGCCATACCTCAAACTCTGAAAAGCCCGGCAGCCCCATGGGCACACCCTCGCGGCGGAAGGTCATGCGGCTTTGCAGCACCTGCTTGCCGGAAAGGTGGAACGCATGTGCCCCGGTCTGTGCGGCCAGTGCCGGGATGTTTTGTGCCGTGACACCGGCACCTACCAGAATTTCCACGCTGTCCCCTGCCCGCTCCACCAGTCGGCCGAGAAGCTCCGCTCCCTCTGGGGCACTCGCCGCCTGCCCGCTGGTGAGGATGGTACAAAGGCCCATGCTCCGGACCGTTTCCAGTGCCGCAAAGGGGTCGGCGCTGACATCAAAGGCACGGTGCAGGGTACACGCCACCGGACGGCCTGCCTTTTCCGCTGCCCTGCGCGCAGCCGCATAAATGGGCCGCATGGCCTCCGCATCCAGCTGCCCTTCCGGGGTCAGCACACCGGTCACGATACCATCCGCCCCGGCCTCCACCAGCTCTGCGGCCAGCTGTTCCATCTGGGCAAGCTCGTAGCTGTCGTAACAGAAATCTCCGAACCGGGGCCGCAGCAGAGCACGCACCGGCAGGCCGGTCTCCGCCTTGACCTGACGCACCAGCGCAAGGCTGGGCGTTGTACCGCCCACGATCAGGTCGGCACACAGTTCCAGCCTGCTGGCACCGCCGCGCTTTGCTGCCAGTGCACTGGCAGTGCTGTCCACACATACTTCCAGAACGGAACGCATTTCAATTCCTCCCTTTTTGCCGGGCCTTGAACCCGGTATTCTGGTTTATTCTACCACGTTTTTCCGTTTTATAAAACCCTGTGGCAGCAAAAAGCTGCGGCCCGGGTCTTATCCCTGCCGCAGCCTTTGTTGTTTTTTCAGATCAGACCCAGCGCCTTGAACTCCTTTGCAATGCCGTCCTCGTATACCGAGGGAGCAATGCGGTCGCACCGCTTTTTCAGGTTTTCGGAGCCATTGGCCATACACACACTGATGCCCGCCACATCGGTCATCTGCAGGTCATTATCGCTGTCACCAAAGCCGATGGTATCCGCCAGCGTGCAGCCCAGATGATCACAGATGGCCTTGATTCCGGTGCCCTTATCAAATTTGCGGTTGATGAGCTCACCATTCACAAAGCCATCGGTCAGGCTGTCCAGCTTGCTCTCGCAGAACACGAACTGGTCGGCATAGAGCTGCTTTGCCTCGGCAAGGTCGCTCTCGTGGTCGGCAATGAACACGATCTTATACAGCGGTTCCCCTTTGTAATCGGAAAGCGGCAGGATGGACATGCCCTCTTCCATGGCTTTGCGCCAGCGTTCTGCTTCGCTGTTCAGCGGTGCATCGTTCTTTTTGTGGATAAAGTTCCACCTCTCAGCCATCTTGCTTCCGCCAAAGGTGGCATCCCGGGCTTCCAGCGTGCACTCCACGCCATTGCGTTCCAGCGCCGCGCGCACGCCTTCAGCCTGCTGCGGCTCCATGGGGATATCCACCAGAGTCTTGCCATCGCACAGCACATAGCCGCCGGCGCTGCACACTGCGCCCGCAAAGCAGTCGTGCCGCAGCAGCGGTTCGGTCATGCGGTGGTTGCGGCCGGTGCACAAAAACAGCTTGTGTCCGTTTGCTCTGGCGCGATCCAGTGCAGCCAGAGTGCTTTCCGGGATGAGCATATCACCCGGCGGCAGCAGCGTGCCGTCAATATCCAGAAAAATCAGCTTACGACCCATACTTTTATCCTTTATCATCAAAGGGAGCCTCGCTCCACGATCTGATAGTCCAGCGTCACCTGACGCACAGGCCCGCTGCTCCCATTTTCTTCCAGCATCTGCAGCAGGATCCGGGCAGCCTCCTGCCCCACCTGCTTCTGGTAAAAGCGCACCGTTGCCAGCCCCGGTTCCATCATGCTGCCAGCCCAGCTGTCGCCAACGCCTGCAAGACCCACATCCTGCCCCACATGCCGTCCTGCTTCCCGCAGGGCACGCATGGCACCAAAGGCCACCGTGTCGGTCACGCAGACCACACCGTCCAGATCCGGGCAGCGCACCAGCAGTTCCTGCATACAGCGCTGGCCCTCCTCCATGGTAAAGGCGTTGCAGCAGATGCGGGGCATCTGTTCGCCGTTCAGTCCGGCAGCGTTCAGCGCATCCTGCACGCCCTCACGGCGCTGCACGCCGGTGGCATCGTCCCTCTCTGTACCGCCAATATAAACGATCCTTCTGCGGCCATGGTCCAGCATCCGCTGGGCAAGTTCCCGGGCTGCAGTGCGGTCGTCGTTGTACACGCAGGCCACATCCTGAAAACGCTGGCCTGTTACCACCACCGGCACACGGCAGTTTTTCAGCGCCTGCGCCAGCTGAGGGGTATAATAGCTGCCCAGCAGGATGATGCCCGCCACGTGGTTGCGCTGCATGGCAGTCAGATAGCCCAATTCCCGCTGGGCGTCCAGCTCGGTGTTTCCCAGCAGCATCAGATAGCTCTTTGCATCCAGCTCACTGGCAATGCCTGCCGTGATCTGCCCCACCGACTGGGAACCGATGCTGGGAGCGATCACCCCCACCTGATTCACTTTTCCGGTGCGCAGAGTCTGGGCGGCGGTATCCGGGCGGTAGCCGGTCTTTTCCACTACCTCGTGGATGACAGCCCTCTTCTGTTCGCTCAGGGGGCCTCCGTTCAGGTAGCGGCTGACCGCCGCACTGGATACACCCGCCATTTTTGCAATATCACTGATGGTCATTTGCAGTACTTCTCTCTTTTGGGATGCATTGTTATGTGTAAACGTTTTCATGCTTATTATAAACCGCTTTCACCCATCCCGCAAGATGCGCTTTTCCCGGTTTATTCCGAACGCATTTTTGTTTTTCTGGCAACTGTGTACAAAAGACGGCTTTTTTCTGAGAAGCAGGGCATTACAGGCGGTCAGGCTGCGCCCATGCTCCATGCACGCACGGCAAGCCCCAGCAGCAGGACCACCAGCAGAACGATGAACACGGTTTTATTGCCAGTTCTTCTCTGTTTCTTTTTGCGGCCTGCCGTGCTGCGGCTTTTGGCCGAGCTGCTGCGCGCTGTGGTGCTTCTGCTGCCGGAGGAACGGCTGCCGGCCGTTTTGCGGCTCTGGGTGCTGCGGTTCTGGCCCTGCTTTGTGCTCTGGCGGGCTGGCTCGTGCGCAGCCGTTTTTTCTTCCGGCGCACGGCTGGATACGATCGGCTCCTTTGCGCCGCAGCGCGCCAGATAATTTTCTGCATCGCGGTAATAGCGGGCAAGTTCATTCTCGCGGAAAGCCGTGCCCACATAGCCGTCTTCCAAGCTCTCCACCGCCTCGTTGAACAGGATCGCCGCCTGAGCGGCATCGGTGTGATCGGTGGCGTGGGCGGCTTCGTTGCGAGCGGTGCGCACAGCATTGCAGGCGCGGCGGGCCGCACCCGGATTGCTGGTATTGCCCAGCAGGTCCAGCGGTTTGGCGGCATCCTTTTCCGGGTCCAGCAGAACCCGCATACAAATGGTGGTATCCAGCTGCTGCCAGCTGTTTTTGCCGGAAAGATCCGGCATACGGTCGTAGTAGTCCGGGCTTTCCTGCTGGCGCTGTGCAACGTGATCCAGCAATGCACCCAAGCTGTGCGCACCGGGTTTGTGCTCCCAGTGCCAGCGCAGCAGGCGGCGGCTGATCTCATCGCAGGCAGTCTTGATCTCAAAGGCAGCCTGTAAGGCTTCTTCCGGCATAATGGTTCTCCCTTCTTCTGGCATACAAAAAAGCGGAGAAGGCATACCGCCCTCTCCGCTGCTGTTTGTGTTACAGCACGAACTGGTAATACACGAAGCCGCACAGTGCCACTGCTGCACAGACAATGGCAGTGATGGGCGGCACCCAGCGGATCAGCGCTTCGGCCACGCTGTCGCGCTCGTCCTCGTATTCTTCCTCGTCGTCATAGGCAGGCTCCGGCTGCTGAGATATCGGCTGTGCACGGCGGGCTGCAGCAGGCATCACACGGGTGCCTTCGTCCGCAGCTGCATGGGATGCCCTGCCCGGGAACTGTGCCCGCATTCCGGCATCCATCACACGGGTCTGCTCTGCAGCAGGTTCTTCCGGCTGTGGTTCTGCTTCACGGCACGGTGCACCCATGATCCGGGTCGGCTCCTCCTGCACGGGCGCTGCGCCCATAATGCGGGTAGGCTCTTCGGCCTGCGGGGCAAGAGGCGTTTCCAGTTCCGGCTCGGTCTGGGCAGGCTGTTCCGGCTGCAGCAGGGTGTTCAGCGCGTTCTGCAGCAGGATGCGGTCGCAGCCGCACTCCGAGCAGTACACGGTATCCTCCTCCTTCGGGTGGAAGGCACCGCAGGCGCAGTACCAGCCATTTTCAAACACCTGCGGCTGATACTTCAGCTCCGGGCGGTTCATGCGGGTCTCCAGCGCCTTTTCCAGCTCAGCAGACAGGCGCTTGGGGGCAGGCAGGCGCACGCGCTTGATGCCGTCCAGATGCACCACCCGCTTGCCGTTGTACACGTTGCACAGCGAAACATCCACGCTGGTGATGGCCTTTGCGGTAACGAACACCGCATCGTCCATGCCAAACAGTTCGCCAGGCTTTACTTCCAAGTCACGGTACTCGAACCGGTCCTCGCACAGAATCACGCCGTCCACGCCCTTGCACTTGAAGTGGATCTCCAGCGCGGTCAGGGTCACCTTGGAAATATTCTTGAAGGTCAGGCAGACCGCGTGCTCCCCGCTGACATCACCCTTGAGCAGCTCCACGCAGACGAACTGCACCGGGCTGCCGGGGGTGTAATAGTTTGCGCGGGTCCGTGCGACCGGGTTAAAATTTTCCTCCACGACACTCGCTCCTTTCCGTTTGGATCAAATCAGTTCTGCGGATCCTGTGCATCCGGCGTTTCCGGTGCAGCGGTCTCCGGCAGCGGCTGGGCCGTTTCGGCCTGTTCGGCAGGCTCAGCGGTCTCTGCAGATTCAGCAGTTTCGGCCTGCTGAGCAGTCTCTGCAGGGGCAGCCTGCACGGTCTGAGCAGGCTGTTCCGGCTTCGGCTCATCGCCTTCACGCGGGGGCAGTGTACCGCCCGCCATAATGATGTTGAACTCCTGCTCGTTGAGCTTCTCGCGTTCCATCAGGGCCTGTGCCAGCGCGTGCAGCTGATCGATGTGCTCGGTCAGGGTGCGGCGGCAGGTCTCGTAGGCTTCATCGATGATATCCCGCATCTCGCCGTCGATCTCGGCAGCGGTGGTCTCGCTGTAGCCCTTGCCCTGACCCAGATCGCGGCCCAGGAAGGTTTCCTCCTGCGAGGTACCGTACACCACAGGGCCAAGCCGCTCCGAGAAGCCGTACTTGGTGATCATCTGGCGGGCAATGTTGGTGGCCTGCTGCAGATCATTGGAAGCACCGGTGGAGATATCCTCCAGGATCAGCTGTTCGGCCACGCGGCCGCCCAGACTGGAAACAATATCCTCGAACATTTCGCCCTTTGTCACGTAGCTGCGGTCTTTCTCAGGCAGATACATGGTGTAGCCGCCAGCCTGACCACGCGGGATAATGGTGATCTCGTGCACACGGGGGTGATGCTTGCAGTAGAAGCCCGCCACAGCGTGGCCTGCCTCGTGGTAAGCAGTCAGCTTCTTTTCCTCCGGGGTCACAACGCGGCTCTTCTTCTCCGGGCCAGCCATCACCTTCATGGAAGCTTCCTCGATATCCTCCATGGTAATGGCCTTGCGGTTGCGGCGTGCAGCCAGCAGAGCCGCTTCGTTGACAAGGTTCTCAAGGTCTGCGCCTGCAAAGCCTGCGGTGCGCTGTGCAATGACCCTGAGAGAGACATCCGGGGCCAGCGGCTTCTTTTTGGTGTGGACCTTGAGGATCTCCTCACGGCCCTTGACATCCGGAAGGCCCACATAGACCTGACGGTCAAAGCGGCCCGGCCGCAGCAGGGCCTTATCCAGAATGTCGGCACGGTTGGTGGCCGCCATGACGATGATGCCGTCGTTGGCCTCAAAGCCGTCCATTTCCACCAGCAGCTGGTTCAGGGTCTGCTCGCGTTCATCGTGGCCGCCGCCCAGACCGGCACCGCGCTGACGGCCCACAGCATCGATCTCATCAATGAAGATGATGCAGGGCATGGACTTCTTTGCCTTATCGAACAGGTCACGCACGCGGGATGCACCCACGCCGACGTACATTTCCACAAAGTCAGAGCCGGAAATGGAATAGAAGGGCACACCGGCCTCTCCTGCGCAGGCGCGGGCCAGCAGGGTCTTGCCGGTGCCCGGAGGGCCTACCAGCAGCACGCCGTGGGGAATGCGTGCGCCCAGAGTGTTGAACTTTTCCGGGCTTTTCAGGAACTCCACGACCTCTTTCAGCTCTTCCTTTTCCTCGTCCTCACCGGCAACATCGGCAAAGGTGGCTGTCTTTTGGTTCTCGTGCTCGTCCTTCACCTTGGCTTTGCCAACGTTCATGATTCCGCCGCCGCCAGCACCGCCGCGCATCATGGAGAACAGCAGGAAGCCGGTGCAGCCCAGCATTGCCAGATAGAACAGGATCTCCATCCATGGGATGTTTTCCTTGACAGGGGTATAATCGTACACCATGGGAGCATCCGGGTTTGCGGCATCGTAGGCGGCAATGTAGTCGCCCACATACTTGACGAACATGGATGCATAGGGCAGCTTGTAGCGCACAGTCACAGTGCCGTCGCTGTTCTTCTGCGCAGCAGTATCCTCATCCGAGGAGGACAGCATACCGCTCAGCAGTCCACCGGTGGCCTGCGTGGTGCTCTGGGACGTGGTATCGGGCAGGGGCAGGTTGTTCTTGCCGCCTTCCTTGAGGTTCATGGTGATGACACCGGTGTTCAGGTCCAGCGAGAACTGCGTGACCTGCAGGCTTTCAAAATAATGCACCACCGTGGAATATTCCATGGAAGAGCTGCTGGCAGCGCCGGTGCCGCCCAGCACCGACCAGACCATCAGCACCGCCGCCAGCGCCAGAGCAAGGATCAGCGGATTGAAACGGGGTCTTTTGGATTGCAAAAAAATCAACTCCAGTTCTTGGATGAATTATAGTGTGAGAAATCACTTCTCGTAGACTTCAGGCTTGAGCACACCCACATAAGGCAGATTGCGGTATTTTTCATCGTAGTCCAGACCGTAGCCCACCACGAACTCGTCCGGCACCTGGAAGCCCTCGTAGTCAGGCTGGATATCGGCCTTGCGGCGGCTGGGCTTGTCCAGAATGGTGCAGATCTTTACCGAGTTGGGGTTGCGCATCTTGAGCATGGGCACCAGATTCGAGAGGGTGACGCCGGTATCCAGAATATCCTCCACGATCAGCACATCCTTGCCGGACAGATCACCGTCCAGATCCTTGATGATCTTTACAAGGCCGCTGGTAACAGTGTTGCTGCCACCGTAGCTGGACACCACCATAAAATCGATGCTGCAGGGAATGCTCACCGCACGCATCAGGTCGGCCATAAACACCACCGAGCCCTTGAGGATGGACACCAGAACAAGGTTCTTGCCCTCGTAATCCTTGCTGATCTGGGCACCCAGCTCAGCAACCTTTGCCTTTAACTCTTCTTCACTGACCAGAACAGTCTTGATATCATCATGCATACTCATGTTATTTCCTCCCTATGTTCCATTTCCATCTGCAGCACCTGCGCAGTGTCTGCATCCGGGGCAAGGCCCTCGGCAAAGCCCGCACCGCAGACCCACAGTACTTCGCTGCCCGCCGCCAGCAGTGGCAGCTGATCGCGCTGGCTGGCCGGGATGCCCGTTTCGTTCATCCACTTGCGCAGCCGGTTGTGTACACTTCGCCCCGCCGGGCGGTAGACATCTCCCGGCTGGCGGGTGCGCAGGACAAGACCAGCATACAACGTAGTTATTCTAGCATAATCCGCCTGATTTTTTAAGTCTTTTTTATGAACGACTTGTATTTTTTCTTCAAAATCAGCCGTAAAAAGCCCTGCAGTCACCTTCCAGCCGCCCGCAAGGCAGTATTCTGCCTGTTTTTCCGGCTGAAAGGGCTGGCTTTCCGGCCGTTTGTCTTCCTGCTGCCGGGGCCGTTCCGGCACAATCTCCTGCCAGAAGCATCCGTCTCCGGCACAAAAGCGCACCCGGTCAGTCAGCTGTACCGCACCGCTGCCGCGCCGCACAAGGCCGCACAGCAGCTGCACATATTTTTCCTCTGCGTCACGCACGGGAGCCGTCAGCGAATGCATGGCTGCTTCCAAAATAAGCGCATCCGCAGCGGAAAGTGGGCCCAGCCGCCACACCGTGCAGGCTTCCGGGCTTTTGATGGCAGCCTGTGCCGCATCCAGACGTGCAGCAGAAAGCAGCTCTTCGGCCTTCCGGGCAAAATAGGCATCCGCGCGGGCTGCCTTCTCGCAGAAGCGGGCAAGGTTTTCCGCCGCTGCGCCGTTGGTGCTTTGCAGCGCAGGCAGCGCCGCACGGCGCACCCGGTTGCGGGCATAGGCATCGGTCGCGTTCGTCTCATCTGTGACCCATGCCTGCCCGGCTGCACGGCAGAAGCTTTCGGTATCCTGCCGGGTAAGGGCCAGCAATGGCCGCAGGTAGCACCCGCGCTTTGGCCGGATGCCTGCCGCACCGTGCAGCCCCGTGCCCCGGGCCAGCCGCAGCAGCAGGGTCTCAGCCTGATCATTTGCAGTATGGGCCGTTGCAACGACATCTATCCCCTCCCCGCACAAACGCGCAAAGCAGGCATAGCGCAGGCGGCGCGCCCAGTCCTCCCCGGCATGTTCCGACGGCAGGCCCACTTCGTCGGCCATCTCTGCAGCATGGAACACCCGCAGCGGCACACCCAGCCGGGCGCATTCCGCCCGCACAAAGGCTTCGTCCCGGTCGGCGCTCTCACCGCGCATGCCGTGGTTCACATGGCAGGCCGAAAGCACAAACCCGAATTCCGGCTGCAGGGCCAGCAGGATACGCAGCAGTGCCATGCTGTCTGCCCTGCCGGACACTGCCGCAGCCAAGTGCAGCGGCTCACCCGGACAAAGCAGCTTTTCTCGCAGAGCAAACATGCGCACATGCGCCAGAATTTTTTCATTGTTCATCAGCGTTTAAAGTCCACATCCATAAAGCGGGTGTGGGCACCATCCCAGCCCAGCGGCACCGTGCTGGTCTCGCCGTGACGGTTCTTCGCCACGATGCACTCTGCCGTATCGGCATCCACCTCAGCGCCGTCCGGGTTCTGGCTGGCATAGTAGGAATCGCGGTACAGGAACAGAACGCAGTCGGCATCCTGCTCGATAGAACCAGAATCGCGCAGGTCGGAAAGCTGGGGCCGGTGGCTGGAATTGTTGCCCTGCTTTTCCACCGCACGGGACAGCTGAGAAAGTGCGATGATGGGCACATTCATTTCCTTTGCCATGATCTTGAGGTTTCGGGTGATGGAGCTGATCTCCTGCACGCGGTTCTCGCTGCGCTGGCCGGTGGTCATCAGCTGCAGATAGTCGATGACGATGAGACCCACATTCGGGCGGGTGGGGTCCTGATTCACCCGGCGGATCTTCGCCTTCATCTCGGTGATGGTGATGCCGGAGGTATCGTCCATATAGATGGGTGCATCGTGCAGCTTTTCGGTGGCAAGGGCCAGATATTCCCAGTCCTCGGCGCGCAGGGCACCGGTGCGGAATGCCTGACTGTCGATGCCGGCCTCGGCAGAAAGGATGCGGTTCGTGAGTTGTTCCTTGGTCATTTCCAAGCTGAAAATGGCCACCGGCACCTTCTGCTGCATGGCCACGCGGGTGGCGATGTTCAGCGCAAAGCTGGTCTTGCCCATACCGGGGCGGGCCGCAAGGATGATGAGGTCGCCGCGGCCAAGGCCGGTGAGCACCGTATCCAGCAGGCGGAAGCCTGTGGGGATGCCCTTGTATTTGTCCGCATCCGGGCCGCTGATCTTCTGCAGGTTGGTCAGGGTCTCCACCATGCTGGAGGAAAGCGGTGTCAGTGCGCTGGAATCGCGGCCGGAGCGGATCTCATAAATGCGCTGCTCCGCGTTTTCCAGCAGCAGGTCGGCATCCGGCTCATCTCCGGCATCCTGCAGGATGTCCTTTGCAACGCCCATCAGCTGGCGCACCAGATACTTTTCCTGCACGATCTGGGCATAGGCCTTCACATTGGAGATGCTGGGCACCGTCTCGGCAAGGCCGGTCAGGTACACCTTTGCTTCGTCGGCACTGGGGAACACGCCGTCCGAGATAACAGCGTCCAGCAATGTCACAAAGTCGATGGTCTGGTCGGCGGTGAACAGGCGCAGCATTTCGGAGTAGATCTGCGCGTTCTGCCGGGTGTAGAACATCTCCGGCCGGATGATCTCCACCAAGTCGGTGAGCGTTTCCGGTTTGAGCAGCACCGCACCCAGCACGCTCTGCTCTGCCTGCATGTTGTAGGGCAGGTTGATGCCCACGCTTTCCAGATTCAGTTCATTGGAATAATGTCGTTCGTTCGGCATGGTAGTTTATCCTTTTGCATCATTTCGCTGAAAAGCCAAAAAGCGCCCCCTGCTGTGAGGGGGCGCAGATGGCAGAAAAATCAGGCCTGTTCCACTTCCACCATGATCTTGAAAGAAGCGACCACACCAACGTGCAGACGAACCTTGCCGTTGAACACACCGGCATCCTTGATATCCTTGGTCTCCAGCTCGATCTTCTTCTTATCGATGGGTGCGCCTGCCAGCTGAGCCAAAGCATCGGCAACTTCCTTGCCGGTGACTTTGCCGTGCAGACGGCCGGATGCACCGCCCTTGGCCTTGATGGTCACGGTCTTGCCCTCGATCTTTGCGGCCAGATCCTTGGCAGCAGCTACGGTCTCAGCCTCGTGGAAATCGGCAGCAGCTTCCTTGCTGCGGGCAACGTTCACAGCGCTGGCATCTGCCACAGCGGCCAGCTTGCGCGGGAACAGATAGTTGCGGGCGTAGCCGTCGGAGACCTCGTGGATCTCGTCCTTCTTGCCAATGCCCTTGATATCCTGCTTGAGAATCACTTTCATGATGTTATCCCTCACTTCTCACCGGAAAACCGGTGCAGTTGTTGTGTTTATAGTATAGCGCATTTGTCGCTTTTGGGCAAGAGGAAGCGCGCATTGCAGCATTATCCTCAAGTGAACTCCCCCAGTCCGCTTCGCAGACAGCCCCCTCTGAGATGGGGCCTTTGGCAAAACCGAAGGCTTGTCCTTTTCGCCAGAGGCTCCTTCTTTGAGACAGACTCCCCCGGCCGGGGGAGGTGGCACAAAGTGCCAGAAGGGGAACAGCTGGCATCACGCAAGTGATGACTGAAGGAGTTTTCTTATTTCAGTTCCTTTGCCGCCACGTCCAGAGCTACCTCAATGACCTTGTCCATGTCATAGTACTTATACTCGCCCAGACGGCCGCCAAAGATCACGTCCGGCTCCGCATCGGCCAGCTTCTTGTACTCGGCATACAGGGCACCGTTCTTCTCGTCATTGACGGGGTAGTACGGCTCGTCGCCCTTCTTCCACTCAGCGCTGTACTCGCGGCTGATGACCGTTTTGGGCTGGGTGCCGAACTCAAAGTGCTTGTGCTCGATGATGCGGGTGTAGGGAGTTTCCGCATCGGTATAGTTGACCACTGCGTTGCCCTGATAGTTGTCGGTGTCCATCACCTCGGTCTCAAAGCGGACGCTGCGGTACTGCAGAGCACCCAGCTTGTAGCCAAAGTAGGCATCCACCGGGCCGGTGTAGACCACCTTCTCGGCCAGAGCGTTCAGATTTTCGCGGTCGGCCAGATAGTCCACATTCAGCCGCACCTCGGTGCCGTCCAGCATCTTTTCCACCATGGCGGTGTAGCCGCCATTGGGAATGCCCTGATACAGTGCGTTGAAATAGTTGTCGTCGTAGGTGAAGCGCACTGGCAGACGCTTGATAATGAAGGCCGGCAGTTCGGTGCAGGGGCGGCCCCACTGCTTGCCAGTGTAGCCCTTGATAAGCTTTTCGTAGATATCGGTGCCCACAAGGCTGATGGCCTGCTCTTCCAGATTCTGCGGGTCGGTGATGCCTGCTTCCTTCTTCTGCTCTTCGATCTTGGCCTTGGCTTCGGCAGGGGTAACAACGCCCCACATCTTATTAAAGGTGTTCATATTGAAGGGCAGGTTGTAGATCTCGCCGTGGTAGTTTGCCACCGGGCTGTTGGTGTAGCGGTTGAACTCTGCAAACTGGTTCACATACTGCCACACAGCCTTGTTGTTGGTGTGGAAGATATGTGCACCGTAGCGGTGGACGTTGATGCCCTCCACCGGCTCCGTGTAGATATTGCCTGCAATGTGGCTGCGCTTATCGATCACAAGACACTTCTTGCCTGCCTTTTTTGCTTCCTGTGCAAAGACCGCGCCGTAAAGGCCGGCACCAACGATCAGGTAATCGTACTGTTTCATGGGTGTGATCCTCTCTGTTCCGTTTATTTTCCTTCTACATCGCCCTTTTTCTGCGATGCATAGTATTTGTCGATGGCACCTTCGATGCGGGCACGGGCTGCTTCCGGCGTGATATGCTTGAGCTGTGCTGCTGCCATGGTCTGGTGGCCGCCGCCGCCCAAAGATTCCATGATCACCTGCACGTTCACGGCACCCAGACTGCGGGCCGAAATGTTCACGCCTGTGCCCACCTGCACTGCCACAAAGCTGGCATCCACGCCCTGAATGGTCAGCAGATCGTTTGCCGCCTGTGCAATGGCCACGCGGGCTTCCGGCGCCACCTCGCCGCTGACGGAGATCGCGCAATTTTTGTACATGCGTGCTTTTTCCACCAGATCTGCCTTGGCATTGTACTCCACCATTGTCACATCGAACAGCTGGCGCACCCGCTCCGTCTCCGCGCCATAGCGGCGCAGCGCAGCGGCAGCTTCAAAGGTACGCACACCGGTGTGCAGGGTAAAATCGCGGGTATCCAGCATGATGCCGGACAAAAGGCCCTCGGCCTCCACACGGTTGGGCTTGTCGTCGCGCTCGCCCACGTACTGCAAAAGCTCCGTGACCAGCTCACTGGCCGAGGAAGAATACGGCTCATGACAGACCAGCGCCGGGTTCTCGATATAGCCCACGCCCTTGCGGTGGTGGTCGATTACGGCTACCTTGCCGCATTTTTCCAGAATATCCTTGCTTTCCACAAGGCCCACCTGATATGTATCCACCACGATGCACAAGGTGCGCTTGGAGATGATGGGCAGTGCGTCCTTCGGGTCGATAAAGTCGTCCTTCTGGCCTGCACGGCACAATGCATCGATCAGGCTGCCCGCAAGGGTAGCGTCACGCCGCACCGCGATCACCGCCGGGACATCGCATATTTTGCAGATGCGCAGCACGCCCTCGGCAGAGCCGATGGCATCCAGGTCGCTCATGCGGTGGCCCATGATGACCACATGGTCGGCTTCCTTGATCAGCTTCACCAGCTGATCGGCCACGATGCGGCTGCGCACCTTGCTGCGCTTTTCCACACCGTGGCTCACGCCGCCGTAGAACGTAAAGCCGTCCGGTGTCATTTCAGCGGCCTGATCGCCGCCGCGGCCCTGCGCCATATCCAGCGCCTGCACGGCCATATCCTGGGCTTCCCGCAGGGTCTTGGCCCCGCGGCCAATGCCGATGGACAGCGAAAGGTTCACGCTGGGATCCAGCGCACGGATCTTGTCCAGCACATCGTAGCCCCGGTTGGCGAACTGCTCCATCTGGCGCTCTTCCACCACAGCGATATAGCGGCCGCTGGCCACACGGCGCAAAAAGCCGCTGCCCCGGCCGATCATATCCTCCAGCGTGCGGTTGATGCCTTCCAGCAGGCGGGCACGCTCGCTGTCCAGCATGTCACCGAACACATCGTCGTAGCCGTCCACCAGAAACACCAGATAGCCCGGACGGCTGGCTTTGTATTCCGCCTCCACCTTGCGCAGGGCGGTCTCCTCGTTCAGCACCAGAAGGGTCATGCTCTCCGCATCGCCGGGCACCGTGGAGCTGTGTACGCTCCACATGCCGTCCGCGAGGGTCAGCAGCTGGCCCTCCTGCTTGCGGCACTGCTGCAGATCAAGGCCGGGCAGCACCTTCTGCACGCGGTTCACCAGCGCATCCTGTCCGTTCAACAGGCGGGTGCGGAACTGTGCATTGTACCACAGCACCGTCTCACCGGAAAGCAGCGCGGCCGGCTGAGAGAGCGGCTCCAGACTGAACTGCAGCTTGGAGCCTTCAAAGCTGCCGCCGCACATCCACCGGGCCACCCACTTGCGCAGCTGGCAGCGGAACAGCACCACCACAACGCCCCACAGCACCACCAGTGCCAGCAGCGCCGGCCATGCCGTGGGCCGCTGGATCAGCAGCACCAGCACCAGCAGGCCGCACAGCACGGCCAGACTGGCGGTGAGCATCTCCAATGTCCATCTTGGTTTTTGTTTCATCAAATCTCCTGCCTTCCGCCGCATTGTTTGCGGCAGCGTGCCCGGATTAGACCTCCATCAGGATGGGAAGGATCATCGGGCTGCGCTTGGTGCGCCGATAGATATAGCTGCTCAGTGCCTCGCGCACGCGGGTCTTGACGCTGTTCCAATCGCGCACATGTTCATCCACGCAGCGGTCCAGCGCATTTTCCACGATGCTCTGTGCACCGTCCATCAGGCTCTCGTTCTCGCGCACATACACAAAGCCGCGGCTCACAAGGTCCGGGCCGGCCAGCACCTTGCCGGTCTTGCTGTCCACGGTGGCCACAATGATGACCAGACCGTCCTCGGACAGGTGCTTGCGGTCGCGCAGGACCACATTGCCCACGTCGCCCACGCCAAGGCCGTCCACCATCACTGCACCGGCGGTGACAGGCTCACCCAGCTTTATCTCGTCCTGGCTGAGAATGACATTGGAACCGTTCTCCGCGATCAGAATGTTGCTGGTAGGGATGCCAAGGCTGGCAGCGGTGAGGGCATGCTTTTTGAGCTGCTTGTACTCGCCGTGCACCGGCAGGAAATACTTGGGCTTCGTCAGGGTGAGCATGAGTTTCTGCTCTTCCTGACAGGCGTGGCCGGAAACATGCACATCGTACATGCTCTCGTAAATGACCTCTGCACCCAGCAGCAGCAGACCGTTGACGATCTTGGTCACGCTCTTCTCGTTGCCGGGAATGGGATTTGCCGAAATGATAATGAAGTCGCCGGGGCCCACGCGCACCTGACGGTGGCTGCAGGACGCCATACGGGAAAGGGCACTCAAGGGTTCGCCCTGGCTGCCGGTGGTAATGAGCACTACCTGCTCCGGAGGATACTGGTTCAGCTCATCCACGCTGATGAGGGTGCCCTCCGGGATGTGCATATAGCCCAGCTCCTGCGCCATGGCGGTGTTGTTCACCATGCTGCGGCCGCTGAATGCCACCTTGCGGCCATCCTCCACGGCCAGATCGATGATCTGCTGCACGCGGTAGATGTTGGAAGCAAAGGTGGCAATGATGATCCGCTTGTTGCGGGCACGGGCGAACAGATTGCGCACGCCTGCAGCCACCTTCTGCTCGGTGGCGGTAAAGCCCGGGCGCTCGGAGTTGGTGGAATCGCTCAGCAGAGCCAGCACGCCGCGCTGGCCGTACTCGGCCAGTGTGGACAGGTCGGTGACACCGCAGGCCAGCGGAGTGTAATCGATCTTGAAGTCGCCGGTCTGGATGATGGTGCCAGCCGGGCTGTCGATGGCAAAGGCCACCGCATCCGGGATGGAGTGGTTCACATGGATGGGCTCAATGGTAAAGCAGCCCAGCTTGATCTTCTGTCTGGGGGTGATCTCCACGAACTTGGTCTTGCCTGCCAGACCGAACTCCTCCAGCTTGTTGCGGATCAGGCCGCAGGTCAGGCGGGTGCCATAGATGGGCAGATCAAATTTCTGCAGCAGATACGGGATGCTGCCGATGTGGTCTTCGTGGCCGTGGGTGATGAGCAGGCCCTTGATCTTATCCTTGTTCTGCACCACAAAGGTGAAGTCCGGGATGACCATGTCCACGCCGTACATGTCGCTGTCCGGGAACACAAGGCCGCAGTCCACGATGATCATGTCGCCGTTGCACTCGTACACGGTCATGTTCTTGCCCACTTCGCCCAGACCACCCAGCGGGTAGATGTGGATGGGCACAGCGGCCTCTCTGGGCTGCTGCGGGCGGCGGGGCCGACGGTTATAATAAGGGCGGCGGGTGGTGCGGGGGCGCTTTTCGCCCGTCTGCGCGGCGGGTGCGCCGGTGCTCTGAGCAGCAGCTGTTGCCTTGCTGCGTGCGGAATTATTGGTATTTTCTTTCGACTGTGCCATTCTGACCTCCAAAATAATTACAGCGCAGGCCGTCCCCGCTTGTGGGAACAGCCGCGCTGTGCATGGGAAGCACCTTGAAAAATCGCATCGGCTTCCGTTGGATGCACCGTATAGAATTTATTTCTCAGCGTGTTTTTTGCAAACCGCTGCCTGTTCCGTAAGAGGTTTTGTGCCAGATAGGTCCATCTGCTCGATGCGACCGTGGCTTTTCTGTTGGAACGCCCGGGCACACGCCTGCGGTGCGCCCCTATACGCATTTTGTTAGGATAAGTATAGTATTTCCCGGCGTTTTTGTCAATTCCAAGGTTTGGCAGCTCCAGCACGGAATATACATTCGCACTTGACAGAAGCCGGAAAATAGCGCTAAATAGAAGCAACTCATTTTAGAAGGAGAACCGCATGAAGCAGGTCGAAGTGTACACCGACGGCGCATGCAGCGGCAATCCCGGCCCGGGCGGCTGGGGTGCCGTGCTGCGCTACCGTTTTAACGGCAAAGTTTACGAAAAAGAGCTGAGCGGCGGCGACGACAGCACCACCAACAACCGCATGGAGCTGACAGCCTTTATCGAAGCACTGCGCCAGCTCAAGGAGCCGTGCGAGGTACGGCTGTGCTCCGACAGCCAGTATGTCATCAACGGGCTTCAGAAGGGCTGGGCCAAAAACTGGCAGCGCCGGGGCTGGAAAAAAGCAGATGGCTCCCCCGCCCTGAACCCGGACCTCTGGGCACAGGCACTGGAGCAGGAAGCCCGGCACAAGATCACCTACGTCTGGGTCAAGGGCCACGCAGGCCACCCGGAGAACGAACGCTGCGACCAGCTGGCCGTGGCCCAAAGCAAAGCACATGGCGGGAGGCAGGGAACATGAGCGACACATTTTTGCCCGGCAGTGGGTTCGACACCTACGAGAGTCAGGATAAGGTTCTGGTGCAGATGGACGGCAGCAGAGAATGCGCCGTAGCTGTGCGCATTTTACAGCAGCAGGGCTTTGCCGTGGCGGGCGCTGCCGTGCGGCTGGCAGCAGAACAGACCGCCGATGCGGAAAGCGCCAAAAAGGCAGCAGAGGCCCTTGGCATCGAGTGCATCGTGCTGAACGCCGAAGCACTGGCCGGGCAGGACGCAGACGTTCTGGGCGAAGGCGGCACGCCGCTGTTTGCCGCCCTGCTGACGGCTGCAGACAAGCTTGGGATGCAATATGTGGCAACCACTCACCGTGCCCGGGTGGAGACCGGTGCAGACGGCGTGCACACCGTCTGCCCGCCCGCAGGCACCGGCAGTGATGACAGCACGATTCTTGCAGCTCTGCCGCAGGAAACGCTGGCACGGCTGATCTTGCCGCTTGGCGATTTTGCCCCGGAAGATGTGGCGGAGATGGCCGAGGATTTTAAAGTTTAACCGTACGTTTCAAATGGCCTCCGTTGCACTCTGGCCATATTCAGCGGAAACATTATTTTTATATTAGAATTCCGGAAAATCTGCGGATTTTCCGGAATTCTTTTTTACAGGCAAGGCCGCTGCGGCACACGGCATCTGCTGTTTTTGCTTCCTGCGGAAACAGCCGCACGGCGGCAGAAATGCATTCTGCGGTTCGGACCCCATTCCCGTGAAAATGAAAATCGGGAACATCCGCAGATGTTCCCGATTTTCGCATTATCAATATAATTTCCGCTGAATATGGCGCAGCACACGCGGAGCCATTCCAAATCGTTTTGTCAGTTCTGGGGATGCACGATATCGCGCCAATCCAGATCGCCGCGCTCCAAGCCGTGGATCAGTACCTCGGCAGTGGCAATGTTGGTGGCCATGGGGATGTTGTGCACATCGCACAGGCGCAGCAGCGTCATTTCGTTGGGTTCGCTGGGCTTTGCGTTGATGGGATCACGGAAGAACAGCAACAGGTCGATCTCATTGCAGGCGATGCGGGATGCGATCTGCTGGTCGCCGCCCTGCACACCGGCCAGAAAGCGTTGCACCTGTAAGCCGGTAGCTTCTGCGATCAGTTTACCGGTGGTGCCGGTCGCTACCAGTTTATGCTGGCTCAGGATGCGGCAGTACGCCGTACAAAACTGAACCATCAGCTCCTTTTTGGAGTCATGCGCAATGAGTGCAATCGTCATCCGTTACCCTCTCCTCTTCCTAAACGATTGGAACGCTTTTGTAAAAAAGTCCTTCGCCTGAAATGATATCACAAAATCCAATCTTTTACAACTGGTTTTTATACAGAATATTCAATTTTGTTTTCTTTTCAGGGATGTTTCCATTCAAAATCCCGCTGCAGTGCCCTTTCCCGTGTCGGTTTTGTCTCCCGTTTTCAGTTCTCCGGCGCAATGGCATCGGGGTTCTGCTCGGTGTCTGCGGCGGGCTGCTGCTCGTCCTGCACGGCAGGCTGGGCTTCCCCTTCTGCTGCCGTTTCCGGCGCAGTGGTGTCTGCGGCGGGTGTCATCTGTGCAGGCTGGGCTGCGGCATTGCCAGTGGTCTGGCCTGCAGCGGCCTGTGCTGGGTCAGTGGTCTGCGCCTGATCTTCCTGCTGGGCCTGCTCGGCTTCCTTTTCCGCTTCGGCCTGCTGGGCAAGGCTGCCATCCTTCAGGGCAAAATAGGCATTTGCAATGTCCACCACCAGATCACCGGTACGGGCACCATAGCCTCCGTACTCAATGCTAAGGCCAATGGCGATCTGCGGATCATCCGCCGGGAGGTAAGCCACCATCATGGCGTTCAGATAGTGCTTACCGGGCGCATAGGTCTCACTGCGCTGAGGTGTACCGGTCTTGCAGGCGATCGGCACCGGATAGCTGGAAATTTTGTCGCTGATGGTGCTGGGCACCTGCTTCATGCCCTGCCGCACCAGCTCAAAGGTGTTGCCGGTGCCTTCGATCACATCCATGACCTCGGGCTTGGTCTCGCTGAGCACCTCGCCGGTGTTGGTGTCCAGAATGGCCTTGACGAAATGGGTGCGGTAACGGGTGCCGTTGTTGGCCAGCGTTGCCGCGTAGGTAGCCAGCTGGATGGGCGAGACCACCGTGTTGCCCTGACCGATGGCGGCCTGCACATCCAGCGATGCCATATAGTTGGAGTCGCTCTTGGTGGTCAGACGGCCCACGGCCTCGCCCACCTCCACACCGGTGCGCTGGCCAAGACCCAGCTTGTAGGCATAGGCATCGTACACATCGCTGGTCAGGCGGCGGCCAACATCATAGAAGAAGATGTTGCAGCTCCACTTGATGGCTGTGACCACATCGATGTTGCCGCTGTGGCCGTGGCGGGTACAGCGGGGGTGGTAATCCTTGAAGTAGTTGTACACGCCGTTGCAGTAAACGGTAGAATACTGGTTGATGAGGCCGCTGTCCAGTGCAGCCACCGCCACGGCGGGCTTGAAGGTAGAACCCGGTGTATATAGGCCCTGCAATGCGCGGTTGAACAGCGGCAGGCTCGGGTCGGAGCTGTACTCGCTGTAGTTAGCGGCATACAGGTTCTGGTCATAGCTGGGATAGTTGGAAGCAGCCAGCACACTGCCGTTCTTCACGTCCAGCACCACCACCGCACCGGCGGCAGCTTTCATGGTGCCGGTATTGTACACGCGGTTGATCATATCAATGTTGTCCGCCAGTGCCTTGTCCACGGCACGCTGGAAGTTGCTGTCAATGGTCAGCTGCACGGTATGGCCCGGCTCCGGCACAGTGGTGAGCTTTGTATCCACGATCACGCCGTCCGAATTGCGGGTGATGGTCTCCACGCCGTCCTTGCCGCGCAGCTCGTCCTCATAAACGGATTCCAGACCGGAAATGCCCAGAACATCGTTCATGTTATAGCCTTTTTCCCGCAGCGGATAGGTCACCTGACCGTTGGAATCGGTCACCTTCCACTTTTCCGCCGTGATCTTGCCCACACGGCCCAGCACCGCCGGGACGATATCGCTCTGGTCGTAGCTGCGGGCGCTGGTCTCCACGATCTCCACACCTGGCAGCTGCAGGCTGTGCTCCTTGATGGTGGCCACCGCGAGGGTGCTCACGTTCTCCGCCATGACAAAATTGTTCACATTGGAGAACGCCTGCCGGTCCATCTCGTAGTGGATGCCGGCCAGCACACGCTGCCATTCCGGCGAAAAATCCTGCAGATCGTTCTTTTCCACCAGCATTTCCATTACATCGTTGGCGGTGGCGTACTGCTGCAGACCAAGCGTTTCCTTCATGTCTGCCAGCTGCTTCTGGTCGCTGGTGGACGTGTCATCGTCCGTAAAGGCGTAATTGCCTGCTGCGTCCGCCTGACCGATCAGCAGCGTATCATTCCAGCTCTCGCCGTTCGCACGCAGCAGCTCCACGATCTGCTGCAGCATGGTGTCCAGATCCCGGTCGCCCATCAGCAGTTTGTTGAGAACCACATTGTAGCTGGTGGTTGTGGTGGCAATGCGCCGCCCGGCGCTGTCCACGATATCGCCGCGGGCCGCCGTGACCGTAAAGTTATAGTCGGTGGTGTTGGTGGCCTTGGCCTTGAAGTCGTCGCCGTTGACCAGCTGCAGAAAGATCAGCCGCATCACGTACAGGCCCATGATAACACATGCCACTGCAATGAGCAGGATCATCCGGCGCGCAACGGTTTTTCGTTCGTTTTGGTTCATCCGCGTTTCCTCCGGCGGTTCAGACTACGCCGTTGTCGATTTTGAATGCGCTGTAAATGTGCCGCACCAGACTGAACAGCACCAGCGACGGCACCAGCGTCATCATGGCCGAAGGCAGCACAAAGGTCAGCCAGCGGCTCAGCGCCCAGCTGTAGCCGGGCATGTAGTAGAAGAATAGCCAGTCCAGCGAGAGCACCACAAGGGCCGTGCCGGTGCTGATGAGCGCAAAGTTCCATGTGCTGCCCTGCAGATACACCTGAACCAGCACCGAAAGCGCAAAGCAGAGCAACAGCAGTTCCAGCGCCAGCATACCCACGGTGCGCCCGGCGGTGTAGTCCCACAAAAGGCCGCTCACGGCACCAAACAGCGCACCTGCAAACTCGCCTTCATACACAGCCACAGCCAGACACAGCGGCAGAATGAACAGCGGCTTTGCCTGCCCCAGCTGGAGCAGGCCGGGGGTCGTCTGCAGTGCCGCGCACACAAACAGTGCCACCGCATAGCAGACCCATTTCAGGATCTGGCTGCGGCTGCGCATGCGGCGTGATTCCATACAAATGTACCCCCTTAATAGTCGGTAATAACGAATACGTGCTTGACCGTGCGCGGGTCTGCACCCGGGCGCACCACTGCAATGGAAGATTTGCCGCTGACTTCCGGCTCCACCTTCTGCACGGTTCCCACCAGCAGATCCGGCGGGAACACTCCGCCAAGACCGGTGGTGATCACCTGATCGCCCATCTTCGTCTCAGTGGCGCGTTCCAGATTGGTCAGCACGCACAGGCCGTCACCGGCATAATCGGTGCTGCCATTGATAATGCCGTTTTCCCGCGTGCGGGATACCACGCCCGCAGCGCTGAAGCTGGGGTGCAGAATGGTCATCACCTTGCAGCTGGTGGTATCGGCTTCCACCACCATGCCGATCAGATAGCCCTTATCGCTGATCACGGCATCGTTCACGGCTGCGCCGTTCACCGTGCCGCAGTCCAGCGTAAAGCCTCCGAACTCATCCAGCGGGTCGCGACCGATCACAAAGGCAGAAATATAGCTTGCTTCGGTGTTGGAATCCTGAATGCGGGCCAGCGCCTTGTAGGCTTCGTTTTCCGCCTTGATGCGGTCATAGTCCACGATCTGCTGGCGCAGCTCAGCATTCTCCGCTTCCAGCTGTTCGTTCTGTTCCATGACCTCATCGATGCTGGTGTATTTTTCCCACACCGAGCCAATGCCGCCGCTCAGTGCCGATGTGACCTTCTGGAGCGGCATCAGCACCACGCCCAGCAGTTCCTGCGGGGCAGCAGTCAGCCGTCCGTTGGCACCGGCATAGGCCATGATGCCCACCAGAAACACCGCCACGGCTACCAATATCTTAAATTTCCATGTGTCAAAAAAGTCCTTCAAGGGAGTACCCTCCTGTTTCGGGTGGATGCCATGCCATAAGAAAAGCGCGGACAGCCCTGCCATCCGCGCAAGAGACATTGTTTGCAGCGGAAATCAGCGCAGACGCTGCGCAAAAGAGCCTTTTTCCGCAAGTGTGGGCCTTGCCCGTGTTACATGTGGCCGCCGTCGGTGTCCAGCACGTCATGCAGGACATCCACATGATCCAGCACCGCACCGGCACCCTTGGCCACGCAGTCCAGCGGGTCTTCCGCAATGTGTACGTCGATGCCGGTCTCGCTTTGGATCAGCTGATCCAGACCGCGCAGCAGTGCGCCGCCGCCGGTCAGGGTGATGCCGCGGTCGATGATATCCGCACTCAGCTCCGGCGGGGTGCGCTCCAGCGTTTCCTTGATGGCGCTGGTGATCTTGACCAGACACTCCAGCAGAGCTTCGCGCACATCCTCCGAGTGGACGACGATGTTCTTGGGCAGGCCGTCCACGAGGTTACGGCCCTTGATCTCCATGGTCATTTCGGGGTCCAGCGCATAGGCGGAGCCGATCTCGATCTTGATCTGCTCTGCGGTGCGCTCACCGATCAGCAGGTTGTACTTGCGCTTGATGAAGGCGATGATGGCCTGATCGAACATATCACCTGCCATGCGCACGCTGCGGGAGGCCACGATGCCGCCCAGAGAGATCACAGCGATCTCAGCCGTGCCGCCGCCGATATCCACGATCATGCTGCCGGTAGGCTCGCTGATGGGCAGGCCCGCACCGATGGCTGCTGCCATGGGTTCCTCAATGACGGACACCTGACGGGCACCGGCCTTCAGGGTAGCCTCGCGCACAGCGCGGCGCTCCACCTCGGTAACGCCGGACGGGATGCAGATGACCACGCGGGGGCGGGAGAACATGCTGTTGCCGCATGCCTTCTTGAGGAAATTTTCCAGCATGTTGGTGGTGATGTCAAAGTCAGCGATCACGCCATCCTTCAGCGGACGCACAGCCACGATGCTGCCGGGGGTACGGCCAATGACAGCCTTTGCCTCGGCACCCACACAGCGTACCTCGTCGGTCTTGGTATCCACAGCCACGACCGAAGGCTCCCGCATGATGATGCCCTTGCCCTTCATATATACCAGAGTATTTGCGGTACCCAGATCGATACCTACATCTTTAGAAAACAGGCCCATTGTAAAAATTCTCCTTATGCTTCCCATTTTATCTATAGCGCCAGAACATCCGGCAGCCCTTTTGTGCCGCCTTTGCGCAGAATAACACGGTTCTATTATAGCCGCAAGGCAATGATTTCTCAAGCGTTTGTGCAAATTTTCTTCGTTTTTTCCAGTTTTATCACACAAAATGTGCCAGCAGCTGTACGGTGCGGCTCACCGGCAGACCCATGATGGTGTAGTAGTCGCCCTCAATACGGTCCAGCCAGAGGGCCGCCCGCCCCTGAATGGCATAGGCACCGGCTTTATCGTAGGGTTCGGCGGTGGAAGCGTAGAAGTCGATCTCCTCTTCACCCAGCGGGAAGAAGGTAACGCGGCAGCTGTCCACAAAGCTTTCAGTACGCGCACCGTCCGAGATGCACACACCGGTGTGCACCTCGTGGGTGGCACCGGAAAGGGCGCGCAGCATCCGCTTTGCGTCCTCTTCGCTGTGGGGCTTGCCGAACACCTCGCCATTCACATCCACCACCGTATCACAGCCGATGACCACAGCGCCCGGATGCTGGGCCGAAACAGCAAGGCACTTGCCCCGGGCCAGCTGTTCCACCAGATGGGCAGGCGTAGCGGCCTGCACCGCACTTTCGTCAAAGTCACTGACGCAGACGGTGAAATTGGTGGTATATAAGGAGAGCAGCTCCCGCCTGCGCGGGCTGCCGGAAGCTAAGATCAGGTTCATTATTCCATCTCACTTTCCGGTAGAGCCAAAGCCGCCCTCGCCGCGCTGGGTATCGCCCAGCTCTTCGGCAGGCACAAAGGCAGCGGTGTACACCGGTGCGATGCACAGCTGGGCCACACGCTCACCGGGCTGGATGGTGTAGGCTTCCCTGCCCAGATTGACCATGGGCACCTTCAGCTCGCCGCGGTAATCGCTGTCCACCACGCCCACGCCGTTGGCCATGCACAGGCCGTACTTGATGGAAAGGCCGCTGCGTGCGTACACCAGTGCCACGCTGTGGGGGCCGGGCAGCTCGATGGCAAGGCCGGTGGGCACCAGTGCCCGCTCCATGGGGGCAAGGGTGAGCGGCGCGTCCAGTACGGCGCACAGGTCGGCGGCAGCAGAGCCGGGGGTTGCGTAAGAGGGCACCTTGGCACGGGTGTCCAATACCTTATATTTTACTGTGATGGGTTCCATAGTATACCTCGTTTTGATTTTATAGCAACTCCTTCAGTCTCGCATACGCTCGACAGCTCCCTCAGGGAGGTGGCATTGCGTCAGCAATGACGGAAGGAGTTTCAGTTCGTACCTTTAAAATACAACCCACGGGTAAAATCACCTTCAAAGGGTGCATGGGTGCGGATCATCTCCAGAATTTTGGCCGCTTCCTCCCGGCTTTCCAGCGTGAAGTAAGCCACACCGTAGTCCACCGTCAAAGCGCCCGGCTTATCCCCCATATAAATAGGTACAGGGTTATAGATGGTGCGCACACCAAGGCCGCACCGCACTGGGAACTTCTTGGCCTTGCGGTCGGTCAGCACGCCGGTCTTGTCGCAGTGGGCGCAGTCGTGGATGTTCTGCAGCGGGCAGGCACGGGTGATCATCAGCGGCATATGGCCGTACACCAGCACGCCGGTGGGCACCGGCCTGCCGTTATGGGTGGGCGCAATGGTGCTGATGTCGCTGTCCTTCACCTCGGGCAGGATGAGCATGGAGCCAAGGCCGTTGTCCGCGTAGAACTGCGCGGCCAGCTGGTTCGTGATGTTCAGGCCAAAGCTGCCGCTCATGGGCAGGCCCCGGCACAGGCGCAGGTGGGCGATATTGCTCACCTCATAGCCTGCAAAACCGGAGTCCTGCGTGGCCGCGATGCGGCGGGCGGTATCCTCTTCCAGCTTGCCAAACATGACCCGGGGTAGTTCCAAAAGGGTCTTTGCCCGCCATTCCCGGGGCACGCGGTCGGCCTGCGCAATGGGCAGGATGAGATACTCGACGCCGTCAAGCGCCCGCTCCGGCACCTGCTCCCAGCTCTCAAACCGGGCACGCAGGGTACGGTGAGGCGGCAGGGTGCGCAGCGGCAGGGCAGGCACATGCTCCTCGGTGGTGGGCCATGGGCGCAGCACTTCCCGCTTTTTGAGCAGGGCATCCAGCGCTTCGCGGCGCAGCTCGTTCACCGCACTGCCCGGGATAAACCACGGCCCACCGTCCATTTCCACGGCAATGTCCTGATCTTCCACCGCAAAAGGCGTGCCGCCGGTCTTGGCAAGGCTGCGGTGCAGGCTTTCGGTGGGATCAGTACGGGCAGGCTGCGGCTCTGCATCCCCATAGGCAAAGGCCTTGCTGCCGTCTGCATCGGTGACAGTGAGCTTTTCGCCACCCTCTTCAATTTCCAGCTTCATCTTTACCGGCACGCGGCTGCGCTCACGGCGGTAAAGCTCCCGCAGCATGGGCAGGGTCTTTTTGGTCTGCTCTGCGTCTGCTTCACTGCGCACGCCGAACATGGTGCCGTCGATCTTTCCATCCAGATAGCCGGAGGTGAAGCCGGAACGGCTGAAAGCATTCTTCAACAGATCGCGGTCGTAGGCGCGGCCCTCGCGGCCTGCAAGACAGGCGCTGACTGCCGCCGCCACATACTCCGGCGTGCGCAGACGGCCCTCGATTTTTGCCGATGCCACGCCAAGCGCCTGCAGCTTGTCCAGCTTATCAATGACCGAATTATCCTTTAAGGACAGGTGGTGCAGGCGGCCCGGCTTGCCCTCCGGCAGGGTATTTGCCTCAAACGGCAGGCGGCACGGGCCGGCACAGGAACCGCGGTTGCCGCTGCGTCCGCCCAGAAAGGCCGACATGTAGCACTGGCCGCTGACGCACATGCACAGCGCGCCGTGCACGAAGCACTCGGTCTCGATGCCGCAGTGCTTTGTGATATGCTCCACCTCGGGCATGCTCAGCTCACGGGCCAGCACCACGCGGGTGAAGCCCAGCTCCTTGAGCTCCAGCGCACCCTGCAGGCTGTGCACGCTCATCTGGGTGGAGCCGTGGCGCGGCAGCTGCGGTGCAATTTTACCGATCAGCGTTGCCACTGCCAGATCCTGACAGATGACCGCATCGGCACCGCTGGCTGCAACGGCACGGATGGCCTGTTCCAGCGCGGGCAGCTCGCCGCCATAGACGGTGGTGTTCAGCGCCACATGCACAGCCACGCCCCGCGCATGGCAGAAGGTGACCGCATCTTTCAGCGTATCCGCGTTAAAATTGTTGGCACTGGTGCGGGCATTGAAACCCGAAAAACCCAGATACACTGCGTCGGCACCGCTGAATACAGCGGCACGCAGCATTTCTTCATTGCCCACCGGGGCAAGGATCTCGATCTTTGACATACTTCTCCTTTATCCTGTAAACGGCTTATTCCGCCTTGTCCGCTTCGCCCTCGGCAGCAGACTGCTGTGCCGCCTGCTGGGCGCGCTCCTCGCGCCGGGCTTCCTTATTGCGCATCTTTTCCAGTTGTTCGCGCAGGGCGGCAGCTTCCCGCCGCAGCACCTCATTCTCTGCTTTGACCTTATCTTCCGCCAGCTTTGCGCGGGTGGCATCCGCAATGTAATCCTGGATCTGGCTGCGCATATTCTCCGCGCTGCCGGTGCTCTTGCGGTATTCGTCCAGATAATCCATGGCGCAGAACACCGCCGCCTTCGTCACCGAAAGATTCGCATTATCGTCCAAAAGCTTGGTAATGTCTTCATCCAGCTTTTTCGCCAGCGACAAAATATATTTTTCCGGGTCCGTCGTAGCAATGGCATACGGCGTACCTGCAATGTTCACCCGTACCTTGTTGACCATATCTGTTTCCCCTTTTTATCCTTTTTTGCCCGCAGCGGGCAGTGATCTTCTGATTTTTGCCGGGAAACGGTACCGTTCCCGGTACCGTTTTGGTGTCTTGTCACCCGCCGGGCGAGTTACCCGGCACATTTCTCCCGGAGTTTGTCCCCGAAAATGTTTCGGAACACAGCTTTCTTTCCCTATTATAATATAAATAAGCATCAAGAAAAAGTGTATTTTTTGAAATTTTGGCATATTTATCAGAAAGTTCAATAAAAAAATGTCAGTTACGGAAAAAATCCCCTGATTCCTTGCATTTGTCATTCTGCCATATTATAATATCTTTGTTATGTTGGCGGCAGAGCAAGTGAGGGAAAGTGCCTGCAGGCGCCAATTATTTCAATTATTTTAGCAAAGCTGAAAACTTATGCGGATAGGAGTACCTTTATGACATCGAAAGAATTCGGTAAACTTCTTCAGGACAAGCTCACCAGCGAGTACGGCGTGGAGCTGAGCGTTGCTTCCAACCAGCAGATCTACCGCTCTCTGGCTCTGATCTGCCGCCAGATGATGAGTGAGAACCACAAGAAGTTCCAGTCCAAGGCCATTGGCACCGGCACCAAGCAGGTGTATTATCTGTGCATGGAGTTCCTGATGGGCCGCAGCCTGAAGACCAGCCTGCTGAACCTGGGTCTGGACGAGGTGGCAAAAAAGGCCCTGTCCGACGCTGATATCAGCATTGACAGCATCTTTGAGGAAGAGCCGGATGCAGGTCTGGGCAACGGCGGTCTGGGCCGTCTGGCTGCCTGCTATCTGGACGGCATGGCCACCACCGGCATCTGCGGCACCGGCTACTCCATCCTGTACGAGTACGGCATCTTCAAGCAGAAGATCGTGGACGGCTGGCAGCAGGAGCGTGCCGACAACTGGCTGCCCGGCGGTCAGGTCTGGCTGAAGAGCCGCCCCGATCAGGCTGTGGAAGTGCGCTTTGACGGCGAGATCCACGAGAACTGGGACAACGGCTTCCACTATATCCAGCACACCAACTACAACAGCGTCATGGCTGTTCCCTCTGATATGTATGTGCAGGGCTACGACGGCAAGGGCGTTGCAAAGCTGCGCCTGTGGCAGGCAAAGGCCCCGGACTTTGATATGTCCAGCTTCTCTCTGGGCAACTACAACACTGCAATGAGCAAGAACGCCAATGCAGAGCTGATCTCCAAGGTGCTGTACCCCAACGATAACCATGTTGAGGGCAAGATCCTGCGCCTGCGCCAGCAGTACTTCCTGTCTGCCGCATCCATCGGCGATATCGTCCAGAACCATCTGTCCAGCTATGCGACCCTCGAGAACCTGCCCGACAAGGTGGCCATCCAACTGAACGACACCCACCCCACCCTCGCCATCCCCGAGATGATGCGCATTCTGCTGGATGAGTGCGGCTTTGGCTGGGACAAGGCATTCGACATCTGCCAGAAGGTCTTCTCCTATACCAACCACACCGTCATGGCTGAGGCTCTGGAAAAGTGGAACGTGGACATCTTCAAGATGACCCTGCCCCGCATCTACCAGATCGTGGTGGAGATGGACCGCCGCGCCCGCGCAGAGCTGGAGAAGGTCTTCCCCGGCGACAAGGGCAAGATCGACTATATGGCACTGATCGGCGACAATCAGGTGCGCATGGCAAACATCTGCGCCTACACCGCCAACAGCATCAACGGCGTGTCCAAGCTGCACAGCCAGATCATCAAGGACAGCGTCTTCCACGATTACTACCTGTTCAAGCCGCAGGCCTTCAAGAACGTGACCAACGGCATCGCTTACCGCCGCTGGCTGCTGGCCTCTAACCCCGGCCTGTGCAAGCTGCTGGACGAGACCATCGGCGACGGCTACAAGCATGATGCTTCCGATCTGTCCAAGCTGAACAAGTTTGAGAACGACAAGACCATTCTCAAGCGCCTGAACGAGATCAAGCTGGAGAACAAGACCAGCTTTGCCAACTATCTGGCAAAGAGCACCGGTCAGATCATCGACCCGAACTCCATCTTTGACTGTCAGGTCAAGCGTATGCACGAGTACAAGCGCCAGCACCTGAACGCGCTGAACATCGCTGCCCAGTACCTGTACCTGAAAGAGAACCCCAACGCCGACTTCATCCCCAAGACCTATATTTTCGGTGCAAAGGCTGCTCCCGGTTACTACATGGCAAAGCAGATGATCCGCATGATCTGCAAGCTGGGCGACCTCATTAACAACGACCCCGCTGTGCGCGACAAGCTGCGCGTGGTCTATCTGGAAGAGTACTGCGTCTCTCTGAGCGAGCACCTGATGCCCGCCGCCGAGGTCTCTGAGCAGATCTCTCTGGCCGGCACCGAGGCTTCCGGTACCGGCAACATGAAGTTCATGCTGAACGGCGCTATCACTCTGGGCACTCTGGACGGCGCAAACGTGGAGATCGCAGACGCTGCCGGCAAGGAGAACGAGCTGATCTTCGGTATGCTGACCCCCGAGGTGAACAACCTCAAGCAGGTGGGCTACCATCCCAACGCTTTCATCATGGGCGACGATGTTGCCAACAACGCTCTGAACTTTCTGGAGCGCGGCTGGAACGGCGAGAACTTCCACGAAGTGACCGAGAACCTGCGCAGCAGCGACCCGTATATGGTCATGGCCGACTTCAAGGATTACCGCCGCGCACAGGCCGACCTGCAGAAGCTGTATGCCGACCGCGAGAAGTGGGCACACATGAGCCTGAAGAACATTGCCAACAGCGGCATCTTCAGCGCCGACCGCTCTGTGCTGGATTACGCACACGACATCTGGTACGCTTCCCCGGTGCCCATGGGCAAGTAATTTTCCCTTAAAAAATCCATTTGCCCCGGCGGCGTTTGGCCCGCCGGGGCTTTTTTGAGAAAGGACGACCCTGCTTTGTCTTGTCTGTTCAATAGCTACGACCCCTATTTCAAGCAGCCATTTGGTGCGCTGCGGGCCGGTCAGACCGTGCGCCTGACCCTGTGCATCCCGGAAGAGCTGGGCTATGTCGATCCTCATCTGGTGCTCCAGAAAGAGGGAAAATACGACGTGCCGGTGCACTACCGCATGAAGTTCGACGGCCAGACCCCCCAGCAGAACCACTTTTCCGTGGAGCTGCCGCTGAACGACCCGGGCCTGTACTTCTACTACTTCGACCTCTACACCGACTTTCGCCGTATCTACCGCGGGCCGGACAACTGCGGCGTTGTCAGCTGGCAGGAAGGCGAAAAGTGGCAGATCACCGTCTACGATGCCGGTTTCCAGACCCCGGAGTGCATCAAGGGCAAGGTGTTCTATCAGATCTTTCCGGACCGGTTCTGCGAGGGCATTGAGAACAAGCCCATGCCTTTCCCGGACCGGCTGTATCAGGCCGACAAACACGCCGAACCCTTCTGGCAGCCCAACGAGACCGGCGGCCACCTGAACGAGGACTATTTCGGCGGCGACTTGGAAGGCATCCGTATCAAACTGCCCTATCTGCGGGAGATGGGGGTGGACTACCTTTACCTCAACCCCATCTTTGAGGCGCACTCCAACCACCGCTACAACACCGCCGACTATCTCAACGTAGACCCGCTGCTGGGCACCAACGAGGAGTTCGAGGTGCTCTGCCGCGAGGCCGCCAAGTACGGCATTGGCATCGTGCTGGACGGTGTGTTCAGCCACACCGGTTCCGACAGCCGCTATTTCAACCGCGAAGGACGCTATGGGGATGGCGGCGCTTACCGCGACCCCAACTCCCCCTACCGCAGCTGGTACGATTTTGACCCCAAGTATAAGGGCGGCTACCGCAGCTGGTGGGGCTTCGAGACCCTGCCCGAGGTGAACGAAGAGAACCCCTCCTATGTGGAGTTCATCACCGGCGAGGGCGGTGTCATTGACACATGGCTGCGGCGCGGTGCCGCAGGCTTCCGTCTGGATGTAGCCGACGAGCTGCCGGACGACTTTATTGAAAAGATCCGCGCCGCTGTCAAGCGGGTCAGCCCGGAGAAGTTCCTGCTGGGCGAGGTGTGGGAGGATGCCACCACCAAATACGGCTTTGGCCAGCGCCGCACCTATCTGCTGGGCAAGGGGCTGGACAGCGTGATGAATTACCCCTTCAAAAACGCTGTGCTGGACTTTGTAAAGGGTAAGCCCGCCGAGCAGGCCATGGGCGAAATTCTGTCCATCTGTGAGCACTACCCCGCCCCTGCCATGGACACTGCGCTGAACTTTCTCTCCACCCACGACACCGAACGCGCCCTCACCGTGATTGCGGACGAGCCCGCCAACGGCCGTGGCCGCGAGTGGCAGAGCGGCCGCTGTGTGACCGGCGAAGCCTACGAGGAAGGGATGCTGCGCCTGCGCATGGCCTATGCCATCATCTACACGCTGCCCGGCGTGCCCTGCCTGTACTACGGCGATGAGATCGGGATGCAGGGCTACCGCGACCCCTTCAACCGTGCCTTCTTCTGCTGGGACAGCCACGAAAAGCGCCTGAAGCCGGTGCTGGCACAGCTGGCGCAGCTGCGCCACACCTGCGAGGCCTTCCGCACCGGTGAGCTGCGGGTGCTCCGGGCGCAGGACGGCATCCTGCACTACCAGCGCGTAGGCGAAGCGGAAACTGCCGAGGTCATCGTGAACCGCTCGGAGCACATCATCGTGGAGCCGCTGGCTTCCGGCAAGCACACGGAGGTGAACCCCATGGGCTTTACCATCGTGGTGGAGGAGAACGGCCACAATCCGAACCACAGCTATTACGATATCACCTGATTTGAGAAAAGCCGTTGCACATATTTTGTGCAGCGGCTTTTTCACTCCTTCCGTCATCGCTGACGCGATGCCACCTCCCTCAAAGAGGGAGGCTAATTCACCTTCCCGGTTACGCAAAAGGCTCCCTCTCTGAGGGAGCTGGCACGGCAAAGCCGTGACTGAGGGAGTTTTTGTTCTTTATTTCGTTTTCTGCGCAACGTTCCAGTAAAAAACGCTTGACCTTCCACCCGGGGATACTCTATAATAGGGGCATAAGGAGGGAGAACCATGAACCCTGTTCCATTTCTCTGGCTGGCTGCCGTGGTGGGCTTTTTGCTGTTGGAGGCTTCCACCTTCAGCATGACCTCCGTCTGGTTCGCCGTCGGCGCAGCTGCCGCCCTGCTCACCTGCCTGTTCACGGATTCGTTCCGGGCGCAGGCCCTGGTGTTCATCGTGGTAAGCATTCTGTGCCTGCTGGCGTTCCGGCCGCTGGCTGCAAAGCTGCGCCAGAAAATCACCCCCACCAATGGCGACCGGAACCTTGGCCGGGAGGCCACCGTGCTGACCACCGTCACCGCCGACCTGCCGGGCCGTGTGCGACTGGACGGCGTGGACTGGAATGCCCGCTGCGCCACTCCCGGCGACATTCTCACCCCCGGGCAGCGCTGCCGTGTGACCGAACTGCACAGCACCCTGCTCATCGTGGAGCCCGTATTGACCGAAAGCCGCAGAGCGTGATCTGCGTTCTGCGCTGAAACGTTGCACCCATCTGAAAAAGGAGAACCACTATGGTCATGTTTTTTCTGATCCTCGCGCTGGTCTTTGTCGTCCTGCTGGTGATCATCACCAATATCGTCATCGTGCCCCAGTCCAAGGTGTATGTCGTTGAGCGGCTGGGCAGCTACTCCGACACATGGTCGGCAGGCCTGCACATTAAGATTCCCTTCATCGAGCGCATCGCCAAAAAGGTGAGCCTGAAAGAGCAGGTGGCAGACTTTCCCCCTCAGCCGGTCATCACCCGCGATAACGTTACCATGCAGATCGATACCGTGGTGTTCTTTCAGGTGATGGATGCCAAGCTCTACACCTACGGTGTCAACCAGCCCATTGCGGCAATCGAAAGCCTGTCCGCCACCACCCTGCGCAACATCATCGGCGAAATGGAGCTGGACCACACCCTGACCAGCCGCGATGTCATCAACGGCAAGATCACCGCCATCCTGGACGAAGCCACCGACAAGTGGGGCATCAAGGTGAACCGCGTGGAAGTGAAGAACATCATCCCGCCGCGTGAAATTCAGGAAGCCATGGAGAAACAGATGAAGGCTGAGCGCGAGAAGCGCGCCGTCATCCTGAAAGCCGACGGTGAAAAGCAGGCCGCCATTACCGCCGCTGAGGGCGAAAAGGAAGCCGCCATCCTGCGCGCGGATGCTGTGAAGCAGCAGCGCATTCTGGAAGCCGAGGGCGAAGCACAGGCCATTCTGGCCGTGCAGAAGGCCAATGCCGACGCCATCCGCCTGTTGAACGAGGCCATGCCCAGCGATAAGGTTCTGGCCATCCGCAGTCTGGAAGCTCTGGCCAAGGTGGCCAACGGCAAGGCAACCAAGATCATCATTCCTTCGGAGCTTCAGAATCTGGGCGGCGTGGTGCCCAGCATCAAAGAGCTGATGACCGACCCGAAGGACGCAGAATAAAATTTAAAATTCCGGTTCACCGTCTGTGCTATATGCAGGCGGTGAACCTTGTTTTGCACGATAAAGGAGTTCTTCTATGATCTACGATACCCTGAACAACCTGCCCAACTATCTGGGCGTGAGCGACAACCTCGACACCGTCATTGAGTATATCATGGCGCGGGACATCACCACCCTGCCCGCCGGACGTACCCGCATCGACGGCGAAAAGGCTGTGGTCACTGTGAGCACCGTCACACCGCTGACTTCCGATAAAGCGCTGTTCCAGCGCCACGACAGCCACATCACGCTGGAGACCGATCTGGACGGCAGCGAGCTGTTTGAGGTGAGCCTTGCAGAGCTGACCCCGACAAAGCCCACCGACGAATCCACCGACACCACCGTGGGTACCGCAGGCACCAGCATTGCCGGAATGCTGTGCGAGGGGCGGTTTGCCCTGTATCTGGCCGGAGAGCCCTATAAATCCGGCCTGAAGGCGCAGGGCTGCGGCAAACTGAGGAAAGCCGTGTTCAGCATCGAGCTGGACCCGGACGAAGAGGACGAGACCGAGGAATAAGCCGAGAGAGGGCATTTATATGGGATTTTTTGCTGTACTGGCTGCAAGCCTGTTTGCCGTGTTCCTCTTTACCGTGTTCGGCGGCTATTCGCTGCTGCTCTGGTGCCAGCAGTCCCTGCTGATGGTGGTTCCGCCTGCGGTGGTGCTGGCTGTTCTGGTGTGGACGTTCCTGAAAATGGACGACAAAATCACCGCCCTGCAAAAGCAGGTGGAGGAACTGGAAGCCGCACAGAAAAACGCCGAAGAGTCCGAGAAATAAATACAGCGACGCCCCTGCAGAAAAAGCTTTTCCTGCAGGGGCGTCGCTCTTTTTACACCTTACTTTTTATCCTGTGGGTCATCCAATCCTTTGAACATCACCATGCCCAGAATTGCAAAGCTGGCACCCAGCACAAAACCCACTGTCCCCATCGACACACTGAACAAAACGCCCATAGCAACACCGAACAGGATACCCGCGATCTGACTTTTCTTCATTTTACTGCTCTGCCTTTCCGTACCAGGCCACCGACAGCCGCCAAGAGAGGGAGTACAGCCCCAGAACGATCAGTACAATGCCCAGCAGAGCCAGTGGCGGAACGCCCTGCGGCAGAAGGTTCCGGGCCAGGCCGTCCTCATTGGCGGACACGCCAAACCCCATCAGAGCCGCAACCAGGCCGACCATAAAATAAAACGCATATTTTGCCTTTTCGTAGCCAAAACGGTAATTCAACGGCAGCAGAACGGCACTGTTCAGCAGCGTTGTCATGCCTACCTGCACCAGCGTGGAAACCACAAGCGCATGGTCCACAGCTGTCCAGTGCAGGCTTGCCACGCCAAGGGCTGCGGCGGCGAAGAGTTCCGCCAGCACCAGCCCGCACAGACCAACGATGTATTTGCTGCCCACCAGCTGCTCTTTTGTGACCGGAAGCGCGGCACTGTATTCGCTGAATTTGCTGGCCTGATCATAGGCCAGCAGGGTCATGGGCATCATGCCCATCAGAAAGCCCGCATATACAATAAAGAAATTGGCCCCATTCATGATGGTAACCACGCCTGCGCCCATCATGACCACGGCGGCCACAATGACACCTTTGGCATAGTGCCATATCTGATAAGCATCCTTTAGCAGCAAGCCTTTCATTCTGCACACTCCCCTTTCACCATCAGTACAAACAATTCCTCAATGCTCACCGGGGTAAGCTCTGCCCCGGCAGGCAGGGCGTCCCGGCGCACAAGCGCCTCTGCCCCGTAGGGGGTGACCCGCTTGCCGTACACCCGTACATCCAGTGCCGCCAGCTGCGCCGCCGTACCGTGCCACAAGGCGTATTCCTCTCGCAGGGCGTCCTTTTCCTCACAGAGCAGCAGCCTGCCCTTGTGCAGGAAGGCGATGGTATCGCACAGCTTTTCCAGGTCGCTGACAATGTGGGAGGAAATGAGGATGGAGCGTTCTTCGTCCCGGGCAAAATCCAGCAGGATATCCACCACTTCATCCCGCACCACCGGGTCCAGCCCATTGGTGGCTTCATCCAGCAGCAGCAGCTTTGCGTGGTGGGAAAGCGCCACCGCAATGCACAGCTTCCTCTGCATTCCAGCGGAGTAATCCTTATACTTTTTGTCCGGCGGCAGGTCAAATTTCCGGCAAAACGCCGTGTAGTCACCAGCGTCCCAGTTGCGGTAGATGCCCGCCATCACCTTGCCCACCTCCACAGCGTTCAGGCACAGGGGAATGCCATCGCTGCCCAGCACCACACCGATTTCTTCCTTGGTGTGTACAAGGTCGGTGCGGTTGTCCCTGTCCAAAATGGTCACGGTACCGCCGTCCCTCTGCAGCATGTCCAGAATCAATTTGATGGTGGTGCTTTTGCCTGCGCCGTTCTCGCCGATCAGGCCGCAGATGGTGCCGCCGGGCAGTGTCAGATCCAGCGGTCCGAGGGTAAAGTCCTTATAGTGCTTTGTAAGTCCCCGCAGTTCCAGTGCGTTCATGTTCAGCCCTCCCACAGCAGTTCCAGCATCTCCCGCAGCTCTTCCCTGCTCAGCCCGCAGGATGCGGACAGCTTCACAGCTTCGGTAAGGTGCGCTTCAATTTTTTTCAGGTTCTCTTCCCGCAGCAGCTCGGTGTTTTTAGGGGCTACAAAAAAGCCCTTTGCCGGTACTGCGTAAAGGAAGCCCTCTTTTTCCAGTTCATCGTAGGCGCGCTTGGTGGTAATGACGCTGATGCGCAGATCCCGTGCCAGCCCCCGGATGGAGGGCATGGCCTCGTCCGGCTGCAAAGCCCCGCTGATGATCTGCTGCTTGATCTGGTTGTAGATCTGGTCATAGATAGGCGCGCCGCTTTTGTTGTTGATAAACAGTTCCATCGGCTGCTCCTTTGGTTCTTGCGTTTTATCTGTATATGTACAGTATATACAGTAGATACGGATTTGTCAAGAGAATGCGCAAAAAAATACACCCGCCGTCCAAAACGGACAGCAGGTGCATTTTTTAGGTTTTACAGTGCCTTGATGGCGGTCTTAATGCGCTCGGCGGCCATCTTGGTCTTTTCGGCGTCACCGAAAGCGGTCAGGCGGAAGTAGCCCTCGCCGCACTCGCCGAAGCCCACGCCCGGGGTACCGACCACGCCGCAGTTTTCCAGCAGCCAGTCGAAGAACTCCCAGCTCTTCATGTTACCGGGGCAGCGCAGCCAGATGTAGGGGCTGTTCTTGCCGCCGCAGTACCACACGCCGCACTCGTCCAGAGCGTCCGCGATGACCTTGGCATTCTTGCGGTAGTAGTCCAAATTCTGCTGGATTTCGGCCATGCCGCTCTCGGTGAACACCGCAGCGGCGGCGCGCTGCACCACGTAAGGCACACCGTTGAACTTGGTGGTCTGGCGGCGCAGCCACAGCTTATTGATGTTCATTCCCTCGCGCTCCAGCTCCTTGGGCACCACAGTGTAGCCGCAGCGGGTGCCGGTGAAGCCTGCGATCTTGGAGAAGGAGCAGATTTCAATGGCACACTCGCGTGCACCCTCGATCTCGAAGATGCTGCGGGCGAGGTTCTCGTCGGAGATGAAGCACTCGTATGCAGCATCGTACAGGATGATGGCATCGTTCTTCTTGGCGTAGTCCACCCATGCCTTGAGCTGGTCGCGGGTGTAGGCGGCACCGGTGGGGTTATTGGGGCTGCAGATATAGATGATGTCAGCCTTCACATTCTCATCCGGCATTCCCAGGAAGCCGTTCTCCTGACTGGTGCGGCTGTAGATGATCTTGCGGCCATCGGTCACGTTATCGTCCACGTAGGTGGGATAAACGGGGTCCGGCACCAGCACGGTGTTGTCCACATCGAACAGGCCCAGTACGTTGGCCAGATCGCTCTTTGCACCATCAGAGATGAAAATTTCATCCTCTGCCAGCTGGGTGCCGCGGCCTGCGTAGTAGCCCTGAATGGCCTGCTTGAGGAAGGGGTAGCCCTGCTCCGGGCCATAGCCGTGGAAGCCTTCCTTGGTGCCCATCTCATCGGCTGCATCGTGCATGGCCTTGACCACACACTTTGCCAGCGGCTGGGTCACATCGCCAATGCCCAGACGGATGATCTCCTTCTCCGGGTGTGCCTCCTGATAAGCGGCCACCTTGTGGGCAATGTCCACAAACAGATAGCTTGCCTTCAGCTCGTTGTAATGCTTGTTCATCTTCATGGTTACTTTCCCTCGCTTCTGTTTTGGTATGACCCTCTCAGTCATCTCGCGTCCGCTCGATGCCAGCTCCCCCGAGTGGGGGAGCTTTTTTGTTGTGAAGAAAAACTTTTCCTCTTGATGTGGAAAAGCTCGCCCTTCGGGAGAGCTGTCGCCGTCAGGCGACTGAGAGGGTTTTCGTTTTCCTTACACTTCTGTCGTGCCCTCGCACACGGTCTCGGCGGCGCCGGTCATCAGCAGCTGTCTGCCGGGCAACACCCGGATGGTCAGCACACCGCCGCGCAGCTGCACATGGATGTCCTCGCCTGCCGGGCAGATGCCAAGCTCGGTCAGGGCCGCCACGGTGGCACAGGTGCCGGTGCCGCAGGCCCATGTCTCGCCGCTGCCGCGCTCCCACACCCGCATCTTCAGGTGGGTGGGATCCACCACCTGCACGAACTCGGTGTTGATGCGCTCCGGGAAGTTTGCGTGGTGCTCAAAGGCCGGGCCGATCTCTTCCAGCTTCAGGCTGTCCACATCCTCCACCACGGTCACACAGTGGGGGTTGCCCACACTGATGCAGGTCACATGCCACGTTTTGCCGTCCACAGTCAGTTCTTTGTCCACAAGCGGTTCCTCGCCCATGTTCACAGCAGGCAGGCTGGCAGGCATGGCACTGTAAGCGCCCATCTCCACCTGCCACAGGCCCGCACCCTTGTGGGTGACGGTCTTCAGGCCGCTGAGGGTATCAATGGCAAGGGTCGCTTTGGCAATGCCGTGGGTGTACAGCCATTCAGCCACGCAGCGGATGCCGTTGCCACACATTCTGCCCTCGCTGCCGTCTGCGTTGAAGATGCGCATCATGCCGTCCGCACCCGCCGTCTGCGCAGCGCAGATGCAGATGATGCCGTCTGCACCAATGGAAAAATGCCGCCGGGACAATTTTTCGGAAAGGGCTGCAATGTTCTCCGGCACACCGCTTTTGCGGCAGTCCAGATAGATATAATCGTTGGCGCAGCCCTGCATTTTGGTAAATGAAAGCTTCATGCTCAAAACTCCTTCATGGGACTTGTGGTCAGTCCCTATAAACTCGCTACTCTATAATGATAAGAAACCGGGGCGCTCCTGTCAAGCGAAAATGCACCTTTCCGGCAATTTTTCGCAAAGGAATCTGTCAGAATGGAAAACAGGGCTTGACAATACGCATGGCATGGGATATAAAAAAAGAGAGAGTTTTGTACAGTCCGGGGCCGCGCAGCATCTGCGGGTGCATCCGTCACGGCAGCCGCACGCACGGCACCGGTGTACAGGACAGGCAAAACAACTGCAAAAAGGAGACCACAGGAATGGATACTTTTGAAAAAATCCGTGCATTGCTGGCGGAGCAGCTGGATGTTGACCCGGCAAAGATCACGATGGACAGTGACATCATGAGCGATTTTGAGGCCGACAGTCTGGATATCGTGGATATGGTGATGACGCTGGAGGATGAGTTTGGCATTGAGGTGCCGGACGATGCCATCGAGTCCCTGCGCACCGTGGGCGATGTGGTAAACTTTGTGGACAGCCACGCGCAGAACTGATTCAGTCAAAAAGCCCTGCCTTCTGGTGCGGCACCCGGCCGCACTGCATGGACGGGGCTTTTAATATGGTTCGTGCGGAACGCAAGCCGTTTGGCGCACGGCCTTAGGAGGAAAAAGCAAAAATGGCAAAAGATTCAAAGAAGCTCGTACAGGCGATCACCAGCCAGGAAGAGAACTTCGCACAGTGGTACACCGATATCTGCGTGAAGGCAGAGCTGGTGGAGTACTCCAGCGTGAAGGGTTTCATCATCCTGCGCCCCTACGGTCAGGCCATCTGGGAGCTGATCCAGAAGGACATGGATGCCCGCTTCAAGGCCACCGGCCATGAGAACGTGGCAATGCCCGTGCTGATCCCGGAAAGCCTGCTGCAGAAGGAAGGCGAACTGGTCAATGGCTTCGCGCCGGAGGTGGCGTGGGTCACGATGGGCGGTTCCGACAAGCTGGAAGAGCGTCTGGCCGTGCGTCCCACCAGCGAGACCATGTTCTGCGACCACTGGTCCCGCGTGCTGCACAGCTACCGTGAGCTTCCCATGAAGTACAACCAGTGGTGCAGCGTTGTCCGCTGGGAAAAGACCACCCGCCCCTTCCTGCGCAGCCGCGAGTTCTGGTGGCAGGAAGGCCACACCATCCACGAGACTGCCGCCGAGGCTGAGGCTGAGACCCAGCAGCAGCTGAACTGCTACGCAGATGTCTGCGAGCAGGATCTGGCCATCCCCGTGGTGAAAGGCCGCAAGACCGACAAGGAAAAGTTTGCCGGTGCCGAGGCTACCTATACCATCGAGGCCATGATGAAGGACGGCAAGGCCCTGCAGAGCGGCACCAGCCACTACTTTGGCGATAAGTTCAGCAAGGCTTATGACGTGACCTTTACCGGCCGCGACAACCAGCTGCATCATCCGTTCCAGACCAGCTGGGGCGTTTCCACCCGTCTGGTGGGCGCTATCATCATGACCCACGGCGACGACGACGGCCTGATCCTGCCCCCGGCAGTGGCCCCCATTCAGGTGGTCGTAGTGCCCATCGCAGCCCACAAGCCCGGTGTTTCCGAGAAGGCTGCCGAGCTGGCCGAGAAGATCAGCAAGTATGCCCGCGTGAAGCTGGACGACAGCGACAATGCCCCGGGCTGGAAGTTCTCCCAGTGGGAGATGAAGGGCGTGCCTCTGCGTCTGGAGATCGGCCCCAAGGATCTGGAAAAGAACCAGTGCGTGCTGGTGCGCCGCGATACCCGCGAAAAAGTCTTCGTCTCCCTGGACGAGCTGGAGACTGCGATCCCCGCACAGCTGGAAGCCCTGCGCAAGGACCTGTACGAGCGTGCTCTTGCCAACCGCGAGAAGCGCACCTGGGCTGCCACCACCATGGACCAGGTGAAGGAGCTGGCCAAGGCAAACACCGGCTACATCAAGACCATGTGGTGTGGCGACCTTGCCTGCGAGATGAAGATGAAGGAAGAAGTCGGCCTGTCCAGCCGCTGCATGCCGTTTGAGCAGGAACACCTGAGCGATGTATGCCCCTGCTGCGGCAAGCCCGCCAAGACCATGGTCTACTGGGGCGTGGCGTACTAAGCTTTTCTTTTGATAACAGCATAAAAGCTCCCGGAGCATTTCGATGTTCCGGGAGCTTTTTCTTGTTTGCAGAATTCCTTCCGTCATCGCCGGCGCGATGCCACCGCCCTCAACGAGGGAGGCTTGACCGCGCAGACAGGCTTCCTCTCTGAGGGAGCTGGCGAGCGAAACGAGACTGAGGGAGTTTTACCGCTCAAATGTGGTGCTCAACGTGGTCTCCCAGCATTCACCCGGGGCAAGGCAGGCGGCGGCTGCACGCTGGCTCCACTGCTGCGGGTCAGTCTCGGCGGCGGGCAGGCTGTGCCACGGCTCAATGCACACAAACCGCACCGGCTTTGCAGGGGCCGACCAGATGAGCGCGTAGGGGTAGCCTTCCACATTGCAGGTGATCTTGCGGCCGGTGCCCTTCTCATAGATGCCAATGGTCTTGGTGCGCAGGCCCGCCATGCAGAAGCTGTCGTTTGCGAACAGATCATCCGTCAGCTGGATGGCCTGCTGGTTCTTCCACTGATAATAGCACTTGCCAGACAGCAGGCCGTTCGGACGGGCATCCAGAATGACCGGGCTTTCCGGCTGGTCGAACCGGAACTCGTAATCCGTGGTGGTGTGCTGTGCATCAAAGGGGATGTTGAACGCCGGGTGATAGCCGATGCCAAAGCGCAGCTCTTCGGTGCCGGGGTTGCGCACCGTCAGCGTATGGTGCACGGTCTTGCCGTCCAGACGGAAGGTGCTGGTGAGCACAAAGTCGAAGGGGAAGCGTTCGGCTTTGATGGCGTCATCCGAGCGCAGCTCCAACTGGATGGTATCGCCCTCGGCCTTGAGCAGGGTGTGCTCCACATCGCGGGCAAAGCCGTGCTGACCGCCCTTGTACGTTTTGCCGTCCACCTCAAAGGTACCGCCGGGCAGCTTGCCCGTCCACGGGAACAGAATGGGTGCGTGGCGCTTCCACACAGCCGGGTCGGCCTGCCAAAGCAGCTCTTCGCCTGCGGCGTTCTTCAGGCTGACAGCCTCTGCACCGTGGGTGTCCACGGTCAGGGTCAGAAATTCGTTGTGAATGGTTGCCTGCATTTTCAGTATCTCCTTTGTCCTTCTTATTTTCCGGGGTCTTCTGCTTCCAGTATACTCCCCCGTGTGCCAAAAATAAAGTCCCGCCCAGTTTCAGCAGGGCTGTGCCAGCGGCAGGGTGACTGCAAAGGTAGTGCCGTTTTCGCTGCTGCGTTCCACGGTCACACTGCCGCCATGCAGCACGGCGATCTCCCGCACAAGGGCAAGGCCAAGCCCAACGCCGCCCATCTCCCGGCTGCGGGACTTATCCACCCGGAAAAAGGGCTGGAAGATGCTCTCCCGGCAGTCTGCGGGGATACCCGGGCCGGTATCTGCAACGCGCAGTACAGCGGTCTGCTTTTCCTGTTGCAGGGTGACGCGCACCGCACCGCCGGGGCGGTTATACTTGATGCCGTTTTCCACCAGATTGAACACCAGCCGGTAGATCAGCGCATCGCTGCCCACCATGCCAAGTTCCTCGCAGTCCTGCTGCAAAGAGATATTGTTTTTCTGGGCAAGGGGGGTCAGGTCGGTCAGGATCTCCTCCACCAGCGGCGCAAGGGCGATCTGGTCGGTGCGGGAGACTGATTGCAGATTGCTCATCTCTAATAAAGTGCGCACAAGAGCGGTCAGGCGGTCCAGCTGCTCCCGCAGAGAGCGGATCAGCCCGGCAGTTTCGGCGTCCATGGCCGGGTGCTCCTCTGCAAACAGTTCCAGCTTCGTCTGCAAAATAGCCAGCGGGGTGCGCAGCTCGTGGGCGGCATTGCCCGCAAACTGCCGCTGCAACTCAAAGGACTGCGCCAGACCATCCAGCATCCGGTTCACCGACCGGCTCAACTGCCCGAATTCCTGCACAGTGTTTTCGTCCAGACGGGTGGTGGCGATGCTGTCCTGATCGACCTGCTGCGCCTGCTGCGCAAGCTGCTGTAACGGTTTCAGCGCTCTGCCGCTGACAAAATAAGCAATGGCAGCGCTGACGATGGTGACCACGACGGTGATGCACCAGCCCTTGCGGCCAAAGACCACCTTTGCATCGTAGACTTCCTGCGAAAAATGCGCCAGCAGACTGGACATTTCCTCCTGCGGGATCTCGATGGTCAACGGATCCGCACTGCCGGGCTGGTACTGCATCATAAAGCCGTTGAGGGCATCCATGCCGGTAACGCCGGTGCGGTATAAAAGCAGGTTCATGCACACGCAGGCGCAGGCGATGAGCAGCGCGGTCAGCAGGGTGATGCGCCATTGCAGGGACAAATGTTTCATTGTACCTCGCCTCCGATCTCGTAGCCTTCCCCGATGCGGTTGCGGATGGGGTCGTAGCCCAGCGCCGCCCGCAGCTTTTTGCGCAGGGCAGAGATATGCACCCGGATGGAGTTGCTGAAGCTGTCTACACTGCCATCCCAGACGTGCTCGATGAGTTCTTCCTGACTGACCGGGCGTCCCTGATGCAGCAGCAGATATTCCAGTACGCCGCTCTCCTTCCGCGTCAAAGCAAGGGTCTGACCGTCCACAGCAGCAACGCGGCTACGGGTGTTGAAGCTCAGCCGTCCGCAGCACAGACAGACGTCTTGCTGAATAAATTTGCGCCGGGTCAGGCTGCGCACCCGGGCTTCCAGCTCTGCAAGGTGAAAGGGCTTGGAAAGGTAATCGTTCGCCCCGGCATCCAGCCCCTCCACTTTATCTGCGATTTCACTGCGTGCCGACAAGATCAGCACACAGGTCTCAAGGTCGTGCCGGCGCAGAGTGCGCAGCACCTGCATTCCGTCCACCTTGGGCAGGTTGAGGTCCAGCAGTACAAGGTCGTACCGCTCTGCTGCCAGTGCCTCCAGCGCGGCCTCGCCGTCTGCACAGGCATCCACCTCGTACCCGGACAGCCGCAGCTTTCGGGCAATATCCTCCCGCAGGGAGTGCTCGTCCTCTACCACCAAAAGGCGCATCTTTGTTTTCCACCTTTCCCATAAAAATTGCGTTTTTTCTTCATTATAACAGATTATAGCAGACGGTGTTAAGATTCGTGTTAAGATTTTCTTAGCAGAGATTTTATCACGCATGGTGTATACTGATGCCATCAAACAACAGGAGGCTATGATGTTCATGACAAAAAAACAGGCGCAGCTGCTTTTGCTTGCCGCCGGGGTTCTGATGCTGCTGTTCGGCTTATGGCGGGGCGAGGCAGACACCGTATTGTCAAAAGCCATCCGGCTGTGTATGGAGTGTGTGGGCATTGGATAGGAAAAAGAAAAAGCTTTCTCCCCTTGCCCGCTTCCGGGGCTTTATACAAGCCGGGGCTACCCTGCTGACCAATCTCCACCTACCCAATTTTGCAAAAGGAGCGCTGTATCAGGGCGGCGGAAAATACGTCTGCGTGCCGGGGCTGAACTGCTATTCCTGCCCGGGCGCGGCCGGTGCCTGTCCGGTGGGAGCATTCCAGGCGGTGGTGGGCTCTTCCAAGTTCCGCTTTTCCTACTACATTACCGGCATCCTCATCCTCTTTGGAGTGCTGCTGGGGCGGTTCATCTGCGGTTTCCTCTGCCCATTCGGGTGGTTTCAGGAGCTTTTGCACAAGATCCCATCCCCCAAGCTTTCCACCAAAAAGCTGAAGCCGCTGCGCTATTTAAAGTATGCGGTGCTGCTGGTCATGGTGGTGTTGCTGCCTTTGCTGGCGGTCAATGAGCTGGGCATGGGCGACCCCTTCTTCTGCAAGTATCTCTGCCCGCAGGGCGTGCTGGAGGGTGCCATTCCCCTCTCCCTGACCAATGCGGGCATCCGCGCTGCGCTGGGCAAGCTGTTCACATGGAAGGCCTGCATCCTGCTGGCGGTCATCGTGGGCAGCGTGGTGTTCTACCGCCCCTTCTGCAAGTGGCTGTGCCCGCTGGGCGCGTTCTATGCGCTGCTGAACAAGGTCTCGCTGTTCCAGATGCGCGTAGACACCCACAAATGCGTCTCCTGCGGAGCCTGTGCAAAGGCTTGCAAGATGGACGTAGACATTACCAAGACCCCCAACCACGCCGAATGCATCCGCTGCGGGATGTGCATGAAAGCCTGCCCCACGGACGCCATTCAGTACAAGTTCGGGCTGGGGGACCAATCAAATACCGAAACAACAAAGGAGTAAAACCATGAAGATCCATCGTATCGCCGCACTTTTTCTCAGCCTTGTGCTGGCTTTCAGCCTTGCCGCCTGCGGGCAGGGCGCATCTTCTGCATCTTCTGCATCTTCTGCATCTTCTGCATCCTCTTCTGCCGCTTCCTCTGCGGCAGCAGAAAGCAAAACCGAGGAGCAGCTGCTGGCCGAGGAAAACGAGATCCTTTCTGCAAACGATGCTCTGTGGGAGAAAGTGTTCTCATCCATGGACAAAAACGTGACCGAAACCACGATCAGCGCCAACTACGGCGATTTTCTGCTCAGCGCTGTGGAAAAGGCCAAAGATCAGTTCTCGGACGAGGAGTACAAGACCCTGACCGCAGATGCCGAAAAGATTCGTGCCATCGAGGAGCAGATCGCCGCTCTTGCCCCCGCAGAGGATGCCGCTTCCAGTGCCGCCGCACAGGGCACCGCCTTCCCCAAGTTTGAGGGCAGCGATTTAGAGGGCAACCCGGTGGACAACAGCCTGTTTGCGGGCAACGCCTTTACGGTGGTGAATTTCTGGTTCAACGGCTGCAAGCCCTGCGTGGAGGAGTTGGACGACCTGAACGCCCTGAACGAGAAGGTCAAGGCACAGGGCGGTGAGGTCATCGGCATCAACACCGAGACGCTGGACGGCAACCAGCAGGGCATTGATGCCGCCAAAAAACTGCTGGAGACAACGGGCGCAAGCTACCGCAACATCTACTTTGCCTCCGGCAGTGAGGCCGGCAAGTTTGCACTGAACATCATGGCCTTCCCCACCACTTACGTTTTTGACCGGGACGGCAACGTTGTGGGGCAGCCCCTGCTTGGCGGCATCGACAAGGAAGAAAACCTTGCCGCTCTGCAAAAAAATATCGACGCCGCCCTTGCCAAGGACAGCGCCAAATAAACCTTTCTCCCCTGCCGCCTTCGGGCGGCTTTTTTATTTGCGGTGTGCATTGCCATGCACGTCCGGCGGCGCAGCGGAATACGCTGTGAGAGAAGCATTCCATTCTCACAGCAAAGGAGCATCCGCCTATGAAAAACACCGGCATTCTACGCATTCAGGCTTTCGGTGCCCGTCAGTCCTCGCCCATCGAGGGTGTTCTCGTCACCGTGTCCGGCAACGGCTTTACCGCTCAGCGTATCACCGACGAGACCGGCACCGCTGCCGACCTCTCCATTGAAGCCCCCTCCTGTGCGCTGTCCCTGCAGGAGGACAACACCATCCGGCCCTATGCCGTTGTGGACCTGACTGCCGCAAAGGCAGGCTTCCGCACCGTGCGCATTCAGGGTGTGCAGATCTTCGCCGGGCAGGTCACACTGGCCCAGCCGGAGATGATCCCTGAGACCGAAGAGGATCGCGACGTGGTAAACCCGCCCATAGTCATCCCGGAGCATTCACTGTTCACCGGCGACGGCGGCAGCGGCCCGGACCCCATGGAGAACTGCGTGCCCCGGGTGCTGGACAGAGTCATCATTCCCAAAAACATCACGGTGCATCTGGGCAAGCCTGCGGCATCCGCCCGCAATGTGACTGTCTCCTTCCGGGATTATATCGCCAATGTTGCATCCAGCGAAGTCTACCCTACCTGGGCTGACGAAAATAACCCAACGGGGCCATCAAACTGCTCTACCACTTAGAAATTCCATTCAATCGTGATTTTTTGCTCTCCGGTGAGTGGGTCTTTCGTTCCGACAACGACACGATGAACCAGCAGTACAGCAAGTTCACGGGTCAGATGGGAAACCTGTGCCAGTTCCCGCACACGCTGCATCTGCGTCTGAACCACGCTGGTTTCTTCCTGCTGTTGTTCCAATTCCGCTTCCAAAATATTGATTCGCGTTTCTGCGTTTTTTACATCTTCCAGAAAAGTCTGGTTCATTTCAGAAAACTGGACGGTATCAATCAGACCAGACACCTTATCCAGATACAGTTCCTGCATAGCTTTGCGCCGCCGGTCTACTTCGCTTTTCAACCGTTTCAGCTCGTCACGCTTTGCATGCTCTCGCTGCTGGATTGGGTCATCCTGTTCTGGAAGGGTAACTTTTTCAGGGTCAAAATAATCTGTCACATACGCCCGGATACGTTCCAGCACAGCATTCTCCAATGCGTTCATATCTGTACAGGTCTTGTTGCCACACACTTCCGGTGCGCGCTGGTGCATCCGGCAGCGAACATAGCGTCTTTGAGTCCCATCCGCCTTTGGCTGACGGCCAGTTTGTTCCATGTAGCTGCCGCAGCATCCGCAAACCACTTTTTTCGCCAGCGGATGAATCGTTCCTTTTCCACCACTCCGGGTACGTTCTTTCAGCATCATCTGAACTGTTTCAAACGTCCCCCGGTCAATGATGGCTTCATGGGTGTTTTCTACAACGATCCACTGCGACTGGGGAAGCCAAATCGTCTTTTCGGACTTATAACTCACCTTTTTATGCCGCCCCTGCACCATATCTCCGACATAAAGCTGATTGTGCAGCATCTGGTATACCGTGGGGCTACTCCAAAGGTCTGCATTGGGATTTTTCGCTGCAATATGGTAATGGATGCCATGCTGCTGTTTATAAGCAGTTGGGCTTGGAACTTTCTCATCATTCAGAATCCGTGCAATCTTATGCGCACCGATTCCACTAAGAGCCATAGAGAAAATCCGCCTTACCACTTCGGCAGCTTCCGGATCAATGATAAGTTTTCCTTTTGCATTCGGGTCTTTGCAATACCCATACCGCGCAAAAGAGCCGATGAACAAACCCTCTTTCCTCTTGTGGTCAAGCACCGAGCGGACATTGGTAGACAAGTCTTCCAGATACCACTCGTTGATCAGGCCATTGATCTGACGAGATTTTTTATTCGCAGTATCGTTTGTGTCCACATGGTCAACGACAGCAATGAACCGAATGCCCCACTCAATAAACTTTCCGTGCAGGTATTTTTCCACGAGTTCCATATCGCGGGTAAAACGGGATTGCGTCTTGGCCAGCACCACATCAAATTTATGTTCGCTTGCAGCTTGTATCATCGAATTGAAAGCCGGACGGTTCCGATCGATGCCGGAATAATCCTCATCCGAATAAATCTGGTAAATATCAAATCCTTTCTCAATGGCGTACTGAATCAGCATCGATTTCTGGTTCTGAATACTTTCCGATTCGCCAATTTTATATTCATCTTCTTTGCTCAGGCGGCAATAAATTGCCGCTTTCATGATTTGCACCTTTCTTTTTGTGCACAATCGTCCATGCGAAACATACCGCATTCTCCCCTCAAATTCAAGGATGCCAAATCAGGCGCAGGATTTTGAAAGAGCGGTATTGGACAGTTCATCGACGATATATCGTTCAAATTTCTTTTGAAAATGTTCTTTGCGCTGTTCGTTGTTGTCCGAACGAAATTTTTCGTGCAGAATAAAAGGAGTTTTTTCCATCGAATCCCCCTTTTCGGTTCACTTGATTGTGATATGTGTCACTTCAGTCTATTTCCAGTCGGCGAAATTCAGAACTTTTCAACCAGTCAATATGGCTTATAAACTAAAAAAGCCTCTGAGGACGACTCCCAAATGGGAAGAGTCCTCGGAGGTATTCGTTTAGCGGGTGTTCTGCTGTCTGCGAGCGTCCTTCCGCACAGCTTTCTGTCCGCATCAAAGATATTTTCGGATGGTCGGAACAAGGATATTCCGATTGATCAACTTTGCGATACTGTTCATGTTGTAGTTGGTTCATTGCAGTTTCAGCTTACAACAAAAAATGAGATAGGCAACCCCTTTGGGGGAAGTCTATCTCATTTTTTTGTTGGGGCTATTTTGCAACAGCCCCCCTTTATAACAACCCTGCCTTACAGTTTGGGAGAAACGCTTAGTGCTTCAGTTCCAGCAGCGCATCGCCCTGCTTTACGGCACCACTGGCTTTAGCCGCGACAGCGGCATAGTCATCAGTATTGCAGACAATGAGCGGTGTGGTCACGGGATAGCCTTCGGCCTTAATGGCTTCCAGTTCAAAGCGGATCAACGGCTGACCTTTCTTCACCTTGTCACCCTCGTTGACGAGGTAGGTAAAGTGCTTGCCACCCAGCTTGACCGTATCGATGCCGATGTGCATCAGCAGTTCGGCACCGTCAGCCGTGGTCATGCCCACGGCATGGTGGGTCTCAAAGGTGGAGGAGATCTCACCGTCAGCAGGTGCCACCAGTTCACCATCGGTGGGCTCAATGGCAATGCCGTCCCCCAGTGCACCGCTGGCAAAGGCTTCATCCTTCACATCGGCCAGCGGCACTACAGTGCCGTTCAGGCAGGCAGACAGCACGGTATCCTTTGCTGCGGGGGCCGCCGGGGCGGGTGTTGCGGTCGCCGCCGGGGTCTTAGGTGCATTTTCCAGATAATCTTCCAGCTTTGCCTTGATGACGGCCACCTTGGGGCCGTATACCACCTGCACACCGTTGCCCTTGCAGATCACGCCGGAGGCACCGGAGGCTTTGAGCACATCCTGCCGGACCAGCGCAGCGTCCTTGACGGTGCAGCGCAGGCGGGTGGCGCAGCAGTCCACGTCGGACAGATTAGCGGCGCCGCCCAGACCTTCTACGATCAGGGCGCTGACCGGGTCATCCCCTGCGGGGGCGGTGCTGCCGGAAGCGGCGCTGCGGGCGTTCACGTCCGCACGGGTGTACAGCTTGACTTCCTCCGCATCGTCGCGGCCCGGGGTCTTGTAGTCAAACTTGGAAATCATAAAGCGGAAAATGATGTAGTACAGTACAAAGTACACCGCACCGACCACGACCACCCAGATCCAGTGGGTCTTGGCGTTGCCCTGCATCACACCGAACAGCACCAGGTCGATGAGACCGCCAGAGAAGGTCATGCCCACACCCACATTCAGAATGTGCATCAGCATGAAGGACAGACCGGCCAGCACGCAGTGCACCGCGTACATGGGCAGTGCCACAAAGATAAAGGTAAATTCCAGCGGCTCGGTAATGCCGGTGAGGAAAGCCGTCAAGGCGGCAGAAAGCAGCAGGCCGCCTGCCGCCTTTTTCTTTTCCGGCTTGGCGCACTGGTACATCGCCAGCGCCGCGCCGGGCAGACCGAACATCATAAAGGGGAACTTACCGGCCATGAAACGGGTAGCGCTGACCGAGAACACAGTGGTGGACTTGGAAGCCAGCTCGGCAAAGAAGATGTTCTGTGCGCCGGTCACGGTGACGCCATCGATGATGGCGGTGCCGCCCACAGCGGTCTGCCAGAACGGCATGTAAAACACATGGTGCAGGCCGAAGGGGATCAGTGCACGCTCCAGCAGGCCGTAGATAAAGGTGCCTGCATAGCCGGAAGCCAGCACCAGTGCGCCCAGCGCAGCAATGCCGCTTTGCACCACCGGCCAGATGTAGAACATGGCGATGCCGACCACCAGATACACGATGGAGCTGATGATGGGCACAAAGCGTGTACCGCCAAAGAAGGCCAGCACCTGCGGCAGCTCGATCTTATAGAACTTGTTGTGCAGCGCCGCCACGCCCAGACCGACCACGATGCCGCCGAACACACCCATCTGCAGGGTGGTGATGCCCAGCATGGTGGTGGTGGAGTTGGCAGGCATCGCTTCTACGCCGCCTGCCGCATTGATCATTGCCTGAATGGCTGTATTCATAATGATATAAGCCACTGCACCGGACAGGGCGGCCACCTCTTTTTCCTTGCGGGCCATGCCGATGGCCACGCCCATGGCGAACAGCAGCGCCAGATTGTTGAACACGGCGCTGCCGGTCTGGCTCATCACGTCCAGAATGGTGTAGATCAGGGTACCGGGGTGGATGACGCTGTTCAGGCCATAGGCCGCCAGCATGGTTTCGTTGGTGAACGAGCTGCCGATACCCAGCAGCAGGCCCGCTACAGGCAGCAGTGCAATGGGCAGCATAAAGCTGCGTCCCACGCGCTGCAGCACGCCAAAGATCTTGTCTTTCATCTTCAGTTCTCCTTTTCTCAAGTACGTATCCAGCATATATATCCACACAGGAAAGACCTGTGGAGAATCAAAGGTGAAGCAAGAAAGCTTACTTCCCCATCCGAATCCGTTTCAGATGGATCGTAAGGAACACCAGTTCCTCGTCCGAAAGCTCCTTGTGCCAGGTGTTGCGGACATACTCCGCAATGCAGCAGGCGCATTTGTAGTGTTCGCTGCAATTGCGGGCGATCAGGGCGCGGAACACTTCGTCGTGGGTATCGTTTTCCTGCTCCTGTTTTCCTTGAAATACGCGTTGCGCAAAAAAGCGCAAATGTACTGTAAAGCGGCTGAAATCCAGTGCATCCCGGTCAAAATGGCAGTTGTAAAAGTATTCCACCACCTGCACGCAGCCATCCACAAAGCGGGTGACATCGTTCACCACGCTCATGGTGGTGTTGAGCTCTGCGTTGACGATGTGCAGCGCAATGAAGCCGCCCTCGTCGTCCGAAAGGTCTGCATGGCAGCGCTGGCGGATAGTGGCAAGGCACTCCATACCAAGGCGATACTCTTCCGGGTAGAATTCCCGAATGGGAGCCATCAGCGGGTTGGAAAAGCGAATCCCCTGCTCACTGCGCTGGATGGCAAAGCTGATGTGGTCGGCCAGCGTGATGAGCAGGCTTTCGTTCAGCGGGTAGTTCACCCGGCTGCGGATCATTGCCACCAGCTCATCGGTGAGCAGCAGATGCTCATACGGGATCTGTTCCAGAAGTTCCACCAACTTCTGCTGCACGGCAGGGCTGGTCATGCGGTAGCTGCGCTCCACGGTTTCAGCCTCGATTTTATAGCCCGGCTTAACGCCAAAGCCCAAACCGCGCCCGGTGACGATCAGCTCACAGCCCGTGGGGTCCACCACGCGCAGAATGTTGTTGTTGATCGGTTTTTTGACGGTATATTGCATTGTTTCTCCTCCTCAAGTTGAAAAAGGCAATAAAAAAAGACCATCCTCGACACAGCAAACATACCGAAGGCTGAAACACGCTTTCGGCTTGTGCTATGCAGAGTTGGTCTAGCCCGCCAAACGGTAACAATCCAACGACGCTGCTCACGTACAATTTTCTTTTTTGTAAGGCACGAACAAATTAAGCACTTGAATGGAAATTTATTCTATGCTTGATTACAATACCATATTCTTTGCGGAGTGTCAAGATGGGAACGAGTTTCTTTTTCACTTTATCAATTTTGCCCAAACTCAGGTGATTTTCTACAGCAAATCGACAAGTAAGAATATTCCTTTTTTGCTTTATATGTGCAGTTGTTTTCAATCGAGATCATTGCGGAGAAAGCTGTGCTCCATCTCGTAACTCATCACCTTCACAAAAAAACGGTCAAGAATTGCTGCCCTATATACAAAAAAGCCGCCGAGGACATCTTCCCAAAATGGGAAGAGTCCTCGACGGTATTCGCTTATCGGGTATGCTGCGGTCTGAGAACGTCCTTCTGTACAGCTCTCTATCCGCATCAACGATATTTTCGGATGGGCGGTACAAAAATATTCAGATTGATCAGCTTTGCGATAAAGGGATGCTATTTTGCAACAGCCCCAAAATCAGCTTTTTCTTAATTACAGCTGGCCCATAGCATGCTTTGCGGCCAGCATGCCGAAGGTGTAGCAGCGGCCCAGGGACAGGCCGGTCTGGTGGAACGGATAGTCCGCGCCGCCGTAGAACACGCCGCCTACGTTGCCCACGCAGTACAGGCCGTCGATGACCTTGCCGTCAGCGTCCAGAGCCTGGCCGTTGGCGTTGGTGTTCACGCCGCTGTCGATGGAGGACACGCGGATGTGCTTGCGCACGCCCCAGAAGGGAGCCTTCTCGATCTTGTGCATGTAGGCGCTCTTCTTGCCGAAGTCCGCATCGGTCCCCTGATCGCACAGCTCGTTGTAGCGGTCAATGGTCTTTTGCAGCTCATCGGCGGGCACGTCCAGCAGAGCAGCCAGCTCCTCGATGGTGTCGGCCTTATAGGTGTCGATCAGGTTGGTGAACACGCCCTGCGGGTTCTCCACGGCACCGGGGATGTACTTGGTCATCACCTGCTCCGGCACGGGGCTGTTGGCGTAGCTCATGTAGTCGCTGTCGTAGATCTGGCAGTACCAGCCCAGAGAGCCGTCCGGGTGGTTGGCATCCACGTTGGCACCGTTGTAGCGGGGCAGATACTTGGTGATGTTGCCCATGTAGACAAAGCCGGTGTCCTCGTTGCAGAAGCGCTTGCCCTCCATGTTGACGTACAGGAAGGGTTCCTCGTACATCAGGCCGGAGTCGAAGTCATGCATCATCTTGGTGTGGCCCAGGTTCTCCATCTTGGCGCCTGCGTCGATGGCCATGATGTGACCGTCGCCGGTCTTCTGGTACTGCTTCTTGTCGTAGCCGTCCACGTCCGGGCACCAGCGCTTGACCATGGCCTCGTTGTTCATGTAGTCGCCGGTGGCCAGGATAACGCCCTTGGAGGCGTTGAACTGGATGTACTTGCCGCTCTCATCCTTGGCGATGACGCCGGTCACCTTGCCGTCGGCGTGCACCAGCTTGACGGCGGGGGTGTTGAAGAAGGTCTCCAGATTGGAGTTCTTGGCCTGCACATTCTCCAGCACGGTGGCCAGCACGTCGCCCACGTTCTTGGGCTTGGGGCCGATCCACGGTGCAAAGAAGTAGCAGTGCTCATCGCCGAAGTCGTAGGTGTCCATGCGGTCCTTCCACACACCGGTCAGGTCCTGGCTGGTGCACATGTAGGCAAAGATCTCCTTCTCGTCGTTGTGCAGCAGGCTGGAGGGATCCTTCACGCTGTCCACAAGGCTGCCGTCGCCGTACTTGGTCTGGTCGGTCAGACCGGCGCGGTTCAGATACCACATCAGGGCCTCTTCGGAGTTCTCGACGTAGGCGTTCAGCAGACTGGTGTCGGCGCGCCAGTCGCACAGGCCGTTGGTCATGTGCACCCACATCTTCTTGCCGGCCTCGGTGGACTTGGACTTGATGATGGCGGAGCCGCAGTTGCCCTGGCTCACCACGATGCTCTGCTTCTGCAGCAGGGCCACATGGCCGCCCAGCTCGGCTGCCCAGCCTGCTGCGGGCACACCGGCTGCACCGGCACCCACAACGACCACGTCAAAGTCCTTGGTCTCGTCCGGGGTGATGTCGCCCAGCTCCACCACAGAGGACTCCACTTCCTCGGTGGTCAGGCCGTCGGGCACCACGGTCTCGGCCTTGCTGGCCTCGGTGGGGGCCACGGCCACGCCCTTGGCCTGGTTGATGCAGCTCTCGGCAGCCTTCTTGATGGCACCGGAGGTGATGGTGGCACCGGAGTGGCCATCCACCTCGCTGGACTGTGCGTCCAGGATCTTCTTCACCATCTCGTCGGCGATGTCGGCACCGTAGCCCTTGGTCTCGTTTGCCACGTCGATCTGCACGTCGGTGATGGCATCGGCGCTGAAGGTCATGGTCACGGTGACCGGGGTGGTGGTGTTGATGCCGGTGGCGGTGGCGCTGTAGGTGCCTGCGGTATAGGTACCGGCAGCAGTGCTGGCAGCGGTGCTGCCAGAAGCTGCGCTGTTGCCGCAGCCGGCCAGCAGGCCTGCGGCAGCTGCACCCAAGGTAGCAGTGCGCAGGAAGTTGCGGCGGGAAATCTTTTCGCTCATAATCGTTCTCCTTGCCTTTTCTTTTTCTTCGTGTGATCCGTGTTTGGCAGCAAAGTCCGCAGACTTTGTTACTGGATAAACAAAGCTTACACGTTAGAGCAGCGCGAAGGTCAAGGGCCATTTTGACAAAAATATCACAAGAATTTGTCTGATATAACAAATTCTCGTGATATTGCAATTTTATGTATATATTTTTGTCCGCGTCAGATGGTAATTCACGATGCTCCCATCGGGCTGCTCCCGGCTAGCAGCGATGCTGCTGAAGGTCTCGCCCACCGCACGGAACCCGCGCTGCACGATCTCCGCATGCAGGTCGTCCAGTGAGTCCCACCCAAAGGACCCGCGATAATCCTTTTTCCAAATGGTAGTCAGATAGTCTCCGCCGCACACCACCTCCACATGCTTTGTGCGCTTCAGCCCCAGCCTGCGAGCGGCATCGGCCTCAATCATAAGGCCGTAGTCGTACTCGTTGCGTCCCACCCGAAACTGCTCCATCACCCGCCGGGGCAGGCGGCTCACCCAGCGGGTCGCAGGCATACATTCCAGCCATTCAGCCTTTTCCTGCTGCAATTCTTTATCCCGGTCTGCTGCTTCTTCCTGTGAGAAGGTCAGTCGCCACATTTCCGGGAAATTCTGCACCCAGATGCGCCCGGCATTCTGTTCCAGTGTACGGTACTGCTCCCGCTTGTGTTCCAAAAAACGGATGGCCAGTTCGTCCAGCACCTGCCTGCGCCGCAGCTGGGCGATCTGATGGTTGAACATGGCGTCGCTCTGCTCCACCGTGGGTGCGCCGATCAGCTCCCGGCATTCTTCCAGCGAGAGCTCTGCCGCCCGCAGTTCCCTGCACAGGTTGAACCGCCGGGTATCAGTGACTGTATAGTAACGATAGCCGGTATCCTCGTTGACCTCGGGGTGGATCAGGCCCATTTTTTCATAGTAGCGCAAAGTATGGGTTGTGACACCAAGCAGAGATGCCATCTCACTGATGGTATAGCGCATAACAGTAAGCTCCTTTCCGGGCAGCAGAACCTTAGAGCTGCTCGAATGTTATTTTTCTATCCATCCTTATTATATCGTATCCGCGCACCGTTTCAAGTAAAAAAACTTTGCCGTTCTCTGCCGGAAAATACCGGGCAGCAAAAACAGGGCGTTGGCTTGGATGCCGTGACCGGCAGAGAGTAGGACTGAGTTTTAACAGAATAAATCCAACATCTTAAACCTGCTGCATAAACAAAAATCCGCCTATTATAAGTATGACTTATTCGGCGCAAAAATCAGTTCTCGAACGTTCCAAATTGGCACATTTTGGACTATTGTACGATTATTTTTCCAGTTTGGTTATTTTGCTCCCCGTGGCCGGAGCAGGCCCTGCGGGCCAACATCCACTGCCAGATCTCGCTGGCACTCAACCGCATCTACACCGAGTGGTACCCCAGCAAGGGCTACACCTTCAACATTACCAACTCCACCAGCTACGACCAGTATTACGTTCACGGACGCACCGTGTTCGATGTGATGGTGCGCATCACCGACGACATCTTCAACACCTATATCCGCAAGACCGGCACCGTAAACCCCTACTACTCTGAATACTGCGACGGTAAATCGGTCACCTGCCCGGGTCTCAAGCAGTGGGGCACCGTGACGCTGGCCAATCAGGGCCGTAACGCCTTGCAGATCCTGAAGTATTACTACGGCAACGACATCGAGATCATCCGCACCTCGAACATCCAGTCCATCCCCCAGAGCTACCCCGGTTCGCCCATCCGGCAGGGCGACAGCGGCACAGCGGTGTTCACCCTGCAGCGCCAGCTGAACCGCATCACCAAGGACTATCCCTTCCTCGGCCTGCTGACTGTGGACGGCGTGTTCGGGGCCAAGATGGCCGCCACGGTCAGGGCGTTCCAGAGGCAGTTCAACCTGACCGCCGACGGCGTAGTCGGACGACAGACATGGTACAAGATCAGCTATATCTATGTGTCGGTCAAGGATCTTGCGGAGCTGACCAGCGAGGGCGAGGTGTCCAGCGGCACTCTCTCGGACGGCACATGGGGCGGCACCGTACTGCGCACCGGCTCCACCGGCAGCGCCGTGGAACAGCTGCAGTTCTGGCTGAATACGCTGGCACAGTATGAGCCTTCCATCCCATCGTTAACAGTGGACGGCGTTTACGGCACTGGAACGGCCAACACGGTGCGGGCCTTCCAGCGCAAATACGGCCTGACCGTGGACGGCGTGGTGGGCCGTGACACATGGACCGCACTGTACGACCAGTTCCGCAGCATCCAGTCCGACAACGGCACCCCCAATGCCTACCCCGGCACCGCCCTGCGGGAGGGTGCAAGCGGACAGAATGTGCGGCTGGTGCAGTTCTGGCTCAAGATCGCGCGCACGGTGTACTCGAACCTGACCAACATCACGGTGGACGGCAAGTTCGGCAGTGCCACCACAGCGGCAGTCAAGCGGTTCCAGACCTACTTTGGCCTGACCAGCGACGGTGTGGTGGGCCGCACGACATGGAACAAGCTATACGAGGTGTACAACGACATCGCCAACAAGCTGCTGTCGTCCAGCCTGCGCCCCGGCGAGTACCCGGGCGTGCTGCGCAAAGGCTCTTCCGGCACAGCGGTGCGGGAGCTGCAGTTCTACCTCTACCTCATGAGCGCCTACGAGAGCAGCATCCCGGCCATTGGCATCGACGGACAGTTCGGTGCTTCCACCGAAGCTGCCGTGCGGGCCTACCAGCGCTTTGCGAGGCTGATTGTAGATGGCATCGTGGGACGTACCACATGGAACAGCCTGTACGACAAGGCGTCCACTCTGCGGACATCCGGGCCGGTGGTCACCCTGAAACGCCTGCCCTACCCCGGTACCCCGCTCACAGTGGGGTCTTCCGGCAGTGCAGTGCTCTACTACAGCCTGCTTTTGCAGCGCATTGCCTACTACTTTACCAGCGTGGAGGCCCCGCCCCTCTCCGACCAGTACACCGACGAGACTGCCGTCGCCGCCCGCAGCGCACAGGAGCTGCTGGGCCTGCCCGAGACCGGCATTGCGGATGCCGACACATGGACAGCTGTGGAAGCGCTGAGCCTGCAGCTCGCCGCCGAAATGCCCAACCCCGACCGCAGCATCGGGCATGGCCCGGTCTACCCGGGCCGGGCCATCGGCGCGGGCAGCGTGGGGCCGGACGTGGCGCAGGTGGAGACATGGCTGAACGGACGTTCCTGCCTGTACTGCACCGAGGGCTATGTGACCGAGAACCGCTGCTTCGGCCCGGAAGAGACTGCCGCCGTCCGGCTGGCACAGCAGCGGGCCGGGCTGCTGGTGACCGGCACCGTGGACCGCGGAACATGGGCTGCGCTGCAGGCCCAGAGCTGCCCACACTGCAGCAAGGAGGAATGAGCGATGGCACGACTTCTGATCTACGATGCCTACGAGAACAAGGTATACACCTATGCAAACCTAAACGAGAACGACCCCATGCCCTACAGCACCGGCACCACCCTGCGGGTGCGGGAATTCCGTGGCAAATCCGCCAGCCCCACCCTGTGGACCACCATTGCGGCCATGGAAGCGTGGAACCTGACCCGCCGCAAGTACGGCAAGGGCATCCCGGTGGGGTATGCCTTCCGCCGCATCTGGGAGGGCGGCCACGGCACCCGCAGCCAGCACTACGCGGGCGTATCCTTTGACGTGGGCCAAAGCCTGACCCAGACCGCCCGCACGGCCATCTACAACGCAGCCCGGGGCACCGGGGCATGGGGCTATGTGGAGCCGCTGAGCCAGACCCCCACATGGGTGCACATGGACCGCCGCTACGGCACGCCCGCCTGCAGCGGCACCACAGCAGGCTACCCCACCCTGCGGCGCGGAAGCCGCGGCTGCTATGTGATGATTCTGCAGGACGCGCTTTCCACGCTGGGCTACCAGACCGGGAGCCGCATCGACGGCATCTTTGGTGCCCGGACGGAGGAAGCGCTGAAAGGCTTCCAGCGGCGCACGAGCCTGCGTGTGGACGGTGTGTGCGGCTGCAGCAGCTGGAAAAAGATCAGCACCGCCGTCATCGGCGTGGGACGGACAAAAACGACGATCGATTGATAAACCCTCTCAGTCTCGCTTCGCTCGCCAGCTCCCCCGAAAGGGGGAGCTCTTTTGCATCTGATGGTTTGCACTCATAAAGCTCGCCCTTCGGGAGAGCTGGCACGGCGTCAGCCGTGACTGAGAGGGTTTTCTTCCCGTGAAACATCCTTCGCTTCCCATCACCGAAAGTTGAAACTTTCTCCCGCATCTGCCCTTTTCGTTGCGCGGTTTGGAAAAACGTGCTAAAATAGCTCTATTATTAAAATGGTTCATGTTGAAAACAAGAGGATTTGAGGGGTATTGTATCATGGAATTTTCCAAACGACTGGACTTGTTCGGCGACGAGATCTTCGCCGCACTGAACGAACGCAAGGTAGCTCTGGAAGCACAGGGCCGCACCATTTATAATCTGAGCGTCGGCACGCCGGACTTCGCGCCTGCCGAGCACATCCGCAAGGCCATGATGGATGCCGCTGCCGACCCGCAGAACTGGAAGTACAGCCTGCGCGACCTGCCTGAGCTGCTGGATGCTGTGTGCGGCTACTACAAGCGCCGCTTCGGCATAGAGATCACGCCGGATCAGGTGGCCAGCTGTGCGGGCAGTCAGGAGGGCGTGGGCCACATTGGTATGGTGCTGTGCGACGAGGGCGACACCGTGCTGCTGCCCACTCCCTGCTACCCGGTGTTCATTGCGGGCAGTCTGCTGGGCGGCGCAAAGCCGTGGTATTACCCGCTGACCAAGGAGCACGGCTTCCTGCCTTATGTGAAGGACATCCCGGAGGATGTGGCCCGCAAGGCAAAGTATATGATCGTCTCCCTGCCCGCAAACCCAGTGGGCAGCGTCGGCTCCCCGGAGCTGTACGCCGAGCTGGTGGCCTTTGCCAAAAAGTATGACATTCTCATCATCCACGACAACGCCTACAGCGACATTATCTTTGACGGGGCCGTGGGCAACAGCTTCTTCAATACGCCGGGTGCCATGGATGTGGGCGTGGAGTTCTTCAGCCTGTCCAAAAGCTTCAACGTCACCGGTGCCCGCATCAGCTTTCTTGTGGGCCGGAGGGACGTGGTGGCTGCCTTCAAGAAACTGCGCGGCCAGATCGATTTCGGCATGTTCCTGCCGGTGCAGAAAGCGGCCATCGCCGCCCTGACCGGCCCGCTGGACATGGTAAAAACGCAGTGCGGCCTGTACCAGCAGCGCCGCGACGCTCTGTGCGGCGGCCTGCGTTCCATTGGCTGGAATGTGCCGGACAGTCACGGCAGCATGTTCGTGTGGGCACCCATCCCGGCAAAGTACGCAAAGAGCATGGACTTCTGTCTTGACCTTGTGGAAAAGAGCGGTGTGCTGTGCACGCCGGGTTCCAGCTTTGGCCCCTTGGGCGAAGGCTACGTGCGCTTTGCCCTCACCCTGCCGCCGGAGCGCATTGCCGAGGCGGTGCAGTCCATCAAGGCAAGCGGTATCCTGAACTAAAAATAACGGGAACGTCCATGCGGCGTTCCCGTTATTTTTATGCGTTCACAATATTCTCTCCCGCGCCATCCAGCCATGTGCGCAGGTTGTTGGCAGTAATATCCATCAGCCGCTGCAGGGCTTCGTTGGTGGCCCACGCGATGTGCGGTGTCAGCAGGGCATTCGGCAGGCCGCGCAAAGGGCTTGCCTGCGGCAGCGGTTCAGTGCCAAAGGCATCGGCACCGTAAAAGCCAAGCTTCCCGTTTTTCAGCGCATCGGCCACGGCCTGCTCGTCCACCAGCGCACCGCGGGCGGTGTTCAGCAAGATCATGCCGGGCTTTGCCTTTGCAAGGGTGGCCGCGTTGATCAGCCCCCGTGTTGCAGGTGTTGCCGGGCAGTGCAGGCTGAGCACATCGCTGCGGGCAAGCAGGGTGTCAAGATCCACGAACTCCACACCGTCGGCTTCATACTCCGGCCGAACGGTGCGGGTGCACACCAACACCTCCATGCCAAAGGCCTTGGCAATGCGGGCGGTCTGCCGGCCAATGCTGCCGTAGCCATAGATGCCAAAGGTCTTGCCCAGCAGTTCCACCTGCGGCAGCAGACCGTAGGCCGCAGGCTCCTTGGTGCGCCAATGGCCGTCCTGCACAAGGCGATGGTAACGGTCGGCGCACTGGCAGATGGCCAGCAGCAGGCTGAAGGTCATCTGTGCCACACTGTAAGTAGAATAGCCCGGCACGTTGGCTACCGGCACGCCATGGCGGCGGCAGGCCTTCAGATCAAGGTTATCCGTTCCGGTGGCAATGATGCCCACCCACCTGAGCTTCGGGCACTGGGCCAGAACGGCTTCGTCGATGCGGCACTTATTCAGGAACACGATCTCCGCATCCCCGATGCGCGGCACCACCTCTTCCTGCGCGGTGCGCCCATAGCGGGTGATGTCCGGCACAAGCGCCTTCACACCCGACCAGTCCAGATCTCCCTGCTGTATGGCATAATCTTCCAGAACAACTGCTTTCATTTCAACTTCCTCACTTTCACATCATACGGGATACAGTGCCAGCACGGTGCCCTGCGGGCTTTCGCGGCTTTCCAGCGCGGCATAGCCTCGAGCCAGCAGGATGGCAATGTGCACCCGGTCGGCCAGCGGGAGCCATACCGGCGGCACATTCTGCGCAAGGCACCCGGCCTGCAGCAGAAAACACGGTGCCAGACTGTCCAGCGGGCGGATAGCCCGCAAAGCAAACCCCTGACGCAGATACAGCGGGATCAGCTCTTCTGCCGCACATTCCACCACGGCCCACCGTGCCCGCTGCCGGGCAAGAAACTCCTGCCGGGCAGCAGCCGCAGCCAGCAGCGGCGCAAGAGTCTCGGCGGCATGGCCGTCCGGCCCGGCTGCCGGGGTCAAAAAATATCCGCCTGACGTGCGGTTCCAGCCCAGAAATCGGCGCAGCGCAGCCGCCGCTGCCACATCGGCATCCATGGGCAGCAGGATGCACCCGGCTCCCGGCACACCGCGTGTACTGTACACGCCCCACACCTCGCCTACCGTCAGCATCCGCAGCACCTCGCTGCGCGGACGGTACACACTGCTCACTTCGCTCTGCGCCAGCTGGCAGAATTCCTCCGCCGAAAGCCGCCTTACCTGCCGCGTGCGCGGCGGGTCACAAACCTGGATCATTTGGTTTCCCCCATTCTTTTTCAGTATGCATCCAGCATACCGGACCGGGGGCGAGAATCGGCGCGAAACAGGGCCGCTCTTTTTGTTTTACAGATCCAGCGTTACATCCTCGCTCAGCACCTGACCAATGGGCTTTGCAATGCACAGGTCGGCTTCCGCATCTGCCCCGGTGGGCTGCATATTGATGACCACCAGATGGTCGCCCCGGAAGTACCGGGTCAGTCCTGCCGCCGGGTACACCACAAGGCTTGTGCCGCCGATGATCAGGGTATCCGCATGGCGGATGGCGTTCACCGCGCCGGACAGCACCTCCTCGTCCAGCCCTTCTTCATACAGCACCACATCCGGCTTGACGATGCCGCCGCACTCGGTGCAGCGGGGCACACCGGTGCTGTTGGCAATGAAATCCACATCATAGAACTTACCGCAGCGGGTGCAGTAGTTGCGCAGGGTGCTGCCGTGCAGCTCGTACACCGTGCGGCTGCCCGCCGCCTGATGCAGGCCGTCGATGTTCTGGGTGACGACCGCTTTCAGCCTGCCCTCCCCTTCCAGCTTTGCCAGCCGCAGGTGGGCCGCGTTGGGCTTTGCCCCCTTCACGATGAGCTTATCGCGGTAAAAACGGTAAAACTCCTCCGGATTCTCCTCCCAGAAGGTATGGCTCAGGATCGTTTCCGGCGGGTAGGCGTACTTCTGATGGTAAAGTCCGTCCACACTGCGGAAGTCCGGGATGCCGCTCTCGGTGGAAACGCCCGCCCCGCCAAAGAACACGACGCTGCTGCTTTTGGCAATGATTTCTTCCAATGCCTGTACCATAACAAAAAACGCCCCTTTCGCCGGATGTACATTTGTGTTAAGATAACTTCAGTATAACACAAACTCACAGGAAAGGAAGCGCAACTTTTGAACGTCTGGTATGTGAACAGCATTCTGGGAACCTTCCGGCTGGAAGAGGAAAACGATGCCATCTGCGGGCTGACCCTCTGCCCGGACGGCGTACCGGAACTGGAACCGCTGCCCCGCAAGGTGTGCGAGACACCGCTTTTACAGGAAGCCGAGGAGCAGCTGAACGAATATTTTGCCGGGGCGCGCAGGGAATTCGATCTGCCGCTGGCCCCCAAGGGCACCCCCTTCCAGAAGGCCGTCTGGGCCGAGATGTGCCGCATCCCCTACGGTGAGACCCGCACCTACGGCCAGCTGGCCGCCGCTGTTGGCAAGCCCAAGGCCAGCCGTGCCGTGGGCGGTGCCTGCCACTGCAACCCCATCGCCATCCTTCAGCCCTGCCACCGGGTGGTGGGCAGCACCGGCAGGCTCACCGGCTACGCCTATGGCGTGGAGATGAAGCAATATTTGCTGGAGTTGGAACAGCAGGAGTAATTTTATGATCGGAATGCCCTCCGCGTTCGCTCTGGGCATTTTCAGCGGAAAATTTATTTTATATTTGTGTTTCAGAAAAGCCTGCGGGCTTTTCTGAAACACTTTTTCACCGTAGGGTCGCTGTGGGAAACTGCATCATACACAAAAGAGCCATTGCACATCCATTTTGTGCAACGGCTCTTTATTTTTCACTCCGTTTTACTGTGCACTGTAAATGCTGCCCATCGTCCAGGAATTATCCGCGCTGTACTTGGCGTGGTTGCGCAGGTAGGTGACCCATGCGCCGTAGCCGTTGCCTGCAGAGAGATGCACGCCATCCGGCGCTGCAAGCATCTCCTTCAGGTTGCCCTCGCCGTCGGCAAGGGTCTCCCACAGGTCAAGGTAAACGCATCCCTTGCTGGCGGCCAGCTGAGCCAGCTGCTCGTTCACACCGCGCAGCACATCCGATGCAAGGCCGGGCTTTTCGGCAGCTGCCGAGGGTCGCACCGGCGGGATAGACTGCACGTAGATCACGCAGTCCTCGCCCAAAGCCTCGCGCAGCATATCCAGCATCTGGCCATAGTAGGCAAGGAAGCGATCCGAAGCGCCCAGCGTGGTGAGGGTGTTAGTGCCCAGCAGGATATACAGCTTCTTGGGCCGGGCAGCGGCCAGCACATCCAGCGCTACCTCCTGCCCGCGGGTGGGGCTTTTGACTGCGCTGCGGTTCACAATGGCATCCGGGCCAACGCCGGTATAGCCGCAGATGAGTGCCCCGTCCAGATTGATCTGGTAATCCGAGAAGCCCACCGTCAGACTGTCACCCAGAAAGGCTGCGTCCGCGAAGTAGCTCAGGTCCACCTGCCCGCAGCTGGGCTGGCGGATGACGCTGGCATCATAGGCTTTGACGGTGTAGGCCCCAGCGCTCTGCTTTGCAGGGCCAAAGTTCTCCAGTGTGACGGCCTGCCCACCGGTGCTGCCATCCTGTGCAGCACTGCTGCTATCCGCTTCGCCCTGCATGGGCAGCGGTGCCAGAATGTTCTCGGCAATGCCGCTGGCGTTGGTAGACGGGGTATCGTCCGCGCCCTCTGCGCCCTTTTCCAGAATGGCCGTGATGGCGTAGGATACCAGCAAAATGGCGACCACTGCGCCCAGAAAGCGCAGCTTGCCGCTGACTGTACCGCGCCGTGCCCGGCGCGGCGCAGAATGATACTCGTGTGAAATGCCCATGGTTTTTCCAGCTTTCTCCATTTTTCCCGCACAGAAGGGGGTTTTATCCGCCCGGGGCTGTGCGTTTTTTATTTTATCATAATTTTTTTGCCTGTGCAACCAATTAGGTCTTGCATACAACAGGCAAAACAGGTACAATAAGGATGTGGTAATTTTGCACATTTTACAAAAAGGGTGTGCACATGCCGCAAACTTTTTTGTATCACTTGCAGCATCCGGTTTGTTTGCCGCACGGTCTGCGGGCAGTGCAGGGCCTTTAGACCAAACCCCACTCTGGCGGCGCGGAAGCCGGAACCTGCAGCGATGTACAAATGATAAGAATGAAATTTGCAAAAGGAGGTACTCATGGCCAAGAATGTGATCATTGGTCAGAGCGGCGGCCCTACCGCCGTGATCAACTCCAGTCTGGCAGGCGTGTACAAAGCCGCCTGCAGCCTGGGTGCAGACAAGGTGTACGGCATGAAATACGGCATCGAAGGTCTGCTCAAGGAAGAAATGCTGGAGCTGAACGTCCTGCTGGACGACCGCATGAGCATTGAACTGCTCAAGCGCACGCCTTCCAGCTACCTTGGCAGCTGCCGTTACAAGCTGCCGGACCCGGATGTGGACTCCGCACCCTTCATCAAACTGTTCACCCTGTTTGACAAGTACGACATCTGCGCGGTGTTCTACATTGGCGGTAACGACTCCATGGACACCATCGCAAAGCTTTCCCGCTACGGTGAGCGCGTGGGCAGCAGCGTGCGGTTCATCGGTGTGCCCAAAACCATCGACAACGACCTGTGCCTGACCGACCACACCCCCGGCTACGGCTCTGCCGCCAAGTACATTGCCACTATTTTAAAGGAAGTCATCCGGGATTCCTCCGTGTATGACATCCGCAGCGTGACCGTGGCCGAGATCATGGGCCGACATGCGGGCTGGCTTGCCGGTGCGGCCTGCCTTGCGGGCGGCGACGACTGCGAAGGCCCGGATCTGATCCTGCTGCCGGAGGTGCCCTTCGATCAGGACAAGTTCCTTGCCAAGGTGGACGAGCTGCAGCGCCGCAAGTCCAATGTGATCATTGCGGCCAGCGAGGGCGTAAAGACCGCCGACGGCACCTATCTGTGCGATCTGGTGTCCACCGCAGGCCAGCTGGATGCCTTTGGCCACAAGGCCGTGCTCAGCGGCACCAGCCGTTATCTCTCCGACCTCATCCACGACAAGCTGAACTGCAAGAGCCGTGCCATCGAGTTTTCCACCCTGCAGCGCTGCGCCAGCCATCTGGCCAGCCGCACGGATGTGAACGAAGCCTACGCTGTGGGCGGTGCCGCAGCAGCAGCAGCCTTTGCGGGCGAGACCGGCCGCATGATCGCGCTCAAGCGCATTTCCGCTTATCCCTACCAGTGCATCACCGAGTCGGTGGATGTGCAGCAGGTGGCAAACCTTGAAAAGAAGGTGCCGCTGGACTGGATCAGCCCCGACGGGATGCAGGTGACTGCTGCCTTTGAGGAGTACGCCCGCCCGCTGATCCTGGACGAGGTAACGCCCGTCTATGTCAACGGCACCCCGCGCCATATCCGTCTGTAACCCCTTTTCCCGCGTCTGTTTTCGTGCATCCTGCACGTAATATTATATTGCCGAAACAGAAAAACAAAAAAGGAGAAATCATCATGGGTAAAAATGCAATCGTTGGTCAGTCTGGCGGTCCTACTTCCGTCATCAATGCAAGCCTTGCAGGCGTCTTTGAGAGCTGCAAGAACCGCGGCGCAGAGATCGTTTACGGTATGTGCAATGGCGTTGCCGGTTTGCTGGAGGAGCGGGTGGTGGATCTTTCCACCGTGCTGACGGACGATCTGGACATCGAGCTGCTCAAGCGCACCCCGTCCAGCTTCCTCGGCAGCTGCCGCTACAAGCTGCCGGACTGGCATGAGGACGAGACCGTCTACAAAAAGCTGTTCGCCATTCTGGAAAAGCTGAACATCGGCTACTTCTTCTACATCGGCGGCAACGACTCCATGGACACCATCGGCAAGCTGGCCGAGTACGGCGAGCGCATCCAGAGCGACATTCGCTTTATGGGCGTGCCCAAGACCATCGACAACGACCTGATGGTCACCGACCACACCCCCGGCTACGGCTCTGCTGCCAAGTACATCGGCGTGGTGATGAAGGAGATCATCCGCGACGCCACCGTGTACGGCACCAAGTACGTCACCGTGGTGGAGATCATGGGCCGCAACGCCGGCTGGCTGACCGCTGCCGCCGCTCTGGCAAAGAGTGACGACTGCGAGGGTGTGGACATGATCTGCCTGCCCGAAGTGCCCTTCAATGTGGAACACTTCATTGAGAAGGTGCGCGTGATGCAGGAGAAGAAGCCCAGCATCGTGATCGCCGTTTCCGAAGGCGTGAAGCTGGAAGATGGCCGCTACGTCTGTGAGCTGGCCGACGATGTGCACGCAGTGGACGCTTTCGGCCATAAGGCCCTGACCGGCACCGCACGGTATCTGGCAAATGTGGTGGCCCGCAATCTGGACACAAAGACCCGCTGCATCGAGCTTTCCACCCTGCAGCGCTGCGCAGGCCATCTGACCAGCCGCACCGACATCACCGAAGCCTATCAGGTGGGCGGTGCTGCCGCCAAGGCGGCCTTTGAGGGCGTTACCGGCCAGATGGTGGCCCTGAAGCGCATCTCCAACAGCCCGTACCAGTGCACCACCGAGCTGCACCCCATCAGCGAGGTTGCAAATCTCGAAAAGAAGGTGCCGCTGAGCTGGATGAACGCCAACCACACCCAGATGACCGATGAGTTTCTGGCTTATGCCCGCCCGCTGATCCAGGCCGAGCTGACCCCGCTGTACATTGCCGGTCTGCCCCACCACATCTACATGAAGAATCAGAAGTGATCTCTCCTGCATTGATTTTTCTCAAGGCATGATGAAAGCCCGTCCGAGTTTTACGCCCGGACGGGCTTTTTGCATTTCGGTATTCTCCGCTTTAGAACATCAGACCGCTGCGCCGACTTTGGGTGCGCCGCCTGCGATCTCCTCTGCCGTCAGAGGCTTTGCCTCCACCGGGGCATTCAGGCGCTCTTTGGCCACTGCCAGCATCAGCTTGATGCGGTTCTCCTGATTGACCTTGGTGGCGCTGGGGTCGTAATCGATGGGGGTGATGTTGGCACTGGGGTACAGGGCGCGGATCTTGTTCACCATGCCCTTGCCCACGATGTGGTTGGGCAGGCAGCCGAAGGGCTGGGCACACACGATGTTGCCGTAGCCGCCCTGCACCAGCTCGATCATCTCGGCAGTCAGCAGCCAGCCCTCGCCCATCTTGGCACCCAGCGAAATGATGCCCTTGGGCTTTTCCACCAGCTCCTTGAAGGGGCCGGGGGCGTAGAAGCCGGCATCGGCCTCAGCCTTGAGCATGGCGCGCTCGATGCTGTCCAGCCAGTTCAGGAACTGGTCAATGCCGATCTTCACCGCCAGTTTGCCGCCGTACAGGACGTGGTCCTCGCCCATGTTAAAGGCGCAGTACTGCACAAAGCCCATCAGGCCCGGGAAGTTCACCTCGCAGTCCTGACTTTCCAGGAACTTCTGCAGGTCGTTGTTGCCCAGCGGGCTGTACTTGACGTAAATTTCGCCAACCACGCCCACCTTGACCTTGGGCACCCGGGTAACGGGGATGGCAGCAAAGTCCTTTGCGATGAGGGGGAAGGTGTGCTTCATCTCCTTGGAGGTGTAGCCCTTGCCTGCCAGCAGCACGCGGCCCAAGCGTTCCACCCACAGGTCTACCATCTTATCGGCAGCCCCCTTCTCGTTCTCGTAAGGTGCCACCTGATTGCGCAAAGCGCACAGCATATCGCCGTAGAAGATGCAGGCCAGCGCACGGCGGGCCAGCGGCAGGGTCATCTGGAAGCCGCTGTCCTTTTCCAGACCCGAGAAGTTCAGGCTGGCCACCGGGATCTGCGGATAGCCCGCCTTGACCAGTGCCTTGCGCAGCAGATGAATGTAGTTGGAAGCACGGCAGCCACCGCCGGTCTGGGTGATGAGCAGCGCAGTATGCTCCAGATCGTACTTGCCGCTGTTCAGCGCGTCCAGAAACTGACCGATGACCAGCAGAGCCGGGTAGCAGGTGTCGTTGTGGACGTATTTCAGGCCCAGCTGTGCCACGGCACTGCCGCAGTTGCCCAGAATTTCGCACTTGTAGCCGTCGTAACGCAGAGCGTACTCCAGCAGGCGGAACTGGGTAATGGCCATGTTGGGGATGAGGATGGTGTGGGTCTTCTTCATCTCCGGAGTAAATTTGGGATAATTGTATTCCATAGGTTCCTCCTATGTTGCTTTCTTAAAAAGCTTTTTGCTCTATCTCTATTTTATTCTGCCTTTTCTGCGGCCACCTCGTCCCGCTCATCCAGAGCGGCAAACAGGCTGCGCAGACGGATATTCACGGCACCCAGATTGGTGATCTCGTCGATCTTGAGCTGGGTGTAGAGCTTGCCGCCCTCCTGCAGAATTTCGCGGGTCTCGTCGGTGGTGATGGCATCCACGCCGCAGCCGAAGGACACCAGCTGCACCAGATCCATATCTTTCTGGGTGGTGCAGTACTTGGCGGCGGCATACAGGCGGCTGTGGTAGGTCCACTGGTTCAGTACGCTGGTAGGGAACTTCTGCACCCGGTTGGAAATGCTGTCCTCGGTAACAACGGCAGCACCGTGGCGGGTGATGAGGCGGTCGATGCCGTGGTTCACCTCGGGGTCCACATGGTAGGGGCGGCCTGCCAGCACGATGATGCGCTTGCCCTGACGGCGGGCTTCATCGATGATCTCGCTGCCCTTCACGCGGATCTTTGCCATGTGGGACTCGTATTCCGCATAGGCGGCATCTGCTGCGGCCTGCACCTCTTTTTCAGAGATGCCGCCGAAGTACTTGGGCAGGATGTTCTTTGCCATCTTGTGCACAAAGTCCTTAGGGCGGTGGATGCCCACATAGTCATAGATGAACTTGGTGCCCTCCAGCTCCGGGCAGTTGCCTGCCAGAACCTCGGGGTAGTAGGCCACCACCGGGCAGTTATAATGGTTGTCGCCCAGGCCCTCGTCCACATTGTAGGTCAGGCAGGGGTAGAAAATAGCGTCCAGCTGCATCTGGCTCAGGGCCTTGATGTGGCCGTGGCTCAGCTTTGCCGGGAAGCAGGCGGTATCGCTGGGGATAGTAGCCTGACCGGCGAGGTACAGGCCGCGGCTGGACACCGGGCTGGTGTGCACGGCAAAGCCAAGCTTTGTCCAGAAGGCCCACCAGAAGGGCAGCAGCTCGTAGAAGCCCAGACACAGCGGGATGCCGATGGAGCCGCGCTTGCCGGCCACCGGCTTATACTCGGCCAGCAGCTGCTGCTTGTAGGCGTAGAGGTTCAGGCTGTCGTCGGCACTCTTGCCGGTCACGGGCTTGTCGCAGCGGTTGCCGGAGATGTACTTGCGGCCATCCGCAAAGGTGTTGACGGTGAGCTGGCAGTGGTTGCCGCAGCCGCCGCACTTGACGCTGACCACCTTCTGCGCAAAGGCTTCCAGCTCCTGCTCGTTCATCATGGCAGAAGCAGTCTTGTGGGCCTTCTGGCTCTGGCGCAGGCCGAACAGAGCCGCACCGTAAGCGCCCATCAAGCCGGCAATGTCCGGGCGGATGACCTCCACGCCCATCTCCTTTTCAAAGGCGCGCAGCACGGCTTCATTATAAAAGGTACCGCCCTGCACCACGATCTTGCGGCCCAGCTCTTCCGGGCTGGAAGCGCGGATGACCTTGTACAGTGCGTTCTTGACCACGCTGATGGACAGGCCTGCCGAGATGTTCTCGATGCTGGCACCGTCCTTCTGGGCCTGCTTGACCGAGCTGTTCATGAACACGGTGCAGCGGCTGCCCAGATCCACCGGACGGTCTGCGAACAGGCCAAGGCTTGCAAATTTCTTCACGTCATAGCCCAGTGCCTGTGCAAAGGTCTGCAAAAAGCTGCCACAGCCGGAGGAGCAGGCTTCGTTCAGGAAGATGTTGCTGATGGCACCATCTTCGATCTTGAAGCACTTCATGTCCTGACCGCCGATGTCGATGATGAAATCCACATCCGGCATAAAGTATTTTGCAGCGGTAAAGTGCGCCACCGTTTCCACCAGACCGTAATCGCAGCGGAATGCGTTCTTCACCAGCTCTTCGCCGTAGCCGGTGGTGGTCACGCTGGCCACCTGCAGGCCCGGGTGCTCCTTGTAAATTTTGAGCAGCTGCTCCCGGATGAGGGGCAGCGGGTTGCCGAGGTTCGGTTGATAGTTGGTGTAAAGGATCTGGCTCTTCTCGTCCACCACCACCAGCTTGACGGTGGTGGAGCCGGAGTCGATGCCGATATGCACCGGCCCGCACTGCGCGCTGAACGGCACACGCGGCACACTGTGGGACATGTGGCGGGCGTGGAACGCCTCATACTCCTCCTTGCTGGCGAACAGCGGTGGCTCGCTGGCGTAGGTGGCAGTGGCAGCATACTGATCCAGCGCATCGGCCACCTCGGACAGAACGAAAGCCTTGTCGGCATAGAGGGCAGCGCCCAGTGCCACATACAGCAGGCTGTTCTCCGGGCAGATGCCGGTCACGTTCAGCGCTTCGTCAAAGCTCTTGCGCAGCACGCTGCTGAAGGTGAGCGGGCCGCCCAGATACAGGATATTGCCCTTGATGGGACGGCCCTGTGCAAGGCCTGCAATGGTCTGGTTGACCACAGCCTTATAAATGCTGGCAGCAATGTCCTCGGTGCGGGCACCCTGATTGATCAGGGGCTGCACGTCGCTCTTGGCAAACACGCCGCAACGGGACGCAATGGTGTAGGTGCGCTGTGCGTTCTCTGCTGCCTTGTTCATCTCGTCGGCACCCATTTTCAGCAGGGTGGCCATCTGGTCGATAAAGGCACCGGTGCCGCCGGCACAGCTGCCGTTCATGCGCACCTCGGTACCGTTGGTCAGAAACAGGATCTTGGCATCCTCACCGCCCAGCTCGATCACGCAGTCGGTGGCAGGCACAAAGCGCTTGACCGCTACGCGGGTGGAGAACACCTCCTGCACAAAGGGCACGCCGCAGCTGTCGGCCAGACCCATGCCCGCCGAACCGGAAATGCTCAGCAACGCCTTCTGACCGTGCAGCTGCTCGGCATCGATGCGGCGCAGCAGCTCCTGCGCCTTTTCCAGAATATGGCTGTAATGCCGTTCGTATGTAGAATACAGCAGCGCATCATGTTCATCCAGCACCACACACTTGATGGTGGTACTGCCGATGTCAAGACCTACTCTCACGTTGTTTTTCCTCCTAAGGACAAATGCCGGAGGCAAAGCCCCCGGTGGACGGCAAAATCAATTTCTTTGCCAAAAATTAGTTTGTTAACGAATCATTTTGTCAATTCGCATACAAATGTATTATAATCCAATTTTGCGGCACAATCAATCAGCGTCCCTTATTTTACACAGAAAAAATAGTATTTTCCGCTCAAAAAGTTAAACATTTTGTGAACTTGTCGCTTTTTATGCGGCTGCACCGGTGTCTCGGCAAAGTTTTTTAACCTTTGCCAACAAAAAAGGACTGCCGCACAGGAGTATCTCCCCCGCAGCAGTCCTTATTCATTATTATAATGCAATCATGCAGCATGCATCACAGCTCGTCCGGGTCGCCGCGCTCCGGCATGGTACGCAGCTCCCGCACCAGCATATTGCGCAGCTGGTACTGATGCTGCTGTGCCTGTGCCGTATCGCCGCCCGTATGCAGCTCTACCGTCGGCTCCATTATGCGGTCGGTGCACAGCGGAATGGTCACCACTGCCTGTGTGCCCTTTTCCGGTGCGCGCTCCACCCGCAGGCCCCAGCCCATGCGGCGGCAGCACTCGCGGCAGAGCAGCAGGCCCAGCTTTGCGCCGCCCAGAAAGCAGCGCCGGTTCTCCAGCCATGTATCCTCGCCTGCTTCCGGCAGGCCGCAGCCATTATCCATCACCGTCAGCTGCCAGAAGCTTTCGCTGCGGCGCAGCATCAGCCGCACTTTGCCGCCCGCACTGCAGGCCCGCAAGGCATTCGAGAGCAGATGCAGGCACAGCAGTTCTGCATCATTGCGGTCCGCCATGACCCGGCAGGCTGTCCAGCCGCCATAGTCCAGCGTCAGTTCCACCCCAAGCTGTGCCTGCACCATATCGGCCTGTGCGGCGACCTGCTGCAGCAGCTGGCACAGGTCCAGCGGATAGAGCCGCGGGTCTTCCTCGGTGCGCAGAAAATCCAGCAGCGACATCACTTCGTTCACAGTGCGGTCCAGCCTTGCCGACGCAGCGCTGATATCGTTCACCGCCTGCCGGGTCTGCTGGTCGGCACCCACATGCGCAAGGTGCTGGTCCAGATATTCGCAATTGCGTCCGATCAGGCCCAGTGCATGGAAGCATGCCTGTTCCACATCCTTCTGCGGGATCGCCTGCGCGGTCAGTGCACCCGCCTCGTTCTGCCGCATCTGCTCCATACCCTTGCGCCTCCTGTGTTTTATGCTCAGTCGTCCTTCTGACGCTGAAGATAATTCTTGACAGTGTAGATCAGTTTACCAGTGGTAGGTTTCTCGTCCGCAAATCCGCTTTCGTCCTTGAAGCGCAGCCACTTGGCCGAGGGCTTTGCTTCCAGCTGGTCGATCATACGCCGGATGCCGCTGTCCACAGCAGAGACCGACACATCGTACTGCTCGCTCACCGCCTGCAGGATTTCCTTGCGGATGGCCAGCTTCTGGCTGGTGCCGTACACCACGCCCACCGCACAGGAAAGATAGTTGCAGTTCACGTCCGGCAGCTGGATGCCCCAGCCCTCGTACAGTTCCTGACACTTGCGTTCCATGCGCTGGCTCTGCCGTCCCGGCAGGCGGTACAGCTCCCACAGCAGGTTCTTCAGTTCGGCATGGCCCACATAGCAGAATCCATCGCCCGATTCCAGACAAATGGCACTCGTATTCTGCCGCCTGCCCTCATCAAACAGAACAACATTCTGTTTGGGATCCATGCTGCGGATATTCATTAAAAACTCCAGCCCGCTCATATCTTCCAGCTGGCTGCAGAGGATCACAACATCAAACTGACGGCCCTGACGCAGCTGTTCCAGCAGACGGCCGCCGTTCTGGAAGCAGGTGCACTCCAACGCAGGGCTTTGCTCCTGCAGGTAGTTCTTTTCCACCCGCAGCTCCTTGCGGTCGTAGCTTCCAAGGGCGATCTGCAGCGTTTTTGCTGTGTGCTCACTCTCCACGCAACGCGCCGCCTTTCTGCCTGAGCTGTTCTGTATCGGTCAGTTCTTCTACCACATCCTGCCAGATCTCCGGCTGGACGCCATTCTCACACAGATAGCGCAGGATCCGGTAGCAGAACTCTGGTGCAGCTGCAATGTAGCAGCTTTGCATGTACTGCCGGTTCCCGGTACGGCAAAGCGTCAGGCAGCAGCCGTTTTCGTTGCCTGTATCCATTGAGTATACCAGCGTATATGCTTTCTGCAACCCGTCGATTGCCGAAAACTGACGGATCATAGGTGAAAATGTACGTTCCATAATTTTTCCTCCCTTGCTACAAGGTCCTGCGACGTTTTCAAGGCATTCCTTGTTTTTCTTATCTTATTTTAAAGAGCAGAGAGGGCTGGTTCAATCCTGAAAAAGCGTCTAAAAATGTCAAAATCACATTCGTTGCATTTTTTTGTCGTGTTTTTCTGTGCTTCGACACATTTTATTTTGTACTTGCGGTTCATCGCAGATTTTTTGCGTCGTATTGGCAGTGTAATTCTGCTTTCGCGATGCTTTTCTGTTTTATCAGGATCTTCCGCTATTAAAATAGCACGACGGCGACGCAAATTCAACCTCCACGTCAATTTTTCCTTTATTTTCCTGTTTTTCTGCCTCAAAAGCCAAAAATACCGGTCCGGTCAAAATTTACGTTGAAATATACACAGTTTTTTCATATTATTTCGGTAAAATAGAAGTGTATAACGCCTTGCTGCGGGTCCTGTATCCGGGCAGTTTATTATAATGTACAGCGGCAGCGTTCCTGCGAGGATGCGCCGGAAAGGCTCACACATGCTCCAACTCAACCACATCAAGAAAGAATACAAAACCGGCGATCTGGTGCAGAAAGCACTGGATGATGTCAGCCTGAACCTGCGGGACAACGAATTCGTCGCCATTCTCGGCCCCAGCGGTTCCGGTAAGACCACCCTGCTGAACGTCATTGGCGGTCTGGACCGCTACGACAGCGGTGATCTGATCATCAACGGCATCTCCACCAAAAAATATACCGACCGCGACTGGGACTCTTACCGCAACCACACCATTGGCTTTGTGTTCCAGAGCTATAACCTCATCCCGCACCAGACAGTGCTTTCCAATGTGGAGCTGGCGCTGACCATCTCTGGCATTTCCGGTGCCGAGCGCCGCAACCGGGCCACCAAGGCGCTGGAGCAGGTAGGTCTGGGCGACCAGCTGCACAAGCACCCCAGCGAAATGTCCGGCGGCCAGATGCAGCGTGTGGCCATTGCCCGCGCACTGGTCAACAACCCCGACATCCTGCTGGCCGACGAGCCGACCGGCGCACTGGACAGCGACACCAGCATTCAGGTGATGGAGCTGCTGAAGGAGGTGGCCAAAGACCGCCTTGTGGTCATGGTCACTCATAACCCGGAGCTTGCAGAGCAGTATGCTACCCGCATCGTCCGCCTGCGGGACGGCGTGATCCAATCGGACACCGCACCGTTTGCGCCGGATGATTCCGCTCAGGTGCCGCCGGTGCACAAAAATCTGGGCCATTCTTCCATGTCGCCGCTCACCGCTCTCGCGCTGAGCTTCAACAATCTGCTCACCAAAAAGACCCGCACCCTGCTCACCGCATTTGCGGGTTCCATCGGCATTATCGGCATTGCGCTCATCCTTTCGCTCTCGGCCGGTGTGAGCAATTATATCCAGGAGATGGAACGCTCCACCCTTTCGGAATATCCGCTGCAGATCTCGACCACCGGCGTAGACCTTGCCGCCCTGCTGGACCCGGGAAGCTACACCAGCGCCGTTGCCAACAACACCAATGTGGGTGCCACCAGCGCTTCTTCCACCCCGGAGGGCATGGTCACGGTGCGTGAACTGCTGAGCCAGCTGACCGAGGATAATTCCTCCGTCAATGACCTTGCCTCCCTGAAAAAATATCTGGACAGCGACGAGTGCACCATCTCGGAGGATGCTGCTTCCATCGAGTATTCCTACGGCATCGCACCGCTGATCTACCGCCAGAACAAGGACGGCACCGTGCGCCAGATCTTCCCGGACAGCAGCCTTTCTGCGCTGAACAACACCACCTCTGCCGCCGGCATCGTCTCTTCCATGACCAATCAGAGCGTGTTTACCGAGATGGCCGAAGAGCCTTCGCTGTACGAAGATCAGTACGATGTCAAGGCAGGCCGCTGGCCGGAAAGCTACAACGAGGCCGTTCTTGTGCTGAATTCGGATGGCAGCATCAGCGATTACGCTCTTTATATTCTGGGCATTGAGGACGACAGCGTGATGATGCGTTTTCTGCAGGAGTACGCAAAAAACAAGAACACACAGGCTCCCACCGGCTACGGCACCTACCCCTACGATACCTTTGTGGGCCTGAAATATAAGATCGTTACCAGCTCGGACTATTACGTTTATGACGAAGAACGCCAAATCTGGCGCAACCGCTCCGACGATGAAGCGTATGTGGAGCAGCTTGTGGAAAACAGTCCGGATCTGACCATCGTGGGCGTGGTGCAGCCCCGCGCAGATGCCAGCTCCACCATTCTGCCCATAGGCGTTGCCTATACCCATGCACTCACCTACTACGCCATCGACCATGCAGCCGAAAGTGAAGTGGTAAAGCAGCAGCTTGCCGACCCGGAAGTGAACGTGCTGACCGGCGAGCGCTTTGATGCCGACCAGCGCGAAACCGATCTTGACATTTCTTCCCTGTTCTCGGTGGATACCGATATGCTGAAGGATGCCTTCCAGTTCGATGCAAGCAAGCTGCAGTTCGACCTGAGCGGTGCATTTGATCTGCAGGATGGCAGCTTTGACTTTTCCTCCATCCTTGATCCGTCCGCATTCCAGCTGGATCTGAGCGATCTGGACCTGAGCGACATCGACATGAGCGATGTGGAGCTTCCGGACATGGACGCGCTGGATCTGAGCCAGTTGTTTGCCGATATGGACCTGTCCGTCTCGGAGGATGCGCTGCAGAGCCTGATGAAGAAGATCATGAATGGCTATAAGCGCTATATCATCGGCAACGGCATCTTGAATCTGGATAAGATTGGTTTCTCTTCCTATATGGAGAGCGACCAGTTCAAACAGCTTCTGTCCGAATCCATGGGCGACCTGCTGGACACCACCGGCCTGCAGGAGCAGTTCACCGCTTCGCTGCAGCAGAACCTGCAGGGCATCATGACGAGCTATCTGCAAAGCTACTCGGAACAGCTGAGCCAGAAGCTGGGCGAAGCTCTGCAGACCAAACTCACCGCTGCCATTCAGACCCAGATGAGCACCGTGATGCAGCAGCTGATGACCCAGCTGACCACTCAGTTCAGCCAGCAGATCCAGTCCGCCATCCAGAACAACATCGCTCAGCTCAGCAGTCAGGTGGAAGATGCCCTGAAGATCGACCCCACCGTGTTCCAGAGTGCCGTGCAGGTGAACATGAGCACCGACGACCTTGTGGATCTGGTCAAGATGAACCTGCAGTCCAGCACCACCTCCTACAGCAGTGTTCTTGGTGCACTGGGCTATTCGGATTATGCAAAGCCCGGCAGCATCTGGATCTACCCCAAGAGCTTTGAGGCCAAGAACCGCATCGTGGACAGCCTGAACGCCTACAACGCCGCCATGCGTGCGCAGGGCGAAGAGGACAAGGTGATCGTATTCTCGGATACGGTCGGCACCCTGATGAGCGCCGTGACCAAGATCGTGGATATGGTCAGCAATGTGCTGGTGGCCTTTGTTGCCATCTCGCTGGCGGTTTCTTCCATCATGATCGGTGTCATCACCTATATCAGCGTGCTGGAACGCCGCAAGGAGATCGGTATTCTGCGTGCCATCGGTGCATCCAAGCACAATGTCTCCGAGGTGTTCAATGCCGAGACCTTCATTATCGGAATGTGCTCCGGCGTGATCGGCGTGGGCCTGTGCCTGCTGCTGCTGATCCCCGGCAACATGCTCATCCACTCCATTGCAGGAACCACCAGCGTCACCGCTGTGCTGCCGCCCAAGGCTGCACTGGTCCTGATCGTTCTGGCTACCCTGCTCACGATCCTTGGCGGTCTGATTCCCGCCCGCAGCGCAGCCAAGTGCAACCCCGTCACCGCCCTGCGTTCTGAGTAATTTTCTTTCTCGACAAGCAAAAGGAGTCGCTGCATCACGCAGCGGCTCCTTTTTTGATGTCCGGTGCTTTATCTCAATTTCTCGTGTAATTCCTCATGCAGTTCCTCGCGCTCTTCCTTCAGTTCCTGCTTGAGAGTCCGGTCGATCTCCCGTGTCTCCTGCCGGATCTCAGCCAGATCCTTTTCGATCGCAGGGTTTTCTTCGATTTCTTCCCGGATGAACATGAGCGCAAAGCTTACCAGCAGCAGCCCGCAGGAGATCCAGATGGTCTTTCCTGCCAGCCGCGCTGCGCCCATGCTTCCAATACCGGCACCCACCGCGAACAACAGAATGATGCCAAAATAACGCATCATCCGGTCCTTAACTTTCGGTTCATGGGTCTTGCTCCAGATGCAGAATGCTTCCACACCGCTGCGCAGGTCACCAATGCACATGGTGCTGGCAAATGCATAGCCGTTCACCTTGCGGAACGCCTGCACCTGCATTGCGCAGGAGAAGGAAACGGTGGCGTTTGCCAGCAGGTTTTGCTCCTGTGGCAGAAAGCCAACAATGAACAGCAGAAGCACTTCGCCCAGCACCACCAGCTGCCGCCAGTGAAGCCGCTGCATGTTGCAAAAGCTCTCCCGCATCTTTTCTGCCACCAGTACGCCCAGCGCAAAAGCACACAGAGGAACCAGATAGTGCAGCACCCGATCCCACTGACCATCCATGATGTTGGAACTCAGCAGCACGATGTTGCCGGTCTGTGCATTTGCAAACACCTTACCGCGGAACAGATACGTATAGGCATCCTGCAGCCCGCCCGAAAGCGAAAGGAACACCGCCGTCAGGAAGGACTCTGACATCTGCCCATGATGTTTTGTTTTCATATTACCTTTTCCCCTCTTTTCGTACCCTATTATAATATATTTTTACAGCTTGGTCCATATCAGTTTTACATATCCGGCATGTGTATCCTTGCGCTCTGCCAGCGCCAAAAATACGGCCCGCACTTTGCATTCCCTCACAGGTTGTGTTAGAATAAGAAAAAAGCTTTTCCAAAGGAGAACTTCCTTATGCCGAATATTGTCGAGATCACAGACCTTTCCGCACCGGAGCTGGATGTCTATGCCCGCCTGACGCAGGCGCAGCTGCGCAATCGTCTGGAACCGGAAAAAGGCATCTTTATTGCCGAAAGCCCCAAGGTGATCGCCCGCGCGCTGGATGCCGGATACACACCGCTCTCCCTGCTCATGGAGCGTAAACAGATCACCGGCCCGGCTGCCGATATCCTGACCCGTTGCGGGGATGCCCCGGTGTACACAGCCGACCGCGAGACCCTTGCCAGCCTGACCGGCTTCGAGCTGACCCGCGGCGTGCTGTGCGCCTTCCGCCGCCCGCTGCCGCGCAGCGTGGAAGAGGTCTGCCGCAATGCCCGCCGGGTGGCCGTTCTGGAGGGCATTGTGGACTCCACCAATGTGGGAGCGATCTTCCGCAGCGCCGCTGCACTGAACATGGATGCCGTGCTCGTTACTCCTTCCTGCTGCGACCCGCTGTGCCGCCGTGCCGTGCGTGTGAGCATGGGCACCGTGTTTCAGGTGCCCTGGGCGCAGATCGGCACCTGCCCTGCCGACTGGCCGGAAAACGGCATTGCTCAGCTGCACAGTCTTGGCTTCAAGACTGCTGCCATGGCTCTGAGCGACCGTTCCGTAAGCATTGACGACAGCGCTCTTTCCGCCGAGCCGAAGCTCGCCATCGTGCTGGGCACAGAGGGTGACGGCCTTGCCCACAGCACCATTGCCGCCTGTGACTACACCGTAAAAATCCCTATGTCCCACGGTGTGGATTCCCTGAACGTTGCCGCTGCCAGCGCTGTTGCTTTCTGGCAGCTAGGCAACCGCTGAGCGATGCTTTTTGGCCCTGCCCAAAATACTTGACAAATTTCCCGAACAGAGTTACACTTACAGGGTCATCACATGGGCCTATAGCTCAGTTGGGAGTGCAAGCGTATCGCTTTTGTGCCCCACAGAGTTGTGGGCTTTAGAATAGGGAGTATGTCGGTTGGTCGCCCAACCGCGTCACGCCCCTAAATATGGGCCTATAGCTCAGCTGGGAGTGCAAGCGTATCGCTTTTGTGCCCCACAGAGTTGTGGGCTTTAGAATAGGGAGTATGTCGGTTGGTCGCCCAACCGCGTCACGCCCCTAAATATGGGCCTATAGCTCAGCTGGGAGAGCGTTCGGTTCGCATCCGAGAGGTCAAGGGTTCGAATCCCTCTAGGTCCACCAATTTGCCGCATCGTTTTGTACGATGCGGCGTTTTTTATGCCCAAAAACTTTGGCGGACCGTGCCGGGCTCCGAACCCTGAAGTCGGATGCGAACCGGGCGGGGTCATCCATGTACTTTTTGAAAATCCATCGGTTTCACGCTTCTTTCTTTGCGTTTTGCAGAGTGCTGCGGGCAAGCGCATCGCTTTTATGCCCCCTTCTCGGAAATTTCTTCAAAAATTTCCGCACCATCGTAGATTGATACAGACTTGAGCTGCTCCACTTGATTGAAGCTGGCATTCAGGGTGATCGAGATTTCATAGTCTTTTCGGACGCGAATCTCCTTAATGAACTGCTGCAAAATGGCGCGGCGTTCATCGTGGTTGGCGGTGTCGTAAACATCCGCCCATGTAAACAGCTCGTTGCAGATGTAGTTGCTACGCTTTGCTGTTTTGGTGGCTTCTTCGTATTCTTCCTGTGCCTGCACGAGTTGCTTTTCCAGAGTTTCCAGTGCATCTTTTGCTTCGGCCACCAGTGTGCCGAGCAGTTCTTTGTCCAAGGCACTTACGCCCCGAATGACCAGAATGGTTTCGGCTTTCAGGTCGTCCAGCTCTTTCTGCTTGGCTTCCAAGTCTTTCTGGATTTTCTTGATTTTCTTCTGGATGCGGGCGGCATCGTTGGTCTTGACCGATTCCAGCAGCTTCTTCCGGGAAACCTCCCGGAACTGTGCGAAGATCTGCCGGACAACTTCTTCCACAATGGAATCCAGCTTGGAAACACCATAGCCGGACTGCCCATCGCAGTCACCCGGATGCCGGATCTTATAAAAGCAGCTATACCGGGGCCGGACTTCTTTCACCGTATGCCCATCTGCGTAGGTGTGTGTCCGTCCGCTGCTGGTCAGGCTCAAGCGGTTGCCGCAGTGACCGCAGTAAACCAGCCCGGTCAACAGGGCTTTGGAGCTGGTGCCCAGTGAAGTGCCGCCACGCTCACAGGTGCGTGCCTGCCGCAGTTCCTGTGCCTGCTCGAACAGCTCTGGTTCGATGATGCGGAGCTGTGGGCACTCCGTCTCCACCGCACCGTTGATGAGGTACCCCGTGTATCCTTTATTCTTGATCATCCGAACGATGCTGGTGTTGGGGATATTTTTGTTGTTCCGTCCTACGACTCCCTGTTCATAAAGATAGTGGCTCAGCTTCTGTGCGCCGTAGCCCTCGTAAACGTACTTGTGGAAAATCAGCCGGACGATCTCAGCTTCCGCTTCATCAATCACAAGGTCGCAGACCTCTTGGTTTTTCTTGTTCACCCGACCAAGGCGGACACGCTTGTAGCCAAAAGCCACGGTGCCGCCCGTGTAGTGACCTTCCCCGGTGAGCTGTTCCAGCCTTGTCCGGGTACGGACAGAGGTTTTCAGACTTTCGCCGGATGCCTGCCAGTAGCGGATGTAGTTCATCAGCTTGTCCACATGGGTGTCGAACCGCTGCTGTCCCTCGTTCACGCTCCAGACCTCGATGCCCTGCTTCGTGAACCATTCCACGATAAAGGGCGTTTCATCATCACGGCGACCGAGACGGTCAAACATGAACACCAGCAGGATGTCAAACTTGCCCTCCATCGCGGCCTGTTGAATTTTCTGGAGTTCGTCACGCTCTTTGGCAGATTTTTTGAAGCCGGAAACGCCTTTTTCGGAAAATTCCTTGACGATCTCCCAGCCCTGACTTTCTGCAAAGTTGCGGCAGGCTTCTTTCTGCATGGGGATGTCGTCTTTCTCGACCTGTCCCTTGGTCGAAACACGGTATAAGGTATAAACACGTTTTTTCATTTCAATCTCTCTTTCTTTGAGTGAGAAAGGAAAAATCAAACGTGCTTCGTCCATATTTTGTTTTCAAGGTTCCCATTGAGGGAAGCTGGCGCAGTACAGCATATCGGCACGATTGTGGGTGGCAAAACGGAACGATTGTGCCTGTTTCGGAGCGGTCTGGTCTACGGCAGCAGACAGGCTTTTTTTGATGCGTTACCCCAATAAAAAATCACAGTTACCTCCACAAACGGCAACTGTGATTGGATAGCGCGTGAAATCGCCCGGACGAGTTACCGTTTTTTTATAACTCGACCGGGAAACGCAAAAATCGGCACTATACTTCCTACTCACAGGAAATACAAGGTTATACCGCGTCATTCACCAGAACGATACAATACTATTGAGGTGAACGATGATGCCGAATTCTGACTTGAAAGTACTTGGAGAAAAGGTTCGCAAGGAGCGCAAGCTGGCAGGTTTAACACAAGAACAACTTGCTGAACGCTGCCATGTTTCAACGAAGCATATCGCCAACATTGAAAAAGGCAGCATGAATCCATCTTACGAAATTCTTTTGGCGATTGCTCGTGTTTTGCCGGTTTCGCTTGATGCGCTGATCACTCCGGGGATGGGCAAAACGGAAATAGAGTTAAAAGAGTTCAATCGAATCTATCTTTCCTGTCCAGAAGCAGTGCGGGAAACCTTAATGGACTCGATCCGCACACTGGCAAAGCACCTGACAGAGTTTTACAGTAAAATTGAAAATCCCTGAAAATGTTTTGCTTGTGGTACAGTATAGCATATTTTTCAAAGTCACTATACCAAAACGAACCCAAAAGCAAACCAATTTTATACCAATTCAGTCGATTCCCAAGCTGACCTGAATCTCTGTTTCCAAATCATTTGCCAATGCCGTATATAGTTCTTGTGGTGTGCGGCAAAGAATTGCATTGAAATTGATAGGGTCGCCCTCATTGAAAAGCCTTACATATCCCCAGCGGCATGGAACAACGTCCAAATAGGTCGCAGACTCTAAAAAGCTATGGAAGTGGGTCAATACTTCTTCAAATGTTCGCATGGTTCGACCTCCTGAATTAAGCTATCTCTATTTTAGAATATTCTTGGTCATCTATGCAAGGATGCCGATTTTGTACAGCACAGAAAACGATAAAAGCCATACCGAAGAATCCTACTAGGATCTCACGGTATGGCTTTTATTACAGATTGCGATTCAATCGCACCGATTCCGATGATGGGACAAATTGATATCCAATGTTGGAAACCGTTTTAATATAACGGGGGTGATCTTTGTCATCCTCTATTTTCTGGCGGATTCGACCGATCGTGCTGGTGACGGCTCTCAAATAGCTTTCGCTGTCCTTATGCCAGACTGCTTCAAAGATCTGCTCCTTTGTAAACAGTTTGCCCGGATCCACCAGAAGATTGAACGGTTTTTCTTTCACCGTCTGCTTCTGGCGCGGACGATGTTCGGCTTCTCCAGCAATCACAGCTTTCATTTCTTCTTCGCTGTATCCTGCACCCAGCGTTTTGAAGCGGATGAAGCGTTTCTGCCGCTTTCCCTTGACGGAAGTATATTTTCCGCGTTTGACTTCATAGCCCTGCTGCTCCAGCTTTTGCAGAAAATCTTCGTAGCCTTTAGGCTTGCCGGCCAGAATGGTGTCGATCACGCTGCATAGACGGTCACGATTGCTTTCTTTGGGCGGGTAGAGTGTCCGCTTTTGCCGTTCCCGGTAGGGCTTTGTTTCAATGACAGAAAGCTGATGCTCCAAGCAGATCAAGTCGCTCAATCGCTGCACGGCCAGCCCGGACAATAAAAAATCCCGGAATTTCCGGGTGCTGTCCAGTGCAGTGGAGTTGTAGATAATGTGGTTATGAATATGCTCCCGGTCTGTATGGGTGGCAACGATAAAAGCATATTTGCCTTTGGTAAACCGCATCGCAAGTTCGTAGCCCACCTTGTTGGCTTCCTCGGCGGTGATCTCACCGGGCTTGAAAGATTGCCGAATCTGATAGGCGATCACATCACTTTTCTGCCTACGACCCGTGGCAAGTTCATACTGCCGCTTGGACAGCATAAATTCTTCATCTACTGTTAGAGGGCTGCACTCGTAGCTGCTGACCAATTCGCCCCGCTTGGTTTTGTCTGGATTCTGCGCATAGTCCGTGCGGCTTTTCAAGCAGGCCACAACGGTTTTCCCCTTATTTTTGTGCAGCGCAATCAAACGTGTTGCGGCCATGTCCACCACCTCCCACAGTTTTATCTTTATAATATGTAGCCCCACAGCCGAAGCCGCAGGGCAAAAAATCAGAGGTCAGCCAGCCGGGAAAGAATCTGCTTGCCAATATCAATCAGTTCATCCAACCGAGTGCGCAAATCCTCCAAATCGGCGGCATAGACCTGACCGTTTTCATTGGCGGCTTTGGCATACTGGTTGAGATTGTTGCTGCACATTTGCAGGAGATAGGCCATGCGGCGCAGCTCCTGCAAATCGAGATGCAAACAGTAGCCATCCAGTGCCATCTTGCGCAGATAAGAACCGATGCTTAAAATGCCGCTGGATTCCATCTTCTTCCGAATCCGTTCCAGCTCCTGCTTGCTGACCCGGAAATGAAGCTGCTGGTCGCGGCGGTCATTCATCGGGCATCACCATCCTTGTCGAGATAGCTCTTGAACGGCTTGACGATTTCTGTTTTGTCTGCCTTTTCTTCCAGAGCTGCCAGCACCGAGGGGCGGCGAGGTTCATCCTCCCTTTCTTCCTCATCCTGCTCCGGCTCATGGTGCTTTTCGTCCACATCTAACTGGGCATTCAGTTCGGCAAGACGAGCCGACTTTTCAGCCAGTTCTTCTTCCTGCGGGAACGGCTTTTCCACTTCGATCTGCGCCGCCGCTTGCTGCTGTTTCAGCGTGGCCAGTTCATATTCAGCAGAAGTGATGCGTTCCGGGAAATCGTTCAGAGAATGATCCAGACGGATGATACAGCCAAGAGGGTCTTTGCCCAGTGCTACCGGGTATTTCCGCTGACCTTTCAAAAGAGCCTGATATTCGCTGTGGTAGGTGTCGAACCGCAACGACAGTTCAAAGCCGCGATAACTGCCGATCACTTTTTCCTCACTGTTAGGCAGCTCGGAGCAAGCGAGAAGAAGCCGCTCGCCAGCAGTCTTTTTTTCATCGTAGGCCACGCCCCTGATGGTCATGCCGCAGAATCCCTCTTGCACCTGTGGGTGTGCGGCGGCAAGTTCGGCATCCGATTTCACGCCAGCAATATAGGCGGTGGTTTCCTGAATGTCAGCCGGGAACTTTGTGAGCAGCTTATCTTCCAGACGGAACTTCTGGCTCTGATGGTCGGCTTTCAGCACCTTGAGTTTTGCGACCTGAACATCCAAATCCATCTTTTCCTTGATGAGCGGATTTCCTGCGCACAATGCCTTGATTTCTGCATAGGAAAGAGCCTGTTCGTCCACATCATCGCAGGAACGCACCGGGGATTTGGAGGTCATGATTTGGCTGATAAATCGCTGTTTATTCTCAAGGGTCTGGAACAAGTACGAATCAAACGTACCCTCCGTGACATAGTTATAAATCCGGACTTGCTTATTTTGGTTACCCTGCCGGATAATGCGTCCATTGCGCTGGGTCATGTCGCTGGGCTTCCAGCCAACATCCAAGTGATGCACCGCCACAAGCCGCGATTGCACGTTCGTTCCTGCCCCCATTTTTGCCGTGCTTCCGAGCAGAATCCGCACATCGCCGGAGCGCACTTTGGAGAATAATGCAGCCTTTTTTGCTTCGGTATCGGCATCGTGGATGAACTCAATTTCGCTTTCCGGCACCCCGGCGGCGACCAGTTTTTTGCGAATATCATCGTAGACATTGAAATTGCCATCATTCTTCGGTGTCGAGAGGTCGCAGAACAAAAGCTGTGTCAGCTTTTGCTCCTTGCCATCTTCCCAAATTTGCAGCACGTTCCGAACGCAGGTGTTCAGTTTGCTGTTGGGGTCATCCGGCAGCAAGGGATTCATCAGGCGAACATCCAGACCGATCTTTCGGCCATCGTTGGTGACACAGAGCATATTATCCTCGGACGCATCCACCGCGCCGGAGTGGATTTTCGCAGCGCGCTTGCTCAGTTCCTGCACCATTTCTTTCTGAATTTCGGACGGTTTCGCCACCACGGTTTCAAACTTTGCATCCGGCACAGGTAGATGAAGCTGGTCGCTGGTTTTAATGTCGGCAACCTCTTTGAACATCGACATCAGTTCCGGGAGGTTGAAAAACTTCGCAAACCGGGTGCGCGCACGATAGCCCGTACCCTCGGGGTCGAGTTTGTCAAGATACTTTTTGTGGATTTTCTAAATTAAACGATTTGTCCGTAAAGAAATCGCCCAAAACCTCGTGCTTGCAGATGTCTTGAAACACCGTATTCAAAGGCTTTTTGGCACTTTCAGACTGCTTTACATTTACGATGAATGTTGTCTTTCCAATGCATTGTGAATAAGAATGTTTCTGTTCTTTCATATAGTCCGTTCCTCTCTTTCATAAAATTTTGATTGATGGGTATTCACATTAGAACACCCATCAACCGCAGATTTTCAATATATCAACAAGTCATTAAGTCGTGAGTATAATGGAAAAGGTTATCTTTCCATACCACGCTTGTTTCTTCGAGCCTTGATACGCTCCTGTCGTTCTTTTTCCCTTGCTTCTTTTTCGGCTCGTTCCTGCGCTTCCTTAAAAGAAAAAAGTTGCTTCACTTTCTCGGTAAAAAGTTTAGCAACTTCGGGGAAATGCTCCAACGCTTGAAGAAAAGGTCTGCACTTTTCTTTCAGTTCGTCGTATTTGGTTTTCATTCTTTCAAGTGCGTTTGCACTGTCAAAATATTTCTGTCGGTAATAGTTTGCACTCTGTTCTAATTCGCTGATTTCCGCACGACTGGTAATGCCCTCTTTAGCAAGGGCAGTAAGCTCAGAATAATCCTCTTTGGAGATTGCCATTTTCCCCGTGATTGTTTTCTGCCCCATACGGTCAATCTCGTTATAGGTTTTGGAAACATTACGGGCAGGCTCATACTTTATCTGTTCACGCTGAATACGCTTCTGCAACTTCTCTAACGAAAAATTTCTTCCTGCGTCTGCTCCGGCAAAGGGCAAGGGCGGCGGCAAGCTCCGCATGATACAGAACGGCGGTCTGGCCGCAGGCGGTAAAAAGATATTCTTCAAGCTACTCCGGCTCGGCAAGCTGGACAAACTTTTCACTCATCAGATAATCAAGGGAAACTTCCCGTTCCCACCTCCGGCGCAGCTTCAAGATTTTATCTATGGCTGCGTGACGAATGACTACCTTGCAAAAGGCATTGAATGTGTACTGGATATGCACCTTGTAGGCTTCATCTTCGGTCATGGAAATTCCCCTCTCTGAATAATAGTGCGGGGCGGCAGTACTCCTTGCTGTCGCCCCTTGATTGCCTACCAGCAAAGACGGGCGGGGCTGTCAACGACGGCGCGAATGCGGCGTTCATTTTGATCGTTGACTGGCTCGGCTGGGTTTGCTATTTACCCGACAAACTTGAATTTATTTTAAGCTATCACGTTTTACCTTCTTAAGCCTTACTATCATTACCATAGGAATTTCTTTGTTGGTTTTGAAACATTCTTCATAAAATCCATCAATGACAAATCCAGCTCTAAAACAAAGGTTAAAAATATCTTGTATGGAACGATGATAATAAATCTGCTCTTTCGGTTGCCCTTCAATCGCTATATCATAGTAACTGTGCGGTGTCATATATTTTTCAGTCAACGTGACAAAACAAGGGTGTTGCGTTGCAAAGACAAAAATTCCGCTTTCCTGCAACAGTTCATAAACAGCCATAAGAAGTGGTTCAATGTCCGTAATATCCATAATTGCCATATTAGAAACTGCTTTCGTAAAGGCTCGATTTCTTTTTAATTCTAATATACTTTTTCTATCGGTCGCATCCGCCACACAAAATTCAATTTGTTTTGCATATTGTGATTGCCGTCTTTTAGCCAATTCTATCATTTTTTTGCTGTAATCAAAAGCGACAACCGAAGCACCTCTTTGTGCAAGATACGAAGAATAATTTCCATTGCCACACGCAATATCCAAAATGTAATCCGCAGGATTAGGAGATAGAAGTTCCGTTACTTTGGGGCGCACTACCTCTCTGTGAAATTCATTAGATTCGTCACCCATTGCATTATCCCAAAATTGTGCGTTCTCCTCCCAGATTTTTTTACTTTCCTCTGTTCCCATGTTCTCTCCCACTCCCAAAATTTGCTTTTTTGCTTCCATTAAATCTTCCTTACTATATTCCATTGTTACCCTCCATAACTTCTGATTGTTGTCGTCTTGACTATTATGTATCTTTTCTTTCCAAAATGGTATAGGCTTTTATTTTTGTAATGCTGCAAAACTTTTCTTCTGTAAGGTATTCAAAGGATATTTCCCTTTGCCGCCGCTTGCATTAAGCCGCCGCTATTGGAAAGCCAAAAGCAGCGGCTTTTTTTACTCGGTATTACCGAAAAGTATAGAAAGCAGGATATGTCATCATTTGTCATTTCTTCTCAATGTAATAACTGCATGGCATATCAAGCCAAATACAAGAGAAAAACAGCCACCGCCAAATAGTGATGCTCCCCACCCTGCACCTGACATTGTCATAAAACCGCCAACAAAGAAAATACCAATGCCAAGAAATATACCAACACCATAAAAAAGTCCAATTGCCATATCGTACTTATTAAATTGTCGTTTCTCCTTTTTTTCATATGTTTCCATCTTTGTTATTACCTCCTTCGCAAAATCGTCCATGTTGACTCCAAAAAGAAAGCAAATTTTTTTCAACATATTTAAATCGGGTTCATTAACATCTCTCTCCCAATTCGATAGTGCCTGCCGGGTAACATTCAATTCCCCGGCTAGTTCTTCCTGTGTCATTCCCAATTGTGTTCGCAGATGACGTATTTGCTTTCCTGTTGTAATATTCGTCTGTTCCTGGTTCAAAATAGTTTCTCCTCTCTGATACTGATTTTATCAATGATATTTCGCAATAGCCAGCAATGAACGCTTGCATTGCGCAAGACGTTACATTATCTTCTGAAACATATAGCGCACCTTGTCCAGGCGGCTGTTTGGACGGCGGGGCTGGATGACTGGCTTGCCGACAGCGGCCTGATACCCTTTCAGTTCTGTAAGGCATACGCTCTGCCCGTTGGTGTAAAAGGCCAGATCAGTACGGTATGCCTGTATACAGCGGGCGGGAATCTCGCCAGTAAAGACAACTTCATCCTTTTTTACCTGGACCGTTTCGATGGTGGCACAGTATTTCGGTGCATCATGATAAGCCCTGGAAAGATATTCCCGGGGCGCATAGAGGGTGAAGGAGAGATAAGGTTCCAGCAGTTGCGTCCCTGATTCCTTCAATGCCTGTTCCAATACAATCGGGGCCAATGAGCGGAAGTCCGCCGGCGTGCTGACCGGACTGTAATAAAGCCCGTATTCAAAGCAAATCTTACAGTCCGTTACGTTCCAGCCGAACAAGCCCTGCTCCAGCCCGTAACGGATACCATCCCTGACAGCGTTTTGAAAACTCTGGTTCAAGTATCCCAGCGAAACCCGGCTCTCGTATTGTACACCGGAGCCAAGCGGGAGTGGTGTAACAGACAGTCCGATGGATGCCCAAAACGGGTTGGGCGGCACCTCGATATGGATGGTGTGGCTGGCTGCTTTGAGCGGCCGCTCCATATAAATGACGGTGGGTTCCTTTACCACTGTTTCAAGCTTGTATTTTTCCGACAGCAAAGCGGAAACAACCTCCAACTGCACCCGGCCCAAAAAAGAAAGAATGATCTCATGGGTGATGGAATCCACCTCGCAGCGCAAAAGCGGGTCAGTATCCGCAAGTTGCGTAAGAGCGTCCAGCAGCCGTTCTCTTTGCGCTGCCGTTTTCGGCGCAATCGACGTCCGCAGCATGGGGAGGGGGTCCTCACGCCACCTTTTACGAGGGAGCCGGGTTGGGTCCCCTAATACATCGTTTAACCTCACGCTGTCGCTGGGAAGGATAACAATTTCACCCGGATAAGCGGTGTCTGTCCGAACAATTTCCCCTTTGGATGGAATACGCATCTCTGTGATTTTCAGCTTTTCTCTCCCGGCCAGGGCCACCGTATCCCGCAGGCGCAGCGTTCCGCTGTATAGCCGTAGATAGACACGCCGCTGGCCGCAATCTGTATACTCCACCTTGAAAACGCTGCCGCATAGGGCGGCGCTCCCCTGTTCCCCAATCGGTTGGAACAGCCCTGTCACCGCATCCATCAACGGTTGAATGCCAAGGCCCTTTTTGGCGCTGCCATAATAGACCGGGAACAGGGAGGCGTCTTGAACCCGCCGCTGTTCCTCCCGCACAAGTTTTTCCCGGCTGATTGGTTCTCCTGCGATATACTTTTCCAATAATTTATCGTTATTTTCGATGACCGCATCCCATGCTTCTATGTCGGTATTTTCCTCCAGGACTATTTCCGGGGACAGCGACACCGTCTGCTTGATGATAATATCGGCGGAGAGCTTATCCCGAACAGACTGAACCACGCTCTGCAAATCAACGCCAGCCTGGTCGATCTTGTTGATAAAGATAACGGTGGGAATGTTCATTTTCCGCAGGGCATGGAACAGAATACGGGTCTGGGCCTGCACGCCATCTTTAGCGGAGATCACCAAGATGGCCCCATCTAAAACAGCCAAAGAGCGGTACACCTCCGCCAAAAAATCCATGTGGCCGGGCGTATCCACAATGTTGACTTTACATCTGTGCCACTGGAAGGAAGTGACTGCCGCTTGAATGGTAATCCCACGCTGCCGCTCCAAAAACATGGTGTCCGTCCTCGTTGTCCCTTTTTCGACGCTCCCCGGTTCTGAAATGGCTCCGCTGGCATATAGCAGGCTCTCCGTCAAGGTCGTCTTTCCAGCGTCTACATGGGCAAGAATTCCAATATTGATTATTTTCATGTGATTGTCCTCCCTTTACTGCCCCGAAGGGCATAAAAATCCCCAGCAGTAAAATACTTTTACCACTGGGGATGATAATTTGCGGACATACACATATACAGCATACACCTGTTTGTGAGTGCTGTTTTTGGGGATATGTCAAAATTGATAAGGCAAAAGTATTCTTAAATTGGGTACAAAAAACTAAGCCCCTACAAAAGGGACTATCATAATCCTTTGTTCCCACTATTTGATTATAGTTTTATTTAAGAATACCTTGCCGCATATTTTTTACTCCTTTTCTGGAATTGAATTATTATATCACATCAGTTTTAGGAAAACAAGTATCTAAAAGAAATTTTTCTTCCCCTTATATGTAACAATCATACCGGCTTCCTAACGTTCAGAATGGTTTCTACTGTCTGCTGCGGTGTTTGGTTGGAATTGTCCAGCCAAAAGCCGATCCGTGGTGTTGTCTGCATTTTACTAAATACAAATTCAATGTATACAGAAAGATATAAGGAGTGGGAGGGATTCCGCCGTAGTCGGCATTGTAGGAAAATCCAAAAGTTTAGATTTTCTCAAAATGCTTATCTTTTGGTCTTTGGTTCGGAATAGTGTAGTGCTGGCGGTCTATCTATTGTTTTCGGTTGCTTGCTTCTTTACCGTACATGAGCATTGCTGCCGGGGTTATCGTTGCCATAACCTTCCAGCAGGTTGATGGCACCCCAAACGCCGAGGCCAGCACCCAGAGCGACAACCAGAGTCTGAAGAACTTCGATAGCAGAGTTAAAGAATTCCATAGTCGTTTCTCCTTTATAATTGAAAACTTGTAGACCGTCCGTACACACCTGAAGCCATAATAGTTGAGCCGCAAGCTGCGGTGGGAGTTGACTTGCTGGTGTACCTCTCTGGCCGGGTAAAAATAAAGCCGCCTACCGAATCAGGCAGACGGGAGCGAATCAGCGTCCACCACGATGAACTCATCATCGGGGTGGATTTTTTCTTTGCGGTTCAGATACTTTTCAATATCGAAGGTGTTTTTGGGGTCATAGTCGGAGGTCAGCCTGTAATTGGGGTGCTGGGTCAGGTCGTACTTGTCTGAAAGAAACGGTCTGACACCACGCAGTTGCAGGATGCACTTGCCGCCGTCCAGCACCGCAAGTTCGTCCCGGCTCAATAATTCGTGTCCCATCTTTTGGAACGTAGTGCCATAGCTGGGGCTGTTGCCACGGGTGTCCGAAGTGTTAAACGAATCAATTGTTTCTTTGCCCAGCATTTCGGACAGGTCTTTCAGAGTGGTAGGCTCGCTGCCGCCCAGAAATATCTGGCTGTCCATGTTGCCTACGATGGTGTCCGCATTGTCCTTGTAGATAGCCTTTAGCTGGCTTCTCGCCTGCAAAACAAGGCAAGCTGAGATCTCACGGCTGCGGATAGTCGCCACCAGCTTTTCCAGATTGGGAATCTGCCCGATGTTGGCGCACTCGTCAATGAGACACCGCACATGGATGGGCAGCTTGCCGCCGTACACATCGTCTGCTTTGTCGCACAGGAGGTTGAAAAGCTGGGTGTACACCATGCTGATGAGGAAGTTGAAGGTGGAATCCGTGTCCGACATGATGAGGAACAACGCCGTTTGCTTATCGCCCAACGTGTCCAATTGCAGCTCATCGTACATGGTGAGGTCCCGCAGCTCTTGGATGTCGAAGGGGGCGAGCCGGGCACCGCAGGAAATCAGGATGGATTTTGCAGTCTTACCTGCGGCCAGCTTGTAAAGTTTGTACTGCCGCCCTGCAAAGCTGTTGGGCTTCTTTTTTGCCAGTTCCTCAAACAGCAGATCCACCGGGTTCTGGTATTCCTCGTCATCCTCCAGCACCTGCATGGTGTTCAGCATTTCCAGAAGGGTCGCAAAATTCTGCTCCTCCACCGGGGCTTCATAATGCAGATAGGCGATCAGGGCAGTGAGCAAAAGACGTTCGCTTTTCTCCCAGAAAGGGTCCCCACCGCTGCCTTCGCCCTTCGTGTTGGTCATCAGGGTAGTGACGAGTTTCAGAATGTCCTTTTCGCTGTGGACGTAGCTGAACGGATTATAGTGCATGGACTTTTTGAAGTTTATGGTGTTCAGGATCTTGACCTTGTAGCCGTTTTTCAGAAGTGCGTTCCCGCACTCGACCACGATACTACCTTTCGGGTCAGTGACCACATAGGAGCTGTGACATTGTAAAAGGTTGGGCTTGAGCCAAAATCTCGTTTTGCCGGAGCCAGAGCCGCCGACCACCAGCACGTTTTTGTTTCTCGCGTTCTTGGGGTCAGGTGGGCGGTTGCTCATCATTAACCGCTCTGTTTTGGTTAAAATAATGTTGTCGGCAAACTTCGGAGCTTGAAAAAGTTCAATGTCCTTGGGTGTACCCCATCGGGCAGAGCCATATTCCATGCCGTGCCGATATTTCTTTGCATTTTTGCTTCGCAAATATACGGCAAGCCGTAACCCTGCGCCGCAGAAAAAGCCGATAAGCAAATCCAATGGGTGCAAACTGGGCAGCGGATTCGCAAAGGCTAAAGGCAGCGTTCCCACTATAGACATGATTTTATCGCCCAGTTCTTTGCCCTCGGCCAGCCGCCATGCTTCACCGAAATTTGTTGCCACCAGTCCCAGCAGGATATAGGGTAGATACAGAGCAAGCAGCTTCGTCAGCTTTTTTGTGGTCATAGTCCGCGCTCCTGTTCCTTGCGGCGCACCTTGCCGGGAAGTTCTGCTGCGGCTTGCACCAGCTCATGCAGCTTTTCCAGTACAGAGGGTCGCTTGGTTTTACTCAGAAGGGATGCGGAATATTCTTTAAAAGCCGCATTAAATGCCTCCACATCTGGGGCTTTGAAAAAGACCAGATACCGGGGCGGCATTTCAGAGTTATCCTTGCGAATAGCATAGTCAATGCCATATTTTTTTGCATACCGTTCAAACCCACGGATATTTGTTTTGTCGATTTCCACACTGGAAACACCACGATTCTGCCGCAGTAGCATTCGGACGCTCTGTTTGCCGCCAGCCATCTTCGCTTGCTGCTGTTGAATGGCAGCTTTTCCGGCATTAAGAATTGTCCGGGCGGTCAACTTTGTAGTAGACACCACGATGTTGAATGTTTTCTGCTCGACTTCTTCCTGCATTTTACCACCTCCCGTGCAGAAGTTTGGATTTAACGGTCATGTTCCGCTGGGGGCTTGTTCACGGCTTTATTCTCGGCGGACTTCACAGCGTCGTCCGGGATAGGAATCACCAACAGACGATTTCCTAACTTCAAAAAGGTTTCAGGCTGGTGAAAATGCTTCTCATACTTCTGTGCCAGTTCCGGGGAAAGCGATTCAAAATCCTCCGCACCCTCTCCGACAACCAGAAAAGTTCCGGCAACAACATCATACATTTGACCATGCTCATCACGCAAGGCACGATTCAAGGGCAGCCCCGTCAGCTTACCTTCATCGTTATACACGATAGCAACCGGATCATCGAAAGGATAGCTTGCCGCAATGGTGCCACCGACAGCATCCTGAAAATCTTTCAGTTCCGTGCCAATGGTGGCTTTCTGCGGATACATACCGGGCTGAACCAAAAGAATCTCCATTTTTCTGTTCTCGGAAAGCTCCTGCTCACCCACGGTTTTGAAATCGACACCGACAAAATCTGTGGAATCGAGAACATAGTCCTCATTGTTCCACGCTTCTGTAACGAGCCGCTCTGCTTCTGCCCGCGAATCGGCTTCAACAGAAACCGTGCGTTGGAGCGTTTCTGTAATTTCCACATCAAACTTCTTCATGCACACCTCAGTCGATGCAGATGCAGGTCAGCTTGTCGCGGTCGATCATCAGAGTAACACTGTTGCTTTCCAGATATTTCTGGATGGTGTACATATCGCTCATCGTCAGAGATGCAAAATTCCTCTCATCATCGAAGCGGTGGAAAATCACCGGGCCGACCAGATACCGCTTGCCCATCAGCTTAATGACCTGCTTGGGGTTGTAGCGGAAGCCCAGCGGTTCATCTTCGGAAATGCCGATGCCCTCATCTGCTTCATCGAAGCAGGGCAGGATATGCGGCGCATCGTCAGGCCGGATCACGGTCAAATCCAGAACGGGAGAAACTGCTGCAAAGTATGGCTCTGCATTGCCAAGTTCGTTCTGCATGACCATGTGCATGAAAGAGAAGAAGCCGGACACCGTATCGTCGATTGCTCAACTGCATGTGTGACTTCGTGTCCTAAAGTATCTATTGTCGGCGAGCAGGTTGCTCCAACAGAAATTCGCGTGAAAATCTTGCTTCTCCCATAACCTGCTGAGGCATTATTCGAATCCTTACCTCCTCTATGATCATTTGCAACGATTGCCACTGCCTTATTGTCATCGCCAAAGGCATCATATCCAAGCACGTCACGATAAAAATTGCTGACGGCCAGCCCTCGCCGTTTGCGCTCAATAAGATTGGCCTGTTCCAGTTCCCGGAACAGCTTGACCGCCTTGTGTTCGGCGCAGCAGAGAGATTCCTGCACTTCCCGGACAGTGTAGATGATATACACGCGCCCTTGCTCATCCAACCAGTTGTTCTTTGCGGAAAGGCTCATACGGTCAAGCAGGATGCCATACAGTGTTCGGGCGTCCGTGGAAAGCTGCCGGAAACGGCTGTCCTGAAAGAGTGCTTTCGGAATACGGAAGTAGGAAAACAGTTCGCCCGACTGCCCATAGAAGTAGTCGTAACTCATGGTATTAACGGATCATCAACTCACGGTCTGCGGCACCTTTCATATACATAGCTTCTGCGATGTCATCCATCACTCGGAACAGTGCATCGTCCAGTTCAAGATACTTCCGCCCCAGCTTTTCATCCAACAGCCGCCGGAACTCACGTTCGAGCTTGTCGTGTTCGCAAGCCACCCTCTGATAGCGAGGTGTCTTCATCAGCTCCGTCCATATTGGACGTACCATTTTGTCGTAGTAGTTCAGCATAAAGTCTTTATCCATGGGCATTCTCCTTTTGAAATGTTTTGTGGGTAAAAATAAAAGCGCAGCTTTCATTCTTTCCGAGTAGAAGTTGCGCTTTTACGGTACATCGTATTTTATTGTAAATTGAGATGCGATACATCTGAACCCCAAGTGAGTTACATCTCAAGGGCCTGTAGCTCACTTGTCCGCCAACCATATTACATCCCAAATCGCTTCCTTTTGAAAATCAGCGGATTGGAAACCATACTTGCGACCAAGAAAGGCCGTTGGGATGGCAGGTCGTTTTATATGGACGAATATACGTTGATTTTTCTTTTCTCACGGTGCATAAGGTGTGCACAAAAGCGAGACTGTTGGGAGAGCGTTCGGTTCGCATCCGAGAGGTCAAGGGTTCGAATCCCTCTAGGTCCATAAAAAACAAAACGTCCTGCCGTATCTCGGCAGGGCGTTTTTCGCTAGTTTTCCGTTTCAACGCACTGTCTTAGAACATCACAGCACGCCATATCATCATCTACAGCAGCGATTGCAGCGTTGATCAAAGTCTCTCGATCAGTGTTGCCCCAGTTAATATGTAGACCATATTCCAACGCCATGCAGCGAATCAATTCACGGGTGCTACGGCCATTTCCCTCACGGAATGGATGGATGATGTTCAGTTCGGCCATCGTCTGCGACAGATTTTGAATCTGCTTTTCTTTATCCTGTTCGGCAAGCAGCTTCTTGGAGTGAATGGTTTTGAACACCCGCTCTAATTCTCGGTCAATCAGGTCTGGCGGGTAGAACATCGTGTCGCCCTTGCTGATTTGCTCCTTGCGGATGTGCCCTGCAAACGGGTACACATCTTCAAAAAGGAAGCGGTGAATCCGAAATAGGTGAGTTTTGGTAAAACGTCCCTTGATTGGCTCCTGTAACAGAGCCATCTGTTTTACAGCCGTAAATTCTTCTTCGGCCTGTTTGAGTTCGGCTTTATCATGAATGTTCAACTTGTTGATCAGAACATCCGTATCCGGGTAGCAGTACATGGACTGCACTGTGGTGTAGACATCATACTTTGAGAACATAATCAGCCCTTCTTCGCGTACTTTGCGCGCAGTTCATTCACGACCTGCTGATAGCTGGCTTGACCGCTGCCAATGCGGTCAAGGTTGCTGCGTGTATCTTTGCTGATGGTCATGCCCTCAATGGCAAAGGTTCCATACACATTGCGGAGGTTGCTCTTGTGCTGGGCAGGGGTAGTATACTTGACACTCATGGTTGAGTCTCCTTTTAATCCACATGGTACTATATAAAGTTTATCGTGTATGCGTACTCTTGTCAATCTATAACTTGATGCCAAATATAAAAAGTGCATGCATTCCGTTCGTCGCCCTTGAGGTCGAGTTCACTCTTTGCACGTGATACTTCTTTCTGCGCTACTTCCATGTCCCTGCGAAGCATATCCTGAAGCAGCTTGCTTTTGGAACACTCTAAAATCTCCGAAAACTTGGTGCATACGATACTCTCTACGATTGCGTCCAGTTTTGTTACACCGTAGCCGGACTGTCCATCGCATTGACCCGGATGCCGTACATTATAATGGCAGCTATAACGGAACCGCTTTTCCTTCACCTTGGAGCCATCAGCACCAGCCCGGTTCCCAGAACCATAAGCAGGAGAAGCGAAGCCGTCCTTATTTTTTTCATTGCAGGGTCTCCTATTCTTTATCTTCCAAAATAAAAAACGCAGCGCACCCCAATTCTATGGGCTGCACTGCGTCTGAGCGTCTGGCGTTTTGCTTGATGGAATTATTCTGCCGCCAATTTCAAAAATTTCTTGTCCGACTGGATGCTCTGGGTCACAAACTTCCCATCCCGGAACAACGCGTATGTTGTGACGGGTGCGGGCACATTCTGTGCCGTCTCTTTCTCGGTGATGTGGATGGCTTTGAACGGAATCCCGTGTTCCCTTGCAACCTCCTGCACCTTTGGCACCCAATAATAGGTGTAGGGGCACTGGTCGGTATAGTAGAGGACAAAGCCGTTTTCCTCCACCTTGGGATGCTTGGCGCAGGCCTTGAATTTTGGCGGCTGGGCATTCTCTGCAAGGGGCAGGCACATGAGGTTGATCCCGCAATCGGAGATGTCCGAAACCTTAAAGCCCTTATGGTTCAAAAACTTTGGGTCAGCAAGGAATTCTCGTTTGCGCCCCTCTGCACACAGAATACAAACGCCGTTTTTGCCCTGCGCCTTGGCATCCCGAAGGCATTCTTCCAGCAGCTCGCTGGAATAGCCGTGCCCTTTCAAGGAGCCGGAGACCCACAGACAGTTGATATAAAGCCATCCTGCCGCTTCAATGGGCACCCATGCGTTTTCTGCCGGGATGTACTCGATAAAGCATTTGCCGCGCTCCGCACTGCGGTAAAAGACAAGCCCCTCCTCAAATCGCTGCTTAAGCCATTCCTTCTTGGCAAGGCTCTGTTTGCCGGACATGGCACAACAGATGTGTTCCTTGTCGATGTTTTCTTTTGTGATTCGGATATACTCCATCGAAGCGTCCCCCTATATCCTTATGCCTTTTCCGGCACAGTTTCTTCCATTTTCCCGTCTTTGAAGCGGATCACGCAGGTATACCTGCACTTGGGGCAGAACAGCTGAAAATCTTCCAGTATCGTATATTTTTGTACGGTAAAATTCGGTTTTGGGGGTTCGATTAACGTGTACTGATATTATCGAGCCTCCTTCCTTCGCCTTGGTTTTGGTGACGGCAATTCATCGTGCATTGCCTCAACCAGTTTTGTGAGAAATTCTTTGTTGTCAACCTCCTCCACCAACAGCATTTCTTTCGCTCCTGCATACGGAAAATCACAAACCGCCGCAGGCATACATTCCAAAGCAGATTTTGTTTTCTTCACAAGCAATCTGTCATCATAGATTCCGCCGACGATTTTGCCATGATAATAGAGGATGTATTCTCCCATCATAGACCGATACGAGATATCATCCAAATCTGATAGCTGTTCCAAAATAAAATGAAGATATTCTTTGCTGGAAGCCATTATTTCACACCACCCTTCGTATTGATTCATCGGATGATTTCATTTTTCACCTCGTTCAATGTTAAAGGTACGGAAGAACAGCTTTACATGAGCGTCCAACTTTTCAAGGCTTTCGGCTTCTCGTTCCGGCTGGCGGTCGCAGACGCTGAGCAGGGTGATGACCGGGGAAACGTACATCCATGCCAATGTATCCGGGTCCTCATCCCGAATTTCGCCGCCTGCGATCAGGGAACGGAAAATTCCTGCATGGTAAGAGATCATACGGTCCACATAGCGTTCCGAGAACAATGCAGGCTGCACCTCCCTGCAGGATGCTTTTGAGGGTGTCAATCCGTACATCCTAAAACAAAAGCCGCCCGAAGACGGCAGGATACATCACGGAAGCAAATATGAACGCGGCTCAGGGCCATCAGAACAGATCCAGCATGTTGTCCAGATAAATTTCTTCCCGGACGCGCAGCTGATACTCAGGCTTTGTCATGTAGTAAAGCAGAAATTCCAGTATCAACGCGCTGCCCAGTCCCCGCCCCTCGATCTTGAAGTTGGAAAAGCCGCCGGGCAGATAAATTTTGCGGATATCCCCGGCCCCGATGAAGCCGGGGTTTTCCATTGCCTTTGAAAAACGATAGCCCTGCTGTGCGCCCGGCGCTGTGCAACGGTGGTCCGGGCAGTCCTCGCCCAGATTTTTGCGGCTGACATTCTCGTAGCAGTGCTTTCTGTCCCGGCAGCCGTACCAGCAGCATTCGTTGCACAGAAATTCCACCTTGTCCTTCTGATCCTGCGGCAGGGTATCCAGCTCTGCAAACGACTTGTTCAGGCGGAAATCCGGCACAACATAGCGGAACTCTTCCCGTTCCGTCTCTCTGCGGAGCTGCTGAAAATCTGTAAGGACTTTTGTTGTGGAGGACACGAAATAAAGGCCCGGATACTGCCTTTTCAGGTAGTTCAGCAGCAGGTCCGAATGGACGATGACACCATTCTGCACACGGTTTTCTTTTTCAAACAGCGCACAGAGGGCATTGCATTTCCGGTCTGCAAGGTGCTCTTCCCGGAGCAGCGAATTGCTGAAGGTGAGCCGGGCCGATATGCCATATTCCTGCATCAGTGCAAGCACCCGGTGCGGCTGTGCATCGCCAAAGCCAGTGCGGCCCCCGCCCCAGATGCAGTCGGCCGGTGCACCGTAGACCGAACCGATCTCGCACCAGTCGTAAAAATATTCCCTGTGTTCACGGAACAGCGGCAGAAACACACGGTACAGTTCATAAAATTCAAACAGTCCCGGAAGATGATAATATGCCGTGCCGCGTTCGTGCTGTGCCATTGCCGTGTGTGTTCCTCATTTCTGTAAGTTTCAGCTTCCCTGCAGCAGCTTTTGCGCTGCACCCGGAGATCTTTTTGCCAGTATAGCACAGTCCTGCCGGGAAAGAAATCATCTTCCTCTTGACTTTGCGCGCACTCCAAGTTTTATCATGTGCATGCTGGTGATCTTATCTCTCCCATTATATTCCTTTCTCTGCGAAAGAACAAGAAGTATCTTCATGTCTGACATGAAAAAACAGATTTTGATCTTCCTTACCACTCCTGAAAGAATGAGACGAGCTTTGCCCAGCTTTCGCGCCTTGCTTTACATCACAGCGCCTGTTCTGTCAAGAGATGAAACGTTTTTCGTGCATTGCGAAAAATGTTTCGGTTCACATGCTCTGCGGCTCGATCTTCACCGTTCTGCCGCCCAGGTTTTCGTAAATGCGGTGGGAGACTGAGAGCACCGTGCGGCCTGCAGAGGCGCGGCGCAGTGCTTCCAGCACACGGGCTTCCGTTTCAGCGTCCAGATTTGCCGTGACCTCGTCCAGCAAAAGCACAGCCGGGTCCGCCGCAGCAGCGCGGGCAATGGACAGCAGCTGCCACTCGCCCTGCGAAAACATGCCATCGCTGCAAACGGTGTCGCAGCCTTCCGGCAGGGCCTGAATGGCTTCGTCAATGCCCGCAAGCTTTGCCGCATTCCGTGCCATCTCTGCAGTGATCTGCGGATCGCCCAGCGTGATCTGCTCCAGCACGGTGCCCGGCACACGGGAGAAATGCTGCTCCACGCAGCCGATGCAGGTGCGGCGCTCGCGGTCGGTGATGCGTGCCACATCCACGCCACCAATGGTAACAGTGCCCGCCTGCGGCTGGTACAGGCCCAGCAGAAGCTTGAACACCGTGCTCTTGCCCGCACCGGTGCGGCCCACCAGCGTGACCTGCCCGCCCTGCTTTACCGTCATGGAGAAATCACTCAGGATGGGCTTTTCGCCATAGCCGAAGGTCACATGCGCAAGCTCCACATCCCCGCGCGCAGCGGTCCGGCGCTCGGCAGGGATCGTGCGCTCCGGCTGAGCGAGAAAGGCATCGATGCGCTTGACGCCCGCCATGGCCGACTGGATGGTCTGGATCTCCATGCCAAGGCTTTCAATGGGAGCAAAAATGCGGGAAATGTAGTTGATGATCGCCACCGAGGTACCCACCGACATTCCAAAGAATGTAAGCACCATGGCATTGCCGGAAGCGGAAAGCAGCATCACGATGCCTGCCACCACCGCGTTCAGCGCCAGCACCACCGGCGAATAGATGGCATCGTAAAAATTGGTGCGCTCCATAGCGGCGTAGCTCTCGCCGATGCAGCGGTCATAGCGGCGTTCCCTATAGCTTTCCAGCCCCAGCGCCCGGATGGTACGGATGTTGTGCAGCGTCTCCGGCACCTGACCGGAGACAGCCGCAACGGCACGGCGGTTATCCAGTTGTGCGGCCAGCATCCGCTTTTGCACATGGCGGGTGAACACCGCAAACAGCGGCAGCACCAGCAGCAGCACCAGCGCAATGCCGGTGTTTTTTACCGCGATGACCGCCATGATGGAAATGATGCGGCAGGCATCTGCTGCCATGCTGATGATGCCGGAGGTGAACAGCGCTTCCACCGTGTCCACATCGCCGGAAAAGCGTGCCGCCACCTCGCCGGGGTTCTGGCCTGCCAGCGTGCTTGCGGGCAGCCGGGTAAGCTTCCGGGACATTTCCGACCGCAGCGCGTGGGTCATTTTCTGGCCAAAGAGCACCAGCAGGCTTTCCTGCGCGGAGGAAAGCCCCCCTTCCAGCGCCAGACTGCCAAAGTAAAGCAGCACTGCTGCAAAGGTGAGCGGGATGCCTGCGGTGAGCCGGTCAATGATACCGGCCAGCAGCAGCGGCGGCAGCAGTGATGCCACCACCGATGCCGCCACGCACAGGATGGTGCCCGCCGTGAGCAGATGATGCGACATGGCGGCCATGCGGATGGCTTCAAATACACCGTTATCCTTTTTACTCTTCATCCAGATCGCCTTCTTTCTGCACCGTCTGGCTCTCGTACAGCTGGCGGTACAGCGGAACCGTTTCCATCAGCTGGGCATGGGTACCAACGGTGGTTTCACCGCCGTCCATAAAGATCACCTTCTGCATCTGCGGGAAGTGGTACAGCCGGTGCGAGATGAGGAAGACCACCTTATCCTTTGCATCGCTCTGCAAATCGGCAAACACGGTATCCTCGGTATGGCGGTCCAGCGCAGAGAACGGGTCGTCCAGGATCAGCACCGGGCGCGGGTGGGCCAGCGTTCTTGCCAGTGCCAAGCGCTGGGCCTGACCGCCGGAAAGGCGGGTGCCGCTGGGGCCGATGACGGTATCCACACCGTTTTCCATGGCCAGCACTTCGCCGTCCAACGCGGCGGCAGCAAGCCACGGCATGGCATCCTGTTCACTGCCGCAGAGAACATTGTTCTGCACTGTATCGGCGCTCAGCTCCGGATCATGGCCCAAGTAACCAACGGTGGCGGAGATCTGCCGCGGGGTCAGGGCAGCAAATTCCGTTTTGCCAAATTTTGCCGAGCCGCCGTAGGGTGCTTCGCACAGGAACACCCTGCCAAAGGTGGATTTGCCGCAGGCCACCGGGCCGGTGATGCCAATGATATCGCCGGGGTGCGCCGTCAGGCTCAGGCCGGAAAAGATGGGTCCTTCGCCATAGGCAAAGGAGAGGTTTTCCAGCGTCACGTCCTGCGCCGCCGGGATATGCAGGGCTTCCAGCTGTTCCGGCTGCTTCATCAGCGGCTTGATGCGCTTCCACGAGACCTCGGCTTTCTGCACCGAGTTGAACAGCTTTGCCACCTTGGAGGATTTGACCACCAGTTTCGTGAAGCAGGAAAGGAAGGTGGTGAACGCCGCAATGTCCCATGTGCTCCAGCCGGAACCGAGCACATTTTTAGCGCCGAACCACAAAATGAACAGCACGCCTGCCTCAGACGCTGCCAGATACAGCGGCGGCAGAGCGGACTGCCACACATTGTTGCGCACGGCTGTTTTTTCGTAGGTGTTCAGGGCTTCCTCGTACTTTTCTACGCGGGCATCCTCACAGCCGTAAATGCGGTAGGTCACAGCATTCCGGGCGCGGTCGAGGGTGGCAGCGCTCAGCGCACTTGCCGCCTTTTTGTACGCCGCGCCGGCGCGCTGCACCGGCTTTTTCATCCATGCCGCGCACATGTAGGAAAACGGCGTGAACAGCAGGCTGAGCAGCGCCAGCCGCCAGTCGTACACCAGCAGCATCACAGCATAGCCCACCAGCGCCACGCCGGTATCAAAGATCTCGGTGGTGAACTTGCGCATCCCCTCTACGCAGTCATCCACATCCGAGATGGCCTTGGTCATCAGTTCACCGGCACCTTCTTTTTCCAGCGCCGCCCGGCTCTGCCGCACCAGATTGGCATACAGGATGCCCTTCATCCGGCGGTTGATGTTGTTGGCAAAGCGGCGGACATAAAAGCGCTTGATAAAGCGCGCCGCCTGCACCGCCAGCGTGACCACGATATAGGCCAGCACCAGCATGGCCATTTTTGCCGCCGTCTCGCTGCCGCCCAGAATGTCGGCAAGGCACTGGGCCAGCCGGCCCTCGAACCAAGGCGTTGCCAGCAGGCCGATGTTATACACAAGGCCCGACAGCGTGACAAAGACCAGCGGGAGCCACTCTGCTTTGAAATAGGAGAGCACCCTGTCCGGGCGGAACGTTTTATCCTTTTTCATGAGCAGCCTCACCTCCTGCAGCTTTCCGGAAATGCGGGAAGCCCGCGCGGCTCTCGGTCTTGGATGCTGTGTACAGCTTGTTCAGCGCAGCGGCAAAGGCAGCGGCTTCCTCGGCGGTGAGCACATTGGTCAGGTATTCGTAAAAGGCCGCTTCGATCTCTGCCTTGGAGGATCTCAGGCTTTCCGCCTTTTTGGTGGGGTACAGTAGCTGGCTGCGCCGGTCGCTGGGGGCATCTCTGCGGATCAGAAGACCCTTTGCTTCCAGATTTTTTGTCCGCCGCGCAATGGCAGCCTTATCTGCGTGCAGCAGTTCCGCCAGCTGCGCCTGCGTACAGCCGGGGTGATGCCGCACTGCATGGATCAGGTCGATCTCTGCTGTGCCGACCCCTTCCTCCCGCATCGTGAGCAGGACCAGTTTTTCCGCTTCGCGTGCGATCTTTGTGATTTTTCGTTCCGTAATATCCATAGGCTCCTCCGGGCTTCATTGCAGGAAGTTGTATCTACATCGTTGTATGTACAATCAATAGTATAGCATCTCGTTTCCAAAATGCAAACAGTTCTTTTTGTGCCCGTATTTTTGCAATGCCGGCAGGCTCCACACCCAGTGCATGGGCCGCGCCTGTACAGACCAGCCATGTGCTGCGGCATTGCCCGCTTTTGGCGTTTGCCGCAGTCCTTTCCCACGTCGGGGCCATCACAAGCCCATTTCCATATCATGTCAACAGGTTTATAGCATCAAAACAGCCCTGACCGTGTCCGCTGTAAAAGCAGGCAGACGATCAGGACTGTTTTTCCGTATTTCTTTATTTCAGCCGGTCAGCAGGCATCCACATTCTTGGTGACCATCACGTCACTGTCCAGCCCGCAGACGTTGTGCAGCACGATGGTGCCCGCCTTGACGGGGGCGGTCAGCACCACCTTGCGGATCTCGTCCATCACCGGAAAGATCATATCCTTGGGGATGGCCTTGGTCAGGCGGACGCTGGTGACAGGCAGTTCGCCGCCCTTAACCAGCACTGAGCTGGCGATGGTGCGGCGGGGCGCAGTCAGCTCCTGACGGACATACTGTTCGCCGCGAGGGCAGGTGTGACCGGTGACCGAGATCACCTGACCATTTTCAACTTCGGCTTCGATCTCGCAGCCGTTGGGGCAGACGATACAGGTAAATTGCTTTTTCATTCCACCGACACCTCCAGTGCGCCCGTTTCCTGCAGCTTGGCAGCAGAGACCTTGAACTGGATCATCTCCGCAGGAATGGCTTTCTTCATCTTCTTGGCAGCAACTTCCACACCGTTCTGGCGCACCACGATGCGGCAGTCACGGTAGTGGTTCCGCACGCGCAGCGACAGGCTGAAGTCGTTCTTGCCGCTGACCTTCTGCGGAATGGTGTGGCCCACGCCCTCGCCGCACTTCACGTCCAGCGTGCAGGGGTCGATGCCCTTGCCCTCAACGTAGGCGGCAGCGTGGCGTGCCAGTGCCTCGGACTCCATGGAAACAAAGTCCACCAGATCATGCACATGCAGCACATTGCCGGCAGAGAACACGCCGGGCACGTTGGTCTGCAGGTTCTCGTCCACCACAGCGCCGTTGGTGTGGGGGTCAATGGCGATGCCGGCATCCTCCAGCAGCTTGTTCTCCGGGATCAGGCCCACGGAGAGGATCAGCGTATCACACTTGTACTCCTTCTCGGTGCCGGGGATGGGCCGACGGTTCGCGTCCACCTCGGAGATGGTCACGCCGGTCAGACGGTCACGGCCATGGATCTCGGTGACGGTGTGGCTGAGATAGAGCGGGATATTGTAGTCATCCAGACACTGCACGATGTTGCGCGGCAGGCCGGAGGGGTAAGGCATCAGCTCGAACACTGCCTGCACATGAGCACCTTCCAGCGTCATGCGGCGTGCCATGATCATGCCGATATCGCCGGAGCCGAGGATGACGACCTCCTTGCCGGGCATCCGGTTGTAGAGGTTCATGTAAGCCTGCGCGGTGCCTGCGGTGAACACGCCCGCCGGACGCTCGCCGGGAATGCCCAGTGCGCCGCGGCTGCGCTCCTTGCAGCCCATGGCAAGCACCACAGCCTTTGCCTGATACTGGCGCAGGCCGCTGCGGGTGGAGGCGGTGACGACACGATCCTCCGTCAGGCTCAGCACCGTGGCGCTGGTCTCGTAAGGGATCTCGCGCTTGTTCACTTCATCCATGAACGCCTGTGCATATTCCGGGCCGGACAGGCTCTCGCCGAAGCGGCCCAGACCGAAACCGTCATGGATGCACTGGCGCAGGATGCCGCCCAGCATCGCCTCGCGCTCCAGAATGATCATGTTGCGAATGCCCTGCTTGTGCAGCTCCACCGCTGCGGCAAGACCTGCAGGGCCGCCGCCGATAATCACAACGTCTTTCTGTTCCATCGCTCAGTTCTCCTCCTTTCGCATATTGCCGGTGAGTACCCATGACCCCTGACGGCTGTAACGCACATTCTCCGGCTCGGTGCCCAGCTCCTGCTCAATGAAGTGTTCGATCTTCATCTGGCAGAAGCCGCCCTGACAGCCGCCCATCATGGCGCGGGTGCGGTACTTGATGCCGGTCATGGTGGAAACGCCCAGCGGGTTGTGGATGGCCTGCAGGATCTCGGCCTTGGTCACTTCCTCACAGCTGCAGATCATCTCGCCGTAATCGGGGTCCTGCGCGATGAGCTCTGCCTGCTGTTCCGGCGTGCACTCGGCAAACTTGACGATGCCCTTGTGGTGCGGGTCAAAGTCTGGGTTTTCCTCAAACTTTTCGCGCTCCTGCATCAGACCGATGACGTAGCGGGCCAGCGGCACGCTGCCGGTCAGGCCCGGGGATTCAATGCCCACGAGGTTGACGGCATTGGGTGCCACGTCGTCCCGGATCTCCACCTTCCAGTCCTGAATGGCACCGTTTTCATCCACCCACTTGGGCTGGATGCCGGCGAAGGTGCGGATCTGATCCTTTTAAAGATGTGGGGCCACAGCTTTGCGCCCTCCACGGCCAGACTGTCCATGTTGGCCTGCGGCACGCTGTAGTCGTCCAGCACATCGGTGTTCTCCGCGTCCGGGCCAACAGTCACGTTGCCGTCCACGGTGGGGGTGATGTGGATGCCCATATAGGTGTTGCTGGGCACCGGGTACACCGGCATGGGCAGCAGCTTGCCCATGCGCTTGTGCAGGATGATGTAGTTGCTGCGGGAGCCGATGACACGGTAGCCTGTCAGGCCCAGCAGGTCGGAGATCTGCTTTGCGCCCAGACCAGCGGCGTTGACCACCCAGCGGGTGCAGAAATCGCCATGGGCAGTATGCAGGTAGTACAGCTCATTTTCCCGGGTGATAGCCTCTACCTTGTGGTCAAAGAAGAAGTCCACGCTGTTGGCGTGTGCGTTCTCGGCCAGAGCCACCGTGTACAGGAACGGGTCCATGATGCCGCTGTTTTTGGACCACATGGCAAACTTGCCCACCACGGCGGGCACCAGCTCGTGCAGCTTTGCTTCATCGATCATCTCAAGGCCGGTGCAGCCGTTGACAGCGCCCTGCTTCATGGTGCGCTCCAGCTGCTCCATGTCCTCGGGGGTGTTGCCCACCAGCACCTTGCCGCAACGCTTGAACGGGAAGTTCAGCTCTTCGGCCAGCTGATCCATGATGCGGTTGCCTTCTACGCAGCATTTTGCTTTCAGGCTTCCAATGGGGTTGGCAAAGCCGCCGTGCACCACCGCAGAGTTGCGGCCGCTGGTCTCGTTGCAGACATCCAGATTTTTTTCCAGCACTGCAATGCTCAATTTGTAGCGCGAAAGTTCGCGTGCAATGGCGCTGCCCACGACACCCGCACCGATGATGACCACATCGTATTGTTTTTTCATGGTATCCACCTTTCTTCCTGATTTGGAGATCCGGCTTTTGTGTTATATATTTCATTGACTAAAATATATAACATTTCATAATCTCTGTCAAGCCGTTTCCGGCAAAAAACTGCACAAAAATATGCCGCATCTTTTGGCATAGATACGGCATTTCTGAACGTGATACGGTTGTTTCAGGCTTTGAAATAGTGTGGGAATGCTTCCCGGATCGCAGAAAGGTTCTCCGTGTAGCGCTGCATATGCTGCCCGGCAATGCGGTGTGCTGCCGCCGCATCCTTCTGTTCAATGGCTTTCAGCAGGCTGACGTGATCTTCGTAGATCGTTTTTGCGGGCCTGCAGCGGAAGCTGAGGATGGTGGTGCGGTCAAAATGCGGAGCCAGATTTTCCACCAGATCGTACCAGTACGGGCAGCCGCACTGCACATAAAGCAGCCGGTGGAACCCCTTGTCCAGCTCAAAGATCTTTTCTTCCTGTGCACGCTCAATGTACATGCGCCAGAGCGCCACGTTCTCCCACAGCTGGTCGATATCCGCCGGGGTCAGCTTTTCGCACGCCATGCGGGCGATCTCTGCTTCCAGCACAGCGCGCAGATGGCGCACTTCTTCCACCAGCTCTGCATCGATGAGAGAAACATAGGTGCCGATCTTGGGCCGGATCTCAATGAGCCGCCGCTGCGCCAGCTCCAGCTCTGCTTCCCGGAAGGGGGTGCGGCTCACCCCCAGCTGTTCGCACAATTCCGGCTCGTTCAGTTTTTCACCCGGCTCCAGACGGGTATTGATAATATTATCGATCAATACCCGCAGAACAAAACTTTTTGCAGATTCATGCTCTCTGCGCTCTGAAATCGTAATCATCGGAAGGCTCCTTTCCCTCACAGGGAAACACTGTTCTCAGACTGCTGGGTCAAGTATACCACACTGCACACCGGCGTAAAAGAGGACAATATATAAAAGGAAGAAAACTGTGTCAGAATTGTAAAAGATAAAATATTTTAACTATTATTCTTGACTTATCCAACGATTCGGCTATAATGGTCGTGTTCGCAAGAAGCTTCAAAAAATTTAGATATTCAAAACAAATTAAAGGAGACTACTACCATGACGTTTGAAGAAATGAAGAAGATTGTTGTTGATACCCTGAACTGCGACGAGGACAAGGTGACCATGGAGGCCAGCCTGACCGAGGATCTGGAGGCCGACAGTCTGGATGCCGTGGAGCTGAACATGGCTCTGGAAGATGCCTGCGGCGTGTCCATCCCGGACGAAGAGCTGGCAAAGCTCAAGACCGTGGGCGATATCTACAACTACATCACTGCACATATCTGAGGCAAAAAGCAATGAACGATATCCGAGATCTTTTCCCCGGCCGAATGCGGGAGCGCACCTTCCAGCTGAAGGCCAAGCGGGATGCCGGTGCCGTCTGGCACGAGCAGCAGTTTGTGGAGTGCAAGCAGTGCGGCCGCCGCGCCGCACGCACCCTGTGGGCAAGAAGCCTTTACGTCTGCCCAAACTGCGGCTACCACATGCCCATTGGCGGGTACTACCGGCTCAGTCTGGTGCTGGACCACGGCAGCTTCCGGGAACTGGATGCCGACCTTGCTCCGCAGGATGTGCTGCATTTTCCGGGCTACCCTGAAAAGCTTGCCGCCGCCCAGAACAAGACCGGCCTGCGCGAAGCCGCTGTAACGGCCACCGGCCGCATCGGCGGGGTGGCCTGCGTGGCTGCCGTGCTGGACAGCCGCTTTTTCATGGGCAGCATGAGCACTGCCGTGGGCGACAAGATCACCCGCGCCATCGAGTACGCCGCCGCAAAGCACCTGCCGCTGGTTATTTTTTCGGCCAGCGGCGGCGCGCGGATGCAGGAGGGCATTTTCAGCCTGATGCAGATGGCAAAGACCAGTGCCGCCATCCAGCGCTTTTCGGCAAAGGGCGGGTTGTACATCAGTGTGCTCACCCACCCCACCACCGGCGGTGTGACGGCCAGCTTTGCAAGCCTTGGTGACATCATGCTGGCAGAGCCTGGCGCGCTGATCGGCTTTGCAGGTCCGCGGGTCATTGAGCAGACCATTGGCGAAAAGCTGCCTGCCGGATTCCAGCGCAGCGAGTTCCAGATGGAGCACGGCTTTGTGGATCAGGTGGTGCCCCGCAGCCAGCTGCGGGATACCCTGATCCAGGTCTTGCAGCTCCATGCAGGAGGAAAACACGAATGATCAAGGAAATTTTAGAGCAGCTGGCTCCGCTGGATGCCCAGATCGCCGCGCTGAAAGGCAGCGGCAACGAGATGGATGCCATCACGGCCCATGCCTCCGAGCTGGCAGAGCTGGCTGTGGAAGAGGACGAGATCCTGCGTACCTGCGGCCCGCTGACCGCCGAGGATCGGGTATTTCTAGCCCGGCACCCGGAGCGCCCCCACATTGATGAGACTGTTTCTGCCCTGTTCACCGACTTCTTTGAGCAGCGCGGCGACCGTCAGTGCAAGGAAGACCCTGCCATTCTGGGCGGCATCGCCCGTTTTCACGGATTGCCGGTGACGGTCATCGGCCACCGCAAGGGCAGCACACTGGAAGAAAATCTGGCCTGTAACTTTGGTATGCCGGGGCCGGAGGGCTACCGCAAGGCCCTGCGCCTGATGAAGCAGGCCGAAAAGTTTGGCCGGCCCATCATCACCTTCATTGACACGCCGGGCGCTTACCCCGGCAAGGATGCCGAGGAGCGCGGTCAGGGCGAAGCCATTGCACGCAACCTGATGGAAATGAGCGGCCTGACCGTGCCGGTCATTGCCGTTGTCACCGGCGAAGGCTCTTCCGGCGGTGCGCTGGCACTGGGTGTGGCAAACCACATCCTCATGCTGGAAAATGCCGTTTACTCGGTGCTCAGCCCCGAGGGCTTTGCCAGCATTCTATGGAAGGATGCTTCCCGCAGTGGCGAAGCCTGCGAGATGATGAAGCTGACCGCGCAGGATCTGTACAGCGATGGCATCGTGGAGCAGGTGATCCCGGAACCGTTGGGCGGCGCACAGCGCAGCCACGCAGCCTTGTTTGAACAGTTGGATGTTGCTTTGCGGGTGCACCTGAAAGAGCTGTGCCGCATGAGCGGCCGCCAGCTGGCCGACCAGCGCTATAAAAAATACCGCCAGATCGGAGAAACGAGGAACGCATGAGTGGTTTACAGCTGATCGCCACCGGCGGGGCCATCCCCGGCCGAACGGTCACCAACGAAGATCTGAGCCGCATGGTGGATACCAGTGACGAGTGGATCACCAGCCGCACCGGCATCCGCACCCGGCACTGGTGCACGGAGGATGAATCTGCCGCCACGCTGGCCATTTCCGCCGCAAAGCAGGCTTTGGCCCGCAGCGGCCTTGCCCCTGCGCAGATCGGGTGCTGCATCTGTGCCACCCTGTCCGCCCCAGACGCGACCCCCAGTGTAGCCTGTCAGGTGCAGGCGGCGCTGGGCCTTCCCGAGGACCGGCCTGCGCTGGATGTCAACGCGGCCTGTTCCGGCTTCCTCTACGGCATAGCCGTGGCGCGGGGACTGCTGACAACTTTGGGTGGACAGTATGCCCTCGTCATTGGGTGCGAAGCCCTTTCCCGCCTGATGGACCCCGCCGACCGCTCCACCTGTGTACTGTTTGGGGATGGAGCCGGTGCTGCCATTTTTCAGCTGTCGGACACTCCCTTTGCTCTGACGCTGGGCGCGCGCGGCAGCGATGTTCTCCATGCGGGCGGGCCGAACCGCACAGGTTCTGCGCCCATCACCATGGACGGCAAGGCCGTATTCCGCTTTGCAGTGGATGCCCTGCCCAAGTGCCTGCACACTGTGCTGGATGAAACACAGCTGACCCTCGATGATCTTGAGTGGGTGGTCTGCCATCAGGCCAACAGCCGCATCATCGACCACTGCGTGCGGGCGCTGAAGGCCGACCCGGCAAAGTTCTACAAGAACATGGACCGCCACGGCAACACCAGCGCCGCCAGCATCCCGGTAGCCCTGAACGAGCTTGCCGAGAACGGGCAGCTGCAGCCGGGCCAGCTTCTGGCCTGCATCGGCTTTGGCGGCGGCCTGACATGGGGCGGCGCAATTTTTCAATACAAAGAGTAAAAATCATGTTCGGCAAACGGGCTCGCCCTCTCAGTCACCTTCGGTGACAGCTCCCCCAAAGTGGGAGCCTTTGGCAAAACCGAAAAGTTTACCGTACTGCCAAGGGCTCTACCCTTGGGAGAGCTGTCGAGCAGAGCGAGACTGAGAGGGCGAGGACGCTTACCGATAGGATAAAACTATGAAACTTTTAAATGAAATTCTAGGCACAAAATACCCCATCATTCAGGGCGGCATGGCCAACATTGCCACCGGCGAGTTTGCCGCCGCCTGCTCCAACGCGGGTGCGCTGGGCATCATTGGTGCGGGCGGCATGAACGCCGACACCCTGCGCCAGAACATCCGCCGCTGCAAAGAGCTGACCGACAAGCCTTTTGGCGTGAACATCATGCTCATGCATCCGCAGGCAGATGAGTTTGCCAAGATCGTGGTGGAAGAGGGCGTGCCCGTTGTAACCACCGGTGCAGGCAACCCGGGCAAATATATCCCCGCGTGGAAAGCGGCAGGCATCAAGGTGATCCCGGTTGTCGCCGCCGCCGTTCTGGCAAAGCATCTGGAGCCGCTGGGCATCGATGCTGTCATTGCTGAGGGCACCGAGAGCGGCGGCCATGTGGGCGAAATGGCTACCATGGCGCTGGTGCCGCAGGTGGTGGATGCCGTAAATGTACCCGTCATTGCGGCTGGCGGCATCGCCGATGGCCGCCAGCTGGCAGCAGCTCTGGCTCTGGGTGCCTGCGGCGTGCAGGTAGGCACCTGCCTGCTGGTGAGCGAGGAGTGCCCCATCCATGAAAACTACAAAGCCGCCCTGCTCAAGGCCAAGGACAGCGATACCATCGTGACCGGCCGAAGCGTGGGTGCGCCGGTGCGAGTGCTGAAAAACCGAATGAGCCGCGAATATGTCCGGCAGGAAAACGCCGGTGCCGACAAGATGGAGCTGGAAAAGTACACCCTTGGCAGCCTGCGCCGCGCCGTGTTTGAGGGCGACACCACCACCGGAAGCCTGATGGCCGGTCAGGTGGCAGGCATGCTGCACGAGGTGCGCCCGGTGGCGGATATTCTTGCAGACCTGTGGAACAGCGGGAGGCAGCGCATTGCCGCGCTGAGCACCGAATGCTGACCCTCGGCAGAAAGACCCTGTCTGTGCCCATCTTACAGGGCGGCATGGGTGTGGGCGTTTCCCTTGGCGGGCTGGCCGGTGCTGTTGCAGCCTGCGGCGGCATGGGGTGCATCTCCACCGCCGATGCAGGCTACCGGGAGCCGGACTTTGCCCGCGACCCGGCAAGTGCCAACCACCGTGCACTGACCGCCGAGATCCGGAAGGCAAAGGAGATCGCAAAGGGCGCGGGCATGGTAGCCATCAACGCCATGGTGGCAACGCAGGATTATGCGGCCGCGATCCGCACCGCTGTGGAAGCGGGCGTGGACGCGGTGGTGTCCGGCGCGGGCCTGCCGTTGGAGCTGCCCGGCATCGTGGGCACAACGGATGTTGCCATCGCGCCCATCGTTTCCAGCGGAAGAGCCGCAAAGCTCATCCTGCGCCGCTGGGCCAAAGAGTTTGGCCGCACCGCTGATTTTGTGGTGATCGAAGGCTGCAAGGCAGGCGGACACCTCGGCTTTGCCGAAGATGATCTGCTGGCAGGCAAATGCCAGACCCTCGACGACATCCTGCCCGAGGTGCTGGCCGAGGTAAAGCCCTTTGAAGCACAGTTTGGCCACAGCATCCCCGTGTTTGTGGCAGGCGGCGTGTATACCGGTGCCGATATGGCCCACTTTACCGCAATGGGCGCTGCGGGCGTACAGCTTGCCACCCGCTTTATCACCACCTACGAGTGCGACGCATCCCAGGGCTACAAGGACGTTCTGCTGAACGCCCGGCCCGAGGATGTACGGATCATCCACAGCCCGGTGGGAATGCCGGGCCGTGCACTGAACACCCCGCTGGTGCAGGCGCTGGCAGAGGGGACCCGCTTCCCTCCCCGGCACTGTGCCCGCTGCCTGAAGACCTGCGACCCCGCCAAGGTGCCCTACTGCATCACCCACGCGCTCATCGAAGCCGTAAAGGGCAATGTGGAGGAGGGCCTGTTCTTCTGCGGGGCCAACGTGGGCAGGCTGGACCGGATGCGCACGGTACAGGAGCTGATGGATGAACTTGTGACCGAATGGAGGCAAAATCAATGAAGCTTGCCGTTTTATATGCCGGTCAGGGGGCACAGCACCCCGGCATGGGCAAAGAATTTTACGAAGGCTCTCCCGCGTTCCGGGCGGCATTTGACAGTGCAGAGCTGGACTTCGATCTGCACCGCGTCTGCTTTGAGGACCCGGACGGCCTTTTGAATCAGACCGAATACACCCAGCCCTGCATGGTGGCCTTTGCCTGCGGCGTGACCGCAGTGCTGGCCCAGCAGGGCGTGAAACCCGCTTATGTGGCCGGGCTTTCGCTGGGCGAATACTCCGCGCTGGAAGCTGCCGGGGTGTTCACCGCAAAGCAGGCTATCGAGCTGGCCGCTTACCGCGGCAAAGCCATGGCCGAAGCTGCAAAGGGCATCGACTGCGGCATGACCGCCGTGCTGAACCTTGACCGGCAGGCACTTGCAGCCTGCTGTGAGCAGGCTGCACAGCTCGGCTGTGTGCAGATCTGCAACTACAACTGCCCGGGTCAGCTGGTCATCGGCGGCGAGAAAGCCGCTGTGGACAAAGCCGCCGCACTGGCCAAAGAAGCCGGTGCCCGCCGCTGCATCCCGCTCAAGGTGAGCGGCCCGTTCCACACCCGTCTCATGGCCCCCGCCGGGGATGCACTGGCAAAGCGTTTTGCGTCTGAGCCCTTTGGCGAGATGCAGGTGCCGGTGCTGTTCAACTGCCTTGGCCGTGAAAAAGCTGAGCAGGACAGCATCCCCGCCCTGCTCGTGAAGCAGGTGCAGAGCAGCGTTTACATGGAAGATACGCTCCACCGCCTCGGTGAGCTGGGCGTAGACCATATTCTGGAAGTTGGCCCGGGCAGTGCTCTGGCTGGCTTTGTGAAAAAGACCCTGCCCGGCGTGGTCTGCGCTTCGGTGGAGACCCCGGAGCAGCTGAGCGCCGCACTGACAGCATGGAAGGAAGAGCTATGAGCGAAGAAACGATCATCCGCACCGCCGTTGTTACTGGCGGAAGCCGGGGCATTGGCCGGGCTGTGTGCATCCAGCTGGCAAAGCAGGGCTGCAATGTCGTGGTGAATTACTGCCACGGCGAAGCTGCAGCTGCCGAGACGGTGGCTCTGTGCAAGGCCGAAAACGCAAATGCCGTGGCTGTGCAGGCCGATGTTTCCACTGCCGAGGGCTGCAAAGCGCTCTTTGAACAGGCGGTGAATGCCTTTGGCCGGGTGGATATCCTTGTGAACAACGCGGGCATTACCCGCGATAATCTGATCCTGCGCATGAGCGAAGAGGACTTCGATGCAGTGCTGAACGCAAACCTCAAGGGTGCGTTCCTCTGCTGCAAGGAGGCCGCCCGCCGCATGGTGCGCCAGCGCTGGGGCCGCATCGTGAACCTTTCCAGTGTGGTGGCCCTGCGGGGCAACGCCGGCCAGACCAATTACGCCGCCAGCAAGGCGGGCCTGATCGGCCTGACCAAAAGCCTTGCCCGCGAGCTGGCAAGCCGCAATGTGACCGTGAATGCGGTCGCGCCGGGCTTTATCGAGACCGACATGACCGCCGCCCTGCCGGAAGCCGTCCGTGCCGAAATGGCAAAGGGCATCCCCGCAGGCCGCGCAGGAAAGCCGGAGGATGTGGCAAATGCAGTGGCATTTTTTGCCGCAGAACAAAGCAGCTATCTCACCGGGCAGGTGCTCTGTGCAGACGGCGGCATGGCAATGTAAAAGGAGAAAACTCTCATGGAAAAACGCAGAGTCGTGATCACCGGCCTTGGCACCGTGAACCCGCTGGGCAACAACACCGCCGACAGCTGGGCCGCTGCCAAAGCGGGCAAATGCGGCATCGGCCCCATTACCCAGTTCGATACCACCGATTTTAAATGTAAGCTGGCAGGCGAGGTGAAGGGCTTTGACCCGGAAACCATCGTGGACAAAAAGGAAGCCCGCAAGATGGCCCGCTTTACCGTTCTGGCCCTTGCTGCCGCCGCTGAAGCAGTTGCAGACAGCGGTCTGGACACCGAAGCGGAAGCCAAACAGATCGGTGTCATCCTTTCCAGCGGCATCGGCGGTCTGCCCACCATTGAGGAGCAGCACACCCGTGGTGAAGAGAAGGGCATGGAAAAGGTAAGCCCCTATTTCGTGCCCATGTCCATTGCCAACATGGCAGCGGCACAGGTGGCCATCCGCTTTGGCCTGAAGGGCATGTGCACCTGCCCGGTGACGGCCTGCGCCGGCGGCACCAATGCCGTAGGCGATGCCTTCCACCGCATCCGTGACGGCTACGAGACCGCCATGGTCTGCGGCGGTGCAGAGAGCTGCATCAGCCCTCTGGGCATCGGCGGCTTTACCAGCATGAAAGCGCTTTCCACTGCGACCGATCCGGATGCAGCCAGCCTGCCCTTTGACGCACGGCGCGGCGGCTTCGTGATGGGCGAAGGCAGCGGCGTGCTGGTGCTGGAAGAGTTGGAGCATGCCCGTGCCCGTGGTGCGCGCATCTACGCTGAGGTGGTGGGCTACGGTGCCAACTGCGACGCCTACCACTTCACCGCTCCCGCCCCCGGCGGCGCAGGTGCCATCGACTGCATGGCGCTGACGCTGGCGGATGCAGGCATCGCACCGGAGCAGGTGGACCACATCAACGCCCACGGCACCGGCACCCACATGAACGATGCCTGCGAGACCGCCGCCATCCATGCGGTGTTCGGCGAACACGCAAAGCAGCTGACTGTGGTGAGCACCAAGAGCATGACCGGCCATCTGCTGGGCGGTGCGGGCGGCATTGAAGCCGTATTTACAGCGCTGGCCCTGCATGACCAGTTTGCGCCGCCCACCATCCACTATGAGCAGCCCGATCCCGAATGTGATCTGGACTATGTGCCGAACACTGGCCGTGCGCAGGCCATGATCTACGCACTGAGCAACAGTCTGGGCTTTGGCGGGCACAACGCCTGCATCGCCCTGCGCAGATGGGAGGGCTGACCCATGGCAGAACCCCGCACCGTGCGTGCAGACGCAAACACCCTGAACAGCGAGGAGATCGCGGCGCTTCTGCCGCACCGCTATCCCTTTGCTCTTGTGGACCGCATTCTGGACTACGAGCCGGGCCAGTGGGCCATCGGCCGCAAGTGCGTGAGCCGCAATGAGGAATTTTTCTGCGGACATTTTCCCGGCCAGCCGGTGATGCCGGGAGTGCTCATTCTGGAAGCACTGGCCCAGACCGGTGCCGTTGCGGCGCTCAGCCTGCCGGAGAACAAGGGCAAACTGGCCCTCTTCGGCGGCATCAAGAATGCCCGCTTCCGCAAGCAGGTCACCCCCGGCGATGTGCTCACCCTGCACTGTGAACTGGTAGAGCAGCACGGCCCGGTGGGCGTGGGCAAAGCCTCGGCGTGGGTGGACGGCAAGTGCGCCGCCACCGCTGAGCTGACCTTTGTGCTGACCGACCCCAACGCCTAAAAACACCCCTGTGAGTTTAAAAAAGCTCACAGGGGTGTTTTCCGTTATTTTACCATTGAGAAGCCGCTTCGCTCTCTCAGCCAAGCGCCACATCCAGAACCATCAGTGGTGCCCCACCAGATAGGCCACCCGGTCGATCTGCGCCGCCGTCATGCCAGTATCCGCCAGAAATTCCCGCACCAGCGGGGCACTCTCCTGCTCCTGATACTTTCCATTGGTGTTACTGCAATGGTAGGATCGCATATTTACTGATTTCTGTATCTGTTCAGGACAGCATCCGGGATATGGCAGTAACTGCAGTCTTCAGGGTGCCGTTCCAGATGGTGCTGATGCTCCTCAGCGCTCCGGACATAATTTGTCAGCGGCAGCACTTCCAGCATGATCTTGTCCCGGTCCTCCCGGCCGTTTATAAAAGCTCTTGCTTCTTCCAGATGTCTGGGATCTGTACTGTACAGCCCTGTCCGGTACTTTTTTCCAACGTCCACGCCCTGTTTGTTCAGGCTGTAGGGGTCGATGATCTCAAACAGGTGTGCCATCAGTTCTGAAATGCTTGTGTTTTTCTCATCATAGACCACTTTTACGCATTCTGCATATCCATCGTATGGGCCATCCAGAGAACTCGTTGTTCCGTTGGCTCTGCCGGCTTCAGTCATCTGTACACCAGGCACTGTGTCAAAAAAATGCTGTACGCCCCAAAGGCATCCGCCTGCGATATAGACCGTTTCCATCTTGATTTTCCCCTTCCTGTTGATCATATATCAGCTTTGCTCCTATTCTACCACGCTTTTCCACTGTCGGAAAGATATCGGAAAACAAAAATGGCCCCGGAGGGCTTATCGCAGCTCTCCGGGGCCGCCTTATGCAGAGTGATTTTCTCTCGATGGGCTTCCAGAAATGCTTTGCTGTAATCAGCTTGCATGAACCACAGCGGAAGAACCCTCATAAGATACAGAAAAGATTTCTGTATTTTTCTTGACAGTTTTCCCATATTCTGTTTTAATACATCTGATAAAAGGGAGTAAAGGGCAGTGTTCCGGCTTATTCTTCGGGAGACTGCTGCATGGCAGCGTCATCACGGCAGAAATGCCCGATGTCATGTGTTCGCTTGAGACTTTTGTCACAGACAAGGTGCTGTGGCAGGAGTCTCTTTTTCTTGTCACCGTACCGGAGCACAATAGGAGGCAAGAAAACTATGAACTTTCTGAACACATTCGCAAGTCTGTTTTCCAATTTTGGAAACCTGACTTGGCAGATGGTGGTGATGTGGGGCATTGGTGCATTGCTCATCTACCTTGCCATCGCCAAAAAAATGGAGCCGAGCCTGCTTTTACCCATGGGCTTTGGTGCCATTCTGGTCAATCTTCCGCTGTCCGGTGCCATCACGCAGGGCGATACCGTAGGCCCCATTTCTGCCCTGTTTGAAGCAGGCATGTCCAACGAGCTGTTTCCCCTGCTGCTTTTCATCGGCATTGGTGCTATGATCGACTTTGGCCCCCTGCTGGAAAAACCGTGGCTCATGCTCTTTGGTGCCGCAGCGCAGTTTGGTATTTTCTTCACCCTGTTTCTGGCAGGCTTCTTCTTTGATTTGAAGGATGCTGCTTCCATCGCTGTCATTGGTGCAGCGGACGGTCCCACCGCCATTTTTGTAGCTAACACCCTCAACTCCCAGTACCTTGGTGCCATCATGGTGGCAGCGTACAGTTACATGGCTCTGGTGCCCATCGTGCAGCCGCCGGTCATTAAACTGCTGACCACCCAGAAGGACCGCCGCATCCGGATGCCCTATGAAAAGGGCAATGTCAGCCAGCTGACGAAGATTCTGTTCCCCATTGTGGTAACCATCATTGCCGGTATGGTAGCTCCTGCCAGTGTAGCTCTAGTTGGTTTTCTGATGTTCGGCAACCTGCTGCGGGAGTGCGGCGTACTGAACGCCCTCAGCGAAACCGCGCAGAATGTGCTGGCAAACCTCATCACCATCGTGCTGGGCCTGACCGTGGCCGGACAGATGACCGCTGACAAGTTTGTCCGGCCCGATACCCTGCTCATCCTTGCACTGGGTCTGGTAGCCTTCGTTTTTGATACCGCAGGCGGCGTGCTGTTTGCAAAGCTGCTGAACCTGTTCCTGCCCGAAGGCAAAAAACTGAACCCGATGATCGGTGCAGCCGGCATCTCCGCCTTCCCCATGAGCGGCCGTGTGGTCAACAAGATGGGATTGGAAGAAGATAACCAGAATTTCCTGCTGATGTACTCCATCAGCGTCAACGTTTCGGGGCAGATCGCATCCGTCATTGCAGGCGGCCTGATTCTGACCCTGATGGCTTAACGGAGGTACACTTATGCTTCATCTTTCTTCGTGGATGACCACCCTGCCCATGATGCTCATCGGCATGGTCGGCATTCTTCTCGTCATTGGTGTTATTGTCCTGGCTGTGATGCTGCTCAACCGGCTGACAAGTCGGAAATAATTCACCCCATCAAGTAGAAACGAATTTACGGCGAAATATCGCTATAAATATGATGCACAGGCCTTCTAAAACTGTGATTTTGTGACAACTTGGTGTCACTTCAATAAAGAACCCGCTTTCACTTCAATTTGATGTTGAAAGCGGGTTCTTTTCGCTTTTATGCGTGTTTGACGGCGGTTTCAAAAAGATTGACTGCTGCGTCCTCTTGCGTGTCGGTGTTGTGGGTACCACGCTTTTTCACTTCCGAAAAGATGTCAGAATACAAAAACCCCCGAAGAGCTTTTTACGGTTCTCCGAGGGTTGGTTCTATGCGCCGGTGTTCCTCACACCGATGCACAAACGTTATTCGATTTCAATGAGATTGGGATTCGCAGGCAGAGCCTTCTGCTGCTGCGGTGCGGGCAGTACGATGTGCAGGATGCCATCCTCGAACTTTGCGTGGATGTCCTCCTTCTTCACGGCATCACCCACATAGAAGCTGCGGGCACAGGTACCGGAGAAGGTCTCACGGCGCAGATAACGGCCATTGTTGTCCTTCTCGTCATTGGAGTGGTTGCGGACGGCCTGAATGGTCAGGTAGCCGTCACTCAGCTCCATCTGAACGTCTTCCTTCTTGCAGCCGGGCAGGTCAACAGCCACATCATAGTTGCCATCGGCGGTCTGCTTCACATCGGTTTTCATCATGTTTGCGCCGCGCTTGCCGAAGGTCTCACGCTCTTCACGATTCATTGCACGCTCCAGCGCACCGTCGTTCCAGAACGGATCAAAGAAATCATCGAACAGATTTTCATGGAAAACAGCAGGCATAAACATAAAACAACCCTCCAATCCCGGCGTTCGGGTCGGGCATAAAATCAAGATCGTGCATCAGAAGCGGAGTCTTCCCGGGAGCCTTGCGGTTCCCTCATGCCCCTTTCTCCTGAGCACGCCACTGTTATAACACTGTTTATTAGCAGTGTCAATAGTAGAGTGCTAAAATTCACAAAAGAATAATACTTTTATAATATTTCATGCAATTCTCGGCAAAATCGTTTGCACTGGATTCAATTTTTTCTTCTCCAATCGTAGTCTTTCGCTGTGACAGAACGGATGCAAGCCGTTTTTTCAGAACCAGGCGATCCATTGCCCGCGTAAACAATGCAGTTATCAAAAAGTCTCTCTGTCCTTGCAGCGTCTTGCGTTCTGCCGGTCCACCCGCTATAATAATGTAGAAACCGAGATGAAAAGAGCGTGATATTGTGGAAGAGACCGAGATCAGTCATTTTCTCCACATTCTGGTCCGAATGGGCGAAGCTTTACAAAACAGCGGCGCAGAAGTATTCCGCGTTGAGGACACTTTGAACCGGATCGCAATCGCCTATGGGGCAGAAGATGTGAATGTATTCGTGATCACATCCAGCATCGTGGTCACGCTTACCATGCCCTCGCTGCCGCCGCAGACCGAGACCCGCCGCCTGCGTCACGCTGCCAGCAATGACCTGCTGACATTGGAAAAGCTCAATGCGCTCAGCCGCCGTATCTGCACAGCGCCTCCTTCCATAGAAGAGTTTCAGCGCCAGCTGAATGCCATTCTGGCACAGCATCCGGACCCAAGACTGCATCTTGCCGGCAGTGTGTTGGCTGCTTCCAGTTTTGCCATCTTCTTTGGTGGAAATCTCTGGGACGGCCTGCTGGCCGGCGGCATTGCCGTTCTGATTTGCTGGATGGAGCGCTATCTCTCGCCTTTTTGTATGAATGGCGTAGAATTTCAGTTTATAGCATCATTTCTCAGCGGTGTCTCCACTCTGCTGCTCTGCCGCTTTGGGATGCAGTTTCATGCCGATAAAGTTCTGATTGGTATCATCATGCTGCTGATTCCCGGCATCATGCTGACAAATTCCATCCGGGACATCTTACTTGGGGACATTATTTCCGGCTCTCTTCGACTGGTGGAAGCCATTCTGATGGCCGCCACCCTTGCACTCGGCATGATGGCCGCCATCTGGTTGATGGGAGGAATTTCCGCATGATACAGGTTTTTTCGCAGTTGCTCAGTGCTGCCCTTGGTTCGGTCGGTTTCGGACTGATCTTCAATCTGAACCGGCGCTACTTACTCGCCGCCGGTGTAGGCGGACTTCTGGCATGGCTGGCTTATCTTCTTGCCGCCAACACCCTGCACAGCGTCTTTCTTGCCAATCTGTTGGCCGGTTTCTGTGCCGCTCTGTATGCCGAAATTCTTGCCCGATGCTGCAATGCACCCTCTACGCCTTTCTTCATCACTGCTGCCATTCCCCTCATTCCCGGAAGCACCCTCTACTACTGCATGAACGCAGTCGTCTCCAATGATTTGTCTGCTGCAGAGCATTTCGGAGAGCAGACCTTTCTGGCCGCTCTTGGAATTGCCGGCGGTATGGCAATCGCATGGTGCCTGGCCGATTTGAGCCGGAAGCTGCACGCACTTGCAATCCGTTCTTCGGGAAAGTAGCGATCTTCCACATTGAAGAATGCCCCTGATGATCGGGTCGTTTGAGCTGCTGCTCTGAAATACGGAAAAAGGCCGTCCGGCACCGCAGCAGGGCTGCCTTTACAATTACAAGGATGTGTCTCTATGAAACTCAAACAATTCATTCAGCAGGAAACGGTCCTCACCGCAGCCGCTGTGCTGGCCGTTGTCTCCGCCTTCTTTGTTCTGCCGGATGCGCAGTATCTCGGCTACATCAACCTGCGCACGCTGGCGATTTTGTTTTCCCTGATGACGGTCATGGCCGGGCTGCGGCGGCAGGGCTTTTTTGATGGACTGGGCCGGGCATTGCTGTCCCGTACCCACAGCACCTTTCAGCTGACGCTGGTACTGGTCGGGCTGTGCTTTTTCGGAAGCATGTTCATCACCAACGATGTTTCCCTGCTGACCTTCGTTCCCTTTACGTTCGTGGTCCTGAGCCGTCTGGGAGCGGATGTCCGCCGCTCCCTTCTGATCCCGGTGGTCTGTATGCAGACCATTGCGGCAAACCTTGGCAGTATGCTGACCCCCATCGGCAACCCGCAGAACCTCTATCTTTACGGAAAAAGCGGCATGAGCACCGGGGAATTTGTTCTTCTTATGCTGCCCTACACCCTGGTCTCTCTGCTCCTGCTGCTGGCTTGGGCAGCGCTGGTCTGCCGGAAAGCCTCTGCCGCCCTCTCCGTGGACGAGCTTGTTTCTTCTTCTGCATCTCAGGGAGATCAGAAGATCATCCTGCTGTATCTGGTTCTGTTTGCCGTTTGCCTGCTGTCCGTGATCCGGGTGTTGCCTTATGGCATTGCCTTTGTCGCTGTACTCGTCTGCGCCCTTTTTGCAGACCCGCACACCTTACGGGCAGTGGACTATTCCCTGCTTTTGACCTTTGTGGCTTTTTTCATCTTCATTGGCAATCTGGGGCGCATTCCGGCCTTTTCCGGCTGGCTGCAGGAGTTTCTGACCGGCCGGGAAGTTCTTGTGGCGGTTCTTGCTTCGCAGGTCACCAGTAATGTTCCCGCCGCCCTGCTGCTGTCCGGGTTCACGGCAGAGACACAAGCCCTCATCATCGGCACCAATCTGGGAGGTCTTGGCACTTTGATCGCATCCATGGCCAGTCTTATTTCCTACCGACAGATCGCACGGGAGCTGCCACAGGGGAAGAAGCAGTATTTTGGGCTGTTCACCCTGTCCAACCTGATCTTCCTTGCGATCCTGCTGGGTGTGTGGTTTTTGCTCCGCTGACCGTGGCAGATGACTTATGGTTTTTCTATAAAGCTAAAAAGGGAAGTTCCGTCACGGACGAATGTCCAGGCAGAACTCCCTTTGGTTTTATCGTATGGTCAGAATGCCGGTGCCCACCGGCACCTCCAGCAGCTTGCCGGAAAAATGCTCCGGGATGCCGGACAGTGCCTTTTCCAGATAGGCATCGTTTTCCACCTTGTTCATGTCCCACACCAGACGGCACACCGCTTTCCCGCTCAGGGTGGAGCAGGTGATCATACCATCATAAAAATTGTTGCCGCCCGTCAGCCGATAGGCGCTGCGAATCGCTTCTTTTCGTTCCATGCTCCGTCCTCCTTACACTCTTTCACCGCTTTTGCGCCGTAACGCACAGCCAGCCCTTTTTATTTTTGTGGCTTTGGATCTGACAGAATCCTGCTTGTTCCAGATACGCTTTCAGTGCAGTATCCGTATAGATGGTCATGCCATTGATGATCTGCGTCCATTTGTCGTCTTTTGTCGTTTCGCCGTTCGCTTCGTTACAGATGAAAAAGACCCCGCCGGGCTTCAGCACTCGATAAACCTCTCTGAAATTCTGTGCAAGCTCCGGCCAGAAGTAGACCGTTTCAAAGGCGGTCACCACATCAAACTGCTCCGCTTTAAACGGCAGTTCTGCCACGCTTGCCTGTTGCACGGTACACCGTCCTGCTGCAATGGCTCTGGCATTGACCTTTCGCGCTTTTTCCACACTGACGGCTGAGTAGTCGATGCCCTGCACCTTGCCGTTGGGGCACAGTTTCAACAACGTTTTAATGTTCGCTCCACCGCCGCAGCCGCAGTCCAGCACCATGGCATCCGGGGCAGGCTGTAAAAAGCGCAGCCCCCATTCTGCCATTGCGCTGTGTCCAAAGTTCATCATAGCAACCATGATCTTCCCGCCAAGGCCTACGGGCTTTCGGGTATTTTCAAAAAAGGACATAACGCCACCCTCTTTCTGTTTACCGTTCACAATGCAATGCTTTTTACCAGATGCGCCCACTGCACCGGATGACAGGCCCGCAATTCCTCGTGCTGTGAGTTAGGCAATGCTAACTTTTCATTCTATAAAAAGCCGCTTCTCAGCGGTCCTTCTGCCAAAATAATACGCCCTGCCGTCTCCTCTGTCAAGGAGTTTAGGCATTTTCGGGTATTCCGAAAGAGATTTCGCTTTTGGGAACCCCCAACCGTCACCCCAGTGCCACATCCAGCACCATCATCACGCTGAAGCCCACCGCGAAAAACACCGTGCCAACGTTGGAGTGCTGCCTCTGCGACATTTCCGGGATTAGTTCCTCCACCACCACATACAGCATGGCTCCGGCGGCAAAGCTGAGCAGATAGGGCAACGCGGGCACCACGATGCCTGCCGCCAGAATCGTCAACACTGCCCCGATGGGCTCTACGATGCCGGACAGTACGCCGCCCCAGAACGCCCGGCCTTTTTTCATTCCTTCCGCCCGCAGTGGCATGGAGATGATAGCCCCCTCCGGGAAGTTCTGGATGGCAATGCCAAGGGAAAGTGCCAGCGCCCCGGCGGCGGTGATCTGAGCCGTTCCAGCAAGGTAGCCGGCATAGACCACGCCCACTGCCATACCCTCCGGGATGTTGTGCAGCGTCACCGCCAGAACCATCATGGTGGTGCGCTGGAGCTGGCTTTTTGGCCCTTCGGCCTGCAAGCTGTTCTGGTGCAGATGCGGGATGAGATGGTCCAGCAGCAGCAAAAACAGGATGCCCAGCCAGAAACCCACCACCGCCGGGAAAAACGCCAGCCTGCCCAGATCTGCGGCCTGCTCCATAGCCGGGATCAGCAAGCTCCATACCGATGCCGCCACCATGACCCCGGCGGCAAAGCCGGTCAACGCCCGCTGGACGCTGTCGCGCAAAGAGTTTTTCAAAAAGAACACACAGCCCGCTCCAAGGCTTGTGCCTAGAAATGGAATCAGGATCCCCCAGAACGCGTCTTGTATCATGTAGTACCTCCTTGCGGTTATTCGCAACTAACTCCGCAAAAAGTATACTGCGCTCCGGCAAAAAGGTCAAGGGCTTTGCGGTATAGAGGATGCAGATCGTTTCCTGCATCGAAAAATTCACCCCTGCAAACTTTCCGGTTTCTACTTGACAACGCCCTGTGGGAGTGCTATTTTTACTTCGCGAATTTGTTTTACCTAACCATCTGAGGGGTTTTCCCCTGTATTTTTTGCGCCAATTGTTAGACAAAGCTAACTATTTTTTCAAAACTGAGATAGAGGTGTGTTACCATGAGATTGAAAAAAGTATTTGCAGGTGCACTTGCGGCCGCTATGCTGGTATGCGCTGTGGCAGTCCCGGCCTTCGCTGCGGAAGAGGTGGAACAGGAAAACTGCCTGACCTCCAGCTATGTCCAGATGAACATCCCCTACGCCGACTTCTACAAGGCCGCCGGTGTGGACAACGCATCTGAGATCGACGCTGTGACCAGCGCCACCAGGAACAAGACCCGTGCAGGCAACCTTGCCGCCGGTTCCTACCACGTCAACGCGGACGGCTCCGACATCACCGGCGTTTCCTTCCCGGTCAAGGTGCTGACCCCGTGGGCGCTGAAGAATGCAAAGCAGGTCACCGATGCCGACAGCTACGACATTACCGTTACCCTGAAGGGCAAGGAATCCACCACCACCTACACCGGCGCAGATGCCTTGTTTGAGAACGAGAGCTACGCTTACTACAATCTCAGTGAGACCCCTGCCTACTACATCACCGCATGGTATAACCTGCTGAGCGGCAAGTGGGAGTTTGGCAAGGTCCACGCCACCGAGACCACCGTAGAGGGCACCACTGTGGAGCTGAATACCAACGGTCACCATGCCACCTACGAGATGAAAATCTCCGGCTTTGATCTGGACTACAAGGCCAACAAGGTCTACGGCGTAGTTCTGACCACCGCCGATGGCAGTGAGTACGGCCTGCATCATGTGACCAACATCTGGCATGGTACCAAGCTGGGCTTCAATGCCGATGATCCTTACTTTGCATCCATCATCGGCAAAACGATTACTCAGATCACCTTCTACGCCGCCGACGGCGTGTATGTCCTGCCGGTCAATGTGGCGCTGTGAATACACGGGAAACTGCCTAATTTATTGTAAAATATAACACAAAACGGCAAGGTCGCTTGGCATCAGGCGGCCTTGCTTTTCCGTGTCAGGAGGAGTGGGAATGAACAAAAAACGATGCCATACACTGCTGCCGCTGGTGCAGCTTTTCCCGACGGTGGCGGCAGCGGCAGCTGTACTTTTTGCCCTGCCCCGCACCGTTCCGGTGCTGGCCGCCGTGCCGGAAAAGCTGACAACCGTGGTGGAGCAGCCTGTGGAAGCCGCTTCCTCCGAAGCGGAGGAAGAAACCCTGCCCAAGCTGCCCTATGCCGACGGCGTTTACGTCGGCTCTTCCCGGGGCTACGGCGGTGCCGTCCGAGTACAGGTCACCATGGAAAACGGCAGCATCACGGAGGCGGAGATCTTGGACGCATCCCACGAGACCAAGCAGTTTCTGCGGCGTGCCAAGCGGCTTTTGACCACCGTGGTGGAGACTCAGAGCTGGGAGGTGGATGCCGTTTCCGAGGCCACCTATACCAGCCGGGGCATTCTGGGCGCAGTGCAGAACGCCCTGACCGGCGAGGTGGTCAACAATCCCCTGCCGCCCCAGCCAAAGCCCGCTGCAACGCTTGTGGTGGAGGAATTTACGGCTCCCTCCATCTACTTGGACGGCATCTACACTGCCGAAGCCATGGGCTTTGAGGGGCAGATCACAGTGCAGGTCACGGTGGCAGAGGATAAAATTACCGATATCACGATCCTGAGCGCCGAGGACGAGGAGGAATATCTCTCCCGGGCAAAACAGGTCATCCCCGCCATTCTGGAGGGACAAAGCCCCAACGTGGATACTGTTTCCGGCGCCACCTACTCCTCCACCGGAATTCTGAACGCAGTCAAGCTGGCACTGGCAAAGGCCGCTGTTGCCCCGGCAGAGAAAACCGCTCCGGAGCAGACTGCATCGGAAGAGACGGCAGAGGGAACCGCACCGTCTGAAGCAGCAGAGCCCGGGGAAACGCCGGTCACCGCGCCCACCGTGGAGGTGGTGCAGCCGGAGGAAAAGAGCGCCGTTCCCGTGTGGCTCAAGGAAGTATGGCAGCAGCTTTTCCCGGCAGATGCACCGGCATCCTCTGAACCGGAACCGGCATCTTCTGAGGAAGTGCTGCCGACATCCGAGCCGGCACTGCCGCCGGAAGAGACCGGGATTGAATCTGAAACGGAAGGAGCAGCAGAATGAAATACAAAAATTTTCTCCTCCGGGCGGTGAACCTGCTGCTCATTTTGGGGGTACTGTGGCAATACCAGCAGGTGGCGCTGATTCGGGCGACAGCGGTAAGCCAGCGCAAGCAGGAAATTGCCGAAGTTGAAGCCTACAATGCTTCCGTTTTGCAGGCGCAGAGCGCAGCACAGGCAGAGCAGAGCGGCTACCGGGACGGCATCTATGAGGGCAGCGCCTATGGTTTTGGCGATGTCATTCAGGTGTCGGTGACTATCCAGAACGGAAAAATGACCGATATTGCGGTGCTGGATGCTTCCGGCGAGGATAAGCCCTACTATAAGCAGGCGCTGCCTTTGCTGGACGAGATGCTGGCAGTGCAGTCTGCTGAGGTGGATACCGTTTCCGGCGCTACCCTCACGGCAGAAGGACTTATCGGTGCGGTAGAGAACGCACTGGGAAAGGCGGCAGGATGATGGAAAAAACACAGGCAAAGCCTTTAACAGCGGCGCAGCAGCGTCAGCGGGACAAAAAGCGCCATACATGGCTGCGCACCGGGGTGCAGTTGTTCTTCTTTGTGTCCATGCCGGGCGCATTCGTGGCCGGGTTTTCCGGGGTAAAACAGATCTTTCTGCACATCGGTGCAGGCGAGGTGCTCTCTGTGGACAGCTTCACACTTTCCCTGCTGGGGCTGTGCGGCTTCACCCTGCTTTTCGACCGTTTTTTCTGTGGGTATGCCTGCGCCTTCGGCAGCTTGGGCGATGCCGTCTGGGCGCTTTCCGGGCTTATTCAAAAAAAGCTGTTCCACCGCAAAAAGCAGCTCCGTCTGCCGGAGCGAGCGGTGCTTTTGGGGCAGAAGGTCAAATATCTGCTGCTGGCAGGGCTGGTAGCACTGTATGTGACCCGGCAGGAAAAGATGCTGACCGGCGCAAGCCCGTGGGAGGTGTTTTCCTGCCTGACGGCCCTGCATCTGCCGCCGGAGGGCTTTGGTGTGGGCATCGGGCTGCTTGTGCTCATTTTGCTGGGTATGGCGGTGCAGCCCCAGTTCTTCTGTCAGTTCCTCTGCCCCATGGGAGCGGTGTTTGCCCTGCTGCCGGTGCTGCCATTTGCGCGGCTGCACCGGCAGAGCGACGGCTGCATCCCGGGCTGCAATGCCTGCAAGCAGCAGTGCCCGGTGTGCCTGAAGCTGGAGGAAAACAGCCTGCGCAGCGGGGAATGCATCGCCTGTGAAGCCTGCGTTGGCACCTGCCCCAAGCAGAACATCCACCGGTGGGATTTGGCCCTTTGCAAGCACCCGTGGCTGCCGGTGCTGGGCAAGGCGCTGCTCTTTTTCCTGCTGGGCTGCTGGCTGGGCTTTTGCCGATTCATCTGAACTAAAAAAGGAGGCTGCTGCGCAGTATTTGTGCAGCAGCCTCCTTTTGGCTGGGAGATCTATCATTTCGATACGCCGGAGCATCTGCGGACGCTCCGGCGTACCATTTTTACAGGGAAGACTTCTGCTCCAACAGGTCTGTCATGCTGCGCAGGCTGATGCCAAGGGTGGAAAGGTTATGCAGCATGGCGCTGGTGGCAGGGGAAAGGACATTTTCCCACTTCTCCGCTCTTATTCGGTAACAGCCCAGACCCGCGCAGGCAGACCAGTTGCACCTTCAATGCGGGGATAAGAAACGATGACCACCGCACCGGCAGGCTGAACTTTATCCAGATTTGCAAGCACCTCCACCTGCAGCTTGTCGTTGTCCAGAACATAGCGCTCGCAGGCAAGGTCGCCCTTTTCCTCCGCCACCGCAGAGGAATCGGTATCCAGCGTTTCGTGGCCGTTGGCGGCGGCATTGCGCACCTTGTAGATATACTCCAATGCTTCCAGCGACCAGCCGGGGGCATTTTCTTTGCCCTCTGCGTCGATGCCGGACAGCGCATCCATATCCGGCCACTTCTTGTACCAGTCGCTGCGCAGAGCCACCAGCGCACCATCCGGGATAGGACCGTACTTTGCTTCATAGGCCTTGATGTCCTCCACCGTCACAGCATAGCGGGGGTCTTTCTTGGCCTGCTGGGAAATATCGATGACCACCAGCGGGAAAATCAGGTCGTTCACATCATACTTTTCGGACAGTGCTTTGCCCTTGATGAAGTGACCCGGGAAGTCGATATGGGTACCAAACTGTCCGGGGAATTTGAAAGTCTGGATCAGGCATTCCAGTTCCGGCTTGCCCCAGTCCCACACGGTCTTTGCCAGCTCCACAGAGCCTTCCGGGATGCCGGACCAGTAGGGGCTTTCGTTGTTCAGCGAGTGAGAAAGTTCCACCCAGCGATATTTTTTAGCATCCTTCAGTGCGTTCCACAGTTTATAATCAGCCATTGTCGGTTCTCCTTTTATTGTGACGATGTATGTTCGGGCACTTCTCCCAGACAACGGCATCTTCCTGTTTTTTCTCAGTCTGTCTGCCGGGAATTTGTCTGGGAGCAGCGCATTCGCCCGGGTAGTCTGTGCTGGGCATCTGCTGTATGTTTCATCTGTCTGCACTCCCTTCCTTGTGTTGGGGATAGTATAAACCCATTTTCGCACCATGTCAATAGGTTTATGCTATCAAAGACTTCCCCGGCAAACGACAGGTCAGCAAACCGTTCGCCCTTGCAATAACGTTTCGTCATCCCCTTTCCCTTTTATCGCAGCTCTTCCAGCAGGGCGGTGCAACCCTCCAGCACATCCTGCCATGGCAAACAAACAAGATCTTCTTCATCTTACTCTCCCAGCACCTCGCCCAGTGCCAGAACAGCGTTGCGGACGCACTCCGGGCACGGGCACAGCGGTGCGCCGTTCTCTATCCCCTTCAGATCCTTGCAGATGGTAGCACCGCACTTTTCCTGAAAGTTTTGCAGCAGTTCCTTAGAAATGCGGGGTGTGCCCTTGCCGTCGGTGACGATGCCCGCCACCATCACAGCGCCGATCAGTGCGCCGCAGGTGCTCTCCATGCAGCCCATGCCGGCGGCATAGCCTGCGCCCAGCTTCATCAGGGTGTCGGCATCCACCGGCAGCTTGTCCTCAAATGCCTTCATCACCGCCTGTGCACAGTTGCACTGTCCAGTAGCTTTCCATGCGGCAGCCTGTGCCGCCCGTTCTTCGATGTTCATTTTAAAGTCCTCTTTCTTTGATGAATCGTAGTTTATTCGACATTATCATAAAATTCCTGTAACACTGTTGCCAATTCCTCCGGAGATTCTATGTTTGCTTCATGACCCGCTTTCAAAAGTTCATGGAAGTGGGAATCACTCAAATAACTGGCAAGTTCCTTTGAGGCTTTTTTGTTTGCGTTGTCCTTTTCCCCACAAACGATCAATACCGGACAGGACACCTTACATAATGAATCCCTGAAATCCAATTCCGTCATCGTACCGCACAAGCTGATCACATCAGCTTTTTTGAAGCCAAATTGCTTGAACATTGTATTCGGCATAAAGCGAAACAGCATATTCTGGAACTTCAATAGCTTTTCAGGCATTTTATATTGTGCTGCAATTAACACCAGTGCCTTTACTTTATTCGGATGGTCTATCGCATAATTAAGTGCCAGAACAGCACCCAAGGAAAGCCCGCACAAGACGATTTCATCATTTTCCTTGTTGCACTCTTCTGAGAATGCAGTATACAACTCCTTATAGGTGGCCGCTTTTCCTTCCAGCATCTCTGCCAAGCTCAAGCTGGCGCTTCTATCCGAGACCTTCGTTTCTTTTATTACTCTGTCCCAACTGTTTGGTTTTTGTCCCAACCCATGTAAGTACAAAAACTTCATCTAATTTCCGCTCTCCTTCACACGTCCTGCTCCTTTTCCAGTGCTTCAAAGTGATACCGGGGCTTGCCTTTGCTCTTTTTGCCGTACTCGATGGCTTCTTTAGGGCAATAGCAGATGCAGGCCATGCAATGGGTGCAGTTTTTGCCCCAGACCGGCTTTCCGTTTTCCAGACGGATGTTGTTCAAGGGGCACAACTCCACGCATTTACCGCAGCCGATGCAGGCGTCCGTTGCCCGGAAGGCATCCGCTTTTACAAAGAAGCGATAGAACACCGGGTTCACCGGGCCGCTCATAAGGCGGTCGTAGAGGTTCTCTCTCGGCGGAGGAAATTCCCGCCCGGCCTTGAGCTGCGCCAGCACCTTCTGAAGTGCAGGCTCTGCCTGCTCCACGATGCTCCGGGCCTGCTCCTTCCGGGGTGCATTGAACATGGCAATATAGTTTTCCGGCATGATGATCTGAGCTGTGCCCATATACTGCAGCTGCTTTTGCGCTGCAAGCTGCCGGTTATAGCCTGCCGCATTGCCAATTTCGCTGCCACAATCCATCACAAACCAGATGCGCTCTGCCCCGGTCAGCGCGGTCTTGCCCAGCCACTCCGACACCACCCGGGGGATGCGCCATGCGTAGGTAGGCGTGACCAGCACCACGTCACGCCCGGTCTGCACCGGGGCGGTATTCCCTGCCTTGATGCAGGCGTTCAGGTCGTAAAGCGGCATCTCCAACCCTTCGGCAATACGCCGTGCCAGATACCGGCTGTTGCCGGTTCCCGTAAAATAAAGTACCATGGCTGCTCCCTCATTTTGTGTTATTCAGATGTCCGTCTGCCCGGCAAACTGGAACTTGTCGGGGCGAGGCCCCTCCATCTTGCTACGCAAGACTGTTCTGTCACTTAAAAGCCCCACTGGGGCTTTCATTGTTCTGCTTCGCTCCACAAACGCGAATGGTTTACTTCTTCGTCTTAGGCGCAATAAGCAACATGACTGTCACAAGAATATATAAACCATACAGTAACCAAGTAATGGTATTGTTCCAAGGAAAACTCATTTCTGGATGGTTCAATGCAAACACTATAAATGCAATAGCTATAATCAGCATTATTAAACCGAGAATCCTTGATATACGCTTTTTCATGCAAAGCACTTCCTTGTCAAACTGGAATTGTTAATCTTGAACTGGTCCTATAAAGCCAAATGCTATTGCATCAATAAAAAGCACGAACGCTATCACACAAACAATTAAAATAGTTGCAATGACTTTAATAACAAGTTGTTGATTTTGTCTTAAATTACTCTTACTAACAATCCTTAAGACAAAAATCAAAGCAACGAGGATGATAAAAGAAATAATATTATAAAGAACCACTGTTTTCATCTATGTGTCCTTCTTTTTTATATCAATTCCGAGTTGCCGCTTTCCGTATGCCATAGTCTCCGCACGCAAAAAGCCCTTTGCGGCAAGGTGTGTGCTTACACCTCACCCGCAAACTTCATGCCCCAGCTCATGCGGGTGTCGTACATCAGGCGGGTCAAGGCAAGGCTGTCCTGCGGGGTGTAGCGGTCGCTGCCGGTACGCCCCAGTTTGACGCAGCGGCTTGCTTCCCGGATCTCATACTCAAAGCCGTTGATGTCCACCGGGCAGCGGATGACCTCCGGCTCTTTGCCCTTCACTTCCAGCGTCATGGTCTCGGCGTGCTGGAAATCCGGCAGGAAAATACTGCCCTTGGTGCCAACGATGCGGGCGTTGCGCTCCAGCTCCTGCCCGATGGTCTGGACCGACTCCGCTTTGCAGCCGCCGGGGTAGGTCAGCGCAAGGCGGCTGTAATCGTCGGTGCCGTACTCGTTGATGTGCACCTCTTTGGTCTCCACCTTTTCCGGGTCCTGTCCGGTGAGGATGCGCAGAAAGCCCAGATTGTAGATGCCGATATCCAGCAGCGCACCGCCGCCCAGACCGGAATCAAACTTGCGATCCTTCCGGGCACCGGAGGCAACAAAGCCGTACTGACAGGTGATCTGCTTCAGCTCCCCGATGGTGCCAGCAGTAAGGATCTGGCGCAGGCGGTCGTACAGCGGCAGCAGCCAGATCCAGAACGCCTCCATGAGAAAGCGGTGCTTTTCCTCTGCCAGACGGTACAGCTCCCGTGCCTGCTCCGGGCTGATGGTAAAGGGTTTTTCGCACAAAACATGCTTGCCCTGCTCCAAGCAGAGCCTGCAGTTTTCGTAATGCAGGGTGTTGGGGGTGGCAACGTAGATAGCCTCCACCTCCGGGTCGGCGGCAAGGGCTTCGTAGGAGTCATAGCAGCGGGGAATGCCGTACTGCTGCGCAAACGCCTGTGCGCTTTCCAGATGCCGTGAGCCCACGGCAACAATCCGCTCCCCCTCTGCGCCCATCTGTTCCACCGTAGACGCAAACTTTTTGGCAATGGTGCCGGTCGCTAAAATTCCCCACTTCATAACGGTACCTCCCATTTTATGGCTTTGGGTCCAGTATACCATGATTTTCCCTTGTGGAAAAGCTTCCGAAAAACAAAAATGTCCCCGGAGGGCTTGTTCCAACTCTCCGGGGACAGATTCTATGCACCGGTATCATCCCTCTGGCTGCACGCCAAAACAGGCTCCTGCAAGCGTTTAACCACTGGCAGGAGCCTGTTTATTTCTTAAAGTTTCGTCATCCACAGACCATGCAGGTTGCAGTAAGCGTAGACCGCCACGGGCTTTTCGCCGCCCAGCTCAAACACCGCCTTGGGTGCCTGACCGGGGACGAGGTAGCGGAGCTGTCCGCCGTTTTCGGTCTCCACAAAGAGCCACTGGATGTGGTGCACATCCACCATGGGGTGCTCCACCGCACCCACCGTAACCGTGAGGGTGCTGCCGGAAAGCTCTGCCACCGGCAGATGCTTTTCGCCGCTGGCTTCCACGGTGTTAGGGAGCAGCTCCTTCATCTTTTCGCCGCAGCAGACCAGCGGAACGCCTGCGTTGTGGATGGTGGTGACCAGGTTGCCACAGTGCTCACAGATATAAAACTTTGCCTTCATATTAAAATCCTCCATCGGAATGTTGTTGGTGTTTCCTGTGACTATATGATAACATTTCCTAGTTAAATTTTCTGTGACCGGGTCACGCAAGCAGTCCAGTGCTGTGGAAATGCCCCTCAGCTTCCCATGGCAATAAGCACCAGCACGACCACCACCGCAATGGCGATGAGGCAGCCGCAGCCGCTTCCGTCTCCACCACTGCCGCCACCATTGTTGTGGCCGCCGCCACCGCCGCCGGACGAGCCACCGAAGTTGCGGTTGAAGGCTGTCATGTACTGGGCATAGCCCGTGTCACCTTTGCCGAAATAGCCGTAATCATCGTTTGCCATTGTATTTTCCTCCATCCGAAGTGTGTTTTGCTTCTTCTGAGGTTATTTTATCGAAAGAACTGTCCCATAAATATCTCTTTCAACATTTCTTGTCATCTCATTCTTCCCCGATGCCCAGATACACATCAATGTCCATGATACCCTCCCCGCTGACCTCCACAAGATCTTCAAAGGGCACCACGGTGTCGCCCACCTGCAAGGTGCGGAACACCGGGTCGATGCGGTCTGCTTTTCCGGTCAGGGTGATGTAGTTGCCCACTGCGGGAACCTCCGGGTGAGCGGTATCCTCCTTGAAGTACCGCACCGTGATGGTCATGCCCTTGGTGACCTGCATCAGCCGATCGGACAGAGCGGACATTTCTTCCTCGGTCAAAATGCGCTTGGTCACCCGCTCGGTGCGCTGCTTTTCTGCGGCAAGCTGCTCGTCATAGCCCCGCAGCGGAGAGAAGGGCGAGAAGATCTTGGCACGGTTCTGAAGGGTCATGCGGGGGTGCTTGCGGAGGGATTCTTCGGTCTTGGGGCGTTCCATCTCTAGGATATCCCCGTACTTTTGGGCGGTCTCCCGCCCGATTTTGCTATTTTTGTAGTTTTCCATCTGAACCTCCCGCCGAATCTCCTGCACTGTGCCCGCCGATTTGTGCGTTGCGCTGTCGCATGGTGGCACCCTCTTCGTAGCTGCTGGCTTTCAACACGGCGTTTTTGCCGTACTTGTTCTTGATGCCCAGCATGGCTTGCTGGAGTTTTTTCTCCTTTTCCAGCTTCTTGGTGTCGGTGAAAAAGTCCACCTGATAGAAGCCCTCGTCCGGCGTGACCTTGTTGGCATTGATGGTGATGCGCCGCACCGTCAGCGCCGGGTCGGTGATGCGCTCAAACAGCTTTGCACTTTCGTTGATGAGGGTGCTGCCCAGATTGGTGGGCGCATCAAATCGAACGGTGCCGTGAGCTGCCTTGGGGATGGTTCTGCCGTAGCGGTCGGTCTGGGTCAGACCACGATAACCGCCCTTGTCCACGTTCTCCCGGTCGTAGCCGATCTCCAAGGTGATGGATTCCGTCACCAGCTTCTTTTCGGTGAGCCGGAACATCAAGATTTCTGCCATTTCCCGGACAATGAGTTTTGCTTTATCATACGGATAAGGAGTGGAAAGCACCTGTCCCTCGCTGATGCTGTTGGTGCTGGGCTTGTAACTTTTGATCTGCTCCATACCGCAGGGTTCATAGCCCCATGCGTGGTCGATGAGGATTTCCGCATCCACGCCGAAAATCTCGTACAGGCGATCCTCTCCGTGGATGGAAAACCGTGCCAAGTCCCCCATGGTGTAGATGCCGTGGGCTTCCAGCCGTTTGACGGTACCAGGGCCGGTCATCCAGAAATCCGTCAGTGGTCTGTGGTTCCACAGCAGATACCGGTAGGACTGCTCGTCCAGCTCTGCAATGCGGACACCATCCTTGTCCGCCGGGATATGCTTTGCCACAATATCCATGGCCAGCTTTGCAAGGTAGAGGTTGGTGCCGATGCCTGCCGTTGCGGTGATGCCAGTGTTGTACAGCACCTCCCGCACCATGGTCATGGCAAGCTCGTGGGCGCTCATGTGGTAATAGGGCAGATAGCCCGTCACATCAATGAAAACCTCGTCAATGGAGTAGGGGTAGATATCCGCCGGGGACACATATTTGAGGTAGGTCTTGTAGATTTGGGTGGACACATTCAGATACCGCTGCATCCGGGGCGGCGCAACGATGTAGCTCAGCCCCAGCGCCGGGTCTGCGTTCAGGGCATTGGCATCAAAAGAGGTGCTGGCAAAGTGGTATTTTCCATCCTCTCCCCGGACCGCCTTTTTCTGCCGGATGGCAGTTTGCAGCCGCTGAGCGTTGACCTCTTTCACCCGCTGAACGGCTTCAAACAGCCGTGCTCTGCCGGGTATCTTGTAAGCTTTCAGGGAGGGCGACACCGCAAGGCAAATGGTCTTTTCGGTGCGGGAGGCATCTGCCACCACCAGATTGGTGGTCAGAGGGTCCAGATGGCGGTCTACGCACTCCACCGAGGCATAGAAACTTTTCAGGTCGATTGCCAGATAGGTGCGCTGCGCTGCCATGATTCAGCCCTCCTTTGCAAAAGTAACAACCATTTATCTTATTATAATAAATCTTTACGCTGTTTTCAAGATGGAATGGCCATTTTATCCGTGATATAGACAACAAAAAAGAGTGGCAGCATTTCAAGCTGAAACGCTGTCACTCTGTAGGAACTGCGTAATGACTGACGATTATCCTTCTACTTTGACCGTAGCACGATCGCTCTTTGCGTTTCCATCCGCATCCAGCGTGATATGCACAAAATGTTCCGGCTTATCATAATCCTTTGTCTCGCCGTCATCGGTATAGTATTCATAGGATGCACCATCGGGAGCATAGGCAAGCAGGCGCAGATCTGCAAAATCCACATCGGCAACGCTCTGGATCTTTTTGCCGTCCTTGGCAAGGGGCAGAAGGTGCCCCTTGCGCATAAAGAACACCACTTCGTCCAGCTCCACCGGAATGTAATGATGGCCTGCTGGCAGCACGCTGGTTTCCATGCGGTTGCTTTCGCTGCACTTTACCCGCACTTGCAGCATCTCCTCCGGCAGATAAACATACCGACCTCGGGCATTTTGCTCATATACCGGGGCGATCAACAGGCTTTCACCGATCATCACCTCATCCTCTACCCGGCGGGCAAAGTCATCCTCCGGGAAGGCGAAAGCCAACGGCATACAGTACATGCCGTCGTGCAGGGCAGCTTTCATGTACTCGCTGTAAATGTAGGGCAGCAGCAGGTAGCGCAGTTGTAAAATACCAGCAAAGGCAGCCTTGTTCTTAAAGCGGTAGGGTTCCTGCCGGCGGGTGCCGTCGGCAGAGTGGTTCCGCAGCAGCGGAGAGAAGATGCCCATGCCGTACCAGCGCAGCACCAGATCCTCTGTAGTATTGCTGCCAAAGCCGCCAATGTCGGGGCCTTCGTACAGGAAGCCGCACATATTCAGGGAGGGCATCATGTGCAGCGCAAGCAGAATGTGGCTCCACCAAGAATGGTTGTCGCCGGTCCAGATGCCGCCATACCGGTGCATCCCGATGCAGGCAGAACGGGAGTATATCAAAATGCGCTTGTCCGGCTCCAGCCGCTCGAAAGCCTCACCTGCCGCACGGGTCATGTTATAACCAAAAAGATTATGTACCTTGTCGTGCCGCATACGCCCCTGTTTGGTGTTGTGGTAGAACAGCTTATAATCGTTTTCGTTGTTGGAAAGCTCTGCCACCATGCCGGTAAAAGCACCAAAGCTGGAAATATCCAGGTTTTGCTTGCTGTATTTCTCAATTTGAGCAAAGGTCTTTTTCAGTCTTTCTTCTGCGTAGAAGATAGCAGGCTCGTTCATATCATTCCAGAAGCCCTCGATCCCCTGATCCAGCAGAACCTTATATTGACTGCCAAACCAAGCACGGGCTTCCGGGTTGAGCATATCGGGGAAGTGTACCCGTCCCGGCCACACACCGGCTACAAAGGGGGTGCCATCCTGATTCGTGCAGAAGTAGCCGTTTTTCACGCCTTCCTCATACACATCATATCCATCTTCGACCTTGACTGCTGCATCGATGATGGGGACAAGATGGATGCCCTGCGCTTTCATCTCGGCGGCAAAGTCTGCAAAACGCGGGAAGCGCTGCGCATCCACCGTAAAGTCCTTGTAATGCTCCATGTAATCGATATCCAGAACCACAGCGTCCAGCGGCATATGATTGGCACGGTAATTTGCCACCACCTCGCGGACCTCGTCCTCGTTCATGTAGCTCCAGCGGCTCTGGGCGTTGCCAAAAGCCCATTTGGGCGGAATATAACTGCGCCCCACCAACTGGCGGAACTGGTGCACAATATCGGTCAGGCTCTCGCCCTCAATGATGTAGAGATCGTAATTTTCCTCGGCCACCGTGATGCGTAAGGTATCCAGGTCGGTGTAGCCGCAGTCAAAGGTCACCTTGCCCGGGTAGTCGATAAAAACGCCAAATGTATCCTTGCCGGACACGATCATAAAATTATAAGCACCGTACAGCGAGGATTTGCCCTCGGTATGGTTGCCGTCATCGGAGCATTTGCTTTCGTACACCCACCCGCGCTTGTTGATACCACGGACGTTTTCGCCAAGACCATACAGGACATCCTGCGGTTCCATGGCATAGGAGAAACCATCCGGCTCCTTGGTCAGATAGGGTATCGTTTCCATCATGGGCAAAAAAGAACCCACTACACTTTCGGTATCAAACGGTTGCCCGTATTGCTTTTTGTAAATCATAGCAAAACACCTCTCCTTTGTTTTTTGAATCGCATGCTGATCCTGTCGAGATAAAAATTTTCTTTAAATCCAAACGATGCAAAATCATCTCGCCCGATGCACCGCGAAACGAAACACCACCATTATGATAGATCGTCTCCCGCATGGCCTGAAACGCATTTTTCCCAGCCTTACCGTATCGGAAGTGTAGATTTCATCTGTAAGCCTTCTATCAAATTTCATTTTCATCCTCGTAGGGTTTTGATTCTGCCGCGCACTTCAATTCTGGTATGTCTTTTATGGTCAACTGGCATACTGATTTTTGATCAAGCTTGTACAGCATAGCTAGTATAGTATACTTGCGCAGCATTTCGATTTCAAGCGCTAATTGGCATTGGCTGTGTAAAAAAGAGAGGCCAATCTGCGTAAAAATTTGCGCAAGTTGATCCCTGTGCTTTTCCACAATCCGGCTATCCGTATAGACAGTCATCTTGCGATGCGGTATACTCGAACCAGATCAACATTTTCAGGAGGAAAATCATGGCGGGAGAAAACAACAAGGTCGTTATTGTTACCGGAGGAAGCTCCGGCATCGGACGGTGCACGGCATCTGCTCTGAAGGAGAACGGCTGCATCGTCTATGAGTTCAGCCGCAGAAATATCCCTATGGAGGGTGTTACCCATCTGTCTGTCGATGTGACCGATGAAGATGCGGTCAACGCCGCTGTGCAGCAGGTCATCCAAAAAGAGACCAAAATTGATGCAGTGATCAACTGTGCAGGCTTTGGCATTTCCGGTGCGGTGGAGTTTACGTCCATGGAGCAAGCCAAAGCGCAGTTTGATGTGAACTTTTTCGGGACAGTCACTGTAAATAAAGCAGTTCTCCCCTTCATGCGCCATCAAGGGAAGGGGCATATTGTGAACATCAGCTCTGTTGCTGCCGTAGCGCACATTCCGTTCCAGACCTTCTACTCTGCAAGCAAAGCCGCCGTTTCTTCTTACTCTTACGCTCTGGCAAACGAAGTCAAGCCCTACGGCATCCATGTTACCGTCGTAGAACTGGGTGACATCTGCACCGGGTTTACAAAAGCACGTCAAAAAAGCATTCTCGGCGATGATGAATACGGTGGACGCATCTCCCGGAGCGTCAGCCAGATGGAGCACGACGAGCAAAACGGCATGGACCCGGCACGCATTGGACGGTACATCGCCGGTATTGTGGAGAAAAAGGACCCGGCAGTCGTTTATGTTGCCGGTGCACAGTATAAATTCCTGAGCCTTTTGTGCAAGCTCCTGCCTGCCGCAGCACGCGGAAAGATCGTGGGGAAAATATATGGGTAACAGGCGCATTGCTCCGCAAAGCTGCCATATCCGTATTTTGTGGACAACGAAGCAGCGTTGTTCTCCTCGGAGTCCGGAAAAAAGGCAAGCCCTCCTTCATAAATTACAGTAACCGTTTATGATACTATGGGGAGGGGTCGGCATGTTTTTATCTCTTCTGCAATTTTTTGCCACAAAGCTTCTGGTTCTGGCGCTTCATCTGGAAAGCGGCAGCTTTCCGCGGCCCCTCTCTGCCCGGGAGGAAACCGAAGCCTTTTCCGCACTGCATGCCGGTGACCCTGCCGCACGGGAAAAACTGATCCGGCACAATCTGCGTCTGGTGGCACACATCGTAAAAAAATACTACGCCCTGCCCGGCGATCAGGACGACCTTATTTCCATCGGCACCATCGGCCTGATGAAAGCAGTGGATACTTTCGACTCTGACCGTCGGGCACGCTTTTCCACCTACGCCAGCCGGTGCATTGAAAATGCTATCCTCTCCCCAGCGCACTTTCAGATGGAAAAGAGAACCCACTCATTTTTCAAAGCAGCGCAAATGCGTCAAAATGGGTTTTCTGGGCTCAGGAAAGCGGTCACCTTTTTCTACTTCAAAAGGTATCATGTGAGGGTTGTGGTCTAACCCCTCTATACATCTTGCAGGTAACTTTGGCAGGCCCCCGCACTACCGTAGAGGCGCAGGCGTTCTACCGTATGTACCATTCTTACGCCGGCATCCCGGACCCCTGGGACCGTCTGCGTTGGTGCCGCTATGGTCTTGACCTGCTGCAAAAGAGGTTGCTGCCATGGTGGGCATGGAGGAATGGCTCTATCGGGATCTGGAAAGCGGCGCATTTCACCGCAGCTTCACGCCCGAACTTGCGGACAAGCTCGCCGCCCTTTACGGCATCCCGGTGGAGGATATTCTGGACGACTACACCCTGTTTCTGCACCGGGGCGGAGGAGCCTTCCTCCGCAGATACCGGGAGGCAAAAGGCTGGAACCGTCAGCAACTTGCCGACCACGCAAAGGTCAGCCGGACAAGCATCCGCTGCTGGGAGAGTGGACAAAAGACCATCAGTCAGAAGTGCTTTTGCCATCTGGTGGAAAACCTTGGTTCCGATTTTCCATCTATGCTTCGCATGTGAGGTATGGTAATTTTTCTCCGGTCAAACGAAAAAGCTCGTCTGCAAGCCACGATATGTGGCAGCGCAGACGGGCTTTCGTTATGGAATCATTCTGTTTCAATTATTCTGATATTTGCTCTGACTTACATGGCGTTCCGTAAAACACGCAGTCGTTCTTCAAACGTTGCTTTCCATGCCGGATGCTCGGAGAATACGGTGTGCTCCACCTGACGGACTTGGTTCAGTCCGATGTTCCGCACCGCTTCCACTGCAGCATCTTTTTGGCTCAGATGGCGTTTTCCCACGGTCAGACAGTTTGCGCCTTCTGGCGTGTCGTACTGCTGAAACGCCCGGTTGAAGTCCATCAGGTCATGCAGACGGATGGGCTGATTGGTTTCGTTGTCTACCAGCAGACCCCAATTTTCCCAATGACGGTCAGTATTGCCCACCAGATAATCCAGAATGTTCATCATATAGTAGCCGGGAGCATCCAGCTCTAAGATCTTATCCAGCGTATTCCAATCACGGTTCGTGCAGTAGACGTCATAGGCTGCATAGGTCACAAGACTGTATCGCTGAGATGTCATGATTTTGCTGATAGAAACCGGCTCATTTTCAAACATTCCCTGCTCATACAGTATCTGATGGCAGTCAAAGCACCGGCAGATTTTGCTTGCCAGCACTTCACGTTCCACCGCATCCCTGCCGCCATCCTTGTAAAGATAGAATCCATCCTCTTTGCGCACCCATGCTTTGGGGTACAAGCCGCCCGTAGACAGGTCATTTGCCAGAAGATGGGCGTTTGTCACCGTCATTTGGTGCCCCCGCAGCGCAATATCCACAAGCGCATTGCTTAAGGAGTGTGCAAAAAGGTTGATATCCTCGAATCGAATCTTCTCGTTTTCTTCTTTCACCCAGAACACATCCAGCAAAGACAGACAATGGTAGGATAATGCGATTTGTGCTCGTTCCCTGTCCGTAACACTCTGAGATGCACCGATACTGTTCAGGATTTCCTTGGCGTAAGTGCGATCCAACGTCAGCATCCGGGAGGCGCACCAATAGTAAAAGTTCGTTACATTATTGATGCGCTCGTCAAAATCATCCGATTCCACCAGAACCAGATCATAGGGCATGAAATCCTCGAGGCAGATCTTGCATTCCCCTGTCGTGCTGAGTTGTGCCACACAGCTTTCCCGGTGCATGATCTCGTAAAACATGATTTTCATCCCTCCCTGCGTTCTGTGTCTTGCTCTGTATTTATATTACCTTCTTTTTTCACGGGACGCAAGAGCTTTTACTTTTCAAAAAGCTTTTTCTGCTGCTCCATCAGGACGGTTTCGATACGCTCTTTCAGCAAAAAGCGAAACTGTTTTGAGTGTTATGCAATGCCATAGGATACCATATTGGCTGCCAGCAATCAACAGCTTTGTTGTGTCAGCCGCATTTCAAAAGACTTATGTAGCACAAAAGCCCCACGCTCAACACTGCCTCTGAATCTGACCGTCTCTGGTGAGAGCAGAAAAGCATATGTTGAGCGTGGGGCTTTGTTTATCGGCTCGGCTGCCAGCCGGGCTTTTGGTGTTCCTTGGGTTTGTAAGTTCCTTTGGTAGTATCGATCACCGCCTGCAGCAATTCGAGCTTCTGCCATGTGGGGCAGTTCAGACGGTCGATTTTTTCGATCACATAGTTGGCGTGGGCGGTTGCGACCCGTTTTCCGAGTTCGTCCCATCCCTCTTTCGTTTTGGGGTAATGTACCACCACTTCAATGGGGGCACTCTTTCGCATGGCTCACTCACCTCCGGTTACATCGCTATCACCTCATTTTTACGGGTTACTGGTTGTCCGCTATTCGCTGCGGTTTCCGCTCAGAACGTTCAGAGCCAGACTGACCAGCAAAGCCATATCAATGCGGAGCATTTCAGCCTTGCTGGCATAGCCCATAAAGCGTTCGATGCGGGATTTATCGATTGTGAAGATCTGCTCCAGAAGAATCATGGACGGTTCTTCAAAGGCCGGGTTGGAATCCACCAGCACATGGGTGGGCTGGTTTTTCTTCTTTTCCGTCCGGGTGGTAACAGTTGCAACGATCAATGTAGGCGAATGACGGTTTCCAATGTTGTTCTGCAGAACTACCACAGGGCGTTTCCCGCCCTGTTCCGAGCCGATATGCGGCTCCATGTCTGCATAGTAGATGTCCCCTCTGAGATATCTCCAATTGTTCGGTAACATAAAAATCCCCGTGGAATGAAACGCCCTCATAGCCAAGAAGATTTACGAATCCTCTCAACTATGAGGGCATTGTTTTTATTCGTGCGGTTCCATGGTCAGATTATGCTGCAAAATTCAAGTGAGTCACTTTTTCTTTACCATTGAGCTTCTGATAACATCCAAAATGGTCTGATCCGCCGGGAGCCACGGAACGGAATCAAACTCCTCCTTCGTCAGCCACCGTGCAGCTTCCGCTTCTTTCAGAACAAGATCGCCGGAAACCACTTCACACCAGAAGCAGTCCATGGAAAGATGAAACGCCGGATAATCGTACTCGAGTGTACCAATTAAATCCCCCACAGTAATTTCCGTGTCCAGTTCTTCTTCGATTTCCCGCTTCAGAGCCTGCTGCGGGGTTTCGCCCGGCTCGATTTTGCCGCCCGGAAACTCCCACTGGCCTTTATAGTCGCCATAACCGCGGGCAGTGGCGTAGATTTTGCGTTTTGCCTGCATGGAGTCGCAGATCACAGCGGCCACAACACGAATCGTTTTCATAACGTTCCCCTTTTGGATTCATTATAATGGCCGACCGTCAGAAGTACCACCGACACGATAGAACACCCTGTTTCCTGCTTTTCTTGCAGTAAGCAGCCCCATCTCATGGAATTTCATCACAAACGTCCGAATGGTTGCATACGCAGCGTTTCGGAAATCCTTTTCCAGCTGCTTTGTGGTAAACTCCTCTGCACCATAAGCAGACAGGACATACTCCCAGAGCAGCCGTTCTTTTTCTGTGATTTTTCCTCCCGCAAGAGCAGTTTGATATACCTCAAGATCAGTTTTCGGCGGGACTGCATCCACCTGCAGGCGGTTATAGACCTCATTGCAGAAGTAGAACAGAAAGGGAGTCACATCCGTATAGCCGGAAATCAGAGCATTTCTCTCCACGCGTTCGTAGGCTTTGTAATATGCGCCCTTATTTTCAGCGATGTATCGGGAAAACGGCGTGAACAGTGCCGCAGGATAGCCCTGCTGAACAAGATACCAGAGGTGGAATAGCCGTACAGTGCGTCCATTCCCGTCAAAATAGGGGTGGTAGTACGCAAAGGCAAAGTGCAGAATGGCAGCCTTATGCAGCTCATTGATGCCGTCATTGGCATTCGCAAAATCGACAAGACATTTCATGGCACCGGGAAGCCGCTCTGCCGGAAGTCCCGGTCTGGGTTCTTCACCGCCTACAATAAAAACCTCGCCATGCCGATAAAAGTGGTTTGGCAGTAATCGATCTTCATCCGGGAGATAATCCCCTGTGCTGATCTGATATAGGTAATGCAGATTCTCCTCGGTGATCCTATTCTGACGATTCGCGATAAACTCCAGTCCGCGCTTCATACCATAGATGCGGGCTTCTTGTTCATCACGAGGGGCATAACCATCGAGGATATAACGGATACTGCTGCGGGTCGAGCGGATACTTTCAATTTGAAAAGTAGCATAAATTTCCTCGGTCATCGCCGACAAACCGAAGTTTTGTCCACTGACAGGGACAGAGAGCAACTGCTTCATACCATTTGTTGAAATTTGCGCGAGGTTCGGCAGGTAAAACAGCTTATTTCCAGAAAAATCAGTCAACGGCAGAGGCTGCGCAAAGTTTTGCCGCAGCAATTCGGCAAATTCTTTGACGCTGACAGTCGAGTACTTGTATTCCATCCGATTGAGTTCAAACAAATGCTTATCTGAAAGCATTTTGGCAAACTGTGCCCCATCCATTCTGTCCACCTCGCAATTGATACTTATTGATACTATATAGTATCAATATACCAATTCTTTATAAAAAAGTCAACCGAAACAGGCCGAACCAACTTTTTTCCATACTCTCCGTCAAAATTCCCGCGGCACAGCCACGAATCACATCTCCATCGGCTTATTCCCCACTTCGTCCAGATACGCATTCAAAAATTCCGCTGCAAGGCTGTTGGGACGGATGTTTTCTCTGGCTTCCTGTGGGGTGAACCACTTGCAGCGGTCCACTTCGTGGTTGATATGCAACGCCTTTGCGGTTCTGACGAAAGCCGTAAAGTTGCACATCAGCGTGTTAGACGGCTCAAAAAACTTGGTACGGTTGAATCGGAGGTGCTCTACTTCCAACCCGGTTTCTTCCCGGACCTCCCGCACCACGGCGTGTTCTTCTGCCTCACCGCGGTTCACATATCCAGCCACCAGAATATAAGAGGGCTTGCCGTACTGCTGGATGAGCAGAATTTTCCCGGTTTCCTCATCCACAACAATCATGCTGACTGCCACATTGTACATCGGGAACCGGTATTGCTGGCATTTCGGGCAATAAGGCACAATGCCCTCTTCTTCCAGTTCTTTTTCAATCAATGCCGTACCGCATTCAAAGCAATGCTTCTGAATCATTTTTACACTCCAAACACTGTTTTCGTCAGCCGGATACCTGCTGCCGTCTTCATCGTATGTTCCATAAAGGTTCGGATTGCCTGCTGGTCGTACCCGCTTTCGGACGCATTGACGATATAATCTGCCTCAATCAGAATCTGATAGTCAATGCCGTCGATCTGCGCCGGACTATGGTGGTGCCCTACCAGATAGGCCACCCGGTCGATCTGTTCTGCCGTCATGCCGGTATCCGCCAAAAACTCCCGCACCAGCGGGGCACCCTCCTGCTCCTGATATTTACCATTGGTGTTGCCGTACTTTTTGCGGCAGAGCGGGCAGGCGATATCGTGGGTGATGGCCGCCACCTCCAGAATAAACTGCGTGTCTGCGTCCAGCCCCTCCAGCTCACCAATGGTTTTGGCATAGGTCCACACGCAGCTCAGGTGCGTGATGTCATGGATATTCCCTTCGGAAAAGGCGATCATCTTTTCCATGATCTGTGCAATGGTCATCATTTGTTTTCACTCCCGTTTTTAATACTTAAATGTTCACCTTGATAAACGCGAACTTATTCTTCAAATCTTTTATGACACTTTGGACATTCTTTAGGGATCGGCCTATAACCAACAAGCGAGCAACCGCAATAAGGACATTTCATCATGGTGAGATGATATACAATACCACCAACAACAACCATTGCACCGATTAGCAGGCATAGGTTTACTCTGTACTCCTTTGCCGTCATTGCTCCTATTACTGCGAGCAATATTCCTATCATCAAAATGATCCAAGAAATGGCAGCCTGCTTTTGTGGGCTATTGTTTTTCATATAATCACACTCCTCTACAAATTCCGATTCATAAAATCCCCGTCAGCGCCACTGCAACCAGAAGGGACGGCAGCAGGTTTGCCACCTTGATGGTTCTTGGCCATACCAGATTGATGCCCACACAAAAAATCAGAATATTTCCTACCAGCGAGAGATTGTTCAGCACAGCGTCCGTCATAAAGCCGGACAGCACTACCGCAAGAGCCGTCATGGCACCTTGCAACACTGCCACCGGAATAAATGAAAACACGCAGCCCTTGCCCATGGAGGACGCCATGATGAGCACAATGATAAAGTCCAGAATCGCTTTTGCTACCAGCGTGGAATGGTCGCCGTAGATGCCATCCTGAATGGAGCCGATGACGGCCATGGCCCCGATGCTCACCGTCAGGGATGCCGACACGAAGCCGTTGACGAACTGGTTGTCGCCGTCACTGCCAGTCTTGTGTTTGAGCCACTCGCCAAAGCGTTCAAACTGTGCATCCAGATCAATAAGTTCACCCAGCAGCGCACCCAACGCCAGCGATAGAATCATGACCATAGAGCCACCGGTGCTCAAAGTTCCGTCTGGCCTAACCGTCAGTATCTTGGAGAGCGTTCCCGCCGCTCCCAGAAACACCACGGAAAAGCCCGTGGCTTTGATGATTGTATCCTGATAGCGCTCTTTCAGAAAGCGTTTGAACAGAATACCCAGCACACCGCCTATCACAATGGCCAGCGCATTGATGATCGTTCCCAATCCCCGCATTTTCGTTTTTCCCTTGCTTACTGATTCCTGTATTTGTTTAAGACTTCATCCGGGATATGACAGTAGCTGCAATCTTCCGGGTACCGCTCCAGATGATGCTGATGCTCCTCTGCACTCCGGACGTAATTCGTCAGCGGCAGCACTTCCACAACGATTTTATCCCGGTCCTTCCTGCTGTCAATAAAGGCTCTTGCTTCTTCCAGATGTCCGGGATTTGTGCTGTAAAGCCCCGTGCGATACTTTTTTCCAACATCAACGCCCTGTTTGTTCAGGCTGTACGGGTCGATGATTTCAAACAGATGCTCCATAAGCTCTGTAACACTGGTACATTTCTCATCAAAGACCACTTTAACGCACTCTGCGTATCCATCATACGGGCCGTCCAGCGTGTTTGTTGTTCCGTTGGCTCTCCCGGCTTCGGTCGTCCGTACACCGGGCACCGTGTCAAAAAAATGCTGGACGCCCCAAAGGCACCCGCCTGCAATGTATACCGTTTCCATACTCTTGACTTTCCTTCTTTTACTGGTACAGTTTGCATCCATGCTCTGTACTCCTTACGGTTTCCTTGCTAGCTGCAAATCGATCCATCATACCAACTCACAAAAAGTGCTTCCGCACCATTGCAGAGTAATTATCATACGGATAAAAACAGTTTCTGCAATTCATCGGCCGTGAAATCTTTTGTTTGTTTATACTCGATTTCCATGATGCACCCCTTTATAACTTCCACAAACGTGAACTTGTCGGGGCGAGGCCCCTCCATCTTGCTGCCGCAAGACCGTTCTGTCACTTAAAAGCCCCACTGGGGCTTTCATTGTTCTGCTTCGCTCCACAAACGCGAATTTAGTAACGCAAAAGGAAGTATATGACATACACCCAACTAAGTAATCCATGAAAAATCGCCCAACCGACAGACTTCCACGCTGTATAACTAATAACCATAGCTAATGCACTTCCAAAAGTTATTCCTGATTTTACCGTTTTCTTGACATTCGTTGATTTATTATCTTCCATATTTGTTTCCTCCACAAATTCTAAGTTGTAAGTTTCTTTACTATCATATCTTTAAAACTTGTTTTGCTTTCGCATTAACAAATTGGATAATTGGACCTGAAATGATAACTGTAATAAGCGTGCATACACCAAACTTTCCGCCAAACAAAACACCTGTAACAACAACCAAAATATCCAATGCCATTCGGACAAATTTAATCTGCCAGTGATTTTTTTCTGCTAAAGCAAAAGTGACTGCCTCATAGGAGCCTCTACCAAGGGATGCCGACGCATATAGTCCTGTTCCGACAGCAAACAAAACCACTCCTAACAACATAATTAAAAAATTGATCCACTTATAGGTACTGTAAATATGGCAGTTAGCAAACAAATCTACACAGGTACTGTATACAATCTGGTACAACACAGTTCCTATATGAATCTGACTTTTATCGTAAATGAGCGCAAACAAAATCATTCCCAATGCTACAACAAAAGATGCTGTGCCAATGCTTATGTGAAATGTTCTTGCAATCCCCTGCCACAGCACCGCAAGCGTAGCTCCGCCAAATCCAGCATACAGTGCAAGTGTAATTCCATAAGCCGCAATTATAGAACCTATTACAAGTATTGCCAATTTCTTTAGTGTTTTTTTATTGTTATTTTTCATTGACTTTTAATAATTCACTCCTCGTATAATTTTCTTTGGGTTTAAAGCATCCCGTTAGCAACCGCTCTAATTTATTTAATACCAGCAAATTACTCTCCTCTACAAATTCCGATTTATCAAATAAGAATTTCCGTCAATTTTTCTCTTGATGCGGCTCGTTTCTAAGAGTAGGAACGAACTGTTCTGTTGCCGGAGACGGACCATTCGGGTCGGTCTCCGGCAGTATTTTTGTTATCGCGTATTAAAAAACAGCCGGAACGACTTTCTGCTGCGCTACATCGATGATGCCGTATGTATTCAGTCTGAGTTTGGGAATGACCGGAAGGCTGACGAAGGCGAGGGTCATAAAAATGCCGATGTCTTCCGCTACACCATGTGCCTTGAGGGCATCGTTCAGCGCCTGCATTTTCGCCGCAACGCTCTCTGCGCTTTCGGTGCTCATCAATCCGGCCACCGGAAGCGCAAGTTCTGCCACGACCTGTCCATCTGCCACAAACGCAAGTCCGCCTTTGTTTTTCCGCACAGTGTTGCCGGCCAGCATCATATCGGTATCGTTGTCCCCTGCCACGATCAGGTTATGGGAATCATGTGCGATGCTCGATGCAACGGCTCCGCATTTCAGGCTGAAGTTTCCTAAAAAGCCAATGCCCACATGGCCGGAGTGATGATGCCGCTCAAAAACGGCCAGTTTTACGATGTTGTGTTCCGGGTCCACACCGGGAGCTTTGCCCGGATGCCGTTGGAACGGGATGATTTTTTCCTCCGTAAGCAGCTCGCCCCGGTTCAGGCAAATGACACGCTCCTGCTCCCCGCTTTCCCGAAGTTCCAGGTCCTGCAGTGTGATCTCATCCAGATCAAAGGAATCCATAACGTGGGAAAATCTCACACGGTCGATGTCAAGCGGTGCGGGTTTCAGCGTTTTTCCGTGCTCGGCCACCAGCGTGCCATTCTTGTAAACCTGTTCGACCGTAAAGGATTCAAAATCCGATACTACAATGAGGTCGGCAGCATACCCCGGTGCTACGGCACCGCGCTGCTTGAACCCAAAATACTGTGCCGGGACCAGCGTTGCCATTTTGACGGCCACTGCTGGATCTGCGCCCAGCCGGATCGCTTTACGGATGTTGGAATCGATGTGGCCGCTGTCCAGCAGGTCACCGGGGTGCTTATCATCCGTCACCAGCATACAGCGGCTGCAATAGGGCTCCCGGAACAGCGGCATCAGGGCCTCCATATTTTTGGCAGCCGTTCCTTCCCGGATCATGATGTATTGTCCGCGCCGGAGTTTTTCCATGGCTTCCTCGATGTTGGAGCACTCGTGATCGGACTGAACGCCTGCCGCAATATAAGCATTCAGGTCCTTAGCGCTCAAAAGCGGCGCATGGCCATCCACGATCTTTCCTGCTTCGGTGCAGTCGCGGATCTTCTGCAGGATCTTCGGGTCACAGCGCACCGTTCCATAGGCGTTCATCAGTTCCGCAAGCCCCAGCACGCGGGGATTGCCGTAGTAAGGCCGGAGCTGTTCTGCGTTCAGCACCGCGCCGGATTCATCCAAATCCGTGGCCGGCACACAGGAGGGCAGCATGAAATAAACCGAAAGGGTCAGATTTTTTGTCGTTTCCAGCATAAAATCCAAGCCTTCCAGCCCCGCAACGTTCGAGATCTCGTGTGGGTCTGTGACCACCGCAGTGGTACCGTGGGGCAGCACTGCCTGCTCGAAAGCCGGACCACAGAGCATGGAGCTTTCGATGTGGATATGCCCATCGATCAGGCCCGGGCAGACATATTTGCCGTGCAGATCAACTTCTTTCCGGCCATGATACATGCCCACGCCCACGATCGAATTTCCGCTGATGGCAATATCAGCGGTGTCGATCTCATCGGTAAACACATTGACAATTCTGGCATTTTTCAAAACCAGATCAGCCAAAGCATCTCCTCTGCCTGCCGAGATCCGGCGTTTCAGTTCATCGGACTGCATAGAAACATCTCCTCTCTCTGAAGTTCGATTTTCTCACCTGTGGATTGGTTCTGCCATTATTCTACCACGCCTTGCCGCTGCGGAAAAGATGTCGGGAAACAAAAATGGCCCCGGAGGGCTTGCTACAGCTCTCCGGGGCCACTTTATGTGCGTTGTGCCTTGGCGCAGACCGTCAGCACTCCACTGCCACCTTGATCACGCCGTCCCGTTTCTTTTCAAACAGCTCGTAGCCCTCTGCGATCCGGCGCAGGGGGTAGGTGTGGGTGATGAGCGGTTCGGTATCGATCTTGCCTTCTGCGATGAGACGCAGCGTTTCTTCACAATCGCAGCCGTCCACGCCGCCGGTCTTAAAGGTGAGGTTTTTGCCGTACATTTCCGGCAGCGGCAGGGTCTGTGCCTTATCGTACAGCGCCACCACGGTCACGATGGCGTTGGGTCTTGCGCACTCCCACGCCAGCCGGAAGGTAGTGTCCGCCCCTGCCACTTCCAGCACCACATCTGCCCCGCCGTGGTCGCTGTTGGCGCGCACAAAGGCGGCGCAGTCCTCCGGCTGCACCGTGAGCACCTGCGGGTAGTGCCGACGGATGAACTGTAGGCGGCTTGCGTCCTTTTCACAGACGATGATGCGCTTGGGGCTGTGCAGCATGACGCACAGCAGCGTGCAGATGCCGGTCGGCCCTGCACCGAGGATCAGCACGGTATCCTCGGGGGTGATTTCCGAGATGCGTGCCGCCCAAAAGCCGGTGGCCAGCACATCGCCCACCAGCAGCGCCTGCCGATCGGTAACGCCGTCCGGGATCTTGTTCAGTCCCTGATCCGCAAAGGGCACCCGGACATACTCGGCCTGCCCACCATCGATGCGGCAGCCCAGCGCCCAGCCGCCGTTTTGATCGGTGCAGTTGTTCACGAAGCCTTTTTTGCAGAAAAAGCACTCTCCGCAGAAGGTTTCCACGTTCACCGTCACCCGGTCGCCGGGTTTCACATTGGTCACCGCACTGCCCACTTCTTCTACGATGCCCACCATCTCGTGCCCTACCGTGATGCCGGGCACCGCCCGGGGCACGCTGCCGTGCTTGATGTGCAGGTCGCTGGAGCAGATGCTGGCAAGGGTCACTTTTACAATGGCATCCCGCTCGTGCTGCAGCACCGGCTTTGGTTTTTCCATCAGTTCAAATTTGCCCTCGGAAACATAGGTATAGGTCAGCATGCTTTTTACCTCCATGCGCTTTGATATTTCCGGACTTGAGTATACCACGCAGCTATGGCAAAGAGCAAGCCGCAAAAGGCCCGCCCTTTGCGGCAGCTCTCCGCCGATCAGATCTTGGGCTGATACTGCATGCTGGACACATTGTAAATGGTAACAAAAGCCTTGGGGTCTTCCCGGTTGATAAAGTTCATCAGCTTCTGATATTCGCTCTTGTCCACGATGGTAATGATCTCGTTGTGTTTTTCCAGATTGTATGCACCGATGGCCTCGTACATGGTCGCACCGCTGTGCAGGTCATGGAGGATGAACTGACGCAGCGCCTCCTCTTTTTCGGTGATGATGCAGACGCGGCGTTTGATGCTGTTATCAAAGATGAAATGGTCCAGCACGATGCCGTTGAAGTAAGTACCGAGGATACTCAGCACCACGGTCTTTTTATCGTAGACCAGGGCCGCGGAAAGCGCCACACACATTCCCGACAGAGACATGGCTTTTCCCAATTCCATGTGCAGGTACTTGTTCATGATCTTTGCCACGATATCCAGCCCGCCGGAGGATGCATTGCGGTTGAACAAAATACTCAGCCCGATGCTGACCACCAGAATATAGCACAGCACGTCCAGCTCCTGACTGCCGGTCATCGAGCCGAACTCCGGGAACAGCTTTTCAAACAGCCCCAGAAACACCGGCAGCAGCACACTGGTGTATACGGTCTTTGCGCCAAATTCTCTGCCACAGGTAAAGAACCCGATGATGAGAAGCACGACGTTCAGGATCATCGTAATGACCGACAAGGGCAGCGGCACAAAATTGGACAGCACGATGCCAAGGCCGGAAATGCTGCTGACGGATGTATGGCTCGGCACCAGAAAAAAGAAAACGCCCGCCGCAATGATCGCCACCGCCCCGGTCAGGACTGCCGTCTCCCTCAGGACTGCGCCGGTCTTTCCTTTTACATCACTCATCTTTGTCCCCCTAAAATCAAATTTGTTTCACCGATCTCCTCATCTTTGTCGATGCGGACAAGGAGCTTACCGCCAAAGCGTTTGTATTCCATAGTGAAGTACCTCCATAAATTCCGAGTTGCTGTTCTCAGTATACCATGATTTTCCCTTGCGGAAAAGATAGCGAAACAAAAATGCCCCCGGAGGGCTTGTTGCGGCTCTCCGGGGGCATCTTATGTGCGTTGTGCCTTGGCGCACACGACCGGCGTTTTACTCGATCTCGATCAGGTTCGGGTTCTCAGGCAAAGCCTTCGTCTGCTGAGGAGCAGGCAGCTCGATGTGCAGGACGCCATCCTCGAACTTTGCGTGGATGTCTTCCTTCTTCACATCGCCCACGTAGAAACTGCGCGCGCAGGTGCCGGAGAAGGATTCGCGCCGCAGATAGCGGCCCTTCTTATCCTTTTCGTCGTTGCTGTGGCTGCGCACTGCCTGAATGGTCAGGTAGCCGTCGTTCAGATCCATCTGAACGTCTTCCTTCTTGCAGCCCGGCAGGTCAACAGCTACTTCGTAGCCGTTGTCCGTCTGTTTGACATCGGTCTTCATCATGTTTGCACCGCGCTTACCAAAGGTATCACGAGCCTCACGGTTCATCATACGTTCCAGTGCAGCGTCATTCCAGAACGGATCGAAGAAATCATCGAACAGGTTTTCATGGAAAACAGTTGGCATAAGCATAAATCATTCCTCCAATCCCGGCGTTCGGGTCGGGGCAAAAAATCTGAAGCGTCCATTCAGAAGGGCTTTCCGGGGAGCCTCGCGGCTCTCCTTTTGCCCTTCCTCCTGAGCACGCCACTGTTATAGCACCGTTCATTAGCAGTGTCAATAGAAGAGTGCTAAAATTCATGAAAGAATAATACTTTTATAAAATCCTATGCAATCTTTTCAAAATTCAGTCGCATCATCGCATTTTATATCATCTTGGCAATCATGAAGCACAACAGTTCATATGCTTCCCGGATATCCTCCGGCAGACGTTTCAAAGTCTCGTCCCGCAGTTCCTGCGGCATCCCGTAAAAAGCTTCGGCAATGCCGCCGGTGATGCAGGCAAGGGTGTCGCTGTCGCCGCCCAGAGAGACCGCATTGCGAAGTGCATCCTCAAAACTGACGCTTTCCAGAAAAGCAATGATTGCTTCCGGCACAGTTTCCTGACAGGTCTCCACATGATGATAGGTCGGCCGAATTTCATCGCAGGTACGGTTCAGGTCATAACCGAAGGTCTGCTCCACATACCGCTTGATCTCCGGCTTGCTGTGGCCGGTACGAGCCAGAAAAATTGCTGCCGCCGTGGCCTGTGCGCCCTTGATGCCCTCCGGGTGGTTGTGGGTGACTTCAGCGGTCACTTTTGCCATTTCCAGCGTTTTGTCCAGCGTATCGAACAGCCAGCCCGCTGCCGACACCCGCATAGCCGAGCCGTTACCGAAACTGCCATAGGGATTCGGATTTTCTGCGTGCAGCCACCGGCGGAACATCCCGCCGTAACCGGCATGGGGATATTTACGGCCCCAGAGCCGCATTTCATGCTGCACTGCACAAAATGTTCTCTCCGGCAGACCCTTTCCGTCAATCAGACCAACTGCCACCGCAGCGGTCATGACGGTATCATCGGTGAAGTGCGATTTCTCGCTCAGCAGCGGAAAATCCTTGTGCTTGTAATTGTTGTGGTCAAATTCATAGGGACTGCCCACGATGTCACCCAAAATTGCTCCTAACATGGCTGTTTCCTCCCTTACCTATGATGCCGCTTCTGGAAATCAGCTTCGATTTGTTCTTTCCACTCTGCGCCGATGGACGCGCAGCAGGGTGCTTCCCGCATCCGGGAGACTGTCTCGCTAACAACGTGGTAGTTGACCGCCACGCCCTGTGCGTCATTCTCAAACCGCACAGCCCGGTCGGACGAGATGCCGAAGCGGGCAGCTTCCTTCACGGCGTCCATGTTAGCACCAAGGAACAGGAACTCCCAGCCGTACTGCTCTTTTTCCCGCTCGATCATCCGGCGGATCTTCTCATAGCTAAACCGTTTGCTGGCGTTTTCCAGCCCGTCCGTGGTAATGACAAAGATGACCTTTTCGGCGCGCTCACTCTCCGGCAGATGGCGCTGAATGTTCACCATCTTCTCCACGCCGTAGCCAATGGCGTCCAGCAGCGCCGTGCAGCCCCGGACGTAGTAGTCCTTTTCGGTCAGCGGCGCAACAGCCTTCAGCGGAAAACGGTCGTGCAGCAGCTGCACCTCATGGTCGAACAGGATCGTGGTCACATTGGCCTCGCCCTCCTGCTCCTTCTGCCGGGTCAACATAGCATTGAACCCGCCGATGGTATCCTGCTCCAGCCCGCCCATGGAACCGCTGCGGTCCAGAATGAAAACAAGCTCGGTAAGATTTTTCTTCATAATAATGCCCTCCGTTTTGTGGTGTATCGCTTTCGTTGGCAAAAGGATACCACAAACCGGAGGGCAAAAGGTCAACGGGCAGGCGACAAATCACGCACCCAGCTGTTCCTGATCGTATTCAAACAGCAGCGTATTGACCTGATTGATGTTATAGATTTTGTGTTCCAGGCAATACCGCACGATCCAGTCCCAGCAGAGCTGGACAAATCCGAACTTGTCGGGGCAAGGCCCCTCCATCTTGCTTGCGCAAGACCGTTTTGTTGCTCAAAAGCTCCACTGGGGCTTTCGTTGCTTCGCAAACGCAAACTTTTTTCTCCGCAATCAGCGGTCAAAGTGTCCTCAAATCGGACGATTTGGGTGCCATCCTTGTAGTTGAACGTGAGCAGCATCCGATCATCGTACAGAAAAATGGCATTGACAAAAATTCCAATCAACGCTTTTCGTTGCTTTTTCTGCGAAATATCGAACTTTCTAAATTTCATCAGCCAGAATCGGATGAAATCCTCATTGAAGCTGGGCTTCTTCAACTTTTCATCTGCGATTTTTGCAGTCAGCTCATCCTTTTGGATTTCCAAAGCTTCCAGACGTTCTTTCGTTGTCCGGGTGTACAAGCCGTCCTCGATCGCCTTCATCAGGTTGTCCAGCTTTTTGTTGACCTCTCGCAGTTGCTTTTCCAGCAGCGGGATCGTGGTGTTTTCCTGATTCTGGACATCCATGACCAGTTGAACGATTTTGTCGATTACCGCTTCGTCCTGAATCAGCTTCATGGTCTCCCGGACGACTAGATCTTCCAGCCAGTCCTTCTGCACGGTCTTTTTGTTGCAGCCCTTGCGCCGCTTGACGTTGGCGCATACTTATATTTTTTCAGCAAGTGCTTCACCATCTTACGCATACTTGCGCGGGCAGTTTCTTTTTTCTGCAGGTCTATTACGCTCGCATTACTGAATTTCTGCGTTTCCAGCCATCTCCATTGCAGCGTTCGATTGACACAGGTTGAGTTATCGGCAGATACAGCAAACACAACGGGCGGCTCTGATAACAGAGCTGCCCGTTGTGTTCGTTTATGAAAAGGAGAACTTAGATCTCATACCACTTGATCTCGTTGGCATCCAGATGCAGAGCAAAGCTGCTGCCGTCTGTGGTGTAAACGGTGGTGTCCTGCGGCTCGTAGGTGTTGTTCACCACGCAGTACTTGCCGTTTTTGACGTAGGCGTGCACCTCCACGTTGTAGTTGGAGCTGAACCATGTATGCAGCTCCTCCTCGCTGTGGGCACTCCACAGGATAGCGCGGTAAAGGGTACGGCTGTTGGCAAAACTGTAAGGCACACCGCTGATGTACACGGCACGACCCTTGCCGAAGTCGTGTGCCGCCATCTGCACTTCTTTGTTTCGCTGCACCAGCACTTCGGTGCCTTCCAGCGCATAAATATTCCTCTTGCCCTCGCCAAAGTCCACGGGTTGGTCGGCGTCCTGCAAGATAAAGTGGTCCGGGTGCTCCTCCCAGTTGTATTTGTCGTAGTTCAGGGTGAAGCCGTTTTCCTCCTCCACGCCCAACACAGTGGCAAGTTGGAAAATGTGCCCCTGATACGGGTGACCGGAAGGCTCACCCACGCCGATAAAGCCGCCGCCGTTCCAGACGAACTTGCGGATAGCGGAGGAGATCTCCGGATCTTCCCACCAGATGCCGCCGGTGTGTGCGGTGTCGGCATCGCCGACATTGATAATGACATCCAACGAATCCAGCAGATGCGGGTCGTTCTTGATATCCTCAAAGCTGATAAACTTCACATCAAAGGGCGCACCGGACAGCATCTCAATGACACCGGCATAGCTATAGTTCTGCTTGTAATAGAGGGCGTGATGCACCATGTGACAGCCCCAAGCCCGCATTTTACCCCAACAGTTCAGCACGGCCACCCGCTTGACACAGTAGGGTGTGGTGCCCTTGATGTTCTCGTACAGTTCGCGGAACTCGTTGCAGACGCTCTCCACGTAGTCCACGAACTCCGGGAACTGCAAGGCCAGTTTCAGATAGCCGCCATAGCCGATGCGGTCGATGGGCTTGCGCAGGATAGCGCGGCGGGCTGTAACCCAGTTCTCCTTGGCTTCCCGCACCGGGTCGCCGCCCTCGTGGAAGGTGTCGGGGAAGAAGTACGGCAGGAAACGGCCCTCGGTGTACTTCACGCCCTCAATGTCAGAGATCAGGCGCAGGGTGGAGCCGTTGCCCACGCTGCCCACTACGGCATCCAGTCCGATGGTCTTGAACTCCGGCATGAAAGGTTCGGTGCCGATCCAGTGATCGCCGAGGAACATCATGGCTTCGCACCCGCACGCGTGGGTGATATCCACCATCTCCTTGGCAAGCTTTGCCACCTCGCGGCGCTGGAAGGCCTGAAAATCCCGAAATTCCTTGCTGGGCACCCGATACTGGTTGTTGTAGTAGCCCTGATCGATGATGTACTCCGGGCGGAACTTGTAGCCCACTTCCTGCTCAAACTGGTTGAGGATATAAGGGCTGACCGAAGCAGAGTATCCATACCAGTCCACGAACTTCTCCCGCTTCAGCTCGTCGAAGATCAGGGTGAACTGGTGGAAGAAGGTGGTGTAGCGGATGACGTTTACATAGGGGTGCTCTGCAATGAACTTGCGCAGGCGCTCCATGGAATACTTGTGGGTCTTGGGCTGACGCACGTCAAAGGTGATCTGGTGCTCAAAATTCGTCCAGCCGTTGGTGGTAGCGTTGTACATATGCACCGGGTCCCAGATGAGGTAAGCCAGAAAACTGACGGTATACTCATGGAACGGTACGGCCTGTACGGTCACACTGCCGTCGGCGTAACTCCACTGCTCCGGCGGCACGGGCTGACCGGTGGTTCGATCCATGACCTCCCACCAGCGGGTGATGTCGTCGTTGGTGTTCACCTGCATCAGCTCCGGGCTGATGCCCTTCATCAGCGGGATGGTCACGGTGTCGCCGGGGGCGGTGTAAAAGCCGGTCATGATGTAGCACTGCTGTACCTCGTCCGGGTTTGCCTTTGCCCATGCGTTGTCCTTGCGGGTGGTATAGTAGGTGGAGTAGATCTTGGCGTCCGCATTCTTGAGCTGTTGCGGGAAGTCGGTGCCGTCGCAGTCGCGGATGGCATCAGCACCCCACTTTTTTAAGATCTCCAGCGTTTCGGGCACAACGTCCAGGTCTGTGGGAATGGTCACGCGCCCGGTCTTTCTTATTTCATCCATGGGAAACTCTCCTTTTGCCTCTCTTTGAATCGTAGGGGATCAATCGTAGGCGGCGTTATACAGCGCCAGCACAGCCAGCAGCAGCGCTACGCCCACCAGCATGATGCCAAGCCCTGCCAGCTGTCCGGTCATTTTCCAGCCGGACACCACCAGCACCAGTGCCAGCACGAACAGCACCAGCATCAGGACCATGCGCAGGGCGGGATGGTTTTTCCAGTATGCTTTCATCGTTTGTCACCTTAACCTTTCAGGCCGCCCACGGTCATGCCCTGCGTCAGCTGCCGCTGCACGCAGATGTACAAAATCAGGGTGGGCAGCATTACCAGCACAAGACCTGCATACATCGTGCCGTACTGGGCGGCGCTCTGCTGCGCCTGCATCAGGTTCAAAAGACCGACCGGCAGGGTGCGGGGTGCCTTGGTGGAGCTCATCAGGGTCATGGAGATGATATACTCGTTCCAGAAGGACAGGAAGTTGAACAGGATAATGGTGATGATGGAGGGCTTTGCCATGGGGAAGATGATGCGGGTCATGGTGGAAAAGTAGCTTGCACCGTCGATGTAGGCGGCCTCCTCAAAATCGTGGGGCAGGGTGGCAAAGTAGCCCGACAGCAGGTAGATGGTAAAGGGCAGCGCGGTGGCGGCGTACACCACCGCCAGCACCACCAGATTGTTCAGCAGAAAGCCGCTGCCGAAATGGCCTTTCAGCCACACATCGCCGTCCCGCAGCATCAGGAAGATGGGCACCACGATATAGTTCACGTTGATGAACAAGCCCGCCATGAACAGGGTGTTCAGCACCTTGCACCCCTTGAAGTGAAAGCGGGACAGGCAGTAGGCGGCGGGCAGGGCAACGACCAGCAGCAGCGCCAGCGCCAGCGCGGTGACGATGACCGAGTTGAGCATATATTCGCCCATTTTCGCGCCGTTCCATGCGTTGACAAAGTTCTGCCAGTAGAACCCGGCGGGCAGTGCCCACGGGTTGCCGTAGAACTCTGCATTCTGCTTGATGGAGGCCATGAACACCCATGCCACCGGCACGATGATGGTAACGGCCAGCAGAACCAGCACAAAATAGATGAAAAACTTGTACAGACCTTCCGCAGAGCGGGAAGATTTTTCGGTGGTATTCTGCATCTTCTTCCCTCCTTAAAATTCCAGCGTATCGCGGTTGGTGACCTTGTTGACACAGGCGGACAGGGCAAACGAGAACAGGAAGATTACCACGCCGATGGCCATGCTGTAACCGTAAAGACCGGCGTCCTTCTGGCTGTACATATAGCTTAGCGCCACATCCGATGCGCCGTTGGGGCCGCCGCTTGTCATGGCCTTGACGAAGAGGAAGGCCATGTTGATGGTGGAGATGATGAAGAAGGTCAAAGTGGTGCGGATATTCGTCCAGATGAGGGGGATGGTGATCTGGAAGAACTGGGTCAGCCGCCCGGCACCGTCCAGATTGGCGCTCTCGTACAGGCTGATGGGCACGGCAGACATGGAGGCCATATACATGACCATGTAGTAGCCGATGGCCTGCCACACCATGGCAATGATGATGGAGGGAATGACCAGCTTTTCACCCTTCCACAAAATGGGGTCGCTCATGTTGCGGAACAGACCGATGATGCTGTTCAGCATGCCGTTTTCCGGCTTATAGATGGCAGAGAAGATGCCGGAGATGACGACCACCGACAGGATGTTGGGGATATAGAAGATGATGCGGAAAAAGTTCTGTCCTTTGATCTTCTCCCGGGTGAGGATGGCGGCAAATACCAGTGCAAAGGCGAAGGTGATCAGGGTGACCGTTACCACCAGCAGGATCATATTCTGCATGGAGCGGATGAACTGGGCGTCCCGCAGCAGATGCTGGAAGTTTTTAAGCCCCACAAAGGTCTCGTTGGGAGAATAGGCACCCCGCTCATACAAACTCATGCGGAACACGTTGAGGGTGGGCAGGATCATAAAGAGGAAAAACAGGATGGTAGCCGGTGCCACACAGAGGAATACGAACCGTTTGCGGCTTTTATCCGTTCTCATAGGGGATTGACCGCTCCTTTCTTGATGGTACTGTACAGCCCAAAAAAGCGGAGGCGGTAAAAACCGCCCCCGCTGGGCAGGGCTTAATTACTCGATGATGTTGGCGCGCATCTGGTCGCTGGCGGACTTGATGCCGTCGATCCACTGCTGCTCGGTCATGCTGCCGGACACCAGAGAGTTGACAGGGTCGAAGAACACGGTGCGCACTTCCACGCCGGGGATGGCACTGAAGGCTGCAAAGTTGCCCATGGCGGCCTTTGCGCCGTTGTCGTAGATGGAGTAGAACATCTTGTTGTCGCCTTCCAGACTGTCGGCGATGCCCAGCACAGGCTGGATAGCGCCGCTCTCGGCAAACAGCTTGCAGGCTTCGTCGCTGTACAGGTAAGCCACGAACTGCTTGGCGGCATCCTGATGCTCGGCACCGGCGGGGATCCATGCCTGCTCGAACCAGGTGTAGCTGTAACCATCGCCGCCGGCCTTGACAGCGGGCAGGGCGGTCATGCCCCACTCAAAGCCGTCTGCCCGGGGAGCCTCGGCCATCTCGCCCACGATCCAGGTGCCGTTGGGCATGAACAGGGCCTTGTTGTCCAGCACCAGCTGCTGGTTCTGGGTAAAGTCCTGATCGTTGGCCTGTGCGGGGGTGATGGGGTTGGTGTAGGAAGCCAGCTTTGCCACGATATCAAAGCAGGTCTTTGCCTCGGGGGTGTCCCAGATGCCTTCTTCGTAGTGGGTAGCCTTGTTGAAGAAGTCGGGGCCACCTGCGGCGTACATCAGCGCATAGAAGAAGGCGTCGAAGTAGCCGGTGGTGGGGTAGGTGAACAGGTAGGTGCCCTCAGCGGCAGCCTTGTCGCCCAGTGTCCACATCTCGTCCCAGGTCTTGGGCACGTCCCAGCCCTTTTCCTTCAGGAAACCGGCGTTGTAGAACAGGCCGCAGGGGCTGTAGAACATGGGCGCCAGATAGGTTTTGCCGTCGCCGTAGGGGTTGGTCAGGGAAGTGTCGGTAAAGCCGCCGGCGATCTTCTCGCTCACCTTTTTGCTCTCGCCGGGCACGGTCATGCTCAGCACATCGGTGATGTCGGCGATCAGGTTGCCCTTGATGAACTGCTCGGTCAGAGCAGCTTCACGGCCGGTAGCCAGATGGACAACGTCGGGGTAGTCGCCGCCCTGCATGGAGGGGCCGATGACGTCCTCCAGCTTTTTGTCGGTGGTCAGGTCCACCTTGATGCCGGTCTGTGCGGTAAAGGCCTCGGCGACCTTCTTCCACATATCAGCGCCGTAGCCGGTCTCGATGGCGGCTACCTTGATGGTAACGTCTGCAGCCGCCGCTGCGGAAGAAGCGGCGGTGGAGGATGCCACGCTGGATGCGGTGGAGCTGGAAGAGCCGCCGCAGGCAGCCAGACCCAGTGCAGCGGCGCCAACGCCGGCCGCCTTCAGGAAATTACGACGAGAAATACGATTCATACTGTGTTGCCTCCATCATTTTGTTCCGTTCAAACACAGCCGGGCAAACAGGCTTTGCCCGAAGGACTGTGTGTTTTTCTGCCTCCAATATAAATTCTTTCGCTTCCTTGCTCAAGAGGTTTGTTGTTTCATTTTTTATAGATGTTGCTTTCTGAAAAATTCTTCCAGCAAAAGTGCTAAAAATCTTTTAAAAGTTTCAGCATAATCCCCAGCCTGTAACTATTTTGACATATTTCGAAGGGACTTGAGAAACAAAAATATAAAAATTAGCCTAAAATCAGGGCTTGCTTTTTTTGTATGTTCCCTCTATAATGAGGGTAAAGTGCACGAAACAACGCACCATTTTTTGATAGTGTTTTTAGAATGTTGCGTTTATTTTTAGAAAATTTGCGTTTCCCGAAGGAGCCGATCATCTATGAGTACCCAGCGCTTTGATATCCGCCACGCGCCCGCTCCGCGGGAATCCTTCCGGCTGCTGTACATCAGCAAAAGCAAATTTGGCGGCGATTGGAACAGTACCACCCACACCCACTCCTGCACGGAGCTGTTCTACTGCCTCAGCGGCGAGGGACAGTTCTACCTTGCCGGGCAGCTGTTCCCGGTAAAGCCGGACGATATGGTCATTGTGAACCCGCAGGTGGAGCATACCGAGCTTAGCCTGAACGCCTCGCCCTTGGAGTATATCGTGCTGGGCGTTGCCAGCATGGAGTTTTTGTTCAGCAAGGCGGATACGAACTACGCCATCTTCAATTGCCGGGAGAACCGGGAGCGGATGGTCACGTTGCTGCACATGCTGCTGGCCGAGGCCGACCGCAGCTTAGACGGCTGCGAGACCGTTTGTCAGGACCTGCTGGAGGTACTGCTGATCTGGCTAGTGCGCTGCACCACCATTTCGCTGCAGCTGGAGGAGGCTGCCCCGACCGAGAACCGGGAGTGCGCCGAGATCAAGCGGTATCTGGACACCAACTACCGCGAGGATATCTCGCTGGACCTGCTGGCAGAGCTTGCCCACCTGAACAAATACTATCTGGCCCACACCTTCCAGCGGGAGTACGGCATTTCCCCCATTACTTACCTGAACCGCCGCCGCATTGAGGAGAGCAAGCATATGCTAGGCAACACCAGCTACAGTCTGGCGCAGATCAGCGAGCTGATGGGCTTTTCCTCCCCCAGCTATTTCTCCCAGTGCTTCCGCAAGGCGGAGGGCATGACCCCCAACGAATACCGCCGTCAGACGCGGCAGGGAAAACGCCCCGCCCCGACAAAACGGCATGAAGTATAACGAAAACGAGGAATTTATGATGAAATCCGTTACCCTTTCTTTGCTCCAGTCTGCTGCAAATGCCTTTGATTTTGGCGGGCCTGTGCTCTGCGATGCTCACCACTATGGTGAGGGGCATATCAACGACACCTTTGTGGTCTGGCGGGAAGATCATTCCAAACGCTTTATTTTGCAGCGCATCAACACAGATACCTTTACTAACCCGGTGGGCCTGATGGAGAATGTCTGCGGCGTGACCCGGCATCTGCGGGCGAAAATTCTTGCCGAGGGCGGCGACCCAGCACGGGAAACGCTGAACGTCATCCCAACTTTGTCGGGGTCGACTTGCTATCTGGATGCAGACGGCGGCGCATGGCGTGCCTACGACTTTGTAGAAGATACCATCTGTTTGCAGCAGGTCGGCAGCGAAACCGACTTCCGCACCGTGGCCGAGACACTGGGCAAATTCCAGAACCAGCTGGAGGATTATCCGGCCTCCACCCTCCACGAAACCATCGCCCGCTTCCACGACACGCCCAACCGCTATGCCAATTTTGAAAAAGCCCTCGCCGCCGATGCACTGGGCCGCGCAAAGAACATTGCGCCGGAAATCGAATTTATCCATGCGAGGGAGCAGGACTGCCATGTCCTGCTGGATCAGCTGGCAGCTGGCGAAATTCCTCTGCGCGTCACCCACAATGACACCAAGATCAACAATGTCCTCATCGATGCCGCTACCGGAAAAGGCATCTGCGTCATTGACCTCGACACCGTGATGCCGGGGCTTTCGGCCTACGACTTCGGCGATTCCATCCGCACCGGTGCCAACGACTGCGCCGAGGACGAACCTGACCAGAGCAAAGTCCATTTTGACCTGCATCTGTACGAAGTGTTCGCCAAAGGGTATCTCTCCACTGCCGGGGCATCCATGAGCATGGCAGAAAAAAAGAGCCTTGCATGGGGTGCAAGGCTCATGACACTGGAATGCGGCATCCGTTTTCTGACCGACTATCTGGAGGGCGACCATTATTTCCATATTGCTCGCCCGGATCACAACCTCGACCGCGCCCGCACCCAGTTCACACTGGTGCGGCAGATGGAAGAGGTTTTCGATCAGATGCTGGAAATCGTCTGCCCGGACAATCACTGATTTCGCAATCTCCTCCATTCGGATACAGCAAGAAGCATGGACGCTCTCCTTTTCGGGGGCGTCCATGCTTCTTTTTACAGCTTATCCCTACACACCCATCAAATCGTCCTTTGAGGACGCTGGGAGCGTCGAGGACATGATGCGCTGCAGCAAATCATGAAAGCCCTTTTCAGCCCTGACAAAATTCTGTTTGACCTGCCCTTCAAGCACAAGGGCATCATGTGCGCGCCCTTCATCGGACCAGTAAGCATCCGGCAGTACCTTACCGCCGGGCAGATCGAGCAGGTCATCTGCGGCGGCGAAAACTATGATGGTGCCCGCCCCTGCAATTTTGATTGGGTCAAGTCTCTCCGGCAGGAATGCGTGGATGCCAACGTGACCTTCTGCTTTATCGAGACCGGCACCGTGTTCATCAAGGACGGCAGGCGCTACCACCTGCCAAACAAGCAGCTGCAAAGCCGAATGGCCTGTAAATCCGGCATGAATTTTCAGGGCAGGCCCATTCATTTTGACCTCGTGGACGACTGGGGTTACCCCATCCCGCAGGAAGATCTCTATGTGCCTCATTTCCGCGCAAACTGCGAGACCTGCGGCAGCAAGTTGATCTGCAACGGCTGCAGCGATTGCGGAAAATGCTTATAAAATAAAGGAGTTCTATGAAGAACCAGAAGAAAAAATCGTTTCCCCTCAGAGTGTTCCTCTGCCTGCTGGCTGTTTTGCTGGCCGTCTGAATCGCATTCGGCATTTACGTCAGCGACTACTACCACGCAGACCTGACCGACAGCGGCCTGCGGGTCTATGCCGCCTACGGCAGCGAGGACGGCGTACTGAACCGCGAAAAGTACGAAGCCGACCGCATAAATCTTCCGCAGGACACTACCGAAACGGTCATTGACGGCGGCTGTCACGCCGGGTTCGGCAGTTACGGTGCGCAGAAGGGCGATGGCACACCCACCATCTCTGCCGAGGAACAACAACAGCAGACGGCGGACGAGCCGGCGGCATGGATGAATCTTCAATAAAAAGCAAACTATCCCGGCCATTTTCCTGCAAATCACAGGAGAATGGCCGGGACTTTCTTTCGTATTCCGTAAATCAGGAATCAATACAAATGAAATTTATAACTGATCTGGTGTGCAATTTCATCCGGCAGCGGGCGGAAGCCGATGCAGGTCAGGGTCATGCCTTCTCCGTTTTCATCAAATTCTTCCGGTTCCAGCTCGGTGTGGCAGGCATCCCGGATAAGGAAGAAGTCTTTGTTTTCCACAAGCCCCAGTTCTTCGGCAATGGTTTTTGCTTTCAGCAGCTGATTGCGGCTCTTTGCCCCGCAGATAGTTTTGGTAAAAGAGCCATCGAACCATTCTTCATAGGTTGCTTTCTCCAACATGATTTCTGCCCGATAGCCGGTAATTTCTCCGTCTTTCTCGATGGGTTCCACGCCCTGTCCCATGCCGATGGGGTCGGTGAGGAATGCCAGCGAAGCGTGGCAGCACTGCGCCGCCAGCTTACCGGGAGACATCTGCAGGTCTTTTCGGGCAATGATGAGTTGACGCATTTTCTCTCCTTCTTACGACAGCTTGATCTTCAAATCTGCCAACAGATTCACCGCTTCCGGCAGCGAAAATTTCGCATCCTTCAGGCGGCTGCCCAGAATGTCCACTTTATAGCCTGTAGCATCCCGGAAATCCGCCTTGCGCAGATCACACTGGTAGAACTCCGTTTCGTGAAGTTCTACACCCTTGAAATTCGCCAGCTGCATCTCGCATTTGGCAAACATGGAGCCGACAATTTCGTTGCCGTCCGAAAAGTCGAAGCGGTTAAAGTTCATTTCGGTGAAGGTGTTATATTTCAGACTGCACTCTTTCAGCGTGTGGATAGGGTCCGGGAAGGCACCGTTGGACATCAGCGGTGCCCACTCGATTTCCTGCAAACGGCAGTCCTCAAAATCCAGCGACTGCACCGAAGAATGGGTGCTGCGCAGACCTGTGATCTCACACCGCACGAATTTGCACTCGTTCAGCGTGGTATGATCCAGTTCGCATTTGGTAAAGGAGCAATCCACAAACACGCAGTCGGTAAAGTCGCAGTCCTCAAAAGTCTCCTCGGTGAACGACAGGTCAGCAAACCGTTCACCTTCACAATAACGCTCTGTCATAAAATTCTCCTGTCAGCGCAGTTCTTCCAGCAGAGCCGTGCAGCCTTCCAGCACATCCTGCCAGGTAGCCTCAAAATCCCCGGTATACCACGGGTCGGCCACATCGCCGGGGCGACGGGTATGATCCATCAGCAGAGACACTTTATGCTCCGGGTCGCCGCCCACAAAGCGCGCCATATTGCGCAGGTTGTTGTAATCCATGGCGATCAGATAATCGTAGGTTTCGTAATCACGCCGGGTCATCTGCCGGGCGGTTTTACCCTCGCAGGAGATGCCGTGCTCGGCCAGCTTCCGCCGGGCGGGCGGATAGACCGGGTTGCCGATCTCCTCGGTGCTGGTGGCGGCGGATGCGATTTCAAACTGGTCGGAAAGTCCGGCTTTGTCCACCAGATCTTTCATCACAAACTCGGCCATTGGGCTGCGGCAAATGTTGCCATGGCAGATGAAAAGCACTTTCGTCATGTCAAAATATTTCCTTATATCGTATCATTTTGAATTTTGCACACATGCGTGCAAAATTCAGTTCTGCTTCAAGAACTCCCGCAGCACATCCTCCGGGCGGAGTGTATGGTTCGGGTACTTTTCCCGCAGCGGTGCGGCGGCACCATCCATAATGTAGGGCACACCCACAATGTCCAGCATCGACGCATCGTTATAATTGTCGCCAAAAGCCATCACATCGGCAAGGGCGATGTCCAGAGTCTTGCAGATGCTGCGCACACCGATGCCCTTGTTGGCAAAGGTGGTGTCGATCCAGTACGGCCCTGCCACAGCGCAGTTCGCCTCTTTCCATCGTGGGACAAACCGTTCCGTGTAAGATTCTACGCCTTCGTGCAGATACACCGATACTTTTGTGATCTCCTCCGGCACCTCGGAAGGGTCATGGATGATTTGATAATTGTTCCCGATGAACTGGATGCGCTGGAGCATTCCCATGCCCCGCTCCATCAGGTAGGCGGTATTCTGACCGGAGAGCATCACTTCGCCCTGCCCGTCGCTGCGGGTCCACAGGTCGTTGGCAATTTCTTCGGCCAGCGCACGGGGCATCGGGTTCTTGGCGATGCACTGTTCGTCCTTATAGATCACGCCGCCGTTCTCACAAAGAAACACACAGCAGTCTGCCACCGGTGCAAAGAGCTTGCGCAGGCTGGTATACTGCCGACCGGATGCCGGGCAAAACAGAATGCCGCGCCGATGCAGCTCCCGTATCTGCTCAAAGATCTCGTCTTCCAGTTCCTTTTTGCCGTATTGCAGCAGCGTACCGTCAATATCGCTGCAAATCAGTTTGATTGACATTTTCCGTCCTCATTTTTCAAGATAATTTTAGGCAATTCCCCGGCATCCAGAACACGGATGCCTTCGTCCATCAGCATCTTGGCAAAAACACCCTGTCCGGGAATCTTTGTCCCGGAAAACGTTCCGTCGTAGATTTCCTTCACGCCGCAGCTGGGGCTGCGGGATTGCAGGATGGCAAGCTCCACCCCATTTTCTTTTGCGATGGCAAGGGCCTTGGCTGCGCCCGCCCGGAACTCCCGGTCCACATTGATGCCCTCCTTGTTCGTGACAACGCCCTGCGCGATTTCCGCCGGGCACCGCGGTGTGGGCAGGCCGCCCAGCACCTCCGGGCAGACCGGAACCACCTGATGCCCCCGCGCAAAATCGCAAACCGCCTGATTGTAATTGTTTCCGCCGCTGTATTTGCAGTTTTCGCCCAGCAGGCAGGCGCTGACCAGAATCTTCATTGTTGCGCGCTCCGTTTTTCAGATACTGAATCTTTTACCTATTCTACCACGCTTTTGGGCATTGAAAAAGAGGATTTTGCTTTTTCCTATCCCCATACCGGGAGGTCCGCCGTAATCTTTTCTAATTCCTGTGCAAGAAACGTCAGTCTTTCCCTCAGATGGTTGTTATGCGGTGCATCTCCGTTCAGCAGATAGTCCGTTCTGACATTCAGGCAGGACGAAAGATCCTGCAGCAACTCAATCGAGCAGCAGCGGCTTCCCGTTTCAACTTTTGCAAGATGGTTCGCACTAATATTCAGCATTATACTCAGCTGTTCCTGTGTAATCCCCTTCTTTTTCCGCAAATCGCGGATTCAAATTCGACTTTATTTCACAAAAGCGAATTTGCTCATAAATTACCACAGAGTATTTTTTCCGTCAAGTCCTTTTTTGCGGCGGAACGTGACAAATTCACACAACAAACTCACAAGAATGAATATCTGCACTCGAATTACACATATTTCACTATAAACTCGTTTCAAAAACATCAATATGCCTTAGTTTGCAGCGCAAACATATCAAATTTTCTACGTTTTTCACAGGTCTCATTTTCACGATTCAACGCAAAAAATTGAACGCTGTTAGCGTTTAACAAACGCATATAGTGTGCCTACTCATTTTATCCATCCCATTTATACACAGTTCCGAACCAAAAGAACCGCATAAAGTTCTCATCAAAAAACAGGGAGTGACATCAAATCACTCCCCGTTTGCATTGATTGTATCAGAGTTTCGTCATCCAGAGCCCATGCAGATTGCAGTATGCGTAAACAGCCACCGGCTTTTCACTTCCCAGTTCAAACACCGCGTTGGGAGCCTGCCCCGGATTCAGATAGCGGATCTGCCCGCTGTTCTCAGTCTCCACAAAAATCCACTGAATATAGTGAACATCCGCCATGGGGTGCTCCACCGCGCCCACTGTGACCGTGAGACGACTGCCAGAAAGCTCTGCCACCGGCAGATGCTTCTCGCCGCTGGCTTCCACCGTATTGGGAACCAGCTCTTTCATTTTCTCCCCGCAACAGACCAGCGGAACGCCTGCGTTATGGATGGTAGTGACGAGGTTGCCACAGTGATTGCAGATGTAAAACTTTTCCTTCATATCGAAATCCTCCATCGGAATGTTATCGGTGTGTTTCTTGTGTCTATATGATAACATTTCCTAGTTATGATTTCTGTAACTGAATCACGCAAAGCGTTTTTGGGCTCACTTGCAATAAATCTCAATGGCTTTCTGCGCAAATTCTGCGGCACCGGCACCGCCGGCAGCATTGATGTTTTCCGTAAACGCTCCGCCTGCCCCATACATCTGCCCCAGCTGATTCAGGATCACCTTGGAACAGTTATAGTAGTGCTCTGTGATAAACTCCTGCAGCTTCTTCACCTGTGCCTGCACTTCAGAGTCCGCCGGGTCTTTGCTCTGCATCCCGCCGAATGCCGCCACGATGTCCATCAGTTGACTGCTCATGTCCTTGACCTCTTTCTCGGTCTTATGGGCAGTTTTTTCCTCAAACTCTTTGTATTCCGGCGTTTCGCCCCATTCCTTTTTGGCCTGCTCGGTATACTTCTTGATCTTCTGCGTATCAAATGCGGTTAAGTCCATAACCATTCCTCCTGTGGATCGAATTTTCTGCGCAAGGCCGATCAGATTTTCAAGATGCTGCTTTTTCAATGTCAGAAGTGTGATCTGCTGTTCCAGTGCTTTCTGCCGGTCAAAAGCAGGATTCTCCACGATTTTCCGGATGTCCTTCAGCGGAAATTCCAGTTCCCGGAACAATAAGATCTGCTGCAAACGTTCCAGCGCGGCATCGTCATACAGCCGATAGCCTGCTTCGGTACGGCCCGCCGCACGCAGCAGACCGATTTTATCGTAATATTGCAGGGTCCGGATGCTCACTCCGGTCCGCTTGCTCACTTCGTTCACTGTCATCATCTTGCTGTCCTCCCTTGCGACAGCCACAGTATACGCTATGACGCTGCGTCAGGGTCAAGAGGTTTTCTGAAAAATTTTTCAGCCTTCCCTCTGCTCCACGATTTCCAAGCTGTCACGCCCCACACGGCAGAGCAGAAACAGCACCCGCACACCTGCGGCCTTTGCTTCGGCCAGTGCCGTGCCAAACTCCGGCTGTGTGCTGACATTTGGCCGCACCTCAATGATGCCTTCCATCTGAATCACGAAAGCCACTGCGCATTGATATCCCTTCCGTTGTGCCTGTGCCAGCTCGTGCAGGTGCTTCACACCGCGCTCGGTAGGTGCATCCGGGAAATAGCCGATACCGTCCACTTCCAGTGTGCAGCCTTTGACTTCCATCAGATACTTTTGCTCGCCCTTTTCCATATAAAAGTCGATGCGGGACTTCCCATAGGTGAATTCCGGCTTGATATAGTCGTAGCCCTGTTTTGCAAGCCACTCCCCTACCACCTTATTGGGTGCCTGACTGTCCATATTGACCCAGCCGAGGCCCTGCTTGTGTACCGCCACAAGGTCGTATTTTGTTTTGCGTTTCGGGTTATCCGACACTTCCAGCCGAACTGCCGTACCGGGCAGTAGCAGTTCCTTGCACCGCCCGGTGTTCTTGACATGGACGGTTTCCACTGCTCCATTCACTCCCACATGGGCAATAAAGCGGTTGGGACGGTCAACAAAAATGCCATCTGCGATTTCTCTGTATTTCAATCTTTACTCCATTTTCAGTACAGGATTCGGGAGCCATGCCCATCCTGTTTACCAAGATACAGTTCCACGACCATCCTGCCGCTTTCACTGTTGCAGAGTTCTTGCCTGATACACCCGCTCCGTCCGGGCATCAAAGCAGCAGAAAATCACCTGCATGGCGTAATCCGCATGATCTTCCAGCCACTGCGCCACCGTTTTAACTGCAATCGCTGTGGCATCCTCCAGCGGGTAGCCATACACACCGGTCGAAATTGCCGGGAACGCAATGCTGTGGACGTCATGCTCTTTGGCAAGGTCCAGCGAATTGCGGTAGCAGTCCGCCAGCTGCGCGGCATCCTCTGCTGTGCCGGGATAAATCGGCCCTACTGTATGAATGATATACTTTGCTTTCAACCGGTAGCCCTTAGTGATTTTTGCTTCTCCGGTGCGGCAGCCGTGCAGCGTGCGGCACTCCGCCAACAGTTCCGGCCCTGCTGCCCGGTGGATGGCACCGTCCACACCGCCGCCACCCAACAGGCTGCGGTTGGCTGCATTCACGATGCCGTCACAGTCCAGTTTGGTAATATCACCCTGCACCACTTGAATCTGATTTTTTACTTTTTCAGAAATCATTGTAAACACCTCACTTTTTGAGCAGCTCCAGCGCCTTGTCCATGGGCACACAATCGGCATAGCGGTCCGGCCAGAGGAACTCATTGTAATAGTGGTAGCTCTGCTCCCCTGTCATGTACTCGTTGTCCTGCGTGGAATTTGCATAGGCAGGAACGATCATGTGCAGGCCATGCTCAAAGCCCGCCTCCACCGTTGCATTGATGCAGAAGTCGGTCATAATGCCGCAGACCATCACATCTTTTTCGCCCTTTTCCGTCAGATATTCCAGCAGACCGCTTTCTTTTTTGAACGCACTGCATACGGTTTTGACGAACCGTTTTTCAGTCAGCAGTGGCGCAAACCCGGAATAGACCTCGAATTCATCGTCCCCGATGGAGAAACCGGTGCCGGGCCCATCGTCATGCTGGACATAGACGACCTCAATTCCCTGTTCGCGGGCAGTCCGGATTAGTTTCCTGATGTTGCTGACAAACTTTTCAAACGCATACAGGCGTTCATCCACGATACCTTTCTGTGTATCCACAACCAGTAAAACCATGTGTAAGCCCTCCTGTTTTTCTTTGATTTCATGCTACCATAGACCGCCGTTTTCTACAAGCAGATTCGAAAAATTTACTTCTTCCAAAGCCTGTCTGATGGGTTTGTTATGGCTCCCCATCGCCGCAGCAATCCACAGGCGGTTTTGAAAGATAAATCTCCTTCATTTTCTTTCTGCTTAACGGCAGCAATAAAAAAGACCCCCGCAGCGTATGATTTGACGCCGCGGGGTTTCTCAATTGTTCGGTTTGTATTGCAGCACCTTCTGGGAGAACGTCCGATCGAAGAACTGGATGAAGGGTCCAAGGCAGAACGCACAGATCAAGGTGCCAAGGCCCACAAGGCCACCCAGCAGCCAGCACAGCAGGGCGCTGAGCGCATCGGTGAAGATGCGGCACCCGAAGTACGGGCAGGGTGTGTAGTCCCGCAGACCGAGGGAAAGGTAATCGTAGGGTGCGATGCCGAGGTCGGCGGTCTGGTAGAGCGAAGCGCCCAGCGCCGTGACCAGCACCGCCGCGATGACCCACGCCAACTGCACCGCCAGCGACGGCGCGTCGCCGAAGTGGGCGTGAATGGGGTCATAGAACGCCGTGACGATGTACCCGATGCAGATGCCGTTGACGAAGGTGCCAAGGCCGATGTACTTGCGCCCGAACCAGAATTCCAGCAGGAAAAACAGGATGTTCGTGCACAGGTTCTGGGTGCCCAGCGAGATGCCGAGCAGCTCCGCCAGCCGCATGTTCAGGGCGCTGATGGAGTCGTTGCCGAGGTGGGACTGCTTGAAAAGCGCAATGCCAAGGGCGATGATGACGATGCCCGCCACCATGCCCACCACCCGCCGGGCAGTCGGTTTGCGCAATGCGGTGCCGTTCATAGGGGATTCTCCTTTAGCGTTTCTTTTCCCCTATTATACGCCTACTTTGGGCGGGAGACAAACTATTTATGGAAAGATACAACGATATACGGGGGATCCGCCTTACCCCTTTAATCTCACCTCAATCCGTTCTTTCTCCAGCCTCTCCCCGATCACGATGAGCACTTTCTGCCCCTTGGGGATAGCGTTTGCCGTCAGGCCGTCGGCGGTGGCGTTCAGCTCCACCCAGCCGTTCTCGTCCTGTACGAAACCTTTCGCCCGCAGCACATGGCCGCACGCGGGGTCGGTGAAGAGGGCCGGGATATTCTGTTCGAGCTGCTGGCACGAGAGGCCCAGCTCCAAAAAGTAGGCCGAACCAAAGGCCCTATGCGGTTGGCGTTACCCGCTTCTAATTATAGCAAAAGGAGGTTCTTTTTCTACCGTTTCGACGCTACGGCTCTTTTCTTCCACAAGCATAGCTTGTGGTTTTCTCTATGAATAAGAGCGGGGCCTTGCAAAGGGCTCCGCTCTTGTTGTCTAAGAAAGTATTGCCATTTCGAGACAGAAAGAATATACTTATATTAAATGATAAATATATACCGGTTTACAATGCATATAGCGGTCAGACAGAAACCATGCAGGCAAAATGGGCTAACCTGAAAAAAATGGAAGAAGAAACATTTGCAAAGATTATTATAGGAAAAGCAGATATCAGCGAATTTGATACTTTTGTTGAAAACTGGAAGAATCAGGGTGGTGACCAGATTCTCAAAGAGATTAACGAAGAATTAAATAATAGCTCTGGTAATTGATTATAGGCAGTATGAATCATAAGTATTTATGATGGAGCGAGGAGAAAAGAGATATGAAGGATTTTGAAAATGATTTGATTTATTATCCTAATCCGGACCCGGTCAAGGAACCGAGATTTATTTTAAAATCTGTAGATGAATTGGAAAAATCAACAAAATACAGTGTTACCTGCAATGGAACAGAGCGTGTGGTATACCATACAGATTCGTTTGACTATGTTGTAGTAGTAGATAACGAAGCGTATGATCTGGAGATTTCAATCCATACACCATATGAAAAACTTGAAATCCGTCCGTCCAGCTTTGGCATAGTTCCTTTTGTAAAAGGAGAAACAGTCCATATCCATCTTGATGAACCGAGAAAGTTTACTGTAGAGACAGATGGTGGTCTTCATGATGCATTGTTTGTGCTTTGCTCGCACAGGATTGAGAAGCCGGCAGATACCACCATCTGCTTTGAAAAGGGCAAGGTATATAATGTAGGAGTTCTTACCTTAAAGTCCAATGATACGGTTTACATAGAGGAAGGTGCTGTTGTATCAGGTTGTGTATACGCAGACCATTGTGACAATATTTCCATTGTAGGAAACGGAATTATCAACGGAGCCTGCTGGCATCTGCCGGACAGTAATGCAGACCGTTTCTTTATCTATGCCAAGTGGTGTAATAATGTACTCTTAAAAGGCTTTACTGCTGTAGACGGTCCTTCCTGGCATGTAGTTCCTGCGGCGTGTGACCATGTTGTGATTGATGATATGAATATTATGTCGAGGATTGTAACGGGAGACGGTATTGATATTACGAGCAGCCAGGACGTAGAGGTAAAAAATTGCTTTATCCGTTCCACAGACGACAGTATCTGCATCAAATCCCAAAGATTGTTTGAAGATCCGTCAACGGTACGTGACGTAACAAAAGTGCGTGTTCACAATAACGTGATCTGGAATGCAGAACCCGGTAATGCCATAGAGCTTGGTTATGCCCTCCAGAGCGAAATCCACGACCTAGTATTTGAGGATTGTGATATTATACACTGCCAGTATGAAGGAAACATGGGTGGTGCGGCGCTTTCCATCCATCAGGCAGATGGCGGCCATGTTCATGATATACATTATAAAAATATCAGAGTAGAGCAGGCAGAACAGAAACTGTTCGATATTAAGGTTCTGCTCTGCAGATATACGGAACAGCTTGCCAAAGGAGAGATTAATGATATCTATTTTGATAATATCCAGGTGCTGAACGGAGATATCCCGGTCTCCATGATCCGGGGGTATCAGACACCGACAGAAGAAGTACGTGTCCATGATGTCCATTTTGATAACATTACTTTTATGGGGAATAAGTGTGAAACCTGGCAGGATATGCGGCTTGTTACAGAACTGGCAAATGACATTTATGTCAATGGTGCCAGAATATGCAGACAGATGAAATTCTGAGAATATCACCATATAGAGATGGTTTTATTACTTGCAGCAAGGAGGGTATTTATGGAACAAAGCAGCATGCTTTTCCAAAAAGACGGAAAAAAATATTTACAGCTGGACTGTGAAAATGCAAAAGAGCTTTCTATGAAATGATATGTACCCGGTTTTCTGGACACCGGTTCAAAATTGAATAATTAAGCTTCCATCATGGATGCTTCCCTGAATTTAGAGGAGGCATCCATTTTGTTTTCGCTTGAATCCTGCTGTTATTGTAATAGTCGATATAATCAACAATAGCTTTGGAGAATGCTTCAAAGGAAGGATAATCTTTCTCAAAACCATAGAACATTTCATTTTTCAATCTACCAAAGAAGGTCTCCATAATACAGTTGTCATAGCAGTTACCTTTTCTGGACATGGATTGAATGATTCCGTGTTTCTGAAGTTCACTGCGGTAGAATGCGTGCTGGTATTTATCCTTTGGTAATCTCCAGATAAACACTAATCTCCATGATTGTTACCATTGAAGGAATACATTTGCGACGATCTTCGGGCATACCGAATAAGATTTGCATTGGCAGTTGAAAACAGCTCAGGTTACCTATCCACCAGAAGATTCACGATTTGATGGATGGTGTCCTCCTCATCCGGGCAGGCCCGGAGCAGCAAGTCCACCTCCAACGACTGCATAAAATACGCTTCCAGCCGTGTGCGCTCATCCGATTCGTCCTCCGCGTCGGAAGAGAAAGGATCAGGTTCACTCCCCTCGGTTTTATTCCACTCAGTCTTATTTCCTCGTGATTTTGCCGTTTCCTGCTGCGCTGAATCCGCGGCACCGGAACCGTTCTTTTCACGATTCCGGAAACGCGGGTCTGCAAAGTTTTTGACGTAAATCAGATTGGGTTTTCCCAGCCCGCGCCGTTTGCGCTCAATCAGACCAAACTTTTCCAATTCCCGGAACAGTTTGGTTGCCTTGTTGTCTGCGCAGCCCAGTGCATCCATCACTTCCTGCACAGGAAAAATGATATACACCCTTCCCTGCTCATCCAGCCATCCGTTTTTCACCGACAGCCCCATGCGGTCCAACAGGATGCCGTACAGCGTTTTGGCATCAGTGGACAGGTCCTTGAATTTTATGTCCCGGAATAAAATTTTGGGCACCCGGAAATACGAGAACATCTCGCCCGACTGCCCATAGAAATAGTCAAACATCCTGACTTCCTCGCTTGTTCTGCCTTGTCACATCCTTGACACCTCCGTTCGTAGTATGATGAAATATGTATGACTATCGTTATTTTTCTTTACAAAGATGGCCTGCCATGCTACAATAGCCGCATCTACGGCCACCGGACAACAGGAAAGGAGTATCTCATGGCCAAAACTGCCGACACCATTGCCATCTATTCCCGCAAGTCCCGCTATACCGGCAAGGGCGAAAGTATCGGAAATCAGATCGACCTCTGCCGCGAATATATCCGCACTCACTACGGCGATGCTGCCGCGGAACATGCCGTTGTCTTTGAGGACGAGGGCTTTTCCGGCGGCAACCTGAACCGCCCAGATTTCAAAAAGATGATGACTGCGGCCAAGGACCGGAAATTCAAGGCCATCGTGGTCTACCGTTTGGACCGCATCAGCCGCAACATCAGCGACTTTTCCAGCCTGATTGAAGAACTGGGACGGCTGGGCATCAAAACAAAACCGGGCGTTCGTTCACCTGGTTTTCCATCAGGTCGATTTTGCAGAATCCTGTCTACCTGATTGCAGACAAGGACGCCTATCAGTATTTTGTGGACAATGAGGCAGAACTGTTCGCCCCGGAGTCCGGAAAAAAGGCAAGCCCTCCTTCATAAATTACAGTAACCGTTTATGATACTATGGGGAGGGGTCGGCATGTTTTTATCTCTTCTGAAATTTTTTGCCACAAAGTTTCTGGTTCTGGCGCTTCATCTGGAAAGCGGCAGCTTTCCGCGGCCCCTCTCTGCCCGGGAGGAAACCGAAGCCTTTTCCGCACTGCGTGCCGGTGACCCTGCCGCACGGGAAAAACTGATCCGGCACAATCTGCGTCTGGTGGCACACATCGTAAAAAAATACTACGCCCTGCCCGGCGATCAGGACGACCTTATTTCCATCGGCACCATCGGCCTGATGAAAGCAGTGGATACTTTCGACTCTGACCGTCGGGCACGCTTTTCCACCTACGCCAGCCGATGCATTGAAAATGAGATCCGGATGCAGTTCCGCCGGAACCGCAAAACCGGCGGGACCGTCTCGCTGCAGGAAGCGCTGGAATCAGATGGTGACTCTGCGCTGACGCTGGCCGATGTGCTGCAGGACAGCTTCTGCATGGAGGACACCTGCGAAACGCAGGACGATATCCGCCGGATGCGGCAGCTGCTGGACGGCCTGCCCGCCAGGGAGCGACAGATCATTCTGCTGCGGTATGGTCTTTCCGGCCAGCCGCCGCTGACCCAGCTGGAAACTGCAAAACTGCTGGACATCAGCCGCAGCTATGTTTCCCGTCTGGAAACTCATGCGCTGGAACTTCTGCGCCAGCGGTGGGATGTTCCGGGCACAAAAAAAGCGCAGAGGTGAACGGTGTGCTCACCCCTGCGCCATGCAGTCAGCTATCCAGAATTTTCAACTGCAGTTCGTCCAATTGTTCAAAAGTATACAGTCGATTCAGCGCTTCCACCAGCTCCTTTTTGGAAAGACGCGGCGGCAGGCCCAGCGCGTTCAGAAGCTTTGCCTTGCGCTCGGCGCTGCCCGGCCTGCCGGAAAGCCCCCACTCGTAGAGGTCGGTATAGGTGATCTGCCGTCCTTCCGGGCGGGCCGCTGCGGCACCCGCCTCAGCGCCAAGGGCATCCCGCAGCGCCTGTAGAACAATGGCATCGTCCACGCCCTCGACCCCCAGCAGGCCCTCCTTGCCGGGCTGTTCCTTGCGCTTTTCCTTGCCGTGGATCGCGGGCACGTAAGCCTGCACCACATTCTTTTCTCCCACCAGATTGGTGATGTAGGTGCGGATGCGGAAGCCTGCTGCGTCCGAATCCGTGAGCAGGATCAGGCCGTTTTTCTGCGCCAGCGCTTTGAACAGCTGCTGGCGCTTTTTGTCGCTGTAAATGCCAAAGCCATCCGTCAGCAGGATCATGGCATCGGTCAGATGGGAGAGCCGGGCCGCATCGTACTTGCCCTCCACAATGAGCACCCGGCCTGTATGGATCATTTCGTTTTCCTTCATCGTCCGCTCCCCGCCATTGCCAACCGGCACAGCGCTGTTTCCAGCAGGATCTGGTCATCGGTAGGCTGGCTTTTCAGGCTCTGGTCCAGTTCCAGCAGCACCTGCATACAGTTTTCGATCTGGCCCAGCGTGTAATGCGAGGCTGTTTCGGCCGACCGCTTGAGCCGGTAATCACTGCCCTTATAGCCAAAATCCTTGAATACCGTGCTGTAATTTTTCCGTTTTGCTGCCCCCAGCTTGACCCGGTACAGATCCACATAGCTGCCGATCATGGCCGCTGTAATGGCAATGGGCTCCTGCTGCAGGCGCAGCAAAGTCTGCAGCTTTTTGCAGGCACCTGTGGCGTTTTTGGCCGTGATCATGCGGATCATCTCGAACACGTCTGCTTCCAGACTGACCGTGCCCATTTCCGCCACCATCGCTGCCGTGACCGTCTGATACCCGGACAATGCACAGAGCTTGTCCACCTCATTTTCCAAAAGGAACGGATCCTCGCCGCAGCGCTCCAGCAGCGCCGCCGCTGCGCCGTCCGGCAGGGTGGTTTTCTGCTCCTTTGCGCGATCGATCATCATCATTTTCAGTTCAAAGGGCTTGGGCTTAGCCAATTCTTCGGTGTAGCCAAGCGCCTTGCACTGCGCGATCAGCTTCTGTGCGCGCTTGCCTGTTTTGAGCTTGCTGCGCTCCAGTTCAAACACGCTGCCCAGCACCACCACAGCATTTTCCAGACTGGAAAGGGTGCTGTTCAACTCTTCCAGATCCTTGTCACTGTAAGCTGCAGGGTCGATCTCCGGCAGCACCACCACACGCCGGGTACCAAAAAATGAGATGGTGCCCGCCGCCATGATGAGCTGTTCGATCTCCGGCGCAGCTCCATCCAGAGCCGTGGCATCCTCGTCGCTGTCTGCGGTCAGGATGCGGGTGATGGCCGTGACCGCCTGCCGCACCAGATACCGCTCACTGGAATAAAAATAGTAGACCGGGCAGCCCTTGTCCGCCAACTGCCGGAGTTTTGTCTCGGTCGCCATGCAGGCACCTCCCTTCTCTTATGGTGTTGTTCTATTGTACCACACTCTGCCCGGATTGCAAAGCATCACTCCGTTTTCAGCCCGCCGTGCCGCCGCAGGCTGATGGATGCCGCCAGTTCTTTTCTGTTGTCCATCCAGTCATAGCTGCGCAGGGCCAGAACATTTTTATACTGCACAGCATCCGGCTTTGCAGGGGAGGCCATCAGCCACTGCACTGTGACCTGTTTTGCCAGTTCTACAGTTCCATTGACCACGGCAAACTGCCGGTTGCCCACAGTCAGCCGCACAAGACAGCCATTCCGGGTGCGCAGCATTTCCACCAGAGCCGGTGTGCACCGCAGCTTTTGTGCTGTGTTCACCGCCATTTCTGCTGCCAGAAGTGTCCGCTCTGCTTCCAGTGTACAGGCCGTTTTAGGGTTTGTGCGCAGGTCTGCCACAAGCTCCACAGTCTGCACGCCCCGCCGGGCAAGCTGGTTTTCCACTGCGTTCTGGGCAGAAGCTCCGCCCCGGAACAGCACCACGGCGGTATCGTTCTGGGTGACGACCACTGCCGGCGCGTTGGCGCTGCCTACAAGGTCGATGTGCACCACATCCCGGCTGAGAGCATTGCCCAGCCCGATGGAAACAGCTGCCGCCAGCAGGATGCATGGCCCTGCCACCCGCAGCCGTACCCGCCAGTGGAACGCCAGCCAGCACAACAGGATCAGCACCAGACACACGATGGCTGCATAGGCCGTATCGAAGTAGATTCCCGCGCCCGGTTTTGCAGAGATCCAGACGGCCCAGCGGTCGAGCAGGCCGGTCAACGCCGCAGACGCTGCGGACAGCACCCCATACAGCGGAGCAAGAGCGGGTACCAGGCCGGCAAAGGCCGTGCCAAGGCCCAGCAGCATCATGGGCTGGATGAGCCACAGCACCGCCACACTGGATGCCACCGCATAAATGCTCACACTCAGCCCGCGCAGCACCAGCACCGGGAATGTGGCCACCGAAGCACAAAACGAGATACAAATGCTTTCCGCAAGGCCCCAAAGACGTTCCGGCAGTTTGAAATACCATGGGCGCTTCACCGGATTTTTCGCGTTTTTCCAGAACTGGCGGTACCACGCATCCCGGGCGCGGCGGATGCACACACCGCCTGCCACCGTGCCCACCACCGCCGCAAACGAAAGTTCAAAGCCGATATCGCACACTGCATAGCTGTTGCCTGCGGTCATAACGATACCTGCCACCGCCAGAGAGGTAAGGGTATCCGGCGGGCCGTACAGCCACACACCCAGTGCACCGACCCAGACCGCCACTGCGGCGCGGCATACCGAGGGTGTGAAGCCGGTCACGCCCATCAGCAAAAAGGCCAGCAGACTTCGGAATACCGCCCGGCATCTGCGCCTGCGGTAGCTCTGCTCCCACTCGTAGGGCAGGAGTGTGCTGAGGATATCACCGCACAAAATGGACACATGCATTCCGCTTACTACCAGCACATGGGCAAGACCCGCGCCCCGGTAGGCGCTGCGCATGGCCGAAGACAGATAACTCCGGTCGCCGGTCGTCATGGCAGCCAGCACACCGCCGGTCTTGCCGTCCATACGGCGGCGCAGCGACGCACTGAGCCTTTGCTGCAGGCGGTGGGTGCGGGCGCGGAAGCTGCCGCTTTCGCCCAGAACCGTAAGCTCCGACCCGTCCTCGTCCATTTCCGCCTGCAGAGCGATGCCGTCCGCATACAGGCCGACCCGGCTTCCGGATGCCGGGGCCGACAGTATAAATCTTCCCTGCACCCTTTCCCCGGCTTTGCACTCCGGCAAAGCACTGCACTCCACCCGGAAGGATTCCGCGCTGCCGTTCACTTTCTCTACATGCAAAACCGCATCCACGATACCGGGATCGTAGGAATCCGCCGTGCTTTCCACCTCTGCGGTCAGCACCAGCGGACGGCCTGCATATTGCACACGGATGCGCTCCAGCCGGTTTGCCGTGTGCAGCACCGATGCCATACCCACAGCAGCACCCAGCAGGATGCAGAGCGCTGCTTTGCGGGCAGCATCAAAGATGCACAGCACCAGACAAACGGCAACAAAAAATGCCGCAAACGGCACAAAAAGTTTCGTTTGCGGCAAAAAAGCGTACACTAACTCCACACCCAGCATTCCAGCGCAGAAAACGCAGAGCGGGCGTCGCATTGCAGCTTAGTGGAAGAACAGAGGCAGCGGCTCCAGGAAGATGATATCCTTGCGCTCAGCTGCATCGCCCTCGGCCAGAACAGCGGCCTGGCCCACAATGGTGCACTGGGTCTGCTCAGCCAGCGCATCCAGAGCCTTGAGCGAACCGCCAGTGGAAATGACATCGTCCACCACCAGAACGCGCTTGCCGCTCATCTTGTCCAGTTCCTTGCGGTCGATGACCAGCTTCTGCTTACCTGCGGTGGTAATGGACTGATCCTCCACCACCACGGGGTCGGTCATATACAGCTTTTCGCCCTTGCGTGCGCAGACGTAGGGCTTGCCGCTCTGGCGGCTCATCTCGTGTGCCAGAGGGATGCCCTTGGCCTCGGCGGTCAGCAGGATATCAAAATCCGGGCACTTCTTCAGCAGTTCAGCGGCAGCAGCCACGGTCAGCTCGGCATCACCCAGCATGATAAAAGCAGCAATGTCCATGTGGTCATTCACCTTGCAGATGGTCAGCTCACGGGTCAGGCCTGCAACGTGCAGAGTATAGGTCTCAGCCATAATTCAACGCTCCCTTTTTATTGGAATCAGACAGGCAGCTTTTCGCCGCCCAGAACATGGAAATGCAGATGTTTCACGGTCTGGCCTGCGTCCTCGCCAACATTGGAGATGACGCGGTAGCCGTTGTTCAGGCCCTGCTCCGCAGCCAGCTTTGCGATCACTGCAAAGATATGGCCCAGCAGTGCGCCGTCCTCTTCGGTCAGCGCAGCGGCAGAGACAATGTGCTTTTGGGGCACCACCAGAAAGTGCACCTTGGCCTGCGGGTTGATGTCGTAAAACGCCACCACCTGCTCGTCCTCGTACAGCTTCTTGGAGGGGATTTTCCCCTCCGCGATCATACAGAACAGACAATCTTCCATGGGAAACAACTCCTTCCTGATATTTTATAAACGTCCCCGCCCTCTCAGGCCGCTTTGCGTCCAGCTCTCCCAAAGAGAGAGCCCTTGGCAAAACCATAAACTTTGGCAGCGCGTCAGCGCTGACGGAGAGGGCGAACCCGTTTTCTTATTCGCCCAGAGCCTTCTTGACGATGGCGCCGACAGCAGCCAGAGCTTCGTCGATCTTGGTCTCATCCTTCAGGCCGGCCATTGCAAAGTCCGGCTTGCCGCCGCCCTTGCCGCCGGCAATGGCAGCGATCTCCTTGACCAGAGCACCGGCCTTCAGGCCCTTTTCCTGTGCCTGTTTGGTCACAGTGACAGCCATGGTGATCTTATCCTCAGCCTTGCCCACCAGAACCGCCACAGCGGGCTTCACAGCCTTGTCGCGGATGGTATCGCACATGCCGCGCAGGGTGTCGCCGGTGGTGCCGGTGAAGTATGCAGAAGCGATCTTCACGCCGCCGATCTCCTCGGCATTGTCAAACAGGCTGGTCACCTTGGAAGCGGCGACCTGTGCCTTGATCTCTTCCAGCTCCTTGGCCAGAGCCTTGTTCTCAGCCATCACGGCCTCGGCACGGACGGGCAGAGCGGTCACGTTGTTGGCCTTCAGGGTGCTTGCCACGGTATGCAGCATAGCCTCCTGCAGGTTTGCACGGATCAGCAGGTTGCGGCCGGTGACAGCCTCGATGCGGCGGATGCCCGCAGCAACGGAGGCCTCGCTCACGATCTTGAAGCCGCCGATCTGGGCGGTGTTCTTCACGTGGGTGCCGCCGCAGAACTCGGTAGACCAACCCTCGATGTCCACAACACGCACGACCTTGCCGTACTTTTCGCCGAACAGAGCCATTGCACCCAGCTTCTTGGCTTCCTCAATGGGCATTTCCCGGACGGTGACGTTCATGGACTCGTAGATTTTATCGTTCACGATCTTCTGCACGCGGGCCAGCTCCTCGGGAGTGACAGCGCTGAAGTGGGTAAAGTCGAAGTGAGTGATCTCTGCATCCTGATAGGAGCCTGCCTGATGGACGTGGTCGCCCAGCACTTCACGCAGAGCTGCCTGCAGCAGATGGGTGGCGGTGTGGTTGCGGGCAATTGCCATGCGGTATTCCTTATCCACCTGAGCGGTCAGGTGGTCGCCCACCTTCACGATGCCGCTCTCCAGCACGCAGGTGTGGACGTAGTAGCCCTTGGGGGTCTTCTTCACATCCAGCACGCGCAGGCTACAGTCGGCGCTGTTCAGCATGCCGTGGTCCGCAGCCTGACCGCCCATCTCAGCGTAGAAGGGAGTCTTATCCAGAACCACCAGCACGCCGTCCTTCGCTTCCTCGTCGGTAGCAATGGCATCGGTCAGAGTTTCTTCGTCGCTCAGGGCCACCACAACACCGGTGTCGCACAGGGTCTCGTAGCCGGTAAAGACGGTGGGCTCTGCATCCAGCGCACCGAACAGATCCTCGCTCCAGCCGGAGATGTTCTTCTTCAGGCGCTCTGCACGGGCACGCTCCTTCTGCTTGGTCATTTCGGCGTGGAAGCCTTCCTCGTCGATCTCAATGCCCTGCTCTGCAGCGATCTCCTTGGTCAGATCCAGCGGGAAACCGAAGGTATCGTTCAGCTTGAACACATCCAGACCCTTCAGCAGGTGCTCATGTGCCTTTTCCAGACCGTCGATCATGTTGTTCAGGATGTTCATGCCGGCATCAATGGTACGGGCAAAGTTTGCCTCCTCGGTGCCGATGACCTTCTTGATATAAGCATCGTGCTCGCGCAGCTCGGGGTATGCGCTCTCGCTGGACTGGATGACAGTCTCCACCAGCTCCACCAGGAACGGGCGGGTGATGCCCAGCATACGGCCATGGCGGGCAGCACGGCGCAGCAGGCGGCGCAGCACATAGCCGCGGCCCTCGTTGGAAGGCAGGATACCATCGGACACCATGAAGGTGCAGCTGCGGATGTGGTCGGTGATGACACGGATGGAGATATCGGTCTTGTCGTCCTCGCCGTAGGTCTTGTTGGCAATGTGCTCTACATGGTGCAGCACGCTCTGCACGGTGTCAACCTCAAACAGGTTGCCCACGCCCTGCATCACGCAGGCCAGACGCTCCAGACCCATGCCGGTATCAATGTTGGGGCGTGCCAGACGCTCGTAGTGGCCCTTGCCGTCGGCATCGAACTGACTGAACACCAGATTCCAGATCTCCATATAGCGGTCGCAGTCGCAGCCCACGCCGCAGGTCGGCTTGCCGCAGCCGTACTCGGGGCCGCGGTCAAAGTAGATCTCAGAGCAGGGGCCGCACGGGCCGGAGCCATGCTCCCAGAAGTTGTCTTCCTTGCCCAGACGCACCATGTGGTCGGGGGCGATGCCCACCTTCTTGGTCCAGATATCGTAAGCCTCGTCGTCCTCTTCGTACACAGAGATGTGCAGGCGGTCCTTCGGAATGGCCATCCACTCGTCAGAAGTCAGGAACTCCCATGCCCAGGGAATGACCTCCTCTTTGAAGTAATCCTGGAAGGAGAAGTTGCCCAGCATTTCAAAGAAGGTGCCATGACGGGCAGTGATACCCACGCGCTCGATATCCGGGGTGCGGATGCACTTCTGGCAGGTGGTCACGCGGTGACGGGGCGGCTCTTCCTGAGCCAGAAACCACTTTTTCATGGGGGCCATGCCGCTGTTGATCAGCAGCAGGCTGGGGTCGTTCTTGGGCACCAGCGGGAAGCTGTCCAGACGCAGGTGGCCCTTGCTCTCAAAGAAGCTCAGGTACTTTTCACGCAGTTCATTCAAACCGGTCCATTGCATAGGTTTTCTCTCCTCGATTGTCCTTGGCGTTTGCACGTCAGATTTATGATTATGGCAGACGGGGCGGGTGGGCGCAGAAAACAAAAAACAGCCCCATCCCAAAAGGGACGAGGCTGCCTGTAAACTGCTCCGTGGTACCACCCAAATTGCAAAGGATAAAATGTGTCCCCTGCCGCTTTCGGCGCGTTAACGCTGCGCTGCGTCCGACTTGTGTCGCCGGAAGCTCCGGGGCGGCGCAAAATGGAACCGGCCGGAACGCCTTGCAGCTGGAAGCGCTCTCTCTGAACGGCGGTGTGCATTTCTGACCCCATCATTGCCATCTGTCATAATTTTACATTCCGCAAAGCAGACACAATGCCCCTTTGCGTACAGCTAAATTATAGCATACGCAAAACGTTTGTCAACGGTTTTGAGCAAAATTTACGGCACCCAGATGCGGACGATGCTGCTGATGGTGCCATCCTCGGTAAAGACCAGGGTGTTGTTGGGCATCCAGCCGTCCGGCTCGGCGTTGACGGCCTCGGCCACGGCATCGGCGCCGTCCGTCTCCACGGCGGAAGCCTGCGGGTCGGCCGAGCTGTCGCTCAGGGTCACGCCCCCGGCCAGAGGCAGGGTCACCTCGCCCATCTCATAGTAGACGGGGTAATCGTCAAAGGTCACGGTGCGGTACACATCGTGGTCCAGCGTCAGCTCCACGCCGCCCGCTTCGATGCCGCCGTTGATGGTCACATAGCCGTTGTCGGCATCCCTGTCGATGCTGGTCACAGTCAGCTTGGTCACGGTGGTGTCGCCCTGGTCGTGGATCCGAAGCACGCTGCCCTCCTGCAAGGCGTTGATGTCCTCGGGCAGGTAGCTGTCGTAGCCGTATACGCTCAGGGTCGCCTGGCCGTCGGCCACCTTGGTGATGCTGGCTGCAAACTTGTAGGAACCCGTCTTGATCTCGTTCAGATCCCCGGCGTCGATGGGCAGCACATCGCCCATCTCACCGGCTGCTTCGGACGAAGCCGCACTGCTTTCCACGCCGGAAGCCGGTGCGCTTGCCGCGCTGCCTGCGGTGCTGTTGCTGCTGCCGCAACCTGCCAGAATGCCCACTGCCAGAATGGCCGTAACGGCCAGCACCTTTTTATTCAGTTTCATATTCTATGCCTTCTTCTGTTGTTGTCGGGGCGGTGTTTTCCGCACCTGTCTCGGTATCATACGTCACCCGTGCGGAAAAGTCAACATTTCCTTTTCTCTGCGCTTGACGCGCGGTTTTTGTTCCGCTACAATAAAAACGAATCAAGAACCCATTCTATTGCAACTGATTTTAAGATAGAGAGGAATTTCCCGTGAAAATTTTAAAAGTAAAATGTCTTGCCCCCACCCGGCTGGACAACTACCTGATGCAGCAGTACCCGGCACTGAACCCGGGCCGCCTGAACAAGGCCCTGCGGGAGAACAAGATCAAGCTGAACGGCAAAAAGCAGCCGCTTTCCACCCGCGTGATGGCCGGTGATGAGATCAAGCTGTTCATTCTGGATGAAGTTCTGGATGCGGACCGCCGTGTGGACGGCCCGGCGTGGAAGAATGCCCGCGGCCCGGCACAGGTGGTGTATGACTGCCCGCAGATCGTCATTGTGAACAAGCCCGCCGGTCTTGCCGTGGATGGTCCGGAGGATGATACCCTGCTGAACCGCACCCTGCTCTACCTGAACCAGCAGGGCGAGTACAAGGAGAACGACCTGTACACCCCGGCGCTGTGCCACCGGCTGGACACCGGCACCAGCGGCCTTGTCATCGTTGCCAAGACCCCGGAGGCCGAAGAGCTGTTCCTTGCAGCCATCAAGAACCGCGAAGTGAAAAAGACCTACCTCTGCGTCACCTTCGGCCGTCCGATGCCGCCGGATGCCACTCTGGGCGGCTATCTGCTCAAGGACGCGGACCGCGGCATCGTGAAGATCGTGGAGGACAAGCAGCCCGGTGCCAAGGAAGTGGAGACCCGGTACGAGACCATCGCCGTCTCCGGTCGTCTGGCCCTGCTGAAGGTGCAGCTGATCACCGGCCGCACCCATCAGATCCGCGCCCACATGGCCAGCATCGGCTGTCCCATTCTGGGCGACAGCAAATACGGCAACAACACCGCCAACCGCGAGCTGAAGCTCAAGTATCAGGCCCTGTGCGCATGGGAACTCACCATGCCCCGCTTCACCCAGCCGGATTTCGAGTTCCTCAGCGGCAAGACCTTCCGCGCACCAAAGCCCTGGTATTACAGTCAGGTACTGGACGGAACCCTGAAATAAGCTTTTTTACAACAAATTACAGCAAAAAAGAAATCCCGGAAGTGTATTCCGGGATTTCTTTTTTGTCGTTTATGATTTTACTGGAATAGACCGCCAAACCAGCCCAGAGTGGACTCAGTTGCATTTGCAAAGGCATCCTGAACTTCCTGAATACTGTCCAGCAGCTTGGTGCCCTCGGTATCCTTCACCGACCAGTAAACGCCGCTGCTTGCCGAGCCATCCGAAACCGTGAAGTCACTGGTAAAGCAGAGGTTATCGCCCTGAGAATCGGTCACGATCACCATGTAGGTGTAATTGCCTGCGGGCAGTTCGCCAAAGCGGATGGAGCTGTCCAGCGACTTGAAGGAGAAGATCGCCGTATTGGGTGCCGCCTGTGCAGTGAACACCGTCTGGTCGTTCTCGTCCAGCACTGCCACCTGCACATTGGTCAGGGTGGTGCCCAGCGCAGCATTTGCAGTGCCGGTCAGCGCCATGCCCTTGCCCGCACGGACATTGATGGGGTAGCTCATGCCTTCCAGACGCAGGCCGTCAGCCTCTGCAGCAATGGAGTTGTGATCTGATGCCACATACCAGTAGCAGGAGGACCTATTGACCGAAACGCTGGAGTTTTCCAGCGGGATGCGTCCGGAAGAGATGTTGCCTGCCGGATCGGAGCAATAGAAGTTGCCGTTGGTGTAGTCGGTGAGTAGCACTGCATGGGGCTGGCCGCGGTCATACAGCACGATGCCCTCCGGGTGCTGCGAAAGCAGGGTGATCAGGGTCTGCACTTTTTCCTGTTTGCGGGAGGGCAGTGTGCCGTAGCCCACCTGCATCTCCTTATATGTAAAGCTGTGGGAAAGCCCGTTGGACCATGCTGTGGAACGGACACTGTTCTCGGTCACAGTGGACCAGTCGGTCAGGCCGTCAAAATAGGCACGACGGCGCAGCATCATGGCTGCGGATGCCAGTGTGCAGGTGCCGCCGCGGCTCTGCTTGAAGTAGAAGCCTGCGTCCACGTTCAGATCAACCGCCAAGGCCGCCGGCAGGCAGGTGAGCATAAACACCAGTGTCAGCACAAGGCTCAGCAGTTTTTTACGGGACGGTGCAGCAGTATTCACGGGTAGGTTCTCCTTTCAGCTTCCATGGCTTGTTACGTTTACCACCATAAAGTATACCAACCTGTTACCCTTTTGTAAACGTTTGTGAAGCTTTTTTCTCAATATCAACACGTTTGGGCAGTTTTTGTTGGAGAGAATGCACAGTTTCCGGCAAGATATTCTACATTTTTTACAAAAATCCCGTCCTGACATTTTTTCAAGCGCACCGCATTTTGCATTCTTTTTTCATTTTCTGACCACGCTGTGGGCAAACAAAAAAGCTCCACAGACGAACAAATTCGTCTGTGGAGCTTTTGGTCCAGCAGAGCTGGACAAATCCGAACTTGTCGGGGCACGGCCCCTCCATCTTGCTTGCGCAAGACCGTTCTGTTGCTCAAAAGCCCCACTGGGGCTTTCGTTGCTTCGCAAACGCAAACTTTTTTCTCCGCAATCAGCGGTCAAAGCGTCCTCAAATCGGACGGTTTGGGTGCCATCCTTGTAGTTGAACGTGATCAGCATCCGGTCATCGTACAGAAAAATGGCATTTACAAAAATTTCGATCAGCGCTTTTCTCTGCTTTTTCTGCGAAATATCGAACTTTCTAAATTTCATCAGCCAGAATCGGATGAAATCCTCATTGAAGCTGGGCTTCTTCAATTTTTCATCTGCGATTTTTACAGTCAGCTCACCTTTCTGGCTTTCCAGCGCTTCCAGACGCTCTTTCGTTGTCCGGGCGTACAAGCCGTCCTCGATCGCCTTCATCAGGTTGTCCAGCTTTTTGTTGACCTCTCGCAGTTGCTTTTCCAGCAGCGGGATCGTTGTGTTCTCCTGATTCTGGACATCCATGACCAATTGAACGATCTTGTCGATCACCGCATCGTCCTGAATCAGCTTCATGGTCTCCCGAACAACCAGATCTTCCAGCCAGTCCTTCTGCACGGTCTTTTTGTTGCAGCCCTTACGCCGCTTGACGTTGGCGCATTTATAATAATAGTAGGTGCGCCCGGTGGCACTGGTTCCGCTTTCGCCGAACATCAGCGCACCGCATTTGCCGCAGAACAGCTTGGTGGTCAGCAGATATTCCTCGTCTGCCTTGCCACAGGCAGGGGCACGCTTGTTCTTATCCAGACGCTTCTGCACCCGGTCAAACAGGTCTTTCGGAACAATAACCGGAATTGCATCCGGCACAACGATATCCCGGAAAGACAGTTCGCCAATGTACCGGCGGTTCTTGAGCATGGTGTTCACGCTGCTGTGAGTCATTTTGCCGCCCAGCATATTGCGGACACCCTTGTCGTTGAGGAAGTTTACGATCTCCACCATCTTATCGCCGTTATCATACCGCTGAAAGGCTTCCAGTACCAACGGAGCGGTCAGCGGGTCAAGATGATAGAACTTGTCATCGTCGATTTTATAGCCGATGGTTCCCGTACCGCCAGTGCACTTTCCCTTCAAAGCATTCTCCGTCTGGCCACGAATCACCTTTTCGGACAGCTCTGCCGAATAGTATTCCGCCATACCTTCCAGAAGGGTTTCCACCAGAATGCCCTGTGAACCCTCGGCAATGGGTTCCATAACGGAAATCAGGTGGACACCGTTCTTTTTCAGGATCATCTTATAGTTTGCGCTATCAAAACGATTCCGGGCAAAGCGATCAAATTTCCAGACGAGAACAATATCAAACAGTTTTTTGCCGCTGTCTTTGATCATCTGCTGGAATTCCGGGCGATTGTCCGTTTTGGCAGAGAATGCACGGTCAATGTAGTGCTTGATGACCGTGATGCCGTTCTTTTCCGCATAAGCCGTGCATTCCCGAATCTGGCCTTCAATGGATTCTTCACGCTGGTTATCACTGGAATAGCGGGCGTAAATTACGGCGGTCATAGGCTCACTTCCTTTTTCTTATCGAACAGACGGGTAGCTTTTTGCATACTTGTAAATCTGCCGTGCACAGTCAAGGCTCATTTTGCTGGAATCGTTGTGTTTGAGCCATGCATTCACATTGCCCGGATTCAACTTCAAGTCTGTGTAAAGGCGATAATTCGTCAATTTCTTTTTCTGTTGAAGTTCCAATACCCGGCGATGGATCAGATCTTTTGTGTCATTGTCTGCAAGAGCAGAATCTCGTACTGAACAATAACTGCGCCAGACTTTCCAGTAGCCCTCCGGCAATTCCGGCGACTGATTTTCCAGAAACAGCAGCATTTGCGCCAGTGAATAGCGGTTGGAAAGCTGCTCATATTCCGCAGCAACAGTGCTGTTCGCGGTGTAGCGGAGCAGCAGTTCTACTTTATCATAGGCCAAAGCATAGAGAAACAGCGGTTCTTTCAGGCGGGGATTCTCGCTCAGACAATCTGCCAGCTTATGAATACTAGCCGTCTGCACCCCGGAAAGCTCTGCCACATACTGCTTCAAGAAACCCTCAAATGTCAGCTTTCGCATGGTCTCCACCTCTCCACATACTCCTGATAACGGATATAAAAATCCCGATACCGCCAGTCGTTCAAGATGCTGGCTTTCAGTTCATCTTCATCCGTTGCAAGGTGTTCCAGCAAGGCCCAATTCAAAGAGTTCCGCACAGCTTCGCTCTCTACGTCTACCTTGTCGGTGTCCCGGAAAGAGCAGAGCTTTGCAATCACTAAGTCTTCCAGACTGGGTGTGTAGAACTGCACCTTTGTGCCACCAAAGGGCAGCGGCTGCAGCCGGTCTTGGAAGTTGTACGGAAAATTGTCGATATAGGCTTCCACATCGGTGTTGATGTCGTACTTACCGAGCAAGCTGTACAGTTCTTTTGGAACGCTCAAGGCATCAATATCATGGGTAGCGCGGGTCAGCTTGCCCAACAAAATAAACGCACTGCCACCCACAATCACCATCTGATAGCGGTCGTTATTGTCGATCATCAGGTCTGCGTCTTCGTCCAGACGTTCCAGACGCTTGCGGAGGTCATCTAAAATCATCTTTCCCATAAAACAACCTTTCGTATTTTCAATAATAGTATTTTCTAAAATTATTTTACAGGAAGGAAATCTGATTGTCAAGCACAAATCAACGACATTTCATACAATTCATACTACCATGTTGTCAGTCCACATCTCACACTGGCTAATGACCGTGCTGATTGCCGTATCATAATCTTCCGGTGGATACTTATATTTTTTCAGCAAGTGCTTCACCATCTTACGCATACTCGCACGGGCAGTTTCTTTTTTCTGCCAGTCTATCGTCCGATTTTTGCGCAGCATTTCCGTAAGTTCTCTGGTCAAGTCAATCAATTCATTATTTTGATAGAAGTCCTTTATGTTTTCCGGCTTTGTCAGAGCATCGTAAAAAGCCAGTTCTTCCTGCGTCAAGCCCAGCTTTTTACCGTTGTTATACAGTTCTGTAATCTCCTGTGCCGTTTTCAGAAGTTCCTTGATGACCTCCTCGTTTGTAATCAAGCCATTGTAGTAAGAGTTCATCAACTGTGTAATCTTTTCTGAAAACTTCTGAGACTGCACAACATTTGTCCGTTTATACAGTGAAACTTGCTCTGCCATAAGTTTTTTCAAAATTTCTACGGCAATGTTCTTTTCCTTCATTTTTGAAATTTCATCCAACACCGCCGGGTCAAACAGGCTGATATTTTCATCCGCCTGCTTGCTGTCAAACAAGCTGATAACGCCTTGGCTCTGGATACTCGCCTTTAGCAACTCATTGATTTGAGCATTGATTTCTTTCAAAGAAAGTGTCTTGCCGCCACTCCCACCATAGGTGATCTTCACCACCGTAGAACGGACTGCTTCCATATAGGCCGCTTCATGTCGCTCCTGCTCCGTGGTCATGCTAGAGCACAGAGAGTGCGACTGTTTCAGCAGCAGAGCTTCTCGCAGGAACAGATCTTTGCGCTTGGGTGCTTTTGCGTCCAGAACAAAGTTTACGCCGCCAGTGACCAGCTTTGCCATCATCAACGGAGAACCGCCAATAAATCCGCTGAAATCAAAGCCGTGCAACAAATCTTTGCACACCTGAAGCTTTTCCTGAAACTTTGGATAAGCAACTTTGGCAATGTCCATATCGCCATATCGGGACTGGTCACGCTTGGTATACTCCTTCATAGCGGCTTTGAGGGCAGATGCAATGCCAACGTAATCTACAATCAAGCCGCCCTCTTTGTCCTTAAACACGCGGTTGACACGCGCGATGGCCTGCATCAGATTGTATCCGTGCATTGGCTTGTAAACATACATCGTAGCCAGTGAAGGCACATCAAAACCTGTCAACCACATATCCACAACAATGGCAATCTTCATCGGGTCATCGTTGTCTTTGAATTTCCGGGCAAGTTCTTCTTTGTGAGATTTTGTACCGATGATTTCTTTCCAATCCTCCGGGTCATTGTTGCCACCCGTCATAACTACGCCGATTTTTTCGTTCCATGTCGGGCGCAGCTCCAGAAGTTTTCGATAAATCTTCATCGCAATCGGGCGCGAATACGCCACGATCATCGCCTTGCCCGTCAAAAGATTAGCGCGGTACTTTTCGTAATGGTTGACAATATCTTCGCACAGGGATTGAATGGTAGAATCTGCCCCCAGCACACTCTCCATCTGCCCCAGCATCTTTTTGCTTTTTTCAATCGTTGCAGCGTCCGATTGCTGTTCCAGCGCATCGTAGGTCGCATCAATCAAGGCCAGCGTATTTTGGTCGAGGTGGAGTTTGATAACACGGCTCTCGTAGTAAACCGGACGCGTTGCACCATCTTCCACCGCCTGTGTCATATCGTAAACATCGATATAATCACCAAAAACTTCACGCGTATTTCTATCTTTTGCCGAAATCGGCGTTCCCGTAAAGCCTATGTAGGTTGCATTCGGCAGGGCATCATGGATGATTCGGGCATTTCCAATCACTGTATGTGCTTCTTTTTCACCCTGTTCATTTTCTTTGATGACAATTTTCTCATCAAAACCATATTGTCCGCGATGGGCTTCATCGGCCATCACCACAATATTCCGCCGTTCGGAGAGCGGCTTCTCGCCACGCTCGAACTTGAACATCGTGGTGAAGATGATGCCGTTTGCTTCTCGGCCATCCAGCAGCTTGCTTAGATTTTCCTTGCTGGTTGCCTGTACAGGTGTCTGGCGCAAAAACGGCGCGCACCTGGCGAACTGCGTGTAGAGCTGATCGTCAAGGTCAATGCGGTCCGTCATCACAACGATGGTGGGGCTATCCAAAGCTTCTTGCAGTAAATGGGCGTAGAATACCATCGACAGCGATTTCCCGCTGCCCTGCGTATGCCAGAACACACCACCCTTGCCATCCGTTTTAGTGGCAATCTTGGCCTTTTCGATAGCTTTTCGCACTGCAAAATACTGGTGGTATCCAGCCAAAATTTTAATCGGCTTCTGCCCATCGCCGGAAAACAGGATAAAATTTTTCAGAATATCTAGCAACCGGGCTTTCTGGAACATCCCCTCATAGAAGGTATCAAACTGCGCATACGCCGTATTTTCGTAATCGCCATCCTTTGTTTTCCACTCCATAAAACGGTCAAGTCCAGAAGTGATTGTTCCCGCCTTATTGGTCGAAAGGTCGCTGATTACGCAGATTGCATTATAATAGAACATCGAAGGGATGTCCTTTATGTAGTTCCGAATCTGGTTGTATGCGTTTTCTGCGCCCACTTCGTCCTTGGAAGGACTTTTCAGTTCCATCAAAACCAGCGGCAAGCCATTGATAAACAAAATAATATCCGGGCGGCGGTTGTTTCCATTTTCCACGAAGGTATACTGGTTTACCACATAGAAATCATTTTTGTCTGCATCTGCATAATCAATCAGCTTTACTACCGAAGACCGTTCTTCACCCTTGACTGCATATTTGACAGTGATGCCGTTTTGCAGATAGTCCATAAAAATAATATTCTTCTGCAATAGGCTTCCTGCATCAAAATCATTCAGTTTCAGGATGGCTTCATCAATTGCCACAGCCGGAAGGCTGCGATTCAGCCGCACCAGACAATCCCGCAAAACATCGTCCAGTAGCGGGCGGCTGTAATCCGTCCGGTTCATATCAGGAGCATAAATGTGGGTGTAACCCATATTTTCAAATAGCTCTACGACCGCTTGTTCAAAGGTATCTTCGGTAAATAAAAGCATGATTTTTCTCCTCAACTATTATCCGAAGTTGCTGTATTCGATTCTTGCGCAATGGCATTCACAATCTTTGTAACGATAGAATGCGCCGCTCTTTTTGCCACCGCACGTCCCATCGGCGTACCATTATCCAATGTATCCGTTAGTGCCAATCGAACTTTACTGAGTCCAATTTCCTTACGATACCAATCCGGCATCAGATTCTTTTGAATTGCAACATAACAATCATCAAAAATTTCTGGATGCACAGCATTATGCAATGCTTCTCGAATAATCTCGTCCACTTTATCATCTGAAACATCTGAATCACGCACTTCTCTAATACTTGTTATCGGAACTTCTGTTTTCACAAACCGATCAACCATAGGCTTTTGTGTGTTCGCATAATTGCTTTTAATATATGCCATCTGGTGCTCAAGTTCCGGGAACAGCGTCCCTTCGTTGATGTTGTAAAAACTCAGTTCCTCTAAAATCGCATCTTTTCTTCCCGCTGGTATTCTAAAACTTTGAAGTTCAAATTCATCTTGGACATCACTATATGCCCGTTTAACAATGCTCTGTCCGAGTTTTTCTTTCAGCTGAACATTATATTTTCCGCAGATCAAAAAAGAGCCGCTTTGCCGTACCAATCTTTCATTATTCAAGTTGGAAATCACAAAATAATTTCTTTGAATAGTCGAAAGCAAGCTTTTGTACTCGCTTGCCTCGCACTCTTTTACCTCTTTATCTGTATAAATTCCATACTTGTTCAAATCCGAGAGCAGCTTTTCTAATGTATAATCGCCCGAAATTTCATGACTCGCTAAATATGCCAGCACTTTGATCTCTATGTCGCTATAGCTTTTTCCGTAATCGCGCTTATAATAGATTTTCCCATCGGTCGGCGGCAATAACGTAGTCTTTCCGTCAGTTATCTTTTTCTCTTGATTGTTTTGGCAGGCAAAATACAGTGCCACTAGCGGATTTTCCGTCACGTCCAACAGTCTTGTTGGCAACCCGTAGTGCTGCAATTTTGCGAGTTTTTCAAAATCTGTTGTCAATTTTCGAAAGTCATCAGGATTCCGTGTGTAAGCTGCGTTTATCAATTCTGCTTCATGTGGCAGCATCCCACCACGGAACACTCCCGGCATGACGTTCCATTCGTTGCTAGCCTGTCCACGGAAGAAATAGTGCTTTGTGCTCACTTCCGCGCCTTCTTCTTTCTTTATGGTTTCCTTTATATCAGAAATGTAGGTCAAGTAGCTATTAAGGTTTGTAACAACGCATTCCCTCGGATTTCTTGTCTTAGCATTATCAAAATCTTCCATATTATCCCTTCATTTCTTTTATAAACGATAATTTACTTGAGCAAATGCAGGCTCTTTACAAATCATGGTTTGTAGATTACCGTCCCTTCGGAGGTGTAATGCCCACGTCGTGGACTCAAACCGGCATTTATTCATTGGCAAACATCATCTACGGTGCGCCTTTTGCCTCCAAACAGTTTAACACTGAAGGCAATGGAAGGCCGATCATTCGTATTCGTGATTTGAAAGATCAGCAGTTTGCGACATATACAACCGAAGTGCATCCAAAAGGGTATCTATTGCACCCTGGAGATATTGTCGTTGGTATGGACGGTGAATTTCGTCCCTATATTTGGGGTAACGATGAAGCGTGGTTAAATCAGCGAGTATGCGTATTCGAGAACAAGCGTCCGAACGGAAAAGCATTCCTTTATTTTACAATCAAGCCCTTGCTTTTTGCGATTGAACAAACTCAGGTAGCTACAACTGTTATTCATATTGGAAAAAAGATTTTGATGCTTTTGAAATCATGCTCCCTGATACAGAATTATTGGATGCTTTCGATGTAATAACAACGCCCATGGTAGAGCAAATCGTTTCCAATAGCATTGAAAACAAACGACTTGCCATAATGCGTGATGCTTTGCTGCCAAAACTCATGTCTGGCGAGATTAATGTTTCCAATATCCAGCTTTAAGCCGCTAAATTATCGTTTATCTGTTGATCGCATTCAATTTTCCTATCGATTGCGTCCAAAATTGTTACAATCTTTCGCATTTCATCTTCTTTTGGAAAAGGAATCGGCATATCAACAAGAGTTTTAATATTAAGTGTTGCTTGAACAGTTGTATTTAGATTTTGCTCGATATATGCTTGCCCGGCAGGTGAATCAATATAGTACTTAACCCATTTGGAAAGCCAGTTTTCCTTTATATCAATCATTGCAACTGCACGAACCAAATTACACCCTCGAAAGCTTTTGGGAACAATCGCAGTTTTTCCAACAGTACCAACAACGCTTACAATCAGTTCGCCGCCTTCAAGTCTTGTTCTGGAATATTTTTCATCATTTTCTTTTGTTGTGACGTCCAATTCATCCTTTGAATGAAGTCCAGTAATCAGATTATTTACTTTTATAACCGGCACTCCATCCAAAATATTCTGACCCGGTTGAACGATGCCATATCCTATTTTTCTGTCCACAAGAGATCCCAAAGTTTTATATTCCATACCACATCACCTTATCCAATAAATTTCCTATGTGCCAATTTCACATTTTGTTGTTTTACCATTGCATAGTGCATCGTTGTGTCAATTTTCTGGTGTCCTAAAAGCTGCTGCACCTGTTCAATCGGCATTCCCTTGTCAATTGCTGATGTTGCCAATGTACGCCGGAACTTGTGCGGGTGCACCTTATTTAGCTTTAATCGCCGCCCCAATTCACGAAGCATCGTTTCCACACCACCGATCATCAATCGTTCGTGCGGCTCTTTCAGCGTCACAAAGAGTGCTGGATTGCTATCTGACCGTTCATCCAGATAATTTTGAAGGTGGATCTTCGTCCGTGCGTCAAAGTATACCAATCGTTCCTTGTTGCCCTTACCAAATACAACACATTCGCGCTCGTTGAAATTGATATCCTCCCGATTAAGTGTCACCAATTCCCCGACACGCATTCCAGAAGATGCCAGCAAATCAATAATCGCCAAATCTCGTACTGTTGAACAGTTGTCACGCATCAGCTCCAACGCTTCATCCGTATACGTTTCCTTGATGATTTTCGCAGTTTTTACTTTGTGAATCCTACGAACAGGGCTTTTCACAATAAAATCTTCATCTTCCAGCCACGAGAAGAAACTGGAAAGAATACGCCGGATATTATCAATCGTAACTTTGCTCGACCGCCGCCGTGTTTGATAATCCATCAGATATTTTCGCAAATCATCCGTTGTAATTTGCTGCGGTGATTTTCCCACACCATTCAGCATCGCTGCAATAGTTTTTGAATAATAGGTCAATGTTTTCTCGGAACAGCCCTCTATCCGTTTTGCCGTAATAAACGCTACTGCCGAATCTTGTTCCTCAGCCTTTGGCTGTTCTTCACCCATTTCAATTGTGACACCTTGAAATGACGCTTCCAGCACTGCTTTCAAATGCAGCAACTGTTCGTTATTGAGATACGGCAGCATTTTTCGCTGTATCTCGTTGATAATCTGATTTTTCATCGCCGTATCTCCTTATTACGATTTCAGAGAACGGCGGCAGTGGCAGTTTCTCCATAGAATCTCCCGCCACTGGTGAGAGTTATCGAAATTTAAGTAAACGATAATTTATATGCTCAGGTAAAAGCAATTTTTTCTGAGAACTTCCTTGACCTTGATTTTCTTCCAGATGGATGGAAAACTGGAAATCTTTTGGACATTGCAGACTATTTGAATGGGCTGGCAATGCAAAAATACCGTCCTAAAGATGGTGAAACAGGACTTCCCGTATTAAAAATCAAAGAATTAAGACAAGGTATTTGCGATGCCAGCAGCGAGCTTTGCTCACCCAGTATCAAGTCGGAGTATATTATTCATGATGGAGATATTATATTTTCTTGGTCGGGTAGTCTTTTGGTTGATATTTGGTGTGGCGGAACCTGTGGATTAAATCAGCATCTTTTCAAAGTGACCTCGAATAACTATGACAAGTGGTTCTATTATTTGTGGACAGCACATCATCTTGACAGATTCATTGCTGTTGCAGCAGATAAGGCAACAACTATGGGGCATATCAAAAGGGAAGAACTTGAAAAGGTAGAAGTAATTATTCCCTCTAAATACGATTATAAGCGAATTGGTGCCTCAATAAAACCACTTTTTGACTTGATTATTTCAAATCGAATTGAGGATCGAAAACTCACCGCTCTTAGAAATACCCTTTTGCCAAAGATTATGTCCGGGGAAATTGATGTGCGTGATATCCAGCTTTAAGCCGCTAAATTATCGTTTACCTTTGCATTACATCTAATTTTTTCGCTGATGCTATTTGCGAATCCAACGATACTTTTTCTTTCTCGCTCACTCGGAATCGGAATCATTAGCTTTTGTAAAAAATCTAAATCAAATTTTCCCGCTCCAATTCCTGTAACTCCAACCTTTGCCATCAAATAATCTTTTTGCGACAACAACCAATAAAATATAAACTCGTTTTCCACTTCTCCATATGAATCCAGACACTTTATATCTTGATTGAAAGCCACATCTTTTTCAACTCTAGCAATTGGTATTCCATTAAAAAGACCGCTTCCTCGTGTAAGAAGTAAGATGCTTCCCTTCGGCGCAATCTTGCTTCCAGCTTTTAGCCCTTCTTCTGTTATAAACAAATCAGATGTGTCGATATTCTCCGTTTTCAATGTCTTTGCACTAATCCAAGGAATAGTTCCACCCCAATAACCATCTCTTTTTTTACTCGGTGTTCCTCCTGATGCAAAAGATACAAGCTCACCAAGTGGGCGATATGTCCATTTAGATTTCATACCCAATCGCCCCCAACTTCTCCTTAATTTCTGCTTCCAGCTTATGTGACTGCTTGAACAAATCCGAAAGTTCAGAAGTCAGCCGAGCCATTTTTTCTTCAAACGATTCACCATCATCTTCCTGTTCCTCAACACCAACATAACGACCCGGCGTTAAAATATAATCCTGCTCTGCAATTTTCTCCGTATCAACAACTGCGCAGAAACCTTTTACATCTTCCAGTGTACCACTAACATAAGCATTGTAGGTATCGGCAATCTTTTTAATATCCTCATCGGCTAGTTCCCGCAACTTACGGCTCACCATAACGCCCATCTTCCGGGCATCAATAAACAGCGTTTTACCAGCCTGTTTCTTGCGCTTGGAGATAAACCAAAGCGAAACCGGAATCTGTGTGGTATAGAAAAGCTGTGTCGGCATGGCAATGATGCAATCCACAAGGTCAGCATTCACAATATTTTTGCGGATGTCACCTTCACCGCTAGACTGAGAGGAAAGAGAACCATTTGCAAGCACCATACCCATGCGGCCGCCCGGTGCAAGATGATAAATCATGTGCTGAAGCCATGCAAAGTTCGCGTTGCTTGCAGGCGGCATACCATACTGCCAGCGTACATCATCTTTGAGCTGCTCTGCGCCCCAATTCGACAGGTTGAAAGGGGGATTCGCCATAATATAGTCTGCCCGCATGGTCGGATGCTGATCATCGAGGAATGTGTCTGCTGCATACTTGCCAAGGTCGGGTTCAATGCCACGAATGGCAAGGTTCATCTGTGCCAGTTTCCATGTGGTCGGGTTGGAATCCTGTCCATAAATCGAGATATCGTTGATATTTCCACTATGGTTCTCTACAAATTTTGCAGACTGAACAAACATACCACCACTGCCGCAGCAAGGGTCATACACTCGTCCCTTAAACGGTTGCAGCACTTCTACCAGCGTCCGCACAACGCAGGACGGCGTAAAGAACTCGCCGCCGCGCTTGCCTTCCTGTTCTGCAAACATAGACAGGCAGTATTCATAAGTGCGTCCCAGAATATCCTTTTCGCTGCCATGTTCAATCATTTTGATGTTCGTAAACAGGTCAACGACTTCGCCCAACCGACGTTTATCCAGTTCCGGACGCGCAAAATTCTTTGGCAGAATATCTTTTAGGCGCGCGTTTTCTTTTTCGATAGCGCGCATTGCATCGTCAATTACCTGACCGATTTCCGGGTCATGTGCCTTTGCAGAAACATCGCTCCAACGCGCACCAGCAGGCACAAAGAAGATTCCCTCCGATGTGTACTCGTCACGATCTTCCTCAAAACCATCACCATCTGCAACTAACTGATTGTACTTTTCTTCAAAACGATCCGAAATATATTTCAAGAAAATCAGACCAAGAACAACGCCCTTATACTCCGAAGCATCCATGTTGCCCCGAAGTACACAGGCCGCATTCCAAATCTGTTTTTCAAATCCAATGTCGGCGGTGTTTTTCTCTGCCATAGCTCAGTACCTCCGTTTTGCTCAACAAATTCTGACTTGAGTATAACACAGATAGCTCGATTTTCCAATTTGTGCGCAAAATTTCTCTGCATATGCTTTTGTTTTTTGTCGGATAAGTCTTACTATCGCCACTTTACCGTAATAAATTTTCCAAAACCCTCTTGACGAATTTCACATACAGTGGTATTTTTCTTGTAAATCCCACCGTCTTTGTGGATTGGTTTGAAGCCACCCACAAAATGTGGTCGTGTTCATTTTGAACACTGCCTCACCGTGGATTATCCCTGAAAGATTTACCGCCCCGCAACACACCCGATTCATTTTGCCGCCGATTCACCCGACAAAATTTTTCGCCTGTCTTGCAGGGTGGTATTTTTCTTTACGGGAGTTGTACCTTGAAAATTTCATGAGCCGACCGAACGTGATACCGACTTTCCGTCAACGCCGCTGCACAAACAGGGGCAGGAACTTCGTTCGGAGCAAACGGTGACCCCATTACATGAGCAGCACCACCTCTACTTATTTTTGCGTCTTAACAATTCGGAAACATTTGTTGAAAATGCGTTTTGAGCGCAGCGGTAGAGGGCAAGAACCGTCCCGTGGCCACAAATTTTCAATTCTTGAAAATTTCCTGTCCATCCGGGACTTCACTTCTGCAATGCGTCTGCATTTCCGAAGTGATCTTGTTGGGGTAACGCTTGTCGGGGCAAGGCCCCTCCATCTTGCTTGCGCAAGACCGCGCTGCCGCTTAAAAGCCCCACTGGGGCTTTCATTGCTGCGCTGCGCTTCGCAAGCGCGGTCCAACCCCAAACCCTGCTCATCATTTGTGCCTAGCGGCACGAATGCAACGGCGTGTCGTGCTTTACATAACTTCACCGAGGAGTTATCGAACAGACAGGAGGTACAATGACCAAAACGAATGTTCAACCGACCCCTAGCATTCCCCAGCACCACGACACGCCGAACAACAAAACGCACATCATCAAGTTCCGTGTGACAGCGGAGGAAAAAACGTCACTGGAACTCACTTGCAAACTCCTGAATCTCTCCCTCTCCACTTTTATCCGCCGTGCCATCCACAACGTCAAGATCGAGAAAACGGTCATCGTTGCCGGTGGTGGCGAAGAAACCCTGACCGCCGTTTCCACCCTGCTTGCCCAGTGCAGCAAGGTGGGCGGCAACCTGAACCAGCTTGCAAGGCACTTCAATTCCGGCGGTGCAGACACCGAGCAGATCCGGGCGAAACTCCTTGACGAACTTGCAGACCTGACCGCATTTCGGCTCAACGCCGAGAAAGTTCTGGGTGAACTGTATGGCAACGCTCAAGCATATCGCCTCTAAAAACTCGGACTACGCCGCCATCGAAGCGTACCTCGTTTACCAGCATGATGCGTTCACCGGGAAGCAACTTCTGGATGAACAGGGCAGACCGAAGCTGCGAGAATCGTACATCCTCGATACACTTGAGTGCGGCGATTTCTCGTTTGCAATGGCCTGTCTACTGGCAAACCGCAAGTATGGCAAGAACACGCAGCATAGTGATATTAAGAGCCACCAGTATATCATCAGCTTTGACCCACGAGATGCAGCCGACAACGGCTTGACCATGGAAAAGGCACAGGCACTTGGCCTGAAATTCTGCGAAGAAAACTTCCCCGGTCATCCCGCCATCGTCTGCACTCACCCGGATGGGCACAACCATTCGGGAAACATCCACGTCCACATCGTGATCGGCAGCGTCCGAACACGAGAAGTGGAACGCAAGCCCTATATGCAGAAGCCCCGCGACTGGCATGAGGGCATGAAGCACTCCAGCACTGCCCAGACCATGCGGCACCTCCGTGTCGAGGTAATGGAGTTGTGCGAAAGTGCCGGACTGTACCAGATCGACCTGCTCAACGGCTCGAAGGAGCGCGTGAGCGAAGCTGAGTATTGGGTGCGCAGACGCGGCCAATTGAAACTTGACCGTGAAAACGCAGCCCTCACCGCAGATGGACAGCTGCCCCGGCAGAAGAAGTTTGAAACCGTAAAGGTCGCTTGTCGGGGCGAGGCCCCTCCATTTGCTGCGCAAACCGCTCGGTCACTCAAAAGCCCCACTGGGGCTTTTGTTGCTTCGCAAACGCGAACCCTGCGGAAACAGATTTCTTCAGTGCTGTACCGTGCCACGAGCTTTGAAGATTTTTCTGACAGGCTCATGCAGCAGTATGGTATTGCCGTCAAGGAAAGCCGTGGGTGTCTGAGCTATCTGCCCGCTGGCAGAACAAAGTTTATCCGAGCGAAACATCTCGGTGACAAGTTCGATAAGGCGGCAGTGTTTGTCACGTTGCAGGCAAACGCCGAATGCAAACCCAAGGCGCAGTTCAAGCAGGATACCATCGGGAAACTGATCGACATCCAGTCGAGGATGACCGAGGGCAAGGGCATCGGCTATAAGCGTTGGCTCACGAAACACAATCTCAAAGTTATGGCGCAGACAGTGAAGCTTCTGCAGGAAAAGGGCTTAACCGACGAGGACGCCCTGAACCAGCGCATCACCGAACTGGAAACCAAGTATCACGATTCGCTGGCGGTGGTGAAAGACCTCGAAGGTCGCATGAAATTCAACAAAGAGCTGCGCTATCACATCGCAGCCTATACCAGCACCAAGGGTATCGTACAGCAGTTCAATACTGTCAAACGACCCGCAGCCTTTGAGGAACAGCATCGTGCAGAGCTGACAGCATACCGGGCGGCAGCAGCCTATTTCAAGGCAAACAACATCACAAAGCTGCCCAGCCCGAAAAAGCTGGAAGCCGAGTATGCGCAGCTGGCATCCGAAAAGGCAAAGTTCTACGAGCAGTACAAGGAAGCTAAGGAAGAACTGCTCAAACTGAAAACCGCGAAGCAGAATGTTGCGTCCTTTTTCCGGGAGGAAGAACCGGCGCAGCAGGAGAGATAAAGGAGTGTGCGTATGATCAATCTGAAAATCGACCCGGAGTTTCAGTCCCAGATTCCTCCTCTGACCGATGATGAATTTAAGCAGCTTGAAGAAAATATCCTCAAGGAAGGCAAGCTGATTTCTCCTTTGATCGTGTGGAACAACACCCTTGTTGATGGTCACAACCGTTATGCGATTCTTCAGAAACATCCCGAAATCCGCTTTTCTACCATGCCGCTCCGCTTTGCAAATCGTGAGGAAGCACTCGCTTGGATTTACAAGAATCAGCTGGGGCGGCGCAATCTTTCCCCCGAACAAAAGCGTTACCTGCTGGGGAAGCAGTACGAATCTGAAAAGAAAGCCGAGAAAATCTTTCACGGCAATCAGTACACTTTAGCAAAGAAAAGTGGTGGTGATCACGGTGATAACCACCACTCCGGGAAGAAAACCTGCGACCGGATCGCAGAGGAAAGCAGTGTCAGCCGTGCCTCCGTTCTTCGTGCCAGCCACTATACACGAGGCATCGACATCGCAGATAATCTTTCTCCCGGCATTAAGAAAAAGGTCTTTTCCGGTGAGGTGAAATTCACCAACGATGAAATGTCCAAGCTTGTGCAGGCAAGTGTCGAGCATCGTTCAGATGTCCTTGCTCAAATCCTGCATCCAGAGGCATTGGAAGTGTTGGAATCTGCCAGCGCTGAATTTGAGCCTGAAAAAGCGGAACCCGTTCCCATGCCCACATCACAAACAGAAGAATTCCGGTGCTATCATGTACCGGACGAGTTTATGAAGGTTTACAAATCTTTGAGCCGTGCGACCGAAATGATGAAAAACTCATGGAAGAAAACGCTCAAAAACAATCCCAGCTATTTCACTGACCCGGAAAAGCAGAAGGTTCTCCGCTTCGCAATGCAGAGGCCTGCTAACTACCTGACTGAAATCGAAACCTATCTGGAAAAGGCTCTTGCAGAAGTCCTTGAAGAAGAAAAGACCGCATAACGACAGGCACTTGTAAGCCATCAACAAGTCCCCAGCCGCAAGTGCAGGGCGGAAAGCATCCGCGCCCTTGCGCCTGATAAAAAATGGAACTTTGATTTTCTTGCCCGGCTTTGCTGCGGTGGGACGATCAAAGGAGCGTGCGTTTGAACAAAAAGAAAAAGTCCACAAACACTTCCCCTATCCCGATGAAGCCATCGAACGTCTGGCACGGGCATTCTACCCGGCCATCCTTGCCTGCTGGAACAGTGAGGAAGGTCAGCGGGAGTTTGCCGCGTGGCAGGCGGAACAGGCTCATATTGCAACCAAAGAAAAACAGGAAGTTCCCGCTGGGGAACTCCCTGCCTTACTTATCGTGTGTGGATTTTTGCAGGGTGCGTCCGGGTGGGCGCACCCTGTTTTAGTTATAAATTAATAGCTATACACTTGTTTTTGCTGATGCTCCGCTTTTTCAGAGTTTTCTTTATAAATCAAAGAGAAAAAGTCTTAAGTATTAACACTTGGACTATTCAAAGCATACAATAGCTATTCACACCGACACAAGCTAGTGTCACATCATATAATATGCTTATTCAAGAAATCAAAGATTTGCTGTTGTGTTCATTATAATATTTTGCCAAATCTTTTGCGATAACATTGTAAGCAAATCGGTTTCCTTTTACCCTAGCACCAATCCACATAAGCATAAACTCAATTATAAAGACTGTGATTAATTTACATGAAAGCGGTCTTTTAATGTACCACGACAAGAAAACATACATAAATCCTATCCATAACATCATAATTGTCATGTCTCTAAGCAGCAAAAAATCACGCTGCGCCATATAGATTTGTGCTTGACTTTCATATTTTTGATATATCGCGTACCAGTATTGGTTCTGGATTTTTTCGCATTCCTTTTTGTCCTTGCAAGAATCGATTTGGGTATATAACTTCTCATAAACTTTTCTTGCTGTTTGCTTAGAAAAACGCTCATCTTTATTGTTTTTATCGATATCTAAGAAAATTGTATTTCCTGGAAGTCCTTTTATAGGCCAAATAACCTTGTCTTTTAGCCGTCCTTGAAGAATTGAATCAAAACAGAACACGAAAATGTAGATTATTGATGATATGATAGAGGATTCGAACAGTTCTGCTGCTGCCTTCCAAAGATCACTCGAACTCATAAGCTGTACGATATTATCAACAATCCCGGTTTCCATAAGAATCAGGAGAATATTTCCCAATACAAATGATTTCAATTCCTTTTCTCTGTAATTTTTGAGATCGCTATCCATGATATCAATTGCTCCATTCTTCTACATAGTCAGAGAACTCAATTGACTTCAGCCCTACCCATCTGCGATCAGGCATTTTACCATTGTGATGGCATATTACATTGCCATTTGTTTTATATATGGTAACACCACGTCTAATATATGCATTGGTAACCATTTTCAATGGGTGACTTGAATTCTGGGCTACGGAAGCAAATGCTACTTTATTTCGAGAGCTACCTTTTTCAATCTTTTCTCCTAGCATCCGGTTTAATACTGATGGACTCACATTGTGTCGTCCTCCATGATGAGGAACTTGGTAAAAAGAAATATCCTCTACAATGTTTTCGCCAATTTTTTCCATATAATCAATTGCTCTATTTAATGAACCAATACCTGCATCACCTGTAAGGATGAAACCAGAGCCATCCACTTTTCCCCTTAGAATTACACTCGTTTCATTTTCTGCTGAAGTCGTTTCACTTTCTCTAAGCGTTTCGATATCCCATGTTTCAAGAATATTTAGTGCAAAATCTTTAACCGACTCCAGAAACTTTAGAAGTGTTCCATCATGTTGAAGCGCTGAGCTCATTTCAAGAGGTGTCTTTTCTGAGGACACCAAAAGGCTTAAATAGTATTGCTTTTCAGGGAGAGTATCAACAACTCATCTTCGATATGAGTTCCCTCGAACGCCTCATAAATTGGAATGTTTTTTTCTTTAGCCATATCCTCAATATCAGCAATCGTTTTATATTTTTCTCTCAATCTCCTTGCAAGACTTTCTTTTGTAATGCGTCCATCATTAATTTTATCAAAAAGGTCATCTACGTATTTCCACGGGCGATTCATATAAATCTTTTTTACGCTGAAATTCTCTAAAACTTTTTTTATTCCAATTGTATGGTCTTGGTCTGGATGAGTTATAACTATAAAATCAACCGATTTTTCGGTGATGTCTTTTATATTAAGTTCATCATTGAAATAATATTGGTTCATGTGTGCAACCAGAGCATCACCATGTGCCTCAAATCCACCATCGACGACACCTATTTTGTAAGTTGCTGTTCCGTCGAATGATACTCCAGACCTCCAACGCATGCAAATTGCATCGGCATCTTTTGTGCTTTTCTCTGAGTTCACACCTATAAAATCGATTTCATACGCCATTTCAAAGTCTCCATTCTGGTGCTTTGCTTTAATCGTCTTGTGATTTTTAATTTTCTGTGCCAAGTATATCATAGTCCTATATAAAAGGTCAACTTTTTAACTAATATCACTGAACGTCTATACATCCAAAACTAGCGCTCGAAAATTAAGAAGCCTTTTAAATAACGGATTTATGGACACCTGCATTGAGCTTTCCGAAGAAAACAAATAATCCGAACCCATCTCCTATCGGAAACAAGTTCGGATTATTTTTCTTTGGTCCGAGTGGCGAGAATCGAACTCACGGCCTCTTGAACCCCATTCAAGCGCGCTACCAAAACTGCGCTACACCCGGATATCTGCAAGCGGTTATCGCTCACAGCTCAATTAGTATACTTGATTCAGGGTGTTTTGTCAAGCTTTTTCTGCCAAGTTTTTTCAAATAAATTTTCAAAAATCCGGCTCGTTTTCCTGCAGCGGCTGATCCCTTGCGGGAAACATTTCAAATTCAACAGTGGCAAGTGCAATTGCAAACACACTCTCGGCACCGGCTGCCAGCAGCGCCTGTGTGCAGGCTGCTGCCGTGGCACCGGTAGTGATCACATCGTCTACCAAAAGCACCTTTCTGCCCTCCACAAGTTCCGTGTCCGTCACCCGGAAGGCACCCGCCACATTGGCAAGGCGCTGCTCAAAGGGCAGGCCCGCCTGATGCCGCTTTGCACGAGTGCGGCCCAGTGCTTTCGGGTACAGCGGTATCCCCAGTGCGCGGGCCAGCGGCACCGCCATGAGCTGCGGCACATTGTAGCCGCGTGCTCTGCCGGATGCCGGTACGGGAACGATGCAGTCGTACCCAAGGGACATGCCTTCCACAAGCTCCGGCACCGGTTCTGCACCGGCCATATGCATCTCGCTGCCAAAGGCCAGCTTTGCCAGCCAGAGGCCCAGCTCCACCGCCGCCCACGGTGCAGCATGGTATTTTGTATGCAGGATGCCGCGCCGCACACAGCCCTCATACCGGAACGGTGCTGCTGCACCGGTCAGTTCCCCTAAATAATGCTGAGAAGCGTCCAGCCGCATTCCCGGCTTCCTGCGCAGCTCTTCCAGCTCCGCGGCACAATCCGGGCAGATGGGCACACTGCCCAGCACCCGATCACAAAACGGGCAGCGGCGCGGATACACCAGCTGTCTTGCCCCGCGCAGAATGCGGCGCGGGACGCTGTAATAATCCATCAGTCCTTTTTGACGGCCACGATCACACGCACGCGCTTGCCCGCAGCACAGCCAAAGTTATCGTACCAGCCGGTCAGGTAGTAGCCCTCCGAGTTGACCTCGGTCAGCTTGGTGGCGTAGTACTGACCCTTGTACCACAGATACACCTGTGCGTCGTCCGCCATCTCAAAGCGGGTGCCGTTGCTCATGACCGACGCTGCACCCACCTGATCGATCTTCATGGGCATGAGCTGGACCATCGTCCGCACGCTGCCGGTCGTCTCTCTGCGGGCTGCAACACCACCTACCAGCACCGGATATTTGACGTTGGTGGTGAAAGCTACCTGCGAACCATTGACATAGCACACATAGGTAGCACCGCCGCCAATATAGCGGAAGATGGACGCATACGGTTCGCCTACAAGGCTGCCCACCTGCCGCAGACCAAGGCTGAGCAGGCTATCCGTGTTGGCTGTGATCTTCTGCCACAGAGTGGAGAGGATGTCGCCGTTGATCACACCCCACAGCACTTCGCTGGTGGTGGGCACCAGAACATCCTTCAGGTCGTCCACGATCTTATCCTGCGTATCCGTGCTGTCGCTCTTGCCGGTGAAAATGATCTTGGCCAGCGTCTGCAGTTCCGAGTAGTTGACTGCCACATTCTTGATATCATCCAGCACGCCGTAGGTCCACAGGTCGCCGGTGACATCATTCAGGATCAGGCGGTCGATCTCGCCCTTCTCATTCAGCGTATAGTAGCGGACGTTCAGAAGATTCAGGTCTGTTCCCGCTAGGCGGCTGGGACGAACCGTCCCAGCCACACCCTCCGCAGTTGTATCCAGAATCTGTACATCGTCGGCAAGGGCATAGCTGCCCAGTGCCGTTGCATCTGCATTGACCTTGCCGGTAACGGCCTTGTTCTCGATGCCGCTCACGGACTCGCCTTCCGGCGTTACACGGATCTCTACCAGCCAGCCCTTGGGGTAGTTCAGGCTTTTGTCCACATTCACAGTGCGCTGAACACCATCGGTGCACATGACAGCCACGCGCTGCAGCACATCCGCGCCGTTATCTTCCACAAGGCTGCGGGCTGCGCCCTGCACCACGCCGTAGAACACCTCGTCGGCCTCTGCGCCGGTAATAACATCCGCCGCCTCATTGTTCATGCCCAGCAGCAGAGTGACCACTTCGCCCACACCGCCGCCGTTCAGGCTGGACACCTTGGAAGCCACTGCTGTGCTGCCCAGCTGATAGCTGGTGCCCGCCACGGTAATGGCCGTGGGTGCGCTGGCGCTGGGCGAAACGGCAGTGATGCGGCCTGCTGCTTTGCGGGTGTAGATCCATACAGTCTGCAGACTTTCGCTGTAATAATACACATCGTAGCGGTTCAGCTCTGCAGAAGCCGAGACCTTATCGTTGCGGTAGATGCTCACCGGCGTAAAAGGCAGCTGGGTGCCTTCCGCTGCCACAAAGGGTCCCTTCAGGCTCTTGAGCATTACCGTGGAGGTGTCCACCTGACCGTTCGAAACCGTAAAGCCCAGGCTGGTACCATAGGCGCTGCCAGAGGCGGTGTTTGCCGTGAGGGTGTTATACAGCAGCAAAGCACAATCCTCATAGTTCATGGCCTCGCTCTGGCTGCGGTTCAGCTGGTTACGCAGGCCCAGTTCCTGCGCCTTGTTCAGCTGTGCCGTCGGGAACACGCCGTTGAGGTCGGTCATTTTATAGCCCAGCAGCTTGAGCGCTGCGGTGCAGGCTTCTTCCAGCGTGACCGTATTATCCGGGCGGAATGTACCATCAGTATAGCCGTTTATCCAGCCCTGCTGCACCGCAATGCGCACATAGGGTGCCCACTGAGAGCTGCCGGGCACATCCTTATACAGTGTGCCCAGATTGCCCTGCTGGCTGGCGCTTTCGCGGTAGGCCGAAAAGGAGACCAGCATCTTGGCAAATGCACCGCGGGTGACGGCAGCATCCAGACTGCCGGTCTGGCTGGTATCCATAGCGCCCAGCGTGATGGCCGTCTGGATGGCCGAGTTGTTCAGGCTGGCCGCCGATGCCGGAAGCACCAGCACGGATACAGCCAGGCATGCTGCAAGCAGACATGCGAAGAGACGTTTTTTCATAGGTATATTCCCCTTCCTTGGTGTTTTGCAGTCCGGCGCAACGCCGGCAGAGAAGAGTTCAGTCATAGCGCAATGCTTCAATGGGGTTGAGCCGCGCTGCGCGCTTTGCGGGCAGGTAGCCGAACAGCACGCCAATCCCCACCGAGATGCCAAAGGCCACTGCGATGGAATTGAAGGACGGGCTGACCGTGACCGTTGTGCCGCTGGTGAACATGGGCAGCACCTTGTTTGCTCCCATGGATACGATGTAGCCCAGTGCAATGCCCAGTGCGCCGCCGAGGGCCGAGGTGGTGGCTGCTTCCACCACGAACTGCGACAGAATGGTGCGTTCCTTGGCACCCAGTGCCTTGCGAATGCCGATCTCGCGGGTGCGCTCAGTCACCGACACCAGCATGATGTTCATGATGCCAATGCCGCCCACCAGCAGCGAAATGCTGGCAATGCCGGTCAGGATCACAATGACCATGTTGATCATGTTGTTCATTTCCTCCAGCCACTCGCTGGCGCTGTAGACATAGTAGCCGTTATCCGAGCCAAGCAGGCGCTGCAGTTCGCTTTCCACCGCAGACTTTGCTTCGTTGGCGCGGCCCTCATCCTCCATGACCGCGGCATAGTTGTTCACCGTGCTCTGGCTGGAAAGACGCATGGCCGTGGTATAGGGCAGGTAAACGCAGTCGTCATCGCTGCCCTGCTGCATGTCCGGATCGCTGACTTTGGCCGCCAGCACGCCCACGATGCGGAACTTGTTGGCACCGATCTTGAGCGTCTGGCCAAGGCCGTTGCCGCCAAAGGCCACACGGTTGAGGTAATCGCCGATGATGCACACATGCTTGTTATCCTTCATATCCATGTACTGCAGGCCGCGTCCCTGCGCGATCTGGTAATTTTTCATGGCGGAATAGTTCTCGTCCACGCCGCTGATGTTGGACCAGCGGTAGCTGGTAGTGCCGATCTTCAGCGTGCCGCTGCCGCTGAAATCGATCTGCGGCGAAATGGACTGGATCAGCTCCGGGTACTCCGTGGGCAGCTTGTACATTTCCTCCACCGAAACGGTGCGTGAGCCGTTGCCCCACACCTGCACCGAAAGGGTGTTGGTACCCAGTGCCGAAAAGCTGTCGCGCATGCTTTTGGTCATGCCGTTGCCCAAGCCCACGATGACGATGACTGCCATAACACCGATGATGATGCCCAGCATGGTAAGGAAGGTGCGCAGTTTGTTGCTCCACACGTTCTGGATGGCCTGACGGAAGGTTTCAATAATCATGCTTTCTCCTCCTCATCCGGCGTTTCCGGCAGCAGCGTGGGCTGCACCACGGCTTCCGGTGCATGGGCATCGCCATCGTAGACCACCCGCCCGTCCTCCAGACGGATGATGCGGTCTGCCTGCACCGCAATGGAATTATCGTGGGTGATGAGCACCACGGTGTGGCCCTCATCGTGCATCTGCTGCAGCATTCCCAGCACTTCGCGGCCGGTGTGGCTGTCCAGTGCGCCGGTAGGCTCGTCGGCCAGAATGACCGCCGGGTTCCGCACCAGCGCCCGAGCGATGGAAACACGCTGCTGCTGGCCGCCGGAAAGCTGGTTGGGGCGGTTCCTGAGCTTATCGCCCAGACCCACCTGCTCCAGCACCTCTTTGGCCCGGGCGTGGCGCTCGGCGCGGCCGATGCCCGCATACACCAGCGGCACCTCCACGTTCTCCATCAGGTTGAGCCTTGGCAAAAGGTTGTACTGCTGGAAGATGAAACCCAGCATCTCGTTGCGGACGGATGCCAGCTCATTGCGGCTCATCCTGCCAACGTCTTTTCCGTTCAGGCGGTAGGTGCCGTGGGTGGGCACATCCAGACATCCGATGATGTTCATGCAGGTGGATTTGCCGGAGCCGGACTGGCCCACGATGGCCACGAACTCGCCTTTTTCGATTTTCATGGTGATGTGGTCTGCAGCTTTTACCGTGGTGTCACCCATCTGGTAATACTTGCACACCTCATCAAACTCGATCAGAGCGCTCATGCATTCCTCCTGTGTCAGCCCAGATAGACCACGCCGTCTGCCTGAGACGGATTCACGTCATCCCCTGCGGAGTCCTGCTTTTCCTCGGCTTCCACAGGCTCTTCCGCCGGTACGGTCCCGTTTTCCGGTTCTTCTTCATCGACCATGCTGTTCGCAGCATCGGCGCCTTCCTCGCCCTCGGTGCTCTCTGCATCCGCCTCGTAATAGCCGCCGTCGTCATAGTACGTATCGGTACTTGCTGCGGCAGAGTCGTAGGCCACCGTGTCATTGCCGGTCAGCCCGCTGACGATCTGGGTGTAGTTGTCATCGCTGACGCCGGTCTTGACCGGCACATACACATAGCCGTCCGGCGCGATCATGCCCGGGTCTGCGTTGACTGCGCTGGGGGAGTCCTGCGTGACCAGCACATAGCCGCCGCGCACGATGGCAGCGTTGGGCACGGTAAGGGTATTCTTTGCCTGTGCCACCACGATCTCAGCATTGGCGTTCATGCCCGGGCGCAGGCCATCGGTCTCATCAATGCGCACCTTGACCGGGTAGGTGGTGGTGCCGCCATTGGAGGTACCCTTCAAGGAAACACGGGTCACAACGCCGGTATAGGTTTTGTCCGGCACGGCATCCGCCGTGACCTGCACGCTCTGACCCACCGACAGGCTGCTGACCTGCAGCTCGTCCACGTTCAGGGTCATCTCCAGATAGCTCAGGTCAAAGATCGTGCACAGGTCCGAGCCGGCGGACAGCGCGTCCCCGGCCTTGGCATTCTTTTCAATAATGGTGCCGCTGATGGGCGAGGTGATGGTGTAGTTGTTCATGGCCTCCTGCAGATTGTCCATGTTCAGCTCGGCGCTGCGCAGGCTCTCGGCGGCAGACTGGATGGCCTCGGTCAGGTCCTCGCCGCTGATCTGCAGCACGATATCGTCCTTGTTCACGGCTCCGCCTTCCGGCACATTGATGGCCGTCACGGTACCGGCGGCAAGGGCAGTCAGGGTGCGCTCTGCCTGATACTCAAAGCACTTGGCGGCAATGCAGTTCACGCCATTGATGGTTGCCGTTGCTGCCTGCGCAGTGGTCAGGCCGCCTGCATTGCGCACAGCAATGGTCACGGTGCGGGTGAGCAGGTTGCCGGTGCTCAGAGCATCGGTGCCGGTCACAGCGGTCACGGTGCCGGTCAGCATTTCAAAGGTGCCGTCCAGCGTCACCTCTGCGCTCTGGCCCACCGAGAAGGTGGCGGCATCTGCTGCCGGGAACTCCAGCCGCAGCACCATTTTGGAGCTGTCACGGATGACCGCCACTTCCTGACCGCTGGTCACTTCGTCGCCCTTGGCCACCTTGAGGGCACTCACAACACCTGCCACCTCGGCGCGGACATACTGGCGGTCTGCCGTCTTGTCGTAGCTGCGCTGTGCCTGCTGCAGAGCAATGGACGCCTGCTCCGCCTTGGTGGTAGCATCGGAGGAGTCCACCGTGTACAGCACGGTGCCTTCCTCCACGATGTCCCCTTCCTCAAAGCTGCTGGTCAACACCTTGCCCGCTACCAGCGACTTAACATTATATGTATTGGCAGGGTTCAGAGTGCCGGTTCCGCTGAGGGTGTTGGACACATCCCGTTTGGACGGCGAGACCTGCACATAGTTGATGTCCGTATTGGCGTTCTGTGCCTTGTCCGGGCGCAGGATGAACCATCCGCCCAGCACGGCCACGCACACTACCGGCACCATCCATTTCCAGTTCTTGCGGAAAAAGGCTGCTGCTTTGCCGCCCTTCGCTGCGGGCTTTGCCTCACCCGCAGCCGTCTGCTGTACCGCAGCATCCTGCTTCTTTTTAAAGATCATGCTTGCTGTTTCCTCCTGTATCTTTCAGGGCATGCCCTGGTTTCGGTATCGGGCGCAGGCTTTGCAAAAGCGCGCGATAAAGAGTTTATTGTTAGTTTATCGCATTTTCGTCTATTACACAAGCGTCTAAATTTTGTTTTGACGCATTTGTGTCAAAGTTTTACCCAACTTTCACACCGTGCCCTCTTTTGCCTTCCAGACAAAACAAAAGAGACAGTGCCCCGCTCTTGCAGGGTACTGCCTCTTTTTTGAAGCACGATCTTTATTCAGCTGTAGTTTCCACTACCACATACACCCCGGCAGGGACGCATGCAGCCCATGCGCCGTCCTTGTCCAGCCAGCCGAATTGCTCGCACACATGGTCCGGGCACTGACTGTCCAAAAACGCGATGGCACCATCCTTTACCTGCAGATGCACGACATAATTGCCCACATCATACAGGTAATCGTGGTCTGTATCCAGCGGCAGAGTCTCGGTGATGCCATCACCAAAATCGACGGTGGCCTGCAGGCCGCTGCCCTTGCTGCTGTGTGCTGCGCGCACGCCGAAATACAGCGCTGCTGCCAGCACAAGGATCACTGCAGCAAAGATCAGGTTCTTCATCCATGGCTTCAGGCCTTTGGAGCCGGAAGCGTTTTCAGGTGCTTTGCGGGTACTCATGCAGCGTAGTCGCTGGCAGCCTTACCTGCAATGCGGCCAAACACGGTGAAGTCTGCAACAGCGTTGCCGCCCAGACGGTTTGCACCGTGCACACCGCCAGTGACCTCACCTGCTGCAAACAGGCCAGGGATCACAGTGCCGTCCTCCTTGAGGACTTCGGTGTTGGTGTTGATGGTCAGGCCGCCCATGGTGTGGTGCACACCAGCAGTGACCTTGATTGCATAGTACGGAGCAGTATCCAGCGGGTTTGCAAAGCTGGTGCGGCCAAAGTCGGGGTCATTCTTGGCCTCAACATAGCCGTTCCAAGTCTTCATGGTCTCGGCAAAAGCAGCCTCATCAACGCCCATTGCCTTGCCCAGCTCCTCGTAGGTCTCGCCGGTCACGGTGAAGCCCTTCTTGATGTAGCCCTGAATGACGCTGGAAGCATCGACCATAGCCTGATCGACCACCAGCCAGCTGTAGCTGCCGGTCTGAGCGATCTCAGCAGCAGAGACCACGTCACGGGTGCCCACTTCGTCGATGAAGCGCTTGCCCTCGGCGTTGATCAGCACAGCGCCGTCGCCGCGCAGGCCCTCGGTGATCAGGGCAGCGGTGTTGGCCTCAACGGTGGGGTGGATCTGGATCTGGTCCATATCCACAGTGCCAGCACCGATGGCGGTGGCCATCTCAATGCCCTGACCCTGAGCGCCGGCAGCGTTGGTGGTCATGAAGCCCTTCAGCTCAGGCTTGTACTCGACAACCATGTCCAGATTTGCGCCGAAGCCGCCGGTGGTCAGCACCACAGCCTTGGCGTTCACAGTGACGGTCTCGCCGGTAGAACCGGTGGCCTTGATGCCCACAGCAGCGCCGTTCGCATCGGTCAGGATCTCGTTGGCGGTGGTGTTCAGCAGGATCTGAACGCCAGCCTTCTCACAGTTCTCCTCCAGCAGGGGGATCATGTAGGAACCGACAGAAACGGTCTTGCCCTCTGCGTCCACAGGGCGATGGATGCGCTTGACGGATGCACCGCCAAAGCTGGAAACGCTGTGCAGGGTGATGCCGTGCTCGTCCAGCCAGTCGATGGCATCAGCAGAGTTGGAGCACAGGGTCTCCACCAGAGCAGGGTCGTTGATGCCCTTGCCGCCGATCATGGTGTCCAGCTCCATCAGCTCAACAGAGTCGAAGTAGCCGGTGGGGTTCTTCTGGTACTCTGCCCACTGCTCAGAGACGGTCTTTGCCAGAGCGGTGATGGTCTCGTTGTCAGCGTACTTTTCAGCAGCGGTCTTCAGGGTCTTTTCGACACCGGCAGACTCGCCGAACTCGTTCTCATCCTGATACACGGTCTTGCCGGCGTTCATGCCGCCGGTAGCGCGCACAGAGTTGCCGCCCACCATGGCCTGGCTCTCCACGATCACAACGCTCTTGCCCTCGGCAGCAGCGGTGATGGCAGCGGTCATGCCTGCGCCGCCTGCACCCACGATGACAACGTCAGCGTCAATGGTGGAATCCTCGGCCTTGGTCTCGTCGGCCTTGACCTCGATCTTATAGTCGTCAGCATTCAAGCCGGCGGCAGTCAGGGCAGCGGCTGCTGCCTCCTTGATGGCGTTGGAGGTGATGGTCGCGGTGGACACGCCGTCCACAGCGATGCTGCCGGTCTCAGCGATCTGAGCGGGCAGCTGCTCCAGTGCCAGCGTACCGATGCCGGGGGTCTCGTCCTTACCCTCAGCGGTGCAGCCGGTGATCTTGCCGTCTTCCAGCGTCAGGGTAACGGTAACGTCGCCGCCCATGCCCTTGGCAGTGCCGGTGAAATCGCCGGACACGCCGCCTGCGGTGGAAGCGGACTTGCTGCCGCAGCCGTAGCCCAGCAGACTGACACCCACAACGACCGCCATGGCCAGCGCAGCCACGCTCTTGCGGATCTGATTCTTTTTCATTGTTTCTTCCTTCTCATATTCGGGTTGCTTGTGTTCGGACATCTATCAGCAAAAAAGGGGGAGCTGCTCATTCGGAAAGCAGTTCCCCCTCGCTGAAACTTAGGAAAAACTTAGGCGTTAGCCTGAGCTGCAGCAACAGCGCATGCGACGGTAGCGCCGACCATGGGGTTGTTGCCCATGCCGATCAGGCCCATCATCTCAACGTGTGCGGGCACGGAGGAAGAGCCAGCGAACTGAGCATCACCGTGCACACGGCCCAGAGAGTCGGTCAGGCCATAGCTTGCGGGGCCTGCAGCCACGTTATCGGGATGCAGGGTACGGCCCGTGCCGCCGCCGGAAGCGACAGAGAAGTACTTCTTGCCGTTCTCGATGGCCCACTTCTTGTAGGTGCCGGCAACCAGATGCTGGAAGCGAACGGGGTTGGTGGAGTTGCCGGTGATGGAGCACTGAACGTCCTCCTTCTTCATGATGGCAACGCCTTCCATAACGTCGTTTGCACCGTAGCACTTGACGGCTGCGCGCTCGCCCTCAGAGAAGGGGATCTCCTTGACGACGGTCAGGGTCTGAGTGGGGATGTCGTACTCAGTCTGAACATAGGTGAAGCCGTTGATACGAGAAATGATGTAAGCTGCATCCTTGCCCAGGCCGTTCAGGATGACGCGCAGGGGGGTCTTGCGGACCTTGTTTGCGGTGCGGGCGATGCCGATAGCACCCTCAGCAGCAGCAAAGGACTCGTGGCCTGCCAGGAAAGCGAAGCAGGTGGTGTCCTCGCTCAGCAGACGAGCGCCCAGATTGCCGTGGCCCAGACCGACCTGACGCTGCTCAGCGACAGAGCCGGGGATGGTGAAAGCTTCCAGACCTTCGCCGATGGCAGCAGCACACTCGGCAGCATCGGTCAGGCCGCGCTTGACGGCGATGGCGGTGCCCAGGGTGTATGCCCAGACAGCGTTATCAAAGCAGATGGGCTGAACGCCGCGCACGATCTTGTCGCAGTCGATGCCCTTTGCGAGGAGCATCTCGTTGCAAGCGTCCAGAGACTCCAGGCCGTTAGCCTTCAGGCATGCCTCGATTTTCGGCATGCGGCGATCCATAGATTCAAAAGTTGCCATGAGTTGTTCCTCCTCTCTTATTCCTCACGCGGGTCAATGTACTTCACAGCACCCTGCTCCTTGCTGAAGCGGCCGTAAGTACCCACGTTCTTCTCATAAGCCTCGTTGGGGGTCTTGCCGTGACGGATATCCTCCATCATCTTGCCCAGCTTGACGAACTGATAGCCGATGACCTCATCGTTGGCATCCACAGCCAGCTTGTTGATATAGCCCTCGGTCAGCTCCAGATAACGGACGCCCTTTGCCTTGGTGGAGAAGATGGTGCCGGTCATGGAGCGCAGGCCCTTGCCCAGGTCGTCCAGACCTGCGCCGATGGGCAGACCGTCCTCAGAGAAAGCGGTCTGGCTGCGGCCGTAGACGATCTGCAGGAACAGCTCGCGCATAGCAACGTTGATGGCATCGCACACCAGGTCGGTGTTCAGAGCTTCCAGAATGGTCTTGCCGGGCAGGATCTCGCCTGCCATAGCAGCAGAGTGGGTCATACCGGAGCAGCCGATGGTCTCCACCAGAGCCTCCTCGATGACGCCGTTCTTGATGTTCAGGGACAGCTTGCAGGTACCCTGCTGAGGTGCGCACCAGCCCACACCGTGGGTGTAGCCGCTGATGTCCTTGATCTCATAGGCCTTGACCCATGCGCCCTCTTCAGGGATGGGAGCCGGACCATGCTTAGGACCTTTGGTGATCGGGCACATATTCTGTACTTGCTGCGAATAGGTCATAATCATACTCTCCTTTTGACAAATGTTGCTTTGCAGCACAAAGCCGCCGCCGCGCCCTGCCGGCACAGCCGCTGCCCTTTGCTGCTTGCATCTGACCGGGCGCGCCGCTCTCTTTCAGCGCCTTCACCGGTACTACCACGCATGATTTTATTATAGAGAAAGCTGACGGATTTTGCAATACATTTCCGGTAAAAAACATCAAAACTATTTGCAGTTGCCTGCCGCTAACTGTCAATTCGGATGCTTTTGTCATTTCATTCGTCAAGTTTTTGTCAACTATGTCAAGAGGGCAAATTTCACGCTCCTGTGTCCTGCCTGCGCGGTGTCTGCCCGGCAGGCTTCAGTACCCACATGGCCGCAAAGCCCGTCGCTGCGCCGCCCACGGCAAGCCAGTGCCGCCCGGCTTCCAACCCCCAGAGATTTGCTGCAAACGGAAAGGCCAGACTGCCCACGCTCTGCCCCAGTGCCAGAAAACCGTAGTTCACCCCTGCGTGCGGCAGGCCGAACAGATCGGTGGAAAGGGCGGGCAGCACCGCTGCAAGGCCGGAATAGCAGAAGGTAAGCCCCGCATAACAGGCGATCACCCACCAGCCCTGCGCAAACGCAAACCCTGCCGAAAGCCCCAGCGACACCGCAAACAGCAGCAGATCGGTGGGCCTGCGGCCAATTTTATCGCTGAGCATGGGCATCAGCAGGCGGCCCGCCGCACTGCCCACGCTGCCCAGCACCACGCTCCACAATGCAGCGCTTTCGTCCAGCCCCCGCTCCACGCCCAGCTTCAGGATGATGGGGCTGAACAGAAGCACCGCCGGGGTGGAAAAGCACACCGCGCCTGCGCACAGCCAGTACTGCTTTGTTTTCAGCATCTGCCACGGGGAAAGGTCAATGGTATTTTTGTCGTTTTGCCGCTGTTTTTCGGCATCCTGCGGCGGGTCCTGCAAAAGCAGGCTGCCCGCAAGGCAGACGGGCAGCGTGACGGCTCCCAGTGCCCAGAACGCACCCCGGATGCCCTGCACGATTCCAAAGCCGCTGACCGCCGTGCGCACGAACACGGTGAGGAACGCGCCGGAAAGGCCCACCGCCCCGCCGATCACGCCGGTGGCAAGGCCCTTGCGCCCGGCATACCATTTCTGTGCGCAGGACTGGATGGATGGGTACAGAAACGCCGTGCCCAGCCCCGCCGGGATACTGAATGCCAGAAAAAAGCTGCCCGCACTGCCGCCCGGCAGGATGGCCGCTGCAAAAAATCCGCCGCACAGCAGTGCTGTTCCCCACAGAGCCGCACACCGCGGGCCTCGGCTGTCCTGCAGAAAGCCGCCGAGGACGCACCCCACGCCGAACGCCGCAATGAGGATGCCGAAGGCATAGCCTGCCCCCTGCTCGCTCAGGCCGTACTCGTCCATGACCGGCTGCTGGAATACGCCCCACGCCGCCGGGATGCCCGTGAGCACCTGAATGGCTGCGCCCGCCGCAAGGATGGTCCACGGATGTTTTGCCGTAAATTGCTGTTTCATCGTCTGTCCTCCGAATGGTTTTTCCTTTACAGTGTGCCCATTTCAATTGACAAAACGGCAGATTTCTTTATAATGAATAAGGTAAAAGTATTTACATTGATTTATATAGAGAGGAACCATCTTATGAAAACACAGGCATTGAAGGGCATGCGCGACCTGCTGCCCGCAGAGCAGACCCTGCGCGATTACATTCAGGGCAAAATTCTGGAGACCTACCGTGCGTCCGGCTTCGAGCGCATTTCCACCCCCATGCTGGAGGATATGGAGAATCTGGACAAATCCGACGGCGGCGACAACCTGAACCTGATCTTCAAGGTGCTCAAGCGCGGCGATAAGCTCACCGCTGCCCTGAACACCGGCGATCCCAAGCAGCTGTCCGATATGGGCCTGCGCTATGACCTGACCCTGCCGCTGAGCCGTTACTATGCCGCCAACAAGGATAAGCTGCCCAGCCCCTTCAAGGTGATCCAGACCGACCGTGTGTTCCGCGCCGAGCGCCCGCAGAAGGGCCGTCTGCGCGAGTTCGTACAGTGCGATATCGACATTCTGGGCGATTCTTCCCCCAACGCCGAGGTGGAACTGATCGACGTGACCACCCGTGCCCTGCTGAACATCGGCTTCACCGGCTTCACCGTCAACATCAATGACCGCCGCATCCTGCGCGGGATGCTGGAGAGCATGGGTTTTTCCGCTGATACGCTGGATTCCGTCTGCATCACCTTTGATAAGATGGACAAGATCGGTGCCGATGGTGTGAAGGCTGAGCTGACCGAAAAGCAGCTGCCGGAAAATGCCATCAACGCACTGGCCGACTTCATTGCCGCAGGCGAAGTCACGCTGGATGCCGTGGCTGCCCGCTGCGCAGACCCCGCCATTGCCGACGACCTCAAGTATGTCCTTGCTACCGCCAACGCCATGGCTGCAGGCCGCTATCAGGTAGCCTACTGCCCCAGTCTGGTGCGCGGTCAGGGCTACTACACTGGCATGGTGTTTGAGATCACCTGCCCGCAGTTCAGCGGTGCCGTGGCCGGCGGCGGCCGCTACGACAACATGGTGGGCAAGTTCCTGGGCACTCAGGTGCCCGCCGTGGGCTTCTCCATCGGCTTCGAGCGGGTGTGCGGCATCCTGCTGGAGCAGGGCTACCAGATCCCCGGCGCAAAGCAGAAGATCGCCCTGCTGTACGGCAAGGATGCCGATTTCACCGCCGTTCTTGCCAAGGCTGCAGACCTGCGCAGCAGCTACAATGTCACCGTTCTGCAGCAGGCCAAGAAGCTGGGCAAACAGTTGGGCCAGCTGGAAGCTTCCGGTTTTTCCGGTGCCGCCTTTATGGATAAGGATGAGATCAAAATTTTTGCGCAGCAGTAAATAATTGCACACAAAGCCCCTTTACTTTTGATATGCTACCCCTAGAGTAGCCAGAGTAAAAACAAAACTCTGAGTACTCTTGGGGTATTTTCATGTCAAGAAAAAACACCTCAGAAAATCGAGCGATTTTCTGAGGTGTTCTTGTTTTTTCTGGTTTAAAAGCCGGTAGGCGGCACATAGTAACTGGGGATCGAGGCTGTTTTCTGCACATTTGCCTGCTGGCGCAGTGCTAAACGGGTCACCTCTGCCCAAGAATACTGGGTCATATACTCGCCGCGATAGGAATTGGTGGCCGAGCGGCTGCCCCGCAGGAAATTGTAATAATCACAATCCACCTTGCTGGTGTCCAGCGCCAGTGTGCTGCGGCCGCGGATGAGCAGGCCGGTAACACCTGCATCCTCCAGCGTATGGCTCAGGTCAAAGATCAGATTGCGGAGATGGCTGTGCAGCGATGCGGTGTCGGGCTTATCCTCCCACAGCACGGCCAGCATTTCGCCGTTGGTGCAGGTGGCACCATTGCGATCCACCAGATAGGCCAGCAGCTCCTTGCTCTTGCTGCGCTTGAAGGCCAAAGCGCGCCCGCCCACGAAGATCTCAAAATTGCCAAAGCACTGGATCTTGATGCCGACAGGGGCATTCTCCGGCGGGTAGCGCAGATGCTCCAGCACATTGCGCACATCTGCCTCGTTTGCAGGCTTGAGTAAAAAGCCGCTCACGAAGATCTGCAGCGCTTCCAGCGCATACTCCGGGTGCTCTGTTACCACAATGATGTTGCAGCGCGGCTGCAGCTTCTGGATCATGCGCGTCAAAGCAAGCCCGTTCATGCCGGGCATTTCCAGATTGAGGAAAGCCGCGTCCATCGGCCCCTGACGCATCCAGCTCAGTGCATCCTCGGTCGTCATGGCGCTGATATAGTCACAGTCGGGTGCAACGCGGCACAGGATGCGGATCAGCGAGTTGATTGCAAGCTGTCCATCATCGACGACCAGTATCTTCATTCGTACACCCCCGCAAGTTTACCATACATGTTCCCTGTTTCAGTTTAACACTTTGTCCTTTGATTCGCAAGTTTTTTTGCACAAAAAGCCAGAAGCTCCACACTTCTTTACAAAAGGACGTTCCTTCCCCATCCGTTTCCTCACGAAGCAGCTGGCTGAAAGTGGCGTCTTTCCCATTTTCATTTCCGGCAGTCAAAGCAACTATACAAGATACTCTGTGCCATCCAGTCCGGTCAGTTTTTGTGCTGTCGTTTGTCCCACACGGGTGCAGAGCCGCTCATACGCCTGCCGCATCCGGGTCGGGCGCGAGGTGCAGTTGTGTGCATCGGAAGAGACCGCGTCCACCAGCCCCGCCTTGACCCAGTGCTCCAGCCGCATCCGCTGCCAGAAGCCGCTGTCCAGCACAGCCGAACAGTTGATCTGGCAGCGCAGCCGGTACTGTTTGTGCAGGCGGGCCAGCAGGCCGTGCTGCGCAAGGCAGGGATACCGCTCAATGTGGGCCACCAGAATGCGGTAACCCGCACCCGTGATCTCCTGCAGAGCCGTTTCCAGCTCCTTTGCCGTTATGTTCGGCACAAATTCCAGCAGCACCCAGCCGGTATCTCCCAAGGTCAGCAGCTGGCGCTGGACTGCCGCATATCCCGTCGCAGGGGTATACAGCAACTCAGAGCCGTGCTCCAGCTTCAGGTCGTAGCCTTTTTGTGTGCAGTATGCGCGGGCCAGCGCCAGATGCCGGTCGTAGATTTCCTGCGGGAAGCGTTCCATGCCCGGCGTACTGTGCGAGGTAGCAAACAGGTGCCGCACACCGTCTGCTGCCGCTGCATCCAGCATGGCATACATTTCTTCTCTGGTCTGCGCACCATCGTCCACGCCGTAGACGAAGTGCGCATGATAATCCGTAAAGCCGCTCATTTCTTTTCCGCTTCGTGGCTTCGTTTATAATACTTTCTGTAATAACCGTACTTTCCATACTTTGAGTAGGATTTGTAGTACTTGCGGCCCATATAGTTGTCGTAGTCCACCTGATTGAGCACGGTGCCCAGAATGGGGCAGCCGGTCTGCTCGATCTGCTGCTTCACGTCCAGCAGCTCCTGACGGCTCACATCGTTGTAGTTCACTGCGATCAGGGTGCCGTCACATGCCTTGGCGATCTCCGCCGCATCGATGACCACGCCCACCGGGGGTGCGTCCACAATGACGTAATCTGCCATTCTGGCCAGCATATCCAGCAGTTCGGCAAAATGGCTGTTGGTCAGCAGCGCCAGCGGGTTGGGCACATCGCGGCCCACCGGCACCATGATGGCATTAGGGATATCGGTCTGATAGATCACCTCATCCATGCCCACCATACCGGCCAGAAAATGGGAGAGGCCCTTACCGTCGCTGCGGCCATCCTCATATTTCAGGCCGTAGTCACTGTTGACCATGCTGCGGCGCAGGTCTGTGTCCACCAGCGCCACCTTGATGCCGCGCTGTGCCAGCGTGCGCATCAGGTTCATGGACAGATAGCTCTTGCCCTCTGCAGCATGGCAGCTGGTGATCATGATCTTTTTGACACTCGCACCTGCAAAGGAGAGGTTGGTGCTCAGGGTATTAAAGGCTTCATTTCCCGCATAATCCAGAGCCGGAAATTTTGTGATCTTCAGCTGTTTCATGCTTTCCTCCCAGAGCTGCCACCCACACGGCGGCGGACATCATTGGCAAACCGCTTGGTGCGGCGCTTGAACTCGCTTTTCTCTTTCGGCTGTTCGCCAGCATCGGCCAGCGGGATCGATGCCAGCACCACCATGCCGGTATACTTGCGGATATCATCGGCAGACTTGTAGGTATCGTCCAGCATGGTCCGCAGCACCACCACGGCACAGGCCAGCACAAAGCCCACTACAAAGCCCAGCAGGATGTTCTTGGCCTTGTTGGGGCTGAACGGGTTCTCCGGCACACGCGCAGAAGACATCAGGGTGGGCTCGTCTGTCTTCATCTTTTCCGAGATGTACTTTGCGCCCACATCCGCATACTCGTTTGCGATCGCTGCTGCTTCTTCCGGATCCGGGTTCGTGACCGTGATATCCAGCATACGGGTGTCGCTGGTGTTGGTGACAGACAGCATACTGGCCATATCGGTGTAGGTGTAATCCAGATCCAGGTTGCTGATGACCTTTTCGTGGACTTCCCACATTTCAAAGACCTTGATGTAATCGCTGGTCAGCTCGCTGCCGACCTGTAGATCGGAGAAGTTCAGCACCGAATCATTGCGGCTGACCACATAAATGGTGGCCGTTGCCTTGTACATCGGCGTTACCAGAAAAAACGTATAAAGCGCCATCAGCACGGCACCCACCACAGCCGTGGCTGCAATGAGCGTCCAATGGGCCAGCAGGCCCAATGCCAGCTCCAGCAGATCAATGGTATCTTCGTCCTGTTCCGGCTGTGCCGCTAAAGCTGTGCGCTCCTTCACAAAAGTATCTTGCTGCACGATTTCACTCCTTATAACCTTATAATACTGCCGCCCATGCGGCCCGGGCGTTGTGCCCTTTCCTCTATTTTTCTGAATCCTATACGCCAAAAATGCGGCGTTCCCTTTTTCATCAGGGAACACCGCAGAACATTTCTAGTTCTTAGCCCTCAATGGTCTTCACGGCCACCAGAACGAAGTTGGAGCCATAGAGCTTGACCTGACGGCCCTTCAGGTTCACCACGATCTTGCCATCCACGACCTTACCGGGCACAGTATAGTAGGTATAGGTCACAGTGCCGTCTGCCTTCGTCTTGGGCACAGCCACCAGAACGGTAACTTGCTCGTTATCCTCGTAAGCAGCCTCAATGACCTTGGACTCAATGGTCAGCTTAACATTTGCAGCGTCGAGCAGGTTAGAGGTCTGCATCTCAAAGGCCTGCGTTACAGTAACATCTATAGTCGTCTTCTTTTCTTTCGAAGCGCCCGCAGCCTTCTGCAGGTCTGCATCAGAAGTGATGTCCTGCAGGACTTCCTTGACCTGAGCGGTATCCTCCTTGGCAGTGACCTTCACATCGCTGACAATGCCCAGAACACCGGTGACGGTAGCAGAACCGCTGGCCTTGACCTCATCTGCCACAGTCTTGCTGGGCGTTGCTGCCAGAACAGACACACCCATGCCCACGACCATAGCAGCGGTCAGAACAGCGCTGATAACTTTCTTCATAATGAAGATCTCCTTTCACTTCAAGCCGCACTCCCCAAGATGCTGCTTTCTATCGCAAATGCTTTTCAACATTTACATCATTCTTCAACAGGCTCCCAGAACAGCGTCAGAACCGCTTTCTGGATGGAAGCTTCGGTCGGATAGAACTCGGTGAATCCGTCCTCTGCCACCTTATGCTCGCCCTCCAGTGCAATGGCAGGTTCCACAGTATCGTCCTTTGCGGCCCACACCTCATTGACCAGCTGACCCTTTGCAAGGTCGGTGACCAGATAAGGCTGCAGCGCATCGTACACCTGTGCGGTGAACTGCTGATCCTGCTGTACCCTGCTTTCCAGCTGTGCGGAAAGCTGTGCAAGATACTCCTCCTGCCGCACCATGCGGGCTTCGTTGGTGCCTTCGCCAATATCCATGCGCCTGCGCACAAAAATCTCAGCCTGATCGCCCTGCAGCGTCAGGGTAGCTCCCTTGGTCATGGCCGGGTCTGCTGCGGAGAAATCATCCTCCAGCGTCACGGTCACACCGCCTGCAAGGTCGTTCAGCACCGAGATGCCGTCCAGACTCATAGCCAGATAGAAATCAATGTTTTCTCCCTGCAGCAGGCGGGACACCGCATCACGGGCATAGCCGCAGCTTTCCTCCTTGCCATCGCCAAAGCCATGGGCAAGGCTGATCTGCATCTGAGTGGTGCCCACCGGATTGCCCAGCATACCCAGCACCGTCACCTCTGCCATGGTGTCGCGGTCGATCTTGAGCTGACGGACCGTCTTGTCTTTGCTGTCTATCACAATGAGCCGCTGAAAATCCGCCTGACCGCCCTGATAAGAGCCTTCTGCTTCCACCTCGCTGTCATGGTCGATGCCCATAACAAGGATGGTGGTCAGATCTGTGCGCCTGCGGTAGGTCACGCCGTCCACTTCCATGGTCTCAGCGGTCTCCTGCGGCAGCTCCGTCCGGGTCTCCGGCTTTTGGCTGCGCTTTTCCAGCCAGCTTCCGCCCACAAAAAACAGTACAGCTGCCAGCACCAGCACAGCCAGCGCAACAGTGGCACCACGATATTGTTTTTGTCTGTTCAAGCGGGTAAGCTTCCCTCTTTTCTTCGGAATATAGTTTTCTGCGGGAAGGTCTTTCCATTGCCACAGAAAGATATTCCTTGGCTTATTATATCGTCACAGGTGTGCAACTGTCAATGTATTTTCGTTATTTTCCGGCAGGAAATTTCGCATTTTCAGCCTTTAGGGAGCCACAGATAAACACAAACCCCGGCCATGCAGAGTTCATCCGCACAGCCGGGGCCAATTGGTATTTTATTTGACATCCAGTTCAGGCGGCACATCGATCTGGTCCGAGACATACTTGCCGTTCTTTTTGCGCTGCCGCACGCACTCCGTCAGCAGATATTCGATCTGCCCGTTCACCGAGCGGAAGTCATCTTCGGCCCAGGCGGCAAGGGCATCGTAGAGCTTCGCGTTCAGGCGCAGGGGCACCTGCTTTTTTGGTTCTGCCATCAGTACAGGCTGCCGCTGTTCACGATGGGCTGGGCATCACGGTTGCCGCACAGCACCACCAGCAGGTTGGAGACCATTGCCGCCTTGCGCTCGTCGTCCAGCTCCACTACCTTGTTCTCATTCAGGCGTTCAAGGGCCATTTCCACCATGCCCACAGCACCGTCCACGATCATCTTGCGGGCATCGATGATGGCGCTTGCCTGCTGGCGCTGCAGCATCACGGCCGCAATCTCCGGCGCATAGGCCAGATAGGTGATGCGGGCTTCCACTACCTCGATGCCGGCCTCGGCTACATTCTTCTGGATCTCGTCCCGGATGCGGGCGGCTACCACCTCCGAGGAGCCGCGCAGACTGCCCTCATCGGCTACGCCGTCGCCGGTGGTATCCACATTGGGAGCCACATCATAGGGGTAAATGCGCACCACATTGCGCAGAGCGCTGTCGCACTGCAGGGAGAGGTACTCCTTGTAGTTGTCCACATTGAATACGGCCTTTGCGGTATCGGTCACGCGCCAGATGACCGCAATGCCGATCTCCACCGGGTTGCCCAGACAATCGTTGATCTTCTGGCGGGAGTTATTGAGGGTCATCATTTTGAGCGAGATCTTCTTGCTGGTCGATTCTGCAGTCTGGGGACTGCTGTTGCCTGCCTTAAGCAGGGCCGCCATGCCGGTCTCGCCGCTGTTCACATCGCCGCTCTGGCTCAGTTTGGTGCCAGCTGCCGGGTTCACCGCGGTGCAGAAGGGGTTCACCCAGTAAAACCCCTGTCCCTTCAGGGTGCCGATGTAATCGCCGAACAGGGTGAGCACCAGTGCTTCCTGGGGCTTTAACACCTTCAGGCCGCAGAGCAGGAAGATGCCCGCCACCCAGTATGCGATGGACAGGATCGTGAGCAGGATGCCCGGAAACAGGCTTTCGTCCAGCAGAATGATGCTGTAGAAAAACAGCAGGACGGTAACAGCATAGCCCAGCAGGGTGAGCAGCAGCATGACCATGCCGTTCTTTTTGGTCTGCAGAATTTTCTCTTCCATAACAGTTCCCTCCTTCACAGGGTGCGGAAGCGTTTCTTTATGATATCAAAATAATATCACTTTATATCATTCTTGTCAAGTCCTCCGCAGGCAAAAAAAGAGCCGCCGCACAAACACTGTGCAGCAGCTCCTTTTTGTTTATCTTTTTATAATGTAAGGGGCACTTGCTCTCAGGCGAAGGTCAGCACCACCTTGCCAGCGCCGCTGTTACGGTCTGCAAGGGTATCGAATGCCTTCTGGAAGTCCTCTGCCTTGAACACATGCGTGGTGATCTCATCGACCTCTTTCAGGTGGTCAGGCAGGATCTTGACCACCTCGGGGAACTTCTGGTACTGATGACGGGTACCCAGAATGGTCAGTTCCTTTGCGTTGATCTCCTTGAAGTTCACGGGGATCGGCTCCTTGCCAAAGGTCATAGCCACCAGACGGCCTGCGGGAGAAAGCTGGCTGGTTGCATGTGCCAGCAGTGCGGGAACGCCTGCGGCCTCAAAGATCACGTTGACACCCTCGCCGTCGGTCAGTTTGTTGATGAACGCATCCAGATCTTCCTTCATCGGGTTGATGCTGTAATCTGCGCCAAAGTCCTTTGCCATGGCAAGGCGGCTCTCGTTCGGCTCAGACACGATCACGGTAGCGCCGCGCGATTTTGCAATGTTGGCAACGATCAGGCCGATGGGGCCGCCGCCGTGCACCAGCACCACATCGCCGGGGCGCACATCGCCGCGCCAGTTTGCCTGCAGGCCAATCGTGAACGGCTCGCACAGAGCAGCCTGCTGATAAGTCATCTTGGAAGCATCGTACTCATACACCTGGCTGCGCGGCATGACCACATATTCCTGAAAAATGCCGTCCACGATGCAGCCCAGAACCTTCAGTTCACGGCAGACATTGTGGTGGCCGCAGCGGCAGGCATAGCACTTGCCGCAGTAGGTGATCGGCTCAAACACAACACTTGCGCCGGGCTTCAGGTCGGTAACACCCTCGCCCACTGCGATCACCTCACCGGAACCCTCGTGGCCAAGCACCACAGGATACTTTGCATACGGGTTGCTGCCATGATAGACATGCACATCCGAGCCGCAGATGCCGGCAGCGTGCACCTTGACGAGCACCTGATTCGGCTCCTTGATCTCAGGCATAGGGCGCTCCACCAGCTGCATATCACCAGGGCCATTTACAACAATTGCTTTCATAATCATGTTCCCCTTTCCAAAGCTTCAGATACCCGGGCAGGACAGGAATCCGCCATCCACGGCAATGACCTGGCCTGTGATGTAGCCAGACATTTCCGGATCAGCAAAGAACCGCAGTGCACCCACCAGTTCCTTCGGGTCGCCAAGGCGGCCCATCGGGGTGCGGTGGATCACGTTCCAGTAGCGCTGGGTGTAGGAACCATCCGGGTTCACATACATGTCATGGTTCAGCGGCGTGAGGAAGTAGCCGGGTGCGACCGCATTCACACGCACCTTGCCTGCCGTGTTGGACAGGTAGTTGGACAGCCACTTGGTAAACATATCCACAGCGGCCTTGCTGCTTGCGTATGCAGGCACCATGCTCAGTGCATCGTAGGCTGCCATGGAGGTAATGTTGATGATGGAGCAGCCATCGCGGCCCACCATGTTCACTGCAAACACCTGACATGCCATCACGGTGCCCAGCCAGTTCACATCCATGACGCGCAGCAGCTTATCGCTGTCGATGTTGAACAGGGTACGGGACGAAGCCAGAACGCAGGCCTTTTCTGCGGCCAGATCTGCTGCCTGCGGATCTACCTTGACGACCTCTGTTGCCTTTTCGTCGCCTGCGGCATAAGCTTCCGAGGTGGTTTTTGCCAGCGGGTCCTGAATGCCTGCGCAGTTGATCAGCACTTCATAGCTGCCAAAGTGCTGCACCACAGCATCGCGGGCCTTTTCCAGCGAAGCTTTGTCCGTAACATCCACCTGGAATGCTGCGGCATCGCCGCCAGCCTGTTCGATCTCGCAGGCCACCTTCTGGCCTGCTTGAATGTTAAAATCAAGAATCGCTACCCGGTATCCGGTCTTTGCAAACTCCTTGGCAAAAATGCTGCCGAGGCCGCCGCCGGCACCGGTAATCACTACAGTACGGCTCATTGTAAGTTCCTCCAATCAATCATATAGTTATCTCAATCATACAGTTATCAGGCAAACAGGCTGGGGATCCACAGGGTGATCGGCTCACAGAAGGAGACCAGCATCAGCACAATCAGGCTGGTGATCAGGAACGGCATATTTGCCTTGAAGGCTTTCCAGCTGGAAACGCCGCCGATCTGGGCACCGGTGCAGATGCACATGCCAACGGGAGGCGTGGTCAGGCCGATCATCAGGTTCAGAATGGCCATCAGAGCAAAGTGGACCGGGTTCATGCCAACAGCCGTTGCCACCGGCAGCAGCACAGGGAAGGTGATCAGGATCGCCGCCAGACTTTCCATGAACATGCCCACAAAGATCAGCACGAGGTTGATCAGCAGGATAACGAGGATGCGGTTCGTGGTCATGCTCAGGATCGCGGTAGCAACCTTCTGCGGGATGCGCTCGTTGGTCAGGATGAATGCGAACACGTTTGCCAGACCAATCAGGATGATGATGGAAGAGCAGGAGCGCATATTGGTGTAAACGATGCGGGGCACATCCGAGAGCTTGATCTCTTTATAGACGAACACGCCCACAATCAGGGAGTAAACGCAGGTCACGATGGAAGCTTCGGTGGGGGTAAAGATACCGGAAAGGATGCCGCCCAGCAGGATAACGGGCATCAGCAGCGCCCAGATAGCATCTTTGGTAACTTCCAAGCGCTTCTTCCAGCTGGAACGCTCGTGCTTGGGGTAGTGGCGCTTGACCGAGATAATGTAGGTGGGTACACACAGTGCCAGACCCAGCAGGACACCGGGGATGATGCCTGCCTGGAACATCTTGCCAACCGAGATGCTCACGCAGGAACCGGCAATGACCATGGGCACACTGGGCGGGATGATGGGGCCGACCACAGAGGAAGCAGCCGTAACTGCAACCGAGAAGTCGTCGTCGTAGCCGTCCTCCACCATGGCGGGGATCAGCATACCGCCTAGAGAGCACACGTCCGCAATGGCCGTACCGGAAATGCCGGCAAAGACCATGGATGCTACGATGTTCACCAGCGCAAGGCTGCCAGTAAAGTGGCCCAGGAAGGCGTTGCAGAAGTTCAGGATGCGGCGGGTGATGCCGCCGCCGTTCATCAAAGCACCAGCCAGCATGAAGCCGGGGATGCACAGCAGGGTGAACGAGTCGATGCCTGCATAGAATTTCTGTGCCAGGACCGCCGCGTTCATATTGGAGGTCAGCAGATAGAACAGCGAAGAAGCACCCAGAGAGAACGCAATGGGCACGTTTAGCAGCAGCAGGACCAGAAACAGAATAAACATGCCACCGATCATTGTGCTTTGTCCCCCTTTCTGATCAGATTTACTTCATTGATCGCATCCAGCACTACGTAAATTGCAGTCAGGATAAAAATGACCAGCGGCACCACATAGAAGATGCCCAGGTTGATCTGCAGAGAGGTGGAAAGCGACTTTGTGCCAACACGGAAATAGGTCCGTGCCTGCGGGATTCCAAAGAGGCACACGATTAGGATGGCCGCATCCGAAACAAGGTTCAGGATGTGACGGCCGGTGCCATGTGTTTGGGCTGCGATCACATCGATGGATGCGTACTCATGGTACTTGATGGCCATGGGGCAGGCAATCATGATCGTATACTGGAAAAACAGGCGTGTCATCTCGTCTGTCCAGGGAGCGGTAACTCCCGGAATATAGCGGGCAAGGATCTGCACCAACACGCAGACTGTGACGCACCCAAAGCCGATGGCTGCCAGATAGTGAAACAGCCTATCCAGCACGTCCAAAACTTTCTTCATTCTGGATATTCCTCCGTACTCAGGTGTGTATTTTCCAAATCAAGCCGCGCCGCCCATCAAGAACGGCGCGGCCACTATTGGAGAACGGTCAGATGAAAATGTACTTTTTTAAAGGGTCTGTTTAGCTGTTGGACAGATCGCAGATTGCCTGATAGGTGGTCCACAAATCGCCCGGCTGGCTCTTCAGGAACTCCTCGATGGCGGGCATCATGGCGTTCTTGATGTCGTCGCGGTCAACGTCCTCGTTCACCTGCATACCGGTTTCCTTCAGCTTTTCGAGGTACTCGTCCTTGTGAGCGAAGTAGTACTCGTTGGTCCAATCCTGCATCTCGTTGGAGGTCTCAGTGATGATGTTCTGCTGATCCTCGGACAGGCCGTTCCAGATATCCACGCTGAGCAGGTTGAAGATGGTGGAGTACACGTGGTTGGTCTGGTTCACGTACTTCTGCACTTCGTAGAAGCTGTTATCGTAGATCATATCGTAGGGGTTTTCCTGCATTTCCACAACGCCCTGGCTCAGTGCGTTGAAGGTCTCGCTCAGTGCGATGGCGGAGGTGATGGCACCTGCGGCAGTCCACATGCTGTTGTGCAGAACATTGCCGCTCATACGCATCTTGCGGCCCTGCAGATCAGAAGCCTTGTTGATGGGCACATTGGAGGTCAGCTCACGGGGACCACGCAGCTGATACCACAGCACCTTGAAGCCTGCATCCTCGAAGTCCTGCATGATGCCCTTGCCGATGTCGCTCTCGCACATGGCCTGAACGTCTTCCTCAGAGTTGTAAGCCCAGGGAGCCTCCAGCAGGGTGGCGCTGGGTGCGTAGCCGTTGAAGGAGCCGCCGGACATGGTCATGGAAGTGGTGCCGACCAGCATACCGGCCAGAGAGTCCGCCTCGGAACCGGAGGTGCTGGAGGGGTAGATCTCAACGGTCATGCTGCCGCCGGACTTCTCCTCGATGCGGTTCTTGAACTCGGTAGCTGCAAGGCCCCAGGGATGCTCCAGAGAAACGGTCAGGTCGAACTTGAGCACCACAGAAGCGTTGCTTGCGGTTGCTGCGGGAGCAGCAGTGGAAGCTGCGGAAGAGGTGGAAGCTGCAGTGGAGCTGCTGGAACCGCCGCATGCGGTCAAGGCTGCGGTAGCAGCTGCTGCGCCAACAACGGTCAGAAAGCTACGGCGAGAAATCTTTTTCATGGTAAATTTCCTCCTTGATTCGTGTGTTCTCGTTCTTTTTATTTTAGGTGCCTTTCCCCGGCACAAAAATCGGTCTTATCAGAAAGTGCGGATGCGGTCGATGCAGGTTGCGTAATCATCCTGCTGGAAGAACAGCTCCTGCTTGCCGAGCACGAAGCCTTCCACATTGCAGTTATGGTACAGGTCGGCAATCACCTCGCGGGTAGCACCGCCATCCAGCATCAGGTGGTAGTTCAGGCCTTTTTCCTTGCGGTAGTTATCCAGCTCAATGAATTTCTGGCGCGTGTAAGGCATGAATTCGCGGCCTGCAAAGCCTGGGTTCACAGCCATGATCATGACGTAATCAGTGATGGGCAGCATGTCCTTCACCGTCTCAAGGCTGGTGCAGGGGTTCAGGATCAGGCCCGTCTTTTTGCCTTCCAGCTGAATCAGCTCCAGCGTAGCGGAGGGGATCAGCTCAGATTCAGGATGAATGTAGATGATGTCGGCACCGGCTTCTGCGATCCTCTTGATGTAGCGGTGCGGGTTCATGACCATCATGTGGCAGTCAACCAGCTTGTGATGGCCCGCGTCGGTGATGCGGCGGATCATTTCCAGCTCACGCACCGACATGCCGAAGTTCGGTACAAATGTGCCATCCATGATGTCCACATGGTAGATGTCCATGTCCGTTGCATCCAGCTTTTCGATCTCTTCCCGCATGTTGTCTGTGGAAAGATTGAGGATCGACGGGCAAAGGATCTTTTTTTGCAAGGTATCCATTTTGTAAAGTCCTCCATATTTTATACTTGTTTATCCGTTCAATCTTTGCGATTCTCGCAAATTGTATACTAGTTTTCTGTGCCATCATCATAGCATATCCTCATCTCAAAAACAATACTTTTCATACAATTTTACTGATTTCACAAATTTTTATGGTTATTTTATGCACATTCTACAGTCTTTCCGTCCATTTCTCGCGATTTAGCTCTTCATGCAATCTAGTATACATCATTGGAATCTTGTATTCTTTCTACCATTTACAGCTTTTTCCACTTTTTGACCAGTATTTATCCTGAAATCTTGATATTTTATATATTGTTATTTTTTAGATTTTAAAGTATACTAGTTTCAAGAGATATCAAAACCTGCTTTAACCTTCTTTGAAAGGACATCATTTATGTCAAATTCTCTCCCTGCCGATATGCTCACCGCTACCGACCAGATCTATCTGAGCCTGTGGAACCAGATCTGCAGTTTGGATCTGCTCCCCGGCGAAAAGCTCAGCGAGGTGCGCCTTGCTGCCGAGTTTGAATGCAGCCGTGTTCCCGTGCGTGAAGCACTACATCGCCTGGCTGCCGATGGTGCTGTGGATGTGTTCCCCAAAAGGGGAAGCTTTGTCAGCCTGATCGACCGCCAGCAGGTGGAGCAGACCCGCTACCTGCGCGAAGTTCTGGAAACCCATGTCTGTCTGGAAGCGTTCGATTCCGGCGCACTTACTGCGATCTATCCTTATCTGTGCTCCATTGTGGAACAGCAGCGGACCGCCCGCGCAATGGATGACATTGCAACCGTGTTCCGTCTGGATGAAGATTTCCACCATATCTTCTATTCGCTGGCCCACCGTGAGTTCGTGCTGGAGCATACCGGTCCGCAGAATGTACATTATCGCCGGGCACGTCTGCTCTCCATCCATCATGAGGCAAAAGAAACGATCATTGAGCAGCACACGGATATTCTGGAAGCGATCCGCGCCAACGACCGTGAGCGCCTGCAAAATGCGATCTTTACCCACCTGAACAACGTGAACGTGGTCATGCAAGGCCCCAACATGGGCGACCATGCTCTCTATTTCAATCCCCCTTATGAGGTATCCAAATGACACAAAATACAATTACACTGATCGTTCTGGCCGTCCTTGTTGTTTTTTCCCTGCCGGCTTTGTACCGAAAAAAGAAAAGCGGTGATCTGACCCTGTGGGGTAAGGGACGCAACATTCTGGGGCAGCTGCCCTCGGAAGAAGCTGCTTGTGCAGCGGTGTCTTCCTCTTCCCGCAACGGCTCCCAGAAGGACATTCTGCAGTTCGTTTCCTCTCTGATGAAGCTGGTGCGCAAAAATCACTGGTACATCGTCATGCCCGGCCAGCTTTCGGACGGCAAGCCCAAAACCAATCTTTCGCTCGTGCTCATCACGCAGCATCGTGTCATCGGCCTGAAATGTTATGGTTATGGCGGTTCCCTTACCAATAACGGAAAAGCCGCCGACTGGACACAGAAGCTGGATAAGACGACCAAGGCGATCCACTCTCCCCTGCCGGATCAGACCGCGCAGCAGGCAGCTCTTGCGTCTCTTCTGCCCCAGCTGAATGCATCTCAGGTCGAGGTCTTTTCCGTTTTTACCACACCGGGCGTGCAGCTGATCAACTGCAGCGGCCTGAACTGCTTCACTTCCGTTTCCCTGCTGGAAAAGCTGCAAAGCTCTTCCGCGGACTGCACCGGCCCTCTTCAGCCGAAGGAGCTGGGCATCGCACTGGAAGCCATGAAGCCGGACCCGCCCGCCAAAAGCAGACAATAACAACCTCCCATATGTGCGGTTGCCGTACAAGCAAAAACACCCTCACAGCTTTTCCATTTCAGCTGTAAGGGTGTTTTTGTTTTGCTTTTTATTATAACCCGTTCACGATATTTTCCGGCCGCTGTCCGTTTTGCACCGCCATGATCGCCGCGGCGATCATGCGGCAGGCTGAGCAGCGGATTTTCCGTTGTGACCGGTTCCGGCGCAATGGTGTCCAGTCCGGCTCCGGCGATCTTGCCGCTGCACAGGGCTTTGGCAAGGGCGGCGCTGGCCACAAGGTCGCCGCGGGCAGTGTTGACGATGAAAATGCACCGTCCTTCATGAGGGAGCCGAACAGACCGGGGATGAAGTGGGAGCAGTCCTTTTCCAGTACCTCGCAGTCTGCCATGATGGTGCTGGTCAGGTCGGCAAGGTCTCGCTTGCCGAAAAAGGACAGAGGCAGCTTCCGCAGCCGCTACCACCATCTTGCTCCAACTGCACGTCTCCATTCAGCAAAGCGGAGAGCTGCTTTTATACCGTTATCCGCTATTTGCTCTTATTTTATCTGCGGTGCATCCTTTTGCTGCCGGGTGGATCTCAGATATTCCAGCAGCGTCCGGCTCACCACAGAGCTTGCCGTCTTGGAAAGCGCCAGCCTCACTTCCTGTTCCAGCTCCCGGATAGCATTGGTCAGGCTGGGCTGAGAAATATAGAACTGCTGCACTGCATGGCTGATGGTGTCGGCGCCGGCAACAGCCGTGACATAGCGGAGTTGTTGAAGGGTCACGGCTGTTTCCTTTCGGCGTGTTTTTTCTATCCTACCGCAGAGCCGCCAAAAACGCAACGTATTTTCTTCTTTGAAATACCAAACGAATATTGCCGGCATATCCAAGATACGTTTTACCCACCCTGCAATTTCCCTTATAATAGCACCGCAGTCTTGAAACAGCTGCAACATTCCCATATCACAAAGGAGGCTTTCCGGTATGGGACAACGGCAAAGTGAGATCATCAAAAATCACATGGAAGTTTACTGGCACGACTATGCGTCGGCCAGCAAGGGCGTTCCCATTACCGAGGCGGGGCTTGTGGAAAAAGCCTCCGTCATTGGACGCACCGGGCTGATGCTGCTGGAATGCGGCACCGGCGCATGGCGTGTCCGAAGCTCCATGAACACCCTTTCGCGGGAGCTGGGAGTCACAACAACAGCGGATATCGGCCTGTTGTCCATTGAGTTCACCTGCTTTGACGGTGACCAGTGTTATACCCAGTCACTCTGTCTGACAAATACGGGCGTGAATACCTCCCGGCTGAACCGGCTGGAGCATTTCGTCAACGACTTCGACCGGGAAGGGAAATTTATGACCGGCGAAGAGCTGCACAGCCACCTCGATGAGATCGAGCGCATCCACGGCTTGTATTCGCCCATCGCACTGGGCTTTGCAGCTGCACTGGCCTGCAGCTGCTTCACCTTTCTGCTGGGCGGCGGCATTGTGGAAATGCTGTGTGCCTTCTGCGGTGCAGGCATCGGCAACTTTGTACGGTGCAAGCTGACAAAGCACCATTTCACCCTGTTTCTGGGCATTACGGCGTCGGTCTGTTCAGCAAGCCTCGTGTATGCCATCCTGCTGAAGCTGGCCGAGGTGCTGTTTGCCGTATCGGCGCAGCACGAGGCGGGGTATATCTGCTCCATGCTCTTCATCATTCCGGGCTTTCCGTTCATTACCAGCGGCATCGACCTTGCCAAGCTGGATATGCGCTCCGGGCTGGAACGTCTGGCCTACGCCGTCCTCATCATTCTGGTGGCAACCATGACGGCTTGGATCATGGCACTGCTGCTGCATTTGCAGCCGGTGCAGTTCCCTGCCCTGAGCCTGACACTCCCGGAAGAGATCGTGTTCCGGCTGCTGGCAAGTTTTGGCGGTGTGTTCGGCTTTTCGCTCATGTTCAACAGTCCCCGGAACCTGGCAGTCTGCGCCGCCCTTATCGGTGCGGTAACGAACACGTTCCGGCTGGAGCTGGTGAGCCTTGCGGGCTTTCCGCCCGCTGTTGCAGCGTTTCTGGGCGCACTGCTGTCCGGACTGCTGGCCTCCTGCCTGAAGAGCGCCGCCGGTTATCCCCGCATCTCCGTCACCGTGCCGTCCATCGTTATCATGGTACCGGGACTGTATTTCTACCGTGCCATCTATAATCTGGGCATCCTGTCTCTGATGGACTCCGCCACATGGTTTGCAGATGCCATTCTCATCATCGTGGCACTGCCGTTAGGGCTGATCTTCGCCCGTATTGTCACTGACAAGACTTTCCGTTATTGCACCTGATGTACAGCATTTCCATTCTCCCATATAAGGCAAAACGCAGCGAATCTTTTAACAGTTCGCTGCGTTTTGTTTTGCTGTGATGCACTTATAAAGGGAGTTCGTTTACAGGGCGTTTACTCGCCGTAAACGATCTTGGTAGCAGTTTCCACATGGCGTTCCAGCCGGTCGGCAAAGTGTTCCAGCGGCAGAAAAACGCCAAGTTCATCGTAGCGGGTTCCTCCGTCCTTGAGCGTATCCTGTCCATAGTAGACCACGGAACGGGGCAGTGCGTGCTGCAGTTTCATCTGGATATCCCAGACGGTGGAGTAGGCCTCCGCTTCCGTTACCTTCTGCTTCACGGTGTCCGGCAGTTCGTAGATCAGCAGCAGCCCCAAATGCTGGTTGTAGTGGTACTCCACCACATCCATCGAGCCTTCGTCGTAGCCGTGATACTTGCAGTAGCCGCTGGCAAGGTACATTTTTACCTTTTCCTGCTTCTGGAACACCCGGATGAACCGGTCGTATACTTTGCTGCTCACGGCAACTTTGTTGTTCGGCAAAAGAACGCCGGCATCATCCGTCAGGATCACCGGGTTCGGCTGACCATCGGCGTTGAATTTGAACGGGATCAGGGCAGCGTTCCGTAGCAGGTCAAACATACTGTGCTGGCAGATCGCCATCAGAAAGGCAGACAGATCCTTGTTCTCGTAGGCATTGAACAACGCTGCGGCAAACTGCTGTGCACTCACGGCCGGCGCATCCAATACGTCTGCCATGTCCAGCGAGTCGTTGAAGGTATCCATCAGGCGTCGGCAGGCTTCTGGATTTTTCAGGATCTCCCCGAACAGTGCCTCTGCCTTTTCTTCTCTTGGAAATATCGTTGCCATCAAAAAGACCCTCTTTCTGTTTATTTCCAGCTACCTATTATAGATTCATAATGCCCCGCTGTGAAATACTGCTTTCATATTGCTGCTATATGCAGAACACTTTTTACACATTTTCCAAGTGCCTGTACAATGGACGCTGCAATCATGAAATTGCACGAGGGAAATCGAAAAATATATAAGTTGGTTTGAACGAAGGCAGTTCCTATGTCTGAAGTCAAAAAGGTCGTGCTGGCATATTCCGGTGGTCTGGACACAGCTGCCGCACTTGGTAAAGCGTCCCTCGTAGCCGCTGCCATCCGGGTATTCGTAAAATCCCATGTTCCACGAGTAGGGGTTGCGGTCAGCTGCTTTTGAAAGGAGCCTGAAAACAGCACCCACATTCCAAAGGGCATTCCGGCATATTTCATTGTCTGCCTCCAAATCCGATCTTTACGATCTGCATTTTCATCCCGTTGTCCCCGACCTTGGCGAGAAACCGGAAAAAGCCGCTGATAGAAGGATCTTTCAAATCGTTGTAGCCCAGCATATAGCCCCGGCTGGACACTTGCAAACGGCTGTCCCACGGGGAAAGCTCGCTTTTCGCATCCGAAACCGCGAAATATGCCCCTACATCCTTGATTTTTGCCGTCCTGAGCCACGTTTTGGCGATCATCTTCACCGCCGTTCGGTTGGCAGCATCGAACACCAGCACCCCGCCGGGGAAAGCGTCCGCCATCCCCTGCACCAGTTCCCGAACCTGCTCCGTCAGGAAGTAATAGAACACCCCGGAGGCAAAAAACACCGCCCCGCCGGTGGCATCGATACGGTCAAACCATGCGGGGTCTTTCAGGTCGCAGGGGACGTTTTGCTCTCGCTCCCCGGCGGGCAGCAGCTGCTGCCGCAAGGCGATCACATCCGGGAAGTCCAGATTGTAGATTTTACAGCTGCCGTTGTCGCAGGCTCTGCCGGTGTTATCCAGCCCGCAGCCCAGGTTGACTACCGCCGCACAGGGGTGCGTTTTCAGGTATGCCTGCACCTCAAAGGCAAGGTCATTCTGCCGCATGGCGACCTCCAGCGCACCAAAGCGCTGCATCAGGCTGCGGGAGTTTTTCTCTGCCTGCGAAAAATCGTAGTCGATCTGGTCGATCAGATGCACCGCTGTTTCGTCTTGGTAAAGGTTCGGATACAGCTCGGTACACAGCTTCCGGGAATACAGTGGGAGGATCAGCGTCTCCTGCACGGTGTTTTTCTCGATTTTGTATTTCATATCGGGTCCTCTCACTTTCTGATAAACGGCAGCTTCGGCATACCGTCCTGCTCAGCGATAAATGCCAGCATTTCAGCAAAGCCCTTCGGATCACGAATCTGATATTGCATGTGATCGTATCCCTCAAATACGGGGTAATTGCCGCAGGGATAGGCTTCTATCACCGCTTGACGGTATTTGAAATGATCTTCTATGCTGCCAAACTCGAAATAGAGATGCTTTTGCAGTTCTTCGGAAAGTGCTGGAAAGGGTTTATCCTCCAGGCTGTCCAGAATCTGTCGCCGCAAATTTGTGTAGGTCAGATTTTTCCCTGCGGCTATAAAATACGGCTTTATGGAGTCATCGTCACACCACAGGATCTTTTTCAATGTGCCGCCCTTTGACCAGTACAGGCTCTTGATGGCCAGATACAGAAACGGTGTCATCATGCGGCGCGTACCTTTTCCGATTTGTGCAAACTGCCCGCCGTCAAAGAAAACATGTCCGATGGGCAGCTTCGTGCCTGTCAAAAACGCCATGGCAAGGTCAGCACCGATCGAAGAAGCCACAACCAGTTCAAGGCGTTCCACCCCCTGCGGTTTCAGGTATTCTTCCACCTGACGAACCTCGTCCGCCTTGCTGACATATTTCTGCCCTTTGCAGTACACGGTGGAGGTAGGTAAAATGCAGAAATACCGATCCTGTAAATAGTTTGCAACCGGTTCGCTGCTCTCCCCCGTCACACCCATAGCATGAAAGAACAGCACCGCAGGATGATTCCTGTTGCCATAAGTTTGAAACATCATTGATATCGCCTCAGCTTTCCATAAGAAACATCATAATTCTCGCAAGTACCGCCGCTATGACTGCCATGCCCACCGTGCCGAACAGCCACTTTTTCTGTTTGTCTTTTGCGGTGATGTACGGCTTCAGATCTTCTGTTCCGGGGATCGTCCATGCGTTCGTGTGCCCCACCCAATAGCTGTCAACCAACAGGCGGTCCATGAGATTCATAACGGACAAGATGACGAGTAACTGCCAGAAACCCTGAACAAAGCCCTTTGCACCGTTTATCCCATAGACACAGACCAGCACATAGCCGATATAGCCGGAATGCAGACTGCTTTGAACAGCAGGCTGTTGCGTCGGATGCGTTCCTGGCTTGTAAACCCCAGTTTTACGCACCGCTGCTGCACCGCCGGGCTGTAAAGATGCACCATCCCAACAGCCCCTTTGCGGATGCCCACAGCACAGACAAGAACCAGCAAAGCCCCCAACCCAAGACCTTCCAGAATCACCTGTAAAAGCATTACTTATTCCTCCTGTATCCGTTTTCATCCCGGTATTCGGGATGTTCCTTTACGTATGAATCCTTATCGCCGCAGATGGTATAGTCGCATCGGCAGCCGTCCACGCAGGTGGTCGTCCGCACGAGCTTGGCATGGAGCAGTTCCATGGACGCATAGTCCACATTGCACAGGGCGGGCATAATGTCCGCAAATCCGAACCGCTTGGCAAATTCCGCCGCCGGACACGCCGTAAATTCATAATAGATGGGCTTGCTGTTTTCGTAAGGCGTAACATCCATCTCGTAATCGTGCCATGTGTCACAGTGCTTTTGGGCGGTGCTGAATGCCCGATACATCAGCTTTTTCCAGAATGGCTTGTTGATGTCAACGAATCGCAGCTTCCGGAAGGACGGCAGGATCAGATTTTCTTCGATCTCTTCCATTTCGCGGAATGTGACCACATCCCGGCACACATCGTAAAAGCACATGATGGCGATGCAGTCGTAGGTGCCGCCTACGCCGTTGTGAAAATTCTTTTTACCGCCGAGGTCGGTGCGCCACTTGGAAAGAAGCTCTGCGTATCTCAGCTGCACCTGCTCCCAGACCGCCTCGCGCTCCACCTCCGGATAGTGCAGAGTGATTTTCGCCAGAATTTCCTTTTTGCAGGGTTTGGAATATAGCACATGGCAGCTACGGTCAATTTGTAATTCACTGTCCTTCATCTTCCCACGCCTTTCAGAAAACCACTCTTTGCATTTTCTTCGGTGTCGTCCGATTCGTCGTAGGCATCATAGGGTGCCGATGGGTCGTGTACTCGCTTTTTGAATGGTGAACAGCTCTTGTCTTTGTGGGCAAACGCATAGGCAAAATTGTCCGTCCATCCCGTGTGACCGGTGATGAAATATGGATGCAGCCCACGTGCGCGCAGTTTCCGCTCCAGCTCCGCCAGTGACTGCACAGCCAGCTCATTGTCCTCCGCCAGCGAGGAAATGAAGCTGTAGCCGCCGTCCGCGCCGAACCAGATGGTATCGCCGGTAAAGAGATATTTCCCGTCCACAAGATATACCATGTGCCCCCATGTATGACCGGGAACGAGAAAGCACTCGATCCTGACCCCGTCGATGTCGATGACCTCACCATCGTGCAGCAGCACTTTTTCATTGTTGATCGTGACCTGCGGCAATTTATAGAGATGATAGATGACTTTTCGCCGCACCTCGCCGGTGAGATACCGGTTCTCGATCTCACCGATGTACAGATTCGCATTTCGGAACAGCCCCGGACTGTCTGCTTCCACCGCACCCACATGGTCGGTGTCCTGATGGGTGATAAGGATATGATTAGCTCCTATTAGGAAAACACACTGTCAAAGGGGTGTGTAGCGGGGTTAGCCCGCTACTGCGGGTTTTGTGGTGTTGATTTCAATGTATTCTGCTATGCGTCTAAATTCATCCGCAAACTTAAATCTCACACTAATGTTTCCATTCTCATAAACCTTGATATGGTCGATCAGCTCAACGAGAAGTTCCCGAGAAAGCTGGTCGATATTTTGATGCTTTGTAAAGGCCACCAATGCGGGATGCTCACTCTTTACACCGTTTGCCAGTTCCGCCCGTTCAGCATTCAGCCGGGCCAGCACATCCGTAAGAGCGATGGTCTGTCGTTCATAATCGGCTTTCATATCCCGGTAGTCCTGCTGGGTAATTTCCCCGTCTTTCCAGTCTTGATAAAGGGACTGCTTGTAGCGGCTGATTTTTGCCAGTTCCTGCTCTTTCGCAGCAATCAGTTCTTCCAAACGGATGGACTGGCTCTTTTTGACCGGGGCGGTGTTAATGCGAGCAATCATTTCCGAGTATGAAACAGCCAGATGGACTTGCTGTTGTACCGCAAAGAGGACAGCGGCCTCCAGACGGTTATGCTTGATTGAGTGCATTGTGCAGGCTGTCCGAGAGCGGTTCTTGTAGGTGGAGCAGGCATAGTACACATTATTGTTGTTGCCTACGCTCCGGGTAATTGCCCGCCCGCAGTCAGCACATTTCAGAAAACCGCTGAACAGGTGGACTTCCCGGCCTTTTGGAGAAGTACGGGTATCCCGCTGTAAAAGGGCCTGCACCTTATCAAAGGTTTCATAATCAATGATTGCCTCATGCGTACCAGCTACTTCCACCCATTCTTCACGGGGAACGCTTTCAACCTCGTGTACCTTATAGCTTTTTACCCGACTGCGGCCCTGTGCCAGATCCCCGGTATAGGTGGGGTTCGTCAGAATGGAGTGGATCATGCGGGCTCCCCACATAGGATCGTCATATCCTCTTGTTGAAACGGGTATGCCCTTTTGCAGTTTATAAGCCGAGGGGCTTGGTACGCCGTGTTCATTCAGATACAAAGCGATGGCCCGTTTCGATGTCCCTTTTAGGAACAAAGAGAAAATAAGTTTGACGATTTCAGCGGCATCGGGATCGATGATCAACTGGTGCTTGTCCTTTGGGTGCTTTATATATCCATAAGGAGCAAATGCGCCGATGTACTGACCGTTGCGCCGCTTGTAGTCAAATACCTGGCGAATTTTCTTTGAGGTCTGGTAGCAGTATTGATCGTTCATCACATTTGTAATCGGGACGATAATACTGGAAACGCTGTCCGGGTTGAGATAGCTGTCCACATTTTCAGCAAGACTGATAAAACGGACACCCATCTGAACAAACAGGTTATCAATCAGACTTCCCGCATCGCTGTAATTTCTTGCAAAACGGGAAAGGTCTTTTACTACCACGCAGTTTATTTTCCCGCTCATTACATCGGAAAGGAGCCGCTGGAAATTCTCCCGGTTGGCGTCCGTTCCTGTGTGTCCATCGTCTACATATTCGGAAACACTTTCAAATTCTCCGATATGCTTCTGGTAAAAGTCATTGAGCAGATCACGCTGGTTGATGACGCTGTTGCTGTCGTCCTTTCCCTTTTTCAAGTCCTCTTTGGAAAGCCGGATATATTCGCCCAGCCGCCAGCGGCGGACGGTATAAGAGGGAGAGAAACTCTGTTGCAATCCTCTGTTTTTTGCTCGTGCCATTGTTCCTCCTTCCCTATCACATTACATCTATATTATACCTCTGCCCGGGCGGGACAACAAGGATGCCTCCGCCTCGGGACACTTTGTCTCGAAGTAGAAACGGGCCATAACCGAAGTTACAGCCCGCTTTTTTGCCGGAGCAGGAAGTCCGTCAGCGTGTCCTGCAAGGATGGCCCGCTTTCCGCGAATTCAATTTTCACACCGATCCCGCCGATGCAAAAGCAGTATGGATTTTCTACCGCCTGTAAAAACAGGGCGATCCGCTCCTCCCGGGGAGAGAGGTGTCAAAGGCCATACCGCTCACATCCGGCAGGGACTCGGGAGCCACTGCGCCGATGTCAACGCTTTTCATTTGTTCCAGTTCCTTTGCCGTTAATCTCACGGTAAAACCTCCTTATCAAAAATAGGATACGCCTCCCGCATATCGTGGGGAAACGCAAGAGGGCAGCACCCAAACGATGCTGCCCTCTTGCCTCACTCCATGTAAGTATAAAATAGAGAACGCCGCTCCCATTTTCTTGCCCTGTCCAAAGACAACCATGCTCAGAGCGGCGTTCCCTCGCAGATAAGAGGGCGGCCCGGAGGGACAGGCGGCCAGCCTGTCCTATGCCGGATCGTGGCCGTGGGTTGGCCCGGCCCAGTTGCGGCGTTGGTGTTGTTCGCTCATTCTTCCAAAGAAAAAGTCACAGCGCACCCGCCGCCCGGCTCATCGGACTATGCCCGGGGCCGCTGCTGTTTATCTGCAGAAAGAAGAATATCTCCTTTCATAAACCGAGACATTTTTTCATCATTTCCAAGTGGGGAAAATGAAAAAATCAAAAAGTTTTTTCATGCGCTCAAGGCCACGCTTGATCGACTGGCGGACAGACTCCTCATGTACGCCCTCGGCCTCGGCAATTTCCTTGATGCTCTTTCCGAGAATGATGTGGGCATCAATCCTGCGGCCCTGGATCTCCGGCAAAGAGTTGAGTGCGTTCCACAGACGGATGAACAGCTCCATGCGCTCCAGAAGCTCCTGGGGCGTTGGCTCATGCAGGCAGGCGGAATATTCGATCCCGTCATCGCAGTCCAGAGAATACTGCGCCTTATGCCGGGAGAGCCGCCGCTGGTAGGCCATTTCGTGCCGAGCATCGGACACAAACACTTCGGCTACCTCGTCAGAAACCTCGATAAACTGATCCTGTGTGTACCAATAATAAAAATCCTTCAGATTGATTGTAGTCATAAATAAACCTCCGTTTCAGTGTTGGGTGGATGAGTGACCGAAACGGGGCTTGGCGGGGAGCGGCACCCCGGGAGCCGCCCTGCACCTCGGGACAATTTGTCTCGAAGTACAAAAAAGCGCCTGGGCGACACAAAGCCGCACAGGCGCATGAAGTTACATATTCATTTATGTACTGCCTAATTTCATATTTATAACCAGACTGTCCCGGAGGGGGAGCTACGCTTATTTTAGCTGGTGTAGATCATGTGTACTGTGAAAAAAGGCAAAAATAGACACGGCGGCAATCCTCCTATATGCCGCCGTGGATTTACACGGTGTTAGGTCGTCGTTGGTTTAAGGTAGACGAAAAGAAACGGCGGCTCTGAAATCAAAGCCGCCGCTTCATAGGCGCGTGGAAATGTGTCTGCTTTACGACGGCTTTTTTTCTTTTGCCGTCGTCCGGCAGAATGTTACTCCATATTCAATTCAATGCTTCCAGTGAAATTTTCACATTCAATGCCGATATAGTTTCCACCTTCAGGGAGTGTAATTGTATCACTATATGTTCCGGTTGTTTCAAGCAAAGTGACTTCTTCATCAGCTCCAGAAATCCAAAATACTTTTGCAGTTCCATCCGTAACCTCCAGCGCGCAGTCAATAGACAGATCCTTACCCGCTTCACGCTTTATGGAAGTTCCGCCGAACAAATACTCTGTATCTGAAAAATCCTCATAGTTGGCTGTATAGCTTCCTGTATAATCATCAATTCCTTTTTCTTTCGTACCTTGTAAGGATGAATTTCCGGTAAGTGCTATGGAACCAGCAGACTGAACAATATTGTTATACTGATCGAGAACTTCATCTTTTGTACAACCGGAAAGCACAGAAGCGCCCAACAGTATCAAGCATAATGATAGAACTATTTTCTTCACAGGTATCACCTTCCTTTCCTGCGTACAGCACGCTTTCCTTTTCCCTTGGAATTTGCCTGTTTACGGGATTTTATTTCTTTTTTGTTACTGGACATCAGTAACAACAGCACCGCCCAGAGAACCATGATGCCAACCCCAATGACTGCCAGCAAAGGATTCGGGGCTGTGGTTGTTCCGGCATATCCACTCATGTCAAAGCCCACTAAAATCAGCGCAGCAGAAAACGGATAGATGCTGGCAAGGATACCGCCTTTGAAGAACAGCATGCTATATCCAAGGAAAAACGCCAGAATGGAACCTCCCAGATATGCCCCTCGGATCTGCCCAAAAATCAAGATCAGCGGCATACAGACCAAATAGGTCGTCAGAGCTGCCAACACGATCTGTGTACCTCCATGAAAAAACACTTCCACTGTCAGTCCCGATAATCCAACCGTCAATCCAGTAATCAAGGTAACGCCAACGCTGTATATTCCCAGCAGGACTGCAAAAATCCCGACCCAAAAGAGCTTAGCTCCCAGCATTTTCGGCATGGAAACAGGAATTGTCATGATGTTTTTCAGCGTATCATGGGTGGATTCTCTGTCAATCAGCCAGCTGCCAATCATCACCAGTGAAATCGGAAAAAACATCTGCGTATTGCCCCAGACAACATTCTCAAACAGAGTGGAAAAATCATAGTTTGGATTTCGGTACTCCGCCTCCACAATCAGCTGGCTCCCATATTGCACCAACGGACAGAGTGCAAGCGCCACCAGCCCCACCCAAAGTATTTGGCACCGGCGTAGCTTGAGCAATTCTGCTTTTAATAAATCCCACATAATTACACCCCCTTAGATTTCCTGGCGCCGGTAAACCAACGCAATCAGCGCAAGAAATACAACGGCTTCCACAACAATCACACCGAACACCTGAACACCATTCAGAAAATACGGACTGATCCGTTCCAACAAGTCTGCCAATTCCGCACTGGTCTGGCTTTGGTCATAAAATTGGAAGGTCCAGCGGAAAGCCAGCGGTCCCGGAAACAGGGTTCCGATATTCAAACCAAAAGGCTGTGTGAGGAACGCATCGCTCATCGAAAGGATATAATTTGCAGTCGTATAGAAAAAGGTAATCACGACCGACACGATATAGTTTTTATTAAGAAGAACAACGAGCAGGATACATGGAAGTGCGCCTACCCACATAATCAGCCCTTCTTCTATCCCAACGCCAAACAAGATCCAAAACCCAACCGGCTCCCAGCCCTGAAACAGCAAAACCGCAAGATTTACCAATCCTCCAACTGCCATAAAGCCAACGGCAAACAATAGCAAAACCAGCATCTTGGACAGCACCAACTTGGTTCTGTTTATCGGTATGGTAACAAGGTTTTTTAGTGTGTCATTGTCCAGCTCCTCAAACAGCAGATTGGAAGCCAGTATCACAAGGAGCGGCATCAAAAGCAAATAAGCACTGAGCTGGAACAGGCTGGACATCACTCCATTTACAGCATCCACATCAGTGTTTACATCTGCCAGAAAGAAAGCATAAGCCAATGGCATGAAAACAGAAAGCAGCAGAGAAATAAATACCAAGGGCTTCCGTTTTAATTTCAAAAATTCGCATTTGATTAGTTTAAGCAATTCCTTCGCCCCCTGTCACACGCTTGAAGTAATCTTCAAGACTTTCTTCACAAGTATGCGCCTCCGATACCTCCAATCCGTTTTCTACAAAGGCAGTTACAATTTTCCCCACAGGCAGATCAAGGTTGTGCAGGCGCAGATTGTGGTCGTCCTGTATGGAAAAATGGTTTTCATGGAAATTGCGTTCCAAAATTCTTGCCGCCTGTGCAGTATCAGAGAGTGTAAACCGGATATGCTTACTGCTTTTTTGCTCCAGTTCAGCAAGGCTTTCTTCTTCCAGCAATGCGCCGTGATCGATAATTCCAATATCGTCAGCCAGCAGGGAAATCTCCGAAAGAATGTGACTGGAAATCAAAATGGTTTTTCCTCTTGCGTCGCAAAGCTCCCGAATAAAAGAGCGTACTTCTGCAATACCGATAGGATCGAGACCGTTGATCGGTTCATCCAAAATCAAAAGTTCTGGATCGTGCATAACGGCAAGGGCGATGGCAAGCCGCTGCTTCATACCAAGAGAATACTGAGAAAAGAGTTTTTTATCTTTGTAGGGAAGTCCTACCAAATCCAGAGCATCTTTGATGGCATGATTGTTTGGTACACCCCGCAGAGTAGCAAAAATACGCAGGTTTTCTGTGCCGGTCAGATTGGGATAAAAACCGGGGGACTCAATCAAGCTGCCGATACGGGGCAGCAATTTCTTTTCATTCCCCTGTAAAGACTTTCCCCAGATTTTGACCTCTCCGGAAGTCGGCTTCGTTAAGCCCAACAGCATTTTCATGGTAGTGGTTTTTCCGGCTCCGTTTCTGCCAAGCAGACCATAAATTCTCCCACGCTTCACATGGATATTTAAGTCAGCCACACTCTTTTGCGAGCCATATTGCTTCGTCAGATTTTTTGTTTCAATGATGTAATTTGTATCCATATTCAAAACCTCCTGTTCTGTAAGGTATTCTATCACGCCAACCTTGCATTAACCTTGCCGCAACCTTGCATTAACCTTGCAATTTGAAATCCGGCAAAAATGACAAAGGTTCCCGCCATAAAGACGGGAACCCGCTTAAATCTCCAAAGGAAAAAGCAACATAAATTCAGTTCCTTTTCCCGGCAAACTTTCAACTGTTATACTCCCACCCATCTTTTCTACAAGCTGATGGACAATAGAAAGACCAAGTCCGCTGCCTTTTTCAGAGCGTCCTTTGTCACACTTATAGAGCCGTTCAAAAATGTGTTTCAAATCTTCCTTCTCAATTCCCACTCCATTATCCGCCAGCAGCAGCTCCATGTTATTTTCCTTCTTTGACAGGGCAATTTTGATTTTGTCTGCATGGCTGTGAGCAATTACATTTTGAATGAGATTGTTGACGATCCTCATATAGCTGTCCATATCCAATCTTACCCGGACAGGCTGTTCGGGAATATCGATGTCATACTCAACCTGTTTATCCTCAAAAATCGGTATCCAGTCAATGAGGATATTTCTTGTCAGCTCTGCGGCCTCAACGCTCTGGATCTCCAAAGCAAACTCGTTTGAATTTAACTTGAACCAGTCAAAGAGTACATCAATATATTCTTTCAGATCATGGGCTTTCCGGCGGGCGGTTTCAATATAATCATCCCGGTCTTTTCCTGTGACCAGTCCTTTGTGTGCAGCGTCAAGATACCCAATCAGAGTAGTAAGGGGCGTTCGCACATCGTGGGAAAGGCTCGTCATAAGCTGGCGGTTGGTTTCTTCTGTCTGCCGTACAGTTGAAAGTCTGCTTTCATAGGCCACAACGATCTCGTTGATTTCATAGGCAAGAGGTGCTGTCAGTTCATTTGTTGCAGATAGAATACGCCGGTTGCCATTTCCGTCTTTCACATCAACCAGTGCATCGGTCATTTCTGCGATTTGCTTTTTTACGCGCCGAATGAGAACGATGGAAGTCAATACAGCCACAACAGCAATCACAATGGACAAGAATACGATAATTTCCATACCAGCTACACCTCCTTATTAAAGCGGTAGCCAATCCCTTTGACCGTCTGGATATACTTTGGACTGGAAGGATTGACTTCTAATTTTTTACGAAGCCGGCTGATAATCGCCATGATATTGCTGTCATCATAGAAATATTCTTCGCCCCAAACTTCCTCATAAATCTGCTGTTTTGTCAAAATTTTACCTTGATGTTTTGCACAGTACAGGAGCAGATCAAATTCCTTTGGCGGAAGTTCAAAAGTGCCGTTTGCCGTCGTAACAGAACGATTTTCAAGGTCAATCTGCAATCCGTCAAAATCCAGTTTTTGCACAGTTCCGGCTTGCTGATTAAAGCGGGTGTAGCGGCGAATGAGGGACGCAATACGGGCAATCAGTTCGTCCATATCAAACGGTTTTGTCAGATAATCGTCCGCCCCGGCCCGTAAGCCCCGCACTTTAGAAATGCTGTCATTTTTGGATGTAAACATCAAAATCGGCAGGCTGTTCTCTTTACGGATTTCTTCCAGCGTTTCAAAGCCATCCATACCGGGCATCATCACATCCAGCACTACAAGCTGATACTCCTGCTCTTTTAATTTCTGCAAGCCCTCTTTTCCAGTATTACAAAAATCAGCTTCTATGTTTTCTGCTTGTACGCTGCGTTTAATCAAAGCGCACAGTTCTCTGTCATCATCTATAATCAAAATTTTATTCATGGCGCAGCTCCTTCCCTTGTCTTGTCCGCCCATCAATCGGCTTCTCCGCAGTTTTAGGGATCAGCCAAATACCAGCCATTTTCACAGCGCCGTGGATACGCCCACCAGCACAATAATAATTTACCCTACGAGGTGTCACGCCCCACTTTTCGGCAGCCTCTTTCAATGTCATATAGTCCATTTTGCACCTCCACAGGATATATTATAGTTCTCTGCCTCGAATAATACAAGTTAGAGACTACATGGACACGAAATAAAATACTACTCAATGTAAAATCTCATTACATTCTCATAATTCAACCAGAAATGTAGAATGATATAGGGTGATATGAGAATGAACCAAGATGAAAGAAGGTTTGACTTTCACGGCCTCGGGGCGGCACTCAAACGAGCCAGAGAAGAAAAGGGCTGGACACAAGCCTATGTTGCGGAATTAGTAGACCGTGACTCCCGTACCATTATGAATATTGAGAATAAAGGTCAATATCCCAGCTTCGACCTTTTTGTTAAACTCATTACTATGTTTGACATTTCAGTAGACCAGTTTATTCATGCGGACGGAGGGGCGCAGACAAGTTCTTGCAGAAAACACATTGATGTGCTCCTAAATTCTATGAATGAAAAAGAGCTCGTCGTGATAGAAGCCACAGCCGAGGGAATTAAGAAAGCCAGAGAAACGGAGGAAGCGTAAGAAAGCGTGACCTTCGTTTTTTTGCGCCATGTATCGGAAGCGCACGAAATGGCAAGCAATTCGGGTGTGGCCACACTCCGAAATTTTTGCTGGCCGCAGGCCCGCAAAATACTTGTTGGGGAGCTCCCCAAACCCGCTGAACTTCGGGACAAATTGTCCCAAAGTCCCGGCGCTATGCGCCTGTTGTCTGCGGCCTGTCGCTACCGCTCCTGGGCCTTATTTTCCCGCCCGTCCGTCACGCCGAGCAGATGATCAATGTTCGCCTTGATTGCCACAGCCTGCCGCATATCCGCCTGGGCCTTGCGGTATTCCGCATAGAGGGCTTTTTCTTTCCCGCCAATTCTTGGCGGGACTTTTTCATATCCGCCATCTTTGGCAGTTTTGCACCGTCCAAAAGCTCATTCATAGTGGCCCGGGCCGCCCGGTAAGTGGCAAGCTCCGCCTCATGCTCCGACAGATACTTTTTACTGTACCGGGCCGCCTTATAACCGTCAAACACAGGCCGGGTTTTTGCGTAGTCCACAGTAGCCGCCATGAGCCCGGAGGTCTTTTCCAGCTCCGCCTCCGTTTGCCGCAATTCCTCGGACAGCGTGTGAAAACGCTCTACTGCCTTTTCTGTACTGGCCGCCAGCGCCTCATAGTCCATCAAATCATTTTCCCGCAGGTACTGGAGCGCAGCAGCCATCTGTTTCAGATTGTAAACCTTGGCCCACCGTTCATAGGCCGGGCCCTTGCCTTGTGCCATGCGCTCTTGAATGTCTATAATCAGATTGACACGACGGGCAGAAGTCGGGGCCTCCTGCGGGAGCTCCGGGATCGGACGCTCCCCGGCAATCACAGCCCGGATGTCCTCGGGATCAAAACCATCCCCGAGGGTAGATGCCCGCAGGCGGGTGGGCTTATCCTGCCCGGGAGCAAGGAAGGAGATCACACCGCCACGGCCATGCTTTACCAGAAAGCCGGACTCCTCCATAAGCCTCAGAAACGCCGGAAAATCGGCGGGCTGTTTTTGCAGGGACTCCACGATGGCCAGCCGCACCCGCTGTTTTGCAGAGGGCGGCTTTTCCCCAATCCACTGGCCATAATGGAGATACCGGCCCTTACTGTGCTGTTTGGGATTTTGGATCACAGAGAGGTCATGCTCAATGCACACCCGGTCAGAGAGCCGCCGCAGGGCAAAGCTGGAGCCGATAAAATTATGGAACTTCCGAGAGCGGTCAAAGGCCGTTGAATTGAAATAAATGTGATTGTGGAGGTGCCCCTTGTCTGTGTGGGTGCAGACAAAAAACTGATACTTTCCCTTTGTCCAGCGCATGGCTGTTTCATAGCCAATCTGGTTGGCCTCCTCCGCTGTCACTTCGCCGGGCGGGAACGCCTGCCGGATTTGAAAAAACAGGGCTCCACGCTCTACGGCCCGGCCTGTTTCCGCCTGGTACTGGCTCTTTACCAGCAGAAACTCAGCGGGAGCCGTGGCCGGATCGCAGAGGTATGAGGACAGGGCTCCCAGCTTTTTCGGATTAAGCCCATAGTCAAAGCGTTCCTCCATTGTCTGGACAGCGCCTTTCCCAGCCGCCACCTTGTAGGGCCGGATATAAGTTGTAGCCGTGAGCACACCTCCTTCCAAAGAAAACGGCGGCTGTCCGTCCAGCCGCCGCAGGGGACTTCGGGACAAATTGTCCCAAAGCGTTATCCTGTGATAAAACTCTTTAGCGAGTAGTTGAGACTGTCCAGCTTGTCAATGAGCCACTCCGCCACAGCGGGCAGGCCAAAGGGCGAAACAGCAAAGGCGATCACAAGCCCCTGTATGCCCCAGCGATCCCCCGTGAATAAAGCAAACAGGGCTCCGATCAGGCAGAGAAAGGACAGGGCGCAGAACACCCATGACGCAAAGGAAAAAGCAAAATTCAATACTGCCACAAGGAGCGTGAGGGCCAGAACAAAGGGGGCCGCTAAAAGTTTCAGAATGATCCGCATCGCTTGATACCTCCTTGAAAAGTGTGGTTTATGGTTCCTTACATGATAATTATACCTCTGTCCGGGAGGGACAACAAGGATGCCTCCGGCTTTCAGCACCTCGGGACAAATTGTCCCGAAGTAGTGAAAACCGGGGAGCGGCACACACCACTCCCCGGAAGGATCAGAGCTCCACCAATGCGGAGAGCTTTTTCAGCAGATCGGACAGCGGCCCCCACAGGGCGGCATAGTCCCGTTGCAGAGCGGCGATCTCCTCGGGGTAAATCCCACCGTAGGTATTCGCCTGGATCGCCACTTGATTGAGATTGTTGGAGCACCGCCGCTGGAGCGATACCAGCTCCCGGACGGGCGAGAGGTCAACATGGAGCACATAGCCATTGAGGGCCATTTTCCGTATATAGGCCCCCATATTGCGGATGCCCGCCTCGGCCATGCGCTGTTGAATAAGGGCCTGCTCCTCCTCAGATACCATCACATGGAGATGGATCGGGCGGCGGCGTTTCTTTGTCATCGTTCCTCCCGTTCCCGGCTCCGGCGCTTGTGGGGCGGTTCCTTAACCTTATCCAGCTCCTTTTCCTCCGGGGGCGGGGCCTGGTTATTGAGAACACCGTCCAGCATATTGTAATTGTGCTCGGTGGCGATCTCCGCACTTTTCATCGGGTTATATCTTTCTTCCATACAAATCCTCCTATCGGTCGCCCCGGTCGGGGGCCTTTTTCTTATGGATGGGATCGCCCTGGCTGGCTTCGGCCAGAGCTCCGGCCTCTTTCATCTGCTGGGCAATCGAGAGGGGCCTGTCACCGTTTTTTCGGGATAATTCAGAAATGACGGGGGCAGGACGGAGCTCATAGTCAGACGCCTCCTTTTCGGTCAGCGGCCTTGTATAAGTCAGATGCCCCCATGCCAGAAATGCGCCGCCCTCCACCGGGATGCGGCGGTCATAGTTGACGATCTCATCCGGGGCATTGTGGGGCGGTTTGGGGAATGTCCCGATGTCCACAGGCCGCTGGGTAGAGTAATACTTGTAAAGGCCGGGGGCCTCGGTCTGCACGATCCCCACATGGTAAAGCCGCTGATAGTCCTTTACCCGGTCTGAAAAATCCCGTTCCATAGCGGCCAGATCGTTGCCGTAATGTCCCCATTCATACTGCCGCTGGCCGTTCTTATCATCGTAACAGGCCCATGTGACATAGGGGGATGGAGCTGTGGGATGATGCCCCAGCGCAAAGCCCCTGCCATTTTCCAGCATCACAGCCTTCAAAATGGAATAGCCTTGATTTTTGTCCACAAATACACCTCCTTCATCGTGTCATATCCTTTTCCGTTTTCCGGGCAAAGGGCTGGAGCTGGTAAGGGCTCTGCCCATCCTCCGGGCGTAAAAACTCCATCCGGCCCGCCGCATAGATGGCATTTTTCGTAAGCTGTCTCTGCCATACCCCTGGCTGGGAGCCCACTTAAAACCGTTGCTTTTCAGTTCCCGCCGCTGTTCCTCCGATGGCTTTTCCTCAAAAAAGAGCTGCAAGCGGTTTTCTCCTTCGTTGATTTCCGCCCGGCCCCGGGAAAGGCCCAGCCCGCATATTCCGACTGGCTTTTCAAATCCTTAATGCGCTGGCGTGTGCGGCGGATATTGGCATTGTTGTTGGTAAGCAGATAGGACGGATAGGGTACGGGATTTTTGCGCCAGTCGGATGCCATAGAGGACTGGAGCTTTCCGATTTCCTCGGCGGACAGGACGGGACAGCCCTCCAGCGTTTTATGCTTGCGGTAGTAGGCATTGACAGTTTTCATTTCCTCCTGCATGGCCTCCAGCCCTGCCAGCTTTGCCTCCAGCTTTTCCACAGCCCGGTCATCGTCTGCTCTGATCCCGCCCATGCCCGTTGAGCGCACCTTGTCCAGCAGGCCCTCGATCTGCATATATTCGCCCATGTTCTTATCCCGGGCGGCGTTCTGCTTTTCCTTTTTCCGCACCGGGAAGTTGGAACCTCCGGCGATGAGGATGGAGGGTACACGGGCATCTATGAGATTGCTCTGGTTGATGTTCTCCGCCAGCTTGCGGGCATAGCGGTCTATGAGCCCGTCAATCTTTTCGTGGTACATGGGATCGACACGCCCTTTCTGCTGTTCCCCAAGGGCATAGGCCTGATCCACCATTTCACGATAAGCGGCGGTAGCGGAGCCGGGAACATAGTCGGAAAAGCTGTTGGCGTTTTTAGCACGCCGGGCGGCCTCCTCATTGATGGGGTAATATTTCGGCATAATTCCTCCTCTCAGAAAGCAGGGACTTCGGGACAAATTGTCCCAAAGTCCCGCTGTATGGATGTTGACAGTATCGGGGCAAACGGGGCCAGACCGTAGAATGATACGGCAGGCCAACGGAACGGCCCCGAAAATCCTTGATATAAGCGGGTTTTGCAGGCCCTAATTGTCAACGGATGCACCCCGCTTTTTCCGCATATATTCCCGTTGCTGGCGGCGGTGGGCTTTCTTTGCACAGGCCGCCGAGCAGTACGCCTGCCGCCTGTCCGGGGAACAGGCCCGCCGCATACCGGGCATATCTTAAAATCCGGTCTTGGGCCCTCGCTCATAAGGGACGCTTCCAGCGCCGGATCAAGGGGCAGGACGGACTCCCGGAAATAGCGGCAGTATGATCCCGTCCAGCATTTACCCAGCATATAGCAATCGCTATCCAGCGGCAGGCATCCGTATTCCCGGTCATAGTTGGCGCACCATGTTACCACAAGAGAGCGGATCGCTGTCTTTTCCTTGCGTGTCAGTTCACGGGACAATCCATCACCTCCCGCCAGCCCCGGCCTTCAAAAGCTCCTTGTAGCAGGACACACAGGCGATCCCCCGCCAGTAACAGCAGCCATAACAGGCCGAGCCCCTGGGCGGCCTGTTCTCAGCGGGAGCCTGGGGACGGGGTTTTTCTTTCATCATTCGTTCAAAGGGACTGCTGGTAAAATTCATCTGATTTCCTCCTTTTCTTCGGTTTCGTCCTCCTCGTCCCACGGGGGCCGTCATCTTCAAACCCGTCATAGTCCGGGTACTCCCCGCCATCGTCCTCCTCGGGTTGGTCAGCCTGCTGGTGTTTCGGACGGTAAATCTTGAAATACCATGCGGCCCCGCCGCCGATACCCATGACAGCCAGCACCAAAAGGATCATTCCGGCGTTGCCCGGCTTCTCGGGTTCCGGCTCAGGCTCCGGGGCAGGCTCGGGCTCTGCGCCTACGCATTTCCCCATATTGACAGAGCATACCGGGCAGTCGGTATTGACAGCCCCCGCCGCACATTTCTCCGGACAGGAGCAGACCGCCTGTTCCACGCCAGCGGCCTCGGCTGCGGCCAGCAGATCCCCCTCATCCACAACGCTGAAAAAGTAGGTTTCATACTGTTCGCCTTCCTCGTCCACAGGCTTGTCATAATCAATGACAATGTAAAAGGTATTGCCGCCGCTGGTCTGGACGGTAATAAACTGCTTGTTGGTGTGCTCGTCATAGAGCAGATCACGGGTTACAAGGTTTCCCTCCTCAGAAAAGCCCTCGCCCGGCGTAATGGTCGGCTCCGGGGCCGGGGGTTCCATTGTGGGATCGCCGTAGTCCTCGCCCTCGCCGCCGCCTGCGTAGGCATAGGCGGGAACGCTAAAGCCGCATAACAAAACAGCGGCACAAAGCGCCGCTGTCAAAACTCGAAACCGTTTCATATTCAGTTTTCCTCCTTTTCCTCATCCTCGGACTTCGGGACACTTTGTCCCAAAGCCCCGCCGCCTTTCAGCTTTTCAAACAGCAGGGGCAGTTCCGCAAGGGGATGCTCATGCCACGCACGATGTCCACGATCTCGCTGTTTTCCGCCTCCAGCTTTTTCTGCTCCAGCTCCTTGAGCCGGGCCTGCTGTTCGCTGATTTTGGCCTTGACCTTATCAATCTCGGCCTGGATTTTCATGCTTTTTGCTGTTGCCATAAATGACCTCCAATCATGGTAAACGCCCGTAGGCGTAAAAATGAGACTGCCAGTAGCTTGTATTTAAGTTTGCGTATCCGATGGGATCGCCACAGTGGAGCATCCGCCCATCGCCTACATAAATACCACAGTGGCTCACGCCCGGGGTATCATAGGTTCCCTTGAAAAACACAAGGTCGCCGGGCCTTGGGGAGCTGGTCGGAGTACAGATGTTGTAAAGCCCCTGCGCCCCAAGGCGGCCCACATTCCAGCCGGAATGATTGATCACCCATGACACATAGCCGGAGCAGTCAAAAGATGTAGACGGGCTGGAGCCGCCCCACACATAGGGATAGCCGATGTATTTCTCTGCCTCTGAGAAAATAGCGGCGAATGTTTCATCGTCCAGATATTCCCCGGAACCTCATAGCCCTCCGGCGGGTTGGTAATGTATTTATCCACATAGGGGAGTCGGGAAACAGGTCGGGACGGTTGCCGAGGGTGGACATATAGATGGAGTACCGGGACATTTGTTCCTCGCTCAACAAAGAAACAGGCAGGTGGGACAGGTTTTTGTTTTCCAGCGTCACATAGCAGATGTACCACGAATAGGGTTCATCGTCGCTGTCATAGCGTGTCTCCACCTCCACACGCTCCGTCAGAATATACTGGCGGTCAAAGAGCATTTGCAGGGAGCCCTCCACCTGTGAAAGCGTCCATTCCCCTCATGGAGCGCCGACAGCAGGGAAATGAGCACATAGGGATCGTGTTCGATCTCGTCCAGATCGAAGTGGTACTCGTCATAATCGTGGGTGCTTTCGTAGGTATCAAGGTAGGTTTGCAGTTCTGCCTCCAGCCCGGCATAAGCCGCTTCCGCCCCTAAAATCGCCTCATCCTCAGAGGGGTAAGTGGTGGCTCCCAGCGCCCCGGCTCCGGCGTTGCCGATGGACACCAGTGAGGACGAACAGGACTGGAGCAGGACGATCACAAGGACACAGGCCAGTGCCAGCAGGCATCCGACTGGATGGCGCTTCACAAACCCGGCGGCCCGGGCTGTCAGCTTTTCCGTGGCGGCGACTGTTTTCCCGGCGGCTTTTGCGCTCTGTTTTGTGGCCTCCTTCGCCCGCTTCTGGTATTGCCTTCTAAGCCGCTGTTTCTGCCAGTACCGGGTAAAATAGTTTTTGGAAAGCTCCGGGTGCTCCTGTGCGGCGGTGTGGAAATGATAATCCGCCGCCGCTTTCTGATACCTGGCCTCGGCCCGGCTGGCCGCCCTTGCCGGATGCTCCCGGACTTTGCGTTTTACAAACCGGGAGCCATGCCGCAGGACAACCTCCCCGGCAAGCTCCGAGCGGTGGGCCCCTTCGGTTCCTACATTTTCCTGTTCCACCTCGTAGAGCTTGCCATGCACAAAGCCGTGAACGCCCCATCCGGCGGCCCCCGCCGCCTTACGGATCGGGCCTTTTTGTTTGGGCGGCTTCTGCTTTGCCAGCTTTTCCTGGGCGGCCTCTCGTTTTTCGCCCCACTTTTCCATGCGGAGCTTGGATGCCGCCGCTTGTTCCTGCTGGCTTTTCTGCCGGAATTTTGACTTTGGGACACTTTGTCCCGAAGTGCCAGACGCCCCGGGCTCCTGTTCAGAGCCAGCCCCAAAAGCAGAGCCCCCGGGCTCGGCAGCTCCGCCTCCGGGTTCCGTATGCGTTTGGGCCTCCGGGCGTGGTTTATTCGGTTTTCGCTTCATTCTTCATATCCTCCGGTCGGGTGGTTAAGAGGTCATAGATTTCCCCTTCGGGAACCGATCCACAAACGGGATGGTCACATTCCCGTAAAACAGCAGGCCCTCGCCGGAATTAGAGTGGGTAATGTAGGAAAGCTGGTGCTCGGAAATACCGAGCTGTCTTGCCAAAATCGCCCGGTCACTCTGAGCCTGCGAGAGCAAAATCATAAAGTCGGTGTTATCCAGAATGTTCTCGATCTCCCGGCTGGCCAGAAGGTCTTTCACATTCTGCGTGAGGGCGCTGGGAACGCAGCCTTTCTTTCTCAGCATTTTCCACACCGCCACAAAATAGCTGGCGGTCAGCGGATCACGGAGCAGGACATGGAACTCATCGAAGTAGCACCATGTCGCCACGCCTTCCCGGAAGTTGGTATCTACCGCCTGGGACACAAATTCATTTGTGATGTGCATGGCAATCTTGCGGAGGTTTTCTCCCATGTTTTTCAGCACGATACACACCACCCGGCTGTCGGTTTTCACATTCGTGGGATGGTTAAACAGGTTGAGGGAGCCGGTGCAGTAGAGCTCAAGGGCGGTTGCCACACGCCGGGCCTCGGGCTCCGGCTGTTTCAAGAGCTCCTCATACAAGTCCTGCAAAAGCGGGGTTTTTCCCGTATCAAGCCCAAGGGCCTGTTCCCGGTACACCAGTCGCACACTGCGGTCAACAACTGTTTTTTCGATGGGCTGTAAGCCTTCCTTTCCGCCTACCACCAGCTCACACAGGGAAAGCAAAAAATCCGCCTTCATGGAAAGAGGGCTCTCCCCGGCGGCCATGTTGAGCTCCACATCCATCGGGTTTAGGTGGTGGGGGCTGTCCGGGGCAATCTCGATCACCTGTCCGCCCAGCCTGCGAACCAGCGGGGCATATTCGCCCATCGGATCAACAATGATAATCCGATCCTGGGGAATGGTCAGAAAGACATTGAGCAGTTCCCGCTTTGCCGCAAAGGATTTTCCCGAGCCCGTAGAGCCGAGGTACATTCCGTTGGCCGACTTCAGCTTTTTGCGGTCAGCCATAATGACATTGTGGGAAAGGGCGTTCATGCCATAGTAGAGGGCCTGCCCGTCCATCCGCAGCTCCCTTGTCATAAAGGGGATGAAAATTGCCGTGGAGCTGGTTGTCATACCACGCTGGATCTCCACTTCGTTGTAGCCGAGAGCCAGCGAGGACACAAAGCCCTGCTCCTGTTGCCAGTCCAGCCGCTTGAGGGCGCAGTTGTATTTCTGTGCGATGCCGCCCACGGTAAACACATCATTTTCCAGCCGCTGGCGGGTAGGGGCCATATTGACTACCGTAAAAGTCAAAAGGAACATCCTCTCGTTACGGGACTGGAGGTCAGCAAGAAGCTCCGCCGCATCCTTGGAAAAGGTAATGAGGTCGGGCGGGAGAATGTCGGGATCGTACCCAGCCCGGACAGCCTTCCGCTGTTCCTCCACCTTCATTTTCCCAATGTCGGAGATTTTTCCCTTGATGGTTTTGATGGCCTTTAGCTGATCCACCGTCTGGATATGGAGGGTTACGGTCATTTCCGCATCCAGCTCCAGAATTTCTGCCAGCAGTTTATCCGAGAGCTCAGACGCTAAAATCTGCAAGTAGGAAACAGCGCCCCAATACTGGCCCACCCGGAACAGGCGGGAGTGCCGGAAGTCAAAGCTGTCCGGGGCGATATAGTCCTTGGTGCCGAGCCCCGTCTGCGGGATGTCCTTCCATGAAAAGCGGAACGGTTCCCGGTTGCCCGGATGCATCTGGCTGTGAAGCAGGGCCAGCCTTGCCCGCCCGTCCATCGGTTCACAGGGAACGCCCAGCCGCTTAAAGTTGCCCATCACATCGGCCTCCACACGCTCCAGGCGGGGACGGGCCTCCACGATCCCTCCGGCTGGGATGCCGAAAGTAATGTACTTGGAGCGTTCAATCCCGTTGTTAGACCGGGCGATCTGGTTTTTCAGCATCCCGGTAAATTCCTCCCGGACGCTGTTAAAATCATCATCCGCCTGGGGAATGTTTACCTTATAGCGGCTCCGTGAGTGGGAGCGGCGGTTGATAAAGGAAAGCTGGAACGGCAGGGAGCTGTCAAAGTAGTTGAGAAATGAGCTCCAGCCGCCAAAGATCGCAGTCTGATCCTCGGTGGATGCCACGGAATAATTGATGTCCTCATATTCTACGGTCTTTGTGTAGAGCCCGCCGGGGAGCTTGCATACCCCGTCCGGGTGCATCGCCACATAGGGGATCGTCTGCTGGGCGGACAGGGCCGCCCGGTTTTTAGCCTTTGCGGTTTTTCTTCCGCTGGTTTGATTTGCCTTTCGCAATCGCATCCTCCTTTCTCACAGCGCCCCGCCCGGCAAAGGGGGCGTAAATGTTTTGTGTCTGATAGGGCCTGACTCCGGGCCGCAGAAACCGGGCCCGTATGATGTTTTTCAGCACCTTTTCCGCCGGGAGCCCGTCTTTTTCATACATGGCCAGAAGAAATGCCGGGAGCATCACGGCCAGCATAAGGAACATGGCCCCGGTATTACCGATAGAGCCTCGGGCCAGCAGATAGGACGGGATGCCTACCGCCGCCGCACAGCCAAAACAGATGAGCTGGCGCTTGGTAAGGTTTAGGGCCATTTTGGTTTTTACTTTTGACAGGTCGTTGGGTACATTCACATAGGGCATGGATCAGCCTCCTTTCCGGCCCCTTTAACCTCGGGACTCGTCGTCACAAACTCCGCTTGACTACCTCGGGACACTTTGTCCCGAAGTCCGTCCGCTCCGTTGTTCCTCCTCTCCCCACAAAATCGCTGATTTTGCGGGGGCCCCATGAGCCCAAAGTCCGGGATCGTGCTTTTCACTTCATTTCCCCACACCTCCCAGCCGGGCGGGGACTGTCTGGCAAAGAGCTCCACCCGGGGCAGGTCGCCCATAAGGGCCACGATCTTTTCCCGGGCCTCGTCCGGCTTTTTGCTGTGGGCTTCAATCGGGGAAATGATAAACTGATGGATATTTGCCGCCTTCCGTTTGGGATGGCCCTTGGTAGCCAGCAGGCAGATTTCCGCATTTCCCTCGTCCAGAAGCCAAGGCCATAAAACCAACTGTCTGCCTTTTTATTCTTTTTCAGCCAGACAAAGGCCACCGACTTATAGCGGAAGCCCCACGCCTCTATGAGCCGCAGGGCCTCCGGGAGCTGGGGGAAAGTCGCCCACAAAAAAGTGCGCTGTCCGGGGCGGCCAGATCAGCCACCGGGAGCGCACACAGCTCGTCAATCCCCATTGTGGGATAATGGTTTTCTGCCGCCCCCTGTACCTTACTGCGCTGGTACTGCCAAGGGGGATCGGCGTAAATGATAGAATAGTTTCCGATAGTTATACTCCTTTCTGCCCGGCTTTGACCGCCTCAGTAGCCAGTCGGATGCGTTCTGTAGCTGGGGCGTAAAAGGCCGGGGCGGTTTCAAAGCATACAAATCGGCGGCCCGTATTGACAGCAGCCACAGCAGTCGTGCCGGAGCCAGCGCAGATGTCTGCCACTACCTCCCGGGCCGGGTATAGGTTTTGATGAGATACTCGCACAGCTCCACGGGTTTCTGCGTGGGGTGGACGGTACGCTGTACGGAAGAAAAGGACAAAAGGTTCCCGGGGAAACGAAGGCCATCCTCTGATCCACTGCTGGAACGCAGGAATTTTCCATAGTTGGGGCTGTTGCCCCCTGTCCGGGAAATTTTCTTATAGGGCTTGCCCTGTTCAAACTGCGGATCGTAATAGGGCAATTTTTGATAAAACACCAGAATGTTTTCCGTCCGCTTTAGGGGAGCCCGCCTTGCGTTGAGAAAGCCAGTACACCTGCTTTTGTACCACACCCATTCATAGCGGAGCATAGAGAGGTTGGATGCCCCCAGCACCTTATCATAGGGGCATTGTGCGAAAAACAGCACTGCGCCATCCGGCTTGACAGCCCACTTGACCGCCTCCCACAGCTCCGGGAGCGGGAGCGGCACATCCCAAAAGTTCCGGGTAGTGCCATAGGGCGGATCGGTAAGGAGCATATCAACCGAGTGCTTCGGCAAAGAGCGCAGTCCTTCAATCCCGTCCATCAAAAACAGCCCCTCCGGGCAGGCTGGAGACTTCGGGACAATTTGTCTCGAGGTCACATCACCTGTCATCCCGGGCCTCCTTCTTCTTTGCCGGGGCGGTTCGGGCGGCATTTTCCTTCCCGGCCTCCCTTGCGGCCTGTGCCATCTGCTCCTTGATCGGGGTGGGGCGGACTGCCTCGGCCCGGGCGATGAGCTTTTCCACCGCTGAATGGTACGCCTGGGCTCCCGCCGCATTGAGCCGCTCCTGGGTGGCCCGGTCATTGATCCGCACCGTGGAGCGGTAGCCCGTCCTGCTGGTGGGATCGGGTTTGCTGGGAGCCCCGAGGAAAATCCCGTTCTTACCATCCACCACCTTGAAATCGTCAATCACTACACCGCCATAGTTGACGCTGGCAAAGCCGATGAGCTTGCCCTGGGGCTCAATCGGGCGAACCGTGACTTCGATGGGAACAGCGGCCTCCTGCAAAATTGCGTCCGTCCGCAGCTTAACCGCTTCGTCCACCGTCACGCCTTTTACCTCGGCCAGCTCCGCAATCGGCGCATCGAACAGCCAGCGCCGCTCCTCGGCGGCGATCTGTTCCGGGGTTAATATGACATCCTTATCCAAAATCGTTTCCTCCTTTCCCGGCCTCGGGACAAATTGTCCCGAAGTCCGTCCGTTTAATGCGCCCCGAAGATGCGCTGGGCGATGCCGCCTGTCTTAAACAGCATGAAGCACAAAAGAACCGTATAGCCTACGGTTCCCCATATCGCTCCAATCGGATCGCCGCCTGTGGCGATGCCCTGGACGAGCACCGCATAGATCGCAACACAGACCAGTATGAGCATCCCTTGAAAGCCCACGGCGAACAGGGATTTTAGGTAGTTCTGCCCTGTGCCGCCCAGCTCCCGGTTGGAAAGCGTGGCAACGGGGAGAGGGGCCAGACTGGTCATTAAATATATTTCAATCATTCTTCCATACACCAGAACAAAAATGATGATCCCCATGATCTGCATGGTCAGCCCGATCACAGAGGACTGGAGCCACAGGCCAAGGAGCGGCCCCAAGTCCATGCCCTCCAGCGTGGTTTCCAGCTCCGCCAGCATATCCGGCGTAATGTCGGTGGAGCCTTGGATGAGCCCCGCCGCATCCGCAATCACGCTCTGCGACACATCGAACACCGCCATGACAATATCAAAGGTGTTGGAAAGAATGAGGATGGCACAAGCGGTTTTGAATACCCATTTGTAGATATTCGCCACATCAAACTCGTGCATATTGTTCTTTTCCAAAAGCATCTGTATCAGCTCGTAGGTGGCAACAAAGGTCAGCACCAATCCGGCAATCGGCAGGATCACCGTTTCGGAAAGCTGGCGGATGAGGAGAAAACCCCGGCGTTCCATGCCGCCGGGGTAGTCCCTACCTGTACCGCAATCTCTCCGACTTTGGCATTGACGGTATCAAAGAGCCCTTCGAGGTTCCCCATGATGCCGCTGATCAACAGCTCTTTCAGCCAGTTCGTGAGCCAGTCGGTGAGAAAATCCATAAGCCCTCCTTAGAACAAGCCAGACAGCAGGGGGATCAGCGTGGTTCCCAAAAGGATGATGCCGCCGCCAGCCATGAGCTGCTTGATGCCCTGGCTTTTGGAACCTGGGTTGTCCGATCCATAGCCCTCCAGCAGATTGACAACGCCCCACACGCCAAGTCCAGCGCCGAGGGCTACAACAAGAGTCTGCAAAGTATCAATAGCGGAAGTGAAAAACTGCATAGAGCCTCCTTTTCTCCGGGGTATTCCCGGCCATGAAAAAAGCCGCCATTTCTGGCGGCAGGTTACATACTTCGGGACACTTTGTCCCAAAGCCCTATTTATGCAAAGGCGTCCGGATCGTCGATGTCATCATAATTGAGGATGTCCTCGTCCTCGCTTGTGAGCCCATCGTCCGGCACAGCCACGGCATACACCTCACACAGCTCGTCCTGCCCGGGCCGCCTGCGGCGGTTAATGAGCCGGTCAAGGTCAAAGGCGTTTTTCTTTTTGTCGGCTTCAGCCGTATATCGGTAGTTCGGGTGCTTTTTCAAATCGTATTTCGGGGAATAGAACGGGGCAGGCCCCGAAGCTGTAAAATGCACTTATCCCCGGGCATGGTCGCCAGCTCGCTTGGTGTCATCAGCTCCCGGCCCAGCCGCTGGTTATTTTGACTGTAGCTTTCCGACTGGCCACGGGAGCGGCTGTCCGTCTGCATGGAGATGGTAGCCTTACCCAGCCAGTTCTCGGATATTTCCTTGATGGTGCTGGCCTCCCGGCCTCCGAGGAATATCACGCTGTCCATATTTCCCAAAATAGTTTCGGCGTGTTTATCGTAAATCGCCTTACACTGAGCCAACTGCTGATAGAACAGCGTCAAGCTGATCTCACGGGAACGGATGACAGCCACGATTTTTTCAAGCTGGGGAACCTGCCCTGTGTTGGCGGCCTCGTCCCACAGCACCCGTACATGGTGGGGCAGGCGGCCTCCGTGAACATTGTCGGCCCTCTCGCACAGCAGATTGAACATCTGCGAAAAGGCCAGAGCCACAAGGAAGTTATAGGTTTGCGTAGTGTCCGAGATGATAAAGAACACCGCCGTTTTTCGATCCCCGATGCGGTCAAGCTCCAGCTCGTCATAGGCCATGACCTCCCGAAGCTGGGGGATGTCAAAGGGAGCCAGCCTTGCGCCGCAGGAAATAAGGATCGACTTCGCTGTTTTGCCGCTGGCCAGTTTGTACTTTTTATACTGCTTGACCGCAAAGCAATCCGGCTTTCGTTTTTCCAGGCCCGCAAACATATAGTCCACGGCGTTCATAAAATCCTCGTCATCCTCCTTGACCTCCATCCCGGAAATCATGTCAACCAATGTGTTCATGTTCCGATCCTCGGCGGGGCCCTCAAAAATGATATAGGCGATGAGGGCGCAGTAAAGCAGGGTTTCCGATTTTGTCCAGAATGGATCGCCTTCCTTGCCTTCGCCTTTTGTGTTGGAAATGAGGGCGTCCACAAATTTAAGGATGTCGGCCTCGTTGCGGATGTACGCCAGCGGGTTATAGTGCATGGATTTTGTGAAATCAATGGAATTGAACACCTTGATCCGATACCCACACTTTTGCAGGAAGTGGCCCACCTGCCCTAGAACGCCTCCTTTGGGATCGACACACACATAGCTGCATCCGCCGTTTTTGTCTGCGCTGGCTTGCAAAATCTGCGGGGTAAGCCAGAACCGGGTTTTGCCGGAGCCGGACGAACCGATCACACAGGCATTGAGGTTGCGGGCGTTGGCTGGATTTTTCGGACGGGTATTCATGGTAAGGAACTCCGTCCCGGTCAGAATGATGTTGTTTTCAAACTTTGGATCTACGAAAGGGGCTATATCTTTCGGACAGCCCCAACGGGCTGATCCATACTCCTCATCCCGCCGAAATTTTTTGGCGTTTTTGCTTTTCACATAGACCATCACCCGGAACGCCACAGCCCCCACAATGCCAACGAGCCAGTCAAAGGGAGCAAGCCCCGGGGCAAAGTCGGCAAAGGCCGGGCCAATGGTCTGGCCCAGCCCCATGAGCTTATGAGCAAAATCCGCACCCGCCGCCAGACGGTAGGCCGTCCCCAGCTTGAGAAAGGCCCACAGGACAAACAGATACGGGATGTTGGGAATAAGGTATTTTTTGATGCTATCGTTCTTCACGAACCACCTCCTTTGTCCGTTCCTGTGTTTTGTGCGGTTCCTTTACAAGCTGTTCCGCCGCTTTTTTGAGCTGTTCCCGGATGGGGATGCGGCTGGATTTTGACTGTTCCAGAAGCCTGCGGGAGTACCGCTCAAAACAGGCGGTAATTGCATCCGCCTGTCCCGCCTTGAAAAACAGCAGGTATTTGTCCGGCCCGGTTTTGTAAAAGGCATAGTCCACATTAAAACGGCGGGCCATACGGTCAAAGAGCTTCGGGGCCTCCACCTCGATGCTGTTCACATTTTCGCCGTGGGCCATGAGCTTTTTCACGCTCTGCCTGCCGTGGGGCCTTTGGGCTGTCTTATGCCGTTTGGCGATCTGGCGGCCCGCCGCCCGGAGCACATAGGCCAGCCCCGGGCTGTCAGCTTGCTGGCCCGGACAGAAATCGCTATGGAGCTCCGGGAAATTTCTTCATCAATCAGTTACACCGCCTCCTTTCGCCTTGGGACAAATTGTCTCGAAGTCCTGTTACCGTTCCTCATGGTGTTTTTCAGCCAGCCGCCGGAACCCCTCCTTTGAGGAACCGTCAATAATGTCTTGATAAGCGGCCATCTGCTCCCGGATCGAAAGCTGGGGGTAAGCAAAAACCCTGTGTTCAGCGGGGATGTCCTGGGGGCCGTGGTAGACCTCCCGGAAATCGTCACTTACCTTCGTCACATAGCCGCCCGGTGCAAAGTGTCCGTTTTCGTTGATGGAAATGTCCCGCCCGTATGCTTCAAAGTCAAAGTAGGGTTTTATATTGTCCGGCACTTCGAGACTTTCCATATCCTCCACATAAAGGCGGCCCAGCATTTCCTCATTGTCCACACCGGGATGCAGGTCGTAGCAGTCCAGATTTTGCGTAAGGTTGATCAAGTCCTGCACCGAGCCACAATGCTGGCCGCTGTCCATAACCGCCTCCAGCGTTTCCCGTTCTGATGGGGAGAGCTCCTTCAGCAGATGGGCCAGGTGGTTGAGCTCGTCAATGTTTTCATACTCGCCCAGATAGTCATAAAGGCCGAGAATGTCGCTGTCAAAGGAGATAATAAAGTATTCCTGGCAGCGCACCCCGTCCACGCCGATCCGCTTTAAGAGGGACTGCACCTCCTCCGTGTTGGTGGGGAAATGCAGCGTTTCCCCACCAGATGCCCCGCACTGTAAAGGGCAGGATTTGAAATGAAAGCCTCAAAAACAGACTCCATCAGCGTTTGCCCTGTCCCTTGACGGTCAGGATGCCCTCAAGGGTGGTGGCGGTAATTCCCAGCCGCTGGGCCACGGCAATATCATTTTTCATGGCCTCGGTCATGGTGTGGCCGCAGACCACCAGCACATGGGAGCGGCGCAAGAGGTCACGGCCCATGTCGATGCCGCTTTTATGCTCCTCGGGTACTGCGTCATTGAGAAACAGGGGCAGATAAAGGGGCGGGCAGATCGGGGAAAAGCCTGCCTCATAAACCGCCCGGCAGTAGCGGACGGCCTGTTCTGCGTTTTCACTGTCGCCGCCAAGCCAAGCGGCGGTAATGTATGCAAGGGGACGCTTCATAGTCAATACCTCCGATATTTTAATAAGAAAGTTCAGCCCAATCCCCCGCCCTTTCCCAATCATGGGAAAGGGGCGGCTCTGGAGGATATACCCCCGCCGCTTGCCGAGGAAATAGCACAGCCGGGGCAGACCGTCAAGGGCAGGCCGCCGTAAAACGGCGGTGCGATGCACCCTTGACAGCCCGCTCCCGGCTGTACGAAAAACAGGCGGCGACGGGGGATATATACCACCAGAGCCATGATGCGGAGGGCAGGGCCCTCGGGACAAAATGTCTCGAAGTGGTTACTTGTCCTGCTCCATCTTTTTCGGAGCCTTCGCCAGTTCGGGCGGCTGTTTCTCTTTCCACTCGTCCAGCAAAGTCATGATCTGCTCCTTCATTTTGGCGGGAGTGGCCTCCTTGCCAAAATACTTTTCCAGTTCAGCGGTAGAAATAATCACGCCTCGATCCTCCTTTTTCTTTTCTGATAAGATGCCATCAATGACATCACCGTTGAGTTTCCCATCCTTATCCAGCTCCCGGAGCTTTTTCGCCTGGGCCAGAGAGGGGGACGCCTGTTCTCCGTCAATGGAAACAGCGATCAGCCGCTGGTTTTTGGGGCGGATATAGGAAATCTCCACAGCGGGCATAAAGCCCATTTTTTTATCGTCCACCTTGTCCAGCAGTTCCGGCACAAGGGAGTTCAGCCGCAGATAACGCATGACCTTTTTATAGTTCATGTCGTGCGCCTCGCCCACGATCTCAACGGAGCGTTTTCCAATATCGCCCTCGGCCACATTTTTCAGCCGCCCGCCCTGGTGCTTGATGTCCTCCACTTCCAGCTCCAGCAGGGCGGCCAGTTCGCTGGGGAGCGTCTGATCCCTCTGCTTGTTGCTGTCCTTCATGGCCTGTACCGCCTCGTGGTCAGTCATTTCCCGGACGATAAAGGGCATTTCCTCCAGCCCGGCCAGCTCACAACCATGATGGCGGCGATGGCCCGCCACGATCTCATAACCGTTGCCATCCTTTTCCGGGCGGGCAAGGCCGGGAACCATTACGCCGTTTGCCTTGATGGACGCCACCGTTTCCTGCATTTTGGCGTCATCCCGCACCTTAAACGGGTGGGGGCGGAATGTGTGGAACGGATGCATTTCGGAAAGCTTCAGATAGACCAGCTTTCCTTCCTCCACAGGACGGGGCGGAGCGGCTGGCTCAGGCGGAGACTGTTCCGGGGTAGGAGCCGCATTTTCGGGTGGGGCCTTTTCGGGTTCGGGGGCAGCTTTAACCTCCGCAGCCTTTTTCCCACTTCGGGACAATTTGTCTCGCTTAGTCGGCGTGGCCTCGCCGGGGGCCGCCTTATCCGCCTTGGGTGGGCGGCCCTTGCGGGGCTTCGCCGCCTCCTTGCCAGCAGGCTCCGCTTTTTCCTCTTTTGGGGGACGGCCCCGACGGGCCTTTTTCGGTTCGTCATCCCCAGCGGCGGGAGGTTCCTCCTGCGTTTTCTCCTCCGGCTCTTTTGCCGCCTCCTCTTTTTCTACCTCGGCCCGGGCTGTCTGCCGCTTTTCATTCATCAGCTCATTGATTTTGTCAAAGGACACCACCACATCACCGGGCTCGGGCTGGGCAGGCCCCTCCTGCTGGGGTGTGGGAGCGGCAGTCTGTTCGGGAGCCGGAGCCTGGGGCCCGTCAACCGTAACAGGAGCGGGAGCCTCCGGGAGCTTCTCCTCACCGGGGCCTGTGTTCAATTTTTCATCTGCCATTCACTATCCTCCTTTTCGTGAAAGTTGCACAATTTTGCGGGTTAAATTTCTGTAATTATTTTTCCGCCTCCTTCCGGTCTATCCACGCAAAAAAGCCGCCCGATTTGAACGCCGGGCGGCTTTTTGTGTAATGTGATAGATCAAATATTATTTTTGTGGTTCGTAGGCTCCGAAAAGCCTTGTATTTACAGCGTTCCTAATAGGAAACAATCATATGGTGTATCGACTTCGGATCAATCCCAAGCCAGCCCATTTTTTCGGCAAGGCGGTCGTAGTTATATCCCGCATCGACCATAATGGTCGTATCGCCTTTGCGGTAGAAGAAGATGTTCGCCACCCATTCGCGCACGCAGGCAACATTCTCGTCGATCCAGCCGGTGTTCAATGGCTTGAAGATCTCCTTGCCCCGGTACATCCAGCTCATTGCTTTTCTTTGAAATTCCGTTGCTTTTTTCGACATGATCACACCTCATTTCTGTGCTGTGATGCACAGCCAGCCCTTTTTATTTTTGTGGTTCTGGATCTTACAAAATCCTGCTTGCTCCAGATACGTTTTACCGTTCACAATACAATGCTTTTTACCAGATGCGCCCACTGCTCCGGGTGACAGGCCAGCAATTCCTCGTGCTGCAAGTTCTGCTCATGGAGAACAGGATGTGCAAAATGCTGCTGATACCGGGCACGATATTTTGCGCCCATTTTCAGGACGTAAAAAATATGGATCTCGGTACCGGGCACATGGATCTTATCCGGCAGCGGAGTGATAAGATCGGAGTAGAACTGGTTTTTGCAGCTCTGCATGGTCACATAAGGGCGGGCATCGCCAAACATTTTCAGAAAAGCCTTGACATAATCCCCCGACTCTTTAGCACACTTGTCCAGACGTTTTTGGAGAAATTTCGCCTTAATCTTTCCGTCCCGCACCACAGGGTAGATCAATGGCAGCAGAAAATCCGTCTGCAAGCTTGCCGTCAGCGGCGACGCCTGATCCAAATCGGAGCTACCCAGAATGCCGTAGTCCATGTGGATGTTCTGCCGCGCCGCCAGCAGCCCCACAAACGAGCCGCCCAAAGAGCAGCCGTAGGCCGCCCGGATGCGACCGCCGCAGTGGTTCTTGAGGTAGGCCTCGATCTTTTCGGTCTCCTCCAGCATGGTGGGAAATTCGGTCTGTTCAGTCTCATCAAAGCCATCGTAGCTGACGCACAGCACCCGGAAGCTGTCAGCCAGAAGCGGGATCACCACACCGAAATTGCTTTTCCAATGGCAACAGGTGCCCGGCAGCAGCAACAGTACCGGGGCATCCTCTGCACCAAAATGGTAGATCTTCATCCTGATACGCTCCTTCTCTATTTATTTTCCACCTGTAAATAGAAGAGATATATTTCTTCGTATAGGGCAGAGTTGTGAGTTAGGTGAAGCTAACTTTCAGTCTTATAAAAAGCCGCTTCTCAGCGGTCCTTCTGCCAAAATAATACGCCCTGCCGTCTCCTCTGTCAAGAAGTTTAGGCATTTTCGGAAATTCCGAAAGAGATTTCGCTTTCGGCCCCCAACCGTCACCCCAGTGCCACATCCAGCACCATCATCACGCTGAAGCCCACCACAAAAAACACCGTGCCAACGTTGGAGTGCTGCCCCTGCGACATTTTCGGAATCAGTTCCTCCACCACCACATACAGCATGGCTCCGGCGGCAAAGCTGAGCAGATATGAAGAAAAACAGAGCGTTTTCGACGGGGAACGCCCTGTTGTACGTATCGCTGTCGTATGCGGATTTAATCGCAAGTTTTACAAGCAGTGCAATTCTCAACAACTTGTTTGCGATATGCAATTCACGGTTGTTGCCAACAAATCAAATCGTGAATTGCGATGGCAGGGTGCGTCCTATTCAGGGGCGCACCCTATTTTTGTTGCTATTTTTACCATCACATAAATTTACGCTGCCGTTGCCATAGCAACCGACAAAGGAAAGTGAATTTGATAAAATGCTCTGCAGTTGGTTATTGCTAACTAACTGCCACAACCAAAGAATCATCGATTTATCAAAGGAGTTTTCCATGAAAAAAATTTCTCGCCGTTCGTTTATCACTGCCATGGCTGCTGTAAGTGCAGCCGGTGTTCTGGCCGCCTGCGGTTCTTCTTCCAGCAGCACGGCTTCTTCTGTGGCTTCTTCCGCTGTATCCAGCGAAGCAACTTCCTCTGCCGCATCTCTGGATGAGACCGGTACCCATACCGTCGTAGACCACGGCGGCAACGAAGTAGAAGTGCCTAATAAGGTCACCCGTGTCGTCATCGACCAGATTCCAATCCTGTCCACCTACATGGCTTATTTTGAGGGCAGTGCTCCCTACATCGTGGGTTACTGCGGCTCTTTCAAGTCGGTCATTTCTGACACTGTATTGAAGAATATCGCCCCGGAGCTTCTGGAGTCCAGCGATACGGTCTATGCTCAGAGCGACCTGAACATCGAGGAGATCATGAAGCTGAACCCTGATGTTATCCTGTACAATGCTGGCAACTCCTCCCATGCCGAAATCCTGAAGGCCAGCGGAATCCCCTCCATCGGTTTCGCTACCGTGGGCGCATCTACGGAAGCTGATCCCATTGAGCGTTACGAAGAGTGGCTGAAGCTGCTGGAGCAGATCTTCAACGAACCGGGCAAGACCGACGCCTTTGTTGCTGCCGGTGATGAGATCGTGACCGATGTGGAAGCCCGTATTGCGGAAATTCCTCAAACGGATCGCCCCAGTGCGCTGATTCTGTGGAAGTATGCAGACGGTGTGCCGCAGGTATCCGGTCAGGGCACCTTTGGAACCTACTGGATGAAGCGTCTGGGTGTGACGGATAAGGCACTGGAAGCTACTGGCTTTGCACAGGCCAGCATGGAGCAGATTTATAGCTGGGATCCCGATATTCTTTTCTTGGATGGTCCCGGCCTGCAGCCCCTGCGCACCGAGGACGTGCTGAGCGGGAATGTGGACGGTGCTGACTTCTCCACCCTGACTGCCGTGAAGAGCGGCCGAGTCTACAACACTACGTTGGGTATGTGGAACTGGTTCACCCCGAATCCGGATGCTCCGCTGGTGCTGGCATGGCTGGCCTGCAACACCTACCCGGATGCTTTTGCCGATTATCCGCTGGGCGATACCATCAAGGAATATTACAAGACATGGTACGGCTACGATGTGACAGATGACGAGTTGGAGGAAATGCTGCTGTACTGATGAAAGATACCATCTGGATCAAAAAAGGCCGGTTCACTCCTCTGGCCGTGGTATTGATGTTTGCTTTGCCCCTTGTGACCGCACTCATCTGCCTGTGCTTTGGGCGAATGAGTGTTCCGATAGGCGAAGTCCTTTCGGCTTTGCGCACTGCTCTGACGGGTGGGAGTACCTCAAATGTACAGAACTACTCCATCGTCATTAATCTGCGGCTGCCCCGCATTCTAATGGCCATCATTGTTGGCGCAGGTCTGTCTTGTGCAGGCAATACCTATCAATCCTTATTCTCCAATCCGCTTGCCACACCGGATATTTTGGGTGTAACCAGCGGCACCTGTGTGGGTGCAATTCTTGCTATTATCCTGTCTTGCAGTATTCTGGAAACGCAGCTCATCGCCTTGGTCTTTGGCCTGATTTCCGTCTGTTTTACTCTGAAAATCGCAGGCAAGAGTGATGGGCGTTCTATGGTTTATCTGGTGCTGGCCGGCACGATTGCATCCTCTCTGTTCAACGCACTGGGTTCGCTGCTGAAATATACTGCCGATCCGCAGGACAAGCTGCCGGAGATCACCTACTGGCTCATGGGCAGCTTTACCAGTGCCAGTTACCAAAAGATCCTGATTGGCTGCCCACTTATCGTTGCTGGAATCATCATCATCTATCTGCTGCGCTGGCGGCTGAACATCCTTTCACTGAGTGATGACGAGGCTCGTACCAGCGGCATCAACATCAAGCAGACCCGGATGCTGTTCATTGTTGCATCTACGCTGGTCACGGCTTCAGCCGTTTCCATGTGCGGTCAGGTGGGCTGGATTGGTCTGCTGATCCCGCACGCATCCCGGATGCTGGTTGGAAGCAACAACCGTTATGTGGTGCCCCTCAGTCTCAGTCTGGGAGCCAGCTTTATGATCCTGATCGATACCCTGTCCCGCAGCATCAGCATCATCGAGCTGCCTCTTTCCATCCTCACCGCTATCATCGGTGCACCGGCGTTTATTTCTCTGTTGAATAAAACAAGGAGCAATCTGCAATGATCTTAGAAGTGCAGAACGGTTGCTTCGGCTACCCGAAGCAGCCTGTGATTCTCGAAAGCATCAATTTGAGCCTGGAAGAAGGCCACATCCTTGCGATTCTTGGTCCAAACGGCATTGGTAAAACCACCCTGCTCAAGTGCATGATCGGTCTGCTGCCATGGCACAGCGGCAAGACTCTGCTTTACGGGAAGGATATCCACACCCTCAAGCCGAAGGATGTCTGGAGCACTATCTCCTACATTCCGCAGTCCCGTGGCTTCGCTTTTTCCTACACCGGTCTGGAAATGGTTCTGCTGGGGCGCAGTGCGCATCTCGGAGCCTTTCAGCAACCCGGCAAAGAGGAAATCGAAATGGCGGAAGCCATGATGGAACGGGTGGGGATCACCCGTCTTGCCAACAAAGACTTCAACCGGATGAGCGGCGGTGAACTGCAAATGGTGCTCATTGCCCGTGCCCTCATCAATGAGCCGAAGCTCATCATTCTGGACGAGCCGGAAACCGGTCTGGATTTCCACAATCAGATCTTAGTGCTGAATATGGTGGAGCGGCTGGCGCATGAATCCGGCATCAGTGCCATCATGAATACCCACTATCCCACCAATGCCATGAGCGTAGCGGACGAAGCCCTGATGCTGAACCGCAAAGGCGAATTTTTCTACGGTCCAGCTGCGGAGATCTTGAACGAGGAGAACATCTCGTATTCTTTTGATGTTCAGGTGCTGGTGGATGAACTGCATTATCAGGGGCGGTCGGTGCGCAGCATCGTTCCGGTTGCTCTGCGGGAGGAAACTGCTGTATGAACAATGTCCCTTTTACACTTTCCCAGGTTCGCCCGATCCGGGACGCTATGACCGTTTCCCGACCTTCCGGACTGGGCTATGGAGTGCCGATAACATGGTTTTCCTTGGGCGCAGGCACTTCTATCACCCCGGAATACTATGACTGCACCACTCTTTATCTGGGTGGTGAGGGAAACGGCAGGTTCCTTCTGGGAGTCGATGGGCAGGAAGTGTCTGTCAAACCCGGAGAAGTGCTGTATGTACCGCCGAAAACACTGTGCGGCACAAAAACCGACAGTGGAATGATCTATACCGAAATCATTTTGAAAAAGGAGAATTTTACCATGAACAATATCATCAAGGCAGGCCAGCCCACCGAACTGAAGAACCTCATTTCTTATGAAGAGGGCAGCATCGCCAATCTGGACATCGCTCATGCAGACAACATGAAATTTGTCCTGATGGCTTTTGACGAGGGCACCGGCCTGACTCCGCACCGCGCTCCCGGCAATGCCATCCTGACCGCCCTCGAAGGCAAGGCCATTATTGGCTATGAGGGTAAGGATTACGAACTGAACGCAGGCGAGAGCTTCCGCTTCGATAAGAACGGCCTGCACAGCGTTACCGCACAGGGCAAATTCAAAATGAGCCTGCTGCTGGTCATCGAATAAGCGATTTTCTGTTTCATAACAGACGCAAAGGACCCGTCCGGACGTACCGGACGGGTTCTTTGCGTCTGCCAGATTCAGCAGTAGTAGAGGAACGAGCGCAGGCGGCTCCATGCAGTTTCATCCCAGTCGTTATCAAGGGAAAGCTGGAACAGTGGGGCACTGCAGGCATCGTGCAGGCCGCGCATATCCAGAATCATAGCGGTATTTTCATACCGGGGTGCAAGGGTCAGCACTGCATTGGTACGGCCAGAAAGCTCCACGGCCTTGGCGTACCGATATCGACCGTTCCCGCCTGAAAAATTCGGCAAGGCAGAGTCCGCAATGAGGAACAGTGTTTCAGCGTCTTCCGCAAAGGCACTGTGCGCTCCAAGTTCATTACCAAGGGTCTGCATCTGCCTCTGCATCTGGTCAAGCCAACCAGCCGATGGTTTGTTTTCATCCAAATTGTCTTTCCACAGAAACCAGAGTGCCTCGCTGAGTGGGGCGCGAAGTACCTGTTCGCCTTCGGCTTCCAGCGCGGCAAGTACGCCGCTGTCCAGTTCTGTCAGGCAGAGCGGCGTACCAACAGCAGCGATACGGCGGCCTTTGGTGGGGGAAGTGCGCCGATTTCCCTCGCCGCAGCGTGCAGCTGCTCCCAGCCGGGCAGAGCATCCCACTGTGCCGAAATGTCTGCACGTTTATCTGCCGGAGCAGCATAGAGGATATCTCCCGCCAACAGTGCGCGGAAGAGAGCATCACGGTTCTGCGCCATTTCGGGCAGTGTTTCCAGCATCGGGCTGACCAGTTGAGCATTCAGCTCTTTTCTGCGGTCCAACACAGCACGGATGACACGGGCGTATTGACCGTCTGCTTCCGCTCCCTGCGTCTGCGGAATCAGGAACTGCGCATGTGTCTGGTCGTTTTTTCGCTCGGCAAGGATACTGCCCAGCAGTGCCGGGAAAGGCAGGTATTCTTTTGCACTCGTCTCTGCTCGGCCAAGGCTTAGAATATCGTCCGTCAGGTGCTGCAGCTCGTAGGGATCTGCCCCTTGCTGTTTGAAATATGCGGCCAGATAGGGCGTATAAGCACCCATCGCCGGAAGATAGAGTGGCACATTGGGGGATGGTGTCTGTGCCAGACGACAGGGGTGAATATCGACCTGCTCGATGTTGAAATCTATCGGCAGAGCCACCGCCGGGCGGTGTTGCAAGCTGTTCAGGAACGCTTCAATGCGAGTGATGACACCCACATTGGAAAAATGCTCATCCACTTCGATTTGCAGGTAGGGTTTATCGCCCATCTCCTGCTTGAACAGGTGTGAGAGCATGGTGTCCGGGCCGCAGCCGTGGTTCGTCAGGTAGACAGCGTAGAGGTTCGGGTGGTGAGCAATCAGCTTTGCTCCGGACAGGATATGCTGCCCGAACGGATAATAAAGATTATCGTATTCATCGGAGATGTCCAGCGCATGGCCGGGCAGGTGGCTCAGCGTAATGACTTTATAGCCGCGTTCCAACAGCAGTTCCGGGATGCCCATGTTCAGGATGGGGTCGGAAACGCCGTAGTTGCGGGTGATGAGCACCAACACTTTATCGTCCGGTCTCAGGGTCGCCAGCAGAGCTTTGCCCTGTTTTTCCACGGCGGCGGTATGGCGGCGCACCGCCATGGCACCACTGAGCAGAGCTTTGGCACAAAACGGTTTCGGGATTCCTAAAATCTTGCTCAGTCCCAGCATTGCAGATGCCATAGCTTCCTGCCCAAAATCGAGGTCAAACACCGGACTGAGCAAGGTGATGCCCTTGCTCTCAATGTCCAGAGCTTTGGCAATGGATACGGCTGCCGTCTGCATATAGACGCAGCCGTAGTTGTGTTTCACACGGCTCTTTTCGTGCTTCATCGTGTGGATGGTGGGCAGGAAGATATAATCTACTTTTTGGTCGATGAGCTGCTGCATATGGCCGTAAATAAGTTTGACCGGGTAGCAGGTCTCCCCTTGTGCGGTCTGCTGAGCCAGCCGGATCGTTTCCTCACTGGTGGGGTTGGTCAGGACGACATTGAAGCCCAACGAGGTAAAGAAGGCATTCGCCATCGGGAAGAATTTGTGGATCATCAACGCAAAAGGCACACCTACGGTCTTTTTACGTGGGTCGCGTTTGCCGGTATAACCCTCCAAAAGCAGTTTGTCCGCCTGCTTGTAGAAGTCAATGTTCTTCTGGATCTCCGCACTGCGGCTGTCCTCTGCGTCCTTTGCCGGGCTGTCAAATCCCACAAATCGACTGAGTGCGTTGCCCACAGCTTCCTGTGCCAGCAAAGCCGCACCATACGCACCACTGATGGAAAAGACCGGGCTGACCTGTACGCGGTCGCCGTATACGGATTGGAATGCCGCCACAATGCCGGGGTTGTAATCGACACCACCCTGCAAAACGATGTGCTGACCCACAGGTTTAGAACCAACCACTTTATGCAGATAGTTCTGCACGATGGAATGACAAAGGCCTGCGGCAATATCCGCCCGTGAAATACCTTCAGCGGAAGCGGACGCAATGGCCGTTTCGATAAACACCGTGCACCGTTCTCCCAAGGATGCCGGATGTTCAGAGGATAAGGCCAATGGGCCAAACTCCGCCAGTGGGATGCCCATACGGGCAGCTTGTTCTTCCACAAAAGAACCGGTACCGGCAGCGCAGATCTTGTTCATCTGAAAATCCACAACTTCACCGTTCTGGATGCTAATGTATTTGCTATCCTGTCCGCCAATCTCAAACACGGTATCGACTTCCGGCACCCAATGAGCAGCTCCTTTGGCTTGCGCAGTGATCTCATCCCGGACAGCATCTGCTCCGATGCGTTTGCCGACGCGCTCTCGTCCTGAACCGGTCACACCGACTGCGGTGAACCGGATATCGCCAAACCGCTGACGAATACTTGCAAGGCCTTTGCGGACAGCTCCTTCCGGGTCACCTGCGGTGCGCAGATATTGAAAGTCTACCAGTTCGCCGTCAGCACCAACCAGAACGAGGTCCGTGCTGGTCGAACCAATATCAATGCCTAATGCGCAGCCACTTTCTGGAATGATCTTGGTAGCGTTTGGCTCCGCAAGGCTCGTACCGGGGCGCAGTTCCAGTTTGGGCAATGTTCCGACCATGTGGTGTGTTGTTAGTGTACGGTCCAGAGAATCATTCAGTTGACGTAACGTGAACGAGCCGGATGCTTTGAGTGCAGCACCAAGAGCCGCTTCATATCGGGCAAACTCCGGAACGGTGAGTTCTTTCTCACTCAACCCGAATACATCCCGGATGGCTCGGATCACGCCTGCATTGCAGGTAACACCGCCGCAGAATACCACAGGTTTACAGACCGGAAGCCGCCGCACGATGGTCGCCTTATAGTTACGGATCATGGCATAACACAATCCTAGCAGGATATCCGGTGTGGAAACTCCTTCCTGCTGGCGGTGGATGATATCTGTTTTGGCAAAGACCGCACACCGGCCAGAAAGGCGCGGAACACTCTGTGCCTGCTTTACCAGAGAAGAGTAATCCTCCAGCTTGCAGCCCACACGGGACATCTGATCTTCAAAGAACGAGCCCGTGCCGCCTGCACAGTGTTCGTTGACTGCGAACTGCGGTGCACGGCTCTGCAAATCCGTGATGAATCGCGCGCCCTGACTGCCAATTTCAATGACCGAACCCACCTGCGGAATGATCCAGCGCACACCCTCGACGATAGCTGGGATGTCGCCTAAAGAGGGAATGGCTGAATCTTGCTCCAGCAGAGCCTCCGTGTTGCTTCCGGTCACACAGAGTGAAAACGGAGTATCCATCGCCAGTTCCAACGTGGAAAGACCCTTTTTCAGGCAGACAAAAGGGTTGCCGTGATGCACCGCCATCCACTGCTTTTCAATTTCTTGATTTTTCAACAGCACCAACTTGACCGTTGATGTACCGATATCCATTCCCAACGAAAGCATTGTGTCACTCCTTCGATATCAACCCTGAACGTTATAGGGTTTGACATTTCAAACTTTATACCGTATAATAATGATGCCTTTTAATTAGACATCTCTAACCAAGAGTTTAACACAACTACCTCGGAGTGTCCGTTGTTATGGCAACGGCAAAGTAAATTTTAAGATGGAGCAATATTATTCAATTTTACAGCAATGCGGCATGTTCAACGGCATCCAGCCACGAAAATATAGGGAAGTCCTTAGTTGCTTGAATGCGACTGTCCGTGAATATCCTCGTGGTGCGCACATCGTCGAGCTGGGTGAGCAGAGCCACAATACGGGTGTTCTGCTGGATGGCACGATGGAAGAATTTTTTTATGATGAAAATGGCAATCAAATCAGCATCTGCCGTTTTCATCCCGGAGAAATATTTGGTGCAGAACTGGCCTGTACTGGCTGGACGACAAGTCCGGTCTGTCTGCGTGCCAGTTCGGACTGTACTGTAATGCTGCTGGATTTCAGCGCATTGCTGTCACAGAAAACGCTGACCTGTCCCTGCCGGATGCAAGTCACAGCAAATCTTATGCAGGATATGGCGCAGCAGCTTCTCTTTTTTAACACCAAAGTGCGTATTTTAGCACAAAAACGGCTTCGAGATCGTCTGAAGATTTATCTTCAAACCTTGACACCCGATGAAAAAGGCTGTTACAGTCTGCCCTACACCCGGACAGAACTGGCAGATTTCCTCTGTGTGGACCGCAGTGCTCTTTCCCGTGAGCTGTGCCGGATGCGCGATGAGAGGATCCTTGATTTTTCCGGTGCAAAGATTCACCTGTTGAATCCAACGTTTTTGTATGGTTGGAACTGACAGTACTTCTAAATCTATGAAAAAAATTGTCTGCCGAATGTTTTTGTTCGACAGACAATTACTTTTTAATCTTCTAGTGTACGACTACCGGACACATTCTTCAAATATTCCTTCGGGTCGCCGTTCAGAATCAAATCCGCATAGCCCAGTGGGTCATTGTAGATAAGGTAGTCCAGTTCCGTCTGCTGCGCCATGGTCACATCCAGTGCATCCTCAACCCCGGTACAGTCAATGGAAATTTTTCTCCCATAGAATACAAAAAATCCGAACCCTTCTCCTATCGGAAAAAAGTTCGGATTTTGTTGATGTGGTGCACCTCCAGGGACTCGAACCCTGGGCCCACTGATTAAGAGAGCAAGCCGCCGGTTCGTCTCAATTTATGGAAGTTTCGAGCTATCGTCATTTTCAATCAAAGCAACGTGATTTTTCTCCCGGCAGCTTCTGCATCCTTTGTCGGATTTCGCATCGAAAAGCACCCTCTGCACGTTTTGAAACCGTGCAAAATCCGTGCAGAAATCGTGCACTTACTCCCAGACAAACTGAAAACCACTTCATCCGACAACGACTTGACGGCATTAGTTCGAGTGACCGCACACCAAAAATCAAGTCTTGGAGGATACTACTATGATGAACCTGCTTTCCTTCCGCTAATCACCTTTGTAAACAGCGTGGTCTCCACCGCCTGCGCTGTGCTTTTATACCTAGCCCTGCGCCCGGCTCTGGAGTGCACCGGTCTTTTGACCAAAGCTGAAGCAAAACAAACGCCCCGGCCCGCAACGCCCAAAGCAAAAGTCCCACGCCCGCCTTTCCGGTGCGGCATGGGACTTTTTGCATTTCCAGCCCGCTGTGCGGCAGGTGCTTGGAAACTGCTGCTGGTCTTCACCGCATGACGGTGGTGGAAAGGGTCGTAGACCAGCTTTTTCCGGGTGCAAGACAGACGGCGGCGGCGCGCTCGCTCCACTCCTGCGGGTCGGTCTCTGCGCTGGGCAGAGAGTGCCATGGCTCGATGCAGACAAAGCGGACCGGCTTTGCCAGCGCGCTCCAGATCAGCTTGTACGGAAAATCCTCAACATTGCAGACGATGTGCCGCCCGCTGTCTTTTTCATAAATGCCCAACGTTCTGGTCCGCAGCCCCGCCATGCAGAAGCTGTCGTTGGAAAACAGATCATCGGTCAGCTGGATCTTCTCGGCATTTTTCCATTTGTAATAGCACTTTCCGCTGAGCAGCCCATGGGGCCGGGCATCCAGAATGACCGGGCTTTCCGGCCGGTCAAACCGGAACTCGTAATCCTCTGTGGTATGGTGACGGTCAAAGGGGATGTTGAATGCGGGATGAAAGCCGATGCCGAAGCGCAGCTCCTCGCTGCCGGGATTTTCCACGGTCAGAGTGTGGCAGACCGTCCGGTTCTCCAACCGGAACGTGCTGCGCAGAATAAAATCAAAGGGAACTGCGTCGCCTTAAGCTCCGGGCTGGAACGCAGCTCCAAGACGATCTCGTTCTCATCAGCCCGCACCAGCGTGTGTTCCACATCCCTGGCAAAGCCCTGCTTGACCACATGGTAGGTCTTGCCTTTGTGAGAGTAGGAGCTGCCGGGCAGCTCCCTGTCCACGGAAAAAGGATGGGCGCGTGACGGGGCCAGACCTCCGGGTCAGCCTGCCAGAGCACCTCCTCCCCGGCATCGTTTTTCAAACTGACCGCCTCGGCTCCATGGGTGTCCACCGTAAGGGTCAAAAAATCATTCCGAAGCACTGCCTGCATGGAAAACACCCCGTTTACATGGTCTTTTCGTACAGCTTGATAATGTCCCTGACTGTGCTCTGGCGGGGGTTTGCCGGGATGTTGCCGCTCTTCATGGCATCCTCTGCCATCGCAGGGATCTTTTCGACGGTGACACCCACCTCCGACAGGGTGGCGGGGATGCCAAGCTGCCGGTTCAGGCGGCGCAACTCCTCCACCAGCAGCTCCGGGGTAAAGTTTTCGGTGGAGCCGCTGCCTTCCCGGATGTAGTTGTAGATGACCTCATAGCGTCCATGGTCCGCCAGTGCATTGTACTCCACCACGTTGGGCAGCAGGATGGAGTTTGCCACCCCGTGGGGCACGTTGAAATACGCGCTGACCGGGTGGCTCATGGCGTGGACATTGCCCAGCCGGGCCCATGCAAAGGCGATGCCTGCAAAGTTGGAGCCCAGCATCATGGCGCAGGCGGCTTCCTCGTCCTGACGGTTGGCCACAAAGCGGCGCAGGCTGCCGCCGATGAGCTCCATGGCCTTTTCCGCCATGGCGTCGGAGAAGGGGGTAGCGTTGCGGGAGACATAGGCCTCCATGGCGTGGATGAGGGCGTCCACGCCGCAGGACGCAGCGATGGAAGCGGGAGCCGTCATGATCAGCTCGGGGTCCAGCACGGCGTATCTGGGCAGGATCTCGTAGCTGAACACCGAGAGCTTGTAGTTGCGCTCGGTGTCCGTGATCACAGCAGAGGCCGTCACCTCGCTGCCGGTGCCTGCCGTAGTGGGGATGGCGATCATCGGCACGATGGGGCCGGGCACCTTGTGGTTGCCCTCGTAGTCGGTGATCCTGCCGCCATAGTTGGCCAGGATGCCCACAGCCTTGCCCACGTCCATGGAGCTGCCGCCGCCCAGCGCCACGATGCTGGTGGCTCCGCATTTCCGGTACAGGTCCGCGGCCTCGTTGACCACCGCCATGGTGGGGTTGGGCACCACATCCAGATAGCTGGTGCACTGCAGCCCCGCCGTCTCAATGATATCCTGCACCTTTTTGACGACGCCGATCTTTTCCAGTCCGCGATCCGACACCAGCAGGATCTTGTCCGAGCGGCTCTCGGTCAGGATCTCCGGCAGCTTTTTCAGACTGCCCATGCCAAACTGGATGTTCTGGGGAATCTTAAAGTTGAAGTCTTTCATCGCTGTGCTTCCTTTCTATCGTTACCCGTTAAAAATGGAGTTCGGTCCTCTGGATCAGATCCTTCTGCAGCGGCTTGCCCAGTTCCACAAAGTAGGCGCTGTATCCCGCCACGCGGACCAGCATGTCCTTGTAGTCCTCCGGCTTTTTCTGGGCAGCCCGCATGGTGGCGGCGCTCATAATGTTGAACTGGACGTGCATGGCCCCCTTGTGGATGTATTCCTCAATAAAGGCTGCCAGATTGTCGCGGCCTTCGATGCCCGCCACCGCCTCCTGCGGGAAGCGGAGGTTCATCAGGGTACCGTTGGTGGCAAGGCTGTGGTCCACCTTGGTCAGGGAGTTGACGATGGCGGTGGGGCCGTTGATGTCATGGGAGCCAAGCTCCGTATGGACCGGGCCCATGTTGTCCGAGATGGCCTCCCCGCCTTGCGTCCGTCCACCGATGCGTTGGTGTTCAGGCCCATGGCAACGTTGGCGTTGACCGAGTAGACACCGGGGCTGAAGATCCCGCCACGCGGCGTTTTGCGTCCGGCAATGTGCCTGCAGTAGGTCTCGAACATGAACCGGAACAGCGCATCGGCGTAATCATCGTCGTTGCCGTAGTGGTGGACTTTGGAGCTGTTGACGAGAGCGTACAGCTTCTCATAGCCCTTCCAGTTGTGCTTGACGGCTTCCAGCAGTTCGGCGCCTGTGCAGCGCTTTTCGTCAAAGACCAGCTGCCGGATGGCAGCCAGCGAGTCGGCACAGGTGGCAATGCCGCTGGCCTGAGGGCCGATGCCGTTGTACTTGGCACCGCCCTCGGTCAGGTCGTGACCGGACTCCATGCAGTCCTCAAACAGCGCCGAGACGTAGGGCAGCGGTTTGAGCGCCCGGTGGGCATTCTCGATGACGCAGAGGCTGGAGCACATCTGGTTGGTCCAGTACTCAAACTGGGCATCCACGCTCTGCCGGACCTCCTCAAAGCTGGCATAGCGGTCCAGCCTGCCGGTATCGGGACCAAGATGTCCACCCAGTGCGCCGCACCGGCTCCAGCGGGGCAGTGCGGGCCGCAGTCAAGGCAGCGGCCTCCGTTGAGCACCATCTCCATCATCTTGGCGGTGTTGACATAGGCGGCGTCGTGCCAGCCGTATTCCCGGCCCGGCAGGCTGATCTCCACACAGCCCACCACGCAGTAGTCGCGGGCTTCCTCCAGAGTCATCCCCTTGCGCAGCATGCCCTTGATCGCAGCGCTGTCGTTGAAAAGCTTGGGGTGGCCGTAGCCGGCGCGGATGCACTCTACCGCCTTGATGCGGAGCTCCTCCGGGGTGCCCTCGTGCATCCGCACACAGACCCACGGGTTCATCATCCGGGTGTGGGCAGAGGCTTCCAGCATCAGCATGGTCAGGTCGTTGGTGGCGTCGGTGCCGTCCCGCTTCACGCCGCCAATGGTCAGGCTCTCGCCGCCAAAGCCCCTGCCGTTGCGCAGCGCCATGCTGCCCCGGTCCTTGAGCTTGGTGGGGTTGTTGAGCTTGACATACTCCACTTCCAGCAGTTCCAGCGCGAACTCCTTGGAAAGGCTCTTGTCCGCCTGATAATAGGGGTAGAGCCACTGGTCCATCCGTCCATAGGAGATGGAGTGGCCGTTGGACTCCACACAAATGAGCATCGTGGCAAAGTGGAACAGCTGCAGCGCCTGCCAGAAGGTCTTTGGCGTGCCGCCTGCCACAGCGCGGCAGTTGGCGGCGATCTGTTCCAGCTCGGCCTTCCGCCCGGCTTCCTGCTCGCGGGCTGCCATTTCCTCTGCCAGAACCGCATACCGCAGGATGTACTTTTTACAGCGCCGTACATGATGGTGACCGCCTGATAGAACTCCCGCTTGGTGCAGAACTCGGGGTCGTGCATGTCCAGCGCCGCCAGCTTTTCCCGGGCACGCTGCAGCAGACCGTCAAAGCCCAGCTGCATCAGGCGGGCGTAATCCACCGCCAGATGACCGGTGCCGGCGTAGTGGTAGAGGTTGGTCTGGTAGATTTTTTGCCCGCCTCGGAGCCCTTGAGCTGGTCCTCGTCCAGACGGACGTTGATGTAATCGTCCAGCGTGCGGCCCTTCCACCAGCGGCACAGCTCCAGGATCTCCTGCTTTTCCTGTTCGCTGCGGATGGTGAACTGGTCATGCTCCCGCTGCTCAAAGGGGTGGTTCTGCACTTCGTCCAGGATCCAGTTGACCGAGAACTCCGGGTAGATGGGGGCAGATTTGATGGGCGAAGCGATCTCGCCCACGATCAAGTCGTCGTCGCAGATCTCTATGCCGCAGTGCAGCAGCACATTTTCAAAGGCGTAGGCCACCTTCTGCTTTTCGGGCAGGTGTTCGTGCTGCCGGTAGCTCTGGGTGACAAGGCGCAGACGCTCCACGTCCACGTCATAGCCCCGGTCCAGAAACGTCTGGCGCAGTTTGTTGATGCGGGGATAGGGGGACCAGTCCTCGTGATGGACCTGATACCCCAGACAGTAAACTTTATCATACGGCTCGGTGCCGCGTGCGTTGGTGTGGACAGCTGCCATAACGGTTTCCTCCTTGGCGTGATGCTTTATTCCGGTCGGTTCTCTTCTTTTTCCCGGGTACCCACCAGACAGTGGATGCCCCGGCTGTTGAAATACTTTGCGATCTCCTCGACCCGCCGCTGAAAAGCCCGGCGCTGCAGGCGCACGGACTCCATCTGATACGGGATGCCCAGCGACCGGTATTTTTCCTCGCCCAGCCGTATAAAGCTCAGCAGCTGCAGGGTCCGCACCTGCCCGCCCAGCTGTTTGAGGATGAAATCCGCGCTGGCTTCGATGTTCTGCCGCCCATCGTTAACGCCCGGGATGACCGGGATGCGAAGGATCATTTCCGGCCCTCCTGCGCCAGACGGCGCAGGTTTTGCAGGATGCGCTCGTTGCTCACCCCGGTGTACTGCCGGTGAAGCTCCGGGTCCATCAGTTTGAGGTCAGAGATGATGAGGTCGGTGCAGGGAAGGATTTTTTCCACCGCATCCCATCCGGCATGGAAGGTGGACTCGCAGCAGGTATGGAACCCTCCTGCCGGCAGGCCCGGAACAGGGCTGCCACAAAATCGCTCTGCACCAGCGGGTCGCCGCCCGAGACGGTGACTCCCCGCCCGAGCGCTCGTAATAGCCCCTGTCCCGCCGGACGATCTCCATGCACTCCTCCACCTTCATCGGTCTGCCCCACTGCTTGAGGGCATCGGAGGGGCATTCCTCCGCGCAGACCAGACAGTCGCTGCACTTTGTCCGGTCGATGCCTGCCAGCCTGCCTGCGGTGAACCGGAAGATCTCGCCCTGCGGGCAGCTGTCATCGCAGGCACCGCAGGCCCTGCGCCCGATGCACTTGGTCCGATAGACCCCCACCTGCGGCTGCAGCGCCCAGCTTTCGGGGTTGGAGCACCACTGGCACCGCAGGGGGCATCCCTTCAGAAAAAACTCTGTCCGCACCCCGGGGCCGTCGTGGATGGTGAAGCGCTGGACATTGAACACGATGCCGGTCTGATCCACAGCGGACGCCTCCTTTTTCTGCGTTTGTTTCTGCATTTGTTTCTGCTTCGATTCTACCAGATGCCGCCGGGGAGAAACAGTGGACGACCGGTCGATTTTGAATAGGGAACTCTCCCTATTTTGGGCCTGTGGATCCACAGAAAAAAGCCGGACAGGATCGTCATTTCCGACATTCTGTCCGGCTTTTTCCCACGGGGTGCCATTCTGGATGCGCTGGGTCATTTTTGGGGTCGTTCCGCTCCATCCAGCGGTAAAGCTGGAACCGGGAATTGACCCCGCATTTCTGGTAGATATTCTGCACATGCTTCTTGACTGTATGGTAGCTTACCACCAGCTGGTCGGCTACGGCCTGATAGGTCAGCCCCTTTGCCAGCAGCCGTGCCACCCGCAGTTCCGCTTTGGTCAGCGGCTGACCTGTGCCTGCAGGCAGAGCTTCTCCGCTCCGGTCGTTCGCCGCCGACGACTCCACCCGGGAAATGGTGATCCAGTGGTAGCGGTCCACGATGCCGTTGGAATAGCGCTGATCGTAGGTGTAGATCTTAAAGATATAGTCCCGGATGACCCGGGTCTGCACCCTGTTTTCGGCGTGGTCCCGCTCGCTGCCCAGCAAAAACGGCAGCCAGCTGCAGGGTCTGCTGCCGTCCAGCCCTCGGCGGCGGCGCCAAGGATATCGTCCAGACAGACCTTTGCCGCGTGGTTGCAGCTCATGATGTGCATGAAATCGTCGGTGACGAGGTAGGCTTTCTCCCGGAGAGGATGATCTCGCTCTGGATGTTGGTGATGATCCGGGCCTGCTCGTATTTTTTGAAGTTCTTGTAATCGTTGGCGATGTAAACGTAGATCTGCTCCAGCTGCAAAAAGCTCCTCGGGGGTAAAATCCCCCTCGGCGCAGCTTTTAAAAAACGCCACCTGAATGTAGGCATTGATACCAAAGGCCATGGTCACGCTGTAATACGCTCCGAACTGTTCCTGAATGAACTGCACATAGCGGCTTCGGGCGTAATCCTGCGGCGGGATCAGCCGGGTGGAATGGTACAGTCGGGGGTCACATTGTAGTAGGTCAGGTTGTCCTGCACCGCCTCCCGATACAGGGTCTGACGCACCACATCCTCGGGCAGGCAGCTGCGATACGGGTGTCCCTCGTGATCCGCCAGCACGCCGTTGCGGTGGGTCCACGAGAGGAATCTGCCCTGCGGGTCAAAATACGAGATGAGCACGTTCTTCAGCCCGAAATTGCGGGCCAGCGAGTCCAGCAGGACAACATTGAAAAACTCATCGGCCGAAATCTGATGCTCCGACAGCTCGGAGAAAAAGCGAAGGCCTCCGTCCTGTGCACGGTTCATGGTTCATTCATCCTCTTCTTCTCTGGCCCAGTTGTAGGCGCAGCGGACCGCCCTGTTCCAGCCGCGGACCCGCTTTTTCCGTTCCTCCGGGGAGGTCTGCGGCACAAAGGTCCGGTCCACCGACCAGTTCTGCCGGACATCTTCGGCGGAGTTCCAGTACCCCACTGCCAGACCCGCCAGATAAGCGGCACCCAGCGCCGTGGTCTCCACGCAGGCTGGCCGCTGCACCGGCACGTCGCTGACATCTGCCATGGTCTGCATCAGGTAGTTGTTGGCGGAAGCCCCGCCATCCACCTTCAGTGCCTTCATGCCAATGCCGGAGTCCGCCTCCATGGCGTGAAGCACATCGTTGACCTGATAGCACAGGCTGTCCAGCGTTGCCCGGATGATGTGGTACTTGTTGCATCCCCGGGTCAATCCAACGATAGTGCCCCGGGCGTACTGATCCCAGTGGGGAGCACCCAGCCCGGTAAAGGCCGGCACCACATAGCAGCCGTTGGTGTCCTTGACCTTGCCGGCCATATATTCCGAGTCCCGGGCTTCCTCCAGCAGCTTCAGTTCGTCCCGCAGCCACTGGATAGCAGCCCCCGCCACAAAGATGGAGCCCTCCAGCGCATAGTTCACCTTGCCGTCGATGCCCCATGCGATGGTGGTGACCAGCCCGTTCCGGGAGAACACCGGGGTCTCTCCGGTGTTCATCAGCATAAAGCCGCCGGTACCAAAGGTGTTCTTGGCTTCCCCGGGGGTAAAGCAGGTCTGCCCAAACAGTGCCGCCTGCTGATCTCCCGCCGCCCCGGCGATGCGGATGCCGTCTCCGAAATGCATGGGGTCGGCCCACTCATAAAAGCAGCTGGAGGGCCGTGGCTCCGGCAGCATACACCGGGGAATGTCCAGCTCTGTCAGGATCTCCTCGTCCCATTGGAGGGTGTGGATGTTGAACATCATAGTGCGGCTGGCGTTGGAGTAATCCGTCACATGGATCTTGCCGCAGGTCAACTTCCAGATGAGCCACGTCTCCACCGTGCCGAACAGCAGCTGCCCTGCCTCCGCCTTCTGCCGGGCGCCGGGCACATTGTCCAGGATCCATTTCAGCTTGGTGGCAGAGAAATAGGCGTCGATGACCAGACCCGTCTTTTCCCGGAATTTCTCGGTCAGCCCACGGGCCTTCAGCTCATCGCAGTAGGCGCTGGTGCGGCGGCACTGCCAGACGATGGCATGGTAAACGGGTTCTCCCGTGTCCCGGTCCCACACGATGGTGGTCTCGCGCTGGTTGGTGATGCCGATCGCCGCGATATCCGCTGCGCTGGCGCCCACCTGATTCATGGCGGAGAGCGCCACGCCCAGCTGGGTGGTCCAGATCTCGTTGGCATCGTGCTCCACCCAGCCGGGTTTAGGGAAATACTGGGCAAACCCCTTCTGCGCCACACTGCACATTTCCCTTTTTCGTTGAAAAGGATGCAGCGGTTCGATGTGGTCCCGGCATCCAGCGCCATGATGTATGACATGGGACATCCTCCTTTTTCGGTAATACAAAAACTGTGGGGCAGGCACCGCCCAGAGCTTTGCAAAGCCCTTGCGCTCTCCTGCTCCACAGCACGCTTTTTTTCGGTCTGTGTTTTATCCCTGATAGAACAGCTCGTTGGTCACCACCGCCAGCGGACCGATGTAGGCGATCCTCTGGTCCAGCTCCGAGATGCGGACATAGTCCTCATCGTAGGCGGGGTCGTACCGCTTGCAGGCGGCGAGGAATTTCTCCCGGAAATGCGGCAGCTTGAACATATCGCCGTACAGGATCAGGTGATCCGGCGTCAGCATGGTGAGCATCCCGCCCACCACGTCTGCCAGCAGTTCGATGTCTGCATCCAGCGCCTCCCACATGGCGGGCTCGTCCAGCGCAGCAAGTGCCTCCAGATCGTGCACTGTGATCTTTTCGGGGTGTCCATCCACCGCAGCCCACAGCAGCGGGGTCTTTTCCGGGCTGCAGACCTGCCGCAGATGCCGGGCAATGGGGTGGCTGGCCACCCGGGTCTCCAGACAGCCGTACCGCCCGCAGCGGCAGAGCCTGCCGTTCTTTTCCACCCGCACATGTCCGATCTCTGCTGACCGGTACTTTCCGCTGTCATAGATGTGCCCCTGTGCAATGATCGCAGAGCCAACGCCTGGACCCCACTTCAGCAGCAGCAGGTTCTCCTGCGTCCGGCCCAAGCCGTAGGTCAGTTCTGCACGGGCAAATGCCTTGACGTTGTTTTCCAACAGGATCGTGCACTCCAGCGCCTGCGCCAGCAGGGACGCCACCTGCACCGACTGGTTCCAGATGCGGTAGGCGTGGGTGCTGACCCCTTTTCCCGGTCCACCGGACCGGGGACGGAGACCCCCGCCCCCAGCAGCTGTTCGCGCCCGATGCTGTTTTCCCAGAGCAGCGCCTTCCCCACGTTTGCCACCTGCTTCAGGAACAGTTCCGGCGGCGCAGCAATGTCGGTGGGGATGCGCCGGGTGCTGCAGTGCTCGCCCCGCAGGTCACACAGGGTGATGCAGGTGGACGGCATCTCGATGCTGATGGAAAGGACATAGCGGTAGGTGTAGTTGATCCCCAGCAGGATCTTCCGCCGTCCGGCCCGATTGCCCTGCTGCACCTCGCCCAGCTCGACCAGAATGTTCTGCGCCAGCAGTTCTGCGCACAGCGTGGTCACACTGGCAGGGGTCAGACCCAGCCGGGCCGAGATGTCCTTGCGGGACATGGGACCGTGGTCGTTCAGCAGCTTCAGGATGGAGCTGCGGTTCTGGTTTTTGACATTCTCCAGATTGAGCCCATTGTATGCCATCCCGTCCCCCCTTTCTTCGGAATTTTTCCAATCTTTGACCGTCATGTTCAGTATAGCGCCGCCTGACCGCATTCGCAAGAACATCAGGCGTTTTCTCTGTTTTTACGGTTTTCGATCTTTATTTTTGGAAATTATTTTCAGAACTTGCAGACCTCGACGCCCAGCATATTGCCCAGTTTTTCCAGCTCGTTGGCGACCTGTCCGTACACCACTACAAAGTGGGGCTCCCAGCCGCCCTTGACGGTGCCGTAGACCACCTCTTTGGCGCTGGCTGCGGTCTTGACGACCACCGAGGTGCCGTTGAACTGCTTGGGCTTGTCCAGTGCAGCGCCCTCTGCAACGAAGAAGCGGAAGCTGCCGTCGGGCTTGCGGCCCACCCGGAAGAGGGTGACGCACTCGCAGGCCTCGCAGCCAAAGTCCATGACCGGGCCGATCTTGCGGTTGGGGTGGACGCCCACCTGCGCACCGGTGTCCTTGCGGGCCAGATCACAGGCAGCCATGCCGCAGTGCCAGAAGGTGATGGTGCTCTCCTGCTCGTTCATCGAGACGGGATCGCCAAAGAAGCAGGAACGGCCGGTCAGATCGCTGCCAATGAACATGGAGAGTGCACCGTAAGCGTCCGACTCGCAGCTGGCAGAAACACCGTTGGCGTTGAGCAGCGAGAGCACGCTGCACACCGGGGTGCCGAACTCGGTGAAGAAATCCGGCCAGCAGCGGGAGCACAGAGCGCCGATCCGATTCTCGCCCACATAGCTCTTATAGGCCTTGTACAGGCGGGCAAAGTTGACGACGTTCTTTTCGGGGATGGTGTCCAGCCCCACGATGGTCCTGCGGGCCTCGGTCAGCTCGTCTGCCAGTTCCTCCTCGGTGTAGCCCTTGGCCTTGTTGATAAGCTCCCGGGCCTCAATGGAATCCAGCGTGGTGCCGAAGGTGCTCATCATCTCGGCGTCCAGCGCACGGCCAAATCCGAAGCCCTGCGGGGTGTGTCCGATGGAGATCATCTTCAGGCGGCGCAGGTCGTATTTGACCTTGGCTGCACGGATGGCAGCACCGATCTCCGCTTTCACTTCCTCCTCGGTGGGCGCACCGAAGATATACTCAAACCTGCCCTCGCCGCGGAACGCTGTGATGGCATTGCCGGCAGAGTATGCGCCCGTCAGGCTGTTGAGGCGCAGGCGGGTGCCGTCGATGACCGGCTCCCGCAGCGTCCATAGGACGATGGGGCAGTCAAACCGCTTGAGCACCTCGCTGGCGTAGGCGGCATTGGCAAAGGTGATGTTCTGCAACACGATGAGGTCGGGGAAATGGTATCCAGATACGCGTCCAGATCGTTGATGGTCAGCAGCATCTTCTCAGGCACCGCGCAGTCCGCCGTCAGGCCCTGAGCATGGAGACCGATTTTTCAAACTGATCCTGTGCGCTTTCCAGGTGGAAGGTGCCAACACCAATGGGCACATACGCTACTTGAAATCCCATAATATATTACTCCTTTTGATGACTCTCTTTTTGACATTCGGCTCCCACCGCTTATGCATTCTCCATCTTTGCGTGCTCAGAGGCCATCTGCGCCTCCTGCTCCTCGTTCAGCTTTGCCACACGGCGGTTGACACGGATCATGGAGACCAGCAGCACGATGGTGATGATCAGGATGACTGCAGAAATGGGGCGGGTGAGGAAGATGCTGTAATTGCGGTCGTAGCTCATGGAAGCAGTAACGAAGTTCTGCTCCATGATGTCCTCCAAAATCATGCCCAGCATCAGCGGGGTGTTGTCGATATCCAGAACGGTGAGGATGTAGCTGAAGATCAGGATGCCGGCGCAGAGGATCAGCTCCTTGGTGTTGCCGGTGGCGGCAAAGGCACCTGCAAAGCAGAACATGATGATGACGGGTGCCAGGTAGGTATAGCGCACCTGCACGATCTTTGCCACAATGCGGGTCGTGCCCAGACCCAGAGGAGCCAGCAGCACATTGGCGACCAGACAGCCGACGATAATGGTGTAGGCCATCACACCCTGCTTGGTGAACATGGTGGGGCCGGGCTGGATGCCGTGGAGCACGAACGCGCCCAGCAGCAGAGCGGTGACGCCGTCACCGGGGATGCCCAGCGTCAGCAGGGGATCATGGCAGAGCCGACCACCGCATTGTTGGAGGACTCTGCCGCGGCAATGCCCTCCAGACAACCCTTGCCGAACTCTTCGGGGTGCTTGGACGTGCGGCGGACCTCGTTGTAGCACAGGAACTGGGCCACGCCGCCGCCGACACCGGGCATGGCGCCCAGAATGCTGGCGATGGCAGAGGAGCGGAGACAGGCGGGCAGGATGCTGATCATCTCTTTCTTGGTGATGCCCTGCTTGTCGATCTTGCGGGCATCGTCCAGCTTGCCGCGGGCCACCTTAAAGTCCCGGAGCTTCTGCACCACCTGCGTCAGCGCAATGAGGGCGATCATGGCGGGCAGCATATCAATGCCGTATTTCAGGGTGGCGGAGCCAAAGGAGAAGCGGGTGACACCCGTGACGGCATCCATACCGACGCAGGCCATCAGCAGACCGATCATGCCGGAGATGAGGCTCTTGGGCAGGCTGCTGCCGGAGACACCGGCGATGAGGCTGATGCCCATGATGCCCAGTGAGAAGTACTCCACCGAGGTGAAGTTTGCCACCAGCTTGGTGATGAGGGAGGCGCAGAGCATCAGCAGAACCGCCGAGAACAGGCCGCCGAACACCGAAGCGAACAGGGAGGTATCCAGCGCTTTCTTGACCTTGCCCTTCTTTGCCAGCGGGTAGCCGTCGAAGGTGGTCGCAATGGCGGAGTTGGTGCCCGGGGTGTTGAGGGTGATGGCGGAAATGGAGCCGCCGTACATGCCGCCGACGTAGACCGCCAGCAGCAGGATAATGGCAGAGGCCGGGTCACTGAAGGTATAGGTCAGGGGCAGCATCAGGATGATGCCCAGCGTCACACTCAGACCGGGGACGCAGCCGATGACCATTCCAAGGATCAGACCGCCGAAGATGAGCAGCATGTTGTACAGGGTGAACACCTGCGGAACAGCCTGCGAAATCATTGCAAAATCCGACATCAGATGATCCCTCCCAGCAGGCCCAGAGCGGGCAGCGAAATGTTAAAGACGTTCTTGAAAAGCAGGAAGATGACGAACGCCGAGATCAGGACCACGATGTAGGGACCGGGCTTGCGTTCGCCCACATAGAACAGTACCAGCGGAAAGACAATGATGGAAGCCAGCACATAGCCGATGCTGAGCATCAGACCGATATAGACGCACATTCCCACAATGAGCAGGATGGCGGGCTTTTCCTTCTCCCAGTCGAACTCCACCACCTTTTCCTGCTTGAGGACAAGGCTCTGGATGAGCAGGGCAATGGACGACACCAGCATGATGGCCAGACAGATTCCAGGGATGATGCGGGGACTGGGTGCACCGGAATCATAGGCCGGTACGCGGATCTGGCTGGGAATGCACAGGATCAGGATCAATGCGATCACACCCATGATGATGCCCGAGACCAGATTGGTCTTGATTTTGAATTTCTTCATCGAAATCCATTCTCCTTTCATACGGCAAACCAGTGCAGGCTCCCCCATTTGGGGAATCCTGCTTTTATTTTTTCTGACAAAAAATGCAGACGGGCTGCATCGGCAGCCCGTCTGCACAAGATCCATGCGAAACGTGACCGGTCCGGCACTTGTTTCTGGATGAGTTCAGCGCTCAGGCCTGACCGCTCAGGTTCTTGTAAGCGTTGATGGCTTTCTCGCAGGCCTCATTGATGAATGCCTCGGCCTCATCGCCGTAGAGCTCAAAGCGGTTCAGAAGGATGGAAGCGATCCACTCGTTGTAGTCCGGCTCATTCCAGACGTCCTTTGTGATCTCCACCATCTCATCAATGAATGCCTGATCGGTGCCCTTATGCACCGCCAACACGCCGCCTGCAGGCAGGATGCAGCTTGCGTAATCGTTGGCGGCGTTCAGCTCGGGAGCTTTGGACTCACCGGCGCAGGTAGGAACGGTGATGGCACCGTTCGGCGTGACGAAGCCCTCAAAGGGACGGTCATTCATTGCCAGAATGGGGATCAGGGTGCCGGCCTCGACCTCGTCCTTGGCGGCCTGCGTGGTGCCCACAAAGACATCGACCTCGCCATCGGTCAGACCCTTCTTCTGGTTTGCACCGCCGTCATACGGAACGACGGACACCTTGCCGCCCTCCATGGCGATCAGAGAACCCCAGGACAGGTGGCAGTCGGACAGGGGTTGCCGCCGGACATCTTGATGCCGCCGTTCTTGGCCTTTTCCAGAATGGAAGCCAGAGACTGATCCGGCTTGGTGTAGATGATCCAGGTACGGTCGTCAATGGTGCCGATGGGATACATCTCATTGCGGTCAAAGTCCACTTCTTCGGTACCGAACTCCTTGCCCAGATCGTGGCGGTAGCACACGCCATAGCCAAAGACCAGCAGCTCTTTGGTAACAGAGGTATCGTTGTCTGCAAAGTAGGTTGCCGCGGCAAAGCCATCACCGCCAGTCATGTTCTCCACGATGAAGTTGTACTTCTTCTGGAGCTGGTTTGCCACCTGACCGTACTTGCGCGCCACGATGTCTGCCGTGCCGCCGACACCGTAGGGACAGATGATCTTGATGGTTTCGCCGCCGTTGCTGGGCTGCTCCGATGCAGCAGAGCCTGCGGTGGAAGAAGCAGTGCTGCCTGCATTGGAAGCGGCACAGCCTGCAAACAGCCCGGCGGCAGCCAGAACAGCGCTCATGGACAGAAATTCGCGACGTTTCATAGTAGTGTTCTCCTTCAAATTTTTACTTTTTCGTGTCTTGCGTACATTCAGGTTGCGATCTTTGCGGGGGTTATTTCACCAGAAGCGAAAGCCCCGAAATAAACAGTAGAACATAGGTCAGTTTCATAAAGACCAGCTGGCTCATACGGGTCACCAGCTTGCTGCCGATGAACATCCCCGCCAGCAGAAACGGCACCGAGATGCCAAGCATCTTTACAGTAGAGGGCACCCACAGCCCCGCCTGCACATCTTCCAAAAAACAAGGGTGTTCAAAAAGATCCATACCGTGGAAATGGTCGCACGGAAAACGGTCTTGTCCTGGATCCTCTTGGTCATATACCCCGTCAGTAGCGGGCCGCCGCTGACAAACAATCCATGAATGATGCCTGCCAGCACCAGCAGTGCGCAGGTTCCTGCATTGCGCGCGGCGGTCTGCCTCTCTGCAGGCTTTTTTGTATCCGGCTCCGGCTTGTGCACGAGCTTGTAAAGTCCCTGCACTGAAAGCCCGATGACCAGCAGCCCCAGCAGTTTGTAGAGCAGATGCTCCTTGCCTATGAACAGTCCCTTGATATACACGGCACCAACGATGCCCAGTGCCATCACCACAACTATCCGGGCAAACTCTTTCCAGTTGATGCTTTTGTAGTTTCCCACAAAGACGTACACCCCGGAGAAGATCGCCAGCACGTTCAGGATGGGCTTTGCGATGTCGTAGCCCACCAGCATCAGGCTGGGAGGCATTGCCAGAATGGTGCCTGCAAAGCCTGTGATGCCGTGGATGATATTGGTCAACAGGATAACGATGTAAAACAGGATCTGATTTTCCATAGTTTACTTCCCGTATTTTTCCCGGATGCTGTCAAACAGCTCCGTCCACTGGGAGCCCTTGCGGCAGAATACCGGGATGTCGCCCATCTCTGCGGGAACGGTGTGGGTGCCCTTACCGTAGACCTTGCCGGTCCACAGGTGGACCCACGCGTCACCGGGCAGGTAGACCTCCCACTCGGTCGCTCCGCTGTGCCACACCGGAGCCACCAGCAGGTCCGAACCGTAGAGGTATTCGAACTGCTCGGTATAGCTGCGGGGGTCATCTTCGTAATGAAGGAAGAGGGGACGCATGACCGGGGTGCCCTTGGCGGCGTTTTCAGCCACCAGCGTTTTGGTGTAAGGTGCCAGCATGGTATAGATATCCACCAGCCGCGCCAGCTGCGTCATGCAATCTTCATCATCGTAATACTGGAAGTTGGTGTCCGGGCGGTTGCCCTCGTGGGTGCGCATCACCGGCATGAAGGCCGCCATCTCTGCCCAGCGGAGGAATACCTCCTTGGTGCGGCAGTTGTCGAACAGAGAGGTGTAGCCGCCGATGTCGCAGTGGTTCAGTCCGCAGCCGACCATGCCGGAGCTGAGGGCCGCGCAGATGACGGTGCACAGACCATCGTGGCGGCTGAAATCCACGCTCTGGTCACCGGCCCACAGCAGCGTGCAGTACTTCTGGCTGCCGGTGCCGCCGGCACGCATAAAGTAGACTACCTGCCCCAGCTTGCCGCTTTCGGTAACGGCATCGTAGTTGCATTTTGCCCAGAGCGCCGGCCAGTGGTTGTGCTCGATCATGGGGCTGACCCCGTTGGAAAGCACCAGATCGTCGGTAGGGAGATACTCGCCAAAGTCCGCCATCCAGCCGTCGATGCCAATGTCCAGCGTATACTTTTTGATGACCTCGTCCTTGAACCAGCGGTAGGCCTCCGGGTTGGTGAAATCCACCACGCCGCAATAGAACTCGCCAAAGTCTACCAGATAATCGGACCCGTCGGCCTTTTTGGCAAAGACGCCCCGTTTTTTGCCCTCGGCATAAAGTTCTCCGTCCTTGACGAGGTACGGGTTGATGTAGCCAAGGAACCGGATGCCCCGGGCGTGGAGCTCTTCAATGTGCCGGGGCAGATCGGGGTACATCTCCTTGTGGTAATGCCAATCCCACTGGAGGCGCTTGCCAAAGCTGGTCACCCGCTTGCCGCACCAGTCCTGACACCACAGGCCGGAGACCTTGATGCCTTTTTCCAAGCTTCTGTCCACGATGTCAAAGCTGCGCTGGCTGCCGCCCTGCGCACCAATGATCAGGCCGTTATAGACCCACTCCGGCAGCTCCGGCTGACGTCCAAGAAAAGCAGTGAGCTTTTCCAGCAGCTCCACAAAGGTGGGCGCTGCCTCGATGCGGATAAAGCCCGGCACATTCCAGCACTGCAGCTCGTGGTAGTGGAGATTGCGAAAATCGAAATCGCCGTAAGCGGTGGTATCCATGTGGAGGTAGTAGTGACGGCTGGAAACGTAGGTAGGCTCCGGGTAGTTGGTGTTGTAATAGTCACCGCCCGCGCCGCCGTTTTCCACGTTGCTGCGCCATGTCACATAGGTAGTCTTGTCGCGCCCGACGCCCGGCTCGCTGGACCACAGGGGAAATGACGGCCCCGCAGATCGAAGTAACTCATCTGCTCGCCGCAGCCGTAGACATGCTCGTCCTCGGCCGCTTCCACCCGAAGCCAGAAGCGGTTGATCTCCTCCGCCTTCTCAGTCACGGTTAGGGTGACTGCGCCGTTTTTTCGGTGACCAGCAGCTTGAGCCGGCCTTCCAGATCCAGCTCTGTCCCCTGTTGTGTCGCACGGGTCGCGGTCAGCGTCAGGGGCGGCGCTCCAACAGATGATCCTCCAGCTTGAAGTTGCCGCGGTACATCTCCACCCGCTCCTCGCCGCAACCGACATAGACCATGGGGGTATCGGCGTCGGTATGCAGCAGCACATCGCTGCCGTTTTTCAGGGTAAAGACCCGTTCTTTGCAAATGATCTCCATGGTTGCCCTTTCTCAGCCATTCGGCTCTTTAATAGTGGAGTTCCCGGTTCTCGCCCAGCAAGCCGGGATAGGCTCCCTGCTTGATGAGCGGCTCCCGCTCCGGGTGGGCGATGACCCACTTGTTGCGCTGGAGCAGCAGTCTGCTCTCCGGGTCGTCGCCCGGGGTCTTGTCCTCCAGCGGTGTGTTAGTGCCTCGGGGCAGGATGACTATGCCCTTGAAGCCTGCATCGCAGACCCGGCAGGGAGACAGGTGGAGGGTGGTCTGGTACATTTCCACCGCCGTGCCCTGCGGCACAAAGAACACCTTGGCGTTCTCGAAGCGATAGGTATTGTTCTCGATCTGCCACACATGGCCCAGGATCAGCATGAAGTCCGTGACTGCCACATTGATCTCGCTGCCCTTGTGGTACTCAAAGCCGTTCCATGTAGTGTTGCGCCCGTTGCAGTAGCCCACCTCAATGGGCATATCGCCGTAGAACTTCTTCTGCAGCCCGGTGGCTGCGGGCAGAGCTTCCATCTCCGGCACACTGGCAACATAGACATTGCCGTTTTCCGGGATGGAGGTGTTCTGCTCCATGTAGGCGATCATCTCACTGAGATCATAGCCTGTGACCACCCGACCGTAGGGGGCAAACTCCGGGTCCAGCACGCTGTACACCGGAACATCATTGACCTGATTCAGATGCTCCAACAAGTTTTCCATTCCTGTTCTCCCTTTTCAGTGGCCGCGGACCAGCTTGAAGGTCGAGCGCCAGTCGTCGCCGCCCATGCCGGCCTCCATGCCCTTGTCATAGACCTTTTTCACATTGGCCTCGCCGGGCATCTCCAGCCTGCACTCCTTTGCAAGCTCCATGCAGATACCCACGTCCTTGGCGGCATTTGCCAGAGAGAAAGCAGTGGTATAGTCCTCATCCCGCAGCTTCTGCCACTGACCATCCAGATAGAAGTTCTGCCCGCCGCCGTAGGAGATGGCTGTGGCATAATCCTCCACCGTGATGCCGTTGAGCTGTGCCAGAGACAGCGTCTCGTTGACACCGTTCTGGATCTGGGTGACCAGCGCATTGTGGCAGATTTTCATCACCAGCCCCTTGCCGTTGCCGCCCATGCGGATGATGTTCTCGCCCATGTAAGCAAGGATGGGGCGCATAGCTTCACAGGTAGCTTCGTCGCCGCCCATGTAGATGCCCAGCTTGCCGGCAATGGCGGCGGGCTTGCTCTTGACCACCGGGGCATCCATAAAGGCAGCACCTGTGGCCTTGACTATTTTGCTGATCTCTACCGAAACACTGGGGTCGATGGTGGACATATCGATGCAGGTCTTGCCCGCACACAGCACCGGAAGGATGGTCTTGTAGACGCTCATGGAATGCTCGGACTTGGGGACCATGGAGATGATGACATCGGCTTTGGTTGCCAGCTCCACGGAATCCTTGCAGGGCACCGCTCCCTTGGAAGCCAGCAGCTCCACCTTTGCGGGGACGAAATCGAAGCAGTAGACTGTGTCGTCATGCTTCTTGACAATGTTTTCGCACATGGACTCGCCCATGATGCCCAAACCAATAAAACCGATCTCCATAGCCTTTTCTCCTTTAGCTCTCCGCAATTTCCTTTGTCCCGGACTTACTCTGTCACGGTGTTGTCCCACGCATTGATGAAGGTCTCAATGCCCTGACGGGTGTAAGCGTGCTTGATCGCGTCCTGATAGACTGCCAGTCCGGTGGTGACGATGTCGGCACCTGCCACAGCGCAGTCCACGATCTGCTTGGGTGTGCGGATGGCGGCGCAGATAATCTGCGTCTTGCCGTAGAAACCGTAGTTCTTGTAGATGTCCACGATGTCCTTGATATACTGCTTGCAGTCCTCACCGTTGGCTTCCTTCCAGCCCAGGAAGGGAGAAACGAAGAGAGAACCATTCTTGGCGGGCCAGATGGCCTGTGCCGGGCTGAACACCAGCGTCACATTGGTGCGGATGCCTTCCTTCTCCAGACGGCGGGCCGCAGCCACGCCAGCCTCGGTGCAGGGGATCTTGATGACAAAGTTGCTGCAGATGGCAGAAACCTTTCTGGCAGCAGCGATCATCTCCTCGGTGTCATCCAGATGGGGGTTGATCTCCACAGAGACCGGGAATTTATCGTAGCCTTCCAGACCCTCTTCTTTGATCCAGTTGGCAATGTCGGTGATGGCAGTCAGGAAAGGCTTGCCGCTCAGCATGATGTGGCGGGGATTGGTGGTAACGCCGTCAATACCGAAGGTGTTGTAAGCAAGCTTGATCTCGTCGAGTTTTGCGCTGTCCAGAAAGTACTTCATAGTCGTTTCTCCTTCTTTGATTAAAAGTGTTGATTAATTGCGTCCCGCAATTGATTTTTTATTTTCATCAGCGGTACGTTTCTTTTTTGGTTCTTGATTTTTCGTCCGGTCAAATCCCTTCAATTGATTAATAGCGTTAATCAATTGTTGTACCTGCATTATACCGCCGTCCAAAGGAGATTGTCAATACCTTAACATCAACTTTAACCACATTATCTTCCAATGTTTACGGATTACTTTTGTGCTTATTGCACATTAGTCCATACTAACTATCCGTCTCATGCGGTTTTTTCCTCCTTTTCTGCGGAAAATCCTCCCTGCTTTGTGGTTTTCCGCACCTGCTCTGCCGCAAGCAGTTTGACAAACGGTCCCGGTGCAGCGCCAAAATCAGCCCCTTAAAACAGAGCTCGATTTTTATGCAAAGCCGGAAAAGCGGAGGAATCAAAACACCTTCTCCGCTCTTCCGATAAGCCCATCCGCTCTTGTTTTGGATTTTCTCCTCCCAGCCGCTTTTCCGGGTTGTTCAGAGCCCATGTGCACCTTGCGCCGGGCGAATACCGGAAAAACCACCCGTGCTCCTGTCGAGCTTTGTTTTGCCTGCTCGCCTTCCGGGAAGATGACCTTATTCACAAAGAAGAAGATGACCATGGAGATGCCGCTGTTGAGCACGGTGGTGCCAATGTTGTAGATGAAGTCTGGCACCAGCAGCCCAGCCACCGCCACCCAGATGCAGTTGATGGAGTTGACGATGCAGGTAATGATGCAGAACGCCAGCAGATACCAGCCCACCTGATTTGCAATGTTGCCTTTGCTGCGGAACACGAAATTGCGCTGGATAGGGAAGTTGATGCACTCACCGATGACCATGGCGATCATGTAAGCACAGAAGTAGGGCAGACCTCCGTGAGCGGCATCGTAGCCCAGAATGTTCCACTTGAAGGTCTCGCCGAAGAGGGTGATGTCAATGCCCGGCCAGCCGAAATCCACCACCGGCAGGCTTGCGAATGCCTTGGGCAGAAACTGCAGCAGCAGATATTTGAACACGGTGATGAGATTGGACACGATGACAAGCAGTCCGCCCTCACGCACCCACTTGGCAGCGGCGGGGTGCTTTGCCGCAAAGGTATTCCAAAAATTCATAGGGCAATACCGCACAATGCAAGCTAGCACTATGAAACCTCTCAAAACGCCTCCCAAATTTGAATATCGCTTTGCAAGAATGATCGTCCGTTTTCTAGCTCAACTTGAAGCGGACGGTTGTTTTTTTGCTCGCAAAAGTTCCGGGTTGGCATTCCATTGCAAACAGAACGAGCCGTCAAGCTCTCTTTTTACCAAAGTTCCCCTTGTGTTTTCTTGCAAGCTGCCGAAATCGGCGTATTCTCAAAAGTTTTTGTTGACACGGCTCGATTTTTGTGGTAATCTATCCCAACAATTTAATATAACATATTTACTTAGAGTTCCAGCCCGGCTCCCGAAGGAGTCGGAGCAAGTTTTTGACTTTCTTATCGCTACATAACGAACCCGAACCAAGGCCACCCCGGAAGGGATGGTCAGGTTCAGGTTGTTGTGTGGCGATTTTTTATTGCCAAATCCAGCACCGAACCTTGACAACCGCATGACCGTCTGCATGGGATACCCGGCGATGACCCCTCACGAGGGAGAGCCGGAAAACGCCGCCGGAAGGGGGCAGGAAATCCATGCAGAGAGAACGGCTAAACGTTGATTCTTCAGTTACCAGAAAACAATGTGGTCAAATTGACCACATTGTTTTTCTGTAACGCCAGTGAAAGGAGGGTCCTCTCCATGTATGTGACAAACGAAGAATGGGAGCAGAACAATCAGGATTATTTGAAAGAATCGTATGAGGAAACGGGTTTTACCACCGGAGGATACGCTATCCGCAAACTTATCTGCGGCGGCTGCGGTCGGGTGTTCTACACCACCATCTACACCAAGAAATACTGTCACAGCTACTGGTGCGGCAATCAGGCCAACAATCGGCGGCAGCGGGAATACCGCCAAATGCGCCGTCAAGATTTAGTCTGCCAGTGCTGCGGCGAAAAATTCACGCCCAAACGCGCAGGTGCCCGTTATTGCAGCAATGCCTGTCGGCAAAAAGACTATCGAAAACGTGTTACGGATGCTGCAAGTGCTCAAAATGAGCACTTGGTTAAGCGTAACGCATCTGCCAAATGAAACTCAATCTCCTCCCGAATGCGGGAACGGAAATTCATCAACCTGTTACGGAAAACCAAGTGGTCAAAATGAGCACATCGTTTTCCGTAACACTGCAAGGTCTGTTGAAAATCAGGTGCCGCCACCCGGCACTTGATTTTACCCGTAACGGAATCAGAGGGTCAAAATGACCCTCTGAAAAACCGGACGAGCTGTCCATTCGAGACAGCTTGCCCGAGCAGGAGTGCAGAGGACGTAGTCCTTTGCCCCAGTGATATGATGCTGTGCGTCATATCCTACTGGGTATTATCTGGCGCACCGCAGGCGGCAGATTCAGCAGCAAAGCTGCTGCGCACCCACCCCACCAAGACGTTGAAATGGAGAGATGTTTATCTGAAGCTGACACGACACAATGGACGAGCCGGAAAACACGGCACCTATAACCCCAAGCACAATGACCGCAGCTTCAACCTTGCCAACAGTGAGCACATCGACCCGGAACGAGCCAACCTATAAAGTCCCCTACGAGACCCATCCTGCCGACCGTCTGCGCCAGTGCGTTTTTGCCGGCACGACCAACCGGCAGGATTTTTGCCCCGTGACCGCACAGGCAACCGCCGCTTCATTCCTGTCCCGGTGGATGCAGAACTGGCCGAAGTCCACATTCTGGACAACGAGGAGGAATCCCGCGCCTATATCGACCAGCTCTGGGCAGAAGCCATGACCATCTACAACAGCGGAAATTATAAGCTGGCATTCAGCCCTGCCATGCAGGAAACGCTGCAAGCCCACCAGCAGGACTTCATGCAGGAGGATGCACAGGCTGGCATGATTTATGCTTTTCTGGAGGACTACACAGGGGACCGGGTGTGTTCCAAGCAGCTCTATGCGGAGGCGCTGGGCAACACCAACATCCCGGCAGAGTGGGAGACCCGTGCTATCTGCGAGATTATGAACACAGGAATTTCGCGCGGCGATATCCAAGGCTAGCAGGCGCACAAGACCGCCAAGCGTTACCCGAAGTACGGTGTCCAGAAAGGCTGGGAGCGCGTAACCAGCCCCGAAACCGGGGCTGAAAATTTCTCCGAAATAACGGATGCGGAAGCCAAGCAACTGGGCTTTCCCTTCTGATGGACAGCGGTTACACGTCTGGTTACAGATTTGGTTACGCCGCAGTTACACCGAAAAATCCGCATGACTTCTGCGTTTTCCTCTTTCTGTAACCATGTAACCTTAAAAAGATAAGAAAAAGTATAAAGCTCACCGGATGCTCTGTGTGCAGAAAAAGAGAATTTTCCTGCCCGGTTACAGGCGTTCGGTTACAAGGAATTGGAGGTCTGCCTATGAATATGAATCGGCCTGACATGACCGAAGATGTGAAATATAAAGATTATACGAATGAGTCCTTGCAAATGGACTCGACCACGACTACAATGGAGGTGGTCACTCAAACCAATGCCGTCAAGTCTCCGACTGACAGCCCGAAAACCACGAAGCTGGTGTACACGGTGGAAGAGATCGCACGAATGCTGGCCATCAGCCTGCGCTCTGCTTACAACCTGTGCAACAGCACCACCGAATTCCGTGTCCTGCGGGTAGGCGGAAGCATCCGCATCCCGAAAGACAGCTTCGATGCGTGGCTCAACCGGGCAGCTTGATAAGGAGGCAAACAGTATGGCATATATTACGAAGCGTGGCAACTCTTACAGCGTCCGCTACACCTACGAAGACGAGCACGGCAAGAGCTGCGACAAATGGGAGAGCTTTCCCACCAAAGAGGAGGCAACGAACCGAAAAAAGCAGATCGAGCATGAGCTGGCGGCCGGCACTTTTCTGATTCCGTCCTCGGTGACGGTGGCAGAGTTCCTGATGGATTGGCTGCCCAAGCAGTGCAGCAAGCACAAGTGGGCACCCAAGACCTACGAATCCAACCTTTCCACCATCCAGAATCTGATCATCCCCTATATCGGCAGCATGGAGATGCAGAAGCTCAAGCCCTACCACATGGAGAACCTCTACACGACCCTGAGCAAAACGCCCTGCGGTTCGTATATCGAGGGAAAGAAGCAGGAACTGACCGAAAAGCAGAAGCAGCGGTTCCTTTCCGGCACCACCATCCACGAGGTTCATCGGCTGCTGGGCACCGCATTCCAGTACGCTGTAGAATGGGGCATCCTTGTCAAAAGCCCTGTTCCCGTGGACAGCCCCAAGAAGTCCACACAGGAGCGTACCATCTGGACGGTAGAGGAAATGCGAGCGGCTCTGGACAGCATGGAGGATCCTATCCTGCATCTGGCAGTCCACCTCACATTGGTGGGCGCACTGCGAGAGGGCGAGATCGCAGGTCTGACCCCGGAAGATCTCGATTTTGATGCCGCAGATGGCATCGGAACGTTCCGTATCAACAAGTCCATGCAGCGGGTGCGAAAAGAAGCCCTGAATCAAGTAGATGATGGCTGCATCATCAAGGTATTCCCGGACAAGCTGGAGCGCAGTACCACTTCCCTCATCCTGAAAAGCACCAAGACCGCATCCTCCTGCCGCACCATCTTCATGACCTCTGCTCTTAAAGAGGAATTGAAGAAGTGGCTGAATCAGTTAGCGGCAGACGAATCGAAAGACCCGGAACGTTACCATGACAGTGGGATGCTGTTCCGCCTGCCCAACGGTCTGGCGGTAGAGCCGGTGCTCATCCGTAAAAAGTTCCTCAAATGGCAGGATGCACACCCGGAGTTCCCACGTATCGTGTTCCACGGTCTGCGCCATTCCAGTGCAACCTATCAGCTGATGATCTCCGGCGGCGATGTGAAGGCCGTTCAGGGCACCACAGGACACGCTACGGCAGATATGCTGGTAAACACCTACGCTCATATCCAGCAGTCCTCTCGTGTAGAACTTGGGAAAAAGTTTGAGGAAGGGTTCTATGCCAAACAGGAAAACCCCAGCCCGCAGGCTGTAAATGCCGCAGGCGAACCGACCATCTCTATGACCGCTCTGCTGGAACTTCTGAAGAACGCCGACCCTGAAGTAAAGGCACAGCTCCGTCTGGCACTGCTGACCTGATGCAAAATTTACCACGCATTTCAAAGCAATTCCAGCCCATGCAGAGGATTCCCACGAAAAAGCCGACCGTGCAAAAACCGTGCATTGACCGTGCAGACCCCGATTTTTCGGGGTTACATAACGAAAAAGAGCGTCAAATCTTACGATTCAACGCTCTTTTATTGGTGCACCTCCAGGGACTCGAACCCTGGGCCCACTGATTAAGAGTCAGTTGCTCTACCAACTGAGCTAGAGGTGCAAATATGACCCGTACCGGAATCGAACCGATGTTAAAGGCGTGAGAGGCCTCTGTCTTAACCGCTTGACCAACGGGCCATATAAAAGTCGGCGACTACCTATTTTCACGCGCCGTTTCCAGCGAACTATCTTCGGCACAAGTGAGCTTAACTTCTGTGTTCGGAATGGGAACAGGTGGAACCTCACCGTCATCGACACCGACCGATCTGACTGAACCAGTATAACATGTTTGTCGTACTTTGTCCAGTGTTTCTTAGAAGGACGTGCCTTCAAAACTGAATAATCACTGCTTACATTTTTTCGTTGACTCTTAAGAGTCTCAAGCGAATTGTGGTCAAGCCCTCGACCTATTAGTACACGCTTGCTGAATGGATCACTCCACTTACACATCGTGCCTATCAACCTTGTAGTCTTCAAGGGGTCTTACTTGTTTGAAACAATGGGATATCTTATCTTTGGGTCGGCTTCACGCTTAGATGCTTTCAGCGTTTATCCGATCCGTACATAGTTGCCCAGCTATGCTCTTGGCAGAACAACTGGTGCGCCAGAGGTACGTCCGCTCCGGTCCTCTCGTACTAGGAACAGCTCCCATCAAATATCCTGCGCCCACGACAGATAGGGACCGAACTGTCTCACGACGTTCTGAACCCAGCTCGCGTACCGCTTTAATTGGCGAACAGCCAAACCCTTGGGACCGAATACAGCCCCAGGATGCGATGAGCCGACATCGAGGTGCCAAACCTCCCCGTCGATGTGGACTCTTGGGGGAGATCAGCCTGTTATCCCCAGGGTAACTTTTATCCGTTGAGCGATGGCATTTCCACTCACATACCACCGGATCACTAACTCCAACTTTCGTTACTGCTCGACCCGTCAGTCTCGCAGTTAGGCTCGCTTCTGCGTTTGCACTCTTTTGCTTGATTTCCGTTCAAGCTGAGCGAACCTTTGAACGCCTCCGTTACTCTTTAGGAGGCGACCGCCCCAGTCAAACTGCCCACCTAACAATGTCCCCCGCCTTGATTCAAAGGCGCAGGTTAGAATTCCAATATCGCAAGGATGGTATCCCAACGGCCACTCCACAAGCGCCAAAGCACCTGCTTCCCAGTGTCCCATCTATCCTGTGCATGCAACATCGAAACCCAATATTAGGCTACAGTAAAGCTCCATGGGGTCTTTCCGTCTTGTCGCGGGTAACCGGCATCTTCACCGGTACTACAATTTCGCCGGGCGGGCTGTTGAGACAGTGCCCAAATCATTACGCCTTTCATGCGGGTCAGAACTTACCTGACAAGGAATTTCGCTACCTTAGGACCGTTATAGTTACGGCCGCCGTTCACTGGGGCTTCGATTCAATGCTTGCACATCTCCTCTTAACCTTCCAGCACCGGGCAGGCGTCAGCTCGTATACGTCATCTTTCGATTTAGCACAAACCTGTGTTTTTGGTAAACAGTTGCTTGGGCCGATTCTCTGCGGCTGCATTGCTGCAGCACCCCTTCTCCCGAAGTTACGGGGTCAATTTGCCGAGTTCCTTAACAACCCTTCTCCCGTTGGCCTTAGAATCTTCTTCCTACCTACCTGTGTCGGTTTGCGGTACGGGCACCGCAGAAATACACACAGCTTTTCTCGCCATCTTCCATCTCGGACTTCGGTACTAACTTCCCTCGATCGCTACCGGAACCAACACCCGGCTCCGAGACTTCATATGTGTCCCTGTGTTTAACTCTTTTGGTGGTGACGGAATCTCTACCGTCTGTGCATCGGCTACGCCGTTAGGCCTCACCTTAGCTCCCGACTAACCTGGAGCGGACGAACCTTCCTCCAGAAACCTGAGGCTTTCGGCCATGCAGATTCTCACTGCATTCGCGCTACTCATTCCGGCATTCTCACTTCTATACACTCCACAGCCGCTTGCGCTACTGTTTCACCGCGTATACAACGCTCCCCTACCCAGCATGTAAACATGCTGCCTAAGCTTCGGTGTCAGGTTTAGCCCCGTTAAATTCTCCGCGCAAAGACGCTCGACCAGTGAGCTATTACGCACTCTTTGAATGAGTGGCTGCTTCTGAGCCAACATCCTGGTTGTCTACGTATCTTCACATCGTTTTCCACTTAACCTGACTTTGGGACCTTAGCTGTAGATCTGGGCTGTTTCCCTTTTGACAATGACATTTATCTGACACTGTCTGACTCCCAAGCATCAATACTCTGGCATTCTGAGTTTGATAAGCTTCGCTAACCTCTCGGCCGCTAGGCTATTCAGTGCTTTACCTCCAGGTATCTAACTTGAGGCTAGTCCTAAAACTATTTCGGGGAGAACCAGCTATCTCCGGGTTCGATTGGAATTTCTCCGCTACCCACAGTTCATCCGCCGCCTTTTCAACGGAGGTCGGTTCGGTCCTCCATGGAATTTTACTTCCACTTCAACCTGACCATGGGTAGGTCACCCGGTTTCGGGCCCATTATATGCAACTTAACGCCCTTTTCAAACTCGCTTTCGCTTCGGCTCCAGACCTTAAGTCCTTAACCTTGCTGCATACAATCGCTCGCCGGACCGTTCTACAAAAAGTACCCTATCACGCTTTGACGCGCTCTAGGTGCTTGTAGGCACAGGGTTTCAGGTTCTTTTTCACTCCCCTCCCGGGGTGCTTTTCACCTTTCCTTCACAGTACTATACGCTATCGGTCACTGGGTAGTATTTAGGGTTGGAGGGTGGTCCCCCCGTATTCCGACCAGGTTTCACGTGTCTGGCCGTACTCTGGAATTCGCTCGGCTCTTGTCGTTTTCACCTACGTGGTTCTCACACTCTCTGACCGGCCTTCCCATGCCGTTCGGTTAACAACTTAAGTCCTAAATGCGCTCCGTACCCCGAAAGTATTTCTACTCTCGGTTTGCCCTCTTCCGCGTTCGCTCGCCACTACTTACGGAATCTCGTTTGATGTCTCTTCCTCGCCCTACTTAGATGTTTCAGTTCAGGCGGTTCCCTCGATATACCTATTTTGAAGTTCAGTATAACGTACCTGAGTATGAACCCAGGTGAGTTTCCTCATTCAGAGATCTCCGGATCAATGCTTATTTGCAGCTCCCCGAAGCTTATCGCAGCTTATCACGTCTTTCATCGGCTCCCAGTGCCAAGGCATTCGCCCTGCGCCCTTGTTCGCTTGACCTTTCAAACGTTCTCTTGAGAACATTTGGTATCCTCTTGATTCTCTCTTGCCAACGAAGATTATTGTTACCCTTCCTTTTGAAATTGTAATATTTCTTAAAAAAGAACTTACTATAATCTTTGTTTCGCAGTTATTATTCAGTTTTCAAGGTACGTCTTGGTGATGTTCTTCAAAGCCCGGTCTCCCAGAACTTTGAGAAACATCACATGGTGGGCCAAAATGGACTCGAACCATCGACCTCACGATTATCAGTCGTGTGCTCTAGCCAGCTGAGCTATTGGCCCATGTGGTGGAGATTAAGGGAATCGAACCCTTGACCCCCTGCTTGCAAAGCAGGTGCTCTCCCAGCTGAGCTAAACCCCCACATTAGGAATTGAGTTCCCTTTTCAGGGCCCTCAAAATCGAACAATATCTACTCTGCTTGTTTGTTACCTGTCCAAGGACTGTCCATCTTTTGATGTCCTGTCCTTGCCTGACTCCTTAGAAAGGAGGTGATCCAGCCGCAGGTTCTCCTACGGCTACCTTGTTACGACTTCACCCCAATCACCAGTTTTACCTTCGGCGGCGTCCTCCTTGCGGTTAGACTACCGACTTCGGGTCCCCCCGGCTCTCATGGTGTGACGGGCGGTGTGTACAAGGCCCGGGAACGTATTCACCGTGGCATGCTGATCCACGATTACTAGCAATTCCGACTTCGTGCAGGCGAGTTGCAGCCTGCAGTCCGAACTGGGACGTTGTTTCTGAGTTTTGCTCCACCTCGCGGTCTTGCTTCTCTTTGTTTAACGCCATTGTAGTACGTGTGTAGCCCAAGTCATAAAGGGCATGATGATTTGACGTCATCCCCACCTTCCTCCGTTTTGTCAACGGCAGTCTGGCCAGAGTCCTCTTGCGTAGTAACTGACCATAAGGGTTGCGCTCGTTGCGGGACTTAACCCAACATCTCACGACACGAGCTGACGACAACCATGCACCACCTGTCTCCTTGCTCCGAAGAGAAAACATATTTCTATGCCTGTCAAGGGATGTCAAGACTTGGTAAGGTTCTTCGCGTTGCGTCGAATTAAACCACATACTCCACTGCTTGTGCGGGCCCCCGTCAATTCCTTTGAGTTTCAACCTTGCGGTCGTACTCCCCAGGTGGATTACTTATTGTGTTAACTGCGGCACTGAAGGGGTCAATCCTCCAACACCTAGTAATCATCGTTTACGGTGTGGACTACCAGGGTATCTAATCCTGTTTGCTACCCACACTTTCGAGCCTCAGCGTCAGTTGGTGCCCAGTAGGCCGCCTTCGCCACTGGTGTTCCTCCCGATATCTATGCATTCCACCGCTACACCGGGAATTCCGCCTACCTCTGCACTACTCAAGAAAAACAGTTTTGAAAGCAGTTTATGGGTTGAGCCCATAGATTTCACTTCCAACTTGTCTTCCCGCCTGCGCTCCCTTTACACCCAGTAATTCCGGACAACGCTTGTGACCTACGTTTTACCGCGGCTGCTGGCACGTAGTTAGCCGTCACTTCCTTGTTGGGTACCGTCATTATCTTCCCCAACAACAGGAGTTTACAATCCGAAGACCTTCTTCCTCCACGCGGCGTCGCTGCATCAGGGTTTCCCCCATTGTGCAATATTCCCCACTGCTGCCTCCCGTAGGAGTCTGGGCCGTGTCTCAGTCCCAATGTGGCCGTTCAACCTCTCAGTCCGGCTACCGATCGTCGCCTTGGTGGGCCGTTACCTCACCAACTAGCTAATCGGACGCGAGGCCATCTCAAAGCGGATTACTCCTTTTCCCTCTGTGCCATGCGGCACCGTGGGCTTATGCGGTATTAGCAGTCGTTTCCAACTGTTGTCCCCCTCTTTGAGGCAGGTTCCTCACGCGTTACTCACCCGTTCGCCACTCGCTCGAGAAAGCAAGCTCTCTCTCGCTCGTTCGACTTGCATGTGTTAGGCGCGCCGCCAGCGTTCGTCCTGAGCCAGGATCAAACTCTTTATAAATGATATTTATCACTTAAAAGTGTTAAATCTTGTTCGCTCAGCACGCAATCGCTTGCGTCCTGTGTGAATTACTTTTGGAATTGTTTTTAGTGTTTTTCCAAACACTTAAAAGGTTCCTTACAAGTTTTTCGATATTGTTCAATTTTCAAGGTCCTGTGCGCCTCAGCCTTGCGGCTGAAAGCTTATTTATTTTATCACTTTCGTGATAAGTTGTCAAGCACTTTTTTGAATTATTTTTGAGTTTCTTGTCGAAGCTCATCGATTCTTCACGTTAGGACGTTCCTTCTGAAGTGTTTCATTCTGTCGGATGTCCGCCTGACAGTAATATATTTTAGCACAGCCTTTTGCAAAAAGCAAGCATTTTCTTCATATTTTTCGCAAAAATCCGGCTTTTGGCTTTTTGCCCAGTTTTTTCCTTTTAATCTGGAAAGTATGACATCTAATCTTCTAAAAGTCGGCGGCGCAGCTGCACCAGTATCTTGCGTTCCCGCCGGGAGATCTGCACCTGTGTGGTATGCAGCACCTTTGCAGTTTCACTCTGGGTCTTGTTGCCATAAAACCGCAGGCGGATCAATTGCCTGTCCTGTTCCGGCAAAGCGTGAAGCACCTCTTCCAGACTGATGCGTTCTGCCAATGCTTCTTCCGGGGATTCTACTGGAATATCCATCTGCCGGTCCTCTTCTTCATTTTCCGGGGTCAGGCTCATGGCGGGCTGTGCCGCCTGAATGGCAAGTGTGATGTTCTCTGTAGGTTCATTCAATTCTTCCGCCAGCTGAGAAAGGGTCGGCTCCGTACCGCACACTTTCATGTGATGCTCCCGTGCCGCCTGTACGCGCATCCCCAATTCTTTTAAGGAGCGGCTCACCTTGACTGTGCCGCTGTCCCGGAACAGCTTTTTGATCTCGCCTAAAATTACCGGCACTGCATAGGTAGAAAAGCATACGCCGCGGCTCTCATCAAAATTATCGCAGGCTTTTACAAGTCCCATGCATCCGGCACTGTACAGGTCATCGTACTCTATGCCCCGCCCGCGGAAGCGCCCGGCGCAGGCGTGCACCAGCCCCAGATTCTGCTCAATGAATGCGTCCCGCCGGGTCTTATCCGATACCATGCTCCTGCCTGCCTTTCCTGTTATGTATCATTCTCTCTGGGCCAGACGCTTGATGAGCAGCACCTTTGTACCCTTGCCGGGCTTTGAGATGACCTTGACCTTATCCATAAAGCTCTGCATCACCGCAAAGCCCAGCCCGGAGCGTTCCTCCGGGTTTCCGGTGGTAAACAGCGGTTCCATGGCCTGCGGGATATCCGGGATGCCGATGCCCTTATCTGCCACCGTGATGTGCACCTCCCGCCCGGGATAGACTGCAATGCTCATGGCCACCGGCCCGATGTGGTCCGGGTAGGCATGGACGATGCAGTTGGTCACCGCCTCAGACACTGCCGTTTTGATATCGGCCAGCTGCGGCACGGTGGGGTCGTACCGGGCAAGAAAGGCCGCCGCTGCGCCCCGGGCGTAGCTTTCGTTCACACTGAGGGAATCGAACTGGATCTTTGTTGTGTTTTCCGCTTTCATGGTTTATTCCTCCTTCTGTCCTGCATCCGTGCAGGGGATGCGCGCCAGCTGCAGCACCTTTGCCAGCTGGGACGGTGTGTGCTGCACCCGCAGTGCCGTGCCCAGTGTGCGGGCAATGCGCTGCCGCCCCAGGATCAGCCCTACACCGGATGAATCCATAAATCCGACCCCGCCAAAATCCAGGATCATGGTCTGCGGGGCACGGCTGACCAGTGCATCATCCAGCTGGATGCGCAGGCTTTGCGCCGCATCGTGATCGATCTCGCCCGCAAGGTAGGCATAAAGCACATCGCCCGCCGGGCTGAAGCTTACCGTTGCCATGGTTTGTCCATCTCCTTTGCCAAAAATAAAAAGATCCCGTACACATGGTTTCAGTGTACGGGATCTTTCGTTTATTTTTTAGGGAAGCGTGTCGGCTCAGCTGTTCACCAGCAGTTCGGCCGCTTCCAGCGCGGCAGCTTCACCGCCGCAGACCAGCAGGCCGCGGCGGGTGTTGGCATGAGCCAACTCCACAGCTTCGGCAATGCTGGTGCACATCTCGGCATCAAAATGATACTTTGCCTTTTCGGTCAAACGGGCCGTCATCTCGTCATCGCCGCCTGCCGGGGTGACAAGATACACCTTATCAAAGGGGTTCTCACTCATGCCGGGCATGGTGGACTTATCCTTTTTCTGCTCTTCAGGGGTCAGGCCGGTCTCCAGTGCGGAGAAGAACGCTTCGGCTCCCTCCTCCTCTGCCAGACCGATGATGGCGCTCATATGGCGCACCTTGGCCATGTTGAGCACACGCAGCAAGGCCGCTGCCTGCTGCGGGGTGCGGCAGGCATCCAGAATGATGAGTGGGCGCTGCGAGATGACCCGGATGCTGCTGCGGTTCTCCACCGCAGCCAGACCTTCCAGAATGGCATCGTCGGTAATATCAAAGCCCTTGCGGCACAGCGCCAGCGAAAGCTCCACAGCCATGGCAGCGCTGCCCGCCGCATGACGGCCCAGAAAAGCCAGCGGCACGGTATATCCGCCGTAGTCCACCTTGCTGGCAAACTTTTCTGCCTCCAGAAAGGTGATATCCTCCGGGTCCGGCACCACCAGCTCACAGCCGCACTTGCCTGCGGCCACGATCAGCTCGCTGAGCACAGACTTGGGCTGCTCCGGCGCGGTGACGCAGATGCTTTCCTTGCGCATGACACCTGCTGCCAAAGCCGCAAGGCGCTCCACCGAGCGGCTCACACCGTCCGGGCCGACCGACGTGACGGCGCACACCGGCATGCCGGGCAGTGCTTCCGCAAGGCCCGCATCCGGCAGTTCCACCACGGCCAGCGTGCAGCCCGCTGCGCCAAAGCAGTTGGCCGCAGCGGCCAGCTCCGCTGCATCCTGCGGCAGGGCTTCGGCTGCGGAAAGGGTATCCGCAGTCAGAGCCAGCAGGCCCTCGTCCACCGGGGCATCATCGATGCAGATGCGCTCCGACAGCGGGCGGCACCCGGCATGGTACAGGCCGGCATGGATCCCCTGTGCGTGCAGGATGGCCGCCAGCAGGCGGGCCGTCACGGTCTTGCCTGCCGTGCCTGCCACGCCCACGAACTGCACCTTCTGCACCGGCGCGGTGAACGCGGCGCGCAGCTGTTCGGTGGAGGCAAAACCGTCCGGCAGGGCGGCAAAATACTGATTTGCCTGTTCGATGGTCATTGGTTACTCCTTATTACGATGGTTGAACAACAATCTGCACAGCGCCATGAGCACCAGCGCCGTAAGGATGCCCGCCAGAACACCGGCTGAATCCAGCCACACATCGGTGACCTGACTGCTGCGTCCGGGCGAAAAGATCTGGATGGTCTCATCGGTCAGCGCAGTGAGCACGCCGCCCAGCATGGGCACGCTGATGTGCCAGATATACTGCCGGGTATACACCCGCATACACAGCATGAGCAGAAAGCCCTCCAGCATATACTCGCAGAAGTGTGCCAGCTTGCGCACGATGTGGTCGGTCAGGCGCTGGGCAAGGGCCGGATGGCCCAGACGGCGCAGAGCCGCCTGCAGCAGAGTGAGCACCCGGCTGCTGGACACAGTAGACACCGAGGCGATCTTCATGGAATTGGAAAAGATGAACGCGATGCAGCCGATGAGAGCAAGGGTAAAGATCACCCGCCCTGCGGTCACCCACGGCGAAGTGCGCTGTGCGCTGCTGTTATATTCCCCGCTCAAATCAGCCCAGAGCCTTGATGCTCTGCTCGATGTTGGCCAGCTTATCCTGGCTCTTGGCGTACTTATTGCGGATATCCTCCACCAGTGCCGCCGGGGCGCGCTCCACGAACTTGGGGTTGTTCAGCTGGTTCGCGAACATGGCCATTTCCTTTTCGGCCTTGGCCTTTTCCTTGTTCAGGCGGGCCAGTTCCTTGTCGCGGTCGATCAGCTCCATCATGGGGATGAAGCCGCGGGCGGCGTGGGTGGACACCTGCGCCATGCCGTCGGTGCTGCCCTCGTACTTCTCGGTAAAGGTCACGTCGGTGGCAAAGGCGAACTTTGCCAGATAGACCTGTGCCTTCTGGAAGGGTGCTGCGTCGGCGGTCTCGATGATCATGCTGGTCTTTTTGGCGGGGTGGACATTCATCTCGGTGCGCATGGTACGCACGGCCTTGATGTAGTCCATGACCTTTTCAAAAGCTTCCTCTTCGTCGGCCCAGTTGTGAGCTTCGTCAAAGGTGGGCCAGCTCTGGGTCATGATGGTCTCGGCAGAGCCGGGCAGAGCCTGATACAGCTCCTCGGTGATGAAGGGCATGAAGGGATGCAGCAGCTTGAGGGCCTTGTCCAGCACATACACCAGCACACGGCGGGCGGTGTCGGCCTGCTCGGCATCGCCGGAGTTCAGGCGGGGCTTTGCAATCTCGATGAACCAGTCACAGTAGACATCCCAGATAAAGCTGTTGATCTTGGCGGCGGCCAGACCCATCTCGTAGTGGTCGAGGTTGTCGGTCATGGCACCGGCCACCTGATTCAGCTTGGTGAGCACCCACTTGTCGCTCATGTCCAGCTTGTCCTCACTGGGCAGACCCGGGGTAAAGTCCTCGGGCAGGTTCATCAGCACAAAGCGGGTAGCATTCCACAGCTTATTGGCAAAGTTGCGGGCAGCCTCCACCTTCTTTTCGATATAACGCATGTCGTTGCCCGGGGTGGAGCCATCCACCAGCATAAAGCGCAGGGCATCTGCACCGTACTGGGCAATGACTTCCAGCGGGTCGATGCCGTTGCCCAGACTCTTGGACATCTTGCGGCCCTGACTGTCGCGCACGATACCGTGGATGCAGACAGTGCTGAAGGGTGCCTTGCCGGTGTAGGCCAGACCGGAGAAGATCATGCGGCTGACCCAGAAGCCGATGATGTCGTAGCCGGTAACGAGGGTGTTGGTGGGGTAGAAATACTTGAGGTCTTCGCTCTCTTCATTGGGCCAGCCCAGCGTGCTGAAGGGCCACAGAGCGGAGGAGAACCAGGTATCCAGCGTATCGGGGTCCTGGGTCAGCTTTGCGCTGCCGCACTTGGGGCAGGCGCAGGGAGCGGACTTTGCCACCACGGTCTCGCCGCAGTCGTCGCAGTACCATGCCGGGATCTGATGGCCCCACCACAGCTGACGGCTGATGCACCAGTCGCGGGTGTTCTTCATCCAGTTCATATAGTTCTTGGTGAAGCGCTCGGGCACGAACTTGATCTCGCCCTTTTCCACGCTTTCGATGGCGGGCTTTGCCAGCGGCTCCATCTTGACGAACCACTGCTTGGACACCATCGGCTCGATGGTGGAGTGGCAGCGGTAGCAGGTGCCCACCTCGTGCTTGAGGGGCTCGATCTCCTTCAGGAAGCCGCCTGCTTCCAGATCGGCCAGAATGGCCTTGCGGGCCTCGAGGGTGGTCATGCCGGCGTACTTGCCGCAGTCCAGCACCTCCGGCTCATTGATGGCGTTCTTGCCGGCGGCGAACAGGGCATCGGCAGCAGCCTTGTCGGCAGCACCGGTCATGTGGCCGTCGTAGGTGAACACACGCACGATGGGCAGGCCGTGGCGCAGACCCACTTCAAAGTCGTTGGGGTCGTGGGCGGGGGTGATCTTGACCACACCGGTGCCCTTGGTCATGTCGGCGTGCTCGTCGCACACAATGGGGATCTCCTTGTTCAGCAGGGGCAGCACCACATGGCAGCCGTGCAGATGGGCATAGCGGGGGTCATCGCCGTTGATGGCAACAGCGGTATCGCCCAGCATGGTCTCGGGACGGGTAGTAGCCAGCTCCAGCATCTCGCCGGTCTCCTTGACCGGGTACAGCAGGTGCCAGAAGCTGCCGTCCTTCTCCTCGTACTCCACCTCGGCATCAGAAATGGAGGTGTTGCAGTGGGGGCACCAGTTGACCATGCGGTTGCCGCGGTAGATCAGGCCCTTGTCGTACAGGCGCACGAACACTTCTTTGACAGCCTCGGAGCAGCCCTCGTCCATAGTAAAGCGCTCACGATCCCAGTCGCAGCTGCTGCCCAGCTTCTTCAGCTGGCTGACGATGCGGTTGCCGTACTTGGTCTTCCATGCCCATGCACGGTCCAGAAAACCATCGCGGCCCACCATCTCCTTGGTCAGGCCCTCGGCACGCATGGCCTCCACCACCTTGGCTTCGGTAGCGATGGATGCATGGTCGGTACCGGGCACCCACAGGGCAGCATAGCCCTGCATCCGCTTGGTGCGGATGAGGATGTCCTGCATGGTGTTATCCACCGCATGGCCCATGTGCAGCTGACCGGTGACGTTCGGGGGCGGCATGACGATGGTGTAGGGTTTCTTGTCGGGGTCTGCCTTCGTGTGGAAGTAGCCGCCGTCCAGCCAGAACTGGTAGATGCGGTCTTCCACCTGGCTGGGATCGTACTGTTTTGCAAGTTCTTTCATAGGGTCCTCCCAGTAAAAAATGATGAAGTGGGACGAAAAAAGCCGTCCCACGGAACGTTCCATGGGACGGCTGTAATAACCGCGGTACCACCCAAATTGCGCAGAGCATCCTGCGCCCCTTGATGCCCCGGTAACGTGGGACAGCTCCGAGAGCGGCTTGCTCTTCAGCTCACCACTCCTGCTCCAAAGTGACAGCACACCGCCCGACCGTACCGGATTCGCAGCATTCTCCGGCTCTCTGAACGGCAAATGCAGTGCACACTCTTCTTCAACGCATTTATAAAAAGAATATAGCGTTTTTTGTGCGATTTGTCAATTACTTTTTCTTCAAAAGAATTTATCCCACTGCATCTTACGGTTTGGGCCTTATTCGTGAAAACGCGTTTGGAGTGGCCCGCAGGCCACGACAAACGCAAATATAAAAAATATTTTTTCCGCTATCAATGGCCAGAGCAAACGCATCGGCCATTTTCAATCCGCGATCCCTTCATCCTTCAGCCTTGCAATGAGCCGCTCCATCAGGGCGATGCGGTTGAAGGGGGTCATCAGGTAAAAGCCGTCTGCATAGGGCGCTGCAGCCTGCGCGGCCTTCACCGAGACTTCCAACCCCAGCTCTTCGCCCTGCGCACGGTCCAGCCCGGCAAAACGCTCAATGATCTCCGCATCCACATGGATGCCGTTGACCTCGTTCTCCATAAAGATGGCGTTGCGCTGGCTCACCACCGGCATGATGCCGGCCAGAATTTTCGCCTTTTCGCCCAGCGTTTCGCGGGTCTTTTTCAGGTTCACCACCGCCTGTGCGGAGAGCACCGGCTGGGTAAGGAAGCCGCTCATGCCATTTTGCAGCTTTTCCTGTGCGCGGCGCAGCTCCACATCAAAGTTGCGGGCGTTCAGGTTCAGCGCACCGAACACGGTGAGGGGCGAGGGCATCTCCCGGCCCTCCCCTGCCAGCGAGACGATGTACTGCGCCAGCTTGCGGGAGTTGAACTGGTACACGTTTTTCACCTCGTCCCGCTCCGCGGTGGGGATGGGGTCGCCGGTGATGGCCAGCACCTCCCGCACGCCCTCGGCGTACAGGCCCAGCAGCAGGGCCTTGGTGGCGTTCAGATTGCGGTCGCGGCAGGTCATGTGGGGCAGCACGTTCAGCCCCAGCTCCCGGTGCACCCGGCAGGCCACCAGCGAAGAATCCATCCGTGCCCGGGCAATGGGACAGTCCGCAATGGTCAAAAGGTCTGCACCAGCAGCCTGCAGGCGGCGTGCACCGTCCAGATAGCCGGTCAGGTCGGCATCCTTGGGGCTGTCCAGCTCAATGGCGATCACCTTTTTGCCCGCGTTCAGCTTGCGCAGGAAGGCATCGTCTTTTTCCACCTCCGGCTTTGCGGCAGTGGAGACTGCTACTGCCGGGGCTGCAGGCAGTGTTTCCGGCAAGGCATCCAGTGCCGCACGCAGGGCCGCAATGTGGGCAGGCGTAGTGCCGCAGCAGCCGCCCAGAATGCGCACACCCTCGGCAGCAAGGCGGGCCAGCTCCCGTGCAAAATATTCCGGCCTGCCCTGATACTGCACCCGGGTGCGTGTGACCACCGGGTAGCCCGCGTTGGGCATCACTGCAAGCGGCAGCTTTGTCTCGCCAAGCTGCTGCACCAGCGCACGCATGGCACCGGGAGCAGAAACGCAGTTCAGGCCCACAGCATCCACTGCACCGCAGGCAGTCATGCTGCGCACAAGCTCTGCGCAGTGACGGCCCTCGCGGGTGTAGCCGTCCGGCAGCACTGCAAAGGACACCAGCACAAAGGCATCCGGCACTGCTTCTTTGATCTGCCGCGCGGCTTCGGCCACACCGGCATCGCTGCTCAGCGTCTCAAACAAAAAGTTCTTTGCACCCAATGCGACAAACCGCTCGGCAAGGGCCGTATAGATCTGTGCCGCCGGGAGTGCCTCGGTGTCCGGGGCCGGGCCAAGATCGGCAAACACGGCAGCGCTGGTCTTTGCAGCGGCCTGTGCAGCCAGTTTCCAGCCTTCGTCCGCCATGGCCTCCCACATGGGGTTCTGCGCTGCTGCCATGCGCGGCAGGCCGAAGGTGTTGGTCTTGATCGCATCGGCACCCGCTTCCAGATACGCGCGGTGCACGGTCAAAATGCCATCCGGGTCCAGCAGGTTTGCCTGCTCACATTCCTGCCCGGGCTTTGCCTTATAATATGTACCCATGCCGCCATCGAACAGCAGCGGGCGCTTTTTTAAAATTTCACGCACATCCTTCATGAGGGAGTTCTCCTTTTTCCTACAAAAACGCTTGGCTTTCAGTTTAATGCACAAATGCCGTCCGGTCAAGCGTTTTTTCACGGCGGCGCTTGCAGGAACGCAAAATTTGTGCTATCCTATGCATACTTTATAAAGTGGGGAGGTGTGTGCCATGCGCCATGCCGGAACGCAAACGCTTGAGACCGACCGGCTTTTCCTGCGCCAGCTTCTGCCCGAGGATGCCGAGCAGATGTATACGAACTGGGCATCCGACCCGGAAGTGACCCGCTTTCTGCGGTGGGAGCCGCACAAAAACGCGCTGGAGACCGTAGGTCTGCTGGCGGCATGGGCCACCCTTTACCCGAACCCGGACTACTACCAGTGGGCCATTGTGGAAAAGGCTTCCGGGCAGGTGTTTGGCAGCATCAGCATCTTCAATGCTCTGCTCGGTGACCCGGCACAGAAAGCGCTCTGGCCGCAACAGGACTGCACAGACGGCATCTGGGAAGCAGGCTACTGCATCGGGAAGCACTGGTGGAACCATGGTTTTGCAACCGAAGCTTTAAAAGCAGCAGTAAACTACTGGTTTGAGAATACAGACGGCGGCTGGCTCACCTGCTGCCACGCAAAAGAGAACCCTGCCAGCGGCCGGGTGATGGAAAAAGCCGGTTTTGTGTACCACCACGACACCGTTGATCACAAGTTTGACGGCACACCGGTGGAGTGCAGAAGCTATCTGCTGACAAGAGAACGATATAACAGAAAGGACTTACTTTGAGCGAACTTTACGATATTTTGGTAGAAACACCCCCGACGAAGGTCATTCTGCTGGCGCTGGATCAGGGCCTGTGGGACTGCGAGCGCAGCCTTGCAGAGCTTTCCGCCCTGTGCGAAGCAAACCACATGGAAGCCGTGGCACAGGTGACCCAGAAGCGCCAGACCCCGGAGACCGGCATCGTGCTGGGTAGCGGCAAGCTGGAGGAAGCATCCCTTGCCGCCGAAACGCTGGGCGCGGAATGCGCCGTATTTGACGGCGAACTGACCGGCAGCCAGATCCGCAACATCTCCAATGCGCTGGGCGGACTGGAAGTGATCGACCGCACCATGCTGATCCTTGAAATTTTCCGCAGCCGCGCCGTCACCAACGAGGGCAAGCTGCAGACCGAACTGGCCCTTCTGCGCTACCGCCTGCCCCGTCTGCAGGGCATGGGCGAAGCGCTCAGCCGTCAGGGCGGCGGTGGCGGCGGCGGTGGTGGTGCCCGCCGCGGTGCCGGTGAGACCAAGCTGGAACTGGACCGCCGCCATGTGCATGCCCGCATCGATGCGCTGGCTGAAAAGCTGGCCGAAATGGAAAAGCGCCGGGGCGAGAGCCGCAAGGCCCGTGCCAAGACCGGGATGCCGGTGGTCAGCCTTGTAGGCTATACCAACGTGGGCAAATCCAGCCTGATGAATGCTCTGTGCGGCCCCAGCGTAGCCGAAGCGGACATGCTGTTCGCCACACTGGACCCCACCAGCCGCAAGCTGATACTGCCCAGCGGCATGGCGGTGCTGCTGGTGGACACGGTGGGCTTTGTGTCCCGCCTGCCCCACAATCTGGTGGAAGCCTTCAAGTCCACGCTGGAAGAAGCGGCATGGTCGGACGTGATCATCCGTGTGGCAGACGCAGGCGATGAGCAGCGGGAAGAGCAGCTGGCCGTCACGGACGAGGTTCTGGACGGGCTGGACTGTGCGGACATCCCCCGCCTGACCGTCTACAACAAGTGCGATAAGCCGGGTGCCATGAGCTTTGACCCGGACATCCTGCTCACCAGTGCCAAGACCGGCTACGGTCTGGACACCCTGCTGGCAAAGCTGGACGAGGTGCTCAGCGACCGGGTGCACACCTTAAAGGTGCTGCTGCCCTACGATAAACTGGGCCTTGCCGCCCCCATGCGGGAGCGCGGCAGCGTGCAGGTGGAGGAATACCGGGAGGACGGGCTGTATCTGGAGGGCATCGTCAAGACGGAAGACCTGCACTGCTTTGAAGGGTATCTGGTCTGATAGGCGTACACGATCTAAATCGCCTCCGCTGTGCTCCGGCTATCATCAGCGGAATAATATTTTGAGATAGAACAAGCCCGGAAAGTCTGCGGACTTTCCGGGCTTGCATTTTCACGGGCGGGGTCGCAGCCGAAAGCAGCTGCTCTATGGGTCGAGTACATTGTCTGCCACTGCTTTTTTCAAAAAGAAAAAATCCCCAACAAACACAAAAACCCGCCTGGCAGCGGGCTTTTGTGTATAGAGGGGTGGGAAAGTATATAAAGTGGTGAATCTCAAATTCAAAGCGGCAGGCGCTTTCTGTTTTGCGCTGCCTTGCATGATGTATTATACCCCTTTTTGTTTTCTTGTCAAACAAAATTTTCCGGTTTTGCTTTAAATTAAGTCTTTACTTTTTCGATAAAACTTTATATAATTAACGCAAAGCAAAGCAAAAGCAAAATTTTTTGGCTTTTGTATGTTTGCACCAACAATAAAACTTTACTTTCAAAAAATTTTATACAATCCAACATATTTTCAAAAAGGAGTATTCCCCATGGATGATCTGGATCGTAAGATTCTCTCCCTGCTGGCAAAGAACGCACGGATGCCGGTCAAGGAGATCGCCGAGCAGGTATCGCTGACCAGTCCTGCTGTTTCCAGCCGCATTCACAAGCTGGAAACGGATGGCATCATCAGCGGCTACACCGTCACCCTGAACCGCCCCGCTGACCGGATGTATGTGGATGCCCTCATCAGCCTTTCGGTAGCACCTTCCAAGCAGGATGCCTTTCTGGAGCTGCTGCAAAGCAGCAAGGAAGTGCTGCAGTGCTACCACGTCACGGGTGCATACACCTTCCTTGTCAAGGTGAGCTGCGGCAGCATGCCCCAGCTGGAACACCTGATCCTGCAGTTCCAGAAGCTGGGCACCACCAGCACCCAGATCATCCTTTCCACGCCGGTGAACCACGGCGAGCTGGATGCCCTTATGCTGTAACGCTGTTCATAAAATAGTTACGTTTGCGGTGCAATTCTGCCGGGGCGTTCTTTCGTATTATGGATAGCAGGCGTAAAACAGCACACAATAGCTTCAAAACCGCTGCGCCCGCTTTCACACGAAGATTTTCACACACGAAAGGACTTCATTTATGAAACGTATCATTGCTTCCCTGCTTGCCGGTCTGTGCCTGCTTGCTCTGGTGGGCTGCTCTGCCGGCAGCAAGGCCGACTCTTCCGCCCCGAAGGACTACTCCCAGATCATCCACGATGCCCGCACCGACGAGGACAACGAATACGATATGATCTTTACCAAAGGTGAGGACGGCAAATTCACCGCCATCGACGGCTACAGCGCCGAGTATGAGGCCGACCAGCTGAATGACGAGCTGAAAGACATCGTGTTCCCCCTGCTGGGCCTTGAGGACGGCAGCTACGAGAGCTTTGCCGCCTCTGTTTCCTCCATGATGGTGCGCAGCTACGCCGTTGCCATCGTAAAGCCAGCCGAGGGCAAGACCGATGCCGTGAAAGCCGCACTGGAAGCCTATGTGCAGAGTGAGCAGCAGTCCATGGAGCACTACCTTGAGGATCAGTATCTGGTCGCCAAGGCGGCCACCGTCACCGTAGCTCCCACCGGTGAGGTGGTTCTGGTGTGCGCCGAGGATCACGACACCATTCTTTCCAACATCGAGAAAGCCCTTGCCGCATAATTTTTGCCCTGCCGAAGCCGCATCCTGCCGGGATGCGGTTTCTTTTTGTGTGCAGATATGCTATACTGTTCCCGTGAACTTGCACTGAAATACAGGAGTATTTATGTATAAAGCGACTATCGTGATCCCGAATATCAACGGCAAGGGCTGGCTGAAGGATTCTATCGAGTCGGTCTATGCCCAGACCGAACAGAACTTCCGTCTCATTGTGGTGGACAACGGTTCCACCGACGAAAGTCTGGAGCAGGCCCGCAGCTATTGCAGCCGCGAAAATTTCACCCTCATCGAAAACGGCACCAATACCGGCTTTTCCCATGCAGTGAATCAGGGCATTGCGCTGGCGGACAGTGAATATGTGGTGCTGTTCAACAACGATGCCTTTGCCGAACCCCAGTGGCTGGAAGAGCTGATCCGCACCGCTGAGACCGACCCGAAAATCTTTGCAGTGCAGAGCCTGATGATCCGACACTTTGACCGGGAGCTGGCCGACGATGCCGGCGATTATGTCACATGGATGGGCTTTGCCTGCAAGACCGGCGATGGCCGCCGCGCCAGCCGCTATACCCGGCAAAAGCGCATCTTCTCGGCCTGCGGCGGTGCGGCGCTCTACCGCAAGAGCATTCTGGACGAGATCGGCAATTTTGACGAGAACTTCTTTGCCTACTTTGAGGATGTGGACCTGAGCTGGCGCGCCAACAATGCAGGCTATAAAAACCTGCTCTGCCCCACCGCCAAGTGCTACCACATCTGCGGTGCCAGCACCGGCGCGGTGAAGTACAACGCCTTCAAAAGCCAGCAGAGCGGCCGCAACAGCATCCTGCTGCCCCTCAAGAACGAACCGCTGCTGATGCTGATTTTAAACTTCATCCCGCTGGCCGTGGGCTACCTGCTCAAGTGCTACAAGTTCCACAAACAGGGCTTTGGCGAGGCATGGGACAAGGGGATGCACGAAGCCTTTGCCCTGCTGAAAAGCGGCAGGCTGGGCAAGCGGCCTTTCCGCCTGAAGGATCTGCCCAACTACATCCTGATGGAGCTGTGGATGATCTGGAACATGGTGCCGTACCTGTGGTACCGGCTGGTGATCGTAAAATTTGACCTCAAATAAAAAATACCGGATACGAAGCATCTGCCTTGTATCCGGTATTTTTGTTTTGTATTATGCCGCCGGGCTGGCTGTGCTTTCGTCCGCCTGTGCCTCGGTGCTGTCGGCGGACTGTTCCTCCGCCTGTGTATCCACGCCCTCGTCTGCAGCGGTGCTGTCTGCCTCAGCCGAAGCAGAATCTGAACCGGCTGCTGCAAGAATGGCATCCTGCACATCGCTTTCTGCCATGGGTTCCGGCACATTCGCGGCCGGTGTGCTTTCCGTGCTCTCGGCCTTGGTCTCGCTCTCGGTCAGGCCGGTGAGATACCAGCTGCCGCTCTGGCGCTCGAACAGATAATCCATGTACTTGGTGGGCGTATCCGAAGAAACATTGATGATGCTGTCGTCCGTGCTGGTGGTGGGGATATAGCCCACGGTCACATGCAGCTTGCCGCTGCGCTTGAACAGCTTGGTGACTACAGCGCGGTAGTAGCCCACCGTGCCGGTGACCGGGATCTTATAGCACTGGGTGGCATCGTCAAACTCGATGGTCATATCCTCCATCTCAAAGCTGCGGTGGGTCAGCTTGAAGCCGGGGCCAAGCAGCTTTGCAAGGTAGGCATCCACATCCAGCGAGGGCAGCAGCAGCTGTTCGGTGTCGGGGTCGGTATTGTAGTTGTCAAAACCGCCCTGCGTTTCCTGAATATTATAGATGCAGCCCCACACCGCAGCTTCGCGCAGAGTCAGGTCGTCGATGTTCTCAATGCCGTCAAATGGCATGGGGTCAAACAGCACAAGCCCTTCCAGCTTATCTTCATATTCCTGCTTTTGGGCGGTATCATCGAACAGGTTCGCCACCGCGCCCACACCGGCCCGCAGCACGGTAACAAAGCCCACGATCACCAGAATGGCAACCAGAAGGCCCAGTGCCTGCCGCCCGCGGCGGCGCTGCATCCGGGCATGTTCTTCAGGGGTAATATAATGTTTCATAGTTGTTTTATCTCCCAGGGTTCTCAAATGCTACAGTGTCCAGTATACCACATACCGGCCCATTGTGCAAAACTATGCCCGTGGTTTTTTTGTGAAAAGCGCATTCCTTATTCCCATGTCTTCCACACATCGGGCTGGTAGCCCACGGTGGCCTTGCGGCCATTGCGTACAATGGGCGTTAAAAACAGCTGCTGGTTCTCAAACAGCTTGTCCTCCTTCTGCCAGTCCACCAGTGCGTCCAGAAGTGCAAGGGTCTGCTTGTCCTTCGCATTGGGGTCCACCAGCTTTTCCCAGCCGCCAAGAGCGCGGGCCACGTTCTCGAACTCGCCGCGGCTCATCTCTTTTTCCTTGAGGTCGATCATCTGGAACTTGATGCCGCGCTCCTTGAAATAGCGCTGGGCCTTTTTGGTATCAAAGCACTTGCTTGTGCCAAAGATCTGAATATTCATGGTCTGTACCCTCCTGAATTTTTATTGTACCACATCCTGTGCCCTCTGCATAGGCATAATTCGCAGCCGGATGGGCCATACTGCCCGCAGGGCATTATCAGAAGGAGGTTTTTCTATGAACGCATACGTTGACCCTGATCTGTGCATTGGCTGCACCCAGTGCGCCGGGCTTTGCCCCGCCGTGTTCCAGATGGAAGGCACGCTGGCCGTGGCCCAGCCCGGGCCGATCCCACCGGAGGAGGTGCCGCAGGCTGTGGACGCAGCCAACGCCTGCCCGGTAAGCGCGATCCGCATCGAGGAGTAAGAGGGAAGGCCGTCAACCATGTTGGCGGCTTTCTCTCTTTTTTACGCAAAAATCCCCCGCTGGGCACGGTTTTGTGGTATAATGCAGAATGTGTAATAATGCAATGGAGGAACACGACTATGCGTTTACTGGTCATTGACGGCAACAGCATTGCCAACCGTGCTTTTTTTGGCATCAAGCTGCTGACCACCAAGGACGGACGATACACCAACGCCATCTATGGCTTTCTGAATATCCTGCTCTCCCTGCTTAAGGAGTGCGAACCCGACGAGGTGGCGGTTGCCTTTGACCTGAAGGCTCCCACCTTCCGCCACAAAATGTACGATGGCTACAAGGCCACCCGCCATGGCATGCCCGAAGAGCTGGCCCAGCAGATGCCGGTGCTCAAGGAACTTCTGGCAGACCTCGGCTACCGCACCGTCACCGCCGAAGGCTGGGAAGCGGATGATATTCTTGGCACGCTGGCCGCTGCCTGCGCCGCCCGGAAGGACGACTGCTTCCTTGCTACGGGAGACCGGGACAGCCTGCAGCTGGTCAGTGACACCACCACTGTGCTGCTTGCCGCCACTGTCATGGGACGCAGCAAGACGGTGACGATGGACGTGGATGCCATTCAGGAAAAATACGGCATCCAGCCCAGACAGCTCATTGAGGTGAAGAGCCTGATGGGCGATGCTTCGGATAATATTCCGGGCGTGAAGGGCATTGGTGAAAAGACCGCCCTGACCCTTGTGCAGAACTTTGGCACGCTGGAAGGCGTGTACGAGCACATCGACGATAAGCTCATCAAGCCCAAACAGCGGGAACATTTGCTGGAATGCCGCGAGATGGCCCAGCTGAGCCACACCCTTGGCACCATCCGCACCGATGCCCCCATCGACACGGCCGAGGGCACCTATGCCGTGGGCGAGGGCAACAAAGCCGAGGCCGTGCGCCTTTTGCAGGAATTGGAGATCCACTCTCTGATCCCTCGCTTTGGGCTGGACGGCATTGCACCTGCCGCCCCGGAAGAAGAGGACGGCATCGAACTGGCTGAAGCAGAGCTGGAAGCTCTGCCGCTGACCCCTTCCGGCACCTATCTGGTAGCATCGCGCCCGGCCGTGATGGGCAAGCAGGGCACCCGCAACGTGGTGCTGCAGCCGGAGAACTGGTACGCCGTGCAGGACTGCACCGTTTACCCGCTGGAGGATGCAGACCTTGTGCGCCTGCTGGACAACGCAGACGTAACGCTGGAAGTGTTCAACGCAGCGCCCCTCTATGCCAAGGCCATGGCCGCAGGCGGCTGGGGCAGCAGCATCGTGTGGGATGGCAAGCTTGCCGCCTACCTGCTGGATGCATCTGCTTCCAAGTATCAGATCAGCGAGCTGACCGCCAGCTACCGCGCCGCTGCTGCCTTTACCTGTGCCGATTACCCGGATGCAGGCCGCCTTGCAGACCTGTTCTGCAAGATGAAGGCCGAGATCACCGCCTGCGGTGAGGACAGCCTTTACAATGAGATCGAGTTCCCGCTGGCACAGGTGCTGGCCGATATGACCCGCACCGGTGTGCTGGTGGACAAAGACGGCATCGAGCAGTTCGGCGTAAAGTTGCGCACTGAGCTGGAGCAGGTGCTCACCCGCATCCACATGGAGACCGGCAGCGCCAGCTTCAACCCCAACAGCCCCAAGCAGTTGGGCGAAATGCTGTTTGACACCATGGGCCTGCCCCACGGCAAAAAGACCCAGCGCGGCTGGTCCACGGATGCCGAAACACTGGAAAGCCTGCGGGATTACCCGCTGGTGGAGGACATTCTGCAGTACCGCGCCTACCAGAAGCTGAACTCCACCTACGTGGAGGGCCTGCTCAAGGTGATTGGCGAGGATGGCCGCATCCACTCCACCTTCAACCAGACCGAGGCCCGCACCGGACGGCTCTCGTCCGATAACCCCAACCTGCAGAACATCCCCATCCGCACCGAGCTGGGCAGCCAGCTGCGCGCCTACTTTATTGCAAAGCCGGGCTGTGTGCTGGTGGATGCCGACTACAGCCAGATCGAGCTGCGCATTCTGGCCCACATTACCGGCGATGAGCACATGCAGCAGGCGTTTTTGAACGGCGAGGACATCCACCGCAGCACCGCCGCAAAAATTTACGGCATCCCGCAGGAAGAAGTCACCTCCCGGCTGCGCTCTTCTGCCAAGGCCATCAACTTTGGCATCATGTACGGCAAGGGCGCTTACAGCCTTGCCAAGGACATCGGCGTGAGTGTGAAGGAGGCAGATGCCTTCCTCAAGAACTATCTGGCCGCGTTCCCCAAGGTGAGCGGCTACATGGATAAGACCATTGCCGATGCCAAGGCCGTGGGCTATGTATCCACCCTGTTCGGCCGCCGCCGTGCTCTGCCGGAGCTGGCAAGCAGCAACTTCAATGTGCGTTCCAGCGGCGAACGCATGGCCCGCAACACCCCCATTCAGGGCACTGCGGCCGACGTGATCAAGCTGGCTATGGTGCGGGTATGGAAGCGGCTGCGGAACGAAAAGATGGAAAGCCGCCTGATCCTGACCGTCCATGATGAACTGATCGTGGAAGCACCGCAGGCTGAAGCCGAAAAGGCTGCGCAGATCCTGCGGGAGGAAATGGAAGGCTGCGTGCAGTATGCCGTGCCCCTGAGCACCGATGTGCACGCAGGCAAAAACTGGCTGGAGGCCCACTAAAACATGATTATTTTGGGAATTGAATCCACCTGCGACGAGACCGCCGCAGCTCTGGTGGAGGACGGCCGGCACCTGCTGAGCAACGTCATTTCCACCAGCGTAAAAGAACAGGCTCTTTACGGCGGCGTTGTGCCGGAGATCGCCAGCCGCCGCCACTGCGAATTTATCAGCGCTACGGTCAAAAAAGCCCTGCTGGATGCAGGCAAGACCATCGACGATGTGGATGCCGTGGCCGTCACCTTTGCGCCGGGCCTGATCGGTGCAGTGCTGGTGGGCGTGAATTTTGCCAAGGGTCTGGCCTACTCGGCCAATAAGCCTTTGGTGCCGGTGCACCACCTGCGCGGACACATTGCCGCACTGTACCTCACCCACCCGGAGCTGAAGCCTCCCTTCCTCTGCCTTGTGGCCTCCGGCGGCCACAGCCACATTGTGGAGGTGCAGGACTACACCCATTACCACATCCTCGGCCACACGGTGGACGATGCCGCCAGTGAAGCCTTTGACAAGGTGGCCCGCACGCTGGGTCTGCCCTATCCCGGCGGCCCCAGCGTGGCCAATGCCGCCAAGACCGGCAACCCCAAGGCCTATCGCCTGCCGGTGCCCCATGTGGACGGCAAGTACAACGTGAGCTTTTCCGGCCTGAAAACCGCCGTGCTCAATGAGGTGAACAAGGCCCAGATGAAGGGCGAAGAAGTGAATGTGCCCGACCTTGCCGCCAGCTTTCAGGACCGCATTGCGGGCATTCTGGCCGAAAAGCTGCTGCTGGCCGCAGCGGACACCGGCGCAAAGCAGGTGTGTCTGGCAGGCGGCGTTGCCGCCAACGGACGGCTGCGTCAGCTGGTGAACGACGGTGCCCAGAAGCTGGGTGCAAAAGTTTATCTGCCGGAGCTGAAATTCTGCGGTGACAACGGCGCTATGATCGCGGCGCAGGGGTATTACCAGTACATTGCAGGCCACACAGCGGGCCTTGAACTGAACGGTCTGCCCACTTTACCCATCGACTACGAATAAGCAGTATAAAAAGACCTGCCTTTCCGGGATCTCCGGAAGGACAGGTCTTTTTCTTATGCAAAATATTCCTGTGCACGCTTTGCAGCGTTGTTGATGCAGGCCCGCAGCTCGTCCAGCGTATCAAACTTTTTGCTGGGGCTGAGGTAGGCGTGGAACTCCACCACCGGGTCGGTGCCGTAGAGGTCGCCGGAAAAGCCCGGGATAAAGGTCTCGCAGGTCACCTTGGTGGCATCATCATTGACGGTAGGGCGGCTGCCAAGGCCGGTGGCCGAAGGATACCACACCCCGCCAATGTGGGTGCGGGTGATATAAATGCCGCTGCGGGGCAGCTGAAAGCCCTCGGGATACAGCTGGTTGATGGTGGGCACCCCCAGCGTGTGGCCCAGACCTGCACCGTGCTGCACCTCGAACCGGATGGCGTAGGGCATCCCCAGCATGGCGTTTGCTGCCGGGATGTCGCCGCCTTCCAGCGCGGTGCGGATGCGGGTGGAAGACACCGGCTTTTCCTCAAACTGCGCCATGGGCACCACGATCACCTCCACGCCCAACGGAGCGCAGAGGGTGCGCAGCAGCTCCGGGTTGCCGGCCGCTTTGGCACCAAAGGTAAAGTTTTCGCCGCAGACCAGCGCACGGGCATTGCAGTCCCGCACGATGCCCAGCACGAACTGCTCCGGGGTCAGGCCCTTGATCTCCTCAAAGTCCGGCGTGAGGTAATACTCCACGCCAAGGCTTGCGATCAGAGCATGCTTATCCGCTGTGGAAAGCAGGCGCTTGCCCTTCATCTTATTCACCATCGGCAGCTTGAAGGTAAACACCGCCGGGGCGGCATCGTGTTCTTTGGCCCACTGCACGGCGCTTTCGATCACCGCACGGTGGCCGATGTGGATGCCGTCAAAAAAGCCCATTGCCACTGCGGTGCCTTTTTCCGGCTGCGCCAGCGGCAGCGGTGCAAATTGTGAAATGATCTGCATGGGTTTTGTTTCCTTTTTCAATTACGTTCTACGAACAGTTTTTCCACCCGCAGCACACCCTGTACGATATTGGCAAGGCCCAAAAACTGTCCGGCGGCATTGCGCACCCGGTAGCGGCCATCTGCTGCCGGATACCGGCTGGTGGGGCAGCCGTTGTACAAATGCTGTTCCACCCAAGGCTCCACCACCAGCAGCGGCAGGCTTTCAAACACGCTTTCCACCGGCAGCATCAGCGCTTCCAGTGCGTCCATGCCCTGCTCTTTTGCGGCAAGAATTTCCTCCAGCGTGTGGGCATCGGCTTCGGTGTACACGCCCGCCGAGGTGCGGCGCAGTGCGCTCATGGTGCCCTTCTGGCCCATGGCGGCGGCAATGTCTTCCAGCAATGTGCGGATATAGGTGCCCTTGGAGCACGTTACATCCAGCACATACTCATTTTCGGCAGGGCTGCCGCCGTAGGTGATGCTGTAAATTTCAATGGGGCGCGCCTTGCGCTCCACGGTCACGCCCTCACGGGCCAGCTTATACAGCGGCTGACCGTTCAGCTTGATGGCCGAGTACATGGGCGGCACCTGCATCTGCGGGCCGATGAATTGTGGCAGCACGGCCAGCAGTTCCCCTTCGCCCGCCGTGACCGGAGCCGTTTCCAGCACAGTGCCGGTCACATCGCCGGTGTCGGTGCGTGCGCCCAGTTTTAAAACCGCACGGTAGCTTTTATCGTGGTTCAGCTGCAGGTCCACTGCCTTGCTGGCACCGCCGCAGAACACCGGCAGCACGCCGGTGGCCATGGGGTCCAGCGTGCCGCTGTGGCCCAGCTTGCGGGTGCCCAGCACGCCGCGCAGCTTTGCCACCACATCAAAGCTGGTCCAGTCCATGGGCTTGTCAACGATCAGGATGCCCTGCATTTATGCTTCCTCCTGCGGTGCGTCCAGCTCGGCTTCCACCTCTGCCAGAATTGCATTTTTTGCGTTTTCCAGATTGCCCAGCAGCTCACAGCCTGCAGCGCGGCTGTGACCGCCTCCGCCCAGACGCCGGGCGATGGCGCAGGCGTCCACGCCCTTTGCGGTGCGCACACTGATACGGTAGCTGCCGCCGGGCTGTTGCCGCAGAGTCAGGCCCACCTTTACGCCCTCAATGCTCACAGGCAGGCTGGTCAGTTCTTCCAGATCGGCCGGGTCCACCCCGCTCTGCTCGATCTCGTCCCGGGTGAGGTAGATGAGCGCGCATCGGCCGTCCAGATAGTATTCCAGATGGTTGCGGGCAATGCGCTCGGCCTCCATGCGCTCACGGGGCTTGGTATCGAACAGCAGGGTGTTCAGCTCTTCCACATGACAGCCCGCCTCAATGAGCTTTGCCGCCACAATGTGGGTGTTTGCCGTGGTGGAAGAGAACCGGAAGCAGCCGGTGTCGGTTGCAAGGCCGGTGTAAAGGCAGTCTGCAATGTGCGGCGTAATGGCAACGCCCATGGCGTTGATTACCTCGTACAGCAGCTCTGCCGCCGCTGCAGCGCTGCCATCCAGCAGGGTGAAGTCGGCATAGCCGCTGTTGCCTGCGTGATGGTCGATGCACAGGTCCACATGGCGCGAGAACTGCGTCATACCGTTGTTTTCTCCAAACAGTTGCACGCTGGCGACATCCACCGCTACCACCGTCTGCGGCTCAAACTCACCTTTGAACATATGTGCGTTGGTAAACGCATACCGGTTGGGAATGGCATCGGAGCAAAGCACTGCCACATTTTTATCCAGTGCTTTCAGTGCACAATACAGCGCGCTGCCGCAGCCAATGGTATCGCCATCCGGGTTTTTGTGACACAGAATCAAAATGTTGTCCGCCGTCATCAGGCGCTGGGCCATCTGCTGCACATTCAACTGTTCTGTCATTCCATGATCCATCCTTTCCGCAGGCGGAATTATTCTTCGGTCTCCTCCGGTGCGCTGGCTTCGGTGTCAGCGTCGCCGTTCACGTTCAGCGTGCGGAGCAGCTCGTTGATGTGGGCTGCATAGGCGGCACCGTCATCCTCTACGAAGATGAAGCGGGGAGCCTTGCGGATGTGCATTTTCTTGCTCACTTCAGTGCGCACATGGCCTGCCGCGCGGTTCAGTGCCTCGATGGCGGGCTTTGGGCCGTCCTCGCGGCCCATCACGCTCACATACACCTTGGCCACATCCAGATCAGGGGTCACATCCAGACGGGTGACGGTGAGCAGACCGCCCTCCAGACGCGGGTCCTTCAGCCTGCCGATGATGGCAATGATCTCGCGCTTCATATCCTGCGCCAGACGGCCCATATTCTTCTGAGACATAGTATTTCTCCCTATAAAAGAAAACCCTCTCAGCCTCGCTTCGCTCGGCAGCTCTCCCGAGGGACGAGCTTTTTGCGTGGATACGGCAAACGTTCCGTTTCTCTGCAAACCTCCCACCTCGGGGGAGGTGGCATTGCGCCAGCAATGACGGAGAGGGATATTTCAGATCTTAATCGCGGTACTCTTCCATCTTGAAGGCTTCGTACACGTCGCCTTCCTTAACGTCGGCAAACTTTGCCAGAGTAACGCCGCACTCGTAGCCCTCGGCCACTTCCTTGGCATCATCCTTGAAGCGCTTCAGGGATGCGATCTCGTCCTCGGTGATCACGATGCCGTCACGCACCACGCGCACCTTGCTGTCGCGGGTGATCTTGCCGCTGGTCACGCGGCAGCCTGCAACGGTGCCCACATTGGAGATCTTGTACACCTGACGGACCTGCAGCTCGCCCAGAGACACCTCGCGGAACTTGGGAGCCAGCATGCCCTTCATAGCGTCGGTGACATCGTTGATGGCATCATAGATGACGCGGTACATACGCATTTCCACCTTGGTGGCAGCAGCTTCTTCCTTGGCCACATTGTCCGGGCGGACGTTGAAGCCGATGATGATGGCGTTGGAGGCATCGGCCAGATCCACGTCGGACTTGCTGATGGCACCGACGCCGGCATGGATGACACGCACGCGCACCTCTTCGTTGGAGATCTTCTCCAGACTCTGCTTCACAGCCTCGGCAGAGCCCTGCACATCGGCCTTGACCACGATGGCCAGTTCCTTCATGTCGTTCTGAGCCATCTGGCTGAACAGGTTATCCAGCGTGACCTTCTGGAAGGAGGAGAACTGCTTTTCCTTGGCGGCAGCAACGCGCTGTTCGGCCAGCTCACGGGCCAGACGCTCGTCCTCAACAGCCTCGAACAGGTCGCCTGCTTCCGGCACTGCGGTCAGGCCGGTGATCTCCACAGGGGTAGAGGGGCCGGCATCGCTCAGCAGCTGGCCCTTGTCGCTGCGCATGGTGCGCACGCGGCCCACAGCGGTGCCGGCAATGATCACATCGCCGGAGTGCAGGGTGCCGTTCTGCACCAGAATGGTGGCAATGGGGCCCTGGCCCTTGTCCAGACGGGCCTCGACGACCGCACCCTTGGCGCGGCGGTTGGGGTTTGCCTTCAGCTCCATGACCTCAGCTTCCAGAGCAATGCGCTCCAGCAGGTCGTTGATGCCCATGCCGGTCAGGGCAGACACCGGGATGCAGGCCACATCGCCGCCCCAGTCCTCGGTGATGATGCCGTACTTGGTCAGGCCTTCCATCACGCGCTCGGGGTTTGCGGTGGGCTTATCCATCTTGTTCATTGCCACGATAATCTTGACATTTGCAGCCTTGGCGTGGTTGATGGACTCGATGGTCTGGGGCATGATGCCGTCGTCGGCAGCAACCACCAGAACGGCGATATCGGTCATATTGGCACCGCGGGCACGCATGGAGGTGAATGCCTCATGGCCCGGGGTATCCAGGAAGGTGATGAGGCTGTCGTTGACCTTGACCTGATATGCACCGATGGCCTGCGTGATGCCGCCGGCCTCGCCTGCGGTAACGTTGGTCTTGCGGATGGCATCCAGAATACTGGTCTTGCCGTGGTCAACGTGGCCCATGACGCAGACCACCGGGGGACGCTCCACCAGATCCTCCTGCGAATCCTCTTCCTGCGTGAACAGGCGCTCCTCGATGGTCACATGCACCTCGTGCTCGACCTTTGCGTGGAACTCCTCTGCCAGCAGAGAAGCGGTATCGAAATCGATCACATCGTTGATGGCGTGCATCTCACCCATCTGCATGAACTTGGCAATGACCTTGCCGGCCTGCTGCTTCAGGCGGGCAGCCAGCTCGCCCACGGTGATCTCGTCGGGGATCATCACCTTCAGCTGTGCGCTGCGGGCCTTTTCCAGCTGGATGCGCTGCAGACGCTCGAACTCGGTCTCGCGCTTGCCCTTCTGGAACTGCTGGCGCTGGCGCTGACCGCGCTGGGTGAACTTTTGCTTGTTGCCCTGCGGGGTGGGCTTGCGGCGGTTCTCGGTGTTCTTGGTGGAAGCCAGATCATCGTAACGGGCATCGAAGCGGTCCACGTTCATATCCACAGTGCGGGTATCCACGGTGACCTGATTGTCCTCGCGGCGCACGGACACAGCCTGTGCCGGAGCAGCGGATGCCTTGGCACCGGTCTCACGAGCCAGCTCACTGAGAGAAACGGTCTTTTCCTCGCGCTTCTTGTGCTGCTCGTTCTTCTTTTCGTTATGCTTATTGCCGTTCTTATCCTGCTGGGCAGGCTCTGCCTTTTTGGCGGCAGGCTGCTCCGGCTTCTTTTCCGCCTTGGGAGCTTCGGGCTTTTTCTCGGCCTTCTTCTCGGCCTTCTTCTCAGTGGGCTTCGGCTCTTCCTTTGCGGCCTTGGCGCTGTTCAGGAATTCGTCCAGATTTGCCACGCTGTTATCCTTGCTGAACTTTTCCAGCAGGTAGTTCAGCTCGTTCTCTTCCAGATTGGAGCTGTTCTTCTTGCCGGTGCTGCCCATGGCGTTCAGCTCATCCAGGACCTTCTTGGCGGAAAGGTTCAGGTCCTTTGCAAAATCACTCACTTTATATTTTACGATCATTCGGTCATATCCTCCTCATTTTTGATTGCTCCGCAGTCCGACAGGCGGTCAAAGCAGAGCTTTGCGAGGTTGCGGTCAGTCACCGCGTAAACAGCCACAGGCTTGCGGCTGATATCGGCCAGTTTATCCTGCGTAAGCGGCATGGTGATCACATCCACCAGATCGCCCACAGAATAGTCGAGGCGCTGCACGGTCTTGGCGCTGGCATCGCTTGCCACCATCACCAGCCATGCCTTGCTCTTGACACAGGCATCTTCCACGGCATCAAAGCCCATGGTCAGTGCGCCCGCCTTGCGGCACAGGCTCAGCGCCTGATACAGCGCTTCCTCCGGCGGCAGCTTGGGCTTTGCGGGGGTGTTATTCTTCTTTGCCATTTGCTGCTGCCTCCTTTGCGGCTTCGGCCAGCTGTGCGGCCAGAGCCTCGTAAACTTCGGCGGGAACCGGCTGCTCAAAGCAGCGCTCCAGCGCCTTTTTCTTTTTTGCCTTGGTCAGGCAGTCGGGGTTCGGGCAGAGATACGCGCCGCGGCCCGGCTTTTTGCCGACCAGATCAATGCTGATCTCTCCGCTGGGTGCACGCACCACACGCACCAGCTCCTTTTTGGGGCGGCTGGTCATGCAGCCGATGCACTGGCGGGAAGGGATCTTTTTCTGTGCCATCCGGTTTCCCTCCTTTGGCCATCTGCGCCAGAATTACTCGGTGTCGGTCTCGGCTTCCTTCTTGGGCTCTTCCTCGCCATAATAGCCGCTCTCGGGGCGGATATCAATGTTGTAGCCGGTCAGGCGTGCGCACAGGCGTGCGTTCTGGCCCTTGTTGCCAATGGCAAGGCTCAGCTGCTGGTCGGGCACGGTCACACGGCAGGAACGGGTCTCGCCGGGCAGCAGTTCCACCTTGACCACCTTGGCCGGGCTGAGTGCTGCGGAGATGAACTCGGAGATATCCTCGCTCCACTTCACAATGTCGATCTTTTCGCCGCCCAGCTTTTCCACAACAGCAGCTACACGGGCACCGTGCTCGCCGATGCAGGCGGAAACAGGGTTCACGTTGGGGTCCTTGCTCCAAACAGCCATCTTGGTGCGGGCACCGGCCTCGCGGCTGATGGCCTTGACCTCCACAGTGCCGTCAAAAATTTCGGGCACTTCCAGCTCAAACAGGCGCTTGACAAGGCCGGGGTGGGTGCGGCTGATCATAACGCGGGGGCCGCGCTCAGTGCTGACCACGTCCACAACGTAGACCTGCAGGGTCTGGCCCTCGGTGTACACCTCGCCGGGCACCTGCTCGTTGTGGGGCAGGATAGCCTCGCCGCCCTTGCCCAGATCCAGAGCAACGATGCCCTTCTCCGGGTCCACGCGGGTAACGGTGGCCTGCACGATGTCGTGTGCACGGGACTGGATCTCGCTCAGCTGCTGGCTGCGCTCAGCCTCGCGGATGCCCTGACGGATCACATGCTTTGCGGTCTGGGCTGCAATGCGGCCGAAGTCCTTGGTCTTGAGGGGGGTCACGATGCGGTCGCCCACTTCGTAGCTCTTGCGGATCTTCTGTGCCTCGGTAATGCCGATCTCAGAGTGCTCGTCGTACCAGTCCTCGTCGGCCACAACGTCCTGGATCAGGGCCACATCAAAGCGGCCTGCGGCGGGGTCGATATCCACCTTCACGTGGTCCTCTTCCACCTCATAGTTCTTCTTGACGGCAATGATGATCGCAGCCTTGATCTTTTCGATCAGGTATTCTGCGGTGATGCCGCGCTCGTGCTCCAGCATGGAGAGAGCTTCAAAAAATTCATTGTTCGCTGCTGCCATTTTTCGGGTTCCTCCTGTAATTTACTCTCTATCTATGTTAGTCAAACAGGTCTTCATCGTCGCACAGGTTCACGCTGGATGCGGCGTTCACCTCAAAGGTGACAGCGCCCGCATCGGTGTTCACTGTAACGGTGCTGCCCTCGCGGCCTGTCAGGATACCGGAAAACTCACGCACGCCGTCTGCACTCGGGCGGATGAGCTTTACCCGGATCTTCTGGCCCTCGAGGGCTTCATAGTGCTCCGGGCGGGTCAGCTTACGGCCAAGGCCGGGGCTGCCCACTTCCAGATAATAGCTCTGGTCGATGGGGTCTGCCTCGTCAAGGATGGGGTCCAGCGCATGGGAAACATCCGCGCAGGTGTCGGTATCCATGGTGCCGTCCTTGTCGATGAGCACGCGAAGATACCAGTCTGGACCTTCCTTTTCAAAAACCACATCCCACAGGCGCAGGCCCATGCCCTCCACGGTGGGGCGGACAAGCGCTTCGACTCTCTGGGCGGTGTTGCCGCCAGACTGCTTCGCCATAAAAAACCTCCAAACAAACAAGAAACGCGGACCTTGCGGCCCACGTTTCAGGTTAAACTATATCGTACTACTAGAATATACCATACATCCCGCGATTATGCAAGCATTTTCGCAGATTTTTTTCGCCGCAGGGTCTTTTACAGCACCCACACGCCGTCCCTGAACAGCTCCACGGTGCGGCCATCGCGGCATTTTCCGGTGATATGGCTGTCCTCTGCACCGATCATCACATCCTCATGCAGGCGGGACTGGTTCATGCCGCGGGCCAGCAGCTCTTCCTTCGTCAGCGCCGTGCCGCCCTTCGTGGTGCCGGGGTAGCTGGCACCAAAAGCGATGTGGCAGGCGGCATTTTCGTCAAACAACGTGCTGTAGAACAGCTTGCCGCTGCGATTGATGGGGCTGCTTGCCGGCACCAGTGCCACCTCGCCAATGCTGCGGGAGCCTTCGTCGCCGTCCAGCAGACGGCCCAGCAGCACCTGTCCCTGCTCGGCGTGGTAGTCCACAACCCGGCCCTTCTCAAAGGTGACACGGAAGTCCTTGATGAGCTGGCCGTTGAACACATAGGGCTTTGTGCCGTAGACGATGCCCTCTACTCTGTCCTTGTGGGGCGCAGTGAACACTTCCTCCGTGGGGATGTTGGGCAGGAACACCACGCCCTTTTCGCTCTTGCTGGCGGCGCTTTCCCACACAGCCTGATCCGCAAGACCCACGGTCAGGTCCGTGCCATTGCTGCTCTCAAAATGCACGCTTTCCAAGTCCAGCGCGTTCATTTTATCCCGCAGAGTGCTGAGCCGCTCCATATGGGCCTGCCACTCGTTCACCGGGTCGCCACCGGTGACCCGGCAGACGTCAAAGATCAGCTTCCACAGCGCTTCCATGGCGGCATCCGCGTCCAGCTCCGGGAAGACCTTCTTTGCCCACGGCACACTGGGCAGGGCCGCAATGGACCACTGCACCCGGTCGTTCATGGTGTACTCCTGCCACTCCTCCATAAAGGCGCGGCGGGCGGCATTCACCCGGCTGATCTTATTGCCGTCAATGCCCGCATACAGCTCCGGGTCGTCCGCAATGAGATGCAGTACGCACACGCCGCCCTCGCTTTCAGCATAGTCAAGATAGCGGCGCAGCTGCCATGGCTTGAGGTCGGTCAGGGCCTCCTCGCTGCCCAGCTCCATGCGGGCGCGGGCCACAGCGTCATCGCTCCAGTTCACCTGCACATCCCGGGCACCGGCTTCGTAGGCACTGCGCACGCACAGCCGCGCCAGCGGCGCGCCCTCCAGCGGGCAGTTGATGATGAGGGTCTGTCCGGGCTGCGGGTTCACCCCCACCCGGACGATGAAATCGGCATATTTTTTCAGCAGTTCGTCAAAGTTTTCCACGGTAGAACCTCCTGCGGTGTAAAAATCATGTTTTTCTGTTTTTCAGTATACCCGGTACAAGCCGTTCTGTCCAGTAAAAAGAAAACAGACACCTCCCGCTGTTGAAAAAGCAGGAAACGTCTGTTATACTGTCTTTTGAGAGTGCTGTCTACATACGGCAGGCGGTCTATGCCTTTTCGGCCCTGCGTCGGGAAGGCGAACATTTTTGTCGTACCCCGACGCTTTGCAGCGAAGGGGGTGATGCTTCATGACGCTTTTAGAAACTCTGGCTCTGCTCACATTGCTTGCAACCGTGAGCTTTGGCATTTTCGATATCGCGTGGAAGATCTTCAACAACAAAAAATGACCGCCCTCAGCGTCCAAACCTGAGCGGTCATCTTTTGATTATCGCGCCGGAAAGGTACTGACCGTTTGCCAGACAGCACTTTCTTTATTTGTATTATAGCACAGCCCCGCCGAAATTGCAACGGCGGGGCTGTTTTTTATCGCCTGAAAGCGAATTTTTCTCAGAACTCGATCTTGCTCTCGATATAAGCTTTCAGCTCGGAGATGGGCATACGCACCTGCTCCATGGTGTCGCGGTCACGGACGGTGACGCAGTTGTCGGCAGCAATGCCCTTGGCCTCGTCGCCCACGGTGTCAAAGTCCACGGTGATGCAGTACGGGGTGCCGATCTCGTCCTCGCGGCGGTAACGCTTGCCGATGGAACCGGTATCGTCGTAATCCACCATGAAGTACTTGCTCAGCTCGTTGCGGATCTCCATGGCCTTCTCGCCCAGCTTCTTGCTCAAGGGCAGCACGGCGCACTTGTAGGGAGCCAGAGCCGGATGCAGATGCAGCACGGTACGGATATCCTCCTTGCCCTTGCTGTCGGTCAGGTGCTCCTCGTCGTATGCTTCGCACAGGAAAGCCAGAGCCACACGGTCACAGCCCAGAGACGGCTCAATGACGTAGGGGATGTAGTGCTCGTTGGTCTCGCTGTCGAAGTACTCCAGGCTCTTGCCGGAAGCTTCCTGATGGCGGGTCAGGTCGTAGTTGGTACGATCCGCGATGCCCCACAGCTCACCCCAGTCGGTGAACGGGAAGGCGTACTCGATATCGGTGGTAGCGCGGCTGTAGAAGGCCAGCTCTGCAGGCTCGTGGTCACGCAGGCGCAGGTGCTCCTTCTTGATGCCAAGGCTCAGCAGCCAGTTCTCGCAATAGTCCTTCCAGTAAGCGAACCATTCCAGATCGGTGCCGGGCTTGCAGAAGAACTCGCACTCCATCTGCTCGAACTCACGGGTGCGGAAGGTGAAGTTGCCCGGGGTGATCTCGTTGCGGAAAGCCTTGCCCACCTGGCACACGCCGAAGGGCAGCTTGCGGCGGGTGGTGCGCTGGATGTTGGCAAAGTTGACAAAGATGCCCTGTGCGGTCTCAGGACGCAGATAGCAGGTGGAAGAGCTGTCCTCAGTAACGCCGATGGCAGTCTTGAACATCAGGTTGAACTTGCGGATGGGGGTAAAATCGTGCTTGCCGCACACCGGGCACACGATGTCCTCATGCTCTGCGATGAAAGCATCCATTTCGTCAAAGCTCATGGCATCCACATTCACCTCGGGGTGCTCCTCACCGATCAGCTTGTCGGCGCGGTGGCGTGCCTTGCAGGCGCGGCAGTCCAGCAGGGGGTCCGAGAAGCTGGAGACGTGGCCGGTGGTCACCCAGGTCTGAGGGTTCATGATGATGGCTGCATCCAGACCCACATTATAGGGGCTCTCCTGCACGAATTTCTTCAGCCATGCCTTTTTGACATTGTTCTTGAACTCGACGCCCAGCGGGCCGTAGTCCCAGCTGTTGGCCAGACCGCCGTAGATCTCGGAACCGGGGAACACATAACCACGGTTCTTGCAGAGATTGACGATCATATCAAGGGTCTTTTCGCTCTGTTCCATTGTAGTACATCCTTTCCGTCCGCGGCTGGTTTGCCGTGTCGTTGTTGTATCGTTCCGGCAGCTTTCCCCACTGCCGGGCGTGCTTTTCAAAGGGAAAGCACAGTATCTTTACTGTACCATGTTTTGCGCCGCTTGTAAAGCCGAAAACCGGCCTGCTTTGGGGAACAGACCGGTTTTTGCACTTATTTATGGTATTTCATTCCTGCATTGATGGTGCAGGCGCGGTAGATCTGTTCCGTGAGCACAAGGCGGGCCAGCTGGTGGGGCATGGTGATGCGTCCCATGCTGAACTTGAGGGCGTCGGCCTTTTTCACCTCATCGGACAGGCCGTGGGACGAGCCGATCACAAAGGCCACGTCTCCTGCCCCACTGTTCGCACGGTCCGCAAGGAACTGCGCCAGCTCGTCGGAGGAGATTTGCCTGCCCTCAATGCACATAGCCACGATGGCAGCACCCTTGCGCACGTTGGACAGGATGGCCTTGCCCTCCTTGTCCAGTGCCTTTTTTACCACGGCATCCGAGGCGTTCTTCTCCTCGATCTTTTCCTCCGGCAGCTCAATGATGCGGAAGGACGCGAAGGCGGCAAGGCGCTTCTGGTACTCGGCCACGCCCTCGGCGAAATATTTTGCATTCAGCTTGCCCACACAGATCAGGTCGATGTTTTGCATTGCAGTTTCCTCTTTTATATAGAAACGATTTAAAATTGTCTCCGCTTCGCTCTGACAATAACAGCGGAATTTCCATTTTTATTTTCGTGTTTGTCGCGGCCTGCGGGCCGCTCCAAACACATTTTCACGGGTGGGGTCGCTGCCGGAAAATGCATTTTCCTCTGCGCGACGGCTGCAAGCCGACAGCAGCAAGATGCCGTTTGCCGTTGCAGCCTTTCTTGTGAAAAGGCAAATTGGAAAAATCCGCAGATTTTTCCAATTTGCAATCCTTAAAATCAACTTCCGCTAAGAATGGCAGAGCGAAGCGGAGCCATTTCTCAATAAAAAGCGTTTTACAGCAGACTCATCTGCTCGCCCTCGTCCTCGGCGCGGAGCAGCGCACCGGTAGCGGGCAGGCTGCGCACACGGTAGCGGTGGGGGTTCGCCAGCTCCAGCGTGTCCGCAGGCACCACCGAAGCGATGGTCTGGTTCTTTTTCAGGGTAACCACTGCCACGCCCTGACTGTCGCGGGTGGCCTTGGCCGCGATCTGCGCCGTGCCCACCAGCAGCATCCGGCTGGCGCTGGTGCGGATGGCAAGCTCCGTTTCCTCCGGCAGGAAGAAGAGCTTCGCCAGCGGCTCCTTGTCGCAGTAGGCCTTGAGCAGCTTACGGCGGTTCTGCTTGGTGGCATAGGAGCTGAGCGGAATTTTCGCGCACTTGCCGCTGGCAAAGAAGAACAGCATAAAGCCGCTGTAGTCGCTGGTGATCACCATGGAGAGCACGTTCTCGCCCTCGTCCATGCCCAGACGGCCCGGGATGAAAATGCCCATCTGGGCCACCTTGCCGTCCTCCAGCTCAGCCAGACGCACCTTGTACACCTGCTGCTTGTCGGTAAAGAACAGCGCTTCCACGTTGTTGCGGGTCTCGATCTGCTGCACGATCTCGTCGCCTTCTTTCAGCTTATGGGCACCAGCGGTGCGCAGACCCTGCGGCGGGATCTTTTTGAAGTAGCCCTCGCGGGTAAAGAACACCGTCACGGGGTAATCCGGCGCTTCTTCCTCCTCGGAGCCGTTCTCTTCCTCAGGCAGATCGTACAGGATCTCGCTGCGGCGGGGCTGGCCGTACTTCTTGGCAACATCGTTCAGCTCATTGATGATGATGCGGCGGATGCGGGCGGGCTTTGCAAGGATATCGTTCAGGTCGGCAATGTCCTTCTCCAGCTGTTCGATCTCGCTGGTGCGCTTGAGGATATATTCCCGGTTCAAATGACGCAGCTTGATCTCGGCCACATAGTCGGCCTGCACTTCATCGATGCCAAAACCGATCATCAGGTTGGGCACCACTTCGGTCTCTTCCTCGGTGGTGCGGATAATTTTGATTGCCTTGTCAATGTCCAGCAGGATGGCAGCAAGACCCTTGAGCAGGTGCAGGCGCTTTTCCTTGCCGTGCAGGTCGTAGTAGGTGCGGCGGCGCACGCACTCCACGCGGAAGGCCGTCCACTCCTTGAGAATTTCGCGCACACCCATCACGCGGGGCTGGCCGGACACCAGAATATTGAAGTTAGCGCTGAAGCTGTCTTCCAGAGGGGTAGCCTTAAACAGCTTTGCCATCAGCTTGTCGGCATCCACGCCGCGCTTGAGGTCCAGTGTCAGCTTCAGGCCGTTCAGGTCGGTCTCGTCACGCATGTCGCTGATTTCCTTGACCTTGCCGGCCTTGACCAGCTCTGCGATCTTGTCCATGATAGCCTCCACCGTGGTGGTTGGCGGGATCTGGGTGACCTCGATCATGTTCTCGCCCGGCACCACATTGTAGCGGGCGCGTACCTTCACGCTGCCGCGGCCGTTCTCGTAAATTTCACGCATCTGCGCTTCATCGTACAAAATCTGACCGCCGCCCACGAAGTCCGGGGCAGGCATGGTGGTGGAGATGTCGTGGTGCTCGTCCTTCATCAGGGCCACGGTGGTGGCGCACAGCTCTGCCAGATTGAAGGAGCAGATGTTGCATGCCATGCCCACCGCGATGCCCAGCGTGTTGTTGGCCAGAATGGTGGGGAATGTGACCGGCAGCAGGGTAGGCTCGGTGGTGGTGCTGTCGTAGTTGGGCACAAAATCCACGGTCTCCTTGTCGATATCCCGGAACAGCTCCTCGCACACACCCTCGAGCTTCGCCTCCGTGTAACGGGCAGCAGCGCAGGACATATCGCGGCTGTAGGCCTTGCCGAAGTTGCCCTTGCTGTCCACAAAGGGCACCAGCAGGCTCTCGTTGCCGCGGCCCATGCGCACCATGGTGTCGTAGATGGCGGCATCGCCGTGGGGGTTCAGGTGCATGGTGCTGCCCACGATGTTGGCAGACTTGGTGCGTGCGCCCTTGAGCAGGCCCATCTCGTACATGGTGTACAGCAGCTTGCGGTGCGCCGGTTTGAAGCCGTCGATCTCTGGCAGCGCGCGGCTGACGATGACGCTCATGGCGTAGGGCATATAGTTAGTTTCCAGCGTGCGGGTGATGGGGTCCTCCAGCACACTGCCGGCATTTAAAATTTCAACGCCGTCGCCCAGCTGCGGGCGCACCGGCTTGAGTGTTTTCTTGGTCGATTTTCTAGGCATCTTCTAACCTCTTGACGATTTTAAATGGGCGCCGCTCTCGCTCTGCCCATATTCAGCGGAAAATATTTTTTATTTTTGCAGTTCAGGATGGCCTGCGGGCCATCCTGAGCTGCTCTTTCACAGATGGAGCCGTTCCGGTTTTCTGCATTTTTCCCTTAAAATGCCGTGACCCGTTGGGGCCTTCTTCGTGAAAACGTGATTTGGAGCAGCCCGCAGGCTGCGACAAATCACCAAATTAAAATAACGTTACCTCTGTCATTGCCAGAGCGCAAGCGGAGGCAATTTAAAATCATCAGCTCACATCCAGATCATCCAGATATTCTGCGCCGTGCTGCGCAATGTGTTCCTTGCGGCCTGCAAGGTTATCACCCAGCAGGATATCGAACACCTGCGCGGTCTGCACCACATCAGTGGGCATCACCTTGATCAAACGGCGGCTCTCCGGGTTCATGGTGGTCAGCCACATCATCTCGGGGTCGTTCTCACCCAGACCTTTGGAGCGCTGGATGGTGTATTTTTTCTCGCCGATCTCTTCCAGAAACGCTGTCTTTTCCGGCTCGGTGTATGCAAAATAAGTGCGGTCTTTCGTTGTAATTTCATACAACGGCGACTCTGCGATATACACATAGCCCTTCTCGATCAGGGTCGGGGTCAGGCGGTAGAGCATGGTGAGCACCAGCGTGCGGATCTGGTAGCCGTCCACATCGGCATCGGTACAAATGACGATTTTATTGAACCGCAGATTATCGAGATTGAAGGTGGCCAGCTCCTTGTTGTGTTTGCCGCCCAGTTCCACGCCGCAGCCCATCACCTTGATGAGGTCCACGATGACATCCGATTTAAAGATGCGGGCATAGTCGGCCTTCAGGCAGTTCAAAATTTTGCCGCGGATGGGCATGATGGCCTGATACTCACTGTCACGGCTGGACTTGACCGCACCCATAGCGGAATCGCCCTCCACGATATACAGCTCGCGGCGGGATGCATCCTTGGTGCGGCAGTCCACGAATTTCTGCACCCGGTTGGCAAGGTCGATCTGGGTGGACAGCGTTTTTTTGATGCTCTGGCGCGTTTTTTCCGCATGCTCACGGCTCTGCTTGTTCACCAGCACCTGCTGGCAGATCTTCTGGGCCTCGTCCGGCTTTTCCAGAAAATACACTTCCAGATAATGCTTGAGGAAGTCGGTCATAGCCTGCGAGACGAATTTGTTGGTGATGGCCTTTTTGGTCTGGTTCTCGTAGCTGGTGCGGGTGGAAAAACTGGACGAGACATACACCAAGCAGTCCTGCACATCCTGAAAGCTGATAGCGCTCTCACCTTTTTTATAGAGGTTCTTTTCCTTCAGGTACTTGTTGATCTGGTAGACAAAGGCGGTGCGCACCGCGTGCTCCGGGCTGCCGCCGTGCTCCAGCCAGGAAGAGTTGTGGTAATATTCCAGCATCTGCACCTTATTGGAGAAGCAGAACGCCGCGCTCATGCGCACCTTGTAATCCGGCTGGTCCTCGCGGTCTCGGCCGGATGCCTCACTCTCGCAGCTGAACACCGGGGTCAGGGTATCCTCCCCTGCCACCTCGGCCACATAGTCCGCGATGCCGTGCTCATAGCACCAGCTCTCGTACCACGCCTTGCCAGTGGCAGGGTCTTTCTCTTTTTCATCGGTAAAGTTCAGGGTCAGGCCTGCGTTGACCACTGCTTGACGGCGCAGGGTATCCTTATAGTAGCTGCCGGGCACATCGATGTCGGTGAACACCTCGTCGTCCGGCTTCCAGTGAATGATGCTGCCGGTGCGGCGGCCCTTGTAGGCTTCCTTCTGCAGGCCGCCCACATTCTCGCCCTTTTTAAAATCAAGGTGATAGTGGTATCCGTCACGGTAGATATCGGCGGTCATCCATGCAGAAGCATACTGGGTAGCGCACAGGCCCAGACCGTTCAAGCCAAGGCTGAACTCGTAGTTATCCTCACCCTCGCCATACTTGCCGCCTGCATACATCTCGCAGAACAACAGCTCCCAATTGTAGCGCCCCTCGCCGTTGTTCCAGTCCACGGGCATACCGCGGCCAAAGTCCTCAACGATGACGCTGCCATCCTTACAGCGGGTCACGTTGATGGTATCGCCGTGGCCGTCGCGGGCTTCGTCGATGGAGTTGGAGACGATCTCAAAGATGGAGTGGGCGCAGCCCTCCACGCCGTCTGAGCCAAAGATAACGGCCGGGCGCTTACGCACACGGTCAGCACCCTTCAAAGAAGTAATGCTCTCGTTGCCATATTCCTGTTTTTTTGCCATGCTGCTCCTCCCGGCCCGGCCTTTCTTGCAAAAAGCGGGCCGTCTGTAGTCAAATCATAAAACGCCTCTGCCCTTTTCTTACTATAATATAGGTATACACAGAGAAAAAGGGCAAAAGCGCCTGAATCATTTCATTTTCATTAAACCATAGGTTGTTGAATTTGTCAATTTCTGTTTGGCACGCCCGCACACAGCACGTCCTGCGCCGGATGTGCCAAAAGCAGGTTGAAAAAAGTCATTCTTATTTTACGCGCTGGAGCGACCAAAATCAAGAAAGTTTCAATTTTCTGAAAAAAATTTGGATTTACCCCTTTACAAAATCGAAATTTCAGGTATAATAATCATCGTCCGGTGCGCCTCTGTAGCTCAGTCGGTAGAGCAGGGGACTGAAAATCCCCGTGTCATTGGTTCGATTCCGATCGGAGGCACCAGTCAAGGAAACCCAGCAGGGTTTCCAATATGCGGCCGTAGCTCATCTGGTAGAGCGCCACCTTGCCAAGGTGGAGGTAGCGAGTTCGAGCCTCGTCGGCCGCTCCATAACGGAGCAGCAACGGTTGCTCCAATATGGCCCGGTAGCTCAGTTGGTTAGAGCACCAGCCTGTCACGCTGGGGGTCGTCGGTTCGAGCCCGATCCGGGTCGCCACCAAGAAAGCGCAAGCTTTCACCTACTTTGAAACTTGTTTTCAGGGCATCAGAAATGATGGGTGCAAGGTAAAATGCACCGAATATGCGGCCGTAGCTCATCTGGTAGAGCGCCACCTTGCCAAGGTGGAGGTAGCGAGTTCGAGCCTCGTCGGCCGCTCCAACAGGAGTGGAAATTCACTCCTAAATATGGTGACGTGGCCAAGTGGTAAGGCAAGGGTCTGCAAAACCCTCATCCACCAGTTCAAATCTGGTCGTCACCTCCAAAAGATTCCCGGAAGCTTGGCTTAACAGTGATAAGGAACTAATTCACTTATCAACTGTTAGCTGACGGATTTCGGGTGCATACAGAACTCCCGTCTGATTCCTAACAGGAATTGGGCGGGAGTTTTTCTTTTCAAAATATGTATATCGGAGGTTAATACCATGAAAAATATGATTTCTTGTGAATTTAACATCGACACCGCCTGCGTGGAGCTTTGCTTCGCTGATGGCAGCATGATTTCAATAGACTGTACCGCCGTGGAGAATGAGGTTGCCGATAATATGTATCAGCGGTCAGAATTGGACTATCTGATCTACAATGATCCGATTGGATATGCAGACTTGATATTGAACGGTGATCCCGAAATTTATCTAAAAACTGTAACTGAATGTAAACCCTTAGATTAAAACTCAGCCCTCTGCCTTTTTCTTGGCAGAGGGCCGTTTTTTGCTTAACAGTTATTGAGCATCCCTTAATTGCTCTACAACGCTGCATTTCTCTGCGTTGTCATACATCATGCAGGGGATCAGCCACCCCAGCAGAAGAAATACCGGAATTGTCAGCAGGACAGGCAGAATGGTGAATCGATACTCAAAGAACCAGAACATACTGCCCAGCATTTTTCCCGCAAGAGGTCCCATCACCAGCGACAGCATAAAGGCCGCCGCTACGGAAGACATTGCGTAAAACACTCCCTCATAGATCAGCATGGTTTTGAGCTGCCGGTTCGTCATTCCTACAGCCTGAAGCACAGCAAATTCACGGCGGCGGGAAAGAATACCGGTCATCATGGCGTTGAAAAAATTCAAGAGTCCCACCAGCCCAATGATAGCACAGAGGATACCACCTATCAGAAGGAACATCTGCCGGAACTGAGCAAATTCAGAGCGAGCCGTGGCCTTGCTTTCATACATCAAGGGCGAAAACTCACCGGCAGTGAGCTTCGATAGATATTGCTCTGCTTCGGCCTCGTCAACTTCGTCCACTGTGTCGAACAGGTAGAGCATCGGAATGGCCGCACCACCACTGTCCCGCTGAGCAGTGTCCACAGACAAAACTGCATTATATCCAATACCACCATAACGATAACTCATGGAATAGGGAACCTCTACCAAGGCGCAGACCGTGTACTCTACATCTCTGGCTCCATACAGTTTTTCCTGAAAGTACTCCTCCGGTGTATCCTCGGTGAGTTCCCCGGTGCGGCTGTCGATATATTTCACATCGTCCGCATAGGTAGCCGTGATTGTGTCTCCCACCTTGGGGTAGTATTCAGGATTGGGCAGATTGCCGTAGTCATCTAAGGAAACCGCAATGGCAATAGAGTGATTATCCGACTCCAACATAGGAGAAATATCTCCGTCGAACACTTGCAGCTTGTCAAACAGGCTGTTGTCCAGAGCCTCGATCCTGGTATCTCCCATCACCATATTGCCTCGGTGCTCCAGACGGCTCATATGGCTGTCCAACTGCTCGGCGCTTTCGTACCTTGCATAGTCCTGTCGCAGAGCATCCTCCGTCATCCACAGGTAGGCGGGTTTTCGCACAGCATATCCCGTGCCGGAAAGACTGGCCTTTGTGTTTGCGGAGATATCCTCTATTTGCTCCTGGGTGATAAATTCATCTGCACTCGAGTTATAACGAAAATAGTCGGGAGTGCTGACGATAAAATCGGCGCAGGTCATGGTGGATACATACTTCTCCATGCTGAAGCCGCCCACAAAGGCACACAGCGCATTGAACAGTGTCACCGACAGTGCCAGAGACACCACCACCAGCACCGTTTTTTTCTTGTTTCGTCCCAGATTGGCAAAGGCCATCTGATGGAGCTTGGCTCCCCGGGTGCTGCGCTGTTTTTTCTTAGTCTGTATCGCATCCGTATATTTGGTAGCCTCTACCGGAGAGACCTTGGCTGCCATTTTTCCGGGCTTGGAACAGGACAAGAGCACCGTCAACAGGGCAAACAGCATAGAACCAAGGAAGATCACAGGCGATGTGCTGATGGTGGTGATGCCTGCATCCAACTGGGTGGAGCGCAAGACAACAGGAACCAAAACGGCGCCAATGCCGTAGCCCAGCAGCAGCCCCGCCGGAATACCGATCAGACAAAGCAGAAGTGCCTGCTGGCGAATGATGCGTTTGAGCTGCCGGGGCGTTGTGCCAATGGTTTTCAGAAGTCCGTAAAACCGGATATCTCCCGCAACAGAGATCTGGAAAATGTTATAGATGATAAGATACCCAGTGAAAATCACCAGCAGCAAAAAAGCTGCTATGGCGACCATCAGCTCTGGATCGAGCTGTGACTCCAGCTGGGATGAGGTATATCCCCAATTGACGCCGATCCGGACGCTGTTGGGATCGGTATAGCTGTCCCATGTGTAGCCAAGATCGGTATCCACCTGCTCCATCTGCCCTTGAATGTTTGTGCCGGAGGCCAGCATGACATTCAAATCGGTGCGGAAAGGCTGTAAACCTGTTTTCACTGCCTGCGCTTCGATGTCATCTGCGTAATCACGGCTGATGTTGATGTAATGAACAGGCATTAGTTCATCATAGTCCCAATAGCCTACCAGCGTAAAGGCATCTGTTACAGTAAAGGCGGTTTGATCCTTGTCCGTAATGGAATAGGAAACCGTGACCTTTGCGCCCAGCTCCGGCGTTACGCCAAGCAGCTGCAACGCTGCCGTATCCATGGCTACCTCTTTGCCGCTTTCGGGCATCCGTCCGGTAGTAGGGGTTGCATAGCTCCATTTAGTACAGTTGGCATCCATGTAGCTGATCTCTGCCGGTATTTTGGCAAAGACCCCTCCGCAGTGATACCGATTACCTTCCGTGCCCCCGTAGCCTTCACCTTTGGGTGGGCAGCGATGCGTTCCGCCTGCTCGGGGAAACATCCTTAAAGGTGCCATGCGCATAGCCGCCTACCTGCCGAAACTGGTAGGTTTCATAGCTGGCGTTCAGTGACAAGACAATGGTGAACATGGAAGTAAATAGCAGCGTTGTCAGCGCAATGGCAAAAATAGCGATCAGATTGCGGCGACGGTTCGCATAAAGAGATTTTAAGCTGAGCTTTCGAATACATTTTCTGTTTTTGACATTCATCGTAGCCACCTCCCGTTAGTTCTGGGAGACGATCCGACCATCTTCGATACGGATAATGCGGTCTGCCATCTGCGCAATTTCTTCGTTGTGAGTGATCATTACGATTGTCTGGGTGAACTTTTGACTGGTGACTTTCAAAAGGCTCAATACATCCTGGCTGGTTTTGGAATCCAGATTACCGGTGGGTTCATCTGCCAGAATGATAGCGGGTGCTGCCGCCAGCGCACGGGCAATGGCTACTCGCTGCTGTTGACCGCCAGAGAGCTGATTGGGCAGCGCATCCAGACGGTCGCTCAGTCCAAGCGTCTGTACAATCTGCTGCACAAAAGCCTTGTTTACCTTTCCGCCATCCAGTTCAGTGGGTAGAATGATATTTTCATATACATTCAGCACCGGAACAAGATTGTAGCTCTGAAATACAAAGCCGATTTTCCTGCGGCGGAAGATGGTCAGCGCTTCCTCCTTCAGGGAGAAAATATCCTGTCCGTCCACCATGACCGTGCCGCTTGTAGGGCGATCCAGCCCGCCCAGCATGTGCAGCAGCGTGGATTTGCCGGAGCCGGATGTGCCGACAATTGCAACAAATTCGCCCTTCTTTACACTTAAATCAACTCCATCCAATGCATGAACTGCGTTTTCACCGGAGCCGTAAATCTTCGTCAGGTCATTTGCCTGTAAAATATTCATAAACTCGTACCTCCATTAAAAAATCTGTATGCAGGGTTTTATGTTCCTGCATACAGATCATATCACACAATTCTTTCCACAATCTTTCAAGACGGAGTTCAATTCTAACAGTTTTGTAAGATTTCAGCTTGTCTCGGAAGAAATACAGAAAAAGTGGAGCCTTTTCCCGGTTCCGAGGTCAGTTTGATGTACCCACCCTCCCCGGAAATAATCTCCCGTGCCAGATACAGGCCGATGCCCACGCCCTCATTTTCCCGGACGGCTTCCGAACGATAGAAGCGGGAGAAGATCTTCGGCTGTTCAGATTCTTCAATACCGATGCCCGTGTCCGTCACATCAATACGGGTAAAGAGTTCATATTCTGCTGCGGAAATCGTCATGCTGCCGGAGGGCGTGTATTTGATAGCGTTGTCCACCAAATTGCCCAAGGCTTCTGTTGTCCATTTGGGGTCGCAGCAGGCAGAAGAAGTTGTTTCAGAGATTTGCAGTACCAATCCCTTTTGTTTTGTCTTGGAACCATACTGAGCCGCAATACCGTCCAGCATCGGTTGAACAGACTCCTGCCTGGGTGATAGGGTCAAAATCCCATTTTCCAGCCGGGACAACTTCACCAGAGAATCAATTAAGAAACGCAGTTTCTCTGTCTGCTGATGGATGGCTTCCACATTGGAGTGCATATCCCCGGGCAATTCTTCCTCTGCAATCAATTCGCTGTAAAGCAGAAGATTGGCAATGGGCGTCTTGGTCTGGTGGGAAATATCGGCAATCAGCGTTTTGATTTTATCTTTCTCGATGGTCACATTCCGGGCGGAAATAGCGGAGGAGGATAGATAGTGGGCAAATTTGGTTTCCAGAGCCGATAAGCGGCTTTCATCAAAATTTGTTTCGGAGTAAGTACCCTCGACGGCAGCATCCAGCATCTGATCGATTGTGTCCATCGTCTTTTTGGTTCGGCGGTAGTTTGCATAAATTGCAAGTGCCGCAGCCAGAACGCAGGAAAATTCCAATATTACAATCCAATTATCCATGCTTCTTTCCCCACATATAGCCGATGCCGTAGACCGTCTGGATATAGTTCTGCGCTCCCAGCTTATCCCGAAGCCGTTTGACAGTCACAGACAGGGCATTTTCATCTACATACTCCGCTCCATCCGTCCAGATGCGGTCGATCAGATCGCCACGGCTCATAGCGTTGCCCTGATTTTCCACCAGCAGACGAAGGAGCTTTTGTTCTGTTTTGCTGAGTTCTACGTTGGCACCGTCTGCGGAAAACTGCATCTGGTCAAAGTCAAATACAAAACGGTCAATTTGAAAAGTCTTTGCAGGGACAGAAACCGCATTTTTTCGTAGCTGCGTATTGACCCTCGCCCGCAAAACCGACAGAGAAAAGGGCTTCGTGATGTAATCATCTGCACCCTGTTCCAGCCCAACTACAATATCCATATCGGTATCATTGGCAGTCAGCAAAATCACCGGGCGCACCGGGGCGGCGGCTTTCAGCTCTTGCAAAAATCCAGCCCACTGCCGTCCGGCAGATTGATGTCCAGAAGCACCAGTAATACGCTGCCGCAAGCTAACTGTTCCCGTGCGGTCTTCAAATTCAGGCAGGAAACGACTTGGCGGTTTTCAGACTTCAAAGCACGGCATAATCCTTGATTTAAGCCTGTATCATCTTCTATGATTAAAATTTGTTCCATTTAATTCTCCAATCTATACTATTTTTCGCTCAATACCACCAAGGCAATTCCAACCAGAAGTTATCCAGAGCCAGCTTTTCCGTGGACTTTGCCCTGCTCTCTGACAGGTGGAAGTGCTTCGCTGTTTCGTTCAAGGGATGGAGTACATCGTCCTCAAAGCCAAAACGATACCAAAGGTAAGCTTTATCTCGTTCCTCAATCATTTGCAGAGCTGTATGGATTTCTTCGTGAGTTTCCTTGGCGATGAAAATCTGTTCCGGGTTCTGTATTCTGGAATCGGCTATAAATTCATGCCGTCCCTTGTTTTCGCCCTTTTTGACCTCATCCAGACGGATAATACAGTCCAGATTTTTGGCTTCAAAGGTGGGATTCTGCCTGCGGATGTAGTCCAGCATGGCGTTATGAATAGCCGGGGCAGCATAGGTCAGAAACTTGTTCCCGTAGTCGGGTTGAAAGCTGCTTATGCAGCCCAGAAGCCCCAAGGAACCCTCCTGCACCAAATCGTTCAGTTCAATGCCGAGGGCAGCGTTCAGCTCCCGCTGTGCGCTCCATATTTCATATGCCGTCTTTCGGATGAATCGCAGATTGTTCTCTACAAGGGCATTTTCCGCCCATTTGTCGCCGCCCTGCGCCGCAATACAGAGTTCTTCGTTATTCTGTGGTGTCATCGCTTTGTCCCTGTGATTCCGGCTGTTGCAGAGTCGTTTTCAAAAGGTCAACCAATGACTGGTTGAAGTTCAGCAATGCTTCCTGATTGACATAATCCATACCGGAAACACTGCCCGTGACGGCATCTGCAACAGCTTCCGGCGTAATGGTCGGAACGGGCGTATCCTGTCCCTTGGTCAGCTCGGTAAACATCCTCTCAGTGGTTTCCTTGCTGATTGCCTTGGCTGCGGCCAAATCGCTGCCTGCTTCTTTCTTGATTTCCTTAACCACCGTCATAAAGGTGTTCTGGATCGTAGTCTGGTCAGCCTGATAAGCGGGAACTTTCATAGCATTGGCGGTTCTTGCTGCCTGTACTGCGGCACTGGTTTTGTTTATCCCCAGCAGCATGGAACTGAGGGTAGCATACATCTGATTTTGTGCGGCATATCCTCCTGCAAGGGTATCATCCATATACTGTGCAATCATATAAGTAACCGTGGCAAAGCGGGGATTTTCAAGCAGACGGTTGACTACATCATTGTTGACCTTTCCGGTATAAAGATTCTTTGCAGCTTCAACAGATAACCCAAGCTCTGAAATATCGTAGTTCTTTTTGTCCGGGATTACGGTAGTACCCAAGATAAAATCCGTGGACACATTGAACACTCTGGCGATGCGGATAACGCTTTCTTCGCTCAACTTCTCTGTCTTTCCGCTGAGGAAGCGACTGATTGTGCTTTCATTTACATCAATCCGAAGTGCCAGCTCTCGCTGGGTCATCTTGCGTTCTCTCATCACATCAACGATTCTTTTTCGGACATCGGCGGGTAAATAAGTATCTGCCATTATGCTTCCTCCTCTCTGTCAGCTTTCAGTTTGATATATTTTCCGCTTTTGATGCGGGCATCTGTCGGCTTTTCAGCGTCCTCCGGGATGATCCAGCGGCTTCCTGCCCGCTGTGCGCCCGGTATTCGGTCATTGTTGCAGAGAATACCAACTCTCCGGGGAGAAATGCCCCATTTTTCGGCAACTTCAAATGTAGACAGGTATTTCATATCTGCATCGTCCCTCCTGGTTCATAGTAACTTTAATTATATTCTATTTACGGAACAATATCAACCAATATTGTGTGAACACTGCCGTCCCAAAACTTGCAAAAATGCAAGTTTTCGGGGCGGCTTTTTGCTTTGCTTGCGGATGTGCCTGATTTTTCGGTTGAAAGCGTTTTTCTGCGTATATTCAGGCAGATGAAAAAATCATCGAGAAAAATCAAGGAGGTTATGCAAATGAACATTTTTGAAACAGTCAAGGCGGCGGTCACGGTTAGGCAAGCCGCCGAACACTACGGGCTGAAAATCAATCGCTCCGGGATGATTTGCTGCCCTTTCCACGATGACAGACACCCCAGCTTGAAGCTGAACGAGGATTACTTCTATTGCTTCGGTTGCGGTACTGCCGGGGATGTGGTGGACTTCACAGCAAGGCTGTTTGACATGTCCGCTTATGAAGCAGCGCAGAGACTTGCTGTGGACTTCGGGCTGGACAGGCCGCCGTCCGTGGTAGCACAGGTCAGAAAGCCCCGTCCCCGTGTAAACCAGTTGAAGCAGGACGAGCTTTTCTGCCTGAATGTGCTGTCCGGGTATCTTCATCTTTTGGAGGACTGGAAAGAGCGGTATGCTCCCGAAGCACCGGAAGACGAACTTGATGAGAGGTTCGTGGAAGCCTGTCACGAGCTGGGCTATGTGGAGTATCTGACCGATTTGCTCATTATGAGCGACTACGAAGAAAGGACTGATACGGTCAAGGAACTTTTGACAGATGGAACGATTGCAAAAATGCAAGAACGACTGGACAAGCAGGAAAAGGAGGTGCGCTGCCATGTCAGAGAACAGGAAATTGCCTGATACGAATATGCCGATTTGGTTTGACGGCAAAGCAATCAACGAAGTCATTTTCTGTGAAGAATTTCTCAGGGACTATCCCATGATTACGGTAAATGGAACTTTCTTCACTGTCAATGGCATTGTGAACGATGAAAACAGGCTGAAAAAAGAAATCTATGACCGTATCAAGCTCTATGTGACCAGCAACATTGCAAAGAGGGTCACAAATCTGCTGGATGTAATGCGAATGGAGTGCTGTGCCGATGATCTTCTCCTGTACCAAGACCGTATTCATGTGGCAAACGGCACCTATCATTTGGATGGCACATTCAGTGCGGAAAAAGATTACTGCCGCAATCGCTTGCCCGTTTCCTATCAACCAGATGCTCCGCAGCCTGTGACATGGCTGCATTTTTTGTCCCAGCTTTTGGAGCCAGAGGACATTTTGACCTTGCAGGAATTTATTGGCTATTGCTTCATTCCCTCAACCAAGGGTCAGAAGATGCTCATGCTCACCGGAAAGGGCGGCGAAGGAAAGAGCCGGATCGGTGTTGTTCTTCGTGCGCTGCTGGGTGTCAACATGAAAACCGGAAGTGTGGCAAAGGTGGAGACAAGCAACTTTGCCCGTGCCGATCTGGAACATGAGCTTTTGATGCTGGACGATGATATGAAGCTGGAAGCACTGCCCCAGACCAACAATATCAAAGCAATTATCACCGCAGAGCTACCTATGGATTTGGAGAGAAAGAGACAGCAAAGCTATCAGGGAGATTTATATGTGCGGTTCATCGGGCTTGGGAACGGTGTCCTGCAAGCTCTCCATGACCGGAGTGTGGGCTTCTTCCGCAGACAGATCATTTTGACCACCAAGGAAAAAGACCCGAACAGAAAAGACGATCCCTATATTGCGGAAAAAATGGCTGCCGAAGCGGAGGGTATCTTCCTCTGGGCATTGGAGGGGCTGCACCGTCTAATTGCAAATAATTTCCGATTTACCCTGAGCCAGTCGGCTTTGGACAATCTGAACGATGCCGTTTCAGACGGAAACAACATCATTGATTTTCTGGCTTCTGAGGGCTATATCCGCTTCCGTGCAGATTATGAAGCAAGCTCCAAAAATCTGTACGCTGTTTACAAGCAGTGGTGTGATGATAACGCCTTGAACAGCCTTTCCCAAAAGAGCTTCTGCTCGTTTCTAAAGCAGAATGAAAGCCGATACAACCTTGAATACACCAACAAGGTCAACATTGGCGGCGGACGATTTGCCAGAGGGTTTGTGGGCATCGAACTTCTGCAAAGACCGTTTCTATGAAAGCGGTAGTAACTCAGAAGTACGTGTACCATCCGTACCGGATGGAGCCGATTGTCAAGCGTGCACTTGGTACACGTACTTTTCGCTTACTATCGTTTTTCCGCCTTAGAAACATCCGCACCCCTCTTTTTGAGGGCTGGAAAATCAATGGTAATGGAAACGGCGAAGTTTTTAACCGTAGGGCGAAATCATTTTGCGAAACAGTGCTTCTCTGGACAGTGAACAGTCTTTACGAAATAATGGCGGTTTTCGCTGTTTCAGACCAAAGCACAAAAAGCAGTAAACTGGGATAGGGTCACTTGCGGGCAGGACATCACAGGCGATATTTCTATCGCATTTTATGAAAGTCAAATATTACACGGAACAGCGAAGCGGACACGCCAATGGGCGCACCAGCTTCGCTTTTTTACAACAAATTATGGAGGTTTTTCAATATGAGCAATGTACGAAACGAAATCAAGGCACAGATCGTCCGTGCCGGATTTACCATGCAGGATGTGGTGGACAAGCTGGCGGAGGATTATGGCTGGTCGGACAGCGTATCTAACCTTTCTGCAAAGCTCCAAAGAGAGAGCATCCGCTACAAAGAGGTCATCGAGCTTGCCGATGTGCTGGGCTATGACATCGTGTGGCAGAAACGGGGGAGCGATGATGCGGCATATCTTATCCCCTCGCAGCTCCCGTCCCCATAGGAAGTGCCGCAGTGCTTCCTATGGACTGGCAGTGAATACAATCGGCAATGCTGCTGTTTGTTCGCTGCCGCTGCCTACAAGGGATTGTGGAACAATTCTGCTGGCAGACAGGCTGGACAAGAGAAAAGGCAAAGGGCATTTTTCGAGCTGGACAGCAGAGGTCACCGCAGTGACCGCACTCCCCTCCGGAGGAGCCCTCGGAGAGCCCACGGCACTTTGCAGCCAGTATGGATGAAAGTGTAATAGTGGGTTATTACACTTTGAAAAAGTGCCTCTCGCAAGCCCCTCATCCCTCACAAATCTTCTCGGAAAGGAGCATGCCCCATGGCAAGAAATGATGGAATTGACCGCACCGTTGCCCGTAACCAGGATATAGAAACCGCCGATGATCTGGCAAAGGTGCAGGAACACAACGAACGGGAAAAAGACAGTTACAGCAATCAGGACATCGTGCCGGATCGTTCTTCTCTGAACATTCATTTCAAAGAGCCGACAGCCGGTTACGAAGAAATGTTTACCCAGATGGAACAGGACAAGGTGATCTCCACCAGAGGGCTGAAAGCGGATGCCGTGAAATACGGTGAGCTGGTATTCGATGTGAACTCCGCTTACTTCTACAATCACGGCGGCTATGAATTTGCCAAACAGTTTTATGCCGATGCCTATAAAGCCGCCGTGGAGGTGGTGGGCGGTGAACAGTATATTCTCTCTGCTGTCATGCACGCCGATGAGCGCAACCGGGCTATGTCGGAAGCTCTTGGCGAGGATGTGTACCACTACCACCTCCATGTGGTCTATATCCCGGTGGTTGAAAAACAGATCCTCTGGTCGAAGCGGTGCAAGGACGAAGCCCTCCGGGGGACAGTCAAGGAAACCATCATGCAGGTCAGCCGCAGTAAGAAATGGGAATCCAAACCTGTTCTTGACGGGAACGGCAATCCCATGCTGAATACAAAAGGCAAAAAGATTTTGAAGTCATCCTACAGTGTATTGCAGGATGACTTTTTCAATTTCATGCAAGCCGCCGGGTATACCGATGTGGAGCGTGGAGAGCGTGGCAGCACTGAGGAACATCTGACGGTAACACAGTTTAAGGTGCAAGCCGAAACCCAGCGTCTGGAAGCTGTGACCGCACAGGTGGAACAATCGGAACAGACCTTGGCTGACACCCAATCCGCCGTAGAAAAGCAGGAAAAGAAGCTGAAAGCTCTGCAAAAGGAAACCAAGACAGCAAAGACAGTGGCAATAACCGTGCAGGATATTGAAGCAATGGGTAAGAAAAATTCCTTTACCGGAAATGTCACCCTCACAGCAGACCAGTGCGATACCCTGAAACGCTACGCTGTCAACGGGATTATCTTTAATGCTGAGAATAGTCGCCTGAAAGAAAAACTGGATTCCGCTGTAAAATCCGCTTCCATCTGGAAACAGCGGCATGACGAACTGAACGAAAAATATAATGAACTGAAAGAAAAAGCCCAGCCCTATCTGGATGCGTTGGAAATCGCAGCAGAACGGGTCAGGACTTTTCTTTCTGCCATCCTCGCAAGGGGAAAAGAAACTCGTGAACACACAGCTCATGTCCGCAAGCACGGACGGGATATGGAAATTTAAGGAGGAAAATTTGATGATAAATATTGTAACAAAACTGAATAACATGATGCTGGATGGTACGCCACATCTGGAAATGGTAGAAGCCTGTTCCGGGATTGATTTGGAATCCTGCTTCGACCCTATCTTTGAACCGCCCATTGATTTTGTGGAGGAATGCCGGAAACGGCAGGAAGCGGCACAGTCGCCGTACCATTGTACCGTGGAACGCCTGATTGGAAATACGTGGTACACCATTGAAACTGTATGTGATGGAAATGAGCCGCTTACCGACAAGGTAAAACGGCTCATTTTTTCGGATAAGGGGTGGCTTGTTAATGACACAGACACAAAATTATGATAATATATTATTATGCACACCGATTCTGTCAGCTGACCAAAACGCAAAGGAGGACGTTATGGATCAGCAGAAAATTACCATCATCTATTGCCGCTTATCCGTGGAGGATATTAAGGAAAATTCCAAGGGCGGCAAGGCTGATGAATCAAATTCAATACAGAATCAGAGAGAGTTTTTAACCAGATACGCAAAAGAACATGGGTACACCAACCTGAGAATTCTGGTGGATGACGGTTATACCGGGACGAACTTCAATCGTCCCGGCGTACAGGAGGGCTTCGACCTCGTAAAGCAAGGCCTTGTCGGTTGCTGGCTGGTCAAAGACCTGAGCCGCTTCGGGCGTGATTATCTGACTGTCGGACAGTACACAGACATTATCTTCCCCAGCTATGATGTACGATTTATCGCCGTCAATGACGGGGTGGACAGTGAACGGGGCGACAGCGAGGGTATGGCTGCAATCCGCAATCTTTTCAATGAGTGGTATCCCCGTGATACCAGCAAGAAAGTCCGTGTCAGTCTCCACCAAAGGGGAACCAGCGGCAAGCACATGGGCAAGCCGCCCTACGGCTACCGTTGTGACCCGGCGGACAAGGATCATTGGATTTTGGATGAAGATGCGGCTCCTATCGTCAAATATATCTTTGACCTGACCGTTTCGGGAAAGGGACCGGATGCCATAGCCAGAATTTTGGAAAACCAAAAATCCTGACAGCAAAAGCTCTGTATGCCCAGCGCAAGGGAAAGCAATGCCGGAAAGACCATATCATTGGGCTGGACAATCCGTTGCAGGTATTCTGGAACGGATGGAATACACAGGCTGTACCTGTAATTTCAAGACCTATTCCAAATCCTACAAGCTGAAACAGCGGATTCCCAATTCCCGGAGGATATGTTCATCCTGCCGGATACGCAGGATGCCATCGTATCACAGGCACAGTGGGACAGGGTGCAGGAGCTTCGCAAAAACAAACGCCGCCCCGCAAAAGCGGAACGGCAGGGCTTCTTCTCCGGGCTTCTGTTCTGCCCTGACTGTGGAAACAAGCTGCACTTTGCCACTTGCAAGAGCTTTGAGGGCAAGCAAGACCATTATGTTTGTTCCAGCTACAAAAGTGGTCGTGGAATGTGCAGCGCACACTATATTCGTGAAGATGTGCTTCGTGAGATGGTTCTGGAACGAATCCGGGCAGTCAACGAGTATATCCGAAACGATGTGGAGGGCTTTCAAGAGGAATGGCTGCACTGCCGCCGTGCCGATCAGGAGCAGAGTATCCGGGACGATAAGAAGCGAGTGGAACAGGCAAAGAAGCGCCTTGCCGACCTTGATATTATCATTTCCCGGCTCTATGAGGATTTTGTTCTTGGAAATCTCGGTCAGGAACGGTACAAGAAAATGTCCGCTGACTATGAAGCGGAACAGGAACGGTTAAAACTCGAAATTGAAGTGACCGAAGAATGGGTGGAACAGCAGAATGAAATGAATGATGGTCTGGATGCCTTTATTGCCCTGACGAAAAAGTATGTGGACGTGACCGAACTGACACCGACGATTGTAAATGAGTATATCAAGAAAATCGAGGTGTTTGCTCCTGACAAGTCCAGCGGCAAGCGGCGGCAGAAAATCAAGATTTACTTCAACTTCGTTGACGAGGTTGACATTCCTGTTTTCAGCGAACCCAGTATTGCAGAATCAACCTACGGACGCAGAAAAACGGCGTGACCTTTCGGTCACACCGTCTTCTGTCCCTGTTCGTAGCCAAATAGTTACTTGTCACTATTAAGCCTTCGGCTTCCGGGATTTTTTTGTTTTGCGTTGTTCCCTATCAGCCTCCTCGCCCTCTCCGTCACCTACGGTGACAGACTCCCCGGAGCGGGGAAGTCTTTCCTCAAAGGGAGAGCCTCTGGCGAAACCGGTCACTTTGCAGTTAAGCCGAAAAGTCTGCCGCAGTGCCGCACTTTCGCAGAAAGCGGCACTGCAAATGCCGTCTACCTTTACGCCCCCTCCAGTGAAAATGCAATGCCGGAGCTTCCGCGGACGCTCCGGCATTGCTCTCTTAAAAATTATTCTTCCGCTGAATACGGCCGGAGCAAGGCGTAGGCCATTCCAGATCGTCCCCCTCAGAACTTCAGCCGCATCTGGTACCACACCACGCCCCCGTGGGTGGAGCCGGAAACGCCCTCGTTCACAAAGCCGAACTTTGCATAGTAGTGCACCAGGGCCTCCTTGCAGGTCAGTACCAGCCCCTTCCGGCCTTGGGCCCGGGCGTCGGCAATGGCCTGCTGCAGCAGCTGCCCGGCGTACCCCTGTCTGCGGCAGGCCGGGATGGTGTTTACCCCAAAGATCATCTGCCAGGCACCATTCTCCCGGTGGAGGGAGGCGTCGGCGTACATCTCATCGGTCAGGTCCGGCCAGTCGGTGCAAAAGCCGTCCACAAAGGCCAGCAGCCTTTCCCCCTCCCACAGCAGCCAAAAATGATCGCCGTACTGCTGCAGCCGCTCGGCAAACTCCTCTGCCGTAGCCGCCTCTGCCGCCGGGAAGCAGGCCGCCTCCACCGCTGCAATGGCCTCCAAGTCCTTTAAGGTCCCCTTACGGATCTCCATAAATATTCTCCCCTCTTTTTCTTCCGAGTGTACCACAGTTCCTGCCCAAAGGCAAAGGTCCTGCCGGTTTTTCCTTTTTGGGCCATTTGCATCCGCTGCCGCTCCGTGTTACAATGGCTATATTGCATCCAGGAAAGGAGCTGACACGCCATGCCCGCCGAAAACCATACCACCCTCACCCCGGATACGCCGGTGCGCTACCTGAAGGGCGTTGGCCCCAAGACCGCTGAGCGATTCGAGAAGCTGGGCATCGTGACGCTGGCCGACCTGCTGTGCCACTACCCGCGCAGATATATCGACTTCACCAAACCCTATTCCATCGCCGAAGCGCCCACCGATGTGGAGTGCGTCGTCAGGGCCGAGGTGTTCGCCAAACCCGGCGGGCGTATCCTGCCGGGCGGGCGGCGGATGGAGCGCATCACTGCCGGGGACGATGTGTCCAGTCTGGAGATCACATGGTTCAATAATCCCTATGCCGCCCAGAAGCTGCAGCTTGGGCAGGAATATTATTTTCAGGGCATCGTTACCGGCGGGATGCTGCGCCGCCAGATGGTCAACCCGCAGGTGCGCACCGCCGAGCAGATCAAGGCTTCTCCCTTTGAAGCGGTCTACCCCCAGACCGAGGGCCTGACCAGCAATGCCATCGCCAAGTGCGTGCGGCAGTTGCTGCCCCATGCAGAGCTTCTGCCCGACCCTCTTCCGCCGGAAATGCTGGCAAAATACCGCCTGCTCCCCAAGGCAGATGCCGTGCGGGCCATCCACTGCCCTGCCACCGAAGAGCAGGCCTATGCAGCCCGGCGGCGGCTGATCTATGAAGAACTTCTGGTTTTGCAGCTGGGCATTGGCCGGATGAAAAACCGGGGTGCCGCTGCCACCGGTGCGCCCATGCAGCTTGCCGACCCGTCCCCGTTCTGGGCCAGCCTGCCCTTTTCCCCCACCGGAGCCCAGCGCCGGGCCGTGAGCGAGATTCTGGCCGACATGGCGGGCGAGACTTCCATGAACCGCCTTTTGCAGGGCGATGTGGGCAGCGGAAAAACGCTGGTGGCGGCTGCCGCCATCTGGGCGTGCATCCGGGCGGGGTATCAGGCCGCGCTGCTGGCTCCCACCGAAATTCTGGCCACCCAGCACGCCGAAGGCCTGAACCGGATGCTTGCCCCCTTCGGGATGCGGGTGGCCCTGCTGACCGGCGGCATGAAGGCCGCTGCACGCCGCACCACCCTTGCCGCCATCCGGAACGACGAAGCCGACCTTGTGGTGGGCACCCACGCCATCCTCAGCGAAGGCGTAGAGTTTGCCCGGCTTGGTCTTGCCGTGATCGACGAGCAGCACCGCTTTGGGGTACGGCAGCGCGGAATGCTGGCCGAAAAGGCCGCGAATCCGCACCTGCTGGTGATGAGCGCAACGCCCATTCCCCGCACGCTGGGCCTGCTCATCTACGGCGATTTGGACATCTCCATTCTGGACGAGCTGCCGCCGGGCCGCACACCGGTCAAGACCCGCTGCATCACCGGCAAAAAGCGGCGCGACCTCTACCATTTTCTCGATCAGGAGATCGGGCGCGGGCGGCAGGTGTATCTGGTCTGCCCCGCCATCGAGGACACACCGGATGGCGGGCTGAACGCCGTCAAGAGCTACTACGAGGACATTGCCAAAGCCCTGCTGCCGGAGCGCCGGGTAGGCCTGATGCACGGCAAGCTCAAACCCAAGGAGAAAGCTGCCGTGATGGAGGACTTCAAAGCCGGACGGCTGGACGCACTGGTGTCCACCACCGTCATTGAGGTGGGTGTGGATGTGCCCAATGCCAGCGTAATGGTGATCGAAAACGCAGAGCGCTACGGTCTGAGCGCCCTGCACCAGCTGCGCGGCCGCGTGGGACGCGGTGCAGCGGAGAGCTGGTGCTTTCTTGTCAGCGACAACCAAAGCGAAAACGTACAAAAGCGGCTAAAATTTTTGTGCAGCACCACGGACGGCTTTGCGGTGGCACAGTACGATCTGGAGACCCGCGGCCCCGGCGACTTTTTCGGCAGCCGCCAGCACGGCCTGCCCACCCTGCAGATCGCCGACCTGATGAACGACACCCGCACCCTGCACGCTGCGCAGGCGGAAGCCGTTGCCATGCTGGCCGACGACCCGCTGCTGGAAGCGCCGGAGCACGCACTGCTGGAACAGCAGGTGCAGCAGATGTTCGAGAAAGCCGGAGCCATGAACTGATCCGGAGGTTTTTGCGCACAAGCAACAGCAAATGCAAAAGCCGCTGCACGGCTAGTGCAGCGGCCCCTGTTATCGAACGGAACGCTTTGCGTGCCGTTCGCCCATGCTTATCACATCGCAGAACACGCAGCGGCTTTTGGTGGAAAGCTGGGTATCCTTATGGTAGCAGCCAAAAAACCACTTGTCGTAGGTCAGCTTCAACAAAATTTTATCCAGAAAGCTGTGCAGCTGGTTGGTCTCGCCGCTGGCAAGGGCGGTAAAATCCAAAAATCTGCTTGGCGCATCGTGGGTCAGCACATAATCCACTTTGTAATCGCACGCTGCAAGGTTCTCCTCACAAAAGGCGTATTCCTCCTCCGAAGGCATTTCTTCCCTCCACCAGTTCACGCCGGGTTCCCGATCCTCCACATCCTGGCTTTCCGCACCGCCAAAGCACAGGTATTTTTTGTTCTCCAATTCCAGCACACTGCCGCGGCACACATGGTACACATTGCCACCCAGTGCCTGCACCTTGCCGCCAAAGCGTTCCTCGGTGGGATACTGCTTTAAAAGGTCGTAGTTTTCGTGGCTGCCGTCCAGAAACAGCAGGGTATACGGGCGCTTGCGCAGCCAATCCAGCTTTTTCTGTTCCTCCTTGCTGCCGTCCCACACAAAGCCAAAGTCGCCCAGTACCACCACGGTATCCCGTTTGCCCAGCCAGCGCAGCTTTCCGTGCTTGAAGCGGTCGATGTCGCCGTGGGTGTCCCCTGTCAGATATACCATTCCTGTCCTCCCTGACCGGATGTGAAATCGGCACAATAAGCCTTGTCACACCCCGCCAAACCTGTTATTATAAAGAATACAGCCTTCCGCTGTGATCTCGTTCTTATCCGGCGCACGGCGCTTGTGCCGTGCTGCCTGTTGTTTTATATTATCGCTTTTTAAAGGAATTGTCCACATGAAACGTATTTTTGCGCTGGTTTTGTCGTTCGCTGTCCTGTTCAGCTGCCTTGTGCTGCCCGCCGGGGCTATGTTCGACCCCACCCCGGTCTATCAGGTGCAGGCACAGAGTGCCTATATCGTCAACACTGATACCAATATCATTGTCTATGATAAGGACAGCACAAAGCAGGTATCCGCCGGTGGTCTGACAAAGTACATGACCATTGCCCTGCTGCTGACCAACTATGCCGACCATCTGGACGACACCTTCCAGATGCCCTTTGCCATCTCGGATTACGTTTATAACACCAACAACGCCGATATGCGCTCCAACGAGACCTTTACCTACCGCGAAGCCATGTACGCCATGCTGACCCGCAACGCCAACGAAGCCGCCATGGGCCTTGCCTATGCCCTTTCCGGCGGCGACCTCGCGGGCTGGGTGAGCCAGATGAACACCCTGTCCCAGCGCATCGGCACCACCGGCAGCACCTGGACGGATGCCTGCGGCATCGACAGCGGCAACGTGACCTGTGCCGTGGATATGTACCTGATCCTGCGCTATCTGATGAGCTTTGATGCCTTTGTGGAGGTTTCCGGTGCGCCCAGCTTTACCATGCCCGCCAAAGAAAAACACCGTTCTTCGTCTGTTCTGGTCAGCCAGAATGCCGCGCTGAGCAAATCCAGCGGCGGCAAATACTACCGCAGCGCCATGCAGGGCGGCATGTGCGATGTGACCGCATTCAAAAGCGACAGTGGCAATCAGAGCTATGTTTCATGGGCCAATAAGGATGGTGCCACCTATATTTTCTGCGTGATGCAAAGCCCGGACACCTGCGACGATTTCGGCTACGCCAACCGTCGCCCGGCCCTGTGCGAGACCGTGAAGCTGATGGACTGGGTGTTCGACAGCTTTTCCATTCAGGCCGCACTGGACACCGACCTTACGCTGGCCGAGATCCCGGTGAAGTATTCCTCCGATACCAGCTCCCTGCAGCTGTATCCCGCCGACAGCATGATGACCCTGCTGCCTTCCACCGGCGACGGCAGCGTGACCCAGAAATATTTCCACCTGCCGGATTCTGTGTGTGCTCCTGTCCAGCAGGGCGATGTGGTGGGTACCGTGGAGCTGAAGCTTGCCGGTGAGACCATCGGCGTGGTGGACCTGATCGCCGGGCAGGATGTCAGCCTGAACCCGCTGCTGTTCACGGTGGCCCGGTTCCGGGAGTTTCTGGGCAGTCTGTACCTCAAAGTTGTGATAACGCTGAGTATTATCTCTGCCGCAATTTACTTTTTGTGGACGTTCCTGAACGGCTGGAACCGCCGCAAGCCCACCAGAAAGATCCGCCGCCGCTGAGCTTTGCACCGTTCAGCCGCATTTTGTGGAAAAGTGATGCAAAAAGCCCCGTCAGCCTTTTCAGGATGACGGGGCTTTTGGTTGCGCCAGCAGGAGTCGAACCTACGATGGGGGAGTCAAAGTCCCCTGCCTTACCGCTTGGCGATGGCGCATCGTGCAAGATATTATACCATATTCTTTGTTTTTCCACAAGGGGAAGGTTCCACTTTTCCGCTTTTGCGGCGGCTCTGTGCCGCCTTTTGCAGCCTGCAATTTGTGAAAAACCAATTTTTTCATCATAACAACAGAATACGCCCATTTTGTTGCGCTTTTGTTACACTATATGTGGTAAATATAGGATTGAATAAACCTCCTCTTCCCGGCTTTTTCGTCTACTGCCTCATGGCGGGGACATCGAGGTCTGTTCTGGTGTTTCCGTTCCCGGCAGGCACCACATCCCAATTCGTCAGGAAAGCGAGGAGTCATATGAAAAAGATCTTGAAAATACTGGTCCTCGGTCTGCTCAGCGCTGCACTGCTCTGCTGTGCACTGCCCTCTGCCTTTGCCGCAGAAGACAAGGATTCGCAGGTCTACACCATTGGTTTGGATGCCATGGGCGGCAGCAGCTCCGCTGTGGCAGTCACCACCAATCTGAGCGGCAAACTCAGTGCCCTGCCCGCGCAGCCTGCGCTGGAAGGCTACACCTTTGACGGCTGGTATACCGAGCCGGTGGGCGGCACAAAAATCAGCACCTCTACGGTGTTTACCGGTGATACCACTGTGTACGCACACTGGACCGTGAAAAATGCCACCACTTCCACCAGCACATCCACGCCCGCTCAGCCGGAACAGACCGCGCAGGAATACGATGACGGCCCGATTTTGAGCGTTCTGACGGTAGCCGGTGCTCTGATCACCACGCTGGCCGTGGCTGCCTTTATTTAAGTCTTTCCACACACTGTATCAATTTTATCAATAGAAAGGAAAATCTCCATGTCTACTATGAAACTGCCCGCAAACTATGCCTCCATCAGCGAAGAGGAAATGGTCTATCTGGACGGTGGTGCCCGCGACGCTTATAACAGCTTCCTGAATGTCGGTAAGGTGTTCAACGCCATTGCCCGCATCTTCTCCGGTGCAAGCTCCATCATCAACAATGTCAACGTGATCTACCAGTCCTTCCTGACTCTGGGCGATCTGCTGAAGAGCTTCTGATCCGGCTTCTATTTTCATCTGTTTTTCAAGAACTGTCTCCGTTGTGGGGACAGTTCTTTTTGTTTTTAACGCATTTTAATCGTTTACATCAAAAGAAACAATTTTTCTTTGGCTTTGGCAAAAAAATGCACGGAAAAGGCATTTTTGTTACGCTTTTGTTACGCATACTGTGCTAACATATAAGGTGGAAGGTCATTCATCAAACTGGCGCTTTCACGCCGAAAACTGATATATCAAATGTGGTTTTGTGGTGCGAAAATTTTCGTATTTGTCGAAAGTTTTCGTTCGCCCAATCCGACCACTTTTTGCGGGAGAAATCGATCATTATGCCAGACCGTGAACTGCGGCACATGCGCCGCACCGAATTAGTCGAGATCATTCTGGCGCTCAAGCAGAGCGAGGACCGGCTCCGGGCAGAAAACGCTGCCCTGTCTGCCCAGCTGCAGGAACGGCAGATCCATATTGAAAACGCAGGTTCCATTGCGCAGGCTGCACTGGAGCTGAACAAGGTGTTTGAAGCGGCGCAGGCTGCGGCTGATGAATACGTTGCATCGGTGCTCGCAGCAAACAAAAACACCGATGCCGCTGCCAGCGCTCTGCGCGCTCAGGCGGAAGCCGAAGCCCAGCAGATCCTTGCACAGGCACAGACCGAGGCTGCGAACCTGAAGGCCCGCACCCAGCAGCAGTGCGACGCGGAAACGGAAGCCGCCGCACGCAAGCGCGCCCAGACCGAAGCGGACTGCAAGGCAATGCTTGCCCGGACGCAGCAGGAGATCCAGCAGCGCCGGGCCGCTTTTGACCGCCGGGCCAGCGAACTGCTGGACGGCTATCACAGCACGGAATTTCTGCCGGAGGAGCGTGCCAAATGAAAGAGCAAAAGATCAGGTTCACGCCCATTCCATCCACAGCAGAGGTGGAAGCAGAGCGCGAACGTCTGGCCTACCGCAGCCGTTATATGCGGGTGCTGCGCAGCACTGTCTACACGTTGCTGGTGGTCGCGGCCGTTGCCGTGCTGCTGGCCACCCTGTTTCTGCCGGTGCTGCAGGTCTCCGGCGACAGCATGAACCCCACTCTGCAGGACCGGGACATCATTCTGCTGGTCAAGGGCAGCGACATGAAGACCGGCGACCTTTGCGGATTTTACTGGCAGAACAAGCTTCTGCTCAAGCGCATCATCGGCCTGCCCGGTGATGTGATCGAACTGGACGAGGACGGTGTGGTCACTGTGAACGGCCAGACGCTGGATGAGCCATATGTAGACGAACTGGCTCTGGGCGAATGCGACATCAAATTTCCCTATCAGGTGCCGGAAAACCGGTATTTCGTACTGGGTGACCATCGGGCCACCTCCATTGACAGCCGCAGCAGTGTGATCGGCTGTGTTGAAAAAAGTCAGATCGTGGGCAAGGTTTTTTTGCGGGTATGGCCCTTGTCCAACTTCTCGTTGATCCACTAAGGAGGTTTAGGAATCATGCGGGATATTGTGAAAGAATATCAGAAAAAGTTCCGTCGGAACCACCAGCGCGCCAGACGCTATACTGCGCTGCTGCTGGCACTGGCGCTTACCACCAGCCTGTTCGTGAACTGGCAGCTGCACGGCGTGGGCATTGCCAAAACGGCCGAATATCTGTGCGGCGAGTTGGAGCACGAGCACACTGCTGCCTGCTATGAAAAGCAGCTGGTGTGCGGCTATGAGGAAGGCGAACCGGAGGACTGGAACGCCACCATGACGGACGACGGCATGTCTTTTGATGATACATTCGACATGGATGATGATGCGTTCGGCGTGGATGCGGATGATCCCGGCATTGCAGCCCATTCCGCAGAGCCGGAGTACATCTTTGTGCCCCATGAGCACACCGACGACTGCTACCAGGAAGTGCAGGAGCTGACCTGCCTGGAAGAAGAGCACACCCACGACGACAGCTGTTTTGATGAGGATGGTGTCACCTTCATCTGCGATAAATTCGAGCACACCCACGACGACAGCTGCTACACCACCACCTATGAGCTGGTGTGCGGTCTGGAAGAGGGCGAGCTTGTAGAAGAAGTGAACCCCGATTATGACCCGGTGGCCCTGTTTGAGGAGCCGGTGGCCGCAAAGCCCGTGGTGGTCGATCCTGTGACCGAGACCCCGGTGCACCACCACACCGATGCCTGCTACGAGGAAGTGCTGGTCTGCGGCCTGCCGGAGCATCACCACACGGTGAACTGCCTGTCCGACCCGCTGGACGGCACGCAGGACGAGGACGAATGGCTGGCGCAGACCGGCACCACGCTGAGCGGCAACTGGGCCGACGACCTGCTGGCCGTAGCCGAGAGCCAGCTGGGCTATGAGCAGAGCGAGCGCAACTTCCAGCTGGACGATGCCGACGGCGAGACCGTGCGCCACTACACCCGCTACGGCAACGACTACGGCAACGACTACGGCCCATGGGACGTGATGTTCCTTTCCTACTGCCTGAAATATGCCGATATCCCCCAGAGCGCTATCCCGCAGGTTTCCAGCGTGCTGTCTTTGCACAGCCAGCTGCGCAGCGCGCTGTACAACGAAGAGACCGGCAGCGGCTATGCCATGGATTTTGACGGTGATCTGCCGTCTGATGCCGCAATGCCCGGTGATATCGTCATTTACAATGGCACCGTGACCAAGGCCGTGGCCGCGGAAAGCCAGCCGTTGCAGGTGCAGGATGATTCCGCCGATGCCGACATTGCCCTGCTCTCCATGGATGCTGCGGCCACCACCGACACCGCGCCCCACATTGAGGAATACACCGTGGATGCCAGCACCGTTGGCATCGTGAGCGATGTGGACGAAGATTTCGGCACCCTGACCGTGATCTCCGGCGATGTGGACGGCAAGGTGGCTAAAGTCACGCTGAATGCTTCGCAGGTGACAACGCTGGTGTCTGTGGCAAATGCGCAGCAGGCCGATTACGGCGTGTCTACGCCGGATTTCAAAGTCGAAGATGACGCAGGTGCCATTACCGCCATCAAAGGTCTGGATGCACTGGATTACCTCACTGCTCTGGAGGTGCAGCGCAAGAATGGCACTGAATACGAGGATACCAACGTCACCACCATTTCGGAGCTTCTGCACAGCAGCCTGACCGTCACAGATATCCCGGCCCAAGCGATCCAGGAAAACGACTACTGTGTCCATGTTAAGCTGCCCAAGAGCTTTGATGTGCTGAACGATGAGCTTATCTCCGGCAAACTGGAAGATACCGGCAATTATGACACCTGCGGCAGCTACCAGCTGCTCAAGGGGAATGACGGCTGCTGGTACGCCGTGCTGCGGTACGACCAAGACTATATCCAGCGGAAAGAGGCGGAAGGCGCAGGCGCGGATACTTCCGATGCCAAGGTCACCAGCAACGTTGCCTTCAATTTCCAGTGGAACCAGAGCGAGGTCACCAGCAGCGGCTTTAATCAGATCGAGGTCAACAAAGATTACTCCCTTGATATCACCATCAACCCGGATGAAACCCCCGATGAGGATAAAAAAGACGATAAGAACTATGACCTTAACCAGAGCGTGAAGGACCCGCGCTACAATGGCAGCGATGCCTACCTGGATTACACTGTTACGCTTGTGGTCCAGAACGAACAGGCCGGCCCGCTGACGCTTGCGGACAGCATGACCCTGCCCACCGGCGTAACCGCCGAATATGTCGAAGACTCGCTCCAGCTCAGCATGGAAAACGGCAATACAGCGCTCCGCATCACTTGGGAAGATGATAATGGTGAGCGCAAGATCACCTTGGGTTCTGCCGGTTCCCCCATTGCCGTAGGCACCTATTATATCTGCTACACCGTCAAGCTGAAGGACTTTGGCAAAACGGCTGTTGACGGTGAAGTAATCAATAACATCAAGATTCTGGATACGACCATCAGCGATGATGCCGAAGAGTCGGTAAAAACCGACAGCCTTGTGATCACCAGTCAGGCCGATCCGTCCGACTACGAACTTCCCTCTACCGGCGGGGCCGGTACCAAACTGTATACAGCAGGCGGCGGCGCGCTGATGCTTGCCGCTCTGGTGTGCGGGGTTTGCAGAAAGCGCAGACGCGAAAGGAGGGCACGTTAAAAAACCTGCATCCTTCCTGACACGGCGGCAAAATTGATTCTGCGCCGGAAGCAGACCCTGAAAATAGGAATCAGAAAAACTTGAAAGGAGATTTTCGCAAATCATGATGAAGAAAACAATCAAAAAGCTGCTGGCCGCACTGCTGGCAGTTGCCATGGTGTGCGCCATGGCGATCCCGGCGTTTGCAGATGACACTGAGGAGGACCTCGGCAAAAACCACTGTTACGACGCTTTCCAGATCTTCAAGGGTGATGTTACGGGTAATGATACTGATGGCTTTAAGATTTCCAACGTTGGGTGGGGCAGCAGCATCGCTCATCCTAACGAGTTTCTGGCGCAGTTGACGGAAGATCTTACCATCGGCGATAAGTTTGAAACTAGTTTCACTCCTCAGGAAGCTGCTGCGGTTATCAGCCAATGGAGTGATTCCGATAATAACAGCATCGCTTTTGCGCGTTGTGTATGCAACTATGTCTACTCGGATGGAGACTCGACACCCGTCCTTCAAGGTGGTCACACCAATGGCTTCAAACTTGAAGAGGCAGGTTATTATCTGATCGTTGATACTTCCTCCTTTAGCAGTGACGCTAATAACGATTCCTATCATGCCTACAATTCCTTCCTGCTGAAGGTTAACAAAGCAAACTATCACGTTCAAATTACGCCTAAGGTTGTAAAGCCCACTGTTAAGAAGGAAGTCTACGACAACGACGATGGAAGCTCTTCTGGTGACAATAACGGTTGGGGCAGTTCCGCTGACCATGCAATCAACGAAGAGTTCAAGTTCAGGCTGATTGCTAAGTTGCCCGAAAGCGAAAACAATGGCCATGCTTACGATTACTATGATAAGTACTCGGTTATCTTTCATGATACCCTGTCCGATGGCATTACTTATGACAGACCCGATAGTGTAGTCATTAAATCCAATGGCAAGACCTATGTTATCCCCAACGATTCTTCGAAGTATACTATCGGTCTTGAAAGTCAAAACTATCTTGTGGTAAAAATTCCTGATGTTAAGGCCTGTGCCAAAGACGCAGAGTTTGATTTGAATGACGGCGCTACTATTACGGTCACCTACACTGCACACCTGAACGAAAATGCCGCTGTCAATGGCTCTGCCGAGAACAAAAACAGCGTACGGCTCCAGTACTCTAATAACCCCAGACCCGACGGCGAATACTGGGGCTACACTCCCAACTACACTCCCGAAAGCGAAGTCTATGTGTACACCTACCAGCTGAACAACACCAAGTATCACGATACAGCTGAAAAGGGCAACGAGTTGAAGGACGTTGGCTTCCGTCTGTACAGCGATGCGGATTATAAGAATGAAGTGGAGCTCTACCAAGACGGCGAATTCTACTACCCCATCAAAAACGCATCCAATAAACAGGCTGTTGAAATGAAGTCTGCCGAGGATGGCACGTTCAACGTTAAAGGTCTGGACGCTGGCACCTACTACCTGAAGGAGACCAAAACTCCTGCCGATTACAATCCCTGCGATGTACCCCCTGTGATCATCAAGGCAAACCACAAAGGAAATCAGGTTGATCTGAACGGTTCCACCCTGTCTACCACCATCATCAACAACAAAGCCGGCGGCATTACCCTGCCCTCCACCGGCGGCATCGGCACTACCCTGTTCTATGTGGTCGGCGGCGGCCTAATGGTTGCGGCCATCGTTCTGCTGGTCACCAAGAAGCGCATGGAGAACAAGTAAGCTCCATTTCCCCCAAGAACCCGGAGCAAAGGGGCCGCAAGGCCCCCGCTCCTATCCTTATAACATTAGGGAGTAGCCCATGAAAAAGAACAAAAGCACCATCATCCTGATCCTCGTCTTTTTCGTGGGTCTATCCGTGATGTTATACCCCACCCTCAGCGATTACGTCAACCAGCTGCATCAGTCCCGTGCTGTGGCCACCTATGCCGAGGATGTGGACAATCTGACCGATGCCGACTACAGCGCCTATTTCGAGGCGGCAGATGCGTTCAATGCGCAGATCGCCGCCGACCCGGACGCTTTGTATTTCCCGCAGCGCTTTCCCACCTACGAAAGCACGCTGGATGTGACCGGCACCGGCATTATGGGCTACATCACCATTGAAAAGATCGGTGTGGAACTGCCCATCTACCACGGCACCAGCGATGGCGTGCTGCAGATCGCCGCAGGCCACTTGGAGGGCACCAGCCTGCCGGTGGGCGGCGGCAGCACCCACGCGGTCATTTCGGCCCACCGCGGCCTGCCCAGCGCCAAGCTGTTCACCAATCTGGACCAGCTGGAAGTGGGCGACACCTTCACCATCACGGTGCTGGACCGGGTGCTGACCTACGAGGTGGACCAGATCTCCATTGTACTGCCCACCGAGACGGACAACCTCAAGGTGGTGGACGGCAAGGACTACGTCACCCTGATGACCTGCACCCCCTACGGCATCAACTCCCACCGCCTTCTGGTGCGGGGACGCCGCATCGAAACGCCGGACAAGCTCAAGCACATCCGTGTAACAGCCGATGCCATCAAGATCGAACCGATCATCACAGCTCCCATCATGGCACTGCCCCTGCTGCTGGTGCTGCTGCTCTGGCTGCTGTTCTCCAACCGCAAACGCAAATCTACAAGAGGTGAAAAACATGAAACGCACTGATCTCAAAAAGCACGCTGCGGCCCTGCTTTTGGTGCTGTGCCTTCTGGTAACAAGTGCGCTGCCTGCCCTTGCCACCAGCGCAAACATCAAGCTGGTGGACAGCAGCGGCAATCCCACTACCGGCACCATCTGCGTTACGCTGTACGACAGCGCCAACGATAAGGCGCTGAGCGGCGGCAAGCTCACTTTGTACCGTGTGGCCGAGGTAAAGCGCCAAAACGGCAACCTGAGCTACGAATACTGCGGCGATTTCTACGGCTGCGGCATTGCGCTGGGTGATTTGACCGACAGCACCCTTGCGGCCCAGCTGCAGGAGTATCTGCCCCAAAGCGCCGAGGGCACCACAAAGACCATTGATGCGGACGGCAACGTGACCTTCTGTGGTCTGGAGCTTGGCCTGTATCTGATCGTGCAGACCGAGGCTTCCAAGGGCTATGAGCCGATCAATCCGTTCCTTGTCTCTCTGCCCATGGCGGAGGATGGCAAGTGGAATTATGCGGTAGATGCCAGCCCCAAGGTGGGTGCTTACACCCCCACCAAGCCGGACACGCCGCCTACGCCCCCTACCCCGCCTACGCCCGATTATCCTGATACGCCTACCCCGCCGGACAACCCGGATAACCCGGTCTTTCCCGGTAATCCGGTCCTCCCGGTAATCCGGACAATCCCGTGGCTCCGGGCCACCCGGATCATCCGGCAGCACCCGGTAATCCAGACAGCCCCGTTCTGCCGGGCCACCCGGATAACCCGGCAATGAGCGGTCTGCCGCAGACCGGTCAGCTGAACTGGCCCGTGCCGGTGCTGGCTGTCAGCGGTGTGGTGCTGTTTGCATTCGGCTGGGCGCTGGATCGCAAATACCGCGCAGTATAATTTTATTCTGATACAACAAAGAGGACCCGATGCATCTGCATCGGGTCCTCTTTTTCGGTTTCTTTTATGCAGTCAGGGTTTACTGCTGCTGTGCCTGCTGCTCGGCGCGCTTGGCTTCCAGCGCCAGAATGGCATCGCGGCGGCTCAGGTTGATGCGGCCCTGCTGGTCGATGTCGGTCACCTTGACCACGATGGCATCACCCACGGCCACCACATCCTCCACGCGCTCCACACGCTTGGTGTCCAGCTTGGAGATGTGCACCAGACCTTCCTTGCCCGGTGCGATCTCAACGAAGGCACCAAAGTTCATCAGGCGGGTCACTTTGCCCTTGTAGATGGCACCGATCTCGGGGTCCTCCACAATGGTCTTGATGGTAAAGATGGCGCGCTTTGCGTCCTCCTGATCCACAGCAGAGACGAACACATGGCCGTCCTCCTGCACGTCGATCTTGCAGTTGCAGGTAGCGCAGATGTCCTGAATGACCTTGCCGCCCTTGCCGATGACATCCTTGATCTTATCGGTGGGGATCATCATGCTGAACATCTTGGGTGCGTAGCGGCTCAGTTCATGGCGAGGCTCTGCGATCACCGGCTTGATGATCTCGTCCAGAATATACAGGCGGCCCTTGCGGCACTTCTCGAAAGCCTCGGCAATGATGTCGTAGGTCAGGCCATCGATCTTGATGTCCATCTGGATGGCAGTGATGCCCTTGCGGGTGCCGCCCACCTTGAAGTCCATATCGCCGTGGAAGTCCTCCACGCCCTGAATGTCCAGCATGGTCATCCAGCGGTCGCCCTCGGTGATCAGACCACAGGAAATGCCGGCAACGGGTGCCTTGATGGGCACGCCTGCATCCATCAGGGCCAGCGTAGAGCCGCAGATGGATGCCTGAGAGGTGGAACCGTTGGAGGAGAGCACCTCAGACACGCAGCGGATGGTGTAGGGGAACTCTTCCAGAGAGGGCAGCACGGGCACCAGAGCACGCTCTGCCAGTGCGCCATGGCCGATCTCGCGGCGGCCGGGGCTGCGCGGTGCGCGGGCCTCGCCCACAGAGTACGGCGGGAAGTTGTAGTGATGGATATAGCGCTTGGTCTGCTCGTCGGTCAGGTCGTCCATAAGCTGGTTGTCCTTGGTGCCGCCCAGAGTGCAGGTGGTGAGCACCTGCGTCTGGCCGCGGGTGAACATGCCGGAGCCGTGCACGCGGGGCAGGATGCCCACTTCGGCAGCCAGCGGGCGGATCTCGTTGATGCCGCGGCCGTCCACGCGCTTGCCCTCGTCCAGCAGCCAGCGGCGCACCACGAACTTCTGCATCTTGTAGCTGACCAGATCAAGGTCTGCAGCGGTCAGGTCGGGGTACTCCTCGGCGATCTTGTCCATGATGGGCAGCAGAGCGGCATCGCGCACATTCTTGTCGTCGGTGTCCATAGCGGCCTTGAAGTCGTCCAGATACTTGTTCTGGATGGCGTGGAACACGTCCATATCCAGACCCACCACCTGAAAATCGATCTTCGGCTTACCGCGCTCGGCCACGATGCGGTTGATGAACTCAATGGTCTTTTTGATCTCCACGTGAGCGGCCTTGATGGCGTTCAGCATGGTGTCCTCGTCCACCTCGTTGGCACCGGCCTCGATCATGACGATCTTATCCATGGTGGCGGCAACGGTCAGGGCAAGGTCGCTCACCTTGCGCTGTTCCTGCGTGGGGTTCAGCACGATCTCGCCGTCCACCAGACCCACCTGCACGCCGCCGATGGGGCCGTTCCACGGGATGTCGGACACGGCAGTGACCAGAGAAGCACCGATCATACCGGCGATCTCAGGGCTGCAGTCGGGGTCCAGACTCATGACGGTCATGGTGATGCACACGTCGTTGCGCATTTCCTTGGGGAACAGCGGGCGCATGGGGCGGTCCACCACGCGGCTGGTCAGGATGGCGCGCTCACCGGGGCGGCCCTCACGGCGCATAAAGCTGCCGGGGATGCGGCCTGCGGCGTAGAGCTTTTCCTCATACTCCACGTTCAGGGGAAGAAATCCACGCCTTCGCGGGGCTTGGGGCTCATGACCACATTGCACAGAACGCAGGTCTCGCCGTAGCGGATCATGGCGCTGGCGTTGGACAGGCCGCACATCTTGCCCATCTCGACCTTGAACGGGCGGCCTGCCAGCATGGTTTCGTAGACCTTGAAATTCTCAAAGGTCTCTCTGCGGGAACCAAATTCAATTGCCATTGTTTTTGCCTCCTTGTTTTTCCGGATTTTTTCTATCCAAAAGGCCGTGGCGCGCGCATCATAGCAATAAATCCAGCGTCCGTACCCGGGGCACAGGCGTTCGATTTACTGCTGCAATACGCTGCCGCCGCCATTTTGTACATAAAAGCAAAAGGCAGGCACCTTTGCGGTACCTGCCCTCTGTTTAAATTACTTACGCAGACCCAGAGTTGCGATCAGAGCACGGTAACGCTCGATGTCCTTCTTCTGGAGATAAGCCAGCAGATTGCGGCGGCGGCCAACCATCTTCATCAGGCCGCGGCGGCTGTGGTGATCGTTCGGGTTCTTCTTCAGGTGCTCGTTCAGCTCGTTGATGTGAGCGGTCAGCAGAGCGACCTGCACTTCGGGAGAGCCAGTGTCCTTCTCGGTCAGAGCGACTTTGGCCATAACTTCCTGCTTGTTCATAGTTACATACCTCTTTATAAAATTTTATGTGCCAATGGAACAGCGGCGGGAAACGGCATTCCCAAAAAGCGGGCATACTCCCAACCCCGTACCACGGTAACAGATACAGTATACCAGAACCCTGTGCAAAATGCAAGGATATTTTTTGCATCCTGCCTTTATTTTTTTACGTACTGGTGCCAGTACAGCTGTACCTCCGGCAGCTTCTTTTTGCGCAGCAGAACTGCGGTGGGGATCAGATACAGCAGCACCGAAAGCAGCATGGATGCATCGTAGCCGCTTACCGCATCGGCCACGGTAGTGGTGCCGTACAGCCCACCGATGAGCATGGACGAAATATCCATGGCACCGTGCAGGAATACCGTCACCCACAAATTGCCGGTGCGGAAGTAGATCGCCGCAAAAAGAGTGCCCAGCGATGCTGCAAACACGCACTGCATCAGCACACCGAAGGGTGCCGAACTGAGGATATTGGTCAGGTGCGCCGCACCAAACAGCACACCGGACAAAAGGCAGGCCTTCCACACACCGGCGCGGCTGGTGCCAAAGTGCTCCAGCAGGGTCTGGGCAATGACACCGCGGAAGATGAATTCCTCGGCCACACCCACCATGGCCATGCTGACAAGGAAGGTGCAGATGCGTGCCGCAGGCTGCAGCACGCCGTTCTCCGGCCGGCCCAGCACCAGCGAACCAAAGGCATTGTAGCCAATGAACACCAGCGGGTACATGCCCACCAGCAGGCCATTGAAAAAGCCGCTGCCGCGGCGGCGCAGCAGCCCAGCACGGTCTGTCCGTACCAGAAACAGCACTGCCACCATGGCCCCCACCAGCTCCTGCAGAGTGCTGTAGAGGTATGTATCAATGGACGCAAAATCCGCCCGAAAAAGAACCAATGCAATGGTAAAGACAAGATCTGTTACGAACAGGCTTGCCAGAAAGACCACTTCTGCCAGAACACAGAATAAGATCGGGTGCGCTTTGCGCAGTCGTTTGAGCATGGGATACCCTCCTGAATCGTTGATAGTACTATTCTAGCACACTTTACCTTAAAACGATATAGCACGCGCAAAAAAGGCAGTTTTTCCTTCTGCTGTGCCGCAAAGCGTTCACTTTTTCAAAACAAAGATCTGTTCAAACTCCTGCGTTGCCAGCAGCGAAACATCCTCATAGCCGCCCTGTCGGGCAACGTTCCACGCAGTTTCCATGTTCTGGGCCGTGATCTGCTCCACCTGTTCTGCCGTCACGAACTGCCACAGCCCCCGGCCTCCAATGAACAGCACCAGCGTATCATTTTCGCCGGTGTTATACTGCACCAGCAGCTCACTGGAATCGTCCGGCACCACACAGACCTCCTGAAATTTGAGAAGCTCCTGCACGCCGGAAGTGAAACTGCCAAGGTCCCCGGTAATATCCACGCAGGCGGCCTGACTGTATTGTTCCAGTTCTTTGTCTATCTTATAAGTACCGCTGTACATGCGCTCCGGCTCGATCACAAATGCAAGCACGACCATTGCAAGGCACACGATCTGCAGAATGCGCTTTCTGGTGCCTGCACGCAGCGTATCCAGAATGGAGAAAAGGCCGCAGCCACAAAACAACGCTTCCAGCGGCTGCAGATGGTACACATACCGCAGCGACTTATACGGCGAGATCACCGCGATAACCAGAAATGCAGCAAGCGCCGGGACCGTGATCAGCTTGACATCCCCGGGGATCAGCGTTGTGCCGCGCAACTTGCCCGGCAGCCAGCGCTGCCCCAGCTTCGTCAGGATCAGCACGGCCATAATGCCTGCGCCTACAGCAAAGCCGACGATGCTCCAGCCGATCAGCTCCAGCGGGCCTTTGGGGTACTGCGCCAGATCAAAAAGATTGCGCGTTGTAGCATCCAGTGAGTTCGTATTCTGCGAGTGCAGCTGTGCATACCAGCACGGAAAGGTGAGCAGCATTCCGCCAACACCCGCAAGTGCCGGAAGCGAAAATGCAGCAGCATTTTTCCATTCGCGCCGGAACATCAGGTAAAGGTCATATGCTGCGCACAGCAGGAAGGCATAGACCACAAAGAAATACTGGGTCATCATGCCAAGATAGATGGTTACACCGATCAGAAGATATTTGGGCACAGACGGCCTGCGAAGAGACTTTGCCACCAGCAGCGCAAGCAGGATCGTCAGCAAGGTCATGAGCATATACATGCGCACCATCGTCACATTTGAGATCATTTCACGGTTGAACGCATACAATGCACAGACGAACAATGCTTTTTTCCAGTCTGCAAACAGCTCCATGCCCAGCGCATACAGCGCTGCCAGCGTGCCGCCCAGCAGCACAAAATTCATCCCCAGACCCGTCCATTTTGTAAAGCTGCCCGGGAACAGCGAGCATACTGTATTCAACAGAAAATAAAACAGCGGCGGATGAATGTCCTGCGTCTGATTATAGTAGACCGACGCATAGTTGAAGCGATCATTTTTCTGAACCGAAATATAATTCACAAAATCCTGTTGTTCAAAAACTGCTTCCGGGAGATTTCCATCAAACGAATGCTCACCATTATAATACCAATTCAAAAACGGCGCATAGCTGCTGTTTGCAAGGCCGTAGGAGTAGATCTCATCCAGAAAGAAACCCTCTTTCCGCACAGCCCACCAGCCGCAAAGGCAGATCAGAACGATCACAAAAAGCGCGACCGCCCGTTTTTTCTTTTTTGTTTCCTGCATAGTTTCTGTTTTTCCTCGCTTTTTTGTCCGTTCTGCAGCCAAATATGGCTTTGCTTTTCCAGTATATCATATTTAGAACACAAGTCAAAACTTTTCGGGTTGCAGATCCCGCTGCTCCTAGCAGCTTGCACCCTGTTAGACATTCCTACCGGTTGGGACCCGCGGGCTAAACAAAGCCATACTATGGCTTTGTTTGCGGTGCTTCGCACCGTCGCCCTGTTCAAATCCCGCGCGGAGACAAAAAAGAACCAGTACACGAATGTGTTAGCAGCATGCACCTTGTTAGACATTCCTACCGGTTGGGACCCGCGGGCTAAACAAAGCCATACTATGGCTTTGTTTGCGGTGCTTCGCACCGCCGCCCTGTTCAAATCCCGCGCGGAAACAAAAAAGAACCAGTACACGAATGTGTACTGGTTCTTTTTGGTCGGAGCAGCGGGATTTGAACCCACGGCCTCCTCGTCCCGAACGAGGCGCGCTACCAACTGCGCTATGCCCCGAAAATACCGCAGCCAGTTGAGACTGCGGTTTTCTTGGTTGGGGATGAGAGAATCGAACTCCCACAAGTAGAGTCAGAGTCTACCGCACTACCACTATGCAAATCCCCATTATTCAGTTTATCTGCTGCGCCGTGCGCTGCTGACAAGGGATATTATACTCAAAAGGCCCGCGCTTGTCAACCATTTTTTTATTTTTTCTGCAAAAGTTTTCCCGCTGTTCTCCTGTCCGCAGAAATGCACCGTGGAAGCGTGTAAATTTTCTGCGCTTCTCTTGACAGCGGCCCCCATCCGGAATAATCTTATACTATAAACAGGTAGATCTCCGGGCAGACTGACTTTGAAAGGCAGAACGCGCGGCGCTGAATACCAAATGAAAGAGGGCTTTTGAATGAAAAAACGTGTTGGAATCCTGACTTCCGGCGGCGACTGTCCGGGTCTGAACGCCACCATCCGCGGCGTAGCAAAAGCACTGTATGCCCGCATGGGCGATAACGTGGAGATCATTGGCATCCTGAACGGATACAGCGGCCTGATCAACGGCGACTACAAGGAGATGTGCGAGGACGATTTCCGCGGCATCCTGACGCTGGGCGGCACCATTCTGGGCACCAAGCGCACCCCCTTTAAAATGATGCGTGTGGTGGAGGACGACAACATTGATAAAGTTGCCGCCATGAAAAAGACCTACAAGGAAGCCAAGCTGGACTGCCTGCTGTGCCTGGGCGGCAATGGCACCCACAAAACCGCAAACCTGCTCTCGCAGGAGGGTCTGAACATCATCGGCCTGCCCAAGACTATTGATAACGATATCTATGGTACCGACGTAACCTTCGGCTTCCACACCGCCGTGGACATTGCCACCGATGTGATCGACCGCATCCACACCACCGCAGGCAGCCACAGCCGCGTGATGTGCATTGAGATCATGGGCAACAAGGCAGGCTGGCTGACGCTGTATTCCGGCATTGCAGGTGGTGCAGATATTATTCTGCTGCCGGAACAGCCCTATGATATCGACCGTGTGTGCTCTGCCGTGGAACGCCGCGCAAAGAAGGGTTCCAACTTCTCCATCATCGCTGTGGCCGAGGGTGCCATCAACTGCGAGGAAGCCGGCATGAAGCGCAAGGAATGGATGGCAAAGCGCGCCGAGGCAGGCTTTGGCACCACCGCCACCAACCGCATTGCACAGGCCGTGCAGAAAAAAACCGGCATGGAGACCCGTGTGTGCATCCCGGGCCACATGCAGCGCGGCGGCAGCCCCAGCGCCTACGACCGTGTGCTGGCCACCCAGTTCGGCAGCTATGCGGCAAAGCTGGTGGAGATCGAGCGCTACGGCGTGACCGTTGCCATGGTGAACCGCCATGTCACCCAGAACCGTCTGGCCGACATTGCAGGCAAGACCCGCAACGTGCCGGAGAACTGCGACCTGCTCACCGTCGCCCGCCGCATGGGCATCAGTCTGGGTTGATTACCATTTGAATGCTCTCCGCTTTGCTCTGAGCATATTTAGCGGAATAATTATTTTTTATTGGGGATTCCTGAAAATCTGCGGATTTTCAGGAATCCCTTTTTCACCGGAAGGGTCCCAACCGGCAGATGCTTCAAACAAACGGAATGCCGTTTTCCGCTGCACCTCCTCCCGTGAAAATGCAGATCCCGGCAGACCGTAGTCTGCCGGGATCTGCTCTATTCAGAAATACTGTTTCCGCTGAAGATGGCCAGAGTGCAACGGTGGCCATTCAAAATCGTCCGCCGGACAAATCAAAGGTCCGTCACATCATGCCGGGTGGGCTGGCCTTTTTCAAAGGCAACCGCGCTTTCCAGCACACCGCGCACCATGCTCTCCACATCCTCGTGGGTGTAGAAAGCCGTGTGGTCGGTCAGGATCACATTGGGCATGCTGCGCAGAGCCGCCAGCTCCGGGTTCGGGATCACATCGCCCATGCGATTATAATAGTACAGGCCGTTCTCATTTTCCAGCACGTCCAGGCCCGCCGCGCCAATCTTGCCGCTTTCCAGCCCGGCGATCAGTGCATCGCTGTCGATCAGCTTGCCGCGGGCGGTGTTGATGATGGTCACGCCCGGCTTCATGCTCTCAATTGCTTTGGTGTCGATGAGATGGTGATTCTCCTCCGTAGCGTTGGTGTGCAGAGTGATGACATCGCTTTCCGCCAGCAGGGTCTCCAGCGGCACATACTCGGCGATCTTCTTTACCTCGTCGTTGGGGTACAGGTCGTAGGCCAGCAGGCGGCAGCCAAAGCCGGACAGATGCTGCAGCACCGTGCGGCCAATGCGGCCTGTACCGATCACACCCACAGTGCAGGTGGAAATATCGCGGCCGATTTTTCCCTGCAGGGAGTAGTCCTGCGCTTCGCCGCGCTTGAGGATGTGCCCTGCCTTGCGCAGGCTCATCAGCATGAGCATAATGGCAAAGTTTGCAACGCCGTTTGGCGGGTAGTCCACATTGGCCACCTTCATGCCCAGTTCCCGGGCCGTCTCGCGGTCTACGTGGTCATAGCCGATGGAACGGCAGCAGATGGACTTTACGCCCAGCTCGTGAAACCGCTTGACCATGGGCGCGCTCATATCACAAGGCGTTACCGACACGGCATCATAGCCCTTTGCCAGTTCAGCGTTTTCCAGCGTTGGATACTCCTGCGTAGAGCCAAACTCAACGTCCAGCTGCGGTGCCAGCCGCTGCGCGATGCCCAGCTCATCGTAGGGGCGCAGGGTGTAAAAAAAGACTTTTGTTGCCATAAAACTTCCCTCCCAGCTTATTTTGTACCTATTGTAGCACGTTCTGCACAGATGGATGCATTTTACTGCGTGAATTTTGTTCACCTTAAAAATGAGGATTCATCTTTCCATATGAATGCGCGCAAAACAGTTGTAAATTGTCGGAAAAGAGGGTATGATAAAGGAACTGAGAAGTATACATCACTGAAATATAAAAGGAGTGTGCCTTATGCGCGCTTATGAACGGCTTTTGAATTATGTCCGGGTGCATACCACCTCGGACGAAAACTCCGGTACGCACCCTTCCGCTGAACGGGAGTTTGACCTTGCCCGCCAGCTGGTGGATGAGATGAAGGCCCTTGGCATGGAGGATGCCCATGTGGACGAGCACTGCTACGTCTATGGCACCCTGCCTGCCACGCCCGGCTGTGAGGATCAACACGCTCTGGGCCTGATTGCCCACATGGACACTGCCGACGATGCCAGCGGTGAGAATGTGCAGCCCGTTGTGTGGGAAAACTACAACGGCGGCGACGTAACTCTGCCCGCCACCGGCATGGTGATGAAGCCCTCTGTGTTCCCCTTCCTTACTTCCATGAAGGGCGAGACCCTCATCACCTCAGACGGTACCACCCTGCTGGGTGCCGACGATAAGGCCGGTATTGCCGAAATTTTGACCGCTGTTGAGACCATTCAGGAAAAAGGCCTGCCCCACGGCAAGCTGTGTATCGCCTTTACTCCGGATGAAGAGATCGGCGAAGGTGCAGAGCTGTTCGATATTCCGGGCTTCGGTGCCGACTTTGCCTATACGGTGGACGGCGGCGATGCCGGTTCCATTGAGTACGAGAACTTCAACGCCGCTTCCGCCACCGTGACCATCCGCGGCTTCTCGGTGCACCCGGGCACCGCCAAGGACACCATGATCAACGCTTCCAACGTAGCAATGGAGTTCCACGGTGCTCTGCCCGTCACGGCCCGGCCGGAGACTACCGAGGGCCGGCAGGGCTTCTACCACCTGTGCCAGATGTACGGCGATGTGACCACCGCAAAGCTGGGCTACATCCTGCGCGACCACGATGCCGCAAAGCTACAGTTCAAGAAGGACAACATGCTGGATATTGCCGAATTTTTGAACGGAAAGTACGGCGAAGGCACCGTGACCGTGGAGATCAAGGACAGCTACCGCAACATGCTGGAAAAAATCAAGCCGCATTTCCACTTAGTAGAGACCGCCCGCAAGGCCACCCGCATGGCCGGGCTGGAACCGGAGGAAATTCCGGTGCGCGGCGGCACCGACGGTGCTATGCTGAGCTGGAAAGGCCTGCCCTGCCCCAATCTGGGCACCGGCGGCTTCAATTTCCACGGCGTATGCGAGTGCATCACCGCTGAGCGCATGGACCGCTGCACCGAGATCTTGCTGAACATCATCAAGCTGTACGCAGAGTAAATTCTATTTTTCAATATACAAAAAAGTGGGTGCTATTTTCGGATAGCACCCACTTTTGTTATACTCTGACGCTTATCTCTACGACTCCACTCGTGAAAATGCATTTGGAGCAGCCCTGCGGTTGCGTAGCAATGAAAGCCCCAGTGGGGCCTTCAAGCAGGCGAGCGATCTGCGTTAGCAGATGGAAGGGATTCGCCCTGACAAGCGTCGGGGCTGCGACAAATGCGAAAAATAAAAATCAAATTCCACTGAACATGCCCAGAGTACAACGACGACGACCGCTGCCTGCGGCAGAAGCAGGGAGGAGTTGTTGGGACCGCGGCCAGCAAGACACGAATGCCGTTCAAGGCATGAAGTGGATGCTGGGAGCCGCAACTCTAGGAGGGCATTCAAAATCGTTTAACCAACGTTGATATGCCCCACCGGCATGATCTTCCGCTTGTTGTCGTCCGGCTTTGCCGTCAGGCTCATGGCCAGCGACACCGGGCCGACACGGCCCATGAACATGACCAGCATATACAGGATCTTTGCACCCCGGTTCAGCTGGCTGGTAACGCCCACCGAAAGGCCCACCGTACCAAAGGCCGAACAGGATTCAAAGATCGCGTCAATGACCGACACAGCGTCCGAGGTGTTATAGAACACCACCACAGCCGAGCCAACCGCCGCCAGCCCGCCGAGCACGATAATGGTCAAAGCACGATAAACCGTCTTGGACTCGATGTGGTGCTCTGCGATCACACAGTCGTCGCGGCCCTGAGCCACGCTGCGGATCGTCAGGATGATCACAGCGAACGTAGTCACCTTCACGCCGCCGCCGGTGGAACCGGGTGCCGCACCAATGAACTGCAACGCGCTCATCAGCAGTTTGGTGATGGGGCCGCAGGCCGCAAGGTCGATGGTATTCATGCCCGCAGTACGAGTGGACACCGACTGGAACAGTGCCGCCATCAGCTTGCCGGGCACAGAGAGCCCGCCCATGCTGGCAGGATTGTTCCACTCCATCAGCGCGATGAGCGCCGCGCCGCCGAGCCACAGGATCACCGAGAAGCTCAGCACCACCTTGGCCTGCAGGGAAAGCCGGTGCTTTTTGCGGTATTGACCGATCTCCACCCATACCATGAAGCCCAGACCGCCGGAAATGATCATGAACATCACAACGGCCTGAACATAGTAATTGTTCACATAGGGTGCCAGTGAGGAATACTGGCCGAACCGGCCAAACAGATCAAAGCCCGCGTTACAGAAAGCCGAGATGGCCGTGAACACGCTCACCCAGATGCCTTCCAGCCCGAACTGCGGCACAAAGGCGAACAGCAGCAGCACAATGCCAATGCCTTCAAACAGGCCAGCCAGTCCCACCACGATCTTCAGCACGTCCTTGGCCTGCGCATATCCGTCCGCTGAGACGCTTTCTCCCAGCAGCCGCAGATCGCGGAAGCCCATACGCCGCCGCATAGCCAGCGCGAAGAAGCTGGTGAGGGTGACCAACCCCAGACCACCCACCTGAATGAGCAGCAGGATCACCGCCTGCCCAAAGTAGGTGAACTGGGTCCAGGTATCCCGCACGATCAGACCAGTAACGCAGGTAGCGCTTGTAGCGGTGAACATGGCATCCAGTACATCCAGCCGCCCGTGCTTGCTGGCAACAGGCAGGCTGAGCAGAAAGGTGCCCAGCGCGATCACGATGACAAAGCTCACACAGATGATCTGCGTAGGCGTATACATCCCCTTGCGCTTGCCCGCCGGGCGGTAAAACAGCTTTTTCCCTTTTGCCTTTTCCATAAGTTCCTCCGCACGCGGCAAAGTCTGCCGCGGCTATTTTCATTTCCTCTATAGCATACACCATTTTGCCCTCCGGTTCAACTTGATTTTATCCGCAAAATGCTGTATTATAATAGGGCATTCGTCTCCGTAGCTCAGATGGATAGAGCGCAAGCCTCCTAAGGTTGTGCTCTACCAGCTGCCTTACGGGGAAAAGTGATCGTTGCCAGTCTCAATTTAATATAAGTCTCTGTAGCTCAGCAGGATAGAGCGTTCGCCTCCTAAGGTTGCGTTACAACGGCCACCTCAAAAAAACTAAATAAGGGATTGCAGTTCGACTTTGATCGGGCTATAATCATATATCAGACACGTCCATATAGCTCAGCTGGATAGAGCACACGCCTCCTAAGCGTGGGGTCGGAGGTTCAAATCCTCTTATGGACGCCAGTGAACAACGCCGAAAGCCTTTGTTTTCAAGGGTTTTCGGCTTTTCTTATATAAAAAGCTACGAAAAAGCTCTTTCACTGTATGAGATAAAATTCTACTCCAAAATTTGATTTTTGACAACCCCTCCAGAATCGAACGGTTGTTATAAGACAAAATCGCCAGCTAATTTTTAGCAGAAAACGGGCTGTTCTTGCTAATGAAAATGCCCTTCCTGCTAATCAGCCCCAAAATCGTGCCAAAAATCCAGCTAATCAAAAAAGGCGGATGTTTTGAATACCATGCAGTTATAGCAGATAAAATTAAATATCGTTATGTACATAGAGCGTCTATTTGCCCCGCATTGGGGATGGATAGGCGCTCTTTTTTTATGCCCAAACCCATGGGCAAATACAAGAGATTGGAGGTGTTTTATTTGAGCAAGCCTGTTTATACCGCAGACAAGCCGAGCGACTGTCATTACTGCTACTTCTGGACGAATGGCAGAAAGGGCTGCCGTCTGGGTAGAAATAATTGCTACTACTTAATCTCTTTGCCGCCGAAACCCAAGTCGGAATGTGATGGCTGTCCCTATGGGCGAGATCACCCGTGCATTGGTTGGTGTACGAAGAAGGTTATGCGTGAAGTGGGGCTTCGTTGATATGGATGTGTATGAACAGGAATACCGCTTCTACTATTTTGCCCGATGTCCTTACGAAAAGACGGATACGACTTTCCGCAGCATTCCGCTGACAACAGAAAGTTTTCCGCAGAAAGAAGGTGGTGAAGCCGTGTGAGTTTTGATTATTTTTACGGTCAGCAATCCGATCTATTCACATTCTATCGAGTTCCGAAGGTGTTGTTCACGAACGAGAGGTTCTGGAATATTTCTGCCGATGCCAAGATGCTGTATGGCATTTTGCTTGACCGCATGAGCCTGTCTGCCAAGAATGGTTGGATAGATAAAAACGGTAGAGTGTATATCATTTTTACAATCGACGAAGCGAAGATGGCTCTGAACTGTGCTGAACAAAAGGCTATCAAGCTGCTCAGTGAACTTGAGAAGAAAGCAGGATTGATTGAACGTAAGCGCCAGGGTTTGGGAAAGCCCAACCTGATCTATGTGAAGAACTTTATCTCTGCTGTGGATTCACAACTCTTGAATTGTGAAAATCACAATTCTGGAACAATGGAAATCACAACTCAAGAACTTCCGAAATCACAATGTAATAATACTGATATTAAAAATACTGAATTTAGTGATACTGATTCTATCTTTCCTTCCGGAAATGGTGGAATGATGGACGAGAATGACCGGTATCAAGAATACTTTGATTATTTCTCGGATCAGCTCAGTATGGATTTGTTGAAGAAGGATTACCCTTACGATTCCGAAATGCTGGATAACATTCTGGAGTTGATCGTTGAAACAGTTTGCACGAAGCGACCGTTGATTCGCATTGGTGCAGAGGAGCGTCCGGCAGAAATTGTCCGCAGTCGGTTTATGAAACTGAATGCCGAACACATTCGATATGTTATGGACTGCTTCAAGGAGAACACCACAAAGATTAGAAATATCCGTCAGTATATGCTGACTACGATATACAATGCGCCGACGACAATAGACACCTACTACGATGCTCTTGTTCGGCACGATATGTCACACGGATATTTGGAAGGAGGATTTAAGAAATTGAAAATGAAGCGAGAGGAAGGAGAGTGACGATAAATGTCGAAAAAAGCAACCATCATTGCGGTGGTCAATCAGAAAGGAGGCACTGGAAAGACCACCACCACCGAGAATCTGGGCGTTGGCTTGGCTCTTGAAGGAAAAAAGGTGCTTCTGGTAGACACCGATCCCCAGGCTTCCCTGACGGTCAGTTTGGGCAATCCCTGCCCGGATGATCTGTCTCCGACACTTTCCGATCTGATGGGAAAGATTATGATGGAAAACCCTATTACTCCCGATGAAGGGATTCTTCATCATCCGGAGGGCGTTGATTTGGTGCCGTCCAACATCGAACTCTCAGGTATGGAGGTAGCACTGGTCAATGCCATGAGCCGGGAAACCATTCTCCGGCAATACCTGGATACAGTCAAACAGAATTATGATTACATTCTTCTTGACTGTATGCCGTCTTTGGGTATGCTGACCGTCAATGCGTTGGCAGCTGCCGACAATGTGCTGATACCGGTTCAGGCAGCATACCTTCCTGCAAAGGGTCTGGAACAGCTGCTTGGAACCATCAACAAGGTCAAGAGGCAAATCAACCCGAAACTGAGGATTGAAGGGATTCTTCTGACGATGGTGGACAGCCGCACCAACTACTCCAAAGACATCAGCAATCTGATTCGGGAGAGCTACGGCGGAAAGCTGAAGGTTTACAAGACCGACATTCCCCGCTCTGTCCGTGCAGAGGAAATCAGCGCAGAGGGAACCAGTATCTTCAAGCATGATCCCAAAGGCAAAGTTGCCGAAGCCTATAAAATTCTGACGAAGGAGGTGTTAAACAATGCAGAAAAAAGGCGCAAACATCAGCTTGAAGGGGTACGATGATATTTTCTCCACCGATCAATCCAGAGCTGAAGCCCAGCAGGAGCGTGTGCAGGAAATTCCGCTTTCTGAGCTACACCCCTTTGAGGGACACCCCTTCCGTGTGGTTGATGATGAAGAAATGATGAAAACGGCAGAGAGCGTCCGAGATTTCGGAGTTCTCACTCCTGCGATTGTCCGTCCTGACCCCGACGGTGGTTATGAAATCGTTTCTGGTCACAGGCGGCACCGGGCATCGGAGCTTGCGGGTAAGGAAACCATGCCTGCGATTGTTCGTGACCTGGACGATGATGCAGCCATTATTTTGATGGTTGATGCGAATTTGCAGAGGGAGAGTATCCTGCCGAGTGAAAGAGCATTTGCTTATAAGATGAAGCTGGATGCGATTAAACATCAAGGTCAACGCACCGATTTAACTTCATCCCAAGTTGGGATGAAGTTGCAGGCAATGGATATAGTCGGTCAGGAGGCAGGAGAAAGCAGAAATCAGGTACACCGTTATATCCGTCTGACCGAACTGATTCCGGAACTGCTGGATATGGTAGATACGGGTCAGATCAAATTCAATCCTGCGGTGGAGCTTTCCTATCTGGCAAGTGAAGAACAGAAGGATTTTCTTTCTGCAATGGATTATGCTCAAGCAGCTCCTTCCCTTTCGCAAGCACAGCGAATTAAAAAGCTCGCACAGGAGGGCGAGTGTACGCTGGATGCGATGTGCGAGATTATGAATGAAATCAAGAAGGGAGAGCTGGACAGAGTAACCTTCAAAACGGATTCGTTGCGAAAATACTTCCCGAAGTCCTATACCAACAAGCAGATGGAGGATAAAATCATTCAGCTTTTGGAGCAATGGCAGAAAAAAAGAGAAAAATCAATGGAAAGGTAAGGTAAAAAATGTTTACACCCAAAAACATTCAGGGCGCTTTGGAAGAACTCTACGACCTTTGCGATCCTGATTATATGGTAGATATGCTCGTAAACTACAGTGAGGAGTTCGATGATATTTCTCCTGCGCTTCTGGCAAAGTCGTTTCAGAAAAATGCCGAGATGATTAGCGAGTATCGAGTATTGTCCTCTGCTGGTGAGGGTATCGACTATCAGGGAAAGGTACTTCTGAACAGCAGAGCCGTGCGGCTTCTGTCCTATGTAGAAGATATGAGCGGCGATGAAAAAGTTCGCACGATTCAGAGCAAGGAGCTGTGGTTAGCAGAAGATATGACATTCTATGTGGTGTCCTGTATGTCTACGATCACGATGGACAAGGAAGAAGCCATTTGTCTTAACGAACACCGCAGCGTGGTTACTACGGTGGAATGCGAGGACGATATTTTCTTCGACATGGGTTCCCTGATTTGCGAACTGGACGATATTTGCTTGTTCGAGCTTTTAGCCGATGTGGATGCGACTATTTATGAACTGTAACAGGTTCATGGATGGTCGCTTTTCTTATTTCCAAAGAAACGGAGGTATCGAAACTTGAAAGAATACGATGTGAAGATCACCGAAACCTTGGAGAAAACGGTTACGGTGCAAGCAGAATCTCACGATGCGGCAGAGGAACAGGTTAGAGCCGCTTATTACAATTCGGAGTACATTCTGGACTCCGAAAACTTTACCGGTGTTGCGTTCGGCACGACCGAGGAACGGGAGGTTCAGAAAGAACAGGCAGATACCATGAATGTGTTGCTGGTAAAGCCGTTCATGTATCCGCAGGCTGTGCAGATCGGCTGTGAGCTGGAGGATTTGCAGAAAGCCGTAGGTGGCGATATTGAGGCAACTTATCCGTTCAATGAGCCGGTTGCACTGGTGATGCACGACGAAGGTAAACTCGTAGGCAAAGAACTGAACCGTGCGCTGCGTGATGATGACGGCGATATTTATGACATTATCGCCGGTGATTTTCTGGTTGTGGGATTGGGCGAGGATGATTTTTGTTCTCTGTCCCCGGAACTGATGAAGCAGTTTGAGGAACACTTTCATCAGCCTGAGACTTTTGTACGCATGGGGCGCAGCATTATGGCGCTTCCCCTGCCGGATGACATGGTGAAGAAAGAAGATGCACCTGTCAAAGCTGATTCGGTTCCCCACAAAAGTAACCCTGACCGAGATGTTCTGTAAGGAGGTTCTTATGCAAAGAAATTCGACGATTGGAGAGCTGATGGAGCGAAAGCGGATTCAGGATGGTGCCAAGGAGTACCAGGGACATACCTATATGGACTTGGCACGATTTGATGACGCCACCAAGCACATGATTATTTTCGATGTGCTGACCGATGAATCGCCTGTCGGTTGGAAAGGCGAAAGAAATCGCCTGTATTTGAGCGATGTGGGTTATCAGAAGGCTCTGGATAACCAGAAAGCTGGCAATATCAAGATTATCAGCCATGCCGCAGTTGCCAAGGGCAATCTGTATTACGACCACAGAGATATGGCACGATAATCTGTTCACTCTACTGCTTGCAGGAGGTGATGAATCATGCAGGAAGAAGTTGAAAACAGAACAGTAAACCTGGCGATCAGCACAACCAAGCTGACGGGGCGCACTATCATTGCCGGTATCCGCAAGTATTTGCAGCACCGGGAAAAAGTGAAGATGAAAAAGGCACGAGACCCTGCCGTTCATGGAAAGCAATCCGTGAAACAGCTTTTGGGACAGAATCAGGGTGCTACGAATGTTGAGATCGACAAAGAGAGTATCCGTGATTTTGAAAAGCTCGCCAAGAAGTATGGCGTGGACTTTGCCGTAAGAAAAGATAAGTCCGTTGATCCTCCCCGGTTTCTTGTTTTTGTCCGTTCTAAAGATGCAGATGCTTTGGATGCAATCTGCAAGGAACATCAGGCAAGGGCATTAACCAAGAATGAAAAGCCGAGCGTTCTGGCGCAGCTGAAGAAGTTCAAGGAAATTGTCGCAGCGATTCCGAAGAAGGTTCGAGAGAAGAAACAGGAGCGTGATCTGTGATGGATAAGAGAAAAATGAAAAAGCTCCTGATTCTGAATTTACCGTATTTTCTGGTAGGGTTGTTCGCTACGAATTTAGGAGAAGCATGGAGATTGGCTGAGGGGGCAGATTCATCTGCGAAAATCCTCAGCTTTTTTCATGCCCTTCCGATAGCCCTGAACAATCCGTTTCCCAGCTTTCACCCGTTGGATTTGCTGATTGGTATTCTCTGCGGCGCAGGACTTCGGCTGGCTGTCTATCTAAAAGGCAAAAACGCAAAGAAGTACCGACACAATGTTGAGTACGGTTCTGCTCGTTGGGGAACGGCAAAAGATATTGAGCCGTTTATTGCACCAAAGTTCGAGGACAATGTGATCCTGACGAAAACGGAGCGGCTGATGATGAGCAATCGCCCGAAGAATCCTGCCAATGCCCGAAATAAGAATGTTCTGATTATCGGCGGTTCGGGTTCCGGTAAAACTCGCTTTTGGTTGAAGCCAAACCTTCTCCAGATGCACAGTTCCTATGTGGTCACTGACCCGAAAGGGTCACTATAATAAGGATAGAAAGGTCGTGAAAATACAAAACAGGAGGTTACACACATGAGGAAGCAGGAGCAAAAGGGTAAAATCACAGCATTGTACGAAAGGTTATCTCACGACGATGGGCGGTCTGACGAGAGCGTGTCCGTAGAAAATCAAAAGCGCATCCTGGAGGACTACGCCCGAAAAAATGGCTTCACTAATGTCCGCCACTTCACCGATGACGGGGTGCGGGGAACGACCTTCAAGCGGCCCGGCCTGGACGCTATGGTGGACGAGATACGGGCCGGAAATGTGGCTACCGTCATTGTCAAAGACCAGAGCAGAATAGGCCGTGACGTGGTGGAGGTCGGCTTGCTCAAACGCACCTTTGACGAGTACAACGTCCGCTTTATCGCCGCCAATGACAACCTGGACACCGCCAATGGATTTGATATTATGTCCATCTTCCGGGATGTGATAAATGAGTGGTACGTTGCTGACACCAGCCGCAAAATCAAGACCGTTTTCAAGTCCAGAATGGAAAAGGGCCTGCGCTGTTCGGGGGCCGTCCCCTATGGCTATCTCGCCTCAAAAGAAGAAAAGGGCGAGTGGGTGATCGACGAGGAAGCTGCCGCCGTTGTGCGCCGCATCTTTCAGATGGTCATGGACGGTCAGAGCGTCAACGGCATCGCCCGAACGCTGCGGGCCGAGCAAATCCCCATCCCTTCCGAACACTGGAAGCGTATCGGCTGTCCTGTTCGAGCCAACAGCTACCGCGACCCCTACGCATGGTCTGCCACCACCCTGGGTTATATTCTTAAAAGGCCGGAGTACCTGGGGCGCAAGGTGCTGGGCAAGACTGTCTGTGAGAACTACAAGACTAAAAGCACCCGCAGGACAATGCCAGAGGAACAATTTGTATTTGAGGGAGCCGTCCCCGCCATCATTGACGAAGAAACGTGGCACAATGTTCAGCGTTTGCGGGAAACCAAGCGCCGGACACCCAAGCGGAGTAATGCCCCTAACCGTTTAACCGGACTGCTCTACTGTGCCGACTGCGGCGCAAAGCTGACCCACCACAACAGTCTTGTCCAAGGCAAGTACATTGACGATGCTTTCACCTGTTCCAGATACCGGGCACCTATGGAGGATTGCACCATTCACTATGTTGCCACGCAAAAGCTGGAAGCGGCGATCCTCTCCGCCATCCAGCGGATAAGCTGGTATGTCCGCAACAACGAGCAGGAGTTTGTTCAGCGGGTTCGAAAGGCATCCAGTCTGCGCCAGGAGGAAGCAGTCAAGGATTGCCGGAAACAGATTGTCCAGGCGAAGAAGCGCCACGCCGAACTGGACGGACTGGTGAAGAAGCTGTACGAGGCCAACGCCACGGGCAAGCTGCCGGATAAGCATTTCAGCCGTCTCCTTGCCGAGTATGACGAGGAACAGGCCGCGCTGGAAGCCTCCATGACGGAGTGGCAGGGCTTGCTGGACAACTGGAACGCCGACCGGGTGAGAATGACGGAGTTTATCGACCTTGCCAAGCGGTACACCGATTTTTCGGAACTGACTACGCCCATTCTCAATGAGTTTATCGAGAAAATCGTTGTCCATGAGGGCAACGGACGGGGAAAGCAGCGCCGTCAGCGGTTAGATTTCTATTTCAATTTCATTGGCGCGTTTGAGGTTCCCGCCGACATTGTGACCCCGATGGAGCAGGAGGAAGAACGCCGCCAGCAGGAGGAACAGGCAGAGAAAGAGGAACGCTCCCAGGTGCTTGCCCAGGTTCGGTATGAGAGGTACAAGCAGGAGCGCCGGGAGTTTACCGCGAGGAAGCGGGCGGGCCTGTTGACCCCGGAGGAACAGGCGGAGGAAGAACGGCGGTTAGAGCGCAATCGGGCCTATCAGCAGAAGCAACGCGACAAGAAAAAGGCCAGTCAGCCAGAGAAGCCTCGCAAACGCTCACTGAAGGAACTCGCCAAGCTGGATGGAGCCGATCTCACCCCGGAGGAAGCGGAGCGGCTTGCGGCGCACCGCCAGAAGAAAGCCGAGCAGCACAAAGCGTGGCGTGACAGGCAGAAGTCCGCACAGCCCCGAAGCCCCAACAGCGGACGTTGAAAGAACTTGCCAGATGTGCCGAGGCAGGTTTGCCTCTCACCCTAGAAGAAGCGGAACGGCTGGAAGCCCATCGCAATCGGAAAAAGGCGGCTTTGCAGGATTTGAAAGCCCGCGCCGAAACCGACCCGGTAGCGGCGGCAGAGTTGGCGCAGCAGAGAGCGCAACAGTCAGAAGCGGTAAAGAAGTCCCGTCAGAAAATGTATGCGGACGCTGCCGCCGGAGATCCCGAAGCCCAGGCCCGGTATGAACGTATGCTTGCCGCGAGGCGGGAGAACTACCACAGGAAGAAACAGGCAGAAGCCGAAGCTGCTCAAGTCAGCTAACGTAGATACAGAAAACGCCAGGGACAACGATAGTCCGTGGCGTTTTTGTCATTACTGCCGTTCCAGCAAATCCATATATTTCTGACGTTCGCCCTCCGGGACTTTCAGCGCCGCCATAGCCTGTTCAATGGTCAGCCCCATCGTTTCCATGAGGTTTTTGATAGAGGACAAGATACCTTTAGCAACGCCTTTTTCCTCAACGCCCTTGCTCAAATTACACATGACCGACACCTCCCTTTCCATTGTCTGCGTCATTTGAATGTCGTAATCGTCCTGCAAAATTTTCCGCTTTTCCGCCTCGCTGGTTTCGTTGGAGAGAAGCACATCCAGCATCCGCAATACGCCGTCATAATTTGACCCATCCGGCCCGCCAAGGCACAGCATGATGATGGACAGCAAATCATAATTCCTGATGGGTTCTTTGCCCTCGCCGACCAGATATTCTTCCACCAGCCGATACCGGGTAATGGTGTTCTCTCGATACTGCGGCGGTTTCATGCAAATCCAGATGGAGTAGACCTTCTTGATTTTCTCATAATGGGAGCCAGTGAACTCCCTGCCGTACTGGGAAGAAATCATGCGGCAACAGTAGTATATGCCACGCTTTATCAGCGGATAGCCGGGGTAAAAATCGTTCTGGGCCTCCACGTTGATGATGAGGGCAATTTGTTCCTCGGAGTCGGGAACGATGGCGCGGAAGCGAATGTCATAGGTGACTGTCCCCTCGCGCACCGATTTGTCCTCGGTGTCCATGCCGCTGATGACTGTGCCACCCTCGTCCGGCAGCACCGGGACGGCGGACACCTGGGGTTGGCCCTCAATGTACTTCTCGGCAATATCATTGACATCGCAATCCTTGTATTCTTCCAGGCAGGACTTCATAATCCGCGCCAGGATTGCCTTTTCAGACAGGACACGCTTACAGGCGGCATCATAACCCGCGCTGTCATCTGTGACGTGCAGTCCCTGGGCGATTGTCGTTTTGAGCTCCACCATCCTCACCTTCTTTCGTTTCATTCTACCACAGCTTTGCCAGCGCGTCCACTTCTTTTTGAAAAGAGTTGCGTATGGCGTATACACGAGAGAGATATGGAGGTGCAGTGACAGAAAAAATTTATCTTAACAGGGTTGCTTTTGGGAATTTGATATGCTATACTATAAAAAAATCCAAGCAAAGGAGTTTATCAATATGCGGCAAGGTATTCTTAAATAAAATTTGATAATGGGAACAAAGACAAACGTCCTCAAGGAGAGGGCTTGGTTTTTGTACCCAATTTAAGAATACTTTTGCCTTTTCATTTCATATCGTGATAGACAACGGCCAGCCTTGGCCGCAGTTTTCATGTGTGTCCTACCTATCATCCCCAGCGGTAAAAGTATTTGTCGCTGGGGATTTTTGCGCCCTTCTGGGCCTTGTATGGAGGACAATCATATGAAAATCATCAATATTGGCATTCTTGCTCATGTAGACGCAGGTAAGACGACCTTGACGGAGAGCCTGTTATATACCAGCGGAGCAATCGAGGCGCCCGGCAGTGTGGATCAGGGAACAACGAGAACGGACACCATGTTTTTAGAGCGGCAGCGTGGAATCACCATTCAAACGGCGGTCACTTCCTTTCAGTGGCACGATTGTAAGGTCAACATTGTGGATACTCCTGGGCATATGGATTTCTTAGCGGAGGTCTATCGCTCCCTTGCCATTCTTGACGGAGCGATTTTGGTTGTTTCTGCAAAAGACGGCGTTCAGGCGCAGACCCGTATTCTGTTTCATGCTCTGCAAGTAATGAAAATCCCAACTGTTATCTTTATTAACAAAATCGACCAGGACGGGATTGACCTGCCAGGTGTGTATCAGTCTATCCGAGATAAGCTCTCCGCAAATATGATTATTAAGCAGAACGTGCAGCTTTCCCCGGATATATCCATCATGGAAAACATGGGGCTGGAGAATTGGGATACCGTGATTGCGGACTGTGATGAATTGTTGGAGAAATATATTGCCGGAGAACCAATGGACAAAGAAGAACTTCTGCGGGAGGAAAACAGGAGAATCCAAAGCGTCTCTCTGTTTCCGGTCTATCATGGCAGTGCCAAGGTAAACTTGGGAATCCGACAACTCATTGAAGCGGTCACAGATACATTCCAATCACCCACCGGGCAGAACAGCTCTGAATTGTGCGGAACTGTGTTCAAAGTTGAGTACGCAAACCAGAGCCAACGCCTTGCCTATCTGCGGTTGTATAGCGGTACGCTTCATTTGCGGGATTCCGTAGCCTTGGCAGGGAAAGAAAAACTGAAAATTACGGAAATGCGTATCCCCTCAAAGGGTGAGATTGTCCGAACAGAGATTGCCCATGCGGGCGAGATCGTCATTGTACCCTGCGACAGTTTGCGGCTGAATGATGTGCTGGGAAACAAACTGCTGCTGCCCCGTGAAACGTGGAGCGACAATCCTCTCCCTTTGCTGCGGACAACAATTGCACCAGAGAAACCAGAACAGAGGGAACGCTTGTTAAACGCCTTGACAGAAATTGCGGATACCGACCCGCTTCTGCGCTATGAAGTAGACGCTGTGACCCATGAGATCATTCTCTCCTTTTTGGGCCGGGTACAATTGGAAATTATCTCTGATCTTCTGGTGGAAAAATATCAGCTCAACACAACTGCAAAAGAACCTACCGTCATCTATATGGAGAGGCCATTGAAAGCGGTAAGTCACACCATTCATATCGAAGTGCCGCCCAATCCATTCTGGGCGTCCATCGGGCTGTCCGTCACCCCTCTCCCCCTTGGCACCGGAGTGCAGTATGAGAGCAAAGTTTCCGTTGGATACTTGAATCAGAGTTTTCAAAACGCTGTATTGGATGGTATCCGCTACGGTCTGGAACAAGGCGTGTATGGATGGAAGGTAACGGACTGTAAAATCTGTTTTGAGTATGGGCTTTATTATAGTCCGGTCAGCACTCCCGCAGACTTTCGGTCATTGGCACCTATTGTATTGGAGCAGGTGTTGAAAAAGGCGGGGACGCAGCTATTGGAACCATATCTTTCTTTTACACTCTATGCGCCGCAGGAATATCTCTCCAGAGCTTATCATGACGCACCAAAATATTGCGCGAGTATTGAAACGACCCAGGTTAAAAACAGCGAGGTGATTTTTACTGGCGAAATCCCTGCCCGCTGTGTGCAAGAGTACCGCAATGACCTCACCTTTTATACAAACGGGAGAAGCGTTTGTTTAACAGAATTGAAGGGGTATCAAATCGCCAGCGGCGAACCAGTTTTTCAGCCACGCCGCCCAAACACCCGGATTGATAAGGTGCGCCATATGTTCAACAAAATTCTCCCATCAATGATGGACTTATAAAATCCCTTTGGAACAAAGGGCGCACTTCTATACATGGTCTGCGACCATGTATCGTGCGCTCTGCGAGGCTACGGCCCGGACTTCCGAAAGTCCGGGCCGTTTGCGTCGCTCCGCTCCGTACAAGGGGCTGCGCCCTTGCGCCGCTTTGCGGCTATCCCTGCGCCCTCGCTGGAAAGGTACATCCGCTCTGCGTCTGCACCTTTCCAGCGAGGCTAAAACCGAATACCGTTACCCTTGACCGTTTACCCGACACAGCAGGTAGACGGTCTTTTGTTTTGCCAAGAAGGAGGTCAAACACGATGGACAAGTCACGCGAAGAATTAGAGAAAGAGTATGCTGAGGCCACCGCTAAGTTGGAGCAGTACCAGCACAGAGGCCAGCGGTATGAGAACCGCATCCGCTACTACACCCAAGGCGAAAGGAAGAAGCGAAACCACCGACTTATCACCCGTGGCGGAGCGGTGGAGAGTATCGCCCCGGAGGTGCGCGGCATGAGCGAAAGGGCCTTTTTTCTTTTGATGGAAAAGGTCTTTTCCCTGCCGGAAGTTGCCGCCCTGGTGAGCCAAGCCACTGACCAGCAGGAAAGCGGATAATTGGCCCTGTTCCATCTCCACGTTACCCAGGTCAAACGGAGCGCGGGACAGTCTGTTGTCACGTCCGCCGCCTACCGAGCCGGGGAGAAATTGTATAGCGAATACTATGGCGAGGTCAGCGACTACACCCACAAGGGCGGCGTGGTCTGCACAGACATTCTCCTGCCGCCCCAGGCCCCCAACCAGTACCAAGACCGCGCCACCCTCTGGAACGCCGTGGAGAAGGCCGAGCGCGGCAAGAAAGCCCAGCTTGCATATAGCTTTGACATTGCCTTGCAGAACGAGTTTTCATTGGAGGAAAACATCGCTCTTGCAAGGCAATTTGTTTCGGAGCAGCTTGTGGGCCGGGGCATGATTGCCGACTTTGCCATCCACCAGCCGGACAAGGAGGACGGCGGTATTCCTAACCCGCACTTTCATGTTCTCTGCCCCATCCGGCCCATTGAGCCAGACGGCAAATGGGGGTGCAAGCAGCGCCGCCGCTACCGTCTGGACGAGGACGGGAACCGCATTATGGGAGAGGACGGCAAGCCCTCTTTGACGCTGTTCCCACTACCGACTGGGGAAGCCCGGAAACACTGGAACATTGGCGGGAGGCGTGGGCCGCTATGGTGAACGCCAAGTTTGAGGAAAAGGGGCTGACCTGCCGCATCGACCACCGCTCCTATGAGCGTCAGGGCCTTGACCTGCTGCCCACCGTCCATGAGGGCGTGGCCGTCCGCCAGATGGAGGCCAAGGGCATCCCCACCGACAAGGGCGATCTGAACCGCTGGATAAAAAAGGCCAACAACATTCTGCGGGATATTCGGAAGAAAATCGCCGGCCTGACGGATTGGATTAAGGCCATAAAAGAAGAATTGAGCAAGCCCCAGGCCCCGACCCTTGCCGCCCTGCTGACCGACTACTATGAGGGCCGGAACGCCGGAGCATGGAGCCGCAACGCCAGGATTGGAAATCTTAAAGGTTTTGCCGAGGCCATCAATTTTCTGACCGAGAGGGGCATCGCTACGCTGGAAGATTTAGAGACCCATATCGCCGCCCAGAGTGAACGAACGGAGGCCATCAACACATCCATGAAAGCGAAGCGTGACCGTCTGAACGAATTGAAGGAACTGCTTCGCCTTGTTGACCTCTACCGAGACACCAAGCCCGTCTATGACGAGTTGCAGGGTATCAAGTGGAAGGGCAAGCGGGAAAAATTCGAGAGGGAGCATGAGAACGAGTTGAGGACGTTCCACATGGCCCGCCGGAAGCTGGACAAGCACCGTTCCCCTGCTGGTAAAATCCCCGTTCATGCGTGGGAACAGGAACAGGCGAGGCTTCACCAGGAGTACACAGCCGAGTATGAGCAGTACAAGCCTATCCAAGACGATTTGCGGCGGCTTCAACAGGTGAAGCGGAACGCCGATGCTGCCATACACCAGCAGGAGCAGACCCAGCAGAAACGCCGGGAGGTGGAGCGGTGAACGGCATTCCCCGACTGACCTACCAGCAGTACCGAGCCGTCCGGCGGCTGGTGCATGACTGCTGCAATTATGACGGCGGCAACTGTCTTGCTCTTGATGACGGCTGGGAGCCTTGTGTCTGCGTCCAGAGTATCACCTATTCCCTGGTCTGTAAATGGTTCCGCGCCGCCGTCCTGCCAACAGACAAGGGGTTGTGTGCCGCCTTGCTCCACCGAGGACAGGCGCGGCCCTGTGCCGAGTGCGGGGCGATGTTCGTGCCGCGCTCCAATCGGGGCAAATACTGTGACGAGTGCGCCGCCAATGTGCGCCGGAGAAAGAAAGCTGCCAGCGAACGGGAACGCCGCAGGCGTGGACATTTAGAGGCTGAAAAGCCTTGCAATCAGGGGGCTTGTGGACAGTCCTCAAAGGGGACTAATACATTCCCCTTCCCCACTCCAACGTGGGCGGCAAAATGGCGCTCACGTGGATTAACTTTGATGAATGATGAAAGGAGAGCCTATGACCTACGACCCCAGCATGACGATCACCAGCACCATCCCCGCCCCGGAGGGGAGCGACAGCACCAGCAGAGAGGGCAAGGCCATCCCCTGCCCGTGATGGCGGGCGGCAACGCTTCACCCGCCCCGGACGTACCGCCACCGATATGGTAAAGACCGTTGGCGGTACGACCTTTGATATTTATTTCCATTTCAGCCAGACCAGCCGGGAAACCTTTACCGACAAGGTACTGCGCCTTATTCAATCCGATGTTGTAACCTCATAAAAATAATTTACTTTTTTCTCTATCCTTATTGACAAAACCCGAAAGGCAGCATCGTGATTGAGTGCGGCAACGCCCTTTTGAAGCATGGCTACACCATCAAGATTTTCAACACCATCAACTTTCAGAAGTCGATGCACTATAACCCATTTGCCTATATCCATTCAGAAAAAGACATTCTGAAACTGGTGACAACGCTGATTGCCAACACAAAGGGTGATGGAAAAGCCGGTGATGAGTTCTGGACGAGTGCGACTCGTTCGCAGACGGTAAAAGTCTGCGCACGAGCAACGGTTTTCCGTTGTTCGGAGAACTGGTAGTTTGATAGGTGGAATGACGGGGTAACGCCCTGAAACGCCTACCCTTGATGGGCGTGCATTAGCTGTAATGGCTGGTGTACGAAGCCCCATGACAAAGGCTGAGAGTAACCGTAACCACTGCCTAAAGTGGTCGAAAGCGGTCTGGAGGCAGACTGTGTTACCTATAAGCCGAGAGTCTATAAGATACCTATGGTTAGAATGTTCGCTTTGGCGGGCGGACTGACGAACCTGCGAATGTACAGGTCTAAAAGAAGACCACGCAGAAATGTGTGGGTGCGTTAATGCGCAGTCGGTGTGGTTTAGTAGAAATTGATCCTACGAACGACCATGCTGTGTTACAGGCACAGGCAAGCCGACAGGTCTATAGCAGGAACCTATGGGTATGTATGAACAGATAGAACTATCGGAACGAGGAAAGGCAGCAGATTCCGCAAGGAATAGTCTGACGAAAAACAATAAGCAGACGAACTGCTGCTGAAAAGTAGTGGTCGAACCTATGATGTGCTTGCGTTATGTGAGCTACGGAGGAATGGCCACAAGTCGGTTGAGATAAGCAGGCATTATTCAATCCAACATAAGGATTCGAGTAAGACCAAAAGGGTCACTTTCGCAAAAAGGAGGTGATGCCTTATGCCAAAGAAAAACAAAACTCTATGTGTAGATGACTTACGTCATGCCGAGTATTACGGTATGCAGCCAGTTTTTGATGAACTCTATCATCGAAGTTTGGAGGAGAAAATTTTACCGACCTTATGGATTTAATTCTGAGCCGGGACAACATTCTTCTGGCATATCGGAACATCAAAGCAAACGGAGGAAGCTACACAGCAGGAACAGACAACAAAAACATCAGTGACATCGGGTGTTTACCGCCCGAAACAGTTGCAGAGAAAGTGAGGTTTATTGTCACAGGAAGTCAGCACGGATACCGCCCAAAGCCGGTAAGACGCAAAGACATTCCGAAACCAAACGGAAAAACCAGACCGTTAGGTATTCCCTGTATCTGGGACAGGCTGGTACAGCAATGTATCAAACAGGTCATAGAGCCAATCTGCGAAGCGAAATTCAGCGACAACAGTTACGGCTTTCGCCCGAACCGTTCCGTGGAACACGCCGTGCAGAAAACTTACACCATGCTTCAACGCATGAACCTGCATTATGTGATTGAGTTTGATATAAAAGGATTTTTCGACAACGTAAATCACAGCAAGCTAATGCGGCAAATATGGGCAATGGGAATACACGACAAACAGTTGATTTTTATTATCAAGCGGATTCTGAAAGCACCGATTAGAATGCCAGACGGCACTACACTCATTCCAGACAAAGGCACTCCGCAAGGCGGTATCATTTCACCGTTGCTTGCCAATATCGTGCTGAATGAACTGGACAAATGGGTTGAGAGCCAATGGCAGAACCACCCTCTTGTAAAGGAATACGGGTATGAGAGGAAAATCAGAAACTCGATTACTTTTGACCGGAGCAAGGCATTCCTCAAAATGAGGAAAACAGGGTTGAAAGAAATGTATATCGTGAGATATGCAGATGATTTCAGAATTTTCTGCCGGAATAAAGAGGACGCTTTGAGAACGAAAGAGGCTGTAACGGCATGGATAACCGAGAGGCTGAGGTTGGAGGTATCGCCAGAGAAAACAAGGATAGTCAATGTTAGAAAACGCTATTCAGAGTTTCTTGGGTTTAAGATACGAGTCAGACCGAAAAGCAGGAAGTACATCGTGCAATCTCATATCTGTGACAAAAAGTTGGAACTGGAAAGGCAAAAACTGGTGGAACAGGCGAAACGAATTGCCCGACCTTCAGAGGGAAAAAGACCTTTGGACGAAATACGGCTGTACAATTCAATGGTTCTGGGAATACAGAATTATTTTCAACTTGCCACCTGCATCAGCATTGATTGCAGGAAAATCCACAGACAGGTCATGACAGTTTTAACAAATCGGCTCAATACAGAAACCGGGTGCAGACTTGTTCGAGAGGGCGGCGCAATGACCGAGAGCGAAAAAGAACGGTTTGGAAAGTCGGCAATGATACGGTATGTATCTGGAATCGACCAACCTATCTACCCTATCGCATACATCAAGAACAAGATACCGATGGCAAAGAAAGCGGCGGTTTGCAGTTACACGGTAGAGGGACGGGCATTGATACACACGAACCTAAGTATGAACTCATCTGTTCTATCAGGTTTGAGGAATCAACCGTCTATGGGGCGAAGCACAGAACTTACTGACAGCAGGATTTCACTATTCTCGGCTCAACGTGGAAAATGTGCGCTAAGTGGGGAACTCTTTGAAAATGCGGCTGACATAGTATGCTGGCTGAAAACACCGGCAGAATTGGGCGGCAAGGAACGCTATCGAAATATGATTTTGTTCCATAATAGATTTCTTCCACTCCTGCAAGAGTGTCCTAAGAATGAGCTAAAAGAGATAGCCGACACGCTCAAGGCAACAAAGGAACTGATGTTAAAAGTGAACAGTCTGCGCCAGCAGGCTGGTTTGTCCGCAATAGAAAACTAACATTTCATTTGGTGATTGATTAAATGCTTGTGAAAACAACCGATGGAACGCCGGATGCGGTGAAAGTCGCACGTCCGGTGTGGAGTGGGGAAAATCCGGCGATAACTTCAAAGGATTACCTATCACTATAGGCGGAAACGCTGCTCTACTGTGCCTTGATCGGATATATCCACTATGAAGCTCCGGTTGAGGAACAGAATTTCTCCACCCTGATTGAGTTCCTGAACGCAATGGAGGTGCGGGAAGATGATGAGGAGTTCCAGAACCCGGTGGATCTGATGTTTGAAGCCCTGGAAAAGAAAAAGCCGAATCACTTTGCAGTCCGTCAGTATAAAAAATACAAGCTGGCTGCCGGCAAGACCGCTAAGTCGATTTTGATTTCCTGCGGCGCTCGTCTGGCTCCTTTTGATATTCAGGAGGTCAGAGATGTGACTGCCTATGACGAGTTGCAGTTGGATACTCTCGGAGATAAGAAAACGGCGCTCTTTCTGATTATGTCAGATACGGATGCGACGTTTAATTTTTTGATCTCCATGATTTACACACAGCTGTTCAACTTGTTGTGCGAGAAAGCAGATGATGTGTACGGCGGCAGACTGCCGGTTCATGTGCGCTGCTTGATTGATGAGATGGCAAACATCGGTCAGATTCCCAATCTGGAAAAACTGGTAGCGACAATCCGAAGCCGTGAAATATCGGCTTGCCTTGTTCTCCAGGCACAATCACAGCTGAAAGCCATTTATAAAGACAATGCCGATACCATCATCGGCAACATGGATTCCCGAATTTTCCTGGGTGGTTCTGAGCCAACCACGCTCAAAGAACTGAATCAGGCATTGGGAAAAGAAACTATCGACACCTACAACACCTCCAACACCAGAGGTAACAGCCCGTCTTACGGCTTGAATTATCAGAAGTTAGGCAAAGACCTTGCGAGCGTAGATGAGCTTGCGGTTCTGGATGGCAGCAAGTGTATTTTGCAGTTGCGTGGTGTCAGACCGTTTCTTTCTGACAAGTACGATCTGACGCAGCACCCCAATTATAAGTACACATCAGACTTTGATAAGAGAAATGAGTTCAACATTGAGCAGTTTCTGAGTCGAAGGTTGAAGCTCAAGGCAGGTGATGAGTTTGTGGTAGTCGATGCGGATTAAGGAGGTTTCTGTTTGGAAAATCTGAAAACGGTATCTGCCCTGGTTAAGAACATCTTGGAACACGACCACAAGGCAAGAAATACCGACAATCATTTGTACCTGATGGTACTGGAACACTATTCCGGTCTGCGTGGCATCGACATTCATGCCATGACGGTTCCTGTGTTTTTGAAGGAACTGGATAGACGCAGCTTTCCGGGGTTTGAAACTGTCCGCAGAAGCAGACAGAAAGTGCAGGCAACCTACCCTGACCTTGCTCCCAGTGAAGCCGTAGGCAAGCGCAGAGCAAAAAATGAGGTTGTATATCGAGAATTTGCAGAAAGCGAGGTGTAAAAAAAATGACTTGGTGGATCACGGATACCTCTATTGGGCAGCGATTGAAGTTCGTTAGACGATTTCGCCGCCTTACCCAGAAAGAGCTTGGACTCCTGATGGGGTATTCCGAGAAAACAGCGGATGTCCGTATTGCTCAGTATGAGAAAAACGCTCGAACCCCTAATGCAGAAACCACAGCGAAACTCGCAGAGGTTCTGAAGGTTTCACCTGTCGTTTTTTCACCGACAATCTGTGCTTCTCGTGAAGATTTGTTGCAGTCAATGTATTGGCTGTTTCTTATGAAAGGTGGTGGTGATATATATGATTGTGAAACTGAATATGCAAGAAGCAGAATGGAACAGAAACTTGGCGTGATAACCGTCGAGGAGTTCCTTGAAAAGATTCTCGTAAACTAAGCCTTCCGTCCGGTTTTGATGCCGGTAGTACGGAGGGCTTTTTCTATTCTCAAAACAATTTCAAATTTTAGGAGGAAAATATTATGGCATTTTTCAATAGCGCAGTAACCGTTCTTCAGACTCTCGTTATCGCTCTGGGCGCAGGTCTTGGCATCTGGGGTGCAATCAATCTGCTTGAGGGCTACGGCAACGATAACCCCGGCGCAAAGTCCCAGGGCATGAAGCAGCTCATGGCTGGCGGCGGTGTTGCCCTCATCGGCACCACCCTTGTACCTCTGCTCTCCGGACTGTTCGGTTAATCACAAAACAAGGAGGTAATCGCCTTTGGACAGCATACTCCAACAGATCACAGACTGGCTGAAAGAAATGCTCGTTTCAGCTATTATGGGAAATCTGTCGGGGATGTTTGAGTCCGTCAACAACCAGGTTGGCGAGATAGCAACCTTCGTTGGCATGACCCCGGCGAATTTTTCGCCGGGTGTCTTTGCCATGGTACGAAACATCTCCGAGTCAGTGATTATCCCAATCGCAGGCTTGATTCTGACCTTCATTGCCTGTTATGAGCTAATTCAGATGATTATTGACCACAACAATCTGGCAAATTTTGAAACCTGGATCTTCTTCAAATGGGTGTTCAAGACTTTTGTTGCGGTCATGTTAATCACAAACACATTCAATATCACGATGGCTGTGTTTGATGTGACACAGCACGTTATAAACGCAAGCGCCGGTATCATATCCGGAAATACTGCCATAGATGCTTCGGCATTGGAAACAATGGAAGAAACGCTGATGGCAATGGATTTGGGTCCTTTGCTCGGCTTGTTCCTGCAATCCTTTATCGTGCAGGTCACGATGTCCGCTTTGGCAATCATCATCTTTGTGATCGTCTACGGTCGAATGATTGAAATTTATCTGATGGTCAGCCTTGCCCCGATTCCGCTTTCCACTTTTGGAAACAGAGAACAGAGCAATATCGGACAGAATTATCTGCGTTCGCTGTTTGCAATCGGATTCCAGGGATTCCTGATTATGATCTGCGTGGGCATTTATGCGGTGCTGATTCAGTCTATCGCATTCAGTGATGACATCATCGGTTCTATCTGGGGTGTTATGGGCTACACCGTCCTTTTGTGCTTCACCCTGTTTAAGACTGGTTCGCTTGCGAAGGGTGTATTCAGCGCTCACTAAGGGAAGGAGGAAATTGTTTGGCAGCGTATATTCCCGTACCTCGTGACCTGACGAGGGTAAAAACAAAAGTGTTCTTCAATCTGACGAAACGGCAGTTACTTTGCTTTGGTGCGGCGGCGCTCATCGGAGTGCCGATTTTCTTTCTGGTCAAAGCAACCGGAAATGTGAGCCTTGCAGCACTGTCCATGATGATCGTCATGTTACCGTTGTTCTTTCTGGCAATGTATGAAAAGGATAGTCAGCCGTTGGAAGTGGTTGTAGAACACTTCATTCAGACCAAATTCGTTCGTCCCAAGGTTCGCCCTTATCAGACGGACAACTATTATGACGCTTTGATGCGTCAGTACAAACTGGAAAAGGAGGTTGAACGAATTGTTTTTCAAAAAGAAGCCACAGGCAAGAAACATCAAAATGCCTGCAAATCTGAATCGGAAGCAGCAGCGAGAAATTAAAGCTGTTGTGGAACGGGCAAAGAAGGACAACGGTATTCCGCAGACTGCACAGCAGTCCATTCCCTTTCAGAGAATGTTCCCGGATGGCATCTGCCGTGTCACTGACAGTTATTACACCAAGACCATTCAGTTTCAGGACATCAACTATCAGCTGGCACAGCAGGAAGATAAGACTGCCATCTTCGATGAGTGGTGCAGTTTCCTGAATTTCTTTGACAGCTCCATTCACTTTGAGCTTTCCTTTATGAACCTGAGTACCGATGCTGAAAGCTTTGAAAAGAGTATCCGTATCCCGTTCAAGAAGGACAGCTTCAATCCCGTCCGTGCCGAGTATAGCCAGATGCTGAAAAAGCAGTTGGCGCAGGGCAACAACGGCTTGACCAAAACCAAGTACCTGACATTCGGCATTGAAGCCGAATCCATGCGGCAGGCAAAGCCGAGACTCAACCATATCGAAAACGATCTGCTCAATAACTTTCGGCGTTTGGGTGTCATTGCCACTACCATGAACGGCAAAGAGCGGCTGCATCTGATGCACTCTATGTTCCACATGGGTGATAATGATAAGTTCTTCTTCGATTGGAAGTATCTTGTGGAATCCGGGCTGTCCGTAAAGGACTTCATTGCTCCGACGGCGTTTGCCTTTAAGACCAACCGCACCTTCCAGATGGGCAGTATCTTCGGTTCGATGTCTTATCTGGCAATTACGGCATCAGACCTGTCTGATCGTATGCTGGCGGATTTTCTGGATATGGAATCCACGCAGATCGTGACCATGCACATCCAGTCGGTTGACCAGACTGCGGCGATTAAGACCATCAAGAGAATCATCACCGAGCTTGACCGTTCCAAAATCGAGGAACAGAAAAAGGCTGTGCGTTCTGGCTATGACATGGACATTATCCCATCTGACCTTGCTACCTATGGTAAAGATGCGAAGTCACTTCTGAAAGAATTGCAGAGCCAGAATGAGCGAATGTTCATGGTGACATTTCTGGTGCTGAACACCGGGCGCACCGAGCAGGAACTGGAGAACAATGTGTTCCAGGCACAGAGCATCGCCCAGAAGCATAACTGCAATCTGCGTCGTTTGGATTTTCAGCAGGAATCCGGACTGATGAGCAGCCTGCCTTTGGCACAAAACCTGATTGAGATTCGTCGTGGCCTGACTACCAGTTCCACGGCTATTTTTGTGCCTTTCACCACGCAGGAGCTGTTCCAGAATGGTGGAGAAACGCTCTATTACGGGCTGAATGCTCTGTCGAACAACCTTATCATGGTGGACAGAAAGAAGCTCAAGAACCCCAACGGACTGATTCTGGGTACTCCCGGTTCCGGTAAATCCTTTTCCGCAAAGCGTGAAATCACCAATGCGTTCCTGGTTACGGATGACGATATTATCATCTGCGACCCCGAAGCGGAATATGCGGCTCTGGTTCACAAGTTCAATGGTCAGGTGGTAAAAATCAGCTCCTCCAGTACCAACTATATCAACCCTATGGACATCAACCTGAACTACTCTGAGGATGACAACCCGGTAGCACTGAAAGCTGATTTTATCCTGTCCCTCTGTGAGTTGATTATGGGCAGTAAGGATGGCTTGCAGCCTATCGAAAAGACGGTTATCGACCGTTGTGTGCATCAGATTTACCAGAGATATTTCGACAATCCTGCCCCTGAGAATATGCCGATCCTTGAGGATTTGTATGATGCCCTTCTGAAACAGGACGAAAAGGAAGCCCACCATGTAGCGACCGCCTTGGAAATCTATGTTAAGGGTTCTCTGAAACTGTTTAACAACAGAACCAATGTGGATATTCAGAATCGTCTGGTGTGCTTCGACATTAAGGAGCTGGGCAATCAGCTGAAAAAAATCGGTATGCTGATCGTTCAGGATCAGGTCTGGGGGCGTGTAACTGCCAACCGTTCTGCCGGTAAATCGACCAGATATTATATTGACGAGTTCCATCGGACGAGACGTTCCGCTTGTTGAATAGACAGCGGGGTCAGTAGCCGTCCGTAAAAGAAAAAGCTACTGATACAACTGATATGGTGTTGTTCAAATGAAGGGGTAACGCCCTGAAGGGACACACGTAAACTCCCTACAGCGTGATAGTTGTGCAAAAGCTATCGGGTTGTCAAAAGTTAGGGTGAAGAGCAAAAAGCAGGTCCTAACAGGTAAGGCTGAGGAAAGATTCACAGAGGTGTGGGTTGCCTGTGATTATGTAGTGGAGCTGTATATGGTGAGTATCCACGGAAGTGGGGACGAACTGACGATTTAAAGAGTCTAAAATTCGAATGCGTTGAAAAGCGCATGCCAACGGTTTGGCGCTGATTACCGAAAAGTAACTGGGTGGAAGTGAAAGTCGGAGCATTGTTACAGGCAATGGAAATCAGCAGGCTCAAAGGAGGCACCTAAGTACAGTATAGTATATTGCACCATATTGGAACGTCGAAAGCAACGAACAGTGAGCAGTTGCACATGCTATGACCTGTTGGTAAGGAAAGCACACTGTATAACTTACCTTTATCGTTGTGAGAGCGGAGGCACGAGCGACGAAGCTCCTGTAATGGGAGTGGAGCAATAGCCTCTAGTGGGACGATTGGTCTGTCTGCCAGTCGACAAAACAAGTTTAATAAAGTAATGCAGTTAACATTCATAGGTTCGAGTATGACTAAGAGAAACAAGTCTTGCGAGAGTGAGGTGATGTTGACTATGCAAAGAAAGGAATTGTTAAAGAAAAGTGCTATCCGTCATGCTGAGTATTACGGCATGGTCGAAGTACAGGATGCATTATATGCGGATAGTGCGAACAAAAAGATTTTCACGGATCTGATAAGTATTATCGGTTCAGATGCCAATATCAAAATGGCATATCGTAATCTCAAATCAAACAAAGGAAGCAACACGCCTGGTGTCGACGGTAAGACCTTTAAGGACTTAGCTGAGATGTCAGAGGAAGCATTGGTTCGATGCGTTAGGGACAAAATCCTTAACTATCAACCCAAAGCGGTCAGAAGGGTGTATATCCCAAAGCCGAATGGAAAAATGCGACCATTAGGAATTCCTACTGTAATAGATAGGATTGTACAACAAAGCGTATTGCAGGTTATGGAGCCTATATGCGAAGCCAAGTTTTATCGGCACAGCTATGGTTTCAGACCGAATCGTAGCACTAAGAATGCCGTTGCCGTGTGTTACAAACTGGCGCAGGTGGACGGATTCCACTATGTAGTTGATGTAGATATCAAGGGATTCTTTGATAGCGTTGACCATGGGAAGCTACTGAAACAGATATGGACGTTGGGAATTCGGGATAAAAGGCTGATTTCCTTGATAGGAAAGATGCTGAAAGCCCCCATTGAAGAAAACGGGGTTAGAACGGTACCCGATAAAGGCACGCCACAGGGCGGTGTACTTAGTCCCTTACTGGCAAATATTGTGCTGAATGAGCTTGATTGGTGGATAGCCAGTCAATGGGAGGAAATGCCTGCAAAGCATCCTCTGAAAAGCGATATTTATATGAATAAAAATGGTACTCCGAATAAAGGGAATCTGTACAAGAAGTTGCGACAGTCCAGATTGAAAGAGTGCCACATAGTGAGATATGCGGATGATTTTAAGATATTTTGCAGGTCGTATTCTGATGCTTCCAAGCTAAAGCATGCGGTCGAGCAATGGCTAATGGACAGACTAAAGCTGGAAACATCTCCAGATAAGTCACGAATTACGAATCTTACCAAAGGCTATAGCGACTTCTTAGGCATAAAATTTAAACTTTACAAGAAGGGAAAGAAATGGTCTATCAAGTCTCATATGACTGACAAAGCCATCAATTCTCAACGAGTGAAGCTGAAAAATGCCATGGCGCGGGCCTGTAAATCTCACGAGAGTGAACAATCACAGCACGATGACCTCATCAGATACAACCAAGCAGTCATTGGTATGCATCAGTACTATAACATGGCTACTATGATAAATGCAGATGTTCACAGACTGTTCCCGTCGATTGACATAACCATGAAGACGAGACTGAATAGTCGGGCTGACCTCTCCAAGGAAAAACCGCCGACATTGAAAGGTGCGATGGACGAATATTTCTATCAGAAATATGGGGAGTCCAAACAGGTTAGATATATCAATGGTATGATTGTCGTTCCTGTAGCATACTGTAGGACGCAAAATCCAATGTTCTACCGAGTGGACACCAATCGTTACACCCCACAGGGACGTGAACGTATTCACCGCATGCTTGCTAAATCTGAATATGGAGAAACGCTGTTGAAGTTGAGTAGAGATAACGACACGAATCATAGTATCGAATTCTGTGACAACCGCCTATCAAGATTTGTGGCATCAAAGGGTAAGTGTGAACTCTCAAAGGTGTCCCTTGCGTTTGAAGATGTGGAATGCATATATCTTAATCCACCAAGCCAAGGTGGTACGGATGAATATGCAAACCTCAGAATCGTACACAAAGATATAAAGAGCCTTATCTATTCTAATGACGTGAAAATCATCAAGTCCCTCATCGATTTATTCGATTGTAGGGCACCTGCCAAGATTGCAAAGCTCAACAAATGGAGAGCTAAAGCAGGATTGGAAGCAATTAACCTTATAACAATTAACCAGAGTTTGAAGTAACTGTATTAGCAATAAAGACTTATCCCATGGAACGCCGTGTGCAATGAAAGTTGCTTGCACGGTGTGGCTCGGGGCGAAAGGCGTGAAAGCGTCTGACCTATCGAGATTGCTTCTGAAGGAAGAACAGACGGCAACCTATTCCGTAGAAATCTGGAAGCGATTCCGTAAATGGGGCGGCTTGCCGACCGGTATTACTCAGAATGTCAAAGACCTGCTTCGTTCCCCGGAGATTGCCAACATCCTCGAAAACTCTGATTTCATCTATATGCTGAATCAGGCAAGCGATGACCGAAGTATTCTGGCACAGCGGTTGAACATTTCGCCGCATCAGCTGTCCTATGTAACCAACTCCGGTGAGGGCGAAGGACTTCTGTTCTATGGCAATGTGATTCTGCCGTTCATTGACCGATTCCCGACAGATCTGGAACTGTATCGCATTATGACCACGAAGTTAAACGAGGTGGCACAGGAAAAGGAGGCGTAATGTATGGCGAAAAGACCTACACGACTCCGTTTTACCGAAGATGACCTTGCAGATTCTCATGTGAAGAAAGCTGCCGACCGTGCAGATAAGGCGGTTGATAGGGCTGAAAAAGCGGCAGACAAATTGGCTTCTAAAAAGGCAAAGCCGAAGCTAAAGCTGGAAACAGATGCAGCCGGTTCCCGTAAAGCAAAGCTCCGTTTTGAAAAAGCGGAGTTTACGGAAATCGAGCGCCCATCTGTGGCAAAGCACATGGCAAGCCGTGGTGCCGCAGTCACGCTCACATCCAAAGCACATCGGGCGGTGTCAGAATATGAGGATGATAATATCGGCGTTCAGGCTGTGCAGGAAACGACCAAGGCTGTTGAATCCACTGTCTATACCGTCGATCATGCCGTTTACAGTCACAAGCTGAAAGCCTACGACAAGGCGGAAAAGCTGGTTGAGAAGTCAGATAAAGCAAATGTAAATGCCCTGTATGAGAAGTTCAAAAAGGACAACCCCGATGCCGGTTCCAATCCCTTTTCCCGTTGGCAACAGAAAAGGGCAATCAAGAAAGAATATGCTGCCGCCAAAGCCGGTAAGAATACCGCTTCGACAACGGCTTCTGCATCTAAGGGTGCAGGCAAGGCAACGGGCAAAGCAGCTCAGGGAGCCAAGAACATCACAGAAAGAGTAACGGAGTTCTGCACCACACACTCTAAAACGATTCTGTTTGTTTTGATTGCCGGACTGCTTTTTATGATACTCTCAGGGATGTTCTCGTCTTGTTCGGCTATGTTCCAAGGCGGCACACAGATCATTCTGGGAACTTCTTTTACTGCAAAAGAGGAAGATATTATTGGTGCGGACAATGATTACAAGGCTTTGGAAGCTGCGCTCCGCAATAAAATCAATAATATCGAGCGTACTCATAGCGGATATGACGAGTACCGGTATGACCTTGATGAAATCAACCACAATCCTTATGAGCTGGCGGCGTATTTGACGGTGAAGTTTGAGGATTACACCAGAGATGAGGTGCAGGCTACCCTGCAATGGCTATTTGAGCAACAATATGAGCTGACCCTGACGGAAGTAGTAGAGATTCGTACACGAACAACATCTTCTACTGATCCCGAAACGGGAGAGACAACAACAGAGGAAGAAGATTACGAATATTATATTCTGAATGTGAAGCTCAGAAATAAGGGCTTGAACAGTGTGATTTCAAATTCCGGCTTGTCGGAAGATGATATGGAGCGATATAGAATTTTGCTTCAGACAAGGGGCAACAGACCGGATATTTTCGGAAATGACATTTACGCCACCCCTGGCGGCGAGTACACCGATTATGATATTCCGGGCGAAGCGCTGACAGACACAAGATTTGCCAATATGATTCGGGAAGCTGAAAAATATCTGGGATACCCGTATGTGTGGGGCGGCAGCAGCCCGTCTACCTCCTTTGACTGCTCCGGATTTGTTTCCTATGTAATCAATCACTGCGGAAACGGTTGGAGTGTTGGTCGTTTGACCGCAAACGGTTTGATGGGCGTATGCGACATTATCCCGAAAAGCTCTGCCAAACCGGGAGATTTGATTTTCTTCCAAGGCACTTATGATACCTCCGGTGCATCACACGTTGGTATCTATGTTGGCAATGGTATGATGATCCACTGCGGAAACCCCATTTCCTACGCTTCTATCGAATCGAATTACTGGCAACAGCATTTTTACTGCTTCGGCAGAATCAGAAACTAAAGGAGGGATGGCGATTGAGTGCCAAGTTAGACAGAATAGGTGCAGACCTTGAAAAAGCCCGTAAGAAACGGGCAGAATGGGATGCTAAGGTGAAAGACCTGGAACGCAGATACCGTGAGGAGGAAAATTCCGAAATCCATGAGATGGTTCATGCTGCGAACCTGAATCCCGAACAGCTTTCCGAGCTGCTCCGTATGTTTGCTGCGGATATGGCTCCGAAGCCTGATACGATCAATACTATGAATGAGGAGGAAACGCAGAATGAGATTTAAGAAAATTGGAGCCGCATTGCTGGCGTGTGCAATGTGTTTTGGCGTGTTTTCTACAACGGCATTTGCCTATGTAGATGAAAGCGTAGCGACTGAAGAACCTGCGGTCGAAGAAAAAGTTCCCGAAACAGAGCCGGAGGAGCCGATGCTACCGCTTACTCCCGACGGCAATCTGACTTTGGTTGATGACGCTGGCTCGCCTACGAAAAGCGGAAAGCAGTTCATTACCGCTGTAACCAAAAACGGAAACTACTTCTATATCATCATTGACCGTGATGATAAGGGCGAGGAAACCGTGCATTTTCTGAATCAGGTGGATGAAGCCGACCTGCTCAAGCTGATGGACGAGGAAGAAGTTGCAGAGTTCACCAAGCCGGTTGAGGAAACAAAGCCGGAAGTAGTTGAAACAGTTCCTGAAATTACAGAACCGACACCGGAGGAAAAGCCGAAATCCACAAATATGCTCCCGGCGATTCTTACTCTGATTGTGCTTGCCTGTGGTGGTGGATTCTTCGTATTTAAGAAAGTCCAGGAAAAGAAGAAGGCACAGGAAGCGGCAAAGCCTGACCCAGATGCTGATTATGTGGACGATGACGAGGACTATGGGTACGATCCGGAGTTTGAGGACGACGATGAAGATAGCTCCGTCGATGAAGATGATAATGAACCTGTGTAAACAGGATAGGCTTGATGCCTGGGGCAGCCTTCGGGTTGCCTTTACATAGTTTCCGCTTTCAAAAAATAAAAAAATTTGCGTTTTTGAAAGTGACATCTTGCATATACTATTAGCAGACAGTATAATAAGTACAGCGAAGCGGTTTCGAGAAATGAAAAAACTTCAATTTTTGAAAGCGGGTGACTATATGAAAACAATCACGAGAGCAAAATATCTCGATAGAATCATTGAACTGAATGGTACTCCTGACATCAAGATCATCACGGGCATTCGTCGATCTGGTAAGTCCAAATTGATGCAGGCGTATATTGCGTATCTGAAAAGCAATTTTGAAAACATCAATATTATCTTCATCGACTTCATGGATTTGGCGTATGAAGAAATCAAGGAATACCATGCCTTACACGCCTATGTGGAAGAACATTATCAGGAAGGAAAAACGAACTACCTGTTTGTAGACGAGGTTCAGATGTGTCCCAAGTTTGAGTTGGCAATCAATAGCCTGTACTCTAAGGGAAAATACGACATCTATGTAACAGGCTCTAATGCTTTCCTGTTGAGTGCAGATCTGGCAACTCTGTTTACCGGACGCTATATTGAAATTCATGTGTTTCCTTTCAGCTTCCAGGAATATTGCCAGTATTATGATGATATTAGTGACAAAGATAAGCTCTTTGATGAGTACGCTATCAAGGGCGGTTTAGCAGGTTCCTATGCTTATAGAACCGAAAAAGACAGAACAAACTATATCAAAGAGGTCTACGAAACGATTGTTACAAGGGATTTGGTACAGAAATATACTCTCCCGGACACTTTGGTTTTACAACGTCTGAGCGAGTTCCTTATGGATAATATCAGCAACCTGACTTCTCCGAATAAGGTCAGTCAGCTACTGACAGCAAATGAGACTCCAACCAATCATGTAACCGTCGGCAAGTACATTAAGTATTTGTGCAATGCTTTTGTATTTTATGATATTAAGAGATATGACATCCGAGGTAAGAAATACCTTGAAAGCTCTGAAAAGTTCTATTTGTGTGACAGCGGTATTCGATATGCAATACTGGGAAGCAGAAATATAGACTATGGCAGAGTATATGAAAACGTTGTTTGTATCGAGCTTCTTCGCCGTGGATATGATGTCTATGTCGGCAAGCTCTATCAAAAGGAAATCGACTTTGTTGCTCAGAGAGGTAGCGAAAAGATTTATATTCAGGTCAGCGACAACATTTCCGGGCAGGAAACATTTGAGAGAGAATGCTCTCCTCTGCTTCAGATTCGAGACGCTTATCCGAAAATGATTATTGCCAGAACCAAACATCCCCAATATAGCTATGAAGGAATCGAAATTCACGATATAGCCGATTGGTTGCTACAAGAATAAGCAAGGTGAAATATCTCCGTCATTCTCTTTTGAAATGATGGAGATATTTTTATTATGACGGAGATTGTAGAACAGAAAATTGTATCAGGTTGCAAAAATCCTTTCCGAACTTTTTACATAGCAGTCATGCACTACGGTGTGTGGCTGCTTATTTTTTTGTGAAAGGAGCAGATGCAAATGAAATTAGTTTTGGCTGAAAAGCCTTCGGTTGCACAGAGTATTGCCAAAGTGTTAGGTGCTGCCAAGCGTGAGGATGGCTACTTAGAGGGAAACGGATATGTGGTCAGCTGGTGTGTAGGGCATTTGGTGGAGCTGGCACAGCCGGAAGTCTATGATGCGAAGTACAGCAAATGGGCTTATGCAGACCTTCCTATCTTCCCGATGGACTGGCAGTATGAGGTTTCTGCCGGTACGAAAAAACAGTTTGGGATTCTGAAAAAGCTCATGGCCAGAGAAGATGTTGCGAGTCTTGTGTGTGCAACAGATGCCGGTCGTGAGGGCGAGCTGATCTTTCGGTTGGTGTACCACAAAGCCGGGTGCAGAAAGCCGTTTGAGCGGCTTTGGATTTCCTCGATGGAAGATGTAGCAATCAAGGAGGGCTTTGAAAATCTCAGGTCTGGAACGGAATATGATGCTTTGTATGAAGCAGCACTGTGTCGAGAACGAGCCGACTGGATTGTTGGTATTAACGCTACTCGACTTTTTTCGACCCTTTACGGGCAGACCCTGAATGTTGGTCGTGTTATGACCCCTACCCTTGCTATGGCTGTTATGCGAGAAGCTGCCATTTCCGCATTCAAGCCTGAACTGTTCTACACAGTTCAGATTGGATTGGATGGTTTTACGGCTGCAAGCGAACGCTTCAAAACCAAGGCAGCAGCCGAAGCTGTCAAACAAAGCTGTTCGGTGGCAATCGTTCAGAAAGCTGAATGTAAGGAGAAAACAGAAAAGCCGCCTGCGCTCTATGACCTGACCAGTTTACAGAGAGAAGCCAACCGTGTGCTTGGCTACACGGCACAGCAGACCTTGGACTACACGCAGAACCTCTATGAAAAGAAACTGGTCACTTATCCCCGTACCGACAGCAGGTTTCTGACGGAAGATATGGCACATAGCCTGACCGACCTCGTAAAGCTGGCTTTCCACACATTCCCCGTGGAGGATGTGGATAACATACCAGTTCATGCAGAGCAGGTTGTGAATAACAAAAAGGTCACAGATCACCATGCCATCATTCCGACCAGAGAATTGCAGAAATGCAATCTGAGCGAACTTCCCAAGGGTGAACTTGCAATTTTGCAACTGATCTCGAATCGGTTGTGCGTAGCTGTTGGCGATCCGCACCGATACGCAGAGACAGTTATTGAGCTGGACTGTGGCGGTACCGTGTTTTCCACCAAAGGCAAAACTGTTGTGCAGGATGGATGGAAAGCTCTGGTTCAGAAAAATGATTCGACAAAATCCGACGAAAACGTGCAGACACTCCCTTCTGTTTCCGTTGGTGACGAAATGACCGTCAGCGGCACGGAAATCAAGGAAGGGAAAACATCTCCCCCTAAACACTTTACCGAGGATACTCTGCTTTCTGCTATGGAAACTGCCGGTGCGGACGAAATGCCTGATGAGGTGGAGCGCAAAGGTTTGGGAACGCCTGCGACCCGTGCCGGTATCATTGAGAAGCTGGTTCGCATCGGTTTTCTGGAGCGTAAGGGTGATAAGAAAACCAAACACCTGATTCCGACCCACAAGGGTACGGCTCTGGTAACAGTCATGCCGGAACAGATTCAGTCCCCATCCATGACGGCGGATTGGGAAGAAAAATTGTTGCTCATTGAGAAAGGCGAATATGCCAGCGAGGACTTTATGGACGAGATCAAAGATGTGATTGCCGGTCTGATTCAGAACTATGAAGTAATCCGTGATTCCGAGGTTATGATGTCGAAAGAAGCCAATTCTATCGGCAAATGCCCGCTCTGCGGCAGTGCTGTAGAGGACAAAGCCAAGGCATTTTTCTGTTCCAACAGAGCTTGCAAATTTGCCCTCTGGAAAAACAATCGCTACTTTGCGAGCATCGGCAAGAGCATGACTTCTGCCACGGCGCAGAAATTGCTTGGTTCCGGCAAGGTAAAGCTCAAGAATTGCAAGTCCGAAAGAACGGGCAACACCTTTGATGCCACCGTCTTTATGGAGGTATCAGATGATGGCAAAACGAAGTTCAGTATGGAATTTGAAAATGGAGGAAAGCGCAAATGACAAATGAGTACAACCCGGATGGTAAGGAAATCCGATTTATCGACAGCCATTATAAGGATTTGTTTCATATCCCCGATGGCAGCTGTGTGCAGATTCACTACCCGGATGAAATGGTTGTGAAGCCCTGCACCTTCATTGACGAGTATCATACGCAGATCGGATACAATGTGTTTCATATCTGCCAGTTTGCAGAAATTATGGAGCGCAACGGCGCAAGCTATATGCCGGAGCCTGAGATTATGGGCGATGAAGCCGCATGGAAGGTCGGAAAGGATAGAATCCTTGCGGTGCAGACCTGCGAAGATGGTTACGACTACACCCTGTTGGATGAAAACTACAACGAGATTGATGGCGGTCAGGTTGATAACCCTGAACTGTCCATGCTCGAAGTCCGCCGGGATATTCTGGAATCCTTCGGGCTGGAGCGCCGGGAACTGCGGGCAATGTTCTATGAGGATGTCATGGAGCAGGCTTTTGAAGTCGGCAGACAGGCGGTGGTGGTCAATGACCCTATCGCTGAGCTTGCTTTTAAGCTCGACCGTTTTGCAGAGAACTTCGACCCCTATGAATATATGGATCAGGTCGATGATGTGCAGGCGCATATCCAAGAAATCAAGGCAGATCTTGCCGCTGGTAATACGGCTCCGTATCGTGAGTTCCTGAATACAGCCATTGAAGAAGCCCGTGAGGAAACTGCGGTTGAGGTTGCCAAAGTGCTGAAAAGTCAGCTGGATAAGCTCGACTCTCCGAAGCGTGAGTCGGTCATGGAAAAACTGGCACAGGCCGCAGAAAAAGCTGCGCCTGCCAGTCCCTCTCCCAAACGCAAAGAGCCTGAACGATAAGGAGGACACGGATATGAAAAACGAAAAATGGGATGATGTTCACGGAAATACCACCCCGGATGACAGAATGGTTGCTTTTCTGGAAAGCCCCACGGATTCCTATGCGATTCTTCAGCTGCGGGAAGATGTAGACGATAATATCCCGCTCATGTTTGCAAATTACAGCTACCTTCAGAAGAAAGAAATGGAGCCTGAGATTGACCGTTACGAGGTGGTCTATCATGGCTCCATTTCTATGTCCGAGGATGTGAATCGGCAGCTGGAAGATTTGTATGTAAAGTTCAATATTGACCACCCGGATGATTTCCGTGGTCACAGTATGTCGGTCAGCGACATCGTAGCCTTAAAGGTAGTCGGTGAGGTATCCTTTCACTATGTAGATTCTGTTGGGTTTCAGAAGCTGGAAAACTTTATGAAGTCCGAAAACTACCTGAAAAACGCAGAGATGGCAATGGAAGATGATTATGGGATGATTGACGGTATCATCAATAACGGAAAAGCGTCCGGATTAGAGGAACGTCCTTCGGTGTTGGAGCAGTTAAAGGAAAAGCCCGTGCCGGATGTTTCCCATAAGCCGCCCAAGAGCCACCCGGAAAGGGAGATTGAATGATGGATTTCACACAGGATGAGCGGAACATGATGATGCTTTACAGCCCTGGCACAAGGTCAGGGCTGTGTGAAGCACTGACACTGATGAAGGAACAGCTTTCGGAGGACGAGTCAGAGCTTTTTGCTTTGGCAGACTCGGTTCTCCGTAAAGTTTCAGCCATGGACGATGCCGCCTTTGAGAAGCTGAACCTTTATCCGGATTGATAGGATTGGAGGGATACAATGAACGCAAAAGAGCGATTTTATTCCGGATTAGCAAAAGAAACGATTGGGAAAATCACCTCGAACACAGATAACTGGACTTCGTTTTTGAGAACGATGTCCCGCAACTATGAGTTCACCTATCCGGAACAGGTGATGATTTATGCTCAGCGCCCCAATGCGACCTTTTGCAAGCCCTATGAGGACTGGAACGCTGAAAATTACCGCAGATATGTAAAGCGTGGCTCTACCGGCATTGCTCTGTTTGTGATGAACAGGGATAAACCGTATCTGCGCTATGTGTTTGATGTGGCGGATACCGGCGTTCGCCGTTCTTCCCCGGAACTGAAACCGTGGGAGGTGACGCCTGAAAACCGCTCCTATGTCATGGAAGCGATGGAGCGTACCTTCGGTGTTGCCGCTGACGGGGTACTGGAAGCACAGCTTGAAGATATTGCATCCGCACTGGCGGCTGAGTATTGGGACGATTACAAAAAGCAGTTCCTCGACATCGTTGCCAACAGCTTCCTTGAGGAGTATGATGAACTCAACATCGAAGTAGCTTTCAAAAATGCGGTGGCAAACAGCGTATCCTATACGATGTATTGCCGGTTCGTGGAAAGTCCCGACAACTACTTCGAGCATGAGGATTTCCAGAAGGTGTTTGATTTTAACACCAGACAGACGGTAAATGCCCTTGGTACTGCGGTGAATGCCATCAGCACAAGGATGTTTCAGGAAATCGAAAAAGCGATTGGAGAACATGAGCAGATTAAAGCTACCGAAAGGAGTACAGATTATGAGCGAGATGACTTACAGACAGGCCGGAGATTATCAGATTCCGAACCTTCAGTTGGAGAACGAGGGAGAGAAACCTCTGGGCAAGTACGGCAGGATGCGTCGAGCATTTTTGGAACAGAACAATCCGATGCTCCTGAACGACATGATTCTGACGGAGAGCCTGTTCCCGCACCTGTGGGAGATCGAGGAAACAGCGAAAGCCAGAGTGGAGTTTCTGATGGAGCAGTACCTGAAGGACAGCCCCGCACCGGACAAGGAAACGCAGCAGATGGCGTGGGTGCAGCACATGAACAGCCTGAAAGCACAGGCGGAGGAAGTCGTGATGACGGAGCTTATCAACAGCTGAGTCTGAACCTTTTCCTCTCCGAAAATGAACAAATCAGTTTTATCGACCGAGCAGAGAGCTTTACGCCCTCTGCTTTTTCTTTTGCCCAGGAAGAAATCGACCACTTCCTTCTGCTTGGTAGCAATACCGATGAAGCCCGAAAAGTCGTAGCGCTGGAATATATGAAGCAGAAGCCGTTGGAAGAAATCGTTCAGACCTTAAAGCAGGTCTATCACGGCGGCTATGGTCTGAAAGAAGATAGCGGGAATATCTGTGCGTGGTATGCCGAGGACGGTATCCACCTTGCCAAAGGTTCCTCTGCCATTGACAGCCCCAGAGCGCAGATCGTTTCTTGGGAAACGGTTGCCGAGCGCATTGGAGAACTGCTTGAAAATGGTCGGTTCGCAACTAATGTGGAACTGGTAGAAGCATCCGGATATGAGCGTCAGAAGTTGGCAGAATCCCTGTGGCATCTTTATCACGATTTGAGTGAAGAAGCCCGTTCCAGCAACTATCTGGCAATTCTTCATCAGGAACCGTTTCGTGGTTTCCCTGACGAAACCGCAGACTTGGCTGAAAAGTTGGATGACCCTCGTTTCCACGCAACCTTGGTACAGCAGTATTCGGAATTTAGAAAAACCCTTGCGGAAAATCCCGATCTGCTTCGTTTTCACTATCACAAGCTGAATCTCATTCAGAAACAGCTGTATGAGTTGAATATGCCTTTGCGTGAGTATCAGACCGATATGATGCAGATGCCCCTTGTCCGCCAGTTCATTACGGATGATGAAGTCAATGCAGACTTGACCCGTGGAAGCGGCTTTTCCGGTGGTAAAGCCCGTATTTATAACTACTGGCAGGAGAATCATTCTGCCAAGGAAAAGATGGACTTCCTGAAGCATGAATACGGAACCGGTGGTCATTCCCATGCCTGCTCTGGTGCAACGCACAGCGGTCAGGATCACGATGCCAAGGGTGTTGCTTACACCAAGAGCGGTTGCGATAAATTGCAGATGTCCTGGGCGCAGGTGGTGCAGAGAATCGACGGTCTGATACGAAAGGGACGCTACCTCAGCCCGGAGGAAGAAGCGGAACGACAGGCTATCGAAGAAGCTAAAACTGATCCGTTGGAAGATGTTTATGACCGTTTCGCAGTGATTGATACCGAGGATGGCGAGTATGCGATCTGGGATAATCAGACCGATGACTACTATGTAGACCCGGAAGGCGTTACGGAATACTTCACGGACGAATGGCTTGCCAATGACTATTTGGAGGAAGTTCGTCAGTCCGTAGCTGCGATGGAGTCGGTTCAGCCAGAAGCGCCTGTGGCAGAGCCTGCCGAAGTTGTGGAAGCATCTGCTTCCGAGGAACCGAAATGGAATTATCAGGTCGGTGACACGGTATATCTGGACGATACAGCTTTCCGTGTGGAGCAGATCACGGACAGAGAAGTTCAGCTGCGTGACCCTACGCTTGCTTATCCCATCTTCCGTGCCGAGAATCGTGAGAATTTCGAGCGTATGCTCTCTCAGGACGAAAGAAACCATGCGGTAAGGGTTGATGCCCAAACCGAAGAAAAGCCCGTTACAGAGGATTTTCTGGGCAAAACCGAACCGAGGGACTACACCCCTGAGTATCAGCTGTTAGACCGTCTGCGTATGGACTGCGAATACTTCCTTGGTGCAGGACAGCACAGCGAAAAGCATCTGTGGGCAGGCAACCGCCATGCACAGATTGCCAAGATGCGTGAGCTGTATGAAATGATTCCCGACAAACCAGAATGGCTGACACCTGAGATGATTAACAGCTACGAGGAGCGCATGGCTCCCCGCTATCTGGTTGCCGCCTACCATCACTTTGAAAACGGCTTCGATGATAAACTGGACTACTACACTCTGGAAGAAGCGGAAAAAGCTGCCCAGGGCTATGTGGACGGAACCATGGAGGATGACGGATTCAAGTACGATGGTGCTGCCGTTTACGATCAGCAGGAGCATAAGTGCATCCGTATCTATGGGGACTACCCTGACGAAAAGGCACACGCACAGGTCAGAGCCAGTGCGGAACCCGAACAGCAGGAACCGGAACACTTCATCGATCATTTTTATGTTGCCGAGGACATTCAGAAGCGGGGTGCGCTGGACATCAAGGAATACAGTTCCTTTGATGATGCCCTGCGAGCCTACTATGCACTTCCTGACACGCAGAGAAAAGCCCTGGGTGCAATGAATACCAGAGATCTGCCGGGTAGTCTGGACTTCGTACAGTGCGTAGATGGAAAGGACACCATCATTCAGGATTATGCCCAGGTGGACGGATGGCAGAATGCCGAAGTCATGGACATTATCGCTCAGCTTGAGCAGTCCATCACCACCAGAGAAATCCCACCTGTTCCTGCGGTGAACTTCCACATCACGGATGACAACATCGGTGAAGGTGGACCGAAGCAGAAATTCGCAAGAAACATCGCAGCCATTGAAACTCTGTTCAAACTGGAAAGCGAGAACAGGAACGCCACTACCGAAGAACAGGAGATTTTGTCGAATTATGTCGGTTGGGGCGGTCTGGCAGATGCCTTTGACCCGGACAAGGGAAATTGGGCGAAGGAGTATCAGACACTGAAAAACCTGCTTTCCGAAGATGAATATGCTGCGGCAAGAGCTTCCACCCTGAACGCACATTACACCAGCCCTACGGTCATTCGCTCCATCTACGATGCGGTCGGACAGATGGGCTTTGAAACAGGAAATATTCTGGAGCCTGCTATGGGTATCGGCAACTTCTTTGGTATGCTCCCTCCTGAAATGCAGAGCAGCCGTTTGTATGGTGTGGAACTGGATTCCATCACCGGCAGAATTGCTCAGAAGCTCTATCCCAACGCAGAAATCAAAGTAGCCGGTTTTGAAACGACAGACCGCCGAGACTTTTACGATCTGGCTGTGGGTAATGTCCCTTTCGGCAACTACAAAGTGTCCGACAAGCCGTATGACAAGCTGGGATTCTCCATTCACAACTATTTCTTTGCCAAGGCTTTGGATCAGGTTCGTCCCGGTGGTGTGGTCGCTTTTGTGACAAGCCGTTACACCATGGATTCCAAGAACTCTGACGCAAGGCGATATATGGCGCAGAGGGCGGAACTGCTTGGTGCAATCCGTCTGCCAAACGATGCCTTTAAGAAAAACGCAGGCACGGAAGTCGTGTCCGACATCCTGTTCCTGCAAAAGCGTGACCATCCGATTGACATTGTACCGGAATGGGTAAACCTTGACCGCACCGAAGAAGGACACACCATGAACAGCTACTTTGTCGCTCATCCTGAAATGGTTCTGGGCGATACGGTGGAAGAAAGTACCGCCTACGGCATGGACATTACAGTGCGTCCCATTGAGGGCATGGAACTGTCCGAACTTCTGAAAGAAGCAGTTTCCCACATCCAAGGAACCTATCAGGCTGTGGAGCTTCCCGAAGCTGACAAGGGTAAGGAAATCGAAACCATTCCTGCAACCCCGGATGTAAAGAATTTCTCTTATACCGTGGTGGATGGCAATGTGTACTTCCGTGAAAACTCCCTGATGCGCCGTGTAGACCTGAATGAGAAAGCAAAAGACCGTGTGATGGGCATGGTGGAACTTCGTGGTATCGTCAACGAGCTGATCGAATATCAGCTTGAGGATTACCCGGATGAAATGATTACTCAGAAACAGGCAGAACTGAATGATGCCTACGATGCGTTTGCCGCAAAGAACGGGCTTATCAATAATCGAGCCAATGGTCAGGCATTTGCTGACGATTCCTCCTACTATCTCCTGTGTTCTCTGGAAAATGTGGATGAGGACGGCAATCTGAAAAGCAAGGCGGATATGTTCACCAAGCGAACCATCAAGCCGGAACGCAGAGTGACGAGCGTGGATACGCCGTCCGAAGCTCTGGCAATCTCTATCGGTGAGCGTGGCAAGGTGGATTTGCCGTTTATGGCACAGCTGCTTGGAACACCTGGAGAATACGATGCGATTCAGGCAGAGCTTCGAGGGGTGATCTTCAAAGACCCGATGGCTCCCGATGCTGTGGAAGTTGGATGGCAGACTGCCGATGATTACCTTTCCGGTGATGTAAGAAGCAAGCTGCGTGTCGCACAGATGGCGGCAGACAGGGATTCTTCCTTCCACATCAATGTGGAAGCCTTGCAGAAAGCACAGCCGAAGGACTTGGATGCGTCCGAGATTGATGTGCGTTTGGGTGCAACATGGATTGATGCCGATTATATTCAGCAGTTCATGGAGGAAACCTTTGAAACGCCGTATTACTTGCGCCGTTCCATTGAGGTCAAGTTCTCCGAGCTGACCGCAGAGTGGCGCATCAACGGTAAGAGTTCTCCCAACTACAACGATGTGGCGGCGTATGTCACCTACGGTACAGAGCGAGCCAACGCATATCGGATTCTGGAGGAAACGCTGAATCTGAAGGATATTCGTATCTATGATACGATTGAAGATGCAGATGGTAAGCAGAAGCGTGTCCTCAATAAAAAAGAAACTACCCTGGCACAGCAGAAACAGCAGGCAATCAAGGATGCGTTCCGAGATTGGATTTGGAGAGATCCGCACAGACGAGAAACCCTTTCCACCAAGTACAACGAACTTTTTAACTCCACCAGACCTCGTGAGTATGATGGCTCTCATATCCGTTTCGGCGGCATGAACCCGGATATTACCCTCCGTGAACACCAGAGAAATGCTATCGCTCATGTGCTATATGGTGGAAATACGCTGCTTGCACACGAAGTTGGTGCGGGCAAGACCTTCGAGATGGCTGCATCGGCTATGGAGAGTAAACGGCTTGGATTGAGCCAGAAATCCCTGTTCGTTGTGCCGAATCACTTGACCTTACAGTGGGCAAACGAGTTCCTGCACCTCTATCCGAGTGCCAAGCTCCTTGTTGCCACCAAGAAGGATTTTGAAACAGCAAACCGTAAGAAGTTCTGCGCTCGTATCGCAACGGGTGACTATGATGCAGTCATCATCGGTCACAGCCAGTTTGAAAAAATCCCGCTTTCTGCCGAACGACAGGAACGGCAGCTGCGGGAGCAGATTGATGAGATCGAGGGTGCGATTGCGGAGCTGAAATGGCAGCGTGGCGAAAACTTCACGATCAAGCAGATGGAGAAAACACGAAAATCATTGGAAGCCAGACTGGACAAGCTCCTTGCCGCTGACAAGAAAGATGATGTCATTACCTTTGAGCAGTTGGGTGTAGACCGGCTGTTTGTGGACGAAAGCCATGCGTTCAAGAATTTGTTCCTCTACACAAAAATGCGAAATGTGGCAGGTCTGTCCACCTCCGAAGCCCAGAAATCTTCGGATATGTTTATGAAGTGCCGCTATATGGATGAGCTGACCGGCGGGCGTGGTGTGATCTTTGCAACCGGTACTCCAGTAAGTAACTCGATGACCGAGCTTTATACGGTCATGCGCTATCTCCAGTACAGTACGCTCCAGCAAAAGAACCTGACCCATTTTGATTCCTGGGCATCGACCTTCGGAGAAACAACAACTGCGATTGAGCTTGCACCGGAGGGCTATACTTTTATAGGACGATGAATTTAACTGTCCTAAATTGAAAAAATACATAAGGAAGGAGGTAAAAAGAATGTCAAGGACTTCAAGAATTACGGCACTTTACGAGCGTTTGTCGAGAGATGATGACCTTACAGGCGAGTCAAATTCGATAACCAACCAAAAGAAATACTTGGAAGATTACGCCCGTAGGAATGGTTTTGAAAACATTCGTCATTTTACCGATGACGGATTTTCGGGTGTAAATTTCAATCGCCCCGGCTTTCAATCTCTGATAAAAGAAGTTGAAGCAGGAAATGTAGAAACCTTGATTGTAAAGGATATGAGCCGATTAGGGCGAAATTATCTGCAAGTAGGGTTTTATACGGAAGTTCTGTTTCCACAGAAAAATGTCCGTTTTCTTGCAATCAACAACAGTATTGACAGTAACAACGCTTCGGATAATGATTTTGCTCCGTTTTTGAATATTATGAATGAATGGTATGCCAAAGACACAAGCAATAAAATCAAGGCTATATTCGATGCCCGTATGAAAGACGGAAAGCGTTGTAGCGGTTCTATCCCTTATGGGTATAACCGACTGCCGAACGATAAACAAACGCTTGTTGTTGACCCTGTGGCTTCGGAAGTGGTAAAGCGTATCTTTCTTCTTGCCAATGATGGCAAAAGTACAAGGGCAATCGCAGAAATACTGACCGAAGAAAAAGCTTTAACCCCTGCGGCATACGCAAAGGAATACCACCCCGAACAGTACAACGGCAACAAGTTCACAAACCCTTATCTTTGGGCAATGTCAACGATAAGAAATATTTTAGACAGGCAGGAATATCTCGGACACACCGTTTTGCGTAAGTCTGTAAGCACAAATTTCAAACTTCACAAGAGAAAAAGCACAGACGAAGAAGAACAGTATGTATTTCCGAATACACACGAACCTATCATATCGCAGGAACTTTGGGACAGCGTTCAGAAACGCAGAAGCAGAGTAAATCGTGCTTCGGCTTGGGAACGCACAGCAACCGTTTGAGCGGATATTTGTACTGTGCCGATTGCGGAAGAAGAATGACTTTGCAGACACATTACAGTAAAAAAGACGGTTCTGTGCAGTATTCTTACCGTTGCGGTGGGTATGCAAGCAGAGTGAACGGTTGTACTGCTCATTCGATTAGTGCTGACAATGTTGAAGCCTTGATATTATCATCTGTCAAACGCTTTTCAAGGTTTGTTCTTAATGATGAACAAGCCTTTGCTTTGGAACTGCAATCCCTTTGGAAAGACAAGCAAGAGGAAAAGCCGAAACACAATCAATCGGAACTGCAACGCTGTCAGAAACGCTATGACGAACTTTCCGCACTTGTTCGTGGCTTGTATGAAAATCTCATATCGGGTTTACTTCCCGAAAGACAGTATAAGCAACTTATGAAACAATATGATGACGAGCAGGCAGAGCTGGAAACGAAAATGGAAACGATGAAAACAGAACTTGCCGAAGAAAAAGTAAATTCCGTTGATATTAAGCATTTCATTTCGCTGATACGCAAGTGTAAAAATCCTACGGAAATCTCCGATACAATGTTTAATGAACTTGTTGATAAGATAGTGGTTTATGAAGCAGAGGGTGTGGGAAAAGCACGAACACAAAAGGTCGATATTTATTTTAACTATGTCGGTCAAGTGGATATTGCCTACACCGAAGAAGAACTTGCCGAGATAAAAGAGCAGGAAGAACAAGAGGAAAAGAAACGATTGGAAAAACAGCGTCATCGTGAAAAAGCCTACCGAGAGAAACGAAAAGCGAAGAAAATCGCTGAAAACGGTGGCGAGGTCGTCAAGACAAAGGTTTGTCCTCATTGTAATAAAGAGTTTATCCCAACAAGCAATCGACAGGTGTTCTGTTCAAAAGAGTGTTGCTATCAAGCAAGGCAAGACAAAAAGAAAGCCGACCGAGAAGCAGAACGGGGAAATCACTATTACCGACAGCGTGAATGTGCTGTGTGTGGAAATTCCTATTGGCCTACACACAGCCAACAGAAATTCTGCTCCGAAGAATGTCAAAGGGTAAATCACAATAAGAAGACCTTGGAGTTTTACCACCATAAAAGAGAAAAGGAGAAGTCGCAATGCAAAGATTTATCACAGACGAAAGAACGGGTATCCGATATGAGCTTATCGGGGACTATTACTACCCCTGCTTAACCGCAGAAGAAAAGCCTTTGCTTTCAAAGTACGGAAGAATGCGAGAGCGATATTTGAAAGAACACAAGCGAGTTTTATATTACACTCTGCTGACAAGTGGAAAGTTATATGAACACCTTGCCGAGATTGACACTTCGGCTTGTGATATGGCTGAATATCTTATAAAGGAAATGGCAAGAAAGCAAGGAGTTACCGAGCAATTAAAGGCTGTGGATATGATGAGATGGGTCGGACTTATGAATAATATTCGAGCTTGTGCAGATGAGATTGTACTGAATGATATTGTGTATTCCTGATGGAGTACCAACCGAAGAAGAACTGCTGTCGAGTGATGGCAGTTTTTCTTTTTCGGCAAGTGATCAAGAAGTTATTAAGTCGAGAGTGTAGTCGAAGTGGGCAAGTTGAAAAAATCACAAAAATATGGTATAATGCATTTTAATTAAGACAGCAAATCGGTATTTATAAAGGAGAATATTGATGAAACTATTTTTATGTTCGCACTTTTCAAGTGTAGGAAGTCTGATAAAAGAAGAAATTGAAAATAAGAAAGTCGCATTTATTCCAACAGCTTCGTTGCGTGAAGGCTACACCGGTTATGTCGGCTCGGCTCGAAAATTATTCAAAAAGTTGGGAGCAATCGTAACTGAAATTGATATTTCAACGGAGGCTTATTCAACGATACAGTCTGTTTTTGAAGATGCAGATGTGATATATTTTACCGGCGGAAATTCTTTCTTTCTTATGGACCAACTCCGTAAAACAAGAACTGATGGGTTGCTGAAAAAGGAATTGGTAAATGGAAAATTGATGATCGGCGAGTCGGCAGGCGCAATTATATGCGCTCCAAGCATCCAATATATCGAGCAAATGGATGAAAAGCCGGAGGACTACTCACAAGAAGATGATGCAGGGCTTGATTTGATTGATTTCTATGTTCTTCCGCATTATCTTACAGCACCATTTAAGAAAGTTACCGAGAAAATAATGACTGAGTTTTCGGATTTGAATCTATGCCCTATTAACAACCATCAGGGAATTGTAATTGATGGTGAAGGTTCAAAGGTTATTTGCGAAGACTAATTTGAAAAATCCTTTTTTTGAAACTGGAAAATCGGAAGCTGAGGAGATAGACTATTGAGAACATATGAGAATAAAGACGAGCTTAAAAACGAGATAAATAAAAGCTTTGCAAAGTATATTTCAGAATTTAATGATATTCCGGAGCATTTAAAAGATAAGAGAATTGATGAGGTCGATCGAACTCCGGCAGAAAATCTTGCTTATCAGGTTGGCTGGACAACTCTTGTTATTAAATGGGAATCAGACGAAAGAAAGGGTATTCCTGTCAAAACTCCTTCGGATAATTTTAAGTGGAATCAGCTTGGCGAATTATATCAATGGTTCACAGATACATATGCTCAGCTGTCACTGCAAGAATTGAAAGACAGATTGAATGAGAATATCAACTCTATTTATGCAATGATTGATTCTCTGAGTGATGAAGAATTATTTAAACCACATATGAGAAAATGGGCTGACGAAGCAACTAAAACAGCTGTCTGGGAAGTATACAAATTCATACATGTTAATACAGTTGCTCCGTTCGGAACCTTTAGAACCAAGATTAGAAAATGGAAAAAGATTGCACTATAACTTCCAGTTTGTCTGTAACTAAAAGACAAGTGTTGAAGCGAAAAACATCGTAGAAATACGGTGTTTTTTGTTACCCTAAAATCTACAATTTTATACATAACCACAGGTTAGTACAAACACCTTGTGTCCCTTTTTGAAAGGCTTAAAACGAGGATTTTTCCTTGATTTTCGCCCCGAAAAGCAACACAAACAAGGTTTAGGTATCAATCTGTGGTTTTTATATTTTCAGACGAAAAGGAGAACAAAGAAAAATGATTGAAAATGAAATGACTGTCAGCGTACCTCTTGAAGTTGTCAAGGCAAGTGAAATTGAACCAAAAGAAGTGAAATGGCTATGGTATCCGTATATTCCGTTTGGCAAGGTTACGCTGTTGCAGGGCGATCCCGGCGATGGAAAAAGCAAGCTAATGCTTTCCATTGCCGCCCTGCTCTCTAAGGGCGAACCTCTGCCCTTTACCGAAACGGAAGAAAACGAACCTATGACTATCATCTATCAGACAACGGAAGATGACGCAGATGATACGGTAGTACCTCGATTTAATTCTGCCGGTGGCAACGGAGAGAACCTTATCTTTATCAAGGAAGATGAAAAGTCTTTATCCTTTGGAGATAACCGCATTGCAGAAGCAATCGAAAAGTACCACGCAAGACTTTTAATTCTTGACCCGATGAGTTCCTATATCGGAGAGAATTGCTCAATGAACAATGCCAATGAAACACGAGCTGAGTTTAATCATCTGATAGCGGTTGCAAAAGATACTGGCTGTGCCATTGTGATTATCGCTCATATGAACAAGATGAGGGATACCAATCCCTCTACCGCACCAACGGTTCGATTGACATTGCGGGTGCTGCGAGAAGTATTCTTGCAATCACACGCACACCGAACAAAGAAGCACCTGCGGAAAGATATTTGGTGCAGGTAAAATCCAACCTTGCCCCGACAGGCTCTGCCATTCTGTTTGAAGTATCTGAGAAAGGTGTGGACTTTATTTCCGAAATGGATATGACAGCAGAAGAAGCGTTCCAATCCCTCGCCCCGAAAATCGGCAGACCCAACGATAAGGAAGTCAAGGCGAAAGCATTTCTGATTGAAATGCTGAAAGACGGAGAAATGCTTTCTTCGGATTGTGAAGAAAAACTTGAAGCCGCAGGGTTCAGGAAATCGACCATTAAAAAGGCAAAGAAGAACGCAGGAGTTATCTCCCGAAAGAAAGGTTTTCTGTGGTACTGGTCTTTGCCGATGGGCGATATACCGAGAGAATAAATGCAGGCTGTCTGCTGATGGGACAGTCTGTTTTTATGATTGAGGTATCAAAGGAGGTCAAGGGGAACACCCTTGCCCACGACATCTTTGCAGACGAAGTCTGAAAGTGTCATAGTGGGTTACACACATTCAAAGAATGTTGTGTAATGGCTTCGCCCTGCCGAGAAAGGAGAGCAAAAATGGCGAAAAACAACAAGGCGGATATGAGTTGCGCAAGGGTAAAAAAGTACACCGCTTCTGATGTGAGCAAGGCAGAAAGGCACAACGAACGCAAGAATGAAACCTATGAAAATATGAATGTGATTGAGGAACGCATACCTTATAATGTGCATTTCAAAAGCCTTTTGCTCCGACCTATATGGAGCAATTAAAGCAGATGGAAGCTGACGGTATGGTGTCGCTTCGTGGGTTAAGAAAAGACGCAACGCTCTTTAACGAGATTGTGATTGATGTGAATACAATGTATTTTGAGCGTAACGGTGGGTATGAGTATGCAAAGCAGTTTTATGAAGAAACCTATCATTTCATCGAGGAAAAATTCGGTGCTGACAATATTATATCGGCTGTAATGCACGCTGACGAAATCAATGTGGCTGCTACTGAGGAACTCGGAAAAGAGGTTTACCATTATCATCTGCACGCTATGGTTTTGCCTGTGGTCGAAAAAGAAATCTTGTGGAGTAAGCGTTGCAAAGATGAAAAACTACGAGGAACAGTTAAGGAGGTAGTCAATCAGATAAGCCATTCAAAGAAGTGGAAATCGGATATTCCACTGACCGATGAAAAAGGTAATCCGCTATTGCGAAAGAACGGAAAACCGATGTTCCGAGCTTCATACAGTATTCTGCAAGATGAATTGTTTAACCATATGACGGAGCAAGGCTTCAAAGGCTTTCAGCGTGGCGAATACGGAAGTACAGCAGAACACCTGACTTCCCTGCAATATCAAATCAAGCAGGACAAGGAACGCTTGGAGAAGTTGCAGAAGCGTATTCAGCGTGAACAGATAAAATATGAGCCTGCCCGTAATGTTTCCAAAACCTATAACGAGATTGACCGTATGGGGCAGAAAACAATCACAGGTAAAATGGCAATCTCAAAAGAGGATTATTCCCAACTGACTGCCCTTGCCAAAGAGGGCATTACAAGTCGTGCGGAAATCAGCGAATTAGAACAGAGTGCCAACTATTACCGACAGAAATATTTTGACTGTGCAAACGCACTCGAAAGAATGAAAACTAAATACAACGAACTGAAAGAAAAGTGCAGACCTTTTCTTCAAGCGTTGGAGCATTTCCCAGAAGTTTCTAAACTTTTTACCGAAAAAGTGAAGCAACTTTTTTCTTTTAAGGAAGCACAGGAACGAGCCGAAAAAGAAGCAAGGGAAAAAGAAAGACAAGAGCGTATCAAGGCACGAAGAAATAAGCGTGATATGGAAAGATAATCACTTCGACTACACTCCCGACTTAATGACTTCTTGGACTGTTGGAAATGTATTTTCGGGCAGTAATCGGGACACTTGGCAAACGAGTGTCCCATATTTTTTGAAAGGAAGTGAAACGATATGGAAAACAAAAATTCAAGTTATTCGGTGCAAATTGGAAAGACCACTTTTATTGTGTGCGTGAAGCAGTCGGAAACCGCTAAAAAGCCGATAGAAAAGGTATTTAAGGATATATGCAGACACGAGGTTCAAGAAGATTTCTTTTCAGCCGGTTTGTTAAGTTTAGAAAAATTAAAGAAATCATCTTGACAAATTCGTTCCCGAGGGAACCGGCTATCGTGCCAGAACCCGATTTGCGAAGTTCTTCAACCTGCCTGAACTGATGAATATGTTCAAGGAGGTTGCCGACATCAAGACCTCTGACCAGTTGCATCTCCCTGTTCCCGAAGCAAAGTTTGAAACGGTTGTGGTTCAGCCCTCTGAGTACCAGAAGGATATGGTGGCTTCCCTTTCAGAGAGAGCAGCAGATGTTCATGCCGGTATTGTAGACCCGTCCGTCGATAATATGCTCAAGATTACCAGCGACGGACGAAAATTGGGACTGGATCAGCGGCTAATGAACACCCTGTTACCCGATGACCCTGACAGCAAGCTCAATGCCTGCGTGGGAAATATCCTGCGTATCTGGCAGGACGGTCAGGCTGACAAATTGACCCAGTTGGTGTTCTGCGACCTTAGCACACCGAAAAATGATGGAACCTTCAATGTCTATGATGATGTCAAAACCAAGCTGATTGCAAACGGTGTGCCTGCGGAAGAAGTTGCCTTTATCCATGATGCAGATACCGAGGCAAAGAAAAAAGACCTCTTTGCCAAGGTTCGTACCGGGCAGGTGCGAGTGCTTCTTGGCAGTACGCAAAAGATGGGTGCAGGAACCAACGTCCAGGACAAATTGGTGGCAGTTCACCACTTGGATGTGGGTTGGCGTCCGTCTGATATGACCCAGAGAAACGGTCGTATCATCCGTCAGGGCAACCGGAACAAAGAGGTTCAGGTGTATCAGTATGTGACCGAGGGAACCTTCGATGCCTACCTGTATCAGACCTTGGAAAACAAGCAGAAGTTTATTTCTCAGATTATGACCTCCAAATCACCGGTTCGCTCCTGTGACGATGTGGATGAGCAGGCGCTGTCCTATGCGGAGATCAAGGCGCTGTGTGCCGGCAATCCGCTTATCAAGGAAAAGATGGACTTGGACATTGATGTGGCAAGGCTGAAGGTGCTGAAAGCTGACCACCAGAGCCAGCAGTACCGTATGGAAGATAAGCTTCTGAAATACTTCCCGGCTGAGATTGAAAAGCAGACAGGCTATATTCATGGCTTTGAAGCTGATATTAAAACCGTGGAAGCACACCCGCAGATTGCCGATGGCTTTTGCGGCATGGAAATCATGGGCAAAGCCTACACCGAAAAGGCAGATGCCGGTGAAATCCTCCTTGCGGCTTGTAAGGACACGAAAAGTGCCGATCCGGTTCCTCTTGGCAGTTACCGTGGCTTTCAGATGGAGCTTTCGTTTGACAGTTTCCGGAACGAGTTCGATGTGACCCTGAAGGGCGCTGTGAGCCACAGAGTAGCCCTTGGAACGGACGCACGAGGAAATATCACCCGACTGGACAATGCCCTTGCAGGCATCCTTGAGCGCTTAGAACGAGCCAATGAGCAGTTGAATAATCTCTACAATCAGCAGGAAGCAGCCAAGGCGGAGGTTGGAAAACCGTTCCCGCAGGAAGCAGAGCTGACAGCCAAAAGTCAGCGACTGGCAGAACTGGATGCAGCCCTGAATATGGAGGACTCTGTGGAAAATCGTGACGAAAGAAGCGAGTCAGAGCGTCCTTCTGTGTTGGCTGATCTGAAATCCAAAGCGGAGCATATCCCGCCTGCAAAATACTCTGAAACCCGTGAGGAGGTGTTGTAATGGCAAAGCGAGATCAGGATGTTCATTTCCTTGCATCCAAGGAGGAGGTCGAGCGAATCCATGAGAAGATGGACGAGCTTGGCATCCGCAGCATGGGAGCCTATCTGCGGAAAATGGCTCTGGATGGTTACTGTATCAGACTGGATTTGCAGGATGTGAAAGCCCTGGTTTCGCTCCTGCGAATCTGCTCCAACAACCTGAACCAGTACGCAAAGCGAGCGAACGAAACAGGCAGCATCTATCGTGCTGACATTGAGGATTTGCAAAAACGGCTGGAGGAGATCTGGACGGACATGAGAGAAGTTCTTGTTCGCCTGTCCTCAATCCAGTAATCCGACAACTTGTTGGGAAGTCGCAGTTTCGGCTGCGGCTTTTACATAAGGGTTGACATCATTGCGTTATGGCAGATACCCTTGTACAATATAATTAAAAGAAAGGGGTTGAGCCTATGAAGCTGGTATTGAAGATATTGGCACTGCCGGTGCTGTTCGTTGTAAAAGTGATTTGCATTCTTGGAAATCTGCTTACAAATGTTGTGTCCTATGTAATTGGTTTATTGCTCTTGGTCATTGGCGGATCTGCGATTTACTGCATTGTAAAGGCTTTGTGGCAGTCCCTGCTTATTCTTGTGGTTCTTGGAATTGCGACAATAGCAGCGGTGTTCTTGCTCGTCTGGGCTGTTATGAAAGTCGAGAATATTGGAGAAAGTCTGGGAGCATTTATCAGGTCATAAGATAATATCAGAGAAAAGTCACCGACCGGTGGCTTTTTCTTTTTGGGAAGGAAGTGATGGGAATGGCAGCGACAAGATTGATTGCACTCCATGTGAATAAGGGAAAGACGGTCGCTCAATGTTTGGCAGACAGAACCGACTACTCACAAAATGCCGCAAAAACCAATGATGGCGAATTTATCAGTTCCTATGAGTGTGATCCAAAGACAGCAGATGAGGAATTTCTGCTTTCCAAACGGCAGTATCAGCATATTACCGGCAGACAGCAGAAGAACAATATCATCGCATACCAGATACGCCAGTCCTTTAAGCCGGGAGAAATCACCCCGGAAGAAGCGAACCAAGTCGGCTATGAAACAGCGATGCGATGGACAAAGGGAAAACACGCTTTCATCGTTGCGACCCACATCGACAAATCCCACATTCACAATCATATCATTTATAATTCGACCTCGCTGGATGCCACACGGAAATTCAAAAACTTCTTTCTTTCCGGTCTGGCGGTGCAAAGACTCAGTGATATGGTTTGCCTGGAACACGGGCTGTCCATTATTACACCGAAGCCGTATCGGGAGCGCCAGAAAAGAACTGTTTATCCCAAGAAGCGTACCCAGCGTGACGAATTATGTGATGCGATTGATGCGGTGCTGAAGCAGAAACCAAAGAGCTTTGATGGCTTTGTTCAGGCTCTGGCTGACATGGGATTTGAGTTCAAGGATGGAAAGCAGCCTGCGTTCAAGGGCGAGAATCAGAAGCGTTTCATTCGGCTGCGTTCCCTGGGCGAAGGATATAGCAAAGAGGAAATTCAAGCGGTTATCTCCGGCAAGAACCTGCACAAATCAAAAGGCGGCTCTGCCAAGGCTCCTGCCCCGAAGCAGTTCCAGATGCTGATTGATATTCAGGCAAAGATGGCCGAGGGCAAGACGGTCGGTTATGAAAAGTGGGCGAAGAAGTTCAACCGAAAAGAAGCTGCCCGAACGGTAATCCTACTGAAAGAAAAAGGCTTGGGCAACTACGACGATCTGACTGCTCATATTGAAAATCTGTCTGCCCGGTTCGATGCGCTTTCTGATTCTATCAAGGTCGCAGAGAAACGTATGGTTGAGGTTCAGGCGTTGCAGCAGCACATCAAAAATTATCGCAACACAAGGCAAATTTATATCGAGTACCGCAAGTCTGGATATAGCAAAAAATTCTTTGAAGAACACCGTCAGGAAATCACAATTCATAAAGCGGCGAAGCAAGCCTTTGATGAATTGCAGATTACAAAGCTCCCGTCCATGCAATCATTGTATGAGGAGTTTCATCAGCTGGCAGTCCAGAAAAAGCAGGACTACGCTGAGTACCGTCAGATCAGAAAAGAGAAAGAAGAACTGCTGATTGCCAAACGGACGGTTGAAACGATTTTGAATATCGACAGGCAGAAAGAGCAGGAAAAAGAGAAAGAGAAAGAGGAAAAGAAGAACTTCCGTTAAAGCAAAAAGCCACGGTCTGCACTCCCCAAAGGGTGCGGATCGTGGCTGCTTTTTTGCTTTTCGATTTCGGTGCTTTCAACCATGGGCAAATTTTTATTCTACTGTTCTTTGAGAAACGATTGAAAATCGTGTAGCCATCATCGGCAGATGATGTTCAAAGGGGATTGGGGATGCTTCCCCAACAAGCAAATTTGCGAAGATTGCACCGAAGGGAAAATCGAGAAAATGAGTGAACCTGTACAGGTTTACACTGCTTGCCAATTTGTGAGATTATGAATTTAGTATCGAGAATAGGGTACACCTAAATTTTGCAATGCTGCAACCCTATCATCGTTGCATGGATGAGTTGAGTATATTGCACTGAGAAAACCATCATGCGGAACATCTGAGATATGTTGGTCTAATACCGTCGCTAATTCAAGACCAAAACCAATTTTATAAGCAAATTCATCAGCCAGATACTCATTTTGTCTCATAGACCACATCAGAAAAAGCATACAGAACTTTACCCATAACCAAGAAAGTGCTGTTGATATTCCTGCGAAAACTGCGGTAATTATACCCATTACACCACTACGAGAGCATATTGCGAACAGCCCCATGATTGCAGAAAAAATCCAGTAGGATATTTTGATTAACAGGAGGCACCCGGATATAAATATATTGCCCCCGCCAATCAATAATTGGATAACAGTATGTCCGTATGAGAGATGTCCGATCTCATGGGCGAGAATTCCAAGTATCATATCATCGGAGAGTAAAAGCAATCCGTCAGTTATGCATAGTGTTTGCCTACCTAGAGCAAATGCATTTGGAGCAGGATCATGGATAATCTTCACTTTCACTTTTTTAGGACAGTATGATGTGTTCTCTTTTGCTTTATCTAAAACATATTGAACCAGCGGGACAACTCGAAGTTTTATATCTACTCTTTTTATATCGCTTGCTCCTGCGAAGGCAGCCAGGCACATTTCGCCTAATGGGGATAAGCTGATAGCTACTGTGAAAAAGTAAATACAAATCAGTTCAACAATGCTTCCTGACGAACCGAACACAGCAACAATCAGCAGAATATTAAGAGTAAAGAACAGAAGAGTTCCTAAGTTTGAGAAGCGAACAATTCTGCCTACACGATGCCAAATATCCATAATGCACCCCCTTTTATCGTGTTGTTGGTTTGAGCTTGCATTGTTTAATTACTCAAATGTAAAGAAATCTTTGTTTCGCTCTTTGAACAGAGCAAAGACAGTCTCTAACACAAATTCGTTTTCAACACCAACATATTCTTCTGTTTCATCGTCAATTTCTTTCAGCTGCAAAATAACAACTTGCCCATCCGAATCTCCAATAGGAAGCAGGACAACATATTCGTTCTGGCGATACGGTATTAAGTCAAGAAATTCAAATTCAACTTCGTTCCCATTCTCATCATTCAAAGTTATAATGTTGTCTTCATCCATGTCGTCGTTCCTTTTCTTAATATAAATAATTATCGTTGATAATGATGCCTAATAGTTCAAAGAGATTATCCTTTTTGGAAAGAATGCATTTTTTCATGGCTTGTTTAATTTGTTCCGTTGAAATGCTATCAGGCAACATTTCCCTTGGGACACCATGACCGAATTGCCGAAAATACTGTTCTTCGATTTCATAATACTCATTATCAATTTTCGGTTCAGGTGTATTAAGGAAGCTATTCATAAAATCTGCAACGCTCTTGTTTTTGTCCATTGTATGCACCTACCTTTCTCTGCTCAAGACCCTAACATGATTATCTGGTCTAATAGAATCAATCATTGAAGAAAAAATACCAAACGCTGTAGGAAAGAAATTTGCTAATAGCTCTAATTTGCCTTGGTCTCCCATAGACGCTTCAAAAAAGTGGGCAAAGGCTTCTGCTTGTAGATTGCCCGGTCTCGTCCAATAGTTCCTTGAGTGACCATAATTTCCGTGCAATTGACCATTTGTTGTCGCATCAATTAAGTCCGAGAAGGAGTGAGCTGAATCCTGCCTAATACGGGTCAGAAAAGCAGTTTGCTTTTCCACTGGAAGATTGTTATATAAGCTCAGGATTCTTTGTCCGTCCTCAACCAGTGCCTCAGCAAATTCTGGAGTATTGGATAGATTGCTCCGATAGTTGCACGAAGCATGGTCGATCATGTGAGCAAGCTCGTGGAAATAAGTTGTTCCTGCACCTCTTGGATTTGTCATATCAGAAGCTGCATTGTAGTAGACTCCTCGTGAATGCCCTATATAATTTCCCGGTGAGTAATGTGCTGTCTGATCCGGTGGATATTCAGAATCTTGTATCATCAGTTTACCAGCGAAATGGTCAAACACTTCTCTGACATTCTGCTCTGCATTTTCATGGCGTTGTGATATAACAGCGATATATCCGTCTGGTGTGCTACCTTGGGTTAGCACGCCAAGGCAATACTGATAAGACGAATTACCAACATTAGGTGTTTGCAGACCCTGGAGGAAAGAATTTCGTGCAGAAGGAGTGTCCAAATTAACATTATCATATTCTTGTACACTTTTGGCAAGTGAAGCAACGTATTTTTCGGCCTGAAGCATAATCTGTAAAATATCATTCAGGGCTTTGTTGCAATCTTTTACGATAGTTCCCAGCTCATCGTACTTCTTGTCATTCCATCCAATTCCCAATTGCTGATATTTCATCTTCACAGAACTTCTTGTAGTTTCGATAGAAGAAATGGAGGTCCGCATATTTTTCAGTATTGTCAGTAATTGAGTTGCATCAGCATTTACGTTGCTCAAACACTCACCTCCTCATTTGTTAATCATTTCGAGTGTAGCTACCTGTTACTAAAACCGGGATATATGTATCAAGCGATTGAGCTGCAAGTGTTCGATGTCGCCCATCACTCTGAAATACATAATAAGAACCTACCTGCGCAACCTGGACAGGATTATTGTAATAGCTACGAATGGTATCATCTAACACTGGGTTTTGTGAAAGCTCATCCAAAGACATTCCTGACTCAGTATTTTGACGAACATCTTGGATGTGCGAAGCTCGCCTTAGAATGTTTTCTCTCGACCATCCCTCTCGACCATTCCGTGTCCAAAATCCTTCCGGGTTCCCAAGTTCTCGGTCACTGAGATAAACTCCTTCAATATCCCTTGCTCTAACGTATACGAGTTCTGGATTTTCATTTCGAGAAAAGGTATAGTTCCCGTTCTCCCAATAATCTCGATATTCTTCATAGTGATTTCCACGGGAAAAATATCGTTCAGCTGATAGTCTGTCTTGAACAAATGCAAGATTAGAACCAAAGGTATTTGACTCAAAGGTGGTTGTATCTGCACTTGATGGTGTAACAGCAAAACTACTGGTCTGAGGTGTGCTTGCAGATATTCCATTTGTAGATCCTAGTTGAACACTTTCGTATTCACTAAGGCTCTTGGCGAGTAAAGCCACATATTTTTCTGCTTGAAGCATAATTACCAATATGTCATTGAGAGCCTTGTTGCAGTCTCTTACAACCACGCCCAACTCGTTGTATTTTTTATCTTGCCATCCAGCACCTAACTGTTCATATTTCATCTTTACAGATTTTTTGGTAGTTTCGATGGAGGAAATGGAATCCTGCATTTTTTTCAGCATTGCGAATAGCTGAACGGAGTCAGCATTTACCATACTCATTTCATCACCTCCTGGCAGCGGATTTTGTGAAGTGCAAAGCGGCGATGTGTCAGGAAAGTCTGACACATCACTGCTTCGGCAAGATTTAATTTAGAGAGGAAAGAAATTGTTCCAACTCAGCAGCGGTCGGTGCAATGTACGGTTTCATCTGGTAAGTATCCTTAACACCGTCTGTGAAGTATACGCTCCTTTCTTTTTTCGTTTTGTTGGTTCATTTTCGCCAGTGTGTTCGTGTCGTTTGCTGTGACGAGAACGCAACATAGACACAAAGAAAACACAAGGGCGAGCTTGCTCGTTTATATACCCTTGTGTTTTCGACTGGATATGTTAAGGTAACAAACAGTAAATGACACGTTACAGACTGCAAAATGTACCAACTGAAAAAGAAAGAATACCGTTGTGTGCTTTATTTCTCGATCAGCTTTTCAAACATGAGGAAAGGTTTTTATAAAAAAAATAATATTTCTTTTAATTTTTTCATTTTACTGCACCACCTTTGTTTGAACTTTCAAATCAATCGCCTCTGTATAATGTTTCCACATTTCAGCATAACGTCCATTTTTATGCTCAAAAATGGATCACGCCTTTTTCGCTGAACAAGCAGCGTTCTTTGATACAAAGGAGCTTGACCTTGTGCCGGGTGAGCTGGTCGATATAGCTTTGGGTCATCCCCCATTCCCGGCCTATCCGGGTCAGACTATGGACTAACACCACATCCACCTCGCCAGCGAGAACGGCCTGTGTGACCTTTCCCATGCCCGGACGGTCAAGGGTCAACCCGCTGCCGTATTCGTCCGCAGCGCCGATAATGGTATATCCCGCCCGCTTTGCGTAAAGCTGGAGCAAGAACCGCTGGTGTTCCAATGCAAAGGTATCGTCACGGGCCACACGGCAGTAAATGAAAACTCTCATATCCCACACCACCTTTACACCGCCGGGGCGTAGCTTAATGCTACGCCTTTTCTCGTTTCCAGCAGGATGTCCCGCTCGGGGATTTTGCGGCGATCCGGCACCTCAAAGGCCCCGATACAGTTGTAGTGGATCGTCACCCGCTGGTTGGTTACACCGTCCTCCTTGACCGCAGGATAGACCTCGATGTGGTCAATCAGCTCGGCTACCATTCGTTTGGTGATCTTGGCGGCGTTGGTGTAGTGGCGTACCGTTTCCAAGAAGTCATCTACATCCATCCGCTTTTCTTCCAGCTTTTTCACTTCCAGCCGCAGGGCCTTGATGCGTCCGGCGTTCTCGCCCTGCTCCTGCTCATAGCGCTTTGCCATTTTCGCAAACCGGGCATCGTCGATCTTGCCGGAAACATTGTCCTCATACAGCCGCTCAAAGAGTGTGTCCAACTCCCGGTCACGGGCCAGCAGCCCATCCAGCTCCCGCTTTTTGCGTACCCGCTCATTTTCGGCTACCTTTGCCGAGCGGCCCACCATCGCTTTGATAAAGTCGTTTTCGTACTCGTTGGCGAAACAGGCCAGCCGATGCACCTCGTAGAGAACGACCTGCTCCAAGAAGTCCAGCCGAATATAGTGGGTGGACGAGCATTTACGCAGCCCCGAATTATGGTTTTGGCAACTGAAAAACTTGATGTCGTGGTTGTTCTGATTAAAGTGGAAGTTCAGATTGCCGCCGCACTCGGGACACTTCATCACGCCGGAAAAGGCGCTTGGCTCTTGGGTGACGGTGGGGCGCTTGCGCCGGGTTCCGGCCTTCAGCGCCTGTACCTTTTCCCAAGTGGGCCGATCAATAATAGCCTCGTGAACATTGAGGAAGATCGCCCGGTTTTCCTCCGGGTTTTCGATCCGGCGCTTCATCTTGTAGGATTTGGAGTAGCTTTTGAAGTTGATGACATCGCCGCAATACTCCTGCGTGGTAAGGATTTTCTTGATCGTGGTATGGCCCCACTTGGTAGGCTCCAAGGTACTTTTGGAACCGCCCCGGCTTGTACCCTTGCTGCGCCAGTAGTAGGTGGGGTTGACGATACCATCAGCGCCGAGAGCGGCGGCAGTTTCGGCCAGCCCGTACCCTCCAGCGCCATGCGGTAGATACGGCGCACCACATCGGCGGCCACGGGATCGACCACCCAAAACCGGGGATCGTCCGGGTTTTTGATATAGCCATAGGGCGGTGGGGACAGCGGAATCCCGGCGTTGCCTTTCATCTTATTGACGATCCGGCGCTTCTTGGAGATGTCCTTGGCGTAGTACTCATTCATTATGTTTTTGAACGGGGTGAAGTCATCCTCGCCCTCGTCGCTGTCCACGCCATCGGACACGGCCACCAGCCGCACATCATGAAGCGGGAAAAACTCCTCGGTGAGCTTACCCACCTCAATGTAGTTGCGGCCCAGCCGGGACAGGTCTTTGACGAACACCGCCGAGATATACCCGGCCTCGATTGCGGCGATCATTTTCTGAAAGCCGGGGCGCTTCATGGTGGTGCCGGTGATACCGTCATCCACGAAAAAGATGGTGTCCGTATAGCCCTTGTCCTTGGCGGCTTTTTGCAGTATCTTTTTCTGATTGCTGATGCTGTTGGACTCGTTGTCCATATTATCATCACGGCTCAGTCGGCAGTAAAGGGCGGCTGTGCCGAGGGCGGTTTTCTTGCTTGACTGTTTCAAAATATCCTCCTTCCAGCAGTCAAACAAGAGGTTTTATCCTATTTATATTATACCTCCGTTGACCGCCCGTGTTAAGGATGTGGATGAAAAGTTAAGCTGGCTCCAAATCAGCCAACATCAGTTTCAAGAGAATGTCACGCATAGACTCGCCTTTGTCCTTGTAGACGGGCGTGACAATAAATTGGATTTTTCCGACTTGATAAGTGTATTCCTCCTTGGTTGGTACGGGAACTTCCATGTGGGCCTCCTTTCGGCGCAGCGAGAAACAATGACCGACAGTTCCCCTTGTCCCGTGGGGAAACGCAGAAAGGCGGCACCTCGGCGGTGCCGCCCTCTTGCCTTGCTCCACCTTGGGACAGGTTGTCCCAAGGTCAATAGGGGCCGTTCTCAAAGTGCTGCTGGGCCTCCTCCAGCCCGCAGAAGTCAAAAACCTCGTGGAGTTCTGCCACCACACGCCGGATGTCCGTGGGAGAAAAGCCACAGTTTTCCATAGCGTAGATGACATAGCCCCGGCAGGCATTGTTGTTCCACGGCCGGGCCAGCATAGCCGCCAATACAGGATCGCAACTCATAATAGGTTTTCCTCCTTGATAAAGATTTTGGGAGCGCCACGCTCATTTCCTTGGCCCGTCATAAGACAGCGATACTCGACATGACGCTCCCGCTGGGGTGCGGCGGCCGGTCGGGACAGGCGGCCAGCCTGTCCACGCCGGATCGTGGCCGTGGGGGTGGCGATGCCCCACTTGCGGTGTTGGTATGGATCGCTCGTCCTCCCGTGGGAGAAGTCACAGCGTACCCACCGCTCGGCTCCCCGGCAAAGCCGGGAGCCGCCGCTATTCAGTTGTCGAGAGGATCAATCCTCTCTATATACCAAGGACAGCAAACACATCAATTCGGACTGGCTTACAGAGTGTCTTTAAGATGTTTTTTCATCTGCTTCAAACCACGCTCTACGGAACGCCGCACAGCACTTTCATTTACGCCCTCGGCCTTGGCAACCTCGCAATAGCTCTTGCCGAGGATAACACAGGCATCCACTCGGCGGCCTTGGATCTCCGGCAGGGTGTTGAGAGCGTTCCAGAGAGTGCAGAACTGATCCATGCGTTCCAACAGCTCCTGCGGGGTCGGCTCGTGCAGACAGGCAGAGTATTCGATCCCATCATTGCAATCGAGGGAATACTGCGCTTTGTTGCGGACGATCCGCCGCTGGTGGGCAGCCTCGTACAGCTTGTCCGCCCGCAGTTCGGCGGCCACTTCATCGGAAACTTCGATATATTCATCGTGGGTGTACCACGGGTAAAACTCTTTCAAATTGATGATAGCCATTATATTTTCCTCCGTTCAGATAGCTGGGTGGATGGCGTTCTGAACGGAGAGGGGCGGGGATCGACAGCCGGGGCTGCCAGCTTTGGGACAACTTGTCCCAAGGTAAGAATATATAAAAACGCCCGCACAGCATGACGCTATGCGGACGCACGAGTTTTTATTTACATATATGTACTGGAATATTTCATGTTCATGATCGGACGATCCCGGAGGGAGAACTACGCTTTTTTTAGCAGGTGAAAATCACGGGTAGTGTGAAAAAGCAAAATGAACACGACGATCCCTCCATGGAAACCGCCGTGTTCCTCCTAAAGTCATCGTATAAGGCGGTAACTTTGATTGATACCCGCCCCAAAAACAAAAGAGCCGATAACTCGCACCCAAGGGCTACGGATTATCGGCTCTGCGTCTGTGCGTCTGGCTCTTTGATAATAGATATATGAAATTGTTTGACACAGATAAGCATTTCACTTTTGCATTTGGGACAAAAGAGTGGGAAATTGTCAAGTATCGTGTCCTTTCGGATTTTAAGTCGTGTTTTGCTCTTGCACACAGGACACAAGAGCCATTCAAAAGACTGTTCTTGTATAGCGGACATTGTTCTCTCTCCTTGTTTTTGATCGTCACGGTAGGCCCCCGCCAACTGGCCACAAGCAGCGTTAATATCGGAGCCAAATTGCGTTCGGATATTGACGCTAATTCCTGCATTATGAATGATACGGCAAAAGGCCTTTATTCGTGTGTGGCTTGAGGGCACCATAGTTTCCGTAACTGTCGTTTGATTGTATGGGATTAAATCTAAATGGTATAGTGGCAAATACTTTTTGTGTTTGAATAACAACTTGGTAAGTTGCTCTGCGTGTCTGTCGCTGTCATTGACATCCTTTAGCATGATGTATGCCAAAAACACCTTGCGATTTGTTTGCCGAATGTGCTGATCTAATGTATCCAGTACCTGACCAAGGGGGTATGTTTTAGTTATTGGCATGAGCGTTTCCCTCAGACGGTCAGTAGGTGCGTGGAGGGAATAGGCCAGATTGACTTGCGGATATTCTCTTGTCAATTTTTGAATACCCGGCACGATACCGATAGTCGAAATGGTGATGCGTCGCTGGGACAGCCCGAACAGTTCCGGGGCGGTCAGATCATGCAGGGCTTCAAAAACTTGTGGATTAGCGAACGGCTCTCCCATTCCCATAAAAGAGATACTGTTGATACTGCATCCTTGTTGCATAAAATATAGGATTTGGTCGGTAATTTCATCCACAGTCAAGTTTCTGCGTAATCCCAAAGTCCCTGTTGCGCAAAACTTACAACCGAAGCCGCAACCGCTTTGAGATGAAATGCAAAAGGAGTTCCAGCCCTCTTTATAAAACAGACCCACCGTTTCCACACGGTTTCCGTCCGACAGTTCAAACAGCACCTTGTCAGTTTGCATTGATTTCTCATGATGGATCGCCTTGATCTCCACAACAGTTTCACCAAACTGCTCCACCAACTTTTCGCGCAGCGTTTTTGGAAGCAACTTCATATCTTCAAAACGCATAATTCCTTGTAGGAACACAGCATCAAGCAGTTGCTTATAACGATACTCAGGTAAGCGCATATCCGCTATGAGCTGTTTCATTTTTTTATACTTGGACATAATTATATTTTCTCCTTCTTATTTAATCGCAATCTTTCCTGTCTTGGTTCACCTCGTCCATAATGCGATAAAGTTTCTCGATCAAGCGACAATTATATTTTTCATTCAAAAGAGTAGTTACCGTTTTTTGGTAACTACTCTTTTCCTTTTTAAGGTTTAAAGTCCTGGAAGTTTAGGTGTTTTGGGTATTGGTGGTGTAGGTAGCTGCAAGCTTTCCAATTTTTGTTGAATTGCTTTAAATTCAGGGGTTTCTTGGTGTTGATTTTGAACCATTTTTTGCTCTATTCTCTCCAAAGTCGGTTGAATTTCTTTCCCTGATACTTTACGATTTAATTCTCTTTCTAAGGTCTCTTTCGGACTAATGGAAGGCGTTTCTAAACTTGAATAGAAGTTTCACTCCTTCTCTATTATAAAGCCTTATATCGCTAAATAAGCCCGTTTTATGAAGGGTTTCTAAGCTGAAATGAACGGGTTTACACCCGGCCTTGACCTCCGCCCGCTGTCCCGCTGAATGGGTGGACAAGGCGGCCAATCCCTCAAAGTGCTTGGACGCTCTCTTTCTGATTTTGGAGCGTTTCTTTTCTAAAAATTGAAATGGGCGGGAAGCCATTTTAGGGCTTTCCAGCCTTGATTACTTTTTAGCAAAGACGGGCGTGACTGTCAACGGCGGCGCATGAAATGCGCCGTTCATCTTGACCGTTGACTGGCTCGGCTGGCTTTGCTATCTTCCTGACAAATGGGAATGTCTAAGATAGTAAAGACGTCCCACATGCAACTCTTTCTTTTATTGCGGAAACCGTATCTTTAATTGTGAATGTAGTTGTGTCTATGACATTTGATTCATATATCCCCAAACCGGAAAATTGCTCCCACATTGTTTCCACTAATTCAATATTTGTTTTTCTATCTAATTTTGAGCGTTCCACAGCTCGCTTCATAGTTTCTTTTTTACTCGCTCTTAATACAATATAGTGTACCTCGTAATCTTCTTGGGCAAGAGCTTTCCATGGCTCCAAAAACCATGGCCCGACAATCCCATCTACAATTACATCATATCCGCCACGAGCATATCGCTTTGCAGCTTCTAAAAAGGCTTCAATGACAACCAGATTTTGCTTGTTGGATTCTGGCAAATGTGGTGGTATTGCGCCTTTGCTTAAGTAATGAAAAAGTCATCGGTGTGCATATGCACTGATTTATCCATATCTGATTCCTTTGCGACAATTGACGCAGTTGTTGTTTTTCCTGTCCCCGGTGAGCCTGTAATCACAATAATTCTTCCTTGATTCATCTGTATTTTCCCTCACAATTTGAATTTATCACTTTGTTCCTGCCTGCTCAATCATCTTCTTCGCAAACTGGTTTTCCCTGACCCTGATTGCCCACCAAGTAAAAAAGCGGTTGGCGATTCAACCGCTTTTTTACTTGAACCAATTCTTCTAAATTATCATTTAAGCGATTCTCAAACTGTTTGTCAGTAAAATTGACTATATTTGCCATATTAAGCCACTTTCTCTTTATTCAAAACTTGTTTTGAGTAACGATTCATTGACCGCCAATACTCATGAACGGCTTGTAATTCTTCTAAAGAATAATCAAAAAGATTTACACGTTTTGCAAGCTTTAATTGGTTTAATAAATTGACTTCCAATAATTGAGAGTCATTTTTATTTAATTCATGGTTCAAAACATAGTTTAATTATTTCCTCCCGTTAAATAATAGATAACTATTAAAAATAGACAATACTTGCTCATAAGTAACGGTACTTAAATTGTTTACTTTGGCGTGTTTCATTGCTTGATGAAACTGATTTTTAGTAAACAGTTGACGATATTCTCGATTGACCCATTTTGAAACAAAGTACGTATATAGCTTCCAATATTTATCTGGAACATCTGTGGTATGGCGGGTAAGTTTTATTAAGACACTGTTTACTTTTGGTTTAGGATGAAAGCATTCCGCTGGCAGCTTAAGCAATTGCTGAATCGAGACTTGAGTGTGCAAGAGCAACCCTAGTGTTCGGTGAATATCCAAGGTACGCTTGTAGAATCCTTCTTCAACAATCAGATAGATGTCAGACGCATGGCTTTCAAAAACCACTTTTTTAATAATTTGTGTGCTTAAATGGTAAGGAATACTCCCAACAATTTTATACCTCTGTTTGTTAGGGAATTGAAACTGTAGAATATCTTGGTGAATTAAAGTGACACGAGTATTCAGTTTTAATTTTTCTGACGATAAGTTGAATAGATGACTGTCTAATTCAATAGACGTTACCTGTTTACTTATTTTAGCCAGTTTCGTCGTTAAATGCCCTTTACCTGTTCCAATTTCGTAAACGGTATCGGTTTCTTTTAAATTCAATTGTTTTATTATTTGGTTGAGTACTTTTTCACTCGTTAAAAAGTTTTGAGAATATTTTATATTTTTGTTCATGTAATATCCCTTTTTATTTGCTGTGAATATTCGCTCATTTTTCTTCCTCAATAAAAACTCTACCAGCTAACCAACATTCGTCTAATTCATTTGGGAATAATTCAAGCTGGCGAATCATATAATGTGTACTTGGAATGTAATCAAAATAAAACAATAGTGCTAGATATAAACTCCATGGAATTGGGCGTGTCCGATTTTTGTAGGCACTATAAGTTTGTCGTGAAATACCAACAGCCGAAGCAATTTCTTCTTGTGATGCACCAACTTTTCCTCTGAGTGCGGGTAACTCAATCGCCAATTGAGTGGCCAAGTTCTCTTTCTCATCTTTACTAAAATTCCAAAACTGCTTATAAGCATCTCGCCCTACAAATTGAATCAATAAATCTCCTCCTGGGTATACTCTTTCGTAGAGTACATTACTCCACGAATCGCATTCTTCTCTGTTTTTTTTAATTTACATCTCTATTTTACAAGTTGTCGCACTGTTTGTCAATATGTTAGGGACATAAAACACGAGGTTTTGCGCAAAAATCCGTCTTAGGAAGTTCCAAAGTCACAATTTGCCGTCAGAATTATAGTCATATTGAAGGAGGTGTACCTTATGGCACGAAAAGGAGAAAATATTTACAAAAGGAAAGACGGCAGATGGGAAGGAAGATACATTAAGTCCCGATCTTCTACAGGCAAAGCCAATTACGGTTATGTTTATGCAAAATCATATCGAGAAGTCAAAGCAAAACTTATCAGTCAAAGTTCGTGCACGAGTAATTCTGTCACTGTCGATCCAGAAATTAGCTCAGATCAATTTGAACAGGTTGCTATGGAATGGTTTCAAGCTATATGTCCTAAAGTGAAAGAATCTACAAGCAACAAATATAGGAATCTTCTCAACTCGTATATACTTCCTGTGTTCGGAAGCAAACAATTGCGTGATATAACACACGAGTTTATTGAAACGCAGTGTAATTTTTTCCTTGTTTCTGGTGGATTAAAGGAGAATGGACTTTCCTCTAAAACTGTTTCAGATATTTTATCTCTAATTCGAAATATCTTACAATTTGCCACCCGAAACGGGAAAGCCATTTCTTGTGACGCACGATCTATACAGATAAAACGTCAAACGAAGGAAATGAGAGTTTTGAGTCGTGCTGAACAGGAAAAATTATGCCAATACTTGTATTCTAATCTTGATTCCTGCAATATTGGTATATTAGTATGTTTATTCACTGGTCTCAGAGTAGGTGAAATTTGTGCGTTGCGATGGGAAGATGTTTCATTCTCAGATTACACAATCCATGTGCATCAAACGCTCCAGAGAATCCAAGATAGAACCAACAGTGAATGCAAGACAAGGATTGTTGTTACCACACCCAAAAGTGCTTGCTCCATCCGTACTATTCCAGTACCCCATGGCTTAATGACTATTCTTACAGCACACAAAGCTTCTTCTACTGGCTACATTCTAACCAATAGCGATCAGAATCCATTAGAACCAAGAACCATGCAAAATCATTTCAAGAAGGTATTGAAAAACAGCGGAATCAACTCCGCAAATTATCACTCGTTACGTCATACATTTGCTACAAGGTGCATAGAGCTTGGATTCGATGTAAAAAGTCTCAGCGAGATATTGGGTCATGCCAGCGTGAATATTACAATGAATCGCTATGTACACCCATCCATGGATTTAAAAAGAGAAAATATGCAACGGCTTTCTGATTTATTAGCCGTCAAATAAATTGTCAACACCGTCAAATAATGCTGAGTTTTCAGTGTTTGGCGGTGTTTTTTCGTGGAGTAATGTACTCTACGAATTTTTTATTTTAAAGAACCTCAAGATAGCTCATATTGTCGTCTTGGGGTTCTTTTCATTCTATCATTTAATGCAATCTGCCTATAAAATTTTATCATATTGCATTTATAAATGCAACTTGCACCCAATGTTGGTTGTTGAGATTTTTGGTACATTTTATAATGTATAGCAGAATCATACACAGCATGGAGGTGATTGAAATGCAACCGGAAGTTGACTATATAAAAATCGGTCAGCGCATTAAAGCTGCTCGCCAGGAGAAGGGATACAGCCAAGCAGACTTGGGTGCGTTGGTTGGTTGCTCGAACAATCATATGAGCCATGTTGAAGTTGGACAGACGAAAGTTTCTTTGGCAATGCTTCTAAAACTGGCATTCGTCTTGGAAAAGAACTTTGACTATTTTTTGCTGGATACCCCATATGCAAAATGCGACAGCATCATCGATGATGAGATTGCTGCAAAACTGAAAAAGTGTAATGTAACAACATTGATAACCGTAGGAAAGATGATTGATGTCTTGATTGACCAGCAAGAGATGATAAAAAAAGCGGAGCTTGATTGATATAATGAAAAAGAAGCCCATTGACGGTTCTGAGTGAACTGCTGTGGGTTTCTTTTTTGCAATACAATATACTGATCCTTTAAGAAACAAAAAGTCCACCAGTCATGATGCACTGCGCATCGTACTGGTGGACTTTTTCTGTAAAGATATAAAAATAGATATTCATATATCGCCATAACTAATGTCGTTATCGTAGGCATGAAGATCTTCTTTCAGGAAATCTGCTTTACGAATATACATCGAATTTACCAGCTCTCCTTTTTCGTGGAGCAGGCTGAATTTGTAGTCTAATAATGCTGCCGGTACATAGAGCATTTTAGCCGTTTCAAAAAATGTGTGTTCCGAAAGGCATTCCAGAACTTCCCCATCTTCTAACAGAAGCTCCGCCGCAAAGAAGTTTGCTTCATTTTCTTCGATTGATCTATCATCAAAAACTTCCATTTCTTGAAAGCCGTGCATCATGGCGATTTTTGTATGCAGGACAGCGTGTCCTAATTCATGTGCGACTAAGATACGTTCCAGGATGCCGTTCACATTGTGATCTATCACGATATTCTTCTGTCTGGACTGGTAATAGAAGAAGCCCTTCAATTTCTTCTGTAAATCGTAATAGTGGATTTTGATACCTAACAGCTGACATAGTTCGTAAGGGTCTCTGGTGTGATATTTTCGCACAAGCTTATCGACAGTTTCAATGATATGCTCTGCCGTTTTCATTTGCTTCACCTCCGAATCGCACACAGAAAACATATTCTGTGCTTGAGGATTTTACTCTTTATCTTTATGCTTTCTGTATTTCTTCGGAGTGTACTTTTCCCGTGCTGTTTTCTTAGAGTCCATATAAACTGACATAATCGCCTGGAAGAATACATCTTTTGCGTCCTCGTCCAATTCTCCACCGGCAAACAGAGAATTTACACGACCCAGCACTTCCTGAGCTTCTTTTGCTCCCTTTGAACCGAAGTTTTCCTTTGCCTCTAAAATAAACATATCCTGATCTATATGGCTCTGGCTGTCCGTTTCAGATTCATCCAAAAGATAGGACACAGAGATATGCAGCGCTTCAGCAAGTTTTCTGATGTTGCTTTTTCTGGGGAGTGTTCCGAGCTGCTCATAGGTGTAAAGGGATCTTTCGGAAATGCCGGTCATCTGGGCAAGCTCCGTTTGAGATAGGTTCATAGCCAAACGAGCTTCTTTAATTTTTTCTCCAAATGTCATGGTACTGTCCTTCCTTTCAAAAAATATTTATTCGTAACTTCCGATTATTTGTTGACAAACTTCTGGAAAATGCTATAATGAGAATCAGAACAGAAGTATTAGTTCCACTTAATTATATATCGGAACTTTTATAAAGTCAAGAACTTCCGATTTTGCTTCTGTTATTTTAATCAAATATCGGAAGTTATAGTCATTCTTGTCCCATGGTATTTGTTTCCCTTTAGCCAAGTGACAGGAGTTAGAAAGGAATTCTTATTTTATGGATTAGGCTGAAAGGAGATTCTGAATGAGCAGATATAATACACAGGTATTAAGCAATATTCGAATGCTTTGCCGGATGCAGAACATTGACGAAAAGGTTCTGTATGAAAGAGCAAAGCTGATTTTATCCATATATCGAGAGGTGTGCTGGTCTACTATTGATCGTGCGAATGATGTATGTGATACCCTTATTTGTACTTACGGTGACAGCTTAGATGGAGCATTGATTTATCTGGAGAACTTTGCTCCGGATGAAGCGAGAGAACGATTTGAAGAACGTATTCGAAGCTTATTCGAGACAAAGTGGATCATTGAACTGGTAGATATGGCGATGCTGAAAATCAGAGAATATCCGGATAAAGGCGCTCTGTACTGTGAGATTATCTCAAAGGCATATCTCAATCGCTTCAAGTACAAAGAATCAGAAATGCTGGAGGTTCTGAATATGGAACGCAGCAGCTATTATGACCGAAAGAAAGAAGCGATACTGTTATTTGGTCTGTCACTTTGGGGAACAGCCATTCCTAAATTGAAAGATTTCCTGGAAAGTGCCAGGGAGGAAGAAGCATTGTGTTATTGTGAGTGCTAAGACAGGATTTTAGTCCGACTAAAATCCGATGAAAATACGACGGTTTCCATACTGAAAGTCCGACTTGTCCAGTGTTAGAATGGCTATGCTGGGAGATAGCGGCATAAAATTGAATAGAGAGAGTTACGCCTCGTGCCTGTAATGGGTACGGGGCTTTTTTTATACCAGCCTATCTTCCTTCATTATTAACACAAAGGCATGAACGAGAGCTTGGAGTAATGTACTCCGGCTCTTTTTTTATGCCTGCAAGGAGGACAGGCAGATGGCAAAGGGCATTGAGAACCAGTCACGATCTCCTCCCTCCGTTTTTGATTTTGCAACTTCACAAATTCAAAAACACGGAGGAACGAAAATGTATTACGACTTGGTTGAAAGCGGAAAAAGAATTAAAGCATTGAGAAAGAAACATGGGCTTACACAGGAACAGCTTGCGGAGCAGTTGGGCGTTGCCGCAAACACCATTGCACGAATTGAAACCGGCAACAGAGGCATCTCTATTGATTTGGCAATCGAATTGGTCGTGCGCTTTGATACAACCCTTGATTACATATTTTTAGGTCGTGAATAACCTCAAAACTATACCTACGAGGCAATAAAAACTTGCATGAGGAACAGGTACAATTTAGATACAGCCAAAGAAAATCGGCTGCTTGATCCTTGAAAACTGAATACACAGTCATCGAATACGTTCCTGTTGCCGGTGCGAGAGCATCAGCCACATCAGCGGTACGCCGTGACGTATCGGACAGAGAAACAGAACGACTTTCTTCTATAAATTAAGCAGTTGTCTCTCTCCCGATGCCAGCGATCAATACTGGCTTGTAAATATTGGGTTGCTCCCAATACGGCCATGAAAGCAACAGGATTAAAGATACTTCTCTACGGAGCTGGCGGAGAACCCGGCAGAGGTTAGATTCCTATGGAACTGATTCGCAATCAGTCGTTCGGTGATTCCCTGAGGGCGTAAGCCCTCTTTCTCAGGGGTGCGTGGCAAATATGGGACACATAGACTTTTGGACTGACTGCCTGATTCATTTCAGGCAGTCAGTTATTACATACCCAACGAAAGGAGGTCATGGCAAATGATGAAAGAAAATTGGGTATATTGCCGTGGTGATATTTATTGCGCCAATCTGGACCCGGTAGTTGGGTCGGAACAAGGCGGCATCCGTCCGGTTATCGTCATTCAGAACGATACCGGTAATAAACACGCTCCCACATTGATTGTGGCAACGGTCACCACCAGAATCCATAAGAAAGCGAATATGCCGACGCACTTTGTTATTTACGACAATCCTGCATTCAAAGAAGCGTCCGTTGTTCAGCTGGAACAGATTCGCACCATTGATAAGAGCAGGATTGATAATTACTTAGGTAAGGTAACGCCCCGTGAAATGGTAGCGATTGAGAAAGCCTTATCCGTCAGCCTGGCAATGGAGCAGCTGAAAAAGCGTTCCACAAAACATAAAGCAAAGAAAACGAAGGAGTGAACATAAATGTTTGAAGAAAGAATCGCTGCCATGAATCAGCGCACCGAAGAAGCGATAGCTGCTAACACAGTTCAGTTTGATAAGAGAACCTATACGGTTGATGAGATTCAGGATATTCTGGGCATCAGCAGAACCAGTGCATACAACCTTGTGAAAAAGAAGGTTTTTCATAGTGTCCGCATTGGCGGCAGCATCAGAATCTCCAAAAAGAGTTTTGATGAGTGGTTGGATCATCAAATGTAAGATTTGTCAAGGGTGTCGTACAACCCGGCGACAAACTTCAAAACATATTGAGAGTTCGATAAAATGTAGCCATGACAAGAAACACATGGCTACATTTTTTACATAGGAGGTTGTACGATGGCGGAAATGAGAAAACGCACGAGTATGTCTGTTCCGGAAATGGGCAGGATGCTTGGTCTTGGAAAAACGGAGTCATACTGGCTCATTAAGAAGAATTACTTCAAAACCATTCTTGTCGGCAACACCATGAGGGTGATGATCGACAGCTTTGAAGAATGGTATGCCAATCAGTTCAAATACCAGAAGGTCGATGGAACCCCTCCCGGTGAGGAACTGAAGAAAACTACATATTCAATGGAGGAGCTTGGACAGCGCCTTGGGCTGAAAGAAGCGACTGCTTACGAACTGGTTGCCAAAGGGCATTTTGATGTGGTCGATGTCCTGGGCAAGCGCAGAGTGACCAAGGAGAGCTTTGAAAGATGGTATGCTTCTCAAACCGATTACCGCACGGTAGAGGATCAGGAACTTGATGCAGATATTATGGCATCCACCTACGGTCTGCCAGAGATTGCAAGAATGCTTGACACCAATCGCCAGAATATCTACAGCATTGCCGCCAAGGGAAGCTTCGAGCTGATTCGAGTGGGCAGGCATAACCGAGCTACAAAAGAGAGCTTTATGAAGTGGTATCAGAATCAGACCCGCTACCAGTTAGCGGAAGATAGACAGGAAAGGAGATGATTACATGGCATCTATCGTTAAGAGAAAAAAGAAGTATTCTGTGGTTTATACATACACCGATGAGAACGGCAACAAGCGTCAGAAGTGGGAAACCTTTGAAACGAATGCTGAAGCAAAGAAAAGGAAGTTGCAGGTTGAATATGAGCAGGAGTCCGGAACCTTTATTCCCCCTTCTGCTAAAACCGTCAACGATCTTTTGGATGAGTATATGTCAATCTATGGTGTGAACACCTGGGCGATGTCTACCTATGAAAGCAGAAAGAGCCTGATTGCAAACTATATTCGTCCCCTCATCGGTGATATGAAGCTGGAGGATGTCACGCCGAGAATCATGGACAAGTATTACCGAGATTTGCTTTCTGTCAAAGCGGTTTCTTCTAAGTATGTAAAAGCCCGTACAGAATATCTGACTCCGCATACTGTCCGAGAGGTTCACAAGACATTGCGAAATGCTTTCAATCAGGCGGTCAAGTGGGAATTGATGACCAGAAACCCTGTGGAGCACGCTACACTGCCGAAGGAAGAACACAAGACCAGGGACATCTGGACAGCAGAAGTGCTCCAGAAGGCTCTGGAAGCCTGTGACGATGATATTCTTCGTCTGGCCATTAACCTTGCCTTCTCCTGTTCCTTGCGAATGGGCGAGCTTCTGGGGCTTACTTGGGACTGTATTGACATTTCCCCCACCAGTATTGAACTTGGTCAGGCAAGCATCTTCGTTGAAAAGGAGTTGCAGAGAGTAAATCGTGAAGCGATGGCAGATCTGGACGGTAAGGACATCATGTTCAAGTTCCCGCCGACCTTCGCCAGTACGCATACCGCATTGGTTCTCAAAACTCCTAAGACCAAAACAAGTGTCCGCAAGGTGTTCTTACCGAAAACCGTAGCGGAAATGTTGGTACAGCGAAAGGCTGACATCGAAGAACTGAAAGACCTTTTCGGTGACGAGTTCGTAGACTTCAATCTGGTTTTCTGTTCTTCCAATGGCAAGCCGATTGAGGGGCAGGTTATCAACCGTGCTTTCAATAAGCTGATTGAGGAGAAGGGACTGCCGAAAGTGGTTTTCCATAGTCTCCGACATTCCAGTATCACTTACAAGCTGAAGCTGAACGGCGGCGATATGAAATCCGTTCAAGGCGATTCCGGTCATGCACAGGTCAAGATGGTAGCGGATGTTTACTCTCATATCATCGACGATGACCGCAGACTGAACGCTGAAAGAATGGAAGCTGCGTTCTACTCAGGCAGACAGGCAACGCCTGAGCCGGTTCAACCAGCCGCAACGGAAAGCTCCGCTGATGATAAAGAACTTCTTCTGAAGCTTCTGCAAAATCCGGAAATGGCAGCACTCCTGAAGTCGCTGGCAAAAACATTATAGTAACTGCAAGGGCAGATCCTTTTACATAGCTACAATAGCTGTAAAAGGGTCTGCCCTTATTTTTTTGTTATGGAGGTCAACGAGTATGGATAGAATCTTTATGGACGAGTATTACGAGCATCTGAGAGCTGACAATATCGAGGCATTTTCCAAGGAAAGGAACGACGAATATGTTGGCAGAGCTGAGGAATACAAAGCAGCAAAGTCGGCATTGCTTGAAGGATTGGGACTTGAGCATTTGTTTGACCATAGCCATGAACTGACTCCGAAAGAGAAAGAAATATGGATGCTGTTCGATAGGGTTGATGTAGCAGAGCTTCTGGCAAGGGATGCTTTTGCCAAGGGTGCTTATATGCTCGGCGCTGAGGATAGAGAGATTATGCTGAAATAAAAAAAGACCTGCTTCGGCGGGTCTAAATTACATAGAATCATTGAGTCTGAAAAACCTTTGAAATTCTTAATAATGCTGGTTGAAAAATCTATTTTGAAATGATATATTAAACAGACTAAGATGGTGTCTAAAGACATCAGCGCCTCCGCACGAGAATGAATAGGATTTCCTATCATTTCGTATCACGAGAAGTTACATAGAGGAATTTGCTTGCACTTGCAACGTCCACCGAAAATCGAAAGCCTTGCTAATTTCGAGCCAATTGGACGGTGTAAAATCCCTATGAAAATGCTTATGAAGCGTAATACCAGATAGGATTTGAAACTGTGAAAAGCCTTGTATTTCCAAGGATTTTCTTGCACTGTGTTGCACTTGGTTTCATCGTATCGGGTCTACTCCTAAGCGAAAGGCCGTGGGTTCGAATCCCGCCAGGGACGCCAGCAAACACGCCGAAAACCTTTGATTTATCAGGGTTTTCGGCTTTTCTTATTTCTGCGGCTTTTGTGGCTTTTTTGCAAAAAACCTTGGTTTGCTAACATTTGCTAACGAGATTTGGCCTTTTGCTAAGAAAGGCGGTAAGTCAGAGGTTCGATTTTTACCAAAGGAACTTGCAAACATTTGTTAGCAGAAATTAGAGGAAGTTGCAAACAAAATCGCGAATTTGCTAACATCGCTCAAAAATGCTTTCAGAACCTTGCTAACAAAAAAAGTGTTTGGTCACTGTGCAAAGTGGTTCAAACGAAGAAAACCTCTCACAAAGTGAGAGGCGTTCTTCTGAGGGAGGGACTTTATAAAGCTTTTGCCAGCTGCTTGAGCAGTGCGGCAGTTTCGGGATTTTTAAGCAGTTCCAGTATCTTCGCTGCATCACTTTCATCACTTTCAGTGACGGCAGTATCCGCAGTTTTAGGCTCTGTATCTTCAACAGGGTCAGGAGTCTTGGATGAGTAAAATGCTTCCTCCAATCGCTGAGCGTTTATGCAGCGATCCTCGTCGATGATGTGAGAGTAGACATCTGCAACCATTTTTACCTGAGCATGACCAGAGTCGCCCTGGACGGATTTCATATCGCCACCATTGAGTTTCAGCTTGTAGGTGATACTGGAGTGACGGAGAGAATGGAATACAACATGAGGCAGTCCGTTTTCTTTGATAAGTTTATTGAAAGCACGGTTAATCACCTGGCTTTCCATCGGACGGCCATTGCTGGAGCAAAAGACCAGGTTATTGTCGATGTATTCATCTCCAAACAGATCCATCAGCTCATCAATTTCTTTTTTTCTCTCTACCAGCATATAGGCAACTGTTTTCGGCAGGTACACGCGGCGAATACTGGTTTTGGTTTTAGGCTCTTTCAGGACCAGAGCAGTATGGGTACTGGCTATGCAAGGTGGAAACTTCTTAATAACACCTTTGTCGCTCAAATCGTCCAATGCACCTCGTGTAACCCGTTGCAGCTCTTTGTTGACGAATATATAAGCTGAACCATTTTCTATGCTCTGTGGTGCAATATCAATGCAGTCCCAGGTAAGGCCCAGCATTTCACCAATGCGTAAAGAGCAGGAGAACGCCAGATTTAAGGCAAGGGAGAGGATAGGATCATCACAGACTTCCATAGCCTTGCTCAGCGTTTCGGCAGTCCATATATCCCGTTCTTTATGTTCTTCTTTGGGAAGTGTCGCATTCAGGACAGGGTTACGGCTGATTAGTTCCCAACGCACCGCCTGATTAAAGGCACTGCGAAGTAGCTTGTGAATTTCTCTTACTGTATGCGGGGTCAGATATTCGCTTGTGGGTTTGCGGTTGTTGACGCTTACCGTTTTCACAGAGAGCAGATCACGGTAATACTTATCCATCATCCTTGGAGTGATGTCGGATAGTAACATATCTCCGATAATAGGAGTTATGTAGTTTCTCGCCAGACCACGGCGGCTTTCATATGTTGACATTGCCCAGGTATTTACACCATAGATGGACATATATTCATCGAGCAGATCGTTCAGGGTCTTTGCCGTAGGAATAAAGAAGGTTCCAGAGTCCTGCTCATACTCAATTTGCTTTTTTCGTTTTTTTGCTTCTGCATTTGTGCTGAAGGTTTCCCAACGCTGTCTGCGTTTTCCGTTTTCATCTGTGTAATCATACACCACAGAATATTTGCTTTTACGCTTCACGATAGATGCCATTTTCATTGCTCCTTTCTGAGATTTTCACATAATGAGTTTGCTTTTGATACCAGGCTTCAAAACTGCTGGTAATGATACGAATTCTTCGATCAATCAAGGTCGTCTCAAAATAGCCCCTTTTAACAAGGTCATAAGCTGTGCCAGATTTCAGCCCCAAAAGATCCGCCATTTCCGGAACTGACATCGTAGTATGCCTCCATTTCTCTCCGGGCGGTGTACCATCCACTTTTTTATAGTGGAACTGGCCGGCATACCAATCTTCAAAGCTATCCAGCATAACTCTCATTCGTCCGGCCACTTGAATTGTTTTGAAATAGTTCTTTTTAACCAACCAGTAGGATTCTACTTTACCAAGCCCAAGCATTTTGCCCATCTCTGGTACAGACATACTGGTCTTTACTCTTTGTTTTTGCATGGCTTTTGCCTCCTCTATAAAGTTTTTCTTGCTATGGCCTCATTGTAAGAGAAAGCAGAAAAAAAGTTAAGGATGTCGATTTGGAGATCGGCATCCTTGACAAATCATTCATCTGCGTGATCCAGCCAGTCATCAAAGCTCTTTTTGGAAATGCGGATATGACCGCCGACTCTGACGCTGTGGAATACACCCTGTTTTACCAGATTATATGCTGTGGGACGACTGATACCCAGAATGTCCTGAATCTCATCGACCGTATAGGTTCTTTTGTCATAGCTGACAGGATTTTGTTCATTAAAGCGGTTCAATTCCGCAATTCTTGCTTCAAACATAAAAACGCCTCCTTTATCCGGTAAGTGGCCTTACGGAGCCTCCATTTCCTCCGGAATATGAATATCTAAACTAACTTGCAGAGCATCATCAATCGCTCTCATTTCTTCGCGAGATACGCGCCCAATGTACGATAAAACACGCCTTTTATCAATCGTTTTAATTTGCTCCAGCAGAACAACAGATTTCAGTCCAAGCTCTGGAACGCTCTCCAGTGCATAGTGTGTGGGCAGCTCCTTTTTCTTAATCCATTTACTGGTGAGTGGAGCTACGATCAAAGTGGGGCAGAAAAAATTCCCCACATTGTTTTGAAGAACCAGGACAGGACGGGTGCCGCCTTGCTCTGATCCAAAATAAGGGTTCAAATTGGCATAATATAAATCCCCACGCTTATAAATCCAATCTTCTTTCATGTTCATCCTCCTATGTTTTGAGATTTGATTATGTAAGAAGGAGGCTCTGCAAATTACAGAGTCTCCTTCAATTTAGCGCCTGTTTTATCCCTTACTTGTCCACGACACCCCAGGGATTTGGGTAATCATTAAGCCGCAGGTGGCTGGCCTGCTTCTCAGGAGTTTCACCTCCACTTCGTTTGGTCTTACCCATGGCCTGCGACGGTTATTATCACGCTCGGACTATGGCTGTAAGAGAGCTTTCCTCCTTGTTATGCCATGACCGGATGCCATCCGATGTATTCCAGCCTGATATATTTCTGATAAACCGAAAACTCATCTATACAGCAAAAATGGGTTGGCCTGTTATGCGAGTGGCAGCTCTCAGAAAATATACCGCTGATGTAGCGGCTATTACGCCCAAAGAGGATCAAACTTAATGATTCGTATATGAGGTTGTCAAGGTGCAAGTGAAAGGATTTCCCTCTCACTTGCTACTGCCACTTTTTTAGAAAATCGCAACCAACTTTTTTATTTTTTCTTCAATTTTTTTCGATCGCTTATCTGCGGCTTGCCGAGTAATACCATATCGTTGGGCTAAACAAGTTGCATTTGGTATTTTCATTTCATAATAGGACAATATAAAATCTCGTTCTGCTGGACTCAGTTTCAATAGAGCTTGGTGTAAATCCTCAAGAAGTAAATTCTGAATAGCTTGTTCCGCAGTATCAACAGATTCATCCACAAACAAATCTGTATCCTGATAACCTTCCTCTGTGCCGTCACGATCTCCCACATGAGAAGCCGGGAATATAGAGCGACTTTTCTCATGTTCCTGGAGATAGCGGCTGTGGCGGTCCTCCTGTTGGTATTTTTCAAAATCTTTGCGAGAACATTCCATGATAATGCGGTCATCTTCATCACGGAACATTTTGACTGTTTCAACAAAAAAGCGCCCAGTAAAGCAACCATTGCGGCGTGCCTTACTGAACGCTGAAAAACTGATTTCCTCCCATTCCTGTGGGCTGTTATTTTTCCAAATGAATACTCTCGTCATATCCTTTCCTCCGTTCAAATTCTTGGTAGTCAGCGAATTTGAACGGTGTCATGGATATTTTGCTATGTACGCCTCCCAGCGCATACCGGCCTCCTAATACCGGGCAAAGAAAAAGGCCGGAAGTGTTTTCACCTCCAGCCATGTTCCTGCCGCCATATTGCAGCAGGAATGAAAAAAGCCCGGTTAATGCCGGGCCTTATGTAGAAAAGTATTCAATTTAGCGCATTCCTGCCACTATAACAAGTATAGCAGGTCGGAAGTCGGAAGGGAGTAGGGATTAGGTCGGGGATTTGTCGGGATTTAGTCGGGATTTAGTCGGGGCAGCTCCTCCAGGACTTCTGGAATAGAATATCCAAACAAGCAAACAGAAAATAAATAGATGGCTTCTCGTTTTCGGTCATAAAAGACACTGCGCTCTATATTTAGTTCTTCCAGCAATTCTTTCTCTGTACTGTTGAACCGATAGATAAATTGCTTAGTCAAAATTTCATAGTAAAGTTCTCCTCGATCCGGATACCGTTTCAGACGAAGGAGTGCACGGTCAATAATATTGACTAGCATTTGATTTTGAACAAGGCAGCAAACTTTTTCTTCAAAGGCTTGCAGTTCAATATCTGGTGCAAAATTTTCAAGATAGCAGAGGCCAGACTCTATATCTTGTTCTCCCATAATCCAAGCAGTTTCTTGTAATTCTTCTGCCCGTTCACTCAGAACCCAGACTACATCACGGTAAATCTTTAGAATCAGCTTACTTCTATGAAACGCAGCGTCGCTGTTAAGCCCCAAAGCTGTTAGCCTGCTGTTACATTTTTGGATTGTTGTGCTTTCTTTTCTCATAGAACATCCCTCCTTGTTCGCAATATTGCGAACATATTAGGTACAAAATAGCATAGCAGAGGAGCGTGAGAGAGGGCAGTGCCTCTCTCTATTCCCCCATTTGGTTATATCAGGTTTCTGGATTTTAGACGAATCTGCATTGCTTGCTTGGAAACCTCAAAAATATTTGCCATTTCAGCAATGAGCTGTTCATCTGTCCGGCCTATTTTAAGCCGGTAAAAACATTTTTTGATCTGCGGTAAAGGCATCAGCAGAGCAGAAGCCAGAGTATCCGCCTGACGCTCAATTATGCCATGACTTTCGTCGGAAGAAACATTTCCGTTATAAGCAGCAACATCTCCAGTACCAGAGTACAACTTCTTATGTAGTACCCAATGAGCCAGCTCATGGGCACAGGTAAAACGGAGCCGCCCTAATTTTGACGGATCACAAAGCCGTTCATCAATTAAGATTGTACCGGCTCTTACTGCAATCATTCGATACTGTCTCTGTATCTGGTCATATAAGACAACAGCACCGTCATCGAAAATTGTTTCCCCTAATATCTTGGGGTTTTTTCTTAGTGTATGAAACTCCAGGATTAGATCAAACTTTGTCTCGATAATGGTTTCGATTGGCACAGGACATGGTTGCCCGGATAGCAGAGAGGGATCATATTCCATCAGGATTTTTCGCCCTACTGCCTCGATTGCTTCTGTACGGATTTGTGGAATTGACAAAGCTCTCCCCCCTATCGTTTACGCTCCTTTAGCATTTTCATAAATGTCTGCCATTCTTCATCGGTAGCATCTACTTCTTTTGCCACACGCAAGGCTGCCCGAACAATATCTTTTTCCATGATATAGTCTGGCAAATCAGCAGATACTGTATTGCGTGATTTTGCAGCCAGATCCAAAAGCAACTCATGTTCTGATTTATCCAAATTCAGAAAGGCAGAGATGCGTTCCACAAAATCTCCATTGGGTGCAGGACGGCGGCTTTGCTCAATATCACACAGATAACCGTAAGCAATATTCAAATGCTTGGCTGTATCGCGTAAATTGAATTTGTGCGCCTTGCGTTTCTCGGCTATAAATGATCCAAAAGTTATATTGCCCACAGCATTCACCTCTCATTTGTTCGACGAACTGCGAACATCTTGCTTATATTGTATATCGAACATCTGTTCACTTCAAGGATAAAAATTTCATTTGAAAAGAGGTGTTAAAAATCAATAACACCTCTTTTGCGCTATATAAATTCCTGAGCGATTTGCTGCATTTCCGTAATGCACTCTTTGGGAGAGAGAATTTTTATTTTCCCTTTGAATTTGAATATCCAGCCATAAAAAGTTCCACTGGGGTTCACTTCAATTTTGGCTGTGAAGTGTGTATCATCATACCTATCAACAGCAGCATCTTCTCCATAATGATCTATGATTACTCTCATCAATTCGTTTTCACATAGAAGGGTTACTTCCTTCGATGACTCCGATGTAAACATATCAACCATTTTATTTGTATAGGAGGCTACATCAAATCCCTCTATCGGCATAAAGTAAGTTTCCAGATTTTCTACACTTGTTAGCCGATCTACACGGAAGTGAGCAATTTTCTGATGCTTCAGAGAAAATCCAATCAAATAGTAATGGTCATTTTTCCATTCAAGCGCATAAGGATTTACGACATAATAATATCCATCATGCTTTAAGATTTTCTTTTTTTCTTGAGTATATTCATAGTATTGGAACCGAATTTGCTGATGGTTTCCAATCGCTGTTTGGATATTGTCAATGATGTAGTAAACCTTTTCATTATGCGGTTTGACACGGCTGGATAAAGCAGCAAATTTTTGAAGCTGCTTTGCCTGATGTAGACTGGTCAGACGGCATAATTTCTGCACCAGCTCCTCAGACTTCTTGGCAGAAATGATCTTCGAGGATGCTACTGCGTCTGTCAGCATTTTCAGTTCTGGATACTCAAACAGGCGGTTTCCCATAAAATATTGGTTTTGGGTACTCTTAACCACCACAATATCAATCCCCGCATCGATCAGCGCATTGGTATCTGCGTAAACAGTCTGCCGCACTGCCTGAATTCCTTTTCCATTCAGATGGGCAATGATGTCAGATACTGTGGCGGGATGGTTTTCATCGGTCCGCTCATAGAGAAACCGGAGTAATTCCAGTATCCGCATATTTGTTGAATTCTGCATACTTCACCTCCTCGATTCTTAAAATGGCCTATTTTGTATGGTGTCCAGCCCCAAAGACCAGAAGCAGGGCGACAGCACAGAGAAGCAGGCCGATCCAATTTCGATCTATAATCAGCTTGATCACCGCCACAAGCAGAAGTCCGCCTACCAGGAGCACAACGCCATTCATTCAGCGTCCTCCCGAAGCATAGTTTCCCATGTTGATGTCCAGCACCCCTCTGGGCGGCTGGATCAGGGCGTCCTCATACTGGCACTTCCACTGGATCTCCCGACACATCTGGCCATCCGCCACGCCGTCTATGGTTTCACCATCCCCAATGGGATTATCATGCTCCAGAATATAGGACGCAACATTATAGGCGTGGTTTACCACCCAGTTTGGGTCCATGTCGTGGAAGTGGTACTGGAGGTCGGGCAGAAACAGGGTACTCATGCCCACCGTGTCGATGAGCATATCCTCAGTGCCCTCAATGTTAAAGAAGCGGACATTGACCCCAAAGCGGATGAACCGATCCGGACCCTCAATCTGGTGGGAGCGTACATCCTCTGCCAGAAACAGCTTGCCGCAGTTCTGGAAATAGAATGCCTCACAGGTGGGGTACAGCTCCGCAAGAGCCTCCAGAAAGTCGGCATCCAGGTTGGCACGCTCCAGCGCCGGAAGTGTCGCAGCCAGCATATCGGTGGCTACCACCTGATATTTGCACTCCCGGAAGATCCGCTCCCGGTCCTCCTGGCAGTCCCACATCTGGCTCATCAGGAAGGCATCAAAGCCTTTGCCCTTGAACTTGTCGCATTTCATCACCATCAGCTGCACCGGGCATTTTCCGTCCTTGAACTCTGCAATATGCTCCTGTGCGGCAAAGCCAGCCATTTTCTTATCATAACAGAAGCACTCTGTTGATCCGATGTGCTTCTCCATTACAGCAGTCATTTTTTCTTTATCCGGCATTTCTACCGGCTCTTTGAACAGCATCTGAATGAGATAGGGGCCACCGGGCTGGGGGCCTTTTTTGTCGTCCAGATTTTGCTGGAAAGCTTTATTGCTCATTTGGTTTCCTCCTTCTTTTCTGGGAACAGTTTCCACCGAAACTCCAGCTCTTTCTGGACAAACTCTTTCGGCAGGCCGCGGGGGTTGGCGATGAGATACCATACCCGAAAGGTGCGCTTCTTCGGATCTGTTTCCTGCCGGTAGAGCTGATAGCCCGCCTCATCCTCCTGTGTCCACTGTCCTGTCTGCCGCTTGGCCTGCACAAAGGGTTCCACCACCTGGTCCAGTTCCTCTCTGGTGCGGCTTGAGGCCCAGGCTTGATCCACATCATTGGCGTGGGAGAGGTGGAACAACATCGAACCCATCTGATAATGAAGATGATGAATAAGTTCTGCGCCCTGATGCTGTCGGTGGCACTGTGCGCTGGCATGGCGGCTCCTGCTTTTGCCTATGGCGGTGAGCCTGTGGAGGAAGCGGAGCAGCCTGTCCTGACTTCTACCACCGATGAAGAAGATGTAGTCACCGTGACCGATGAGGAAACCGGTGCCCTGACCCCGGAGGGCAACCTGACGCTGGTGGACGACTACAACACCAACTATTCTGATGGCAGCGGTCAGCAGTTTATCACGCTGGTGTCGAAGTCGGGTGCGACTTTCTATCTGGTGATAGACCGCAACGCCAAAGGGCAGCAGACCGTCCACTTTATGAATCTGGTGGACGAAGCGGACCTTTTGACACTGATGGAAGAGGATGCCGCCGATGCCTACACCGCTGAAAAAGAAGCAGCGGCGCAGGCGGAACAGGATAAGCTGAAAGCCGAGGAAGAAGCGAAAAAAGCCGCCGAAGAAGCGGCAGCATCCGGCGAGGAACAGCCCAAGGAAAACAAGGTCACAAGTATCGCATCCGGCTTTCTGGGTGTGATCGTGCTGATTGCGCTGGCGGCAGGCGGCGGCTTCTACGCTTTCACAAAGCAGAAGCAGAAAAAGCAGGCCGAAAAAGAAGCCCTTGACCCCGATGCAAACTACACCGAGGACAAGGGCGATTTTGAGATTCCCACCGAGGACGAGCCGGAGGACACCGGCGAGGAAGATACCGAACCCATCTGATTTTAAGGCGGCATTTGCCGCCGTACATAACTATCATTTGTGTATTTTTCGGAAGCGCAATCATTGTGGCCGAATGCTATATATCGTATCAAATTGGTATGGATCTGATTGTAAAACTTTTCCATTTGAAATCACGATAATTGTTTCGCCTTCTTTAATTTGCGATAGTTGAACTTGCCCTTTCAAATAATCTGATGCTCCATGAATTATGTATTCATCATCGGCATCATACAACTGGTTTTTTGCTATTGCATAGATACAGTTCTCTTGCAAATCCACATTTGTGACTGTGAGCTTCGATTCTTTTCTATCTAAAAAATTCACTTTGAAAAAACCAAAGGAAAAAACTACTATCATTGCAGTGCAAATGCTGAAAACCACTTTCTTTGTCATTTTATACACCTCTATTTTTTTGCTTCCAATAGGAGCTTTTGCTTAGTCAACGTAATTCGCCTTATGTTTGTGACAGCTTTTTTGAAAAAATCTCTGTTTTTCGTTATGTTTGTACGCTTATACAAAAAATCTCCATGTTATTTGTTGATTCTAACAAATAACATGGAGGCTCATATTAAAAATGTTTTCAGCGATTCTCGCAATCTCATCTTGTGAGATGTTTCCCATAATCGTGTTTGAAATGCCTCTCTGCTCCCAGCTTAAAATATATACTGTATCGCCGTTCTTTTCTACGCTCGTTCCCAAAGTTGCGTCTGCGTCTCCAACTTTTACGTTCTCATAAGTTGTATGCTCATTGTCAAACGAGGACTGTTGCCCCGGCTGTATAATGGAGCATCGAACAGTATATCCTTTGCCGCTTCCTTTTGACGAGTGAACGTGCAAAAAGTTTTCTGCGCTTTCAAATTCCTGCTCACGATCTCGTTCAAAGCCGTCCGGCACATAATGATCGCTGTATCCATCCGGCAATCGTTCCAACGGTTCGCCGTCCACTTGATACGTCAGCTGCATCTCAATCGGCAAGAACTTCTGAATCATCGTGTAGACTGCCTTGCGGAAGTCCGCACTTACTGTAAGCGCACCGAGAGTTAAAATTACCAGCGTCAGGGCCGCAATAAGCACTCGTTTCAGCACAGGGCGGCGTTTATGCAACGCCGCTTGCAGGCGGGCATCCCATCGGGAAGTGTCCGGGTAGCGTTCTTTAAGCTGCGCCGGAGTTGGTAGCTCGTTCAGTTCTTTCTGTGCATCTGCATGGATTGCCATCATCAACGCAGTGTCAAAAGAAACTTCTGTCTGCTCACTCATAGTGGTTCAACTCCTTCCACAATAGTTTTCTTCCACGGAAAAGCCGCATCCGAACCACTTCGTCCGTCAGTCCAAGCGATTTGGCAATCTCCCGGTTGGTGTAGCCCATTGCCAAAAGGCGCAGTGGGTCACGGTACATCGGTTTCATCTGTCCGATCAGTTCTGTCAGGTGTTCGATGTTGTCGGCGCTGACTGCTGCATCATCCGGCACCGGGGCACCATCTGGTGCGTCCGATACTTCTTCCAGCAGCTCTTCTCGCTGATTGCGAAGCATATCGTATGCACGGCTTCTACTACAACTAACGAGATAAGCGGCAAGTTCGTGACAGTTTTCTCGATGAATTTTAGAAAAATTTTTGGCAACGTACAAAAACACTTCTTGCAGTACGTCTTCTGCCAGATACGAATCGCCCATAATTTTGTAAGCGGTATGATAGACCAGCCGCTTGTAAGTATTATATACAGCTATAAACTGTTCTTCATTGCTTTGATCGTCAAGAACAGCTAAGTACAGAGAAAGCAACACAACCACCTCCAACTGATTCGCAACGATTGGATGTAGTGTACCACGAACCAACAAAAATGTCGAATGTCACTAATGTTGTAAAGGAGCGTGATGCCATGACCCAACCAAAAACTGACCTCGCCTATTTCCGTAGCGAAAAAGCCAAAGCAGAGCAGAAGCTGCACTACCGCAGAAGAAGCCCTTGACCCCGATGCAAACTACACCGAGGACAAGGGCGATTTCGAGATTCCCACCGAGGACAAGCCGGAGGAATCCGATGAGGAAGATACCGAACCCATCTGATTTCAAGGCGGCATTTGCCGCCGTACATATCCAAATGAAAACAGATTGGAGGGAACGCTTATTTTAATTCTAGTTGTAGCAGAAAAGCCCTCGGTTGCCATGTCCTACGCCAAAGTCCTCGGTGCCACCAACCGCAAAGACGGTTATCTGGAGGGTAACGGCTATCTGGTAAGCTGGTGCGTTGGTCATCTGGTGGAACTTGCTCCGCCCAATGTCTACGATGCCAAGTACGTCAAGTGGAGTATCGCGGATTTGCCCATCCTGCCGCAAAAGTGGCAGTATCTGGTGTCTGTGTCCACCAAAAAGCAGTTTGGCATTCTGCAAAAGCTGATGCACCGCCCGGACGTGGACAGCATTGTGAACAGTTGCGATTCCGGCCGGGAGGGAGAACTCATCTTCCGCTTAGTGTACCAGCAAGCAGGCTGCAAAAGCCCTTCTCTCGCCTGTGGCTGTCCAGCATGGAGGAAAACGCCATCCGGGAGGGCTTTGCCCATCTCAAACCGTCAACTGAATACGATGCCTTGTATGAGGCGGCTTTATGCCGGGAACGCGCCGACTGGATGGTCGGCATCAACGCGTCCCGGCTTTTTTCGTGCCTGTACGGTCAACCGCTGGCGGTGGGGCGTGTTATGACCCCAGTACTTGCCATGACGGTGGTTCGGGAAGCCGCCATTGCCGCCTTTGTGCCGGAGAAATTCTACACGGTGGATCTGGAACTGACCAGTGGCTGCACGGCATCCAGCACACGGTTTGCACAGAAAGCGGATGCCGAACTGCTGCTTTCCAAATGCCGAAAGGAGGGGCGTGTCACGGTGCAGAAGATGGAACGCAAGGAGAAATCCGAAAGCCCGCCGCAGCTCTATGACCTTACTGCATTGCAGCGGGATGCCAACCGTCTGCTGGGATTTACGGCACAGCAGACCTTGGATTATGCCCAAAGCCTTTACGAAAAGCGGCTTATCACCTACCCCCGCACGGACAGCCGGTTTTTGACGGAGGATATGGCGGCTTCCCTTCCGGGACTGGTGACGGACACGGGCAGGGCGTTTGCCGTGGAGGAGCCGATTCCCATCCATGTGCAGCAGGTCATCAATGGCGGCAAAGTCACCGACCACCATGCGCTGCTGCCTACGAAAAGCATGGCAAACGCAGATCTTGCCGCCCTCCCTGCCGGGGAGCGGAATGTCCTGCGGCTGATTGCCGCACGGCTGCTCTGCGCTGTGGGCGAACCGCACTGCTATGCAGAAACTACGCTCACCACCATCTGCGCCGGAGAGGAATTCTCCGCAAAAGGCAAGTTGGTGCTGTCCGATGGATGGAGAGCCATGGAGCGGAAAATGCTGGGCGAACTGTTGGGCAAGCAGAAAGAACCGGCTGTTCTGCCCGATGTGCAGGAGCAGAGCCAGTGCAGCGTTGCCGGTGTCGAACTGAAAGAGGGTCAAACGTCTCCGCCAAAGCATTTCACCGAGGACCTTCTACTTCATGCGATGGAAATCGCCAGTGCAGACAGTATGCCGGAGGGCGTAGAACGTCAGGGCATCGGTACCCCGGCAACGAGAGCCGCCACCATCGAAAAGCTGGTGCAGAAGGGCTTTCTGGAACGCAAGGGCACCAAGAAAACCAAGGTGCTGCTGCCCACGGATAAGGGAAAAGCCCTCATTACCGTAATGCCCGAAGAGATTCAGTCTGCGGATATGACGGCTGACTGGGAAGCGAAATTGCTACAAATCGAACGTAGCGAAATGGAGCCGAGTGAATTTATGACTGAGATCAATACGATGATTACCGAACTGGTAAAGAATACGGAAATGAAAAAAGGAGTAAATGCGCTTATGAAAAACAAAATCATTGGTGTCTGTCCGAACTGCGGTGCAAATGTTGTGGAGCGTGAAAAGGGCTGGTTCTGTGAGAACAGGGAGTGCCGTTTCGTGCTGTGGAAGGACAATGCGTTCTTCAAGCGTCTGGGTAAGCGACTGGATTCCCATGTGGCGGACAAGCTGCTGCGGGATGGCCGTGTCCGGCTGAAGGACTGCAAGAGCGCCAAGGGCAAGACCTACAATGCCACCGTGCTGCTGTCCTGTGAGGCCGATGGCCGAAGCAGGTTTTCTCTGGAATTTGAAGGTGGGTGCTGATGGAGCAGAAAAAGAAGCGGTTTACCTTATCAACGATGAACGCTATCTCCACCTCCGGGAAAATGGCGCAGGCGTCGGCTTTGCCACCTACAACAAGGTAACTGGTGAGCCGCTGGAAAGCGGGCAGATCTCGGAAAAGAACCTGCCGCCCGATGGCAGGAACGCCATTTCTGCCGCCCGGAACTGGTATCTGTTTGAACTTTCGGACGATGACCGCAAGGTCATCCAACAGGAAAGCGTAAAGATCCTCGAAAACATCCCGCAGGCGGGCATCGGCAGACGGCGCATCTGGGAGCCGGAAACGCTGCCGAGGGATATTCGTCTCATCAACAGCCACTATGATGACCTCTATCGCATTCCAGATGGCGGCGTGATTCAGGTGGATTACCCGGATGGGCACAGTTTTACGGCACGGGTGGAACATCTGGATGATTATCACTTTGACATGGGCGGTCTGGGCAATGTGTTCCACATCTGCCAGTTTGCCGAAGTCATGGAACGAAACCATGCCGACTTCTACCCGGAGATTCAGACACAGGACGAGCAGGCGGCGTGGGAACTGGGCGGCAAAGGCTACCTTGCCATCCAGTCTTGTGAGGATGGATGGGACTACACCCTCTACCACAGCGATTATTCTGTGATGGACGGCGGGCAGCTGGGTGCCCCGGAACTGACCATTCAGGAAGCCCGTGAGCAGATTCTGGAAGCACACCACATGGAAAAGGGCCGGCGGCTACTGCGGGACTACGATGCAGTCATGGATAAAGTTGCGGAAGCCGAGGAACTGAGTGCAGACCATCGCCCTTCCACACTGGAAAAGCTGGCAGAACTGGCAAGTGATGCGTCTGCGCCAAAATCCTCTGCACGTTCTGCGCCAGAACTGTGAGGTGGACGATGCAGCAAAAATGGAACCAGAATTTTGACGGTGAACCCATGACGGACATCCCGCAGAAGTTTCTGAACGCAGGGTGCGATGTTTATATGGTGATGCAGCTGCGGCATGACGAAAAAATCCTTGATGAAAGATTTGCTTCTATGCGGGAGTTGAATCGTCGAGGCAAAACGCCCGACCCGGAGCATTACGAGGTCACCTACTATGCTGATCTGCCCGCCATGTGGCAGGATGTGCCAGACAACGAGGTTCTGGAAGAACTATTTCAGATGTTCAACCTCTCCCGTCCGCAGGATTTTGAGGGGCACAGCCTGTCGGTCAGCGATGTGATCGCACTCAAACGCAATGGCGAGGTGTCTGTGCATTATGTGGACAGCATCGGCTTCAAGGAACTGCCGGGGTTTCTGGATACAAAGCCGGAACGTCCTTCGGTGCTGATGAATCTCAGGGAAAAGTGCGATGCCCCGGAGTGCAATCCCACTGTCTGCCGGAAAGCGAGGGATGGACATGAACTTTAACCACGAGGAACTCATGCTGATGATGCTCTACAACTCCGGCACCCGGCTAGGGCTTATCCACGAACTGCGGCTCATGCAGTGCTACCTGATGCCGGATGAAACCGCCCTGCGAGAACTGTCGGAGGGCGTTATCGAAAAGCTGAAACTGGTGACCGATGCAGAGTTTGCCGAGTTGGAATTTCCGCTCGACTGACTTTTGCCGCCTGCGGGCGGCATACATATTCTCTTTTACAATGCCATTTGGTGTGGTATACTGAACTCGACAACTCGGAAAGTTGCAGGGGTAACAGAAATGAAAAATAGAATAATCGGTATTATATTTTTAACTGTCTTTGTGTCAATCAACCTTTGGGCCATTCTGACAAAGAACTATTCCAATTCATTTCTGGCAGGAATTGCAGGAATGTGTCTTGTTACCGCAATTCTTTATCTCCGAAAAGGAAAAAAATAATCAAATTTCTGTTTAAGAGGATCAGCCGATGGACAAAACATTTCAGAAATTATTACAGACTGACATTGATCTTTCATCCTTAGGCGTAGAACGCCGTACAGATAACGAACCATATTTTTGCACACCAAAGGGTGCGTCTGTATTTGGTTGGACCGGTGTGGATGGAATCCACTTCTGTTTTGTTCGTGGCTTTGGCGGTATGGTTTTTGCTGTCAGCCCGGCGAACACATTTCCAAACTATGTTCATCCGTTGGCAAAAAATTTCGCTGATTTTCTGCGGCTACTGCTTGCCTGCGGCGATGTGGCAGCATTGGAGCAGGCATGGATGTGGGATAAGGCACAATTTGAAACCTTCTTACAGGACAACCCTCCCACGCAGGAGCAGCAGGAAACCCTTGCGCTTGTCGCTACGAAATTAAAGCTGATGCCAATGGAGCGGCCATGGGCATATATCAAAGAGCTTCAGGCATCTTTTGATTACAGCAAAATCAAGTACACCAAAGAATATTACGATGTTGTGGACCAGAACGCAAAACCAGCTATCCCGGAGTGGAAAGTCTACTTTGAGGGAAACTTCTGGGGACATTCGGGAAAAGAACGTGCCGGAACAGAAGTCCCCTTGAATCAGCAATTTGAATGGGCCGGGCATCATTGGATCATTCCTGCGGCGTATTCGTGCAGCAAGGGGTTCGTTGTGGACTTTTGTATGCGTACCCCGGAGGAAGACATTCGCAAGTTCATGACTAAATGGGATTTACACCCCGAAAACGACTCTTGTGAATACTTCACGCAGGAGCAGCAACTGCAAATAGATTTAGAAAATCCACTTTGTCTTGACTTTATTCCTCGTTTGGAATTGAACGGGAAAACAATGCCGACCTCCCACGGTTGCTCGGTGGTCTTTAATCCATGTTTGCCAGACGGGATGATCAATGAAGCGGAAGCAAAGTGGGCATTGGAACACTATGATTTGGATACATCCTATGGGTGGATGATTTTTCGGGCGGCATTTCCGTGGACAAGCAAACGCCGTCCTGAAATAAAATCCCTCTCCCTTACGATGGAGCAACGGCCATGCCGTGTGCCGGGACCACATTTCCAGACACACGCTCCCGGTGATTCGTTTTCTTTCCTCCATCCGGTCAGCGGAACAAACTATACATTGACCGTGCAGGAAATAGAGCAACAAACAATTCCTCAAAAGTGTTTCGGTTCTGACCGCTGGGTTTATCCGACACACTTTACCGTCATGCGTTATACGCTTTTCCCTGAATCGGAGGAAGATATCTCGATTTGTGATTGCTGCGATGGAGATAAGCCTATGGAAATTGCTGTGGAGGGAGACACCTTCACGCCGGAAACCCAAAATAATGCTTGCGTAGGCATTATCGGTGGAGCTGACGGACCAACAGTGATTATGCCTGGAGAAAAATCACAAGGCAGGCTTCATGCTGCTTGCTCAGCACTGCACTTTGAGCCGGTTCGGGATGATGTAGAGTGGTGCACAATGTTCAGTATTAAGAATTTTGATGAAACGACGATCAACCTTATATAACAGGAATACGATGACGACTTTCAGCTTGTCGATGGTTGTCAACTGGGATAATTGTCATAAGCCATCACTCCGAAAAATTTTCATAACCCGCAAGAAAGTGGGCTTGATAGAATACTTTCATTCATGCTATACTAAAATCAGTTTTAATGCACAGAAAAATTGAAAGCGGAGGATAGCCAATGGACACCAAAAAAAGATCACCCATCGACCGCCTGCTTTTTGCCACCTTTCTGAAAGGCCGCACATCTTCCCGTGATGTATGGGAAGAAAAGGGCGATATGACCCCCGAAGATAACCAGAAGATCATCGAGGAGACCAACGAGATCATCAACGATGATTCCACCTATCCCTTCATCAGCTACCTGTCCGACCTGCTTGCAAAATCCAAACCCTCCGATGAGGCGGTCATAAAACTGCACGACTGCATTGAAAAAGTTGCAGTTACGTTGGGGCAGGACAGCACCGATGTGTTCCGTGCGCTCCTTGCAAAACTGATCGAGGAGCCGGAAGAAAAGCAGACCTTTGACCGTCTGCTGGAGATGGCCGAGAAATTGGCGGCAAAGCACTGAGATAACTTTACGAGGTGATTTCAATGAGCTACGGATGGGCAACTGTTTTCACTTTAGCGGCATGGTTTGCAGGACTTGTGGTTGATGTAAATGTGCGGGTCGGCGACCTCGGTTTACGAACAGTGCTTCCTGTCATCGTGATGGGGTGCTGCGTTATGAAGTACATAAAGGACAATAGCAAATAATCTTATCTCAATACACTTTCCAGCGGGCGACCACAAAACGGTTGCCCGCTCTTTTTATGCTCAAAAAATGGAAGGAGGAACGCTATGCCAAGCAAAACCGAAGAATATCTCGCCCTTGCCCAGCGCACGGCCAACGGCTTGACCCGATACTGGGAAAGCTGGACGGACTACCTGACCACCGCATCCCGGCTGTACAAGTACAGTTTTGCGGACCAGCTCATGATCTACGCCCAGCGCCCGGATGCCACCGCCTGCGCCGACTTTGACATCTGGAACAACCGGATGAACCGTTATGTGCCCCGGAGTGCAACCCCATCGTCTGCCGGAAAGTGAGGGATGCGCATGAACTTTAACCATGAGGAACTGATGCTGATGATGCTCTACAACACCGGCACCCGGCTGGGGCTCATTCACGAACTGCGGCTCATGCAGTGCTACCTGATGCCGGACGAGACCGCTCTGCGGGAACTATCGGTGGTGGTTATCGAAAAGCTGAAACTGCTGACCGATGCAGAGTTTGCCGAGCTGGAATTTCCACTGGACTGACTTTTGCCGCCTGCGGGCGGCGTACATAAAGTATTTTGTTCTTCCAAAAGATATGCTATAATCAAATCAGACAAAATTCCTCTCTTCAAGCGATTTCTCCGCAATTTTCCTGTGGCTCTGCTCATATCAAAAATAAGGGACCGATTTTTAATTGTCAGAACGGAGGAACCATTATGGCAATCTTTGAAAAGACCATCCGAAACAAGAATTTTGACAAACTGCTTCGGAAGCTGGAAAATGAAATCCCGGACAGCAGTTGGTCGGCAGATTTAGAGGCAGGCAGTGATTTCAAAGAGGGCGATGCCCGGTGCAGTGTCCGTGTGTTTGAACGGTACAGCATGATGGGCGGCAACCGCCTGAGTCTGACACTGACCATGTTCCAGAATGGAGATAGCCCGATTCGGCTGTCTGCAATTACAGCGGGCGGCAGTCAAGCGGTGTTCTTCAAGGTGAACACCCTCGGAGAAGAATCTTTTCTGGACGATGTAAAGGACCTGCTGGAAGAAATTTTGGAGGAGTAAAATGTTTTTTGGATGGTTTGACGCTATATTCAGCTTCATTTTCCCAATCCTGTTCCTGCTTTTTATTGGAATGTTTTTCTTTGCTCTAATTTCAAATCTCCGCACATGGAACAAAAACAACCACTCGCCGCGGCTTACCGTTCCGGCAACAGTGGTAGCAAAGCGCACCGATGTTTCGCATTCCAGCAGTGCCAATGCCGGAGATATGTCCGGTGCGCACGGATACGACACTAGCACATTTACATCGTACTATGTGACTTTTCAGGTGGAGAGCGGCGACCGGATGGAATTTGAAGTGGACGGAAGCGATTATGGTCTGCTCGTGCAGGGCGACATCGGAAAGCTGAGTTTTCAGGGCACCCGCTATCTTGGGTTTGAGCGGAGCTAAGTGTTTCTTACATTATATAGTATGGAGTGCTGTATGAACGATTTGTTTATCCAAGGGCTGACCATCGACTGGAACAGAGTTCGCCCATACAATTATGTTCGTCAGATTCCTGCCATCAGTGGAATCGACACTTTTACATTCCATAAGCCCATTACGTTCTTTGTTGGCGAAAATGGAAGTGGAAAATCTACGCTTCTGGAAGCAATCGCTGTTGCTTACGGCTTCAACGCAGAGGGTGGAACGAAGAACTATTCATTTTCCACATACAACTCCCATTCGGAACTATGTGAGGCTATGACGATTTCCAAGGGGTATCGCAGACCAAAGTTCGGGTATTTTCTCCGAGCAGAGAGTTTCTATAATGTAGCCACCAAGGAAATCGACTATTCCGATGACGATCATCCCTCCAAAGGCTATCACCAAAAATCACACGGTGAAAGTTTCCTCGCCATTGCGCAGGACTACATGGGTGCAGATGGAGTCTATATTTTTGACGAGCCGGAAGCCGCTTTATCCCCGCAGCGGCAGCTCACGTTACTGATCAACATTTATCGGTGTGCCCAAGAAGGGGCGCAATTCATTATCGTATCACATTCACCCATTCTCCTCGGAATGCCTGATGCTGAGATTTTTAGCTTCGACAATGGCACGATTCATCCTTGTCAGTATGAAGATACGGACAGCTACGTTATCACCAAAACATTTGTAAATAATCGGCAGCATTTTTTGAACCAGCTTCTGAACGAAGAAACGTAATGCCGGGAAAGGACATTCCATATGAGTGATTCTACGTTGAAAGAGCTTTGGCAGCAGGTCGCTGAAAAGAAAAGCTGCGAAGCAAAACAGAAAGAACTGACCGCCCAGAGAGATACGCTTGCTGATTGCCTGAAAAAGCTGGAAAAATCCAAGCTGGCAGAGCAGGCTGATGTGGACCGTCTGGAGGGACACAGCCTTGCCGCATTTTTCTATCAAGTGATTGGAAAAATGGATGAAAAGCTGGACAAAGAACGGCAGGAAGCCTATGCAGCCCGCGTCAAGTACGATGCGGCTCTCCATGATCTTTCTTCCGTTGATGCCGACTTGAAGCAGATTCAAAATAGACTGGCACGGCTGTCCGATTGCGAAAGTCAGTATCAAGCTGCTCTTTCCGAAAAAATCAAAAGCATCAAAGTCTCTGCCCACCCTGCCGCACAGCAGATTGCGGAAAGCGAAAGCCGCATTGCCGCACTGAAAGTTCAAAAGCGGGAGCTGCTGGAAGCCATCAACGCAGGAAAGACTGCCTTGCATACGGTCAACGAAGTTCTCGAAACCCTCGACAATGCCGAGGGCTGGAGTACATGGGACGTAATGGGCGGCGGTTTGATGGCCGATCTTGCCAAGTATGAGGAACTGGACGATGCGCAGAAACAAATCGAACAGCTTCAAGTGGAACTGCGGCGGTTCAAAACTGAGCTTGCTGATGTTGAGATCACCGCAGACCTTCAGGTTACGGTGGACAGCTTTTTGAAATTTGCGGATTTCTTCTTTGACGGCCTCTTTGCAGACTGGGCAGTTCTGGATCACATCAATCAGGCACAGAGCCGTGTAGAGAACACCAAGGGCCAGATCAAGCGTGTCCTCGCACTTCTGAAAAAGATGCGCGAAGATGTTGATGTCCAAATCGCTGACGAAAAAGAGAAGCAGGAGCAGCTTGCAGTGGAAACCGAGCTGTAGGGTTGGAGTGTTCGCTTATGTGATATGCTCAACTCAATAAATCGGAATCGAGGGAGTAGGAGAAATTGAGATTGGAGGATAAGTTGGTGAACAAGATTTTCAAAGGTCTTATTCGATTTTTGATAGAAGTGATAGTTATGACTGTTTTGATTGTTGGGATCAACATATTTACTAATGGTATGTATCTTTGGGGATTGCCCCGCATAAATGATATTCAGTCTGTAAATATCACGTATCCGAGTGTCACGGATGATGTTAAAGAAATTTCGAGCAGTGAGGACATTGAGTTAGCCTTAAAGCTAACGGGATTTCTGAAATATGATTTATTTGGGGAAGTGAATAGCGAAGAAGAACCCGCTATTACAATTACTTATTTTCTCAAGGATGGAACAAGCAAAACAATCTCCGCTAATAACACTACTGTCTGGTGGAACAATAAAATTCATGTAATCAAGGACAAGGAAATGTTTGTCAACCTAACAGAGGGAATTTTCTTTCTGGAAGATTTACAAACAAAGTAAATCAATTCCTGTTTGACGGACTATCAAATTATTACACACCTTCTGCGGGCGACCCTCAAAACGGTTGCCCGCTCTTTTTATACCCTAAAATCCGAAAAAGGAGGAACGCTATGCCAAGCAAAACCGAAGAATATCTTGCCCTTGCTCAGCGCACGGCCAACGGCTTGACCCGATACTGGGAAAGCTGGACGGACTATCTGACCACCGCATCCCGGCTGTACAAGTACCCCTTTGCAGACCAGCTGATGATCTACGCCCAGCGGCCCGATGCCACCGCCTGCGCCGACTATGACATCTGGAACAACCGGATGAACCGTTATGTCCGGCGCGGTTCTAAGGGCATCGCCCTGCTGGATGAATCCAGCGGATTCCAGCGCCTGCACTACGTTTTCGATGTGTCGGACACCGGGGTGCGCCGTAATTCCCGTGACCCCGACCTGTGGCAGTACAACGATGACCTGAAACAGCCGGTTTCAGAAATGCTCGCCGCCACCTACGGCATCAGCGGAGAGCGTGTCAGCCAGCAGCTTGCGGATGTTGCCGGGAAACTGGTGGCGGATTACTGGGACAACAACAGCGAGGACATCAGCGCCATCGTTGACGGTTCGCTGCTGATGGATTATGATGAAGCCGGGGTGGAGATGCAGTTCAAGTCTGCCGCCGCCATTAGCGTCACCTACACGCTGCTGGAACGCTGTGGATTTGAACCGGATGGCTATTTTGACAAAGACAGTTTTCAGGCCATCTACGATTTTTCTACCCCGGACACTGTCTACACACTCGGTGCCGCAGTCAGCGACATCAGCCGCGAAGTCCTGCGCACCGTCGAGCGGGCAGTCAAAACAACCATTCGCCGCCGAAACAATGAAAGGAGCCAGCATAAATATGAGCAGCAATCTGAGTTATACGCAGACCGGGGATTATCTTCTCCCGAACCTGACCCTGCATCAGCCGAAGAACCCGCTGGGCAAGTACGGCAGGATGCGCCTGAACTTTCTGAAACAGCAGCACCCGGTTCTGTACCACACGATGCTCCTGAACGGGAGCCTGTACCCGACCCTGACCGAACTGGAGCAGACCGCAGCAGCGATGAAGAAGCAACTGATGGCCGATCTGCTGGCGAAGAACCCGGCCCCGGACAAGGAGAAGAATCAGATGGCGTGGGTACAGCACATGAACAGCCTACAGGAGCAGGTCGAGGAAGTGATTCGGACGGAACTGATCTACAGCTAAGTTTTCTGGATGCCGTCATCCCCACCGAAGCCCAGCAAATTGAACATATCGACCGAGCGGAGAGCGAAAAATCGCCCTCCGCTTTTGTTTTGTCGCAGGCTGAAATTGAGAATGAACTGCGCAAGCATGGTTCCGGTTTTCAGGATGGCAAGCAGCGAATCATCGAACTGTACCAGACACAGCCCGACCGCAAACTCCGCGCTAAAGCATTGGCGAAAGAGTACGGCATCGGCGGACATTCGCAGGATTTTCTGGATGGCAGCAGCGGTTTTGTAAATCATGATGGAAAAGGACTTGAATTTGACCACTACCCGGATCATCAAAAGGTTACGTTAAGCTGGACACAGGTCGAGAAATACATCGACCTGATGATTCAGTCTGACCGCTACCTGACCGATAAGGAAAAAGAGCATCGTGCCGCCGTGCAGGAAGCGGAACGACAGCTCCCAATGCTGGATGGTGATGCCGCTGCCGAATACAATGCTCTGAAAGAGCAGTACCCCAATACCCTGATTGGCTTTGAACTGGGCGGATACTTTCTGTTCTATGACAAAGATGCAATCACTGTAAAGGAAGTTTTTCGTTCTAATTTGCTGTCACAGGAAAATGCGCTGGGAAAAGTCAAAGTGACCGGCTTTTTGCGCAGAGAGTGGGTAGCAAAATCGCAGAAGCTGTGGGCCGAGGGCAACAGCATCTATCTAGCCGGACAGGGCGGAGATGGTACCCACCATCAGACAAAATATCTGCGAGAGGAAGATTATCTGCCGATCGGCATCATCATCAAGCTAGATGGCCGGGATTTCCGTGTGGATCACGTCAACTTCATGTTCAAATCCGTCAGCTTGCAGGACATGGACTTGACCAACAGCGGACAGCCCATCTTCCGGGTTGAACGGTTGCCCAATATCCGGGAACTGTATGAACAGCAGCAGGATGAAATTATTGACGTTTCTCCTGAAAAGGCTGTTGATTACAAGGTCGGTGACGAAGTTGTTGTTGACCTTCCCACCCGAACCATCGAAGGCAAAATCGGCTATGTTGGCGAAACCGATGTGCGCATCGACACCAGCGCGCATGGGCAGTCGTGGGATAACGAGGTACTCAACAAGCAGCAATTCGAGGACGGTCTGCGGCGGGATGAACCTACACCTGATGAGGAACTGGACAAGTTGCCTATCTCTGTGGAGGTCAATGGCGAGTGGCAGACCTTTCCGGATGCTGCTGCCGCAGACGAAGCCCTGAACGCTGAACCGATGCCGGAAGCCGCAGGAAATTTTCACATCACGGATGATAATTTGGGTGTCGGAGGCCCCAAGCAGAAATTCGCCCGCAATATTGAAGCCATCCAGACCTTGCGCACTTTGGAGCAGGAGCATCGCGGTGCCACCGCCGAGGAGCAGCAGGTGCTTTCGCAGTATGTAGGCTGGGGCGGTCTTGCAGATGTCTTTGACCCCAACAAGGAAAACTGGTCTGCCGAGTACACCCAACTGAAAGGGTTGCTCACCGAAGAGGAGTATGCCGCCGCCCGCGCTTCCACTCTGAATGCCCACTATACCTCTCCGGTGGTAATTCGCGCCATCTATGATGCTGTGGAAAAGATGGGCTTCCAGTCTGGAAATATCTTGGAGCCTTCCTTGGGTATTGGCAACTTTTTCGGTATGCTGCCCTCTGGCATGGCTGACAGCCGTCTGTATGGTGTGGAACTGGATTCCATCACCGGACGCATCGCCCAAAAACTATATCCACAGGCCGACATTACGGTTGCTGGCTTTGAAACCACCGACCGCCGAGATTTTTACGACCTTGCCGTAGGTAATGTCCCTTTCGGTCAGTACAAAGTCAACGACAAGGCGTACAACAAACTGGGTTTTTCTATCCACAACTACTTTTTCGCCAAGACTATCGACCAGATCCGACCGGGCGGCGTGATTGCTTTCGTGACCAGCCGTTTCACGATGGACAGCAAAGACAGCAGTGCCCGCAAGTACATGGCGGAACGTGCTGATTTGCTGGGAGCCATCCGCTTACCCAACAACGCTTTTAAGGCAAATGCAAGCACCGAGGTTGTTTCGGATATCCTCTTTTTGCAGAAGCGTGACCGCCCTGCAGACATCGAACCTGCATGGGTGCAGCTGGGGCAGACCGAAGATGGCTTCAATATCAATCAGTATTTTGTAGACCATCCGGAAATGGTGCTGGGAAATTTGGAACTAGAAAGCACCCAGTACGGCCATGACCTGACCGTTGCACCAATCGAAGATGCAAACCTTGCAGACCAGCTTACCGAAGCGGTGCAGCACATCGAGGGCCAGTACACTGCGGTGGAGATTGCCGCTCCGGACGTTGCCGATGCGGAAGTGCAGCGCAAAACTCTGCCCGCAGACCCTACCGTGAAGAATTTCAGCTATACTGTGGTGGATGGTGAAATCTACTACCGCGAGAACTCCATCATGACACAGATTGAACTGTCCGACAACGCCAAAGGCCGTGTGGCTGGCATGGTGGAACTGCGGCAGATCGTCAACGAGTTGATCGACCAGCAGTTGAATGACTTCCCGGACGAGGATATCAAGGCATCGCAGGCAAAGCTGAATTATGCCTACGATGCGTTTACTGCAAAATACGGTCTGATCAACGACAAGAAAAATGCCCGCCTGTTCGATGATGACAGCTCCTATTATCTGCTCTGCTCGCTGGAGAATCTGGACGAGAATAAAAATCTCAAATCTAAGGCAGATATGTTCACCAAGCGGACGATTCGCCCAGAACGTATTGTCACCAGCGTGGATACCCCCAGCGAAGCACTGGCAGTGTCCATCGGGGAGCATGGCAAAGTAGACCTGCCTTATATGGCAGAACTGCTGGGCACTCCCGGTAACTATGAGCGCATCACCACCGAATTGTCCGGCGTGATTTTCAAAGACCCTGCTGCGGATGCTGACGACCCGGAAGCCGGCTGGCAAACAGCGGACGAATACCTTTCGGGTAATGTGCGCGATAAACTACGGATGGCACAACTTGCTGCAGAAAGCCGCTCGGAGTTCAAGGGCAATGTGGACGCACTGACTAAGGCGCAGCCCAAAGATTTGGAAGCTTCTGAAATTGATGTGCGGCTGGGTGCCACATGGCTTGCCCCTCTATTGTGCAGCAGTTCATGATGGAAACTTTTCAGCCGCCCTATCGTATCCGCTACAACAATGCCATCACCGTTCGCTACTCCCCTTACACTTCCGAATGGCGGATCAGCAATAAATCTGCTACTGGCTTTGGTGACATTATGGCCACCGAACTTTTCTCCAAGGTACGCAGCGGACAGGTGCGTGTGCTGCTGGGCAGCACTGCCAAAATGGGAGCAGGGACCAACGTCCAGACGCTGCTCGTAGCGGTGCATCATCTGGATGTAGGCTGGCGTCCGTCTGATATGACCCAGCGCAACGGCAGAATCATCCGCCAAGGCAACCAAAACAAACAAGTCTACGTCTATAACTACGTCACGGAATCGACATTTGACGCCTACCTCTATCAGACCCTTGAGAATAAACAGAAGTTTATCTCGCAGATCATGACGAGCAAATCGCCTATGCGATCTTGCGATGATATTGACGAACAGGCTTTATCTTACGCAGAAATCAAGGCTCTGTGTGCAGGCGACCCTCGCATCCGGGAAAAGATGGACTTGGACGTGCAGGTAGCAAAATTGAAGGTGCTGCGCGGAGACTTCCAGAATCAGAAATATCGTCTGGAGGATAAGCTGCTCAAAACTTTCCCGGAGGAGATCCAGAAACAGAAAACCCGCATTGCTGCTTTGCAGCAGGATTCACAGATTGCAGCAGCACACCCACAGGACAAAGAAAACTTCTGCGGCATGACTATCAAGGGCATGGTGTACGATGACAAAAAGGCTGCGGGCGAACGGCTTTTGCTGGCTCGGCAGGAGATGCCTAATGCCGACATGATGTTGCTGGGCACCTACCGTGGCTTTGAACTGAATATTCGGTTCGACAGCTTTAAGAATGAGCATCAGGCCGTTCTTCGGGCAGAGTTGAGCTACCCGGTATCGCTGGGCGATGATGCGCGCGGCAATATCACTCGTCTGGACAATGCCATCGACAACTTTACGGACCGTATTGCAGACGCCGAAAATGCTCTGCAAAATCTGGAGCAGCAGAAACAGGCTGCAGAGGTTGAAGTGGCAAAGCCCTTCGCGCAGGAAGAAGAACTGGCTGAAAAGTCTGCTCGCCTTGCCGAACTGAATGCTCTATTGAATATCGACCGTGACCGCAGTTCCTCGCAGGATGCTCCCGAAGAAGCAGAGGAAACCGAAGCACCCGCAACTCGTCCGTCTGTGCTGTCTGCACTGGAAGAAAAAGCCAATCAGCCAGAGCCTGTTAAGCCGTTCAAAAGCTATCTGGATAAGGAGGGCCGATAATTTGAAAAAGCGGGAACACCGTCTCTTTATTCGTGTGACTGATGAAGAACGGAACTGCATTTTAGATAAGATGTATGGCATGGGCATCCACAGCCTGAGTGCCTATATCCGCAAAATGGCATTGGATGGCTACTGCCTGAATCTCGACCTTCCGCAGCTGCGGCGCATGGCTTATTTGCTCCAGAATTGCAGCAACAACTTGAATCAGGTAGCAAAACGCGTCAACGAAAGCGGCAAGATCTATTCTGCCGACCTTGCCGATCTACGCACCCGGCTGGATGAACTGATTGATATCGGTAAGCAGATTCTTTCCAAGCTGGCAGAGCTATAAAAATTCCCGCAGTTGGAGGACTGCGGGTGTACATATAATGCTTGACATCCTTGCAACGTAGTAGTCGATACCTTTATAATAAGGGCGAACAGAAAGGAAGTGCTTGATATGATGTCTATGCTGAAGAAAGTTGTTCTTTTCCCGATTTCTCTCTTTGTGGCGTTTTTGGCTCTCATGGCAAAGTGGCTGCTCACTTTGTCCAGTTATGTGGTCGCTCCGCTGATGCTCTACATCTTCGGCTGCGGCATCTACACCGCCTGCCGTCAAACTTGGGATCAGTTTCTTATCCTGCTGGTGTCCGAGTTCATCTGCTTCATCCTCTTTTTCGGTGCAACTGCCATCACCGAGGGTATCGGGCGTTTTAGTGAATGGCTTGCAGAACTGTAAGAAATAGTTTTAATCCTTTGCCGCCTTCGGGCGGCATTTTCATTTTATAGGGGGTGATTCGTGATGGCTGCGACACGATTGATCGCATTGCACAAGAATAAGGGAAAGACCGTTGCGGCCTGTTTGAAAAGCCGCACAGATTATGTGCAGAACCCCGATAAGACCGAGCAAGGTGAATTGGTGAGTTGCCACGAGTGCAGTCCTCTGACAGTCGATGAAGAATTTATGCTTACCAAGCGGCAGTATGAACTTGCTACCGGGCGCAGACAGAAAAGTGACGTGATTGCCTATCAGATCCGGCAGTCGTTCAAACCCGGCGAGATCACCGCCGAAGAAGCCAACAAGGTGGGCTACGAACTAGCCATGCGCTTTACCAAGGGCAAACACGCCTTTGTGGTGGCAACGCACACGGACCGTCACCACATCCATAACCATGTGATTTTCAACTCCACCGCATTGGACGGTTCAAAAAAGTTCCGGGATTTTTTCTTTTCGGCACTGGCCGTTCAGCGGTTGAGCGACTTGATTTGTCTGGAGCATCAACTCTCTGTTATTGAAATAAAGCCCTACCGGGAACGGCAGAAACGTACCCTCTATCCACCCAAAGAAAGCAATCGTGATAGGCTGTGTGGCATCATCGACAGTATCCTTGCAGAAAAGCCCAAGGATTACGAAGATTTTCTGCAAAAACTGGAACAACAGGGTTATGAGGTCAAGCGTGGAAAATACACTTCCGTCAAGGGCGCACGACAAAAACGGTTCATCCGATTCAAAACGCTGGGCGCAGGCTATAGCGAGGACGAACTGAAAGCAGTGATTGCAGGAAAAGCAGAACACCATCCCCACCAGAAGCAGCCGCCCCAAGAGCAACCGTTCCAATTGCTGGTTAACATTCAGGCAAAGCTCTCCGAGGGCAAAAGCGAAGGCTATGCACGATGGGCGAAAAAATATAATCTGAAAGAAATGTCCAAGACGCTGATTTTCTTGCAGGAGCACAAAATTGGCAGCACAGATGAACTGAATGAACGCGCAGCGGCGGCAACAGAAAAATATCACCAGCTGGGAGATTCCATCAAAGCCGCCGAAACACGGATGGCGGAAATTGCTGTGCTGAAAACGCACATCGTCAATTACGCCAAGACCCACCCAGTCTACGATGCCTACCGGAAAGCGGGATATAGCAAAAAGTTTCTGGATACTCACCGGGAAGAAATCACACTGCACAAAGTAGCCAAGGCCGCTTTCGATGAAACTGGCTTAAAAAAGCTGCCGAAGGTCAAAGCACTGAATGCAGAGTATTCCGATCTTCTGACCCAAAAGAAAGCAGCCTACCCGGACTATCGCAAGGCACGAGAAGAAATGCAGGAGTTGGTAAAGGCACAGAAAAATATTGAATTGTTCTTCACAGAAGAAAAAGACGCACAGGAAAAGCAGCAGACCCGATAAACGAAAGTCGCCGAGGATTCTAACCCTTTCATGGGGCGGAATCCTCGGCGACTTTTTTAGTTTATGTAGCAGCGATCCTGCGTTACGAGCCAATCTTCACACAGCCGTTGGGCTTCATCTGTTGAGCGGCACACGCAATTGAACAGCTTGCCGTGCAGGGAGCAGTAGGTGTAACGGATTTTGGGCACACCGTTCTCATCCCGAAACTTTGTGTAGCGTTCCTCACCGGGCATCAGATAAAGCTGCTCCATTTCTGCATCGTCCTTTCCGTTTTCATGTGTCAGGCACACAACGCACCTATTCTATCATGAACTTAGGAATTATGCCATTGACGCTTGCACCAAAAAGCGCCCCGGATTTTCGGAGAGAGTGTGCATTGACACATTCAATAGCGTTCGGAAAGAATGCGCAGCCTGCACCGGAACGGTGCAGATCAGAAAGGGTTTGGGATTTCCCAACAAGCATTTTGCAACGCAAAATTTGCATTTGTGCGCACGAATGCACTGCTTGCTACAATGGTGTTGGTTCTGAGAAGTTCACAGCCAGTGAGCTATACAGATGCCCAAACCTAAGCTACAATGAAGATGTGCTGAGAGAACGAAGCATTGCTTGAGCTGAACGCTCGTACGCGCAAACTGTTCTCCGCCATCTCCATTGCAGCGTTCGATTGACGCAGGTTGAGTTATCGGCAGATAAAAATGTTGCCGTACATTCGTGTCACAAAGCAAGCTGAATCGGTAATGGGCATAGGCGGAACCGGCATTAATATCCTCGACCGCGTGGGCGGCGGCGATGCCTTCGCCAGCGGCCTCATCTACGCCATGCTGCACGACTACAAGGCCATGGATATGATCAACTTTGCCGTGGCCAGCAGCGCCATCAAGCACACCATCCACGGCGATGCCAACATCACCGACGAAGTAAGCTCCATCCGCAACCTGATGAACATGAACTACGACATCAAGCGTTGAGTTTCGCCTTAGCGCTTCCGTCTGCCGGGAACCGACCGCTGCACGTTGGTTTCCGGCTTTTTTATACCGTCAGCGTCACAAATTGACACCAATTTATCATTCTTCACGAAGTATGTGCTAAAATCTCTTGACAGCACCTCACAAAATATGTTATCTTTTGTAAACATCCTTGAAAAGATATGACATTTTCTGGGGACCGAACACAAACCGATTTTTCTCTGGAGGAAAGACCCATGAAACAGGAGATCATCCGCAAACTGAGCGCTGCCGTGGCCATGAGCCTCGTTGTTGGCGTCTCTCTGGCCGCCTGCGGCGGCAGCAGCAGCTCCACCGCTGCCGGTGTGACTAAGACCGGCTCTGCCGACGGCTTTGGCGGTGCTGTCACCGCCACCCTGACCGTGGATGCCAACGGCACTGTTACCGACTGCAAGCTGGAAGGTGCACAGGAGACCGAAAGCATCGGCGGCGCTGCACTGGAAGAGCTGTCCAAGCAGGTCGTGGCCGCCAACGGTCCCGCCATCGACGGCGTTGCCGGTGCCACGGTGACCACCAAGGCCGTCCGGAAGGCTGTTGCCGCCGCACTGGGTGTGGAGCTGGCCGAAGAGGCTCCCGCCGACTCTGCTGCCGCAGCCCCCGCTGAGCCCGCCGCCATCGTCCCGGTGGAAGGCGGCATCCAAATCGGTCAGGCCTATGCTGCCGCCCACGGCACCAAGTGCTTCACCGAAGCGGTGGCTGTGGTGAAGGATGACGTCATCCTCGCCGCCTACCTCGACGATTTCCAGTTCACCAGCGCCGATGCAGGCGTGACCGCTGTGCCCAACTCCGACTCCGACTTTGCCGCAGGCTACGCCGAGGGCAAGGTGCTGATGTCCAAGCGGGCCAACGCTGATTATTACAGCAAGATGATGGCCGAAAAGGGCGGCTCCACGGTCGCTCTGGACGCAAACTTCGATGCCATCCAGAACTTTGCCGTCGGCAAGACCATCTCCGAGCTGGAGGATGTGGCTGCCAAGGGTGCCGAGGCTGTGGACGCCGTCTCCGGCGCAACGCTGGTGGATACCGCCGGTTATCTCTCTGCCATCGTGGATGCCGCCAAAAACGCCCAGACCACGCAGGCCGTGGAGTTCAACGGCAGCTCCGAGGACCTGAAGCTGAATGTGGTCTATGGGGCCGCACACGGTACCAAGTGCTTCACCTCCGGCGCTGTCGCCACCGCCGGGGACACCATCGTGCTGAGCTACATTGACGAGTTCCAGTTTGCCGGTTCGGACGCCGGGGTCGTCGGTGTGCCCAACTCCGATTCTGACTTCGGCGCAGGCTACGCCGAGGGCAAGGTGCTGATGTCCAAGCGGGTCAACGCCGATTACTACAGCAAGATGATGGCCGAAAAGGCTGGTTCCACCGTTTCGCTGGATGCCAACTACGACGCCATCCAGAATCACGTGAACGGCATGAGCATTGCCGACGCCGAGGCTCTGAGCAAAGATGAAAAGGCTGTGGACGCCGTTTCCGGTGCCACGCTGGTGGATACTGCCGGCTACGTTGGTGTGCTGGTGGATGCCGCAAAGTAAGGCAAGAAAAATAACGTTCCTCTGAACACAGCAGCGCCCGCCGGGAGATCTCCCGGCGGGCGCTGCTTATTTATTATACGCAGTCAGCACAATCTAACCATCTGGTGGAAGGAAAGGCAGGCCACCTGTATGTAGTCTGCCTTTTGCCTGATGCGAAATCCCGCAGACACGCGGGGCTTACAGCACCAGCGAGGGCGCGGTGTAGACCCGTGCCTTCAGCTCGCTGTTTAGCATATACAGCCCCTTGCTGTCACCGCCGAACAGATCCATCTTGGTAATAAGGTCAGCGGCGTTCTTCTCCTCCTCACCCTGTTCCTTGATGAACCAGTCCAGCATCTGCATGGTGCGGAAGTCCCTGACCTCGTATGCGGCGGCGTAGATGGCATTGATGCTGGCGGTGACCAGCATCTCGTGTTCCAGTGCTCTTTTCAGCGGGGCCATGTGGTCGCCTCGTTCCCACTCCGGCTTTGCGATAGCCTCAAAGGTGACGCCCTCGCCGTTATTCTGCAAATACTGACAAAACAGCATGGCGTGATCCCGTTCCTCCTGCGCCTGTACCCGGTACCAGTTCTCAAAGCCGTCCAGTCCGACGGCGGCGTAGTAGTTGGCAAAGTCCAGATACAGATAGGCGGAGTAGAACTCCTTATTGATCTGCTCGTTGAGCAGAAGAGATACGTTAGCGTTCATGATACTTCTCCTCCATAAGATTGTCTTTTCCTGCTCCCGGCATGGGGGCAGATATACCGTACCCAGAGCGATGCTGGGATGCTCCCTTTTCATCTTCAGGAACACCTGCTCCGCCTTGGGATACTGCTGCAGCTCCGTTACGGCGGCCAATATCTCCTCTGCGTATTTTGGCATACCGCCAACTCTCCAAATGCAAGAATGAATCTTATTATTTTGCTTTTATTATACCTATATTTTTTTCTCTGTCAACAACCACAAAGGGCTTGTGCTCCAAAAGCTGCCTCGAAGCCGATTTTCTCAAATTATGTGACGCCGTCACAGTAAAACCGCTTGTCACGCGGTAATACTACGCATAAAAACACAGCCGCAGAGTACATCTGCGGCTGTGTTTTGTGTTCAGTTGCTCACTGTTGCGTGGACTGGATATGGAGAGACAACATATCTCCCGATCTTACATGGGTTATCTTATCTGCCATCACTCTGGCAGTTTGCCTTGCAGATATGTCGGCATCCCCACTGCGGTCGTATCCGGCCTGACCTTAAACATGGCTTTTTCAATCTACCTCCCTTATCGGTTTTCCGCGATATATTTCTCCGCCATGTGGACTGCCACCGCGCCGTCCGCCACGGCGGTGACCACCTGACGGAGGGGCTTCGTCCGCACGTCGCCCACGGCGTAAACGCCGGGAATACTGGTTTCCGTGGTCTCTCCGGCCACGATATAGCCGCCGCCGTCCAGCGCCAGTTGACCCACCGCCAGCGCCGTGGCGGGCTGTCGGCCCACGCTGACAAATACGCCGTCGCAGTCCACCACGCTTTCCTCACCGGTGACGGTGTCCCGCAGGCGGACGCCGGTCAGCCTGTCCCCGGAAAGCAGCGCGGAAACGACGCTGTTCCAACGGAATTCCACGTTTTCGGCCTGTGACAGCGACTCGTGATAGATCTTGGTGGCCCGCAGGGTGTCTCTGCGGTGGACGAGGATCACTTTTTTCGCCACGCGGCTGAGAAGGAGGGCATCTGCCGCGGCGGAATTGCCGCCGCCCACCACGACCACCGTTTTGCCCTTGTAAAACATCCCGTCGCAGGCGGCGCAGTAGGCCACGCCCCGGCCCAACAGCTCAGTCTCTCCGGCAACGCCCAGCGTTCTGGGGTCCGCACCGGTGGCCAGCACCACGGTTTTCCCCAGGAAGATCCCCTCGCTGGTCTCCACGAGCTTGGGAACCGCCGTCAGATCCATGCGGAGGACTTCTGCGTATTCGCTGCGTGCCCCGAAGCGCTCCGCCTGCTTTTGCATCTTCTCCGCCAGAGAGAAGCCGTCGATCCCGTCCTCAAAGCCGGGATAGTTGTCGATCTGCTCGGTCAGGGCCATCTGCCCACCGGCGGACAGTTTTTCCAGCACGATGGTGTCCAGCCCCGCCCGTGCCGCGTACAGGGCGGCGGTGTAGCCGCCCGGGCCGCCGCCCACCACGAGCATATCATAAACATGATTGTTGTTCATATCTGAACCCTCCGTTATTTCGCCAAGGCTTCCTGAATGAAACGGTCGATTTCTGCCTTTGAGCCGGGCGCGGTGATGGAATCCACGGCCTTTCCGTTCCGGTACAGCACCAGAGTTGGGATGTCCTCGATCCCCTCGGCCCCCGCCAGCCGCGGCTCCTCGTCAATGTTGATCTTGCCGACGGCGAGGCTGTCCGCGTATTCCTCTCCGATCTTCTCATACGCGGGGCCGATCCTCCGGCAGTAGCCGCACCAGGGCGCCCAGAAATCCACCAAAACGGGCTTTTCCTCCCGGATCGCCTGCTCAAACTGCTCCTGATTCATGTTCATAGCTGCCATATCTGCCAGCTCCTTTCCTTTGTTTGGGTATTCTCAAGACTCCGGTCTCGCCCCACACCACATCGTGACCTCAACCTGAGATGACGGTACTCTGCCCTTGGGACATAAAGCAGATGAGTAAGACCATCATCTGTACGAGAATAGCTGCGGTTTGTTGCAGCTTATTCTGCGCAGAGCTCAGCCACCAGAGCGTCCATCTGCGCTTCGCTGGTTTGGTTCAATGCACCACGCAGAGACACTACCGTTTCGTAAAGGTGGATATCCTTCATCTCCTCCAATTTGGTGCGCATCAGCCGCGCGGCAGCAGGTGCCCAAGAGCCGTCTTCAATAAGGCCAACCCGGCGGTTTCGGAATCCCTTTGTCCGTAAATGTTCCAAAAACTCCCTCATGGGCGGAAACAGTCCTCCGTCATAGGTGGAGCTGGCTAAAACCAACTTCCCGCAGTAGAATGCACTGGCAACAGCGTAGGAAAGGTCTGTTGCCGTCAGATCGCATATGGTGACTTGCGCACCTTTGCCCTCCAGCTTGCTCTTGAGGGTCTTCGCCGCATGGGCAGTATTTCCATGGATCGATGCGTGAGCGATCAGGATGCCCTCCGGTTCTTCCGGTTTCCATTGTGACCAGAGATCATAGAGCCGCAGATACTCCCCAAGTCCTTCTGTGAGCATGGGGCCATGGAGCGGGCAGATCGTTTTGATCTCCAGCGCGGAGATTTTTTCAGCAGAGCCTGCACCTGTGCGCCATATTTCCCGATAATATTGTAATAATACCGTCGGGCCTGCGGCACCCAGGGGGCACGGGCAGTCCGTTCCAGTGAGCCAAAGCGTCCGAAGGCATCCGCCGAGAACAGGATTTTTTCCGTTTCCTCATACGCCGTCATCACCTCCGGCCAGTGTACCATCGGCGCCAGCAGAAAGCGCAGCCGGTGCAAACCCAAGGAAAGCGTATCTCTTTCGCCAACCTCCAGCATACGGTCTTCCGACAATGCACCTGTGCCGAAGAACTGCTTGATCAGGGTAAATGTTTTCGCGTTTCCCACGATCTTCATCTCCGGGTACTTTTGTGCCAGCCGCATGAGGCTGCCGGAATGATCCGGCTCCATGTGTGTGACCACAAGATAGTCGGGGCTGCGCCCCTCCAACACCCGCGCCACATTGGAAAGCCATTCTTCCGTTGCCCGTGCGTCCACGCTGTCCATCACGGCAATCTTCTCATCCAGAATGACATAGGAGTTGTAGCTCACTCCCATAGGCTGGACGGGGTACTGGTTTTCAAAGAGTGCCAATGTGTTATCATCCACCCCTACATAGCGGATGGCATCTGTTACCGTTTGGATAGCCATATAAAAAATACCTCCTATTTTCCTTACTCAGACTCTGACTGATAGGTTCTTCTTTTCTAATGAAACATACGCTCAACCGCGGATCGGCGGTCGCGCATTTTACCGTTGCCTTGCTTCCCCCAGAGTCGTTACATGTGGTACACCGCAGCGGAGCGAAGTCCTTCCGGCAGGCCGTCGGGCGCAGCAGGTGAAAGTTCCCAGTGTACCTGCCCCGCCCACTGGGAGGCGACAGCGGAGAAGTGGAGCATGACAATACCGAGATCCAATGCGGCATCCAAATTATCGGTGTAGGCATCCTCCTGCTGCACCAAATAGATGCTGTGATCCTGCACAAGGAAGCCATAGGGCTGACGGTTGAGATAGCTGGGGGAGAGCGAAGCGGCGTAGAAGGACTGCCAGAGCATATCGTCGTAGAAGTCCATCATCTCGTCAAGCCCAGACTTGTTGCTCCAGCTCCCCATGTGAACCAAATCATGCACGCCCTTTTTGGGCGCGTAGTACTGCTGCTCGGCCCGCACATCGATCTGAGACATACTTAGGATATTCAGCCGCAGCTTTTTTGCGGTCTTTTCCCCGTAGCCAAAGGCAACGATTGCCGCCACCTCTAACGGGGTGGCGAGAGACAGTGCCTTTTTGATTTTGTCGCTGTCGGTGAAGGTCATCCAGCAGGTGTCAATGTCCAACTCAGTCAGCTTGAGGACGAGATCTTCCATCATGTAGCCGGCGTTGATGGCCGCATAGGAATGCGGGGCAGACATAAGGAGCAGGTAGTGCGGTGCTCCGATGAGAAATTGATTATAGCCCGCTGAGCTCTCCAGCGCCGGCTGTGCATCCTTGTCCAAGACGATCAACTCCGTTGCAATCTCCGGGACAAGACGGGGGCAGGTCTTTTCATAGTAGGATCGGAGCTGGCCGATAGCCTCGCTCGGAACTTCCTTTTCGCAGAATGCGTGAACGGATCTGCGATTTTGGATCATAGCGCTGTAATTCATAGTAGTATCTCCTATTCTGATGTCTTTGGTTTTCTTATAAATCGTCTATCAGTGCGGTGCTCTTGGCGTAGGCGGTACTGCGTGCCTCAAAGAAATCGGTCTTGACCATGTTGGCGTCGGCGTACTGGCTGACCCATTCCATGCTCTCCGGTTCGCTCTCAAAGCCTGGATACAATGCGGGATAGCCAAGGCTCGTCCAGCGGAGGTTGCCGAGATAGCGGATGTAATCGCTGATCATCTGCCGGTTCAGCCCCGGGATGTCGTCGCCGATTACATAATGCCCCCATGCGATCTCCTGCTCCACGCCCTCACGCATCATCTCGCGCAGCGCTTGTACGCTCTCGGCGGTGAACAACTCCGGCTGCTCCTTTTGCAGCTCCGTGATGATATTGCGGAACAGCCACAAGTGCGTGTTCTCATCGCGGTTTATGTAGCGAATCTCCTGCGCCGAGCCGGGCATCTTCCCGTTTCGGGAGAGATTGTAGAAGAACATAAAGCCGCTGTAAAAATAGATGCCCTCCAAAATATAGTTTGCCATCATCACGCGCAGCAGCGTGGGAGCGTCCTTCCGCTCCTGAAACTCGTTGTAGCAGTCCCCAATGAAGGTGTTGCGGCGCAGCAGATGCTCGTCCGTTTTCCATTGGTAGAGGATGTCATTGCGCTCCACGGGGGAACAGATGGTGTCGAGCATATAGCTGTAGCTCTGTGAGTGGACACACTCCTGAAACGCCTGAATGGACAGGCAGAGATTGACCTCGTTGGCGGTAATGTAGGCGCCGATATTAGGCAGGTTCGCTGTCTGAATGGAATCCAAAAAGACAAGAAAACTCAGAATTTTATCGTAGGCGCTGCGCTCGGCTGACAGCAGGCGGGGATAGTCCTTCACATCCTGCGAGAGATTGATCTCCTCAGGGATCCAAAAGTTGTTCATGGCCTGCCGGTACCAGTCGCTGACCCAAGCGTACTTCATATTGTTGAAGTCGTTGAGGTTTGTGGTATTGCCGCCGATCATGCGCCGCAGGCGCACATCAGGGTCGCCCTCCGGGTTAAAGAGGGGCTTTTTCTTCAGTTCCGTCATGCTATCCTCCTTATGACGAGCAGCTTTCGCAGGACTCGACCTCAAGGGCCTTGCTGCGGACATAGTAAATGGTCTTGACGCCGGCCCTCCACGCCTCCAAATACAGTCTGAGCACCTGACGCATGGAATAGTCGTTGGTGATATAGAGATTCATGCTCTGCGCCTGGTCAATATGTCTCTGGCGAAGGCCCGCGGCGCGTACCGACCAGCTTTGGTCGATTAGATGCGCTGCCTTATAGTACCACCATGTGTCCATAGAAAGCTCCGGAGCAACGCGGGGCAGCATGCTGCCCTTTTTTTCCTCTAAAAAGAATTTCTTCATAATTGGATCTATGCCCGCCGACGTGCCGGAGAGGATAGATGTGCTGGAGGTCGGTGCGACCGCCAGCAGATAGGCGTTGCGCATTCCCTGCACCGCCACCGTTTTCGCAAGCGCCCGCCACTTTTCGGAGGTATAACCCCGCTTTTCAAAATACGCGCCCGTCTGCCAGTCGCTGCCTTCAAAGAGCGCGTAACGACTCTTTTCCCGTGCCAGAGCTGTGTCCGCCTTGACGGCGGCGTAGTTGATGAGCTCGAACACTGCGTCGGTGAAGGCAAGGTGCTCATCGCTCTCCCAGTGGATGCCGCGCTTTGCCAGCATGTGGTGGTAGCCGCTGACGCCCAGGCCGATGCTGCGGTACTTCTGATTGGTAAGCCGCGCGTATTCCAACGGGTAGAAGTTGAGGTCGATCACATTATCCAGTGCGCGGATGGCCGTTTCCACCGTGCGTTCCATATAGGCCTCGTCCTCCACCGGCAGATTACCGAGAGACAGACTCGCCAGATTGCAGACCACAAACTCACCTGGGCGTGTGGCCGTCACCACAATTGTGTCGCCGTTCTCCGTGTGCACCTCAGTGCTGATGTGCTCGATGGGTGCCATGTTCTGCGCGATCTCCGTACAGAGATTGGAGCAATAGATCATTCCCGTGTGGCCGTTTGGGTTCATATGATTTACACTGTCGCGATTGAAAGCGAAGGGTGTGCCGGTCTCCACTGCCGAGCGAAGCACCAGCCGCACGATGTCCTTGACGGTGACGCTGCGCTTTTCGATGCGCGGGTCATTGACGCAGTCCAGATACCGCTTCTCCCATTCTGTACCCCAGTAATCCTCCAGTGCGTAGCCCTTGACCGTGAGGATCTCATGCGGACACATGAGATGCCACGGCGCGTCTATGTTCTCCTCCGCCAGTCGCCAGAAGAGATCCGGATAGCACACGGCGGGAAACACATCATGTGCCTTCATGCGGTCGTCGCCGTTGTTGGTGCGCAGTTGAAGGAATTCCGGCAGATCCCGGTGCCATGCGTCTAAGTAAACCGCCACAGCGCCCTGCCGCATCCCCAACTGATCCACCGCCACGGCGGTGTCGTTGACCAGCCGGATCCAGCGGATAACACCGCCCGCCGCCCCTTGAAAGCCGCGGATGGTGCTGCCTGCAGCGCGCACCTTACCGAAGTACATCCCCATTCCACCGCCGAATTTAGAGACCTTTGCGAAGTTGTCCAGAGAGCGGTAGATGCCGTCCAGACTGTCCGGCACAGTGTCCACAAAGCAGCTTGAAAGCTGATGGTAGGGCTTTCGTGCGTTGGACATGGTAGGTGTCGCCATTGTGACCTCCATACGGCTGAGCATATCGTAAAAGCGTTTTACCCACCCCATGCGGTCAGAGCCTTCGTTCATAGCAAGATGCAGCGCGATACCCAAAAACATCTCCTGCGGTGTTTCCAGCGGCACGCGGCTGCGTGACTGGATCACATAGCGTTTGAGCAGCAGGTCAAGGCCGGAGTAGGTGAACAGCTCGTCCCGTTCCGGGCAGAGAAAGTCCTCCGCCATGGCAATCTCCTCGTGGGTATAGTGGGCAAGGATATAGTCACCGTAGAGTCCCTTATCCGTCAGATAGCGAAGCTTGCCATAGAGGTCGCAGACGCCGCGCCCCTCCCATTCCTGTGCGTTGCGACAGCGAAAGGAGTGGTTCAGAAGCCGCGCCGCGATGAACTCCCACTTGGGTGCCTCTGCCGTAGTCAGCTCTACCGCCGCCTTGGTCAGTGCCTCAGCCCGCTCATCCTCCGTCATGCCCAGACGACAGAAACTCTCAAACTTCATTTGAAGCGCCGCGAGGGAGTAGACTTCCTCGGTAAAATCCATCTGGATGCGGCGCAGCACCTCGTCAAGCGAGTCATCCCCCACCGTCCGCGCGATGGTATGCCGGACACGGCGCAGCGCAGACCGCTTTTCGCGGTAGAGGATGTACGCCTTGGCCACCTCATAGTGTCCGCGCTCCATGAGCGTTCGCTCCACCTCGTCCTGCACACGTTCTACGGTGAGCGGCACTGTGACGGAGAGATTGTTGAGAACGGTGGCGAGGATCTCATCCATCTCTCTGCTCCCGATCTCCTTGCCCTGTCCGTCAAACGCCTTTTTCATGGCGTTGAAAATTTTCTCCTGTTGAAAGGGAACAGACTCCCCGTTTCGTTTTCTGATCTCCATTTCGATCCTCTCATCTTCTCCGGTCACTTCTCATGTCCTTTTGGGCAAAGAGCGGGCAAGCGCAGTATCACGCTTGCCCGCTCTGTTTTTGAAAGCCGGTTTTTCTGCAGCCGACGCGGCAGGGCTGTTTGTTGTCTGTTGTCTTGGTTTTGGCTTTCCTGCCAGTTATTTCATAGATTCCAGAATGGCGTCCGCCAGTGCTTCCAGCTCAGTGCGCTTGTCCGTGCCCATGGACGAGGCGAGGCTGAGCCGCTCGTTGAGCACCGTCATGTTCTTAAGCTCATTGTTGACGAATTTCTGCATGAGGTCACCGGACTTCACCGCCCATGAGCCGTTTTCAATGATGGCAAAGGTGCGGTTTTGCAGATTCAGTGCCTTCATATCCATGAGGAAGTCATGCATGGCAGGGTAGATGCCGAGGTTGTAGGTCACAGAGGCCAGGACAATGTGACTGTACTTAAACGCCTCGGAGATCAGCTGGGAGACATGAGTGGAGGACACATCGTACATCGCCACCTTGCTCATGCCCTTATCGCAGAGCGACGTCGCCAGCGCCTGCGCCGCGTTCTCCGTGTTGCCGTACATAGAGGCGTAGACGATGAGCACGCCCTGGGTCTCAGGGGCATAGCGGCTCCATGTGTCGTACTTTTCAATGAACCAGCCCAGATCCTTGCGCCACACGGGGCCGTGGAGCGGGCAGATGTACTTGATCTGATCCAAAACGCCGCCGGCCTTTTTCAGCAGGAGCTGGATGTGGGGGCCGTACTTGCCCACGATGTTGGTAAGGTAGCGACGGGCGTCGTCCAGCCAGTCCCGCTCGAAGTCCACCTCGTCGGCGAACAGCTTGCCGTCCAGCGCTCCGAAGGTGCCGAAGGCGTCGGCGGAAAAGAGGACGCCGTCGGTGACGTCGAGGGTCACCATGGCCTCCGGCCAGTGAACCATAGGCGCGCCCACAAAGGTGACGGTGTGTTTGCCGAAGGAGAAGGTGTCGCCCTCCTTCACCTCGATGCACTCATGTCCGTCCACATGGAAGCCGAACTGCCGCATGAGCATGAATGCCTTCTCGTTGGAGATCAATTTCACCTTGGGATGGCGCAGCAGGATCTCCTCGATGCAGGCGGCGTGATCCGGCTCCAGATGGTTGACCAGCAGGTAGTCCAGCTCGCGGCCATCCAGCACATACGCCAGATTTTCCAAAAGCTGGCGGCAGGCAGACCAGTCCACCGTGTCAAAGAGCACCGTCTTTTCATCCAGCAGGCAGTAGGCGTTGTAGCTTACGCCCCGGGGAATGGGAAAGCAGTTTTCAAACAGGGCCAGGCGATGGTCGTTGGCGCCCACCCAGTAGAGGTCGTTCGTTACTTTACGCACGCAATACATCTTATCTTGCCTCCTTCACGGCCTCAAGCCTTTACAAATTGATCCTTCGTCTCCGCGCACTCGGGACACACCCACTCGGCGGGAAGCTGCTCAAAGAGCGTACCGGGCGCGATCTCGCCGTCCTCGTCGCCCAACTCCGGCACATACTCGTAGCCGCAGCCGCTGCAGACGTAGCGGTCGCCGATGGGGGCGGGCTTCGGCGGCGTGGGTCGCTTCATCTTTACCATGGGCGGCGCGGGCAGCTTTTCGCCGCTATCCAGCGCGGCAGTGAGCAGGGGCAGGATCTCCTCCACATCGCCCACGATGCCGTAGTCGCAATTCTTGAAGATAGGCGCGTTACCGTTCTTATTGATGGCCACGATGGTGGAGGCGTCCTTGATGCCCTTAAGGTGCTGGGATGCGCCGGAGATGCCGCAGGCGATGTACAGATTGCCGGTGAACTTCTGACCGGACATACCCACATAGCGGTTCAGCGGCAGATATTTGAGAGTCTCCGCCACAGGGCGGGAAGAACCGATGGCCGCGCCGGCGGCCTTGGCCAGCGACTCTACCAGTTTCATGTTCTTTTTCTCCCCGATGCCCTTGCCCGCGGAGACCACCCGTTCCGCCTGCGGGATGGGCGTATCCATAGGGATGCCCACGGAGAAGTCGTGACCATCCTTCTTCAGCGCCGCCACAAGGTCGGCCACCTGCTGGGCAGCATCCCCCTCCCGGAAGATGGTCTTTTTGCGAATGCCGGTGATGGGCGCGGGTTTCTTGGCCGCCGAACGGCTCTCGCCGCCGGAGCTCTTGCCCAGCCTGCCCAACAGATGAGAGGCGATGACCACCCGCTGGATCTCGTTAGTGCCCTCGTAGAGGGTGGTGATCTTGGCGTCGCGGTAGGCCCGTTCCACCTCCATGCCCTTGAGGTAGCCGCTGCCGCCGTGGATCTGCAAGGCATCATTGGTGACCTCCAGCGCGATGTCCGAGGCGTACATCTTCGCCATGGCGGACTCCATGCCGTAAGGCGCGTGCTGCTCCTTCAGCTCCGCCGCGGAGTAGATGAGGAACCGGGCGCAGCGCAGCTTGGTTGCCATATCCGCCAGCTTGAAGGCGATGCTCTGCTGGGCCGCGATGGGCTTGCCGAACTGGACACGCTCCTTGGAATAGCTCAACGCGTGCTCAAACGCGCCCTGGGCGATGCCCAGCGCCTGCGCGGCGATGCCGATGCGTCCGCCGTCCAGCGTGGACATGGCAATCTTGAAGCCCTCGCCCTCCTTGCCCAATAGGTTTTCCTTGGGAACCTTCACGTTGTTGAAGATCAGCTCCGCCGTGGAGGAGGAGCGAATACCCATCTTGTCATAGTGGTCGCCGAACTCAAAGCCCTTCCAGCCCTTCTCCACGATGAAAGCGGAGATGCCCCGGGTGCCGATGTCCGGCGTGGTGACGGCGAAAACCACATAGGTGTCCGCCTTAGGGGCGTTGGTAATGAAGATCTTGCCGCCGTTGAGGAGGTAGTAGTCCCCCTTATCCAGCGCCGTGGTCTCCGTGCCGCCGGCGTCGGATCCGGCGTTGGTCTCCGTAAGGCCGAAGGCGCCGATCTTCTCGCCCTTGGCCAGCGGAACCAGATATTTCTTCTTCTGCTCCTCGGTGCCATAGGCGAAAATGGGCCATGAGCCGAGGGAGACGTGGGCGGAGAGGATTACGCCCGTGCCGCCGTCCACACGGGCCAGCTCCTCCACCGCGATGGCGTAGCTCAGAGCATCAAGACCGGCACCGCCGTACTCCTTGGGGTAGGGAATGCCCATCCAGCCCAGCTTACCCAGCTTCTTGACAGCCTCCTCGGGAAACTCATTGTTCTGATCCATTAAAAATGCGAGTGGCTTGATCTCCTCCTCCGCAAAACTCCGGATCTTCGCGCGCAGCTCTTCGTGCGCCGACGTGGTTTGAAACAGCATACGGGTACCTCCTTTTAAAATTTTACAGCTTGCTTGTATCTTGGGGATCGGATCCGCCGGTCAGCAGCCTGCGCAGGCTCACGGCACGGAACGCCTCGTCCTGCTTTTGCTGCAAGGCCGCCAGCTGACAGTGGATGGCGCACCGCCCATGCTTGTCATGCCAGCGGCATTCATATCCCGGCTCCATGCAGGCGCACAGGATGCCCCGCTCCCCCACGACCACCATGAGATCGTAGAGGGAGGTCGCGTCCAGATCGCAGGACAGCTCGCAGCCGCCGAGAGCGCCGCGGCTCACCCGCACCAAATTGCCGGCGGAGAGCTTGCGCAGAATCTGGTAGGCAAACTGATTGGGGATCAATTCCGTTTCCGACATCTCGGCCACCGAATGCTTCTCCCCGTCCAGCAGCACCCGCAAAATGCGCAGCGCGTAGTCCGTCTCTTTGGTGATGATCATGCTCCACATCCTCTTTTCGCTTGCTTGTTAATACTATCATATCAATCTTGATAAATTTTGTCAAGATTATTTCAAAAAAAATATTGCTTTCATACAGACCGCCCCAGCCCGGGTCAGCTTCGCTTTCCATTCAGCGAAAAGCCATGTTCCTTACAATTATAGAAGCCGAAAAAGCTGTGCCATGGCAGTCCGCCGAAAGCAGAAAAGACTATGACTGAAAACCAGAAAGCGGAGAAATTGGTTGGGGCTCGCAGGGGTCGCCCATCCAAGGCGGATGAGGCGATCCCTGACAAGCCTAAGCCATCCAACCGAAACAAGCAATAAAGTGCGTGCTTTTCATTTTATTCATGCCGATCATTCTTGGGAGACAGTAGAAAAATTTCCATTGTTATTGACATGATGTGCGTTACAGAGTAAAGTATTCATCAAGACTGATTCGCAATAAAGAATATCATGGTCGTTCCGTGATCGAGGTCGTTATGATAAAAGGAAATGTAAAAATAGATCGCAAAAATCTCATCAGCATCCTGCAAAGCTGCCTTGTGCTGATTTTGGTGATCCTTGTCGCTCTGATGATGGTCGAGATCGGCAACCTGAAGGGCACGGCCCGCGTCATCAATTATGCCGGGCTGGTGCGCGGAGACACGCAGCGGGCGGTAAAGCTGGAGATCACAGGCACCCGAAACGATGAGTTGATCGCGTATTTAGACGATATTTTAAGCGATCTGACATCCGGGGATGGGCACTACGAATTGGTAAAGCTCAAGGACGCGGCCTATCAGGAAAGGCTGGACATCCAGAGTGCCTACTGGGAGCGGCTCAAGGCGGAGGTCGCGGCGGCCAGACAGCGTGGATATGAGAACACCCAAATCGTTGCCATGAGCGAGACCTATTTTGAAATGGCGGACGAAACGGTGTCTGCCGCGGAACACTATTCAGAAAAGATCGCCATGAAGATCCGCACTATTGAGATCCTCTCGGCACTGGATATGCTGTGCCTGGTGATCCTGATCATGCTCCAGACCGCCATGGCACTGAAAATGGCCCGGAAAAACCAACTGCTGGAGCAGAAGGCATACATCGACATCCATACCGGCCTGCCCAACAAAGGCTCCTGCGAGGAGCTTCTCAACAACAGGGAAATTCTCCGGGAGCCTACGGCCTGCGTCATATTTGACCTGAACAATCTGAAAACCGTCAACGATACGAGGGGTCATTCGGCGGGTGACCAACTGATCCTGAGCTTTGCCCGGCTTTTACGCCGGGTGATCCCGGAAAAGCATTTCGTGGGCAGATACGGCGGCGACGAATTTATGGCGGTCATTTACCATACGGACCGGCAGGAGGTGGAGGGCATACTGGACAGTCTGCGCAGGGAAGCCGACGCTGCAAACCGTGACGGCAATCAGCTTCCTCTCAGCTACGCCTACGGTTGGGCGATCTCCGCCGATTATGAAGGCTGCATCATGCAAACGCTGCTGGACAAGGCCGACTATTGCATGTACGAAAATAAGCGAGCCTACTACGCTACCCACGACCGGAGAGCGCCCAGGTCATAAGGCTCTTTTCAAACGAAAAACAGCAAGAACGAATTCGTCGCCACTATTGCGAAAAAAGCCTGGCCTGACGAAGAAAGGACAGGGAGGCGGCACTGAACGTCCACGTCGCAGTTGTGATGGAGGTACTGAAGGCTGGTGGCAGCGTGCAGTTCATTAGCTTCGTTAGCTTTGAGGTGAAGGGGTGCGCTGCCCGATCTGCCGGTTCAATGGTTTGCTGTACAGGAAACTCACCAGCAGGTACTTTACGATGAACGCTGGGGCGAGGGGCGGACGACTATCTTCTTTGCTGCACAACTGCACCATTTTCTCATACACGGACGGTAGATCCAGCACTGCCTCACATTTCCGGAGGATGGTCTCCTGCTGCATTAGATACTCGATTAATCCGCCAAGCTGATCTGGCCATTGCTGTAACGATACATAGCTGCCCTCCAGGTACAAGGTTTTTGCTGGATTTTTTCCAGTTCTCTTGCTCCAATTATACCACAGATTGGCCTCTATAGATTGAAATATAAGGCTTTTTCTTTTATTCAGTGCATATTAAGTTAGGATGTGCAGTAGATGCTCCATTTTAGCGTTTATCTGGAGATTGCCAAAGGATAAATAGAAGCAGTATTATGATGAGCAGCTTGCCGCAGAAAAACAGCGCACCGAGCGGGTGACCAAGCGCATTTTGACCGAGGAAGAAATGTCGGCTCTGTCCGATCGGCTGATGCAGGTCACCAAGGGCATGACCATCACGGTGCGGTACTTCAAGGAGGATACCGCCCACCCGGAGATTCCCGCAGTGGGCAACTACGTCACCCTGACTGGCAAGGCAGACCGCATCGACCCGGTGTTCCGCACCTTGCAGGTGGGCGACACCGTAGTGCCCTTTGAAGATCTGGTGGAGGTCAGTGGGGAGGGTATCATGGAGATCGACCAATATCTCGGCATCTCCGAGGAATAAAAAACGCTGGGAGAAATCTCCCAGCGCAAGCAGCCCTAATCACGGTACCGATATGTGCCAAGCCAAAGCGGACCCAGCACCCACAACCAAGGCAGTGAAACCGTTCTCGTCACTTTTAATACCGTAAGCACCAGCGTTAAAGCAAATAAGAGGGTCATTGCAATTATTTCGGAACGGTCAGGTTTCTTCTCCATACGCAGATCACCTAGAAAGTCCGGTCACATCTGAGAAATAGTATAAAAGTCAGTATGCTTCATCCGGTTCGGTAGGTGCTGCGGTAATATCACGGTAGAAAGTGGCCCATGCAGCTTCCTCATAGGGGCGTACAAAAAAGAAGCCAATGCTCAATGGAATTGTCAGCAGGAGAAAAAGAGAAATCGCCATAGCCTCTGAACCGGTGAAATATTTGAGAACCAGAAAACCCCCGGCATACAGTGGCAACGAACAGAGCAGCTCCCAGCCAATGAAGCTGAAATCCAGACAGAACAGCCGCCATTTGTTGCCGTCCATAATCCGCCGGGATTCTGTGATCGCTTCATTTGCAGTCAACGAAGGATGCTCGGACATGATGTAAGGTGTCATCGCATAGCTGTATGTTTTCACGATTCCCGGAATCACCAACAGCAGCGACCAGAGGGCGATGTACAGACCCTGCAGGAATTTCATGCAGAAGCCATCCCACAGACGGTCTTTCTGAGAGAACAAGTCCGAGATGGCAGCATCCTTTCCATCTACAAGGTTCAGATTAAAATGAGCATATCCCAGTTGAACTGCACCGCCCACGATCAGTTGGAGGATTGCCCACAGACCAATGCCGACAAGCAAAACAGCAAGCAGCCGACCGCCGTTTGGCTGGGCGAACAGGTTAAAATGAATGTCCTTTGCCTGATTGGAATTGGAAACGACACTGTTGGAACTGCTCACAATGGTAGCACCGAGCGCACTGGCGGCAATACCTGTCAGAACAGCAGTTTTCCATTTTCCGCGCAGAGCATCGAGAGCGAGCATACGATAGTCGGCAGATATTTTCATAAAAGCAACCTCCTGTCTGAAAATGGCAAGTATGTGTGAAAAGGAATATGATATGCCACTTTAATTTAGATACGTTTGAAACGCTGAAAAAATTGCAGCATGAATGAAAAAGAGGCTGTTGCACCGGCTTTTATCCGTGTGCAACAGCCCCTTCCTTTACTTCAGCAGCTTGTCCAGTTCATCATATTGCATTACTGGAGCTTTGCAAGGATTTCTTCAGCCGTCATACCGCTGGCAAGCAGCTTCTTCAGCACATCTTCTGCTTCGCCCTTCTTTGCTTCTTCTGCTGCCTTTGCTTCGGCGGCAGCTTTTTTGTTTTCGGCTTTGGCAAGTTCCTTGGTGGCGGCTTTCAATTCTGCTTTCTTGGCTTTCAGCTGCGTCTTCAGATCATCGAGATTTGCAGTCAGCGCAGCAACCTCAGATTCGATTTTTTCCTTTTCGGCGGTCTTTTCTGCAACGACGGCTGCATAATCAACGTTGGCATTTACAATACGGGTCTTATTCTTGCTTCCCTTGGGTCTTGCCATAATAATTTCCTCCCATACAGTGAAATAATTTGATACTTACAAGTATATTCCAAATAGTCAGAATTGCAATAGGTAACCTGAGCTGTTTTCAACTGCTACTGTGCCACATCAGAAGGTAGGGCTTCATAATGGCAAGATACTTATCGCGTGCAGAACTTTCGTGCATATGCTTCTTGAGAATCCATCTAGTGAATACCGACACCCTCCATGATCTTTTCTATCCAATTTGTGGAAGAATCATTTTTCTCACTAAATGACCCCAAATAATGTGACGAACTCTCAACCTCTATTATTACACCATCCGGCATTCTGTATTTTTCTAAACTGAGATTCAAACCTTTAAGTGGGATTGTTCTAGCCAGTTGAGGGATAGAAACTGTATGGAGAATATCAATTTTTGATAAACCTCTATACGTTTCTGTCTTTTCGGCTTCACTTAGCAACCGTTCTGCATACTGATTTGAAATAACCTGTATGCGAAATTGTTCTTTTTCATCCTCGGTCATCTCAAGTGGAACGCCGTGCAATGTGTCTACAATATAGGACGAAATTTTAGCGAAGTGCTCGTCAAAATCAGTGGTATTCAAATTTTCTTCCTGATTCACTTCACTCTGCATGTACGGTCACCTCACTTTCCTTTTTTTAGGCATAAACCAATAAAACATAACACAAAATGCTAAAGCAAACACAACACCAAAAACATTTTGACTCACTCTAAGACTAACCGCTCCTTGTAGTCCATATGTCTCTGCAGCAATGGCTAAAGCACCAAATGTATTAAATACTGCCTGCCAGCCATATTGTGCTGAAAATCCTACACCGATTCCACCAAGAATTCCTATATATGCATAGATTGACGAAGGAAGCAGAAAATATAATACTGTAAAACATATAACACCTGCAATATTTCCGACAATCCTTTTACGGACTCTGTAGTGCATATCTTCCATAGACGGCAAAATCACGGACATGGCCGCAATACCAGCCCACATTGCACGTGGCATATTACAAAGTTCTGCAATGCAAAGGACAATCGGTACGCATAAAATCTGACATATCTGCCATTTTGTTCTGGAAGAAGTGATATCAAATTCTTGTATCAGATCTTTCAGATTTCTTTTATAAGTTCTGTTTTTATGATTTCGATAAAATACGAAGCAGGTAAGTGCTGCACCTAAAGCCATTCCGACTAATCGCATCTGATAGCTTTTTCCCGTAACATCATAACCATATAGCAGCAGATACCCAAGAACCAATGTAGATTGATTAAACATGAATGGATTATGGCATCCGAACAGAATCAACACAGCCAGTGCCGCAATATTTAACAGCATTCCCAATACCGGTGAAAACTGATTTGCTAAATGCGGACATACAGTCATAATTACAAAGAACAAAGCCAAAAGCATCGTAGATTGTCCGGTGTGGATCCCCAGATCCGCATTCCTAAACACCATGAGACATAATAAGACTACTACACCTACAATGCTGTTCTCATTTCCAAATAGGATGCTGAAAATACTAACAAAGAAAAAACAAAATGCCATTGTAGCAGCTATCTTCACCAGATATACCCACATATGATATAGTTTTTCTTTTAGTGTTTCACTCTTTTTCAACAGGTTTTTAGAACCTGCCTGATTTAACTGCAACTCCTGATAAAATGTCATATAAATCCTCCCATCTTCTAATTTATCTTAAAACTAGATAATCTCATCTTTCTGCTTTGGCAGCTCTATAACAAATCTGCATCCACCATATTCACGGTTTTCTGCTTTGATTGTTCCTCCGGCACTATCTACAATCCGTTTTACAAGTGCAAGACCTAGGCCATTTCCTTCTGCTTTATGAGATCCATCTACCTGATAGAACTTGTCAAATATTCTGGATTTTACATCATCCTCTATTCCTGGTCCTTCATCTTCCAGAATGAACTTAACAGAATCCTGTTCTTGTTTCAGAAACATCGTAATTGTCCCCTTTGAAGGGCTGAACTTAATCGCATTATCTAAAAGATTTATCCAGACATGCATAAAAAGTCCTTCATTCGCAGTATATTTAACTTCCTCCAATTCTACCTGAAAACCAATTTCTTTTTCTGTCCATTTTGTTTCCAATGAAAGAACTGCCTGGCGGATCTGTTCATCCAGACGATATTCTGTTTTTTTCATTGGTATATTCTGATTCTCTAACTTGGATAACAGCAAAATATTACCAACCAATCCGGAAAGTCTTTGGGTGTTAAATAAGATTTTTTCTACATATTCCTCTTGATCCGGAGACAGTTCTTCTCCCTGAAGCAGCATTGTATATCCTTCAATGGCATTAATCGGGGTCTTAAACTCATGAGAAACATCAGATACAAAATCCATCTGCAGCACCTCTGTTGCACGAAGTTCTTTTGTCATAACGTTAAAACTTTGATAAGATTCTCCAACTTCTGCTATACGGCTATTCGTTTCCAAATGCTGTTCAAAATCTCCCCGAGAAACTTCCTTCATTGCTTTACTAAGTCTTGTAATTGGTTCCAGTAACTTTGCATTAATAAAGGAAGTGATCAGCCCTGCAATCAATGTATTGAAAATCAAAAGCCAGCCAAGCACAGGTATGCTGCCCGGCAGATTAAAAAAATGATTCAAAAAAGCAAATAATAAAGCAGATATGACTGTTGAAAATACAAGTGCCAGCCAGATTGCACCAGTCAGACAGGATCGGATCCGCAATCCTTTTTCTTTCTTTTGTTCCATTATTTTTTCACCACCTTGTATCCAATTCCACGCATTGTTACGATTTCAAAATCAGGGTTATCTTTAAAACGCTCCCTGATTCTTCCTATATGTACCTCTATCGTATGTGGGTCTGCCTCCGTCTCGTATCCCCATACTTCATCCATCAACTGTTGTTTTGTAAATATTCTGCCTGGCGAAGCTGCAAGCTTATATAAAAGCAGGAATTCTTTTTTAGGCAAAGCAAGACTTTCCTTATCAGTTGTAACCGTCATTGCATCGTAATCAAACTCTGTTGAGCCGATCACAATTTTGTGTTCATTCAGTATCTGTGCACGGCGAAGCAGTGCTCCGACTCTTAAAACCATTTCATTCACATTTACCGGTTTTACCATATAATCGTCACTTCCCGAAAGAAATCCCTGGCGCATATCATCAAAGGAACCTTTCGCAGTGATCATAAGTACAGGTATCTGATATCCTGCTGAACGGAGTTCCGACACCAGTTCATAACCATCCATAACCGGCATCATAATATCAGAAATGATCAGATCAATATATTCCTTAACCAATACTTCTAATGCCTGTGCTCCATCCGATGCACTTTTGACTTGATATCCATTCTTCTCAAGCACTTTTTGGAATAGCTGGCTTAATTCTTTATCATCTTCTACAATCAATATTTGAAACACGTTTTCCTTCCTCCTTATTAAAACAGATACCTTGCCCATCCAAGCAGATGCTGTACCAAAAATATTTTTCTCTGACGTTTCTTTGTTAATTCGATTGGCTCTACATGATATGGATCACGATAGGTTCCATCTTCCAATACCTGGCGGGACACTCTTTCATATTCCATCATGCCCTCTTCCAACTGTTTATTAATATCTTTACTGCGAATTACAAGCATCAGTTCCGTATCCAGATATGCACTTCTCATGTCCATATTAAAGGAACCGATTACAGACAGATCATCGTCAATCAGAATACTTTTTCCGTGGTATGAATAACCGCCTTCATATTCCCAGATATTAATCCCTGTACTTAAGATTCTATTTCTGTTTTTCGCATAATCGGCAGCCCCAAATGGATTCCCATTATTCGCAACTGAATTTGTCATGATAGAAAAATCTGAAACGTTCTCTGCAATCTCCTCCCATGTATTATACATCATATCATTACAGATAATATATGGCGTGTGGATCTTCACACGATTTTTTGCATTTTTCATCAATTCTCCCAACTGATACCACACTACTGGTTCTTTGGAACCTGTGTGAATAGGATTTGACACTAATGCAATCTTTTCTGTCTCAAAAGTTTCGTCCGTGTAATCGGTATCGCAGATTCTTTCCTTATTCTCTTCAAAATATTTCTGATAGCCGTTCTTCAGCTCTAAAACTGCGTTCTTTACAGATTTTCTATTTGCCAGTTTTTTATTGTCATGAAAATAATCACTGTCTTCTTGTTCCCATATCGTTTCAAAATACTCTAACAACTGGTTAACTGAATTTTCTTTCTCAGGTTCATCGCAAACCACTAACACGTCTCTGTCATAGTTCTTATGTCCCGGAAAATCACCCAGGAAATAATTGTATGTATTTCTTCCCCCAAGAATATATCTCTTTCCATCTGCAATCAAATATTTATCATGCATTCTACCCATTATTTTCCACGGTTTCAACGGATTGGCCTTATTATACAGTTTAATTTCAACATTCTCATGGGAAGATAATCCATAGAAATACGGATTTCCTTCCATATCAATCCAGCTCTCCATTCCATCTACTAACAGACGAATATGTACACCTCTGTCTGCCGCATCATGCAGTGCTCCTAAGATCAATTTTCCACTTTCATCGGATTGAAATGCAAAAGTAGAAAGAATAATTTCCTTTTTTGCATTCTTGATCAAACGCACTCTTTGTAAAAGCGCTTCTGGATTCTTTTCTATGATTACTGCCCGTTCTGTATTTTCACTGCATTCGTTCCATGACCCATTTTTTGTTTCTTTTTTGGTTGTATTGGACACTTCCGGCTGCTTTTTATATGCAACGCAGATTCCGAGCAATTCATAAAAAGCCACACATAAAAAAATTGCCAGTATAACAAGAAGGATTTTACATATTTTATGCTTTTTCATTGTACATCACTTGATTCCTTTTTATTTCTTATTCTTATTCATTAGCAATACAATACAATAGAAAACTCAATTTAACCTCAACAAGGTTTGTTTTTTCATCCATGCAAAATCTTCTTTGTACAACAGACTGTTAGATATAGCAAAAACGGCCTTTCAAAAACAGTTAACTTCTAAATCAACTGTTTTTTGAAAGGTCGTTTCATCAGATTCTTATAGCAATCCAGCAAATAATCTCATAAATAATTGTCCCAGTCGCAAATATGCACTTCGTCCGGTTTGATATTGGTCTGTCACATCACGACATTCTCCCATCGTTCTTATCAGATCATTTTTTATTTCCACAACTGCCTGACAATCTGCCATAAAACAGCCGTTTTCAAAATGGTGATATAAACTTCGATAATCCAAATTAATTGTTCCACAAGTTGCCATACAGTCATCTGCCACACTCATTTTTGCATGACAGAAACCAGGAGTCCACTCATAAACACGAACACCATGTTTAACTAATCCATGATAAAAAGAACGAGTTACACTATAAATGAATTTTTTATCAGGGATACCAGGTGTGATAATTCTTACGTCTACCCCTCGCTTAGCAGCCAGACATAACGCATGCGTCATTTCATCTGTTATGATTAGATATGGAGTCATAAACCAACAATATTTTTCAGCTTTATTTATCATACTGATATAAACTTCTTCTCCGACCTGCTCATTATCCATAGGACTGTCTGCATAAGGCTGAACAAAACCTGTTTGCTGTGCTTTATAATCGTAATGAATAATGTATTTACTAAAATCAGTATCATTCGTAGCTTTTTCACTAACAGCATTCCACATTTCTAAAAATGTCACTGTAAGCGACTGAACAGCATCTCCTTCTAAACGAATACCTGTATCTTTCCACTGTCCATACGGGTGTGTGTAATTAAAATATTCGTTTGCTAGATTATATCCACCTGTAAATCCGACTTTTCCATCAATAACTGTTATTTTTCTATGATCACGATTGTTCAAAAACAGATTTAAACCTGGCATAAACGGATTGAATACACGGCAATGAATTCCTATTGTCTCCATTTTTTTCACAAAATCTGTGTTAATAAAGCCTATAGAACCCATATCATCGTAGAATACTCTAACTTCCACACCTGCTTTTACTCGCTCTTCCAGAACATCTTGAATCTTATGCCATGCTTCAGCGTCTTCTATCGCATGATATTCCATAAAGATAAACTTTTGTGCTTTCTCCAAATCCTTAAGCTGTGCCTCTAATCCTTTCACTGCTTCATCAAAATACACAATATCCGTATTCTGATAGATTGGATACTGCGAATTTCTTTGTATGTAACTTGCTATATTTCCTGCTTTCGGAATTGTTTCTTTTATTCTGCTCAAACACTCCTGACTGTCCGGAAGCATTGGTAACAATTTGCTATCAATTTCTGCATACCGCTCACGCATTTTATGTGTGCCACCATTCAAACCAATCAACAAATACAGGCCTACACCCATAATTGGGAAAATTAGAATTAAGATGACCCAAGGCATTTTCATAGAGGATGTCTTATTTGATGCGTACAATCCCAAAACCAAGATCCCACTCAAAATCCTTGTAAATAAATTTATGACTTCTGCATATTCATTCAAGCGTGTTACGATAGTAATAATAAAAATCACTTCCAGAAGAATGCAGATTATGGAAAAACACAGCCGTTTTACCCCATTTTTTGTTTTTGCTTTGCCCTCTAAAGTATCTTGTTTCATATATATTCCGCCTTCCTACTTGCTCAGTTTTCTCCCTAAATTTCGTGGAACATACCAATTTTGTCTTTTATTCTCTGCATTTCATTACACCGGACTGGATAAGTTTGGTGCGGATGTCCTCATACAGTGAAATAATTTGATACTTACAAGTATATTCCAAATAGTCAGAATTGCAATAGGTATGACAAACAAAAATACCCGGCAGATTCTTTATGAAAAATCTGCCGGATATAGACCGGATGCCCTTGGGGCGTTCCATTCTGAAAAATTGCAGGGCAAATGCAAGCTGTGTTAACTGTTATGTAACCTTGTCAATCAATCTTCCAATCTTCCATGGTCGCAACCAAGCGAGAGATAATGCTCAATCTCCCCTCTCAGCACCATCTGTGCGTACTCCAGCGGTTTATTGTACAGCAGCCAGTCTAGTTCTGCCCGCTGTGCCGGGGTGTTGCCGTATTCGTCCTCCACGGCGATGCAGTCGATGGCAAGGGTAGTGCCATCCTCGAACCGGGCTTCCACCCGGTTAGTGTCCATGTTATAGTGGCAGGAAATCAATTTGTTCATACTAGAACCTCCTGTATGTATTCATCCTCTGAATCCAGTTGGTCGTGTCACTGCTCGTATGAATTTAAGGCAACTGAATTCATCACGAGTTATTATGGCACACCCCAAAAGGTTTGTGAAGATTATCGTCAAATGCTTGAAAATGCACTGAGAACTCAAGAATTGTGATCCCTAAAGAGTGGGAGCATTCCAACATAGGAATACTTCCACTTCTTTTTGTTGTCAGAACCACATATAAAATGACTGCTACATCTTGATGCGTGAATGCTATTGGGAATAAATAGAAGCAATATTAAAGCCGTTCACCGCACAGGTTTTCTAGCTCGGTGAACGGCTTTTTTCTGCCATATTTACAAATATGAAGAATCGAAGAAGTCTTTTAATGTAATTCCCAAACCCTGACAAATTCTTTCAATCGTCTCTACGCTTAACTGCCCTCCTCGACGGGCAGTACTTTGGATTGTGGAGTACGATATCCCGCATTTTTTTGTCAACACACACAGATTCATATCACGCTCTTGCATCAAATCCTGAACACGTTTGATCGTATCCACGAAAATCCCTCCCATCTTTTTAGTTCAAAACTTTTCCAACGATCTCAAATCTTTGCTCTGGAGATATAAGGATTGGCGAATATTTGGTGTTAAGAGAAACCAAAACCGGTTGGTTATGCACCACGCCATAGCTGTCGGTAAAGAACTCTGCTTGAGACTTATCTGGGGTATGTTCATCGTATTTTTTCAGATATCCGCAGTCATCATATACGAATATCCCGATATCCCCGCATTCAAGTTCTTCGCAGCGCTTCACCCATACGATTTGTCCGTCATGATAACGCGGCTCCATACTATCGCCACTAACGTATATCCCAAACTCAGTCCCTGCCGGAACGCTACTGGCAGGCACCTGTATCTGTTGAAACATTTCACCTTCAAGAAAAGCTCCTAGACCTGCCGATACTGGCAACTCTGATACTGGCATCGTTATGCAGTCGATTTTCGCAGGCTCTTCTGTGCCTGGCTGGTAGCGCCGAGATGCAATCAAGTCCATTTCGTACTCGGCGACTTTTTTTTGCCCGATGGCATTTAGAAGGGCGGGTTTCTGAAAGGTCTTTGTAAAGTAGGAAGGTCCTTCCTTGATGTTCAATGCGTGGCAGATTGCAACCAGTTGGTAGATGCTGGGAGTGGTGTATCCTTTTTCCCATTTACTGATTCCCTTGTCACTGACATCGACGCCATAGTGGCGGAGAAGTTCGGAGAAAGTTACAAGTGAATAGCCATTCCTTTTTCGTACAGCTGCGAGAATCAGACCAACCTCATTACTATCCCTTGCGGCGACTGCATCATAGCACACCGTGGATGGGGCTATGTGCATTATGGTGAGCGCAGTTTTCTTTTTCATAACAAGAACACTCCTTTGTGATCCGGTATCTCTATTATAGTATAGAAAACACAAGAAATCAACAAGAAATCTCCAAAATAGCGACAAATGCGTAATTTACATCTCCATAAAGTGGGTGTATAATCGAATCAAATCCACAAATAACAGCTTTTTGGTGTTAATTCTGGACCGAAATCGTGTATATTTGGCGTTTTTGAGAGGTGATAATATGAGAAAAGAAAATGTAAGATGCCCGATGTGCGGAACCATGAACTATGATGTAGATCTTGATGCAACCGACGGCTGGACAAAATGCCGTCTGTGCAAAGCAGTAACCTGCTCTATGGATGAGTGGAAAAAGCATACAGTGTCCGTTCCTCTGTTAAACGAAAAACAGCTCGTGGCACGCAGTATGATTCGCAAGTAATGCACGCTGCATTCTGATAAATCTGCAAAAAGGAGGAATTCTGATGTGTGGTGATTACAACCTTCGCCGTGAGAAAAGATACGTCGAAGTGGATGTTCGTTTTACTCCTGACGGCAAGATCCGTCCTCTTGCCATAAACTATGACAAGACTCGCACTTATGGAATTGATCGTGTCTTGGCAGTCAAGCACGGTACATCACGTTTTGGCGTGAAAGGACATTGCTTCACCTGCCTGATTTGCGGGCAGAAGCGGAATCTTTGGCTTGAAAAGGGCAAGTGGTTCGTGGAAGCCTACTGTGCCACATCAGAAGGTAGGGCTTCATAATGGCAAGATACTTATCGCGTGCAGAACTCTCGTGCATAGCAGGCAAATATATTGAAATGTACTATGCACTCTTCGGAATAAGCAAAAATGACCCCGCTCCTATTAACCCAGAGCAGTTTGCAAATTCTGTTCTTGGACTGAACCTGAAGATGTTGCCGCTGTGTAGCGATGGTCACATCCTTGGATTAACGGTTTTCCAGAGATGTAGCTTCACAGCAACCCTTGAGGATGGAACAAAGCTTGTTGAAGTATTTATGCCGAGGGATATCGTAATCGATTCTGCTCTTGCGGCAGACAGATGCACTGGATGCCGGAATTTCACAATAGCGCATGAAGCAGCACATCAGATTTTGGCTGATCTGTTTCCGAACGACTACGGAAAAGCAGTCAAGTGCCGTGGGCACATTGTCTATCGGGAAAGAAACGGAAAGGCCTCGTGGGAAGAATGGCAGGCGGATACCCTTGCAGCAGAGCTGCTGATGCCAACATTTCTGATCAATGCCGAAATAGAACGTGTGGCGTTGACTCTGCCAAATGGGATTCTGTACAAATCAGTGTCTGACCCTAACTATGAAAAAATTCTGGAGATGGCTCGACGGATTGGGGTTTCTTGGTCTGCAATCAGGATCAGACTGCAGCAGATGCAGGTTATAAAAGGCAAACCCATCCACTGCCATCCATTGGACATCATGCGATTTGGAGAATGAATATGATTCAGTTAAAGAACCGTCCCTTTGCCGGTAAAGCACCGACTACTACACAGCAGGCAGAATTTAGCATAGGCTGGAGATTTTGCCCTGTTTGTGGAAATAAGTTATACCAAAAAATCGAGGGGTGTTCAGGTATACTACAAGTGAAGTGCAATAGATGCAAAGAAACCCTGAGACTTGATCTGGCATTTAGATGCCGGTGATTTTCCAGTCATTTTAACAAATACGGGTGCATTGCACCCTGAATATGGACTGTTCGCTCCGAGCAACGGGCCATTGCCGCAAGGCAATGTATGAAACGTGCTCCAAATAGCCGGGCAACAGCTGATTGAGAGATTTTCATTGAAGATCCCTCAGTTGGTTGTTGTCCGGCTATTTTTTTAGCCTTCAGGAAGCCTGCTCCCGTAAAAAGGAGCAGGCTTTATGTTTGTCCGTTTTTCGTGGATGCCCCAAGCGGCTAGATATCCGTAGCAACTCCGAGTTTTCGACTTCTCACGCTTTATCGAAAATTTGGAGGTCACACATGAGCTTTGATCCGAATGCTATTGGTAACCGTATTTTTACTTTGCGTACAAATGCGAAGTTATCGCAGGAAAAACTTGGTGTTTCCCATCGACACCTCGGCGATCTTGAAAGGGGAAGCTCCAATGGCTCTGTAAAAATCCTGATCGATATTGCAGAATACTTCCATGTCAGTATGGATTATCTTCTTTTGGGTCGAGATCCTTCTAGGGATCAGTTTCAAAATGAACTGCAAGCCGCTATAGATCATATTGAAAAAATCAAAGGTCTTTTATAATCACTTCAACAAGAAACGCTCCTGCCAGTTTTACACCGGCAAGAGCGTTTCTTGTGTTATTCAAAAATATCGGCGAGGGTAAGCAGCTGTACTTCTCCGCGTTCCTGTGCCTGAAGTAGTCCGTCCGTAAATCCGCCTTTCGAGAAAATGTAGTAGTGGTAGTTTGTTCCTTTCCCAAAGACTGCTGCATATTCCCGAATCAGTTCCAGTTCGTCCAAACCGATTTTTTCATTACGGTATTCTCATATCGTTTATTTAACTTCCGAAGTTCCTCATCGCGGCAGTAAAATCGGCTCATTTTGTTCCCTCCCAAAAGTGTATTTATCGAATTTATATACTCGTAAGTTAGTTTCTTACGAGTATAATACTTCATTTCTTACATAAAGTCAGGAAATATATTTTTGACGGCTCATCGAGAAATAGGAACGATACTTCCTATTTTCCTCAAAAATTGTGAACTCTGAGTTCCTGTTCATTTCGTTCCGCATCGGTTACAATACAGCCATAGCTTCGGCAAGCGTTCAAAGCAGCCCTCAAGCTATCCCGCCCCTTGAAAATTGAACACGCATTCTTCAGTCACGTTCCTGTGATGATGAGCCACGTCCGTAACAAATGCGATGATCTCCCACTGAGGGAATGAGCGGTAGGTTGACGGTAAATGGATGACAGCTTCTCCATAGCTAAGAGCCATCACAGAATAATGATACTTCTGCCTTCGGGCAGCTCGGTGAGAACCACGGAGAGGTGAGAACCCTATGGATTCGGTACGCTGCCGGACGGCTGAAAGATTTCCCACACGAAAACAGAGTTTTCGGTTTCCGGGGATGTCAGGGACAAATACGGAAAGGTATAGAACTATAAATCACAGCAATTTGCTGTTTGAGATAGTAGGGTGGGCTGTGCGAGCAGCCCACTGTTACATATACGGATAGAAAGGAGAAATCCAAATTGGCCACACGAGGTAAAAAAGAGAAAGAGTATCCGCCTATGCCCGCAAACTGGATGTACAAGCGCGGGGATGTCTACATGATGGATCTGAATCCTTACAGCGGTTCCGAGCAAGGCGGCATCCGACCTGCCATTGTTGTCCAAAACGATGACGGTAATTTTTATTCCAATGTTCTTCTGGTCGTTCCGCTGACAACACAGATCAAAAAGCGAAATATGCCAACGCATTTTATTCTGCACAATCGTTTTTTGAGTGCGCCATCTATGGCGATTTGCGAAAGCCCGCGCCCTGCAGATAAATCCAGAGTGTTAAGCTACCTTGGGCACCTGTCCAAATATGAAATGCGGCAAGTGTCAGTGTGTCTGCAATACAGCTTTGGGTTCATTGGGTATAAGTCATTCCGAAAATACCTTACGGCTCCTCCGCAGGAGGATGTTCTCGCCGCTGCAAAAGAGCTGCTCTCCCAGCAGTTTCAGAATCTTCGGGTGCTGAACAGTCAGCCCCCTGCTCTCACCAAGCACACAAAAGGCGATTTACATAGCATTGAGCAGATATCGGAAAGGATGCTCTCCACCCCGACAGAATCTTCTGTTGAGTTCATGGTCGCAGAACTGGATGATGCACTTCAATCGCTTATGTTCCGCTGGAATATCTGTTATGAACGGTATTCCAGTTTTCACTTATCCGATAACGAAAAGAAGAAAATCGGTTTGATTATCCAATCAGGAATTGATTTTCTGCAAAAGAAGAAGGAGGTTCCTTTATGATGAACGCAGTGGTAAAACCTTACCATGAAATGTGCCTGAACAGCAGTGAGCTGATCGTGCCGCGCGACACTTATCAGCGTGCTCTTCACCCCGCTCGTGTTGCCCGTATCGCAAAAGAATTTGACGAGCGGGTTGCCAATGAGCCGAAGATCAGCTTCCGGGATGGTCACTACTATGTGATGGACGGGCAGAACACCATCGCTGCCCGGAAGTTCCTGAACGGTGGTGATGATCTGCAGATTCGCTGCAAGGTCTACTTTAACATGACCGAGCAGGAAGAAGCCCTCCTGTTTGCACAGCAGACAGGCATTTCGGAACGGCTGAGTGCAGGGCAGAAGCTCCGTGCCCTGATTTTTGCAGGGGAGCCTGCTGCCGTTGCATTCCAGCAGGCCACCGAATTGGCTGGCGTTCATCTTTCTTTTGAAGAAGGCAGGGGCAAGCAGCGGATCAGCTGCATCGCAACCGCCTATCACGAATTCATCCGGCTTGGTCCTGAACTGTATATCGAATCCCTTGATGTTTTGCTGAATGCGTGGGACGGAGAACCTGATTCCATGAGTTCTGCAAATCTGCTCGGCATCTGCCGCTTTGTAGAACTGTACCACTCCGAATACAGTAAAAGCCGTCTGATTGCCAAACTGCGGCAGGTCGATGCATTCACGATTTTTCGCCTTGCACGAACCGCAGGCGTAAGCCTTCCCGGCAAGACGAAGTACCTTCAGCAGGTCTATACTATTTATAATGGTGGCAGCCGCCGGGCTGCATTGCCGCTCAAGTTTTAACTTTAAGTATATTTAACGAGGTATTATCCAATGATTATCCATGAAGAACCTTCGCCCAACTCGGTTTCCTCCCCTGTTTCCACAGCAAAGGACAGCCGCTGCTATACCGTAGAAGACCTGATGGAAATGCTGCTCCTGAGCCGTCCCACTGTCTACCGTCTACTGAAGCAGAACGAATTCCGCTGGTTCAAGGTAAGCGGCGCTTACCGTATTTCCAAAGCCAGCTTTGAAGCATGGCTCAATGATGGCACTGTTGAACGCAATCCTGCTGTTTGACATCCTCAACATTTCAAGCGAAATCTGCTATTCTTTAGCCGGGATGAGAAATCCCGGCTAAACTTTTACATAGATAGAGAGGTGTCTTTCATGGATGATATGCGGAATACTTCGGCTCCCTTATACGGAAAAGCTGAACCTGCCACTACCAAAACCACCATGTCGGTTCGTGAGATGCGGCAGCTTCTCGGCCTTGGCAAAACAGATAGCTATTGGCTGCTTCATAAGAATCTCTTTGAAGTCATTCTGATAAACGACAAAAGGCGTATCGTTATTTCCAGCTTTGAGAAATGGTATGCCAATCAGGTCAAATATCATAAGGTCAATGGTTCGCCACCGGGCGAGGAACTTTGCAAACGGTCCTATTCCGTTCCTGACGCCGCCGAGATATTGAAGGTGAAACCCGAAACGATCTATACACTCATCCGACAGGGCAAGTTGAAAACAGAAACGGCAGACTTCTGTATGAGAATTCCCAAAGAGGACTTTGAGCGGTGGTACCGATCACAAAGTCGCTACCGCACAGCAGCCGACCGTGAGCGTGACCGGGAGATTGAAGCGCAAACCATCTCCATCCCGGAAATGGCAAAACTACTCGGTATCCCACGCAAGAATGTTTATGGGATTCTTGATTGCAAAAAATACCGAGATTGTTTCGTCATTGAGCGCGTGGCCGACAGGCCGCGCATTACCAAAAAAAGTTTTAAGGCATGGCTTAAAAGCCAATCTACATACCAACTTCAAAAACCGAAAAAAGAAACGCATGAGGAGCCGCCGCTAAAACTGCAATGTCCCAAGAATGGGAAATACTACAGTTTTCAGGAAATTCAGGCTTTTTACGGAATCAGCCGCCCAACACTTGACTCGTGGGTTCTCAAAGAAGGAATTCCAACGATGAAGTTGGGAAGGGTAAAACGCATCCAAAAAGATGCTTTCGATGAAGTTCTGAAGTCCAAACGTAAAGTAGAGGAGGATGTATAATGGCTAGCATTGTCAAACGCAATAACCGATACTGCGTTGTCTATACCTACAAACACACTAATGGAACGCTAAAGCAGAAATGGGAAACCTTTACCGACCTTGCAGATGCCAAAAACCGTAAGAAAGAGGTCGAATACAAAGAATCCGTCGGTACCTTTGTGGCACCCCAGTGCCGAACTCTAAAAGACCTGCTTAAAGAATACGTCACCCTGTACGGAAGAACCAAATGGGCACTTTCAACCTATCAATCAAACACTGCACTGATTTCAAACTACATAGAACCGCTTATCGGCTCAATGAAGCTGCAAGATCTCACCACCCGCGTAATTGAGGGATATTATCAGCGGCTGCTTAAATACGAAGCCGTTGACCCTATGTGTGGGAAGCGGAAGCACCAGTTTGTTTCCCCCAGTACAGTCCGTTCGGTTCATAAGATTCTGCGGAGCGCCTTTGAGCAGGCTGTAAAATGGGAACTCATGGAAAAGAATCCCTGCATTTACGCTACCCTGCCCAAGTACACTTCCAAGAAACGTGATATCTGGACAGCTGAAACGCTGTTCCGTGCTTTGAAAGTTTGTGATGATCCGAAGCTGCGGCTGTGCATCAACCTCTCCTTCTCTTGTTCCCTGCGCTTAGGGGAATTGCTCGGTCTGACATGGGATTGTGTGGATATCTCCCCCGAAAGCATTGAAGCCGGGCGAGCCTCCATTTACATAAATAAGGAATTGCAGCGTGTAGATATTGCTTTGCTGAACGCCTTGGAAAATAAAAATGTCATCACTCGTTTTCCCTCGCTGAGTTCCCGCTGCACCACGGTCCAGGTTCTGAAAAGCCCTAAAACAGACAGCAGTATCCGAACCATTTTTCTCCCCAAAACAGTTGCTGAAATGCTTGTCCACTATAAAGCCGAGCAGGACATGACAAAGGACGCACTGGGTGCAGAGTATGCAGACTATAATCTCGTGGTTGCCGGCCCGCTGGGAATGCCGACCGAACAATCCACCATTAACGGTGCATTGAAGCAGCTGATTGAGGAAAACGATCTCCCCAAAGTGGTCTTTCATAGCTTCCGACACTCCAGTATTACATACAAACTCAAACTGAACGGCGGTGATATCAAAGCTGTTCAGGGTGACTCCGGCCATGCACAGGCTTCGATGGTCACAGAGCAGTATGCACATATCTTGGATGATGATCGGCGTCTGAATGCACAGCGTTTTGATGATTTCTTCTACCAGCATCATGGCGCAGAGCCTGAAATGCCCCATCAAACAGCGCAGCCCATCCCTGAGAACAGCGCGGTTGATGCAGATGCGGCAGCAGCACTTACCAAATTGCTGGCCAACCCCTCTATGGCCGAACTCATCAAAAATCTTGCAAAGAACTTATAGGCCTCTATACATAAACAGCGACAGCTTTCCGATTGGGAAAACTGCCGCTGTTTGTTTTTAAGAATATCTTGGCTGAATCAAGATCAGGCGGGTTTCTTTGTATCCAGTGCCTTTACTTCTTCAACAGGAAGCTGAACCGACCGAGCAATTTCTTCATAGGTCATTTTTCCAACTTCTAGCAAAGATTTTGCAATTTCAATCGACTGCTCATGCTTTGTTTCTTCTCTCACTTCTTCAAATGCTCTGCACATCGTTGCCACTCCCTTACTTAAAGTAAGAATACCATAAGCCCCTTCCTTTTACAAGACAATGCGCATTTCCATTCGCACTGTTACATAGACCAGAGTTTTCTCGCAGAAAGCTCTGATCTTTTTCTATTGAAAACATTTGTCCATCACACCAGCTACGGCTGTATGGTCTGGTTCACGAATGCTATACAAGCAAATATCCGTAGGGAAACGTACACCTCCCAGCTAATGAAAGGTGAGCGTTGTACAATAGAGCGGCCACTTTTCATTAGCTCAGCTAATTTCCAGCTAATAAACATCCGTTTACACAGAATAAAAAAGGTTCGAATCCATTTACATACGTTGACATCACAACAAAAAATTCGTTGATATAGAGTAGAATATATTACCCTATTTTGTAATGGGTTTACAGGTGTACGGTCTACTCCTAAGCCTGAGGCCCCCGGTTCGAATCCGGGCGGGGACGCCATTTTAAGAAAATGCGAAGGTCATTTTTCCATGTGAAAGACGATCTTCGCATTTTTCATTTTGAACCTATCACCAAAATTAGCCAGCGAATGCCATTAGCAGAATTTTCGGTTCCAGCTAATAAAATCAGGCTTCCAGCTAATTGAGGCCAAAATCGCCGTTTTCTATGCTTTATGCAACTTCACAGCATAAGAAAACCTTTTGGACATACAAAAAAGCGCAGAAGGCTTCCTTTGAGAAACACCTTCTGCGCTTTTTTGTTTTTACATTGCGATCCAGCCCAGAGCATTTGCCACAGAGCTGATCAGGATAATGGCCGCAAAGATGGGGCACAGATACTGGATCATGAAGTTGAAGATCTTTTTACGGCGGAAGGGCTTGCCGCCCAGCGTCACCTCTTCTTCGATCTTCTGCACGCCGATCACGCGGGACACCAGCAGGCAGATAGCAATGGCTGCAATGGGCATCATGACAGAGTTGGTGAGGAAATCGAAGAAATCCAGAAACTGCATTCCGAACACCGTCACGCCCGCCAGCGGGCCATAGCCCAGTGCCGAAAGGCTGCCCAGCGCCACCATGATCAGGCCGATCAGTGCCGTTGCGCGCTCGCGGCTCCAGCCCAGCTCGTCCTCAAAGGTGGAGACAGCGCTCTCGGTCAGGGCAATGGAGCTGGTCACGGCTGCAAACAGCACCAGCAAAAAGAACAGGATGCCCACCACATGGCCAAAGCCCATGCTCTCGAACACCTTGGGGATGGTAATGAACATCAGCGCCGGGCCGGCCTGCAGGGTGTCCGGGTCGCCGCCGGAGAAGGAGAACACCGCCGGAATGATCATCAGGCCCGCCATGATGGCAATGGCCGTGTCAAACACCTCCACGTTCTCGGTGGATTCCTCAATGGAGACCTCCTTCTTCATATAGGAGCCAAAGGTGACCAGAATGCCCATGGCGATGGACAGCGAATAGAACATCTGGCCCATGGCCGTGACCACCGTCATCCAGGAAAAGTTTGCCACGTTCGGCACCAGAAAATACTTCACGCCTGCCAACGCACCCGGGCGCGTGACCGAGTAGCCCGCAATGACCACCGAAAGCACCACCAGCACCGGCATCATCACCTTGGAAACACGCTCCACGCCGTTGCGCACACCGGCAAAGATGATGGCCAGCGTAAAGGCCGTGAAGATCAGAAAGCACACCTCTGCCGACAGTCCGCTGGAAATGAAATTGGAAAAATAACCGTCCTGCGAAAGCTCACTGCCATGGCCGCTGATATACTCCGACAGATAGCGGATGACCCATCCGCCAATGACCGAATAGTACGGCACGATCAGAATGGGAATGACCGCATTGATCCAGCCGCCGAACCGCAGGCCGCCCTTTTTGCCAAAGGCGCCAAAGGCACCCACCGGGCTTTTGTGGGTCATGCGGCCCAGTGCCGTTTCGGCCACGATCATCGTGTAGCCAAAGGTGACAGCCAGCACGATGTACACCAGCAGAAAAATGCCGCCGCCGTATTTCGCGGCGAGGTACGGAAACCGCCAGATGTTGCCCAGACCCACCGAAGCGCCTGCGGCCGACAGCACAAAGCCGATCTTGCCGGAAAAGGCGCTGCGCTTTTGTTTTTGCGTATCCATGATTTAATTCCTCTTTTCCTATATTCCTATACACAAGTGGCCTTAGTGTACCATATCTGTCCGTCAAATACAACGGTTCCGCCTGTTTGCGTGCAAAAAACAAACAGCGCCCCGCAAGGGAGCGCTGCCTGTTTTTTATAAGAGGTATACGCGTTGCTCTCAGAAGATGCTGTAGCCCAGCAGCTGCGGCAGGGCGGTAGTAAGCGGGCCCCACAGGCTGATGGAGATCAGAACGATCACGTTGCAGATCACGTAGGGCGCTGCGCCCTTGAAGATCTCGATGATGGGCATACGGTTGATCTTGTTGCAGGCGTTCAGGCACATGCCGACCGGCGGAGTGACCAGACCGATGGCCAGACCGGTGATCATCATGGCACCGAACTGCAGCGGCGAGAAGCCGTACTGCACCATGACCGGCAGCAGGATGGGGGTGAGCAGCAGGATGGCCGGGCTGACATCGATGAAGGTGCCGATCATCAGGATCAGCACATCAAAGATCAGTGCAATGGCCCATGCGGGCATGTTCAGGGACATGAAGAAGGCACCCACCGTCTGCGGCACCTTCTGCATGGTCAGCACCCATGTAAAGATGGTGGTAAAGCCGATGATGAGCATGATGGAGGAAGAAGAGATCAGGGTCTTTTTCAAAGCCTCCCAGACACCCTTCCATGTCAGCTCCTTGTAGACGAAGAAGCCCACCAGCATGGAATACAGCACGGCCACACCGGCACTTTCGGATGCAGTGCACACGCCGAAGGAAACGCAGATGATGATGAACAGCGGCATGATGAGGGCAGGAATGCCGGAAAGCAGGCTCTTGGCGGCGCGCTTGCCGTCAAACTTGACCTTTTCCGGATGCCAGCCCTTCTTGGCGCTGATGATGTACACCAGCACCAGCTGGGTCAGACCGATCAGGATGCCGGGCACGGCACCTGCCACGAACAGCGCACCCACCGATGCACCGGAGATCATGGAGTAAACGATCATGGGGGTGGAGGGCGGGATGATCATGCCCATGGTGGAGGATGCCACCGTGATACCGGCAGAAGCTTCCGGCGGGTAGCCTTCCTTCTCCATGGCGGGGATCAGGATGGAACCCAGAGCCGAGGTATCGGCCACAGAGGAACCGGAAATACCGCCAAAGATCATGGAAGCCACGATGTTCACTTCGCCCAGACCACCGCGGATGGGCCGCAGCAGCTCCATGCAGAAGTTGATGATGCGCTGGGTGATGCCGCCGGTGTTCATCAGCTCACCAGCCAGCATGAACAGCGGCATGGCGATCATCAGCTCACTGTAGGCACCGTTCCACACGCGCTGCGGCAGCATGGTAATAAAGGTAGGTGCATAGATCAGGATGTAGGTCACACAGGAAGCGCCGATGGCGAAGGCCAGCGGGATGCCCAGCGCGGCAAAGAAGATCAGCAGCACCAGAAGGATGAGCATTGCCATAGTTGTGTATTCTCCCCTTTCCGCTTATGCGTCGTCACGGCTCAGCGCCTGATTCTTGGGCGCAAAGTAGGAAATATCGGCCTTGTACAGGGTGATGATCTTGATCACGACGCAGATGGCACAGATGATGCCGCACACCGGCATGATGCCGTACATATACATCATGGGGATCTCCATGCCCTGACTGATCTGCTTACCGGCAACGCCCACATACTTGAAGCCCTGATAGGTGAACACCAGCACCACAGCCAGCACGATGAGGTAGTTGATGATGGCAAGCCAGCGCTTGCGGGCAGGCTTTACGCCGTCGTAAAGGATGTCGATCATGACGTGCTCGTCCTTGATCACGTTGATGCCCATGCCCCAGAAAGTGGTAAAGGCAAACAGGGTGGTGTTGAACTCTGCCAGCTGCTTCCAGCTCAGGGAGAAGCAGTAGCGCGCAATAACGGTAAAGATCACAAGAGCCGCCAGCAGTGCCATGGCGATCACGCCGATGGTAAAGTATACGTCAAACAGCTTCTTGCCGATTTTTTTCAGCTTTTCGATGGTGCTCAGCCCCTTTCGGTTATTTTACAACTTTTTCCATTGGCCTGTTACAGCAGAGGGCAGCCCGCAGGCTGCCCTCTCGCCTTTACCGTAACATGGCCGTTTTTGCCTTTGGTCGTTTCTGCTTATGCCTTTGCGACGATATCCTGCATCTCCTTGATCTCGTCGGCGGTGCAGATGCCCTCGGTGACACACTGGTCGTACACGGACTGCACAGCGGTCTGGAAGGCCTTCAGCTCATCGGCAGAGGGCTCGTAGACTTCGCAGCCAGAATCCACGATGGTCTGCTTTGCGGCGCTGGAGTTCTTGTCGATCAGCTCGTCGTTGTACTCGCCCATCTTGGTGGCGCACTCGGTAATGATATCGCGGTACTCCTCGGGCAGGCCGTTCCACCATGCTGCGTTCACATAGAAGGGATCCGGATGGAACTGGTAGTTGACCTCGGTGAAGTACTTCTGCACTTCATAGAACTTCATGCCCTCCACGTTGACCCAGGGTTCTCCTGACCGTCTGCAACGCCGGTCTTCAGGCCCATGTACAGGTCGGAGTACGGGATGGTAGTGGTGGTAGCACCCATTGCCTGGAAGGTCATGTCAATGGTCTTCATGCCGTTGGTGCGCATCTTCAGGCCCTTCAGGTCTGCGGGAGCCTTGATGGGGTGCTTGGAGTTGGAGAACTGGCGGTAGCCGCCTGCATCGCACAGGTTAATGATGACAGTGCCCGTCTCGCCTTCGGCCTCAGCGCACACCTTCTGTGCCAGATCGCTCTGCAGCAGAGCCGTGACCTGTGCACGGGTGTTGGTCAGGAAGGGCAGGGTGAACATCAGCAGGCGGGGGCTGAAGTCGAACTGACCGCCGCGCATGCCCTGCACGGTGCCGGCCACGACCTGCTCCAGCATCTCCTTCTCGGTGCCCAGCTGGCCGTTGCCGTAAACCTCGATCTTCACATGGCCGTTGGTGGTCTCTGCCACATCGGCGGCAAACTGCTCCATGGAAACAAAGCGGGGGTTGCCTTCGGGCTGTGCATGACCCACGGTCATGGTGAAGTCGCCCAGAGATGCAAACTTGTCCTCACCGGCTGCTGCGGCACTTGCTGCAGTGCTGGTGGATGCTGCGCCGGAAGCAGCCGGAGTGGATGCACCGGAACCGCCGCAGGCTGCCAGAGCACCTGCAGCTGCCATTGCACCAGACACCTTCAGGAAATTGCGACGAGAGACCTTTTTCATAATCTTCTTCCTCCTTGTTTCAAGGGTGCCGTTTTGCCTTGTACTCTAGCAAAGTTTTTGGCGGCCCCTGTATACAGCATTTTCATTGCACGCTAATCGTAACAGAAAATTCACATCCGCACAAAAGCCAAACTTCACCAACTTCGTAAAGTTTCTTTGTGCATAACTAACAATCTTATCCGTTTCTCGTGAAAACTGTTACAATTTGATGACACAATTCCGTTCATTTTCATCTGATATATCAATTTTTGTCAGATATGATAAATTTCGGAGCTTTTCCTATACTTGTATACAGGCTATTGTATACTTCATTCTCATACGTTGACAATCTCTTTTTGGCAGGCTAAAATAGAAATATCTTATCATCAACTATGTAAATGGAGTGTGAGCACATGGCTGAACAGCTGCATCCGGAGGACATCTACCAGACGCTGGAATATGAGATCGTTACGCTGAAGATCAAGCCCGGAGAGACCATCAGCGAAAATCAGCTGTGCAAACGGTTCGGCATTTCGCGCACACCGGTGCGCGCTGCCCTGCAGCGGCTGGAACAGAACGGCTTTGTGCAGATCATTCCCTGCAAGGGCACCATCGTCACCCCCATCAATCTGGATATCGTGGATCAGATCGTATACCAGCGCACAGCCGTTGAAAGCACGGTGCTGCGCGATTTCATTCAGGTCTGTTCGCCCAAAGAGTACATCGAAATCAAGCACAAATATGACCTGCTGGAAGAGATGGCCCAGACCATGACCGACCCGGACAACGTGGATATCAATGCCTTCCTGACGCTGGATCTGGAAATGCACGCCATCTGGTTTTGCAGCATGAACAAGTGGTACATCTGGCAGAACCTGACAAAGCCGCAGCCGGATTATTCCCGCTTTACCCGTCTGGATGTGGTGCGGGCCAACAATGTGCCGGATGTGCTGAGCGAGCACCGGGAAATTTTGCGGGTGATCCGGGAAAAAGACCTGGATGCCATTGAACCGCTGATCCGGCGGCACCTGTACGGCGGCCTGCGCCGCATGGGCACCCAGCTGTACGCAGAAAAGTACAAATCCTATTTTACCGGTATCTGAACCAATAAAAACAGGCGCATCCGCCAGCCTTTCGGCCTTTGGATGCGCCTGTTTTGTTTTTTGTATAATTTACTGCTTGTGGTACTTGCGGTCCTCTTCCTCGTAAACAGGGTCACAGGTCAGGTACATTCCCAGCCGGTTCAGGGTGCTGGTATCCACACCCGAAAGCAGCACGGTGGAGTGCACATCGCAGCCCTTGAGGTTGGGCAGCTGATGCATGGCCGCTGCAGCCTGCTCGTTGGAAGCAGCCGAGCTGGAAAGCGCGATCAGGATCTCGTCGGTGTGCAGGCGGGGATTCTTGCCGCCCAGATAGTTGGTCTTGAGGGTCTGGATGGGCTCAATGGAAGCCGCACTCACAAGGTCGGTCTCCTGCGGGATACCGGCCAGCACCTTGAGAGCATTCATCAGAGCAGATGCTGCTGCACCCAGCAGCGGACCGGTCTTGCCGGTAACAACGGTGCCGTCCGGCAGCTCAATGGCGGCAGCAGGGGCCCCGCCGGTGCTCTCGCTGCGGGCATGAGCCTGCTTTTCCACTTCGCGCTGGCCCACGGTCAGGTCGGCCTGATTCATCAGCAGTTCCAGCTTGTAGCGCTCGGTCTCCTTGACCGTGCCGGTGATCTTCTGCTCACACAGGCACTTGAAGTAGCGGCGCAGGATCTCCTTGCGGGAGGCTTCGCGGCAGACCGCATCGTCCACGATGCAGTTGCCTGCCATGTTCACGCCCATGTCCGTGGGGGACTTATACGGGCTTTTGCCGGCGATCAGCTCAAACATGGCGTTCACCACCGGGAAGATCTCAATATCGCGGTTGTAGTTGACGGTGGTCACGCCGTAGGCTTCCAGATGGAACGGGTCGATCATGTTCACATCGTTCAGGTCGGCTGTAGCGGCCTCGTAGGCCAGATTCACCGGGTGCTTGAGGGGAATGTTCCAGATGGGGAAGGTCTCGAACTTGGCGTAACCGGCCTTCACGCCGCGCTTGTACTCGTGGTACAGCTGGGAAAGGCAGGTGGCCATTTTTCCGCTGCCGGGGCCGGGGGCCGTGATGACCACCAGCGGGCGCTGGGTCTCGATGTAATCGTTCTTGCCGTAGCCCTCGTCGCTGACGATGCGTGCCACATCGTTGGGATAGCCGGGAATTTTGTAGTGGCGGAAGGTGCGGATGCCCAGACTGTTCAGCCGCTTTTCAAAGGCCTCCACCTCCGGTGCAGCGGCGTACTTGGTCACGCACACGCTGCCCACATACAGGCCTACTTCCTGGAAGGCATCGATCAGGCGCAGCACATCCAGATCGTAGGTGATGCCGTAGTCGCCGCGGATCTTGTTGCTGATGATGTCCTCGGCGCTGATAACGATGACCACCTCGGCCTGATCCTTCAGCTGCAGCAGCATCTGCAGCTTGGAATCGGGCTGGAAGCCCGGCAGTACGCGGGACGCGTGGTAATCATCGAACAGCTTGCCGCCGAATTCCAGATAGAGCTTGTTGTCAAATTTCTTGATGCGCTCGCGGATATGTTCTGACTGCATCGAGAGATATTTGTCGTTGTCAAATCCAATTTTCATCGTTCGTTTCCTTTTTCCTCTTTGCTGTGCCCGGCACACCGCACCGGAACTTTTCCATAACAGAAACAGTATACCACACTCAAAAACCGGGTGCAATCCAAAAGGGCGGCTGCAAAGCTTTTTCCAGCAAATGCGGTGTTTCGCGCTGTTCTTTGCTGCATTTTTTGTGAAAATGGTTCTTACCGCGTTTTTGACAGCGGGTGTATCATGTTATATCTGATTGGATTGGAAGTCGTGGGCGGTTACTTTTTCTTTTTATCCTTCTGATCCTTCGCGCGATCCTGCGTAATACAGCAAGCCCCCGGGTCTCCCCGGAGGCTTGCTGCAGCTTTATGAAGTATCTCGAATATGGAGGGAATGGCGTTTATTCTGCGTCGGTACGGTTTTTCTTGAGCAGGCTCAGGATCACAGCACCCAGCACGCTGCCCACAGCCAGCGCCACACAGTACAGAGCGGTATGGTCCACAACTGGGAACACGAAGATGCCGCCGTGCGGTGCACGCAGAGCGCAGCCGAAGGTCATGGAGAGCGCACCGGCCACCGCTGCACCGGCCACGCAGCTGGGCAGGACGCGCAGCGGATCTGCTGCTGCATAAGGGATCGCGCCCTCGGTGACGAAGCACAGGCCCATGACGTAGTTCACGATGCCGTTGCGGCGCTCGTCGGCAGTCCACTTCTTGGGGCAGAAGGTGGTGGACAGGGCGATGGCGATGGGAGGAACCATGCCGCCCACCATGACAGCGGCCATCACCTCATAGTTGCCGGAGGCAAGGGCTGCCGTGCCAAAGACGTAAGCTGCTTTGTTGAAGGGGCCGCCCATATCAATGCTCATCATCCCGGCCACGATGGCACCCAGCAGCACCTTGGAGGTGCCGCCCATGGCGTTCAGGCAATCGGTCATGGCAGTGTTGATCATGCCCATGACCGGGTTGATGCCGCACATCACCGCGCCGAGGATGAGCATACCGCCCAGCGGGTAGATGAGCATGGGACGGATACCATTCAGGCTGGCAGGCAGCTTTTCGGTGATCTTTTTCAGCAGCTCAACGATGTAGCCTGCAGCAAAACCGGCCAGCAGTGCAGCAAGGAAGCCGCCGGAAACACCGGTGGTCTCACCCGCTGCAATGCCTGCAAAGTTGGTGCCGTTCATGGCCAGCACACCGCCCACAAAACCGACCGCCAGACCCGGACGGTCCGCGATGGACATGGCGATGAAGGCAGACAGGATGGGCAGCATGTAACCGAAGGCTGCGCTGCCCACCGTCTTAAAGAAGGCAGCGACCGGGGTGTTCATGCCAAAGTTGGAGGGATCGATGGTGTAATCGTCCAGCAGGAACGCCAGTGCGATCATGATGCCGCCGCCCACCACGAAGGGCAGCATGTGGGAGACACCGTTCATCAGGTTCTTGTACAGAGTGCGGCCAAAGCTGTCCTTGCCGGAAGCATCCTCGGCGGCCTGTGCGCCGCCCTCGGCGTGGTAAACAGGCACCTCGCCGTGCACGATCTTCTTGATGAGCTCCTCCGGCTTGTGGATGCCATCGTCCACCCGGGTGAACAGCACCGGTTTGCCGTCGAAGCGGGCGGTCTCCACCTTCTTTTCTGCTGCCACGATGATGCCGTCGCAGTTTGCGATCTCTTCTCTGGTGAGGATGTTCTTTGCTCCATCCGAGCCATTGGTCTCCACCTTGGTGGGCAGACCCAGCTTGTCACCGGCCTTGGTCAGGGCCTCAGCAGCCATATAGGTGTGGGCAATGCCGTTGACGCAGGCGGTCACGGCCAGAATGCGGTAACCGCTCTGGGGGATCTCCTGCTGGGTGAAGCTCTCCGCGCCGAACTGAGCCTCCTCCTGTGCATCGATGCAGTCAAGGAACTCTGCCGGGGTCTTTGCAGCCTTCAGCTTTTCTACAAAGTCCTCGTTCATCAGCATCTGCATCATACGGGCCAGCATGTCCACATGCAGGCTGCCGTTTTCCGGAGCCGCAATGGCAAACAGCAGGTCGGTGGTACCGTCGTCCTCGGCGTTGTACTGCACAGGGCTGCTCAGCCGCAGCGCCGCCAGACTGGGCCGGGTGACTACATTGGTCTTGGCGTGGGGCACCGTGATGCCGTTGTCCACATAGGTGGAGCCCTCCGCCTCACGGGCATAAAGGGCCTTTTTGTAGGCATCCTTGTCCGTGATGTTGCCATGGGTGGCCTGCAGCTCCACCAGACGGCTGATGATCTGCTCCTGATCGGTCAGAGCCTCATCCAGTGCGATGGACTGCGCGGTGAATAATTCCGTAATACGCATGATTTTTCTCCCTTCCTGTATAACTGCAACCCTCTCCGTCACAGAGGGTCAGATTTCCTTCATCAGTTCGTCGATTTTTTCTTTGGTGGCAAGGCCAAGGCTGAACGCCGTTGCACTGCCGCAGGCTGTGCCCAGACGCAGTGCAAAGGAATAGCTCCGGGTCTGCATCCAGCCAGCCACAAAGCCGGCCACCATGCTGTCGCCTGCGCCCACGCTGTTTACGACCTTGCCCTTGGGGCAGCCGATGCGGTGCACCTCGCCATTTTCGTCCACCAGCAGGGCACCGTCGCCCGCCATGCTTACCAGCACGTTGCGAGCACCCTTTTGCTGCAGGGTGCGGGCCGCAGCAATGATCTCTTCGTCCGTAGTCAGCACCCTGCCCACGATCTCGCCCAGCTCGTGGTTATTGGGCTTGATGAGGAAGGGGTGGTACTGCAGCACGTTCACCAGCAGGTCGCGGGTGGCATCCACCACAGCACGCACGCCCCTGCCCTGCAGCCGGGCCAGCAGCCGCTCGTAGGTATCCTGCGAAAGGCTTGCCGGGATGCTGCCCGCCAGAATGAGGATATCATCCTCGTTCAGGCTGTCCAGCTTCTTTTCCAGCTCCTGCATGGCGCTCTCCGGAATGTCGGGGCCCGCGCCGTTCAGCTCGGTCTCCTGCCCTGCCTTGATCTTGACATTGATGCGGGTCATGCCCTGTTCCAGATGCACAAAATCGGTCTTTAAGCCCTGTGCAGCAAGACCGCGTTCCAGCCATGCGCCGGTCTCACCGGCCACAAAGCCCAGCGCCACGCTCTCGCAGCCCAGCTGTGCCAGCACACCGGACACATTGATGCCCTTGCCGCCCAGCACGCAGTCCTCGCCTTTGGCGCGGTTCACCTCGCCTACTTCCAGCGGTGCATCCAAACGCACCACATAGTCAATGGCCGGGTTGAATGTTACGGTATAAATCATACTTCCGTCTCCTTTACCAGCGTGAATTGTTTGTATTTGGGGTTGGGGCAGCGGTTGGTGAGAATGGCACCGCCCTGCAGGTCGGCAATGACTGCCGGGTCGATGCGGGAAAACTTGGCATCATCCACAAGGAACCAGGCTTCCCGTGCACGGTGCACTGCCGCTGCTTTCACGGCAGCTTCCTCGGGGTCCGGCGTGGTAAAACCGGCATCCAGCGCCACACCGTTGGCACCCATGAACGCCTTGGTAAAATTGTAGCGCTGCAGGCTGGTGACTGTGGGTGCACCCACAATAGCTTCGGTCTCGGGCCGCAGCAGTCCTCCGGGCAGATACACCCGGCAGCCCTTTCGGGCCAGTGCCCGGGCATGGGCCACGCCGTTGGTCACATAGCTGGCTTTGAGGGCATCCCCCGCCAGTGCACGCACCAGCTCCAGCGTGGTGGAGCCTGCATCGATGAACACAAAATCATCGGCGTTGATGAGCTTTGCCGCCGCCTGCGCGATGCTGTGCTTCTGCTCCACAGCCTGCGACTCCTTGGCCTCCATGGTGGGTTCATCCGCCAGAAAACGGCTGTCCGGCAGGGTGGCACCGCCGTGCACCTTGTTCAGCTTGCCCAGCCGGTCCAGTTCGGTCAGGTCGCGCCGGATGGTGGATTCGCTGGTGTTCAGCGCCTCGCACAGTTCCTGCACCGTCACGGTGCGTTTGCGGTCCAGCTGTTCCATGATCAGGCTGAAGCGTTCTTCTGCCAGCATCGGCATCCTCTCCTTTGGTTTGATCTTATCTTTGACGGTTTATGACCGTTTGTGCGTTGTTTTGGTTGATTGCATCTTTATTATAGCAAATACAGCGCCAAAATCAATCGCTTTCAGTCAATTTCATTCATTTTCGTTCACAAAAAATTGTCTTTAAATTTGTGCAGGGAGCACAAAAGCTGGGATACAAGCATTTTGTGCAAACAAAAAAGCCGCCGTGCGTACCAATCGCACAGCGGCCGGAGAGATGGCTTATTGAGGAATCACTCGGCAGTCCAGTAGAAATCGTCGCCGGGCATTGCGCCGCCCACTGCCTTGGGGTCGGCATCAAACAGCACCTGCAGATAAGCGGATGCGTTGGTCTTGAGCTCGTCGCCGGTCAGGCAGACGATGTTGCAGTTGGGCAGGGCCTTCTTGGCAATGGCAGCCTTGGCCACAACACCCTGCTCCTCGCACAGAGCGGCAGTGCCGTCCAAATCGGCGTTGGCAGCTTCCACGCTCTTGGCGTAGTCGGTAAGGAATGCGGCCACAACATCCGGGTGTTCCTCGGCATACTCCTTGCGCACCACGGTCACGCCGGTGATGAGCTGGGTATCCGCGACCTTGTTCCATTCCTCGGTCAGGTCGAGGGCCACACGCAGGGTGTCGTCCTGCAGGCCGGCTGCAGTCACATAGGGCTGGGGCAGAACTGCAATGGCATCCTCGGTATTGGCCATCTGGGCCGTAACCTCGGTGGCCTCGCTGTAGTATTCAATGGTCACGTCCTTGTCCGGGTCGATGCCGTTGGCGTTCAGAAGATAGCGCAGCACGTACTCCGGCGTGGTGCCCTTGCCGGTGGACAGGATGGTACGGCCTGCAAGGTCTGCCATGGACTGGATCGTATCGCCGCCTTTTTCCACTACGTACAGCACGCCCAGCGTGTTGACGGCCACAGCCTGAATGCCGCCCTCCGTCTTCTGATACAGGGTGGCGGCCAGATTTGCCGGGATGGCAGCCATGTCCAGCTCGCCCTTCATCAGCAGCGGCACGATCTCATCGGCAGCGCCGTAAAGCTGCAGGTCGTAATCCATGGAAGCGGTGCCATCCTCTTCCATGCTCAGCAGGTTGACAAGGCCCATGGTGGTGGGGCCTTTCAGGCCGGCAATGCGCAGAGCATCGGTGGTAGACAGTTCCTTTGCTTCCTCACTGGAAGCGGCTTCCGAAGCAGCCTCGGGGACAGCTTCGCTGGAAGCTGCACTGGATGCAACAGAGCTGGATGCCGCACCGCCGCAGGCGGCAAGGCTCAGCACAAGGGCCAGAGCCAGCAGTATGGATGTCAGTTTTTTCATGCGGGGTTCCCTCTTTCCTCACAAGACCGCGCCGTTTTGTGCCTGAAAATTTTGCACAGAACCATGGGTCGGTCTTTTCATATTTTTTACAAGGCAAATTTGCAAAATCATTTGCTTTGCGGGTCTAAGTTTACTATAATAGAGTCAAAAATACCGTTGCGTGTGCAACGGAATTGCAGGAGGGCTGTGGGAAGCCGGATCTTTCCCACGGAATTGTGATGAAAAACTTTCTTCCGCTGTTATGCTCCACCTCTTTATTCAATGGTCTGACCCCTGAAGAGCTGCAGACCCTGCTGGCTCAGCTGGGTGCCGTTATGCGCAGCTATGGCAAAGGCGAAGCGCTTGTTCTGGCGGGCGAACCCAACCGCAGGGTGGGCATCGTACTGTCCGGTGAGCTGGAAGCCTACCGTCCCGGGCCGCAGGGTGCGCGCATTCCCATCACCCACATGGAGCCGGGCGGCGTGTTCGGCGATGTGCTGAGCGGTTCCAGTCTGGCAAGCCCGGTCACGGTGATGGCTTCGGTGCCCTGCGAGGTGCTGCTGATTCCCTACGAGCGGCTGCTGCTTTCGGATGGCAGTCCGGCGCACCAGCAGACATTGCGCAATCTGGTGCGCACCATCAGCGATAAATATTTTTCCCTCTCCCGCCGCATCGACCTGCTGGTGCTCAAAAGCCTGCGGGCCAAAGTGTGCGCCTATCTGCTCAGTGAAGCCGAGCGGGCTGGCAGCCTGACCTTCAGCATCCCGTTCTCCCGCATCCAGCTGGCAGATTACCTGAACTGTGACCGCAGCGCCCTCAGCCGCGAGCTGAGCCAGATGCAGCGGGACGGCCTGCTGGACACCTACAAAAGCAGCTTCAAGCTGCTGGAGCCTGAGGTACTGAAGCAAATGGTGCAGTGACCATTTGAATAGCCGCCGCGTGCGCTTTGGCTGTATTCAGCTGAAATTTTATTTTTATATTTGAGTTTTAGAAAAATCTACGGATTTTTCTAAAACTCTTTTCACTGGAAGGCCGTAACCGTCAGCGGCATCATCTTGTTATTTTTTATATAGGAGTATTATTAAATATGTCAAAACCGATTTTATGGATCGTGATCCCCTGCTACAACGAGGAGCAGGTGCTGCCCATTACAGCTCCCATGTTTCTGGAAAAGATCAGCGGCCTTGCCGCACAGGGCCTTGTGAGCGAGAAGAGCCGGGTGCTGTTCGTGAACGACGGCTCCAAAGACAAGACATGGGAACTGATCCAGAGTTTTGCCGCACAGGACGAGCACTACATCGGCATTTCCCAGAGCCGCAACCGCGGCCACCAGAACGCCGTGCTGGCAGGCTTGATGGAGGCACTGCACAGCGGCACCTGCGATGTTACCATTTCCATCGACTGTGATGGTCAGGACGACATCAACGCCATGGACGAGATGGTTAAAAAGTATCTGGACGGTGCCGAGGTGGTCTACGGTGTGCGCAGCCGCCGCGATACAGACACCTTCTTCAAGCGCTTCACCGCCGAGGGCTTTTACCATGTGATGAACGCTCTGGGCGCAGACATCGTGTTCAACCACGCAGACTACCGCCTCATCAGCACCCGTGTGCTGGAAAGCTTTGCCGACTACAGGGAAGTGAACATTTTCCTGCGCGGCATGGTGCCGCTGGTGGGCTTCAAGAGCGAGGTAGTCACCTACGAGCGTCACGAACGCCTTGCCGGTGAGAGCCACTACCCGCTGAGCAAGATGCTGGCACTGGCCTTTGATGGCATCACCAGCCTGTCCAACAAGCCCATCCGCCTTATTACCGGATCTGGCATCTTTGTGAGCCTGATCAGCTTTATCGGAGTCATCTGGGCCATCGTGTGCGCCGCCATGGGCAGCAGCGTGGCCGGCTGGGCCTCCATCGTGTGCATCGTCTGCTTCATGAGCGGCGTGCAGCTGGTGTGCTTAGGCGTGATCGGCGAATATATCGGTAAAATTTATATGGAAACGAAAGCCCGTCCGCGCTACATCATCAGCGAGCGCACCTGGGCACCCTACGAAAGGAAGTATCACGGATGAGCAAACAGAGCTGGCGGGGCAGCACCCTGCTGAACCCGGAACCGCCGGTATTGGTGTCCTGCGGCGGGCTGGAAAAGCCCAATCTCATCACCATCGGCTGGACGGGCACCATCTGCACCCAGCCCAGCATGGTGTCCATCAGCGTTCGGCCGGAGCGCTACAGCCACCACCTCATTCAGGAAAGCGGACAGTTTGCCATCAATCTGCCCACCGAAGCGCTGGTGCGTTCGGTGGACTGGTGCGGCGTGAAAAGCGGCCGTGATGTGGATAAATTTGCCGCCTGCGGCCTGCATTCTGCCCCCGGCAGCGTGCTGACCGACTGCCCCATTCTGGAAGAAAGCCCGGTCAATCTGGAATGCAAGGTAACTCAGGTGATCCCGCTGGGCAGCCACGACCTGTTCCTTGCCGAAGTGGTGGCCTGTGATGTGGACGAAAGCCTGCTGGACGAAAGCGGCAAGCTGTGTCTCGAAAAGGCAAAGCTCATCGTCTACAGCCACGGCGAATATCTGGCACTGGGCAAAAAGCTGGGCACCTTTGGCTACAGCGTGCGCAAGAAAAAGCCGGTAAGGCGTAAAAAATAATTTACATTTCATCGCTTGACTTTTGCCCAAAACTGCATATACTAAAGATAGGCAATGTAGAGAGATTGAATCCATCGGGTTCATGCCGAAACACGAAGCCCCCGGTAGTGTCAGTACCGGGGGCTTCTTTTAGTGTTTGCTGCCCTTGCCGATCTTACCGTCGATCCATGTGCACAGATAGTAGGCAACTACCTGCGCGGCAACGGTTTGGATAAATGTAGAGAGAGTTTCCAAGGGGTTCACCTCCTTTCCGCGGTTAGGGGAATGGAGAAGGGCCGCAGGAACAGTATAGCACAAAAACCGGTATCGCGCAATTTTGACGCAATACCGGTTTTTGTGCATTTATTCGTGCTTTACGCGCTGGATCTCGCCCAGATCGTAGGGGGTGTTCTGGTAGACGTAGTAGTTCAGCCAGTTCTCATACAGCAGGTGGGCGTGGGCACGCCAGCGGAACAGCGGTGGCTTTGTGGGATCATCGTCCGGGTAGTAATTCACCGGCACATGGATGGGCAGGCCCTTGTCCACATCGCGGCGGTACTCTGAATCCAGCGTGTATTTGTCATATTCCGGGTGGCCGGTGACAAAGATCTGCCGTCCGTTCTCGGTGCTCATAAGGAAGGGCCCGGCCGAATCGCTCTCGGCAAGGATGCGCAAAGCCTTACAGTTGTCCACATCCTCGCGGCTGATGCCGGTGTGACGGCTGTGGGGCGCATAGAACACCTCGTCAAAGCCGCGCACCAAAGGGTTCGACGGGCGGGTGACCCGGTGCTCGAACACGCCGAACATCTTTTCCGGCAGCAGCTGCTTGTGCACGCCGTAGTGGTAGTACAGGCCAGCCTGTGCACCCCAGCACACATGCAGGGTGGAGTAGACATTCGTCTCGCTGAAGTCCATGATTTCGCACAGCTCCGGCCAGTAATCCACCTGCTCAAAGTCCATGGTCTCCACCGGTGCGCCGGTGATGATCATGCCGTCGTAGCGGTTGTTCTTCACCTCGTTGAAGTTCTTATAGAACGATTCGAGGTGTGCTGCCGAAACGTGGGTCGCCGCATGGCTGGCCGTCTGCAGCAGGGTCATGTGCACCTGCAGCGGGGTATTTGCCAACAGACGGGCGATCTGGGTCTCGGTGGTGATCTTGGTGGGCATCAGGTTCAGGATCAGGATCTCCAGCGGGCGGATGTGCTGGGCAAGGGCACGCTCACGATGCATGACGAAGATATTTTCGTTGTAGAGGGCATCGTAAGCAGGCAGGGTCTTGGGGATGATCAGCGGCATAGTTCGTACTCCTAACGATTTAGAATAGCCTCCGCTGACGCTCTGGCTATCTTCAGCGGAATTTATTTTTATATTTTGCGTTTGTCGCGCCCTGCGGAGCGCTCCAAACGCGTTTTTACGAGAAGGGCCGGAACCGATAGATGCTGCTGAACTCACCTTTTAGATCTTATCCAGCGCCTGTGCAATATCTGCGATGAGGTCTTCGCTGCTTTCAAGCCGCAGCTCATGCGCACCAGCTCTGCGGGCACACCGGCGGCTTTCAACTGCTCATCGTTCATCTGGCGGTGGGTGCTGGATGCAGGATTCAGGCAACAGGTGCGGGCATCGGCCACATGGGTCTCGATGGCTGCCAGCTTCAGGTTCTTCATAAAAATGCTTGCAGCCTCACGGCCGCCGGCCAGACCAAAGCTGACCACGCCGCAGCTGCCGTTCGGCAAGTATTTTTCAGCCAGTGCATGGTACGGGCTGGACTCCAGGCCGCAGTAGTTCACGTAGGCCACCTTGGGATGGCTTTCAAGGAACTCTGCCACAGCCACGCCGTTGGCGCAGTGGCGCTGCATCCGGACATGCAGGCTTTCCAGACCGAGGTTCAGCATGTAGGCGTTCATGGGCGACTGCATGGAGCCAAAGTCACGCATCAGCTGCGCGGTAGCCTTGGTGATAAAGGCACCCTCTTTGCCGAAACGCTCGGCGTAGGTGATGCCGTGGTAGCTGTCGTCTGGGGTGCACAGGCCGGGGAACTTGTCGGCGTGGGCCATCCAGTCGAACTTGCCGCTGTCCACGATGGCACCGCCCAGCACTGCGCCGTGGCCGTCCATGTACTTGGTGGTGGAGTGGGTCACGATGTCCGCGCCCCACTCAAAGGGGCGGCAGTTGACCGGCGTGGGGAAGGTGTTGTCCACGATTAGCGGCACACCGTGGGCGTGAGCAGCCTTGGCAAACTTCTCAATGTCCAGCACGGTCAGGGCCGGGTTTGCGATGGTCTCGCCGAACACCACCTTGGTGTTGGGCTGGAATGCGGCGTTCAATTCTTCCTCGGTGCACAGCGGATCAACAAAGGTGGCTTCAATGCCCATTTTCTTCATGGTGACGGAGATCAGGTTGAAGGTGCCGCCGTAGATGGTACTGGATGCCACGATGTGGTCGCCTGCTTCGCAGAGATTGAACAGGGCAAAGAAGTTTGCAGCCTGACCGCTGCTGGTCAGCATTGCGGCCGTGCCGCCTTCCAGCTCGCAGATCTTCTTAGCCACAAGGTCGCAGGTGGGGTTCTGCAGACGGGAATAGAAGTAGCCGTCAGCTTCCAGATCGAACAGCTTGCCCATGTCCTCGCTGGTGGCATACTTGAAGGTGGTGGACTGGATAATGGGGATCTGGCGGGGTTCGCCGTTGCCGGGGGTATAACCGCCCTGCACGCAGATAGTATCACGATTCATACTACATACTCCTTTACTGGGTTTGTCCATATAGCACAATTCCCCGCAGGAGTGCAGCAGCCTCCGGCGGGGAATTGAAACGTTAAATTTTAGTTCCCGTTCGGGGGCAAAATGAGGAGAGAACGCCTTCCGTCAAAGCCTTTCGGCTTTGGCAATACCGGAAAGTTTTCCTCTTCGCCAGAGGCTCCCTCTCCGAGGGAGCTGGCGCACGAAGTGCGACTGAAGGAGTTACTTCCGCAGCCGCTTATCGCTTCTGGTGGCCCAAGCAGTGCCCAAAGTCTGGAACACCTGAACCATCAGCACCAGCAAAATGACACACACGATCATGATATCGGTCTGGTAGCGGTAATAGCCGTAGGACAAAGCGATCTTGCCCAGACCGCCGCCGCCAATGACACCGGACATGGCCGAGTAGCCCAGAATGGTGGTCAGTGCGGTGGTCATGCTGGAGATCAGGCCGGGCAGGCATTCCGGGATCATCACCTTGGTAATGATCTGGAACGGCGTTGCGCCCATGCTCTGGGCCGCTTCCACCACGCCCTCGTCCAGCTCGCGCAGGCTGGTCTCCACCAGACGTGCCACGAACGGGAAGGCTGCCACCACCAGCGGAACGATGGTGGCTTTGGTACCCACCGTGGTGCCCACGATGGCACGGGTAAGCGGGAATACACAGATCATCAGGATCAGGAACGGAACACTGCGCAGGATGTTGATAACGATGTTGAGAATGTGCATCAGCCAGCCGGGCAGCGGCAGAATGCCGTCCTTATCACCGGCCACCAGCAGCACACCCAGCGGCAGGCCCAGCACCAGCGCAAACGCGGTGGAAAGGACCGTCACATAAAAGGTCTCCCAGATGGCAAAGCCGTAATCTGCAATACTCATTCGCCGGTCACCTCCTCTACCGTAATGCCGGGCTGGGCGCGCATATAGGCCGCAGCCTGCTTTGCCTGCTCCACATCAGCGGGCAGCTTGAGCAGCATGGAGCCGTAGCACTGGCCGCTCAGATCACGGGTATCGGCGCTGAGCACCGACACCAGAATGCCTTTTTCTGCGGCAAGGCTTGCCACCAAGGGCTTAGCCGTGGACGAACCGTTGAAGGTGACGCGCACCACATGGTCGTCCGGTGCAAAGCTGGACAGGTCCCGCGCAGCGCTGCCGCCATTGGGGGCCACCAGACGCTTTGCTGCGGGCGTTTTGGGGTTCGAGAAGATCTCCTGCACGGAGCCTTCCTCCACCACAACGCCGCCGTCCAGAATGGCAACGTGATCGCAGATCTCTTCCACAACGCTCATCTGATGGGTGATGACCACAACCGTGATGCCCAGCTTCTTGTTGATGTCCTTGATCAGGGTCAGGATAGCATGGGTGGTGTTGGGGTCCAGTGCGCTGGTGGCTTCATCGCAGAGCAGAACTTTGGGGTCCGTTGCCAGTGCGCGGGCAATGGCAATGCGCTGCTTCTGGCCGCCGGACAGCTGTGCCGGGTAGGCGTTGGCCTTATCGGGCAGGCCCACCACTTCCAGCAGCTCTCTGGCGCGCTTTTCGGCATCCGCCTTTTTCACACCGGCCAGCTCCATGGGGAAGCAGATGTTCTTCAGGCAGCTGCGCTGCATCAGCAGATTGAACTGCTGGAAGATCATGGTGATATCGCGGCGGCGCTCACGCAGCTGGGCTGCGTTTAAAGTCTCCATAGCGGTGCCGTCGATCACAACGCTGCCCTCGGTGGGGCGTTCCAGCAGGTTGATGCAGCGCACCAGCGTGGATTTGCCCGCACCGGACATGCCGATGATGCCATAAATGGAACCATCCGGGATGGTGAGGTTGATGTCCTTCAGCGCATTCACCGCGCCGTCCTTCATCTGGAAGGTCTTGGAAAGATGTTTGATCTCGATCACAGAAATTGCTCCTTGCTATTGAATAAACTCCTTCAGTCAAACCCTTGCGGGTTTGCCAGCTCCCTCATGGAGGGAGCCTGAAACAGAACGGTCAAGCAAAGGCCCCCTCCCCGAGGGGGCTGTCACCGCAAGGTGACTGGGGGAGTTTGCTTAGCCCTCGATCGGTGCCAGACTGTCCTGCTTGCCGCCGTAGATGCCCATAGGCTCCACGTGGATGCCGGCAACCGTCACCAGATGGGTGCCGTGCTCTGCATTGAAGTCGTCCAGATACGGCTGATGCTGGAAATAGTTGGTATCGCACTGGCCGTCCTCAACGATGTTGTTGGGAATGATGTAGTCGTCGTACTCCTGAATGTCCAGCGTGATGCCCTTTTCGGCCAGAATGTCCTTGCAGATCTCCAGAACCTCGCAGTGAGGAGCCGGAGTAGCAGCGCAGCTGACGGTCTCGCCGTTCAGTGCATCGTAGTCGATGGAGGAGTCATAGCCGTCGGTGGGGTTCTCCACAACGGACACCACAGCGCCCTTGTAGTTTTCATCCATGAAGTCCTTCACCTTCTGGCTCTGCAGAGCAGCGGCCAGAGCCTTGATCTTCGGCTCTTCCTGATTGCCGTCCTTGCAGACCAGAATGTTGACGTAAGCAGAGGTGCCGTCCTCCATTGCCAGAGCATCGGTCATGGGGTCCAGACCAGCGGAGATGGCGTAGTTGGAGTTGATGACGGCGTAGTCCTCGTCCTGCAGGACGTTGGGCACCTGAGCAGCCTCGACCTCATCGACGGAAACATTCAGGGGTTCTCCTCGATGTCCTTTGCGGTTGCGGTCAGGCCTGCATCAGCCTTCAGCTTAAAGAAGCCGTTCTTCTCCAGCAGGGTCAGGGCACGTGCCTCGTTGGTGGTGTCGTTGGGCACAGCCACCTTCACCTTGTCCAGCTTAGCCACAGCAGAAGAAGCTGCGGAAGAAGCAGTGCCGGAAGCAGCGGAAGATGCGGTGGAAGAAGAACCGCCGCATGCGGTCAGGGCAGCTGCAGCAGCTGCAGCTCCGGTAACTTTCAGAAAATCACGACGAGTAATCATAGTTTTGTTCCCTCTCTATTTGCTTATTATAATGTACAGCGGCCCGCACGGCACAGTTCCGTGCTAAGGGCCTTTGACGGATGCATGAAAAAAGCTCCCGTCCTTGACCTTGAGCCAACGCTCAGACAAGGACGGGAGCATAACATACTTCCGTGGTACCACCTTGGTTTACCGCACCCTTGCGGGCACAGCCTCAATGCTGCGGCAGTTTTGCTGCTTACAGCCGGACGCTGTAACGGGCGCATCCCGTTGCAGACTTAGCACTCATGCGCCTCGCCCACACGGCTCCGAGACCATTTTCAGCTTCCTGTTTCCTGCCCTTTTCCATCGCCCGGGCTTTCTGGTAAGGATCAATGCGAAGGCCTACTCTTCTCTTCACAGCCATTTTTGTGATATTGCATTTATAATAATCCAATCGACCGGATTTGTCAACACCTACAACGAAGTTTTTTAGTAGGAAATTGCGTTTTTTTATCTTGTGCGCCAGCCGCGGACATGGTAGAATAAGACAGCATTATTTATAAAGGAGGTGCGGCAATGAACAGCCGCGAGGTTTTCCCGGATGAAGAACTGCGCCGCCGCATCATGGATTTTATCATGGCGGCGGGCCAGACATTGCTGGAAAACGGTGCCGAGGTGTTCCGGGTGGAGCAGACCATGGAGATCATGGCCCGGTCATTCCACCTGCGGGAGTTCCATGTTTACGTGCTGACCAACGGCATCTTTGCCAGTGCGGGCACCGCCGAGATCAGCGAGGTGCGCAATGTGCCTACCCGCACCACTCATCTGGGCCGGGTGGCGGCAGTGAACGCCCTTTCCCGCGAGATCGCAGAGGGCAACATGTCGCTGAACGAAGCCGAGAGCCGTCTGGTGCTGGCGCGGCGCATCCCTTTTCCCAAGGACTGGGTGCAGCTGGTCAGCGGCATGTGCGGTGCATTCTGCTTTGCGCTGATCTTCGGCGGCACACTGCGCAGTGCACTGGCGGCGGCACTGGCAGGCTTTCTTGCCAGCGGCTATTTGCTGCTGTGTGAGCAGCACGAGCTGCCCGGCGGCTTTTGCAAGATCAGCTGTGCTGCGCTTATCACGCTGGTGTGCATTCTGGCCTGCCGAATGCTGGGCACACCGGCCAGTCACTCTATTATCGGTTCGCTGATGATCCTGACCCCCGGCATCGCCTTTACCATGGGCATCCGCGACTTTGTGCACGGAGATTACCTCTCCGGCACCATCCGCATGATCGATGCGCTGCTCATTGCAGCCAGCATTGCCATTGGCACCGGCCTTGTGCTGAGCCTTTATACATTCTTTACGGGGGTGGTCGTGGCATGATGTTGACCAGTACACAAATTGGGGAGCTGGCCGCGCAGTTCTTTATTGCCGGCGCAGGCACCCTGAGTTTTGCCGTTCTGTTCGGCTGTCCGCGCAAAAGCCTGCCCTTCTGCGGGCTGGTGGGTGCCGTGGGCTGGTTTGTCTACGAGCTGGCCGTGATGCTGGGGGCAGACAGTGCCGCAGCCTCCCTGCTGGCGGTCATTCCGCTCACCCTGCTCACCCGCGTGTTTGCCATTGTGCTTAAAATGCCGGTAACGGTGTTCCTGCTGTCCGGCATCTTCCCGCTGGTGCCCGGCGCGGGCATCTACTACACCGCCTACTATTTTATACAGGGCAACAATGCGCTGGCCCTTTCCAACGGCATCAGCACCTTTAAGGTAGCCGTTGCGCTGGCTATCGGCATCACGCTGGTGCTCAGCGTGCCCATTCCAAAGCGGCACCGGAATAAAGTGTGATGTTTACGGATACAGCATATCTGCTACAAAATAAAAACGCATCGGCATCCTGCGTAAAAAGCAGAAACCCGGAACCCTTCTGAGCCATTCAGGCCCCGAAAAGGTTCCGGGTTTTGTGCGTGATCGATTCAGGGAGCTGTTTTGCGGCAGCTCTCTTTTTCATACTGCTTTATGAGAGATTTACTTCTTCTGAACGAAGACCTCTGCGTAGAACTTTTTACCCTCGGTCTTAATGATGCCGCTGTTTTCCGTACCATCAGCCAGCTTATAGTCAGTCTTCTCAAGTCCAAGCTTGCTCAGATTGACCACCGTTGCCTCCTCATCAACATCCAGAGAGTAGATGAGTTCCGTGCCGCCGACCGGATTTGTACCCTCGTAATATCTGATCTCAACAGTCTTCGTAGGCTTTGCAGATGCCTTTTTCTGCAGCTTGACAGTAACTGTGCCATCCTTTTCAATATCGTAGTTCTTCTTTGCGCAATCGTAGTCAGCAGCTACATTGGCAGGAATGTTTGCCTTGATGGTCTCATAGGTGACATAGGTAGCCAGACCATTGACAGAGATCTCGACAGGCTCACCATTGACCGGCTGAACCCCGATCATGTAGTAGATATGCACAGTCTTATCCGGTACACCCGGGGTCGGCTTGTCAGGCACGTTGGAGCAGCCAGCCAGAACACCGGCAGCAGCAACAGCCAGAGTAGCGACACCTGCGCCCTTCAGGAACTGACGACGAGAGATATTAGACATAATAATCAACCTCACAATCTTTTTGCATGCCCCGATCACTTTTTTGTGGAGCCTGCTTTTTCTATATAATACCCTCCCTGGTAACTGTTTGTCAAATGAAATTTCAACAAAAAAACAACACCAATAGGGCGGAGACCTTGTTGGCCGCCACCCTGTTGGTGCTATTTGAGTTTTTTCAAAAAACTTCTGTGCCAGGAAATCAGGGCTTGGTCACAATGAAGACAGTCCCGAAGGGACGAACCTTCAACAGCTCTTCCTCCGTGCCGTAGTCGGTGCTCAGCTTGTAGCCGTCCGGCAGCTGAATATCAGCAGCGCTGACGCCAGTTGCATCGACTGCAACCTCAGCCTTAGCCTCAATGAAGTTGTTCGGCAGCTCCAGCAGTTTGACATCGATGGTCTTCTTGGTCGGAGTCATGGTCACATCAGTCACGAAGACGATGATGTACTCACCCTTGCTGTCGTCCTTGCGGATTTCAACAACAGCGTTCTCGTTCTCCAGATGGTAATCTTCGGGAAGCAGCTTCTTATCGATGTCAGCAACCTTCACAGAGTTCTCGGTCTTCAGAACATCAATCTTGGCAGTCTCACCCACAACGTTGATCACACCATTGCCTTCATCCTTCATAAAGATAACCGTAACAGGACGAGTGGTCACACCGGGAACCGCGGGGACATCGGGGACATCATTGCCAGAGCAGCCAGCCAGAACACCGGCAGCAGCAACAGCCAGAGCAGCCACACCTGCGCCCTTGAGGAACTTACGACGAGAAATGTTAGACATAAGAATCAACCTCACAATCTTTTCTGCATGCTCCGATCCCTTTTTTGTGGAGCCTGCTTTTCCTATATAATACCCCCCCCCGTAACAGTTTGTCAAGTGATTTTTGGCATCTTTTTCCGCCGGATGCAGAAAAACAGGAGCGACCAAGAGAAAATCGTAAGTTCCGTCAAGCCCGGCAAAAGGGCCGCTGCACAGCATCCCGTACAGCGGCCCCTTCTGTTCTATGCTGTTTCCATTCATTCTCAACATGTCTTGTTTTCATCTTCTGTCTGCTCGTCCTTCTCCTTTGCCGCCCGCATCAGCCCGGCAAACAAAAAACCCACATTGACCCCCAGAATAAAACCCACGATGCCTGCCGCCAATACCATTGCGCCGCCTCCTTTCTTCTACCATATTTTACCATATATCATTTGTCGGATGCAATTGCAGCCTGTCGCAAAAGGCAAGATCACTGCCCAACGTGCAAGCTTTTTTGCGCCGGAGCGTTGCAAGACTCTGCCGCATCTGCTATACTTTTGACAACACTTATATAAAGGAGGTGCTCTTTATGTCTGTTATGGATACTCTTGTCAGCCGCCGCACCTACCGCCGCTTTGCACAGAAAGCTGTTCCGCAGGATGTGGTGGATGATATCGTCGAGGCCGTCCGCCTGTCCTCCTGCGGAGCCAACCGTCAGGCTGTGCGTCTGGTGGTGGTGAACAAGCCCGAGGCGGTGGCAAAGGTGCAGCCGCTGGTCAAGTGGGCTGCCTATCTGCCGCCGGAGCAGGGCACGCCCAAAGCCGACGAGCTGCCCACCCTGTATGTGGCCGTGGTGCAGGACACTTCCATCCCCGGCGACCTTGCCACCGATACCGGCATCGCCCTTGCCAACATGACCCTTGCCGCATGGGACAAAGGCGTGGGCAGTTGCATCATGGGCGCGATCAACAAGCCTGCCCTCACCGAACTGCTGGGCATTGAAGAACCGCAGAAGCTGGCATTCATGGTGGCGTTCGGCTACCCGGCCCACAAGGCTCACATTGTGCCGCTGACGGCTGAGACCGGCGTAAAATATTATCTGGACGAGAACCGGGATTACTGCGTGCCAAAGCGAAGCAAAGAAGAGATTGCAAAATATCTATAATTTGTATATATACATTTTCTCAACGCATTTTTTGTATAATTGTTTTCAATTCGGTTTCAAATGATGAGATTTTTTGCACAAGTATTGACTTTTCAATTTGTACAATCTATACTAAATTCGTTCGCCAGATGTTCGATGAATCGCATCGTTCCGGCGTACCGCAAAAACATACAGTACATTTGAGGAGTGTTTGAATATGAAAAAGATTTCTCGTCGCAGCTTTCTGGCAGCTGCCGGTCTGTCCGTTGCCGCTCTGGCTCTGACCGCCTGCGGTGGTTCTTCCGCAAGCACCGCTTCCTCCGTGGCAAGCTCTGCTGCTTCTTCTGAAGCTGCTTCCACCAGCGCTGCCGCTGGCGAGCTGACCACCGTTGAGGCCGGCAAGCTGACCATGGCCACCAACGCAACCTTCCCTCCGTATGAGATGACCACCGATGCAGGCGAGTTCGAGGGCATCGACATTGAGACCGCTCAGGCCATTGCTGACAAGCTGGGTCTGGAGCTGCAGATCGATGACATGGACTTTGACGCCGCTCTGCTGAGCGTGCAGCAGGGTAAGGCCGATATCGTCATGGCCGGCGTCACCGTCACCGACGAGCGCAAGGCTGTGATGGACTTCTCCGACAGCTATGCTACCGGCATCCAGTCCATCATCGTGCCCGAAGGCTCCGACATTGCATCTCCCGATGATCTGGCGGGCAAGAAGATCGGCACTCAGCGCGGCACCACCGGTTACATCTACTGCACCGATGATTTCGGCGAGGACGCTGTGGTGGCTTACGACAGCGGTCTGACCGCTGTGCAGGCCCTGAACAATGGTCAGGTGGACGCTGTGGTCATCGACAACGCTCCCGCCAAGGAGTATGTGGCTGCCAACCCCGGCCTGAAGGTGCTGGAGACCAGCTACGCCGAGGAGGATTACGCCATCGGCATGGCAAAGGGTTCTTCTCTGGAAGATGTCGTCAACGCCGCTCTGGAAGAGCTGAAGGCTGACGGCACCCTGCAGTCCATCGTGGACAAGTACATCACCGCTGAATAATCAGCTGGCTGATAACGGAACCACGGGGAGGCAGCCCCAACTGGGGTACCTCCCCTTTTTTGGAAAAATAAGGTTACAAAATTCTAACAAAACAGGAAAGTGAGGATGCGAATGGCTGCTCAATACGAACTGCTCAAAGAGCTGCTCAACGGCGGTACGAAGCTCAGCTTCGGGCAGGAATTTTTCTTTAAGTTTTATCAGGCGTTCATCCTGAAAGACCGCTGGCTCCAGTATGTCAGCGGTGTGGGCACCACCCTGCTGGTCACAGCTCTCGCGCTGGCGCTGGGCATCGTGCTGGGCAGCGTGGTAGCTCTGGTGCGTGTGGCACACGACCAGCAGCGCCCCGGCCACAAGAACCCGGTGCTGGGCTTCTTCAACATCATCTGCGAAATTTACACCACCATCATCCGCGGCACGCCTATGATGGTGCAGCTGCTCATCATGAGCATGGTCATTTTTGCCAACAGCCGCAACTTTACCATGGTAGGTGCGCTGGCACTGGGCATCAACTCCGGTGCTTATGTTTCGGAGATCATCCGCGGCGGTCTGATGGCCGTTGACCCCGGCCAGATGGAGGCCGGCCGCAGCCTTGGTTTGAACTACATGACCACCATGGTGGTCATCATCATCCCGCAGGCCATCCGTGCGGTGCTGCCTGCTCTGGGCAACGAGTTCATCGTCCTGCTGAAGGATACCTCCCTGATCACGGTCATCGGCGGCAAGGAGCTGCTGTACGCCGCACAGGGCATCATGAACCGCACCTACGAGCCCATGTTCCCGTTGCTGGGCGATGCACTGATCTACCTTGTGCTGGTCATGCTGTTCACCCGTCTGCTGGCAAAGTTTGAGAGGAGGCTTGCTCAAAGTGACCGATAAGATTCTGGAAGTCCGCGGCCTGACCAAGACCTACGGCGGCGAAAAGAAAAAGGGCGCAAAACAGCCCACCCCCACCCTGGACGTGCTGAAGGGTATTGATATCGACATCTACCGCGGCGACGTGGTCTGCCTGATCGGCCCCTCCGGCTGCGGCAAGTCCACCTTCCTGCGCTGCCTGAACCGGCTGGAGATCCCCACCAGCGGCTCCGTGAAGTTCGAGGGCACTGAGGTGGACGAAGCCCACATCGACGCTGTGCGCCAGAAGATGGGCATGGTGTTCCAGCACTTCAACCTGTTCCCGCACCTGACTGTGAAGAAAAACCTTGAGCTGGCCCCCACCCTGCTCAAGCTCAAGGATAAGCAGGCCATTTCCGACAAGGCCGACGAACTGCTGGCCCGCGTAGGCCTGGCCGACAAGGCCGACGCCTACCCCAAGAGCCTTTCCGGCGGCCAGCAGCAGCGCATTGCCATTGCCCGTGCCCTTGCCATGGACCCGGACGTGATCCTGTTCGACGAGCCCACCAGCGCCCTCGACCCCGAAATGGTGGGCGAGGTTCTGGAGCTGATGAAGGAGCTGGCCCACACCGGCATCACCATGCTGGTGGTCACCCACGAGATGGGCTTCGCCCGTGAGGTGTCCAACCGCGTCATCTTCATCGACGACGGCAAGATCCAGGAGGACGAGCCGCCGCAGGAACTGTTCACGAATCCGAAGCATCCCAGACTGAAAGCATTCCTTTCTAAGATGCTGTAATACTTTTCCACAGAGTAAAAGGGGCTGTTGCATGTGCAGCAGCCCCTTTTACTCTGTATTATTCTTTGATGCGGAACACAAACAGCTTGCTGAAAATGTAATTCAAAGCCATGACGATGAACTGTACCGCAAACTTAGAGATCCGGTCATTCCAGTGCAGAATATTTACCAGCAATGTCATGCAGGCCATTTCGATAAGGAGAGTGGAAATCCTCGCACTGAAAAATTTCAGCATTTCGCGCAATTTATCAGCACTTTTGCTTTCAAAAACGAACTTTCGGTTTGTGATATAAGCAAAAGAAACTGCGCAGATCCATGAGAACGTATTGGCAGCCATCAGTTGAAATGGGTCTTGCGGATCCAGAAAGGCTGTAGTGAAAAAATAGTAACTTGCCAGACTCACTACCGTAGTCAGACCACCTACGATCACATAGTTGATCAATTCCTTATAACGAAAATAAAGTTGCTTTATTGTTTGTATCATACGCAGCGCCCGGAATTGATTTCCTTTTCCACAATATAGATCGGACGGTTTTTCAGCTCTGCGAATGCAACGGAAAAATATTCACCCATAATTCCGACCAGCAAAAAGAGAACAGCAAATAAAACATTGAATGCTGCAAGAATCACCTTATACTCGCGGAATCCACACAGTGCACTTATAGCAAAAATCACAGCAGCAAGAAAACTTACAGCACCGGCATAGAGGCCGAGTTTCAGTGGAAAATCAGAAAAACCGACTATGGTGCTGATTGCAAAATTCATCAGTTTTTTTAGCGTATAGTGGCTGGCACCGCCAGCTCTTTCCGCAGCAGTGTATTCCAGCGTTGTTTTCCGGAAACCAACGCTTTGTACATATCCACGTAGAAAACGAGTTTTTTCACGGTAATTTGTACGTAGAACATCTGCCACACGGCTACTGATGGCAAAGAAATCCGATGCATTTTCCTCCAGCTTTACTTGATCAGACAAGGCGTTGATCACCCGGTAGAATGCTCTGGATGTAAAGTTTTTGATGGCACCTGCCGATTTGTTGGAGGTTCGGACCATGCTGATAACCTCATAGCCTTCCTCAAATTTCGCCATGATGGGGGCGATGCATTCCAGAGGGTGCTGCAGGTCGGCATCCATGCAAATGATCACGTCCCCCGCAGCATGATCGATGCCTGCAATCATGGCAGCCTCGTGGCCAAAATTTCGCGAAAAACTGATTACACGGACATTCTTGTTCTGCTGCGCAATCACTTCCAGAATATTCATACTGGCATCGGTACTGCCATCATTTACAAAAATCAGCTCATATCCCCCTCCCCCGTATTCCAAATTCTGTTCGATGGAGCAGAAAGCTTTATAAAACTTTTCCAGAACGGCTTCTTCGTTATAAACTAAAATAATTAACGATAATTTTTTCATTTAACTTCCCTGCTTTTTCGTAGTTCTTACGGCTCATCTGCAAATTTGACAACAATTTTTCCGTTGATGCACCGGATCGAACCCTGATCCGGATAGCAGGGCATAGATGCTACCTCGGCATTACCGTCAAACTCTGCGGCATCTCCTAATTCCGGTGCAAAGCCACACCAAAACTCCATGGCTTCCTTCCATGCGTAATCATTGAAAATAGGCTCTCCTTTATATGTAGCCAGATCCAAATCATCGAAATATTCGCTGATTCCAACAAGATTTTTATCGTGCTTGTCATACTCCCCGATATAAACAACCTGCGCATCTTCAGTATAACCTTCGATACTTTCAATTCGCGTGATCAAAGTTGTGTAATAACTGATCATTTGTGTCTGCATCACGTCTGCTTTTAGGTAGAGGATATTGCTGTAACGAATATTTAGAGTCACAAGTACTCCTAATAGGGCAACAGCGGCTTTACATAGGGCACCTTCTACTTTTGTTCTATCTTCGGGATATTTATCAATAAACCATACAACCAAAGCAAAGGCAAACGCCTGTCCAAAAGTCATTACGGCATGAACATCCCAAGGCTCTACCATCAGGTATACAAAGCATGCTGCAATAGGATATGCGATTAGGATCAATAGGGTTTGACATCCTTTTGGGGTCTTAAGAATATACATTTTCCGGAGCACAAATATGGCAATGATCGCAGTAACAATGATCAACAAAGTATAGACATATCTTGCGCTGAAGTCTTCCACAGCAGTGCTTGGATAAAAGAATGAGCCGTAACCGCACAGTATCCGATAAATATAATTGCTCAGATTTGTTCTTCCAAAATGATTGATACCTTTGTAATCCGTCAAAACAACGCCAAACTGATTCAGAAAATATTGATTGACTAGAAAACATTCTGTAACAAACCCAATGCACACAGTTGCATTACACAGGGCCATTTTCCAAAACGTTTTCCAGTTCATATCAGACTGCCGGATATCTTCCATCATATAAAGCAGCAATGTGCAGATGCAGACCGGGATATTTGCCTGGTACACACCAACAGAGCAAGCCATCAAAACCGTGCAGAGTAATAGAGCGACAACATTCTTTTTCTGGTGAAAAATCCATGCTCCAACAACTCCCAGTAGGGATGCAGCATAATAGTATGGTGCAGTAAACATGTAACTGAATGTTCCCGTCACTGACGGAAATGTCACCATACTTCCGCACAGCAGAATAACAAGAGGCTTTGACTGGATCTTCAAACTATCCACCAGCAGATATACGATTGCTGCAATGCACAAAATCGTAATCGTACCATTTACCACTGGCAGGCTGTAGTTTTTACTACCCAGCAAATTTGCACTCAGACTTCCAAGAATGCCCAGCATCCACCGTCCAGATTCGTAAGTAGCGCCCACTTCATTGAAATACCGTACATCATCATGGAATGAGTATTTGTTGAACAGAACCATACCATGCGCCAACAATCCCCAAAAAGTAGCACTGCACAGTACTGTTTTTAACAGGCTCTCATTTACCTTTAGCTTTTCCGCAGTTTTTTCCATGTCTTTCTCCCAAACAAGGCATCATTCCCGAATTTAGCCAAAACTATATAGTTGTATTATACAATGTCAGCCTATCTCCTGCAACTATTTCTGCAAAAAAACGTGCTCTGTGGTTTCTATTTTCCACAGAGCACAGTTCTCATCATTCTGTTTTGTTGCAACTTTTACAGCGCATTATTCGTACCATCTGTTTCCTGCTCACTGGTATACAGCACCATCAGATGGTTGGCGCTCTCTTCCAGCTGGGTCTTGGCCTGACGCAGGGCGGCTTCCTCGTTTTCATTCATCTTTTCGGGCTTATCCTTGCGCAGGCAGCGGCGGAGGTTGGCGAGGTCGGTTTTGATGCGGTTCTTCTCGTCCTTGTCCAGCTCCTTTTTGCATTTGGAAAGAGCCTCGTCCACCTTGTAGGCCAGCACCTCGGCCTGATTGTGCAGGTCCAGCCGCTCCTTGCGGCGGCTGTCCTCGGCCTCGTAGGCGGCAGCGTCTGCCATGGCGCGCTGGATCTCATTTTCCGAAAGGTTGGTGCTGCCGGTGATGGTGATGTTCTGCTCCCGGCCGGTGCCAAGGTCTTTGGCAGACACCTTCACCACGCCGTTCACGTCGATATCGAAGGTAACTTCGATCTGCGGTTTGGAGGAGAAGCTTGCCCGAATGCCGGTGAGCTTGAATTTGCCCAGACTCTTGTTGTCGCGGGCAAAGTGGCGCTCGCCCTGCAGCACGTTGATCTCCACGCTGGTCTGCATGGGCCGTGCGGTGGTGAAGATCTGGCTCTTGCGGGTGGGGATCATGCTGTTGCGGGTGATCAGCGGGGTGGCCACGCCGCCCAGCGTCTCAATGGAGAGGGTCAGCGGGGTCACATCCATCAGCACAAGGCCCTGCGCCGCTGCGCCGGTGGCACCGGCCAGCTTGCCGCCGCCCTGCAGCAGACCGCCCTGCACAGCCGCACCCATGGCAACACACTCGTCCGGGTTCAGGCTGTGGCTGGGTTCGCAGCCCAGCAGCTCCTTCACCTGACGCTCCACCGCAGGCATCCGGGTGCTGCCGCCCACCAGCAGCACCTTGCCCAGCTGGCTGGCAGAAATGCCTGCGTCCCGCAGCGCATTCTGCACGGGAGCCACTGTGCGGGCCAGCAGGTCGCCGGTCATCATTTCGAACTGCGGGCGGGAAAGCGAGATATCCAAGTGGTGAGGGCCGTCCTTGCCCACTGCGATAAAGGGCAGGTTCAGCTGTGCCGACGGCGCTGCAGAAAGCTCCTTCTTTGCCTTTTCGGCTTCCTCTTTCAGCCGGCCCATAGCTGCCGGGTCGCGGGAGAGGTCGATGCGATCCGACTTTTTGAACTCGGCCACGGCATATTCCACGATGCGCTGATCGAAGTCGTCACCGCCCAGATGGGTGTCGCCGCCGGTGGCAAGCACCGTAAAGGTCCCGTCCTCGATCTCGATGATGGACACATCAAAGGTGCCGCCGCCGAGGTCGTAGACGAGGATCTTCTGCGCCGCTTCGTTATCCAAACCATAGGCCACAGCGGCAGCAGTAGGCTCGTTGATGATGCGCAGCACGTTCAGGCCTGCAATGCGGCCTGCATCCTGCGTAGCCTTGCGCTGGCTGTCGTCGAAGTAGGCGGGCACCGTGATGACCGCTTCGGTCACCGGCTCGCCCAGATAGCTCTCGGCATCGCGGCGGATCTTGGCCAAGATCATGGCGCTGATCTCCTGCGGGGTCAGGTCTTTGCCGTCGATGTGCACCCGGTAGTCACTGCCCATATGGCGCTTGATACTGGAGATGGTGCGCCCGGAATTTGTGGCGATCTGGCGCTTGGCCGCACCGCCCACCAGACGTTCACCGTCCTTCGTGAAAGCCACAACGCTGGGGGTGGTGCGCTCACCCTCCGCATTGGTGATGACCACGGGCTTGCCGCCCTCCACCACTGCCACACAGGAATTGGTCGTGCCGAGATCGATGCCGATTACTTTGCTCATACTGTCTGTTTCCTCTCCGGTGCTGTGCATCTTGGGCGCAGCTCTTCAAATCATTTCCGAGTATATCTTACCGTCCCGATATGACGATTTTTTAGTCCAATTGTAAAGATTCCATGTCGTAAGCTGTGGCTCGGGCAGGCAGTTCACTGGTCAGTTCCCGGATGAGCTGGTCGGCTTCGGCCAGCCACTGCTCTGCGTCCGGCTCGTGCTCACGGGCCTTGATGGAAAAGCCCTGCCTTGCTTCTGCGGCCAGTGACAGCGCCTTTTTGCGGCTGGTGTAGCGCGTTTCGGTCTGGGCCACACGCAGGCACACCTGCGGAGTGTACTCGATATCCGGCATATGGGCTGCGTTGGTGCGGGCACGGCGGTAATACAAAAGTGCCCGGCCATTGTCGCCCCGGGCAGCGCAGTCATCGCCCAGTGCAATGTTGGATAAGATCTCGCCGCTGTCCGCTGCTTCCTTCCACATGCGGCGGGCCTCGGCACGGTTCGTGCGGGTGCCGCGGCCCTTATAAATACAGTCTGCCAGCAGGGCAAGTCCCATGGTGCTGCCAAGCTCGGCTGCTTTTTCAAAGCATTCCACAGCCTGCGCCCAATTGCCCTTGCGGGCGGCTTCCTTTCCAGCATCTGCTTTCTCATCACCGGGGTCTTCCGGCGTATGGCCCGCGTGCAGCAAACCGTTGAGCAGAGCGCCGTCCAGCGTAGCCGAGTGGCTCCACGGGTCCAGCACCACGCCGTCGATTCCCTCAGTGGAAAGGGCCAGCTCCATGGCATCCTGCAGGGTGTAATCCGCCATTGGCCGGGCAGAAGTGCTGCGGTCGGCGCAGGCCGCAGCTGCAGAGGTGAACATAGGCAGCCATGTGCGACCCTTCTCGTTGCGCAGGGTCCACAGCTGCAGGTCCTTAGCCTTTGCCGTGGGCACCGGATGCTCCGTCCACGGTGCAGGCGTGTTGTGCACCGTCAGTGCCGTGCGCAGCGGCACCAGAACATGGGTCTCCATTTCCAGTGCATAGTTCAAAGCGCCCATCAGCGTCCAGAAGCTTTCTTCGTTCTGGCCTTTATATAAATTTTCCACTGCCTGCTCAAAGGCCGGGCAGCCGGTGCCCGCCGGGCTGTAGGCCGGAGCGTTCTGCCGATGCTTGCGGGTGCCCACCGGGCGCAGCCGGATGCCGCCGTCTTGTCTTTTTGCCATCTGCTCACCATTCTTCCAGTTTCTAGTCAATTTTTAGTATAGCAGGAAATGGCTTTGGGTACAACGCCTATCTGTATGTATCCATTTTTCCCTGCTCAAAAAAAGCGGGGTGCCAGATCAGCTTCTTCTGGCACCCCGTTAAAAATACATTTTTCCTGAAACGCCTTATTCCGCGTCCAGATCTTCTTCGGTCTCAGCAGCAATATAGATCGGTCTGTGCTTTGTTTCAAGATATGTTTTGGCAAGGTACTCGCCCGCAATGCCCGTACACAGCAGCTGCACACCACTGCACAAAAGGATAATGCAGACAAGGCTCGGCCAGCCGGAAGTAGGGTCGCCGAACATCAGTGCACGCACCACCACGATTATGATGCCTACAAACGCCAATACGCAAAAGGCAAGGCCAAGGCCCGCCGCCATCAGCAGCGGAGCTGTGGAAAAGCCCACAATGCCTTCGATCGAATATTTGAGCAGACCCCAGAAGTTCCACTTTGTTGTGCCCGCCACACGCTCTACGTTTTTGTAGTCGATCCACTTTGTTTTAAAGCCGACCCAGCTGAAAATGCCCTTGCTGAAGCGGTTATATTCCGCCATGCTCAGCACGGCATCAGTCATTTTGCGGCTCATCAGGCGGAAGTCTCTTGCTCCATCCACGATCTCTGTATCCGAGAGCTTATTGATGATCTGATAAAACTTTTTGGCAAACCAGCTGCGAACGGGCGGTTCACCCTCGCGTGTCGTGCGGCGGGTGGCCGCGCAGTCATATTCGCCGGAGAGCAGCAGTTCCAGCATTTCCGGCAGCAGCGAGGGCGGGTCCTGCAGATCCGCATCCATCGTTGCTACATAATCGCCCTTTGCCGCTTTTAATCCGGCATAAATGCCTGCTTCCTTGCCAAAGTTCCGGCTGAAGGAGATGTACCGCACACGGGCATCTTTCCGGTGCAATTCCCGCGCGATCTGCAGTGTGCGGTCTTTTGAGCCGTCATCCACAAAGATGAACTCAAAATCTGCTCCGTGGGATATTCCCATCTGCTGTGCGATCTTGCTGGCCTCTTTATAAAAAATGGGAAGTGATTCTTCCTCATTGTAGCACGGAACGACCAAACTTATCAGCATTCCTGTTTCCCCTTTTGTGCAATATTTAAAATCATTGTAGCATACCCCCACCCTGGTTTCAACCGTTTTCGGCATTTTGCCCGGCGGTTTTCAGCACACTTTTGCAATAAAAACATTTTCTATGGCTTTTTAAGTTTTTGTACGCTATAATAAGTAGGATTTCATAAACCTTATAATGCAAGAAAGCAAGAAAGAAGGAGTATCGCCTTGAACAAGATGCTAGGCTATCTGAAGGACTACAAGCGCGAGAGCGTGCTTGCGCCCCTTTTCAAGATGCTGGAAGCCACGTTCGACCTGTTCGTGCCGCTGGTCATGGCGGATATCGTGAACATCGGCATTGCCGCCCACGACTTCCACTATATTCTTGTGCGGTGCGGCATTTTGCTGCTGCTGGCCATGATCGGCCTTGCCTGCAGCCTGACGGCACAGTATTTTTCCGCAAAGGCGGCCGTGGGCTATTCCACAGCTCTGCGCCACGCCCTGTTTGAGCACATCCAGACCCTGAGCTTTACCGAGATGGACACCCTCGGCACCAGCACCCTGATCACCCGTATGACCAGCGACGTGAATCAGGTGCAGAGCGGCCTGAACCTGTTTTTACGCCTGTTCCTGCGCAGCCCGTTCGTGGTGATCGGTGCCATGGTCATGGCCTTTACGGTGAATTCCCGTGCAGCGCTGATCTTTGTAGTGACCATCCCGCTGCTGAGCGTGGTGGTGTTCGGCATCATGGCTGCTACCCGGCCCCTGTACAAGACGGTACAGAATCGCCTTGACCGGGTGCTGGGCCTGACCCGCGAAAACCTGACCGGCGTGCGCGTGGTGCGCGCTTTTGATAAGGAAAAGAGCGAGGTAGAGCGCTTTGAGAATGCCAACGACCTGCTGACCAAGATGCAGCTCCATGTAGGCCATATCTCTGCCCTGATGAACCCGCTGACCTATGTGCTCATCAACATTGCCATTGTGGCACTGCTATATGTGGGCAGCATTGAGATCAATGTGGGTGGCATGGCTTCCGGCGACGTGATTGCGCTGGTGAACTACATGAACCAGATCCTTGTGGAGCTGGTCAAGCTGGCAAACCTGATCGTGCAGGTGAGCAAGGCGCTGGCCTGCGCAGGCCGCGTGCAGGCTGTGCTGGACACCACGCCCGGCATGGCCTTCCCGGAAAAGCTTCTGGGCGAGGTGCCCGCCGAAAAATCCGGCGATGCCGTGCGCTTTGAGCATGTAAGCCTGACCTATGCGGGTGCCGGTGCACCCAGCCTTTCCGACATCAGCTTCACTGCAAAGCGCGGCCAGACCATTGGTGTCATCGGCGGTACCGGCAGCGGCAAATCCAGCCTTGTCAACCTGATCCCCGCTTCTACGATGCCACCGAGGGCAGGGTGGAGATCATGGGCCGCGATGCCCGGAACTATCCCCGTGAAGAACTGCGCGGCAAGGCAGCCATGGTCATGCAGAAGGCCCAGCTCTTTGGCGGCACCATCCGCTCCAACCTGCTGTGGGGCAACAAGAATGCCACCGATGCGGACCTGTGGGCTGCACTGGAAACAGCACAGGCTGCGGAGTTCGTCAAAGCCAAGCCCCTTGGGCTGGACGAGCCTGTGGAGCAGGGCGGTCGCAACCTGTCCGGCGGACAGAAGCAGCGCCTGACCATCGCCCGCGCCCTTGTGGGCAAGCCGGAAATTCTGATCCTTGACGACAGCGCCAGCGCACTGGACTACGCCACCGATGCCGCCCTGCGCAAGGCACTGGCTGCTCTGCCCGGCAGCCTGACCGTGTTCATCGTGAGCCAGCGCGCCGCCAGCCTGCAGCACGCGGATCAAATTCTGGTGCTGGACGACGGCCATCTGGTGGGCATCGGCACCCACGACCAGCTGCGCCAGACCTGCCCCGTCTACGAGGAGATCTACGAGAGCCAGTTCAAGAAAGGGGATGCGCAGAAATGAGTGCAAAAGCAAAAACAAAGCTGACCCCGCAGCAGCGCAAGGCCACCTTGACCCGTGTTCTGGGCAAAATCAAACCTTATTCCCTGTTTGTGGTGTGCAGCCTTGTGGTGGCCGCTGTGAGCGTGGGCGCACAGCTGTATATCCCCATCCTCTGCGGCAGCGCCATTGATATGATGCTGGGCAAGGGTGCCGTAGATTTTGGCGGTGTGATGCGCATTATCATCGAGGTGCTGGTGGTTGCCGGTGTGGCCGCTCTTGCGCAGTGGCTGCTGAGCGTGTGCAACAACCGCATCACCTTCCTTGTCAGCCGCGACCTGCGCAACGAAGCCCTGCGCAAAATTCAGACCCTGCCGCTTTCCTACCTCGACAGCCACCCCTCCGGCGATATCGTCAGCCGCATGGTGGCCGATGTGGATACCTTTGCGGACGGCCTGCTGATGGGCTTTACACAGCTGTTCAGCGGCGTGCTGACCATCCTCGGCACCCTGCTGTTCATGCTCAGCGAGAATGTGCCCATCACGCTGGTGGTGGTGTGCATCACCCCGCTGAGCCTCGTGGTGGCAAGCTTCCTTGCCAAGCGCAGCTATGGTTACTTCCAGAGCCAGAGCGCCGTGCGCGGCGAGCAGACCGCGCTGGTCAACGAGATGATCGAGGGCCAGAAGGTGGTGCAGGCCTTCGGCCACGAGGCCGAGAGCCTTACCGCCTTTGACGAGGTGAATGGCCGTCTGCAGGACGTGAGCCTGAAGGCCATCTTCTTTTCCAGCCTGACCAACCCCGCCACCCGCTTTGTGAATAACATCGTGTACGCAGGCGTGGGCCTTGTGGGTGCCGTGTACGCGGTGCGGGGCGGCATCACCATCGGCCAGCTGAGCGTGTTTTTGAGCTACGCCAACCAGTACACCAAGCCCTTCAACGAAATTTCCGGTGTAGTCACCGAGCTGCAGAATGCTCTGGCCTGCGCCGCCCGCGTGTTCGAGCTGCTGGATGCCGACGATCAGGTGCCGGAAGTCGAGAACGCCTCCGTGCTGCAGCCGGACGGCCATGTGCAGCTGGAGGATGTTTCCTTCCGCTACCTGCCCGACCGCCCGCTGATCGAGGGCCTTTCCCTCGACGTAAAGCCCGGCCAGCGCATCGCCATCGTCGGCCCTACCGGCTGCGGCAAGACCACCCTCATCAACCTGCTCATGCGCTTCTATGATGTGAACGGCGGTTCCATCAAGGTGTCCGGCACCGACATCCGGGATGTGACCCGCGCTTCCCTGCGCGGCAGCTACGGCATGGTGCTGCAGGATACATGGCTGCGGGCCGGTACCGTGCGGGAAAACATTGCCTACGGCAAGCCGGATGCAAGCCTTGAAGAGATCGTGGCAGCAGCCAAAGCCGCCCATGCAGACAGCTTTATCCGCCGCCTGCCGGAGGGCTACGACACCGTTATCGCCGAGGACGGCGGCAACATCAGTCAGGGCCAGAAGCAGCTGCTGTGCATTGCCCGCGTGATGCTCTGCCTGCCGCCGATGCTGATCCTGGACGAAGCAACATCCTCCATCGATACCCGCACTGAGGTGCGTATCCAGAAAGCTTTTGCCCGCATGATGCAGGGCCGTACCAGCTTTATTGTGGCGCACCGCCTTTCCACCATCCGCGAGGCGGACGTGATCCTTGTGATGAAGGACGGCCACATTGTGGAGCAGGGCAGCCACGACGAGCTGCTTGCTGCAAACGGCTTCTACGCCAAGCTCTACAACAGCCAGTTCGAGGGCGTGGAGACCTGAGAGTTCCTGATAATAATAACAAAAAGGAGCGATGCGCTGCATCGCTCCTTTTTGTTATTATTTGCTTTCAACTTTCTGCACGATGGGTTCATCGGGCGGCGGCGTGAGGGTAGAGTGCTCCACAATGAACTGCTCCGCCCTCTCCCGGGCCAGACGCTGGCGCACCTTGCGTGCATCGTTGGCGGGGAAGGTGCGCTCGCCGTCCAGCTTGGCATCCCAGTGGGCAGCAGCTGCTTCCACCTCGGCGTCCGTGGGTGCAAGGCCCTCCTTTTCTGCCACCAGCAGAAGCCCCAGCCAGCTGCGCAGCTTGCGCTCTGCCTGCGCGTGGAGCCATGCACGGAACTCTTCCACCGTCTGGCCGCGCACTTTAAGGAACTGGTCAAAGTTGATGCCATTGGCCTGCAGGCTCAGGTTGAACTGGCGCTGCTCGGCAAAATAGTTACCGCCCACCAGCTGCTTTGGCAGCGGGCCTTTCACTGCATCGCCCAGCTGCCATACCAGCTCCTTGCGTGCCCGCTGCTCAGCCTGGGCACAGCGCTGTGCCCAGATCTCGCGGGCTACCTGCTGCCGCAGCGCCGCCTTGCCCGCTGCATCGGCTGCACGTTCTTCGTCGCCGTGGTGACGGTTGATCTCCAGTTCAATGGTCAGCTGCCGGATGGGGTGCGGCTCAATGGGCTGCACAAAGCCGGTGTATGCTCCCACTTCCAGCGGCGGTAGCGCGTAGAACTGCGCCCCCGCCCGGAAGCCCTCGGCCCGGTTCACCGCCAGCAATTCAAAATCCGGGTCGGTCACCGGCACCACATGGTACTCCTGCACCAGCTGCTCATACAGCGCCGAAAAGCCGCCAAGAATGGTGCGATTCACCGCCTCAGTCAGCAGACCGTCCTCTTCCTGCGGCGCGTCCGGCTCCGCCTGCACCTGTGCAACGGCTGCCGCCAGCTCCTCGGCACCGGCTGTGAATACCAGACGGCAGTCGCCCGGCTCAGCCATGCCAAAATGTTCTAGTTTCATCCTCTTTTCCCCTTTCAGCGGGCAATGCCCACGGTCAGCACCAGCAGGGCCACACCTATCACGGCATACAGCACCTCGGCTCCCAGCGTGGCCCGGTCGCCTTCCACGTACATCTTCTCCGGGTCGTCGGGGTCATAGTATAAGGTGACGGTATCCCCCACCGCAAAGCTCTTGCCCCGCGCAGGCTTCGGGTAGTGCAGCCGATGGCTGCCGCCTGCGGTGGTAAAGGCCAGCACATAGGCACCGCCATCCCGGCTCCGCACGGTGCCCTCCACCGTGGCCGTGACCTTCTGCCCCTGCGTGCACAGCCTGCGCCGTGCCAGCACGCTGCGCAGAGCCATAAAGAACATGATGCCTGCTCCCAGCAGGAAAATAATGATATTGAACATTCTGCATTTCCCTCGTTTTCTCAGTCTGCGCGCAGGACACCCTCCCGGCGCGTCCTGTTTATTGTATCACACTTTGGCAAAAATTTCGCCCTGCAGCTGCCATTCAGAATGCATCAATTTTCAAGCAAAATTTTGTCGAGAAAAATTAAAAATAATGCTTGACAATTCTGCCATATCTGGTATAATAACTATCGTTCCGAGCGTCACGGCTCACGAACAAAACAAAATATGCGGATATGGCGGAATTGGCAGACGCGTTAGATTCAGGTTCTAATCGGGGCAACTCGGTGGAGGTTCAAGTCCTCTTATCCGCACCAAACAATGAAAATCCGAACCTTTTCTCGATAGGAGAAGGGTTCGGATTTTTTGTTTTCTTCGGAAAGCAGAATGAAGGCTCTATCCAGCTGAGCTACGATCGCACATACTGATGCTGTCAGTATAAAACGGTATAGCACAGCCGCGCTAAAAATGCAAACGGAAATGTTCGCCCTGTTTTTCCGTTCTTCCTTTTGCTATAATAAGGACAGATATCGGGACAAGGAGGGAGCCTTTTCATGGAACTATTCACCCCGCAGCAGATCAAAAATCTGAACGAGTTGGAACTGCTGGTCTACCAGTACATCATCGAGCATCCGAACACGGTGCCCTTCATGCGCATCCGGGAGTTGGCAGCGGAAGCGCACGTTTCCACCACCACAGTGCTGCACTTCTGCAAAAAGGTGGGCTGTGACGGTTATGCGCAATTCAAATGGAAGCTGAAGGAGCAGGCCGGTTCCGCGCAGGGATCCCGTCTGCCGGACACGCTGGGCGAGTTGCAGAACTTTCTGTGGAAAGTCGGCACGCCGGAATACGATGCAGCGCTGGACGAAGCCGCCGGTATGATCGCACGGGCAGAGCGGGTGTTTCTGGTGGGCATCGGCAATTCCGGCAGCATAGCCGAGTATGGTGCACGGTATCTGTCCAATCTGGGCAAATTCGCGCTGGGCGTGACCGACCCGTTCTATCCCATCACCGTCACGCCCAACACCACCATCGCAGCCGTCATTCTTTCGGTATCCGGCGAAACGAAGCAGGTGCTGCATCTGGCCCGGCAGCTGAAGGAGAAAAACGCCGGACTGATCGCCATTACCTGTTCCGACCAGAGTTCTGCGGCAAAGCTTTCCGACATCACCCTGCCGTACTACAGTTCCGTGCACCGCGTGACCACCGAAAGCTACGACCTGACCAGTCAGATGCCTGCACTTTACCTGCTGGAAGCACTGGCCCGCCGGGTGTACAACCGCCTGCTGGAGTGACCGCAGAAACGCTCCGTCAATTTGTACAGATGTTTGTATCCATGTGCAGAAAAAACAAGCTGTTTTTTCTGCACATTTTTGTTTTTTGGCGCATCAAATCAGCTGACAATGCGGTTTTTCCTCTGTATAATGAGGACACAAGGCAAACCCGTGATCTGATGAAAAGGAGAGAACATCATGGCAAACAAAATCCGCGATTACACAAAGCTTGCCGCCGACATCTGTGCCGCCGTCGGCAAGGACAATATCCTCAGCGCGACCCACTGTGCCACCCGCCTGCGTCTGGTGCTGAGGGAAACACCCTCGGACGAAGTGACCAAACAGATCTCCGAGATGCCCGCCGTCATCAAGGTGATGGAAAGCGGCGGCCAGTATCAGGTGGTCATCGGCACCCATGCCAAGGACGTGTACGAAGCACTGGCCCAGCTGCTGGATCTGGACAACAGCACCGCTGCCGCGCCGGAAGTCAAGCAGGGCCTCGGCAGCCGCATCATCGCCACCATGTCCGCCGTGTTCGCACCCTTTGTGTACATTCTGGCCGCAGCCGGTCTGGTGCAAGGCGCACTGATCATCATTACCCACTTCTTCCCCGCTTTTGCGGCCACCGGTACGTATTCCGTGCTCAGCTTCATCAGCTGGACGCCCTTCACCTTCCTGCCGGTCATGATCGCCGTCACTGCTTCCAAGCACTTCAAGTGTAACACCTTCATTGCCATGTGGTGCTGCATGGCGCTGGTCAACCCGGACTGGGCTTCCATCGCTGCCCGCATCGCAGACGGTGAGGTCATCAAGTTCCTGGCCTTCCCCATGAGCCAGACCACCTACACCTCCACCGTGCTGCCGCCGCTGTTCCTGGTGCTGGTGCTCAGCTGGCTGGAGCACTGGCTGGACGAGCATCTGCCCGACATCATCAAGGCGCTGGCTGTGCCCTTTATCTGCACCATTGTTATGGTTCCCCTGACTATTCTGGTCATCGGCCCGGTGTCCAATGTGCTGGCAAACGCCATTGCTGCTGCCTACAACTTCCTTGCCAACAACGTTCCCGCACTGGCCGCCATTCTGGTGGGCGGCATCTGGCAGGTGTTCGTCATCTTCGGCGTGCACTGGGGCGTCACTCCCATGTGCCTTGCCAACTTTGCCAACTACGGCTGCGATTCCTTTCAGGCATTCCAGACCTGCGCCGTCATCGCACAGGCTGCTGCCTGCTTCGGCGTGTTCCTCAAGACCAAAAAGGCCGACATCAAGAACGTTTCCCTGTCCGCTGGCCTGACCGGCATCTTCGGCATCACCGAGCCCGCCATCTACGGCGTGACCCTACGCCTGAAGAAGCCCTTCGTCTGCGGCTGCATCGGCGGTGCCATCGGTGCGCTGATCATCAGCTTCTTCAACACCAAGTACTATGTATACGCTGGTCTGCCCGGCCTGTTGACCACCGTCAACGCCATGAGCGACGCCAATCCCTCTTCCTTTACCGGCATGATGATCGGCGTGCTGGCCACCATTATCATCACCATTGTTCTGGTGCAGGTGGTGGGCTGCGACGAAAAAGAATCCCAGAAAAACTGATATACATTTGACCAAGGAGAAAGAATATGCTTCCTGAAAACTTTTTGTGGGGCGGTGCCGTTGCTGCCCATCAGCTGGAAGGCGGCTGGAACGCCGATGGCCGCGGCCCGTCCGTCAGCGACGTGATGACCGGCGGTGCCAACGGTGTGGCCCGCCGCATCACCGATGGCATTGTGCCCGGCGAATTTTACCCCAACCACGAGGGCATCGACTTCTACCACACCTACAAGGAAGATGTGAAGCTGTTTGCCGAACTGGGCTTCAAGTGTTTCCGCACCTCCATCTCGTGGAGCCGCATCTTCCCCCGCGGGGACGAGCAGCAGCCCAACGAGGCCGGTCTGCAGTTCTACGACGATCTGTTTGACGAACTGCTCAAGTACGGCATCCAGCCGGTGATCACCCTGAGCCATTTTGAGATGCCCTACGCCCTTGCCAAGGAGTACGGCGGCTGGTACAACCGCAAGTGCATCGACTTCTTCGTGCACTACGCCGTCACTGTGATGGAGCGCTACAAACACAAGGTCAGGTACTGGATGACCTTCAACGAGATCAACAACCAGAGCAACACCACCAACGACATCTTTGGCTGGACCAACTCCGGCGTGCGGTTCTCCCAGTTCGAGAACAAGAAGAAGGCCCTGTATCAGGTGGTACACCACGAACTGGTGGCCTCGGCCCTCGTGGTCAAAAAGGGCCATGCCATCAACCCGGACTTCCAGATCGGTTGCATGTGCTCCTTTGTGCCGTACTATCCCTACTCCTGCAACCCGGACGACGTGATGCTGGCGCTGGAATCCATGCACGAGCGCTACTACTTTGCGGATGTGCACTGCCGCGGTCACTACCCCGCCTACGCTAAGAAGGAATGGGAGCGCGAGGGCACTGCCCCGGTGATGGAGCCGGGTGACGAGGCCATTCTGGCCGAGGGTGCTGTGGACTATCTGGGCTTCAGCTACTACATGAGCAACGCGGTGCGTTCGGACGTGGCCGTGGAGAGCGACGGCATCAGCGGCGGCAATGCCCACACCGTGCCGAACCCCTACGTCAAGGCCAGCGACTGGGGCTGGCAGATCGACCCGGTGGGCCTGCGCTACGCACTGGCCACCCTGTACGAGCGGTACGAGAAGCCGCTGTTTATCGTGGAGAACGGCTTCGGCGCCATCGACAAACTCCAGCCCGACCACACCTGTGACGACAGCTACCGCATCGACTACCTGCGCGCCCACATCGAGGAGATGAAAAAGGCCGTGGAGTTGGACGGCGTGGACCTGCTGGGCTACACCCCGTGGGGCTGCATCGACGTGGTGTCCTTTACCACCGGCGAACTACGCAAGCGGTACGGCTTTATCTACGTGGACCGCAACGACGACGGCTCCGGCACCGGGAACCGCTATAAGAAAAAGAGTTTTGACTGGTACAAGCAGGTCATTGCCACCAACGGTGAGGACCTGGGCTGAGATATTTTCCGCAAAAAACACGACGCCCCGCCGGGTGCCGTGTTTTTTTTGCGCCATTTTGCCGTTTCCATCTTGCAAAAGTAGCGTAGTGCCTTATAAAAGAGGCTGTGCCCCGGTGTGCGCGGGCACGGTTTAGGGATATATAGGATAAAGGGAAAAAGAGTATGAGTTCTCAAACGAATACGCTGACGGAAGGCCCTCTGGCCAAGCAGATCTTTCTGGTCAGTCTGCCGCTGGCGCTTTCCAACCTGCTGGTGGCGCGTTTTTACGGTGCGCGCCACCCCAAGGACGTGGAAAAGACCGTCCACTCGGCGGCCATTATCAGCGCCGTTGCCGGTGTGGTGCTGTTGCTCATCGGCCTGCTGGGCTCCCCTGCCATGCTGCGGCTGCTGCATGGCGGTGGTCCGTGCAGGAGAAGCAGCGGGCAAAATTCATCTGACCGTCACAGCAGATGATAGCGTTCAGAAGCGGCTGACGATTCTGATTCGGGAAGCAGAGGGCGGAATCTCAAAAAGTCGGTGAAGGCTCAAAATAAAAACAGGGTGCGTCCCTGAATAGGACGCACCCTGCCAAAGACCACAGACAATAGCGATATGTACAATAGGGCGTTCCCCGTCGGGAACACTCTGTTTCTCTCTATAAGTTGGAGGAATTGCGTCAAATTGACACAATTCCTCCTCGTCCGTTCTAAGCAGGGTTTGGGGCAGGCACGCCCCAACAAGATCACTTCGGAAATGCGGACGCATTGCAGAAGTGAAGTCCCGGATGGACAAAAAATTTTCAAGAATTGAAAATTTGTGGCCACGGGACGGTTCTTGCCCTCTACCGCTGCGCTCAAAACCGTTTCTGGGTAATTGTTTCCGAATTGTTAAGGCGCAAAAAATAAGTAGAGGTTGTGCTGCTCATGTATGTGGGTCACCGTTTGCTCCGAACGCAGTTCCTGCCCCTGTTTGTGCAGCGGCGTTGACGGAAAGTCGGTATCACGTTCGGTCGGCTTATGAAATTTTCAAGGTACGTTTCCCATAAAGAAAAATACCGCCCACGCAGCGCAGCGATGGATTTTGTCGGGTGAGTCGGCGGCAAAATGAATCGGGTGTGTTGCGGGGCGGTAGCTTCTTTCGTGGATTTTTCCTCACTGAAGTGGTGGGTCTCACGGTGATAACCAACCACTTTTGCAGAAGATTTGCAATCAATCTACAAGTTCAGTGGGATTTGTGATAGAGAATATCATGGTTCGTAGGGTACGTCAAGATGATTCCGAAGAAATTATTTATGAATGGAGACAATAGTAAGACTTCTATTATGAATATGATACACTTTACATCATGAAAGAATTTAAGCTGCACAAAGATGATTCAAGCGGATGTGCAATATGCACAATAAGTTTTCTACAGCAAAATACAGATGTGGTCATTTAGCTCTTTTACCAGACAACTTTTTTGTAAAATAAAAAAATTTGTTGACTTGAAATTGCTTGAAATGTTATCTTGTTGGTAACAAAAGCACGGTGAAGTGCTTGCTACCACACGAAAAGGCAAAACAAAAAAGGAGAGTAAAATGATGAAAAAGCGTATTGCGGCGTTGGTCACCGCCGGTGTCCTTGCTTTGTCGATGCTTACCGGCTGCGGAAGCAAACAGGAGAGCTGGAAAGTTACCTGCCCGTGGGCACCGTCTGGTGTAGCAGCGATGGTCAGCCAAAAGGCTGCTGCCAAGTCCCCTGATTATTCTGATAATAAAATCACACTGGTTGCTGAAGCCGTCAAGGGCGATGCTGCTACTGTCAACACTTGGGTGTCCAGTACTAAGGCAAATGATAAGGAACTGGTCTTCGCCGGTGAGGGTCTGTTCGCCATTACCGAGACTCTGGATCCGGCCAAGCTGCAGTTCAGCTACGACGATTTCGAGTTCGTGGAGAACTTGTACTCCTCCGTCTTCGTCCTGTCCGCTGATTCTTCACTGAACCTCAAGAATCTGGACGATCTGGAGGCCTATGTCAAGGCAGGCAACCCCGTATCCGTGGCCGTTAACGGCGCTACCGGCTCCGAGGCTTTCCTGGCAGCGGCTCTGTTCGGCTCTATGGGTGCCGGCGACCAGCTGAAACTGACTCCGTACCAGTCCGCTGCGGAGGCTGCACAGGCTGTAGCTAAGGGTGAAACGAAATTCGCGGTCTCTCACCAGTCTCAGATTCTTGAGACCTACCAGCAGGGCGGCGTTGATGTGGTTTGCGCATTCGATGACAAGGCTATCGAAAACGGCCCCTTCGCAGGCGTTGAGGGCGTTGGCTCCAAGGGCTACCCCTACTTCCGCAACCGCTGCTTCGTCATGGCTCGCAAAGGTACTGACGCCGCAAAGGTTGCCGAGCTGAAAGAGCTGTATGATAAGATCCTCGCCGATGATGAGATGGTCGAGTGGCTGAACGACACCATGCTGCTGGAAGTCGATACCATGACCGAGGACGATGTGAAGGCTCACATTGAGAACGTCAAGAGCATCGTCGAGCAGTATAAGGACATCGTGGTAGGCTGATAAAAAGCCCTCATAGCGACAAAAAGCTGAAGCAGGGGGAACGGGGACATCCCCTTCTCCCTGCTTTTATGTTTTCAAAAGGAGTTGAAACAAGTGAAAAATCTGATAGAACGTGCCGAAGCAAAACTGGATGAATGGGGCGCAAAGCTCGAACAGAAGAACATCGAGTACCCGGTAGACCTGATTTGCGGCATTCTGTTTCTGGTCATTGGCATCGTGCTGCTGCTCATCATGCCGCAGCAGGTGCAGATCTCGGAAAAAGACGTTGTGAATGGCCGCGCTTTCCCGACGATGCTGATTTGGCTCATGCTGGCCATGAGCGCCCTTCTGGTGGGCCGCGAGGCATACAACATGGTGATGCACCGCCCGACCAAAACTAAAACGCTGAATCTTTTGGTGGAAACAAAAGCACTCGTCATCGTCCTCATTCTGGTGGTCACTTATCTGCTGGCAGAGGTCACGGATCTGTTTGTTGTGGGCGCTGTATTCTGCGCACTGGCATTTCTGGTCTTTTTCCGCTGCAAGAAACCCCTTTACTATGCCATCACAGTTTCAATGGCTGTGTTGATTTGGGTCGTATTCCACTTTGTGCTGAATGTTAGTTTCTGAGGAGGCAGAATATGGGTTTGTTTGACTTTATCGGCCCGGCCTCCGGGCTGCTTTTCACCCTCGAAAATATCATCTGGATAAACCTCGGCGTCTTTATTGGCTGCGTGTTCGCGGCCATCCCGGGATTAAGTGTTATCCTCTGCATCATCCTATTCCTGCCTGTCACTTATACCATGCGTGCGATTCCCGGCATGATGTTCCTGTTGGGCATTTACTGCGCAGGCGGCTATGGTGGCTCGGTATCGGCTATCCTTATCAACACGCCGGGTACGCCCCACGCGGCGGCTACTATGCTGGACGGCTATCCGCTGTCCAAAATGGGCCGCACTAAGGCGGCGTTGAAAATTGCACTTTATGCATCTACCTTTGGCGGTATCTTCTCTGCGTTGGTGCTGCTCTTCCTCGGCCCTCAGGTCGCAAAAATTTCGGCACAGCTCGGCACGGCGGAGTACTTTATGGTCTGCCTGTTCGGCATGACGATTATTGCAGGCGTTTCTGGTAAGAGCCTTGTCAAGGGCATCATCGCCGCCTGCCTTGGTTTGCTTATTTCCTGTGTGGGCGCAGACCCCATGACCAGCTATGACCGCTTTACATTTGGTATTCCCCGTCTGTATCTGGGTCTTGACCTTGCCGTTACCCTCATCGGTTTGTTCGCACTGGTGGAAATCATTGGCAAGGCAGAGCTGAAGCGGAATGAGTTGAACCTTCACGCCGGAAAAATCGGCAATGATGACGGCAAAATCACAAAAGATGAATACAAGCGGATGTTCCGACCAGTGCTGATGGGTTCTATCATCGGTTCCTGTGTTGGTATCGTACCTGGCACGGGTGCGTCGGAGGCCTCGTGGTTCTCCTACAACACTGCGAAGAACCTGTCCAAGCATCCCGAGGAATTCGGCCACGGTTCTGTGGAGGGCGTTGCGGCTGCTGAGTCTGCCAACAATGCCGTCTGTGGCGCGACCCTGATTCCCTTGCTGACGCTGGGCATCCCCGGCGACGGCTGCGTGGCCATCATGTTGTCGGCCCTGATGATAAATGGCCTGAACCCCGGTCTCTCGCTGTTCACCACCGACGGCGCTATCATGTATGCCATCATGCTGGGCCTTATCCTCGTGAACATCTTCATGTTCCTGCAGGGCAAATACCTGACTAGCCTGTTTGCAAAGGTCGTCTCCATCCCTCAGCAGATCTTGACCCCCATCATCGTGATTTTCTGTTTCGCCGGTGCTTACTCGGTGAACAGCAGCTATTTTGATTTGAGCGTTGCGCTGGTGTTCGGCGTGATGGCGTGGTTCATGCGCAAGCTGGAGCTGCCCGCTGTCCCTGTGCTGCTGGGCATGGTGCTGGGCAATATGACCGAGACGAACTTCCGCCGCGCCCTGCTCATCTCGGATGGAAGTCCCAAAATCTTCTTCAGCAGTGTGTATTGCTGGATTTTTATCGCGCTAATCGTGGTGGTTATCATCGGCATCCTGCGCGGCAAGATGAAGGAAACGAAGAACGCGAAAGTGGAACAGTAAAAGGAGGTAAAGACCGTGGCATATAACATTATTTTCTACTTCAGTGACCAGCAGCGCTGGGATACCTGCGGCTGCTTCGGCCAGCCGCTCAACGTCACACCCAATCTGGACAAGCTGGCAGAGGAGGGCGTAAAATTTGACAATGCTTTCTCTCCCCAGCCGGTGTGCGGCCCTTGCCGCGCCCTGTTCCAGACCGGAAAATACCCCACTGAGACAGGCTGTTTCCGCAATAACCTGATGCTGCCCTCGAATATCAAGACTCTGGGCGAGTATATGGAAAAAGATGCCGGCTACGAAACTGCCTATGTCGGCAAGTGGCATCTGGCCTCGGATGGCGAGCTGGAAAAGAAGCCGACCATTGACCATACCATTACAGCCGTTCCGTTGGAGTTGCGCGGCGGCTACACCGGCTACTGGCGTGCAGCCGATGTGCTGGAATTTACCTCCCACGGCTACGACGGCTATGTGTTCGACGAGAACAACAACCGCATCGATTTTAAGGGCTACCGTGCTGACTGCATCAACCAGTTCGCGCTGGACTACCTCGACCAGTACACCGGCGAAAAGCCCTTCTTCATGACCGTATCCCAAATTGAGCCGCACCATCAGAATGACCACAACCACTACGAAGGCCCCAACGGCTCGAAGCAGCGATTTGCGGATTTTGTCCTCCCCGAAGACTTGAAGGCTCTGGGCGGCAATGCAGCAGAAGAGTATCCGGATTATCTGGGACAGTGCGCAAGCCTCGACGAGAACCTCGGCAAGCTGGTGGAAAAACTGAAAGAAAAGGGTCTGTATGAGAATACTGTTATCCTTTACGCTTCCGACCATGGCTCTCATTTCAAGACCCGCAACCGCGACGCCCATCTGAACGGATACGATGACTATAAGCGCTCGTGCCACGACGGCTGCCTGCATGTGCCGCTGGTCATCTGCGGCGGCCCGTTCAAGGGCGGCAAGGAAGTCACCGAGCTGGTCAGCACCGAGAGCATCCCCAAGACTCTGTTGGCTTTGGCAGGCGTGGATGTCGGCGACAAGATGATCGGCGAAAATCTGCTTGACGTTGTGGAAAAGAAAAATCATAATAGAGCTAATGAGGTCTACGCCCAAATCTCGGAGAGCCGCTGCGGCCGCTGCATCCGCACGGCAGATTATATGTACTCTGTCTATGCCCCCGGTGTCAATGGCGGCGAGGCTGCGGCATCTGATGTGTATGCGGACGACTTCCTCTATGATATGCAGAAAGACCCGTGGCAGCTGAACAATGTTGTCGCAGATCCTGCATACGCCGACGTCAAAGCGGAGCTTCGTGAGCGCTTGCTGAACTGGATACAGCACGCAGAAGGCACCCGCCCCACCATCACCGACTGAAAAGGAGCGTTTGCCCATGCTCTCGGCTGCTGAGAAAAAATCTGCTCAGGTATATCGTTGGCTTCTGGCTTATATCGACGAAAACAAGTTTTCTGGAAATCAACGACTGCCCTCGGAAAATGCACTCTGCCGAAAGCTGGGCGTCAGCCGGGAAACGATTCGAGTTGCCATTGACCGATTGGTGAATGAAGGAATCGTGTACAAAGTCAAAGGGAGCGGCACCTATTTCCACCGGGAAAAGGTGATGACGCGCGATTTGAACACCGAGGATGCACTTTATAAGATCGGCCTTGTTTTGCAAGGTCAGGATACGAGTGCAAATTCGGGGCTGATTGAGGGTGTGCGCAGCGTTCTGACACAGGAACGGGTGGATCTGCACGTATTTCTGACCGATAACAAGTTCTGCAACGAACGCCGCTGTCTGGAAACAGTGGTGCATCAGAATTTTCATGGCTTTATCGTGGACGGTGTTAAGTCGAGTATCCTCAGCCCGAATCTTGACTGCTACAAGGAACTTTATCGGCGCAAAATTCCGGTGATATTCTACAACAATTTTTATCGGAATCTGCGCTGTCCGCGTGTGACCATCAATGATATTGAATGTGCGCATCAGTTGATAGGACGCCTGATGGATGCCGGACACAGCCACATTGCAGGCATCTTCGTGTACGACAACTACCAGAGCGTAGAAAAGTTTCAAGGCATGGCGGAAGCGATGCGAAATCGTGGTTTGGAACTGAACGATGATTACATCAAGTGGTGTATTTCGGACGAAGCCCACAACGAAAGCTATGTCCGTTCCATTGAAAGATTTCTGAAGAGCATCCCTAAATGCACCGCTATCGTCTGCTGCAACTACATCATCTATCGACTGGTCATGAAAACTCTGCAGAAAATGGGGAAGACTGTACCCGAAGATTATTCGCTGGTCTGTTTTGACTATTCGGAAGAGACGTATCGACAGGAGGACGTTACCTGTTCTGTGGAACAAGGCTTTGAAATGGGACGTCAGCTTGCGCTGCGGCTTATGGAGATGATTTCCACCGGCGAATGCGATGACCGGAACTACACTTATGTCATGAAGCCCATCCTCTACGATGGCCATTCCATCCGGAAGATCAAAAAGGTAAAATAAAGATTCTCCCGGAGGCAGTACTGCTCTCCGGGAGAATCTCTTTATCGGTTTTGTTGTGCCAGAAAATGTGCAGCAGTATGCAGGCGCGGAAGCACATAGGCAAAGAACTGCTTATACGCTGCGCAAAAGCGGTTGCTTCCAGAGGCATCCCAATCTCGCTTGCATCCGCCCCGGCAGAGCAGCTGATAAGCACATGCTGCGCATTCCGCCGGGCGTTTGCGGCCCTGTGCCAGAAATGTCTGGCTTGTGGGAGAATCAAGCGCATCTTCAACGGTACAGTGGCTCAGATTTCCCAGCTTCCACTCATCCAGAACATAAAAGTCACAGGGATAAAGGCTTCCGTCACCTTCTACGGTAAGATAATGTCCACAGGAACCGGAGGAAGCGCAGGAGGTAGGCGGCATTCCCAGCAGGATACGCAGATAGTCCTCAAAATTGCGAACGCTGATATAATTGCCTCGTTGCAGCTGCTGATACCAAGTATCAAAGACGCCGCACAGAAAACGACCATAAAGTTCCGGCGTTAGAGAATATGCCTGCCCTCCAATCGTATCAAGTGGGTCAAGACATGGGATGAATTGCAGATTGTGCTGTCCCAACTCGCAGAGGCTTTTGAAGGCTCGCTGCGGCTTTCTGGCCAGCTGTCCGGTCACAACACAGAGCAGATTCGTTTCGACCCTGTAGGCATCCAGCAGCGCAAGCGCATGAGTTACTTTATCCCATGTGCCCTGCCCAGCTGCGTCCAGCCGATAGAGATCATGGTTCTCCTGTGTGCCGTCCAGAGAGAGGCCTACGAGGAAAGAGTTGGCTTTGAAAAAGGAAGCCCACTCTTCATCCAGACAAATGCCATTGGTCTGGATGCTGTGGAACACAGAGATATTGCGCTGCATGGAACGCTCCGTTTCCAGAAAGAACCGGAAGAAATCCAACCCGGCAAGAGTCGGTTCGCCGCCCTGAAACAGAAAATGGACGCTGCCGCCTTCCTCTGTGGCTGCAAAAGCCTTTTCAACCAGTTCTCCTGCCATTTCATGGGAAAGCAGTCCCATATTTTTGCAGGCTCGGCTGTTGGAAACATCGTCATAAAAGCAGTACCGGCAACTCAGATTGCACAGGCTGGACGCTGGCTTGACGAGAAATGTATTATGTTTCATAGAGATTCCCTCCGTGCTTCGCAGTTCTTAAAACAAGGATACCGGAAAATACGGGCTTTCGCAAGCAGTAACAGTTAAAAGCTGTTTGAAATAGTAAGAAAACGAATATAGTTGTCCGAAAATCAAAAAAAGGAGAAGAAAACTTGTATGGATGAAAATAAAACATACGGTACACGGTTAGCACGGCTTTGGAAGCTGTTTTTGAGTACGCTGTACATTAGCAGCTTTACCTTCGGCGGCGGCTTTGTCATCGTGACCTTTATGAAGAAAAAATTTGTAGATGAGCTGCACTGGATCGATGAACAGGAAATGCTGGATATGACAGCGTTGGCGCAGTCCTCTCCGGGCGCAATCGCGGTCAATGCTGCAATTCTGGTAGGCTGGCAGGTAGAAGGCTTGATTGGAATGATCGTGGCAGTGTTGGGCACCATCATCCCACCTATGGTCATTCTTTCAGTCATTTCTGTGTTCTACAATGCTTTTGCCACCAATCGCTATATCGCGTTGTTACTCAAGGGAATGCAGGCTGGTGTGGCGGCGGTCATTCTGGATGTTGTATTCGACCTCGGCGGCAAGGTGCTGAAGACCCGCTCATGGGTGTATATTGCCCTGATGGTCGCAGCGTTTGTCGCAAATACGGTGTTTGATGTCAATGTGGTGGTGGTCATCCTTGCCGCTGCAGTATTCGGCGTGGTGCTGGCTCTGGTCCAGTGGAAAAAAGGTGGTGCAAAATGATCTACTTACAGCTTTTTCTCAGCTTTTTGCAGGTGGGTATGTTCAGCGTAGGCGGCGGCTATGCGGCCATGCCGCTGATCCAGAGCCAAGTGGTGGAACAACATGGCTGGCTGACGATGCAGGAGTTTACTGACCTCATCACGATTGCAGAAATGACCCCTGGTCCCATTGCGGTCAACTCGGCAACTTTTGTTGGTTTGCGTATCGCGCAGGTACCCGGAGCCATCATTGCAACACTAGGTTGCATTACACCGGCGCTGTTCTTTGTTTCACTTCTATCCTACATCTATCGTAAATACAAGGATATTTCTCTGCTGCAAAGTGTTCTGGCCTGCCTGCGTCCGGTCATTGTAGCGCTTATCTTTGGTGCAGGTCTTTCTATACTGTCTATGGTGGTGTTCGGAGAGAGTGCAAAGACGCTCGCCAACGTAGACTGGATCGGCATCGGCAGTTTTGCATCGGCATTTTTTGTCCTACGGAAGCTCAAGTGGAATCCCATCCTGACCATGTGCCTGTGCGGCGTGGCCGGGCTTGGACTTCACATTTTGCTCGGAATATAATCTTAAGACAATTTGTCTGTTGGAATCATGAAAATAAATCATTGGGCTTGCAATCAGGGCAGAACTGTGGTATATACATTATACGAAACATTGCTTAGATGAACGTTCCACCGTTCAATGATGTGTAAAGTGGAGGTGCCTGCCATGACCGCCGTGATCTATGCCCGCTATTCCTCGGACAACCAGCGCGAAGAATCCATCGAAGGCCAGATCCGGGAATGCACGGCTTATGCCGAGAAAAACGGCATCACCATCGTCAAGCACTATATTGACCGTGCTATCTCCGCCAAGACGGACAACCGCCCGGAGTTCCAGCAGATGATTAAGGACAGCGACAAGAAGCTGTTTGACATTGTGCTGGTCTGGAAGCTGGACCGTTTTGCTCGGAACCGCTACGACAGTGCCCGGTATAAGACCCAACTGAAGAAGAACGGCGTCAAGCTCATGTCTGCCACCGAGATCATCTCCGAGGGGCCGGAGGGCATTATTCTGGAATCTGTGCTGGAAGGTTATGCCGAGTATTATTCCGCTGACCTTGCCGAGAAGGTCGTGCGTGGACAGACCGAGAACATCCTGAAAGGCCGCTGCAACGGTGGCCGTGGAACCTTTGGGTACACGCTGGATTCCGAGCGGAAGTTCCACATCGACCCTCTCACCTCGCCTTTTGTGCTTGAATCGTTCAAGAAGTACAATGAAGGCTCCACAATGAAGGAGATTCGGGACTGGCTGAACGAAAACGGCATCAAGAACCCGGTGGGCGGTGCATTTACTTATAACAGCGTTGAACATATGCTCAAGAACCGGCGGTACATCGGAGAACTGAAATTCCGGGATGTGGTCGTGCCGGATGCTATCCCGCCCATCATTCCACTGGAACTGTTTGAGGATGTGCAGAAGAAAATCGCCAAAAACAAAAAAGCCCCTGCCCGTAGAAAGGCAGAGGATGACTATCTGCTCACCACCAAGCTGTTCTGCGGCTACTGTGGGGCGTTGATGTTTGGCGAAAGCGGCACAAGCCGGACGGGTGAAGTCCACCGCTACTATAAATGTGCCACTGCCAAAAAGCACAAGGGCTGCAAGAAAAAGACCGTCCGCAAACAGTGGCTGGAAGATTTGGTAGTCAACCAGACCATGCAGCTTGTGAAAGACGATGCCGCTATGGAATCCATCATCGCCAAGGTGATGGAACTGCAAAATAAGGATAACACCAACATTCCACTCTATGAGAAACAGCTTCGGGATGCTGAATCTGGTATCCAGAATATGCTCAATGCGATTCAGGTCGGTATCCTGACCAGCTCCACCAAGGAGCGGCTGGAGCAGCTGGAAGAAACCAAGCGTGAGCTTGAAGCCCGCATTGCGGAAGAAAAGCTGGCAAAGCCCAAGGTTACAGAGGAGTTCATCCGGTTCTGGCTGCTGCGGTTCCGCAAGCTGGACATGAGCCTGAAAGACCAGCGGCAGGCATTGGTGGATACCTTCATCAATGCGATTTATCTATACGATGATAAGGTTTTAATAACCTTCAACTATAAGGAAGGTACACAGACCGTCACCTTTGGAGAAGCGACAGAAGTTGCATCCGAGGGAAATGGTTCGGATTTGGATTGCTTTACTGCACCAAGAAAAACCAGTACACAATGTGTACTGGTTTTTCTTTTTCGGTGCGGAAGAGGACTTGAACAGCAACGACGACGACCGCAGCCAGCGGCTGAAACAGGGAGGAGTTGTTGGGGCCGCGTTCTGATTTTTCAAAGCCCTGCCAAGGGGCTGCAGAAAAATCAGCAAACGCAACCCGTAAGGCCCTGACCGCCAGATTCCGCCGCGGTTCCCAACCCGTAGGAATGGGAGGCTACCGCTTATTTTGCTTCACCCAATAATTCCCCTTTCGTAGTAACAGCGGGTAACATGGACACCGGCTGCGTGGAGCTTCTGCTCCGGAATGGGAGAAAAATTTCCATTGACTGTACCGGGGTCGAGGATGCACTGGACGTGACCATGGCGCAGAGGTCAGAGTTGAATTATCTCATCTATAATGACCCGCTGGGCTATGCCGATTTGATTCTGAACGGCGACCCAGAGGAATATTTGAAAACCGTAACCGGGAGCCATGGGTTAGAAGATTAAAAATCACGAAAAGCTGGCGATGAAGGAAGCTGTCAAGGACGGCGTGGAGTTGATTGGCTATACCATGTGGGGCTTTATCGATCTGGTCTCCTGCGGCAGTATGGAAATGTCCAAGCGGTATGGCGTGATCTATGTGGATCAGGATGATGCCGGTCACGGCACACTGGCTCGCAGTAGAAAAGACAGTTTTTACTGGTATCAGAAGTGTATCGCCACCAATGGTGAAGACTTAGAAGGCTAAATGAAGGCCGGAACCGCAGGCAGGAAACTGTCTGCGGTTTTCGGCGTGTTCAGGGAGGGAAAGTTTTTATGAACGAACAGACAAAAGCGCAGGTGGAAGCTTATGCAGAAGAATGCCGCACCGAACAGCTGGAACTGCTGCGCACACTGGGAAAGATGCCTGCGCCGACCCGAAAGGAGGATTTTCGGGCAGCATTCTGCCGGGATTGGCTCCGGGCACAAGGGGCAGAAAATGTCCGCATCGACAGCGCTAAAAATGTGATCTGCAAACTGGGGCCGGACACCGAAGAACTGGTCGTTTTTGCCGCCCACACGGATATTGTGTTCCCAGATGTAGAAAATCTTCCCTTGCGGGAAGAGGGCGGCAAGCTATTTGCGCCGGGCATCGGCGATGATACTGCCAACCTCGTCAACTTGCTGATGGCTGCAAAATATCTGATCCAGAAACAAACCGCGCTGGAATATGGTGTGCTGGTGGTGGCGAATGCCTGCGAAGAAGGTCTGGGCAATCTGGACGGTACCAAGGCATTGTTTGCCGAGTACGGCACCCGTATTCAGGGGTTCTATTCTTTTGATATCTATATGCCGCTTTGCTGCAGCAGTGCCGTGGGTTCTTATCGGTATAAGATCACCTGTAAAACGCCCGGTGGTCACTCCTATGCAAATTTTGGCGACCCCAGTGCCATTCAACTGCTGTGTGGACTCGTGAATGAACTGTACCAGATCCAGCCACCGGTACGTTCCCGTACCACCTATAATGTAGGGCGTATCGAGGGCGGCACAACGGTCAACTCCATTGCACAGCAGGCATCCATGCTGTACGAGTTCCGTTCTACCGCACAGGATTGTCTGGAAGAGATGGAAGAAAAATTCCGTCGTGCTGTAGCGCACTGGAATGGCAGAGGCGGCGATTTTGAGGTGGAGCTGCTGGGCATCCGTCCCGGCAACGGCCCTGTTGACCAGAAAAGACTCGGTCAATTCACGGAAAAAAGTAAAGAGATTGTTCGCGCCTTCACAGGCCGTGAGCCTGACGAAACGCCCAACTCCACGGACAGCAACATCCCGCTGTCGCTGGGTATCCCGGCCAATACCATTGGTACGATAGATGGCGGATCGGCGCATACCCGGCAGGAGTGGGTGGACATTGCCAGCTTGCCCACAGGACTGAAAATCGTTCTTGGGCTGATGCTGGAGTATCAGAAAAATGATTGCTTTTGAAATAAGCATGGGGTGTTCTGGCGGCAGTAGGGGGCTGTTGCAAAATAGCTCCAACGAAAAAAATGAGATAGACTTCCCCGAAAGGGGTTACCTATCTCATTTTTTGTTGTAAGCTGAGGTTGTGAAAAAACAGATACAACAGAAACAGTATTCCCGACAAAATAAACTGCCAAACAAAAAGCCCCCGCATTATGATGCCAAGCAGGATCGTAATGCGGAGGCCGCTGTTCTTTCAGAACAGCACAAAGGAGAAATTATGAAAATGCAGTAAAGGTTATCCCATGGTCACCTGCACCTCTACCACAGCGCCTTCTGGTGCCAGCGGCAGCAGGCTGCCCTCAATGGGCTTGCCATCCACAGCGACGCTCTTCACACCGTACTGGACTGCAGCGGTATTATCCACTGCAATGTGATAGGTTGCTCCCCGGTAGCGGCGGGTAACGGTGAAGCCGCCCAGCGTGTGTGGGATACAGGGGTCTACCTTCAGGCCGTCCAGCGTGGGCTGGATGCCAAGGATATACTGGCTCACATTGAAGAAGGTCCATGCGGCAGTGCCGGTCAGCCAGCTGTTCTTTGCTTCGCCAAAGGTGGGGGCATCCTTACCGGCCACCATCTGGCTGTAAACATAGGGTTCGGTGCGGTGGATCTCGGAAATATCCTCGATGTAGGCCGGGCATGTCTTGCGGTACACCTCAAAGGCCCGGTCGCCATGCCCCAGAACGGCTTCGGCACAGCTGATCCACGGATTGTTGTGGCAGAAGATACCGGCGTTCTCCTTGTATCCCGGAGGATAGCTGGAAATTTCGCCCAGATTGAGCTGATAACTGGTGTATGCAGGTTGGTGCAGAACCACACCGTACTTGGTATCCAGCCGTTCCTCTACGCTCTTCAATGCCTGCGCGGCCTGACCGGTCTCCTTGCCAATGCCAGCCATAACGCACATGCCCTGCGGCTCAATGAAGATCTGGCCCTCGGTGCACTCCTTGCTGCCAACAGGCTTGCCAAAAGCATCGTAGGCGCGGCGGAACCATGCGCCGTCCCAGCCAGAGGTCAGGGCCGCCTGTTCCACGCCGTCCACGGCCTTGCGGGCCGCAGCGGCTTCATCGGCAAGGTTCAGGTGGTCGCACAGTTCGGCGTACTCGTGGCCGTACTTGACGAACATGCCCGCAATGAACACGCTTTCGGCCACAGGGCCTTCGCTGGGACCGGTGATCTGGAAGCTCTCGCCCGGGTGCTCCGAGAAACAGTTCAGGTTCAGGCAGTCGTTCCAGTCGGCGCGGCCAATGAGCGGCAGGCCGTGGGGGCCAAGGTGGGTGACGGTAAAGTTGAAGCTGCGGCGCAGATGCTCCATCAGGCTCTGTGCCTTGCTGGCATCATTATCAAAGGGCACCTGCTCGTCCAGAATAGACCAGTCGCCGGTCTCGCGCAGATAGGCGGCAGTGCCGGCAATGAGCCACAGCGGGTCATCGTTGAAGCCGGTGCCGATATCGCGGTTGCCTTTCTTGGTCAGAGGCTGGTACTGGTGGTAGGCGCTGCCATCCTCAAACTGGGTGGCGGCGATATCCAGAATGCGCTCCCGTGCGCGGGACGGAATGATGTGTACAAAGCCCAGCAGATCCTGACAGCTGTCGCGGAAGCCCATGCCGCGGCCGGTCCCGCTTTCAAAGTAGCTGGCCGAGCGGCTCATATTGAAGGTGACCATACACTGATACTGGTGCCAGATGTTCACCATACGGTCCAGCTTTTCCTCGCCGGATTCCAGATGGTAGGTGGAGAGCAGAGCTTCCCAGTGGTCGGCCAGCGCCTTGCGGGCCGCGTCCACCTGTGCATCGGTGGCATAGCGTGCGATCATGGCGTGGGCACGCTCCTTGTTGATGACACCGGGAGCCGTGAACTTTTCTTCCTGTGGGTTCTCGATGTAGCCCAGACCGAAGAGGATCTTCTTTTCCTCACCCGGTGCAAGGGTGACATGGATGTGCAGCGCGCCCACCGGTGCCCAGCCGTGGGCGATGCTGCCGGAGCAGTGCCCGGCGTGGACGGCCTGCGGGTCTGCAGGGCCGCCATACACACCGCAGAAGGCATCGCGGGTGGTATCAAAGCTGGTAACGGGCGTATTGCTCCAGAATACCGCATAGTGATTGCGGCGCTCACGGTATTCCGTCTTATGGTAGATGATGGCCGGCTCCACCTCCACTTCGCCGGTGGAGAAGTTGCGCTGGAAGTTGGAGCTGTCGTCAATGGCATCCCACAGGCAGAACTCCACATAGCTGAACACATCCAGCTCTTTTATGGCATCCGTCTTATTTTTCAAAGTTAGGCGGTCCAACTCACAGGCATCGCCGGTGGGCACGAACAGCTCCTGCGCAGCGGAAACACCGTTCTTCTCACCCTCCAGAATGGTATAGCCCAGACCGTGGCGGCAGGCGTAGCTGTCCAGCTCTGTCTTGGTGGGCTGCCAGCCGGGGTTCCAGACGGTATCGCCATCCTTGATGTAAATGTGGTGGCCGTCCATATCCAGCGGGGAGCTGTTATAGCGGTAGCGGGTCAGGCGGCGCATCCGCGCATCGCGGTAAAAGCTGTAGCCGCCCGCCGTATTTGAGACAAGACTGAAGAAATCCTCGCTGCCAAGGTAGTTGATCCAGGGCAGAGGCGTGCGCGGGGTGGTGATGACATATTCTTTGCGTGCATCATCAAAATGGCCGAATTTCATAAATGCTTCCTCCTTATCAGCTGCCGGCAGCCCCGGCGGCATCGCTTTTGCGAAAACGATTAAGGCAGACGATCAAAGCATTCTCTTTGCTTCTAGCATAGCCCAAGCAGGCCAAAAAAGCAAGAGGATTTTCTAAAAAAATTCTGAAAGTATCTTTCATAAATACGTATGTTTTCATGATTTTCAGAAAATTTATTTCAAGCACGCTTTTTGTGCTTCCTGTAAGCGAAAACGCTGAAACACAATTTATAGGTAATATTATATACGGCGAAAATCGTAACGAAACCGCAACGAAAATCTTTTGATTTTAACCGAAATGTAACGAAACCCATCCAAGATGCACAATTTCGGTTCTTCAGAAACGAACAAAACGCCAAAATTGAGCCAAAAGCAATGAAAGTTATTCTTTTGAGCTTGATTTTTCGTACAAAATACGCTATCATGAAATTGCGAAAACGATTAAGGACTTGACGGAGAACATCCCCCGTAAAACGTTCTTCGGAAGGAGGCAAACGAGCGATGCCGTCCCTGAAAGATCTGGCAAAGGAATGCGGCGTATCGGTGGCAACGGTCAGCAAGGCGCTGAACGACCAGCCGGATATCTCGCCTGCCACACGAGAACGGGTGCGGGCCGCAGCGCACCGTATGGGCTACCTGCCCAATGCTGCCGCCCGTTCCTTGAAAACAAACCGTACTTACAATCTGGGCGTTCTGTTCGTGGATGAACGGCAGAGCGGCCTGACCCACGAATACTTTTCCGCCGTGCTGGACAGCTTCAAGGTGGAAGCCGAGAAACACGGCTACGACATCACCTTTATCAACCACAATATCAGCGGCAAGAGCATGAGCTACCTTGAGCACTGCCGCTACCGCAATGTGGACGGCGTGGTGATCGCCTGCGTGAACTTCTACGAGCCGCAGGTGGTGGAGCTGGTGAACAGCGAGGTGCCGGTGGTCACGATCGATCATGTGTTCAATAACCGCATGGCGATCCTCTCGGATAACGTTTTCGGCCTGAAGGCACTGGTGCGGCAGGCATGGGCCTGCGGCCACCGCCGCATCGCCTTTATCCACGGCGAAAAGACCGCCGTTACCGAGAACCGCGTTGCAGGTTTCTATCAGGCCTGCGAAGAGCTGGGCCTGAAGATCCCGGAAGCTTATGTGCGGGAGGGCATCTACCATGATGCTGACCGCTGTGCCGCCGAGACCAAAGCGCTGCTGGAGCTTCCGCAGCCGCCCACCTGCATCATCTTCCCGGACGATTTCTCCGCGCTGGGCGGCTACAACGCCATCAGCGAAAAGGGGCTTTCGATCCCGGAGGATGTTTCGGTGATGGGCTACGACGGCATCTACCTCTCCCGGGTGGTCAAGCCTCAGCTGGTGACTTACCAGCAGAACACCGCCGCGCTGGGCCGCACGGCTGCCGACAAGCTCATTGAGCTGATCGAGCATCCAAGAGTGACCCTGCCCGAACAGATCCGCGTTTCCGGCAAATTGCTGGACGGCGGGTCGGTCAGCATTCTTTAATATGTCTCTAAAGGCTCTTGCTACGGAACCTTTTATGAAGAAAGTTTTTGCAAATAATGGAAAACCATGAAGGAGGTTTACCCTTATGAAAAAGATCTCTCGCCGTAATTTCCTGCTCGCTTCCGGTGCCGTGACCATTGGTGCAGCTCTGGCTGCCTGCGGCGGTTCTTCTTCCACCAGCACCGCTTCTTCTGCTCCGGCTTCCTCTGCTGCTTCCGCTGCTCCCGCAGCACAGGGCAAGGTGCTGAACATCTGGTGCTGGAATGATGAGTTCCAGAGCCGCTTCAACGACTACTATCCGGAAGTTTCCGAGATCGCAGCCGACAAGTCCACCACCACCCTGAAGGATGGCACCGTTGTGAAGTGGACCATCAATGCCAACGAGAACAACAACTATCAGAACAAGCTGGACGAAGCCCTGCTGAGTCAGGACAGCGCTGCTGATGACGACAAGATCGACATCTTCCTGATCGAGGCTGATTATGCTCTGAAGTATGTGGATTCCGATTACGTTCTGGATGTCAAGGCGGACATCGGCCTGACCGATGACGATCTGGCTGGCCAGTACCAGTACACCAAGGACATCGTTAGTGTGGACGGCAGCCAGCGCGGCACCACCTGGCAGGCAACTCCCGGTCTGTTTGCATACCGCCGCAGCATTGCCAAGGATGTTCTGGGCACCGATGATCCCGCCGAAGTGCAGACCTACCTGTCCGACTGGGATAAGTTCAATGATGTAGCTGCACAGGCAGCCGCCAAGGGCTACAAGATGCTGTCCGGCTTTGATGATGCATACCGCACCTTCTCCAACAACGTGGCAGCTCCGTGGGTCACCGGCACTACCGTTACCGTTGATGAGAACATTATGAAGTGGGTCGATCAGACCAAGGAGTACACCGATAAGGGCTATAACAACAAGTCCAGCCTGTGGGACAGCCAGTGGGCAGCCGATCAGGGTCCCACCGGTAAGGTGTTCGGCTTCTTCTACTCCACTTGGGGCATCAACTTCACCCTGCTGGGCAACTCTCTGGAGACTCCTGTCGCTGAGGGCGGCAAGGAAGAAGTTGGCAACGGTATCTACGGCGATTACGCTGTGTGCGAAGGCCCTCAGCCCTACTACTGGGGCGGCACCTGGATCTGCGGCGCAGCCGGCAGCGACAACATCGAGACCATTAAGGATATTATGCAGAAGCTGACCTGCGATGAAGCCATCATGAAGCAGATCACCATGGATACGCAGGACTACACCAACAACGAGAAGGCTATGAACGAGATCGCAAACAGCGATTACAGCTCCGCTTTCCTGGGCGGCCAGAACCACATCGCTCTGTTTGCAGAGGCTGCAGCCAAGATCGATATGTCCAACGCCGGTCCGTACGATCAGGGCCTGAATGAGAGCTTCCAGAATGCATTCAAGGATTACTTTACCGGCAACGTGGACGAAGATACCGCAAAGGCAAACTTCGAGACCGCTATCAAGGAGAAGTATCCTGAGCTGACCGACGTGGTGTGGCCCGCATAATAGCAGCCGACCCTAAAACGGAAAAGTGAATACGCAGGGGCGGGCCGGACGCTGTTCCCGCCCGCCCCTGTTCTTTCCGCAAATTTATCAGGAGGCGATCCTATGGGAGAAAAGAAAAAGAAAGGGTCGATCAGCTACGCGAAATGGGGCTACATCTTCATTGCGCCGTTCTTCATCATCTTCGCGGTATTCCAGCTGATCCCTCTGGCATCCACCATTTACTACAGCTTTTTTGAATATTACCGCAGCGGCCTGAAGATCATTGGCCCGAACTTTGTGGGCCTGAAAAACTACATTACCCTGTTCGCAACCGATCTGCCCAAGTACTTTGGCAACACGCTGATCCTGTGGATCATCGGCTTTATCCCGCAGATCGCCATTTCCCTGTTGCTGGCAGCATGGTTCACCGATCTGCGCCTGAAGTTGAAGGGCCAGACCTTCTTCAAGACGGTCATCTACATGCCCAACCTGATCATGGCCTCCGCCTTTGCAATGCTGTTCTTCGCACTGTTCTCGGACAACGGCCCGGTGAACGCCGTGCTGCAGAGCATGGGCTGGATCAAAGAACCCATCAGCTTTTTGAACACCGTGTGGGGCAACCGCGGGCTGATCGGCCTGATGAACTTCCTGATGTGGTTCGGCAACACTACCATCATGCTGATGGCTGCGATCATGGGCGTGGATCCCACCCTGTACGAAGCGGCTGAACTAGACGGCTGCACTCCGAACCAGATGTTCTGGAAGATCACCATTCCGCTGATCCGTCCCATCCTTGTTTACGTCATGATCACCTCCATGATCGGCGGCCTGCAGATGTTCGATGTGCCGCAGATTTTGACCAACGGCAAGGGCGGCCCGGACCGCACCTCCACCACCATGATCATGTACCTGAACAACCACCTGTTCAGCAAGAACTACGGCATGGCCGGTGCAGTCTCGGTGGTGCTGTTCCTCGTGTGTGCAGTGCTGTGCGTTGTGGTCTACTTCTCCCTTACCAAGGAGGATGACGGCCTGACCCGCGCCCAGCGCAAAGAACTGAACGCCGCCAAAAAGGCAGCAAAAGGAGGGAAATGATTATGGCACACACTCCTAGAAATCAATCGGAAAAAGCAACACTGGCTGCACGCCGCGCATGGTGTTATCTGGTGCTGGTGCTCATCAGCTTTTTGTGCCTGTTCTTCTTCTATGTGCTGGTGATCAACTCCACCCGCACCCACTTCGAGATCCAGAAAGGCTTCTCGATGCTGCCGGGCAAATCGCTCATCACCAACTTCCAGAACGTGCTGGCCGATGCTAACATCCCTGTCATCACCGGCATCCGCAACAGCCTGATCGTCTCCGCCTGCTCGGCGGCGTTCAGCGTGTATTTCTCGGCCTTGACGGCCTACGGCATCTACGCCTATAACTTCAAATTCAAAAAGGCCGCGTTCGCCATTATCCTGCTGATCATGACCATGCCCACGCAGGTGTCCGCTCTGGGCTTTTTGCAGCTCATCACCAAGATGGGCCTGAAGAACAGCTTTATCCCGCTGATCCTGCCCAGCATTGCAGCGCCCACCGTGTTCTTCTTCATGAAGCAGTATCTGGACGCTTCCCTTCCCATGGAGATCGTAGAGGCTGCCCGCATCGACGGTGCAGGCGAGTTCTACACCTTCAACAAGATCGTACTGCCCATTATGAAGCCCGCTCTGGCAGTGCAGGCCATTTTCTCCTTCGTGGCCAGCTGGAACAACTACTTCATTCCCGCTCTGGTGCTGGACAGCGCCGACAAAAAGACCCTGCCCATCCTGATCGCACAGCTGCGCAGTGCAGACTTCCTCAAGTTTGATATGGGCAAGGTTTACATGATGGTGGCTATCGCCATTCTGCCCGTCATCATCGTGTACCTGCTGCTTTCCAAGTTCATCGTCCGCGGTGTTGCTTTGGGCGGCGTGAAAGGCTGACGGCATTTTGCCGCAAACAGCAAGAGGGTCCCGGAGAAAATTCCGGGACCCTTTTGCTGTGTTTAGGATATAAGGAATTTTTGGAAGAGATCAGGAGAAAAAACAAGGCATACACATTCTGTCGGAGGTTCTAAGGGGATAAGATTTACTCGCCGCGGACGGCTGCGAAACCTGCTTCCAGATCAGCAATGATATCGTCGATGTGCTCAGTGCCGATGGACAGGCGGATGGTGTTCTGATAGATCTGCTGCTCGGCCAGCTCTTCGTCATTCAGCTGGCTGTGGGTGGTGGAAGCCGGGTGGATGACCAGACTCTTCACATCAGCAACGTTTGCCAGCAGGGAGAAGATCTTCAGGTTATCGATGAACTTGAATGCTTCCTCGCGGCCGCCCTTGATGTTGAAGGTAAAGATGGATGCACCGCCATTGGGAAAGTACTTCTCGTACAGGGCGTGATCCGGGTGATCCGGCAGGGAGGGGTGGTTGACCTTCTCCACCTGCGGGTGGTTTGCCAGAAACTCGACTACCTTCTTGGTGTTCTCCACATGGCGCTCGATGCGCAGGCTCAGGGTCTCGGTACCCTGCAGCAGCAGGAAGGCGTTGAACGGCGAAATGGTGGCACCGGTATCACGCAGCAGGATCGCACGGATGTAGGTGACAAAAGCTGCGGGGCCTGCTGCATCGGCAAAGGAAACGCCGTGATAGCTGGGGTTGGGGTCAGCAATGTTGCCGAACTTACCGCTTGCCTTCCAGTCGAACTTGCCGCTGTCCACGATGATGCCGCCCAGCGTGGTGCCGTGGCCGCCGATGAACTTGGTGGCGGAATGGACGACGATATCTGCGCCGTGCTCAATGGGACGGATCAGGTACGGGGTGCCGAAGGTATTATCGATGACCAGCGGCAGGCCGTGCTTGTGCGCGATGGCTGCAATGGCATCGATATCGGGGATATCGCTGTTGGGGTTGCCCAGAGTTTCCAGATAGACGGCCTTGGTGTTGAGCTGGATGGCATTCTCCACCTCAGCCAGATCGTGTGCATTGACAAAGGTAGTGGTGACACCGAACTGGGTCAGGGTGTGCTCCAGCAGGTTGTAGCTGCCGCCGTAGATGGTCTTCTGAGCCACGATGTGGTCACCGGCCTGTGCCAGTGCTTCGATGGTGTAGGTGATGGCAGCGGCACCGGAGGCGGTTGCCAGAGCAGCCACGCCGCCCTCCAGAGCAGCGATGCGCTTCTCGAACACGTCCTGCGTGGAGTTGGTCAGACGGCCGTAGATGTTGCCGGCATCTGCCAGACCAAAGCGGTCTGCTGCGTGCTGGCTGTTGCGGAACACATAGGAAGTGGTCTGATAGATAGGCACTGCACGGGAATCGGTTGCGGGATCGGCCTGCTCCTGGCCAACGTGAAGCTGCAGGGTCTCAAATTTATAGTTAGACATAGTATTTTACCTCTCTATTTGTACTTATAGTATAATTTTCTGATACAAAAAATCCCGATGCGTGATACAAAAGCGCATCGGGCAAACACAATTCAAAGCGATTCTGTCAACGTCACATTCGGGTACACATTCGTGCACAGCAAGAGGGCATCGTACAGTTCACAGCCAGATGTTCTGCCCGGTCACCGCACATTCGCCCACAGCGGAAGTTTGCATGCAGCAGGTCGTTCCAAATCAGCTTCATATCCGTGCCCTCCTTTCCCGTAAAACTCTTTCCCACTCATCTACAAACCGGCGCCTCTATCTGCTCTGTACCGGGAAGCAAAACCTTTGCTTTCTTTTTCCCACTAGGTTTGTGGATTTATTGTTTGCATTATATTCTCTCTTACCCAGTTTGTCAATAGGTTAATTCCAGTTTTTTTCAAATTGAGTTTTCTGCACGATGCGCAGCCCGCATTTGCAGCATCCCGTTGTGCAGTTCCAACAGGAGTAACACTTCTGCTTCTTCGAAAATTTTTATTTTTCCATTGATAAAACCTTAAAATTTTATTGTTATACTAAAGCTATTCCTTGCAAACGCCCTGCAAATCGTTTATTATGGTAGCGTTCTTTTTTATCATCAAAGGAGTTTTTTCGATGCTGCATCGTTTCTTTCATTTTTTAAAGCAGAGCCTGCTCGTTGTTCTTTGCATCCTGCTGCTTGGCGGGCTGCTGGCAGGCGGCTGGTTCTTTTATCAGGGCAGGCAGCTGTACCGCAGTGCCGCCAGCAGTTACCCAGTGGCTTCCATGTACGACACCATCTGTGCCCGCGGGAGCTATACTTCCTACGATGCGCTGCCGCAGATCTATATTAACGCAGTCATCTGCACCGAGGACGAGCATTTTATGACCCACAAGGGCATTGACCCGGGGGCCATTGCCCGCGCCCTGCTGGCCGACCTGCGCACCCACTCGCTGGCCGAGGGTGGCAGCACCCTGACCCAGCAGCTTGCCAAGAACGAGCTGTTCACGCAGGACAAGCATCTGGCCCGCAAGGCTGCCGAGATGCTTGCTGCTTTTGATCTTGAAAAGACCTACTCCAAGCAGCAGATCTTTGAGATGTACGCCAACACCATCTATTTTGGCAGCGGGTATTATGGCATTGCAGAAGCTGCCGAGGGCTACTTTGGCAAGGAACCGGCCCAGCTGACCGATGCCGAAGCGATCTATCTGGCGGGTATGCCCAATGCGCCTTCCACCTACGCCAGCAGCCCAGAGCTTGCCTTCAAGCGGATGCAGGTGGTGCTCAAGCGGATGGTCAAGTGCCGCGTGCTCACCCAGCAGCAGGCCGATGCCATTGCCGCAGATGCTGAAAACTTAACGGTTTAAACAAGACACCGCGCCCTGTCTGCTGCGGATCAGACAAGGCGCGGTGTTTTGTTTTGCGGTATTTGGTTTGGTAAAGGAGGAATCATGTTGCCCGTTCAGGCGGTTGCGGCCCCGCCTGTCGGTAGCATTATCATACCAAAGAATTTCTGCGAAAGCATGTTATTTATATGAAGCTTTTATGAATTTACCGGTTCTTTGCCGCTGTCATGCTGTCACTCCGGGGCTTTCATGCTTTCCACCATGCTGATATGCCGCACATGCCGCCGCATGGCAAAGCACACCACAAAGGTGAACAGCATCGTCAATGCCACTGCCAGCAGATAACTGTGGGGTGCAATGGTGCGAATAAACATCAGCTGATCCATTTCCACGGTCAGGACGATGAACCGGTGCAGCGGCACGCCCAGCAGCAGGCCCACGCCGGAGCCGATGAGGGACAAAAGCTCGATCTCGCGGAAGATGTAGCGGTACACTTCTTTGTCATAGAAGCCCAGAACCTTGATGGTGGCAAGCTCCTTTTTGCGCTCGGCAAGGTTGACGCTGATCAGGTTGTACAGCACCACCGCCGCCAGCGCCGCCGCGCACACGATGATCAGCACCACCACGTAGTTCAGGCTGCCGATCAGGCTGCCGAACATGGAGGTGGTGTCCTCGGTGAAGCTGACGCTGCTCACATAGTTGCAGTCCAGCAGCTTTGTGCGCAGGGCGTTGTACTCCGCCTCGGTGGTACAGCCGGTCAGGCCGTACACAGTATTCCACTCCGGTGTGCCGCCCAGCAGGCTCTCCAGCTGTGCACCGGACAGATACAGCCGGGTGAACATGTAGTTCTCGGTAATGCCGGTCAGCACCAGCGGCACGCGGCTCCCGTCTGCTGCCTCCACATAGAACGTATCGCCTACGCTCAGCCCCAGATTCAGGGCCGTTTTTTCGGTCAGGATCACGCTGTCCTCTTCAAAGGGAATGGGGTCGTGGCCCACCCGAGTGCGGAAGGTGAAGTATTCGGTCATCCGGGCATCGTCCTCCGCGCCTACGATGCTGACATCGGCGCTCCCGCCCTCTTCATTATAAAGGGTGGTGGACTTTGTGTAGAACGCGCCCCAGCTGTGGACCGCACTGCTGCTGTCCAGCGTGTCGGCAAGGCCCTGCTCCATGGTCAGCGCCTTTTCATCGCTGAGCGAGATGGTGAGATCGTTGTGGGTCAGCTGCCCGGACTGCTTGTCCACGATGGGCAGGATGGAATCCTGAATGCCAAAACCGATCAGCAGCAGCGCCGTGCAGCCTGCCACGCCCAGCACTGTCATGAAAAAGCGCTTTTTGTAGCGGAACAGGTTGCGGGCTGTGGTCTTTTGGGAGAAGCTCATGTGCTGCCACAGCGGGGTGATGTACTCCAAAAAGATGCGCTTGCCTGCCACCGGGGCCCGGGGCAGCAGCAAAGCTGCGGTCTTTTCCTTCAGGCTGGCACGGCAGGCGTTCCATGTAGCAAAACCGATGACGGCCGCGCTGATGGCTACGCTGGCTGCCGCCATGCCGGGGTAAAAGTGCAGCGTAAAGGTGGACATGCTGAAGATCATCTGGTAAGCATACCAGATGATGAGCGGGAACACCACAAAACCGATGACCATGCCCACGATGCTGCCCAGCACGCTGGCGCTGAGGGCATAGAACAGATACTTGCCTGCGATCTTTGCGTTGGAGTAGCCCAGTGCTTTCAGGGTGCCCAGCTGCAGGCGGTTCTCGTCCACCATGCGGGTCATAGTGGTAGTGGCCACCAGCGCCGCCACCAGGAAGAAGAACACCGGGAACACCCGTGCAATGGCATCCATGCGGTCGGCATACTGCTCAAAGGTGACAAAGCTCACGGTGGAGCCGCGGTCCAGCACATACCACTCGCCGCTCTTGATCTGGCTCACCTGCTCCTCGGCATCGTTCAGCTGGGCAAGGCCGTCGGCCAGCTGCTGTTCGGCATCGGCCTTCTGGCTCTCGTACTCCGCGCGGGAATCGGCCAGCTGCTGCACGCCGTCGTTGTACTGCTGCCAGCCTTCGTCCAGCCGGGTGCGAGCCGCATCAAACTGGGTGTAGGCTGTGGCCGTGCCGGTGGTGAGCTGCAGCTGCCCCTGCAGAAGCTTTACCTTCATCTGGCGCAGTGCGGCTTTGGCTTCGGTCACCAGCTGCTCGTTGGAAAGGCTGGGCGAAGAGATCAGCCCCTGTGCATACATCTGGCGCTTGCCCGCGTCCAGCTGAGCCTGATAGCCGTTCAGCTGGCCGCTGATGTTGTCGTAAGCATCCTGCGCCTTCTGCAGGGCGTCCCGCAGGTCGGTGTATTCCTCGTCGGCGGGCTCGGCCTCGTCCAGCGCTTTCTGTGCATTGTTCAGAGCCGTTTCGGCATAGCCCAGCAGCGGGTCGGCCACCTTTTTCAGGTTCACCAGCATCTCGATCTGCTGCAGCTGATCCTCAAATTCCAGCAGTTGTTCCTCGCCGCTCACCAGCTCGTCCGCACCGCCCTGCATAGTATCCGGCAGGGCCTTTTTGTTGGCGGCAAGCTCCGCTTCGCCCGCGTCCAGCTGGGCTTTGGCGCTGTCCAGCTGTGCCTGTGCATCGGCCAGCTGCTGCTCTGCCTCCGCAAACTGACGGTCTGCTTCGGCTTTTTTGTCGTTGTACTCGGCCCGGGCATCGGCCAGCTCTGCACTGGCATCCTCGATCAGCTCCGCCCGCCGGGCCGTGCACTGTGCGCCGCTGATGGCCTTTACCCTTGCGGCTGTGTCATCCACTGCTGCCTGATACGCGTCCGAGTAATTATCATACAGGTCGGCATTTTTCACCTTGAGATAGCACGCCGTATAATAACCCATGGTCAGGCTGCCTTCCGGCAGGAATACGATATCATCCAGCTGGCCGTCACCGGCGGTGCTGCTCTCCTTGTCCGTGGAAAAATGCTGCGGGTCCTGCACGGTGCCCACTACCGTGAACTGCTTCCGGCTCACATGTTCGGTGTCCTCCGGCAGGGTGAGCACCGTGCCCGGTTCCACCGGGTCGCCGTAGCCCATCACATGCACCACGCACTCGTCCGGGGCCTCAGGCATCCGGCCCGAGAGCAGCACCAGACGGTCCATATTTTCTGCCGTGTCGGCCCCGGGGTCGGCGGGCAGCTGCTGCAGGCGCACCACCGCCGTCTCGCTCTGGCCCTGCCACTGGGCCTCCACGTCCTGATATTTCACCGGCTGCACAGCCTCCACGCCGTCCACGGCGGCAATGGCGGCAATGTCCTCCTCCGAAAGGCCCAGCGTGGACAGCACCCGCAGGTCGAACACGTTCTGCTGCACGTAGTATTTCTGCCCGGCGATGCGCATGCTGGGCGCAAAACTCATCAGGCCGGTCAGCATCATCACGCCCAGCGCTACGATGCCGAACAGCGAGACCATGCGGCTCAGGTTGTCCTTCATTTCCCGCAGGATGTTTTTACGATAACTTTTCAGCACAGCTCTCACCACTCAATCTCCTGCACCGGCACAGGGTGCTCGTTGACCTGATTGGAGACGATCTTGCCGCTGCGCACCTGAATGATGCGGTCTGCCATCGCCGTCAGGGCGGTGTTGTGGGTAATAACGATCACCGTGCGGCCGGTGCGGCGGCAGGTATCCTGCAAAAGGGCCAGCACCTGCTTACCGGTCTTGTAATCCAGTGCACCGGTGGGCTCGTCGCAGAGCAGCAACTTGGGGTTTTTGGCCAGTGCGCGGGCAATGGACACCCGCTGCTGCTCGCCGCCGGAAAGCTGAGCCGGGAAGTTGTTCAGCCGCTCTCCCAGACCCACGCTGCGCAGGGTCTCTTTGGGGTCCAGCGGGTCGCGGCAGATCTCGCTGGCCAGCTCCACGTTCTCCAGTGCGGTCAGGTTCTGCACAAGGTTGTAGAACTGGAACACAAAGCCCACGTCGTACCGGCGGTAGGTGGTGAGCTCTCTGGCGGTAAAATGGCTCACGTTCTGGCCGTCCAGCCAGACATTTCCCTCGTCGCAGCTGTCCATGCCGCCGAGGATGTTCAGCAGGGTGGTCTTACCTGCGCCGGAGGGCCCCACGATGATGCAGAACTCCCCTTATCCACATAGAAATTCAGGTGGTCTGCGGCGGCGATCTTCACACTGCCGGTCTGATAATATTTGCAAACGTCCTCAAACTCCACAAAATGCTCCATGGCGTTTTTTCCTTTCTATCGGGAATGCATACTGTTTCAATTTAACTATAACATCTCCCGGCAGACTTTGCAAAGACATCTGCGCAAATTTTCAAAAACTTAACAGAAAAGCGCAAAAAGGGCCGCTGCACATCCCTGCGTGCAGCAGCCCTTTCATCATTTGATCTCAGCGGTCAGCGCCCCACGATCAAATCGCGGCGGCAGCGCAGGCCCACGGTGAGGAAGGTGTTTTCGCCCAGTCGGCGCAGCACCACGCGGTCGGTGCCCTTCTGGCCCTCCACCAGCAGAGACAGGTTCAGGGTGGTGGAGCCCTTCTCAGTCTGGACCACCAGCGTGCTCACGCCCTCGTTCAGCAGGGTCTGCATGTCCTGCACGGTGGTGCGGAAGGTGGCAGAACCGGCGGGCACATCCAGCGTCAGCACACTGTCCTTCTGGCGGGCAGTGTACAGCACTTCTCTGCCGAACAGGCCCTTGACGGTGTAACGGGCCTCGCTCTTTTTCGCCGCTGCATCTGCGGACGGGGCGGCCAGCTCATCGCCGGAGATCAGCATAATATTGCCCTGAATGGGGTTTCCCTCCGGTGCGCCGTAGCCGCCGTAGGTGGGGTCCTTTTCGCCGATTGCCACATCGGCGCTGTGCAGGGCGATATCCCCCTGCACCATCTGCTCCTGCGGGGGCAGATAGCCTGCGGCAGCAGGGTCGTTGATGTCTGCCTCTGCGGCAAATGCGCCCACGCTCAGCATGGCGGCAGCACCCAGCACTGCAGCGGTGGTGGTGACGGTACGGACAAATTTATGGTTCAGTTTCATTTGGAATACCTCCGTTGACGGCGGTTTTGCACCGCACATTTTTGTTTTATGGAGAACCATGGTCTGCTATGCGGTGTAATACAAAACCGCCGCATCTGTCTTATAAACGGATGCGGCGGCGGGATTATTGCAGCAGGCTAAAAAATTTTTTGGAAGCTCTGCCGCCGGGGTCACTGGGCCTGTGCCGGTTCCCGGTTCAGGATCTCCATGAACTCCTCGCCGGTGATGGTCTCCTTCTGGTACAGATACTGTGCCAGCTCGTCCAGCTTGGCGCGGTTGTCGGTCAGGATGCGGATGGCCTTTTCGTGCTGGGCCTTGACCAGCTCCACCACCTTCTGGTCGATCTCGCGCTGGGTCTGCGCCGAGCAGGCCAGCGAGGTGTCACCGCCCAGATACTGGTTGTTCACGGTCTCCAGCGCCACCATGTCAAAGTCCTTGCTCATGCCGTAGCGGGTAAGCATGGCGCGGGCAAGCTTGGTGGCCTGCTCGATATCGTTGGAGGCACCGGTGGTGATGGATCGGAACACCACTTCCTCGGCGGCGCGTCCGCCGGTAAGGGTGGCGATCTTGTTTTCCAGCTCTTCCTTGCTCATCAGGTAGTGGTTGCCCTCGTCCACCTGCATGGTGTAACCCAGTGCGCCGGAGGTGCGGGGGATAATGGTGATCTTCTGCACAGGGGCAGAGTTGGATTGCTTGGCCGCCACCAGTGCATGGCCGATCTCGTGGTAGGCCACGATGCACTTTTCCTTGTCGGTGAGGATGGAGTTCTTCTTCTGGTAGCCTGCAATGACCACCTCGATGCTCTCCTCCAGATCGGCCTGCGTCACGCTCTTGCGGCCTGCACGCACAGCGCGCAGAGCTGCTTCGTTGACGATGTTGGCAAGTTCCGCACCGGATGCACCGGAAGCCATGCGGGCCACAGTGTTGAAGTCGATGCCCGGGGCCAGCGCCACCTTTTTGGCGTGCACTTTCAAAATCTCTTCGCGGCCCTTAAGGTCGGGCAGCTCCACCGGCACACGGCGGTCAAAACGTCCGGGACGGGTCAGCGCCGGGTCCAGCGAATCCGGGCGGTTGGTAGCCGCCAGAATGATGACGCCGGTGTTGCTCTCAAAGCCGTCCATCTCGGTGAGCAGCTGGTTCAAAGTCTGCTCACGCTCGTCGTTGCCACCGAGATTGCCGCTGTTGCGCTTCTGACCGATGGCATCGATCTCATCGATGAACACGATGCAGGGGGCCTTTTCCTTGGCCTGTCGGAACAGGTCGCGCACCTTGGATGCGCCCATGCCCACGAACATCTCCACGAATTCAGAACCGGAAATGGAGAAGAACGGCACGTTGGATTCGCCTGCCACGGCCTTAGCCAGCATGGTCTTGCCGGTGCCCGGAGGGCCCACCAGCAGGATGCCCTTGGGCATGGATGCGCCAATGCTCTCGTACTTGCCGGGGTCGTGCAGGTAATCCACGATCTCCTGCAGGTTTTCCTTAGCTTCATCCTCACCGGCAACATCCGCAAAGCGGATGCCGTGGGTGGACTGCACATAGACCTTGGCGTTGGACTTGCCCACGCCGCCGAACATCATGGACCCCGGGCCGCCGCCGGCCTTTTCCATCAGCTTTTTGTTCATCTGATTGCCGATGAAGCTGAACAACAGGATGGGCAGCAGGAACCAGATCAGGAAATTGAGCATCGGCGACCCCTGCTCCACGATCTCGCTGGAAAACTGTGCTCCGGCATCATACAGGCGCTGGGTAAGCTCCGGGTCGTTCATCAGGCCGGTCTTGTAGACCTGCTTTTCCTCTTTATCGGTAAAAATGATCTGATTGGATTCGATATCCACACGGCCGATGTTCTTTTCCTCGGTCATGGTCATAAAGGTACCGTAGTCCACTTCCTCCACCTGACGCTCGCTCATCCACGGCAGCAGCACAAGGTTGAGCAGCAGCAGGACCGCCAGCACGATGGCGTAGTAAATCGCCAGCGGCTTTTTGGAAGGTTTGACTTCTTTCATGTGGCAATTCCTCCTTTGGTTCCTGATGCAAGTAGTATAGCACAGTAAAACCGGGCGCAACAGCAATTCGAGCACAACTTTCCAAAAACTTAGCAGTTTGTTAACAAAGGTTCCCTCTGCATACAAAAAGAGAGCAGCCGAAGCCGCTCTCTTTGGTTTAGTATAGGTTTACTGTTTGGGGAACGCCTTGTTCCAGACCTCAATGACCTTGAGCTTGGGGGTCCAGCCTTCCGGCTTGAAGGTTTCTGCGGTCTTGGCTTCCATGATGCCCTGTTCCACGCACCACTGGGCTGCCTTGGCGGTGTCGGCATCTGCCACATCCGCAAAAGCCGGGGTGTTCACAGGTTCAGGTCTGCCTGCGGTGTTCCACACCAGCAGTGCCAGCTGGCCGCGGTTTGCGGGGATCTCTGCGCCCTCGGGCAGGATGTTGTGCAGGATCACCCGGGTAGCGATCTCGTAGCCGCCCCAGACTGCTGCGCCGCCAACAATAACAGCTGCAACTGCGCCGCCAATGCTCTGAGGGGGCTTGCCGCCTGCAGCAGCAGGCCAAGGCTCAGCAGCCCGGCAAGGAATTTACGGGTACGTAGTTTCATGTAGGGTGTACCTCCTCTGTTATATCTTTGAGCCTATCATACACCCGTACCCACCCCCGGGCATTCGTTTGACACGAATCGACCGAAAAATGCGTCGAATCGACCGGTGCACAATTTTGGAAAATTCTGCCCCTTATTTTGTGAAATTGTTTCATTTTGAGAATGAGTCAGATTGCTTGACACTGCCCGCGAATCATGCTAAACTTAGTCCACTTTGAAAAAAGCACAAATGCGTTGACGGGGAAAAAACGATTTTCTTCTGCGTACAGAGAGCCGCCGGGTGGTGCAAGGCAGGTGCAGAGGGTTTCGGTTACTGGCCCCTGAGCGGCAGGGCTGAACACACAAGTAGGCTCTGACGGATGTCCACCGTTACAAGGACAGCGATTCGCTGCAAAAAGCCGATCGTGCAAAGCGGCTGTGCCCAAAGGCGCAGCAAAGAGAGTGGTACCACGGGTGCCCTGTAGTTTGAACTTTACAGGCTCTCGTCTCTCAAGGTTTTCGCCTTGAAAGACGAGAGCCTTTTCGTATATCTGCCTTTTGGAAGCAGGCTTGCCCTCTCCGTCACGGCTTACGCCGTGCCACCTCTCCCAAAGTGAGAGGCCTTGGCAGTACGGCAAAGTTTTCGGTTTTGCCAAGGGCTCCCCTTTGGGGGAGCTGTCGAACGAATGTGAGACTGAGAGGGCAAGGACGCTCACAAAGAGCATGGAGCAAGAAGTGTAAATCGTTTGGGAGGACGCACATTATGATGGACGCAACCAAGTACGCTCCGGGTTACTACCCGGTACCCGCAGGCTATGACAGCTGGGTAAAGAAGGATCACATTGAAAAGGCCCCCGCATGGTGCAGTGTGGACCTGCGCGACGGCAATCAGGCCCTGATCGTGCCCATGAGCCTTGAGGAAAAGCTGGAGTTCTTCCAGATGCTGGTAAAGATCGGCTTCAAGGAGATCGAGGTGGGCTTCCCTGCCGCCAGCGACACCGAGTATGAGTTCCTGCGCACCCTGATCGAGAAGAACATGATCCCCGAGGATGTCACCGTGCAGGTGCTGACCCAGTGCCGCGACCACATCATCCGCAAGACCTTCGAGGCCGTCAAGGGCGCACCCCGCGCGGTGATCCACTTCTACAATTCCACCTCTGTGGCCCAGCGCGAGCAGGTGTTCCACAAGAGCAAGGAGGAGATCAAGCAGATTGCCACCGACGGCGCAAAGCTGGTCAAGCAGCTGAGCGAGGAGTATGATGGCAACTTCCTGTTCGAGTACAGCCCTGAGAGCTTTACCGGCACCGAGGTGGACTATGCCGTGGATGTGTGCAACGCCGTGCTGGACATCATGCAGCCCACCCCGGACCGTCCCATGATCATCAACCTGCCCGTTACCGTGGAAATGAGCATGCCGCACGTCTACGCAAACCAGATCGAGTACTGCGACAAGCACCTGAAATACCGCGACAGCGTGATCATCTCCACCCATCCCCACAACGACCGCGGCACCGGCGTGGCCTGCGCAGAGCTGGCCGTGCTGGCGGGTGCACAGCGGGTGGAGTGCTGCCTGTTCGGCAACGGCGAGCGCACCGGCAACGTGGATGCCGTGACACTGGCCATGAACATGTACAGCCACGGCGTGGACCCCAAGCTGGACTTCTCCGATATGCCGGACATCTGCGCCACCTACGAGCGTGTGACCCGGATGCACATTTACGAGCGCACCCCCTACGCCGGTCAGCTGGTGTTTGCCGCCTTCTCCGGCAGCCATCAGGATGCCATTGCAAAGGGCATGGCCTACCGCAAGGAGCATGGCGAACACCGCTGGACCTGCCCCTACATCCCCGTTGACCCCCACGACATCGGCCGCACCTACGATGCCGATGTGATCCGCATCAACAGCCAGAGCGGCAAGGGCGGCATCGGCTTTGTGCTGGAACAGAACTTCGGCTACAACCTGCCGCCCAAAATGCGCGAGGCGCTGGGCTACAAGGTCAAGAGCGTTTCCGACCACAGCCACAAGGAGCTGAGCGCAAACGAGGTGCTGCACATCTTCGAGGATGCCTTCCTCAACCGCTGCAAGCCGCTCAACGTTCTGGAAGCCCACTTTGCACAGGTGGGTGGCATCACCGCCACCGTCACGCTGGAACTGAACGGTCAGCGCAAGGTGGTCACCTCGGTGGGCAATGGCCGTCTGGACGCTGTGGCAAACGCCATCCAGAGCGCCACCGGCATGGAGTTCCACCTCGAGACCTACTCCGAGCACAGTCTGGACGAAGGCTCCACCTCCCGCGCTGCCTCCTACGTCGGCCTTGTCTGGGGCGATAACACCGTCACATGGGGTGCTGGTACGGATACCGATATCATCGTGGCCGGCATCAAGGCACTGGTGAGCGCCATCAATAATAAATAAAGAACTCCCCCAGTCTGCTTCGCAGACAGCCCCCTCGGAGATGGGGCCCCTGGCAGTGCGGAAAAGTTTCCCGTTTCGCCAGAGGCTCCCTCCTTGAGGGAGCTGGAACGGCGCAAGCCGTGCCTGAAGGAGTTCTACCAACAGATAAAAGGAGAGTACCATCATGGGAATGACCCTGACGCAGAAAATTCTTGCCGCACATGCCGGTCTTGCCGAGGTCAAGGCAGGCCAGCTCATCAATGCAAAGCTGGACATCGTGCTGGGCAACGACATCACCACCCCGGTTGCCATCAACGAGTTTGAAAAGGCCGGTTTTGACGGTGTGTTCGACAAAGAGCACATTGCCATTGTGCTGGACCACTTTGTGCCCAACAAGGACATCAAGAGCGCCACCCAGTCCAAGCAGTGCCGCGAGTTCGCCAACAAATACGATATCCTCAACTTCTACGATGTGGGCCAGATGGGCATTGAGCACGCTCTGCTGCCGGAAAAAGGCATCGTGACCGCAGGCGACTGCGTGATCGGTGCGGACAGCCACACCTGCACCTATGGTGCACTGGGTGCCTTCTCCACCGGTGTCGGCTCCACCGATATGGCTGCCGGCATGGCCACCGGCATGGCATGGTTCAAGGTGCCCTCTGCCATCAAGTTCGTGCTCAAGGGCAAGTTCGGCCCCCGCGTCTCCGGCAAGGACCTGATCCTGCACATCATCGGCATGATCGGTGTGGACGGTGCGCTGTACAAATCCATGGAGTTCACCGGCCCGGGCGTTGCCAGCTTGACGATGGACGACCGCCTGTGCATCTGCAACATGGCCATCGAAGCCGGTGCCAAGAACGGCATCTTCCCTGTGGACAATGTGACCCGCAGCTACCTCAAGGGCCGCAGCCAGCGTGAGCCGGTGTTCTTTGAGGCCGACCCGGATGCCGAGTACGAAAAGACCATTGAGATCGATCTGGACAAGCTGGAACCCACCGTCAGCTACCCCCACCTGCCCGAGAACACCCACCTTGCCAGCGAGGGCAAGGACATCAAGATCGATCAGGTAGTGATCGGCAGCTGCACCAACGGCCGTCTGGAGGACATGGAAGCCGCCTACAACGTGCTCAAGGGCAAGCACATTGCCAAGGGCGTGCGCGGCATCATCATCCCCGCCACCATGGCCGTTTACAAGGAATGCATCCTGCGCGGCTGGACCACCGCCTTTATTGATGCAGGCTGCATCGTGTCCACCCCCACCTGCGGCCCCTGTCTGGGCGGCTACATGGGCATTCTGGCCGAGGGCGAGCGCTGCGTTTCCACCACAAACCGCAACTTTGTGGGCCGCATGGGCCATGTGAAGAGCGAGGTCTACCTTGCTTCTCCCGCCACCGCCGCCGCCAGCGCACTGACCGGCTGCATCACCGACCCCCGCACGGTCTGATCGGAAAGGAGCACAACAATGAACGCAAAAGGTTCTGTTTTCAAATACCCGGACAACGTGGATACCGATGTCATCATCCCGGCCCGCCACCTGAACACGCAGGATGCCAAAGAGCTGGCCAGCCACTGCATGGAGGACATCGACAAGGACTTCGTCAAGAAGGTGAAGGACGGCGACATCATGGTGGGCGGCTGGAACTTCGGCTGCGGCTCCTCCCGTGAGCACGCACCGCTGTGCATCAAGACCGCCGGCATCTCGGTCGTGATCGCCAAGAGCTTTGCCCGCATCTTCTACCGCAACAGCATCAACATCGGTCTGCCCATCATGGAGTGCCCGGAGGCTGTGGATGCCATCAACGCAGGCGATACCGTGAGCGTGGACTTTGACACCGGCGTCATTACCGACGAGACCAACGGCAAGGTGTTCCATGCCGAGCCCTTCCCGCCGTTCATTCAGGAGATCATCTCCGCCGGTGGACTGATGAAGTCCATCAAGGCGAAGCAGCAGTAACCCTCTCAGGCGCTTCGCGCCAGCTCTCCCAAAGGGCGAGCTTTTTGCCATCTTCCCGAATGTATTTTCTTCTAGGATAAACAACGAACAATATCTTACCCGCCTGAAAAGCTCCCCCTTCGGGGGAGCTGGCAATGCCGCAGGCATTGACTGAGAGGGTTCAAACCGATAGAAGGAGTTTCCCAATGGAAAAAAACATTGCTGTCATCTGGGGCGACTGCTCCAGCCCGGAGATCGTCAAGCAGACCATCCGCGTGCTTGACAAGGTGGCCGAAAAGTACGGCCACACCTTCCACTACACCGACGCTGCCATGGGCGGCGAAGCCATTGACAAGTACGGCGACCCGCTGCCCCAGCACGAACTGGACAAGTGCCTTGCCGCGGACAGCGTCCTGCTGGGTGCCGTGGGCGGTCCCAAGTGGGAGGGCCTGCCCGGTGAGCAGCGCCCGGAGAAGGGTCTGCTGCGCCTGCGTGCAGGCATGGGCCTGTACTCCAACAACCGCCCGGCCAAGATCTGGCCCCAGCTGGCTCCTGCCAGTCCCCTGAAGCCCGAGATCGTGGCACAGGGCATCGATTTCATCATCGTGCGTGAGCTGATCGGCGGCGTATACTTTGGCAATCACGAGACCCACACCCTCGAGAATGGTGAGAAGCAGGCCATCGACTCCATGCCCTACGCGGAGCACGAGATCGAGCGCATCGGCCGCATCGGCTTTGAGACCGCACGCAAGCGCCGCAAGAAACTGTGCTGCGTGGACAAGGCAAACGTTTTGGACACCAGCCGCCTGTGGCGCAGTGTGATGCACCGCCTGCAGGCCGAATACCCGGATGTGGAATACAGCGAGATGTTCGTGGACAACTGCGCCATGCAGATCGTCAAGAACCCCGCCCAGTTCGACGTGATCGTTACCGAGAACATGTTCGGCGACATCCTGTCGGACGAGGCTTCCATGATCACCGGCTCCATCGGCATGATCCCGTCCTCCTCTCTGGGCGACGGCACCCGCGGCCTGTACGAGCCCATCCACGGCTCGGCCCCAGATATTGCGGGCAAAGACATCGTGAACCCCACCGCCTGCATTCTGTCTGCCGCCATGATGCTGCGCTACTCCTTCGGCATGGCCGAGGAGGCCGATGCCATTGAGACCGCCGTGAACAAGGTGCTGGACAAGGGCCTGCGCACCGCCGACAACATGAGCGAGGGCTGCACCTGCCTTGGCTGCACCGCCATGGGCGATGCCATTCTGGCCGAGATCTGAGTTTTTCCATAACGCACAAAGGGGAACGACAGCCGTCGTTCCCCTTTTCGTCTGCACAAAAAAGAGCAGCTGTTCCCAGCTGCCCTTCCGTGATACAGTTTCTTACTTGGTGCCGTAGATGCGGTCGCCTGCGTCGCCCAGACCGGGAACGATATAGCCGTTCTCGTTCAGGTGGTCATCCTCTGCGCCGAGGTAGATGTCCACATCAGGGTGTGCCTCGTGCAGGGCCTTGATGCCTTCCGGAGCGGCGATCAGGCCGATGAACTTGATGCGCTTTGCGCCATGCTTCTTGATCTGGGTGATGGCATCGATGGCGCTGCCGCCGGTAGCCAGCATCGGGTCCAGAACCAGAACGTCACGCTCTGCAATATCCTGCGGCAGCTTGCAGAAGTACTCCACGGGCTGCAGGGTCTCCTCGTCGCGGTACAGGCCGATGAAGCCCACCTTTGCAGCGGGCAACAGGGTCAGCATACCGTCCAGCATACCCATGCCTGCGCGCAGGATGGGCACCAGAGCCAGCTTGCGGCCAGCCAGCACCTTGGTCTTTGCCATGGTGATGGGCGTCTCGATCTCCACCTCTTCCAGAGGCAGGTCACGGGTAGCTTCGTAGCACAGCAGGGTCGCGATCTCGCCAACGAGGTCACGGAACTCCTTGGTGCCGGTCTGCTTGTTGCGCAGAATGCTCAGCTTGTGCTGCAGCAGCGGATGCTCAACGATCATCGGGGTCATAAAAACACGCTCCTTATTTTAAATAGATAACTCTATCGGGTCCAAGATTACGATTTAAAACAGCTCCGCATACGCTTCGCCATGATCAGCGGTTCTCCAGTGCGGTCAGCTTGTCGATGCGGCGCTGATGGCGGCCGCCCTCAAACTCCGTATTCAGGAAGAGATCCACCAGCTGGCAGGCAAGGCCGGGGCCGACCACGCGGCCGCCCATGCACAGAGCATTGGCATCGTTGTGGCGGCGGGTATACTCGCAGCTGAAGCTGTCAGAGCAGCAGCAGGCACGAATGCCCTTGATCTTGTTTGCTGCCATGCTGATGCCCACGCCGGTGCCACAGAACAGCAGTGCCTTGCTGCACTCGCCGCTCACAACTGCATCGCAGGCGGGCACGGCCATATCAGGGTAATCCACGCTGTCGGTGCTATGGGTGCCAAAATCGATGTATTCCAGCCCCAGCTCCTTCAGATGCGCCTTGACAGCTTCTTTCAATTCAAATCCGCCGTGGTCAGCGGCCAGTGCAATGGGTTTTGCCATGGAAATGTTCCTTTCTCTCAGTCACGCAGGGTTTTATGCCTGCTCCTTGTTTTGGGCGGCATTGGCTGCAGCTTCTGCTGCAAGGCGCTCTGCGCGCTCCCGCTCGGCCTGACTCAGGCGGTGGTAGTCCGGCAGCAGAGCCTCCGGCAGCACAGCCTTTCCGGCTTCGGCCATCTGCTTTGCCACAAGGGCCACTGCAGCAGCACGCCCGCCGCGCAGGGCCGCAGGTGCCTGCAGCACGCCCGGCACACTGCCGTATTCATTATAGCACAGAGATGTGCCATCACCAACAAAAAACAGGGGCTTTTTGCAATTTTCTACAAAATCGGCCAGATCTGCCACCGCCCGGGCATCGTCTTCCAGCAGGCGGCTGTGGGTGGCAAGGTCGAACGCGGCACTGTATACCTGCGCACGGCGGGCATCCAGTGCGCACAGCACGGTGCCCTCGCCCGTGTGGGCTGCGGCCAGTGCTTCCAGCGTGGAGACCGGTGCGCACAGCGTTTCCCGCGGGAAGGCCAGACCCTTGACCGCCGCCAGACCGATGCGCAGCCCGGTAAAACTGCCGGGGCCTGCGTTGACACCGTACAAGTCAATATCTGCACAGGTCATGCCGCACATCTTCAGGCAGGTGTCGATCATGGGCATCAGCGTTTCGCTGTGGGTCATGCCTGCGTCCAGATACACCTCGTACAGCAGGCGGTCACCCTGCGAAAGAGCCACACCAGCCGTTTTGCCCGCTGTATCCACAGCTAAGATGTTCATAGCGTTACCCCCTCAATGGTGATTCTGCGGGTGTTCTCGTCCACGCGCTGGATGTCCACCCGGATGGGGTTTTCCAGTGCCAGCAGGTCTGCAAAGTTCTCGCTCCACTCTGCTGCCACAATGGCCCCCTGATCCAAATAATCGTAAAAGCCTGCAGCACACAGGTCGTTCTCAGTGGAAATACGGTACAGGTCAAAGTGCGCCAGCGGCTTTGGGCCGCGGTAGTAGTTCACAATGGCAAAGGTTGGGCTGGACACCGGGTCGGTGCAGCCAAGGCCCTCGGCAAGGCCCTCAGTAAAAGCGGTCTTGCCCGCGCCCAGCCCGCCGGTGAACGCAACCAGCGAACCCGGTGTCAGCACTGCGGCCATACGGGCACCCAGCGCCACCGTCTCGGCGCGGGAGTGGGTGATATATTCTGACATGAAGCTTACCTCATTTTATAAAGCAAAAGGGACGGCAGAATGCTCTGCCGTCCTTTAGTATAATATACTTTGTGCAAAAGTGCAATGCCGTGTGTTGCTTACGCCGCCGCATCCACATCCGCTGCCGTGTAGGGGTTGGGCAGTGCAGCGCTTCGGTCTCCGCTGAGCATCGCATAGGATGCCGCCGCATGGGACCGTCTGCCGCCCTGCTCGTTGTACCAGATGATATCATCGGTGCCGTAGATGCTCTTGGCATAGTCCACGGCCTGTTCCAGCGTTTCGCCCTCGATCATCCGGTTTACAGCGGCCCACAGCATACTGCGGGAATACACCGAGTAGACATTGTTCACATAGCCCATCACCGCCTTGGCACCGCCTGCCAGCAGGCCGTCTGCCATAGAGGTGTCCACATGGCCGTTCTTGCCGTAGAACTCGCAGGTCTCGCTGAGCACGATGCCATTGCCGCGGTAGGCACTGCGGAAGAAATCGCCGTTGACGGCATACATACCGTTCACCTTGACCACGCGGTGGGCCAGCAGGTCAAAGCCATAGCGCAGATCGCTCCAGAAATCCGATCTCTCGGTCAGCAGGATCAGCGGTTCCGTGGTAGTCTTTTTGAACAGCCAGCCGTATTCATAGGTGTAGTACGCGCCGTGGGTGCTCAGGATGCACAGGTCGTAGCGGCCCATCCTGCGCAGGTCGGATACGGTAACGGTGGTATCCAGATCCGTCTGCAGGCCCACCGAATCCCAATAGGTCTGCATGTAGGCATAATACGGGTAGCGGGTGCTGTTGATCGTGTTGTCAAACGCATAATAGATCGCCGCCGTGCCCACCCGCTTGTTCTCTGCCAGCTCCTGCAGCTGGCTCTTGTCCAGCTCCGGCAGGGCTGCGGTGTTCTCCTCCTCCGGGTCGGTAAGCAAGATGCCGCCCAGCGCGCCGCAGCTGTAGGTAAAGCTGATCATGCCGTTTTCGGCATCGGTGTAGACAGACCCCTGCTTCACAAGGCCCTGTGCGGTCAGCGCATCCAGCTGCTGCAAAGCAGCATCTGTGCGCTCGTCCTCGGTCATCTGTGCATAGTCGCTGCCTCCGGTCAGTGCGGTCACAGCAGCATCTGCCTGCTGCATCTCGCGCACATCTGTGGCCGAAAGGCTCTGCTGCACAGCCGCCTGTTCTTCCGGCTGCTGTGCAAAAGCCGCTGTGGGCAGCGCTGTGAGCGCGAAAGCCAGAGCGCACAGTGCACACCCAAAACGGCGGAGCATATCGTGTTCCATTCCCATTTCCTCCGGGCATATCTGCCGCCCAATGCGGCACGCCGCCCTTTCCCAGCAGGCATCTTCCTGCCATTTTCTTTGCGCGGCAGGCGCTCTGCAAAGGAGCTTTCTGCTGCACCTTCATTGTAGATGGTGCGGTCTGCTTTGTCAAGCATTCGTGCGGATTTTGCAAAGCTGTCACACCCGGTGGATTGCAAACGGTGTGCAGGCTGTGTATAATAGGATAAACTGGGTTGGTATTGCCCGCTGCAGCGGCAAAACCCGGTGTGTATCTGGGAACGAAAGGTGGTGCTTTCTTGGAAAGCATTCGACAATATTTTAAACGAACAGATAAGATCTATCTGCTGCTGTGCATCTTCAGCAGCACCATGGCGGTGGTGGCTCTTGCCTCCTGGGCCGCAAAGCAGGGCAACGGTTTTGCCACGGACGAGATCACTGGTGCCATTACCGGCATCGGCGATTACCGCCGCGCGCTGGTGCAGGCCGGTGCGGCGGTGCTTGGCATCGTGATTGCGCTGCTGCTCTCCTGCATCGACTACCGCAGCCTTGTCAAGGTGTGGCCGGTGCATGTAGCCCTGACATGGGGTCTGGTGCTGCCCACGCTGTTCATCCGCAATGTGGCCATCGGCCCGCTGACCATCGGCTTCAACGCCGGTGACACCGACAACTACTCCTGGTACAAGCTGGGCGGCTTTACCTTCCAGCCCACGGAGCTGGCAAAGATCAGCTTTATCCTTACCTTTGCCATGCACCTGAACAATGTGCGCAGCCGCATCAACGAGCCAAAGGAGCTGGTAAAGCTTCTGCTGCATCTGGCCGTGCCCATCCTTATCATCCACATTCAGGGCGACGACGGCACCGCCATCATCTACGCCATCATCGGCTGCTGCATGATGTTTGCAGCGGGCCTGAGCTGGAAGTATATCATCGGTGCCATCTCGGCAGCAGCTGTGGCCGTGGCGGCGGCGTTTGCCTTTTTCAGCGATAAGATCGGCAAGGGCTACCAGTGGTACCGCATTCTGGCCGTTATCGACCCGGAGAATTCCACCGGCTGGGCACCCAACGAAGCCACCTGGAAAAACATCATCTATCAGCAGCAGCGCGGCGAGATCGCCATCGGCTCCGGCGGCATCTTCGGCAACGGCCTGTTCAGCGGCCGGTACTACAGCGTGCCCAATGCCCACAACGACTTTATTCTCAGCTGGATGGGCAATGTCATTGGCTTTGTGGGCCTGTGCATCGTGCTGGGGGCACTGCTGGCACTGGTGATCAAGACCTTTGCCACCGGTGCGCGCAGCGAGGATCTGCTGGGCAGCTATATCTGCGCCGGCATCGGCGGCGCCCTGATGGCTCAGATCGCCGTGAATGTAGGCATGAACCTGCGGGTGCTGCCGGTCATCGGCGTCACCCTGCCCTTTTATTCTGCGGGCGGCAGCTCGGTGCTGATGCTGTATATCTGCGTGGGGCTTGTGCTGTCGGTCTATATGCACAACACAAAGAGCCTGTTCGGGTAAGGCTCTGGCGCACCGGTCTGTCTGTTCATCGCTTTCCACCTCTGTGATCCGGTTTTTTCTGATATACCAGACAAAAAATGGTTCAACTCTCTTGCAATCCGCCTGTACACATGGTAAAATTGTACAGAAGTTTGCAGTTTTATTGTGCAATAGATGCAATAACTGTGTGGGAGAGTTTGGGGCTCTCCTGTTTTCATGTTATAGGATCAATGGAGTGAATCTAAGTATGACAACTGTAACCACTGCGCCAGAAGCGGAATACTGGCTGCAGACCGGTTGGATGGAGGAACCCGGCGCAGAGCTTGGCATCCGCAAGCCGATTACGATCGATCGTAAGACGAATCTTCACGAGCACCGCGCCTACTGGTGTGTGCGCCGCGCACAGGATATCTTCTTTTCTCTGCTGGCGCTGATCGCACTTTCCCCGCTGATGCTCCTCACCTGCATTGCAGTCTGGATCGACAGCCCGGGTGCAAGCCCGGTGTTCAGCCAGCTGCGGGTGGGCCGCAACGGCAAGCTGTTCCGGCTGTACAAGTTCCGTTCCATGTGCCCGAACGCTGAGAGCAAGCTCAACGATCTGCTGCAGGAGAACGAGATGGACGGCCCGGTGTTCAAGATGAAGGACGATCCCCGCATCACCCGGGTGGGCCATTTCATCCGCAAGACCAGCATCGACGAGCTGCCTCAGCTGGTGAACATCCTCAAGGGCGATATGAGCATCGTGGGCCCGCGCCCGGCTCTGCCCCGTGAGGTGGCCCAGTACACGCCCTATGAATGGCAGCGGCTGTACGTGACACCGGGCCTGAGCTGCTACTGGCAGATCGCCCCGCACCGCAACCAGCTGAGCTTTGAGGAGTGGATGGCGCTGGATGTGAAGTATGTCAAGGAGCGCAGCTTCCTGGTGGACTGGAAGATCATCTTTGCAACCTTCCGTGCGGTGCTGTTCGGCCACGGAGAATAAATTTTTGCCTGAAAAGTGACAAAGCCTGTCTGCTTTGCCGCTTTCTTTTTTATCTATGGGCCTGCAGGAAACAAAAAACAGAGGAACGACGCGGGGTCGTCCCTCTGTTTTTGCTTAGATCATCAAATTACTTCAGCACGGCGCCCAGATTTGCACTGGTGACCATGCGTGCATAGCGGCTGAGCCAGCCTGTCTTGATGTTGGGTTCGGGTGCAATATACTTTGCCTTGCGCTGGGCCAGGACTTCGTCGCTGACCTCCAGCGTGATGGAGGCATTGGGGATATCAATGTTGATGGTATCTCCCTCCTCGATCAGGCCGATGGGGCCGCCGGAAGCAGCCTCCGGGCTGACATGGCCGATGGCTGCGCCGCGGCTTGCGCCGGAGAAGCGGCCGTCGGTGATGAGGGCCACGGTCTTGTCCAGCTTCATGCCGGCCAGTGCGGAGGTGGGGTTCAGCATCTCACGCATACCGGGGCCGCCCTTGGGGCCTTCGTAGCGGATGACCACCACATCGCCCGGGACGATCTTACCCGCGTAGATGGAAGCAATGGCCTCGTCCTCGCTGTTGAACACGCGGGCCGGGCCGGAATGCTGCTGCATCTCGGGGGCCACGGCGCTGCGCTTGACCACACAGCCGTCCGGTGCAATGTTGCCCCACAGGATCTGCAGACCGCCGGTCTGGGAGTAGGGGTTGTCGATGGGACGGATGGCCTTGTCGTTCAGGATGTGTGCGCCCTTGATGTTCTCGCCCAGCGTCTTGCCGGTAACGGTGGGCACATCCAGATCCAGCAGGCCCTTCTTGGCCAGCTCTGCCTGCACGGCGGGGATGCCGCCTGCGGCGTACAGGTCCGGCATGTGGGTGGGGCCGGCCGGTGCCAGATGGCACAGGTTCGGGGTCTTGGCGCTGATCTCATTGAACAGCTTCAGGTCGATGGGCACACCAGCCTCATAAGCGATGGCCAGCAGGTGCAGCACGGTGTTGGTGGAGCAGCCCAGAGCCATATCGCAGGTCAGAGCGTTGCGGATGGAGCGCTCGTTGATGATCTGGCGTGCGGTGATGCCCTTCTTGACCATATCCATGATGGCCATACCGGCGTGCTTTGCCAGCTGCAGACGCTTGGAGTAGACGGCAGGAATGGTGCCGTTGCCGGGCAGTGCGATGCCGATGGCCTCGCACAGGCAGTTCATACTGTTGGCGGTGTACATGCCGGAGCAGCTGCCGCAGCTGGGGCAGCAGTTGCAGGTGCAGTCTTCCAGCTGATCCTCGGTGATCATACCGGCCTTGTAGGCACCCACAGCCTCGAACATCTTGGAAAGGCTGACCTCTTCGCCGCCGTAGGTACCGGCCAGCATGGGGCCGCCGGAGCAGACCACAGCGGGCACATCCATGCGCACCGCTGCCATCACCATGCCGGGCACGATCTTATCGCAGTTGGGCACCAGCACCAGACCGTCCAGCTGGTGGGCCATGAGCATGGTCTCAACGCTGTCGCAGATCAGCTCACGGGATGCAAGGCTGTACTTCATGCCCACATGGCCCATGGCGATGCCGTCGCACACGCCAATGGCGGGGATCAGGATGGGGGTGCCGCCTGCCATCTCAACGCCGGCCTTGACGGCATCGGCGATCTTGTCCAGATTCATATGGCCGGGCACGATCTCGCTGTAGGCGCTCACCACGCCGATCAGCGGGCGCTCCAGCTCTTCCTTGGTGTAGCCCAGTGCGTAGAACAGGCTTCGGTTCGGGGCGCGCTCCGAACCCTTGGTCACGTTGTCACTTCTCATTTCAAATCCTCTTTTCTGACAAAACCCTCTCCGTCACGGCTGCGCCGTGCCACCTCTCCCGAAGGGGAGAGGTTTTTGCGGAGGATCTATAAGGTTCTCACTTTCAACAAAAGCTCCCCCTTTCGGGGGAGCTGGCCGCCGAAAGGCGGCCTGAGAGGGTTTTCCCCTTACTTCTTCAGCCAGCTCATCATGCCGCGCAGCTCTGCGCCGACCTTCTCGATGGGCAGCTCTGCTTCCATGCGGCGCTTTGCCAGAAAGTGCACCTTGCGGCCGCCGTTGGGGCTCATCTCGGTCAGGAACTCGGAAGCGAAGGTGCCGTCCTGGATCTCGGTCAGAACCTTCTTCATTTCCTTGCGGGTCTCGGCGGTGATCAGGCGCTTGCCGGTGCGGTAGTCGCCGTACTCAGCGGTGTTGGAGATGGAGTAACGCATCTTGGAGAAGCCGCCCTCGTTGATCAGGTCAACGATCAGCTTCATCTCGTGGCAGGTCTCAAAGTATGCCATCTCGGGCTCGTAGCCAGCTTCCACCAGCGTATCGAAACCGGCGTGGATCAGCTCGGAAACGCCGCCGCACAGCACTGCCTGCTCACCGAACAGATCGGTCTCGGTCTCCTCCTTGAAGGTGGTCTGCAGGATGCCTGCACGGCCAGCGCCGATGCCGGAAGCGTATGCCAGAGCAATGTCCTTAGCCTTGCCGGTGTAGTCCTGCTCCACGCAGATCAGAGAGGGGCAGCCCTCACCCTCGGTGTACAGGCGGCGGACGATGTGGCCGGGGCCCTTGGGAGCGATCATGATAACGTCCACATTTTTGGGAGCAGTGATGGTCTTGAAGTGGATGTTGAAGCCGTGTGCAAAGGCCAGTGCCTTGCCCTCGGTCATGTAGGGAGCCACCTGCTTGTTATAGATGTCGGCGCACAGCTCATCGGGCACCAGCATCATGACAACGTCGCCGGCCTTGGCAGCTTCTTCCACTTCCATGACCTTGAAGTTCTCGTGAGTTGCTGCGAACTCAGAAGCCTTCTCCCAGTGAGCAGAGCCCTTGCGCAGGCCGACGACGACATTCACGCCGCTCTCGGCCAGGTTCTCGGAATGGGCGTGGCCCTGGCTGCCGAAGCCGATGACAGCGACGGTCTTGCCGTCCAGCACGCCGAGGTTGCAGTCGGAATCGTAGTATTTCTTGATAGCCATGGTAGTTGTTCTCCTTTTTTGTTTTGTGTTTATTCAGTGGCTGATTGTAAACATTTTATTTTTTCGCTCACTGTGGAGCGGAAAAGCGAAGTTTTAACCCTCTCAGTCATCTCGCTTTGCTCGATGCCAGCTCCCCCGAGGGGGGAGCTTTTATCATACCTTCTCTTTTGATGATGCATAAAACCTCGCCCTTCGGGAGAGGTGGCACGGCGCAGCCGTGACGGAGAGGGTTCGTTCTTACTTTCTCTCCGGGCAGTGGGTTCCCGGCAGAGGCAGCTGTGCTTCGCGCACCTCCTGCGGAGGCTTCTGCATATGCTGATGCATCCCGCCGCGCTCCAGTGCGGTAACACCGGTGCGGCACTGCTCCAAAATTTTGTAATCTGTAAACATTTTCAGGAAGGCATCGATCTTATCCGGCTTGCCGATCAGCTCGAACACCATGCTGTCCGGCGAAAGGTCGATGATCTTGGCCTTGTAGATACTGGCGATCTCCCGCAGCTCGCTGCGGTTGTGCACATCGGACGCTACCTTCAGCAGCAGCAGTTCCCGTTCCAGAGATTTTTCGCCGTCCAGCACGAACACCTGACGGGTAACTTCCAGCCGTTCGGTCTGCAGGACCAGCTGGCTGAGTGCCTTTTCGTCGCTGGTGATGGTAACGGTGATGCGGCTGACCGCCGGGTCGTTGGTAGCCGAAACGGTCAGGCTGTCAATGTTGAAGCCGCGGCGGCAGAACAGGCTGGACACACGGGCCAGAACACCGCTCTGGTTGTCCACCAGCAGGCTGATGACCCTGCGCTTGTTGGATTCCATATTGCTGTGTCCTCCTTATTCCATGATGATGTCGTTGATATCGCCGCCGCCGGGGATCATGGGCAGCACCTTTTCGTCCTTATCGATGATGCACTCGATCCAAGTAGGGCCTTTCTGCTTCATTGCATCGGCAAAGGCAGCCTGAAACTCCGGCAGGTTTCTGCAGCGGTAGCCCTTCAGGCCAAAGCCCTCGGCCAGCTTGACGAAGTCCGTCTTGCGGTGGGGGTCGGTCTGGCTGTAGCGCTTTTCGTAGAAGATGTTCTGCCACTGGCGCACCATGCCCAGCACCGAGTTGTTGAAGATCACGGTGATGATGGGCAGCTCATAGCTCACGGCGGTGCAGGCCTCGTTCAGGTTCATGTGGAAGGAGCCGTCGCCGGTAAACATGACCACCCGCTGGTCGCGGCCCAGAGCCATCTGTGCGCCAATGGCGGCACCGTAGCCAAAGCCCATGGTGCCCAGACCGCCGCTGGTGATAAAGCCGCGGCTCTTAGCGTGGCGCAGGTACTGTGCCGCCCACATCTGGTGCTGGCCCACATCGGTCACATACACGGCCTCCGGGCCGCACTGGTTGCACACCTCGCCGATCACCTGATGGGGCATCAGGCGGGTGGGGTCGGACACCGGGTGGTAATCCTGTGCCTGCCACTCACGGATCATCTTCATCCAGTCGGGATGCTTCTTTTCCTCGATCTGCGGCAGCATGGCGTTCAGCACGTAAGCGGCATCGCCCACGATGGAAAGATCGACCTCCACATTCTTGCCCAGCTCACTGGGGTCGATGTCGATCTGGATGATGGTGGCGTTCTTTGCAAAGGTCTTGGGGTTCAGGGCCACACGGTCCGAAAAGCGGGTGCCCACTGCAATCAGCACGTCGCAGTCGGCCACGGCACGATTGGAGGTGTAACAGCCGTGCATACCCACCATGCCAATGTTCATCGGGTCACCGTAGGGCACAACGCCTGCGGCCATCAGGGTGTAGGTGGCCGGGATCTCTGCCTTGTGCAGCAGATCACGCAGCGGCTGGCAGGAGGCTGCGCTGCGCACGCCGCCGCCAAAGTAGACCAGCGGGCGCTGGGCCGCATTGATAAGATCCGCTGCCCACTTGACCTGCTCTGCGTTGAAGGTGGTAACGGTGCGGATGGGCTCCGGCTTTTTGGGGGTGAACTCGCATACCGCCGCTGTCACGTCCTTGGGGATATCCACCAGCACCGGGCCCTTGCGGCCGCTCTGTGCAATACGGAAGGCAGAGCGCATGGTATCGGCCAGCTCTTCCACCCGGCGCACCGTGAAATTGTGCTTGGTGATGGGCATTGTGATGCCCTCAATGTAGGCTTCCTGAAAGCTGTCCCTCCCGATCCCGTCCGTGGTCACGTTGCCGGTAAAGGCTACCATGGGCACCGAGTCCATATAGGCCGTGGCAATGCCGGTGACCAGATTGGTGGCACCCGGGCCGCTGGTAGCCAGCACCACGCCGGTGCGGCCGGTCGCGCGGGCATAGCCGTCTGCCGCGTGGGCCGCGCCCTGTTCATGTGCCGTCAGCACATGGGTGATGCGGTCCGAATTTTTGTACAGTTCATCGTAAAGGTTCAGCACTGCGCCGCCGGGATAACCAAAAAGGGTGTCCACGCCCTGCTCGCAGAGGACCTCCACAAAAATCTGAGAACCATTCAACTGCATGGTGAGTTTCTCCTGTTTTCCTAACCTTTTTCCACTTTTTACACGTTCCCGGGGAGCTTCTTTTTAAAAGAAAAGGCCTTTGTCCCCTGTTATCAAGAGACAAAGACCTTGTGATCATCAAGCTCTCTGCGGTACCACTCTCGTTGGCGTGCTGTGCACACCCTCTCACGGGCTTCCAACAAAGCCCTGCACGGTAACGGCTGCAACCGGCGCTGCTTACAAGGGTTTTGCACCCGTTGGGCAGGCTGCTCCGGGATGATTTTCCGCACGAAGCACTGACTGCCTTGCACCAGACGGCAGCTCTCTGAACAGTGGGGATCGTGTGGTACTTTTTCCCATCTGCGCATTTGTTGATGTAAATTATACTATAAATCGGCCTTTTGTCAATCGACAATTTGTAACCTGAATCACCCCAAACATGAAGTTAATTGAACACCTCTTGCGCCATGGCACAATGCGCTGTATACTTCTGATATGCGCGCCTGCGCGTTTAATTTAAGACCAACTAGAGGACAGGAATATGAAATTGAGAGAATGGAATGCCCGGCTGCACGGGCTTGTTGTTTTCCGCAGCCTGCTGGACGACCCCGTTGTGGCAAAGCTTTTGGACCTGACCGACCGCATGGAAGCCGGTGCGCCCGGCTATGGCCCGGTGTGCGACGCTGTGGCCCAATTTGAAGCCGCACTGTTCGAGCACACCACCAACTGGGGCAGCTACCTCAGCGCCGCTGTGCTGGAAGCCGAGACCGTCTGCGTGCGTCAGGCTGCATCGGGCACCCTTGCCCCTGCACTGCAGACCGCGCTGGACAGTGAACTGGCTTTTCTGCAGGCTCTGTGCGGCCTGACGCTGGACGAGCTGCTGGCCGCTGCCGGTTCTGCCACAGGGCAGGCGCAGGAGCTGGCTTTCCTGCCCCGGTGGGAGACCTCCGGCATCGACCTGCCTGCCGCCTACGCCCAGCGCATGAGCGAGGTGGGAAAAAAGGGCTATGGCATGTTTGCCAAGCACCATGTGTTCACGGTGGAGAACGGCCAGCTGGTGCCGGTGAAATACCCGGACCCTCAGCGCCTTTCCGAGCTGCCCGGCTACGAGAAGGAGCGCGAAAAGGTCATTGCCAACACAAAGGCCCTGCTGGCCGGGATGCCCGCCAACAATGTGCTGCTGTACGGCGATGCAGGCACCGGCAAGTCCAGTGCGGTGAAAGCCATTGCCAATGAGTTTGCACCTGAAGGCCTGCGGCTGGTGGAAGTGAAGAAGAACCAGCTCTACCAGATCCCGGATCTGATGGACAAGCTGGCCGCGAACCCGCTCAAATTCATCCTGTTCATCGACGACCTGAGCTTTACCGCCAACGACGACAACTTTGCCGCGCTCAAGGCCATTCTAGAAGGCAGCGTAGGCGGCCGGGCCAAGAATATTGCGGTATATGCCACCTCCAACCGCCGCCACCTTATTAAAGAAACACTGACCGACCGCACCGGCGACGACATCCACGAAGCCGATACCCGGCAGGAGCTGATGAGCCTTTCCGCCCGGTTCGGCCTGACGGTCACTTTCCAGCGGCCGGAGAAGGCCCGGTTTGAGACCATTCTGGCCGAACTGGCAAAGCAGCACGGCATCGACATGCCGATGGATCAGCTGCTGGTCAAAGCCGAAGCCTTTGCCATCCGCGCCGGCGGCCGCAGTCCCCGCGTGGCAAAGCAGTTTATTGAGCAGTGCGAGGCGGGCGTGCAGAAGTAATTAGTTTGTCTTTATTTTAACATCAAAATCTCTGACAAATCTTTCACAAAATGCCGAGAAGTCGTGAATTTTTTCACCTTCTCGGCATTCTTTGTCTATTTTTTATTTATCGGTAAAAAGCCTTGCATTCTATTGAAATTCAGGCTATAATATGGCCAACATCAGCCAATTGAGCACTTCTGGAGGGCAACTATGGGCTTTTTAACGGGTAAGACCGCTATCATCACCGGCGCAGGCCGCGCCGTACTTTCCGATGGCAGCTGCGGCTCCATCGGCTATGGCATTGCCACCGCCTTTGCAAAAGAGGGCGCAAATCTGGTCATCACTGGCCGCAATGTAAAAAAACTGGAAGAGGCAAAAAACGAGCTGGAAGCCAAGTATGGCATCCGCGTTCTGCCGGTGCAGGCAGATGTGTGTGCAGGCACCGACAACGAAGCCACCGTGCAAAATGTCGTCAATCAGGCTGTGGATACCTTTGGTGGCATTCAAGTGCTGGTGAACAACGCACAGGCATCCGCTTCCGGCGTGCCGCTGGCAGAGCACACCACCGAGCAGTTTGATCTGGCCCTTTATTCCGGCCTGTACGCTACATTTTACTATATGAAGGCCTGCTATCCCTATCTGGCCAAGTCCAAGGGCAGCGTGATCAACTTTGCATCCGGTGCAGGCTTGTTTGGCAACTTTGGCCAGTGCTCCTACGCTGCCGCCAAGGAGGGCATCCGCGGCCTGTCCCGCGTGGCCGCTACTGAGTGGGGCAAGGATGGCATCAATGTCAACGTGATCTGCCCGCTGGCCTGGACCGCCAAGCTGGAGCAGTTCCAGCAGGCATACCCGGATGCGTTCAAGGCCAACGTCAAGATGCCGCCCATGGGCCACTACGCCAACCCCGAGACCGAGATTGGCCGGGTATGCGTGCAGCTGGCCATGCCGGACTTCAAGTATCTGTCCGGCGAGACCCTCACGCTGGAGGGCGGCATGGGTCTGCGCCCGTAATTGCTATTCTCATTCTTCCTCATACATGCAAAAGGGGCTGTGCCAGTGGCACAGCCCCTTTGTGTTTAGGCCTGATTATTCGCGCACGGCGATGCACTCGATCTCCAGCTTTGCGCCCTTGGGGATGGCGGCCACCTGCACGCAGCTGCGGGCAGGGAACGGCTCCGCAAAGGCCTTGGCATACACGGCATTCACAGCGGCAAAATCGTTGATATCGGCCAGAAAAATGACAGTCTTGACCACATTTGCCATGGAAAGGCCAGCCTCGGCCAGAATGGCCTTGAGGTTTGCAAGGCTCTGTGCAGCCTGCTCTTCAACCGTATCGGCCATCTTGCCGGTAGCAGGGTCTACCGGGATCTGGCCGGAAACAAACACCATATTGCCCAGATCGATCGCCTGGCTGTAAGGGCCGATGGCTGCGGGTGCGTTGGAAGTGGAAACGACTTTCATGATAAAACGTTCCTTTCTTTTTTCTTCTATTATACTCTTTCGCTCACAAGCTGGAAACCCTCTTTTGCAAGCTCTGCGCGGATCTGCTCGATCTGCTCGGCATCGCGGGTCTCAAGGGTGAGCTTGAGGAAGCAGCTGGAAATGGGCATATTGGGATCGGAGCCATCGTGCTGCACCGACACCACATTGCTGCCGCAGCGGGACACGATCTCGGCCACCTTCTTGAGCTGTCCGGGCTTGTCCTCCAGCGCAATGGTCATGTTCGCCTTGCGGCCGCTCATGACCAGACCACGGGTGATCACGCGGTTGAGGATGTTCACATCGATGTTGCCGCCGGAGACGACGCAGGCCACCTTTTTGCCCTCGACCGGCAGCTTGTGGAACAGCACTGCAGCCACCGGCACGGCTCCGGCACCCTCGGCAACCAGCTTCTGGTTCTCCATCAGCGAAAGGATGGCGGCAGCGGTCTCATCCTCGCTCACGGTCACGATGTCGTCCACATACTGCTCACAGATCTGGTAGGTCAGCTCACCGGGAGTTTTGACCTGAATGCCGTCCGCAAAGGTAGAAACGGCTTTCAGGGTCTGGTACTTATGCTCGTGCAGGCTGCGGTACATGCTGGGTGCACCCTCGGCCTGTACGCCATAGACCTTCACCTCCGGGCGCAGACTCTTGATGGCAAAGGCCACGCCGGAGATCAGGCCGCCGCCGCCCACCGGCACAACGACCGCATCCACATCCGGCAGCTGATCCAGAATTTCCAGACCAATGGTTCCCTGCCCCGCGATGACCTGCTCATCGTCATAGGGGTGGATAAAGGTCATGCCGGTCTCTTCCTGCAGCTCCACAGCCTTGTCGTGGGCATCATCGTAGGTGCCGGGCACCAGACACACCTCTGCGCCCAGATTCTTGGTATTCTCCACCTTCATGATGGGGGCACCATCCGGCATACAGACGATGCTCTTGATGCCGCGGCGGGTAGCAGCCAGCGCCACGCCCTGTGCGTGGTTGCCGGCAGAGCAGGCGATCACGCCCTTGGCGCTCTCCTCCTCGGAAAGCTGGCTGATCTTATAGTAAGCACCGCGCACCTTAAAGCTGCCGGTGGCCTGCAGGTTTTCGGTTTTCAGGTACAGTTGGCAGTCCTTGGAGAGCTTGGGTGCCTCGATGAGGTCGGTCTTGCGGGCAACATCCTTGAGCACAAAGGCTGCATGGTAGATCTTATCCAGAGTCAGCATGGTTTTCTCCCTCTATTTTTATCGTTCCCTGCTCTGCGGCTTTTCCGCTCTCAGAGCCTTTATTTCTGGCTTATTATGCATGTTTCTCAGTATAGGTTAACAAAGTTGATTTGTCAAATGAATTTCCTTCACGCCTGAAACCTAAAAAGAGAACTGCCGCAGGCATACCGCCCACAGCAGTTCTCCGTGTTTTTGTGTTTTTAACGGCCGCGACCACCGCCGCCGCCGTGGCTGCCGCCGCCGCCCATTCCACCGAAGGAGCCGCCGCCGAACGAGCCGCCCCCAAAGGAGCCACCTCCGCGGGAGCCACCGAAGGACCCGCCGCCAAAGCCGCCGCCCATGGGAGGACGGGGCGGACGCCGGTTGTTGTTCCGGGGCGGGCGGGGCCGGTCATTGCGGGGGCCGGGGCCATAGCCCGGGCCGTATCCGGGGCCGAAGCCGGGGCCCGGAGGGGCGGCGGGCCGGGACGGTGCCGGCGGGCCGAACCTGCCATGTAGCCCCATGCGAAGGGACCCCAGTTCCAGCCTGCTGCGTGGCCGATGGGTGCAATGAACACCCGGAACACGAACAGTACGATGATCAGCATCACCATCAGGGACATGAACAGGATCACGATACCCAGAACGACATCCTCAAAGGTAGTGGGGCCGTCGTCCGGCTCCGCGTAGCTGCCATCGTCGTAGCTGCCATTGTTCAGATTTACCCCATAAACACTTGCAATGGTGTCGGCCACATTGTTGGCACAGGTGATTACTGCATCGCTGTAATCGCGGTTAACAAAATCACCTTCCATGGTCTGAGCGAGGGCACTGGCCTGACTTTCCAGCGTGGTGTTGCGGAAGCCGTCGCCGTAGGTCACGTAGTAATCGCCGTCCTCGTAGATGGGCGATTCCATCACCAGCAGGATCAGCACACCGTTGTTCTCGGAAGCCGAGCCGATGCCCCAGGCGTTGAGGGCCTGTGTTGCATAATCCTCAGTGGAATAATTACCCGTATAATCTACAGTCAGTACGCCGATCTGTGCTCCGTTGCAGCTGGACTGCAGCTGGTTGTTCAGATCAACGATGGTCTGGGTAGTGCTGTCGCTCAGGATGTTGGCATCGTCCACCACACATTCGTCTTTGGGCAGGTCCGGCAGGCTGGCGGCGGCAAGGGCCGCCGGGCACAGGGCCGCTGCGCCCACCACAAGGGCCAGCACCAGAGCGCTTACGCGTTTTGCAAAATTTTTCATGCGAAGGGTTCAACCTCCTTTACACCGGCAATGCTGCCCAGCACGCTGGCCGGGAAGCCGCCGGTCTCTTTCTGGTAGTCGTAAACGGCATCGTTGTATTTCAGGGTGCCGATAATGGTAGCCGCACTGTTGAACTGGCCGTACTGGCCCTGCACCGCGCCTATCTTCATGGGGTCTGCGGCCTGCTCCTGCAGCTTTGCGTAGAGCTGATCGATCCGCGACCCCAGCACCTCGTTGGCCTGATACAGCGCATGCATCGTGCTGCCCTGATAATAGGGCAGCGAGGTGAGTGCCTGACTTTTGCCGCCGTTCTGCACGGCTTCCAGACAGGCGGTAAAATCGCTCAGCGCGCTCTGTGCGGCCTGTACCTCGGCACTGTCCGCTCCCAGCGTGCTGCCGGCGGTGGTGATGATGTTTGCCGCCGTGTTCATGCGGGTGGTCAGCTCCTCGTTGAGGTTATAGCCGTTGTCTGCCGCCACACCCACCGTGTACCATTTGCGGACTTCGTTGTACCGGCTGCGCAGCTTGGCGCTGCCAAAGCCCAAAAAGGCCGCCAGCATCACCACCACGCTCAGCGCCAGTGCAGCTGCGCGGGTGGAAAGGGCTGCGGGCAGCTTTGCTTCCAGCCCTGTCAGCTTCTGCTGCAGAGGTGTCAGCGGCACGGCCTGCTCCGGCTGCTTTTGTTCGCGGTAGCTGCCCGCGTCAAAACCGCCGGAAGTGCTGTTCTGTTTTTGCGAAAAATCTGCGTTTGCCATCTCAGCTCCGGATCTCCATCATTTTTGCTTTCAGTTCGTCCTCGATGCGGTTCAGCTCCTGCTCGGCGGCAGCGCGCTTTGCGCGGCCCTCGCTCTGGATCTTGTTCAGCTCGTCCAGCGTCTCGATCAGGCTCTTGTTGGTCTGCTGCAGGGTCTCGATGTCCACCACACCGCGCTGGCTCTCCTTTGCGGTCTCGATGGTACCCATCTTCAGGGCCTCGGCGTTCTTCTTGAGCAGGTCGTTGGTCATGTCGGTCACGGCACGCTCGGCCTGCATGGCCTGCTGGCTGTGGGCCAGACCCAGTGCCAGCACCATCTGGTTCTTCCACAGGGGGATGGTGTTGACGATGGTGGACTGGATCTTTTCCGCCATCATGGTATTGTTGTTCTGCAAAAGGCGGATCTGCGGCCCCATCTGCAGGCTGATGTTGCGGGTCAGCTCCAGATCATAGAGCTTCTTCTCAAAGCGTTCGCACTGGTCGGCCAGATCACGAGCCGCCTGTGCATCCTCCGGCAGGCCGGAAACCTTGGCCTTATCCATGGCCTGCTGCAGCTCGTTTGCGCGCACATCGGCCAGCTTCTTTTTGCCGGCAAGGATATACATGCTCAGCTCCTTGAAGTAGGCCATGTTCAGATCATACATCTTATCCAGCATGGCGATGTCCTTGAGCAGCTGCACCTGATGGCCCTCCAGCATGGACTGGATCTTTTCCACGTTGGTCTCGGCCTTGTTGTACTTCATCTTCATGGCATCCAGCTGGTCGCCCTTCTTCTTGAAGAAGCCCAGAATGCCCTTTTTTCTTCCTCGCCTGCATCAAAGCTCTTCAGCTCACCGATCAGGCTGGTAATCATATCGCCCACTTCGCCCAGATCCTTGGTGGCCACCTTGGAAAGGGCGGCCTCGGAGAAATCGCCGATCTTCTTCTGACAGGCGGAGCCGTACTGCAGCACCTGCTGGCTGTTGGTAATATCGATCTTTTCAGCAAACTGATCCACCATGGCCTGTTCTTCCGGGGTCAGGTTCACCTGCGGCTGCTCCGGTGCGGCAGCTTCCTGCTGGGCGGGTGCTGCCTTTTCCTCTTCTGCCGGGGTGGGGTCCAGCGTCAGGGTGGGTACTGCGGGTGCATCGAGGTCAAAGTTGAATGTATTATCAGCCATAAGAGATTCCTTCCTTTCCAAATACCGTTTACCTTTTTCTTAGCTCAGGCCCTGCCCTTTGAGCATGTTCTGCAGCACCGTGATATCTGCAGAAAGGTCCATGCTCTCGGCGGCGTACAGGGCATCCAGCTGGTTTTCAAACGCCGTGGCAATGGAAGCAGCATTGTGCTCCACCTCGGTACGGATGGCTGCGGCATTCTCGCCGCGCACGCCCTGCTTTGCCAGCTTTGCATACTGCTGCAGAACGTTCACCGCATCCGGCAGGTAATAGTTTGCGAACCTGCGCACCTGCTTTGCCTTTTCCGGGTTTGCTTCCACCGCTTCCACAATGGAGCGGCCCGCCTTTTCCATGCGGGTCATGGCGGCAGAGAGCTGCGGGTCCGGCAGCTGCTCGTTGAGGGTGTGCAGGGTATCCAGTTTCTGCTGGATGTCGGTCAGCATCGCGTCCACATCCTCCACACCGGTGTGGAAAGGCACTTCGTGCTCCACCACCCGGGGCGGGCAGACCTTCTGTGCCGCACCAAAGGCCACAAATGCACCGCCCAGCGCCGCCAGCAGCGCCCACAGCTTATACACCGGCAGTACCGCGCACAATACCAAAAAGACCAGTGCCATTGCATAAAATGGCAGAACGCTGGGCTTTCTGGTGCGGATGATCTTGCTCATGTTTCTTCTCCTTGTCCGGGGCATTGCCCCTTATGTCATCCATAATACCGCACCCCGCGAAAAACGCAAGGCTTTCACGGATAATTTACAACCTGGCCATCATTTGTTGATCCACGGCAAGAGGGCCGCGCCCCAGATTTCGCGCAGCTTTTCCGGGCGGCAGGCAGCGTTTGCCGGGCTGGTGCTGGGCAGCTTTACCGCTGCAATGCCAGACACCGGCTGCAAATACTTTGTATAGATCCGGTATGCGGTGGCTCCGTTGCAGAATACTGCTTCAATGGGTGCCTTTGCCAGCAGAGCGGCAATATCATTCGGCACTGCATCCTTGATGGAAGCGTCCGCTGCGCCGGTGATGGTGCAGCGTTCCAGCGTGTCCCAGAGGGCCAGCCCATGGCGCAGGATGATCTGCTTTTTGGCTTCAATGTCCTCACGGGCAGGCACCGGCTCACCGGTCAGCGCGGCCATCATGGGCCAGAAGCGGTTCTGCGGGTGGCCGTAGTAAAAGGCCATCTCCCGGCTTTTGGGGCTGGGCCATGTGCCAAGGATCAGCGCCCGGCTGTGTTCGTTATACACCGGTTCAAAGCTCATTGTCCGCCTGCACTTTCAATTTTATCCCAAGGCGAGCCAAGGTCGCGGCCGGACGGCTCTGCTCTGGGGCCGTCGAACCACAGCTCATCGATCAGGTCGGCAAGGCCGTCCTCCCGCACATCGCCAATGATGCGGTCGGCGGCAGCCTTTGCGTCCGGCGTGCCGTTTGCCATGCAGCAGCCAAGGCCCGCTGCCTTCAGCATGGCCACATCGTTGGCAGAATCGCCTGCCGCCACGGCATCGGCCAGTGTCAGGCCCATCTTTTCGCACAGGTCGGCAAGGCCCACGCCTTTGTCCATTCCACCGCGCACGATGTCGTAGTAGCACAGGCCGTCGGCATTCTGCGCGCCCACCTGCATCCAGTGCAGGCCCAGATGGCCGTACTTTGCCGCAAAATCTGCCACGTGCTCCGGCGGCACTGCCGCAAAAGCGGCGTGGGGCATGTCGATCAGGTGGCGGTCCTGATCTTCGCCGTCCATACAGTCCAGCCCGATGCTGTTCATCTGCCGGTAGCCCCTGTGCAGATATTCATACTCGCAGTAGGCGTAGCAGGCATCCCTGAAATTGAACTGCAGCGGATAGTTATAATCCTCGCAGAAATCCACCAGCGCGTACATTTCCTCAGCGGTGAGCGGGTGCTCGGCCACGATGCGGCCCTCGCGGTCCACCACACAGGCACCGTTGCAGGTGATGGCATAATCGAACCGGATGCCGCCCAGCTGGCCTTTGAGGTTGACGCACGGATACGCACGTCCGGTGCTGAGCACGAATCTGCCGCCTGCGGCCTGCAGCTTTTTGATGGCTTTTACCACCTTCTGACGCGGCTTGCCCTCGCCAAAGGGCACCAGTGTGTTGTCGTAATCGCTTGCCAGAATCTTATATTGCATTCTATTCTCCCCTATGGAACTGAGTTTTGTACCAGTATACCATACTTTTTTAAAATTGGGGTGCATTTGGGCATAAAAATAAGGCTACTGCACAGAATTCCATGCAATAGCCTTATTTTGTTTCACGATGCTGCTTTCTTTGCAGCTTCTTCTCGTGATCACGCAAACACGGCCACGACCACCTGCATTGCCACGCCGAGGAATGCGCCTGCACCCCATGTCAGGCCGGTGATGAACAGGTTCTGCTTCCACGAAGGATTGGTGCGCCACAGCACCGCAAGGCCCACGCCTGCACCGGTGCAAAGGCCCGCCACCAGACTGGAAAAGCGCAGGGCACCCTCCACATACAGCTGGGTCAGCAGCACGCTGGCGGCGCAGTTGGGGATCAGGCCCACCAGCGCAGCCACTACCGGCTGGAAGAAGCCCATGCTGCCCAGAAGGTCTGCAAACACATCTTCGCCCACGCCTTCCACGATCAGGCCGAACACCAGACTGAACGCAAAAATGAACACAAAGATCTCCAGCGTGTGGCGCAGGGCCGCTTTCCAGATGGGGGCGGGCTTGCCCTCTTCGTCGCTGTGCTCCTCGTGACAGTCCACCTCGTCGGCATGGCCGGTGTAGCCGCCGCGCAGCGATTTGGGCAGCACGCCGCGCAGCACAAAATCCAGCACAAAGCCCACCACAATGGCGTATACCACCTTGATGACCATGAGCACAGCCAGCTTATCCCAGTAGGCCGGCATGGATACCAGCAGCGGGATGGCTTCGTCGCTGGTGGCAAGGTAGACGGCCATCAGGGTGCCCAGCGTGATGACGCGGGAGGAGTAGAAGTTGGACGCAATGGCCGAAAAGCCGCACTGCGGCACACAGCCCAGCACCGCGCCCGGAATCGCGCCCCAGCGCCCGCCGCCTGCCAGCAGTGCTTCAATGCGCTCACCGTGGCGGGTCTCGATATACTCGATCAGAAGATAAGCCAAAAACAGGAAGGGCAGCATCTTGGCGGTATCCACCAGAGATTCGCCCAGAACATCCAGAAACAGTTCCATATACGCTCCTAAAAACGACCGTTCGTCGCTTCATTTTAGTAAATTGCAAATTGGTTGCATTTTTGAACAGGGATGATTATACACGATATTCTCTCCAATTGCAATACCAAATTGCAAATTGATTGCAAATTTATATTATGGAACGCTGCAGCGCGTAAAAAGCGCGATCTTAAATGGTCTCCGCTGATGCTCTGACCATTTTCAGCGGAATTATTATTTTATTTCGCAATTCTGGAAAATCTGCGGATTTTCCAGAATTGCCTTTTCACGGGAGGAGTCATAACCGAAAGCGGAAGCTGCCGCGCTGGTTTTCTGCGGAAACATTCACGCGGCGGAATTAACGTTCTGCCCGCAAGCACAAGCCTTTCCTCCACGACCCCCGCCCATGAAAATGGGGTCCAGAAACACCCGCAGGCGTTTCTGGACCCCAAAATCAAAAATATAATTTCCTTAGCTTATGCGCAAAGCAACGCGGAGCGCATTCAAAATCGTCCCACACAGCAGGAGTCTGCGGTCTGTTTTACCCCTTCATCGGCACAAAGCCCACAAGGTCTTTTACCACCTCGCCGCCGATGATCAGGCCGGCCACCGAGGGCACAAAGGCATTGGAGCCCGGCACCGAACGGCGCTGGGTGCACTTGCGCTGGGTGCCCGGAGGACAGATGCAGTGATACTTGCAGCTGATGGCGTCGTCCTCGATGGGGGTCATGGCAGGCTCCTTGGAGTAGACCACCTTCAGGTGCTTGATTTTGCGCTTGCGGCACTCGGTGCGCATCACCTTGGCCAGCGGGCAGACCGAGGTCTTGTAGATATCGGTCACTTCAAAGCGGGTCGGGTCCATCTTGTTGCCTGCGCCCATGGAGCAGATGATGGGGGTGCCTGCCTCCTTGCACTTCATCACCAGCGCCAGCTTGCCGGTAACGGTGTCAATGGCATCCACCACATAGTCGTACTGGGTAAAGTCGAACTGGTCCTGTGTTTCCGGGCCAAAGAAGCACCGGTGGGTGGTCACCCTGATGTCCGGGTCAATGTCGTGGATGCGCTGCGCAGCCACATCTACCTTATATTGCCCTACCGTGCTGCGGGTGGCGATGATCTGGCGGTTGAGGTTGGTCAGGCAGACCTTATCATCATCGATCAGATCCAGTGCCCCCACGCCGCTGCGCGCCAGCGCTTCCACCGTGTAGCCGCCCACGCCGCCGATGCCGAACACCGCCACGCGGGAATTGTGCAGTTTTTCCATAGCTTCCGCGCCCAGCAGCAACTGCGTGCGGGAATACTGATTTTGCATTTTGTTCTCCTTGTTACTTTTCCACTCTCGTAATGGTGCCGCCGCCCAGCACGGTGTCGCCCTGATACAGCACCACGGCCTGACCGGGCGTAGGGGCGCGCTGGGGCTGGTCAAATTCCAGCCGGAAGCCGCACTCCGCCGGGTAGACGGTGGCGGCCTGCTCCACCTGATGGTACCGGGTGCGGGCTGTGACCCGCAGCGGCCCGGTCAACTCCGGAATGGCGATCCAGTTCACCTCGTCCGCATACACGATGCGGTCGAACAGCATCTCCTCCGGCCCTACCGTGACGGTGTTTGCCTGCATGTCCTTGCCGCAGACGTACACAGGTGCCCCCATGGCAAGGCCCAGCCCCTTGCGCTGGCCGATGGTGTACCGCACCGCGCCGTTGTGGGTGCCCACCACCCTGCCGCTCTCGTCCAGAAAATCACCTGCCGGGTAGTGTTTGCCGGTGAAGTCCTCCATAAAGCGGGCATAGTCGCCATCCGGCACGAAGCAGATGTCCTGACTGTCGTGCTTGCGGGCATTGACAAATTTGTGCTGCTCCGCGATCTCGCGCACCTCAGTCTTGTGCAGGCCGCCCAGCGGCAGACGGATATGCGCCAGCTGCTCCTGAGTGAGGTTGTAGAGCACGTAGCTCTGGTCCTTGCCCTCGTCCAGCCCCTTTTTGAGCAGGAAACGGCCGGTGGCCTCGTCCTGCTCCACCCGGGCATAGTGGCCCGTGACCACATACTCCATGCCGTGTGCCCGGGCCCAGTCCAGCAGATGGCGGAACTTCATATATTTATTGCAGTCGATGCAGGGGTTCGGCGTGCCGCCCGCCTCATACACGCGGACGAATTTTTCAATGATCTGTTCCCGGAAGTCGGCCGTGAAATCCAGCACCTCGTACGGGATATCCATGGCATACGCCACCTCTGCCGCGTCCTCGATGTCCTTTTCCGAGCAGCAGGTGTGAAAGCCGGACTGTCCCAGCGTTTCGTTGCGGGTGAGCCGCATGGTGATGCCGGTGCAGTCATAGCCTGCCTGCTGCATGAGCCATGCCGCCACCGAGCTGTCCACGCCGCCGCTCATGGCAATGAGGGCACGCGGCTTTGAATCAGGGGTCTGTGTGGTCATAAGTTCTCCTTTGGTGCATTCAACACACTAAAACAGTAGTATAATAGTAACTCTGAAAAAAGAGCTTGTCAAGACGCAGCGAGCTGCTGCACTGCGGCCAGCAGGGCTTGCCGCTCGTTGGGATATTCTTCCCGGATCACACCGTCCAGCAGCGCTTCCAGCACTTTGCGGATGCCCGGCCCCGCCGGGATGCCTGCTGCCATCAGATCACGGCCATTCACAGCCAGCTGGCTGACGCGGCAGCACACGCCGTCCGCATCCAATCGTTCGGCCAATTCGGAAAGTGCAGCAAAATCAGCCGCGTGTTCCGGCTGCAGGGCTGTGCCCAGTGCTGCCAAACGCTGCACGGTACACAAGTTATATTTGCCCAGTAGTCGGCGGGCGTAGATAGTAAAGTCGGGTGTGACGGTAGTTTCTCTGAGGACCGTCCGCTGGGGTGGGACCCTGTTGCCGAAGGCAATAGGGCGGGCGATGGAATGGCCTGCAACAGCAACGACCGCCGCCAGTGGCGGAAACAGGAAGTTGCTGTTGGGACAGCGGCCAGCAGGATGCGAGTGCTGCTCAAAGCACGAAGCATCCGCTGGGTGCCGCAACCCGTACTCGTGTCCGAAGAGAAAGCTACCGTCACGCCTTCTGGCTTCCCGCACCAACACCGCAGCCTCTTCAATCAAGGCATTGGAGCAGCGCAGGCGCCTGAGGGTGCGGCGGGTGCCGCCCTCGCCAAGGCTCAGCAGCAGCGCCGCCAGCCGGATGGGCAGAGCCGCCCCCGCCGGGCAGGCATCCACCACCGGCTTTGCCGCCGCCAGTGCCTCCGATGAAAGCTCCGGCAGAATAACAAGCAGTATTTTTTTGTCAAGATATGCCGCAGGGGCGGGTGCGGCCAGCAGTTTTGCAAGCTCTTCCTCGATGCGCTCCACCGATACGCAGTCCAGATGGGCACACAGCTCCTGTGCCGCCTGCGCCGTGGGCGGGTCGATGGCAAAGCCAAACCGGGCTGCGAAGCGGTACAGCCGCAGGATGCGCAGCGCGTCCTCGGTGAACCGCTGGCGGGGCACACCCACCGCCCGTACGATGCCGCTTTGCAGATCGGCCTGCCCGCCAAAGGGGTCCACAAGGCCCTCTTTTTCATTGTAGGCCATGGCGTTGATGGTAAAATCCCGCCGGGCCAGGTCCTCCCGCACATCCGGCACAAAGTGCACCTCGTCCGGGTGGCGGCCATCTGTGTAGGTGCCTTCTGTACGGAAGGTGGTGATCTCGTAAAGGGCACCGCTCTGCTTCACCGTTACCGTGCCGTGCTGCAGGCCGGTGGGGATGCACCGCTGCGCGCCGAACAGCTCCATCACCTGCTGCGGCAGAGCACTGGTGCACAGGTCCCAGTCGTGCGGTGTAAGGCCCAGCAGACTGTCCCGCACGCAGCCGCCCACCACGTAGGCTGCATAGCCCGCCCTGTGCAGGGTGTCCAGCAGCTCTGCCGCACCCTCGTCCATCCGGATGGTCATGGCTGTGCCTCCTCGTACTGCAGGGTGATGCTTTTGCCGTCAAAGCCGCACTCCGCCGCCGGGAAGATGCTCTGTGCCTGCGCGGCATACTCCTCCGGGTCGGTGATCATGGGGGAATAATGGGTCAGCCAAAGCCGCTTTGCCCTCGCCTGCGCGGCAAGGGATGCACTCTGCCCAAAGGTGCTGTGCCCCCACTGACGGGCCTGGTCTTCCTGCTCCGGAAGGGCATAGGTGGCATCGCATATCAGCAGGTCTGCGTCATGCGCCGCCTGCAAATAATACGTGCAGGGGGCCGTATCGCCGGAAAATACCACGCTCAACCCCTTGCGCGGGGCGCCCAGCACCTGCGCAGGCTGCACCGTTCTGCCCTCCACGGCAACGCTCTGCCCTTTCTGCAGCAGCTTCCATTGCTGCACCGGCACCCCCAGCGCCCGGGCCTGCTCCGGCGAGAATTTGCCTGCACGGGGCAGCTCCAGCCGGTAGCCAAGGCTTTTTACCCGGTGCTTTGTGGCAAACGGCACCAGCCGCGCACCGGCAGGCCAGCCCTCGCTCAGCGCATCCAGCGCCAGCGGCTGGCCCGGCATAAGCACCTGCGGCTTCACCGGATAGGGCAGCGGGCCGGTCAGTGCCCGCACCGCCGCCCAGATATCCGGCAGGCCCTCCGGACCCAGCAGCGCAAGCGGCCTTGTGCGGCCCTGCGCCCCCAGAGTCTGCAAAAGGCCCGGCAGACCAAAGATGTGGTCGCCATGGTAGTGGGTCAGGCAGATGGCATCTGCCCGCATCAGGTTCACGCCTGCCCGGTGTGCCGCTGCCTGAGTGCCCTCGCCGCAGTCCCACAGCAGGCCGTGGCCGCCGCAGGCAGCAAACGCCGCCGAGAGTGCCCGGTCCGGCAGTGGCATGGTAGCCGCAGTGCCCAGCAGTGTAATGGTCAGCATAAAATCGTTCTCCCTGCACAGTAGATTTCGATATTTTATTGTACCACAGCCCAGCACGTTGCACAATCACTGCTGGCCGCGCATAGCATGGGCCAGCACAGCAAAAAGGGGCAGCGGGATGAGACGCAAAAAGGGGATCCTTTTTCCGGCAGGCCGCACAGCGGCCTTGGATGGGTGCTTCTGCTCGCCGCACTGGCCCTGTTTCTGCTGGCCGGTGCGCCCGGCTGCATGGCCCAGCGGATGGCGTGGTCTGCCCGGGGAACGATGATCTTTCTGCCCAGCGGGTTTTGAAAAAATGGGAGCATCCTGCTGCACAGAACGCTCCCATTTTTCTTTTTACTTTCCATCCGAATAGGGCAGCTGGCCGGTCAGGGTCAGCGTTTCGGCAAGTTCGTCCTCCGAGCGGAACCGCCACGCCGCCGCTCCCACGGCCACATAGCAGGCATCGGCACGACCCTCCGGTGTAACGGCAAGGATCATCGTTTCACCGTCGCCCACCCCCGTTACCATGCCATCCGCACTCACAGTTGCCACGCCCGGATTGCTGCTGAGCCATGTCATCGTTCCGTTTTTGGTGCCTGCAGCCTGCGCGGTCAGCTTCTGACTGGCTCCCACTGCCTGCAGCAACATGGCATTTTTGCTCATCTGCACCCGTCCGATCTCCGATGTGACCGTTACCGTGCAGCGCAGCACCTGCCCGGCTGTGGTCAGTGCGCTGATGACGGCCTTGCCGGACCCCTGCGCCTTTACGGTACCGTTTGTGCTTACCGATGCCACCGCCGGGTTGCTGCTGACCCACTGCCGCACATAGGTAAACCCGCCTTTGTTCTGTTCCAGCTTCAGCTGTTTCGTCGGGGCAGGCTCCTGCTCTGTAATGGTAAGCGTCAGATCGCTGGTGTTCAGCACCAAGCGGCTGGCTGTGCTTTTGCGCACCGTGATGGTACAGGTGGTCTTTTCGCCGCGCTCATTGCGGGCCGTGACGGCCGCAGTGCCCTCGGCATGGCCGGTCACCCTGCCGGTGCCGTCCACCGATGCCACTGCCGGATCACTGGAAGTCCAGATCAGAAAGAAGTAGTCGTTGGGTGCCTGCACATTCAGGTAGGCCACCGGGGCCGGGTCTCCTTCGGTGATATCCAGCGTCAGTTCGGCAGTGTCCAATGTCATGCCGCTGTCCGGCAGCGGCTGCCCCTGCGCAGCATAGGCCGACAAGGCCCCGGCTGCAAACAGTTCTGCGCACAGCACCACTGCACAAACACACGCTTTGAACCCCTGCTTCATGGGCTTTGCCCTCCCCGCCTGCTTTGCTGCAAGATCCTTTAAATATTCCTGTCTCCGTATTATTTTACACGCAGTGCAAAACCGGGTCAAGTTTTTTGCCCATTCTGCCGGGCAGCTGAGCCTTATTTTGTGGAGAATAATAAAATCCGCTTTTCAATTTTGTACAAAACGCCGCCGCACCCGGCAAACCGGATGCGGCGGCGCTGTTCTGCTTTTGAATTTTCAGCTTAGTAGTTGATCTTTTTCAGCTCAAAGTAGCTCTGCGGATGTGCGCACACCGGGCACTTGAGCGGTGCGGACTTGCCGATATAGGTGTAGCCGCAGTTCCGGCACTGCCATACCTGCTGCTCCTCGCGGGCAAAGACCTTGTTGTTTTTCAGGTTTTCGGCCAGCGCACGGTAGCGCTCCTCGTGCTCCTTCTCGATCTGTGCCACCATGGTGAACAGTGCTGCGATCTGAGGGAAGCCCTCTTCTTTGGCCTCCTTGGCCATGCGGGGGTACATCTCGGTCCACTCGTCGTGCTCACCGCCTGCTGCCATGTCCAGACAAGTCAGGGTATCGGGGATCGCGCCGCCGCACAGTAGCTTGAACCAGATCTTTGCGTGCTCCTTCTCATTGCCGGCGGTCTCCTCAAAGATCGCGGCCAGCTGCTCGTAGCCTTCTTTTTTTGCCATGCTGGCAAAGAAAGTGTACTTGTTGCGTGCCTGGCTCTCGCCTGCAAACGCTTCCATCAGATTTTTCTCGGTTTTGGTACCCTTCAGTTCCATGATGCTCTCCTTTCAAAAACGGATCTTCTGTCAGGATCGACCGATCCCGGCTCTATCATTCAGCCCGGCGGTAATTTTTTCGCCTGCGGCTCAGGTTCTGAACAGAGTATACCATATTTTTTGAGAGAAATCAAGAATAGTTCCTATTTATTCTGAGAATATTTCTCAGTTATGCTGTTTCAGTGCACACACAGCAATGCTCAGGGCGCTCCACGCTGCCTGATACATCAGCACCGTTGCCACCGAAAGCTCCCAGATGCTGCCCGCACTGGTGAGCAGCGCTGCAATGATAATGGAGAACAGCACCGAGACCATCTGTACCGTGGTGGCGCTGCTCTCGGCGTTCTGGGCCTGATCCGCAGCCTGAAGGCCGCCGGTCAGGCTGGCAAACGCCTTGAGATGGATCATGCAGCAGGTGTCCTCCGGGTCTGCCGGTGCGGCCTTGATGGCGTTGCACTGCTCCTGATCCAGCACGGTGATCATGCCTTCCGGCAGGCGGTATGCTTCGGTAATGTGGTGTGCAGTCAGACTGGGGTCCTGGCATGTGACCAACAGGCGGATGTTCTCCTTTTGCAGCACGGCAAGGCCGCGGGCCACATTGCGCCCGCCCACATATTTCAGCACGAACATAGCGTGCAGGTTGCCGGACACAGCCAGATACAAAATTTGCAGCTCGCCGTTCTTCGAGTGCTGCATCTCGTATTCCTCGTCCGGCAGTGGCACGCCCTCCTGCTCCAGATAGCGGCGGGTACCAATGAGGATGCGGTTGTTATCGCACCAGGCGGAAAAGCCCAGCCCATGGTGCTGCTCCAGATCCTTGACCGGGAACAGGATGTCTGTGCGTTCCTCAACGATCTGGCGGAACAGCCCCTTCAGGGTGCCGTGGCTCTCGTTCAACACGCTGGCCGCGTACAGGATGGCGCGGTCGATGCGGCCGCCCTTGAAGATGCGGATGTCCTCCAGCTGTGCGCTGTCGGCGGTGAACAGGTCATCTGCATCGATCTGCAGCGTATCAATGCCGCCCAGCTGCTCAATGGCCTGCCAACCGGGCACAACTGCGCCCACAGCCGCAGCCGCACGCTGCAGCCGTAGCGAGGCAACGCCCGCGATCAAGGTAGAAGAAAGCGGTGCGCCCATGCACAGCACAGCTGCCATGGCAGCCGCAGCTTTGTTCCAGCCGGCACCTGCCAGCAGGAACAGCACGCCGCTGAGCAGGGCAACGCCCAGCAGGATGTACGAAACTTTGCGTGCACGGCGCTCGCTTGCGCGTTCGCTCAAGCTCTGCTCCACAAAGCCGTCAGCTTCCTTCATCGGGCGGCTCAGCAGCACCCAGGGGTCCTTCTGTTCCAGATCCCGTGCAAGGGCGCGCAGCAGGTCTTTGTCCTTGGCGCGGTAAGCGCCCTCGAACTCCACACCATTGGTCACCAGCTCATAGCCGCCCTTGACAGCAGCCAGCATCACCCGGCTGCCCAGCAGCGCAAGGAACAGCCCCAGCGCGGCCATGCCGCTGAGCAGCGAGATGCCGGTGGTGCCGCGGTAAACATTTGCGTTCAGCATGGCTGTAACCGCCTGCACCAGCGCTGCTACTGCGGCCAGCGCCGGCATCGTCTCGGAAGAAGACCGTCCGCGCAGGCCGTTCAGGCCGTCGCGCAGCACCGGGAAGCCCACGCACAGGCTTGCAGCCAGCAGCAGCAGGTTTGCACCATAGAATGCCGCCGGGGCAGCGTCCGGGTCCAGCGCCGCCATGGCGGGCAGCAGCCCATCCGACACCAAACCAAAATGCAGCAGCACCACAGCCAGAATGCCGCCCAGCACGCAGCGCAGCGTCAGCTCTGCGTTCATGCGGTGCAGCTTATCCGCCGTGGCCTCCGGCTCGGTCAGCTCCGTTTCGGCATGTTCCTCCGGAGACACCGCGTCCTCCGCCTCAGCTTTCAGTTCCGGCTGTGGCGCAGCGGGTGCCTTCTCCGGTGCCTGCTGCGGCTCTTCACCGTCCAGCGGCAGCAGCGGCAGACTCATGGTATCCTCTTTTGCGGCAGGCTCCTCTGCCGGGGCCAAAGGTGCCTGCGGTGCGTCCTCGCTCTGCGCCTTGCCAAAGAAATCGGCCACCGGCTGCTTTTCCGGCTGCTCCGTTTTTTCCGGCTGCGGCACAGGTTCCGGCTGCAGCTCCGGTACCGTCTCCTTTACCGCTGCAAACACAGCCGCGGGCAGCGGTGCACCGGACGGTTTCTTTTTGCTTTCAGCCGGTTCAGTTTCTGCTGCCGGGGCTGCTTCGGCCCTCGGTGCAGGCTTTTCCGGCTTCTGGTCGCTCAGGCCGTTGATCATCGCCTTGAGCTGTGCCATCTCCTGCTGCTCCTGCTCTTCCTGCGGCAGCAGCACCTCCGGCGCATTCTTGGGGTGCCGGAGAGGCTTTGCCGTGCTGTGCTGCTCTGCGGGTCTTGCCGCCGGGACAGCGCTCTGCCGGGGTGTTTCCGGCTTCACTGCCGCCGGGGGTCCGCCGTTTGCGGTGCAGATTTTTCCTCCGGCTTTTTGGCGGGTGCTTCCGGCTGTGCATCCTCTGCTTCCTTCTCCAGAAAAGGCCACGGGGCCAGTTCCTGTTCCGGGTCTGCCTCCGGCTTCAGCATCAGTTCCAGATCCGCTTCCGGTTCCGGCTGCGCATCCTCACCCAGCCGCACCTCACCGGTTGGCATTTCCTGCGGCTGCTCTGCTGCAGCTTCGTCAGTCTCCTGCTTTTCCTTACCACGGCCAAACAGGCCAAACCGTTTCTGCGGCTTTTCCTCCGGCTGGTTTTCGTCCCTCCGGGTCATCTCCTCCGGGATATCCACCGCCGTGGTGCTGAAAAAGGAGCGGAACTTTTCATCCGGGGTCATTTCCCGGCCATTATTTTTATCTTTCGGCATTCTTGTCCCTCCTGTAATTCAAATTGAGGTTCCGGCCCGAATGCCGGATCATGCCTGCTGTGCTGTGCGCTGGGACTGGATCTCGTACAGAATAATGCCCGCAGCCACCGACACGTTGTAGCTGTCCACACCGGTGCCCGGTGCTGCCATATCCAGCCGCACCACGCCGTCGCACAGCTTTTTCACCAGCTGCGAAACACCGCTGCCCTCGCTGCCCAGCACCAGTGCAATGGGGCCGGTCAGGTTGTTCCTGCGCAGAGACACGCCGTCCATATCGGCGCAGTAGACGAACACACCCTGCTCCTTCAGGCGGCGGATGGTCTCGCCGATGTTGGCCACACGAGCCACCGGCAGGCGTTCTGCGGCACCTGCGCTGGACTTGATGACGGTAGGCGTGACCGATGCGCCGCCGCGCTTTGGGATCACGATGCCATGCGCACCGCACAGCAGAGCACTGCGCATCACGGCACCCAGATTGTGCGGGTCTTCAATGCCATCGCTCAGCACCAGAAAAGGTGCCTCGCCCTTGTCCTTGGCTGCTGCCATCAGGTCGTCTACCGTCACGTATTCGATCTCGCTGGCAAATGCCGCCACACCCTGATGGCTCTCGGTGCCGGTCATCAGGCGCAGCTTGTTGGGGTGCACCCGCTTCACCGTGGCACCCGCTTCCTTTGCCAATGCGGTATAGTAAGCCGCCACGGCCGGAGCCATGCCCTCAGCAATGAGTACGGTGTCCACGCCGGAACCGCTTTTCAGCAGTTCGGTCACCGGATTTTTGCCATAAACAAGGCTCTCGTTCTTCTGCAGCGGCTCTTCCGGGCTGCGGCGCGGACGGCGCGGCTGGTTCTTTTCTTCCATGATGATTTTCTCCTTCCGTTGTATCACCGGAAGGTGCTGTGCACACCCTCCAAAAGGCGCGCCGCACTCTGGGCCGCGCACCGGTATGATCTGAAGATGATAACTCATCTTGAAGTATAGCATAAGCCAACCTTGTTTGCCAGCAAATTACCGTTTTTTATCCGCGTCGCCATCCATTATCATTAAACGCACAGAGACTCAAACGAGTCGGCTGTGCGTTTTTCTTTACTACAACCCCCATAGGACGGAGGTGAGACTGACGGGAAAGTACCGCTACCTGACCTTCGAGGACAGGAAGAAGATCGAGGCGTGGCATCTGCTCGGAGATCGGCCGGTCGACATCGCGGCCCGCCTGAGCGTCCACCACACCACGATCTACAAGGAGCTCCAGCGAGGCGCGACCGGCGCGCTGGACGCCAACCAGCGCGAAGGGTACAGCGCAGAGCTCGCCGAGAGGCGGCTGCGTGAGAGCTTCAAGCGCAGAGGTAAACGAGCACCGGCCGCACAGTAGCCAAGAACACCGGCAGCGCCGGGCCGAAGAAAGGAGAGCCCAACATGAAAACGATCACACGACCCCGACGCTGAAAATGGACGAGCTGCGCACCCTCCGCGCTGCTCTCTGAAGCGATCCGGCGGTCGTGTTTCTGCTTTTCAGGGACTCGACACCACTAAGATCCCCGGCTCTGGCCGGGCCAAGACGAAAGGAGACCACCATGACACACAACCCCAATGTGTACGGCTATGTAAACGGGAAACCCGTCTTTTCCCGCGACGAGTTCATCTTTGAACACCGCAAGCGCGGCCCCATCGAGGACGACGCCGAGCTCATAGCCTTCGCCGAAAAAGCAACGAGCGGCTGGCATAACGCCGGCTGGAGCCATAGCTTTATCAGCTTCTACCTCAGCGACTACGCGCTGAGCGAACCTTTGCAAGCCTGACGCTAAGCGAGTTCGGACGCCTGAAGGAGCTCCAGCAAGAAGCGCGCGAAGCCGCCAAAGCTGCGGACGACGCTCGGTGCTGGCGGCTCAAGGAGACGATCAACTGGGCCGACAACAGCGTCGAGGAAATCTACGAGGACAAAGACGGTAACACCAAGCATGTCACGGTCGTCGGCCCGCACGGCGACGCCTGCTGAGGAGGTGCGGAACATGAACACCAAAGCCATCCGGCAGCTCGCCGACGTCACGCTGGACAAGTACCGCAACTCGATCCCCCGCAAAGCCTTCGAGGAGTTTGTGAAGGACATCATCACCGGCGAGAACCGCGCGACCGCCTTCAGATACGAGGCGAGCCCCATCTGCCGGGCCTCGTTCCCGTCCACGCTGGACGAGGACGGCACCCGCTGCACCGTGGAGGTCACGGTCTACCGGCTGAACGCCGTGGCCGTCACCGCCTTCCTGCTGGACGGGCCCGAGACGCTGCTGCGGCACATCGGGCTCGACGAGCGGGACACATACACCACCAAGCACGAGATCGACGACCTCGTCACCGTCGTGCACATCACCAGAGAGGAGGCACCAGCATGGCAGCACTGAGAGACATCGCCCGAGACTTCGCCGCGGAGATCCGTGACGGCATCGGCTGGACAATCGTGTATCGCACCGGCCGCTCGTGGAACGCCCTGACGATCTGGAGCGACATCTGGAACGGCGAGTGGGAGACCGACGACCTCAACGACGCCATCGGGATCCTGAAGGCCGACCCGGACGCCGTCATCGTCAACGGCTACTACTGCGGCCACTTCGGTGAGGGCATGACCATCGACGAGATCGCCGCCGGGATCCGCTGGCACTACGAAGGCGGCCACAACCGCCTCGCGGACTATTGCGAAGTCACGCAAGGCCGGGACGCCCTCGAGGAGGGCCGCAAGGCTGCCGAAGCTGCCGGCCTCCCGTTCTGCGAGCGTCTGGCCGACGGCGGCGATGACGAGCTGAGCCCTACGTCTACGACGGCAGAATGGCACTCGCCGATCACGAGAAGATGCAGCAGGCCCGCGAAGCCCTCGATAGACTGGCCGACGCGCTGCGGGAAATCGCCGCCAAGCTGGCCGAAGCCATGAAGCCGGTCATCAACGCCGTGCTCTCTGCCTTCAAAAAGCTCTGGAAGGTATCGGTCAGGGCCATCGGAGTGCCGCCGAAGTGGCTGCACCTCGCGGCCCACGCAAAGAAAGCCAGAACCCGGAAGAAGTACCGCAACCGCATCCGGCGCTACGTTTTCGAGGCTCTGGCTGCGGAAGGAGGTGGAGGCCCATGACAGCCAAGTGCGTCGGCTGCGGGCTCGACTGGAACGTCAGCATATACCAGAAGATCCCCCGCACCGGCTACATCTGCCCGCACTGTGAGAGCCGGCTCCGCTCCGGCTACACCCTGAAAGACATACAGGCCAACCGAAAGGAACGGCCACAAATGACGAAAGGAGCAACCCCATGAAAAAGATCGCACTCAAGAACGCCACCCGCGGCACGGCCTTCGACTATGCCGGCCAGAGCTGGATCCTGCTGGAGAATGATGACGGCCGCGCCCTCTGCCTGAGCAAGGACATCATCGAGACCAGAGCCTTTGACGAGGGCAACTGCAACAACTTCGCCGTCGCCAGCAGCAAGGAATACCTCAACGGCGCCTACCTCGACAACCTGCTCGAGGACGTGAACGGCCCCAACGCCTTCCTGACCACGGAGCTCGACCTGACCACAGACGACGGCCTGAAGGACTACGGCACCTGCACCGCCACCATCTTCCTGCTGACGGTCGACCAGTACCGGCGCAACCGCGACGTCATCCCCAATGCAGACGACTGGTGGTGGCTGTCTACCGCCTTCAGCACGAAGGCTAACGGCTACGAGTCACTCGCCCTCCGCGTCTTCTCCGATGGCGCTCTGAACTGGAACAGCGCCTGCCGCGGCAGCGACGGCCTGCGCCCCGCTTGTTATCTGGACTCCGATCTCCTGATCTCCGTCGAGGACGACGAAGCCACAGACGACGTCACGCCGGAGCACGCCGGCGAGATCATCGCGGCGCTGGCCGAGCAGTTCGGCGGCACCTTCGCCACCGAGGATCAACTGACCACGGCCCTCTCGTTTATGCTCGGCACCCTGAGAGCTACCCGCGAGAAGGAGGCCCGGCATGAGTAACCTCTCCACCCTGCTCGACCGCTACAAGGCCCTCGTCGTGTTTGATACCGAGACCAGCGGCCTCGACTTCGACAGCGACCAGATCATCGAGCTCGCCGCCCTGCGCGTGGAGCGCACGGCCACCGGCGGCCTACGGATCGCCGGCAAGATGGACACCTTCATCAAGCTGCCCGAGGGCGAGACCCTCCCGGAGAACATCGTCAGCCTGACCGGCATCACCGACGAGCGGCTCCAGACCGAGGGCGTGCAGCCGGTCAAGGCAGCCGGCCAGATCGCCAAGCTCATGCAGAACGGCCCGACCCTGATGATCGCCCACAATGCACAGTTCGACGCCTGTTTCCTCCGTGGCCTGCTCCGAGGCCAGAAGGTCGGCCGGATCGACTGGCTGGACAGCCTGACGGTCTACAAAGACCGCAGGGCCTACCCGCACAAGCTCGCCAACGCGATCATCGCCTACGACCTCACCGGCAAGGTGCAGAACAGCCATCGCGCCATCGACGACGTGCTGGCCCTGTTCGAGGTACTGAAGGCGATGGACGACGAGCGCGAGGATCTCGGCAGCTACGTCAACCTGTTCGGCTACAACCCCAAGTACGGCGTCAGCGGCCGCCGGATCGTGGGCGTCAGATATGAGCCGCAGAGCTTCAGCAAGGGCCTGACTCGCCCGGAGCAGACGCTCCCGGCCCGCGTGGCGCGGAGGTGACAACATGAGCCCGGAGATCACGATCACGAGCGAGGAGCTGCGCGAGCGCGTCGAGGATCGCCTCGACCGCTGGATCCCTGACGACGTCTGGAACCGTGCCGAGCCCTACGCCCGCCACAAAAACGAAGTAAACCGGCAGCGGCACCCCGAGATCGACTACTACGACAACGACTACCTTGTGCTGCTGACCGCTGACACCGTCCGAGAGACCGAGTTCAGCGACCTCACTCACGCCCTCTGTGATCTGACCGTCGCACGGGCTCAGTGAAAGGAGAAACCAATGGAAACCACAAAGAAAGGGCCGCCCGTTGCGACCGGGCGACCCATGCGAGAAGATCCAGCAGCCTGCCAGCATACGGATCCCGCACCGCAAGTATAACACGCCGGCGCCGCCGTGCCAAGAGGAAAGCCCTGAGAGCTGCCACGCTGGCCGCTGCCGTCCTTCTGCTGGGCGGCATCTCTGTGGCAATCTTCACCACCCCGACCGGCAGCAAGCAGGAGACCAACATCCTGCCGCCGACCGCCACCGTCGGCGCATACATCCCGGACACCACCGCCCCGGCCGCTGAGGCCGTGGAGCCGACCGAGCCCGTCCTGCGCTACCCTCTGACCGACGCTGAGCGAGACGTCGTCGAGCGCGTGGTCATGGCCGAGGCAGGCGGGGAGTCCTTCGAGGGCCAGATGCTCGTCGCTCAGTGCATCCTCAACGCAGCCGAGAAGCGCGGCGTCGACCCCTCTGAGGCCGTCGTCCTTTACAGCTACACCAAGAGCCGGCCGGATCCCACACAGCGCGTCAAGGACGCCGTCGCGGCCGTGTTCGACCGAGGCGAGACCGTCGTGGACGAGCCGATCCTCTACTTCTACAACCCCGCCCTCGTGACCAGCGCCTTCCACGAGAGCCAGATCTTCGTCATCGAGGAAGGCGGGCACCGTTTCTTTGCAGAAAGGAGTACCAGATGAAACACCTCACCGAAATGAAGCCGGGCGAGACCCTGCACCTCCGCAGCGGCCGCGACCTCGAGCTCGAGAGCGTCACCCTGTCACCTGCGGCGTGATGCTCACCTTCAACGTCACCGAAAGAAAGGAGCACAACAATGAGCGATAAGACCACCGCGGCCCTCGCTGCCGAGCAGGCAGACGCAGAGGCCACCACCACGCAGGAGGCCGAGCTGCTGCCTGCTGCCACGCTGGACGAGCTGGAGCAGGTCGACCTCGGCACCGTCGCAGAGGGCGAGCGCGCCCCGTTCCGTATCACTGACGACCGCTGTGCCGACTGGGCCATCCGCAAGATCGCCGACGAGCGCAGCGAGTACGACCGCCTGAAGGCTCTGGCCGACGAGCAGATCGCGGCCATCAACGAGAAAGTCGCCGCCGCCCGCAAGCGCATGGAGAACGGCACCTCGTACCTCACGAGCTGTCTGGCCGACTTCTTCGCCACCGTCCCCCACAAGGAGACCAAGACGACGGAGAAGTACCGCCTCCTCTCCGGCACCCTGACCTTCAAGAAGGGCACCACCAAGACCAAGCTCGACGAGACCAAGCTGGTGCCGTGGCTCAAGGCCAACGGCTACGGCGAGCTCGTAAAGGTCGAGGAGTCGACCCGCTGGGCCGATCTGAAGAAGCTGCTCAGCTACACCGGCGACATCGCAACCCTGACCGAGACCGGCGAGATCGTGGAGGGCGTCACCGTCTACGAGACCCCGGGCATCTTCACGGTCGACGTGTAAGGAGGCACCGACATGGCAGAAACCAAGAAAACCGAGGCGGCCGCTGCTGCGGCCCTCCTGAAGCCGCCTGCCTGACGCTCCGGCAGAAGCTCGTCGAAATGCGGAAAGCCTGCCCGGAGATCGTCAAGAAGCAGCACAGCGACGGCGTCAGCTACAAGTACGCCAAGATCTACGACGTGTGGGAGAAGATCACCCCCATAATGAACGAGCTCGGCGTCGACTTCGACGTCATCAGCGAGCAGGCCACGCGCCACGCCGAGAACGGCGACCCGGTCTACTGGATCACCATGCAGACCAAGACCCGCAACGGCGACAAGCTAATGTTCCTCTACGAGGCCGACCTGACGATCCGCTGGCTGAACCTCGACAACGACGACGAGACCATCGAGGCCACCGTCCACGCCGTCGGCTGGAACGATGACCCCGCCAAGGCCAAGGGCGCAGCCCACACCTACGCCCTGAAATACTACCTTTTCGAGAAGTTCACCGTCGACCAAGGCGAGGACGACCCCGACAACAGTGACTTCGGCGCGCAGGGCAAAGGATCCGGCGCTGGAGGCCGCCAGCAGGCCACACAGGGCCGTCAGGGGCAGAGCTCCGGCCGTCTGAGCGACGCGCAGCTCGCACGCCTCTACAAGAAGGCAGAGGCCGCGGGAATGACCAAGGAGCGCACCAACGCCCGGATCGTGGAGAAGTACAAAAAGCAGGATCCGGCCACCCTGACCCGCCAAGAGTACGACGAGATCTGCACGTCCCTCGACAATGCGGCCGCACAGCATAACCAGCAAGGAGGAAATGCGTAATGTATAACCACACCGGCCTCCAAGGCCGTCTCACCGCCGACCCCGAGCTCAGATACACGCAGCAGGGCACGGCGATCACCAGCTTCACCCTCGCCAGCGACACCGGCCGCAAGACCAAGGACGGCAAGAAGATCACCAACTTCATCGAGTGCGTCGCATGGCGCGCACAGGCCGAGTTTGTCTGCAAGTACCTGAGCAAGGGCCGCCTCGTCCTCGTCGAGGGCGAGCTCACGAGCCGCAGCTACGAGGACAAGGACGGAAACCGCCGCAAAGCCGTCGAGATCACGGTCGACTCCGTCCACTTCTGCGACAGCAAGAAGGACGGCGGCCAGAGCTCTGGCAGCGACTTCGCCGATCCGGGCTACTCTGAGGGCTCCGGCGACTTCACGGAGATCGAGGACAATGGCGACCTTCCATTTTAACCTGACCGCCGGACGACCGGCAGACGACCAAAAGCAGGCCACAAACAAACGACCACAGAAAGGAGGTGACGACCGTGGCATGGCTGCAAGTGCATCAGACACTCAAGGATCACCGCAAACTGTTCGACGCTGCTGACCAGCTCGAAGTCGAGCCGCCGCACATGATGGGGCTGCTCGTCTCGTTCTGGCTGTGGGCCCTCGACAACGCCCCGACCGGCAGCCTCGTCGACATCACGCCGCGCATGATCTCGCGGGCTGCTCAGTGGGACGGAGACCCCGAAAAGCTGGCGAAAACGCTGATCCGGGCGGGCTGGATCGACGAAAAAGAGGATGGGACGCTCGAGATCCACGACTGGTACGAGTACGCCGGCAAGCTGATCGACCAGCGGCAAGCCGAGAAAGAGCGCTCCCGCAGTCGTCGGGCCGCTGCTGCGGCGTCTGCCGACGCATCGCCGGACGACCCAACGCCGACCGCCGGACGACCGGCAAACAGCCGCAAGAAAGCCGGAGGCAGAGTAGACCAGAGTAGAGAAGATAAGACAAGAGAAGGTAATACACCCCCTTCCCCCTCTGACGAGGGGAGTGACAGCGGCACGAAGTCGCTCGTCGAGGCCAGATTTCTCGAGTTCTGGAAAGCCTACCCGAAAAAGACCGGCAAGCAGTACGCTCTGAAGGCGTGGAACAAGATCAAGCCCACCGCTGAGCTCCACGAGAGGATCATGCAGGCGGTCGACGCTCAGAAGCGGAGCGACCAGTGGCGCCGGGAGAACGGGCGCTACATACCGAACCCGAGCACATGGCTCAACGGCGGCTACTGGGACAATGAGGAGGTGAACGAAGGTGCAGAAAATCAGCGAGATCCTGAACAGCCCGACAGCTCCGGCCGAGACTGGGGCAAGGGCTTCAAGCCGGCCGACGACGAGTGACGCCGGTAACTGGATCTGGAGCAACGACGAGCGCCTCGCCGGCCGTCCCGGAGTCCCTGAGCCCGTCCCCTGCGAGTTCTGCGGCGCCCTGCGCTACCACAAGGGCATCCAGCTCGGCAACCGCATCCTCTGGCCTCCCTACGGAGCCGAGCGATGCACCTGCCCCGAGGCCGTGGCTGCCTATGAGAAGGCGAAGGCAGAGCGCGAAGCTGCTGAGGCCGCAGCTGCCAAGGCTGAGGAGGAGAAGAAAATGCGGGATCGCATCAAGCGCATCGTCGGCGAGTCAGGCATGGGCGACCGTTTCCTGCGGCGCACCTTCTCCACCTTCCAGCTCACCGACGACAACAAGCGAGCAGCGGCAGCCGCCCGGCGCTATGCCGAAGGCTTCGACGCCATGCTGCCGCAGCCCGGTCGTCAGGAACCCGGTCGCAACGGCCTGTTTATCGCGGGCCCGCCGGGCACCGGCAAGACCCACCTCGCCGCTGCCATCGCCAACCACCTGATCGCGCAAGGCAAGCCGGTCATCTGCATGACGATGATCGACCTGCTGGAGCGCATCAAGCGCACCTACTCCACGACCGGCGGCAGCGAGAGCGACGTTCTGAAGATCTACAAGACCGTCCCGCTCCTCGTGATCGACGACATCGGCAAGGAGCCGCCGACCGAGTGGGCGATCTCCACGGTCTACAACATCATCAACGGCCGCTATGAGGCATACCTGCCGACCATAGTGACCACCAACTACGACACCGAGGCCCTGATCGACCGCATGACACCGCGAGAAAGCCACGACAGCATGACGGCCCGGGCCACCATCGACCGGCTCATGGAAATGTGCAGGGGCATCACCCTCACCGGCCAGAGCTGGCGCAGCAGGTGATCGAGATCCGCGAGACTACGCTCAGAGAGGCCAACGCCTACGTCGAGGAGCTGCACAGGCACCACGGCAAAGTCGTCGGCCACAAGTGGAGCCTCGCAGCCTACAAAGACGGACGCCTCTGCGGCGTCGCAATCGTCGGAAGGCCGACCGGCCGCTACCTCGACAACGGCAGCACCCTCGAAGTAACACGACTCTGCACGGACGGCACGCGGAACGCCTGCTCGGCGCTTTACGCAGCCTGCGCCAGACGCGCAAAGCGGGAAGGCTACGCCAAAATCATCACCTTCATCCTCCAGAGCGAGCCCGGGACAAGTCTCAGGGCCGCAGGCTGGACGCTGGAGGCCGCAAAAGCCGGAAAGCCACGATGGAACAAGGAACGATACGCCGCCAAGCCCGTGCAGCTCTCTCTTTTCCCGTCGAAACAACCACCGGCCGAGTACAAACAACGATGGGCGAAAGCCCTGAACCAGAAGGAGGACACGACAACATGAAAAAGGTTTACATCTGCTCCCCGTGCCGCGGGGACTACGAGAACAACATCCAGCGCGCCAAGGAGTACAGCCGCGCGGCTGTGGAGAAGGGCGTCATCCCCGTCACCCCGCACATCTATCTCACGCAGTTCATGGACGACAACGTCCCCGAGGAGCGTGAGCTGGCCCTGAAGATCGGCAGCGAGCTGGTGCTCGGCTGCTCCGAGCTGTGGGCCTTCGGTATTGACCACCCTTCGGCCGGTATGGCCGCGGAGATCGAGCTCGCCAAGGCGCACGGCATCCCCGTCCGCAACGGCTTCAAGGCCATCAGCGAGCTGAAGCCTGACGAGGAGCCTGAAAGCGGCGAGGAGGACGATCCCGACATCGGCAGCGTGACGATCCACCTGCCTGCCCGCGGCGGCTCCATCCACGTCCACCTCGACGGTGCCACCATCCTCACGCTCGCCGACCGCCTGATCTCCGATCCGGGCGTCCACATCGAGATCGGAGGCTGAACGCCGTGACGAAGTACGACCCGAGAAAGAACGCGGAGGGCTACAACGACCCGACGCCCTACGCAGCCGAAAAACACATGATGGCGCAGATCCGCGGCAAGCAGGCCAGAGTCGCCGGCGGCTACTTCGAGAATATCATCTCGGCCTCGTGCGACTACTACCTCAGCCGCGGCCTCGCAAAGATCGAAAAGACGCCGGAGCCCATGAAGCCCCTCGGCGCCAAGAACCGCAAGGGCCAGTTCCTCGCCTGCTATACCAAGCAGGCCCAGCCGGACTATGGCGGCACCCTGAAGGGCGGCCGGAGCATCTACTTCGAGGCCAAGCACACCGACGACGAGCGCATCGAGCAGCGCCGGCTCACTCAAGAGCAGCAGGACGACCTCGAGGCCCATCACAAGCTCGGCGCCATCGCCTTCGTGCTCGTCTCCGTGAGCCTGACGGACTTCTACCGCGTGCCGTGGCCCGTCTGGCGTGATATGGCCGAGATTTACGGCCGCAAGTACATGACGCACGCAGAGCTCTCCCGCTACGAAGTACCGGCGACGGCCGGCTTCATCAAGTTCCTGCACGGCATCGAGTCGGAAGTGCTCGGAAAGGAGGCAACAACGTGATCCCGTTCCCGGATAAGAAATACAGCATCATTTACGCCGACCCGCCGTGGAGTTACAGCGACAGCGGATGCTCGGGCGCGGCTGCCGCGCAGTACGCGACCATGAGCATCAACGAGCTGAAGCAGCTCCCCGTCAACCCTGCGGGGGGGTATAGCTGCTGACGACTGTGTGCTCTTTATGTGGGCCACATACCCGAAGATGCAGGAGGCCCTCGACCTGATCGAGGCGTGGGGCTTCAAATACAAGTCGATCGCCTTCCAGTGGATCAAGCAGAACCGCAGCGGAAACGGCTACTTTTTCGGCCTCGGCCGCTGGACTCGAGGTAATACCGAACCTTGCCTGATCGCTATCAAAGGCAAGCCGAAGCGCATCAGCGCCGGCGTCGGTCAGCTCGTGTTCTCGCCGCTGCGCAGGCATAGTCAAAAGCCTGCCGAAGTGCGCGACAAGATCGTCGAGCTGATGGGAGACCTACCCCGCATCGAGCTTTTTGCCCGAGAAGCCGCCCCGGGATGGGACGTGTGGGGCAACGAAGCACCGACGCCTGAAGTCAAGGACGCGCCAGCCGACAGCGTCGAGCTGGCCGGAAAGGAGGAAACACATGAACCAGACAACCAAAGAGACCCGGCGCCGCAGCTATGACGCCGTACTCCCCAAGCGGGCTGCCCGCTGCCGCCTGATCCTCGAGACCCTCGGCAACCGTGAGCTCACGGCCAGCGAGATCACTGAGGAGCTCGTCGCAGCCGGCCGGATCCCGTACTTCAACCGCAACTACGTCGCCCCACGGCTCACAGAGCTGAAGGAGATCGGGATCCTCACGACGGTCGGCCGCCGCAAGGCCACCCGCTCGGACGCCACCGAGGCCGTGTGGGCCAGAGCGGAGCCTTCAGGCCCCACGGGCCAGACGGCCGCAGCCTACGCAGACAACCCGACCGAGGCCGAGCAGATGACGCTCGGATCGGCCACCTGAGAGGAGGGCCAGCATGGAACGTCTGACCCACGAGAGAGTCAACGGCATCAAGACGGGCTACTGGAGCGCAGCCACCAAGGAGGTGCTCGTCCAGAAGCTCGCCGCCTACGAGAACACGGGCTACGAGCCCGACGAGATCCGCGCAGCCATTGAACAGGCTGCCAAGAACAGCGAAACCAAGACCGCGACCATCATGGCCGAGTGCATCGCCGGAGCGATGAAGGACACGCTCGAGAAGTATGGCACGGCCGGCAGCGGAAAGAAAGGAGAAACCCCATGAACGAACAGAACCAGCGCGACAGCATCATGTCGATGGCCCGCGGCGCCTTCGAGGAGCGCGTCGACTATGAGATGGACAAGGTGATCCAGAACATCCTCGACCCCAACACGAAGGCCACGGCCAAGCGCAAAATCACCCTCACCATCGAGCTGACCCCGGACGACGAGCGCCGCACCATCGGCGTCTCCGTGACGGCCAAGTCTACGCTCGCAGCCACCAACCCCGTCGCCACGGCTCTCTATGTCACCTCTGACGGCAACGGCGAGCTCGTCGTCGCCGAGATGGTGCCGCAGGTGCCCGGCCAAATGAACATGGACGGCACGCAGCAGGAGGCCCCGAAGCTCCTGAAGCTCGTCCAGCACGGATAAACACCCACAACACAGAACAAGGAGGACAACACAATGCTCGCAAAAATGATCGACAAAATCGTCAGCCTGAAGGAGACCAAGATCTTCGAGATTGACGGCCAGACCTACGCCGACGCATCACTCACCCGCATCCCGCCGCACGTCGACCGCCCTGACTGCATCAGCGTCAGCGGACTCGATAGCATCTGCAAGCTGATCCGCACCGAGCTCGAGAAGGTCGGCACGACCATCATGGTGCAGGTCAAGAGCAACGACACCGTCGAGGTGATGACCACCTACCTGAGCGACTTCTCCCGCAACACGCTCTACCGCGCCAAGGCTGACGCCCCGGGCCTGCGCACCGGCTTCAGAGGACGCGAGGTAGCTCTGATCGAGCTGCGGAGCCTCTGCATCCCCAACGAGGGCACGGCCTACCTGCTCGACCTGCTGAGTCGCATGACCAACGAGAACAGCGTCAGCACCAACGACAACGGCGTCACGCAGACCGTCGAGGCACGTCAGGGCGTCGCCCTCAACGCGGTCGTCGAGATCAAGCCTCGCGTCATGCTGCGGCCGTTCCGCACCTTCCTCGAGGTGGAGCAGCCCGAGAGCGAGTTCCTGCTGCGCGTGGATCCCGACGAGGGGATCGGCTTCTTCGAGGCTGACGGAGGCATCTGGAAGCTCGAGGCCAAGAAGAACATCGCCGACTACTTCCTGAAGAACATGGGCGATCTGATCGACGCCGGCAAGGTCGTCGTCATGCAGTAAATGGAGCGCCGGGCGGGCTCCGGCCCGCTCGGCTTTTCTGAAAGGAGCAGCACCGTGAAAGAATACGAAACCCTCACCCGTGAGAAGGTCGACGTCGTGCCCTTCGGCTGCGGTATGCCGGAGACCCACCTGATGCAGGACTGGAGCGACAGGATGCTCGACCTGATCCTGAACGGGCCAACCATCAACGGCATCAAAAAGGACGAAGTGCGGGCCATGCTGCGCGAGACCTACACGGCCCTGAAGCAGTACGAGAAGATCGGCCCGATGGCCTCGCCCTTCATCAACGACCCGACGGCCATCGTGGCCCGGGCCTTCTCTGAGCTCTACCCCGGCGTCGAGTACGTCGCGCAGTACGTCCCCGACCTGCGGGACGAGACCAACGGCACCGCCTATGGCCTGACCATCTTTCCCGACGACGGCAGCACGCCGATCGTCTGCATCTCGGCCGAGGCGCCCATCAGCGCCGCCCATGAGCTGCTGGCGCACGAGCTGGCCCACGTCGCCACCCCGGAGGACACAGAGCACGGCGAGAGCTGGAGCGCAGCGTCGGAGGCCATATTCAAGAAGTACAACGAGCTCCTCGGCACTATGATCCCCGACGAGCCTGAGCCCATCCTCTCACCCCACCAGCCCGGAGACGGCGGGATCCTCACCATGCCGCTGCGCGATAACGTCCCGGAGCCTCCGACGGACGACTGGCAGCTCACCACCTGCCCCGTCTGTGGCGCTGAGTGCTGGCAGACAGACACGGCCCGCCGGATCCTCGCACTGGAGCCCGACGTCCGAACCGCCTGCACAGCCTGCGCGCTGAAGGGGCTCGGAAAATAATACTGGAGGTAATACATGAACAACGAAAGAAACAACACGACGGCCGGCGGGATCGGCTTCTGCGGCCTTCTCGCCGTCGCCTTCATCGTCCTGAAGCTCACCGGCGTCATCAATTGGAGCTGGCTGTGGGTACTGGCCCCGATCTGGATCCCGACCGCCATCACCCTCGCCATCATCGTGATCGTGCTCGTGGCCATACTGGTCAGAGAGCTGACGAAGGGAGGCCGCCCGTGATAACCGCGGAGGAGCGCCGGGCCCTGCTGGATCGTGCAATCACGACCTACGGCGCGCCGGCACAAATGGACATGGCCGTCGAGGAGATGGCCGAGCTGACCAAAGCCCTCTGCAAAATCAAACGGGCACAGGCTGGCTGCGAAGTGACCGCAGCGATCGGCAACGTGATCGAGGAGATGGCAGACGTCCAGATCATGCTCGACCAGCTCCGCATCATCTTCCACCGATCCACCGAGGAGGTCGAGGAGGCGAAACTGGAACGGCTGAAAAACCGTCTTGACGGCCGAAACAACTGGCAGGGCTCCAGCCTCCACAAGTGGATCGAGAAACAATTCTCCACAGGAGGTGACGGCCATGAATAAACCGCAGCCGCAGACCGGCCCCGAGATCGAGGAGTACAGCACCACGGCCACGCCGAAGGCATACGCCGGCAGCGTCCCTGTGTTCTGTGCACACGACGCCATCGTCCCGCTGAAGGATCTGCGGCCTAACCCCAAGAACCCCAACCAGCACCCGCCGGAGCAGATCAAGCTCCTCGCCTCTATCATCCGGGCGACCGGCTGGCGTGCTCCGATCACCGTCAGCAAGCGCAGCGGGCTCGTCACCAAGGGCCACGGCCGTCTCATGGCCGCGCAGCTCGACGACCTGACCGACGCCCCGGTCGACTATCAGGACTACGCAAGCGAGGCCGAGGAGCTGGCCGATCTGACGGCAGACAACCGCATCGCGGAGCTCGCCACCACTGACAACAAGATGCTCGCCGAGGTTTTCGCCGACATCGACACCGGCGAGATCCCGTTCATGCTCAGCGGCTACACCGAGGACGACTACGGCAACATCGTGACGGCTCTCTCTGAGGCGCTGCACACCAAGGAGCCGAGCAGCGACCCCGACGCCGAGATCCCGGCCCCGGCCGCGCCGGTCACACAGTACGGCGACCTCTGGATCCTCGGCCGGCACCGCGTCCTCTGCGGAGACTGCACCCGGCCGGAGGATCGCGCCCTGCTGCTCGACGGCAACAAGCCCGAGATCCTGCTGACCGACCCGCCCTACTGCTCGGGCGGCAGCAAGGAGTCGCAGAAGTCGACCGGCAGCATCGGCACCGAGAGAAAGAACGGCAAGGCCCCGAAGATCGCCAACGACATCCTCAGCACGCGCGGCTACCAAAACCTGATCCGCGGCGCGCTCACCGACATCCCCTGCCTCTACGCCTACATCTTCACCGACTGGCGTATGTGGGTATATCTGTTCGACCTCGTCGAGGCGGCCGGCTTCGGCGTCAAGTCTGAGATCGTATGGGACAAGGGCACGCCGGGCATGGGCGTCGGCTGGCGCTCACAGCATGAGCTCATTCTGTTCGGCGCCAAGGCTGCCACCCACTTCGACGGCCACAAGGGCTACGGCAACGTCCTGAGCATCTCCCGCTCCGGGAATGAGCTGCACCCAACACAGAAGCCCGTCGAGCTGCTGGAGAAGCTGGTCGACAACACGGACTTCGCCACGGGCGTCTATGATCCCTTCGGCGGCTCCGGCACGACGCTGGCCGCCTGCGAGGCATACGGGCAGCCCTCCTACATCATGGAGCTGACGCCCGCCTTCACGGACGTGATCGTCAAGAGGTACATCAGAATAACAGGAAAGACAACCGTGCGCTGCGTCCGTCAAGGCCGAGAGCTACCGCGCGAGGAGATCGCCGCGATCTTCGAGCCTGACGAGGAAGGAGGTGAGCAGGAGTGACGCCCTGACATAATGAGCGAGAAGCCGATCACACAACGGATCAAGGACAGGCTCGCGGCCTACACCGCCATGCTGAGGGACATCGACAACCAGCTCGAACGCCTCGACCGCATGGAGATGACGATGGCATCACCGCCCGGCCCTGATCTGACAGGTATGCCACGCGGATCCGGCACACCATCCGACCGCACCGGCATGATGGTGGAGCGGAAAATGGAGCTCGAGGAACAGATCGACCGGCTCAAGGCTGAGGAGAAGCAGGAGCGCAACGCCATCGAGGGCCTGATCCTCCAGCTCTCCGACCCCGACGAGCGCGCCGTCATCCGGCTGCGCTACTTCGACCGGGCTGACTGGGAGAGCACCTGCGGCGTCCTGTTCGGTGATCGGCGGGACTACGTCGACAGAGTGGACGCCTACCAGAACAGGACATACAAGATCCACGGCCGCGCCCTGCTCAACCTCGCCGCCGTGCTGGAGGAGCTGGAGCCCCTGCCTGAGCTGCGGCAGTAAAACGCAGTAAAAGGAACAAAAGGGAAGTAAAAGGAATTGAAAAGCAGTAGCGACCCGTGCTATTCTATATCCTGCAAAAGACCGCCGGACACACGGGCAACGCCGTGACAATTCCGAGCGGCTGACCAGAGGAAAACCAAATAACAACCGACGGCAAGAGGCCGACGGGCGAACCAACGCCCGCCGGTCTCTTTTTGCGTATAGGAAGGAGGCGACGGCCATGCCGCAGAACAGCATCTCGGCGCAGCTCAGCAACCTGCAACAGCTCGTCGCTGACCTCGAGGCAATCGAGAACGGCGGCAAGAAGGCCATCAGCAACACCATCAAGGACGTCAAGGCCAGAGCCCCGGGCTGGATCGCTCAGGAGGTCACGGCCGTCTACAACATCAAGAAGTCAGAGATCACGCCCTCGGGCAGCGGAAAGCCGAAGAAGATGGCAGGCAGCATCCAGATCACCGGCGAGACCATCGAGGAGCTCACCATCACCTACAAGGGCAGGCTCCTGACCCCTGTGCACTTCGGCATGACACCGAAGGCCCCGCCCCGCGGTAAGAGCTACACGCTGAAGGCGTCGGTGCTCAAGGGACAGAAGAAGGTAATCGGCCGCTATCTGAACACCCGTACCCCGGGCGGCCCGTTCTCGCAGCGCTCGCACAATATCCTCATGGGGACAGGCAACACCAAGGGAGACGGCACGAGCTGGATCCCATTCCAGCGAATGAGCAAGACCCGCACCGACATCAAGAAGCTGACCACCATCTCGGTGCCGCAGATGATAACCAGCGACCGCACCAACGAGGCCATCATGCTCCGGCTCAACACCGAGACAAGCAAGCGCCTCGAGCACCACATGAAGCGAGCCCTCGGCCTCTAAGCCAGAGCCCACCAGAACGCCGCACAGCGCGTCCACAGCCGCACCCGACACCGAGCCCGGCCCCACACCACCAGACGCGCACAGAGCGCGCCACAGCGCCGCGCAGACGCCTCCACGGCCACGCACAGCGCCGCAAGGTACTGTGACGGGCCCCTCTGGCCTGCGGTGCTGGCGAGCCCAAAAACGCGCAGCCGGGAAAATTTTTTCAGGCCGTTTCGTTTCGTCCGAGCGGCCGCTGACCTTTTTCGTGAGGTCACGAAAATGATGGACGCGGCAGAAAGGAGGGAACGCCGTGCCGAACCAACCCAACACCAAACTCGTCGACAGCAAGACCATCGCGGCCCTGTTCGACATGACGCCCCGCCGAGTTCAGCAGCTCACCAAGGAGGGCGTCATCACCGCAGTCAAGGAAGGCAACGCCAACCGCTATGACCTGCTGCCGACGATCCAGAGGTACATCCGATACCTGACAGCCAAGGCCAACGGCCGGGAGCCGTCAAAGAAGGACAGCGAGATCGAGGGCCGCCGTCTGGAGGCCGAGGCAGACCTCAAGCGCAGCAAGGCAGACATCGCCGCCCTCCAGCTCAGCGAGCTCGAGGGCACCATGCACCGCAGCGAGGACGTCGAGGCTGTGATGACCGACCTCGTCTACAACATCAGGTCGATGCTCGTGGCCCTGCCGGGCCGTCTGGCCGTCGACGTCACCGGCGCAGCTACACCCGCCGAGGCGTCCGAAATCATCCGCACAGAGGTCTACAAGATCCTGACGGAGCTGGCCGGTTATAAATACGATCCCGAGGTGTACGCCCGGCGCGTGAGGGATCGGGAAGGCTGGAGCGAGCAGCTCGCCGATGACTCTGACGACTAAGAAGGCAGCCGCGAAGCTCAATACCGCCATCGCCGGAGCGGTCAAACGCTTCGCACCGCCCGAGAGCCTGACCGTGGACGAGTGGGCTGACAAGCATCGCCGACTCTCCCTGAAAGCTCGGCCGAGGCCGGCCCGTGGCGTACCAAGCGCACCCCGTACCTCGAGGAGCCCATGCGGGCCTTTACGGATCCGAAGGTGCACAAAATAGTCATGGTGGCCGCCTCGCAGGTCGGCAAGTCTGAGCTCGAGCTCAACATCATCGGCTACATCATCGACCAAGACCCCGGCAGCATCCTCTACGTCCACCCGACCATCGACGACGCCCGGAAGTTCAGCCGCCTCCGCGTGGCACCTATGATCCGCGACAGCAAGCCCCTGAAGGCGAAGGTGCACGACGTCAAGGCCAAGGACAGCGGCAACACAATCCTCCAGAAGTCGTTCCCGGGCGGGATGCTCACCCTGACCGGCTCCAACAGCGCCTCGGCTCTGGCCTCCACGCCTGCCCGCTATATCATCGGCGACGAGCGCGACCGCTGGGCGACCAGCGCCGGCACCGAGGGCGACCCGTGGGCGCTGGCTGAAGCACGTCAGGCCACATTCTACAACGCCAAGGCGGTCGAAGTCTCCACTCCGACCATCAAGGGCAACAGCAACATCGAGACAAGTTTTTACCAAGGCACGCAGGAACGCTGGTGCCACCGCTGCCCCGAGTGTGGGGAGTACAGCGAGATCGTGTTCGACAATATCCACTTCGACCCGGAGGCCAAGAGGATCCGCGGGAAAAGTCGTGGAGCCTCAAGAGCGGCGTCTCGTGGAGCTGCCCGGCCTGCGGCTGCCTGATCCCCGAGGACGTCATGCGAAAGCAGCCGGCCAAGTGGATCGCCGACAACCCGGACGCCTACAAGAAGGGCGTCCGTTCTTTTGGCTCAATGCCTTCTCGAGCCCGTGGACTCCGTGGGAGAAGATCGTCCTCAAGTTCCTCGACGCCAAGGATGACCCGCAGCGCCTCAAGGTCGTCTACAACACCCTGCTCGGCCAACTGTGGGAAGATCGCGGCGACCTCGAGGACGAGGACACCATGCTCGCCCGCCGTGAGGACTACGGCACCCGCCCGGACGGCACCCCTGTGGAGCTGCCTGACGGCGTGCTCGTGCTGACCTGCGGCGTCGACACTCAGGACAACCGCCTCGAATACGAGGTAGTCGGCCACGGGAAGTACGGCGAGACGTGGGGCGTCGTCAAGGGCTACATCATGGGCCGGCCAGACACCCCGGAGGTCTGGCAGCGACTCGACGACGTGGTCGACCACGTCTACAAGTTCAAAAACGGCCGCGGCCTGAAGATCTCCATCACCTGCGTCGACTCCGGCGGCCACTTCACCCAAGAGGTCTATGAGGCGTGCCGGGCCCGCGTCGGCAAGCGCGTCTTTGCCATCAAGGGCAAGGGCGGCGACGGCATCCCCTTCGTCTCGCCCCCGAGCAAGGTGCCGATCCGCGACAACAAGCGGATCACCTGCTGGCTCTACACCATCGGCGTCGACGCCGGCAAGGCGACGATCATGGCTAATCTGAAGGTGCAGGAGCCCGGGCCAAAATACTGCCATTTCAACCGGCACCCCGACGCCGGTTATGACCTCAATTTCTTCAACGGGCTCCTCTCCGAGAAGCTGGTGCTCACGCACACGCGCCGCGGCGACCGCTGGGCGTGGGAGAAGCTGCCCGGGCACAACCGCAACGAGGCCCTCGACTGCCGCGACTACGCCAACGCCGGCCTCAAGATCATCAACCCCGACATGGACGCCATCGAGCGCCGCCTGCAAGGGCTGGAGGAAAAACCGAAGGCCCCGCAGCAGCGACGGCAGCGGCAACGGCACAACCGGGCCGACGCCTTCGACGACTGGTAAGGAGGACACACCACAATGAGAAAGACCCGCGAACAAATCGAGTACCAGCTCTCCATCAAGAGGAACCGGCTGGAGCTCTACCTGAAACGAGAGGCCGAGATGCTGGACGGAGGCGTCCAGAGCTACGGCATCGGCTCGCGCAATCTGGCCCGCTACAACACCGACCTCGGATCCATCCGGGCCGCCATCAAACAGCTCGAGGCAGACATCGAAGCCCTCGAGGCCGCACTGAACGGCGAGAAGCCGCGAAAAGCTGTGGGAGTAGTGCCCCGAGACTGGTGAAAGAAGCCCCGAAAGGGGCTTTTTCATAGGCCGACGCCGGGAGTTTTCGCTCCTTTTCTCCCGACTCGGCCATCTTCACCATGAAGGAGGTGAGCACCATCAGCAAAAGAAAAAGCAGAAGCCGCCCACAGAACAGGCGGCAGCAGCCGCGCCCTGTGAATAAGGGCTACGGCGACGCCGGCGCGAGCTGGCACAAGAAGGCGACCAAGGGCTTCAGAGCTATGAGCGGCAGCCCGAAGGAGGACATCGACGCCAACAACTACACCCTGCGGCAGCGTGCCCGGATGCTTTACATGGCGGCCCCGATCGCCACCTCTGCCATCCGCACCAACCGCACCAACGTCGTCGGCATCGGCCTCCAGCTCAAGAGCCGGATCGACCGCGAGGCGCTCGGCATGACGCAGGAGGCCGCAGACGCATGGCAGGCTCAGGCCGAGCGGGAGTTCGCCCTCTGGTCTGAGAACAAAGGGCGTGCGACGCCACCGGCGTCAACAACTTCGCAGCCATGCAGCAGCTCGCTCTATCCTCGTGGCTGGTCAGCGGCGACGTGTTCGCCGTCGTGAAGCAGTACGAGCCGACGCTGCTCACGCCCTACTCGCTGCGCCTTCACCTGATCGAGGCCGACCGAGTCGCCACACCGACGACCTCCGGCATCATCACCCCGATGCTGCTGACCACTGGAAAGGCGTCCAACGGCAACACCATCTACGACGGCGTCGAGGTGAACGACGACGGCCAGATCGAGGCGTACCACATCCGCAGCACCTACCCCTTCGAGCTCGGCAGCACGACGACGACGTGGGCCCGTGTTCAGGCATACGGCGAGCGGACTGGCCTGCCGAACATCCTGCACGTCATGGAGAGCGAGCGCCCGGATCAATACCGCGGCGTCAGCTATCTCGCGCAGGTCATCGAGCCCCTGCTCCAGCTTCGCCGCTACACCGAGAGCGAGCTGACTGCGGCGGTCGTCGAGTCGTTTTTCACGGCCTTCATCAAGACCGAGGCAGGCGCCGGCGACAACCCGTTCAACGAGGTCGGGAGCAGCCTGCCGGAGGTGAGCCGAGATCCTAACGAGTACGAGATGGGCCCCGGCCAGATCAACATCATGAAGCCCGGCGAGGACGTGACCTTTGCAGACCCCAAGCGGCCGGCCAGTGGCTTCAACACCTTCCTGCGCGCCATCTGTGAACAGGTGGGCGCCGCACTCGAGATCCCGGCCGACCTTCTGCTCAAGAGCTTCAACAGTTCGTACAGCGCCAGCCGCGCCGCCCTGATGGAGGCGTGGAAGGCGTTCCGCATGAGGCGCAAGTGGTTTGTCGATGACTTCTGCACGCCGGTATATGAGATCTGGCTCTCTGAAGCCGTCGCCCGCGGCCGCATCAGCGCCCCGGGCTTCTTCGCAGATCCGGCGATCCGCGCCGCATACCTCGGCGCCGAGTGGATCGGCCCCTCTCAGGGACAGCTCGACCCGACGAAGGAGATCACGGCCGAGATCCTCGCCATCGGCGAAGGCATCACGACCAGAGAACAGGCGACCATCCGACTCAACGGCGGTCAGTGGGACGCCAACGTCGACCAGCTCACTCGGGAAAACGAGAAGCTGCGCGCAGCGCAGGGGCAGGTCGACCAGAGCACAGCGGCCAGCGGCACGATCTCCGCAGCTCTGCGGGAGGCGATCGTCGCCGAGGCCATCAAAAGCATCAAGGAAGGAGACAAGCATGAGAACGCATAACACTCCCCGGCTCTGCGCCGGGCCTCAGACTGCGGGCACGCCGATCAAGTTCTGGAACGTCGCCAGCATCGGCGACGACGAGGGCGAGATCACCCTCTACGGCGACGTCGTGAGCCGTCAGCCTGTGGACTGGTGGACGGGCGAGCCCGAGCCCGGCCTCTACATCGCGCCCGAGAGCTTCATGGAGGATCTCACGGCAGTCAAGGGCAAGAGCAACATCACCATCAAGATCAATAGCTGCGGCGGCGACCTCTACACCGGCATCGCCATCCACAACGCCATCAAGGGCCTGACCGGCCACAAGGTCGTCGTCGTGGAAGGCATCGCGGCCAGCGCGGCCAGCGTCATCGCCTGCGCGGGCGACGAGGTACAGGTCTATCCCGGCAGCATGGTGATGATCCACGGCGTCGCCGGGCTGCTCTACGACTACTACACCCTCGCAGACCTGAAGAAGCTCCAGAAGGACTTCGACGCGAGCGAGCGGGCCATCGCGGAGATCTACCACGCCAAGACCGGCCTCGAGGTCGACCAGCTCCGCAGCATGATGACCCGCGAGACGTGGATGGTCGGGCAGGAGGCCATTGACAACGGCTTTGCCGACACCCTGCTCACAGACGAAGGCCCCGACGTCGCCCTGAGCGCCGACAAGAAGGTGCTCCTCGTCGCCGGCATCCGGCACGACGTCAAGGGCTTCAGACACATCCCGGGGACGATCCCCATCGACAACAGCATCCACGCCGCCCCTGCGGCTGGAAATAAACACGCGGCCGCCAAGAACGACGGCCCCAAGAAGGAGGACAACAAGACCATGACCCTCGAAGAAATGAGAGCACAGCACCCCGACGTCGTGGCTCAGATCGAGCAGCAGGCGGCCGAAACTGCCAGAACGCAGGAGCGCGCCCGCATCGAGGCCATCGACAGCATCGCCGCAAGTGTGGGCGACGCGCAGCTCGTCAGGGACGCCAAGTACGGCGAGACCCCTGCACCGCTGAGCAGCTCGCGCTCAAGGCTATGCAGAAGCAGGCGGCCCTCGGTGCCAAGCACCTGAAGGACGCCAAGGCTGACAACGACGAGTCCGGCGCTGCCGGCGTCGGCGCTGCCCCTAACGGCGGCGAGGAAGGCAGCGAAAGCGACGACAAGGCAAAGGTGGACGCCATCGTCGGCCTCTACAACTCCACCAAGTCTCAGAACGGAGGTAAGAAGTAATGAGCAAGAGACTGGACGAAAACCTCGGCAGCGTCGGCTATGATGGCCTGATCGTTGCCAACGAGCCCGTCGCTGACGTGTTCACCGTGACCATCCGCAAGGAGGCCACCGCCGCAGCCACCTATAAGCGCGGCACCGTGCTGGCCCTGTCTGCCGGCACCGCCGGCGACGGCAAGCTGGTGATCCTCGGCTCCACCGCGACCACCAACGAAACCCTGACCGCCAACTGCATCCTCGCCGAGGACGTGGAAGTCGGCACCACCGCGGACGTGACCGTGCTGGCCTACCGCACCGGCCACTTCGCCCGCAACAAGCTGGCTGTCGCAAGCGGCTACACCCTGAAGGCGACCGACGAGGAGGAGCTGCGCAAGGCCGGCATCCTGCTCTCCGACGCCATCGAATACTAAGAGAAGGAGGACAACAAAATGCCTTTTAACTTCTACGACACCCACACGCTGCTCATGGCCGTGCAGCAGCTCACCCCTGCTGCGACCTTCCTGCGTGACCGCTACTTCCCCACCAACGACGCGAGCGACATCTTCGCCACCGACGACGTGCTCGTCGAGTTCCGTGACGGCAGCAAGAAGCTGGCGCCCTTCGTGGCCCTCGCAAGGGCGGCGTCACCGTCCTGCGCGCCGGCTACAATATGGAACGCTACACCCCGCCCTTCGTGGCTCCCCGTCGCGTCCTGACCCTCGACGAGCTGCGCAAGCGCGGCTTCGGCGAGGCTCTCTACTCTCAGCTCACCCCTGAGCAGCGCCAGCAGACCCTCATCCTGCGCGACGCTGACGAGCTGGGTGAGCTCATCACCAACCGCGAAGAAGCGATGGCCGCCGAGACCATGCTGACCAATGGCTGCGTGATGAAGCACATCGCCGACGACGTCGACAAGGCCGACGAGATGGAGATCCGTTTCTACTCCGAGGCCAGCAACCCCGCGACCTACACCCCGACGGCCAAGTGGGACGCCACCGGCGGCAAGATCCTGAAGGATCTGGAGGCCATGATCCGTATGCTGACCAAGCGCGGCCTCCGCGCTTCTGATCTGGTCTGCTCCCCGGACGTGGCTGACACCATCATCAACGACGCAGCCGTGCAGAAGCTCCTCGACAACCGCCGCATCGAGATCGGCAACGTGGAGCCTGAGCTGCTGCCTGACGGCGCTGCCATCGTGGCCCGCCTGAACGTCCTCGGCCGCATCATCAGCGTCATCTCCTACGACCTGACCTACACCGACGACGAGGGCAACGACAAGCTCTACATCCCGTCCGGCAAGTGCGTCCTTACCGCTCCCGGCGCTGGCCGCACCGCCTACGGCGCCGTCTCTCAGGTCGAGCAGAGCGACGGCGAGTTCCACACCTACGCCGGCCGCCGCGTGCCGAAGTATGTGAGCAGCGCCGAAGGCAACAGCCGCACGCTGACCATCTCCAGCCGCCCGCTGATGATCCCCAACAACAAGAACCCGTTCATCGTTGCGGACGTCCTGACGGACTGAGCGCAGCAGAAAGGAGCAGAGCATGATCCAGATCATCAAGGGCACCTTCGGCTACTATAACGGCCGCAAGGTGATCCCCATCACTGAAGCAGACGGCCCTCAGAAGTTCGACGACGAGCTGGAGGCCCGTCTGGTGAAGGAAGGCGTCGCCAAGTACATCGGCGAGCTGGGCGAGACTGCCGAGCAGCCCGCACCCGCTCCCAGTGACGACGCCGACGAGCCTGCCAGCACCAACACCGCGGCCGACGAGGCCCCTGAGTACAACGAGGACATGAAGCTCGACGAGCTGAAGGAAGTGGCCACGCGCTATGGCGTGGACGCCTCTGCTATGCGCAAGAAGGCCGACGTCATCGCTGCCATCGAGGCCGCCAAGGCCGAGCAGCCTGATGACGGCGCCGACGACGAGGAGCCCCTCAGATCGGCGCCGCCGATCCCGTCTGATGGCCTTCAGCTTCAAGGCGATGGTCGAGGCTGACCGTCGGCACACGTTTCTCAATCTCGACGAGTTCGGTGAGAAGCACACCGTCGAAGGCAGAGCCATCGCCGCCGTGCTGGACGACAACGCCCTGAAGGAACGCCAAGGGGGCAAGAGCTGAGCGTCGCGGAGTCCTCTCTGCTGCTTTATGCGGCGGTCGAGGATCTGCCCGCTCGGCGCCCGGCGGGCGAAGGGCTCAACGTCGACGGCCGCGAGTACATCGTCAACGACTGGAGCGAGGACATGGGGATCGCCACCGTGGCCCTCGGCCAGACTGTCACCATGTAGGAGGTGCCCCATGTCCATCGTCAACAGCATCGAAACCGTCCGGGACTGGCTGACCGCCGAGGTCTGCCCTCTGGTCAAGCTGAAGCTCCCCGACGACAACGCAACGGACGCCTCCTACCCATACAAGCTGGTAAACCCGGCCGCGTTCTCGCTTTTCGTACCATCGAAGGACAGGACGCCCCCGAACATCGCCGCGCCGATCCCGTCGGTCTGCGTGCAGATCGTTCAGGGCGACGACGACCTGCTCCAGAGTGCCCGAGACATCAAGATCCGGCTCTGCTTCTCAGCGTGGGATCCCGGCTACCACGGGCCCGACATCTTCAAGCCGAAGGGCGACGGCAGCGGCACCTACATCCAGCAATACAACGAGGCGGCGGCCTCCTACTTCGTGAAGAACGGAGAGGGCTGGCGTGACGCATGGAATTTTGTGGACACAGCTCTCCGGCTGATTGAAAACGCCGAGTACCTCGGCGACCTCCGCGTCATCAAGGAGAAGGGCATCACCTTCGGCCCTGTCACGGAGCAAGACGCCGTCCCCGACTTCTACCCGTACTGGTTTGCATGGGCTGAGTTCTCCATCGAGGAGACACTGACCCGCAACCCGAAAAGCTACCAACACCTGCTTTAAGGGCAGCCACTCGGCTGCTCTAATTTCATGCAAAGGAGGATAAGCAGATGGCAAACGAATACCTCTACGGCGCCTACGGCCACATCGGCGAGACTGTGGCACAGAGCGCCGTGCAGGCGGGCACCACGCCGGTCTATATCGGCACGGCACCCGTCAACCTCGTGCGCGACTTCGGCAAGGCCGGCATCATCAACGCGCCGATCAAGATCACCAGTCTGGTCGACGCGCAGAAGAAGATCGGCTACTCGTCCGACTGGGGCACCTTTACCCTGTGCGAGGCCGTGTACGCGCATTTCAACAACACCCTCGGGAACATCGGCCCGATCTACGTCATCAATGTGATCGACCCCTCCGCGGGCAAGCACCGCAAGGAGACGGCCACTACCAAGACCCTCACCTTCACCGGCGGCCGCGCCGAGTTCGCCAGCGACAAGATCATCCTCGACACCCTGACCATCGCAAAGAATGACAGCGGCAACTACGTCGAGGGCACCGACTACGCTGTGGACTATAACTTCACCAAGGGCACGGTCATCATCACCAGCCTGAAGGACGACGCGCAGCTCGCCGGCAGCCTGACGGCCAGCTTCAGTGAGGTGGACGACTCTGAGATCGCAGACAGCGACATCATCGGCGGCGTCACCTCCTCCGGCGAGTACAGCGGCCTGAGCGCGATCGCGCTGCTCTATCCCGAGCAGTTCGCGGTCTGCAATCTGATCGCGGCCCCCGGCTGGAGTCACAGCCCTGCCGTCTACAACGCCATGCTGACGACCTGCAAGAAGATCAACGGCCACTGGGACGCCTTCGTCGTGGCCGACCTGCCCTCGTGGACAGCACCGCGCAGGCGGTCGACACGATCACCAAGGCGATCGCATGGAAGAAGGCCAACGCCTTCACCGGCGAGCGCTCTAAGGTCTACTGGCCGCAGGCTGTGGACAACCTCGGCAACGTGTTCCACCTGAGCACGCTGGCCGTGGTCGAGCTCATGCGTGCCGACTTCAGCCACAACAGCGTCCCGATGGAGACCTGCGGCAACAAGGCGATCCCCGTCATCAAGCAGTATTTCGGCGCCAACGCGAAAAACCGCGGCTTCGACCAGCAGAGCGGCAAGGAGCTGACGCAGAACGGCATCAGCACCGCCGTGGCATGGGGCGGCGAATGGGTACTGTGGGGCGACCATACGGCTGCCTACACCTACGGCGCAGACGTGGATCCTCGCGCGATCTTCGACGTCTCCATGCGGATGCTCATGCACATCACCAACGACTTCCAGCGCGAGTGGAGCCCGGAGATCGACGAGCCCATGACCCGCGCACTGAAGGATCGCATCATCAACCGCGAGCAGGAGAAGCTCGACGGCTATGTCAGCATGGGCGCGCTGCTCGGATCCCCTGTGATCCTGTTCCTCGAGAGCGAGAACAGCACCACCGACGTGATGAATGGCGACTTCCGCTGGGACATCGCCGTCACCCCGACCCCGCCCCTCAAGTCTGCGAGCGTCTACGTCGCCTACACCGACGCGGGCTTCTCCGTCTACTACGAAGGAGGTGACGAGTAATGGCAAATCTGTGGCTCGACCTGAAGGGCCCCATCCTCGCCGATACCGTCTATGTGGACGGCGTTCTCGCCGCCAAGGACGTGACCATCGCCCTGCCTCCCGTCAACCTTGTGACGGCTGACTTCAAGGCGATGGGAACCTACACGGCGCCGCTGCCCGGCCAGATCGAGGCGATGGAGGCATCCATCACTAAGATCGGCATTGACCTCGGCCTGCGCAGCCTCGTCAAGCTGACGAGCAAGACCATCGAGATCCGCTGGGCGCAGGACGTCAAGCTCTCCGACGGCTCCACCAAGACCGAAGGCTGCAAGGCGTTCCTCCGCTGCGTCTCCAAGGGCATCCCCGGCCTGAGCGTGGATCCCGGCAACGCCAGCGAGAACGAGATCGCGCTGGCCGTCAGCCGCTACCAGCTTTTCGTCGCTGGCAACGAATACTGGCTGATCGACCAGCTCAACACCATCATGCGCGTCGGCGGCGTCGACTACGCCAAGGACATCCGCAGCGTCCTGTAACAAGAAGGGCGTCGCCTCCGGGCGGCGCCCTCTATTTATCGAAAGGAGACACACATGGAAAAGCTGACACTCCAGAACCCCATCACCATCAACGGCAAAAAGGTCAAGACTCTGACCTATGACACCGACGCGATCACCGTGGGAATGTTTGCCGATGCTGAGGCCCGCAAGCTCCGCGCGACCTCCAACAAGGGCGGCGGCAGCGCCGGCGCCTGCGAGCTCGACTACTCCCTGCACGCCTATCTCGCCATGATGGCGATCGTCGCCGTCAACAGCGACATCGACGTCAGCGACCTCGAGCGCATCAGCGGCCCCGACGTCATGGAGCTTATGAGGATCGGCCGAAATTTTACTACGGCGAGGTCGGCGGCACAATCCGAGGAAAGCGGCTCGGAGAGCTCGTCCGAGACTACTCTCGAGCCTTCCACACCTCAGTCGGCGAGCTCAGACGGGAACGCCTGACCGACTTCCTGATGGAATACTACGAGGCAGCCGAGGAGGCCAAGCGGCAACGCGACAAGGCCGCCTCAATGCCCCGGAATAACTTCAGGAAATACAGAAGGAGGTGACACTGATGGCAGGCAAAAACAAGATCATGCAGGCCGTCGTCAGCTTCGCCGGCACCATCGACCCATCCCTCGGGAAGGCGATGGACAACGTCGCGGGACACCTCGACAAAGTAAACTGGAAGGCCGTTGCCGTCGGTGCTGCCGTGGGCGGCATCGCTGTGGCGACGGGCAAGGCGGTCGTCGAGGCCGGGAAGTATCTGGCAGAGCTGGGCGACGACTACAACAAAGCCATGAACCAGCTCTCCGCATCTACCGGCGCCACCGGCGACGAGCTGGACGCGCTGGGCGAGAGTGTAAAAAACATCTACGCGCAGAACCTCGGTGAGGACTTCAACGACGTGGCCGAAGGGCTGGCCGCTACGCAGAAAGCGAGCGATCTGGCCGGCGAAGCACTGGAGCAGGCCACCGCGGCCGGCTTCGTGCTGCGTGACACCTTCGACTACGACATCAGTGAAAGCGCCAGAGCCGCCTCGGCTCTGATGAAAAACTTCAACATCAGCGCCGAAGAAGCCTACGGCCTAATCGCCACCGGCGCACAGAACGGCGCAGACAAAAACGGCGACCTGCTCGACACCCTGAACGAATACTCGGCGCAGTTTGCGGCCCTCGGCCTGAGCGCCGACCAGTTCATGGGCTCCCTCGTGGAAGGCGCTGACGCCGGCCTGTTCAGCATCGACAAAGTGGCCGACGCCGTCAAGGAGTTCAACATCAGAGCGAAAGACGGCAGCGACAGCAGCGCCGAAGCCTTCAAGGGCCTCGGCCTCAACTCCGACAAAATGTTCGCGGCCTTTGCAGCCGGCGGCGAGACCGCGCAGGCTGCATTTTTCGACACCGTCGAGGCTCTGAACAAGCTCGAGGATCCTCTCAAGCGCAACGAGATCGGCGTCGCACTGTTTGGCTCACAGTTCGAGGATCTGGAGGCGGGCATCCTGCCCGTGCTCGGAGACATCGAGACCGCAGCCTATGACGGCGCCGCCGCACTCCAGCAGATCAACGACGTCAAGTACAACGACCTCGGCTCTGCCTTCGAGGCGGTCAAGAGGTCGGCCGAAGTGGCCCTACTGCCTATGGCGTCGATGATCGCCAACACGCTGACATCGCTGGCCCCAATCCTGACCGACACCTTCGAGGAAATCAGCCCGGTCATCACCGACACGCTCAACGCTTGTATGCCGTTTGTGCAGGACTTCCTCGTCGGCATGGGCGACACCCTGAAGAAGGTCATGCCGATGGTCACGGAGCTGGCTGCGGGCATCCTGCCACTACTGGCTCAGCTCGTGGGCTCGTTCCTGCCGCCTCTGCTCGACCTCGCACAGCAGCTACTCCCGCCGCTCATGCAGATCGTTCAGGCTATTCTACCGCCGATCGCCAGCATCCTTGCCACCGTGCTCCCGATGCTGACGCAGATCATCTCGACTGTGCTGCCTGTGCTGGCGAACCTGATCGCCGCGCTGCTGCCGGTCATCACCCCGCTGCTGGAGGTTGCCCTGCAAATCGTCAACAGCGTCATCCTGCCACTACTGGCTCAGCTCGTGGGCTCGTTCCTGCCGCCTCTGCTCGACCTCGCACAGCAGCTACTCCCGCCGCTCATGCAGATCGTTCAGGCTATTCTACCGCCGATCGCCAGCATCCTTGCCACCGTGCTCCCGATGCTGACGCAGATCATCTCGACTGTGCTGCCTGTGCTGGCGAACCTGATCGCCGCGCTGCTGCCGGTCATCACCCCGCTGCTGGAGGTTGCCCTGCAAATCGTCAACAGCGTCATCATGCCGCTGCTGCCTCCGCTGATGCAACTGATCGAGGCCCTGCTGCCCCCGGTCGTGAGCCTGCTCAATGCGATCATGCCGCTCCTCTCGCCCCTGCTGGCTATTCTGGAGCCCATCGCAAGCGTGCTCGGCACGATCGTCGGCTGGGTATCGAAGATTGTCAGCTTCGGCTCCGGCGTCATCAGCAAGATCGCGGGCCTGTTTGGAGGTGGAGGCGGCGGCAGCGCCAACGTCTCCGGCTATGCGACCGGCGGCTTCACGAGTGGCCCGTCCATCGCGGGCGAGGATCCGCGCTATCCGACCGAGGCGGTCATCAGCTTCAACCCTGCGTACCGCTCGCAAAACCTGTCCTACTGGGCCGAGGCTGGCCGGATGCTGGGCGCATCCAGCGAGGCCGACTACGAGCCCATCAGCAGCGGATCGGGCACGGCTGTGGTCTATGACCTGAGCGGCCTGTCCTTCTCACCTCAGATCAAGGTCGAGGGCGACACCGACGAGGACGCCCTGATCCGAAAGCTCCGCGACCTCGAGCCGGAGTTCATCGACTTCATCCTCGAGGCACTCAGCAGAAGGGAGGGCGGCGCCTATGTCACAGCAGACAGTCGGCTTTATTGATTATGTGGCGCAGGGCGGCGACACCTTCGACAGCATCGCGCTCGTCGCCTATAACGAGGAGCGCATGGCGAGCACCATCATCGAGGCCAACCCCGACCTCAGCGACGTGCTGATCTTCGAGGGCGGCGAGGCTGTGCGGATCCCGATCGTCGAGACCGTGGAGACGCCGGAGACCCTGCCGCCGTGGAGGAGGTGACGCCGTGAAGATCCTATACGAAGGCGTCGACATCTACCCGGACGTCAGCGTCCACCGCTGCTATCACGATATGTACGCCGAAAAGCAGAGCGACGAGCTGCTGCTCAAGCTCAACGACACCCGCGAGCTGTGGGACTCGTGGAACCCCAAGAAGGGCGACACCATCGCCATCGAGGACGGCGCTGCCAAGACGGGCAAAATGTTCGTCGAGAGCGTCGTCCCCGAGTCCGGCATCATCACCCTGCGGGCCTATTCCGTCCCGCAGTCTGCGAAGGATAAGCGGAGCAAATCGTGGGAAAAGGTCAAGTTCCTGCAACTGGCTCAGGAGATCGCCGGCCGCCACGGCCTGACGCTCGAGACCTACGGGATCACCGACCAGACCTACGACTACGTTGAGCAGAACAACCTCGCAGACTTCGCATTTTTTCAAAACCGTTGCACCCTCGAGGGCGCGGCGTTTCTGGTGTATGACGGCAAGCTGGTCGTCTACGACGAGGCGTACATGGAAAGCCAGCAGCCCGTCGACACCATCACCATCACCCCGGCCAATGACTTCGAGTACCGCGACGAGGGCGCCAACGCCTACGGCTCGGCCGAAGCCGTCAACGGCGGTCTGACCGGCACCTTCGCAGCCCCGAACGGCGGCGACAAGGTGCTGCGCCGGATCCTACCCTTCCGCATGACTGACCAGAGCGAGGCCGACCGCTTCGCCAAGGGCCTCCTCCGGGACGCCAACAAAAACGCGACCGTCGGCACCCTCTGGACGGGCTCGCTGCTGCGAGACTATGCGGCGGGCTCTGTGGTCACGCTGGCGACCGAAGGCGTTAAGTCGTGGGACGGCACGGCCTTCATCAGCCGGATCCGGCACGACTACGTCAAGACGCGGAGCAAGCTATACCTCCGCAAGCCACTGGAGGGATATTGATGAACAGCAACAACCAAATGATCCAGAAGGGCAAGATCTCCAGCGTGGAGGGAAAGATCGACAGGAACGGCGACAAAACTACGGCCAGAGTGCTCCCAAGCACCGCCGACAGCATGGTCACACGGCCGCTGACGATCCCGTGGTATCTGCGCGGAGAGATGGGAAACCTGACCCCGGCACAGAAGTCGCCTATGCTATGTTCGAGGACGGCACCGGCATCATCCTCTCCCGCATGGACGGAGAGTGGGACGGCATCGTCCCGGGCGACATCACCGTCAAGAAGGGCGCGCTCACGATGCAGGACAAGGGCATCAGCGTCCCGTCGGCAGACGTGACCGCCACGGGCATCAGCCTGACCGGCCACACCCACACCGACAGCATGGGAGGCGGCACTTCTGGCCCGCAGTAAGGAGGGATAGACATGGCCGTCATGGCATCATGGAACGGCAAGACGTGGGGCGTCTCCAGCCAGAGGATCGCCGCCCTGAATGGCGTCTCCTCCAGCGTCGAGCTCGACACAGAAAACAGCGACGACAAGGCTGGATCCCCGGCCACCAAGACCAAGGCGCTCAAGCTGCAAAGCATGAGCTTCGACTTCAATCTGGCGTCTGCCGTGGGCGGCGACGCCCGGGGAGAGTTCGAGTCGTGGACGTCGCTGGTCGGGCAGTACGCCCCTTCTATCTGGCCGGCCGGCGCTTCGGCCCGGCCAATCTTCAGCTCACCGGCGTCAGCCTCTCAGACACCACACTCGACAACCTCGGCCGGATCCTGAAGGGCAAGATCACGATCAATCTGACGGAATACGCCGAGGAGGCCAGCAGCAAGAAGGCCAGCGCAGGCGGCTCGAGCAAGAGTTCGTCCGCGGCCGGCGTCTCGTCCTCTGGCGGCGTCGGTCGGCGTCTGAGCGCCGTCACCGTCGGAGCATCCAGCAGCGACAAGGCTGCGAAGAAACCCAACAACGCACAGCTCAAGTAAAGCGAGGTGATCCCATGAAAGCATCCGGCAACGGAGCGCCCGAGATCTGTGTGCAGAACCTCCTCAAGACCATCCGCGGGGAGGTGCCCTATGAGCGCATCAAAGGGATCGACCGCACGCTGATCGACAAGCCGAGCGAAACTGCTGCGACCGATCTGGCCGCCGACGTGGAGTTCCTCGTGGAAACCTACGAGCCCCGCGTGCAGCTCAGTGACTCCGACCTGAAGGCTCTGACCGCTCAGGCCGGCGACTTCGAGCTGCGGGCCAGCATCGACAACATCACATGAAGGAGGTGAACAGCGTGAGCGACGCGACAAACACCTACGGCGAGGACATCAAACTCACCACGACAGACGCGAGCACCCTATACAAGACCATCATCACCGAGCTCGAAAAGGGCGCCGGCGAGCCGCTCTACCCGGGCGACGAGCGCCGGATCTTCGGCGAGGCTCTCGTGCCCGTGTTCGTTGCCCTCTACAACAGCCTCAACGACGTCGGCCGGCAGACGCTCCTCCGCTATGCGAGGGGCGAGGTGCTGGACGCCATCGGCGAGCGGCAGGACGTGAAACGACTGGAAGGCACACCGGCCAAGACGACCATGCGCTTCTCTGTCTCCACGCCGCAGGAGAGAAACATCATCATTCCGAAGTGGACGAAGGTGACGCCGGACAGCGAAAACTATTTTGCGACCGACGAGATCGCTGTGCTGCAAGCTGGCGCCTACTCTGTGGAGGTGCCTACCTCGGCCGTGAGCAACGGCACGAAGTTCAACGGCTACGCAGCCGGCACGATCGCCACCCTCGTCGACCTGATCCCCTACATCGAGTCCGTCACCAATCTGACCGAAACGGCCGGAGGCGATGACGGCGAGCCCTACACTACCGAGGGCGACAACCGCCTCCGCGAGCGGATCCGTCTGGCACCCGCCAAGAGATCCACCGCGGGCCCTGAACAGGCTTACATCTACTGGGTAATGACGGCCGACAGCTCCATCGTGGACGCAAAGGCTGTCAGCGAGAAGGAAACCGTCAGCGAGACCCTCACGGTCTGCGACGGCAAAGCCTTCAAGGGCGGCGGCACACTTCTGGCCGACAGCCTCGTCGTGAAGGCCCACGGGCAGAGCACGGCGGCGGCCAAGGACACGGACTACACCGTCGACTACACCGACGACCTGCTGACCATCACGCTCAAGGGCAGCCTCTCGGCCGCCGAGAGCATCGACATCATCATCACCCGCACGCTGGAGGGCTGCGTCAAGATCGTGCCCCTGCTGGAAGGCGGCGGGATCCCCGACGCTGCCATGCTGGCGAAGGTGCTGGACGTGGTCAACGCCAAGGACATCCGGCCGCTCACTGACAAGGTGAGCGCCGTGCCCCGGAGGTCGAGACCTACGACATCGAGATCGTGTACTACACCACGCCGGAGAGCGAGGCCGAGGTGATCGCCAACGTCGAAGGCACCGGCGGCGCGATCGACCGCTACAACGAGTGGCAAGTCGCAGCCCTCGGCCGGGACATCAACCCCGACCAGCTCCGCAAGCGGATCCTCTCGCCTTCGTGGGGCGAGAACCTGACCGGCGCCTTCCGCGTGGACGTCGTCAAGCCGACCTACAAGGCCCTCGACGACACGCAAGTCGCCAAATTCAGCGGCCACCTGACTGTCAGCCACAAGGTCGAGAGCGAGGTGGTGTAAATGCGGCTCAATGAGACCGAGATGGTCAAACTGCTGCCTGCGTGGATGCAGGAGGACGGCAGCGACAAGGGCATCGCCACCGGCTGCGACATTATCAGCCGCGACGCCTATGCACGCCTGAAGCTCCTGAGCAGGTGGGACAAGATCGACCAGCTCAGCGACGCAGAGCTCGACGAAATGGCGTGGGAGCTGAACATCCAGTGGTATGACAGCACCGCGCCCATCGCAGCCAAGCAGGCCGTCATCCGCAACAGCGACCGCGTCTACGCGAAACTCGGCACCCCTACGCCGTGGAGCAGATCGTGGCCGACTACTTCGGCACCGGCGAGGTCAGGGAGTGGTATCAGTACGGCGGGCAGCCGCATCACTTCAAGGTGCTGAGCGACAACCCGAGCCTCGTCAACAGCAACCTCGACCTGTTCCTGAAGCTGCTGCGGACGGTCAAGCGCCGCAGCTCGTGGCTCGACGCGATCCTGATCTGCCTGACCGGCGAAATGTTCCTCTATTCCGGCATGGCCGTCAGGGATCACACCCAAGAGGTGCACGTCATGGGCAGCGACGAGATCCACATCTACCACGCGGCCGTCGTCCACGACAACAACCGCGAGACCGTCAGCATCGGCACCGACGCGGCGGTCATCTCAGACTAAGGAAAGGAGATAGACATGGCTGCATTTATCAACAACGACATCACCACCGCCGGCCTGATCGTTCTGGCGAAGGGCGTGGCCGGCCAGAAGATCAACTACACCAAGATCGTCCTCGGCGATGGCTACCTCGAGGAGGGCCAGACGCCCCGCACCCTCACCGGCGTGGTCAGCCCGAAGGCGACCGTCGACATCACGAAGCTGAAGATCAACGGTGACGGCACCGTGGCCGTCGGCGGCATCTTCACCAACGGCGACGAGACCGAGGGCTTCTACTACCGCGAGCTCGGCCTTTATGCCGAAGATCCCGATCCCGAGGTCGGCGAGGTGCTGTACTGCTACGGCAACTGCGGCGATCTGGCCGAGTGGATCCCGCCATCCGGCGGCGCCACCATCGTCGAGAAAACCATCGACATCGTCACCGCGATCGGCACGGCCACCAACGTGACCGCCTACATCCCCGCCGACGCCTACGCCACCAAAGAGGACTACGAGACCTACAAAGCCATCGCCCTCGGCGCGCAGGCTACGGCAGAGGAGGCTCTGGCGCTCGCCCGGCAGGCCATCGCAATCGCACAGGCCGCCGAGGCGTCGGTGAATGACCTGAGCAACGCGGTCGGCCAGAACACCAGCAAGATCGCAACACTGTGGGACGCCGTTTTCAGCGAGATCACGACCAACCCCTTCCAGATCACGTTTGCAGACCTGACGGGCATCACCCTGACGGCCGGCATCTGGAACAGCGGACTCCAGCGCCTCGAGTGCTAAACTACCGGCCAAAGGCCAGAAAGGAGGCCGCCCATGTATAGAGGCACCACACCAACCATCACCATCAACTGTGACATCGACGTCAGCGAGTTCGTGACCATGTGGGTAACATTCCGCACGCAGCAGCTCGCCACCTATGCCCCGCCGAAGCAGGTGGAAGTCACCAAGCACCTCGGGGACGAGGGCGTCGACGCGACCGACAAGGTCGTCACCGTCAGCCTGACGCAAGCCGACACGCTGCTGCTCGGCTCTCTGTCTCCAGACGAGGATCAACAGGTGGAGGTGCAGATCCGCGGCAGGACGGAGGACGGGCGCGCGTTTGCGAGCAACATTATGACCGCCCCGCTCAGCCGGATCCTGAAGGACGGCGTCATCTAAGTGAGCGTCGACTTCAATGCCTCGTTCTCTGGCAGCGCAGAGACCTTCGGGGCGAAGATGACCGAGACGCCTGCCTCCATGACCGCCTCCATGAAGGAGACGGGCGGCGGCAGCGCCTCAAACTACGAAGCCCTGCGCAACAAGCCCAAGATCAACGGGCACGAGCTGATCGGCGACATGACGCCGGCGCAGCTCGGCATCACGGACGACAGGCACCACACCCACAAGCAGGCGCAGGCAGCGAAGGTGTGGACAGTCGCCCACAACCTCGGAAAGCGGCCCGCCGTCACGGTCGTCGACAGCGCCGGCACTGTGGTCATCGGGGAGGTCGACTACCTCGACGACAACACCGTGCGCCTGACCTTCTGCGCAGCCTTTTCCGGGACTGCATACTTCAACTAAGGAGGTAAACCCGTGAAATTCCTGACAAGCATTGATCTCTCACAGAACGAGATCCAAAACGCCATCATGCAGCCGCTCGCTGCACCTCCGGCCAACCCGAAGATCGGCCAGATCTATTTCAACAGCATCGACCTGACGCTGTACCTGTGGACAGGTGAGAAATGGATCCCTGTGCCGACCAAGACCTCGCAGCTCGAGAACGACAGCGGCTTTATCACCTCCGGCGACATCCCCGAGGGCGCAGCAGCGTCCACGACTACGCCGAAGATGAACGGCACCGCCGCCGTCGGCACTGAGATGGCGTTCGCACGCGGCGACCACGTCCACCCCAAGGACACCAGCAAGCTGAACACGGACGGCGACGGCTCCAACGCGACCGTCGCCTTCGAGGCATCGGCCAAGCGTGAGGCGCCCACCTCTGGCGAGAAGCTGAGCGTCCTGCTCGGCAAGGTGCTGAAGTTCTTCAGCGACCTCAAGACCGTGGCCTTCTCCGGCAGCTATAAGGATCTGAGCGACAAGCCGACGATCCCGTCCGCTGCCGCTGACGTCGGCGCGATCCCCGCAACGGAAAAGGGCGCAGCCGGCGGCGTGGCCGAGCTGGACAGCGGCGGCAAGGTGCCGGCCAACCAGCTCCCGAGCTATGTGGACGACGTCGTCGACGCCTACATCCGCACCGGCGCCACGGCCCTCGGTGCCGACTGGCTGAGTAAGACCTCCGGCGGCGCCGCCCTGACACCTGAGTCCGACAAGATCTACGTCATCCTGAGCAAAGGCGAGTACCAGAACAAGACGTACCGCTGGAGCGGGACGACCTACGCCGTCATCGGCAACGACCTCGCCATCGGCGAGACTGCGAGCACCGCCTACCGCGGCGACCGCGGCAAGACGGCATACGACCACAGCCAGAGCGCCCACGCTCCCGCCGACGCCGAGAAGAACGTCCAGAGCGACTGGAACGAGACGGACGGCAATAGTGACGCCTTCATCAAGAACAAGCCCGCGATCCCGAAGGCCGTCACCAAGACCGTCCAGACCCTCAGCGACGCGGCGAGCAAGAGCTTCGCCGTCACCGGCTACATCCTCAGCGTGATCCTGATCGACAGCGCCACCAAGGAGCAGGTCATCGGCGACATCTCTTTCGATAACGCTACGGCCTCGGCCAACGGCAAAGTCACGGTCACGCTCGCGGCCGCGCCCTCCAACCCGATCCTCGTCATCATCACAAGCATCGCACTGTAAGGAGGCCGGCCTATGAAACACTACGGAGCAGTCGACGACCCGAAGGACATCACGACGAAGGAGTATGTCGACGCGGCTGACAACGCTCTGAAGGTGAAGGTCGACGCCCTGTGGGACTTCGTTTGCACGGACATCACGAGCAACCCCTTCCAGATCACATTCGACGATCTGGAGGGGCTGACCGTGAGATCCGGCATCTGGAACACAGGGCAGCGGAGGCTCGAGTGCTGATGGGAAACTGCTACAACTACACCCCGATCCCACCAGCCGAAGCCTCCTGCATCATCGCGCACCTGTTCGTCGAGCTGGCCCTGCCCTGCTCCTGCTGCAAGCGGGAGGACGGCGTCATCGTCATTCAGGGCAAGACCTACGACGGCAGCAGCGCCCGCGTCACAATCAAAGGCGAGGAGGTGAGATACTACGGCAAGCAACGGACACTCGCGGCCATACGAGCGGGCCAATGTAGGCCGCCCGCCCTTCGGCCGTGACAAACTGCCCGAGATGCAGGTCATCACGGACGCCAAGGAGCTCGAGAAACACACCTACATCAAGACCAGAAACCCGGCCGTTTTCCCGAAGAAGGAGCGGCTCGGTCTGGCACAGAGGATGATGAACGAGGCCAGCGACCTCGTCGCAGATCTGATGGAGGCCAACGATCTGCTCCTGACGGATCCCGAGGAGCGTGAGCTCAGGTATCGCGCGCAGCGGTCGGCGCTTCGCAACTGCCGAAAGCTGATCCACCACATCGAGCTCGCGCATGAGATCCTCAGCGGCTTCGGCGATGACGCCTTTGCATACTGGGCGAAGATGGCGGCCGGCGTGAAGAACCAGACCGCCAAATGGTACAAAACGGATAAAGAGAGGGCCGCCAAGCTGGACGCACAGAAGCGTCACCAGTGAGGCGGCCCTCGGGGTATGCCTTGTTTTTTCGTGCCGGCTCGGCCAACAACGCCCGCAACGTCAACACCGATGGCACTCTGAACAGGAACAACGCCTACAACGGCAACAACGGCCTGCGCCCCGCTTCGATGGATCGCCCGACTTATTAACCGCCCGGAGACGGACGGCGAACACTGTGCCCCATCATCCAAGGAAGGCATATCCCTCCCGCAGCCGCGGCCGTCTGACCGGCCCGGTCATGGGTAAACACAAGACCGCCGATGCCCCCGGCGGCGCACGCAAAGCGTGGCCGGAGCTATACACGGCGGGGAGACTTTTCAATGGAGAATATCGTAAACAGCACCATCGCGCTCTACAAAGCATACCGCAAAACCCGCTGCGGAAAGCGCGACAACCCGACCGCCATGCGCTACCGCATGGAGGCCATCGAGCGCACCGTCGCCCTCTCTGAGAGGCTCCAGCGGCGCGACTATTCCTTCGGGCCCTACTACCCCTTCAAGGTGTACGAGCCCAAGGAGCGGCTCGTCCTCGCCATCGACTTCGAGGGCAAAGTCGTCCAGCACTCGCTCTGTGACAACGTCCTCGAGCCGGCGTTCTCCCGGCGCTTCATCCGGGACAACTACGCCGGCCAGATCGGCAAAGGCACCCACGACGGCCTCGACCGTCTGGCTGCGGCTATGCGCCACTATTTCTTCAGCCGAAAGGCAGCAGACGAAGCAGCCCGCAAGGCTGCCGGCCTGCCGCCCCGGCCGATGAACGAGTGGGACTACGCCGACGGCTGGGTACTGAAGGGCGATTTTTCAAAGTTCTTTTACACCCTGCTCCATTCCTACTGTTACGAAACGGCCCGCCGGGCCCTGAAGTGGCTGAAGGATCCCGAGCTGATCGACTTCGCTGAGTGGCTGCTGTGGCTCATAATCGACAGCACGCCAGACCCCGGCATCCCGATCGGCAACCAGTCGAGCCAACTGCTCGCGCTGCTCTATCTGGACGCCTTCGACCACTGGCTGAGGGATGACCGCGGCCTCGTATATGGCAGGTACATGGACGACTTCTACATCATACACAGCGACAAGCTGCTGCTCCGGCAGATACTCAAGGAGATCGAGGCATACATCAAGCCGCTCGGCCTTCGGCTGAACGGCAAGACGCAGATCCTCCCGCTGAAGAACGGCATCGACTTCCTCGGTTTTCACACCTACCTCACGCAGACCGGCAAGGTCGTGAGGAAAGTGCGAGCCAAGAGCATCGACAACATGAAGCGCAAGATCCGCAAGTTCCGCGGACTGGTGGACTCTGGCAAGATGACACTCGACAGCGTCGTGCAATCCTACGCGAGCTGGACGGGCCACATCTCACACGGCAACACCTACCACCTGCGGCAGAACATGGACGCCTATTTCTTCAGCTATTTCCCGGAGCTCAAACCATCACCGAAAGGAGACACAACTCATGGCCCAAAAACTGAGCAACCTCGCAAACAAGTCGAAGGTCAAGTTCGGCAGCCTGTACGGCAGCCCGATCGTCTGGATCGTGGCCGATAAGAACCACGCAGGCTACCCTCCAACAGCGTCACGCTCGTGACCAACCAGATCATCAAGATGCTGTGCTTCGACGCAACAGAACCGAGTAACGGCAACAGCGACCGCCGCGGCTACGGCAACAACCGCTACATCTACTCGAACCTGCGCCAGTGGCTCAACAGCCCCGCGGCTGCCGGCCAGTGGTACACCGCACAGCACTCCGCAGACCAGACGCCGGACTCCTCCCACGTCTGGAACGGCGTCAACCCGTACAGTGGCCTCGCCGGTTTTCTGAACGCCTTCACCGCCAACGAGCGGGCAGCTCTGCTGAACACCACCATCACGGTCGGCAAGAGCTCCACAGACGGCGGCGGGACGGAGACCTGCACGGACAAGATCTTCCCCTGTCCTGCACTGAGGTCGGCCTGAGCGGCGACCACGTCTGCGGCAGCAAGCTGGCGATCTTTAGCGACAACAACAGCCGCATCGCCACCGTGACGGCCTCCTGCGTCGCCAATTCCAACTATTCCAGCAACCCGGGCTCTGGTGCCGCGTGGTACTACTGGCTGCGGGACGCCTATGCCGGCTCGGCCCTCGACGCCCGCTACGTCAGCGCCGGTGGCGCTCTGAGCTGGAACCTCGCCTGCTACGGCCACTACGGCCTGCGCCCCGCTTGTAATCTGTCCTCTGATCTCCTGATCTCCGACTCCGTCGACTCGGATGGATGCTATACAGTGATCTACAATCAGGCGCCCACAGCGCCGTCGTCCATCACTGTCCCGAGCGAAGTGCTCGGCGGCGAGAACCTGAGCATCTCGTGGGCGGCCTCCACCGACCCCGACGGCAACCTCTCCGGCTACGTTCTGGAGCGCAAGGTCGGGAGCGGCACATGGGCACAGATCTACAAGGGATCCTCGCGCAGCTACACCGACGCCATCACCTACGGATGGACGAGCGTGCAGTACCGCGTCAAGGCATACGACGCCGCCGGCGCGGAGAGTGCGTACACCACCAGCGCCACCCGCACCGTCACCAATAACCGACCGCCCGTCATCAGCGGCACGGACGGCGCCCTCGGCAGCTTCAGCACGGCGGCCCCGTCCTACGAGTACACCGTCACCGACGCCGACGGACATCAGGTCGACGTCGTGGAGATGCTGGACGGCGTCACGCTGCGCAGCTACACCGTGACCCTCGGCCAGACCAACACGCTGACGATCGGCTCCGAGGCGTGGCTGAAGGTCGTGAACGGCAGCCACACCCTGAAGATCGTGGCGACCGACGCCAAGGACGCCAGCGTCACCCGCACGCTGACCTTCACCAAGGCCGTCACGTCCGTCGAGTTTGAGCAGACCCTCGCTATGGAGGCCGACGCCATGCCGACCAAGGCCCTCGTCAACATTCAGGGCAATTTCCCGGCCGGCTGCACGCTTCAGGTCTGGATCTGCAACAACGGCAACGACGCGAGCCCGACGTGGGAGGACATCACACAGAAGGCCCGCACCGGCCAGAAGCACTATTTCACCAACCAGACCAAGACGGCCGCAGCGTGGGGCGTCAAGGTCAAGGCCAAGCTGCTCCGCGGATCCGCTACGGAGACCTGCTACATCCAGTCGATCGGAGGTAACTTTGCATGATTAAACACAGAGCCGACAGCATCCAAAAGCTGAACGACGAACAGGCCGCAGAGGCCAAGAAGGACAAAACCATCGCCGAGCAGGCTGACACCATCGAGCTGCTGAAGGGCTGCATCATGGAGCTGGCCGACGTGGTCTACGGCGACGGAGGGAGGTAACAGCATGAGCAAGATCGTCGAGCTGTACGTCAGGGAGCTGACACGCGAAGGCTCCACCATGACCATCAACGACGTCCCGAAGAAACTGCGCAAGCAGGTCGAGGACGCCATCGCTGCCATCGAGGCAGCCGCAAACGCTGGCACCGCGAAGGAAAGGGCGACCGAATGATCGCCCGGGCCCTCGCGTGGCTATTATTAAAAATTGCAGGAAAGGAGGAGCGTGAAATGCTGGTACGTCTGTATGCAGGCGAGATCATCATGGGCCGCATCACCGAGGACAACGTCCCCGCGAAGCTGAAGGCCCGCGTGCACAAGTATCTCGTCGACATGGGCTACTTCGACGACGTCGAGGAGTAAGCCAAACAACAAGGAGGGCCGCGAGCTGCGGCCCTCCGACTTTATGAGGTGACACCATGATCGAAATCAACATCGGCGCGCTCGTCGTCCTTATGGGGATCCCGACGGCCGCGACCGGCTTCTGCTTCTGGATGCTCGAGCACAGGATCCAGAAGCGCGAGAAGCAAAAGGAGGCCGAGGAGGCCAAACGACAGAAAGAGGCAGCGGCCCGAGAACGTGCCCGTGAAGATCTCCAGATCATCACCATTCAGGGCACGTCGGCAGCCATCGCCCTCGGCGAGGCGACGGCCCGGGCCGTGCAGCGCATCCCTGACGCACATTGTAACGGGGATATGCACGCAGCCCTCGACTACGCTGCCAAAATCAAACACGCGCAGAAGGACTTCCTCACCAGTCAGGGGATCCACGCGATCATCGACTGAGGAGGTGGAGCAGCATGGCCGCAAAGAAGCGCCGGCGCAAGCGTAAAAGAAAATCGAGGCGAGCAAAAAGCTCGCATACTGGGCGGCCAGCGTGGCAACGCTCAGCGCAGCCAGCTCTCTGCTGCTCTCTGCCTTCGGGCGCGACCCGGTCGGTGAGCTGACCGGCACCATCTTCACCGCCTGCGTCGGCTATCTAATCACATACGCCGGCAAGAGCCTCGGCGAGAAAATCAGCCGAAACCGCCACGGGCTCGACGCCGACGGCAACCCGCTCCCGGATCCGTCCGGGGACACTCTCAACAATGAGGAGGCAAAAGGATGAACACCATCGACATCACCCCCATCGTCAACGCAGCCCTCGCCCTGATCGGCGCCGGCGTCAGCGTTTTCCTGATCCCGTGGCTGAAGAAGCAGACCACCGAGGCACAGCGCAAGGAGCTGACCGCGTGGGTAAAGATCGGCGTCGCTGCCGCTGAGCAGCTCTACGTCGGACAGGGCCGCGGCGAGGAGAAGAAGCAGTACGTCCTCGACTTCCTGAAGCAGAAGGGCTTCAAGGTCGACGAGAAAAGCGTCGTCAACGCGATCGAGGCAATCGTCAAGCAGCTCAACACTGAGGGCCTGACCATCGAATAACGGAGAGGGCGGGCTCCGGCCCGCCCTTTTCTTGCTTGTAAAGGAGGTAAACCCATGAAAAACCAGAACACCGACGACATCAAGCTGAAGCCCGGCGAGACCATCACAGACGAGACTCTCGACGAGCTGACCGGCGGGAAAGGAGACGACAATGAGTAACAGCCCTCTGGTGGTCTACACCAAGCTCAGCCCGAACCACTCGGGCAAGCGCACCAAGAAGATCGACACCATCACGATCCACTGTATGGCCGGCAACTGCTCCGTCGAAACCTGCGGCAACCTGTTCACCAACTCTGCGCGGCAGGCGTCCAGCAACTACGGCATCGGCACCGACGGCCGGATCGCCCTGTACGTCGACGAGGCAAACCGCTCGTGGTGCACCTCGTCCAACGCCAACGACCAGCGGGCCGTCACCATCGAAGTCGCCAACAACGGCGGCGCGCCTGACTGGCCCGTCTCCGCGAAGGCATACGCCGCGCTGCTGGATCTCGTGACCGACATCTGCAAGCGCAACGGCATCAAGCGCCTCGTCTGGTCGACCAGCAAAAACGACCGCGTGAACCACCTGAACGGCTGCAACATGACCGTGCACAGGGACTACGCGAATAAGAGCTGCCCGGGCGACTACCTCTACAACCGCCACGGCCAGATCGCGGCCGAGGTCAACAAGCGCCTCGGCATCACGGACGCAGGCGGCAGCACCGGCGGCCAGACCTCCGGCAGCACCGAGACCGGCCTGAAGGTCGGCGACGTGGTCGACTTCAAGGGCACGCAGCACTACACCAGCGCGGCGGCCAAGGACGCCAAGATCTGCAAGCCCGGCAAGGCCACCATCACGGCCGTCGCGGCCGGCAAGGCGCACCCGTACCACCTGAAGGCAATCAGCGGCGGCGGCTCCACCGTTTACGGCTGGGTAAACGCTGCGGACATCTCGATCGGCAGCACCGGCACAGCAACGAGCTACCGCGTGCGGACGACGGCCGACGTGCTGAACATCCGCAAGGGCCCCGGCACCAACTACGGCGTCGCCGGCCAGATCAAGGGCAAGGGCATCTACACCATCGTCGCCGAAGCCGCAGGCCCCGGCGCGACCAAGTGGGGCAAGCTCAAGAGCGGCGCGGGCTGGATCTCTCTGGACTACGTCACGAAACTCTAAAACCGCATAGAAAAGCAGAAACCCGCCCGGAGATCCCGGGCGGGCTTTTTCTGTTATGTGGGGCTTTACTCCTCGGCGTCAGGATCCGGCGCTTCACCGGCAGCGGCGAGCTCGGCCTCTGTGGGCTGGAACCGCAGCACACGGCCCTCGGAGTCATAGAAACCGCCGAGCAGGATGGTGAAAATATCGACCAACCAGCCGATCCCGCAGGCCCCGGCCGTCAGCAGCCAAATGACGCCTGTGCCGGTTTTCCCAACATAGAACCGATGGACACCGAAGAAGCCGAGGAAGATGCACAGCAGCAGCGCCACCGTCTTGCTTTTCGGCGACGTCGGCCGCTGCGCTGCGGGGATGCTGACCGCGCCCTGCTGCGCGCCGGACTTCCCGCCGGAGCTCGTCGTATAAGACAAGCCCGTCCCGGGGATCCCGACGGTCGTGTGGCTTTTTCCCGTCGTGCTAATCGTGTGCTTCAGGCCCTTCGGGCCGAAGCTGACGCTCGCGCTTTTCTTGTTAAGGTTTACCCGGACACCCGGGGCAATTTTGAAACTACGTCTGAACCGTGTACCCATGCCGTTACCTCCTGTTTGCGTTTTTTAGCGTTTAGTCATCTTTGGCATAATATTACCATGCCAGAACTGGTAAAGTCAATATTGCATAGTCATCTTTAGGATAAAAGGAGGCGAGGGCGTCGAAAATCTACAAACCAGACGGCAGGTGCAACATCTCCGGGGAGCGAGTCAAAGAGGAACGGCTGCGGGCTGGTCTATCACAGGAACAGCTCGCCTACAAGCTCCAGATCATCGGACTGGACGTCACGCAGAAGGTCATCAGCCGCATCGAGAACGGCAGCAGAGTCGTTGCTGACTACGAGCTGGACTATCTGGCGACCGCTCTCGGCACCACGATCAACCACCTGCTCGGGAAAGAATGAGAAAACCGCACGGCAGCGACGCCGTGCGGCTTTTTTTATGTGAAAAAACGCGGGAAAATGTTGAAAATCTGCCGAATTATGCTTGACATTATAGAGCAAATGCTCTATAATATAATCACAGGCAAGGGATAGCCGAGTACAGAAAGAAAGGAGAACAAAACCGCGGAAAGGAGGCAAAGCCGTGGATGCTGAGCAGATGAAAAAACTGCTCGAGCTGCTGGAACAGGCTCTAAAGTGTGAACAGGTTGCCACCATCACTATCACGATAAAGCCGAACCAAAAGCCCAAGCAGTAAGGTCGAAGGACGGCGGGAAAAATCCCGCCCGCCGTTCCTCTTTATTATAACCACGAAACCACGGCGAAGTCAAGCGGGAGGAACAACATGGACATCTCGATCAAAGTGACCTATAAAAACGAGGGGCTGCAAAAGCTCCGCAAGGCGGCCGGCCTGTCTCAGTCTCAGCTCGCCGCACTGGCCGGGATCAACGTGCAAGTGCTCCAGCAGTACGAGCGAGGCGCCCGGGACATCAACGGCGCGAAGCTGCCGACGCTGCTGAAGATCTGCAACGCGCTGGAGTGCAGGCTGGCCGACATCATCACGGACGAGGAGACGCTCGAGCTCCTGAAAAAGTACGAGGAACACTGACACACAGAAGGGGCGGCCGGCGGGCCGCCCTTTTTCTTTTATCACGGAGGGGAACACAATGGGACAGCACTGGAGCCATCTGACACCGACCAAGCGGATCCAGCTCGACGCCTTCATCCGCGCAGGAATGAAGCCGACCGACATCGCCAAAGAGCTCGGCGTACATCATACGACCATCTACCGGGAGCTGAAGCGATGCACCTATGAGCACCTGAACAGCGACTACACCACCGAGACCAGATACAACCCGGACGGAGCACAGGCCCGCTATGAGGCCAACCTCCGCGCAAAGGGCCCGGAGCTGAAAATCGGCAACGATCACGAGCTGGCCGACTACCTGATCGTCAAGATCCGCGACGAGAAGTACAGCCCGGAGGCTGCGATCGGTGAGGCCGAGGTGAAGGGCTGGCCCTTCAAGACGCACATCTGCGCGAGCACCGCCTACAACTACATCCGCGGCGAGATCTTCGGCGACGAGCTGACCGTCTCCATGCTGCCGCAGCACGGCAAGCGCCACCAGCCGGAACGCCCGGCCGGATCTATGCCGCGCAAGCCTGCGGGCCGGAGCATCGAGGAGCGGCCCGAGCACATCAACAACCGCAGCACCTTCGGACACTGGGAGATGGACAGCGTCGAAAGCTGCCAAGGCGTCAGCAACACCTACATCGTGATGACCGAGCGGAAAACGCGCTGGGAGCTCATTATACCGTCGCCGGACAAGACGGCCGCCAGCGTCGTCGCTGCGATCGACGGGCTCGAGGCCAAGTACGGCGACCTGTTCCCGAAGGTATTCAGATCCATCACCTGCGACAACGGCTGCGAGTTTGCCGACGCTGCCGGGATTGAGCGAAGCGCAAGCGGCAAGGGCGCCCGCACCGAGGTCTACTACTGCCACCCCTACCGGCCGAGTGAGCGCGGATCCAACGAAAACCAAAACGGCCTAATCCGGCGGCACGTTCCGAAGGGCACCGACCTCAGCACAATCTCAGACGAGGAAACCAAGCGGATCGAGGCGTGGCTCAACAACTACCCGCGGAAAATGTTCGGTTATCTGTGCTCCGAGCAGCTTTTCCGCGAGGAAATGGCCCTCATTCTGGCCTCGTAAAATTATTTTTGCTTTTTTGTGCATTTACTCTTGACAAACGGCTTTTTTATCCGCGTCCTGCAAAAGTTTTTCTGTTCGTGGTGCCGGAGACCGTTTCCGCTTTTTTGCAGAAATGTTCTGCCGCCCTGCATCAGCTTTACCCGGCTGCTGGGTAGATATCCCTCTGTTTTGCCGGAGAAAAAAGTTTTCCACAAAAACGCGGTATACAATCCGTAGAAGAGCGATTATTTTTCCACATGTTGAAAACCCTGTGGAGAAAGTTCAAAAGTCCAGCTTTAAAGCCTGTTTTGCCTGTGGAATTCCACACTTTCCACAAGGTTTTCCACTTTTTGGTTCGACCTTTTTTGATTTCCTGCGTACAATTTGTAGAATACAAGTCGGAAATATGACAATTTTTTGAACTGCATCCTGTCCGCTTTTGCCAAATTGCCCAATATCATTTTGACGAATGTGGATCTGTGTTGAAAATCCGTCCTTCATCAAGCGTTCTGTCTTTCGGCCGCTTATTGCACATTATATGGAAATTTGTTGCATTCTATCGAATATACGCGCTTCTGGCAGTAACCCCCTGCACCCTGCCAGAAACAGAATCCCCGCATTGTTACAGGAAAAACACCGGTTTGGATTGATTTTGGCCGCTGTTTGGGGTATACTAATTCTGTAGGTTCGTTAAACCGTGCACAAAGCGGATATGAAACGAGCAAGACCCCAATGATTTTGTGGAGGTAATGAATAATGTTGGTAAATGCAACCGAAATGCTGATCAAAGCACGTGATGGCCACTACGGTGTGCCTCAGTTCAACATCAACAATCTGGAGTGGACCAAGTCCGTTCTGACCGCCTGCGAGGAAATGAAGAGCCCTGTGATTCTGGGTGTTTCCGAGGGTGCCGGCAAGTACATGACCGGTTTCAAGACCGTCGCTGCCATGGTCAGCGCAATGGTCGATTCCATGGGCATCACCGTTCCCGTTGCCCTGCATCTGGATCACGGCACCTATGAGGGCTGCAAGGCCTGCATCGAGGCCGGCTTCTCTTCCATCATGTTCGATGGCAGCCACTACTCCATCGAGGAGAATGTGGAAAAGACCAAGGAGCTGGTTGCTCTGGCACACGCTAAGGGCCTGAGCATCGAGGCCGAGGTCGGTTCCATCGGCGGTGTCGAGGACGGCGTTGTGGGTGCCGGCGAGATCGCAGACCCCGAGGAGTGCGCAAAGATCACCGCTCTGGGCATTGACTTCCTGGCTGCCGGCATCGGCAACATCCATGGTGTCTACCCGGCAAACTGGAAGGGTCTGGACTTCGAGGCTCTGGACCGCATCCACAAGGCCACCAATAACATTCCTCTGGTTCTGCACGGCGGCACCGGCATCCCCGACGAGATGATCGCTAAGGCCATCAGCCTGGGCGTTTCCAAGATCAACATCAACACCGAGTGCCAGCTGGTGTTTGCTGAGGCCACCCGCAAGTACATCGAAGAGGGCAAGGATCAGCAGGGCAAGGGCTTCGACCCCCGCAAGCTGCTGGCTCCCGGCGCAAAGGCCATCGAGGCCAAGTGCAAGGAGAAGATCGAGCTGTTCGGCTGCGCAGGCAAGGGCTAAGCAGAAGCTCGTATCGTAACCGGTACACCACCCAATAAAGTATGCGCCCCCGCTGCACCGTTATGCACAGTGCAGCGGGGGCGCTTTTTACTTTATATGCGAGCACTCAGACGCGGGTCTTTTCCATATCTCCAAAAATGTATTGCATACAGTCCTGCACCCAGAAGCAGGCAAAAAATCGAATAGCTAAGGATCGGAAGCCGCAGCAGTACGATCTTACCCGCGATCTGGGTAAAGAACCAGCCCGTTCCATACAGAGTCACGATATAAAGCACCAGCCATGTAGCATATTTCAGCCAATGCTCTCGTGGCGGAAAGCCTACCTGCTCCATCATCCGGCGGAACAGTGCGCAAAAAACCGTCACTGCAACAACAAGCTGCATCAGATAGCCTACAGAAAGTTCAAAAACCCAATCACCAATTACCGGGTAAAGCAGCAGCCCTTCCACGCCCCACTCCAAAAAGAAATACAGCGGTGCAACAAACCAGAAGTAATCCCCAGCCCCCAGTGTTTTCAAGCTGGGTTTGACTTCCTCCACAAAGGTCTTTGCGTCCGGAATTGAATGAAACAGTTCCCGGTTCTCCGCATTTGCCTGGATGGCAATATCAAGTAGATCGCTGCGTACAAGCTCGATTCCGCAGAAATCCCAGCTGACCCGGCGAAGATACCGGATCACTTCTTTCAGCTGCTCCTGGCTTTTTTCGTTCAGCAGCTTTGTACGCATCCGATTTGCCTTTCGCAACGCAAAATACTTATTCATATGGCTCCTCCTTAAAAATTTTTTCCACCAGCTGGCATAGCTGGCTCCAATCTTGTCGGAATTCAAGAAGCGCCTGCCGCCCTTCTTCCGTTACAACGTAGTATTTCCGGCTCGGTCCCTTGGGGGAGGGTCTGCGTTCCACCGTGACCTTTCCCTGCTGTTCCAGCCGCAGTAGCAGCGGATAGAGTGTACTTTCACTCAAGTCAGAAAACCCGACCTGTTTTAGATGCATCACGATCTCATAGCCATAGGTCGGCTCTCTGCTGATGAGCTTCAGAACACAGAATTCCAAAACGCCCTTGAGCAATTGTGTGTTGTTTTCCACTGGATACCTCCTTTTACCTATTATGCAATACATAGTAGCTTATCTATATTGTATTGCATAGTAGTATTTTTGTCAAGTCCTGTCCTGTTATCATTTCGACCAAAATCCGCTCCATATTTTTGTGCAACAAAAAAGCCCTGAGATTTCTCTCAGAGCTTTCTGTTCAAGTCGGCGACTACCTATTTTCACGCGCCGTTTCCAGCGAACTATCTTCGGCACAAGTGAGCTTAACTTCTGTGTTCGGAATGGGAACAGGTGGAACCTCACCGTCATCGACACCGACCGATCTGACTGAACCAGTATAACATGTTTGTTGTACTTTGTCCAGTATTTCTTAGAAGGACGTGCCTTCAAAACTGAATAATCACTGCTTACATTTTTTCGTTGACTCTCAGAGTCTCAAGCGAATTGTGGTCAAGCCCTCGACCTATTAGTACACGCTTGCTGAATGGATCGCTCCACTTACACATCGTGCCTATCAACCTTGTAGTCTTCAAGGGGTCTTACTTGTTTAAAACAATGGGATATCTTATCTTTGGGTCGGCTTCACGCTTAGATGCTTTCAGCGTTTATCCGATCCGTACATAGTTGCCCAGCTATGCTCTTGGCAGAACAACTGGTGCGCCAGAGGTACGTCCGCTCCGGTCCTCTCGTACTAGGAACAGCTCCCATCAAATATCCTGCGCCCACGACAGATAGGGACCGAACTGTCTCACGACGTTCTGAACCCAGCTCGCGTACCGCTTTAATTGGCGAACAGCCAAACCCTTGGGACCGAATACAGCCCCAGGATGCGATGAGCCGACATCGAGGTGCCAAACCTCCCCGTCGATGTGGACTCTTGGGGGAGATCAGCCTGTTATCCCCAGGGTAACTTTTATCCGTTGAGCGATGGCATTTCCACTCACATACCACCGGATCACTAACTCCAACTTTCGTTACTGCTCGACCCGTCAGTCTCGCAGTTAGGCTCGCTTCTGCGTTTGCACTCTTTTGCTTGATTTCCGTTCAAGCTGAGCGAACCTTTGAACGCCTCCGTTACTCTTTAGGAGGCGACCGCCCCAGTCAAACTGCCCACCTAACAATGTCCCCCGCCTTGATTCAAAGGCGCAGGTTAGAATTCCAATATCGCAAGGATGGTATCCCAACGGCCACTCCACAAGCGCCAAAGCACCTGCTTCCCAGTGTCCCATCTATCCTGTGCATGCAACATCGAAACCCAATATTAGGCTACAGTAAAGCTCCATGGGGTCTTTCCGTCTTGTCGCGGGTAACCGGCATCTTCACCGGTACTACAATTTCGCCGGGCGGGCTGTTGAGACAGTGCCCAAATCATTACGCCTTTCATGCGGGTCAGAACTTACCTGACAAGGAATTTCGCTACCTTAGGACCGTTATAGTTACGGCCGCCGTTCACTGGGGCTTCGATTCAATGCTTGCACATCTCCTCTTAACCTTCCAGCACCGGGCAGGCGTCAGCTCGTATACGTCATCTTTCGATTTAGCACAAACCTGTGTTTTTGGTAAACAGTTGCTTGGGCCGATTCTCTGCGGCTGCATTGCTGCAGCACCCCTTCTCCCGAAGTTACGGGGTCAATTTGCCGAGTTCCTTAACAACCCTTCTCCCGTTGGCCTTAGAATCTTCTTCCTACCTACCTGTGTCGGTTTGCGGTACGGGCACCGCAGAAATCCACACAGCTTTTCTCGCCATCTTCCATCTCAGACTTCGGTACTAACTTCCCTCGATCGCTACCGGAACCAACACCCGGCTCCGAGACTTCATATGTGTCCCTGTGTTTAACTCTTTTGGTGGTGACGGAATCTCTACCGTCTGTGCATCGGCTACGCCGTTAGGCCTCACCTTAGCTCCCGACTAACCTGGAGCGGACGAACCTTCCTCCAGAAACCTGAGGCTTTCGGCCATGCAGATTCTCACTGCATTCGCGCTACTCATTCCGGCATTCTCACTTCTATACACTCCACAGCCGCTTGCGCTACTGTTTCACCGCGTATACAACGCTCCCCTACCCAGCATGTAAACATGCTGCCTAAGCTTCGGTGTCAGGTTTAGCCCCGTTAAATTCTCCGCGCAAAGACGCTCGACCAGTGAGCTATTACGCACTCTTTGAATGAGTGGCTGCTTCTGAGCCAACATCCTGGTTGTCTACGTATCTTCACATCGTTTTCCACTTAACCTGACTTTGGGACCTTAGCTGTAGATCTGGGCTGTTTCCCTTTTGACAATGACATTTATCTGACACTGTCTGACTCCCAAGCATCAATACTCTGGCATTCTGAGTTTGATAAGCTTCGCTAACCTCTCGGCCGCTAGGCTATTCAGTGCTTTACCTCCAGGTATCTAACTTGAGGCTAGTCCTAAAACTATTTCGGGGAGAACCAGCTATCTCCGGGTTCGATTGGAATTTCTCCGCTACCCACAGTTCATCCGCCGCCTTTTCAACGGAGGTCGGTTCGGTCCTCCATGGAATTTTACTTCCACTTCAACCTGACCATGGGTAGGTCACCCGGTTTCGGGCCCATTATATGCAACTTAACGCCCTTTTCAAACTCGCTTTCGCTTCGGCTCCAGACCTTAAGTCCTTAACCTTGCTGCATACAATCGCTCGCCGGACCGTTCTACAAAAAGTACCCTATCACGCATTGACGCGCTCTAGGTGCTTGTAGGCACAGGGTTTCAGGTTCTTTTTCACTCCCCTCCCGGGGTGCTTTTCACCTTTCCTTCACAGTACTATACGCTATCGGTCACTGGGTAGTATTTAGGGTTGGAGGGTGGTCCCCCCATATTCCGACCAGGTTTCACGTGTCTGGCCGTACTCTGGATCCTGCGCAGCTCTCTCCGTTTTCACCTACGTGGTTCTCACACTCTCTGACCGGCCTTCCCATGCCGTTCGGTTAACAGATTAAGTCCTAAAAGCAGTCCGTACCCCGAAAGTATTTCTACTCTCGGTTTGCCCTCTTCCGCGTTCGCTCGCCACTACTTACGGAATCTCGTTTGATGTCTCTTCCTCGCCCTACTTAGATGTTTCAGTTCAGGCGGTTCCCTCGATATACCTATTTTGAAGTTCAGTATAACGTACCTGAGTATGAACCCAGGTGAGTTTCCTCATTCAGAAATCTCCGGATCAATGCTTATTTGCAGCTCCCCGAAGCTTATCGCAGCTTATCACGTCTTTCATCGGCTCCCAGTGCCAAGGCATTCGCCCTGCGCCCTTGTTCGCTTGACCTTTCAAACGTTCTCTTGGAACATTTGGTATCCTCTTGATTCTCTCTTGCCAACGAAGATTATTGTTACCCTTCCTTTTGAAATTGTAATATTTCTTAAAAAGAACTTACTATAATCTTTGTTTCGCAGTTATTATTCAGTTTTCAAGGTACGTCTTTGAGTGTCCTTTTCAGGGCCCTCAAAATCGAACAATATCTACTCTTCTCGTTTGTTACCTGTCCGAAAGATCTCCATCTTCGATGTCGCTCTTTCGCCTGACTCCTTAGAAAGGAGGTGATCCAGCCGCAGGTTCTCCTACGGCTACCTTGTTACGACTTCACCCCAATCACCAGTTTTACCTTCGGCGGCGTCCTCCTTGCGGTTAGACTACCGACTTCGGGTCCCCCCGGCTCTCATGGTGTGACGGGCGGTGTGTACAAGGCCCGGGAACGTATTCACCGTGGCATGCTGATCCACGATTACTAGCAATTCCGACTTCGTGCAGGCGAGTTGCAGCCTGCAGTCCGAACTGGGACGTTGTTTCTGAGTTTTGCTCCACCTCGCGGTCTTGCTTCTCTTTGTTTAACGCCATTGTAGTACGTGTGTAGCCCAAGTCATAAAGGGCATGATGATTTGACGTCATCCCCACCTTCCTCCGTTTTGTCAACGGCAGTCTGGCCAGAGTCCTCTTGCGTAGTAACTGACCATAAGGGTTGCGCTCGTTGCGGGACTTAACCCAACATCTCACGACACGAGCTGACGACAACCATGCACCACCTGTCTCCTTGCTCCGAAGAGAAAACATATTTCTATGCCTGTCAAGGGATGTCAAGACTTGGTAAGGTTCTTCGCGTTGCGTCGAATTAAACCACATACTCCACTGCTTGTGCGGGCCCCCGTCAATTCCTTTGAGTTTCAACCTTGCGGTCGTACTCCCCAGGTGGATTACTTATTGTGTTAACTGCGGCACTGAAGGGGTCAATCCTCCAACACCTAGTAATCATCGTTTACGGTGTGGACTACCAGGGTATCTAATCCTGTTTGCTACCCACACTTTCGAGCCTCAGCGTCAGTTGGTGCCCAGTAGGCCGCCTTCGCCACTGGTGTTCCTCCCGATATCTACGCATTCCACCGCTACACCGGGAATTCCACCTACCTCTGCACTACTCAAGAAAAACAGTTTTGAAAGCAGTTTATGGGTTGAGCCCATAGATTTCACTTCCAACTTGTCTTCCCGCCTGCGCTCCCTTTACACCCAGTAATTCCGGACAACGCTTGTGACCTACGTTTTACCGCGGCTGCTGGCACGTAGTTAGCCGTCACTTCCTTGTTGGGTACCGTCATTATCTTCCCCAACAACAGGAGTTTACAATCCGAAGACCTTCTTCCTCCACGCGGCGTCGCTGCATCAGGGTTTCCCCCATTGTGCAATATTCCCCACTGCTGCCTCCCGTAGGAGTCTGGGCCGTGTCTCAGTCCCAATGTGGCCGTTCAACCTCTCAGTCCGGCTACCGATCGTCGCCTTGGTGGGCCGTTACCTCACCAACTAGCTAATCGGACGCGAGGCCATCTCAAAGCGGATTACTCCTTTTCCCTCTGTGCCATGCGGCACCGTGGGCTTATGCGGTATTAGCAGTCGTTTCCAACTGTTGTCCCCCTCTTTGAGGCAGGTTCCTCACGCGTTACTCACCCGTTCGCCACTCGCTCGAGAAAGCAAGCTCTCTCTCGCTCGTTCGACTTGCATGTGTTAGGCGCGCCGCCAGCGTTCGTCCTGAGCCAGGATCAAACTCTTTATAAATGATATTTATCACTTTTAAAGTGTTAAATCTTGTTCGCTCAGCACGCAATCGCTTGCGTCCTGTGTGAATTACTTTTGGAATTGTTTTTAGTGTTTTTCCAAACACTTAAAAGGTTCCTTACAAGTTTTTCGATATTGTTCAATTTTCAAGGTCCTGTAGCGCCTCAGCCTTGCGGCTGACGACCTGTTCATTTTACCACCGAAGTGGTTTTTTGTCAAGCCTTATTTTTTAGAAGCTTTTGAACTTTCTGAACTTGGACATCCAAGAAGTTTCTCAGAACAAACTGGAACTTTTCTGCGTCTATTGGTTCTTTTCAAGGGCTTCCTGCTGTGGCTTTGGAAGTCATTCTTTTGCCTCAGCGCTTGGCGCTCAAGTATAATACCACACCCCTGCCTCCTTGTCAACACTTTTTGACAGATTTTTTCCATTCTTTTTGCGTGCACCCCAAAACAGCAGCAGGCCGCAGGAAAAACTACGCCGCAGCTGCAATGCAGCTGCGGCGGCAAAAGCGGAAGAGTCCTCTCCCGGAACTATTCAGGTTTTCAGGATCTTCGCAGGGTCAGCCAGACTGCAGCAGCCAGCATGGGCAGCATTCCGATCAGGCCAATGGGTGCCGGGCCCAATACATTGTAATAGCTGTCTGCCGGGTTCGTCAGAACCACAAACAGCGCTGCCACCGCATTGAACGCGCCGTGCGCAATGGACGGAACCCAGATGCACCCGGTCTTTTCATAGAGCCAGTCCAACAGGGTATTGAGCGCAAAGCAGACTATGCACCACACGAAAAGGCCCAGCACCGGCGCACCCAAATAGTTGGTGCCGTATTCGTAGCCCACCAGCAGCATCAGCGGCCAGTGCCAGACACCCCAGATCACGCCGCCCAGCAGGCGGCCGTTGAGCAGGCCGAGCTGCGCCTTCAGGTGAGGCATCATATACCCGCGCCAGCCGGCTTCCTCACCCAAAGCTGCGAACATATTGATGACCGGAGCCAGCGTGACCGCGAACAGACCTGTTTCCAGCATGTAGCTGAGGTTGGATACGCCCAGCTCCCTGCGCAGGGTCTGAGCGTCCATCTCGCCGCCGTAGGCCGCTGCCAGCCAGCTGCCGGAGAGGTCCAGTCGATGCGGGAACACCGCAAAATAGAGCACTGCGGCCAGCACCGTAAATACCGCCGGGCCGAACCACGCCGCCAGCCAGTAGCGGCGCTTGCCCTGCACCTTCCAGCCGATGCCGGTGGGCTGGCGCAGAAAGACCTTTTGCACCAGCAGCACCGCCAGCAGCGGGCAGAGCATGGTGGCGACCAGCGCCAACTGATACAGCACGGCATTCTGCTTTTGCAGCAGCACCATGCAGCCGCCGACCTGACACAGCCATGCCAGACCAAATGCTAACAGGAAATAAAGGCCGAAGCCCTGCTTTTCTTTTGTGGTCATACGAACTTCACCGCCGTTCCATAAGCAATAACCTCTGCTGCGCCCTGCATGACGCTGGCGGAAGCGTAGCGCATCCCTACAACTGCATCCGCACCAAGGGCCTCTGCATCCTTGACCATGCGTCCTGTGGCGATCTGCCGGGCTTCGGTGAGCATATCCGCATAGTCGGTCACTTCACCGCCCACCAGCGTGCGGAACCCCGCCATCAGATCGTGGCCCAGATTGCGGCTCTGCACCGTGCTGCCGCGCACCACGCCCAGCGCTTCCAGCTTTTTGCCGGGCACTTCGTTAATAGTTACGATAAGCATCTTCTTCTCCCTTTCCGATCTCTTCAATGCGTTCCAGCAACACCTTCAGCGTGCCCACGATGCACCCCACCGGGATGCCGAACAATACGATGAGCAGCGGCAGCGGCGGCGCTTCCTGCGGGTCGCTGTAAAAGGCCCACGCCATCGTTGCGATCACAAAAGCCATCAGCGCCACAAAAGGGCAGCGCCGATGCAGGCACCGCGGATGCGCTCGCCTTTTCGGTCTGTGCGTTCAATGTTCACAAAGGTCACTCCCTGTTCCTCCCGTGCAGCAAGGCGCGCAAGCGTCTGCTCCACATCCAGTTCTTCAAGGTTTCCGGAAGCCTTTTCCAATACGGTACAGAAGCCGATGGCTTCATCCAGATCCTTGCGGCGGGTGCTCAGACGTTCCAGCTGCTGGGCCATTCCCTCGGCCAGCGTCTTCTGCCCTTCCAGCATTTCCCGGATCTCGGCCAGCGGCACATCCAGCTTGCGCAGCAGCTTGATGCGGCGCAGGCGTTCCACGTCCGCCTGCGAGTAGCTGCGGTAGCCGTTGCCCGGCTCGCGGCTGGGGGTAATGAGCCCCTCCTCCTCGTAAAAGCGGATATTCTTTTTGGTCACGCCCACAGCGGCTTCCACTTCGTTGATCTTCATGGTTCCGGTGCCTCCTTACGTGCCTATGTTACACCTTCCAGAAAGGGGAAGGTCAATAGATTTTAATAGAAAAGTGAGACTCCCCCAGTCTGCTTCGCAGACAGCCCCCTCGGAGATGGGGCCTTTGGCAAAACATAAAACTTTGCCGCACTGCCAAAGGCTCCCTCCTTGAGGGAGCTGGCGAGCGAATGCGAGACTGAAGGAGTTCTTATTTTATCAGAAGTAGCACTTGATCTGGAACCGGTCGGCGCTGTCCTGCTTTTTCTCCACCACAATGTGCTCATGGTTGAAGTCGAAGTGCACCGGGGTGCACAGGTCGGTATTGCGGGTCAGGCGCAGCAGTTCCTGCACCCGCTTTTTCTCCTCCGGCACATAGAACAGGTAGCTCACGCCCTCCTTTTTGGCACGGCCGGTGCGGCCGATGCGGTGGGTGTAATGTTCGTTCTCACTGGGCACATCGTAGTTGATCACGGCATCCACATCCGAAACATCGATGCCGCGGGCGGCAACGTCGGTGGCTACCAGAATGGCCAGCTTGCCGTCCCGGAAGTTCTGCATGATCTGGTTGCGCTCCTTCTGGGAGAGGTCGCCGTGCAGGCAGTCCACCGAGAAGCCCAGCCGTGCCAGCTGATTGGCCAGAGTGGCAGTGTTGAACTTGGTATCGCAGAACACCATCACACGCTTGTAGTTCTCACCAATGATGATCTGTGCAAGGTCGGAAAGCTTGTTGCGGCCGGAGGTCTCCAGCATGTACTGGGTGATCTTGGGCTGGCTCTCCTCACGGGGCTGGACAGTGATCTCCTCAGCGTTGTGCTGGTACAGCCAGCCGATGTCCATTACCTCGCGGCTGATGGTGGCCGAGAACATGGAAAGGGACTTGCGGGCCTTCATCATTTCAATGATATGCCGCACATCCTTATAGAAGCCCATGTTCAGCATTTCGTCGGCCTCGTCCAGCACGATCTGGGTCACATGGGAGATATCAATGGAATGGTGCTTGTAGTGGTCCATCAGACGGCCCGGCGTTGCCACCACGATCTGGCAGCCCTCGGCAAGGCGCTTTGCCTGCTTTTCCATGTTGGCACCGCCGTACACGCAGGCCACCTGCACTTCGGGCATGAAATAGGTCAGCTCTTCCAGCTCCTGCGCGATCTGCTGGGCCAGCTCCCGGGTGGGGGCCATGATCACGGCCTGCGGGTACTTGTTTTCCGGTAAGATATGCTCCGCCACCGGGATGCCGAAGGCACAGGTCTTGCCGGTGCCGGTGGGGGCTTTTGCGATCACGTCATAGCCCGCCATCATGACGGGGATGGTCTTTTCCTGAATTTCGGTCATTTCGGCAAAGCCCATGCGCTCCACGGCCTTGTGGATGGCATCGCTGCACTGCAACTCACTGTAAAGCATCTGATTCTCCGTTCCTTTGTCACTTTATATTCTGAACCCAGTATAGCATGAAATGCCACACTTGTCAGCAGGTTCTTAACGAACTCCTTCCGTCATCGCTAATGCGATGCCACCTTCCTCCCAGAGGGAGACTTTTCCGCACGGCGAGGCTCCCTCTCCGAGGGAGCTGTTGAGCAAATGCGAAACGGAGGGAGCTCCAAACAAAAAGAGCTGCGCCCCGAGTGGAGGGCACAGCTCTTTGCATTTGATTTGAGGATCAGACAGCTTCCTCAGTCTTGGCAGCCTTGCCTGCTTCCAGCTTCTGCTTGAAGCGGCCGCTGGCCTTGAAGCCGGGGATGGAGGTGGACTCCAGACGGCTGGAAACCTTGGTCTTGGGGTTGGTGTAGGCCTTGGGCTTGCGGGGACGCATCTCAAAACGGCCAAAGCCTGCGATGGTCACCTTCTCGTCTGCGCGCAGGCAGTCGGCGATCTGGTCAAACATTGCATCCATCGTGGTCTCGACCTGTGCTTCGGTGAAGCCGGTCTTGCGTGCCACAGTCTCGATCATCTGGGAACGGGTCATGTATCTATATCCTCCTGGAGTGTCCAAAAGTAACGTCTTTTGGCAAATTTTGCGTTGTTGAGTATAACATAATTCACACACTGTTTGCGACAGATTGCGCACAAAACGTCATTTATTGCGCACGAACTTATGTAATCTCTCTCCGTCCTTCACAAATACGGCGCCCGCTGTTTTGGCGGGCGCTGCAAAAAAGCATTTTACGGGTAATTCGTGAGGTAATTATTTGCGGTGATACAGGGTGGCAATATCCACCAGCGGGATATTTTCCAGACTGTGATCACTGCGCAGGCAGTCCACCAGAGCGTTGGCGGTATCCACTGCGGTGATGCAGGGGATGCTCAGCTCCACAGCCTTGCGGCGCAGGCGGACGGAGTCGCGCTTGGGGTCACGGCCCTTAGCGCTGGTAGAGAACACATAATCCACCAGACCGCTCTGCAGCAGGTCCACGATGTTGGGCGACTCGCCGGACATATTGCGCACCTCGTTGCAGGGCACCATGTGCTTGTTGAGCCATGCGCAGGTGCCGGAGGTACCGTACAGCTTGTAGCCCATGCTCTTGAGCTTCCATGCGATATCCACGAACTCCGGCTTGTCGCTGTCCTTCACGGTGAAGATGCAGCAGCTTGCAGGGCCGGGGGTCTTGAAGGTGTAGCCCGCGCCGATGAGGCCCTTGAGCAGGGCATCGTGGTAGTTGGGGGCAATGCCCAGCACTTCGCCGGTGGACTTCATCTCGGGGCCGAACTGGGTATCCACACCGTGCAGCTTTTCAAAGCTGAACACAGGCACCTTGACGGCCACATAAGGTGCGTTGGGGTGCAGGCCGGTGCCGTAGCCCATATCTGCCAGCTTTTCGCCCAGACAGCAGCGCACCGCCAGATCCACCATGGGCACGCCGGTGACCTTGGAGATATACGGCACGGTACGGGAGGAACGGGGGTTCACCTCAATGACGTACACCTTGCCGTTGGAAACTGCGTACTGCACGTTCACCAGACCGTTGACATGCAGCTCGCGGGCAAAGCGGCCGGTGTAATCCACCATGGTGTCGATTTCGGCCTGAGTCAGGTGCTGTGCCGGGTAGACGCAGATGGAGTCGCCGGAGTGCACACCGGTGCGCTCCACCTGCTCCATGATGCCGGGGATCAGGAAGTTTTCGCCGTCACAGATGGCATCCACTTCGCACTCGGTGCCCAGAATATACTTATCCAGCAGCACAGGGTGATCCATGTCCACATGCTCGGTGATAACGCCCATGTACTCGATCACGTCCGCCTTGGTGTAGGCCACGATCATGTTCTGACCGCCCAGCACGTAGGAGGGACGCATCAGCACCGGCAGGCCGATCTCGTCGGCGGCAGCCAGAGCCTCGTCCAGATTAAAGACAGTGCGGCCCGGTGCGCGGGGGATCCTGCAGCGCTCCAGCAGCTCGTCGAAGCGCTCACGATCCTCGGCTTCATCGATGGCATCTGCCGGGGTGCCCAGAATGGGCAGGCCGATCTCGTCCATGTGCTTTGCCAGCTTGATGGCGGTCTGGCCGCCGAACTGCACCACGCAGGCATCCGGCTTCTCGGTGGCAATGATGTTGTCCACACTCTCCGGGTTCAGCGGGTCAAAGTACAGACGGTCGCCGGTGTCAAAGTCGGTGGAGACGGTCTCGGGGTTGTTGTTGACCAGGATGGCTTCGCAGCCGTGCTTCTTCAGGGTCCACACACAGTGCACCGAGCAGTAGTCGAACTCGATGCCCTGACCGATGCGGATGGGGCCGGAGCCAAAGACCAGAACCTTCTTTTTCCTAGGCTCGCCCTTGGCGGATGCTTCGGCTTCCTTCTCGGCAATGAACTCAGCAGCTTCGTTGTCGCCGTCGTAGGTGGAGTAGAAATAGGGGGTGTTGGCCGAGAACTCGGCAGCACAGGTATCCACCATCTTGAAGCCGGCGCGGTAGTTCTCCACAGGCAGGGTGTCTACCTGTGCCAGACGCTTGATGGTCTTATCCTGGAAGCCGTACTTCTTGGCAGTCTTGTACTGTTCTTCGGTCAGCACGCCGTTGCACTTGGCAAGACCCTTTTCCAAATCTGCCAGATGCTGCATCTTGTCCAGGAACCACCAGTCGATCTTGGTGATGCGGTAGATGGTCTGGTGGTCGATGCCGCGCTTGAGGGCCTCGTACACGCAGAACACGCGTTCGGCATCCTGAACATGCATGTGGGCCACGATCTCGTCATCGGTCAGCTCCTCAAAGGGCTTGTGGGTCAGGGTGTCCATACCCAGCTCAATGGAGGAGACTGCCTTCATCATGGCAGCCTCGAAGCTGTTGCCAATGCTCATCACCTCGCCGGTGGCCATCATCTGGGTGCCCAGAGACTTGTCGGCGTAGACGAACTTATCAAAGGGCCACTTCGGGTATTTGACCACGATGTAGTCCAGCGCAGGCTCAAAGCAGGCGCAGGTCTTGCCGGTGACATCGTTGGTGATCTCGTCCAGCGTGTAGCCAATGGCGATCTTGGTAGCCACCTTGGCAATGGGATAACCGGTGGCCTTGGAAGCCAGTGCGGAAGAGCGAGACACACGGGGGTTGACCTCGATGACCGCGTAATCGTAGCTGTCCGGTTTCAGGGCGAACTGGCAGTTGCAACCGCCCTCGATGCCCAGCTCGGTGATGATATCCAGAGCAGCGGTGCGCAGCATCTGGTATTCGTGGTCAGTCAGGGTTTGGGAGGGAGCCACGACCACCGAGTCGCCGGTGTGGATGCCCACAGGGTCCAGGTTTTCCATGTTACACACGGTGATCACGTTACCCTTGTGGTCGCGCATGACCTCATACTCGATCTCTTTCCAGCCGGCGATGCACTTTTCCACAAGAATCTGATGGATGGGGGAAAGGCGCAGGCCGTTGGTGCCGATCTCGATGAGCTTTTCGCGGGTCTCGCAGATGCCGCCGCCGGTGCCGCCCATAGTAAAGGCCGGGCGCACGATGACCGGGTAGCCAATGCGGTCTGCGCAGGCCAGAGCGTCCTGCAGCGTTTCCACCACCTCAGAGGGGATGATGGGCTGGTGCAGCTTTTCCATGGTCTCCTTGAACAGTTCGCGGTCCTCGGCCCGGTCGATGGTCTCGGGCTTGCAGGCCAGCAGGCGGATGCCGGTGCGGTCCAGATAGCCGGAGCGGGCCAGCTCCATGGACAGGTTCAGGCCCATCTGGCCGCCGAGGTTCGGCAGCACGGAGTCCGGCTTTTCGATGTCCAGAATGCGCTCCACGACTTCCAGCGTCATGGGCTCGATGTAAACATGGTCGGCCACATCCGGGTCGGTCATGATGGTTGCAGGGTTGGAGTTCAGCAGAACGGTCTCGATGCCCTCTGCCTTCAGGGCGCGGCAGGCCTGCGTGCCGGAGTAGTCGAACTCCGCAGCCTGACCAATGATGATGGGGCCGGAGCCAATGACCAGCACCTTCTTGATTCTAGGGTCCTTCGGCATTTCAGCGTGCCTCCTTTTTTGCTGCTTTGACGTTGTTCAGGAAGCGGTCGAACAGAAACTCGGTATCCTTGGGGCCGCCGTTTGCTTCCGGGTGGAACTGCACGGTAAAGCAGTTCCACTTCTTGTACTTGATGCCCTCACAGGTGCCGTCGTTGGCGTTCACCTGTGCCACCTCGCCCATCTCGGCGGGCAGCTCGTCGCCCACCACAGCGTAGCCGTGGTTCTGGCTGGTGATGAAGGTGCGGCCGGACTCAAAGTCGGTCACAGGCTGGTTGGCACCGCGGTGGCCGTATTTGAGCTTCATGGTCTTGGCACCGGCTGCCAGAGCACTCAGCTGGTGGCCCAGACAGATGCCGAAGGTGGGGATGTTCAGCTCAAAGATGTGCTTGAGGTTCTCGATGACCTCCACGGGTTCCGCCGGGTCGCCGGGACCATTGGACAGCATGATGCCGTCCGGAGCAGGGGCCTTGATTTCCTCTGCCGTTGCAAAGGCGGGCATGACCGTCACCTTGCAGCCGCGCTTGACAAGGCAGCGCACGATGTTGCGTTTGCAACCGTAGTGCATCAGCACGATATGGGTCTCGCCCTGCGGGTTGAACACCTCGGGCTTTTCACAGGTAACATTCTTCACCGCATCGGTGACGGCGTAGGCGCGGATCTGAGCCAGCAGAGCCTCGGTCTCGGCCTTGTTGGCCGGGTCGGCGGGGTCGAAGGTGGTCAGGATGGCACCGTTCATCACACCGCTCTCGCGGATGATGCGGGTCAGGTGGCGGGTGTCGATGCCCTCAATGCCGATGGTGTTGTTCTTTTTCAAAAAGCTGTCCAGCGTTTCCTCGCAGCGCCAGTTGGAGGGGGTGGTGCAGGCCTCGCGCACGATGTAGCCCTTTGCCCAGATGCGGTCGGACTCCATGTCGTCCTTATTCATGCCGTAGTTGCCGATAAGGGGGTAGGTCTGGGTGATGATCTGGCCATAGTAGCTGGGGTCGGTCAGGGTCTCCTGAAAGCCCACCATGCCGGTGGCAAAGACCACCTCGCCCACGGTGACACCCTCGGCACCCACCGACTGGCCGGCAAAGACCATGCCATTTGCCAAAAGAAGATATGCGTTCATAGTTTTCCTCGTTTCAACACATTACAGGGTCTGCTTTGCTTCCTGCTTCATCTTGCGGCTGCCCAGATGCACCAGCGGCAGCTTGCCTTCCTTGCAGATGGGGCACTCTTCCGGTGCGTAGTTGGGCAGGTCCAGCTTGAGGGCGCTTGCCACGATGGGAATGGGAGACGGAGCCTCGGGCTTGGTGCGGTCCACCACGCAGGTGATGCCCACGCAGATGCCGCCGTTCTCTTCGATCACGCGCTTGGTCTCCAGAGAGGAGATACCGGTGGTGACCACGTCCTCAGCGATGAGGCACTTCTCACCCGGGTGGATGGCGAAGCGCTTCAGGGTCATCACATTGTCCACGCGCTCGGTGAAGATGGCGCGCTTGCCGGTCTGGCGGGCCAGCTCGTAGGCGTACACGATGCCGCCCATGGCCGGGCCGACGATCACATCCACGTCCATTTCCTTGACCTTATCTGCCACGGTCTTCATCACCTCGGCGCAGCGGTCGGGGTACTGCTGCAGATAAGCCATCTGGCAGTATGCGCTGGAATGGCGGCCGGAGGACAGCAGGAAGTGGCCTTCCAGGAACGCGTCACAGCTCTTCAGGATCTCAAGTGCTTCACTCATTGTACTTCTCCCTCTCTTTTATAAAAATGTCTTTTGAACGGTATTGTACCACGCTTTTGCGTGATTTGCAAATTTATGCAGTGGTTTTGTTTTTATGCGTATAAATCAGCATTTTGCTGGTATATCAATTGGATTATTCAGCATTCCGGGCACATCCGCGGATCTCGTCCAGCGTTTTCACGCCGTTCTTGTCCATCCATGCGGCCATCTCGTCGGCAATGGTCTCCATGGCGCGGGGGTTGGCAAAGTTTGCGGCACCCACCTGCACCGCCGCAGCACCGGCCATGATGAACTCCAGTGCATCGCGGCCCGTGGCGATGCCGCCCAGACCCACCACCGGGATGTTCACAGCGCCCACGGCCTGCCACACCATGCGCAGGGCAATGGGCCGCACCGCCGGGCCGGACAGGCCCGCAAAGATGTTGTTGAACACCGGGCGGCGCTTTTCCAGATCGATGGCGCAGGCCTGGAAGGTGTTGGTCAGGCTGATGGCGTCCGCGCCGGCGGCTTCCACGGCCTTGCACATCTCAGGGATGTTCTCGGCCTGCGGGCTCAGCTTGACCATCAGGGGCTTTTTGCAGGCAGCGCGCACCATGCGCACCACCTCACCGGCAGCTTCGGCTTTCACGCCGTAGGCCATGCCGCCCACCTTGACGTTTGGGCAGGAGATGTTCAGCTCCACGATGTCCACTGCGCTGTCGCTCAGCATCGCGGCACCTTCCACATACTCTTCCTCGCTGTGGCCGCCAAGGTTGGCAATGGCCACCGTGCCGTACTTCTGCTTCAGTTCCAGCATCTCGGGCAGCTCCACGTCAATGAAGTGCTGCACGCCGGGGTTCTGCAGACCGATGCTGTTGATGAGGCCGGAGGGGGTCTCCCACAGGCGCTCGCCCTTGTTGCCGTACTGGCCGTGCAGGGTCAGGCCCTTGCCGGAGATGCCGCCGATCTTGGCAAAGTCTGCCAGCTCTTCGTACTCCACACCGTAGCCCACAGTGCCGGATGCGCCGATGACCGGGCTGTTCATCACAAAGCCCAGCAGGTTGGTTTTCAGGTCAGCCATCAGAAGAACACCTCCGTTGCATCAAATACCGGGCCGTTCTTGCACACGCTCTTGCCCTCGCCGCCCCTGGTCTCGCAGGTGCAGCCAAGGCAGGCACCAATGCCGCAGGCCATCTTCTTTTCCATGCTCACAAAGCAGGGGGTGCCCTTCTCGGCACACAGGCGGGCAGCGTTCTTCATCATGACCGTGGGGCCGCACACCAGCACCACATCGTAGTCGGCGGGGTCGTACAGCTGGGTGACAAAGCCGTGGAAGCCCACTGCGCCGGTGTCGGTGGACACCTTGACGAGGTTTGCGATCTCGCGGTACTCCTCCATGCAGTAGGGGGCATCCCGGAAGCCGAAGAACACATCCGGCTTCACGCCTGCCGCTGCCAGCTCGCGGGTGAGCTGGAACATGGGCGCGGTGCCGATGCCGCCGCCCACCACAGCGATCTTTTTGTACTTGCTCAGGATGTCCGGCACATCAAAGCCGTTGCCCATAGGGCCGGTGAGCTGGAAGGTATCCTTCATTTTGAGCTGCGCGATCTTTTCAGTGCCCTCGCCCACCACCTGATACAGAAACTCGATGGTGCTGCTGTCCGGGTTCCAGCGGTGCACGCTGATGGGCCGGGACAGGAAGGGGGCTTCGTCTGCGCCCCATGCACGCAGGGTAAAGAACTGGCCTGCGTGGGGTGCGTGATCGCGGTCCGGCCAGACCACCGTCAGCAGGCGGATGTCCGGGGCAATGACCTCATTGCGCAGAACAGTGGCTTCACAGCAGGCTGCACGCATGAGCAATGGCCTCCTTCATATTCACACATTCGTTGTAAGCGGCTTCGTCAAAGGCAGTGCCCGGCTGCTTCTTATAGGCCAGCAGGATGCCGCGACTGGAGTTGACCACGCCGCCGTTGCCCTTGGTAAGATACTGGGCAATGTCCTCGGCCTTGCCGCCCTGTGCGCCGTAGCCGGGGATCAGGAAGAAGCTGTCCTGATACTTTGCACGGATCTCGGTGGCCTCCTCGATGTGGGTGCCGCCGATGACCAGACCGATGGAGGAGTAGCCGTGCTCGCCCATGTAGTCCTTGCCCAGAGCGTTCAGCTTGTCGCCCACCAGATCGTAGACGTGGCGGCCGTCGGCCAGCTTCTCATACTCAAAGTCCTTGGCACCGCCGTTGGAGGTGCGGCAGAGCACGAACATGCCCTTGCCCTGCTTTTCGGCGTAGGGCAGGTAGGGGCTGATGGAGTCCAGACCCATATAGGGTGCCAGCGTGACGAAATCGCTCTCGAAATCGCCGGTAAAGTGGCCCATGGCGTACATCTCGGCGGTCTTGGCAATGTCGCCGCGCTTGATGTCGGCGATCACCGGCACACCGACCTCACGCACAGCCTTCAGGGTGTCGGCGTAGGCCTTCATGCCCTCAAGGCCCAGAGACTCGTAGTAAGCGATCTGCACCTTGTAGCAGCCTGCCACGGCCTTGGTGGCGTCGATGAGCTTCCTGTTGAAGCGCACGATGTTCTCGCCCTTCGTCAGGGTGCTGTCCACGAAGTCCTCGGGCAGGTAGCTGAAATCGGTATCCAGACCTACGCACACCGGGCCGCGGGCTTCCACTGCTTCGTAAAGCTTATCCATGTTGGTCATTGTGGGTTCCTCCTGTTTGCTCTCTTATTGATTCTTATCTTATATAGTATTGTTTTTTCAATCCTCTGCCTGATAGGTCAGCTTGCCGCCCTTGATGGTGGCGCACACCTTGCCGTACAACTCAGCGCCGTCGAACGGGGTGTTGTGAGATTTGGAGTGCAACTTGTCCTTGTCCACGGTGTAGGGGGTATCCAGATCCACCAGCACCATGTCGGCATCGTAGCCCGGCTCCAGCTGGCCCTTGGCAAGGCCCAGAATTTCTGCCGGGCGGGTGCTCATCAGGTGCACCAGCACTTCCAGCGGCAGGCCTTCCTGCTTGCAGAGCTTGGTGTAGCAGACACCGAAAGCGGTCTCGCTGCCCACCATACCGGCCATGCCCTTGAGCTTGTCCTCTTCGGAGTGGGGCGCGTGGTCGGTTGCAATGGCATCCACAATGCCGGTGCGGATGCCGTCCACCAGCGCCTGCACATCGTCGGCGGTGCGGATGGGCGGGTTCACACGGTAATCGCAGGTATCATTGGTGAACCACAGGTGGTGCGGGGTCACCTCGCAGGTGACGGGTGCCCCCCGCAGCTTTGCCATCTGGATGGCATCCAGCGCACCGCGGGTGGACACGTGGCACATGTGCAGCTTGGTCTGGTAGTATTCGCTCAGCCAGCAGTTGCGCACCGTCTCGATGTCCTCAGCCAGACGGTAGTCCCACGGGCTGATCTCCATATCCTCGGCATGGCTCATCACGGTGATATCCTTCTGGGTGCAGATGGCGAAAGCCTTTGCCATGGTGGCATTGTCCTGCACGCCGTGGCCATCCTCGGTGATGAACTTCACACCGGCAGGCAGGGTCTTGAGGTGGTCGATGCTCACACCGTCAAAGTTCTCGGTGATGGAGACGGTCTGGTTCACATCGCACAGGCCCACCTCGGCGGCTTTCTGCTCCACCATCATGGCCTGTGCCGCAGAAGAGCAGACCGGCTTTGTGTTGGGCATCAGGTTCACGAAGGTGTAACCGCCGGCGGCTGCGGCGCGGCTGCCGGTCTCGATGTTCTCCTTGTACTCAAAGCCCGGGGTGCGCCAGTGGCAGTGCAGGTCCACAAAAGCGGGCAGCACGGTCAGCCCTCCGGCATCAATGACCGTTTCGTTCTCCCCGGCCAGTGCCTCCAGCTCCTGACCTACAGCAGCGATCCTGCCGTCCTTTACAAAAATCTCAAGCGGTCTTCCTTCGGTGTTCACAGCATTTACAAGCAGCATCGCAGTTCCCTCCTGATTTGCGTTTGTCTGGTTCGGCTTTCCGGCTTACGGGCAAAAAAAAACTTTTCCCCGCAAAGGGAAAAGCTCATTCCACAAAAAAAGGAAACAACGAACCCACGGCAAAACCGGATGCGAACTGCTTGTTCAGTTTGGTGCACATCGCGCTTTTCTGCATGGTGCTGTCTCCTTTTATAAGTCTGGAATCTTTTCATAATATTTTAGCATAGAAGCGCGAAATGTGTCAATGCTTCCGCATATATTTTGTTGCAAAAAGGTTTGCCGCTTCCCTCCCGGAATTTTAGCTACTCTACCCAAAAGCAGTTTTTCCCCGCCAGATTCAGGGTTAGTCATGTCAATTCCTAGCATATTGCTGTACATTCCCGTCCGGGTGTGCTATTATAATATGGTCAAAAGAGTCAGAGGCTGTTTTCATGGCAGAGGCGTGATTTTTATTCAGAGCAGCTTCATCGGAATCAGGAAAGAGAGGGTTTTCCCATGGGTTTGTTGGAGGACGCGCGGAACATCCAGCGCAAGGACCCCGCTGCACGCAACGTGCTGGAGGTCATTTTGCTGTATCCGGGCTTTCACATTCTGGTGTATCACCGCATTGCGCACTGGCTATACCAGCACAAGCGGTTCTTTCTGGCCCGGTGGGTCAGCCAGCATGGCCGCCGCCGCACCGGCATCGAGATCCACCCCGGTGCCACCATCGGCAGATGCCTGTTCATTGATCACGGCATGGGCATCGTGTTCGGTGAGACCTGTGAGATCGGGGACAACTGCACCATCTACCACGGTGTCACTCTGGGCGGCACCGGCAAGGACACCGGCAAGCGCCACCCCACTCTGGGCAACAACGTGCTGATCGGTGCAGGCACCAAGGTCCTTGGCCCGGTGTATATCGGGGACAACTCCCGCATCGGCGCAGGCAGCGTGGTGCTGCGCAATCTGCCCGCCAACTGCACCGCTGTGGGCGTGCCCGCCGAGGTGGTGCGCATCAACAACAAGGCCGTGAACCCGGCGGACGATCTGGATCAGCAGGATCTGCCGGATATCGTAGCCCAGCGCCTGACCGATCTGGACCGCCGTCTCGGCGCGCTGGAAAACGCTGCGCAGGGCGACACCCCGCCCACGGCAGCGCAGATCGCCGCACGACAGAAGTCGTAACGATTCAGAATGCCCTCCGCTTGCGCTCTGGGCATCTTCAGCGGAAGAATATTTTTATAATAGAGCAACAGCGGACAGCCTGCGGGCTGTCCGCTGTTGCATTTTCACGGAAAGGGCCCAAAAGGGAAACTTGATCTGTCTGTGCTTGTTTCCTGCGGAAACAGCCGCACAGCCGGGAAACAGGCAGAAGGGCATTCATGCTCAAATGTAATCTGCCACGACTGTTCCTGTTGCTTTCTCAAAGATATGGATCGGACCGAGGTGACCTTTTTCTGTTCCGAACCGATAATCAAACTTTTCAAATTCCTTGAAGATCTCGGACCGGTACCCTTCGCACATCGAAAATGGTCGATGGAATTTTCCATCTGTTCCATGCCACCCACCGCCGTACGCCTGCATCACCATTAGGCACTGCACTAAATGGTCGCAACACCATCTTTCCCAAATGGGATCAATGCACAATTCATCATCCATCCATGAAAGGGGTGTAAGCGAATCAACATCCAGATTTGGATCGCCGCCATGCTCTAAAAGAAGCCGCATGGTTCGCGCCGCCACGTCTGGGCCATCGGTAAATCGCAGAACCGCCATTATATTTTCGGCTTCCGTTGTATGTTCGTCCACAACCGTATTGGGATTCATTTCATGGTCCAGCAAAAACAAGATCGTATCATACAGGTAGTCTCGGTGCACCTTGCCCGGCGTTACTCTGGGGCAATTTTCATTCAGCATATCCCTGTATTCCCCAAACGTATTATCCGCCAGCTCCACCGCAAGCCACATCAGTTCCTGCTCCGTAGGCTGCTGCTCTGCAAAAAGAGTTTCCGCTGTTTTAAAATCCGGCGGGATACAGGAAAGCACATCGCACATTTTCTTTACGCTCTCAGATACTTTCATTCCATTTTCTCCTTTCTGCGGGATGCAAAAAGGGGGATATCTCACACTGCGAGATATCCCCCTTTTTTTCTCTTTCAGCAGCGCTCCCCGGCGCAGAGAGCTTTCACCTTCTGCACCGCAGCGGCCACCAGATCACTGATGGGCTGCTCCGGCACACCCACGATATAGTTTTCGCAGTGGTTCACCGGGATGAGCACCCGCATCGCATGGCTCTGGCACACGGCTGTGGCCATGGCGGGCGTGATCTCGCCCAGCAGTGCATCCGCAACGACGATGCCGATGGGCCCCACGATGATATCCGCGCTGCGGCAGTTCACCACCACGGCGTTCTCGCCGGTGGCGGCACGCGGGGCACCGGCCTTGCGCATGGCGTTTGCCGCCAGACTGTTGGTGCCCACCGCAGTGAGCCGGGCCACCGGACACTGCGTGCTCAGGGCTGCCACCAGCTGTTTGCCAAGGCCCCCGCCCTGCCCATCGATGACGAGCACATTCATCGGCTGCATCAGAAGTCGATCTCCTCAAGGCGCAGCAGCGCGATGATATAGATCTTCACGGCTTCCAGCAGCTTGTCGATGGGTGCCGCTTCGTTTGCACCGTGCATCGGGCCGCCGAATTCCGGCAGCGGCAGGTCCACATGCTCGGGGCCGAAGCTGACAGCATAGGGGAAGTGGCGGGCATAGGTGCCGCCGCCCATGGTGAAGGGCTTGGCGTTCTCGCCGGTCACTTCGTTGTAGGTGTTGATGCAGGCCAGAATGGCAGGGCTGTCTGCTTCAATATAGAAGGGCTCGGCAGCGGTCACATCACGCAGCTCAGCGCCATCGCCCAGTGCGGCACGGATCTGCTCGGTCATCTTTTTGCCGTTGGTGCAGGTGGGGAAGCGGCTGTCCATGGTCTGGAAAATGCGGCCATCTTCCATGTAGATGCGGCCGCCGATCACAGTCAGCGGGCCAAAGGGGCCGTCGGCGCAGTTGATGCCCAGACCCTCACCGGCAGTAGAAGCGTGCAGCTTGCGCACAGCCTCCAGATAGGTGCGCTCGGTCTCATTGCACAGGCCGTTGTCCAGCAGGTAGTTCACCACCAGACCAATGGCGTTCACAGTGCCCTGCGGCATGGCTGCGTGGCCGGACTTGCCCCAGCCGCGGATGCGCACGCCGTCGCCTTCCGGCTCCAGCGTGATGTTGGGGGCATTCTTCAGCTTGGAGATGTCGGTCCTGACCAGCGCGCTTGCACGGTCGGGCACGGCGTTGTTTGCCACGCCGCCCTCGATCTCCACGATGACGCCGTTGCACACCGGGCTGACGATCTTGGCGCCGAACAGGCCCTTCTCGCCGTTGCACACCGGGAACTCGGCATCCGGGGTAAAGCAGAAAGCGGGAGCCGGGTAGTTCTTGAGGTAGTAGTCCACATCCTGCATGTGGGTCTCCTCGTTGGTGCCTGCCAGTGCGCGGATGGGGTAGCGCAGCTCATAGCCCTGCTCCTTGAGGAACTTCAGGGCATACAGGGTAGCCACCATGGGGCCTTTGTCGTCGGCAACGCCGCGGCCCAGCAGCCAGCCGTCCTGAATGCGCATGGTGAAGGGGTCGGCCGTCCAGCCGTTGCCCACGGGCACCACGTCCACATGGCAGATGGTCGCCAGATACTTTTCAGGGTCCTTGCCGGCCAGCTCTGCATAGCCGATGTAGTTTTCGCAGTTGCGGGTGGCAAAGCCCATGCCCGCAGCCAGCTCCAGCGTCTTGTCCAGCGCTGCACGGGGGCCTGCGCCGAAGGGTGCGCCCTCTTCCGGGGTGCCCTCTACGCTGTTGACTGCCACCAGAGCGGCGATATCCTTCAGCAGCTGTTCCTTGTTTTGCGCAATATATGCGTCGATTTTCTGATTCAGTGCCTGATCCATGATCTTATCGTTCCTTTCTGTCCGGCAGCTTTTCGCCGCCGGTTTCAAAACACTTTTTTATTTTAGCATACTCGGCGGCAAAATGCCATTGTCAATTGTTGTTCTTTGCCGGAACGCAGTCTTTTTTCTCAGCCCACCGAGAACAGGGTGCTCAGCGCACCCAGCAGGCCCGCGCTGGCCAGACCCATGATGATGCCCGCCAGCAGCACGCCGCCCATGCAGGCCTTGACCACGTCCTTGAACTTCATATCCAGGATCGAGCCCGCCAGCGTCCCGGTCCACGCGCCGGTGCCCGGCAGCGGGATACCCACGAACAGCAGCAGCGCCACCACAAGGCCGCGGCCCGCCTTGGCTTCCAGTGCGCGGCCGCCTTTCTCGCCCTTGACGATGCAGAACTTGCAGATTGGCCCGATAAGGGGCTTGTGGTAGCCCCAGATCAGGAATTTGCGTGCAAACAGATAGATGAACGGCACCGGGATCATGTTGCCCACCACGCACACCAGATAGGTGGGCAGGATGGGCAGGCCCATGCCAAGCCCGATGGGGATGGCTCCGCGCAGTTCAATGAGCGGCACCATGGAAACAAAAAATACCAGCAGATAGCTTTTGAGCATAGAGTCTCCTTTTTCCTGCTCTTTCCGGGAGAGCAGGCATTTTTTTACAGGTTACAGGTCAATGTCCAGCTCCACCGGGCAGTGGTCTGAGCCGAAGATCTCGTTGTGGATCTCCGCCGCGCGGATCTTATCGGCAATGCGGCGGGACACGATGAAGTAATCGATGCGCCAGCCCGCATTCTTCTCGCGGGCGTGGAAGCGGTAGCTCCACCAGCTGTACTTCACCTCATCCGGGTGCAGCACGCGGAAGCTGTCGGCAAAGCCTGCGTCCAGCAGTTCGGTCATTTTGCCGCGCTCCTGATCGGTAAAGCCTGCGCTCATGTGGTTGGTCTTGTCGTTCTTGATGTCGATCTCTCTATGGGCAACATTCAGATCGCCGCACAGGATCACCGGCTTTTTTGCGTCCAGTGCCAGCAGGTAGGCACGGAAGGCATCCTCCCACTCCATGCGGTAGTCCAGACGCTTCAGCCCATCCTGACTGTTGGGGGTATAGCAGTTCACCAGCCAGAACCCCGGGTATTCCAGCGTGAGCACACGGCCCTCGTGGTCGTGCTGCTCAATGCCGATGCCGGCGGTCACGGTCAGCGGCTGCTCACGGCACCAGCAGGCCGTGCCGGAGTAGCCCTTCTTCTCGGCAGAATAGGTATACTCGGTGTAGCCATCCGGCGCAAAATCCGCCTGACCGGGCTGCATCTTGGTCTCCTGCACCGAAAAGATATCGGCATCCAGAGCCGCAAAGCTCTCGGCAAAGCCATGGGTCAGGCAGGCGCGCAGGCCGTTGACGTTCCAGCTGATCAGTTTCATAAGTATACTCCTCTTTATGTTATGCCTGATATTTGGTTTTCCATACACCGCTGCGGAAGCGGAGCACAAAGCATGTCACGCGGCAAACCCAGTCAATGATCATTGCGATCCACACGCCCACAGCGCCCCAGCCCATGCGCACGCACAGCAGGTAGCTGAAGCCCAGCCGCCACACCGCCATGCTCAGGATGGACACGATCATGGTGAACTTCACATCGTTGGCTGCACGCAGGGCGTTGGGCAGCACGAAGGACAGGGTCCACAGCAGGATGGCAAAGCCTGCATGGATACGTACCAGCAGCTCAGAAAGCACCATCGTCTCACCGGACAGCGCGTAGATGCCGATGAGCTTGTGCAAAAACAGCAGGATGGCACCGTTGGAAAGCCCCATTGCGATGTAAGACCACACCGTCAGCTTGCGGGTATAATAAACAGCCTGCTCGTCGTCCCGCGCACCGATGCAGCGGCCCACCACCGTGATCATGGCAAGGCTGAGGGCCTTGCCGGGGATCACGCCCATGCCGTCCAGATTGTTTGCCACGGCGTTTGCTGCGATCTGCACTGTGCCGAAGGTGGAGATCATGCTCACCACCAGAATGCGTCCGGCCTCGAACAGGCTGTTCTCAAAGGCGGACGGGATGCCGATGCCCAGAATGCGCTTTGTCATCTTTGCATCCAGCCGGGTGGTCTTGGGCACCGTGATGGCATTGCCCTTCTGGTAGCACTTGCGCAGGATAAGGGCCGCTGCCACCACACGAGACAGCACGCTGGGCCATGCAACACCGTCTACGCCCATTTTAAATCCGAAGATGCACACTGCGTTGCCCACAATGTTGATCACGTTCATCAAAAAGCTGATCTGCATGGAGATCTTGGAGTTGCCCATGCTGCGGAACAGTGCCGCACCGCCGTTATACAGTGCCAGAAACGGATAACTGATGGCGATGATGCGCAGGTACAGCACGCTGGCATCCAGCACATCGGCCTCGATGGCACCGTAGAACAGCCGGATCATGGGCCGGGCCAGAACAAAGCAGAATGCACCCACCAGCAACCCGAACACACCGCTGAGCAAAAGCAGCTGGCCAGAGCTTGCATCGGCCTCCTTCTGCTCCCGCGCACCCAAAAACTGGCTTACCACCACTGCGCCGCCAGTGGCCAGCGCCGCAAACAGCACGATGATGAGGTTGTTGATCATGTCCACAAGGCTGACACCGGAAATGGCCGCTTCGCCGCAGCGGGACACCATCATGGTATCGGCCATACCCACGGTCACTTCCAGCAGCTGCTCCACCAGCAGCGGGCCGGTCAGCAGCAGCAGTTCCTTTTGTGTGAACAGCGGCTTCCGCCCTCCGAAGAGCGGCTTTTTTGTTCCGCTCACCGCCTGATTTTCCATTGATATGCTCCTTTCCCCGTGCCGGGCCATCCCGCTCGGACACATACGCCCACCCTTCGCAGGGCAGACTTCCCATTGAATGTATTCATCTTAGCACACGGACCGGTTCTTGTAAAGAACTGTCGCATTCTGCGTCTTTTTTGCCGCCGTTCTGGGCCGCACCGGCTCATTTTTATGCTTGTTCGTCAGTTTGCCGGGAACTTCTCGTTGAATTTGTGCGTTTCTCCAAAAATGCGATTTTTCGCACGTTTATTGGTGAAAAATCGAAAAAAGGGCTTGTAATTCTTCCAAAAAAGTGGTATGTTGTATCCAACAAAGGCATTACGTTGGATACATGAGCTTCTACGAGCGGTTCTTCGCTCAGCACAAAGCCTTTGTTCTTAAAATTGCTATTTTCTTCATTTACCTTCTTATCATTTACCCTGCCTGCCCCGCAAGGGGCAAGAAAAGCGATGACTCAACCTGCACGAGTCACCGCTTTTTCTTTTTGTCTGTGCTATCGCAGGCCTAACCATTTAAATGCCCTCCGTTTCACTCTGGGCATTTTTAGCGGAAAATTATTTTTTATTGCAAATAAGCCAGCCCTGCGGAGCTGGCTTGTTTGCTTTTTCACAGAAAAAGTTGCTTCTTGTGCAGAGAGCAGTCGCGTGGGACAGGCTTCATAGCTTTTATAAAAATCATCGCCGCCGGGGACGCTCCGCTGGGCCAGAGGCAGGGAGGGGTGTTTCGAGTCCCCCCTCCCTGCCTCTGGACTCCACCCACCCCGCAACGAGAAAGGGGCTGCTCGCCCCTTTCAGACCCCAAAGCTGTTGGGCTCCATACAAAAAATCCAAGTCGCTTCGCTAAAGGATTTTTTGTGTTCCGCCGATTTAAAGTCGCTTACGCGACAAGCCGTGCGGGCAAGCTTTCGCTTTATCCGCTGCGCGACAGCCGCAGGCTGACAGCAGCAAGATGCCGTCAGCCGTTACGGCTCTTACCGTGAAAAAGCAAATCAGGAAAATCCGCAGATTTTCCTGATTTGCAAATATAAAAATATTTTTCCGCTGATGATGGCGCAGCGCACGCGGAGCCATTTTAAATCTTCAGCCCTTCACAAGTTCCGCAAACGCCTTCCGCACATCGCCAGAGAAATACAGCGTGCCCAGTGCGCACACCGGGCCTTCGCCGCCCAGCTCCACCGCCCGGGCCACGCCCGCTTCAATGGAAGCTGCCGCTTCCGCCCTGCAGCCATAGGCCCGGATGTGTTCTGCCAGGGTTTCGGCAGGCATGGAGCGCGGCGTGTGCGCCGCCACCGTGACGAACCGCACCGCCAGCGGTGCCAGCAGGCTGAGCATCTGGTCCACATCCTTGTCTGCCATGATGCTGACCAGAAAAACGAACTTCTGCCCGGGGAAGCGGTCTCTCAGGCTCTGCACCGTGGCACGCATTCCGTGGGCGTTGTGGCTGCCGTCCAGCAGAAACGCGGGCGCGTGCCGCAGCAGCTCGAACCGGCCCGGCCAGCTGACCGTTTCAAGACCAGTACGGATGGCGCTTTCCGGAATGTTCCAGCCATGGGCACGCATCACCCGCAGAGCCGTGATAGCCAGCGCCGCATTTCGCGGCTGGTAGCTGCCGATCAGGGGCAGGTGCACATCCGTCAGGCCGTCAAAGTCGAACTCCACCGCGTCAAGGCTGCCGCCCTCGTACTTCAGCCTGCTGAAATCCACCTCAGTCAGCTCGGCATGCTTTTCAGCACAGACGCGGCGGATAACAATATCTGCCTCCGGCACGCCGCCGTAGCTCACCACCGGGCACTCTTCCTTGATGATCCCCGCCTTGGCGGCGGCAATGTCCGCAAGAGTGGGGCCAAGCTCCTTCACATGATCCATACCCAGTGCCGTGATGACTGCGCACTCCGGGGCATCAATGACGTTGGTGGAATCCAGCGTGCCGCCAAGGCCCACCTCCAGCACCACGATCTCACATTTCTGCTGGGCAAAATAGAGCATCCCAAGCGCCGTGATGATCTCAAACTCGGTGGGCACATCTTCCATGGCATCGGCGGCGGGCTTTACCTGCTCCACTAGTTTCACCAGCTCTTCATCCGGGATCTGCACGCCGTTGATCTGGATGCGCTCGTTGAAGCGGTTGATGAAGGGCGAGGTGTACAGGCCCACCCGATAGCCCGCGGCCTGCAGGCAGGACGCCATCATGGAGGCGGTGCTGCCCTTGCCGTTGGTGCCTGCAACATGCACGAATCTGAGCTGTTTGTGCGGGTCGCCCAGTGCGGCCAGCAGGGTGCGGGTGCGCGTCAGGCCGGGCTTGTGGCCGGCCCACTGGACCGCATGGATGTATTCCATTGCCTGTTCGTAATTCATTGTAATGCCTCTTTTTACTTTTTCACCATCTTCATCAGGGTACGGTTCTCCAGCAGGATGCGCAGCAGCACAGTGTTCACCGCAGCCAGGATCAGTGCATTGGGGATGCGCACTGCCAGCGTTGCCCACGGGTAGCCGTAGAAGATGCGCAGTGCCAGCGAGGTGATGACCATGGAACCCACAAAGTGTCCCAGCAGCACGCTGATCTGCAGCCGCAGGCCGGTGCGCAGCCCGGGCAGCTTCTGCCATGCAAGCCCCGCCACCAGACCAATGGCACCCGCGCCCAGCGTGATGAGCGGGTTGATGGCGTAGCCTGCCAGCACGCCGCCGATCATATCGGCCACGGCGCCCACGGCAAAGCCGGCACCGGGGCCGAACAGCAGCGCTGCCAGCAGCACCGGCAGGCTGCCCAGATTGAACCGCACAAAGCCGGTGGAGATGCTCAGCACCCAGCTGAACACGATGCTCATTGCCACCAGCAAGGCCAGCATGGTGAGCGTACGGACGGAATTTTTCGAGTTGTTCATATCAACTGTCCTCCTTGCAAAAGGAATACCGGGCGGGCGGTCTGCACAAACAAAAACGCCCTCCCTGTGACAAACCGCACAAAGGAGGGCGTGAATCCAACAACTTTCACTTCCGGGCGGGACGCAAGCCGTCTCGCCTGCACCCAAGTCCATGCAGCAGCGGGATGCAGACCATGCACCGCGGGTACGCCTTCGTCCACAGCACAACTCCCCGTTGATGCGGCACTTAACGCACATGGTCTTACTCTGTTGATGGTTTTATTATAGTCCTTTTGCCGCAGCCATGCAACCGCCTGCACAGACAACTTTGCCAAACCGCATCGTCAAATTTTAGCAGTTGTGCATAGCATCTGCCGGGTTTTGGCCTGTGTCCCCTTTTCATTTGCCGCATAACGTGGTAAGATGGGTTTAACCTTAAATATGGAGTCTTCTCCCGGAAAGGAATGTTTCCCAATGAAATTCAACGAAATGACCTATACCCGCCCGGACATCGGTGCCCTGCTGGCCCGGTGCAAAGAGCTGGCCGCAAAGGCCGCTGCCGCACCGGACGGCGATGCTCTTGTCCGGCTCTACTACGAGCAGAGCGAAGCCTTTGCGGAGTACAACACCGCCGCGAACCTTGCCAACATCCACTACACCTGCGACACCCGCGATGAATACTGGAAGGCTGAGCAGGACTTCTTTGATGCCAACGGCCCCGCCGTGACCAACGCCAGCGTAGAGATCAGCCGCGCTTTCCTTGCGAATCCGCATGTGGATGCCCTGACCGAAAAATTCGGCACCACCTGTGTGGCCGGTATGAAGAATGCCGTTCTGGGCATGGATGACCGCACCGTGGAGCTGCAGCAGCAGTTCAATGCTCTGGTGAGCCGCTACCAGCAGATCTACGGCGGCGCACTGGTGGAGCTGGACGGCAAACAGCTCACCATCCCGCAGCTGGGCCCTTACAAGGAGGATCTGGACCCTGCCGTGCGCCGCGCCGCCTACGAGGCCGAGGCCGGTTATTTTGACGCCCACCGTGCCGAGCTGGACGAGCTGTACGGCGAGATCGTGAAGAACCTGAATGCACAGGCCCGGGTAATGGGCTATCACGACTACAGTGAGCTCTCCTACGTCCGCATGAACCGCATCGGCTACGGCCCGGAGGAGATCCGGAAATTCCGCGATCAGGTGGCAAACGATGTGGTGCCCCAGCTGCAAAAGGTGATGGCCCTGCGTGCAAAGCGCACCGGCATTGCCCGCCCCACCTTCACCGATCTGCCCATCATGTTCAAGGACGGCAATCCCAAGCCCATTCCCGGCTACAAAGCCCGTATGGATGCCGCCCGCACCATGTACCATGAGCTTAGCCCGGAAACCGCCGAGTTCATCGACTTTATGCAGGACAACGAGCTGTTCGATGTGGAGAGCCGCCCCGGCAAGATGTCCGGCGGCTACATGACCAGCCTGCCCAGCTACAAGGCCCCCTTCATTTTTGCCAACTGGAACAACACCTCCGGCGATGTGGACGTGCTGACCCACGAGTGCGGCCACGCCTTTGAGGGCTATGTGGCCGAGCGTGATCCCGAAGTGCCCGCCGATCTGGAATGTCCCGGCATGGAGAGCGCCGAGATCCACTCCATGGCCATGGAGTTCCTGACCGCACCGTGGCATCATCTGCTGTTTGGCAAGGACACCGACAAATACGCCCTGCTGCACGCCGAGGACAGTTTTGTGTTCCTTGCTTACGGATGCGAAGTGGACGAGTTCCAGCACATCATGTACCAGAACCCGGATCTGACCCCCGATGAACGCAATGCCGAGTGGCTCAAGCTGGAAAAGAAGTACCGCCCGTGGATCGATTTTGCCGGTCTTCCCTTCTATGGCCGCGGTGCAGGCTGGCAGCGTCAGCTGCACATTTATGAGTGCCCCTTCTACTATATCGACTACTGCCTGTCCACCATGGCCGCACTGCAGTTCTTCCTGCTGAGCCTGACCGACCACAAGGACGCATGGCAGCGCTATCTGCGCCTTGTGCGCCGTGCAGGCATGGCCAGCTACACCGAGCTGCTGGAAACTGCCGGGCTGAAGATCCCCTTTGAGGATGGCAGCATCAAAGGCATCGCCCAGCAGATGACCGACTGGCTGGAGACCCATCAGGTATAAGAAGCCGTTTTCATCCGCACTGCACACCATCTGAACGGTCGTTTTGATGCATCTGAGGGGCGATTCATGCCGTTTTGCTGTCAGGAGCCGTAAAATCTGGTATGCTCTGGACAGAGAAAAAGCGTTTCTGTGAAGCGAAAGGAGATCCTTATGAAACTGACCGGACTGTTCAAGCGCGGTGCCGCCTGCCTGTGCACCGCCGCCATCCTGATGGGCGGCGTCTCCGCCTTTGCCCTGAGCCCTGCCGCCGTGGATACTGCCACACCGGCAGAGATTTCTGTGACCAATGCGGTGTCGGAGGCACAGCTGCGCTCTGCCCTGTCCAAGTTCACTGTCACCTATGACAGCGAGGCCGAGGGCTGGCAGATCGATTCTCCCTACGAGGATGCCAGCATGGAAAAGGCCTCCTGCGGCCTGTACCCCTACCTGTTCGTTACCAACGATGATCCCACCGTTTATCTCAGTCTGGGCATGACCTACTTCGGCAATAAAAAGCTGGACATGAAATCTGTTCGGGTAGAGACCGAGGATAACTACTACGACTTCACCTGTGATGAAGAGTTCATCGGCGGCTACGACAACGACCTCAAGGCATGGTTCGACTATGAGCTGTTCGATATGGACGACAGCACCAGCTGGCTGAACGAGTGGCTTGCCGCCAAGAGCGTCACCGCCACCTTTACCGGCAAAGACGGCTCCACCAAGACCTACACCCTGACCAAGGACAACCTGCAGGCCATCCGCGACATCCTGAATGCCTACGACACCCTGCTCGGTTCCGATGTTTCCACTGCCCGCGTTGTGCTGCGCGGCCTTGTAAAGTAAACATTATCTGCTTACAGCAAAAGCCCCCGGAACGTTTCACACCGTTCCGGGGGCTTTCTATTGCCTTATTCAGTTTAGGCAGAACTTCTTACAGGTTGAAGTAGCGCTTTGCGTTGTCGAAGCAGATGCCCTTGACGATCTTCTCCAGAGCCTTCTCGTCGTTGGGATACTCGCCATCCTCGACCCACTGGCCGATGATGTTGCACAGGATGCGGCGGAAGTAGTCGTGACGGGTGTAGCTCAGGAAGCTGCGGCTGTCGGTCAGCATGCCAACGAAGTTGCCCAGCAGGCCCAGGCTTGCCAGACGGGTCATCTGCTCTTCCATGCCGATCTTGTGGTCATTGAACCACCATGCGGAGCCGTGCTGGATCTTGCCCGGCACCTCGCTGTTCTGGAAGCAGCCCAGAATGGTGCCGATCTGTGCGTCGTCGGCGGGGTTCAGGCTGTAGATGATGGTCTTGGGGCACTCGTCGGTGTCGTTCAGGGCGCTCAGCAGGCTTGCGATCTCGCCGCCGCAGGTAGCGGTGTTGATCATATCATAGCCGGTGTCGGGTCCCAGCAGAGCGTTCATCTTGCGGTTCACGCCGCGCAGGCAGTTGTAGTGGATCTGCATGGCGATGCCCAGACGGTGATACTGCTTGCCCAGATGGATCAGGATGTAGGTCTGGTACTTCTCAGCCTCTTCCACGGTGCAGGTTTCGCCCTTCATCACCTTCTGGTAAATGGCGTTGACCTCTTCCTTGGTGGCCTCACGGTAGGGAATGTAATCCAGACCGTGGTCAGAAGCGCGGCAGCCCATCTCGGCAAAGAACTCGATGCGCTTGGTCAGAGCGTCGGTGACGCAGTCGATGCAGGCCAGCTTTTCCTTGCCCACAACAGCGGCCAGCTTGCCCATGTACTCGGCAAAGCCGGGCTTGTTGATGTTGATTGCCTTATCGGGGCGGAAGGAAGGAGCCACGGTGAACTTGATGGTGGAGTCTTCCTTGATCTTCTTGTGCCAGTACAGATCATCGATGGGATCATCGGTGGTGCCGATGAAGGCAACGTTGGACTGCTCGATCAGGCCGCGGACAGTCAGCTTGGGATCGTGCTGCAGCTTGTCGTTGCACAGGTTCCACACTTCCTCAGCGGTGTCGCCGTTCAGCACGCCGTCGTAGCCAAAGAACACATGCAGCTCGAGGTTGGTCCAGTGGTACATCGGGTTGCCGATGGCCATGGGCAGAGCCTCTGCAAACTTCTGGAAGCGCTCGCGGTCGGGCTTATCACCGGTGATGTACTCCTCGGGCACACCGTTGGAACGCATCACGCGCCACTTGTAGTGGTCGCCAAAGTAGCTGCCGTCCGGGTTGCGGCCGCCCAGCCACACCTGAGCGATGTTCTCAAAGCGGCGGTTCTCGTAGATCTCACGGGGAGGGATGTGGCAGTGGTAGTCGCAGATAGGCATATCCGCAGCGTAGTCGTGGTACAGATGCTGAGCAGTGGGAGACTGGAGCATGAATTCCTTATCCATAAATGCTTTCATGGGTCGATAACTCCTTTTCTCTGATGGTTTTTGTTAAAAATCCGTCAAACCTTGTGTACAACGGGACGCCCGCCTGCACGGGCAGGTTTGTCTTACCTTTAGTATAACGGAAAACACGCATGTATACAACTGAAAAAGTGACAAATTTTCTAGCACACAATTGTGCTTTTCGCTGGAAATGCCCCAAATCGTCACCTTACGGCTAAAAATATTGCACAAAGCTCTTGACTTATTTGTATACAACAGCATAAAATAGGGTAAGGAGCAGAGGGCAGACAAAGAGGCTCTCTGATAAGCAAAGCAAGTTTATAAAGGAGATCAACAAGATGGAAACTTTGAACTACAAGGTTCTGGAAGGCACCGGCTACAACGGCTACATCCTGAAGGATGCACCCGTCAAGGTCATGCAGTTTGGCGAGGGCAACTTCCTGCGTGCTTTCGTGGATTACTTCTATGACATCGCAAACGAGAAGGCCGGCTACAACGGCAAGGTCAAGCTGGTGCAGCCCATCAGCAACTTTCCCCAGATGGCAGACTGGATCAACGAGCAGGAGGGCCTGTACACCCTGTACCTGCGCGGCAGCGAGAAGGGCCAGAAGGTCGATGCAAAGCGCGTGATCTCCTGCGTGTCCGACTGTGTGTGCCCCTACATCGACGGCAAGTGGGACGAAGTGCTGGAACTGGCACGTTCTGCCGATCTGGAGACCATCGTTTCCAACACCACTGAGGCCGGCATCGCCTACACGCAGGGCGACAGCCAGTTCGATCAGGTTCCTCCCAACAGCTTCCCCGCAAAGCTGACCCGCGTGCTGTTCGAGCGCTACAAGGCATTCAACGGCGCTGCTGACAAGGGTCTGGCCATCCTGTCCTGCGAGTTGATCGACAACAACGGCAAGGAGCTGCAGAAGTGCTGCAACAACTACGCCAAGGATTGGAATCTGGAGCCTGCCTTCATCGACTGGATGAACAACGCAAACACCTTCTGCTCCACTCTGGTGGACCGCATCGTTCCGGGCCGCATCCGCGATCCCAAGGAACTGGCTGCCATGGAAGAGGCCAACGGCTACCATGATGCCGCTCTGGACGTGGGCGAAGTGTTCGGCGTGTGGGTCATCGAAGGCCCCGCTGAGCTGGAGGACAAGCTGCCGTTCAAGAAGGCCGGCGTGAACGTCATGGTCGTGCCCGATGTTACCCCCTACAAGAAGCGCAAGGTCCGCATCCTGAACGGTGCACACACCGGCTTCGTTCTGGGCGCATATCTGGCCGGCTTCGACATTGTGCGTGACTGCATGCACAACGACACCATCCGCGGCTTCATGAACAAGATGCTGCACGAGGAGATCATCCCCACCCTGCCGCTGGACAAGAAGGATCTGGAAGAGTTTGCTTCCGCTGTTGAGGACCGCTTCAACAACCCCTTCGTTAACCACGAGCTGATGAGCATCTCCCTGAACTCCACCTCCAAGTGGAAGGCCCGCAACATGCCTTCCTTCCTGGCTTACATCGAGGAGCAGAAGCAGCTGCCCAAGTGCCTGACCATGTCTCTGGCAGCCTACATTGCCTTCTATTCCAGCGACATTCAGGAGCGTACCGCTGACGGCCTGATCTGCAAGCGTCCTGCCGGCAACACCTACAAGATCCAGGATGACGCATGGGCACTGGACTTCTACTATGCACACAAGGACGACACCGCTGCTCAGCTGGTGAACGCCGTGCTGACCAACACCCAGATGTGGGATCAGGATCTGACCAAGATCGAGGGTCTGGAGGCCGCTGTTCTGGCTGATCTGGAAATGATCCGCACTCAGGGTGCCGAGGCTGCTTACAAGAGCTGCCTGTAAGCCTGATCGTTTAAAAGAAACATTGCTTTGAGGTGTGAACCCTCTCAGTCCGCTTCGCGTCCAGCTCCCCCGAGGGGGGAGCTTTTGCGGAAACGTGGAAACGTAAAGTTTTCATCGCAAAGACCTCGCCCTTCGGGAGAGGTGGCATCGCATGGCGATGACGGAGAGGGTTCATTCCCTTTTGTGCGATACGATAAGGAGAACAACTATGCCGCAGGCAATTCATATCAGCCCCATCGACAACGTGGTCGTTGCCCTGCACCCCATTGCCAAGGGCACGCTGGTGGAAGTGGACGGTCTTTCTGTGACTGCTCTGGAGGACATTCCGCAGGGCCACAAGATGGCCGTGAAGCCCATCAAGAACGGTGAGAACGTGATCAAGTACGGCTTCCCCATCGGCCACGCCACCGCAGATGCCGCTCCCGGCAGCTGGATGCACACCCACAACGTGCACACCAACCTGTCCGGTGAGGTAGAGTACAGCTACAACCCCGCCCCGGATCTGGCTCCCCTGCCCAAGGTCGAGCCGGAGACCTTTATGGGCTTCCGCCGCAAGGACGGCCGTGCCGCCATCCGCAATGAGATCTGGATCATCCCCACCGTGGGCTGCGTCAACGACATCGCCAAGAAGATCGTTGCCGACAATCAGGATCTGGTCACCGGCTCCATCGAGGGCCTGTACACCTTCACCCATCCCTTCGGCTGCAGCCAGACCGGCCACGACCATGCACAGACCCGCAAGCTGCTGGCTGCGCTGGTGCGCCACCCCAATGCTGCCGCCGTTCTGGTGCTGCATCTGGGCTGCGAGAACCTGCAGCACGATCAGTTCGTGGAAGAGCTGGGCGAGTACGACCACGACCGTGTGAAGTTCCTCACCTGTCAGGAGGTGGACGACGAGTTCACCGCTGCCCGCGATATCCTCAAGGAGCTGGCTGCCTATGCCGGGCAGTTCAAGCGTGAGCCTATCCCCGTGTCCGATCTGGTGGTGGGCATGAAGTGCGGCGGCTCGGACGGCCTGTCCGGCATCACCGCCAATCCCACCATCGGCCGCTTCTCCGACATGATGGGCCAGCGCGGCGGTTCCACCGTGCTGACCGAGGTGCCCGAGATGTTCGGTGCTGAGGGCTTCCTGATGGATCGCTGCATCAACCATGACGTCTTTGTCAAGGCTGAGCACATGATCAACGGCTTCAAGGATTACTTCATCAGCCACAACGAGGTGGTCTACGATAACCCCTCTCCGGGCAACAAGCAGGGCGGCATCACCACGCTGGAAGACAAGAGCTGCGGCTGCGTCCAGAAGGGCGGCACTGCCCCCATCATGGACGTGATCGGCTACGGTGATCCCGTTGTCACCAAGGGCCTGAACATGCTGTACGGCCCCGGCAACGATCTGGTTTCTGCCACGGCCATGACCGCCGCAGGCGCACACCTGATCCTGTTCTCCACCGGCCGCGGCACTCCGTTCTCGGCCCCGGCTCCCACCCTGAAGATCTCCACCAACACCCCGCTGGCCCAGAAGAAATCCGGCTGGATCGACTTCAACACCGGCGTGATCGCCGATGGCGAAAAGACCATCGACGAGGCTGCAAAGGATCTGCTGGATCTGGTCATCCGCGTTGCAAGCGGTGAGCAGACCAAGGCCGAGAAGCACGGCTTCCGCGAGATCTCCATCTTCAAGGACGGCGTCGTTCTGTAATCGTTTCGAGGCTGCTGTATGGCACTTTGGCTGTACGGCAGCCTCTTTGTGCATGAAAACGGAAGGGAAGTGTTTTTATGGCTATGACCACTCGCATGATGATCTATGCGTTTCTGCTTTACGGCGGCATTTTTGCCGCTATCGTGGCCGTTATTGCAAGGGTCATAAAATATCTCATTCGCTATGGCATTGATTATTATTTTGAAAAACTGGCACAGAACCAGAAACATAAGGAGGACTGAACTATGAATCAGATCACCACCCGTTATGTCACCGAAAACGGTGCCTGCTATGAGCAGTACGTTATCACCGATGCTGAGGCAAAGACCGAGCTGGTCATCACCCCGGAGCGCGGCGGCATGATCACCGGCTTCTCCCTGAACGGCGAGGAGTACATCTGGACCCGCCACCACAATTTTTCCGAGTGCAACCGCCCCCGCTTCGGCGTGCCGGTGCTGTTCCCCAACTGCGGCCTGCCGGATAACGGCGTGCACATCTTTGACGGCAAGGCATACCCCATGGAGAACCACGGCTTTGCCGACCTGTGCGCATGGGATGTGGAAAGCGTCGGCCCGGACGGCGTGACCCTGATTTTGGAGTCCACCCCGCTGACCAAGTTCCTCTATCCCTTCGATTTCACCGTGCTGATGAACTATAACCTCGAGGGCAACACTGCCGCCATCAACATGACCGTGATCAACGAGGGCGACACCAACATGCCCTTCAGCTTCGGCTTCCACCCCTACTTCAAGGCTTCCAAGCTGGAGAATGTGGACTTCGATATCAAGTGCGCCACCTGTTCCGAGAGCGCCAAGGGCGAGCAGCCCGCTGCCCCGGAAAAGATCACCCTCACCCGCAAGGAAGGTGCTGACAACAGCGTGCGCCTGCTGACCGGCGTGCAGTTCCCCATGACCCTCACCGACAGCGGCAGCGGCCACAAGGTGACTGTGGATGCCGACGACAGCTTCGACCACGCCGTGCTGTGGCAGCAGGATGCCGAGAGCTTTGTGTGCATGGAGCCGTGGAATGGTTGGGCCAACAGCGTCAATGAGGAAGGCAAGCACGAAGTGCTGGAGCCGGACGAGGCCATGACCGCTGATTGGAGCATCACCATCGAGAAGATCTAAGCTTCATATCGTATAACAAAAAGGACACACCGTTGTGGTGTGTCCTTTTTGTTATAATTCAGTTCTTTGCCGGAATCATAAAGCTCTTATTTTCCGCCGGGTCCCAATAAAGCAGTTCCACCCTGCCGCCCTGTGCCAGCAGTTTTTCCTTCGGCTCCTGCTTTTGCCAGCAGCGTTCCAGCAGCTTTTCCATGTCGGCATCGGCAGACACCTTCTCCGGGCAGAGAGCGCTGCCCTGCCACCTGCCGTCGGTATACAGGCTCAGCGCACCGGCATTGCCCGCCAGAATGGCTGCAATGTCCTTCTTCATGCGGTCGTAGTCATACTCCACGGCCTTGTACTGCCCATGCCACAGGCCGAAGAAGAGCGAGAACTCGCCGCCCAGTTCAATGAGCAGATCCTCTTCGCTGTGCGGATTCTTGACCACAAAAGCCACATCCCCGTTTTCCATGTAGTCGAAGTCCGGCTCCTCATTCGTGTGCACGGTCACATGCTGGCTGCTCAGCGCCGCAAGCAGGTCCTCCTGCACGGCACTGGTATCCGGGATCTCATCATAATTGATATTTGCGTTCATGGGATGCTCCTTTTCTCTGTGCTATTTGTGTTGTTATTTTTCACCAGACCGCACAGGCCTACTTATTTTCCTTCATATTGCCGGATCATTTTTATACGCTGTGTAACAGAATCCATAAAACGGTTCACCCTACTTCACATTAGATCAATGCTTTTTGACTCTAACCATCGAACACACGACCTCGACACGATCCTGATTGTCCAAACTCAATTCAAGGTCATGGTCGATGATAGGCAGCTTGAACCGGACGGACTTCAGCCACTGTCCGTTAGGCTGGCGTTCCGGGTAGATCTGCACCTCATCAATCAAAATCTCCACCAGTCTGCGGCGTTCCGCCTCGGTCATGGTGGCATAAAGCTTGTCGAAGCAAATCAGGATCTTATAGATGTTGTCGCCTGTGATTTTGTCGGCTTCAATGGTCTGCTTCTTTGCCCGGGCATCCATCAGTTCATTTTCCACCTCTTCGATTTTATCGTACATCTTATAAAGGCGGTCGTCAAGGTCAGATTTTCGGGCGATAAAGTGCCGGTCGTCCGGGTCAAGGCTGTCGATCTCCTCCATAAGCCGGGATTTTGTGGAGTAGTGCTGCCGCAGCTGCTTCTCATAGGCGGCGATCTCCTGCTCAATGGCAGTGGTATCTACCTTCATGTGTAGACCTTGATCTTTTCTGCTGCCATTTCCAGCACCTCCCGTTCGTACCGTCTTGTTCGGAATAGACTTTGCAAGCAAAGTCGTGTGCCAAAGGGCGCTGCTCTCGCCTGTCGGCTCGGTCAAGCGCTTCAAAATGCAACGCATTTTGAGGTTGCCACTGGCGACCCGCGCCCCTTTGGATTCTCCGTTCACATTGTCCTACGGACGATGTGATTTTATTGTTGTAGCGATTCGCTTCATCCCGGTTTCGTCCCGGTTTGCAGAATGCCCTTGCAATCCGAAAGGAGCCGTGCTATAATGCCGCTGTAATTGAATCAGAAATCTTCAGGGCAGGGTGCGATTCCCTACCGGTGGTACAGCCCACGAGCCGTAAGGCATGATTCGGTGAAACTCCGAAGCCGACAGTACAGTCTGGATGAAAGAAGATACCAAGCGCAGAGCCCGCACGGTTCTGCGCTTGTGGAGGCTGCTCTGGGATGCGTTTGCATTCTGGAGCTTTCTTTTTTGCATAAGGGTTCCTTGTGTCTTTTCGGCTTGCCCTGAACGTTTTTGTTCAGGGCTTTTTCTTTTGGAGGCGACACGATGAACGACAAAGAGTATATGCGTCTGGCTTTGCAGCTTGCAAAAAGGGTTGCGGATGGACATCTCCCAACCCGATGGTGGGTGCCGTGGTCGTAAAAGAGGGCAGGATCATCGGACAGGGCTGGCACCAGAGATACGGTCAGGCTCATGCGGAGCGCAATGCGCTGGCATCCTGCACCGAAGATCCGCAGGGAGCGACCCTGTATGTGACATTGGAGCCGTGCTGCCATTACGGAAAGCAGCCGCCCTGCGTGGATGCGATTCTGGACGCGGGCATTCACCGGGTGGTCGTGGGTTCTGCTGACCCGAATCCGCTGGTGGCTGGAAAAGGAATTGCAATCCTGCGCGCACACGGCATAGATGTGACCGAAAATGTTCTGCAAGAGGAATGCGATGCGCTGAACAAGGTGTTCTTCCACTATATCACCACAAAACGCCCCTTCGTTTCCATGAAATACGCCATGACGATGGACGGAAAAATCGCCACATACACAGGCGCTTCCAAATGGATCACCGGGGAAATTGCCCGGAATCATGTTCAACGGCAGCGACACCGATTCCGCGGCATTATGGTGGGAGTCGGAACCATCCTAGCAGATGACCCGCTGCTGACCTGCCGGATAGAGGGTGGCCGTGATCCCGTCCGGATCATCTGTGATACACATTTGCGGACACCGCTGCAATCCCAGGTGGTCATGACCGCCAAACAGGTTCCGACCATTCTTGCGACCTGCTGCGGCGACCCGGAGAAGCAGGCGGCATATCAACAGGCCGGGTGCCGGGTCCTTTGTCTGGAAGCGCATTGCGGTCATGTGAATCTTCTGCAACTGATGGAACAGCTGGGGCAGGAGCAGATCGACAGCATTCTGCTGGAAGGCGGCGGAACCTTGAACTGGTCTGCACTGGAAAGCGGCATCGTGCAGCAGGTACAGGCTTACATTGCCCCGAAGCTGTTCGGAGGAAGGGATGCCAAAGCACCCATTGAGGGTGCAGGTGTCCCGCTTCCGGATGCTGCATTCCGCCTGAAGAACAGCCGATTGGAACAGCTTGGCAAAGATTTCCTGATCGAAAGTGAGGTGGATTACCCGTGTTTACCGGAATCGTGGAAGAAGTCGGAACAATAAAATCCATCAATCGGGGACAGCATTCCGCCGTACTGACTGTTCGTGCAAAAACGGTTCTGGAAGGAACCAGGATCGGCGACAGCATCGCCGTCAACGGCATCTGCCTGACCGTCAGGCAGCTCTTCCCGGATAGCTTTGCTGCGGATGTCATGCACGAGACCTTGAACCGCTCTGCACTTGCACAGCTCACCGTTGGAAGTGCTGTCAATTTGGAACGTGCCATGCCGGCCAACGGACGTTTTGGCGGACACATCGTAGCAGGCCATGTGGATGGCGTCGGACGCATTGCTAATATCCGAAAAGACGATACGGCTATCTGGTACACCATTCATGCAGATTCTGCGATCCTTCGCTATGTCGTTGAAAAAGGCTCTATCACAATAGACGGTATCAGCCTGACCGTGGCTGCGGTGGAACCTACGGGCTTTTCCGTGTCCACGATACCGCACACCGTCCGTCAGACGAACCTGAACCAACGGCACAAAGGGGATTTTGTCAATTTGGAAACCGATGTTGTTGGAAAATATATCGAGAGGCTGCTTCCATCAGAAACACCGAAGCAAAACACGCTCACAAAAGAAATGCTGCTGCGCTGCGGCTTTTAAGGAGAGTTTACGATGAACTTCAATACCATTCCCGAAGCTTTGCAAGACCTGAAGCAAGGAAAAATCATTCTGGTAACGGATGACCCCGACCGTGAAAACGAGGGGGACTTCATCTGTGCTGCCGAATTTGCCACCACCGAGAACGTCAACTTTATGGCGACCCACGGCAAAGGTCTGATCTGTATGCCGATGTCCGAGGCTTTCGTCCAGAAGCTGCAATTTCCGCAGATGGTGCAGCATAACACCGACAACCATGAAACGGCATTTACGGTGTCCATCGACCACGTTTCTACTTCTACGGGCATTTCTGCCGCAGAGCGTTCCATTACGGCGATGGCTTGTGTGGACGATCACGCAAAAGCAGAAGATTTCCGCAGACCGGGCCATATGTTCCCCCTTCTGGCAAAAAAGAACGGTGTGTTGGAGCGCAACGGTCACACGGAAGCAACCGTTGACCTGTGCCGTCTGGCAGGGCTGAAAGAATGCGGCCTGTGCTGCGAGATCATGCGGGAGGATGGCACGATGATGCGCACCGCTGAACTGGCAAAGCTGGCAGAGCGTTTCCAGATCAAATTCATCACCATCCGTGATTTACAGGAGTACCGCAAGTGTCACGATAAACTGGTCGATCAGGTGACGGCAGTGAACCTGCCCACCAAGTATGGCACCTTCAGAGCTTATGGTTTTGTGAGCCGCCTGAACGGAGAGCATCACATTGCACTGGTAAAAGGTGACATTGGCGATGGAAAGGATATTCTGTGCCGCGTCCACTCGGAATGCCTGACAGGAGATACATTTGGCTCTTTGCGTTGTGACTGCGGCCAGCAGCTGGCCGCTGCCATGACGCAGATCGAAAAAGAAGACCGGGGTATCCTGCTCTATATGCGGCAGGAAGGCCGGGGCATCGGTCTGATCAACAAGCTGCGTGCCTATGAACTTCAGGAGCAGGGCATGGATACGCTGGAAGCCAATCTCGCTCTGGGGTTCCATGGAGATGAACGGGAGTATTATCTCGGCGCACAGATCCTCCGGGAACTTGGCGTAAAAAGCCTGCGCCTGCTTACCAATAACCCGGACAAAGTATATCAGCTCTCCGAGTTTGGGCTGGAGATCTCCGAGCGCGTACCCATTCAGATGACGGCGACCCCGTATGACCTATTTTACCTGAAAACGAAGCAGGCACGGATGGGGCATCTTCTGGAATATTAACAACGAAAGAGGTATTTAAAAATGAAAACATTTGAAGGCAAGCTGGTTTCTCAGAATATCAAGGTCGGTATCGTAGCTGCCCGATTCAACGAATTTATCACATCCAAACTTCTGAGCGGAGCAATGGATGGTCTGCTCCGGCACGATGTGCAGGACGCTGATATTCATGTTGCATGGGTTCCGGGTGCTTTTGAGATCCCACTGGTTGCCTCTAAAATGGCAAAAAGCGGAAAGTATGATGCTGTGATCTGCCTTGGTGCCGTGATTCGCGGTTCTACCAGCCATTACGACTATGTGTGCAATGAGGTTTCCAAAGGCATTGCCACGGTCTCGCTGGAAAGCGGGGTTCCCGTCCTCTTTGGTGTTCTGACCACCGAAAACATCGAACAGGCCATCGAGCGGGCAGGCACCAAAGCAGGTAATAAAGGCTATGACTGTGCAGTCAGTGCCATCGAGATGGTAAACCTGCTCCGGGAAATGGATACCGCCGCAGAGTAAAATACACGCAGGAGTTTGCCATGATCGTTATAAAGACCCGACAGCCTGACCCGGAATTGGAGCAGAAGATCCGGATGCTTCTGGAACGAGAGCACATCGAGGCAGAGCAAATATCCATTGATTCATGGGAGAAGTTGGTTCTTCCGGGGCTTACACTGGACGGAATGACCCACGAAGTGTCGTGCAACGGCAGAAAAGTCTCCCTTACACGACTGGAGTTCGATTTGCTGCTGATGCTTGCCTCCCACGAAGGACAAATCTTCTCAAAAGAAGAGCTTTTCCGTGCTGTGTGGGGACAAAACTGTGACGACACCTTAAAGGTCGTGGCAAATACCGTTTCCAATCTGCGAAAGAAGCTGGCCGGCTGCGGCAGCTTTATCCGCACTACCCACGGCGGCTATGCTTTTGTAAGCCAAAAGGAGAACGACCCGGCATGACCAGGATCTTATTTATTTGTCTCGGAAATATCTGCCGAAGCCCGATGGCGGAGTATGTGATGAAAGACCTTACGTCCAAGGCAGGACTATCCGAGCAATTTGAAATCGCATCAGCCGCCACCAGTGCATGGGAAATCGGAAATCCGGTCTATCCTCCTGCACGGCAGAAGCTGGCAGAACATGGCATCGACTGCAACGGCAAGACCGCCCGGCAGATGACCCGGCTGGATTATGCACGGTATGATCATCTGATTGGCATGGACGAAAGTAATCTGTGCGACATCCTGCGGCTTGTCGGCGGAGACCCACAGCATAAAGTCTCGCTGCTGATGGCGCATACAGATCATCCCCGTGAAGTGGCAGACCCATGGTTCACGGGAGATTTTGAAGCCACATGGCAGGATATACTGGAAGGATGCACGGCATTGCTTGAGGAACTGCGATCATAACAGATTATCATAAAAACGGACGGATGTCTGCCAGTTGACAGACATCCGTCTATTTTTTTATTTCAAATCATCTTAAAATACTTCAGCGCCTCCCGGATGGCTCTTTCCTTCTCCGCCGGGCACTTGAGCCGCTTGGGGTTCTCAGCCTTAGGCTTGTTGTAGTTCTGCCGCTCCTTGATGCCGCATTTCTGCTTGACCTGTGCAATATAGAGGTCGCTCACGTTCAGACCGGTGTGTTCCTTGACGTACTCCCGGATCTCTTCATAAGTAGCCTTGGTCTCTGCAGCAGTCACGTCCAACTCATCCATCTTCAGGTCTACCGTGATCTTCTGGTGGATATCCAGTTTGGACAATGCGCATACCGTCTCGATATGCTCACTGTGAGGGAACATATCCACCGGCGTGCTGCTCTCCACTTTGTATCCCTTCCGGGTCAGCAGCTCCAGATCCCGGGCCAGCGTGACCGGGTTGCAGCTCACGTAGACCACACGTTTCGGGGCCATGCGGGCCACGCTTTCGATAAACTGCGGCGTAGAGCCCTCCCGCGGCGGGTCCATAAAGATCACGTCTGCGCGTTCACCAGCCGCAGCGGCTTCGCCGATCCACCGGGTGGCATCTGCGGCAAAGAAGCGGGCGTTCTTCACGCCATTGTGCTTTGCATTGCCTATGGCATCGTGCACCGCTTCGCGGTTCACCTCCACGCCCACTACCTGCTTTGCATGGTCGGCGGCGGTCAGGCCGATGGTTCCGATGCCGCAGTAGGCATCCAGCACCACTTCTTTGCCGGTGAGATGCGCCGCGTCCACCGCAAGGCCGTACAGCACTTCGGTCTGGGTATGATTGATCTGGTAAAAACTGCGCGGGCTGAGCGCATACGTCTTGCCGCAAAGCTCGTCCAGAATGAATCCTTTGCCGTACAGCACCTTTTCCATATCGCCCAGCACCACGCTGGTTTTGCGGTCGTTCACGTTCTGGACGATGGTGGTGATGGCCACGCCCTGCTTTCCGGCTTCGGTCAGCAGGGCTTTGACAAAGTTCTTGGCACCCGGCAGCACCGGCTGAGCCGTCACCAGCACCACCATCACCTGCCCGGTCATAACACCGCGCCGCAGCAGGCAGTGACGCAGAAGGCCGGTGCCCTTATCCTCATTAAAAGGCTGGTAATGGCAGGTGCCCGCTGCCGCACGCACGGCCAGCATGGTCTTATCCAGCACTTCGTCCTGCAAAAGGCAGCTTTCCACCGGCAGCACCTTGTGGCTGTTTGCCGCGTAGATGCCGGAGGTAAGTTTTCCACCCCAGCCGGTGGTAAAGGTGGAGACCACCTTGTTCCGATAGTGGTACGGCGTTTCCATGCCCCGGATGTGCTCCACCGGGCCGAATCTGCCCAGCAGCTTTTTCACGGTCTCTTCTTTCTGTTTCAGCTGTGCGGCGTAGTCCATGCCCAGCATCGGGCAGCCGCCGCAGTTTTTGGCACGCAGTTTGCAATCCATCTTCCGCTCTCCTTTTTACCCATAAGGGTCATACAGATCATATTCTTCCGCTTCCAGATGCTTTTCCTCCAGCACCTTCATGGCCTGTTCCAGCTCGCTTTGGCCGCAGCCGCTCTCGCTGACCAACGCGTGCACCGCCGCCGCAAGGTCGCCGCCAAAGAGGGTGTCCAGCCGTTCCCGCATACTCCACACGTTGTAGGCGCGCTGGGTGATGGCCGGAGTGTAGGTATTGCGGTTGCCATCCTTGCCGCTTTTCACCCAGCCCTTTTCTTCCAGCCGGTAAAGAAAGTTCAGAACGGTCGCCGGTGCCCAGCCCTTTGCGCGCAGCTTTGCGTCGATGTCCCGCCGGGTGACGGGCGCACGGCAGGCCCACACGGCAAGCATGACCTGCTCCTCTGCCGCCGAAAGCGGCTTTACACTGTCCGGGATGCCGTACATCCTGCTGTTCTCCCTCCTTTTGACATCTTTTTTGCTTTTACGTTTGTCTTTGTTTTATTATTATACCAATTTCTGCGCCAAAGCGCAAGAGCCGAAAACGCCGATGAAATCAGGCTTTTTCAGCTCTATTTTACATTTGTCTTTGTTTTTGTTTTTCTATCAAGGACATTTGTGTGCTTTGTGCCCGCACAGGGGCTTTTGCGCCGTATCTTTGTGCAAAGATGCTCTTGTTTTCATCCCTGCAAAACCGGTATACTACGGCTACAGCAATCAACAGAACGCACCGCAGAAAACCGCGGTGCTGTGCGATACAGGAAAGGGAGAGTTCATTATGGCACGAGTTTACAACTTCAGCGCAGGCCCCAGCATGCTGCCCGAGAAGGTGCTCAAGCAGGCACAGGCAGAGCTGCTCGAGTATGGCGACAGCGGTCAGAGCGTGATGGAGATGAGCCACCGCAGCAAGTGGTTCGATGCCATCATCAAGGACACCGAGGCCACCCTGCGCCGGGTAATGAACATTCCCGACAACTACAAGGTCGGTTTCTTTCAGGGCGGTGCCACCCAGCAGTTTGCCATGGTCCCGCTGAATTTCATGACCACCGGCAAAGCAGATTACCTTGTCACCGGCAACTTCTCGAACCTTGCCGCCAAGGAAGCCGCCAAGTTCGGCGAGGTGAACATTGTTGCTTCCAGCAAGGATAAGAACTTCACCTACATCCCGGACGTGAATGCCATCAACTATGATAAGGATGCCAGCTACATCCACATCTGCCAGAACAACACCATCTTCGGCACTCAGTTTGTCGAGGTACCGCAGGTGGAGGGTGTGCCTCTGGTAGCCGACATGAGCTCCATGATCCTCTCCAAGCCCGTGGATGTGACCAAGTACGGCTGCATCTACTTCGGCGTGCAGAAGAATGTAGCTCCCGCCGGCATGGCAATTGCCATCGTCCGCGACGACCTGCTGGGCCATGCCGCCGACAATGTGCCCACCATGATGAACTACACCACCCTGCTGGGCAAGGACAGCATGTACAACACGCCCCCCTGCTGGTGCATCTATATGACCGGTCTGGTACTCAAGTATCTGGAAAACGACATCGGCGGTCTTGCCAACATGCAGAAGATCAACGAAGCCAAGGCCAAAGTGCTGTACGACTATCTGGACGGTCAGGGCTTCTTCACGAATCCTGTGGAGCACCGCTACCGCAGCACCATGAATGTCACCTTCACCAGCCCCAATGCAGATCTGGACAAGAAATTCTGCGCCGAAGCTGCAGAAGCAGGCTTCGTGAACCTGAAGGGCCACCGTCTGGTAGGTGGTATGCGCGCTTCCATTTACAACGCAATGCCCGCCGAGGGCGTGGACAAGCTGGTGGACTTCATGGAGAAGTTCCGCAAGGAGAACGCATAAAACCCTCTCAGCCTCACTTCGTTCGGCAGCTCCCCCGAGGGGGGAGCTTTTTATCAGAGGGACAACTTGATCGAACCCGCTTTCTAAGCTCGCCCTTCGGGAGAGCTGGCACGGCGCAAGCCGTGACTGAGAGGGTTCCTGTATAATAGAAGGGAAATCTGGACTATGTACACCATCAAAACTTTGAACGCCATCAGCCCGGTGGGTCTGGCAAAGCTGAACAACAAGCAGTTTGACGTGGCTGTGGACACCGATGCCCCGGACGGCATCCTCGTTCGCAGCGCCGACATGCTGAATACCGCCTTCAACGACAATCTTCTGGCCATCGCCCGCGCCGGTGCCGGCGTGAACAACATCCCGCTGGACCGCTGCAGTGAGCAGGGCATCGTGGTGTTCAACACCCCCGGTGCCAACGCCAACGCTGTGGCCGAGTTGGTGATCGGTATGCTGATCGCCGGCAGCCGCAATGTGGCTGCTGCTGCCCAGTGGTGTCAGGGCCTGACCGGCGACCCCGCCATGGCAAAGACCGTGGAAAAGGGCAAGAAGCAGTTCGTGGGCAACGAGATCAAGGGCAAGACGCTTGGTGTCATCGGTCTGGGTGCCATCGGCTCCCGCGTGGCCAACTGCGCCATTGAGCTGGGAATGGAGGTCTACGGCTACGACCCCTACATCTCCATTGACGCCGCCTGGAACCTGAGCAGTCAGGTACGCCACTGCGTGAACCTGAACGACATGCTGCCCCTGTGCGACTACATCACCATCCATGTGCCCTACCTGCCCACCACCAAGGACACCATCAACGCCCAGACCCTTGCCCTGTGCAAGGACGGCGTGAAGATCCTGAACTACGCCCGCGGTGAGCTGGTGAACACCGAGGCGCTGCTGGAAGCCATGGAGACCGGCAAGGTGTCCGGCTATATGACCGACTTCCCGTCTGAGGCCATTCTGGGCAAGCCCGGCATCGTGTGCACCCCCATCTGGGCGCTTCCACCCCGGAAGCCGAGGACAACTGCGCTGTCATGGCCGCAAAGGAGCTGAGCGACTACCTGAAGAACGGCAACATCATCCACTCGGTGAACATGCCGGAGGTCACCCAGCCCAGAGCCGGCGGCAAGCGCATCTGCATCATCCACAAAAACGAGCCCGGCATGATCAGCCAGATCACCGCTCTGACCACCGAAGCCGGTCTGAACATCGAGAACATGGTGAACAAGAGCAAAAAGAACATGGCCTACACCATGCTGGATGCTACCGGTGCTGTGGACAAGACGCTGGCCGAAAAGCTGGCTGCCATCCCCGCCGTGATCCGGGTGCGCATCCTGTAAAGCAAAACGGTTTAAAATGCCCGCCGCGTCGCTCTTGGCATCTTCAGCGGAAAACGATTTTTATTTTAGCAGCCCGGAAAAATCTGCGGATTTTTCCGGGTTGCTTTTTCACAGAGAAGGGCCGTGGCGGCAACCTGCATTTCCAAACCAGGATTTTTTACAAACTGGAAATTCTTTCTCGTCCCATCTGCCGGTTAGTTTCCATTTACAAACTGTAGTTTGTCTTAAAAAACGCGTTAGAGATAGCTTTTTCTAACTACACATCGTAAAAAGTTTACATGTATTAACATTCAAGAAAAAGCTTGAAAATGGTAAATTCTGTGCTACAATAGGCTCGACAGAAGGGAAATGTCCACCCTGTTCTCCGGCTTTTGGGCCGGTATATTCATCTTACAGGTCCTGCGGTGCAGGGCCTCTGACAGGAAATAGAAAAGGTAGGGAAGTTACTATGGATATCAAGAAGATCGCACTGTTCGCCGCCGGTACTCTGTTCGGTTCTGCCGGTTTCAAGCTGCTGTCCAGCAAGGACGCCAAGAAGGTCTACACCCAGACCACTGCTGCCGTGCTGCGCATGAAGGACTCCACCATGGAGACCGTCAGCAAAGTTCAGGAGCAGGCCGGTGACATTCTGGCCGATGCAAAGGCCATCAACGAGGCTCGTGCTGTTGAGGCCGAGGCTGCTGTGATCGAGGATGCCGCCGAGGAGACCACCGAAGAGACCGCTGAAGAGACCGCTGAGTAATTTTCGGTTCGTAAAGCACTGAAAGCCCCAACGTGGCTTTCGAGCCGCCTTCGGGCGGCTCTTTTTTGTGAGAGTGGGGCCGCAGGCGTGCAGGGTATAGCAGCCTGACGCTGCGGCAAAAAGATAGAGAAGGATATTTGATATATGAAATGTACCATTCTGCATGAAGGCAAAGGCCGGATGCGCGTGCATGTGGAAAACGTCCGCATGACTTTGCACCGTGCCGATGTGCTGGAAGCATATCTGAACCACAAAGATGCCATCGTCCATGCCGCCGTTTACGAGCGCACCGGCGATGTGGTCATTACCTATACCGGCAAGCGCACCGCCGCCATTGCCATTCTGGCAGGCTACAAGTTCGATGTGGCCGAGTATGACGCTCTGGTCACCTCTACCGACAGCCGCAGGCTGAACCGGGAATATCAGGATAAAATGTTCGATCTGGTGGCAGGCCGCTGCCTGCGCAAGCTGTTCCTGCCCGCGCCCCTTGACGCTGCCTACACGGCATTCCGCTCCATCCGCTTTCTCTGGAAGGGTGTGCGCTGCGTGCTGAGCCGCAGGCTGGAAGTGGAGGTGCTGGACGCTTTGTCCATCGGCGTCTCGCTGCTGCGCGGCGACTTTGGCACCGCCGGTTCTGTCATGTTCCTGCTGAACCTGGGTTCTCTGCTGGAAGAGTGGACCCGCAAGAAGAGTCTGGACGATCTGGCCCGCAGCATGGCCCTGAACGTGGACAAGGTGTGGGTGCGCAGCCAAGGCACCGAAGTGCTGGTGCCTCTGACCAAAGTACGCTCCGGCGATGAGGTGGTCGTGCGCAGCGGCAACATGATCCCGCTGGACGGCACCGTTCTGGAAGGCGAAGCCATGGTGAATCAGGCTGCTTTGACCGGCGAGTCCATGCCGGTGCGCAAGGCAGAGGGCTCCACCCTCTATGCCGGCACCGTTGTGGAGGAGGGCGAGTGTGTCTTTATCGCCAAGGCCGAGGGCGGTTCCAACCGCTACGATAAGATCGTGGCCATGATCGAGGAATCCGAAAAGCTCAAGTCCAGCACCGAGAGCCGTGCGCTGGCTCTGGCCGACAAGCTGGTGCCCTGGTGTCTGGGCGCAACGGTGGTCACCTATCTGCTCACCCGCAACGCCACCCGCGCCATCTCCTGCCTGATGGTGGATTTCTCCTGCGCGCTCAAGCTCTCCATGCCGCTGGCCGTGCTTTCCGCCATGCGCGAGTGCGGCAGCTACCACATCACCGTCAAGGGCGGCAAGTATCTGGAAGCCCTGTCCAAGGCCGACACTATCGTGTTCGACAAGACCGGCACCCTCACCCGTGCCACCCCGCAGGTAGTGGAGGTCGTGCCCTTCTCCGGCTGCAACGAGCGCGAAGTTCTGCAGCTGGCCGCATGTCTGGAAGAGCACTTCCCCCATTCCATGGCCAACGCCGTGGTGCGTGCCGCCAAGGAACGCGGCATTTCCCATGAGGAGATGCACTCCGAGGTGGAGTACATCGTGGCCCACGGCATTGCAAGCCGCGTGGGCGGCCAGCGCGTGGTCATTGGCAGTCACCACTTCGTCTTTGAGGATGAAAAGTGTACCATCCCCACAGCCGAGCAGCAGAAGTTCGATGCCCTCAAGCCCGCGTATTCGCACCTGTACATGGCTGCCAGCGGGCAGCTGGTGGGCGTGATCTGCATTTCCGACCCGCTGCGCCCGGAAGCCGCCGCTGTGCTGAACGGCCTGCGTGCGCTGGGCATCCGGAACACCGTCATGATGACCGGCGACAGCGAACGCACCGCTGCCGCCATTGCAAAGCAGGTGGGCGTGGACCGCTTCTTTGCCGAGGTGCTGCCCGAGGACAAGGCAAACTTCGTCCAGCAGGCCAAGGCCGAGGGCCACACCGTGGTGATGATCGGTGACGGCATCAACGACTCCCCCGCCCTGTCCGCTGCCGACATTGGCATTGCCATCAACTCCGGTGCTGCCATCGCCCGCGAGATTGCAGACGTGACCATCAAAGCCGACAGTCTGGAGGAGCTGGTGGCCCTCAAGGCCATCGCCAACTCTCTGCAAAAGCGCGTGCACGCAAACTACCGCTTCGTGCTCACCTTCAACTCGGCCCTCATCGCGCTGGGTGCTCTGGGCATCCTGCAGCCGGCCTCCTCTGCCATGCTGCACAATCTCTCCACCATCGGCATCAGCCTGAAGAGCATGACCAATCTCCTGCCGGAGAACAAGGCTCCGCAGCTGAAAGCATAATTACCGCAAAAAATAACGCCGTGTCTGAACATTCGACACGGCGTTATTTTTTATCTGTTATTCCAGCCCGATCTGCTGTGCGTACTCTTCCAGCAGCTCCCGCTCCAGGAACGGAGTCTTGACACCCTCGCGGTCACGGTAGGTCTCGTGGCCCTTGCCAATGACGGCGATCAGGTCGCCCTCCTGCGCGTGATCCACTGCGTAGTGCAGTGCATCCAGACGGTCGGGGATTTCCACAAACTTTGCGTCCGGGTTGCCCTTGTTCATGCCCACGCGGATATCAGCAAGGATGTCCTCCACCTTTTCAAAGCGGTTGTTGTCCTCGGTAAGGATGGAGAGATCCGCCATCTTGGCGCAGATCTCGCCCATGCCGTAGCGGCGCAGCTTGGAGCGGTTGCCGCCGCAGCCGAACACCACCACCAGACGGTGGGGCTTGTAGGCCCGCAGAGTGGTGAGCAGGCTTTCGGTGGACACCTCGTTGTGGGCATAGTCCAGCAGGATGGTAAACTTTTTGCTGATGGGCACCAGCTCCACGCGGCCCTTGACCACGCACTTGCCAAGGCCGTCGTGGATGGCCTGATCCGGCAGGCCCAGCACCTTGCCCACCGCCAGAGCTGCCAGCGCGTTGTACACGCTGAACTCACCGGGCATGTTCACCTTCACATCCATCTCGTCCTTGCCGGTCACATGGAACTTCACGCCCAGAAAATCGTGGGTGCGCAGCAGTTCAAAGCCGGTCTCGCGGTAGTCCGCCTGCTCAGCGCGGCCATAGGTGACAAGGCGGCAGGTGTGGCCTTCCAGAAGTGCTTCGGTATTCTCATCGTCAATGTTCACCACGCCCACGTCGCAGCGCTTGAACAGCTGGCCCTTCCAGCTGCGGTACTCCTCAAAGGTCTTGTGCTCGCCGGGGCCGATGTGATCCGGCGAAAGGTTGGTGAACACGCCCACATTGTAGTGCACACCGGCCACGCGGTCCATCATCAAGCCCTGGCTGGAAACTTCCATCAGCGCGGTGTCGCAGCCTGCATCCAGAAACTCCCGGAAGGTCTTTTGCAGCTCGTAACTTTCCGGGGTGGTGTTGGCAGTTTCCTTGTGGCGGCCCATATAATAAATGCCGTTGGTGCCGATCATGCCCACCTTGCGGCCTGCAGCTTCCAGCACGCTCTTGATCATGTGGGTGGTAGTGGTCTTGCCCTTGGTGCCGGTCACACCGATCATGGTCATCTGGCGGGACGGGTTGCCGAAGAGGTTCGCGCTCATCAGCGCCATGGCATAGCGGCTGCTTTCCACCTTGACCACGGTCACGCCCGGCAGGGCAGAAAGGTCGATGTCGTGCTGGATGACCAGTGCGCTGACACCCTTTGCCGCGCAGTCGGCGGCAAACTCATGGCTGTCACGCTGGGTGCCCACGATGCACACGAACAAAAGGCCCGGTGCCGCCTTGCGGCTGTCGTAGATGATATCCGAGATCTCGGTGTCCAGGCTGCCCTGCGCAAGGGTAAAGGGCACGCCTTCCAGTAACTGTTCCAGTTTCATACTGCACACGCTCCTCAAAACATTTTGTCACATGGGGTTTTCTTCGTTATTTGCGGTCATGCGGGCGGGGTCGGTCAGCGGTGTTTCTTCCGCAGCTGCCGCCGTATCGTCCGCAGGCTGGGCCGCAGCGGCATCCTCTGCACCGTCTGCCGCAGTATCCTCGGCAGCAGAGGTGTCAGGCTCTTCCGGCACGGTCTTTTCCGGCACAACATAACCGGAGGGCAGGGTCGGCTGGCCCTGTGCAAAGTAAATTTTACGGGTGCTGCCCGCGCTGACATGGCTGAAATCCAGTCTGCCGGTGTCGGTAGGGGCACAACCCTTGCCGTCGGCATTGGTCAGCACATAGCGTGCGCGGTCCAGCTTATAATCCAGATCGTTCCGTGTACCCAGAAGCACACTGACACGATCCTGATACAAAAATGCCATCTGGTCGGTGTCCGCAAATTCCATGCGGGTCACATCGTCCAGCATCCCATACTCTTCCAGCTTTGCCTGCAGCTCATTCAGCGCATCCAGACGGTCGTCCGTCTGCACCGCTGCCGAAGCTGCTGCCGAACCGGATGCATCCGATGCCGCCGGGTCTGCCTGCGCTGCAAAGGTCAGCTGGTCGCCGGGTGTCACCGACACCGGCTCGCCGCCGTATAGAGTCTTGAGTTCTTCCGGCTGGGCAGACTCGCAGGCCAGGATCTTGAACTGATCCGAGAGGGTCAGCCAGCCGCTCTTCGTCTGCATGGCATAGGTAGGCACCGCCTCGGTCACCTGCACCACCACCGTGTTGGGGTAATCCCGAACCACCCTGATGGATTCCAGCAGCGGGAACTGCTTTTCCAGTTCCGCTTCCTTGGCGGCAGGGTCAAAGCTGAAAATGTTCTCTTCGGTCTGCACACCCAGTGCCTGCAGGATCTGGCTGCTGGAATAGCCGCCCACCTCCTGCACCACGGTGCCGTCCGCCGTCTGCACCTGAATGGTGCCGATCTTAAACAGCATGGTCATGGTCAGGTAAACACCGGCGGCGATCACGGCCAGCAGGGTCACAAAGGCCATCAGCCGCCGCAGCATCCGCCGCCGCTTCAGTGCAGCGCGGGTTAGGCGGCGCTTCTTGCGTTTTTCCCGCTGTACCGGGTCGCGTGGCTGCTGTTGTGCCGGGCGCAGACGCTGGTTTTTGTAGCGCTGCTGCGCTGCCTGAGCCGCTGTCTTGCGCGGCTTCTGTCCCTGTGAACGGCGCTGCTGCGGCTTGCGGGCCGTGCCGGATGCACGCTGTTCCGGCTGGGCCGTGCGGCTTCGCTGCGCGGTACGGTTCCGGTTCTGGCCGCTGGTGCGCCGGGTGCCGCTCTGTTCGGTGCGGCGCGGCTGCGAAGGGAACTCGATGCTGTTATCGGTACGGGTGCGGCGCACCGTACCATTGGCGGTGCGGTCCGGCGCAAAGCTCAGCGGTTCCCCGTTGAAGCCATAGCGCCCGTCCGCACTGCCGGAAGATCCTTTTTGTTGTGAAGGCGGCGGAGTATGCTGCAGGTCTTTCCGCAGGTCGTAGATATTGCCGTTGTTTCTGTTATTGCGGTATTGCTGCATGGCGCACACCTCCTTTCCGGTTTAGGTTTTGTTTTACTTCTGCACCAGTTTCATCAGAGCGTCTGCAATACGGTCAAGGCTGTCATCCACCGACAGGCTGCGGGCATTTTTGCCCATCTCAGCCAGCTTGCCGGGCTGTGCCAGCATGTCGGACACCGTGCTCACCAGCTTTTCGCCGGTCAGGTCTTTTTCCTCGATCACCACAGCGGCATCGGCCTTCTGCAGTTCCATGGCATTGAAGTACTGGTGGTTCTCAGCCACATTGGGGCTGGGGATGAGCACGGCTGCACGGCCAACAGCTTCCAACTCGGCCAGCGTCAGCGCACCGGCGCGGCTGATGACAAGGTCTGCCGCAGCCAGCAGTTCCGGCATATTGTTGATGTATTCCTTCACCACAAGGCCGTCGCCCTCCGCGAAGTTCTTTTCCTTTTCCAGATCCTTGAACAGCTGCACACCGTACTGGCCGGTAGCGTGGAGATGCAGCACCGGCTTCTTCTCGTGCTGTTCCCATGCACACAGGTCGGCCACCACCTCGTTGACGCGGCGTGCGCCAAGGCTGCCGCCGAAGGAAAGGATCACCGTGCGGTCGCCCGCGCCCAGCTCAGCGCGGATGGCATCGCGGTCCTTTGCCTTGGTGAACACCTCCGGGCGCACCGGATTGCCCACCACGATGGTCTTATCAGGTGCGCCCAGCTTTTCCACAGCAGCAGGCACGGCGGCAAACACGAGATCCACATCCGGTGCCAGCAGCTTGTTGGTCACGCCGGGGAATGCGTTCTGCTCATGAATGGCGGTGTGGATGCCCATTTTGGCGGCACAGCGCACCACCGGACCGGACACATAGCCGCCGCAGCCGATCACAAGATCAGGTTTGACCTCCTTCATAATGGCCTTTGCCTTGGGGCCAGAGAGGGCCAGATTCCACAGCGTAACGATGTTGCGCTTGATGTTGTTCAGCGACAGCCTGCGCTGGAAACCGGTGATCTCGATATGGTGGAAGGGATAGCCCGCCTGTCCTACCAGACGATACTCCATGCCCTCCTTGCGGCCGGCAAAGTGGATCTCGGCAGAAGGGTCTGCCTTTTTGATAGCACCTGCAATGGCAAGTGCCGGGTTGATATGGCCGGCAGTGCCGCCGGCAGCGATCAGAACTCGCATGACGATTCCTCCTCTATTATTAGTGCATCTGGGCAGGTCATCGGGGAGCTCCCCACTGGCCTGAGCCCTCAAAACAGTCGTTACAGTTCATTGCGTGCACGGCGGGCATCGTCCAGATTGATGGTACGGTCCTTCAGCTCCGCATCACGCTGAGCCTTTGCAGCCTGCCGCTGTGCGTGGGCCGCCGCCCTCTGCTGCGCCGCCCGCTCTCCGTTGCGCCCAATGTTCACCATCACGCCCATTTCTGCCAGCAGCAAGATCAGACTGGTGCCGCCGGACGAGAAAAACGGAAGGCTGATGCCGGTATTCGGGATGGTGTTGGTGACCACGGCGATGTTGCAGAACACCTGCCAGGCGATCTGCGCCATAATGCCAATCCCCACCATGGTGCAGAACTGGTTCTCGGCCTTATAGGCGATCATCAGGCCCTGCGCTATGAGCAGTATGAACAGCACGATGATGAGCACCGCACCGATGAAGCCCAACTCTTCGCACACCACACTGAAGATGAAGTCGTTGGTGCTTTCCGGCAGCCAGAGCTGCTTTTCCACGCTGTTGCCAAGGCCAAGGCCCTTCAGTCCGCCGGAGCCGATGGCGTACAAGCTCTGCTTGGTCTGGTCGTTCAGCGCTTCCAGATCATCGGACCATGTGTTCAGGCGGTCCTGCAGATAGCCAATGGATTCCACCAGCGTCAGGGCCGGTTTCAGCAGCAGAGCCGCCGCTGCGGCCCCGCACCATGTCAATACACCGCCGCAGCCGGTCAGCATAAGGATGGTGCCCACGATGGCGGTGGTCAGCAGGATGCCGGACATGTGCGGCTCTAAAAACAGCAGCACCACCACCGGCACCAGCGGCAGCACCGGCACGATCAGCTGCCTTACGATGCGGATGAACAGCCAATCCTTTGGTTTGATCTTTTCTCTCAGCGACGGGCTGAACCGGCCGATCTGCGGCGCACTTGCCGCCAGATGGGACGAGAGCAGGATCATCTCAAACTTTGCCACCTCAGAGGTTTGCAGAGTCAGTCCGCCCAGACGGATCCAGCGGCGGCAGCCGTTCAGCGGTGCAAAGGTCAGCGTGACGGCCAGCATGGCCAGCACCACCCAGTACAGCGGCTTGCTCGCCCAGCGCAGGAAGCGGTGATCCACATAGCTCATGACTACCATACAGCCAATGCCAATGGCCATGCAGATAGCCTGCTGCTTGATGTAGTGCAGGCTGTCGCCCATGCGCAGGTAGCCGGTGGTGTAGCTTGCGCTGTACAGCATTACAAGGCCGAACACCATGATAATGGCCAGCGTTGCCAGCCAGTTGAGCAGCAGCCGGTTCCATGGTCCCGGGTCCCGCTGCAGCGGCGGCACCCATGCACTTTCTTTTTGGTTTTTATGTTGTCTGCGGGTGGCTGCCATTGCCACGCCCCCTTATTTTCAGAATCAGGCGCTCAGGCCCAGCGTGCCAGACACACGGCCAGCGCCAGCCCGCACACGCTCAGTGCGCACAGGCTGTAAAAAATATTCACTGCACTCATGCCGCGCTTTTCCAGCCAGCGGTGCAGCGGTGCCGCCGCAAACAGCGGCCTGCCCTTCCAGCGGCAGAACAGGACCTGCAGCACCACCATGCCGCCCTCCACCCAGAAGGGCAGTGCCAGCGGGATGCTCAGCTCTGCGTAGCCAATGCACAGCGGAATGCAGCCAATGGCTCCCGCTGCATACAAGCAGCCGCACCGGCCGGGGTGCAGCTTTGCCGGTGGAAAATCCCACAGCAGAAAGGCCATCAGTGCACCGGCCAGTGCCGCCGGGAATACTGCCAGCGGGAACCAGCCCAGCTGCGTTTCCAGCATCATCAGGCCCAGCATGGCCGCAAAGGCCGCGCCGCACACCGTGCCGTCGGCACCGTCGGCCACGCGGGCCGCCTCGGCCATCGCCACCAGCAGCACAGCCCACAGCAGCGGTGCCAGCGCACATTCCACATAGCCTGCTCCCGGCAGGATCAGCCCTGTGGGCAAGCACCCGTTCAGTGCCAGCAGGCCCAGCACCAGCACTGCAGCGATGCATTCCAGTGCAAGGCGCTGTGTGCGGCGCAGGCCAAGGCCCAAACCGTCCGGGTAGCGGCTGCGGATGCGGGCCAGATCATCGGCCAGCCCCACTGCGCCAAAGGCCAGCGACCCCAGCAGTGCAATGAGCAGGCGGGAGGTCATCTGCCGGTCGCTGCCAAGCAGGGAAGGCTGTGCAGCACATGCGGCCAGCCAGCCCACGCCCACAGCGGCAAGGGTGCCCACCATCAGGCACAGCCCGCCCATGGTAGGCACCGGGCTGTCCGGGGCATCGCTGTCCGGCTGTGTACCGCGTGCCGCACGCTGCAGCTCCCGCAGCAGCGGCACCATCATATTGCCGAGCGCCGCAGTCAGCACAAAACCCAGCACCGACGCGACGACCAAGGCGAAACGAATCATTTTTCAATCTCCAAATTCATGCCAAAGGGTTATTCTTCGGCATCTTTCTGCTCTGCGTAGAAAATTTCCAGCACTTTTTCCAGCGCCATGCCGCGGCTTGCCTTCACCAGCAGGGCATCGCCCGGCTCTATCCGGTTCAGCAGAGCATCCGCTGCCTCGCGGTAGTTGTTGGCATGGAGGGTCTTGACCCCCTTGGCCGCAGCCACCACAGCCGTGCGCTTTGCGTTTTCGCCGTAGGTCACAAGGCAGTACAGATCACTCTCCGCAGCCAGACGGCCCAGCTCCTCGTGGGCTTCGCGGGACAGCTCGCCCAGCTCCAGCATATCGCCCAGCAGGGCAAAGCGGCGCTTGCAGGGGAATTCCTTGAACATGGCAAGCGCGGCCTTCATGCTGTCGGGGTTTGCATTGTAGCAATCCTCAATGACGGTAACGCCCTTGCTGTGCACCACCTTCTGGCGGCGGCCGGTCTGCTCAAAATTGGAAAGCCCCTTGATGACACCGCGCGGGTCGCAGCCCAAGCGGGTGGCGGCGCAGTAGGCAGCCAGAGCGTTTGCCACATTGTGCTTGCCCATGGCCGGGATCTTGACCACAAAGGTGCCCTCTTCCTGATCTTCCAGCACAAAGCTCATGCCGTCCTCTTCCTGCCGGATGGACAGTGCACACACATCAGCGTTCTCATCTGCCAGACTGAACCATACCGGCTTCACGTGGGCGGGCAGCTTTGCGGCGCGCAGGAACTTATCATCATAGTTCAGCACCAGCGGTGCACCCTCCGGCAGGCCGTTGCAGATCTCCAGCTTTGCCTTGCAGATGTTCTCCTGACTACCCAGATTGCCGATGTGGGACACACCGATGCAGGTAATGATGCCCACATCCGGGCGTGCGGCCCGGGCCAGACGATCGATCTCGCCCGCATGGCTCATGCCCATCTCGATCACGGCATACTCAGTGCTGCTTTCCAGCCGCATCAAGGTGCGGGGCATGCCCAGTTCATTGTTCTGGTTGCCCTCGGTCTTGATGGTCTCGCCAAAGCCTGCAAGGGCGGCGTAGGTCATCTGCTTGGTGGTGGTCTTGCCCACGCTGCCGGTCACACCCACCATCTTGGGGTGATACTGGCTGCGGTAGTTCGCGCCCATCACCATCATGGCGTGGTAGCTGTCCGGGCAGAGGATGGCCTTTTCCGCAGGCACGCCCTCCACCGGGTGGTTCACCACCACATAAACAGCACCGTTCTCCAGTGCTTTGGCCGCAAAATCGTGGCCGTCAAATTTTTCACCCGGGAACGCTACAAAAATGCAGCCGGGCCGCACCTCGCGGCTGTCGGTGGTCACCAGTTCCACCTGCACCTCTTCCCGGATGAAGTCTGCGGGCACCAGCCCTGCCAGAAGCTTGCTTGCAGAAATTTTTTCCATTGTTCATGTCCCCTCTCTTTTATCTTGTAAAACCCTCTCAGTCAATGCCTGCGGCATTGCCAGCTCCCCCGAAAGGGGAGCTCTTTTGCATCTTACGATAAAGTGCAGTTCTTCAGAAGATTCACTTTACCGTGCCCACTCATAAAGCTCGCCCTTCGGGAGAGCTGGCGCGCAAGCGCCTGAGAGGGTTCTTGTTACCCACAGGTAATGGTCACGATGGTGCCGCGCTGCACACTGGAACCAGGGTCTGCACTCTGGGCCTGCACGGTGCCGTTCGCATTGCCCTCCACCACACAGTTCAATCCGGCGGCAGACAGCATCTGGCGGGCAAAGTCCGCGCTCTTGCCGGTCACATCCGGCACATCGGTATGGCTGCCCTCATAGGTATCGGTATACAGGTACACGGTGGTGCCGTAGGCCACCTTTGCACCCGCGTGCGGATACTGGTAGGTGACAGCTGCTGCCGCCTGACTGGTGGTGCTTTCGGCCAGCTGATGCCTGAGGCCCTTGATGTTCAGCTGCACCTGCGCACTGCTCCACTCGGTGCCCACCAGATTCGGCACAGTGACCACAGTCTGGCTGCGATCCTCACCGTCGGCGGCAATGCCAAGGTAGGGTGCGATCTCGCTGATGATGTTGCCCACAACGGGCGCTGCCAGCAGGGACGAGTAGTCCGTTCTGGCGTTGTTGGGGTCATCCAGCATCACATAGACGATGATCTCCGGGTCGTCGGCGGGCAGGACAGCGGCAAAGGATGCCACCTTCTTGTAGTCGCCGTCGGCACGGCGGTCCATGTTCAACTGTTCGGAAGTGCCGGACTTGCCGCCGATACGGTAGCCGGACACATAGGCATACTTGCCGCCGCCGGTGCCGTTGCCCACCTCATATTCCATGATCTGGCGGATCACATTGCTGGTGCTCTCGCTGATGACCTGACGGCGCACATTGGCACCGATCTCCTCGATCACGTTGCCATTTGCATCGGTGATCTTATCCACCACATGGGGCGTGACCAGATAGCCGCCGTTGACGGCTGCGGCCACAGCGGTGCACATCTGCAGCGGGGTGATGGCCATTGCCTGACCAAAGGCCGAGGAAGCCAGCTGCACTTCGCCCAGCTGGTTGGCCTTATAATACTGCATGAAGCCCGTCTCACTGGGCAGGTCCACGCCGGTGCGGCCGGTAAAGCCAAAGGCATCGAAGTAGTTATAGAAGGTCTGGGAGCCAACGCGCTGGCCCAGCTGGATATAGTAGATATTGCAGCTCTGACGCAGAGCTTCGGCCAGTGTGATGGTGCCGTGGGCTTTGTGGCCTGCGCAGTGGTAGGTCTCCTTTGCCACGCCGTAAGCACCGGCGCAGGTAAAGGTGGTGTTGATGTTTGCAAGGCCGGAGTCCACGCCCATGGCCGAGGTGATCACCTTGAACACACTGCCGGGGTAGTACAACTCGGTGATGGCCTTGTTTTTCCACTGGATATCGCGGAAGTAGCCAGAGTAATCGGCCTCCTCGTCCAGAATGCGGTTGCCGTTTGCATCCTTCAGCTCGTTGCCGTTCTCATCCTTTTTGTAGATGCCGTACAGCTCCGGCTCAGCGCGCACCAGCTCGTTGAGGTAATCCAGATTTGCGCTGTAGTCCAGCGGGTCGTTGGGGTCAAAATCCGGCTTGGAAGCCATGGCAAGGATGGCACCGGTCTTGACGTTCATCACGATGGCGCAGCCGCGGTTCTCCACCGTGTTGGCTGCAATGGCTTCGTTCAGATACCGTTCCACGATCTCCTGCACATTCACATCCAGCGAAAGCACCAGATTAGAGCCATCCTTGGCTGCAAAGGTGGTGGCATTCTCGTCCGCAATGGCGTTGCCGTAGGCATTGCGCTGGGTAATGGTGCGGCCATCCACACCGGCCAGCGTGGACTGATAGGATTTTTCCAGACCGTAAGTACCAATGCCGTCCGCATCGGTAAAGCCCAGCACTGCCGCTGCAAACGCTCCGTAGGGGTAATTGCGCTGGAAGCTCTTCTCGCTGCCGACCGAGATGTTGCCCTTGCGGGAGGTCTCAGTGGCACGCTTGTGTGCCTTGTTGAACTGGGAAACATAGGATTCGATGGACAGCTTGACAGCGTTGTTCGCCTTGGTGGCCAGCACCTGATACTTGGTGTCCGTCTTGGAAAGTGCATCGTAAACCTTCTGGTACTGGGTCTGGTACGCTTCCGAGGAAGTGTCCACCGCGTCCAGACTTTCGCCGTCGCCGGAAAGCAGGCGCAGGGTCAGTTCCCGGCTGACCTCGGCGCACATGGCCGTGTCCAGCGTGCGCACCGCCTCCTCATCCTTGCCGGTGGTGGTATATAAGATTTTGCTGTTGTCCGGGTCGGCCCAGATGGTCCACACCACGCTGGTGGAGGCCAGCGTGATGCCGGAGGTATCGTAGATCTCGCCGCGGGTGGCCTTGATGGTGGTATCCAGCAGCTGCTGCTTTGCGGCCAGCTGGCGGTAGGTGTCACCGTTTTTGATCTGGATATCATACAGGCTGTAGGTCACACGGGCCGCAGCAAGGCCCATGACCACAAGGGCCAGACCGCCGCAGATCAGACTGGTTCTGGGGTTCATGCGGGCACCGGTGCTGGTTTCCGGCCAGGGGCCTTTTATTTTTTTGATGAATTTTCGGAAGAATTTCCACATGGTATGCTCCTGCGGCAGCGGGCATTTGCTGCCTTCTGCCGCGCTTTTGTCAAATTCGGAACTGCCCTGCAAACAGGGTGTATAAACCGAAAAAGCGTGCGCTGCCGCACGCTTTCCCGTATTTGGTTCACTTTACAGTGCCAAGAATGTTCACGGCACCGTTGTAGATAAAGTCGGTCCACTGCCGCACAGCGGACTGGGTGCGCTCCAGCGTGTCGCTCTCGCCCAAACGGATGTAGGTGATCTGGCTCTGATCAATTTTCATCAGGCCCAGCCTGCCGGCCGTCTCTTCCACGCTGGTGATGTTGGTCTTGCTGTTCAGGGTGCTGTTATAGTAAGTATACTGGCTCTGCTCACTGACCAGCTGAGCCTTTGCGTCCTGAATCTGGTCGTTCAGCTCCACCAGCTTGGACTCGCTCCACAGCAGGCTGATGGCAAACCCCACCAGCAGTGCTGCTGCTACCAGATGCATGGCGTTGTGCACCGCTGCCTGCAGCGGCGAAAGCCGACGCTTGCCGCCCTTTGCTACCTGCAGATCTGCCTTGCGCTGTGTCTGCGGGGCTTTTCTGCGGCGTACCGCGTTATAATCATATGCTGCCTGACCCATGGTTTGCTCTCCTCCTCACACAACGGCTTCTGCCGTTCAGCATTTTTCCAAAACTCTCAGGTGGGCGGACCGGCTGCGCCGGTTCTCTTCCAATTCCTGACTGTTTGCTTCAATGGGTTTGCGGGTGATCAGCTTTGCTTTGGCTTTGCCGCCGCATACGCACACCGGAAACTCCGGCGGGCAGGTGCACGCGGTGGACCAGCGGCGAAATTTGTTCTTCACCAGCCGGTCCTCCAGCGAGTGGAAGGTGATCACGCACAGCCGGCCGCCCGGCGCAAGGTGATCAAAAATGGTGTCCAAGCCTTCTTCCAGCGCATCCAGTTCATGGTTCACTGCAATGCGCAGCGCCTGAAAGGTGCGGCGGGAAGGGTTCTTGTTTTTGCGGCGTTCCGCCGGGGGCATGGCGCTGGCCACGATGTCTGCCAGCTGCAGGGTCGTTTCGATGGGAGAATTCTCCCTTGCCTCCACGATCCTGCCCGCGATCTGCCATGCGAAAGGTTCTTCGCCGTAATCCCGCAGAATGCGTGCCAGCTCTTCGCGGCTCTCGGTGTTCACAAGGTCCGCTGCCGTTTCGCCCTGCTGGCTCATCCGCATGTCCAGCGGTGCATCCGCACGGTAGGAAAAGCCGCGGGCCGCATCGTCCAGCTGATGGCTGGAAACGCCCAGATCCAGCAGCGCGCCGTTGACCTTGTCGATGCCAAGGCTTTCCAGAGCTTGTCCGGCATAGCGGAAGTTGATCTGCACCACCGTGGCAGGCAGGCCCGCAAGGCGGGCACGCGCGGTCTGCACCGCGTCCGGGTCCTGATCCAGCGAGATCAGCCTGCCGCCCTTTTCTGCATCCAGCCGCAAGGCGATCTGGCGGGAATGTCCCGCGCCGCCTGCAGTGCCGTCAAGGTAGGTGCCGGCCGGATCAATGGCAAGACCCTCCAGACACTCGTTCAGCAGAACGGGGATATGCTCAAACGAGGCCGGGTCAAAGGCTGCTTGTGTTTCAAGTTCCATCGCTGCGGCCTCCTTTCTCAGTTCATAAGCTTTCCGTGTTCCGGGCACTGTGCATACAGCGCACACTTTTACCCGATAACACAGTTTTATTTTAACAAATCAGGCCCCTGATTGCAAGGGTTTGTGCTCCCGTTTTTGCCGCAAAATGCAACAAAAAAAGTCCCTGTCGGCCGTCATTTCTGCCTGCAGGAACTTTGGTTTTTGCCGTATGTGTAATTTGTGTGTGAAAAAGGCTGTCTTCAGCCGTTTTTCTTGGCGTTCTGGCGCAGATTTGCGCGCACATTCTTCACCTGTGCCGCATTTTCCACCATTGTTTCCTCGGTGTTCTTGAGCATGTTGTCGCAATAGTCGGTCACGGTCTGGCGCAGGGTGCGGGCCTCGTTCTGGGCTGCAGTGGTGATTTCCCCGGCGCGCTGCTGTGCAGCCTTCACGATCTCGGCTTCGCTCACCAGAATGCGCGCCCGCTCCTCAGCCTTTTTCACAATGGCCTGCGCCTGTGCGTTGGCCGTCTCCACGATCTGAGCGCGGTCGTTCACGATCTGCTGGGCCTGCCGCAGCTCGCCGGGCAGGTTTGCGCGGATCTCGTCCAGATAATCCCGGATCTGCTCCACATCCACGATCTTTTTGCCGCCGGAAAGGGGCACATTAGCACCTTCCTCCAGAGCATCCTCAATGGTATCCAAAAGTTCGTTCACGTTCATAGTGCTTCTCCCTTCGGTTCGTTCTCGGCAGGGTCTGTGTTCTGCATGGGCTTTGTGTATTTCCACAGCAGCACCCTGCCGTACTTGTACTGTTTTTTCAGGGTCAGGCCGCCAGCCTCGGCCGGCAGCACGATGCCGGTCTCGCTCTCGCACAGCACGATGCCGCCGGGCGCGGTGCATTTATCCACCGCAGGCAGGATCTTTTCCAGTGTACCATTGCGGAAGGGCGGGTCCAGCAGTACGATGTCGAACTGCTCGCGGCAGGCGGAAAGATACCGCGCAGCCTCGCCGATATTGACGCGGCTGCGGTCGAACACGCCGCAGGCCTTGCAGTTGCGCATGATGATGTTCACCGCCTCGCGGTTCTCGTCCAGAAACACGCAGCGCGCCGCGCCGCGGCTCAGTGCTTCAATGCCAAGCTGGCCGCTGCCCGCATACAGGTCCAGCACCCGTGCGCCGGGCAGGTCGAACTGGACGATGCTGAACATCGCCTCCTTTACCTGCGAAAGGGTGGGCCGGGTCACGTCGGTCCCCGGCAGGGCCTCCAGACTGCGTCCCCGGGCTTCTCCTGCGATCACGCGCATGTTCTCTTTCCTCCTCCTTGCAGCCGGAAGATGTGGCTGCAAACACGTTTTTTGTATCACTTTATTATCACCCAACTGCATATTCTTGTCAAGGGCCGCGCGTTGCGCCGTCTGGCGGTTTGTGCTACAATAAAACCGGCAGCGCCGGGCTTTTGCGGCGCATTCTGGCATAAAAGGAGAGTATTCCCATGAAAGTTCTGCTCATCAACGGCAGCCCGCACGAAAAAGGCTGCACCTATACCGCCCTTTCGCTCATTGCAAAGGAACTGAACGATGCCGGTGTGGACACTGAGATCCTGCATGTCGGCGGCAAACCCGTGGGCGGCTGCATCGGCTGCGGCGGCTGTGCCGCAGGCAACGGCTGCGTGTTTGGCGGCGTGGTCAACGAGGCCATCGAGAAGGCCAAAACTGCCGATGGCTTCGTGTTCGGCAGCCCGGTGCACTATGCATCCGCATCCGGCAACATGACCAGCTTCATGGACCGCCTTGCCTACGCGGGCGGCAGATATCTGGCCTACAAGCCCGCCGCCATCTGCTGCTCGGCCCGCCGCGCCGGCACCACCACCACGCTGGACCAGCTGGTAAAGTACCCGCAGTTCTTCCACATGCCGCTGGTGAACGGCTCCTACTGGGCCATGGTGCACGGCTCCAATGCCGAGCAGGTGCTGCAGGATGCCGAGGGCTGCGCCGTAATGCAGGAGCTGGGCCGCAACATGGCATGGCTGCTGCACTGCATCGAAGCAGGCAGGGCCGCAGGCTTTGAACACCCGCAGAACCCCAAGCGCCCCATGACCAATTTTATCCGCTGATCGGAAAATCAATTTCTGATCCAGAGGCTCAGAACAGTCCGTAAGCTGCTCTGAGCCTCTTTTTCTTTGCAGTCCACGCCATTTCGTGCCAAAAACAGCAAAAAACCTTTTTCAAAGCGCCTTCCGCTTCTTTTTTCGTTCATAAGTTTGTGTTACTATAAGATGTAAAGTGATTTTAGCAGGATGGAGACCCTTGTATGGAACACTACGATTGGAATGAAGGCTGGCTGTTCACGCCCCGGTTCGACCCGGCACTGGTGCGGCCGGAGTGCGGACTGGAACTGGAACCGGTGCGCATCCCCCACACTGTGCGGGTGCTGCCCTACAATTACTGCAACGAAAATGAATACCAGTACCTGTGCGGCTACCGGCGGGAGTTTTTTGCACCCAGAGAGTGGGCAGGCCGCACTGTTCTGCTCACCTTTGGTGCCGTTGCCCATGACGCGACCGTGTTCTGCAACGGGCGGCGGCTGTTCCACCACGCCTGCGGCTACACCGCCTTCACGGTAGATCTGACCAGCGCTTTGCATCTGGGTCAGAAAAACGTGGTGGCTGTGCGCTGCGACAGCCGCGAGGATCTGAACATTCCTCCCTTTGGCGGGCAGATCGATCACCTGACCTACGGCGGCATCTACCGTGCCGTCAGTCTGGACATCAAGGAGCCCGCTTACCTGCGGGATGTGTTCATCGAGGCAAAGGCCGAGGGCGATTTCCGCATCTATACCTCCACCGTGGGTGAGACGGTGGGCTGCACACTGCAGGCCGAGATCCGCAGCCCTTCCGGCAGCCGCGCCGCCTACAGCGGCGAGCTTTCCCTGCCCATCACCGGCGTGCTGAACGGTGTGCACCCGTGGAGCATCGAGCATCCCACCCTGTACACCCTCACCGTACAGCTGATCCGCCCCGGCTCTGCCGGTCTGCCGGACCGTGTGCTGGACGAAAAGACCATCCGCTTCGGCTTCCGCACCGTGCAGTTCGTGGCAGGCGGGCTGTACCTGAACGGTCAACGCGTGGAGCTGCGGGGCCTGAACCGCCACCAGAGCTACGCCTATCAGGGCTATGCCATGCCGGACAGCATCCAGCGGCTGGATGCTCAGATCCTGAAAAAAGACCTTGGCTGCAACGCAGTGCGCACCAGCCATTCCCCCCAGAGCCCGGCGTTTCTGGATGCCTGCGATGAGCTGGGCCTGTTGGTGTTCACCGAGATGCCCGGCTGGCGGTACATCGGCGACGAGAGCTGGAAGGCGCAGGCCTTGCAGAACTGCCGCGAAATGGTATGCCAGTGCCGCAACCACCCCAGCATCTTTTTGTGGGGTGCCCGTGTGAACGGCAGCGCCGACGACGAAGCGTTTTATAAGCGCACCAACGAGGCCATCCACCGGCTGGACCCCACCCGCCCCACGGCAGGCGCGCGGAACCACCGCAAGAGCCAGCTGCTGGAGGATGTTTACGCCTACAACGATTACTCTTACCGTGGGCGCGGTGCCGCCTGCGAAGCCCGCGCCGCGGTGACTTCCGATCCCCGTAAGGGCTACCTCATCAGCGAGTTCGGCGGGCAGCAGCTGCCCACCAAGCCCTTTGACGACGAGACCCACCGGCTGGTGCAGGCTCTGCGCTATGCCGCCGGGATCAACGATTCCATTGCGCAGCAGGGCGTGGCCGGCAGCTTTGGCTGGTGCATGGCCGATTACAACACCCACCGGGAATTTGGCAGCGGCGACCGCATCTGCTACCACGGTGTGATGGATATGTTCCGCAACCCGAAGCTTTCGGCGGCGGTATATGCAAGCCAGAAAACGCCGCGTTCCCCCTCGGACATCGTGCTGGAAGTCTCTTCCGGCATGGCACTGGGCGACCTGCCCGGCGGCGTTCCCACGGCCTGCTGGGTGTTCACCAACGCCGAAAGCGTACGGCTGTACCGCGGCAACGACTACATTGCCGAGTTCACGCCTGACCGGCACGGCCGTTTTGCCGCCATGACGCATCCGCCCATTGAGATCAACGATTTTGTAGGTTCTCTGTTGGAAAAGTACGAGGGCATGGACCCGGCCTCCGCCCAGATGACAGCCGCTATCCTGAACGAGATGCGCCGGGATGCCATGGAGCTTTCGCCGCTTTCCAAGGCGCGGATGCTTTCGCTGCGGCTGAGCTGGAACGAGGTAGCCCGCATGTATTACAAATACATCGGCGTGCTGGGCACACCGTGCGCAGCCTACCGTTTTGAAGCCGTGTGGCATGGCCGCACCGTGCGCACCGTGGTGCGGGAACCGGTGCAGAGCGTCCGGCTGGAATGCACCGTGCACAACCCCATCCTCACCGACGGCCCCACCTGGGACTGCGCCGCTGTCAGCCTGCGCGCCATCGACCAGAACGGCAGCCTGCTGCCCTACTGCGGCGAAGCCGTTCAGCTGAGCGTGGACGGCCCGCTGAAGATCATTGGTCCCAGCGTGGTGCCGCTGCGCGGCGGCATGGCGGGCACCTACCTTGCCACCACCGGCGAAGCGGGCCGCGCCGTGCTGCACTGCCGCATGGAGGGTGCGCTGGATACCGATGCCGTGGTGACCATCCGCTGCCGGGACGCTTAATTTCCGTCCCTTCATGATAGATTTGCACTCTGTTCAAAATTTCATCATGGTTGACTGGTATCCTAAGAACTGTAAAATAACGGCGGGCGCGCCCGCTTTGATTCCAAAACAAAGGATGCAGGAGTTATGAGAGAAAAATTCCGTCAGTTTATGATCGGCCGCTACGGTACCGATGGCCTGAACCAGTTTTTGAGCATCGCGTCTATCGTGCTGCTGCTGATCTCGCTGCTCACCCGCTTCAGCCTGTTCACATGGCTGGGTCTGGTGCTGCTGGTGCTGTGCTACTACCGCTCGCTCAGCCGCAACATTTCCAAGCGCACGGAGGAGAACTACCAGTACTATGCCCTGAAGGACCGCGTAGACCGTAAGTTCCGCGGTCTGAAGGATCAGTGGGCCAACCGCAAGCTCTACCACTACTACCGCTGCCCCAAGTGCCGTCAGAAGCTGCGTGTGCCCCGTGGCCGCGGCCGCATCCAGATCTCCTGCCCGCGCTGCGGCACCCAGTTCATCAAAAAGAGCTGAGCGGCCATGTTTGGTTATGTTGTGCCCAATCAGGCTGCGCTTTCGGACGAAGCACAAAAGCGCTACCGCACCGCCTACTGCGGGCTGTGCCGCCGCATCGACGCACTGCACGGCCTGCGGGGCCGCTTTACGCTGAGCTATGACCTCACCTTCCTGAACCTGCTGCTGTGCAGCCTGTACGAGGGCGAGACCGAAGCTTCTTCCGGCCACGACCGGTGCCCCATCCACCCCTTGGGCGGTGTGGAATGGCGGGCGGCCTCCCCCACCGATTACTGTGCAGATCTGAGCGTAGCCTTGCACTACTACAACGCCGAGGATAAGTGGAAGGACGACCGCAGCCTGCTGGGCCTTGGATATGAAAAGCTGCTTACCGACTGTAAGCAGGCTGCCGAGAGCCGCTGGCCCCGTCAGTGCAGCGCCATCCGCACCTGTCTGGACAGGCTGGCAGAATATGAAGCTGCCGGGAGCGAAGATCTGGATGCCGTGTCCGGCTGCTTTGGCGAGCTGATGGCAGAGCTGTTCGACTACCGGCAGGATCACTGGTCGCCGGAGCTGCGCAGCATCGGCTTCCATCTGGGCAAGTTCATCTACCTGCTGGATGCCTATGACGATCTGGAGCATGACCAGCGCAAGGGGGCCTACAATCCGCTGAAAGCACTCAGTCAGCAGCCCGGCTATGAGGAAGAGATGAAAGAGATCTTTGAGCTGCTGCTGGCGCAGTGTGCCCAGAGCTTTGAACGCCTGCCCTGCGTGGAGGACGCAGACCTGCTGCGCAACATCCTTTACTCCGGCGTATGGCTCAAATATAACTGCAAAACAGCCAAGCAGGCCCGCAGCCGTGGCTGAATGGCGGCTTTGTCTTGATTTTTCCACGGCAATACGGTAGACTATAAACATTGCGCGGCACTGTGGCTGCGCGAAATGAGACGTGAGGAAGTATATCCATGAGAGACCCCTATGAGGTGCTGGGCGTTTCGCGCGGCGCAAGCGATGACGAGATCAAAAAAGCATACCGCGCCAAGTGCAAGCGCTGGCACCCGGACCTGAACCCCAACGATCCTACCGCCGAGGAGCACTTCAAGGAAGTGCAGGCGGCTTACGATGCCATTACCAAGGGCGAGACCGGCCCCCAGATGGGCGGAAATCCCTACGGCAGCAACCAACAACAGGGTTACGGCCAGCAGAGCTACCAGCAGCAGGGTTATCAGAACGGTTACGGCGGTTTTGACGGATTCGATGGCTTTGACCCGTTCGGTTTCGGGTTTGGCTTTGGCGGCTACCAGCAGGGTTACGGCCAGCAGGGCGCAAGCTATTCCGGCTCCGACAGCCCGGAGATGCAGGCCGCCCGCAACTTTGTGGCCAATGGCCGCTATGCGGAGGCCCGCCGCGTGCTGGACGGCATGACCGGCCGCAATGCCCGGTGGTATTATCTTTCCTCCCTCGCAAATCAGGGCTTGGGCAACCGCATCGATGCGCTGCAGGATGCCCGCCGTGCCGTGCAGCTGGACCCGGGCAACACCGAGTACCAGATGCACCTGCGCCGGATGCAGAACCCCGGCCAGACCTACCGCACCACACAGGCCACCTACACCAGCCCCGGCGGCCTGATGCAGTGGTGCTGGAGCATGATCCTGCTGAACCTGCTTTGCAACTGCTGCTGCGGCGGCTGGGGCTTCCATTTCCGCATGTGATCCCGTTTTTCTCATAAGATACAGCAAGACCCCGCACCAGAAGGTGCGGGGTCTTGTTTTTGCTTTACGACATCACTTTACGGTGATGTTGCGGCTGATCTTGCTGCAGGAGTAATTGCCGCCGATCTCTGCCGTCTGCACATAGGTGCCCGGCTCTGTGGGCAGCTCGCTGGTGGCATCACAGCCCCAGCCGGACTTCTTGTAGCTGTAGCGGATCTTATCGGTGGGCACCACCTGACCATCCACTTCCAGCACAGCCGCTTCATTGAAGCTTTGCAGCTCTTCGGCGGTCATGGGCTTTTCGGCCTGCTGTGCCCAGTACATGCGCACGCCGTTTGTCTTGGGCTTGATCTTGAACATGGCAAAGCCTGCGGTGTTCATATCGCTGCTTTCCAGCGCCAGTGCACCGGCCACATAGTTGCCGGCATCCACCGGCTGCTCGTCCAGATAAATGCGGCTGAACGCGCCCTCCGGCAGATACTTGCGGATCAGGTTCAGCGCAAGGCGCAGGCCGTTGGACACCTGATCGATGGTAGGCACATAGAAGTGCAGTACATCCATCACCGAGACGGCCTCATCGGCCACCCGCAGCAGCACGCTGACATCGTTGCCGTCGATCAGCTGCTTGAGGTAGCTGTACACATTGAACTCCTCTGCCTGATCCGGTGTCTTGGACATCTTCTTGGGCAGCGGGATCATCTTGAGCAGCGTGCGGATCTTATCCGACAGCACCAGCGTCACATAGCCATTCGCTTCGCCGCCAACGCCCACCACAACACCGATATACTGGGTATCGGCAGGGTTGGTCTGCACCTCCAGCTTGTAGTTGGAGCCATAAACAAGGTCGCCCGTGGCTTTGAGCCGGATGGAAACCATATCATTCTGCTGCTCCAGCGCTGCATTTTCCTGCGGCAGAGCTGCTGCGGCAAACACCGGCGTTGCTGCCGCGCTGAGCATGAACACTGCTGCCAGTGCAAGAGCTATCAATCGTTTGGCCTTCATTGCTTAAGACCTCCTTATTCTGTAAAGGGATCGCACAGCCGCGCCCCACGGCACACTGCGTCGGGAACCGGCATGATACCATGCCTGTTGCACCTCGATTTTACCGCAAAACGCTGTTTTGGTCAATAACGTGATTCAAGTAATTCAATTTTTTTATATTTTATGCAAAAAAGAGGAACCTGCCCTCTTCCAGTGGTTTCTCCCTCAAGTTCATTCATCAATAAAATATTCCGGGTGGACGCTGCGGGCCTGCGCCACCGACTGCTTATACCGGCTCAGGTGGCTTTCCAGCGCTTCGCTCACGTCGTCCGTGCTGCCGTGCAGCAGTGCTTCCAGAATTGCCGTGTGCGAGGAGCAGACCGACTTGTTTTCCTCGGTCTGCAGGCTGAACTTGCGGATGCGCTCCACATGCTGCAGGCTGGCCAGCATGTGGTCGTAGTGAGCTTCCATGCCGCACAACTCAAAGGATTTGCGGTGGAATGCATTATCCAGCTCCAGCATACGGGCAGTGCGGTCCGGCTGGCTCATATCCGCTTCCAGCACACGGTATGTCTCAATGTTGCTGCGGTATTCTTCCTCCTGCCGGGGTGTCACACGGCCGCGCAGCCGGTTCAGGATCTCTTTTTCCAGTGTATAGCGGGCAAACTGCTCCATCTCCATCAACTTCAGGTTGATGGGTGCCACATGGGTGCCGCTCTGCGGTTTGATGTCCACCATGCGGGCCAGATTGAGCATCAGCAAAGCCTCCCGCATGGGCGTGCGGCTGATGCCCAGCTCTTCGGCCAGCTCCCGGTCATTCAGCGGATCACCGGGCTTCAGCTCCATCGTGATGATCCGGCTGCGGATCGTCTGGTATGCCGTTTCGCGCGCACTCAGTAATGACATGTGGTCTCTCTCCCTTCAACCTCCGGTGTAAAACAAAAATTGATATACTAGTATTGAAGTTATCAAGACCATATTACCCAACCACAGGGCGGCTGTCAAGTGTGGCTGCAACTAAAAATCGCCAACATTTTTCTCTGTTTTGTCAAGACAGGCCCCATGGCAGCACAAAAGCCCTCCGGGTGAAGGGCTTTTGCTGCGTTTACTTTTTAGCGGAACGGTACACCACCGGCACCCACACAAAAGCCACGGCCAGACCGCACACCACATCAATGATGGAGTGCTGCTTGGTGAACACGGTGGACGCACAGATCAGTGCAGCCCACACCCAGGCCAGAATTTTCAGGGCCGGGCGCTCCTTTGCCAGCTTGCTGTGGCTGAACGCCAGTGCCATGCAGGCCGAGCTTTGGCAATGGATGGACGGGCACACATTGACCGAGGCATCCGCCCTCCAGATCAGCTGCATGATGCTCATTGCAATGTTGCTGCGGCCCACCGCATCCACTGTGGGGCGGATATCCAGACCGTTGGGCAGCAGCATGTACAGGATCAGGCAGAAGGTCATGCCGGAAAACATGGTCAGGCAGAGCTTATCGTAGCTTTGGGTGTCGCACCACCACAGCAGGGCCGTCACACCAGCCAGCAGCACAAACCAGCTGCAATACGGAAAGATGAACCACTCATTGAAGGGGATCCGGTCATCAAGCGGGGCGTGGATGATATATTTGGGATCTTTGATGGTCAGATCCAGCCAGAAGAACCAGATCAGATACACCACCCAGTACAGCTGGAACCACAGGTGCGGGCGGCGCCGGCTCCACAATTGTTTGGGATTCATGGTATTTCTCCTATATTTTCAATGTGATAAGATATGATTATACCACATCACGCCATCTTGCGCAAACCTTTCCGGTGCGATAAAATAAAAAGAGTGTTGTAAACTTGCGCTCTGTTTTTGAGCGTACCTATTATAAAAGGAGCCATTATGTTGCAAAGCTTTCCCCTTGTCCGCCTTGCCGCGCTGGATCTGGACGGCACCCTGCTGAACCGGAACAACGAGGTCACCCTTGCCACCCGTCAAGCCATTGCCCGCGCTGTAGAGCATGGCGTGGTGGTGGTGCCCGCCACAGGCCGCCCACTGGCCAGTCTGCCGCCTGTTGTGGCAAAGCTGCCCGGCATCCGGTATGCCATCACCTCCAACGGTGCCGCCGTGTGGGACCTTGGCGATGACCCCATGGGTGCTGTGCACAGCCGCTATGCCAACGCTGCCCAGCGCCACACCAGCGAACCCGCCTGCCTGCTGCACCGCCTGATGCCGACAGAAGTGGCACGGGAAGCTTTTGACCTGTTCCAGCAGTACGATGGCGAGCTGAGCGTATTCAGCGACGGCCTTGCCATCAAGACTCCGGAGGGCATAGCAAAGCTCACCTCCCGCACCGCCCACTTTCTCTCCTCCGAGGCGCGGCAGAACCTGACCGACGGCCGCTTTACCGTCATTCCCGGTATCGAGAGCTGGATGTCCCGCCATGCGCACGAGATCGAAAAACTGTGCATGTTCTTCGACAGCACCGAAAAGACCGCCGCTGCCCTGCCAAAGTTTCAGGCTATCCCGGGCGTGGCCGTGGTGCAGGGTTCGCCGGATAACATTGAAGTGACCGCTGCCGGTGTGGATAAGGGCAGTGCCCTGCTGGCTCTGGCCGACCTGCTGGGCATCCCCCATGAGAATACCCTTGCCGTGGGCGACAGCGAGAACGACCGCGCCATGCTGGAAAAGGCAGGGATCGCCGCTGTTATGGCCAACGGAATGCCCCAGATCAAGGCCATTGGCAGCATTGTGAGCGAAGCCGACTGCGATCACGACGGCGTTGCAGAGCTGTTCGGCAGGCTCGGCATCTGAGCAAACCGGGGCAAAACGGCCCTGCTTTTCAGGTCATTCGTCATTTTTGTGCAATGTATACAAGCTCTTATGCAAAACATTGTGCTTGTTGAGCATTACCAAACTTGTTTCCGTCGTTTATACTAATATTACAAGCGCACAGTGGGTGCACCATGCCTAAACGGCAGCCCACGCGCACCAAGAGAGTTCAAACTAAAAGGAGAAATGCATTTATGAATCCCATCGTAGAAAAGGTCTATCAGATCGGCATTATCCCTGTTATCGCTTTTAACAGCGTTGATGAAGCCCTGCCCCTGTGCAAGGCTCTGGCTGACGGCGGTCTGCCCGCAGCTGAGGTCACCTTCCGTACCGCATGCGCTGAGGAGTGCATCCGCAAGATCCACGAGGAGATGCCCGAGATGCTGCTGGGCGCAGGCACTGTCCTGACCACCGAGCAGGCTGACCGTGCAATGGCAGCTGGTGCTTCCTTCATCGTTGCTCCCGGCTTCGATCCCGAAGTCTGCAAGCACGTTATCGACAAGGGCGGCATCATGATGCCCGGCACCTGCTCTGCAGGCGAGATGCAGCAGGCTATGAACATGGGCTGCGAGGCCCTGAAGTTCTTCCCCGCTGAGGCAAACGGCGGTGTCGGCATGCTGAAGAACATCGGCGCTGCCCTGAAGAGCGCACGCTGGATGTGCACCGGCGGTGTCAATGCAAAGAACGTCAACGATTATCTGGGCTATGACCAGATCTTCGCTGTGGGCGGCACCTGGATGTGCAAGAGCGACGTGATCAAGGCTGGCGACTGGGCAAAGATCACCGCTCAGAGCAAGGAAGCGGTTGACACCATGCTGGGCCTGAAGCTGATGCACGTTGGCATCAACACCGAGAACGAGGAAGAGGCCATGAAGTTGGCAAACCTCATCGGCAGCCTGCTGAACATGAAGGTCGCTCCCGGCAATTCCAGCATCTTTGTCGGCAACAAGGAGTTCGAGATCATGAAGAAGCCCGGCCGCGGCACCAATGGCCACATCGCCATCGGCTGCAACAACGTGGATCGTGCCATCTATCACCTGTCTCAGCGCGGCGCCAAGTTCGATCTGGACAGCAAGGTCGTGAAGAACGGCAAGACCATCGCCTGCTACTTTGCAGACGAGATCGGCGGCTTCGCATTCCACCTGGTTCAGGCCTGAGCTCCGGCTCCCCTATCCGTGAAAGCCCTGCTGCGCCGGGGATGCCCCGCAGCAGAAGGTCATAAACACCTGTAAATAAAAGGAGAATAACCAATGAAAGTCGTTACTTTTGGCGAACTGATGGTTCGTCTGCAGCCGTTCAACTACGAGCGTTTCGTTCAGGCTAACAGCCTGGAGTTCAGCTTCGGCGGCGGCGAGGCAAACGTTGCTGTTTCTCTGGCCAACTACGGTCTGGACGCAGCTTTCGTCACTAAGCTCCCCGCACACGCAATCGGTCAGGCCGCTGTCAACAGCCTGCGCCGTTACGGCGTTGACACCAGCATGATCACCCGCGGCGGCGATCGCGTTGGCATCTACTACAACGAGAAGGGTGCTTCTCAGCGTGGTTCCGTCTGCATCTACGACCGTGCCAACAGTGCCATCCAGCTGGCTCAGCCCTCCGACTTTGATTGGGATAAGATCTTCGAGGGCGTGGACTGGTTCCACTTCACCGGCATCACCCCGGCTCTGGGCGAGAATGTCGTCGAGATCTGCCGCGAGGCCTGCAAGGCTGCTAAGGCTCACGGCGTGAAGATCAGCTGCGACCTGAACTATCGCGGCAAGCTGTGGACCCGTGAGCAGGCCCGCGCTGCCATGACCGATCTGTGCCAGTATGTTGACGTGTGCATCTCCAACGAGGAGGACGCAAAGGACGTGTTCGGCATTGAGGCCGAGGCTACCGATATCTACGGCGGCAAGCTGAATGCTGAGGGCTACAAGAGCGTGGCTAAGCAGCTGGCTGACAAGTTCCACTTCGAGAAGGTCGCTATCACCCTGCGTGAGAGCCACAACGCTTCCGAGAACGGCTGGAGCGCAATGCTGTATGATGTTGCTTCCAATGAGTACTGCTTCTCCAAGAAGTACGAGCTGAAGATCATCGACCGCGTTGGCGGCGGTGACTCCTTCGGCGGCGGCCTGATCTACAGCCTGCTGACCGGCAAGACCACTCAGGAAGCTGTTGAGTTCGCTGTTGCTGCTTCTGCTCTGAAGCACTCCATCGAGGGCGACTACAACATGATGACCGTGTCCGAGGTCGAGAAGCTGGCTGGCGGCGACGGTTCCGGCCGTATCCAGCGCTAATTGCAGGAAGGAGTCCACAATGGATATCCGCTACTCCTGCAACCAGAAGGATTTCAAGCGCTATACCACTGAAGAAATGCGGGACGAAATGCTCATCACCGGCCTGTACAAGGCCGATGAGGTCGTTGCTGTGTACAGCCATGTGGACCGTATGGTCACGCTGGGCTGCATGCCGGTGCACGAGACCGTGTCCATCGACAAGGGCATCGATGTGTGGGCAAACTTCGGCACCCACTACTTTCTGGAGCGCCGCGAGATCGGCATGTTCAACATCGGCAAGGATTCCACCGGTATCGTGGTGGCCGACGGCGTGAAGTACGAGCTGGGCTACAAGGACTGCCTGTACATCACCAAGGGCACCAAGGAAGTCACCTTTGCTTCCGCCGACCCGGAGCATCCCGCCAAATTCTACATGGTATCCGCTCCCGCACATTGCTCTTACGAGACCCGCCTGATCAAGATGGCCGATGCAAATCACCGTCCTCTGGGCAGCGTCGAGACCTGCAATAAGCGCACCATCAATCAGTTCATCCACCCGGATGTGCTGAAGACCTGCCAGCTGAGCATGGGTATGACCGAACTGGAATCCGGTTCCAACTGGAACACGATGCCCAGCCACACCCACGAGCGGCGCATGGAAATTTATACCTACTTTGAACTGCCCGAGGGGCAGGTGGTGTTCCACATGTGCGGCGAGCCTACCCAGACCCGCCACATCGTGATGCACAACGAGGATGCTGTCATCAGCCCTTCTTGGAGCATTCACAGCGGCGTAGGCACCTCGAACTATACGTTTATCTGGGCAATGGGCGGCGAGAACATGGAGTTTGACGACATGGACAACATCGCTACCACTGACCTGCGCTAAAAAGCACCATACACAAGCCCCGTACCGGGTCCACCGGTACGGGGCTTTTTGCTAAAAATTTAACTTGAGAAGGAGAAAATCATGGATCTTTCCGCTTTCAACCTGCAGGGCAAGGTGGCTCTGATCACCGGCGGTGCCCACGGCATCGGTTTTTCCATCGCCGAAGGCATGGCCAAGTGCGGTGCCGCCATCTGCTTCAACTGCTCTTCCGAAGCAAGCCTTGAAAAGGGCCTTGCAGCATACAAGGCAGCCGGCATCGACGCACACGGCTATGTGGCCGACGTGTCCGATGAGGACGCTGTGAACGCCATGGTTGCAAAGATCAAGGCCGAGGTCGGCCCTGTGGACATTCTGGTAAACAATGCCGGCCTGATGAAGCGCGTGCCCATGATCGAGATGAGCCACGCCGACTTTATGCGGGTCATCGATGTGCATGTAGGCGGTGCCTTCAACTGCTCCAAGGCCGTTCTGCCGGACATGATGGAAAAGCGCGAGGGCAAGATCATCAACATCTGCTCCATGATGAGCGAACTGGGCCGCGAGACCGTCTCCGCCTACGCTGCCGCCAAGGGTGCACTGAAGATGCTCACCAAGAACATCGCTTCCGAGTACGGCGAGTACAACATCCAGTGCAACGGCATGGGCCCCGGCTACATTGCCACCGCCCAGACCGCACCTCTGCGGGAGGTGCAGCCGGACGGCAGCCGCCACCCTTTCGACCAGTTCATCACCGCCAAGACCCCCGCAGGCCGCTGGGGTGAGCCGGACGACATGGTGGGCCCCTGCGTGTTCCTTGCAAGCCACGCTTCCGACTTTGTGAACGGCCAGATCCTGTACGCCGACGGCGGCATTCTGGCTTACATCGGCCGCCAGCCCAAGTAAAGCCATTTGGGCACTGCGTCTTCTTCAACCTTCCGACCAGACAGCTCTGTGCAGGCCAAAGTCTGCATGGGGCTGTCTTTTTACAAAGCGGCAAGCGGCCTTTCCTACAAAACTTTGCTTCATGTCAGCTCATGTTAAAATGTTCCAATTTCATGTCAAATTGGTAACAATTCCTGTTTTATCGTTCAAAATGCACATAGGCGTCTTGATTTTTTGTCGAAATTCCCGTATAATCGTCTTCATCATCCATCACACCCTGTTGGTTGATCTGAATACGAAGAAATTTCAAAGGAGTATATTTCACATGAAACTCAAGAACATTGCGATCGTTGCTGCCGCTGCAGCACTGGCTGTTGGCATGACCGCCTGCGGTTCTTCTGCATCCTCCACCGCCGCTTCCTCTTCTGTGGCTTCTTCTGCTGCCGCTTCTTCCGAGGCTGCAAGCTCTGAGGCTGCTTCCAGCGAAGCAGCTGAGCCCACCACCGCTGAGTACACTGTGTACAACACCACCGGTTCTACCGTCACCGAGCTGTACCTGTACGATGCAGGCAGCGACGAGAAGGGCGACAATCTGGCCGGCGAGAACGGTCTGGCTGACGGCGAGAACATCGTCATCACCCGCGACGTGGAGGCCGACAAGCAGTCCGACGTGACCTACATTCTGGAGTTCACCACCGAGGACGGCCAGACCCAGAGCTTTGAGACCCTGCACTACGAGGTCGCTCCCATCTCCCTGCTGAGTGTGGATGCCGCTGCAGGTGCTACCCCCATCGCTTTTACTGCACCGGAAAATTAAAAACTGTTTCATCCTTGCAAAACGGGAAAGTCTGCGGGCTTTCCCGTTTTATTTTTTGCCAAAAGAGGGCTGAGGCTGTCATTTTCCCTTGCAATCACGCCAAAAATCCGCTATCATAGACGCAAATACGTTCCCTTGCGGCATAAAGGGAGTAAAGGAGTGGATTTTCTTATGGCAGAAAAAGAAGTGAAAGGCATCAAAAAGTTTTTTGAAGAGTTCAAGGCCTTTGCCATGCGCGGCAATGTGCTGGATATGGCAGTCGGCGTTGTGATCGGCGGTGCCTTTACCGCCATCGTCAACTCACTGGTGAACGACATCATCAACCCCGCCATCGGCCTGTTTTTCAACGCCGATTTCTCGGACGTCGGCATCCATGTGGGCGATGTGATGATCGGCATTGGTTCCTTCATCAATGCCATCATTAACTTCCTCATCGTAGCATTCGTGCTGTTCGTGGTCATCAAGACCATCAACGCCCTGCACAAGAAGCCTGCTGAGCCGGAAGCTCCCGCAGAGCCCACCACCAAGGTGTGTCCCTACTGCCAGAGCGAGATTTCCATCAAGGCGGTGCGCTGCCCCCACTGCACCAGCAAGCTGGAGGGCTTCCCGGAGATCAACAATTAAATTTTGAATGGCCTCCGCTTTGCTCTGGCCATATTCAGCGGAATCATTTTCTAAATTACAAATCGGGAAAGTCTGCGGACTTTCCCGATTTGTTTTTTCACCCGCGGAGCCGCAAAGGCAAACAGCATAATCAACGCAAAACCTCCCTGCCCGGCCGCAGTCGCTGCGGTTCCAGAGCAGGGAGGTTTTATTTTATCCGGGAAAAATGTGGAAGATCAGTCTAGTGAAGCTTTACTTGACCTTGGTCAGGTCTGCCAGCTTGTGGAAGATCTCGGTGTTGTCGAACACGCCGCCGAACTTCTCCGCACCCACGCCGTTGGCGTAGACGTTCACCATGGCACCGGTGTGGGCGTAGGTGGTATGATCCATGCCGGACTTGTGGTTGATGGTGTGGCAGATTGCCATGCTGAACGGGATATAGGTACCGTACAGCTCATAGTCCTGCTGAGACATGTCCTTCTGGCTGGCAGAGCCGACCTTCAGGGTGCGCTCGTAGGCGGTGCGCAGGTTCTGCACCTCGTAGTCGGTCAGCAGCAGCTTGCCGGCGTTGGCGGCATCCGGGTCGGTGGGCAGGGTCAGGCCGAAGCTTGCCTTCACATCCTGCATGGCAGCTTCAAAGGGGTCTTGTTGGCGATGTAGTTCTGCACATAGGTGGAATCAAACTTTGCGTAGGACATCTTCTGGTGGGTCAGGTTCGTCAGGAAGGTGTCGTAGTTGGTGGTCTTGTAGCCGATGGCCATACCGCCGGTCTCGTGGTCGGCAGTGACGAGGATCAGGGTATCATTGGGGTGCTTGTTCTGGAACTCCACAGCTGCCTGCACGGCGTTGCTCATCTCCAGCACATCGTGGATGGAAGCAGCGGCATCGTTTGCATGGCAGGCCCAGTCGATCTTACCGCTCTCGGTCATCAGGAAGAAGCCTTTGGGGTTATCCAGCAGCTCGATGCCCTTTTTCACGTAGTCGGTCAGCTGCCACTCGCCTGCAGCGGCGTCCATGGCGTAGTTCATGGCCTTGCCGTCGGCCAGATTTTCGGCAATGATCAGGGTCTTGCCTGCGCCTGCGGTCAGTGCAGCAGCACCCGCCTGCGTGGTGACCACATTGTAGCCAGCCTGAGCAGCCACCTCGTGGTTGTTGGGGCCGGTGCCGTCGCCGTTCACCTTCTGGAACTCGCCGCCGGCAAAGTATTCAAAGCCGGAGTTTGCCAGCTCTACGCCGATCTGGTAGTAGTTCTTGCGGGTCTTCTGATGAGCGTAGAAGGCGGCGGGAGTGGCGTGGTCGATATTGACCGAGGAGATGATGCCCACCTTGTAGCCCTTCTGGGCGTGCAGCTTTTCGGCAATGGTCTCATAGGGCACATCGCGGGTCCACGGGCACATATTGATGACACCGCTCTCGGTCTTGTGGCCAGTGGCGATGGAGGTTGCGGTGGAAGCGGAGTCCGGGCAGAAAGAAGTGCTGTCGTAGGTAGTCACACTGCCCACGGTGGGGAAGCTGGTGAAGCTCAGGTCGGCCTCGGTCACAGCGCCGTTGTTGTCCACGGTGCCCTTGTAGAAGCGGGCAGACTGGATCTGGGCAGTGCCCATGCCGTCGCCGATGAACAGGAAGATGTACTTGGGTTTCTGGAACAGGCCCAGCAGGCAGTTTTCCTCGTCGGCTGCGGCATCCGCATCCGGCTGTGCTGCGTTTGCGGCAACGGGTGCAGCAGCCATCATGCCGGCGGCAGAAGCAGCTGCGCCAAACTTGAGAAAGCTGCGGCGGGAGATCTTGTTTTCTTTCATGACGTGATCCTCTCTTTTCATTCAATCAAACATTGCGGGCCTGCCTCAGGCCCCGTTTTTCTTCTTGTGGGAACGCTTTTATTGTAGCGCACCGCCTTGCGGGGAAAAACCATGCCGCCGCAAAGCTTTGGTAAAACCGGTGCGGCTGCATCCGCGCCAACGTAAAAAGCCGGAAAGGGATGTAAAATCCTGCTCAAGTGCCACCACTTTTTCCACAAACGTCTCTGCAAGGGTTGAAAGATGATGGCATTTCATTGTACAATAAGAGGGTAAGTGCTTTTTTACCTTTATATAAATTGAGAGGATTTTATATGGCAGAGATCAAAGTTCTGGCACTGGATCTGGATGGCACCCTGACCAACAGCCAGAAAGAAGTTACACCCCGCACCCGCGCCGCACTGGATGCCGCAATTGCAAAGGGTGTCACCATCGTGCTGGCATCCGGCCGTCCCACCGCGGGCGTGCTGCCGCTGGCAAAGGAACTGGGGCTGGATAAAAAGGGCGGCTGCATCCTTTCTTACAACGGCGGCAAGATCATCGACTGCCGCACCGGCGAGACTTTGTACCAGAAACAGCTGGATGCCCAGTACGTACCCGAGCTGTGCGCCTTTGCCGCCGCACAGAACGTGACCATTATCACCTATAATAAAGAAGGCGTTGTCACCGAGCACCCGGACGACAAATGGGCACTGCGCGAGTGCTTTACCTGCAAGCTGCCCATGACCGGCGTGGACGATCTGGCAAAGTATGTGGATTACCCCATCTGCAAAATGCTCATCACGCTGGACCCAGCCCGCCGGGACGAGGTGTGGGCCGCCGGCAAAAGCAGTTTGACGGCCGCATCGACCTGTACCCCTCCAGCCCGTTCTTTATTGAAGCCGTGCCGCTGGGCGTTGCCAAGGACGGCAGCCTTGCCGCCCTTTTGGAGCACATGGGCCTTGGCCGCGAAAACCTGATGGCCTGCGGCGACGGCCTGAATGACCGCTCCATGATCGAGTACGCCGGTGTGGGCGTGGCCATGCAGAACGCCGAAGAGCCGGTAAAGGCCGTGGCCGACTATGTGACTGCCGCCGACAACGACCACGACGGTGTGGCCGAGGCTGTAGAGAAGTTTATTTTATAACCCTCTCCGTCTTTGCTTCGCAAATCCACCTCTCCCGAAGGGCGAGGTTTTATCCATCTAATCGTAACGTATGATAAAAGCTCCCCTGGGGGAGAGGAAAGACTTCCCCGGCCGGGGAAGATGTCGCGCAGCGACAAAAGGGGAATCTGGCACGGCGCAAGCCGTGACTGAGAGGGTTTGATTCAAAAGAGAGGACAAACAAAATGCCGCGCAATCTGGTTTTATTTGATCTGGAATGGAATATCGGCTACCAGCCGTATACCTTTAATTACCATGGCGTGCAGCAGACCTTCCGGGGCGAGATCGTGGAGATCGGTGCCGTGAAGATCGACGAGGATGCCAACGTGCTGGACACCTTTTCCATCCATCTGCGGCCCCGCATCTTCCGTAAGCTGCAGCATCACATTGCTAAAGTCACCGGCCTGACGCAGGCCGATCTGGACAAGGGTGAGCCCATCGTGCAGGGCCTGCGCCGCTTTATGCAGTGGTGCGGCCCGGATGCCGAATTTGCCGAGTGGGGCATGGATGACGTACCGGTGCTCAAGCAGAACCTGTACCTGTGCAACATCGATGAATCAAAGCCCACCGTCTGGTACGACCTGCAGCAGGTGTTCCTGCGGGAGCATCCCCGCAAAGAGGGCGAGGGCATGACGCTGGAAAGCGTCGTCACCCGCTTAGGGCTGCCCATGGAGCGGCAGTTCCACGATGCCCTTTCCGACACGCTGTACACCGCCGATGTCTGCCGGATGCTCGACCTGCGGGCCGGTCTTGCGGCCTACCCCACTGAAGAGGAATCCCTGCGGGCCAGCCTGTGCCCCACCCCCGGCGACTACCGGGATTTTGAGGTCTTCCGCGGCTATGTGGAGCAGTACACCTGGCGCACCGACCCCAAAATTTACACCATGAGCTGCCCGGAGTGCGGCGCACCACTGACTCCGGACGATGTATGGTTGAAAAAGGGCAGCAACAGCTGGTACACCCTGAGCCAGTGCCCCCACTGCGCCGGCAGCAGCAATGCCGCAGGCAAGGGTGTGTTCCAGCGCTACAAGCTGGCCCGCCGCGACGGCCTGCACTGGAGCTACGCCCGCTGCCTGCAGATCCCGGACGATGCTTCTCTTGCCCGGTGGGAAAAGCAGCGCACCGCCCAGCTGGAGCGTATGAAGGCCCGCGCAGAAAAGCAGGCTGCGGAGTAAAACAGCACCGGCAGCTTCGTAGTATCCCAAGGAAGCTGTGCACAGGGCAAAAAAAATGTCGCTTTGTGTTCATGCTTGTGTCATACAATATGGATATACTACGGATAGAGGAACCTGCGGATGGGAAAGCGCAGGCGGAAGGGATGGATGTGCACAATGAACTTTTGTCTGCGCCAGCTGGGAACGCTGGAGTTCTGGGAAACTCTGCTGGACAGTTTTGGCAACCTTGGCCCCATTGCCCCCATCACGCTGGCCATGGTGGAGTCGTTTTTTCCGCCGCTGCCGCTCATTGCCATTGTGGCGCTGAATGTAGCGGCTCACGGCGGCATTCTGGGTTTTCTGTACAGCTGGACCGGTGTGGCGCTGGGCGGCAGCATCATGTTCCTGTTCTGGCGGCGGGTGGTCAAGTGCTTCTTCTGGAAGTTTGCCTCCCGCTCGCCCAAGCTGGAAAAGGCTCAGCAGTGGGTGAACCGCTTTGACACTTCGTCGCTGTTCATGCTCGCGCTGCTGCCCTTCGCGCCAAGCTCCTTTATGCATCTGGCCTTTGGCATCTCGGACTTTGACGAAAAGCGCTATCTCATTACCATGCTGCTGGGCAAGGGCGTGATGATTGCCATGATGGCAGTGTTTGGGCAGTCGCTGGTCAGTTCCATGAAAAACCCGTTGTATCTGGTGCTGGCCGTTCTGCTGTGGGGCGGGATGTACTGGGTGAGCAAACAGTTCTGCAAAAAACACAATCTGGAATAATAATTTAGAATGCCCTCCGCTTCGCTCTGGGCATATTTAGCGGAAAAATATTTTTATAATAGGGCAACAGCAGACAGCCTGCGGGCTGTCTGCTGTTGCATTTTCACAGGAATGGCCCAAAAGGTAAACTCCATCTGTTGCGCTTATTTCCTTCGGAAATGACCGCGCAACCGGAAAATATGCCGCTTGCAACTACGGCCCCTTCCGTGAAAAAGCAAACCAGCCAAGCCCGCAGGCTTGGCTGGTTTGCAATATAAAAAATAATATTTCATTATTTTATGCCCAGAGCAAAGCGGAGGGCATTTAAAATCGTTTCCTTCCCCTTGACATTCACTTTGACTGCTGTATAATATGTATGCTATCAAACAGTTTTATTTGAAACTGTTCAATGCCAAAACAACCATGAAGGACAAAACCATGATGTGTGACGAAACCAAAAACGAGTGCTGCAATCACGCCGATCCCCCTTGGGAAGGCCCACAGGTCATCCCGGCGCAGATCCGCCGGGTGGACAACCTGATCTTCCGCAAGATCAACCAGTTTGCCCGCGAAAATGACGTGGAGCAGGCCACCCCCATGCACGGGTGGATCATTGGGTATCTCTACCGCCACCGGGACACCCCCGTGTTCCAGCGGGACATTGAGCGGGAGTTCTCTATCACCCGCTCCACCGTGACCAACATCCTGCAGTTGATGGAGCGCAAGGGCTATATCGAGCGGCGCAGTGTTCCGCAGGACGCCCGGCTCAAGCAGCTGGTGCTCACCGAAGAGGGCATCTGCTTCCACGAAAAGACGATGCTCTGCTTCCACCAGACCGACGACTATGTGGCCGGGCTGCTGACAGCGGAGGAAAATACCGAGCTGCTGCGGCTTTTAAACAAGCTGCGGGATGCACTGCAGTGATGCAACCTGCCGAAAAAGTGTTCGTTAAATTAGTAATTATGAACATTTTTTGAAACGTCTTGACAATTAAAATGTTTTGTATAAAATTGTTCTGTACCAAACAAATAAAAAGCAACAGGAGGTAACTCAGATGATCAAAAAGTTAGTGTCACATCTGGGCGAGTATAAACGCGCCGCAGTCCTGACACCGCTCTTTGCCGCTCTGGAAGCCGTGATGGATGTGCTTTTGCCCACCATCATGGCCTTTATCATCGATCAGGGCATTGAAAAGGGCGATATGAACGCCATCCTCAAGTACGGCCTGCTCACCTTTCTGGTGGCTGTGGTCGCGCTGGCGCTGGGCGTTCTGGCCGGCAAATACGCCGCCGAGGCATCCACCGGCTTTGCCGGAAATCTGCGCGATGCCATGTATGAGAACATCCAGCATTATTCTTTTTCCAACATTGATAAATTCTCCACCGCAGGCCTTGTCACCCGTATGACCACCGACGTGACCAACGTACAGAACGCATTCCAGATGATCGAGCGCATGTGCGTGCGCGCCCCGGTGCATCTGGTGTTCGCCCTGTTCATGGCCGTGATGATCGGCGGCCCGCTGTCACTGATCTTCGTGGTGGCTGTGGTCTTTCTGGTGGCGGTGCTGGCAGGCATCATGGTGCCCACCTTCCACATCTTTGACCGGGTGTTCAAAAACTACGATGCCCTGAACGCTTCCGTGCAGGAAAACGTCTCCGCCATCCGCGTAGTGAAGAGCTTCGTGCGCGAGGGCTTTGAAAACGAGAAGTACACCAAAGCCTGCCAGAGCCTGTACGACCAGTTTGTGAACGCTGAGAGCCGCCTGAGCTTCAATAACCCTGCCATGCTCACCGCCGTTTACGGCTGCAACATCGCCCTGAGCTGGCTGGGTGCCAAGTACGTTCTGCATGGTGCCATCACCACCGGCCAGCTGAACGCTCTGTTCGGCTACATCATGAACATCCTCATGGCCCTGATGATGCTGAGCATGGCCTTTGTCACGATCTCCATGTCTGCCGCTTCCGCAAAGCGTATTGTGGAAGTGCTGGACGAGACCACCGACCTGCCCCCCGCAAAGCAGCCGGTGCAGCAGGTGAAGGACGGCGGCATCGAGTTCGAGCATGTCACCTTCAAGTATAAGCACGGCAGCGGCCAGCCGGTGCTGAATGATATCACCTTCAGCATCAAGCCCGGTGAGACCTTAGGTATCATCGGCGGCACTGGCAGCGCAAAATCCAGTCTGGTGCAGCTGATTCCCCGCCTGTATGATGCCGAGACCGGCACCGTGAAGGTGGGCGGCGTGGATGTGCGCGACTACAACCTCGACGTACTGCGCCGCGAGGTGTCCATGGTGCTGCAGAAGAACGTGCTGTTCAGCGGCACCATTCTCGATAACCTGCGCTGGGGCGACGAGAACGCCAGCGAGGAAGAGTGCATCCGTGTGGCAAAGCTGGCCTGCGCTGATGAGTTCATCGAGCGCTTCCCGGACAAATACAATACATGGATCGAGCAGGGCGGTTCCAACGTGTCTGGCGGCCAGAAGCAGCGCCTGACCATCGCCCGCGCCCTGCTGCGCAAGCCCAAGGTTCTGATTCTGGACGACTCCACCAGCGCCGTGGATACCGCTACTGATGCCAAGATCCGCAAGGCATTCCGGGAGGAGATTCCCGGCACCACCAAGATCATCATTGCACAGCGCATTTCCTCGGTGCAGGACGCTGACCGCATCCTTGTGCTGGATAACGGTAAGATCGATGGTCTGGGCACCCACGAAGAGCTGCTCAAGACCAACGCCATCTATCAGGAAGTTTACAACAGCCAGACCCAGGGCGGCGGCGACTTTGACAAACAGGGAGGTGAACAGTAATGGCTCAGGCAAAAGAAGTTCGCGGCCCCGGCCCCCGCATGGGCGGCCCCCGGCCCAAAGTGGAAAACCCGGGCAAGCTGCTGAAGCGCATCATGGATGAGGTATTCCGGCACTATCTGCCCCATTGCATCCTTGTACTTGTCTGCATCGTGGTCAGCGCGCTGGCAAACGTTCAGGCCAGTCTGTTCTTAAAGACCCTGATGGACGATTACATCGTACCCATGACCCAGCAGCAGGACCCCGATTTTGCCCCGCTGGCAGCAGCTCTGCTGCGGGTAGGCATCATCTACGTCATTGGCATTCTGGCCGCATGGCTCAACGCCCGCATCATGGTCAACGTGACGCAGGGCACCCTGCGCAACCTGCGCACCCAGCTGTTCACCCACATGGAGAGCCTGCCCATCAAGTATTTTGACCAGCATCCCCACGGCGACATCATGTCCGTGTACACCAACGATGTGGATACCCTGCGCCAGATGCTCAGCCAGAGCATCCCGCAGCTGGTGTCCAGCGCCATTACCATTGTTTCGGTGTTCTTCAGCATGTGCATGCTCAGCTGGCAGCTGACGATCGTTACCATGCTGATGGTGGCGCTGATGATGTTCTTCTCCAAAAAGATCACCCAGCAGTCCGGCAAATACTTCATCCAGCAGCAGCGGGATCTGGGCAAGTTGAACGGCTACATCGAAGAGATGATGGAGGGCCAGAAGGTCGTCAAGGTGTTCACCCACGAACAGAAGGCGCTGGACGGTTTCCGCCAGCTGAACGACCAGCTGAAGGACAGCGCCAACAAAGCCAACAGCTTTGCCAACATCATGATGCCGGTCAACGCCCAGCTGGGCAACATCAGCTATGCCGTCTGCGCGCTGGCAGGCGCAGCCATGGCCGTGAGCGGCATGGGCGGCACGACCCTTGGCACGGTGGTGGCTTTCCTGAGCCTGAACAAGGGCTTCAACATGCCCATCAGTCAGGTGTCCATGCAGGCCAACAGCATCATCATGGCTCTGGCCGGTGCCGAGCGTATCTTCAAGATGATGGACGAAGAGAGCGAGACCGACGAGGGCTATGTCACGCTGGTCAACGCCAAGTATGACCGCGACGATAACCTTGTGGAAGCCACCGAGCGCACCGGCATCTGGGCATGGAAGCACCCGCACCACGACGGCACTACCACCTACCACAAGCTGGAAGGCAGCATCACCTTTACCGATGTAGACTTTGGCTATGTGCCGGAAAAAACCGTCCTGCACGATATCAATCTGTATGGCCGTCCGGGCCAGAAGATCGCCTTTGTCGGCTCTACCGGTGCCGGTAAGACCACCATCACCAACCTCATCAACCGGTTCTACGACATTCAGGACGGCAAGATCCGCTACGACGGCATCAACATCCACAAGATCAAAAAGGCCGATCTGCGCCGTTCTCTGGGCATCGTGCTGCAGGACACCCATCTGTTCACCGGCACGGTGATGGAGAACATCCGCTATGGCCGGCTGGAGGCCACCGATGAAGAGTGCATCGCCGCCGCCCGCCTTGCCAACGCGGATGGCTTCATCAAGCGCCTGCCGGAAGGCTACAACACCATGCTCACCGGCGATGGTGCCAACCTCTCGCAGGGCCAGCGCCAGCTGCTGGCCATCGCCCGTGCCGCCGTGGCAGATCCCCCGGTGCTGATCCTGGACGAGGCCACCTCCTCCATCGATACCCGCACCGAAGCGCTGGTGCAGCGCGGCATGGACGGCCTGATGTACGGCCGCACCAGCTTTGTCATTGCGCACCGCCTGTCCACCGTCCGCAATGCAGACTGCATCGTGGTGCTGGAGCAGGGCCGCATCATCGAGCGCGGCAGCCACGACGAGCTGATCGCTAAAAAAGGCAAGTATTACCAGCTGTACACCGGCAACCTTGCCGAAAACTAAGCGTTTTTCTGCCTTCTCAAAAGAGCCGCCGTACCGGCACACCGCCGTGCGGCGGCTCCTTTTCTCTTCTCCGCTCTGGACAATCACCCCCTGTTCGCGGTATACTGAACCTTGAATGAATTGCAGGAAAACGAGGTCAGAACATGGCATATCCGGAAAACGCCCTTACATTGGACATCCTGCCGCTTTCGGCAGACACAGCCCGGCTGGTGCGGGTGTACGGCACAGAGCCGTGTATCGCGCTGCCCGGCACCCTGCCAGCACCGGAGGGCGGCAGCTTTGCTGTTACCGAACTGGGCGACTACTGCTTTTCCGAAAAGCCGCGCAGCCTGCCTGCGGCAGACAAGACCTGCCGCTACGAGGCGGCCCCGGACGGCACGGCGCGGCTGACTCGGGCCTTTGGGCAGACGGTGGGCGGCACCTGCCGCCGGTATGACTTCGACTTTGACGCGCCCGCTGCCGGTTCGGATGCAGACGACCTGCACCCGGTGTGTGGGAACTTTCTCGAAGAGCTGACCCTGCCGGACAGCTTACAGGTCGTCGGCAGCTGCGCATTCTACAACTGCCGCAAGCTGCGTCTGCTCACCGTGGGCACGGGCAGCCTGACCATGGGCAGCGATGTGTTTTTGAACTGCTTCGCGCTGGAGACCATCCGGGTGCAGGCAGGCCCTGAAGAACCTACCGGCCTGTTTGCCCTTGTGAACAACATCACCGAAGCGGTGCGGGCTGAGTTTTGCCCTGCCGGTACAGCAGCCCCGCTGGCGGCGCTCTGGTATCCCGCCTACTGGGAGGATATCGAGGAGACCCCCGCCCACATCCTTCTTCACACCTTTTCCGGCCAAGGATATCATTACCGGCAGTGTTTTTTAGAGAACAAATTCCTCCCCGCAGAATACGACGCGATCTTCCCGCAGGGCCACGATGCCGACGATGCCAATGTGATGGCAATGCTCTGCTTTGACCGGCTGCGGTATCCGTGGCAGCTGACCGAAGCCGCCGCCGGGCACTACCGGGCATTTCTGGCAGCCAACACCGACCGGGTGCTGGCCCGCCTGCTGAAGGCGCAGGACAATGATGCCGTGCGTGCACTCATTGCGCTGGATGTGCTGGACAAAGACGGCTTTGCCGAAGCTTCAGCCCTTGCCGCCAAGGTCGGGAACGCCGCTGCCGCCGCTCTGCTGGCGGATGCGGAGCACAAAAAGTATGCTCCTCAGCCCAAAAAGCAGCGGTACGATTTTGATTTTTAAACAGCAGAAAACTCCTTCCGCCGCACTTCGTGCGCCAGCTCCCTCTAAGGGGAGCCTTTGGCAGTAAGGGTAAGCTTCCGGTTTCGCCAGAGGCCCCATCCCTGAGGGGCTGGCATCGCGCAGCGATGACTGGGGGAGTTTGCAGCAAGGCTGAGAGGGTTCCAAGTGAGGTGACACTTTTGCCCCAAACGATCCAAAAAGAAAAATTTTTTGACCCGCGCAAGCCGTTCCAGTCCCAGCGGCCGGAGACCCACGAGGAGTGGCAGGCACGCATGGGCGGCGAGGTGCTGGCGGTGGTGCGCAGCGGGCTGTATCTGGACTTCCGCTTTCTGGATATGGCGCTCAGTGCCTTGTCCCCCGCCCCGGACGAGCGCTGCCGGGTGCTGGCTACGGACGGTCAGGTCCTGTTTTATCAGCCCAGCCACCTGCTGCGGCTCTATCAGGACAATCCAAAATATCTCAACCGGTTGTATCTGCACACCATATTCCACTGCGTATTCCGACATTTGTGGCTGAAAGGCCGCCGGGAGCCGCAGCTGTGGAGCCTTGCCTGTGATATCGCAGTGGAAAACGTTATCGACAGCCTGAACCGCACCAGCGTCAAGCGCCCGCTGACCTATGTGCGCCAGAACGCCTACCAGCAGATCACCGCCGAGGAAACCGTGGTGGCAGCCGCGCCGGTGTATCGGTGGCTCACCCGGCAGACACCCGGTGTGCTGCGCCAGCTGGAGCGGGAGTTCGTGACCGACGACCACCGTCTGTGGCCGAAGGATGCGCCTGACCAGCCCCAGCAGATGCCCACGCCGCTGCCCCAGAAAACGTGGCAGAAGATCGGGGAGCGGATGCAGACAGAGCTGGACCTGCGGGATAAGGAAGCCGGGGACGGTGCCGATGCCCTGAAGCAGCAGGTAAAAGCCGCCAACCGCAGCCGCCGCAGCTACCGGGATTTTCTGCGCCGGTTCTGCGTGCTGCGGGAGGAAGTAAAGCTGGACCCGGACGAGTTCGACCTGAACTTCTACACCTACGGCCTTTCGGTGTACGGAAACCTGCCCCTCATCGAGCCTCTGGAAAGCCGGGAGAGCAAAAAGATCGAGGAGCTGGCCCTTGTCATCGACACCAGCTACTCCACCTCCGGTGAACTGGTGCGGGCATTCCTTGCGGAGACCTACACTCTGCTGAAAGGACAGGAGAACTTTTTCCACCGGATGAACCTGCACCTGATCCAGGCCGATAACGCTATCCGGCAGGATATCCTGATCCACAATGAGGACGAGCTGATCCACGCCATGAACCACTTTGAGCTGCGGGGCGGCGGCGGAACGGACTTCCGCCCGGCCTTTGAATACGTGAACCAGCTGTGCGCCGAGAAGAAGTTCTCGAACCTGCGGGGCCTTTTGTACTTCACCGACGGCATGGGCACCTACCCCGCCAAGCGCCCGGCCTACGACACCGCTTTTCTGTTTCTGGGGGAGCGGTTCGACGATGCCAATGTACCGCCGTGGGCCATGAAGGTGGTTCTGGATGAAGAGGAATTTACCGGTGCAGCAGCCCGCCCGCAAAGCACCCTTGCCGACGCGCTGGCCGAAGAGGACGACCTGTACCGTGACCTGAACAATTCGTGAGGGAATTTGTTATGAATATCAAACGAGCCAAAGAAGAAATTGAACACACCGTAAAAGCCTACCTTGCCAAGGATGCTCTGGGCGAATACGCCATCCCGGCCATCCGGCAGCGTCCCATTCTGCTCATGGGGCCTCCGGGCATTGGCAAGACGCAGGTGATGGAGCAGGTAGCCCGGGAGTGCGGCGTGGCGCTGGTGGCCTACACCATCACCCACCACACCCGCCAGAGCGCCGTGGGCCTGCCCTTCATCCGCCAGCGCAATTATGGCGGCAAAGATGTCTCCGTGACTGAATATACCATGAGCGAGATCATTGCCAGCATCTACGCCAAGATGGAGGCCACCGGCCTCTCCGAGGGCATTCTGTTCATCGACGAGATCAACTGTGTGTCGGAAACGCTGGCCCCCACCATGCTGCAATTTTTGCAATGCAAGACCTTTGGCAATCAGGCCGTGCCTGCGGGCTGGGTGATCGTGGCGGCAGGCAACCCACCGGAATATAACAAATCTGTGCGCGACTTTGATATCGTTACGCTGGACCGCGTGCGCCGCATGGACATTGAGCCGGACCTGCCCGTGTGGAAGGACTATGCCCGCGCTGCCCACATCCACAGCGCCATTTTGAGCTATCTGGAGCTGCACCCGCAGAACTTCTACCAGATCAACGCCGATGTGGACGGCACCCAGTTCGTGACCGCCCGCGGCTGGGAGGATCTTTCCAATCTGCTGGACACCTACGAAACACTGGGTCTGCAGGCTGATGAAGACCTGATCCGCGAGTACATCCAGCACCCGAAGATCGCAGAGGACTTCTCCGCCTACCTCGACCTTTACTATAAGTACCGCGACGACTACGGCGTAGAGGAGATCTTGGCCGGACAGGCAAAGCCCGCCGTGTTCGCACGGCTGCTGCAGGCCCCCTTCGACGAGCGGCTTTCGCTGGTCAGCCTGATCCTTGCAGGCCTCGGCACCCGGTTCACGGCCTCCCGTCAGGCAGATGCAGTGGCCGACAGCTGCTATGCCTTTCTGCGGGAGACCAAAAAAGCCCTTGCCACCGTTCCGGAGGATATCCCGGACGGCTCGGCAGAAATGTTCCACCAGCAGATCATGGATTACGACACCGAAACACAGCAAAAGCGTGCCGCCGGGCTGCTGAGCAAAGATGCTCTGACCACCCGCCTGCAAGTGCTGGCCGTGCTGCGCGGCTGGGAGGGCGAACTGCGCCGTGCCAACGCCGCCGGCACACAGGAAGCCTTCGACCTGCTGCGCGGGCAGTTCCAGTCCCTTGCCGATGAGCGCGAAAAGGCCCAGCAGACCGCCAGCGCCGCGCTGGAAGCCGCTTTCGACTTTATGGAACAGGCCTTTGCCGAAAGCCAGGAGATGGTGGTGTTCGTCACCGAGCTGACGGTGGACCCGGTGTCCCACGCCTTCCTCACCGAGAACGGCTGCGAGCGCTACTTCAAGTACAACAAAGACCTGCTGCTGGACCACCGCAAAGCTGCCCTGCAGCAGGAGCTGGCGGCAGAGCAGCGCCGCCACGGCGGGGTGTGAGCCATGCTGGAAAATCTTCTGTTCAGCATGAACAGCACCATGCCGCTGTTCTTTATCATGCTGCTGGGCTATGTGCTGCACCGCACCGGTTTTCTGAGCGATGCGTTTGTGGCCGGGGCCAACAAGTTCGTGTTTTATGTGGCACTGCCGGTGCAGCTGTTCCGCGACCTTGGCAAAAACGATGTCCGCGCCACCTTCGATGGCCGGTATGTGCTGTTCTGTTTTGCGGTCACACTGGCGTGCATCCTTGTGATCTGGGCGCTGGCAAAGCTGTTTTTAAAGGGCACCGGCCTTGTGGGCGAGTTCGTTCAGGTGTGTTACCGCTCGTCGGCTGCCATCCTCGGCTCGGCTTTTCTGCAGAGCATCTACGGCGATGCCAGCATGTCCAGCCTGATGATCCTTGGCAGTGTGCCGCTGTATAACATTATGGCAGTGGTCATTTTGATGCTGGAAGCGCCCACTGCGCAGGCTCAGACCGGCAATATGGCTGAAAAGCTCAAAAAGAGTGTGAAAGGCATCCTGACGAACCCCATCCTTCTGGGCATTGCAGCGGGCTTTGCGTGGAGCATGCTGCACATTTCCATGCCTGCCATGCTGGATAAGGCCCTTTCCAATGTGGCCGGTCTGACCAGCCCTCTGGCCCTGCTTGCCATTGGTGCAGGCTTCAAGGGCCAAAAAGCTCTGGGATACCTCAAGCCTACCGCTGTGGCTACTGTGGTCAAGCTGATGGTGCTGCCTGCGCTGTTCCTGCCGCTGGCTGTGCGCTTTGGCTTTACCGACGAAAAGCTGGTGGCCCTGCTGGTGATGCTGGGCAGCATCACCACCCCGGCGTGCTACGTTATGGCAAAGCAGATGGGCCACGAAGGTGTGCTTACCGGCAGCGTGTGCGTTACCACCACCCTGTTCAGCGCATTCAGCCTGACCTTCTGGCTGTTCGTGCTGCGGAGTCTCGGATATATTTTATAACATCTTTTGCATAGCACAACAGCGGACGGCCTGCAGGCTGTCCGCTGTTTGCTTTTCAGATGTTGCTTGGGGAATCAGGCCGCACCGAAGGGATGCAGCTTCTGCCCTTTATTCTGTCATTTCCAGTTCAGAGATCCATTCCCGCACGCGGTCCGGGCGGTTTGTGACGATGGCATCCGGCTGCAGGGGCCAAAGGTCTTTCACGGCCTGTTCCCCGTCCACCGTCCAGTATGCCGCCTTGATGCCCAGATCATGCAGCTTCTGCACCATGCTGGGCTGCTGGTAAGCGGTGTGATATTCGCAGCTCACCCAGTCCGGCTTGAAGTCCAGCGTCTGCACATACTTTACCGGGTCCCGCTGTTCCAGCAGGCGCTGGGCTACCTCTACCAGACTCTTGCCCGGAAAGTTCGCCTGCAGCATACTGATCTGGTTGCCCATCCAGCGCAGGGCCCAGCTGCAGTTTTCGTCATCCACATTTTCCACCGACAGCGGCGGCAGCTGTGGAAAATCATCCTCTTCCAGCCCGTTCTGCAGGCCAAGCATTTCCCATGTGCTAGTGGGCAGCGCCATGGTCTCCAACGCACCGTAGACCAGCACGCCCACCTTCAGCTCTGGCATCAGCTGCTTTGCCTGCCGCAGCAGGTCGTGGTTGAACGAGATCACCACCAGCCGGTCGGTAATGTTTGCTGCACGCACCTCCTCGATCACGCGGGGGACAAAATCCGGGTCGTCATCGATGGTGGCCTTCATTTCCAGCTGAACGATGGTACCTTCCATTTCCCTGCACAGAGCCAGTGCCTCCTGCAGGGTAGCGATCCTCTCGTTCCGATAGTTCACATCCTTCCAGCTGCCAAAGTCCAGCGCCTTCAGCTCGCCCTCGGTCATGTCGTAGATCTGGCCACGCATATCGGTGTGCCAGTCAATGACAAAATCGTGGTGGATCACCAGCTTTTTATCTCTGGTCTGCTGTACGTCCATTTCCACGCCGTCCGCGCCGATCTCCATCGCCTTGCGGAACGCAGAAAGGGTATTTTCCGGCGCAAGATAGGACGCGCCGCGGTGTGCAATGATCTCAGGTGTCATAAATTCCAATTCTTTCTCACAAATTTATTTTTTCGCAAATTTCAGGCAAGGTCGGTGCCGTTTGAAGCAATGACCTTTTTGTACCAGTAGAAGCTGTCCTTGCGGCTGCGGGCCAGTGTGCCGTTGCCGTCGTTGTCCTTATCCACATAGATAAAGCCGTAGCGCTTTTTCATCTCACCGGTGGATGCGCTCACAAGGTCGATAGGGCCCCATGTGGTGTAGCCCATCAGCGGCAGGCCGTCCTCGTTGACGGCCTTTTCCATCTGCTCGATGTGGGCGCGCAGATAATCGATGCGGTAGCTGTCGTGGATGGAGCCGTCCGCTTCCACGGTATCCACCGCGCCAAGGCCGTTCTCCACAATGAACATGGGCTTTTCGTACCGGTCGTAGATGGTGTTCAGGGTCACGCGCAGGCCCACCGGGTCGATGGCCCAGCCCCACTCGCTGGCCTTGAGGTACGGGTTCTTCACGGCTTCCAGCACCGCATTGCCGTCGGCCTTTTCTTCTGCCAGGATCTCCTGATCCGTGGTGATGCAGCGGCTGGAATAGTAGCTGAAGGAGACAAAATCCACGGTGCCTTCTTTCAGAACCTGCTCATCGCCCGGCTCGGTGTGTAGGGTGATGCCGGCCTTCTCCATCCGCTTTTTTGCCCACACCGGGTAGGCTCCCCGGGCCTGCACATCGGTAAAGAAGTAGTTGTCGCGGTCCGCTTCCTGCGCGGCACGGATATCCTCCGGTGCACAGGTGCGCGGGTAATACTGGCCTGCCGCCAGCATACAGCCCACCATGGCACCGGGCATCTTTTCATGGGCCAGCTTGACCGCCTTTGCGCTGGCCACCAGCTCATGATGTGCCGCCTGATACTCCACCTGCTGCACATTCTCGCCCGGATAGAACACTAGCCCCGCGCCGGTAAAGGGCAGATGCAGCAGCATGTTGATCTCGTTGAAGGTGAGCCAGTATTTCACCTTCCCCTTGTAGCGGTCAAACAGCACTTCACAGTAGTGCACATAGGCATCCACCATGCGGCGGTCTTTCCAGCCGCCATACTTTTTTATGAGGGCAATGGGGGTATCGAAGTGGCAGATGGTCACAAGCGGTTCAATGCCGTATTTGTGGCACTCATCAAACACATCCTCATAGAACTTCAAGCCCTCTTCATTGGGCTGGGCATCGTCGCCGTTCGGCAGGATGCGGGTCCATGCGATGGACAGCCGGAAGCACTTGAAACCCATCTCGGCAAAGAGGGCGATGTCCTCTTTATAATGGTGATACAGGTCAATGGCTTCATGGCTGGGATAATAGTGCTTGTCGTCACACTCCAGCATTTCCAGCCGACCCAGCGCCACCGGGAAGCGGTCCGGGCCAAACGGGGTCACATCCACGGTGGCAAGGCCCTTGCCGCCTGCCTGCCATGCGCCCTCGCACTGGTTGGCAGCGGTGGCACCGCCCCACAGAAAATCTTTGGGAAAACTGCCCATATGTAAACCCTCCCTATTCTAATTTGTTGATTATAAGATACCGCACAATCGCCGGAATGTCCATGCCTACATTTTACAAAAAGGTGCTTCATTGTTGTGAAAGTACGACTTTTATCGTCAAATCGCCGAATTTTGATTCTATTTTTCGTACATTTTTCACGAGAAAAATGCAAAAACGGCCTGATTTTCCTTTCATTCTGTTTCTTTCAAACTGTCCGCAGACATGGTACAATAATCAGGTAAGATACACCGCCGCTTTTTCGGCATTGGAAAATGGAGTGTTTGATTATGACTGAGTTCAAGCCCATTAAAGAAGGCAAGGTTCGTGAGATCTATGATAACGGTGACAGCCTCATCATGGTTGCTACCGACCGCATTTCCGCGTTTGATGTCATCCTGAAAAACAAGGTCACCAAAAAGGGCACCGTTCTGACCCAGATGAGCAAGTTCTGGTTCGATTACACCCGCGATCTGCTGCCCAACCACATGCTGAGCGTGGACGTGAAGGATATGCCGGAGTTCTTCCAGCAGCCCCAGTTCGACGGCAACAGCATGATGTGCCGTAAGCTGACCATGCTGCCCATCGAGTGCATCGTGCGCGGCTACATTACCGGCAGTGGCTGGGCCAGCTACCAGAAGACTGGCAAGGTGTGCGGCATCCAGCTGCCGGAAGGCCTGAAGGAGTCCGACAAGCTGCCCGAGCCCATCTACACTCCCTCCACCAAGGCCGAGATCGGCGACCACGACGAGAACATCTCCTACGAAAAGAGCATCGAGGTGCTGGAAAAGCAGTTCCCCGGCCACGGCGAGGAGTACGCCACCAAGCTGCGCGACTACACCATTGCCCTGTATAAGAAATGTGCTGAGTATGCGCTCTCCCGCGGCATCATCATTGCCGACACCAAGTTTGAGTTTGGTCTGGATGAGAACGGCAACGTGGTGCTGGGCGACGAGATGCTCACCCCGGATTCCTCCCGCTTCTGGCCGCTGGAGGGCTACGAGCCGGGCCACAGCCAGCCCTCTTTTGATAAGCAGTTCGTTCGCGACTGGCTCAAGGCCAACCCCGACAGCAACTACGACCTGCCGCAGGACGTGATTGACAAGACCATTGCCAAGTATCTGGAGGCCTACGAGCTGCTCACCGGCAAAAAACTGTAAATTTTACGATAAAACGAATCCCGGCAGATGCTTGACAGCTCTGCCGGGATTCGCTATAATGTCTATAGAAAGGGCACTGCGACAAGCGGTTGGCCCCAGTTCAAGGTTTACAGTTTTTGAGAACCGTCACCGTGCCGGGTGGCGGTTCTTACTTTTTCACGCGAATGGTGAATGTCAATCCAAACAAGTGGAATGTCAAAGTAATTGGCATGTACTCACCTCCTTTCGGAAGTGAGGGCCGAACCGCCTGCCGTTGTTTGCAGTGCCCCGCCGCCTTTCAGCAGCAGAGATAGCATAACATAGTTTTCGGCTGATTTCAACAAAAAAATGCTTCCGTGCGCCGCACGGAAGCATTTTTTGTTTCACTCACTCAGCTCCGCGCTTTCCTCGGAAAAAGCTTCGGACTCTGCCGTTTCTTCGTTTTCTTCGTCCAGCAGATACTGCACCTCGGTCTGCTTTGCCATCTGGTCAGCCGTCCAGTCCAGCTGTGCGATGCCTTCCAGTTCCAGCGTGTACTGCTCCACATTCTGCAGGCTGCCGGAGGCAAGACTCTGGCCCGGGTCGTTCTCCGGCGACCATGTAATGCGCAGCTCATCCGGCTGTGCGCTGCACTGCTGCACGGCATCGGTCACGCTGCGGCAGTCCTGCGCAAAGGCCTGTACGCTGTCATAGCTGCCAAACAGCTCCACAGTCAGGCTCAGATAGCCGTTTCCGGCATTCACATCCCGCAGCGTTTTCGCCTCACTGCTGTACAGGTAGGCGTTTCCGCTGATATTCTTCACACGGATATCCGGGGCTGTTTGTTTGATCTTGTCATAGGCTTCTGTCGTATATTCCTGCCCCAGCTTCATGCTTGCCTGATTCCGCTCCGGGCCGAGTTCATCCCACACCACCGGCAGCAGCGAAAGGCCAAAGCACCCGGCCATGAGCACAAGGCAGATCAGCACCGACCAGAAATCGTATTTCCAGCGGCCCGGGCGGGCGGCAAAAAAGAGCACCTCGCCGCCCAGCAGGATCAGCCCTGCCGCTGGGGCGATCTTGAGCGTCAGCTTCCAGTCAAAGCCCGGCACAAAATAGGCAAGCAGAAAGAAGATGCCCGCTGCGATCAGGCATACGCCCAGCGTAAAGCTGCCCACCCGGCGCAGCGGCTGCGGTTTTGCAGTCTGCGGTGCTTCACCGGTCAGCGGCGCATCATTTCTCGTCTCGTCCATCGTCGGCATCCTCCGTCTCATCGTCCGGGGTCACGGGCTTGCCCAGCAGAGCCGAGAGCTTGGGCATGGCAAAGCCCTTTGCTTTCGGCTCCGCCTGCGCATCCTGTGCAGTATACTCGGTAAAATCTTCATCTTCGGCATCGTTCTGCGGCTTCTGCTTTCTGCCCTTGGGGCCGCGCACCAGCCACGCACCGCAGATGATCAGGGCCACGCAGACCACCACCTCCGGCAGCTGATCCATCATCAGGTAGAGTGCGCGGAAGAAAGGGCTGCTCTGGCCCCAGCGCCACACGATATCCCCCAGCGTGTTCATAAGGATGTTCTGGTAGGCCACCAGCGCGCCCAGCGCGATCAGGCCCCAACCCAGCAGCTTGTGGCTGTCCAGCATGAACTGTTCCATGCGCTGGTCGTGCCAGTTGATGTGCACCAGATAATCGTCCTGCGGGGCGGTGCCTGCGCCGATCTGCGCCCGGAGATTGAAGGTGTCAAAGAAGCTGTACATCCACACAATGGGCATGGCTACATACAAAACTTCCAGCAGAGTGCCCGCACCAAAGGCCACGCAGAACATCGTAATGAGCGAAAGGCCGCGCTTCATGTAGCCCTGATACATCTGGCCTGCGCCCGGGCAAAAGGCGAAGAGGAAGGTCAGGATTCCGTTTTTCATCATAATCGATCTCCTTATTTCGTTTGATCTGCAAGTGGCGAATTTTTGTATTTTTCTGCTGCAGGGCCGCCGGCTCCGAACAGCAGGTCATTGAGTGCTTTTGCCAGCGAAGCCTGCTGCTTCGGCTTGTCGTCGTCCATTGGCTTTCCCAGTATTTCCGGCTGGGCGGACGGTCGGCCATCTTCCACCGGCTTGCCCAGTTGCAAGGCTTCTTCGGTCTGACTCTGGCTGGTCTCCGGTGTCCATGTGTGCAGCTCCTGCCGGAAATTCAGCAGCTGGTCTATGGTGCCGGAGCGCCACATGGTAAAGGCCAGCACCGCCGCCACACCGGCCACTGCGGCACGGCCCCATGTGTTCTGCATCAGCCGCACCCAGATGGCGGCCATCACAGCCTTGTGCGCGGAGTGGGGCGGCGTTTCCAGCGCATCTGCCGTCAGCAGGGCCGTGTAACGATCCATGCATTTATCACAGTAGGCAAGGTGCTCCGCTGTTTCCAGCCGGCCCAGCTCATCCAGCCCGCCTGCCTGCAGGGCCTGCAGGCCTTCGTCGGTCAGGCAGCCGTTTTTGTCAAACAGTTCCATGTACGCACTCCTTTCCATCGTTTTCACGCTGTAGTATCTGCTGTGCCAGCATCTTTTTTGCCCGGTAGATCTGTGCTTCCACCGTCTTGGGCGGGCGGCCGCACAGCTGTGCCGCCTCGGCCATGGTGTGCTGTTCCAGCAGCACCAGACGGCAAGGCGTTCTGTAGGGCTCCCGCAGGTCCAGGATCATGGCGGTGAGCTCTTCCTCGCCCAGCGCATCCAGCACCTGCTGTTCCGGCTGGGTGCCGGGCGGCGCACCTTCCAGCGCCAGCACATCGTCGCCGGGAATGTTCACCCTGCGCACCCATGCGCTGCGCAGATAGTCCTTTGCCTTGTTGGCAGCGATGCGTGCCAGCCACTGTTTTTCAAACCCGGACGGGCAGCGGTCAATGGCCCGCCATGCCGCCAGAAAGGTCTCCTGCGTCAGGTCCTGCGCATCGCCGGCATCCGGCACCAGCTGGTGGCAGACCGTATATACGAGCGACTGGTATTTCTGCACCATCGCGCTGAATTCCAAGGTCGTCAACGGCCTGTCCACCTCCTTTCAGTTTCGTCCCGGTCCGACGAAGTGCAGCCCCTGCGCTGCCCTTCTGCACATTCATACGAAACAGCCGTTCAAAATCCTGCAAAAACTTTTATTTTTATGATACAATAGAAGTAGTATAGCACAAAAGGAGGCATTCGGCCATGGCTGTCAGTACCCGTCAGGCACTTTTGCAGGCACTTTCCGCTGCCGGGGGCAGCTACGTTTCCGGCCAGCAGCTGGCCGAGACCCTCGGCGTGAGCCGCGCTGCCGTGCACAAGGCCGCTGCGGCCCTCACGGCCCAAGGGTACGCGCTGGAAGCTGCGCCCCGCCGGGGCTACCGGCTGGCAGGCGGCGACCCGTTCTGCACCGAAGCCATCGGGGACTACCCTGCACCCATCTATTTATATGACACGCTGGAAAGCTCCAACCGCACGGCAAAGCTGCTGGCGCTGGATGGTGCACCCCATGGCACGCTGGTGCTCACCGCCCACCAGAGCGCCGGACGCGGCAGGCTGGGCCGGAGATTTGAAAGCCCGGCAGGCAAGGGCGTTTACTGCTCGGTGCTGCTGCGCTCGGAAATGCCCGCCGCCAATGCCCAGACCGCTACCATCAGCGCCGCGGTAGCGGTCTGCCGTGCCGTGAAAAAGCTCTGCGGGCTGGAGCTTGCCGTCAAGTGGGTCAACGACCTGTACTATCAGGGCAGAAAGGTCTGCGGCATCCTGACCGAAGCGGGGACCGACCTCGAGAGCGGACAGCTGGAATGGCTGGTGGTGGGCATCGGGCTGAACCTTACCTCCACCGCTGCCGACTGGCCGGAGGAGCTGGCCCGCAGGGCCGGGAGCCTGTACCCCGGCGGGCCTGCCCCGGTGAGCCGGGCCGCACTGGCCGGGGCCATTGCCCGGGAGCTGCTGGCCCTCTGCCCGGCGTTTGACTGTCTGGATGAGTACCGCGCCCGGTGCTTTGTGCCCGGCCACTGGGTGACGGTGTGTGCCGAGACCGAGACCTACGCCGCAAAGGCCCTTGCCATCGACGAGGAAGGGCGGCTGGTCATCCAGCGGGAGAACGGCCGACAGGAGGCTCTGCGCTGCGGCGAAGTGACCACACGGCCTGCACGGACCGAATAAAACGCAAAAAAGCACCCTTTCCTGCCCGGAAAGAGTGCTTTTTATGTTCTGTACTTATGTATCCAGATCCACGGCTTCCAGCACCGTGATGTCCTCTTTTTCAAAGGCGGTGCGGATCATCCCGGCAAGGCCTGGCATTTCGGCCTTGTTCTCGATGCACAGGGTGATAATGCCGTTCAGGCTGGAGGCTTCCACACCCATGGAGCCGCCATCCGGCGGGACCCAGACGTTGAAGTCGCTGATGTACTGCTGAAGCTCCGGCGCAGCCGGCATCAGGGGATTGCCCAGATAGCTGAGCCAGAAATCCGCCGGGACACCGCTGATGTACTCACCCATCTGGAACACCCTCTGCTTGATGCGCAGGGGCGCTTTCTGCTGGTCTACCTTGTACACCCAGCTCATTTGCTGGACCATCTGGCGCAGCTTTGCCTCCGGCTGCAGGGTGCGGAGCACCTCGGCATCCATTTCCGGCACGATGTCCGCAAGGCGGGTGTCATCGTTCAGCTTCACGCCGCTCTGAAAGGAGCACACGCAGTTGTAAAGGGCATCCGGCACGCCCGCTTCCCTGCGGGTATCTGCCGAGTAGGAATACTGGATCTCGTCTTTGCCCAGATAGCTGCGCAGCGCAAGGCTCAGCAGACCGGCCAGCGCTGTAAAGGGCTTGACGCCGTTCTCCACTGCCCGGTCCACAAGGCTCTGCTTGGTCAGCCGCACCCGGGTGCGGCGCATCCTGCCCTCGTAGGTCTGCACCACATCCCTCTGCATCGTGCTCTCGGTGGCTGTGTGGGGTGGATATTTTTCCATCATGGCCTCGATGTCATAGGCCGGGCTGCACACGATGGGCGTGTTTTCAAACGCCGTGCCATAGCGCAGGTTGCAGTACTGTTCCAGAATGCGGGTGAGGAAGGGCGACACCCCGTGGCCGTCCATAAGGAAATGATACCAGTCAAAATAGACGGTGTCCCCCTCACAGCTCACGCTGAAAAGATAGCCGTTCGTTTCCTCCGGGATATCGCGCTGTGCACTGCCCTGATACACAAGACAGGGGTTCGGGTTCGGCTCCAGAAAAAAGCTCCGCTTTTCCTGCACCAGCTGTACCCGATAGTACGGTGCGGCCGAAAGCGCCGCCTCCAGTGCGCGCTGCAAAAGAGCGGGTTCCACCGCATCCTGCAGCGCAAACTGGTACCGACACAGGATCTTCTCCCGACGGAAGAAGTACATCGTTCCCTGAAAGATGTACTCCGTCGAGCGCTGCGACTCATTCATGAACTGTTACCCCGCGTTTGCCGCCAGATAATCCACCAGATCCCCTATGGTCACAAAGTTGCGCAGCTCCTTTTCAGGGATGCGCAGGCCGAAGGTCTCCTCGAGGTCTGCCACAATGGTCAGGATCTCCATTGAGGACAGATCCAGATCGTCCATCAGGACGCTGTTCTCATTCACATCTTCGGGAGAGACCTCGGCAACATCCTCCAGGATGGCCAGGATCTGGGAAATGATCTCTGCTCGTTCCATAGAAATTTTCTTCCTTTCCGTGACGGATAATAGGCACAATCTCCTATGCCTTTCCATAATAATACCCTGATTCTCTCCTGTGCGCAAGGGTTCCGGCAACAAAGCTTTGTTTTTTGTCGGAACTCCTGTTTTCAGTCTGCCGGTCTGCCGGCCCATTTATGCATCCGGGCATTCGATCGCATCTGTATCACTGGCGCAGCAGCTTGCCTGCACCGTTGCGCGGCAGCGGCTCGGTGCTGAACTCCACTGCGCTCATACGCTTGTACAGCGGCAGGGTGCGGTTTGCCTCGGTGATAAAGTCCCGCACCTGCTGCTGTTTGTCCTCGTCGCAATAGACCACCACGCCGATCTTCTTGCCCATTTCTTTTACTACACATTCCTTCACGGCTTCGCACTTGCCCACGATGCCTTCCAGCTCTTCGGGGTTGATGTTCTCGCCGCTGTCCAGAATGATGAGGTTCTTCTTGCGGCCGGTCAGGAAATAGTAGCCGTCCTCGTCCTTGCGGGCCAGATCGCCAGTGTGGAACCAGCCGTCCGCGTCAATGACCTCGGCGGTGGCCTCCGGGTCCTTGTAGTAGCCCAGCATGATGCTGTCGCCGCGCATGCACAGCTCGCCGTCCTCGGCGATCTTGTAGTCCAGATAATCGTTGCCCTGACCCACAGCGCCGATGTGCTTTGCGTCCTGTGCGTAGTTGATGATGCCGTCGCCGCAGGTCTCGGTGCTGCCGTAGGTCTGCACCACGAACATGCCGTGTTCCGCCATATCCAGCATCACCTGCGGGTCGAACATGGCAGAGGAGCAGATGGGCACCCACAGCTCCCCCAGACGTTCCTTGCGGCCGCGCATCACATCGTGGTGGAGCGAGTTCATAATGACCGGCACCACCGCCATGGCCTGACTGGGCATCCGCTTTACCTCTTTATAGAAGTTGCGGATGTCGCTGCTGACGTTCAGCGCCCAGCCTGCATGGGCCCAGGAGAACAGACAGATGAACGCGCCCAGATGGAACATGGGCAGCACGGTGTACTGGCTCATGACGAGGTTCGGTTCGTGCTTATACGCCATCATGTGCTCACCGATCTGGGTGTGGGCACGCATCACCGAGAAGAAATTCTTCTCGCTCAGCATCACGCCCTTGCTGCGGCCCGTGGTACCGGAGGTGAACATCAGGACCATCAGGGCTTCGTGGTCGATGCAGCGGGTCAGCTGCGCAGGCTCATAGCTCCGGAAGCCATCCATGGGGCGGAGGATATCGCCGTAGGCAGCCTTGAGCTGGTCGTTGAAGCCGTAGTCGTCGCCGTCGGTCAGGATGGCATCCGGCTCCACAAGGCCCAGCTCGTAGCTCAGCTCGTCCCAGCTCTTGCGCTGGTTCAGCAGCACCAGCACCGCACCGGCCGCCACCACGCCAAAGGTGTTCACGGCATACTCGTAGCTGTTCTTGGTGAGCAGGCAGATCTTTTTGCCTTTGATCTCCGGGATGGTGGACTGGAAGTAATTCACCGCCTTGCGGATATCCTGCACATAATCCTTATAGAGGATGGTGGTCACGGCATCGTTTGCGGTGTCGTAGAAGCGGAAGGCCACATTATCCTTGAAGCGGTCTTCCATGTTGATGGTGATAAGGTCGTAGACATTATCCAGCACTCTGATCTTACTCATTGTTCTGTTTCCTCCTGTGTTCAGCGCAGCAGTTTTCCCATGGCGTTGCGGGGCAGCGGCTGTGCGCTGAACTCCGTCACCATGCGCTTGTACAGCGGCAGGCCGCGGTTGACCCCAGTGACGAACTCCTTCACAGTTTCCTGCTTTGCAGGGTCACAGCAGATGAGGGCACAGATCTTTTTGTCCTTTTCCTTCACGATGCACTCCTGAATGTCCGCACAGGGCACCAGCAGCTTTTCCAGCTCCTCGGGGTTCACGTTCTCGCCGCTGTCCAGAATGATCACGTTCTTCTTGCGGCCGGTCAGGTACATGTAGCCGTCCTCTTCCACCCGGGCAATGTCGCCGGTGTGGAACCAGCCGTCTGCATCGATGACTTCTGCAGTGCCTTCCGGGTCCTTGTAGTAGCCCAGCATGATGGGGTCGCCCCGCATGCACAGCTCGCCGTCGTCCAGCTTGTATTCACAGCTGAGGTCCACATGGCCCACGCTGGTCAGGTACTTTGCCTCCTGTGAGGAGTTCCATGCACCGTCGCCGCAGGTCTCGGTCAGGCCGTACATCTGGGCCACAAAGAAGCCCTTCTCCATCATATCGCTCAGAATCTTGGGGTCGAACATGGCAGCGCCGCAGGTCAGCACGCACAGGCCGTTCAGGCGGTCGCGGCGGCCCTTCATCACATCGCTGTAGATGCTCTTCAGCAGAACCGGCACCACTGCCATCACCTCGCTGTGCATGGCACCCAGATCACGGTAGAAATACTTCAGGTTGTTGCACAGGTTGATGGAGTGGCCTGTGATGCTCCACGAAACAAGGCTGGTCATGGCGGAGATGTGGAACATGGGCAGGGCGGACAGGGACGAGAACTCATCGGTGTTCCAGCCCGTGTACTTCTTCACATCGTCAAAGGGGTCCAGAAAGGCCGGCATGGCGCTGAACAGGTTCTTCTGGCTCAGCATAACGCCCTTGCTGCGGCCGGTGGTGCCGGAGGTGAACATGATAAAAGCCAGAGCAGAGAGGTCCTCCACCTCGGTCACGTCCTCGGCAGGCTCATAGGCCGCAAAGACATCCATGGGCTTCAGGATGCTGCCGTAGGTCTCAGCGAGGGCAGGCTCCCGCTCCGCGAACTCGCCATCCTGCAGGATGCACACCGGCTCGGTGAGGCCCAGCTCATAGGAGATGGCATCCCAGTCCTTGCCAAGGTTCAGCGGCACAGCCACGGCTCCGGCAATGACCGTGCCGTACATGCAGATGACATACTGGTAGCTGTTGCGGGCCAGGATCGCCACACGCTTGCCGCGCACGTCGCCATACTCTGCACGCAGGAACGCCACGAACCGGCGCAGATCCTGGGCATACTGTGCGTAGTGCACCTCGGCCACGCCCTGCTTTTCTTCATCATACCAGCGCAGAGCCACACGGTCTGCAATGTTGGTTTCCATATTGCAAAGTGACTGATACAGCGATGTAATCATTTTTTCCTCCATTTTTATCATCCGATCCGGCGCTCCTGTGTAGGCCAACACAGATCCTTCCAGTCATTTCCAACTGTGCCCAGTATACAATAAGACTTGTGTCAATGCAAGAGTTTTGCAACATTTAGTTTCCAATATTGACAATAAAATCTTGCACATCATGTCGTTTCCAGATGCAAATTCTGCCTTTCGTTGCGAAGCCACCCTGCCTGTGCTATGCTTTTATTGCAGGCTGCAATGTGTCCTCGCCCGCCGGACCGCAATTCAAAATTGACAGTCTGTGCAAAAAGCATTATACTGGGTTTATATCCATACAAAATTTTATCTTTTTCATTCAAAATCTACGCATTGTGCGGCGTCCGGCTCTGATGGAATGTCCCGCGCAAGGAAGGAACCTCCATGGAAGGAACCAAGCCCCGCACCGCCAGCTCCATCGGCATGTTCGACATGCTCAAGGGTGCCGGTATGCTGACCATCGTTTTTGCACATACCGCCGAGCTTTATCCCATGCAGGCGGTCAGCGGCCTGTCCCTGACCGCGTTTTTCCCCTTCATCTACCGCGAAGCGCTGATGGCCGCCTTTTTTATTGCCAGCGGCTACGGCTTCCGCAAGCGCTCTATCCACAAGTGCATCCACCAGCAGCTCAAAAGCCTTCTCAAACCCTATGCTTACACGGCGCTGTTCACCTGCGTGCTGCACTTTATCATTCATTATAAGACGTTCCAGTACCTGCCCGGCACCATCGGCGAGTCTATCAAGGTCACCGGCGGCTTTCTGCTGGGCCTGCCCCACACGGCCGAGTATTTCGGGCAGGAGTTCTTCTCCTGCGGGCCGATGTGGTATCTGCTGGCGCTGATGGTAGGCTGGGTGCTGCTGGATGTGATCCTGAACATCTTCCCGGAGCGCTATGTTCCATGGGCTGTGGCAGGCTGCGTCCTGCTGGGCTGGGGCGCGAGCCTTGTGTGGGAGCTGCCCTTCTGCCTGATCCAGGGTGCCGTGGTAGTGCCCTACCTCTATATCGGCTTCCTTGCCAAAAAGAAGCATCTGCTGGACGAGCCCCTGCCGCCCAAAGTCTTTGCCGGGCTGCTGGCCGCCACAGCACTCATTGCCGTAGGCGCTCTTGCTACCCGCACCACCGACTGCATCTCGCTGGCCAAGTGGTCGCTGGGGCCGCTGAGCATCTTTCTGGACGGTGCTGCAGGCCTGCTTTTCATCCGGCTGTTCATGCGGCTCAGCCGCGGCCATGGCCCCATCGTGCACTTTCTGGAAGCGGTGGGCCGCCGTTCGCTGAACATTTTCTGCGTACATACCGTGGAGATCATCGCTATTCCGTGGTATCTGATGGTAGCAAAGTTCTCTGCGCAGCCGGTGCTGGGCATGTGGCTGCAATATGCCATCTCTCTGGGCTCTATCTGGCTGGTGTGTGAGCTGCTGCGTGTACGCCGCGCACTCATCATCCGATTTTTCCCTGCACAGCGCAGAACGCCCGCCGTGCACTATACCTCCCGGCACTGACATGTTTTTCCGGCTGCTGCGGTGCAGCCATCATAAAAGTAAGAGGAGAATCCGGTTATGAACAACGATGTCCCCGAGACCCTTGCTGCGGCCCGCAGCCGCGCTGCTGACTTGGAACAGCAGCTCAAGCTCTCTGACGAAGGTGTATCCCGGCTGGCACAGCGGTGTCTGGAGCTGGAACAACAGGTGCTGAACTATCAGGCCGCACTGGCAAGGCACGGCAGCGACAACGAGCCTGCCGCCCTGACCCTGCCGCAGCTGTTCTACGATTCCGGCTCCGGCTATTCCCCGCGGGAATGCCTGACCGTTGCCGAGGATGCCTACGACGAACTGACCCACGAGGTCTCTGCGGTGTTCACCCTGCCCACGGATGCCCGTGCGCTGCGGCTGGACCCCGGTGAGCTGGCCTGCTGCGTGACTGACCTGAGCATCTCGGACGAGCGGCTGGAATGCCGCGCCATGAACGGCATCCAGCTGCAGGAAGACTGCCTGCTGTTTTTGGATGTGGACCCCAACCTGACCGTGTGCAGCACCGTGCCCTTTGCGGCCGGGATGAAGTTTGCCGTGACCTATCATTACTATCCGCTGGGCCGCTTCCAGCACGAGCAGCCCGGCAAGGCCCTGCTCAGCGCGTTGAATACCATCAAGCTGCATGCTGAAGCCGAAAAGAACGATGTTCTGGAACAGCTGCAGGCCGCCCTTGCCGAGAACACCCGGCTGAACAATCAGCTGACGGAACTGCAGAACAGCCGTGCTGCCTATGAAGATTCGCTGGAAAACCTGTACGAGAGCAGCAGCTGGCGGCTTACCGCACCGCTGCGTGCTTTGCGCCGCCTGCTGCGCGGCTGAATCGGATCGCTAAAGGAGTTGTCAACATGTACAGCAGTTACAGCACCCTGCAGCGTAAGCAGCTGACGAAGCAGGTTTATACCGATACCCAGAGTACCTATCTGCTGGTGTATGCACCGGGCCGTCATCAGGCGCTGGAGCACGCACTGGAAAACCAGCTGCACCGCAAATTCCGGCTGGTGACGGAGCTGGCCCCCGCCCTGACCGACTCGGTGGAGGGCGTGCTGCTGGTCAGCGAAGATCTGGAGTGCACCTCCACCGCCCTGACCTATTTTGCCGCCGCCCTGCGCACCGGTGCCGATTTTGTGGTGTGTGATGCCGCCTTTGGCTTCGATGGCTCCACCGCCCTTTATCTGAGCACCCAGCACATCCCGTGCAGCCGCTGCGCCATGGTATCGCGGAAGCTTCTGGACCGGGTGCGCGCCGCTGCGCGCGGCAGGGACAGCGTGACCGAGCTGCTGCGCCTTGCCACCGCCATGGCGGAAAACTGCCACCGCATCCCGCAGTCTTTGCTGCACTTCCGGCGGGAGCTGTGTGCCGACGATGTGTTCTCTGCAGACGGAAAGCGTGCTTTGATCCTGAGCCACGAGCTGACCATGACCGGTGCGCCCATCGTGCTGACAAGTGCCGTGCCGGTGCTGCGCAGCATGGGCTTTGAAGTGGTGGTGCTTGGCCCTGCGGACGACGGCTCGCTGCCGCTGTTTCTGGATGCCGGTGCCGCCGTAGTGACCCGCAGCGACTGCGTGATGAACTCGTCGCTGTGGGGCCTTGCCACCAGTGCCGATTTTGTGCTGGCCAACACCGTGGTAGAGGCTGCCGCCGTGAGCACCCTGAACGGCTCCTTCGTGCCGGTGCTGTGGTGGCTGCACGATGCCTTTGCAGGCTACCCATTCATTGCGCACAAGATTCCCAAAACACTGGGCTCCAATGTGCATGTGTGCGCCGTAGGCTCCCACGCCACTGCCGCCATGCACTCGGTGCGGCCGGACTTCAGCATTGAACAGCTGATCTACGGTCTGCCGGACTATGCGCAGGAAAGCTTCCCGCCCTACGATATCAGCTATGCCGGCGGCAGGCCGCTGTTCGTGACCGTAGGTTCCTTTGAGCCGCGCAAGGGTCAGGATATTTTCTGCAACGCCATCCGCCTGCTAAAGCCCGAGGTGCGCCAGAAGGCTGCTTTCCTGTTCGTGGGCAAGGCGGCGGACAAGAGCCTGAAGAACGCCGTGGATGCACTGGTGGAGGACTACCCGGACACCGTTTTCTACCGCAAGCGTCTGGAACGGCCCGAGATTAAATCCCTGATGGATCAGTGCGCCTGCGTGGTATGCGCTTCCCGCGATGATCCCATGCCAACCTTCGTCACCGAGGGCCTGATCTTCGGCAAGCCCTCCATCGTGTCGGAGCACACCGGCACCGCCGGGCTGATCACCGAGGGCGTGGACGGCTTTGTGTACAAAGACGACGACCCGGATCAGCTGGCAAAGGTGCTGGAGCATGCTATCCTGCATCCGGAACAGCTGGCCGCCATGAAAGCTGACTGCCGGAAAATGTACGAGAAATATTATTCCAACGAAGCCTATGTTGCCACCCTGACACGGCTGGTGAACGAATCAACAGACTAAAAACAAAATAAAGGCAAGGGTCGATGCGTGCATCTGCCCTTGCCTTTTTATCATTCCATCAAAATTGCACAAGAAAATTCCAGTTCCGTTCACAAAGACACAGGCCGCGTGTGTTATACTTTTATCAAATCATTCCGCCTGAAAGGAGCCTGTTCTCTCTATGAGCCAACCCGCCTCTGCCGCACCTTCCCGCAAAAAGACAGTGATCTCGCTGCTGGTGCTCGCCGCACTTACCGGCATCATCGTGCTGCTGTTCAAGGACAACTGGGCCGAGATCACCGCAGCGCTTTCGCAGCTGTCCGCATGGCAGGTGCTGGTGGTGCTGGCCATCGGCCTCAGCTACCCGCTGCTGGAGGGGTGCGTGGCGTGGGGCATCGTGCGCAGCCGCATCCCGGGCTTCAGGCTCTGGCAGGGCATCGATACCGCGTGGTGCGGCACCTTTGGCAATGTGGTCACGCTGGGCGCAGGTGCAGTGCCGGTGCAGACATGGTATCTGCACCGCTGCGGCCTGCCGGTTGGCCCGGGCGTGGGCCTGATGACCCTGCAGTACGTGTTCCACAAAACCACCGTGCTGCTGTATGCCACGGTGATGCTGCTGTTTCAGCACAGATGGCTTGCCGCCAACACCACCGGTGTGATGAATTATCTGCCCATGGCATACGCTGTAGTGGCGGCCATCATTGTGGTGCTGGTGCTGGTGTGCGTATCGCCGCTGGTGCAGAACCTTGCCCGCTGGCTGATGCGTCTGCTGCCCAAAACGGAAAAATGGCAGCAGCGCCGCGCCGACTGGCAGCAGCAGCTGGATATTCTGGGCGAGGAGAGCCGCCGTCTGCTGGCGGATAAGCCCCGCTGCGCTGAAATTCTGGCATTGCAGGCGGTCAAGCTGTTCGGGCTGTTCTGCCTGCCCTACCTGTGCATCCGGTTCATGGGGCTTTCCCCTCTGAGCTTTTTGCAGGTGCAGCTGCTCACCAGCTTGATGCTGTTTTTGTCCAACGCCCTGCCCAATGTGGCCGGCATGGGCTCCATCGAGACGGCATTCCTGCTGGTGTTCGGCAGCTTTCTGGAGCGCGGCGAGGTGATGAGCGTGATGATGCTCTACCGCATCGCCAGCTATTATGTGGTGTTCGCCGCCAGCGCCGTGGGCTTCTTCTTTGCCCAGCGGCATCTGGGCCAAATGGGAGCGGAGCCGCCAAAGGAGGATTGACCCGCCATGAAAGATAAGAGCATCCTGTCCCGGTTCGGCATTGTCATTTTAGTGCTGCTTGCACTGGTGCTGATCTTTCCTTCCGCAAAGATCGATCTTGCATCCAGCATCGAGGCCAGCACACAGGCCAGTGTCCGGGTGGAGCACATTCAGAACTTTGCCCGCTCCGCAGAGATGGATGTTCAGCTGCTTTCTGCCGACGACCCTGCCTATCAGCAGATCGCAAACGTGCTTTCCGGCCTTACCTGTGTCAAGCGGTTCAACCAGCAGTATTCCTCCTACAGCCACGAATACCCAGTGGATTCCGTCACTGTGAGTTATTACGATGATGCCGAGAACAATAAACTCCTGTTCACCGTCTACTCCGATGGCACCGCCATCGTGAACAGCCAGTTCGTAAAGGTCAAAGCGCCCAAAGGCGGCGCGGAGGAAGTGTATCAAAAGCTGGCGGAGATCGTGAAGTAAACCCTCTCAGGCATCGCTGAGCGATGCCAGCTCCCCCGAAAGGGGGAGCTTCTTTGCATCTGGCTTAAACGTTTTTCTTCAAACCAAAAGTAGTATCTTTCCGTACTTGCGCATGAAGCTCGCCCTTCGGGAGAGCTGCCGCCGCAGGCGGCTGAGAGGGTCGTTTCCCTTATAAAAACAAAAAACGGGGCACGCAGGTGGTCAAGCTGCATGTCCCGTTTTTGTTTTTCTTTTGCACTTGGTGCGGTACCAATCACACCGAATGCCGCGCATCGAGCCGTGGGAGCAAACTAAAACCACAGCTCACTTGAAAAAAGAGAATGGAATGGAGGAATTGGCGTTTGCGCAGCAATGAAAGCCCCAGTGGGGCTTTTAAGCCACAAAGCGGTCTTGCGTAAGCAAGATGGAGTGGCCTCGCCACGACAAACTTGGGGATCACCTGACACAGCTCCGCAGCTCTGCCATGGCGGATCCGGTTTTCGCAGAAGCCCTTGCAGAGGCTTCCGCTTTTCTGGTGCAACGTGGTTAGATTTGTCTAACCTCGTTGCGAGAACAGAATACCACAGCCGGTTAGTCTTGTCAACCCTTATTTTGCGATTTTTTTCGCAAAATAGGTGCACCGCCGGGATTTCGGCGCTTTTTCTACATTCTGCCCAAAGAAAGCCCTTTGCTTTGGAAGAAAACCCACTTGTTTTCTATTGCATTTTAAAGTGGTTCTTGCTATTATAATAACGCAAGATTTTGTGGGCAGGTTTTCATTTTTGTCTACACCTTGTAGTTGGGGCTGCCGCAGTCGGCAGTTCAAGACCGTTTTGCCCCCAGAAAGCCGCCATACAGAGCGGTTTTTCAAAGGCTCATTAGTTAGAAAGCGCTAACTGCGTAATGGAGCAAGGAGGTTCCAATGATCAATTTTGAACAGTGGGAAGGCTTTGAGGGCCGCATCTGGAAAGAAGAAGTCAATGTGCGCGACTTCATCCAGAAGAACTACACCCCGTATGACGGCGACGAAAGCTTTCTGGCCGGCCCCACCGAGGCGACCGACAAGCTGTGGGGGCCCTGCAGAAGCTGCAGAAGGCCGAGCGCGCCAAGGGCGGCGTGCTGGATATGGAGACCGAAGTGGTCAGCAGCCTGACCGCTTACGGCCCCGGCTATATCGACGAAAGCCTGAAGGATCTGGAGCAGATCGTGGGTCTGCAGACCGACAAGCCCCTCAAGCGCGCCTTCATGCCCTACGGCGGCATCAAGATGGCAGAGCAGGCCTGCACCACCTACGGCTACCAGCCCAGCGCCGAGCTGCACAAGATCTTTACCGATTATACCCGCACCCACAATCAGGCAGTGTTCGATGCCTACACCCCTGAAATGAAGGCGGCCCGCCACACCCACATTATCACCGGCCTGCCGGACACCTACGGCCGCGGCCGCATCGTGGGCGACTACCGCCGCGTGGCCCTGTACGGCATCGATGCACTGATCAAGTTCAAGCAGGAGGACTTTGCCAACTGCGGCGACGGCACCATGACCGACGACGTGATCCGCCTGCGCGAGGAGATCGCCCGCCAGATCAGTGCCCTGAAGGGCATGAAGAAGATGGCCGAGGCCTACGGCTATGATATCTCTCAGCCTGCAAAGAACGCCAAGGAGGCCTGCCAGTGGCTGTATTTCGGGTATCTTGCCGCCATCAAGACCCAGAACGGCGCTGCCATGAGCGTGGGCCGCATCTCCACCTTCCTGGATATCTACATCCAGCGCGATCTGGACAACGGCACCCTGACCGAGACCCAGGCTCAGGAGCTGATCGACCACATGGTCATGAAGTTCCGCATGGTCAAGTTTGCCCGCATCCCCAGCTACAACCAGCTGTTCTCCGGCGACCCCGTGTGGGCAACGCTGGAAGTGGGCGGCATCGGCATGGATGGCCGCAGCATGGTCACCAAGAACTGCTACCGCTTCCTGCACACGCTGGAAAACATGGGCCCCGCACCGGAGCCGAACCTGACCGTTCTGTACTCCTCCGCCCTGCCGGAGAGCTTCAAGAAATATGCCGCCAAGGTGTCCATCGATACCAGCTCTGTCCAGTACGAGAACGACGACGTGATGAAGCCCGTGTGGGGCGATGATTACTCCATCTGCTGCTGCGTGTCTGCCACCCAGACCGGCAAGGAGATGCAGTTCTTCGGTGCCCGCGCCAACCTTGCCAAGTGCCTGCTGTACGCCATCAACGGCGGTGTGGACGAGAAGAGCCACGAGCAGTGCGGCCCCAACTATGCCCCCATCACCAGCGAGTACCTGAACTACGACGAGGTGCTGCCCAAGTATGTCCAGATGCTGGACTGGCTGGCTGGCCTGTACGTCAATGTGCTGAACCTGATCCAGTATATGCACGACAAATACTACTATGAGGAAGCCGAGATGGCCCTCATCGACACCGACGTGCGCCGCACCTTTGCCACCGGCATTGCAGGCTTCTCCCACGTCATCGACTCCCTGAGCGCCATCAAGTACGCCAAGGTGAAGGTAGTGCGTGACGAGTGCGGCCTTGCCACCGGCTTTGAGACCGAAGGCGACTTCCCCAAGTACGGCAACGACGACGACCGCGCCGACGAGATCGGCGTGTGGCTGCTGCGCACCTTCCTTGAAATGATCAAGAAGCGCCACACCTACCGCAACTCTGAGGCTACCACCTCCATCCTGACCATCACCTCCAACGTGGTGTACGGCAAGTACACCGGCGCTCTGCCCGACGGCCGTGCCGCATTCACCCCGTTTGCTCCCGGTGCAAACCCCAGCTATGGCGCAGAGCAGAACGGCCTGCTGGCTTCCCTGAACTCGGTGGCAAAGCTGCCCTACCACTGGGCACTGGACGGCATCTCCAACACCCAGACCATCAACCCGGACGCTCTGGGCCACAGCGAAGGCGAGCGGGTGGAGAATCTGGTACAGGTCATGGACGGCTACTTCGATCAGGGCGCACACCACCTGAACGTGAACGTCTTTGGCAAGGAGAAGCTGCTGGATGCCATGGAGCACCCCGAGAAGGAGGAGTACGCCAACTTCACCATCCGCGTCTCCGGCTACGCCGTCAAGTTCATCGACCTGACCCGCGAGCAGCAGATGGACGTTATCTCCCGCACCTGCCATGCAGCCCTGTAACCCCATCGGCTATGTCCACTCGCTGGAATCCTTCGGCTCTGTGGACGGCCCCGGTGTGCGCTTTGTGGTGTTTTTGCAGGGGTGTGCCCTGCGGTGCAAATACTGCCACAACCCGGAAACGTGGGCTGCGGAGGGCGGCGAGGAATGGACGGCAGAAAAGCTGTTCCAGCGGGTCTACCGCTACCGCAACTACTGGGGCAAAAAGGGCGGCATCACGGTCAGCGGCGGCGAGCCGCTGCGCCAGATGGAGTTCCTGACGGCATTCTTCGAGCTGGCCCGCTCCAAAGGCGTGCACACGGCTCTGGATACCGCCGGGCAGCCCTTCCGGCCCGATGACCCGGATTATCTGGCCGGTTTCGACCGGCTGATGAAGTCCACCAGTCTGGTCATTCTCGACCTGAAGGAGATCGACCCGGAACGCCACCGGCAGCTCACCGGCAAAGACAATGCCAACATCCTTGCGATGGCGCGGCATATTTCTGACCTCGGCATCCCGCTGTGGATCCGGCATGTGCTGGTGCCCGGCCTGACCGACGACGAGGAGGGCCTGCGCAGAACCGCAGACTTTATCCGCAGCCTGAAAACGGTGCAGCGGGTGGAGGTGCTGCCCTACCACACGCTAGGCCTGTTCAAGTGGCAGAAGCTGGGCATCCCTTATCCACTGCCGGATGCCGTGCCGCCCACCGCGGAGCAGGTGAAGCGTGCAGAAGAGCTGCTGGAAGTGAGCCGGTATCCCGGCTAAGCTCCTGATCTGAAAAACGACCGTTTCCGGTGTGCAGAATGCGCCGGGAGCGGTCGTTTTTTCTTGACTTCCCTTCTGTACACCGTTATAATGAAAAAAGTAAAAAAGGAGAAACAGCCATGCAGATTTTCAATACGCTGACCCGCCAGAAAGAAGAATTCGTGCCGCAGGTGCCCGGTGAATACCGCATCTATGTCTGCGGCCCTACCGTTTATAACTATATCCACATCGGCAACGCCCGCCCGCTGATCGTGTTCGATACCCTGCGCCGCTACCTTGAGTACCGCGGCAACAAGGTGTTCTATGTTTCCAACATCACCGATATCGACGATAAGCTCATTAAGAAGGGACAGGAAGAGGGCACCTCCATGAAGGAGGTCGCTCAGCGCTTTGAGTCCGAGTACCTCAAGGATGCCGCCGGCCTCAACTGCAAAAAGCCCACCGTCCAGCCCCGGGCTACCGAGCACATCCAGCAGATCCTGGATATCGTGAAGGATCTGATCGACTCCGGCCACGCTTATGTTGCCAAGAACGGCGATGTGTACTTCCGGGTGAAGAGCGATCCCGAGTACGGCAAGCTGAGCCATTTGAAGCTGGACGATCTGGAGAGCGGCAACCGTGAGCTGCGCAGCCAGATGGACGACGACCTGAAGGAGGACCCCGCAGACTTTGCCGTGTGGAAGGCCGCAAAGCCCGGTGAACCTGCATGGGAGAGCCCCTACGGCATGGGCCGTCCGGGCTGGCATATCGAGTGCAGTGCCATGAGCCGCACCCATCTGGGCAAGACCATTGATCTGCACTGCGGCGGTCAGGACCTGATCTTCCCCCACCACGAGAATGAGATCGCACAGAGCGAGTGCGCCAACGGCTGCACCTTTGCCCGCTACTGGATGCACAACGGCTTCATCAACGTGGACAATCAGAAGATGTCCAAGAGCCTGCACAACTTCTTCACCGTGCGGGACGTGGCGGATGTCTACGGCTACGAACCCATCCGCTACTTCATGCTGACCGCAGGCTACCGGATGCCGCTGAACTACACCGTGGACCTCATTGAAAGCTGCAAGAACAGCCTGGAGCGCCTGTACACCTGCCGCGAGAATCTGGATTTTGCCCTGACCAAGAACACCTTTGGCACCGACGAGACTCTGAAGGAAAAGGCTGCCGAGGCCCGCACCAAGTTCTGCACTGCCATGGACGATGACCTGAACACCCCGGATGCACTGGCTGCCGTGTTCGATCTGGTCAAGGAGATCAACACGCTGTCGGCTGTTTCCTCCAAGGATGCCCTGCAGACCGCCGCCGCTGCGTTCGACGAGATCACCGGCGTACTGGGCCTGCTGTACAACCGCAAGAAGGACGAGGTGCCCGCCGAGGTGACCGAGCTGGTAGAGAAGCGTGCCGCCGCCAAGAAGGCCAAGGACTGGGCCACTGCCGATGCCATCCGTGCACAGCTGACCGAACTGGGCTGGGCGGTCAAGGACACCGCACAGGGCCCGCAGCTGAGCAAGCTCTAAATTAAAGTAAAGCTATTCGCGGCATGTTGCGGATGGCTTTACTTTTTTGCACGCATTTGCCATAATAAGGAAGAAGATCAGCTTTGCGGAGGGAACAGCAATGAAGGTCATGGTTTTTGACGTAGGAGGCACCGAGATCAAATATTCGGTCATGGACGAGCAGATGAACCGTTTCGATGCCGGTTCCGTGCCCACGCCGCAGGATACGCAGGAGCATTTTCTCGACACAATATACGCTCTGTATGCACCGCATAAGGATGAAGTGGACGGTATCGCCATGGCGCTGCCCGGCTTTGTGGATGCCAACACCGGCTATGTCTCCAACGGCGGGGCACTTCTGTACAACACCGGCACGCAGGTGGGGCAGCTGGTGCGCGAAAGATGCGGCTGCCGTGTCACGCTGGAAAACGACGGCAAGGCTGCAGCCATTGCAGAGCTGCGGGCCGGTGCCTTGCAGGGCTGCTGCAATGCGGCAGTATTTATTATCGGCACCGGCGTGGGCGGCGGCATCATTGCCAATGGCCAGCTGGTGCGCGGCGTTCACTTTACCGCCGGAGAGTACAGCTTTGTGAACACCAACGCCGACGAGTGGGAGAATACCGAAAAAACCATGGCCTGCCAGTGCAGCACCAAATACCTGCTCAAGTGGTACCGTGCCCGCAAAGGCCTGCCCGCCGATGCCCCCATGAACGGTAAACTCTTTTTTGATGCCGCCAATGCCGCCGAGCCGGAAGCGCTGGAAGTGCTGGAACGGTTCTGCAAGATGGTGGCCGTGCAGATCTACAACCTGACCGTATTGCTGGATGTGGAAAAGGTAGCCATCGGCGGCGGCATCAGCAAGCAGCCGCTGCTGCTGGACGATCTGCGCCGGGTATATGCCGGGCTGTTTGCTTCCCGTGGGGAATCACCCTACATGATCGGTCTGCCCCGCTGCGAGATCGTGCCCTGCCATTTCAGCAGCGAAGCCAATCAGGTGGGAGCATTGTATACCTATCTGCAGGCGGAAAGCAAAACCATTTAATGGCTTCCGCTTTGCTCTAGCCATATTCAGCGGAACAATTATTTTTACAAAGCAAACTCCGGCAGACTGCGGTCTGCCGGAGTTTGCTTTTTCACAGGATAGGGCCGTATTGGAAAACGGCATCCTCCCTTAGATTTACTTATTGGTCAGCCGGTTGAAGTGCGGCTTTTCGTCTTCTTCCTTCTTCGGTTCCGGCTTTTCCGCCGGGGTCAGGCGCACCTCGGTCACGCGGCGCTTGGCCGTGCGGGTAACGACACCGTCGTACTCGCCCAGCGTGAACCGGTCGCCCACCTTGGGCAGATGGCAGGTTTTTTCCTGCACCAGACCGTTCACCGTATTGGAATCGATATCTTCATCCTCCGGCAGGCCCAGCCTCTCATACAGGTCGTCCACACCGGCACTGCCCAGCACGATCCAGCTGCCGTCCGACTGCCTGCGGAAGTCCTCGGTCGCTTCGTCGTGCTCATCCCAGATCTCGCCTACCAGCTCTTCCAGAATGTCTTCCAGCGTGATGATGCCCTCGGTACCGCCGTACTCGTCCACCACCACCGCCATGTGATGGTGCTGCTCGCGCAGGGTGCGCAGCAGCTGGGAGATCTGGGTGGAGCCGGTGGTATAAAGGGTGGGCTTCACAAGGTCTTCCAGCGTGGTATCCTTGCGCAGACGGCCAAGGTAAAAGTCCTTTTCATGTACCACACCGATGATGTTGTCAATGGTGCCGTGGTAGACGGGCAGACGGGAATATCCCGATTCCGCAAAGGTATCGGCCACCTCATCCAGCGAGAGATCGTCCTCCACCGCGATCACATCCACGCGGGGCGTGAGGATCTCCTCCACCTCCACATCGTCGAACTCAATGGCGCTGCGGATGAGCTGGCTTTCCCGGTCGGTCAGCTCGCCGTCGTTCTCGGCCTCGCTGACCATGGTCATCAGCTCACCCTCAGTGATGGTGTCCTCCTCGGTGCTGCGGATGAAATGCCCCAGCAGGCGCTTCCACTGGCTGAACAGCCAGGTCAGCGGGGTGAACAGGATCATGAGCAGGTTCAAAAAGGGCGAAACCGCCGTGGCAACCGTCTCCGGCATCTCCTTTGCAAGGCTCTTGGGGGTCACCTCGCCAAAGATCAGAACCACAATGGTCAGCACGAAGGTGGACACCGTCGCGCCCCGCTCCGGGTCCAGCAGGCGGGTGAACAGCACTGTGCCAATGGATGCTGCGGCAATGTTGACGATATTGTTGCCGATGAGGATGGTGGAGAGCAGCTTGTCGTACTTTTCCGACATAGCCAGCACGCGGGCTGCTGCCGAATCGCCGTCCTCGGCGCGGCTTTTCAGGCGGATCTGGTTCAGGGAAGAAAATGCGGTCTCAGAGGCGGAGAAAAAGGCGGAAAATGCCACCAGAATGATCAGCGCCGCCAAAAGCGTAATACTGCCATCGTCCATAAAAAGGGAAATCACACTCAACTTTCTGTTTTTATTAAAGAACAGACTCCCTCAGTCTGCTTCGCAGCCAGCTCCCTCAAAGAGGGAGCCTTGCCGCGCGATGACGGAAGGAGTTCTTTCCGTATACAAAAATGTGCTCCCCATCGTTGCTGTTCCGCGATGAAAAGCACATCAATGTTATTTGTAATCATACCATATTCTGTACGGTGGTGCAAGCTTTCTTGCCGCAAAGTCCGTACAGAACAGGTAAAATTTACATTATCGCAGGGTCAAAGCGCCATTCTCGCAGTCTACCGTCAGGGTGTTGCCCTCGGTATAGCTGCCCTGAATGATGGCCTTGGCGATCAGGGTCTCCACGCGGCTCTGGATGAACCGCTTGATGGGACGTGCACCATAGACGCTGTCGTAAGCAGAATCGATGATGAAGTCCTTGGCAGCGGTGGTGACCTCCAGCTTGAGGTGCTTGCCCTCGTCCATGCGCTTGCGCAGATTCTGCAGCTGCAGATCCACGATCCTGCGCATCTCGTCCTTGGTCAGGCTCTTGTAGTAGACGATCTCATCCAGACGGTTCAGAAATTCGGGGCGGAACTTGCTCTTCAGCAGCTGGTCGATCTGGTGCTTTGCTTCCTCGCTCAGCTCGTTGGAGCCGTTGGCACGGCGCTGCTCCAGATCGTTCAGGATGATGTCGCTGCCCAGATTGGAGGTGAGGATGATGACCGTGTTCTTGAAGTCCACGGTGCGGCCCTGACTGTCGGTGATGCGGCCATCGTCCAGCACCTGCAGCAGGATGTTGAACACATCGGGGTGGGCTTTTTCCACCTCATCGAACAGCACCACGCTGTAGGGCTTGCGGCGCACAGCCTCAGTCAGCTGGCCGCCCTCTTCGTAACCGACGTATCCCGGAGGCGCGCCAATCAGACGGCTGACGCTGAACTTCTCCATATACTCGGTCATATCGATTCGCACCATGTTGCGCTCGTCGTCAAACAGGGCCTGTGCCAGTGCCTTGGCCAGCTCAGTCTTGCCAACGCCGGTGGGGCCGAGGAACAGGAAGCTGCCGATGGGGCGGTTGGGGTTGGCGATACCGGCGCGGCTGCGCAGGATGGCCTCGCTCACCTTGGTCACAGCCTCGTCCTGACCGATGACCCGCTGGTGCAGCACATCGTCCAGATGCAGCAGCTTCTCGCGCTCACCCTCCACCAGTTTCTCCACCGGGATGCCGGTCCAGCGGGCCACGATGCGGGCGATCTCCTCATCGGTCACGCGGTCACGCAGCAGGCTGTCCTCCTTCTTGGCGGCGGCGATCTTCTCTTCCTCTTCCAGCTGTTTCTGCAGCTGGGGCAGCTTGCCGTATTTCAGCTCAGCAGCCTTGTTCAGGTCGTACTCGCGCTGAGCCTTTTCAATGTCGGCATTGGTCTGCTCGATCTGCTCACGCAGGGATTGCACCTTGCCGATGGCGTTCTTCTCGTTCTCCCACTTTGCCTTCATGCTGCGGAACTTGTCCTGCAGCTCGGCCAGCTCCTTTTCCAGATCCTTCAGGCGGCTCTGGCTCAGGGCATCGGTCTCCTTTTTCAGGCTCACCTGCTCGATCTGCAGCTGGGTGATGCGGTGGGCCAGATCGTCCATCTCGCTGGGCATGCTGTCCATCTCGGTCTTGATCATGGCGCAGGCTTCATCCACAAGGTCGATGGCCTTATCCGGCAGGAAACGATCCGTGATATAGCGGTCGGAAAGGGTGGCAGCGGCGATCAGGGCGCTGTCGTTGATCTTCACGCCGTGGAACACCTCGTAGCGTTCCTTCAGGCCGCGCAGGATGGAGATGGTGTCCTCCACGGTGGGCTCATCCACCTGTACCGGCTGGAAGCGGCGCTCCAGAGCGGGGTCTTTCTCGATATACTGGCGGTACTCGTCCAGCGTGGTGGCACCGATGCAGTGCAGCTCGCCCCGGGCCAGCATGGGCTTGAGCAGGTTGCCTGCGTCCATGGCGCCATCGGTCTTGCCGGCACCCACGATGGTGTGCAGCTCATCGATGAAGAGGATGATCTTGCCCTCGCTCTTCTTCACCTCGTTCAGCACGCTCTTCAAGCGCTCCTCGAACTCGCCGCGGTACTTTGCACCGGCCACCAGAGCGCCCATGTCCAGACTGAACACGATGCGGTCCTTCAGGTTTTCGGGCACATCGCCGCGCACGATCCGCTGTGCAAGGCCCTCTGCAATGGCGGTTTTGCCAACGCCGGGCTCACCGATCAGGCAGGGGTTGTTCTTGGTCTTACGGGACAGGATGCGGATCACGTTGCGGATCTCCTGATCACGGCCGATGACGGGGTCCAGTTTCTGCTTGCGGGCAAGGTCTACCAGATCCTGACCATACTTCTGCAGGGCGTTGTAGGTCTCCTCGGGATTGTCGTTGGTGACGCGCTGGTTGCCGCGCACTGCTGTGAGCTGCTGCAGGAACTTATCTTTCGTGATGCTGAACGCACGGAACAACTCGGTGGTGTTCTGGGTCTGCTCGTCCAGCAGACCCAGGAACACATGCTCCACGCTGATATAGTCGTCCTTCATGGCCTTGGCTTCTCGGGCGGCGGCGCTGAGCACCTTATCGGCAGCCTGCGAGATATAGACCTTGTCGGGGTCACGGCCGGAGCCGGAGACCCGGGGCAAAGCCGAAAGCTTTTCAGCCACGGCGGCAGAAAAGCTGCCGGGATCAACATTCAGCTTCTGCAGCAGCTGCGGGATCAGGCCCTGCTCCTGCGAAGCGAGGGCGTGCAGCAGATGTTCAGGTTCCAATTGATTGTGCTGGTACTCCACAGCCAGCTGTTGCGCAGCCTGCAGAGCCTCCAGCGTTTTCTGTGTATATTGATTGGTATTCATAAAGTCAAGCCTCCATTCATACCGGAAGGTTTATTTTAGCGGACACGATAGTCATCTGCTAAAAGCCCGGTGCAGAGATGCTGCCGAACGGGAAGCAGCGGCTATTCTTCAGTTGTTTCACGGTTTCAAGCACCTCCTGCCGAACTGGTTTTACTCGTTTTAGCACTCTATCTGTTCGACTGCTAAAACTATACTCCTGTTTTCCCACTTTGTCAATAGGGTTCATAAAAAGTTTGCAAATCATAATTTTTGCTAGAAAAAACACGCAGCCTTGCCATACCGTTCGTCGCGTAAGCGACTTAAAATCGGCGCAACACAAAAAATCCTCTAGCGCAGCGACTTGGATTTTTTGTATGGAGCCCATCCGCTTTGGGATTATTAAGGGCGAGCAGCCCTTAGTTTGCAACGGCGACGACCGCGGCCAGCGGCCGAAACAGGGAGGAGCTGTTGGGGCAGCGGCCTGCAGGATGCGAGTGCCACGCAAGGCACGAAGCAGACGCAGGGAGCCGCAACCCGCCGCCTCCCGCGCCTCGAAAGTAGCGGAGACCTTGCCGCGCTGAACACGCGGCATTTGCTGCGCAAACCGGTCTGCGGCTTAAAAGCCCCACTGGGGCTTTCATGCCCTGCGGGCACCGCCGTCCTTTCTGGTTCTCTTTTGGCACGCAAAAGAGAACTTATCCGGTGGAGAAGAATTGCATAAAAGTCAAGAAATCTGTTCCACTCGAATACGCTCTGTATGGGAAGCATTGCTCTAAAAAAAGAACCCCAAAAAATCCATAGATTTTCTGGAGTTCAAAAATTCATATAATGTGATCTCAGCCCTGCTTTTTCCAGCGGCGCATCACGCCCATGCCCAGCGCATAGGGGCCGGTGTGCACGGCAATGGTGCAGCCGATCTGCAACAGGCCCACTTCGCACTGTGCGCCGGGGTACTTTGCACGCAGGGCCGCGCGGGTCTGCATCCACAGGCGCTTGCCTTCCTCTTCGTCGTAGCCGTAGCCTACGGTGATGCGGTAGTCGTCCGGGGTGCCGCCGTGGGCATCCAGATAGTTCATCAGCTGTTCCAGCGCTTTTTCAAAGCTCTTCTGTCGGCCGCGTGCCACGCCGCCGGAGAAGATCTCGCCATCCTTGAACAGGATCATCGGCTTGATGCCCAGCATGTTGGCTGCACGGCCCGTCACCTTGCCAATGCGGCCGCCCTTAATGAGATAGTCCAGATTGCCTACCGTGAAGAAGATCTGGTTGGTAGCTTTCTCTGCTTCCAGCCATGTCACGGTCTCGTCCAGCGTGCAGCCTGCGTCCCGCATGGCCACGGCGTTTTCCACCATGGTGGACTCGGTAACGGTAGCCGCCGCGCTGTCAATGACCTCAATGCGTGCATCGGGGAAATCTTCCAGCACCAGATCCCGGGCATTGCGGGCGCTGCCCACACAGCCGCTCATCTTGCTGGTGAACACCAGACACAGCACATCCCGGCCAGCAGCAGCATGGGCACGGAATGCCTGCTCAAAGTCCTCAATGGAAGCAAGGCTGGTTTTGGGGTAGGCCGAAGGGTTGTCCACCATGAACTGGTAGAAGTCCCGCACGGCGATCTCCTTGCCTTCTTTGCGGTAGTGCTCGCCGTCCAGCGAGACATAGAAGGGCACGACCTCGATTTGGAGCTGTTTGGCAGTGTCCAGCGTCAGGTCGCATGCGCTGTCGGTAATGATATCAAACATCTGTGACGCTTCCTTTTCTGAATCATTCAGGAGCTTTGCAGGGGATCATACGTGGTGGATATAAGCCTCACGCTCGGCACCCACAGAGATGTAGGTGATCTTGCAGCCGACAGCCTTTTCCAGATATTCCACGTAATCGCGTGCTTCCTTGGGCAGGTCTTCCCACTTGCGGGCTGCGGTGATATCACAGTGCCAGCCGGGCAGGTACTCCACCACGGGCTGTGCGGTGTCCAGAGCTTCGCCCATGGGGAAGCGGGTGGTGGTGCTGCCATCGGTCAGCTTGTAGGCAGTGACCATGGGGATCTTTTCCATGTAGTCCAGCACGTCCAGCAGGGTCAGAGCAACTTCATCGCAGCCCTGGCAGAACACGCCGTAGCGGCTTGCCACCAGATCGATGGGGCCAACGCGGCGGGGACGGCCGGTGGCTGCACCGTACTCGTGGCCAGCCTCACGCAGGTCGTGCTTTTCCTCTTCGGTCATAGCCAGCTCGGCAGCGAAGGGGCCGTCACCCACGCAGGAGGAGTAAGCCTTCATCACGCCGATGGAGTTGTGCAGCTTGTGGCCCGGGATACCTGCGCCGATGGGAGCGTAAGCACCGATGACGTTGGAAGAGGTGGTATAGGGGTAAATGCCGAAATCGATGTCGCGCAGAGCGCCCAGCTGAGCCTCGAACAGGACCTTCTTGCCTGCAGCGTCTGCATCGGCCAGATACTGGCCCACATCGCAGATGTAATCCTTGAAGATGGCGGCATACTTTTCGAGCCATGCCCACATCTCATCCACGCTGATGGGAGCTGCGTTGTAGCTGCCCTCCATGACCAGATTCTTGGAATCCACCATGGTGACCAGGCGCTTCTTCACAGCGTCGTCCAGATGCAGCAGGTCGCCCATGCGCAGGGTCTTCTTCATGTACTTGTCGCCGTAAGCGTAGGCAATGCCGCGCTTGGTGGAGCCGAACTGTGCGCCGGTCTTGGACAGACGTGCTTCTTCCAGACCGTCCTGCTCCACATGGTAGGGCATGGTGATGGTTGCACGGTCGGAGATCTTCAGGTTTGCCGGGCTGATCTCAACGCCCTGCTCCCGCAGCTTGTTGATCTCGCCGTCCAGATGATGCGGGTCGATGACCATGCCGTTGCCCATAACGCAGACCACGTTCGGACGCAGGATGCCGGAGGGCAGCAGATTCAGCACGAACTTGCCGCGCTCGTTCTTGACCGTGTGACCGGCGTTGTTGCCGCCCTGATAACGTGCAACGATGTCATACTCCTGGCTGATGAGGTCGACCATGCGGCCCTTGCCTTCATCGCCCCAGTTGATACCCGTAATTGCAGTAAGCATAATAAATGACCTCTTTATCATTTTTTCAAAAGACAGCCTTTTCCGTGCACCTTGCCCGGGATACGCCACCTTGGGAAAACACATCAGCAGGCATACACAAAACACATACCAATGCAAGTATAGTATAGCACAGATCGCCGTGCAAAAAAAGAGGAAAACACAGCTTTTGGCTGCGTTTTCCTCCAAAAAAGTGTGCGCAAAATTGTGCGTTCAGCTGCGGGGGTTCTCAAGGTCGGCACGGCGGGTCACCTTGTGGATGGTGCCGTCCGGCTCCTGAATGGAGGTGTTGGCCAGCTGCGCGCGCAGGCTGGCCTTCATGTCGTCGATGTATTCGCGGCGCAGGGCCTGCTGCTCTGCCTTTTCGGCCTCGGTCAAGCCGGTGGTCTTGCTCTTTTTTGCCAGCTCGTTGATGCGGGCGATCTTTTCCTGTGTCATGGTGCCTCCTGTATTTTCAAGCGGAATATGTTATAATAAGAAAGCAAACCCTCTCAGTCATTGCTGTGCAATGCCAGCTCCCCCGAAAGGGCGAGCTTTTTAAGGAATTTTCTCAATCAGTATAGCAAAGGATGATAAAAATGGCAACTCAATTGAATTTTGCACAGCAGATGGATGCCGTGCTCAAAACGCTGGACGGCACCCGGCCGCGCCTTTTGCTCCACGCCTGCTGCGGCCCCTGCTCCAGCGCAGTGCTGGAACAGCTGTGCCAGTATTTTGAGATCACAGTGCTTTACTATAACCCCAACACATGGCCTGCAGAGGAATACTACCGCCGCGGCGAGGAACTGAAGAAGTTCGTGGCAGCAGCCCATCCTCTGGGCGTGACCGTGGTGGAGGACCACTACGACCCGCAGGAGTTCTACTCTGCTGTCACCGGCCTTGAAAACGAGCCGGAGCGGGGCAGTCGGTGCACGGTCTGCTACCGGCTGCGGATGCGCCGGGCGGCGCAATACGCCAGTGAGAACGGCTTCGACTGGTTCACCACCACACTGTCCATCAGCCCGCATAAAGATGCCAAGCGCATCAATGCCATCGGGCAGGAGCTGGAAGCCGAGTTCGGCGTAAAGCATCTGCCTTCGGACTTCAAAAAGCACAACGGCTATCTGCGCAGCCTGCAGCTTTCGGAGGAATACGGCCTGTACCGGCAGGATTACTGCGGGTGCGAGTTCAGCGCGAAGGCAAGAGGCATTGAGAAATAACCCTCTCAGTCATTGCTGTGCAATGCCAGCTCCCCTGAGAGGGTTTATTCCTCCGGCAATCTAGCTACCAGCAGGGTGAAAATAATCAGCCCCACGCAGGGCACGATGTTGGAAGCCATACCAGCGGCAAGGCCAGCCTTTTCGGCTACGATGCCAATGATCCACGGCATGAGGATGGCACCGCTGGATGCCACCGGCAGCATGATGCCCATGCTGGTCACGCTGGTCATGCGGCCCGCGCTGGCCACAGCGGTGGGGTTCAGGCCCGCCATGGAGAACGCAAACGCAAACAGCAGCACGATAGCCATGACCTGCGTGTGGGCCATGACCAGCAGCACATAAAAGATCGTACACAGCACGCTCATGCCCACCATGGCCTTGCGCGGGCTCTTGAACGGGAACACGAACGCAATGAGCAGGCGTGCCACCAATGTGGCACCCCACATGACCGTGACGGTGTAAGCCGCCAGTGTACCCGCAATGATGCCGCTGCCCTTGAAGTAAGTGACCATCCAGCCGTTGACGCTCTGCTCTGCAGCGTTCTGGAAGAACAAAAGGCCGGTCAGCATCCAGAACCGTGCCGAACGCAGAAAGCTCCAGTCAATGGCCTGCTTTCCCTTGGCATTCTTGGCCTTGCCGCCGCCCAGCGGAGTAAATCCATACACCAGCCAGAGCATCAGGCCCAGCACTGCCAGCAGGAATACTGCCAGTGCGGTACTCACCCTTGCCGCCGCCGCAATGAGGAAGGGGCACAGCAGCGCACCGCAGGCGTAGCAGCTGTGCATCAGGTTCATACCCCGGGTGCGGTCGGCAGAGTGATCGCTGACCAGAATGGTGCAGGTGTTCATGACGCTGCCCTTGGCAATGCCCACCAGAAAAAACGCCAGCGCCAGCACCGCCACGGCACCCGTCAGGCCCATGATGCCGTAGCCCACCGCATAGCCGATGGTGAGCAGCAGCACACTGGGCTTCATGCCCAGTACACTGGGCAGCATACCAATGAGCAGGCCTGCCAGCAGATTACCCACACTCATAAGTGAGAGCAGAGTGCCGGTCATGCCGTAGGCAAAGCCGTAGCGCTCCTGCAACAGGCTGACCACCACGCCCGCACTGATGGCACAGATGCCACTGAAGAAGAAGGTAAGAAAGCCTGTATTCCGCAGGCGTGCAGACTGTTGTTCCATAATCGTCCTCTTTCTGTGAAAATATCCTCCTTCTATTTAACCATAATTCCGCATCATTGCAACCGGATTTTCTTACAAAAAGTTGCAAAAAGCCCGCCGGATTCGGACGATTTAAAATGCCCTCCGCTTGCGCTCTGGGCATCTTCAGCGGAAAATTCATTTTTAATTTCGCGTTTGGAGCGACCGCATTTGCGCAGCAATGAAAGCCCCAGTGGGGCTTTTAAGCGGCAGAGCGGTCTGCGTAAGCAGATGGAGGGGCGTTGCCCCGACAAGCTCTGCGGAGCGATCCAAACGCTTTTTCACGAGAGGAGCTGTGACGGGAAAATGCATCTCATCTCTGCGACCTTTCTTGTGAAAATGGTAGAACGGAACGCCCGCAGGCGTTCCGTTCTACCGAAATCAGAAGAATATTTCCTTGAATTATGCCCAGAGCAACGCGGAGGGCATTCCCAATCATTTTCTATGCAAAAAGCCCGCCGGGCATCGCTGCACGGCGGGCTTTGGTTTACAGTTTACTCTGCCTTGGTCTCGGGCTTTGCCTCAGCCTTGGCTTCCGGCTTTGCTGCGGGGGCAGCAGCGGGAGCGGCGGGCTTCACCACGGGCTTCGGGGGATTGGGGTCATCCTTCAGCGGGAAGAGGATGATGTGCTTGGGGCACTTCTGGGCACACATGCCGCAGCCCTTGCACTTGTCATAGTCGATGCGGGCCACGCCGTCCACCACGTGGATAGCGTCGAACTTACAGGTGCGCTCGCACATACCGCAGGCAATGCAGGAGGTGGTGCAGGCCTTCATGGCCACAGGACCCTTGTCCTTGTTGGAGCACATGACCACCGGCTTGCGCGGGCCGCCCACGTCGATCATAATGACCTGCTTGGGGCAGATGTTTGCGCAGGCACCGCAGCCGGTGCACTTGTCCTTGTCCACCTTGGCAACACCGTCCACAATGTGGATGGCATCGAACTTACACACCTTGGTGCAGTCGCCCAGACCAACGCAGGCAAAGGAGCAGGTCTTGGGGCCGCCGTACAGTGCAGCAGCGGCTGCACAGGTCTGGATGCCCTTGTAATCATAAGCAGGCTTGCAGTGCTCGGAATTGCCCTGGCACTGGACAACCGCCTTCTTTTCCACAGCGCTGGCCGTGCCGCCCATGATCTTGGCAATGGCAGCGGCAGCCTTGGGGCCGCCGGGTGCGCACTTGTCGCAGGGCACGCCGTCCATGACCACAGCCTTTGCGTAGTCCGCACAGCCTGCGTAGCCGCAGCCGCCGCAGTTTGCACCGGCAAGGCAGTTGGTAACTTCTTCAATGCGGGGGTCTTCCTCCACCGCCATGAACTTGGACGCTGCGACCAGAACGATCGCGCCGACTGCGCCCACGATGGTACACAGGATAACAGCAGATACAATATTCATAATCCTGTTCCTCCCTTACAGCGTGACATTGAACAGGTTTTCGACGATGCCGCCGAAGCCCATGAAGGACAGGCTGGTGATTGCTGCTGCGATCAGGGTGATGGGCAGGCCCTTGAAGGGTGCCGGGGGATCGCAGGCTTCCACGCGCTTGCGCACGCCGCTGAACATGACCATGGCCAGCATGAAGCCGCAGCCTGCGCCGATGGCACACACCAGAGCCTCAATGTAAGCAACGCCGAAGCCCATAGCAGCCACATCTGCGCCGTAGTCGCCCACGACCAGAATGGTGACAGCCAGAACACAGCAGTTGGTGGTGATCAGGGGCAGATAAACGCCCAGAGAGTTATACAGTGCAACCACGTACTTCTTGAGGAAGATCTCGATGAACTGCACCAGAACAGCAATGACCAGAATGAACACGATGGTCTGCAGGTAGCTCAGACCAGCCGGGTCCAGAATGAAGATCTGGATGGGGAAGGTAACGGCCGTTGCCATGAACATGACGAAGATGACGGCGCCGGACATACCAACCGCAGAATCCAGCTTTTTGGAAACGCCCAGGAACGGGCAGATACCGTAGAACTTCACCAGCACGTAGTTGTTGACCAGGATCATGCTGAAGAAGATCGCAGCGAGTTTTACTAACATCTTATTCTGCCTCCTTCTTCAGGTTATCAAGGTCGCAGCAGCTCTTGCGCTCGATGCGGGCATCCAGCTTGCCTTCCAGCCACACACAGCCGGCCATCAACAGGCCAAAGCAGAAGAATGCGCCGGGAGCCTGCGTCATGATGGAGACCTTGGCAACGCTTTCCGGGATCACCTGGAAGCCCAGCCATGTGCCGCTGCCCAGGATCTCACGGATGGATGCCATCAGGGTAGCGGTGAGGGTGTAGCCAACGCCCATGCCCACGCCGTCCAGTGCGGAGTCCACGATGCTGTTCTTGCAGGCGAACATCTCGGCACGGCCCAGAATGATACAGTTGACAACGATCAGGGGCAGGAACACACCCAGAGCGTTGTACAGGCTTTCCATGTAAGCCTGCATGAACATCTGAACGATGGTCACGAAGCTTGCGATAATGACGATGTAGCAGGGCAGATGCACCTTGCCGGGGATCACCTTGCGCAGCAGGGAGATCATGATATTGGAGCACACCAGCACGAAGGTGAAGGCGGCACCCATGCCCAGAGCGCTGGAAACTGCAGTGGTAACTGCCAGAATGGAGCAGGTACCCAGAACCAGACGCAGAACGGGGTTTTCTTTGATAATGCCGTTGGTAAGGATGCTTACCTTGGACTTATTTTCTTGTGCCATTTCTTACCAACCTCCTTTACGCCAGCTCGTTGTAGCAGTTGACACAGTCATTGATGGCAGCAAACAGAGCGGTGGACGAAATGGTTGCGCCGCTGTAGGCATCGTAATCCTGATTCATCACAATGTTCTGGGTGCCATCCATGCCGTCGAACTGCGCCAGGAAGTCGTCACTGCTCACGTTGGAGCCGATGCCCTTGGTCTGGGTGGAAGCGTCTACCCACATGCCGGTCTCGGCGCCATTGGCATCAAAGCCCATGATGACGGTCAGGATGCCGCCGTCAAAGCCCTTTTCCTCGGCCTTGATGGCAGTGCTGCCGTCCGGAGCCTTGACCACGCCGGTGATGCCGGCGGTGGTGTAATCGGTCACTTCTTCCAGCTCGCTGGCATCCGAAACGGAGGGCAGCACGCCGACATAAGCGGCCAGAGTGGTGCGCTTGGTGTTCTCGGCAATGACCGGGGCGGTCATGCCGTTCACCAGTGCCAGCAGCAGGCTGGCGATCAGGGAGATAACGCTCAGCACAACGATGGGCTTGATGGTGCTCTCCCAGTTGGAAGACTTACTCATTTGCCAGCACCCTCCTTTGCTTTCTTTGCAGGCTTGATGTAGCCATACGGGGTCTGACGGGTCAGATCGTTGATGTAGGGAACCCACAGGTTCATGAACAGCAGTGCGAAGGACACGCCCTCGGTGTAGCTGCCCCAATAACGGATGGCAAAGGTGACGATACCCAGTGCCACGCCGTACACCAGCTTGCCCTTCAGGGTGAAGGGGCTGGTAACGTAGTCGGTAGCCATGAACACGGCACCGAACAGCAGGCCGCCGCTCAGCACGGCAACCAGAGCCTCGTGCACACTGTGGGTAGCAATGAGGTAGAACACGAACATGCTGCCGACATAAGAAGCCGGGATGGCGATGCTGATGGTCTTGGTGGCCACCAGATAAATCAGGCCCAGCACGATGGCCAGTGCGCAGGTCTCGCCCAGCACACCGCCATGGATGCCCATGAACAGATCCAGCAGGCTCAGCTTGGACTTATCGGCCACAGCCAGCGGGGTAGCGCTGGACAGCTGGTCCACCGCTGCATCCGGGAACACCCACTTGTTCATGGAACCGGCAAAGCTGATGAACAGCACGATACGGCCCACCAGAGCGGGGTTGGCAAAGTTCATGCCGATGCCGCCGAACAGCTGCTTGACGATGACGATGGCCACCAGATCACCGATGATGAGCTGGCCGATGGGCATGCCCACGGGCACGTTCATGGCCAGAATGATGCCGGTGACGACGGCGGACAGGTCGCTGATGGGGTTGGGCTTCTTGAGCAGCTTGCAGTACAGCCACTCAAAAGCCACACAGGCCACCACGGACACGGCTGTTACCAGCAGTGCACGCATACCAAAAATGATGGCAGAGGCCACCACGCAGGGGCACAGGGCGACGATCACGTTGGCCATCAGGCTCTGGGTGGTCTCTTCGCTGCGCACATGCGGGGAAGCCGAAACAATAAGCTTCGTATCCATTACTTATTGCCTCCTTTTTTGATTTCACCAAGGTAGAACGCCTTTGCCAGACTCATCATCTGGGTAACAGGGCGCTTTGCCGGGCAGACGAACGAGCAGCTGCCGCAGTTGAAGCAGTAGTCTGCATGCAGCTTGCCCAGCTCCTGCACATCGCGTGCAGCGTATGCCTGATTGACCTCCACAGGCTCCAGACCCATGGGGCAGTACTCCACGCAGCGGCCGCAGCGGATGCAGGGATTCACCGGTGCAGGCTCTGCAGCGGCCTTGCTCAGGAAGATCAGGCCGGAGGTGGTCTTGGTGGTGGGGTAGCTCAGGTTCTCCACAGCGGGGCCCATCATGGCACCGCCGGCAACCACTTTGCCCAGCTCGCCCTTGACGCCCGCAAAATCAATGATGTCCTGATAGGCAGTGCCCACGGGGACAACGATGTTCTGGGGCTTTGCGCAGGCGTCGCCGTCCACGGTGATGGTGCGCTCGACCACCGGCATACCGGTAGCCAGATACTTGCCAAGGGTGGAAACGCTGGTCACGTTCATGACGATCGCGCCGGCATCTGCGGGCAGACCGCCGTGGGGCACTTCGCGGCCCAGACACTTTTCAATGAGGATCAGCTCTGCGCCGGTGCCGTAGACACTGGGCAGGGGCTTGACCTCGATGGTGCTGTCGCCATTGGTCTTTTTGCACAGCAGGTCGATGCACTCGGGCTTGTTGTTCTCAATGCCGATGACGCACTTCGGGATGCCGGTGTACTGCAGCACGGCCTTGATGCCGCGGATGATATCATCGCTGCAGTTCAGCATCTCCTGCGTATCGCTGGTCAGCCACACTTCACACTCGGAAGCGTTGATCAGCAGGGTATCCACCTGCTGCTTGGGCTGCAGCTTTACGTCGGTCGGGAAGCCTGCGCCGCCCAGACCGACCAGGCCGCACTCACGCACAGCCTTGAGGAAGCTGGCCTTATCGGTCACTTCCGGTGCCTTGACAGCCGGGTCCACGGTCTGTTTGCCATCGGTCTTGATGACGACAGAGTCGCACATGCGGCCATTGGACAGACGGAAGGGCTCCACTGCGGCAACCGTGCCGGAGACACTGGAGTGGATGTTTGCAGAGACGAAGCCGCCAGCCTCGCCGATCTTTGTGCCAACGAACACCTCGTCGCCCTTTTTGACCAGAGCTTTGGCGGGAGCGCCGATATGCTGGCTCATGAGGATGCGTACCTGCGCGGGCAGAGGCATCGGGATCGGTTTGCTTGCAGCAGTTGCCTTGTCATGCGGCGTATGCGCGCCAAGCGCCGCACGTTTCAGCTTGTTCAACATGGAATTCAAATCCCCCATTCTGCTTGAATTGCCGCCCCCACGCCCATGCAGGCGCACTGGTACAGGGACAGCAGCTGCTTAACATGTTTATTGTATCATTTTGGCGTGGGAAGTCAACGACAATGGCACAAAAATGATGTGTTTTCCTGAACTTTCTTTTCATTTTTTCGTGGTTATATACAACTAACCACCGTATTTTTCTTCCTGTATCCGGTGTTTGCCTTTGCAGACGAAATATGGTATACTATTATTAACATTCACTTGCGGAACGTCCCCCGCTCCGCGCAAGACTTTTCCAAGGAGGCTTCAAACCATGAAAGTTCTCAAAGTGCTGCTCGCATTGCTCACCACGCTGGCCGTCGCCCTGACCGCCGCCCTGCTGCTTGTTCAGGATAAAAACGCGCCCCGCTATATCCAGATCTACGAAAACGAGCAGTAACACCCGTCTTGCACAAAAAGCATCCCCCAGCCTGAACGGCAGCGCCGCACGGGCTGGGGGATGTGTTGTTTTATGGCATACAAAAAACACCGCCGTGTCTCCCTCAGCGGTGTTTTTAAGCAAAATATTCCTTTTAGTAATCTTTTTCGCAGCCCAGCAGGTATTTCATGTGCTCAAAGGTGCGGTCATGCCCGAGGTCGCGCACCATTTTCAGCAGCTCTTCCAGCAGGGCACGGGTCTCCGGGTGGAGCAGGTAGTGGGTCTTGCTGCGCTCGTAGTATTCCCACGGGGAAGCATCGGTGTACTTGTCGCCCAGATAGATCTGGCTGGCGGCCACGCGGTCGCACACCATTTCGCACACATAGCGCAGTGGCATCTTCATGCCGGCAAGGCCCACCTTCCGGGTGCTGTAGTCGATCCAGTATTCCAGATGGTGCTTGTTGCGGCCCTTGTGGTGCAGCCACGCGGAGGAATAGCCCCGCGCCGCGCGCTCCGCTTCGTTGGGGCTGTGGTCACCCTGATAATAGATGCAGCCCGGAATGAACTCGGTAGGGCTGTACTTGCTCAGGTCGTGGGCAAGGCCCTGCTTATAGAGCCCGCAGGCAAAGCAGTATTTCATCACCAGCAGCTTGTGCCGGGTGATGGTCTCAAAATGGCCCTTGATGTTCATGCTGTTATTTCCTCCACTGCACCGTGATACGTCCCTCTTTCAGCCCGCGCAGATCATTGCTTTCGGAAAAATCCTCCCGGTCCATGGTCAGGTTGGGGTTGTAGTAGGGGTCGTGCAGGATGTTCGCCTTGCCGTGCACGGCATACAGCCGCTGCTGCTCGGCGGCAAAGCGCCGGGCCTTCACTGGGTCTTTTTCGTCGCCGCCGCGGCTCTTGCTCTCGTAATGGGTCAGCTGAGCATAGGGTGTCCACGCAATGCGGCAGCCTGCATCCCGCACCCGCAGGCAGAAATCCACATCGTTGAAGGCCACCGCAAAGGCCTCGTCCAGACCGCCCACTTCGTCCCACACGCTGGTCTTTACCAGCAGGCAGGCACCGGTGACGGCGGAAAAGTCCTGCACCGTTGCAGCGCGGAACATGTAGCCGCTGCCGCCCGCCTTGCGGTATTTGTGGCTGTGGCCCGCGTAGCCGCCAAGGCCGGTCACAACGCCTGCATGCTGCAACGTCTCGTCCGGGTAAAACAGCTCTGCGCCGCAGATGGCCGCGCCGCCGGGGTGAGCACACTGCCGCAAAAGCTCCGTGAGCCAATCCGCATTGCGCACCTCCACGTCGTTGTTCAGCAGCAGCAGGTAATCCCCGCTGGCGTACTGCCGGCCAAAGTTGTTGATGCCGGAAAAGTTGAAGCCCTTCTGCGGGTAGCTGACCACCTGCAGGCCGTCGTAGCGCTGCCGGGCTTCCTTATAATAGGTAAAGGTGGCCGGGTCGGTGGAGTTGTTCTCGATGACGATAACCTCAAAGTTCTCCCAGCTGGTTTTGGTCCAGATGCTGTGCAGGCACTTTTCCAGATCGTCGGTGTGGTCCTTGTTCGGGATGAGGATGCTTACCTTCGGGTCGCCCACAATGTCCCACTTCACCCGGTAGGTACTGGGGAACAGGCCATCCTCTACGGTGCCGGTGCGTCCGGTGCGGGCCAGATGGTCGGCCAGCGCCTTTTTGGCTGCTGCCGCCACATAGGGCTTGGCATCGGTGCCGCCGGAGGTGGAGCCTGCGTGCACCCGCCAGTAGTACAGCACCTGCGGCACATGGGCCGCGCCGCCGGTCTTTTCCACAAGGCGCAGGAACAGGTCGTGGTCCTGACTGCCGTCGCACTCCGGCCGCTCCCCGCCGATCTCATCCCACAGCGCCTTTTGGAACACCGCCAAGTGGCAGATGTAGTTGCAGCACAGCAGGTAGTCCGGGGCGTAATCCGGCTTGAAGTGGGCCACCATGGGCCGCCGGATGCTCTTGGAAAAGAGTGCTTCATCGCTGTAGAGGAAGCCGTCCGGCTCGCCCTGCGCCCGCAGCTGCAGAATGGCTTTGCCCATGGTGTACATGGCGTGGGGCGCAAGGATATCATCGTGGTCGGCAAGGGCCAGATATTCCCCTGTGGCAAGCTCTGCCGCAGCATTGGTGTTGGCCGCAATGCCTTTGTTTTCGATCTTTTGGTATACGATGCGTTGATTCTTTGTCTGATATTCCTCCACGATGCGCTTCACATCGGCATGTTCTGCATCGGAAGCATCCGCAAGGCAGAGCTGACCGTTGGGGGCCGTCTGGTTCACAAAGGAATCCAGAAATTCCCGCAGGTATTTTTCCGGTGTATTATACAGCGGAGTCAGGATGCTGATGGTGGGCAGGCCGCAGTCTGCCGCCGTTTTGCCGGCCATTTCGGCCCGCTGGGCTTCCAGCACCTTTTTGGCGGGCAGATAGCGGGCACGCTTGCCAAAGCAGCGGCGCTTGACAAAGCCCGCGCCCTGTTTGAGCATGGTGGGCAGGCCCTCGTCCCTCGTCAGCTGCACCGCATAGCCTGCCAGTTCTCTGGCACGTTTCAGTCGTACATTCATATCAGGCCTCGCCGCGCTGCGTTGCCTTGTAGGCCGCGCAGACCGTTGCCGTATCGCCGTTCATTTTCAGGTGGCCGTGGCTCAGCCATGCCACCTTGCTGCACATGCGCTCGATCTGCTCAATGGAGTGAGACACCAGAATGACCGTGGTGCCGCCCGCCATCAGCTCCTGCATCCGCTTTTCGCACTTCTGCTGGAACAGGAAATCGCCCACCGAAAGCACCTCGTCCGCAATGAGGATATCGGGCTTGGTGATGGTGGCAATGGCAAAGCCGATGCGGGCCACCATGCCGGAGGAGTAGTTCTTGAGCGGCACATCCAGAAAGTTCTGCAGCTCGCTGAACTCCACGATCTCATCAAACTTTTCGTCCAGATACTTGGGCGAGAAGCCCAGCACCGTGCCGTTCAGATAGATGTTCTCGCGGGCAGTCAGGTCCATATCAAAGCCCGCGCCCAGCTCGATGAGCGGGGCGATGGAGCCGCGGACCGTCACCTTGCCCTTGCTGGGCTTGTACACGCCCGCAATGGTCTTGAGCAGGGTGGACTTGCCCGAGCCGTTCAGGCCCACAAGGCCATAGAAATCGCCGGGCATGATGTCCAGACTCACGTCCTTGAGGGCGTAAAATTCATCGTACTGCAGGCGGCCCTGCACCATGGCAAGGAAGTATTCCTTCAGGCTCTCATGCTTTTCCTTGGAGAGGTTGAAGCACATGGAAACATTGTCCACTTTGATGATCGGTTCCATTGTTCTTCCTCCTTAAATATGCAGCACAAAGCGGTCCTGCGTTTTGCGGAACACCCACACGCCCACCAGCATGGAGAGCACGGCGCAGCAGCCGCACACCGCGAACATGTTGAAATCCAGCGGGATGCCCCACATCACGGTACGGCGGAAGCCTGTGATGTACCAGTACATGGGATTCAGCTTGATGATCTGCTGCATGTTGAACCCGCCGATGGAAAAGGTCATCTGGGTGGGATCGTAGAAGATGGCGGAAAAATACAGCAATGCGGTGATGAACACGCTCCAGATGTGCATGATATCCCGGAAGAACACGGTAGCCGCTGCCAGAAGCAGGCCCACGCCCAGACTGAAGAAGAACAGCGTCACCAGCGGGTAGACCGCCTCGATGAGGGTCAGGTGGAAGGGTGCACCGGTAAAGATCATGACCAGCAGCAGCGCCACAAAGCTGAACACGCAGTTCACCATGGCAAAGCAGCACTTTTCCAGCGGGAAGATATACTTGGGGATATACACCTTTTTGAGCAGGGGCGCAGCGCCCAGCACACTGCTCATGCCGGTGGAGGTGGCCTCGTTGAAGAAGTTGAACAGCAGCTGGCCGCACATCAGGAACACGGCAAAGTTGTCGATGCCGCTGCCGCGCATGTCCATCAGACTGCTGAACACGGCCCAGTACACAAGGCACATGAGCAGCGGGTTCAGAACGCTCCACACCACGCCCAGCACGCTGCGGCGGTATTTGAGCTTGAAGTCACGGCTGACGAGGTTCCACAGCAGATAGCGGTAGCACCAGAAGCCGTTCCACATTGCTTTGAATTTTGCCACAGGCGATCACCACTTTTCAAAATATTCAAACTTCTGTGCAGCAAAGGGCTCGTGCAGCTTGTCCTTTGCGCTGGTCTTGTGCTCGCAGCCGCAGTCCGGCCACTGCACGTTCACGGTGGGGTCATCGTAGGGGATGCCGCCCTCGCTGGTGGGGTCATACACATCGGTGCACTTGTAGCAGAACTCTGCCACATCGCTCAGCACCAGAAAACCGTGTGCAAAGCCCTCCGGGATGTAGAACATCTTCTTGTTTTCCTCGGAAAGGGTCACGCCCACCCACTTGCCGAAGGTGGCGCTGTGGGGGCGGCAGTCCACGGCCACGTCAAACACCTCGCCCTTGGTCACGCGCACCAGCTTGCCCTGCGTGTGGTTCTTCTGGAAGTGCAGGCCGCGCAGCACGCCGCGGGTGGAGCGGCTCTGGTTGTCCTGCACGAATTCCTTATCGATGCCGGCTTCGGCAAACTGATCCTTCTGATAGGTCTCCATAAAATAGCCGCGGTCGTCGCCGAACACCTGCGGCTCAATGACCACAACACCGGGGATCTCGGTCTGAGTAAACGTAAACTTGCCCATATTTTGTACCTCTCTTTTGTGAAGCATGTTTGTTTTATCTGGAAAAGTCTGTTCGACACAGGCTTTTGCGCTTATTTGCTGCGGCGGGTCTGTCCCTGTTCCGTGCGCGTTCTGCGGCGTTTCTTCCGCCAAGTGATGAACCGCACCACCAGAAAAGTCACCAGCGCTGCCGCTGCGGTGGACCCCAGCGAGATGCCCAGCAGCCAGAATGCATGGCTTTGGGGCTTTACCGCCTTGGCCGCTTCCAGCTCCTGACCGGTGCTGTTCTCCAGCAGTTCAGGCAGGCCGGAAATTTCCGCATCCACACGCACGCTGGTGCTCTCCTGCTTTTCGCCGCCGTGGACGGTGTACACAGCGTACACCTCCGGGTCGGAGCCAAGGACATAGCTTTCCGGCAGTTCCAGCGTCACCTCCACATCGTCGGCAGTCAGGCCGTTGGCCAGCAGCAGCCGCACGCCGGGGTCGGAGACGGTCACGGTGCCAAGGCTCCCGCCGCCGCCCACCACGCTCAGCGGTGCTGTGATGCCCTGCGCGGGCAGGTCGGTGTAGCCGGTAAAGGTGCTGAACGCATAATCCAGCAGGGTGCGCATATCGTTGTATTTATCAGTGCTCAGCTCGCTCTGCATGGTCACGCAGATGAGCCGCACGCCGTTCTGCTCCGCCAGACAGGCGTAGCTGTAGCGGGCCGTGTTGGTATAACCGAGCTTGGAACCCAGAATGGACGAGATGTAGTACCGGCTGGAGCCAATGCGCATCTTGTCCTGCTGGGAAAAATAGCGGGTCACGGGCTGGATATTGGTGGGCTGCATGGTGTACATCTCATTGCGGGTGAACACCTGCTCAAAGCCCGGCTGCTCCAGTGCCCAGCGCAGGATCTGCGCCATATCGTAGCAGCTGGTGTAGTGGTCCTCGTCGCTGATGCCGTGGGGGTTTGCAAAGTGGGTGTGCGCAAGGCCCAGCTCTTCTACCCGTGCATTCATCTTTGCCACGCCGTCCGCGATGGTGCCCTCTCCCACATATTCGGCCAGCAGGTTCGCGCCGTCGTTGGCACTGGCCATCATGGTGGCATACAGTGCATCCGTCAGGGGCACTTCTTCGCCCTCGCGCAGGGCAATGTGACTGGAATCGGTGCCCGCCAGCGAGTAAACATCCTCGTGGGTCACGGTGAGCTTTATATCATCCCAGTTTCCCTGCGCCTTTTCGCAGGCAAGGCCCAGCGTCATCACCTTGGTGATGGATGCCGGGTGCAGCTCTTCGTTCATATTCTGCTGTGCCAGCACAAGGCCGGTGTCTGCATCGATGATGCAGTAAGCGCGGGTGGCACCAAGGGCAGGGCCAGCCGCCGCTGCCCCCGGCACGAACACGCAGATCATAAGCAGCACAACGCACAGCGCCGCTGTCAGTTTTTTCATCTGGTTTTTCTCCATTGAGCGTTTTTCTGCCCGTCGTACTGCACCGGCAAAGCATCAGATAATAGTATACCACACTTTACCCCGGCTGAAAAGCCATTCAGACGTTGTTTTGCAGCAGAACGGGCTGCAGCTGCCGCCCGGCCAGCGCAGCGTCCAGTGCAGCGGGCAGACGGGCAAAGTCCGCCTTCAGGCTGTTGGGCTTGTGGGTGGGGTCATCCTGCCCGTAGGGCACAAAATAGTAATGCTTGCGTTGGAAAAGTCGAGCGATGTTCTCCCCCGACGCTCCCAGCCCGTCGTTTGTGGAAACGCCCACCACCACCGGGCATCCCACCCGCAAAGGCTTTTTGCCGCCAGCGTTACCGGCGTATCGGAAAGCCCCGCCGCCAGCCTTGCCAGCGTGGCCCCGGTGCAGGGCGCGATCACCAGTGCACTGGCCAGCTTTTTAGGGCCAAGCGGCTCCACGGCCTGCAACGTGTCCAACACTGCATGGCCGGTAAGGGCTTCCAGCCGTTCCTGCCAGAACTGCCCGGTGCCAAAGCGGGTATCCTGCTTTGCGGCAAAGCTCATGATGGGCAGCAGCTCCCAGCCCTGTTCTGTCAGCTGCTGCGCTGCCGCAAGCGCCGCTTCCAGTGTGCAGAAGCTGCCGCACACCGCAAATGCAATGCGTCCTTTTTTCTGCGTTCTCATGTGTGTTCCTCCCGCTCCCGCAAAATGGTCAGCACGGTGCGCGCCACCGCTTCCCCGGCCGTGTCCGGCGCACAGGCGGCGGGCAGGCTGAGCGCATGGATGGCCTTGCAGCCCAGCCGCTGCGCCGCAGCGAAGTCGGTGCCGCCGGGCTTTGATGCCAGATCTACGATCAGGCTGCCGGGCCGCAGAGCCGCCAGCACCGGCTCGGTCAGCACCGGGGCCGGGATGGTGTTCACCACCGTATCAAAGGCCGGAGCCAGCGCGGCCAGCCGGGCAAGCTCTGCACCCCGCAGACCAAGGCTCTCGGCCAGCGCACGCTGTTCGGCGCGCCGGGCACAGACAGTCACATTTGCCCCCAGTGCCGCCAGCCGCGCCCCCAGCGCCTGCCCCACCGGGCCAAAGCCCAGCAGCAAAAGGTTTGTGCCCCACAGGGTACGGGTGCGCTCGGCCAGCAGGATGCCAATGCAGCCCTCCGCCGTAGGGATGGCATTGTACACCGTCAGCTCCGGTCGGGCAAAGTAATCCACCAGCTCCACGCCAGCTTTCTGTGCGATGGTCTTTGCCTGAACTGAGAGCCTGCCGCCCAGTGCCACCGCACCGGGCTTTGCGGCCCGCAGCAGCTCTGCCAGCGGGGTGCGGGCCGCATCCAGCGGCAGAGGCAGCAGGATATAATCTGCCAGTGCAACCTGCTCGGCTCCGCCCACCGCATAACCTGCCCGTTCCAGCACCCGGCCTGCCGCCGCCTGCCGGGCATCGGTGCCCACCACCGCAAACAGCTTTTTCGCTTCCATGCCGCATCCCCCTTTGCCTGCTCGTGGGCCATCCTATGCAGGAGAAATATTTGTTGTGAAAAAACTCCTCCAGCTTTCGCCGGAGGAGTTTTTTATCACGATTATAGAATGCGCCGCCCTGACATCCGGCACATCTTTTATTTTACGAACTTTGCCACGGCACGGGCTACGATGCCGCCCAGAATGCCGGAGACAAGGAACTCGGCCACGCCCTGCACGCCGACCAGCAGCACCACGAACATGAAGGGGTTCGCAGCACCCTTGACGGACACCAGGTTCTGCACGTAGTCACAGCCGTAGAAGGCCAGCACGATCCAGCCCATGAAGAACACCGTGTTCAGGAACGGGGCGCTCATGGCGCTGACGATGTAGCTCCAAGTGCCGGGCTTATCAAAGCGCTTCAGGCCGCTGAAGATCAGGCCGCAGCACAGGCCCATCAGCACGCGCATACCCACGCACAGGATAAAGGTGTTCACAGGGCTTACCTGAAACAGCGCACCCGTCATAGCGGAAGCACCGGTGATGGCATCGTAGAAGCTCACTGCGCCGAACACACCGCCCAGCAGTGCGCCCACAGCGGGGCCCATGGTGATGGCACCCACTGCAATGGGAAGGGTCAGGAAGCTCATGTACAGCGGGCCCACAGGCACACTGCCCAGACCCACCATTTTCATGACCAGCTCAATGGCAACCAGCAGCGCCACACGGGTAAGAGTTTTCGTATTTTTCATATTCAGTTTTCCTCCTGCTGCCGTTCCGCCCTATACGTCGGATACGGCGCAAACCTGCCCGCTCTATGCGGGTTTTAAAGTAAATATTCAAACAATTTGGAGCGCGTTTTTGTCAGGGCGTGTTCCAATGGGAAAGGCTTTTTCAGCGGTCGCACGGGAAGCGGATGCCCGCATTGCGGCGGGCCACCGTGAGCACACGGCTCACCGCGATGGTGGTATCCTGCATCCGGCCGCACAGCTCCTGATCTCCGCTCTCCAGCGCACGGGCAAAGGCTTCAAACTCTGCCGCCTGCCGGGGCCTGCCGCCATTCAGGTTATAGTGCTCTTCCTTGCCCTCGTTAGGGTGGAAGGTGATGCCGCCGCAGCAGTTGGCGGTGGACTTCTGCATGATATAGCCCTTCGTGCCCTGAATGATGTACCGGGCCGGGGCCGCGCAGTCCTTGGCGGCGATGCTCACGGCCTTGAAGCCGCTGTAATCCATGGTCAGGATGCCGCTGGTGTCGATGCCGCGCTCCATGTTGGCGGTATATTTGGCCTGATTCGGCTCCCCGAACAGGCCCACGATGTAGCTTACATTATATACGCCAAGATCCATCAGGGCACCGCCGGCACAGGCCGGGTCAAAGGCAGGCTGTACATCGCCTGCACAGAAGGCATCGTACCGGCTGGAATACTGGCTGAAATTGCACTGTACCAGCTTCACGGTGCCAATGCGGGGCAGCAGCTCCCGGATCTTTGCGTAGTTTTCAAGGTACTGGGTGGTGATGGCTTCAAACAGGAACACCTTTTTGTGCCGTGCCAGATTTACCAGTTCTTCAGTCTGGGCCGCCGTGGGTGCCAGCGGCTTTTCCACAATAACATGTTTGCCTGCTTCCAGCGCCACGCGGGCGTAGCGCACATGCTGCAGGTTCGGCACTGCAATGTACACCACATCCACCCACTGCAGCAGTTCCAGAAAATTGGTGGTGTGCTGCGGCACGCCGTACTGGCCGCAAAGGCTCTGAGCCAGCTCGGCGCTGCGCTCGGTGCTGCAGATGGCCTGCACCGTAAAAGGCGTGTGCTCTGCAAGCCATGGCAAAAATTCCCGCACGATCTTGCCCGTGCCAAGAATGCCTAATTTCATCTGATTTTTCTCCCCATCCTGTCGTTGGTCAGCCTACCAGCGCTTCCGGCTCGCGGCGGGTGCGCTTTTGGGGTAGGTGCGCTGTTTTGCATGGCCGTGCTGGTTCTGCCGGCCATAGTGCCTGCCGCCGCCCGCACTGTGGTGCTGCGGCTGGGACGCATTGAGCTGGTACAAAAGGGCAAGTCCCTTCATCAGCAGCTCCGGGTCGTAGGTCAGCGGGTGGCGGCACAGCGGTGTCACATACTTTGCCAGCCCTCCTGTTACCACCAGAGTGACCGGACGGCCAAGCTCTTCCTCAATGCGCTGCACCATGCCGTCAATGAGCACAGCCGTGCCCATCACGGAGCCGGACAGCATGCATTTTTCGGTGTTGGTGCCAATGGCGCTTTTGGGCGAGCCAAGATGCACCTGCGGCAGCTGGGCACAGCGGTCACCCAGTGCCCGCAGCCCGGTGGAAAGCCCCGGGCAGATGACACCGCCCCGGAACACGCGGTTCTCGTCCACCACATTAAAGGTCGTGGCAGTGCCAAGATCCACCGTGACCACCGGCAGCGGAAAATTTGCCGCCGCATAAGCCGCATCCACAAGGCGATCCTTGCCCACGGCGTGGGGTTCATCCACGCCCATGGTCAGTCCGGTTCGGATCTCCGGCGAAACGATGACCGGCTTCCTGCCCGTATAATGGCGGGCGCACTCAGCCAGTGCCCCGGTGATCTGGGGCACCACGCTGGTGAGCACAGCGCCCTCAAAGCGCATGGGGCGCTCAGGATGGCGGCGGTGCGCAAAAATTTTATCCATTTCGACACGATATTCTGCAGCCGTGCGGGTGCGCACCGTGTCCATGCGCGCCACAAAGCATACACGTCCGTCCCGAATGCCCCCAAGGGCGACGGTGGTGTTGCCTATATCAATGGCTAAGATCATAATTCTGTTTTCCCTTTATAACGCGGCAGTATCCGGCAGGACGGCGGAGAAAACTCCCCGATGGCCTGCCCATCACCGCAGTCTGTCTATTCTTTGTCAAGCTGTATTTTACCGCATTTTGTCCCCAGTTGCAAGCCTGTACAAAGATTTTGTTGTGCTGGCGGAACTTTTGCATTATACTAAGGTAAGAAATGTGGAAACAGTACGTTTTTGCAGGAGGTTTTACCAATGGATCTGAACGGAAAATGCGTCCTTCTGGGCGTAAGCGGCGGCATTGCCGCCTATAAAATGGCCAACGTGGCCAGCGCACTGCGCAAGCTGGGAGCCGATGTGGAGGTCATCATGACCAAAAATGCGACCCAGTTCATCACCCCTGTTACATTTGAAACGCTTACCGGCCACAAGTGCATGGTGGATACCTTTGACCGGGATTTCAAGTTTGAAGTCACCCACATCTCGCTGGCAAAAAAAGCCGATGTGATCCTTGTCGCCCCGGCCACTGCCAACGTCATCGCCAAGATGGCCCACGGCATCGCCGATGATATGCTCACCACCACAGTGCTGGCTGCAAAGTGTCCCAAGCTCGTTTCTCCGGCCATGAATACCGGAATGCTGGAAAACCCCATCACGCAGGATAATATCGCCACGCTGGAACGCTACGGCTTCACGGTGATCCCCTCCGAGAGCGGCGTGCTGGCCTGCAAGGATGTTGGCAGCGGCCGTCTGCCTAAGGAAGATGTACTGATCGAGTATATCCTGCATGCCATTGCCCGGCCCAAAGATCTTGCCGGTCTGCGCATTGCCGTCACCGCCGGCCCCACACAGGAGCCGCTGGACCCGGTGCGCTACCTCACCAACCATTCCACCGGCAAGATGGGCTATGCCCTTGCCCGTGCCGCCGCCATGCGCGGCGCGGATGTCACCCTTATCCACGGCGAGACCGCCCTGCAGCCGGTCAAGTTTACCACCGATGTGCCCGTGACCACTGCTCAGCAGATGTACGAAGCCGTCACCAGCCGCTTTGATGCTACGGATGTGCTCATTATGGCCGCTGCCGTGGCTGACTACCGCCCCGCTGCCGTGGCAAACGACAAGATCAAAAAAAAGGACGGCGACATGTCCATCCCTCTGGAACGCACGCCGGATATTCTGGGCACCATCGGCCCCAAAAAGACCCACCAGTTCCTGTGCGGTTTTTCCATGGAGACCCGCGATCTTGTGGAAAACTCCTCCGCAAAGCTGACCAAAAAGAATCTGGACATGGTGGTTGCCAACAACCTGAAAGTGGCCGGTGCCGGTTTTGGTGTGGACACCAATGTAGTCACCCTCATTACCCCGGACGGCACCCGTGAGCTGCCGCTGATGAGCAAGGCCGATGTGGCCGATGCCATTCTGGATGAAATTTTAAAACGCCGCTCCCAGTGAGAAAAAGTGGCTGTCGCATGTGCAACAGCCACTTTTTTATTTTTCCTTCCGTGCAAACACGATGCCAATGGTACCCGGGCCGGAATAGCCGCCGATGGTGGTGCCGATGTCTGTCTCGTGGCATTCCTTGAAACTGCCGTATTTCTTCAGCCCCGCCTTCACTGCATCCATGCAGCCGGGCTTCGGCTGGCAGGAGGAGATGAACACAAGGCTATCCTCGATGTCGTCGCGTTCCACCAGACGGTCGGTGATGTACTTGCCCACGCAGATGGGCAGGCTGCCGCGGTATTTTTTGACTACCTTCAGCTCGCCGTCGATCACTTCCAGTGCGGGCTTGATGCCCAGCAAGTTTGCCCCGAAGGCCAGCACACCGGAGCAGCGGCCGCTCTTGGCCATAAAGTCCAGCCTGTCCAGTACAAAGCTCAGCTCTACCCGTTTGGCAAGGCTCTGCAGCCGCATCGTAATGTTGCGGGGAGGCAGGCCATCTGCAGCCCACTTGGCCGCTTTCAGCACCAGATAGCCCTGCCCGGTACAGATATTCTGGCTGTCCACCACATAGACATTCTCGAATTCGCCTGCCGCCAGCTTCGCATTCTGGAAGCAGGACGAAAGCTTGCTGCTGACCGAAATATGGATCACCGCATCGCACTCTTTGGCAAACGGCTCAAAAAATTCGGTATATTCCACCAGATTTGCGGCGGCGGATTTGGGCATTTTGCCGCCCGCATTCACATAGGCAAACACATCTGCCGGGTGGATCGTTACGCCGTCCAGATAGCTATCCTCACCCATCAGAATGTGCATGGGCATCAGGGCAATGTCCCACTGTGCCAAAAGCTCTTCGGACAGGTCGCAGGTGCTGTCCGCTGTGATCTTGATTCTCACATTATTTCTCCTTTTATAAAACCGTTCTGCATCCTCTGTCGGTCGCACCGACGATCCCTTAAAAAATTGTCCTTTTCTATTTTACCACAGATGATTCAAAGTTGTTAAGTATTTTGTAAAGGCAAATGTAAATCTTTTATGAAGAAGTTCCCGGTTTCGGTTTTCTTGTACACTTATCACAAATTCCGAATTGGATTTATGGTTCTTTCCGAAAATTCGGGTTTACCTGTTTATTTTGTCCGCCAAAAATTATATAATAAGATGTATCCTAATAGAATGGATTGAATCGGTCTGCTCTGCGGCCGTTATTTATTTGGAGGTTGCCTTATATGTTCATGTACACCGATTACAACCAGCACCTGCTGGACAATGTAAAAAAGATCCACTTCATCGGCTGCGGCGGCAGCGGCATGTATCCGCTCATCCAGATCCTTGCCGCAAAAGGCTACGAGATCTCCGGCAGCGATGTGCTGGATGGCAGCATCATCCGCTACGAGCGTGAGATGGGTGTCAAGGTCAGCCTGGGTCACAGCGCCGATAATGTGATCGGCACCGACATGGTGGTCTACTCTGCCGCCATTTCCAAAGATAACGTGGAACTGAATGCCGCTGCCTCCTACGGCATCCCCACCATCGAGCGCAGCGTTCTGCTGGGTTATGTGAGCCGCCTGTACAAGCAGAGCATCTGCGTCTCCGGCACCCATGGCAAAACCACCACCACTTCCATGATTACCACTGCGCTGGAGTTGGCAGGCCGCGACCCGTCTGCCGTCATCGGCGGCAAGCTTCCGCTGATCAATGGCTACGGCAAGGCCGGCAAGGGCGACGATATCGTAATTGAGTCCTGTGAATTTGCCGAGACCTTCCTGAAACTGACCCCGTACCTGTCCGTTGTGCTGAACATCGACAATGACCATCTGGATTACTACGGCAGCATGGGCGAGCTGAAGTTCGCCTTCAAGCGCTTTGCCCTGATGACCAAGTTCATGATCTTTGCCAACGCCGACGACAAGAACACCATGGATGTCATGTACACGCTGGACCGCCGCGTGCGCACCTTTGGCATCCAGAACGACGGCGATTATCAGGCATTGAACGTGAATGAATACAAGCCCGGCTTCTTTGAGTTCGACCTGAAGGAGTGGAACAAGGTCACCGGCCATATCCGGCTGGCCGTGCCCGGCTACCACAACATTTACAATGCGCTTGCCATGTGTGCCGTCTGCCGCTTCGTCGGTCTGACCGTGGAGCAGTGCGCCGATGCAGCCCTGAATTTCAAGGGCGCTGGCCGCCGCTTTGAGGTTTACGGCGAGTGTAACGGCGCTTTGGTCGTGGACGATTATGCACATCATCCCACCGAGCTGCGCGCTACCCTGAACACTGCCAAGGAGATGGGCTACAAGCGTCTGATCGCCGTCCACCAGCCGTTTACATACAGCCGCACCAAGATGCTGTTCAACGACTTTGTGGATGTGCTCAAGATCCCCGATATCACCGTTCTGACCCCGATCATGGGCAGCCGTGAGCCCAACGATCCCACCATTACCAGTGCAAAACTGGCCGCTCAGATTCCCGGCTCTGTTCTGGTGAACAGTCTGGAGGAGGCCGCCGATTGGGTCAAGCAGAACGCCCGGGAGGGCGATCTGGTCATCACCCTCGGCTGCGGCGACATCTACAAGGCCAGCAAGATGATGGTGGCCGACAACCAGTAAAGAATCTGCTATACAAAAAGAGGAACGACAGCTGTCGTTCCTCTTTTTTTCGTTGATCCGGGTCAGTTCCGCGAGCACTTTTCCGCGTCGATGGCCAACACGAACATCAGCACATAAAGCGCATCCTTCGGGTCGGTGATGTCCAGAACGTAGGTGTCCGTCCAGTGGAACGGTTCCTTGGACACGGCAGCCACCGTGCCGCCGTCCGGGCCGGTGATGGTATAGTCCCACTCGAATACATCGCCCTCCACATGCCAGCCGTTGAAGTCGATGTTGTACTTCGGCTTGAAGAAGGTCAGCTCCTTTTTCAGGGTACCGATGCAGGTCTCGCCCTCGTACAGCTCAAACTTGGGCAGCCAGGTCAGGATCTCTTCCTTGACGGTGCCCAGCTCCTGCTGTTCTTCCGGGTCGTAGATCTTCAGGCAGTGCCCCCAGGACAGCTGCCCCTTGACCACATACACGGTGTTTTCGTTTTCGTCGTAGATGTCGTAGCTGTCAAACCAGCTGAATGCACGCTGTCTAAAAAGCAGTTTCATCTTCCTCACCTCACTCGGAATACGATTTGGGACGTCCTTTTCGTGCGGTTCTTCCGCTTTTTTCCATCATACCAGATTCTGCCTCATCGTGCAATCCCGAAGCAGCCCCGCCCGGAACATTCTCCGGGCGGGGCTGCCGTTTGCCGTTCAGTTTTCTACGATTCGGCATGTTTTGTCATTCTTTTTCGTTTTGTATTTCAGTGGTGTCTGCACCTCGGCACGGATCTTTCCCAGATAGGTGCGGGTCTGCTCTGCACCCTGCAGAATCGCTTCCACCTGCGCCCGCTGTTCCTCAGTCAGGTCATCCTCCGCCAGCAGCTCCGCGTTGCCCTCGATGATGGTCAGCGGCGTTTTCAGCTTGTGGGACAGCTGAATGATCTGCTCCCGCTGCCGCTGCTCCATGTCCCACTGCTTCTGCAGGCTGCCGGTCAATTCATCGCCCATGGTCTGCAATGCCTGCAAAGCGCTCTCGTACTCCCGCACCTTCGCACCGGAAAACACGGCGCTGTCCAGATCCTTCCGCGCCACCGCCTGCGCGGCGGCGGTCAGCTTTTCGGTCTCCCGGGTCAGGAAGCGCCCTGTCCTGTGGGTGCTCCACACCACTGCCCCTATCAGCAGCAGAATGCCCAGAATGCAGTGCACGGTCTGCATATCCGGCAGCACGCCCCGCAGCGCAGGGTCGGCGTAGGGCACGGCATAGTCAAATTGCAGCAGGCAAACCGTTCCGTCCTGCAATTTCGACGTCATATAATACTGTGTGTAGCCAAAATGCCAGCGGGTTTTCCCCTGCTGGTTCTCCATTGCCCGCTGCAAGTGCCCGGCATCCATGTTGGTGGCCAGCACCTCGCTGCTGTCCGGCGCGGCAAACAGGGCGTACCGGCACAAGGAGTCCAGCTGCGTTTCGTCAAAGGTTTCGGCGGTCATGCCTGGCAAAACGTCCTGTGCGGCCTTCTGGCAGGCCTGCGCGGCCTGATTCGCGGGCAGGAACAGCCCGCTGTTCTGGATCCACAACAGCAGCACCAGCAGCCACCCCACCGCGACCAGCAGGCAGGCCAGCGCCGTGCGCACCAGATATTGCAGCAGCACGCTGCGCAGAGAAATCAGTCTTCGCTTTTCCATCGGTACCCCACGCCCCATACGGTATTAAGCAGCTTTTCCGGCTCCGGCACGCCCGCCGCCCGCAGCTTTGCCCGGATATTCTTGATGTGCTGGGTCACGGCGGTGTCGTTCGCAGTGCCGTCAATGCCAAAAACTGCTTCGTAAATTTGTTCCTTGGTAAAGGTCTGCCCGGCGTGCAGCGCCAGATACTCGCAGATGGCATACTCCGAGCGGGTCAAGGGCAGCGCCTTCCCCTCCACCGCCGCGCTCCGGGCGGTCAGGTCAAAGGCTACGCCGCTGCGCACCATCCGGTGCGCCGGGGTGCGGCTCTGCCGCCGCAGATGTGCCGCCACCCGCGCCCGCAGCTCTGCCACCCGGAAGGGCTTCAATAAAAAGTCATCTGCCCCGATACCCAGCCCCTCCAGCACAGCAGCCTCGTCGGTGCGGGCGCTCAGAAACAGAATGGGTGCTTCGGTCAGGCTGCGGATGCGCCGACAGACCGCAAAGCCGTCCTCTCTGGGCATCATCACGTCCAGCAGGATGCAGTCTGCCCAGCGGCATAGCGGTTCGGTCAACGCCCCGCCCGCCTGCCGCGTTTCTACCCGGTGACCGTCCCGCTCCAGAGCGGTGCAGATCAGCTTGCAGACCTCCAGATTGTCATCCACTGCCAGAATGTTTGCCACAAGATCACCTCAACACGTTATAAACAAGGCAGGATGCTCCATACAGCAGGTACACATGGGCGGGGTAGAACCAGTAAAACAGCCGCTTATGTCCGCTGCCACGCTGCCCATTGTACAGCAGCATCAGCAGCACCGCCGCTACGCCGAACCACTCGTAGTAGTCGGTGAACATCTGCGTCCACACAAAATCCGCCTGTCTGCAAAGCATCCCAAAGGTCGGCACAAAATCACATAGGAAAATGAGCACGGCCCATGCCGTCAGCTGTACGCGGCGATGCCCCCGCAGGGCATACAGCAGCACACCGCCCAGCAAAAAGCTCCAGCCGCCGTCCGTGATGGTTGTCCACATGGGCAGCGGGCTTGTAATGACAAAGGCCACGATCGTTGAAGCAATGGGCATCTCCTGTACCCCGGGGAAGAGCAGCAGAAATACTACCACCACATACGGCCAGCACAAAACGGCGGCAATGGCGCCAATGCCCTTTGCGAATTTTTTCTCCCGCAGCCAGTCAATGCCCTGCCAGACGATGCACAGCAGCACAAGATCCTGAAAAATAGCATTCTGCGGGTAGAAGCCATCCCCGCGCCGGAAGGCCTTGGCGTAAATCATAAAAAATTCCAGCGCCGCCATGGCTGCGCCGATAGCCCAGATGCGGATAAAATACCGCCTGCGGTCATGGGTATGGGCAAAGCCCTCTACCGTGCAGAACAGAAACAGCGGCGCACTGAGCCGCCCCAGCATACTGAACACCGTCGGGATGCAGCCGGTGAACTCGAAGAAATAATGAATGTGATCCAGTACCATCAGCACCAGTGCAATGGTCTTGAGCTGGGTACCGTCCAGCCCTTTTTTCGTCAATTTTTCCATACAGGCTCTCCTTTCCTTGTGCATTCAGTGTAACAGGAAAATCTGTAGAAAGTATAAGTTTCTGCCTTTATGATACTATTTTTTGCCCCAAAACGCAAACAAAAAAGCCCTAAGACTTTCATCTCAGAGCTTTCTGTTCAAGTCGGCGACTACCTATTTTCACGCGCCGTTTCCAGCGAACTATCTTCGGCACAAGTGAGCTTAACTTCTGTGTTCGGAATGGGAACAGGTGGAACCTCACCGTCATCGACACCGACCGATTTGACTGAACCAGTATAACATGTTTGTTGTACTTTGTCCAGTGTTTCTTAGAAGGACGTGCCTTCAAAACTGAATAATCACTGCTTACATTTTTTCGTTGACTCTTAGAGTCTCAAGCGAATTGTGGTCAAGCCCTCGACCTATTAGTACACGCTTGCTGAATGGATCGCTCCACTTACACATCGTGCCTATCAACCTTGTAGTCTTCAAGGGGTCTTACTTGTTTGAAACAATGGGATATCTTATCTTTGGGTCGGCTTCACGCTTAGATGCTTTCAGCGTTTATCCGATCCGTACATAGTTGCCCAGCTATGCTCTTGGCAGAACAACTGGTGCGCCAGAGGTACGTCCGCTCCGGTCCTCTCGTACTAGGAACAGCTCCCATCAAATATCCTGCGCCCACGACAGATAGGGACCGAACTGTCTCACGACGTTCTGAACCCAGCTCGCGTACCGCTTTAATTGGCGAACAGCCAAACCCTTGGGACCGAATACAGCCCCAGGATGCGATGAGCCGACATCGAGGTGCCAAACCTCCCCGTCGATGTGGACTCTTGGGGGAGATCAGCCTGTTATCCCCAGGGTAACTTTTATCCGTTGAGCGATGGCATTTCCACTCACATACCACCGGATCACTAACTCCAACTTTCGTTACTGCTCGACCCGTCAGTCTCGCAGTTAGGCTCGCTTCTGCGTTTGCACTCTTTTGCTTGATTTCCGTTCAAGCTGAGCGAACCTTTGAACGCCTCCGTTACTCTTTAGGAGGCGACCGCCCCAGTCAAACTGCCCACCTAACAATGTCCCCCGCCTTGATTCAAAGGCGCAGGTTAGAATTCCAATATCGCAAGGATGGTATCCCAACGGCCACTCCACAAGCGCCAAAGCACCTGCTTCCCAGTGTCCCATCTATCCTGTGCATGCAACATCGAAACCCAATATTAGGCTACAGTAAAGCTCCATGGGGTCTTTCCGTCTTGTCGCGGGTAACCGGCATCTTCACCGGTACTACAATTTCGCCGGGCGGGCTGTTGAGACAGTGCCCAAATCATTACGCCTTTCATGCGGGTCAGAACTTACCTGACAAGGAATTTCGCTACCTTAGGACCGTTATAGTTACGGCCGCCGTTCACTGGGGCTTCGATTCAATGCTTGCACATCTCCTCTTAACCTTCCAGCACCGGGCAGGCGTCAGCTCGTATACGTCATCTTTCGATTTAGCACAAACCTGTGTTTTTGGTAAACAGTTGCTTGGGCCGATTCTCTGCGGCTGCATTGCTGCAGCACCCCTTCTCCCGAAGTTACGGGGTCAATTTGCCGAGTTCCTTAACAACCCTTCTCCCGTTGGCCTTAGAATCTTCTTCCTACCTACCTGTGTCGGTTTGCGGTACGGGCACCGCAGAAATTCACACAGCTTTTCTCGCCATCTTCCATCTCAGACTTCGGTACTAACTTCCCTCGATCGCTACCGGAACCAACACCCGGCTCCGAGACTTCATATGTGTCCCTGTGTTTAACTCTTTTGGTGGTGACGGAATCTCTACCGTCTGTGCATCGGCTACGCCGTTAGGCCTCACCTTAGCTCCCGACTAACCTGGAGCGGACGAACCTTCCTCCAGAAACCTGAGGCTTTCGGCCATGCAGATTCTCACTGCATTCGCGCTACTCATTCCGGCATTCTCACTTCTATACACTCCACAGCCGCTTGCGCTACTGTTTCACCGCGTATACAACGCTCCCCTACCCAGCATGTAAACATGCTGCCTAAGCTTCGGTGTCAGGTTTAGCCCCGTTAAATTCTCCGCGCAAAGACGCTCGACCAGTGAGCTATTACGCACTCTTTGAATGAGTGGCTGCTTCTGAGCCAACATCCTGGTTGTCTACGTATCTTCACATCGTTTTCCACTTAACCTGACTTTGGGACCTTAGCTGTAGATCTGGGCTGTTTCCCTTTTGACAATGACATTTATCTGACACTGTCTGACTCCCAAGCATCAATACTCTGGCATTCTGAGTTTGATAAGCTTCGCTAACCTCTCGGCCGCTAGGCTATTCAGTGCTTTACCTCCAGGTATCTAACTTGAGGCTAGTCCTAAAACTATTTCGGGGAGAACCAGCTATCTCCGGGTTCGATTGGAATTTCTCCGCTACCCACAGTTCATCCGCCGCCTTTTCAACGGAGGTCGGTTCGGTCCTCCATGGAATTTTACTTCCACTTCAACCTGACCATGGGTAGGTCACCCGGTTTCGGGCCCATTATATGCAACTTAACGCCCTTTTCAAACTCGCTTTCGCTTCGGCTCCAGACCTTAAGTCCTTAACCTTGCTGCATACAATCGCTCGCCGGACCGTTCTACAAAAAGTACCCTATCACGCATTGACGCGCTCTAGGTGCTTGTAGGCACAGGGTTTCAGGTTCTTTTTCACTCCCCTCCCGGGGTGCTTTTCACCTTTCCTTCACAGTACTATACGCTATCGGTCACTGGGTAGTATTTAGGGTTGGAGGGTGGTCCCCCCATATTCCGACCAGGTTTCACGTGTCTGGCCGTACTCTGGATCCTGCGCAGCTCTCTCCGTTTTCACCTACGTGGTTCTCACACTCTCTGACCGGCCTTCCCATGCCGTTCGGTTAACAGATTAAGTCCTAAAAGCAGTCCGTACCCCGAAAGTATTTCTACTCTCGGTTTGCCCTCTTCCGCGTTCGCTCGCCACTACTTACGGAATCTCGTTTGATGTCTCTTCCTCGCCCTACTTAGATGTTTCAGTTCAGGCGGTTCCCTCGATATACCTATTTTGAAGTTCAGTATAACGTACCTGAGTATGAACCCAGGTGAGTTTCCTCATTCAGAAATCTCCGGATCAATGCTTATTTGCAGCTCCCCGAAGCTTATCGCAGCTTATCACGTCTTTCATCGGCTCCCAGTGCCAAGGCATTCGCCCTGCGCCCTTGTTCGCTTGACCTTTCAAACGTTCTCTTGGAACATTTGGTATCCTCTTGATTCTCTCTTGCCAACGAAGATTATTGTTACCCTTCCTTTTGAAATTGTAATATTTCTTAAAAAGAACTTACTATAATCTTTGTTTCGCAGTTATTATTCAGTTTTCAAGGTACGTCTTGGTGATGTTCTTCAAAGCCCGGTCTCCCAGAACTTTGAGAAACATCACATGGTGGGCCAAAATGGACTCGAACCATCGACCTCACGATTATCAGTCGTGTGCTCTAGCCAGCTGAGCTATTGGCCCATGTGGTGGAGATTAAGGGAATCGAACCCTTGACCCCCTGCTTGCAAAGCAGGTGCTCTCCCAGCTGAGCTAAACCCCCACATTAGGAATTGAGTTCCCTTTTCAGGGCCCTCAAAATCGAACAATATCTACTCTGCTTGTTTGTTACCTGTCCAAGGACTGTCCATCTTTTGATGTCCTGTCCTTGCCTGACTCCTTAGAAAGGAGGTGATCCAGCCGCAGGTTCTCCTACGGCTACCTTGTTACGACTTCACCCCAATCACCAGTTTTACCTTCGGCGGCGTCCTCCTTGCGGTTAGACTACCGACTTCGGGTCCCCCCGGCTCTCATGGTGTGACGGGCGGTGTGTACAAGGCCCGGGAACGTATTCACCGTGGCATGCTGATCCACGATTACTAGCAATTCCGACTTCGTGCAGGCGAGTTGCAGCCTGCAGTCCGAACTGGGACGTTGTTTCTGAGTTTTGCTCCACCTCGCGGTCTTGCTTCTCTTTGTTTAACGCCATTGTAGTACGTGTGTAGCCCAAGTCATAAAGGGCATGATGATTTGACGTCATCCCCACCTTCCTCCGTTTTGTCAACGGCAGTCTGGCCAGAGTCCTCTTGCGTAGTAACTGACCATAAGGGTTGCGCTCGTTGCGGGACTTAACCCAACATCTCACGACACGAGCTGACGACAACCATGCACCACCTGTCTCCTTGCTCCGAAGAGAAAACATATTTCTATGCCTGTCAAGGGATGTCAAGACTTGGTAAGGTTCTTCGCGTTGCGTCGAATTAAACCACATACTCCACTGCTTGTGCGGGCCCCCGTCAATTCCTTTGAGTTTCAACCTTGCGGTCGTACTCCCCAGGTGGATTACTTATTGTGTTAACTGCGGCACTGAAGGGGTCAATCCTCCAACACCTAGTAATCATCGTTTACGGTGTGGACTACCAGGGTATCTAATCCTGTTTGCTACCCACACTTTCGAGCCTCAGCGTCAGTTGGTGCCCAGTAGGCCGCCTTCGCCACTGGTGTTCCTCCCGATATCTACGCATTCCACCGCTACACCGGGAATTCCGCCTACCTCTGCACTACTCAAGAAAAACAGTTTTGAAAGCAGTTTATGGGTTGAGCCCATAGATTTCACTTCCAACTTGTCTTCCCGCCTGCGCTCCCTTTACACCCAGTAATTCCGGACAACGCTTGTGACCTACGTTTTACCGCGGCTGCTGGCACGTAGTTAGCCGTCACTTCCTTGTTGGGTACCGTCATTATCTTCCCCAACAACAGGAGTTTACAATCCGAAGACCTTCTTCCTCCACGCGGCGTCGCTGCATCAGGGTTTCCCCCATTGTGCAATATTCCCCACTGCTGCCTCCCGTAGGAGTCTGGGCCGTGTCTCAGTCCCAATGTGGCCGTTCAACCTCTCAGTCCGGCTACCGATCGTCGCCTTGGTGGGCCGTTACCTCACCAACTAGCTAATCGGACGCGAGGCCATCTCAAAGCGGATTGCTCCTTTTCCCTCTGGTCGATGCCGACCCGTGGGCTTATGCGGTATTAGCAGTCGTTTCCAACTGTTGTCCCCCTCTTTGAGGCAGGTTCCTCACGCGTTACTCACCCGTTCGCCACTCGCTCGAGAAAGCAAGCTCTCTCTCGCTCGTTCGACTTGCATGTGTTAGGCGCGCCGCCAGCGTTCGTCCTGAGCCAGGATCAAACTCTTTATAAATGATATTTATCACTTAAAAGTGTTAAATCTTGTTCGCTCAGCACGCAATCGCTTGCGTCCTGTGTGAATTACTTTTGGAATTGTTTTTAGTGTTTTTCCAAACACTTAAAAGGTTCCTTACAAGTTTTTCGATATTGTTCAATTTTCAAGGTCCTGTAGCGCCTCAGCCTTGCGGCTGACGACCTGTTTATTTTACCACCGAAGTGGCTTTTTGTCAAGCCTTATTTTTTAGAAGCTTTTGAACTTTCTGAACTTGGATGTCTTGAAGTTTCTCGGAACAAACCGGTCTTTCTTGACGTCTATTGGTTCTTTTCAAGGGCTTCCTGCTGAGACTTCGGAAGTCATTCTTTTGCCTCAGCGCTTGGCGCTCAAGTATAATACCACACCCCCGCCTCCTTGTCAACACTTTTTGACAGATTTTTTCCAATTTCTTTGCAGAATAAAGAATTCCTCTGTTTTTCACCCGTTACAGGGCGCGCCTTTTTCTTGACAAGGCGGCGGGCAGAACGTATTATGGAGTCATCCCCCAGCATCCTGTATAAGGTAGCTATACTTATTACATAAAGGAGAAGCGCCATGTCCTGTGTCAACATCCGCGGCTGCTGCATCGGTGAGGGCCGCCCTAAAGTTATTATTCCTATTGTAGAGCCCACAGAAACCGCCGTTCTGGAAAAGGCTGCCGCGTTTTCCACATTGCGCGCCGATTGTGTGGAATGGCGTATCGATTGCTTTGAAGGTGCAAAAGACCTTCCGGCTATCGTGCACTGCGCTGCGAAGCTCCGTGTTGCCTTAAAGGATCAGCTGCTTCTTTTCACCTTCCGCACAAAGGCCGAGGGCGGCAAAGTCGCTCTGGCCCACGAAGAGTATCTTCATTTTATCCGCACCGTTCTTGCCACCGACTGCGCCGATCTGATCGACATTGAATTTTACACTGCGGGCGCAGAACTTCCCGCGCTGATCGAAGAAGCCCACACCGCCGGGGCTGCAGTGGTGTGTTCCAGCCACGACTTCCATAAAACGCCGCCGCGCGCCGAACTGGTGAGCCGCATGGTTGCCATGCAGCAGGCCGGGGCTGATCTGCCCAAACTGGCTGTGATGCCCCAGAGCCGTGCCGATGTGCTGGAGCTTCTGGCTGCCACCGCTGAAATGGCCGACCGGCATCCGGAGACTCCCATCATCACCATGAGCATGGGAGCTTTGGGCGCGGTGAGCCGCCTTTCCGGCGAAGCCTTTGGCTCTGCCATGACCTTTGCCAACCCCGGGCAGGCCAGTGCACCGGGGCAGGTTTCACTGGAGGTCGTAAACGAAGTATTGGATGCACTGCATTTATAAATCCAGAAAGGAGCTTTTATGAAAAAGCAGTATTCTGCTCTCCCGGAACTTCTTTTGCGAAGTATTTTTTACACGCTTATCAATTATGTGCTTCTCAGCATGGTGCTGTCTTTTCGGCTTCATTGGAGCTCCATTCTGTTTTCTGCTGCCATGCTGTGGTTTGCTTTGGATTATTCAAAGACCATCCAGCAGTTGACCGGCAAACGGCTTCTCGCAGACCTTTTGTGGCTTGGCTGCATTCTCATCAGCACATTTATTGCATTCTTTGTCGGGTACATTCAAGGCTCGTTCGCATCATTTTAACGAAAAAGACCGGAGCTGTAGGTCGCACTTACAGTTCCGGTCTTTCTTTTTATGTCACAAAGAGATGATTATGCCAGCTTGGCTTCCAGACGGGTGCGGATGGCCTTGATAAAGCCCTCGCTGTCCACAGCGGTGGGGGTGATGCCCTCAGCCAGACCGCACAGGTCTTTCGTCATGATGCCGTCGTTCAGGGTCTGCAGGCTGGCGGCTTCCAGTGCCTCGCCAAACTTCACCAGCTCCGGCAGGCCATCCAGTTCACCGCGCTTCTTGAACGCGCCAGACCACGCAAAGATGGTAGCCATGGGGTTAGTGGAGGTCTTTTCGCCCTTCAGGTACTTGTAGTAATGGCGGGTGACGGTGCCGTGGGCGGCCTCGAACTCGTATTTGCCGTCCGGGCTGACCAGCACGCTGGTCATCATTGCCAGAGAGCCAAAGGCGGTGGAGACCATATCGCTCATCACGTCACCGTCGTAGTTCTTGCAGGCCCAGACAAAGCCGCCCTCGCTGCGAATGACGCGGGCAACGATATCGTCAATGAGGCTGTAGAAGTAGGTGATGCCTGCGGCCTCGAACTTTGCCTTATACTCGGTGTCATACACCTCCTGGAAGATATCCTTGAAGGTGTGGTCGTACTTCTTGGAGATGGTATCCTTTGCGCCGAACCACAGATCCTGCTTCACATCCAGTGCGTAGTTGAAGCAGCTGCGGGCAAAGCTGCGGATGGAATCATCCTTGTTGTACTGGCCCTGCAGAACGCCAGCGCCCTCAAAGTCAAACACGGTGGCGCGCTGCTCAGAGCCATCGGCACCGGTGAACACCAGTTCAGCCTTGCCGGCACCCGGGATGCGGAACTCGGTGCACTTGTACACATCGCCGTAGGCGTGGCGGGCAATGGTGATGGGCTTTTTCCAGTTTTTGACCACCGGCTTGATGCTGTCGATCATGATGGGTGCGCGGAACACGGTGCCGTCCAGCACCGCGCGGATGGTGCCGTTGGGACTTTTCCACATTTCATGCAGCTTATACTCGTCCATGCGCTGGGCATTGGGAGTGATGGTGGCGCACTTGACCGAAACGCCGTACTTCTTGTTGGCAAGGGCGGCATCCATGGTCACCTTGTCGGCGGTAGCGTCGCGGTTGGGCAGGCCCAGATCGTAATATTCGGTCTTGAGGTCCACAAACGGAAGGATCAGTTCGTCCTTGATCATCTTCCACAGAATGCGGGTCATTTCGTCGCCGTCCATCTCGACGAGGGGCGTGGTCATTTTGATCTTTTCCATAGCAGGGTTCCCTTTCCTCTCTTTGGGTCGTTTCTCCAGCCGCGCTGCACTGCCAGATGCCGCGCGGGCAGTTCGGCAGAATGTTTATTTGCGGTAAGCGGCTGCCAGCTTTTCAAGGGCCGGCAGGCTGCGCTTGACCTTTTCGGTATCGATGCAGTAGGCAAGGCGCACATAGCCCTTGACACCGAAGCTGTCGCTGGGCACCAGCAGCAGGTCAAACTCCCGGGCCTTCATGCAGAAAGCGTTGGCATCCTCTTCCAGAGCCTTGGGGAAGATGTAGAAGGTACCGCCGGGGCGCTCCACCTCAAAGCCCAGCGCGGTGAGCTTATCGTACAGCAGGTTCATGTTGGTCTCATACACACTCAGATCACTGGTCACATCCTGACAGCGGCTTACGGCCCGCTGGATGATGCTGGGCGGGCAGTTGTGGCCGGTGAAGCGGGAGATCTGGGCCATCATGTCCACCAGCACATCCTCGCCTTCACAGCCCGGACGCACCGCCACATAGCCAAGGCGCTCGCCGGGCAGACTCAGGCTCTTGGAGTAGGAGAAGCAGGTGAGGGTGTGGGGGTAGAACGCCGCCGGGTAGGGCACCTTTTTGCCGTCGAATGCGATATCCCGGTAGGGCTCATCGCTGACGAGGAAGATATTGTGGCCGAACGCCTTGCTCTTCTCGGTCAGGATCTCTGCCATGCGGGTGAGCGTCCCGGCAGAATAGGCCACACCGGTAGGGTTGTTGGGGGTATTGATGAGCACACAGGTGGTCTTTTCGCCGATCATCTGCTCGAATGCGTCCAGATTGGGCTGGAAGGTCGGTGCCTGCGGCGGCACCACCTTGAGGACTGCCCCGGTGCCCGCCACATAAGGGCCGTACTCCGGGAAGTAGGGCGCAAAGGTGAGCACCTCGTCGCCGGGCTGCGTGACCGCACGGATGGCATGGGCAATGGCACCCGCCGCACCGGTGGTGGGGAAGATGTGCTTCTGCTCATAGGGCAGGCCAAAGGTCTTTGTCAGGTGCGCTGCCACATCGGTGCGGAAGCCCGGGTCGCCCTGACTGGGGCAGTAGCCGTGCAGGTTTACCGGTTCTTCGTTGGTCAGCAGATCCTGCATAGCGGCAGTGAACTCCTGCGGGCAGGGCACGCTGGGGTTGCCCAGCGAGTAATCGAACACGTTCTCATATCCGATCTCGGCAGCACGCTGCTTGCCGTACATAAAGGTCTCGCGGATGACGCTCTTATTGCCGAGCATCGCGCGATAAGTCTCGTTCAGCATAATACTTTCCCCCGAGAGTTTATTTGTGGGCAGCCGTATAGCTCTGCTCCACCTTGATGATGCAGCTGTAGGCTGTATCCTGTTCCTTGATGAACTGTTCCAGCTGTTCCAGCAGCTCTACCTTATCCCCTGCATAGCCTGCCGGCAGCACCAGATCGAACAGCACGTTGGTGTGGGTCCTGCCCGGCACGATGCGCAGATCGTGCAGCGAAAGGGCCGGGTCGAGCTGGCGCAGCTTTTCGGTCAGGCGGGCGCGCAGCACGCCCACGGCAGCATCCGAGGTAACGATGGGGTCGTAGTGGATGGTAACCAAAAGCCGGTCATTCTTTAGAAAATCCCGTTCAATGTTGTCGATCAGGTCGTGTGCCTCCAGCGGGTCCTGCTCGGCAGGTAGTTCCACATGCAGGGAGGCGAACTGGTGTCCCGGGCCGTAGTCGTGCACCATCAGATCGTGCATTCCCAGCACACCGGGATAGGAGAGCACCTTCTGCTCGATGTGGTCCACCAGATCCTCGCTGGGGCTTTCGCCCAGCAGCGGGCTGAGCGTATCCATCACAAGGCCCCAGCCGGAGATCAGGATGAACGCCGCCACGCCTACACCCATCAGGCCATCCAGCACATCCCAGCCGGTCACGCGGCACAGCACCGCTGCAATGAGCACCGCGCTGGTGCTCAGCACATCGTTGCGGCTGTCCGCAGCAGTGGCAATGAGGGTTTCGGAGCCGATGATGCGCCCGATGGTGCGGTTGAAGCCGCTCATCCACAGCTTGACGAGGATGGATGCGATCAGCACGGCCACCGTCAGCCAGCTGAACATCACCGGGGTGGGGTGCAGCACCTTGACCACAGATTCCTTCAGCAGCGAAAAGCCGATGCCGAGAATGGTCACGCTGACTACCAGCCCCGCCAGATATTCATACCGGGCATGGCCGAAGGGATGCTCTGCGTCCGGGGCCTTGCCGGCCAGCTTGAAGCCCACCAGACTGACCACGTTGGACGAGGCATCCGACAGGTTGTTCAGGGCATCTGCCATGATGGCAATGGAGCCGAACAGAGTGCCTACGGTCAGCTTGCCCAGACACAGCAGCAGGTTGCATGCCACGCCCACCCAGCAGGCAAGGTTGCCGTAGGCGGCGCGCACCTTAGGGTCCTGCGCACGGTCGGGCTGGCGGATGAAAAGACGAATCAAAAACTGAGTCATAACGGTCCTCCATGGGCAGCGCTGGACACCTGCATACCCTGTCATCGCTTATAGTATAGCATTTCGCTTTATCGTTTTAAAGTATTTTCCGAAAACTTTTGCCCGGTATAGAAAGACCCCGGCAGAGCGGGGTGCCCTGCCGGGGAGCTTTATGGGAACGGTAAACCGGGATTCTCGGATGAATTACTTTTCAGAAGGCTTGCTCAGGTCCACGCTGCGGATGATCTTGCGCACCGGCAGGATGCTCTTGGCATTCATGGACAGCTCGTCCACGCCCATGCGCAGGAAGGTCTCGGTGAGGGCGGTGTCAGCGCCCAGCTCACCGCAGATGCCCACCCAGATGCCGTGGCGGTGGCCCGCCTCAATGGTCATCTTGATGGCGCGCAGCACAGCGGGATGGTGCGGGTTGAAGAACGGCTCCAGCTTTGCATTCTGGCGGTCCAGCGCACAGGTGTACTGGGTCAGGTCGTTGGTGCCGATGGAGAAGAAGTCGCACTCGGCAGCCAGCTCGTCCGCGATCAGCACAGCGGCGGGGGTCTCGATCATGGTGCCTACCTCGATGTTCTGGCCCATCTTCACGCCCTCGGCGGTCAGTTCTGCGCGGCACTCTTCCAGAACAGCCTTGGCATCCTGCAGCTCCCGCAGGCTGGTGATCATGGGGAACATGATGCTCATGTTGCCGTAGGCAGAAGCACGCAGCAGAGCGCGCAGCTGAGTCTTGAAGAAGTCCCTGCGGGTCAGGCAGATGCGGATGGCGCGGTAGCCCAGAGCGGGGTTCTCCTCGTGATCCAGCTTCATGTAATCGACGGTCTTATCGGCACCGATGTCACAGGTGCGGACGACCACCTTGCGGGGAGCCAGACTCTCCACCACCTGCTTGTAGGCCTCGAACTGGTAGTCCTCGGTGGGGAAGTCCTTGCAGTTCAGGTAGACGAACTCAGTGCGGAACAGGCCTACGCCGCCGGCATCGTTCTGCTGCACAGCACCCACATCGCTCATGCCGCCGATGTTGGCAAAGACATTGATGGTCTTGCCGTCCAGCGTGGTGTTGGGCTTGCCCTTCAGCTCCTGCAGCAGGGCCTGCTTCTTCTGATCTTCCTGCTGGCGCTTCTTCAGGCTCTTGAGCAGGTCGGGGGTGGGTTCAACGTAAACGCAGGCGTTGTAGCCATCGATGACCGCCATCTTGCCGTCCCAGTCGTCCTGAATATCCTTGCACTGGATCAGGGCAGGGATGTTCATGCTGCGGGCCAGAATGGCGGTGTGGCTGTTGGAGCTGCCCTCACGGGTGATAAAGCCCAGCAGCAGGCTCTTATCCATGCGGACGGTCTCAGACGGGGCCAGATCCTCCGCGACCAGAATGCTGGGCTCGGTGCCCTGCAGGCTGGCGTTGTCCACCCCCTGCAGAATGTCCAGCATGGCCTGCGCAATGTCCAGCACATCGGCGCTGCGGGCCTGCAGATACGGGTCGTCCATGGCGGCGAACACCGCAGCCTGATTGTTGCCTGCCGTCTTGACGGCGTACTCGGCACACTTTTTCTGGCTGTTGATGATCTCCTTGATGGCGTCCACAAAGTCGTCGTCATCCAGCATCATGGCGTGGATGTTGAACACCTCGGCGATGTCCTCGCCGGCTTCTGCCAGTGCCTTTTCGTACAGGGCGGTCTGCTGCTCAATGGCCTTCTGGCGGGCAGCTTCAAAACACTCCAGTTCTGCGGCAGTATCTGCCACAGGGGCGGTGGAAATAGCAGTATCCTTTTTCTTGTAGATCTTGAGCTTGCCGATGGCGATGCCATTCAGGACGCTCTTACCGGTGCCTACCTGCATTGCACACTACTCCTTCTTCATCTGTGCCGGGGCCGCACTGCTCCGACAGTCCAAAAAAAGCCCCCGCAGCTCACCCGCGAGGGCCTTCCTCATCTTAACTGCGGAATCAGACGTTCTCGGTCAGGAACTTCTGGATGGCTGCTGCTGCAGCTTCCTCGTCGTCGCCCTCGACCTTGACGGTAACGGTCTCACCCTGCTTGACGCCCATGCCCATCAGAGCCATCAGCTTGCGCATATCGCAGCTCTTGCCGTCCTTTTCCAGGGTAGCGCTGCTGGCAAAGCCCTTGACGGTCTTGACGAGCAGGCCGGCGGGACGAGCGTGGATGCCGCATGCATCCTTAACGGTATACTGGAATTCCTTCATAATCATTTTCTCCTTACTTGATCCCGTGCGGCGCTTCTGCACTTGCACCAGACGCGGCCGAGCCGCGGCACGGTTGATACATCTATTATAAACCCTTGCCGGTAATTTTTCACCATTTCATATTGCTAATTTTTTATGCAATATTTTGGTACAATTGAACATACAAATGTGACAAAAATGCACGCATTTCACTTTTTCTTCTGCTTGTGCGCAAATTTTAGGCAAATTGCGACCTGGTTTTGCATCAAAACCCGAAGCTGTTCCCGGTCGTTTCCGGCTTTGGCAGGTCGTTCCGGTGCTTATTCCACCGGATATCCCTCGGCATCCAGCGGCAGTTCCGTATAAGGCACAGCCTGCGGCACGGCATCCGGCTCACCGGAGGTCTGCTGGACGGTCAATTCCTCGTCATGGCGTTCGCCCCAATCGCCGCTGTAGTCCTCGCCGGAGGTCTGCTGTGCCGGTTCGCTGCCGGTCAGCTCTTCGTCGTGGCGCTCACCCCAGTCGCCCTCGTAGTCCTCGCCGGAAGTCTGCTTTGCCTCAGCTTCCGCCATGGCGGCCTGCATGTCTTTCAGGCCCACCACAACGCCGGAGGGCCGTTCCAGCAGGTAAGCTCCCACGGCCTTTTTGCGGTACACCAACAGCACGCCGTAGCGGCTGGTCTCGCCGCTGCTTGCCGCCGGGATCAGCGCCGTCCATTTTTCCACGGTCTTGCCCTTGTAGCGTGCAAGGTCCATGCCGCTCTGCTGCACCACCCCGTTGAAGGCCGAAAAGCTGTCATCCCACTTGCGGGGGATCTTGACCTTGTCTGCCGTGATGGATGCGCCGTCCACATCCAGACCGTAGCCGGTGAACCATGTCTGGATGTCCTGTGCACTCTCAATTTTGTTCACCGCCGCCGAGACCGCAACGGTGCGGTTGCTGATGAACCGGCCCAGCAGAGCACTGCCCACCACCAGTGCGCAGCACATGGCACCCAGACCCAGTTTTTTCAGGCTCGTTTTGCTCAACGTGACTACAAACATATCCCCATGCCTCCCCAGCCTGTTTATTGCTCTGAGAACAATTTATTCAGAGTTCGGGCAGGTTATGACGATTTAAAATGCCCGCCGTATGATTCTTCCCGTGCAGAGCGCGGCCGTGTGGGGCAGGCCGGATGGCTTTTACAAAATTCTTCTCCGCCGGGTACGTTCTCTTTTGCGTGCCAAAAGAGAACCAGAAAAGCACCCGCTACTTTCGAGGCGCGGGAGGCACGAATTAAGGGCTGCTCGCCCTTAATAATCCCAAAGCAGTTGGGCTCCATACAAAAAATCCAAGTCGCTCCGCTAAAGGATTTTTTGTGTTGCGCCGATTTGAAGTCGCTTGCGCGACGAAACGTAATGGCAACAGCATGTTTTCATGCTGACGTGAATGCTCCCGCAGGGAGCCAGCATCAGCAAATGCCGTTTGCCGTTACGACCCTCCCTGTGAAAAAGCAACTCCGAAACGGCCGCAGCCGTTTCGGAGTTGCAAATAAAAATACTATTTCCGCTATTTATGCTCAGAGCGAAGCGGAGAGCATTCCAAATCGTCTCTCCCGCTTTAATGCGCCTTCACAAAATCCTCCGGCGAGACTTCGCCGTTCTGGCGGAGCACCTGTTTCAGCACCTGCATCACGCCGTATTCCCGGTGGGACGGTGCCAGAAACGGCACCTGCGCCCGCAGCGGTCCGCTGCCGTTCTCCATCAAAAAGCCGTACTTCGCGGTGGTGAGCATCTCGGCATCGTTGTAGGTGTCACCAAAGGCCATCATGCTGTCGGCCGGAATGCTCAGCAGTGCACCCACCTTTGCCAGTGCTGCACCCTTGTGCACACCTGGGTTCATCACGTCCACCCAGTTTCTGCCTGCCACTGCCACCGAGAATGCACCGCCATTTCCGGTGTGGAATGCGCCGTAGATCCGGTCGAAGGCTTTCTGCGAGTCGTCGTTGGGCAGATAGACGGTAAACTTATCCGCCGCTGCTTCCACCGCAGTCAGATCATCCACGTATTCCACCCGGGTATAAAAATTCTTAAAAACTTTATCGTATTTCTCGTCCTGCTTTTCCGCGTAGGCTGCCTGCAGTCCGCACAAAAGGCCCACATCTCCGGCCTGCTTTGTGCTGCGGGCCAGCTGCCGCCAGCCCTCGGCAGGCATTTCGGACACAAACAGTTCTTTCCCCTTCCAGCGGGCAGCGCCGCCGTTGTCGCCAATGAGAATGATCTCCTCCAGCAGATCCGGGAACATCGTTTCCAGTGTGTACAGAGGCCGCCCGCTGGCGGCGGCAAACAAGATGCCCTGCCCGGCCAGTGCACGGATGGTCTCGGTAAACTTTGGCGGCAGCTGGCTGTACTCGTCCAGAAGGGTCGCGTCCATGTCCGATGCGATCAGGCGAATGCGGTCCATTGCAGTTTCCTCACTTATCCGATGTAGCTGATGTTCACGTCCATATCGCCCTTATAGCCGGGCAGGCGTGCCGTGCAGGTGCCCTGCCACAGGGCGCAGTCGATGGGGCTGCTGGCAACACCATAATGCGCGTTCCAGATGGTATATTTTTTCAGGCTGTTCAGATTGACACGCTTGCGGTACCACAGGGTAGAAGCATACACACCGGGTTTGTAGCCCTGTGCCTTGACCTCCTCACAGAAGGCGATGGCGCACTTGGTGCGGTCCTCCATACCCAGACCGTCGGCGCGGCCGGAACCATTGGAAGCGCCGGATGCTTCGGTGTCAAAGAAGATGGGGTAATCCAGCTTGCGTCCGTTCAGTACATAGGCGCAGGCAAAGGCTTCCTCCTTGGCTTCCTCCTCGGTGGTGGCCTGACTGAAGAAATACACACCCACCTTCAGGCCCGCATTCTTCACATTGGTGAAATGCTCCTCGAACATGGGGTCCAGCACCAGCGTGCCGGAAGCACCATAGCCGCGGTAGCCGATGCGGACGATCACAAAGCTCACGCCTGCCTTTTTGATCTGGTTCCAGTCGATGTTCTTCTGATACTTGGAAACATCCACACCAAAGGTCTTGCCATTTTCCAGCACACCGTCCGCATTGAAGTAATAGAGTTTATTGTCGATGCACTGGATGCCGGTCACCGGCTTGTTGGTGGTCTGGCTGTAGTAGTAGGTCTTGCCGCCGGAGGTGCGCCAGCCGGAATAGACCGGCTCCGTATCGCTCTTGCCCAGCCAGCCGAACAGGAAATTGAGCAGCCAGCTGAAAAATCCGTTCTCATCGCTCAGGTCGATGCACTGGGCCTCGGCGGCATCCATGGCACCGGCATCCAGCGCGGCACGGATCTCTTCCGGTGTCAGCACCACGCTGTTTTCCGGCGTGTGCTGGTTCGTGCTGTTCTCCTCCGCTTCAGTGGCCTGTACAGGCGGCGCTTCCGGGTCCTGTGCAGCAAGCTCCGGGGTCTCCGTCTGCAGGGTGGGCATTGCCGTTTCCTGCTGTGCAGAAATAGTCTCGGTCACTGCCGCGGTACTTTCTTCCGGCTGTGCAGCCAGTGCCAGCGGTGCGCCCATTGAAAAGGTCATTGCCAATGCCAGAACTGCCGCTGCGCACCGCGTTTTGCCGCGGGTGCCGCGGGCAGTCAGTTTATTCCAGAACGTTTTTTTCATGCTGTGCTCCAAACCTCATGCATTTTTATCGGGATGCCGCCCTTCACAAAAAGGGCAGCGTTTCATCTTCTCAATACTCTTTCAGTATACACCCGCGGGCAAGCCCCCGTCAATTGCCGCACACTGCAAAGCGCAGCTCCGAAAAGCTGCCGCCCCGGTATCAGAAAATGCTCCAAAATAGATACGTCTCAGCCCGCAAAAACATTGCACAAAGCCAAAAATTGCAGATATTTCCAGCAAAAACAGCATTTTGTCTTGTTGTCTTGACATGTGTATGGTATTATACTTGACATGCAGTTTTTGCATTGAATCCACCATCTTGAAACAGAAAGGCAGTTTCTCATGTCAAATGTGAAAGATTTCTTAAAACGCAAGGATATCGTCATCACCCCGCAGCGCTATCTCATTGAAGCGCTGGGTGCCATGGCGCAGGGCCTGTTTGCCAGCCTGCTGATCGGCACCATCATCAAGACGCTGGGCCAGCAGACCGGCCTTGACGTGCTGGTAGACCTTGGCGGTTACGCCACGGCCATGAGCGGCCCGGCCATGGCCTGCGCCATTGGCTGGGCGCTGCACTGCCCGCCGCTGGTGCTGTTCAGCCTGATCACCGTAGGCTACTCGGCCAATGCTCTGGGCGGCGCAGGCGGCCCGCTGGCCGTGCTCATCATTGCCATCGTAGCTTCCGAGCTGGGCAAGGCCGTGAGCAAGGAGACCCGCGTGGACATCCTCGTGACCCCGCTGGTGACCATTTTTTCCGGCGTGGGCCTTTCCATGCTGATCGCCGCACCCATTGGCGCTGCCGCAAGTCAGGTGGGCACCCTGATCATGTGGGCCACCGAACAGGCTCCGCTGGTCATGGGCATTCTGGTATCCGTCATTGTGGGCGTGGCGCTGACCCTGCCCATTTCCTCTGCCGCCATCTGCGCCGCGCTGGGTCTGACCGGCCTTGCCGGCGGTGCCGCCGTAGCAGGCTGCTGCGCCCAGATGATCGGCTTTGCCGTGATGAGCTACAAGGAGAACGGTGTGGGCGGTCTGGTCAGTCAGGGCCTTGGCACCAGCATGCTGCAGATGGGCAACATCGTCAAGAACCCCCGTATCTGGATCGCGCCCACACTGGCCAGTGCCATCACCGGCCCGCTGGCCACCTGTGTGTTCCACTTTGAGATGAACGGTGCCGCTGTCTCTTCCGGCATGGGCACCTGCGGTCTGGTGGGCCAGATCGGCGTGTACACCGGCTGGGTCAGCGACATTGCCGCCGGTACCAAAGCCGCCATCACCCCGATGGACTGGGCTGCCATGGTGCTGCTGTGCTTTGTTCTGCCCGCCGTGCTGAGCGTGATCTTCTGCGAGATCGAGCGCAAGCTGGGCTGGATCAAAGAGGGCGATCTGAAGCTGAACTGATTTTTAGAATTGTCTCCGCTTCGCTCTGACAATATCAGCGGAAAAATATTTTTATATATAGCAACGCCGGAATGACTGCGGTCATTCCGGCGTTGCCTTTTCACGATAAGGGGCCGGGCGGTGAACAGCCTTTTGCTACCGTCAGCCTGCAGCTGTCGCGCAGCAGATGGAGCACAAGCTTGCCCGCACGGTTCGTCGCGTAAGCGACTCAAAATCGGCGCAACACAAAAAATCCTCTAGCGCAGCGACTTGGATTTTTTGTATGGAGTCCAACTGCTTTGGGGTTACTAGGGGCGAGCAGCCCCTAGTTCGTGCCTCCCGCGCCTCGAAAGTAGCGGTTTCTGGTTCTCTTTTGGCACGCAAAAGAGAACGTACCCAGCGGCGATACATTTTTCAAAAGCCATTAAACCCAACCCACACGCCTACGCTCTGCACAGGAAGCGCTCAAACGATTCGTTTCCCGTCCAGCACTGCCTGCGTGAGGGTGTCGCCTTCATACACCAGCTTGAGGGAGAAATAAGGCCGTTCCTCATTCAGCAGCCGGAAGAAGATTTTGTCGCCCTCCCAGATGGGCAGTTCAGCCGCCTTATCCTTCGGCACCCATTCCAGCACGCCTTCCCTGCAGGCATCGCCCTGCACCATCTCGCCCGTCCATTCATCAGCGGTGTACAGGTGGATGAACTCGGTCATGTTGCCCCAAATAAAGGTCAGCAGACCCCGGGCGCGGAAGCGCTTCAGCGTCAGGCCGGTCTCCTCCTTCACTTCCCGCAGCAGACAGTCCTCCGGGCTTTCAAACCGCTCAAACTTTCCGCCCACGCCGATCCATTTGTCGTGGTTGTAGTCGTCCTGCTTTTTGATGCGGTGCAGCATCAGGTAGGCATCGTCCCGTTCCAGATAGCACAGCGTGGTGCTGAAAATGGGAAATTCCGGGTTCATGAAGGCTCCTAGATTCATTGAGTTCTCCTTTTGATCTTGTTTTTGTGGAAAATGCCGTTTTTCGCTGCGGCCTCTCCCGTGAAAAAACACCCCCGGCAAAGCCCGCAGGCTTTGCCGGGGGTGCAAACCAAAAATAACTTTTTCCTCTGAATATGCCAGAGCAACGCGGCGGCAATTTAAAATCATTGCCCCTTCCGGCTTGCTCTTCCCTTGCCCGCATTGTTCAGCTTGCGCACAAGGTCGTTCTGATGCTTGCGCTGGCTGGGCGTGGGCTGCGGGTCTTTGGCCTCCTCGGCGCGGCGGCCGCTCTGGGCGGTGTCCGGATCGATGCGTTCCAGCGTCCACTCCTGATTGCCGCCTGCTACAAAGTTCCAGATCTGGGCCTGTGCACCGTTGGCGGTGTTCATGCCCACAAGGTCAATGTATTTATCCGCCAGCACATTGCGGATGCGGGTGCGCCCGCTGCGGGTGGGCTCCAGCGCCCAGCACTGACTCAGCCCGCTGGTACGGTCCCACTGGTGCAGCCATGTGCCCTCCACCACACCGCCAAGGGCCAGATCCATCATCTTGCCGGTAAAGCGGTTGCAGATGCGCCAGCGGCCCTCGCCTGCATCCACGAACTGCCACTGCTGCCACGGATGGCCTGCATAGCTCCACAGCTGGATGGCCGCGCCGTTCTCGGTGTTGAAGTTCTTTACTTCCAGTACCTTTCCATTGGGGGCTTTGATGATATAAAATTCATTTTCCAGAATGACTGCCTGCGATGCCTTTGCCATAGAGCACGACTCCTTTCCAGTTTGGTAGCCCTATTATAGCGTATTTGTCCTTTGGCAGCAAGAATGCTTTTCCATAATCTTTTTACGTTTTATTGTGCATTTTGACATGATTCCCGCAACGATAACGTTTACGCGCAACAAAACCGTCTCTGCAGGGAATTTCTTTACACTCCGGCCTGTCTTGTGATACAATAAAGGCACACGCTTTTAGGGAGGGATTTGGAATGACCAACGAAACCTTGGAAACCATTAAAAGCCGCCGCAGCTGCCGTGCCTATAAGCCGGAGCAGATCACCGACGAAGAGCTGAATGCCGTGCTGGAAGCCGGCACCTACGCTGCCAGCGCCATGGGCCGCCAGAGCGCAAAGATCGTGGTGGTGCAGGACGCTGCCACCCGCGCCCAGCTCACCCGCATGAACGCCGCTGTCATGGGCAAGGACACCGACCCTATGTACGGCGCTCCTACCATTCTGGTAGTGCTGGCCGATGCCGGTTCCAAAAATGCCGTGCAGGACGGCAGCCTTGTCATGGGCAATCTGATGCTGGCCGCGGCCTCGCTGGGGCTGGGCAGCTGCTGGATCAACCGCGCAAAGGAAGAGTTTGAATCCGACGAGGGCAAGGCCCTGCTCCGGCAGTGGGGCATCGAGGGCGATTGGGTCGGCGTCGGCCACTGCATTCTGGGCTATCCTGCTGCAGACCCCAAGCCCGCCGCCCCCGCAAGCCGGATTATATCGTAAAAGTATAAGGAGAACTATGAAGCCTGATTACAAGCTGGTCGCCAAGGCCAAATACATCCACGCCACCGCCGACCTTGCCAGTGAGCTCTGGCACGAGGTGTACAAGCGCTACTATCCCGCAAAGCAGCTGGACACCCTTGTGGAAGAGCTGCAGAGCGCCGATGCCATTGAGGAGGACATCGACAACGATGTGAACTACTTCCTCGTGGTTCTGGGCGGCAAGACCATCGGCTACTTTGCGTGGAAGATGGAGAACACCGCCCTGCATCTGATGCACCTGTACCTCAGGCCCGAATACCGCGGCAAGGCACTGGGCCGGGACATCGTGCTCTCCTGCGAGCGGCTGGCCCGCGGCGAGGGCAAGGGCCGTGTGTGGTGTACCGTGCACGCCAAGGCCCTGCCGGTGCAGCAGTTCTTCAAGGCCCTGCGCTACCGCAATTTAAAGCCCGCCGAGCAGGAAAACGGCACCGTCCCCCGGGACGAAGTGGTATTTGAGCACACGCTGGGCTAAAAAGCCGCAAATGCTATTGAAATTTCTCCCCGTTTGTACTACACTGGTGTAGTGTAATAAAGTGTCTGCCTGTGGGCGGCATCTGCAAAAAAGGAGAACAACATGGCAAAAGATCATCCTACCGGCCAGTCCGGTCTGTATCAGGCATTTTTGCAGCTCAAGACCCCGGAACAGTGCTACCGTTTTTTACAGGATGTGTGCAGCTATTCCGAGCTGAGCGCAATGGAGCAGCGCTACAACATTGCTGAAATGCTGGTGGACAAGCGCATCTACACCGAGATCATGGATAAGACCGGTGCATCCAGCGCCATCATCAGCCGGGTAAGCCGGGTGCTGAGTGCCAACGACAGCGTGTTACGCGCCTTGCTGGAAGCGGAAAAAGCTGCCGACGATCAAAACTGAACTTCCACACAAACCATGCCGCGTGCCGCCCGTGCGGTATGCGGCTTTTATCATTCAACCGGGAAGGCAGAAGTCCCCACGCCAGCGGGGTACTTCTATCGTTTTTCCTCATGCGGCGCAGATGCGCCGTCTTCATCAGAAATCAGGGAGGTTTGATTTTTATGAGCAAAGCTGTTGTATTTTTTGCCGAGGGCACCGAGGAATGTGAAGCCCTGCTGGTGGTCGATCTGCTGCGCCGCGCCAAGGTGGAGGTGACCGTGGCCAGCGCATCCGGCAGCCGCGAGATCGTGAGCAGCCACAAGGTGCATATCACCGCCGACGCACTGGCCGAAGAGGTGGATTATTCGGATGTGGACATGGTGGTGCTGCCCGGCGGCATCCCCGGCACCCCGAACCTTGCCGCCAACAAGACCGTTACCGACACCTGCGTTTCCTTTGCAAAGAGCGGCAAAAAGGTAGCTGCCATCTGCGCAGCACCCAGCGTGCTGGCATCTCTCGGCCTGCTGGAGGGCAGAAAAGCCACGGCGCACGCCGGTTTCCAAGACAAATTGGCCGGTGCCGAGGTGCTGGATACCGAAGTGGTAGTGGACGGCAATATCACCACCAGCTACGGTCTGGGCGGTGCCATCCCCTTTGCGCTGGAGCTGGTGCGCCAGCTGGCCGGGCAGGCTGAGGCCGACCGCATCCAGAACGCCATCGCCTACCGCCACTGAGGGAGGAAACTGAAATGCGTTTTGTCACCTGCCGCCTGCCGGACGGCGTAGAAGATCCGGCCATTCTTTCGCCGGACGGCACACAGATCTGGCCGCTGAGCTGGCTGGGCCTTTCCTATGAAACCTTGTCCGATGCCATCCCCTTTCTGACCCCGCAGGTGCGGGCAGGCCTGCAGCTTGCCATTGCGGGCATCCCGGCCCTGCCCGTGGATGCCGTGCAGCTGCAAAGCCCTATTCCCTGCCCGGCGCAGGATGTAGTGTGCCTTGGCATCAACTACATGGCCCACTCGGACGAAGCGGAGAAATACTCTGCCGATGCCTTTGCAACCAAACATCAGGATGCCATTTATTTTTCCAAGCGCGTTTCCCGCGCTGTGCCGGACGGCGGCTTTATTGAAGCTCACACTGACCTTGTGCAGAAGCTGGACTACGAATGCGAACTGGCTGTGGTTCTGGGCAAAGATGCCAGGGATGTGCCCGCCGGGCAGACAAAAGACTATGTGTTCGGCTACACCATCCTGAACGATGTTTCCGCCCGCGATGTGCAGACCGCCCACAAGCAGTGGTATTTCGGCAAAAGTCTGGACGGCTTCACGCCCATCGGCCCCTGCATCGTTACCGCAGACGAATTCGACACCTACCCGCCCAAGCTCGGCATCCGAAGCTTCGTCAACGGCGAAAAGCGGCAGGACTCGAACACCGGCCTGCAGATCTTTGATATCGACCACGTGATCCACGAGCTGACTCAGGGCATGACCCTGAAGGCCGGCACCATCATTGCCACCGGCACCCCGGCAGGCGTGGGCATGGGCATGGACCCGCCGCAGTTTCTGAAGCCCGGCGACACGGTGCGCTGCGAAATCGACGGCATTGGCAGCCTGACCAACACCGTGCGGTGAGCACTGGCATTTGTGCCAAATATCCACTGCGTTTTCCGTCTGTTTGCATGAAAATCCGCAGCGGCACTGCTCTTTTGCGGGTAGGTGTGGTATACTGGAACACGCGAAATACTGCGGCCGCTGGCCGTCAAAAAGAGGTAAATGAGACATGAAAGAATACGCATTCGGCATCGATCTGGGCGGCACCACCGCCAAGATCGGCCTGTTCAAGACCACCGGCGAACTGCTGGAAAAGTGGGAAGTTCCCACCGACACCTCCAACGCCGGTGAGCACATTCTGAAAAATCTGGCCGCTGCCGTGCAGGGCAAGATGCAGGAAAAAGGCCTTGCCGCTGAGCAGGTAGAGGGCGTGGGCGTGGGCGTGCCCGGCCCTGTGTTGGACAGCCGCATCGTGCCCATCATCTGTGCAAACCTCGGCGGCTGGGGCAAGCACAACGTAGCCGAAGAGCTGAGCACCATGCTGGGCGGCATCAAGGTTCTGGTGGGCAACGATGCCAACGTGGCCGCTCTGGGCGAGATCTGGATGGGTGCCGCCAAGGGCTGCCGCAGCGCGGTCATGGTCACGCTGGGCACCGGCGTGGGCGGTGGTGTCATCGTCAACGGCAAGGTCATTGATGGCACCCACGGTGCCGGCGGCGAGATCGGCCACATCACCGTGGACCGCCACGAGACCGCTGCCTGCGGCTGCGGCAAGCACGGATGTCTGGAGCAGTATTCCAGTGCCACCGGCGTTGTGCGCTGCATGAAGAAGCTGCTGGACGAGAACCCGGATACTCCCTGCACCCTGCGCGGCACCGAGTTTGCCGCCAAGGACGTGTTTGATGCCGCCCGCAATGGCGACGCCCTTGCCGCCCGTGAGGTGGACGAGATGACCGACACGCTGGGCATGGCGCTGGCCAATGTGGCCAACACCGTGGACCCGGAAATGTTCATGATCGGCGGCGGTGTGTCCCGTGCAGGCGAGGTGCTGTTTGCCCCGCTGCGGGAGCATTTCAAGGTCTATGCCTTCAAGTCCTGCCGTGAGACCCCCATCGTGCCCGCCATCCTCGGCAACGATGCCGGTATCTATGGTTCTGTGCGCCTGATCGTGGGCGAATAATTCAGCGGTATTTTTTCAGAAACTTAAGAACCCGGAAACGACGGTCGTTTCCGGGTTTTTCTTTGTACGTTCAATAAAATTTACAGCGTATCTTCCCCCGGCAGCTGATTCCACAGGCGGTAGTAGACGCCCTGCTTTGCCAGCAGCTGGTCGTGGGTGCCGGATTCTACGATGCCCTCTTCGCCCAGCACAAGGATGCGGTCGTAGTCCTTGATGGTGGTCAGGCGGTGGGCGATGGTCAGGGTGGTGCGGCCATGGGCCAGCTTTTCAAGGCTCTGGCCCACCAGGATCTCGCTTTCGTTGTCCAGTGCGCTGGTGGCCTCGTCCAGAATGAGGATGGGCGGGTTCTTCAGGAACACCCGCGCAATGGCGATGCGCTGCTTCTGTCCGCCGGAGAGCTTGACACCGCGCTCACCCACATAGGTATCAAAGCCATCCTTCAGGGCCAGAATGAACTTTTCCGCTCCGGCCAGACGCGCCGCTTCCATGATCTCTTCGCGGGTGGCGCCGGGCTTGCCGTAGGCGATGTTTTGGGCCACCGTGCCGCTGAACAGATACACGTCCTGCTGCACGATGCCGATATCCTGCCGCAGGCTTTTCAGGGTGACATGGCGGATGTCCTGCCCATCGATCAGGATGCGGCCACTGGTCACCTCGTAGAAGCGGGGGATGAGGTTGCACAGGGTGGTCTTGCCGCCGCCCGAAGGGCCGACCAACGCCAGCCGTTCGCCCGGCCGGATATCCAGACTGACGTTGTGCAGCACCTTGTTGTGGTCATCCGGGTACTCAAAGCTGACGTTTTCAAACCGGATGTCACCGGGGCCGGGCTGCAGCGGTACCGCATCCGGGGCGTCGCCGATGGTCACAGGGGTGTCCATGATCTCGGCAAAGCGCTCGATGCCGGTCATGCCGCGCTGGAACTGCTCGGCAAACTCCACGATGCGGCGGATGGTGGCAATAAGGGTGGTGACGTACAGCATATAGGCCACCATGTCACCGGCGGTGATCCTGCCGTACACCAGCGAGAGGCCGCCTGCCAGAATGACCACCAGATACATCAGGCCGTCGAACAGGCGGGTGGAGGTGTTGAAGGCACCCATGGCGTAGTAGCCGAGGGTCTTGATCTGCTCAAAATCCCTGTTGCCCTTTGCAAACTTCTCGCGTTCCTCATCCTCGGCGGCAAAGGCCTTCACGACACCCTGCCCCAGCAGGCTGTCCTCGATGGTGGAGTTCAGCTCGCCGATCTGCACGCGCTGCTGGCGGAACCGCGCCCGCAGCCGTCCGTTCAGGTAAACGGACACCACGCCCATCAGCGGCACGCAGGCGAACACCGCCAGCGTCAGCGGCACACTGGCCCGGCACAGGATAATAAAGGACACCACGATCTTGATGGCCGCAATGAAAAATTCCTCCGGGCAGTGGTGGGCAAACTCGGTCACATCGAACAGGTCGTTGGTGATGCGGCCCATGATGGTGCCTACCTTGGTGTTGTTGTAGTAGGTGTGGTCCAGCTTGAGCAGGTGGTCAAAGGCATCGCGGCGCATATCCGTCTCGATGTGCACGCCCATGATATGACCGATGCTGGACATGTAATAGCTGGCTGCACCGTCGATGATGCGCAGCACAAAATAGAGTGCTGCCAGCCGCAGCACGATGCCCGCCGTCAGAGTGATGCCCACGCCCATGGCGGCGTTGGTGATGGTGCTCATGATCTTGGGCAGCACGATGTCACACAGGGTGGTCAGCGCCGCACAGAACAGGTCCAGAAACAGGGTCATTTTGTACTTTGCCAGATAGGGCAGAAAACGCCGGATCAGCGCACCGCTGCCTGCGTGGTGCGCCCCGGGGTCGTTGATTTTGGTTTTTGACATGGTTCCTCCTGTTGTAAAACCCTCTCAGGCTCACTTCGTTCGCCAGCTCCCCCGAGAGGGGGAGCCTTTGCATCTTTCGGGAAGCTGTACAAAACCTCCCCCTTTCGGGGAGGTGGCATTGCGCAGCAATGACGGAGAGGGTTCGTTCTCTTACTTTTTACTGTAATCCCGCTCGCCGTAGATGGCGGTGCCGATGCGCACGAGGGTGGCGCCCTCCCGGATGGCGTTTTCAAAGTCGCCGCTCATGCCCATGGAGAGGGTCTCCATGGACACGTTGGAATAGCCGCGCTCTCCGGCCTGCACAAACAGCTTGTACACCTCGGCCAGATAGCGGCGGTTGCGGGCATCATCGTCGTTCACGGGCGGAATGGCCATCAGCCCCTTGACCCGGATGTGCTCCTGTGCGGCAGCAGCATCCAGCAGCGGCCAGAGCGCTTCCGGTGCCACGCCGGTCTTGCTCTCCTCGCCGCCGATGTTCACCTCCAGCAGCACGTTCTGCACGATGCCGGCCTTGGCTGCTTCCTTCTCGATGGCGTTCAGCAGATGCTCGCTGTCCACGCTTTGGATGAGGCTGGCACGGCCCAGCACTTTTTAATTTTGTTCGTCTGCAGATGGCCGATAAAGTGGCTGGGCTTGCCGCAGTAAGCACCTGCGTCAAAGTTTGCGCACAGCTCCTGCACATGGTTCTCACCGAACACATCGATGGGCAGGGCTGCGCTTGCAGCCACGGTCTGTGCCGTGCGGGTCTTGCAGGCGGCGCACAGCTGCACCGCTGCCGGGTCGCGGCCTGCTTCACGGGCCGCGGCTGCCATCTTTTCCCGGATCTCTGCCACGGCCTCCTGCATCTGTTCCAGATTCTTTTCTGCCATGATGCTCAGTCCTCCTCGGTATACTTGGCGCGTTCGCCGCCGATGAGTTTCGGGCGGGTGCGGGCGCACAGGATGTTCGCTTCACCAATTTTGGAAAGGCTCAGCCGCACCGGCACAGCCACCCGCTTCAGGTGCATCCCGATCAGGGTGCCGCCGATATCAATGCCTGCATGGGCACGGATCTCTTCCACGGCCACCGGCTCCCGGAACTTCTTCCAGCAGGTAGTGGCCCAGCTGCCGCCTGCGTGGGGGCGCGGCACCACGCACACCTCTTCCCAGCCGTATTTTTCGGCGGCTTCCCGCTCGATGATAATAGCGCGGTTCAGATGCTCACAGCACTGCGCGGCCAGCCAGATGCCGTTTTCGGCCAGCACTGGGGCAAGGCCCGCGTACACGGCCTGCGCGGCTTCCAGACTGGAATCCTTGCCGATGTGCCCGCCCACGATCTCGCTGGACGAGCAGCCCACCACGAACACATCGCCCTTTTTCAGCTTTGCTTCGGCCAGCAGTTCGGTCACTGCCTGCCGGGCCTGCGTCTCGATTTGTTTTTGAATTCTTCTGTCATAAAAAACACCTCGTTTTTTATCAAAGATCAAAGATTTGCACTGCGCACCTTTTCGCTGCCTGCAAGGCCGAGATACAGCCTGCTCTCCACCGGGCACAGAGCTGTCACACCGCCTGCACCCTTGCTGGAGACCGTCCGCTTCCAGCTGCCGTCTGCCGTATCTACAGCTTCCGCGCAGGGCGCATCGGCAGGCAGGCTGAATAGCTTTTCCTGCAGATTCCGGCCTGCACGCAGGGCAATGCCCCGCAGCAGGGTGCTGTCGGCGTTCTTTTCCAGCCAGCTGCTGCGCGCCCACCGGTAGCCGATGTACAGGGTGCCGTCTTCATCCATAGCAAGCGCACCGGGATACCCCGGCAGGCCGGAAACAAAGCTCTGGCAGTTTTTACCGCCCGCCGTCAGGTCGCGGGCATCGGCGGCAGCGCTCCACACACAGCGGTTCCCAAGGTCAGCCACGAACAGCGTGCTGCCGTCCCGGCTCAGGGCCAGCCCGGAAGCACCGGCCACACCGCCCAGCACCTTCTGCACCGTGCGTGCTGCCGGGTCGTATACATACACGCAGCCCGTGCCGGTGTGGGCCAGCAGTTCGGTGCGCAGAGTGCTCTCCAGCCCGTCCGCGGCACTGGCACTGGCAGCAACCGCAAAGTAGATCCTGCCGTCCGGCGCGGCTTCCACCGCTGAGACAGCCCCCAGCGGTGCACCGTCGATCTGGGTCACCACCTGCTCCACCGCCGTGCCCCAGCTGTCGTGGGCGGCGCGGCACAGGCTGCCGCCGCCGGGCGTGAGGATGCTCAGCCACAGGTCCCCGCTGCCGTCAAAGGCAAAACCGGTCAGCTCACCGTCCACGGAAAGGATGGCCGCATCGTGTCCGCCGTCGGTGCGCACAAGGTCGCTCGTGCGCTTTTTTAAGGCTGCGCCGTCGTATGCTGCGGCATACACAAGGCCGTCCTGTGTGCGGATGCAGTCCACACCCTGATATTCGCCCAGATCCAGCGTTCCCTTATGATCGGCGGCAAGAGCCGTCTGTGCTGCACCGGTGTCCTGCCGGACATCCGGCGCGGTGTAGCCTTGTGGCGGCGTATCGATGGGCCGGAACACCAGTGCATACACCAGCGCCAGCAGGATGCACACGCCAAACACCGTGCTGGCCGTGCGGAACCGCTTGAGCAACGCGTCCCGCTCCACCGCCATCTGGGCCGCATACTCGGCACGGCGGCGGGCGGCGCGGGCATTGGCGCGGTTTGCCCGGCGCATCCAGCGATCCACGAACAATGCCACCTGCGGCCCGATGGTGAGCGACGCAATGGCAAGGATGAGCAGAAATTCAATAAGTCCGATCCTCATAGGGCTTTTTCCTTTATCTTCAGAGCTTTTTCAGGGGGGTATCCCCTTATCGTTTCAGTATAGCATCTGTGGCGCGGCAGTTCAAGCACCCAACTCTGTCTCCCGGCTTTTGCCGCCGCCTGCCGCCTTTTTCTCCATCTTTCCTGCCAAAGCCTTTTTTGCCGTGCTGAAATATGCTATACTGATTATAAATATGGCATTCTGCACCGGAATGCCGCGTGTCAGTGTAAAAGAGGATAACATGGAAGCATTCAAATATAATGTGCAGCCGGGCCGCTACCGGCATTTCAAGGGCAACGAATACGAAGTGCTGGGCATGGCCCGCCACAGCGAGACCGAAGAGGAAATGGTGGTGTACCGCGCCCTGTACGGGGAACGCGGGCTTTGGGTGCGTCCTGCCGCCATGTGGTGCGAGACCGTGGAGCGGGACGGCAAAGTGCAGCCGCGCTTTGTGCGCATTGAGGAGTGAACCGGCAGTTTTTGCCGATGGGATAAAACGGAGGGTGATACTTTTGTACAGTGAACAGAAACAGGCGCTTGCCGCCGAACTGAGCTTCAAGCATCCGGCAGTGCTGGCTGTCAGCGGTTCCGCAGGCAGCGGCAAGACCGCTCTGCTGGCCACGCTGCTGCCGGTGCTCAAGAGCCGCGGGCTGAAGGTGGGCGTGATCCGCGAGGCTGACGATCTGCGCCTACCCGCCGAGACCGACCGCCTGCATGAGGCCGGTGCCGAGGGTGTGGCCGTGTTTACTGCCGGGCGCTATCTGCTTACCGAGCAGTTCCGCCTGAACGAGCAGGACCTGCTGGCTTTGTTCGAGCGCCACGGCTACGACCTTGTACTGCTGGAAGGCTTTGGCGACAGCGGCTGGGCCAAGATCGAGGTGGTGCGCAGCTCGGTCAGCCCGGTGGGCACCGCGTTCCAGCCCATGGCCATCGTGGGCGATGTGCCGGGCGCTGATTTTGCACTGGACGATCCTACTGCTCTGGCAGACTGGATCGAGAACCAGATGCCGTCCCTGTAACGGAGGTTCTGCATGAAACTCATCCGTACCGAAGACGCTGTCGGGCAGGTGCTCTGCCACGACATCACACAGATCATTCCCGGCCAGTTCAAGGGAGCACGCTTCCGCAAAGGGCACATCGTCCAGCCGGAGGATATTCCCGTGTTGCTCTCCATTGGCAAAGAGAATCTCTATGTCTGGGAGAAGCGCCCCGGCATCCTGCACGAGGACGAAGCCGCTGCCCTTTTGTACAAGGCAGCAGCGGGCCGCAACATCCACGGCACTGAGCCGAAGGAAGGCAAGATCGAACTGGTTGCCGACTGCGACGGTCTTTTGAAGATCGACCGCGCCGCCCTGCTGGCCGTGAACCGCACACCCCAAATGATGATCGCTACCATCCACGGCGACCTGCCCGTGAAAAAGGGCCAGAAGCTGGCCGGCACCCGCATCATCCCGCTGGTGATCGAGCAGGAGAAGATGGATGCCATGCAGGCCGCAGCAGGCAGCGAACCCATCCTGAACGTGCTGCCTTTCCACCCGAAAAAGTTTGCGGTCATCACCACCGGCAGCGAGGTATTCAAGGGACGCATCGAGGACAAATTCACCCCCGTTCTGGTGGGCAAGCTGGCTGAATACGGCTGCGAGATGACCTATCACAAAACCTGCGACGATGACCCCGCCGGGATCACCGCCGCCATTCTGGAAGCAAAGGCCGCAGGCTGCGAGATGATCTTTACCACCGGCGGCATGAGCGTAGACCCCGACGACCGCACGCCGCTTGCCATCAAGAACACCGGTGCCGAGATCATCACCTATGGCGCACCGGTGCTGCCGGGTGCCATGTTCCTTGTGAGCTATCTGGACGGTGTGCCGGTGTGCGGCCTGCCCGGCTGCGTGATGTACGCCAAGCGCACCATTTTTGACCTGCTGCTGCCGCGCCTGCTGGCCGACGACCCCATCACTGCCGAGGACATTGCCCGGCTGGGCGAGGGCGGGCTGTGCTTAGGCTGCGCCGAATGCCACTGGCCCAACTGCGGCTTCGGGCATTGCTGAAACCCTCTCAGTCAAAGCCTTACGGCTTTGCCAGCTCTCCCAAAGGGGAGAGCTTTATCAAGGTAAAAATTATGAGCGAAACAAAACTTTCTCATTTTGATGCGTCCGGCAGCGCCGTGATGGTGGATGTGAGCGAAAAGCCCGTCACTGCACGGCAGGCTGTGGCCCGCGGCATCATCACTATGAATGCGGCAGCCTTTGCCGCTGTTCGGGACGGCACCGCCCAGAAGGGCGACGTGCTGGGCGTGGCCCGCATTGCAGGCATCATGGCGGCCAAGCGCACCAGTGAGCTGATCCCCCTGTGCCATCCGCTGCCGCTGAGCAAGCTGACTGTGGATTTTCACCTTCTGCCCGAACAGCAGGCCGTAGAGGCCGTGTGCACCGCCAGGACCATCGGCGTGACCGGCGTGGAAATGGAAGCTCTGACCGGCGTTTCTGCCGCGCTGCTCACCATCTACGATATGTGCAAGGCCGTGGATAAGGGCATGGAGCTGGGCGAGATCCACTTGGTCGAGAAGACCGGCGGCAAGAGCGGGCACTATGTGCGGGCCGAGGGCGGCTATGTTTGATGCATACGGCCGCAATATCCACTATCTGCGCCTTTCGGTCACCGACCTGTGCAACCTGCGCTGCCGCTACTGTATGCCGGACGGCGTGCCAAAGCTGGCCCACGAAGATATTCTGACCTATGAGGAATTTCTGCGGCTGGCTGCGCTGTTCGCCCAGTGCGGCATCGACACGGTGCGCATCACCGGCGGTGAACCGCTGGTGCGCCGGGGCGTGGAACAACTGACGGCGGGCCTGAAAGCCATTCCCGGCATCCGCCGCGTTGCCCTTACCACCAACGGCGTGCTGCTGGCCCAGAAGCTGCCCGCCCTGCTGGCGGCGGGCCTTGACAGCGTGAACATCAGCCTTGACACCTTGCACCCGGAGACCTTCCGGCGCATCACCGGCAAAGACGAGCTTGCCGCCGTGCAAAACGGCATCCGGGCGGCCCTTGCCAGCGGCATTCCGGTCAAGCTGAACTGTGTGCCGCAGCCCGGCGTGAACGAGGGCGAGCTGGAAAGCCTTGCTGCCTTCGCACAGGAGCATCCGCTGCAGGTGCGCTTTATTGAGATGATGCCCATTGGCTTTGGTGCCGGGCTGCCCGGCCTTTCCGGCCCGGAACTGCTGGAGCGCTTTTACCGCCGCTGGCCGCGGCTGCAGCCGGTGACCGGTGCGGCCTTTGGCGATGGGCCGGCGGTGTATTATTCTGCGCCCGGCTGGCGCGGCAGCATCGGGTTGATTGCTGCCGTGCACGGCAAATTCTGCGCTTCCTGCAACCGGGTGCGGCTGACAAGTCAGGGCTTTCTGCGTCCGTGCCTTGCCAGCGAATCCGGCACCGACCTGCGTGCTCTGCTGCGCAGCGGCGCGGACGACGCGGCCCTTTTGCAGGCCATTCAAAACACGATTCTGGCAAAACCCCGGGAACATCACTTCGGCCAAGGCTCTATGCCCGCCACACGAGGGATGTACCGGATCGGAGGATAACACAAATTTATGGGTAAAATTCTGGCTATCTGCACAAGCCCCCGGCGCGGCACCTTGAAAACGCCGGTGCCGTCCGCTGTTCTCACCCCGGAGTGGGGTATTGTGGGCGATGCCCACGGCGGCAGCTGGCACCGGCAGGTCAGCCTGCTGAGCGCAGAAAAAATTGAAGCTTTCCGTCAAAAGCTCTGGGTGGACTACGGTGCCTTTGGCGAAAATCTGGTGGTGGAAGGGTTCGATCTTGCCACCCTGCCGGTGCCCAGCTTTTTTGCCATTGGGGATGCCGTGCTGGAAATGACCCAGATCGGCAAGGAGTGCCACAGCGACTGCGCCATCCGCCGGCAGACCGGCGACTGCATCATGCCGCGGGAGGGCGTGTTCGCACGGGTGGTAAAAGGCGGCACCATCCACACCGGCGACGAGATGAAGCTGCTGCCCACCCCGGCAGACCTGCCCCTGCGCGCGGCGGTGATCACCCTTTCTGATAAGGGCAGCCACGGCGAACGGGAGGACAAAAGCGGCCCACTCATTGTGGAGATGCTCACCGCCACAGGCTACAAGGTGGAAGAAACGCTGCTTCTGCCGGACGATGCCGCCCAGCTCAAAACCCAGCTGCTGCGCCTTGCGGATGCCCGTCAGGTGAACCTGATCCTCACCACCGGCGGCACCGGCTTTGCACCCCGGGATATCACCCCGGAGGTGACTTTGAGCGTAGCCGAACGCAACGCGCCCGGCATTGCCGAGGCCATGCGGTACCATAGCCTTACCATCACACCGCGCGGGATGCTGAGCCGTGCCGCCAGTGTGCTGCGCGGCAAGACCCTGATCGTGAACCTGCCGGGCAGCCCTAAGGCCGTAAAAGAAAACCTCGAGTACATCCTGCCCAGCCTTGCGCACGGCATCCGCCTTGCCGCCGGGCTGGACGGCGAATGCGCCCGGAAGTAAAAAAGTATCCCGGTGGGCGGCACCGCATCCTGTACCGTATCAAATGCAAAGATTCATTTTAAAAACAGGAGCGCTTATCATGAACAACACTAAAATTTCCCGCCGCAGCTTTCTGGCTGCTGCCGGTATCGCCGGTGCCGCTGCGGCCCTGACCGCCTGCGGCTCCTCCGCTTCCAGCACTGCATCTTCCGTGGCAGGCTCTGCCGCTGCTTCTTCTGAAGCTGCCGGTGGATCCATGGAGCTGATCGTGTTTGCCGCCGCATCCCTCACCGAGACCCTCACCGCCATCGGCGAGATCTACTCTGCCGAGAACCCCGGCGTGACCTTCAGCTTCAACTTCGACTCCTCCGGCACCCTCAAGACCCAGATCCAGGAAGGCGCGGACTGCGACCTGTTCATCTCCGCCGGTCAGAAGCAGATGAACCAGCTGGACAGCACCGCTTCCGCCGATGTGAACACCGAAGGACTGGACTTCGTGGACAGCGATTCCCGCGTGGACCTGCTGGAGAACAAGGTCGTTCTGTGCGTGCCCGAGAATGGCAATAAGGGCATCGACAGCTTCGATTCTCTGGCCGAGCACCTCAAGGCCGGGGACATTCTGTTCTGCATGGGCAACAGCGATGTGCCCGTGGGCCAGTACACCCAGAAGATCCTTGCCTACTACGCTCTGGACGAGGAAGCACTGGCCGCAGCCGGTGTCATCACCTACGGCTCCAACGTCAAGGAGGTCACCACCCAGATCACCGAAGCCAGCGTGGATGCCGGTGTCGTGTACTGCACCGATGCCTACAGCGCAGGCCTGACCCCCGTGGATGAGGCCACCAAGGAGATGTGCGGTCAGGTGATCTACCCTGCCGCCGTGCTGAAGGCCGCCCCCAACGCCGAGGCTGCCAGGGAGTTTCTGGCCTATCTGCAGACCGACCGCGCCGCGACCGTGTTCGAGAGCGTGGGCTTCACCGCACTGTAAATCCGTTGTTTTTCAGAGCTTCCCCTCCGGGGGAAGCCTTTTTATTCGGAGGTATCATTTATGGACTGGTATCCCCTTTGGAACAGCCTGCGCATCGCCCTCGTCAGCTGCGCGGCGGTGTTCTTCCTTGGCATTTTTGCCGCCTACTATATTGCCAAGCTGCCGCGCACTGTCAAGGGCGCGCTGGACGTGGTGCTCACCCTGCCCATGGTGCTGCCGCCCACGGTGGTGGGCTATTTTCTACTGCTTTTGTTCGGCGCAAAGCGGCCGCTGGGTGCCTTTTTCATGGAGCATTTCGGCGTGAAGCTGGTCATGAACTGGTACAGTGCCATCTTTGCATCCATCGTGGTGGCCTTTCCGCTGATGTACCGCACGGCGCGCGGCGCGTTTGAAAGCTTTGACGAAACGCTGGCATGGTCGGCGCAAACGCTGGGCCAGTCGGACGTGTGGATCTTCTGGCGGGTGCGGATGCCCTGCTGCCGTCAAGGCATTCTGGCCGGCACGGTGCTGGCCTTTGCCCGCGCGCTGGGCGAGTACGGTGCCACCAGCATGATCGCAGGCTACACCCCCGGCAAGACCGCCACCATTGCCACCACCGTGTACCAGCTGTGGCGCACCAACGACGAAGCCGGTGCCATGCGCTGGGTGCTGGTGGATATCGTGATCTCGGCAGTGGTGCTGCTGGCCGTGAATCTGCTGGAGAAAAAACAGAAAGCAGGTGGCCGCGCATGAGTCTTGAAGTGAACATTACCAAAAAGCTGGATGGCTTTACCCTTCACGCCAACTTTGCCGCGCGCAGCACCGCCACGGCCATTCTGGGCGCGTCCGGCTGCGGCAAAAGCATGACCCTGCGCTGCATTGCCGGTATCGTAAAGCCGGATGCGGGCCGCATCGTACTGGACGGCCGGGTGCTGTTTGACAGCGCCCAGCACATCGACCTGCCGCCGCAGCAGCGCGGCGTGGGCCTGCTGTTCCAGAACTACGCATTGTTCCCCAACATGACCGTGGAGCAGAACGTGCTCTGCGGCCTGAAAGCCGAAAAAGACAAGGCCGCCCGTAAGGCCCGCTGCGCCGAAATGCTGCAGGCCATGCGGCTGGAATCCCTTGCCAAGCGCTACCCGGCCCAGCTTTCCGGCGGACAGCAGCAGCGCACCGCGCTGGCACGCATCCTTGTGGGCAGGCCCAAAATTCTGATGCTGGACGAGCCGTTCAGTGCGCTGGACAGCTACCTGCGCGAGGAAATGGAGGGCGAAGTGGGCAGCCTGCTGGCCGGGTTTGGCGGCACGGCGCTGCTGGTCACACACAACCGTGACGAAGCCTACCGCCTGTGCCGGGATATGATCGTGATGGATGGCGGGCAGGTGCTGCGCACCGGCGGCACCAAAGAGGTGTTTGCAGACCCGCAGAGCACCACCGCCGCACGGCTGACCGGCTGCAAGAACATTCTGTCCTGTACCCGCGTGGATGCCCACACCGTGCGCCTGACCGGCTGGGATGCGCCCCTTCACCTTGCCGCCGAGGTACCGGAAACCTGCACCGCCGTGGGCATCCGCGCCCACGACTTTGCCCCCTGCGCACCAGCTGCGCCGAACGCTCTTCCGGTGCAGCTGAACTCCACCAGCGAGAATCCCTTTGACTGGAACCTGATCTTTACCGCGCCGGACGGCACCACCCGCCTGTGGTGGAAGGTGAGCAAGACGAACCTGACCGCTGCGTCGCCGGAGACACCGGCGTTTCTGGGCACTGCACCGCAGAACATCATGCCGCTGGGGTGACGGACAGCACGCCGGGGATTTTCTTCAGCGCTTCCTGATCGGCCTTGTTCAGGTCCTTGACCGCGAACCGCAGTCGAATCATGCAGTGTGCCACGCTGGAAATGTTCTCGGTGCCGTCCACCAGCTGAACCACTCCCGCAGCAGGTTCTGCTTGGCCTGCTCGGTGGGCGCGAAGTTGTATTTTGCCAGCACGCCCACCGCCTGCCGGTTGAGCTCCTCCGGATAGGGGGAATCCAGATCGTAGGTGCGCAGTCCGGCTTCCACATGGCCCACCGGGATGCGCAGATAAAAGCAGGCCAGCGCCGCCGCACCTTATCCACAAGCTCACTATTATATGCGCCAAACTCGGAATTGTGCAGGTCGGAAAGCACCACCATCCGGCTGGGCCTGCGGTCTGCCCCGCAAACTCTGGCTGTGCAGGGCCGTTTTTCTGTGGTATACTGGTACTGGAAGCAGCCCGCCGCTGCGGGCACTTTTTTTGAAAAGCATTCACGCAAACTTCACAGCTTTTTTTATTCTTGCTGTATGATATTCTGGTCAAGAAGTCTATTATTGAGGAAGGTGTCTGTATTATGGCTAAGATCCTGATCGTTGACGATGAGCCGCGCATCCGCGAGCTGATCCGTGAACATTTACAATATTCCGGTTATATCTGTGAAGAAGCCGCCGACGGCACAGCTGCGCTGACCCAGCTTTCCGGCGGAGCCTTCGATCTGGTCATTCTGGACCTGATGATGCCGTTCATGGACGGTATGACCTGCCTGCGGGAGATGCGCGCCCGCCACATCAACACGCCGGTCATCATCCTGACCGCCCGCGGCGAGGAATACGACAAGCTGGCCGGCCTGGAGAGCGGTGCCGACGACTACGTTGTCAAGCCCTTCTCTCCCCGTGAGCTGGTAGCCCGCGTCAAGGCCGTGCTGAACCGCACCATGCCCAAGCCCGCCGCTGCCTCCGACACCATGACCTTTGGTGAGCTGACCATCGACACGGCCAGCCACACGGTGCGCGTTTCCGGCGAGGAGGTGGCCCTGACCCCCAAGGAGTTCGACCTGCTGGTGTTCCTTGCTTCCAACAAGGGCATCGCCCTCAGCCGTGAAAAGATCCTGCAGAAGGTGTGGAACTACGACTACTTTGGCGAGGACCGCACCGTGGATACCCATGTCAAAATGCTGCGGGGCCATCTGGGCAAGTGCCGCAGCTACATTGCTACCGTGTGGGGCATCGGCTACAAATTCGACCCCGACGCAACGCGCTGATAAAGGAGTGGAGGATTCATGCGGCACCATCACTCCCCCGGCATCCGCGGCCAGCTGATGTGGTTTTTGTGTTGTATCTGTCTGTTCCTGCTGGCACTGGTGTGGTTTCTGTCCACCCAGCTGCTGGAACCGCTGTACACCAAGCACATTGAAAAACAGCTGACCACTCAGGCAGAAAGCATCACCGCCGAGCTGGACAAGGCTATTGCAAACGGCGAAGCCCTTTCGGCATGGTCTTTTGGCCATCTTACGGTCAACACCGCGTTTTTTGACCGGCTTGCCACTCAGCTGTACGCCAGCGGTTCGCTGAACAGCTTCTGTGTGGATATTTCCGATACCACCATGCGCACGATCTATAAGATCGAGAACCAGTCCTACTGCAACCTGCACGAAACGCTGCTCTCGGATTCCGCCAACAACGATATGATCGTTTCCACCGCTGTGGCCATGCGCAAGAAATGCCGCACCACCGGCGGCTTTGTGCAGACCCTGAATCCGCCGCGGCTCTCCGGCTCGGCACAGCTGCTGGTAGGGCGCAACACCTCCGGCGGCGAGTACACCGTTCTGGTCACTACCAGCCTTGTGCATGTGGCCGAAGCCGGCAGGGTGCTGAGCACCGTGCTGCCCATGGCAGCGGCGCTGATCTTTGCCTTTGCCATGACGGCGGCATGGCTGTTCAGTGAGTGGTTCACAAAGCCGCTGCGCCAGCTTTCCAGCGCTGCCCGCCAGATGGCCATGGGCAACTATGCCGTGCAGGTGGATACCCGCCGCAGCGATGAGCTGGGCGATCTGGCCCGGGACTTCAACCACATGGCAAGCGAGGTGCAGCATTCTTCGCAGATGCAGCGCGATCTGCTGGCCAACGTCTCCCACGACCTGCGCACCCCGCTGACCCTTATCAAGGGCTATGCCGAGACGGTGCGCGACATTACCGGCGACGACAAGGCCCACCGCGATGAGCAGATGAACATTATCGTGGACGAGACCGACCGCCTGACCGCACTGGTCTCCAGCGTGATGGAGCTGAGCAAGGTGACCAGCGGTGCCGACAAATGCGAGCGCGTGCACTTTGATATGGGCCAGCTGTGCGACGAGGTGAGCGAACGGTACGATGCCATCTGCGCCCAGAACGGCTGGCAGCTCCAGTTGGAGCTGCCGGACGAGGAACTGCCCGTTTACGCAGACCCCAACATGATGCAGCGCGCACTGCATAACCTGCTGGGCAACGCCATGCACCACATCGGCAAAGACGGCATCTTCATCCTGCGGGCCCAGCGCTGCACCGAGGGCGTGCGGGTAGAGGTGGAGGACCACGGCCCCGGCATCTCTGCCGACGACCTGCCCTATATCTTTGATCGGTACTACCGCTCCCGTTCGGATGCCGGCAAGCAGGGCACCGGTCTGGGCCTTTCCATCACCAAGGCCATCTTCCAGCAGCACGGCTTCCGCTTTGGTGTGCAGAGCGCCATTGGCATGGGCACTACGTTCTGGTTCATCATGAACGACCTGCCCGCCAATGCAGCCGAGATGGCCGGGCAGGAATAATCAGGAATAATTTTAAAGCCGGGATGACCGTGTGGTCGTCCCGGCTTTTGCTTTTTCTATAGAGCATCGTTTCTGCCCGCAATGCTGCGGCCATTCCAAATGATTTACTGGCTGGAATCTGCTGTGCGATAAATTCCGAATGTATTATCCGGTGCGGGCATTTCCACCCGGGAGGCACGATCATTCACAGCCCACATCATCCAGCCCATTGCAGCCAGTGCCGCCAGAATGATGATCCATTTGACAAAATTCGGCAGTTTTTTCATAGAAGTATCTTATACACCTTTTTATATTTCATACGTTTATTCCGGTCTGCAAAGCTTCCGTGCACATCTGAGCAGCTCTTCGGCCTGCTGGCTGTCCAGCTGCTTCACCCATGCACCGCGCGCTGCTGCGCCCTCGCCGGTGCTGCCCGCTTCGGCAAAGCTGGCAAGGTCCGAGTCGGTACGGCTCTGCCAGGGCGAAAAGCCTTCCGGTGCAATGTGGGCTCCCAGACGGCAGTCCAGCACAGCCGTTTTACCGGTGGGCCGCCATGGCCTGCCCAGAAACACCGTGCCCGCCGGGCAGTCGTCCGAAATAAAGTCGCAGTCCCAGAACACAAACCCGAGGCCATCGGCACGGCCCGAGGGAGCCGTGACGTAGCTTGCAGGCAGGTGGTTGTTCACGGTGCGGATGGTGCACTGCTCAAACAGAGCGTCCGCGCCGCCAAAAATAAAATCGATATCTCCCGCGATCTCGCAGTGCCGGTAATACTGGGCCGTCGGTCGGCGGGGCGCAAAGCGGCCCGGGCCAAGGAAGCCATCCTTCTCCCGCTCCTTCTCCGGCAGAGGGGCGCAGAACAGCGTATCCTGATTGCCTAGCAGCCGCACATTCTCAAAGAGGGTGTGTGAGCAGTCCACATAAGCCGCCACGGCCTGCCCCACCTTTGCCCCGGGGCCGGCATCGTTTTCAATGGTCAGGTCCCGCACCCGCAGTTCTATCCCCCGGAAAAACGCGGTATAGCTGCGGAAGGTGTGGGTGGGCCTGCCGTCCGGGTGCGGCAGTTTGCCGCCGTCGCCCCACACGATGCGGGTGCTTTCCATGCCTGCGCCGATCAGGGTGATATCCTGTTTTTCGCACACCAGCTTTTCGCGGTAAACGCCTGGGCCAATGCGGATCTCTGCTGCACAGGCATAAGGCACGGCCAGCACCGCTTCGGACACCGAAGCAAAATCGCCGCTGCCATCCTGCGCTACGGTTATGGTAAGCATGTTTCTGTCCTCCCGTTTTATTTCTATGCTTCCATAGTATACCTTCTCCTCCGTCGAAAATCAACGAAGTTTGTATGAACATCAAACGCATTTTTCCAGCCGCAGCACCGCCGCCGTAATGTCGTCCGGCCTGCCGGTCTTCTGGGCGCGCACGCGGGCCGTTTCCACCAGCGTCTTTGCAACTTTTTCCGGCGCTTCTCCTGCCGCAGCGGAAAGCTCCAGCTGCTTTGCCACCCAGCCCGGGCCGTCCACCAGCAGCCCGTCCGAGACCAGCACCGCATAATCGCCCACCGTCAAATGCACCACCCGGCTCTGTCCGTTCACTCCGCCCAGAATGCCCACCGGCAGGCTGGTGTCGCCCACAGCACGCACCCGCCCGCCGTGCACAAGGAAGCCCGGTGCCGCACCGGCCTTGAACAGCCTTGCCGTGCCGGTGTAAAGATCCACGCTGATGAGATCCAGCGTGGCACCGCTCTCATCCTCACTTTTCAGGGCAAGGGCCACGTTGACCAGCCTTGCCGCCAGCTCTGCGGTAAAGCCCGCCTTGAGCAGCCGGGCCGTCAGCTCGGCGGCAAGGTTGCCATCCACGGCTGCAGGCCTGCCGGTGCCCATGCCGTCGCACAGGATCATCTGCGCTGCCGCCGGGCTGCAGAACTGCTGCACCGCATCGCCGGAAATACTGCCCCGCGCCGCCGCGCCCGCCATGCCGAACACGGCCCGCAGCACAGGCTTTTCGCTGAACAGCAGGGTGGTCATTCCCTTGCAGGAAAGCACCTGCGGCACTTCCAGCGTGCGGCGGCAGATGCGGCCCACCTCCCCGGCCAGTGCAGACAGCTCCTGCGCGGAAAAACGGGTGCGCGGCAGCGTGACCGCCGCATGGGTGCGGCCCAGATCATCCAGCGTGACGGCACACTCCTGCGGCGGAGTGCCAAGCTGCGCAAAAAAGTCCGCCACCCGGCCGGATTTATAGGGTTCCGGGTCGCCCGGACGGCCCAGCTGTTCTCCCAACACGCCCAGCGCTTCGGCCACGGCGCTGTACTGCTCGGTCAGGGCAGTGCGCATGGCTTCGGCATGAAGGCGGGCCTCCTTGCGGCTGCGGTACAGCGCAAAGGAGCGGTTTGCCGCTGCGCACAGTGCTGCCGGGTGGATGCACCGGGATAATTGTCCGGGCAATTGAGCCGTTTCTAGCCCGCCGCTGCTTTCCAGCAGAGGGCGCAGTGCTTCCATGCCCTCCAGCGTGGCGGCATACTCCTGCTTCCAGCAGGTATCCCGCCGTCCGCAGTTAAAACAAAGGGTATCATGTGTGTTGTCAATTACCCAATGGAAATCCTCACGCCGGTGCGGCAGCGTTTCGTAGACATCGTTCACGGTCTCTGCCAGCGATGCAAGGCTCTGGGACACCTGTTCCAGCCGGGTGGCCGCTGCACTGTACTGCTGCGGCTGGGCCTGCCCTGCCTGCGGCTTTTCTTCCGGCTCCGGCACAAGCCACGCTGCGGGCATGGCCGCTACGGCCGTGATGCCGATGCAGACGTTCAGGAGATATTGGAACGCGCTCCCGGGCGGCTGCACACAGAGTGCACCGGTCACGCAGCCGCCCGCGTAGGCAGCTACCGTTTCCATGCGCCGTCCGGGTGCCAGCACCGCCGCTGCCGCCGTGGCACAGGCAAGGCCGGATGCCGCAAAGCTGAGGGCCGGGTCTGCCGCGCACAGCGCAGCGCCAAGCACCGCGCAGGCCGCAAGCGCAGCTTTGGCCTGCCCTTTGCTGCATAAATACAGTTCCAGCGCCGCGCAGACGATCACGCCCGGCAGCAGCTGCCACAGCTGCACACTGCCCAGCGCCGCCGCTGCGGCCGCACCCACCAGAAGCATCCCGGCACCCGGCTTTTCGGGCGCGAACTGCCGCAGACAAAAGCCCATGGCTGCGGCCAGCAGGGCATCTGCCGCACTGTAAAGCACCAGCTCTGCCCCGCCGCCGCCAAAGGCAAAGCACAGCGCCACGCCCACCAGCGTGCCGCAGCCCGCCAGTGCCGCCGGGGTCAGTGTTCTGGCACCCATCCACCGCGCTGCCACTGCAGCACCCAGTGCGCACAGCATACAGACACTGCGCAGCGAGAGCGCGCCAAACCCGTGCAGCAGCACACCCAGCGCCGCACCCGCCGCACAGGGGGCAAAGCAGTCCTCTGCAAAGCCCAGCACAAAGCCCAGACCAAAAGGCATCAGTGCACCGTACAGAACGGCCCAGCCGCCCGCAAATCCCACTGCCACAGCCGCCAGCCTGCGCGCTGCCGGGCGCAGCTCCGCCCGCCGTGCCAGCGCTGCCCGCTGTCTGTTCTGCCGCCCGACCGCTGCCAGACCCATCCGCTCTGTCATAAAAACTCCCCGCTTTCCGGCGGGGCGTTGTGGTTCTGTTCCCCGCGCTTTCTGCATATACTGTAGCGCAGGCGCGCGGCGATTTTTGGCGCGGTGCAGTGTTCTGCCGCAAACCGGCCCAAAGACGCAAAAAAGCCCTGCAGCGTTCAAAAATGCTGCAGAGCTTTGTGGTTTTATGGCAAAAATCAGCCGTTCAGCTTTTCAATTGCCGCTTTTACGCGGGCAAGGGTGGTTTCGCGGCCCATCATGCAGGCAAGGTCGGTGCCGCCGCCGGGGGTGCGCTGCTTGCCAGAAAGGGCAATGCCCAGCGGGTACAGCAGCCAGCCGTTCTTCTTGCCCAGCTCCTCAGCCTTGGCCTTGCAGGCATCGAAGACGGCATCGCGATTGCCAAAATCCAGTGCTTCGTCGCTGAGCACAGGCAGCAGGGCTTCCAGTGCCTCCTTGGCGGTCTCCGGGGTGGTCTTCTGCTTCTTGTTGGCGTACATGCTCACATCGTACTCGGGCATGGCGTCAAAGAAATCCAGCTGCTCCGGGATCTCGCCCAGCACTTCGCAGCGGGGCTGCAGGTTTGCGCACAGCAGCTTCTTGTCGATAGAGGTGTGCACGGCCTTGTCGATCCACGGCTCCGCCTTCTTCTGGAACTCTTCCGGGGACAGGCGGCGGATATATTCCGCGTTGATGGCCCGCAGCTTGAGGGGATCGAAGATGGCCGGAGACTTGGAGATGCCGTCCGGAGACCAGATCTTGACCAGTTCCGGCAGGGAGAAGATCTCCTGCTCGGCATACTCGCCCTTGGGGCTCCAGCCCAGCAGGCAGATGTAGTTCAGCACGGCCTCGGTCAGGTAGCCCTTTGCTACCAGATCCTGATAGCTGGCATCGCCGTTGCGCTTGGAAAGCTTATTCTGCGCATCCTTCATGACCGGCGGGCAGTGGATGTAGGTGGGGATCTCCCAGCCGAACGCCTGATACAGCAGGTTGTACTTGGGGGTAGAGGACAGATACTCGCTGCCGCGGATCACGTGGGTGATGCCCATGAGGTGGTCGTCCACCACATTTGCAAAGTTGTAGGTGGGCATGCCGTCGGTCTTGATGAGGATCTGGTCGTCCATCTCGCTGTTGTTCACCTCGATGTGGCCGTACACCACATCGTCGAAGCCGGTCACGCCCTCGCGGGGGATCTTCTGGCGGATAACATAGGGTTCCCCGGCAGCAAGACGCTTTTCCACTTCGTCCTTGGGCAGGTCGCGGCAGCATCCGTCATAGTGGGTCATCTCACCGTTGGCGCGCTGCTCAGCATGCAGGGCCTCCAGACGCTCCTCGGTGCAGAAGCAATAGTATGCCTTGCCCTCTGCCACCAGCTGCTCGGCATACTGTTTGAACATGCCCATGCGCTCGCTCTGCACATAGGGGCCCACGGGGCCGCCGATGTCCGGGCCTTCGTCCCACAGCAGGCCGGTCTCCCGCAGGGTGTTGTAGATGACATCCACAGCGCCCTCCACATAGCGGCCCTGATCGGTATCCTCGATGCGCAGGATGAAGGTGCCATCCTCGTGCTTTGCCATCAGGTAGGTGTACAGGGCAGTGCGCAGGTTGCCAACGTGCATATAACCCGTGGGCGACGGCGCAAAACGGGTGCGGACTTTATTGCTCGGCATAGAAAAACGCTCCTTTATTCTCATGCAAAAAATTTGCGGATAGCTATGTTTTATTGTACTGATTCTGCGCAGTTTTGTCAATGCGGGATAATATCATGCATTCACAGCTTTGCTTTTCCTTTTGTTCGCAATATGCTATACTTGATTCAACAAATCGAAACTTGTCGGGGCGAGGCCCCTCCATCTTGCTACGCAAGACCGTTCTGTCACTTAAAAGCCCCACTGGGGCTTTCATTGTTCCGCTTCGCTCCACAAACGCGAATTTATATATAAAGGAGAATATTGATGAAACTATTTTTATGTTCGCACTTTTCAAGTGTAGGAAGTCTGATAAAGGAAGAAATTGAAAATAAAAAAGTCGCATTTATTCCAACAGCTTCGCTGCGTGAAGGCTACACCGGTTATGTCGGCTCGGCTCGAAAATTATTCAAAAAGTTGGGAGCAATCGTAACTGAAATTGATATTTCAACGGAGGCTTATTCAACGATACAGTCTGTTTTTGAAGATGCGGATGTGATATATTTTACCGGCGGAAATTCTTTTTTCCTTATAGACCAGCTCCGTAAAACGGGAACGGATGAGCTGTTGAAGAAAGAATTGGCAAAGGGAAAACTGATGATTGGTGAATCGGCAGGTGCGATTATATGCGCTCCAAGCATCCAATATATCGAGCAAATGGATGAAAAGCCGGAGGACTACTCACAAGAAGATGATGCAGGGCTTGCTTTGATTGATTTCTATGTTCTTCCGCATTATCTTACAGCACCATTTAAGAAAGTTACCGAGAAAATAATGACTGAGTTTTCGGATTTGAATCTATGCCCTATTAACAACCGTCAGGGAATTGTAATTGATGGTGAAGGTTCAAAGGTTATTTGCAAAGACTAATTTGAAAATTCGCGTTTGTGGAGCGAAGCGGAACAATGAAAGCCCCAGTGGGGCTTTTAAGCGACCGAACGGTCTTGCGTTAGCAAGATGGAGGGGCCTCGCCCCGACAAGTTCCAGTTTGCCGTACAGCGCCAAACAGCGGAAAAGCCCCTGCATTCCAAAACGGATGCAGGGGCTTTCTCTTTGTTTACTTCAAGATGATTTCGCCGTTTTCACCAGCATCCACCACAAGGGTGCCGCCGGATGCCAGCGTGCCGTCGATCAGGCGCTCGGCGGCGGGGTCTTCCACGGCTTTGCGAATGACACGGCGCAGGTCGCGGGCGCCGAACTTGCCGCCCTGACTCTTTTGCACCAGCGCCTTGAGGGCTGCCGGGGTGTAGCTGTATGCGATCCCCTTGGCCTCCATGCCGGGCTTGTACTCGTCCAGCATCAGGGCCGCGATGCCCTGCAGGGTCTCCTCGGTCAGGGGCTTGAAGGCGATCACTTCATCCACGCGGCCAAGGAACTCCGGCCGCAGGAACTGGGCCAGCGCCTTGCGGGTCTTTTCCTCGCTGAGCTGTTCCTCGCTCTTGTTGAAACCAAGCCCGCCGGTGCTCTGGTCACTGCTGCCGGCGTTGGAGGTCATGCAGATGACCGTGTTGGAGAAGTCCACCGTGCGGCCCTGCGCATCGTTGATCTTGCCCTCGTCCAGAATCTGCAGCAAAATGTTCATGACATCCGGGTGCGCCTTTTCGATCTCATCGAACAGCACCACGCTGTAGGGGCGGCGGCGCACCTTTTCGGTGAGCTGGCCGGCCTCCTCATAGCCCACATAGCCCGGAGGCGAACCGATCATGCGGGACACCGCGTATTTTTCCATATACTCGCTCATGTCCAGACGAATGAGCGGGTCGGGGCCGTCGAACAGCTGATTTGCCAGCTGCTTGACCAGCTCGGTCTTGCCCACGCCGGTGGGGCCCACAAAGATGAAGCTTGCGGGACGGCGGCGGCCGGAAAGGTCGGCGCGGCTGCGCTTGATGGCCTGCGCCACCAGATGCACGGCCTCGTCCTGCCCGATGATCTTCTTTTTCAGCTCGCCCTCAAGGTTTGCCAGCTTTGCGAACTCGGTCTCCCGAATTTTGACCGCCGGAATGCCGGTCCACAGCTCGATGACCTTGGCCACATCGTCCATGGTCACCTGGATCTCGCTGGCAGCAGCCTGCTTTGCGGGCAGGTCGGCTTCGAGCTTTGCAATGCGGGTCTTGCGCTCGGCCACGCGCTCGTAGTCGATGGGCTCGTTCACATCCGCATTCTCCATCTCGGCTTCTTCCTGCTTGAGGGCATCCAGCTCCTTCTGCATCCCAAGATACTCGGAAATGACCGGGTGGGCCAGATTGCAGCAGGCGCAGGCTTCGTCCAGCAGGTCGATGGCCTTATCGGGCAGATAACGGTCGGTGATATAGCGCTCACTCAGGGTGACAGTGGCAGAAAGCACATCGGCAGGCACCTGCACATGATGGTGCTGCTCGTAGTAGTGCTTGATGCCGTTCATCACAGCAAGGGTATCGGCCACGCTGGGTTCTTCCACCCGCACGGGCTGGAAACGGCGTTCCAGCGCCTGATCCTTCTCGATATACTTGCGGTACTCGTTGAAGGTGGTGGCACCGATGACCTGAATTTCACCACGGGAGAGGGCGGGCTTCAGGATATTGCCCGCGTTCATGGCACCCTCGCTCTCACCGGCAGAGGTGATGGTGTGGATCTCGTCGATGAACAGGATCACGTTGCCTGCGGCCTTCACCTCGCTCAGCAGGCCCTTGACCCGCTGCTCGAACTGGCCGCGGAACTGGGTGCCTGCCACAAGGCTGGTGAGGTCCAGCAGATAGATCTCCTTATCCTTCAGGCCGATGGGCACATCCCCCTTGGCAATGCGCTCCGCAATGCCCTCGGCAATGGCGGTCTTGCCCACACCGGCTTCGCCGATGAGGCAGGGGTTGTTCTTCTGGCGGCGGCTCAAAATCTGGATGGTGCGGTAAATTTCGCGGTCGCGGCCAATGATATCGTCCAGTTTGCCTTCCCGGGCCTTGCGGGTCAGATTCTCGCAATAGGTATCCAAAAATTTGCGCTTAGGCGGCTTTTTGCCATTTTTGCGGTCGGTCTTTTTGTCGCCATCTTTCTTCTCGCTGCTGGTAAAGCCCAGCGGGAAGGTGGCATTGCTGCCGGGGATCAGATCTTCGTCCATGCTGTCCGGGTCAGCATCCTCGCCGCCGTTCGCCATGTTCATCATCATGGAGAGCGGGTTTGCATCGCCCATCTCCTCCATCATGCTTTCCATGCGGTTCTCCATGTTATCAAGATCCTGATCCGACATGCCGAACTGCTTCATCAGATCGTCCACCGGCTTGATGTGCAGCTCACGGGCGCAGTGCAGGCAGTAGCCCTCCTGCTTCATCTGACCATTGTCCATCCGCTGGATGAAGATGATCGCCGGACGTTTCTGGCATCGAATACAGACCATAGTTCCTCCTTTATGCAAAACCCTTTACAGGAAAGGGTTGAAGAGATTGAAGATTTTGTAGTAAAGACTGCTGCTCATCACCGTATCGTTGAGCACATTCAGGTTGCCGCCTGTGATGACGATGATGCCCCACAGGATGCACAGCACCAAATAGATATCCAGCAGCGCCGTGGCACCGCCCACAAGCCAGCCAAGGCCGCGGTTTACCGTGCCAATGACCGGCAGCTTGTTCACAAGGCCCAGCACCGTGACCAGCATACTGACCAGCAGGCGCAAAAGCGCGTAGAACAAGAAGAACAGCACCAGCGTGATCACCGGTGTGAGCAGCGGCTGCAGCACGTTTTCCACAATGGAATCGGCCAGCACCACCGCGTTATCGGCCAGCACAGCGCCAATGGAGCGCTCGCAGGCTGCCACGATGGAAGCGCGGAAAGAAGCAGGCAGGAAGCCCGCATACTTTTCCGCAATGCCGGAAAGGTCTACCGCACCGCCCGCAGCAATGTTTGCTGCGATCTGGGTGCGGAAGCCGCCTGCCAGCATGTGCTCGAACACCCAGCCGGCGCAGGCAGCGGAAAGCTCCTTGGCCCCCAGCAGACTGAACAGGTTGCCCACCAGCTGCACAATGGACGAAAGAAAGCCCTTGCGCGCATAGCGCACCACCAGAATGATCCATGCTGCCGTGCATATGATATCAAAAAGAAATGACGGATTCTTGAACATACCTTGTTTTCCCTGTTATTTTTATCACTTTCCCCGCAAGAGTGCTATTTACGCATGATCTTCTCACCCAAAAATCACTGTCCGCTGGAAGCTGTCTGCTCCGGCGGTGTGACCACCTGCACCGTGTTGCCGCTGAGCACCATGATCTGCTTGCCCTCGATCAGTGCCTGCGGCCGGGCCGAAAGCGGCTGGCTCCACTGGAACTCGCCCACACCGTTGAAGCGCTCCACCGTGCTGTCGGTGAGCAGGTAGAAGCCGTCGTTCTTTGCCCGGATGATCTGGCTGGCCGAGAGCACGCTGCCGCTGTAACCCACGGTCAGCTCCCCGTCCAGCAGCACCGCCGTGCTGGTCTGGCCATTGCTCAGCAGCAGGGCCGCACCGTTACTGGTGTTGGACACACTGACGAGGGTGCCGCCGCCAAAATCGTAGCTGGCGCGTTCGCCTGCGCTGCCGCCGCTCGTGTTGTACAGCACGGCGCGGTTCTCATAAAGCACCAGCAAAAAGCCGTTGGACATCCAGCCCATCCACTGGGGCACACTGTTCTCGGAGCCAAGGCATACCGGGTCGCCCTGCGAGAGGGGCAGTACATAAAGGTTCGTGGTCAGCTGGCCGCCCACCGCCGATACAGCGGCCACGGCAAGGCGGCGGCTGTCCGGCGCAAAGGCCATGCGCAGCGGGGTGCCCTGCTCACTGGTCAGGTTCCACACCAGCTGCTGCTGCATACTGGAATTGTAAACGGTCAGCTTTGCCACGCTGTCGGTGCTGTCGGTCACAACAGCCACCTGTCCGGCATCTGCCACGGCGCACAGCGAGATGGTGCTGTCCATGGTTTTTGTATAAAGGTTCTGGGTGCGGCTTTCCACCCGAAGCTCATTGCCGGAGCGGTTGTACAGCACAAAGCGGGTCTTGCCTGCAGCAATGGCCGGGCGGGCATAGCCGCTCTGGATGCTGTTCAGGCGGGTGCCGCCAAGACTGTATACCACGCAGCTGTCGCCGCCCATCTCCACAAAGCTGCCAGACATCTGCGCCACCGCATCCGGGTCGGTGATGCCGGTCTGCTGCGGCCAGCCTGCGGCTGGTGCCAGCGCGATGACGGCAGTATCCACAAGGTCTTTTGCGCGTGCAATGGAAGACCCCACTGCGCCGGTGGCAAACAGGACAAGGATGGTCAGCACCGCTACGATGACGACGGTGCGGCGGATGCGCCGTGTGCGCACCCGGGCCCGGGCGGCTTCCAGATATTCGACGCGTCCGGCAGAAAGCGTCTCCCCTTCGGCGGAATGTCCGCCGCGGCGAATTTTGCTCATGAATGGTTCTCCTTACAGATCATACTCCACACACTTCAAAAACAGGCCCTTGGCGGGCAGGGTCGGCCCGGCGCGGCTGCGGTCACGGCTTTCCAGAATGGCGGGAATTTCCGCCGGGTCCAGCCGGCCTGCGCCCGCTTCGCACAAAGTGCCTGCCAGAATGCGCACCATGTTGTACAGGTAGCCGTCGGCGGTCACTTCAATGTCGATCTCGTCCCCCTTGCGGGTAACATGACAGTCCGTGATGGTGCGCACGGTATCGCCATGGGCTGCAGCGGAAGAGCCCGCCGCGCACAGAGCCAGAAAATCGTGCCTGCCCACGAACTGCTGCGCCGCCGCCTGCATTCTGGCTTCGTCCAGATGCCGGGGCACCCGGGTGTAATAAGCCGCGTCAAAAGGCGAGTCGATGGGGTGGTTGTGGATGCGGTAGAGGTAGGTTTTGGTATGGGCCGCGTACCGGGCGTGGAAGTCCTCCGGCACCACCTGCGCGTCCAGCACCCGGATGTCCGGCGGCAGATGCTGGTTGAGCGCCAGCGGGAACTTTGCCGCCGGGATGCGGGTATCGGCGTGGAAGTTGAGCTTGAAGCCCAGCGCGTGCACCCCTGCATCGGTGCGGCTGCAGCCCTTGATATCGGGGCGGCTGCCCAGCACGGCCTGCAGCGCGTCCTGAAAGGTTTGGGCCACGCTGCGGCCATTGGGCTGCACCTGAAAGCCGCAGTAATTGGTGCCGTCGTAGGCAAGGGTAAGTAAAAAGTTCTGCATGGAACTCCTTCCGTCACGGCTTTGCCGTGCCACCTCCCTCAAAGAGGGAGGCTATAAGGCCCCCTCCTCGAGGGGGCTGTCGCCGAAGGCGACTGGGGGAGTTTTAAAAATTCGGGAACACCAGCCGGGAGGCAAGGATCACTGCAAAGCAGGCGATGCACACGGCAAGGTCGATATAATCCTGCTTTTCGCAGCGCAGCACCTTCAGGCGGGTGCGGCCGTCGCCGCCCCGGTAGCAGCGGCATTCCATGGCCATGGCCAGCTCGTCCGCGCGGCGGAAGGCCGAAATGAACAGCGGGATGAGCACCGGCACCAAGGCTTTTACCCGGTCGGTCATCTTGCCGGTATCCAGCTGGGCACCGCGGGCTTTCTGGGCGTTCATAATTTTGTCCGTCTCCTCAATGAGGGTGGGGATGAACCGCAGGGCAATGCTCATCATCATCGCCAGCTCGTGCACCGGGAAGTGCAGTTTGCCCAAGGGCTTGAGCAGCTGCTCGATGGCATCCGTGAGCACGATGGGGCTGGTGGTGTAGGTGAGCAGACTGGTGCCTGCGATGAGCGCCATGACGCGCACTGCCATCAACACAGCATAGCGCACACCCTCGGCATAAATGGTCAAAAACCAGATGTGCACCAGCGGTTCGCCCTCGCCTGACACAAAGAACAGGTTCAGCAACGCTGTGAAGATCACGATGGGCAGGATGGGCTTCAGGCTCTTCATGATCATTTTGCCGGGAATTTTTGCCACCTTGTACATTGCTGCAAGGAACAGAATGGAAAGGGCAAGGCCCAGCGGATTGGAAGCTGCAAACAGCAGCACAATATAGGCGATGGTCAGCACCAGTTTCAGGCGCGGGTCAAACCGGTGCACCAGACTGTTGCCCGGGAAGTGCTGGCCAATGGTGATATCTCTCAGCATCCGGCAGCGCCTCCTTCCTTCTTTGCTTCCCGCGGGAGCACAAGGCTCTCGCCTGCCTCCCGGCGGCGCTTGGCCTCCAGGATCATCTTGACCGCATAGGGGATGGTGTACACATCAGCGGGCACATCCACACCCATCTCCCGCAGCTTGAGGAAGATCTTCGTCACCTGCGGCACGGAAAGCCCCAGCTCCAGCAGCTCCGGAGCGCGGGCAAACACTTTTTCCACGGTGTCGTACATGGCAATTTTCTTGTTGCTCATCACCAGAACGCGGTTGGCGTACTTGGCAATGTCCTCCATGCTGTGGGACACCAGCAGCACAGTGGTGCCGGTCTTTTTGTGGTACTCCTTCACCTCGCTGAGGATGTCGTCCCGTCCCTCCGGGTCAAGGCCCGCAGCAGGCTCGTCCAGCACCAGAATGCGGGGCTTCATGGCCATAACGCCCGCCACGGCCACCCGGCGTTTCTGGCCGCCGGAAAGCTCAAAGGGACTGCGCTCCAGCAGGGCCGGGTCAAGGCCCACGAAATCGGCGGCTTCATGCACGCGGCGGTCGATCTCGGCTTCGTCCAGACCCATGTTCTTGGGGCCGAACGCGATATCTTTATAACAGGTCTCCTCGAACAGCTGGTATTCCGGGTACTGGAACACCAGACCGGTGAGGAAGCGGAAGTCCCGGATCTTCTCCGGATCTTCCCACAGGTCGCGGCCATCGATATAAATTTTGCCGCTGGTAGGCTTGTTCAGGCCGTTCATGTGGGTGATGAGGGTGCTCTTGCCGGAGCCGGTGGCCCCGATGATGCCCACAAAGTCGCCCTCTTCCACCGTAAAGCTCACGTCGTCCAGCGCAGTGACCGCATTGGGCATGCCGGGGTTGTAGACGTAGCTCAGATGTTCTACTTTGATGATATCTGCCATTTGCGTCTGCCCCCCTTACTGCAAAAGCTCGTACAGAGCCTGTGCGCATTCGCCGGTGTCGATGATGCCCTCCGGCATCGGGATGCCGGCCTTCACCAGCTCGTCCCTCAGCTCTGCAGCCTGCGGCACATCCAGATGCAGGGAGCGCACCTTCTCGGTCTGGCTGAACACCTCTTTGGGGGTGCCCTCCATCACCACATGGCCCTTGCTCATCACCAGCACACGGTCTGCCTGCGCAGCTTCCTCCATGTAGTGAGTGATGGACACCACGGTGATGCCCATATTCCTGTTCAGGTAGTGGATGGTCTGCATCACCTGCTCACGGCCCCGGGGGTCCAGCATGGCGGTGGCTTCGTCTAATATCAGGCAGTCCGGCCGCATGGCAACAACGCCTGCAATGGCAACGCGCTGCTTCTGGCCGCCGGAAAGGTTGTGGGGTGCGCGCTCGCGGTACTCATAGATGCCGGCCATCTTCATGGAGTCGTCCACGCGGCGGCGCATCTCTTCGGGCGGCACACCGAGGTTTTCCAGTGCAAAGGCAACGTCTTCCTCCACCACGGTGGCAACGATCTGATTGTCCGGGTTCTGGAACACCATGCCCACGGTCTGGCGGATATCATAGAGCTTGTCGTCGTCTGCGGTGTCCATGTCCTCCACGTAGACCTTGCCGCTCTCCGGCAGCAGGATAGCGTTGAAGTGCTTTGCCAGCGTGGACTTGCCGCAGCCGTTGGCACCCAGCACGGCCACGAATTCGCCGCGCTTTACTTCCGTTGAGACACCGTCCAGTGCGTAAATCGGCTGGTCGCTGTCGTAGCGGAATTTCAGATTTTGTGCTGTTAAAATCGTCTCTTCCATTTGTGTTTCTCTTTCTGGTGGTGCGCCCCTCTGAAAGGGGCTGTACCCCAAATCTCAGATTATTTTATAAACTCCCCCAGCCACCTGCGGCGGCAGCCCCCTCAAAGAGGGAGCCTTTTGGTTTTCTGCCGTCAGAAAGCCTCCCTCCCTGAGGGAGGTGGCATCGCGAAGCGATGACGGAAGGAGTATTTATTCTTCCCAGATGGCGGTTGCGCCGCAGGGCACCACGCCGCCGGTGGCAGAGACCGGCAGGCCGATCTCGTCGCAGCTGGTCTCGCCGCCAAAGCGGGGCACCAGCGTGGTCTTGAGCATATATTCCATGACCGCCGGGGACAGGCCGGTGGTGTAGCTGTTCACTGCAAAAAACAGCGGCGTATCACTCAGCACCTCTTCGCACTGGCTGATGAGGTCGTAGATGCAGTCCTCCAGCTTCCAGATCTCACCGCCGGGGCCGCGCCCGTAGCTGGGCGGGTCCATGATGATGCCGTCGTAGGTGTTGCCGCGGCGCTTTTCGCGGGCAACGAACTTGGCACAGTCGTCCACCAGCCAGCGGATGGGCCGGTCGGCAAGGCCGCTTGCCGCAGCATTGTCCTTGCCCCACGCCACGATGCCCTTGGAGGCATCCACATGGCAGACGGTGGCACCTGCCGCCGCACAGGCCAGTGTGGCACCGCCGGTGTAGCCGAACAGGTTCAGCACCTTTACCGGGCGGCCTGCGGCACGGTTTTTTGGCGTACCATGCCCAGTTGACAGCCTGCTCCGGGAACACGCCGGTGTGCTTGAAGCCGGTAGGGCTGACGATGAGGGTGAGCTTATCCTCGCCCTCGCCGCAGCTGATCTTCCACTTTTCGGGCAGACGGCGCTTGTACTCCCACTCGCCGCCGCCCTGATTGGAGCGGTGATAAACAGCATCTGCCTTTGCCCACAGCGGGCTCTGCTTGGGCGTTTTCCACACCACCTGCGGGTCCGGGCGGATGAGGATGGTCTCACCCCAGCGCTCCAGACGGTTGCCGTCGGTGGCATCCAGCAGTTCATAGTCTTTCCAGGTATCTGCAGGGCGCATAGCGTCCTCCCTTCTCTTTTATCCGTTTCTTACTGGCCCAGAATGCGCTTGTTGATCTTATCCACGATGCGGTCGGCGCAGCGGTGGATGGCGTCCAGATCCTGGCCCTCCACCATCACGCGGATCTTCGGCTCGGTGCCGGACACCCGCACCAGCACGCGGCCCATGCCCATGAGCTTCTGCTGCTCGTTCTCAATGAAACCGGCCAGCACTTCGTCCTCTTTGTAGGCTTTTTCTGGGCGGCGTTGGCGGTCACATTCACCAGCACCTGCGGGTACTGGGCGTAGATGCCGTTCAGCTCGCTCATCTTCTTTCCGCTTTCAGCCAGCAGCTTGAGCAGCTTGCCGGCGGTCAGCTCACCGTCGCCGGTGGTGGCATGGTGCAGCAGGATGACATGGCCGCTCTGCTCGCCGCCGATGGCAAAGCCGTTCTCGCGCATGTTTTCCAGCACGTAGCGGTCGCCCACGGCGGTCTTTTCGGTGTTGATGCCCTGACTCTCCATATATTTGATGAAGCCCAGATTGGACATGACCGTAACCACGGCGGTGTCGCCGTCCAGACGGCCTTTTTCCTTCATGGTCATGGCCAGCAGGGCAATGATCTTGTCGCCGTCCATCTCCTGACCCTTTTCGTCGCAGCCAAGGCAGCGGTCGGCATCGCCGTCAAAGGCAATGCCGCAGTCGAAGCCGCCCTCTACAACAGCCTTTTTCAAATTGTCGAGGTGGGTGCTGCCTACGCCCTTGTTGATGTTCTGGCCGTCAGGCTCAATGCCGATGAAGGTGCAGTCTGCGCCCAGACGGGGGAACAGCTTCTGTGCCACGGCAGCCGAAGCGCCGTTTGCGCAGTCGATGCAGACCCTCAGGCCGGTCAGGTCGCCGTGGATGGACTCATAAAGGTGATCCACATAGTCCTGCAGGCCGTCATCGCGGCGGTACACACGGCCCACCTCGGCACCGGTCTTCAGCTCAATGCCCGCGCAATTGTTGTCGATGTAGGCTTCGATCTGGTTCTCCACCTCGTCCGGCAGCTTATAGCCGGTACCGGCAAAGATCTTGATGCCGTTGAACTCCATCGGATTGTGGGAGGCAGAGATCACGATGCCGGCATCGGCATTGTACTTGCCCACCAGATAGGCCACAGCGGGCGTTGGCAGAACGCCCAGACTTTCCACATCCGCACCCACGCTGCACAGACCGGCGGTCAGGGCTGCTTCCAGCATATCACCGGACTGGCGGGTGTCCTTGCCGATCAGGATGCGCGGACGGTGGCCGGTGCTGCCGGTCAGCACCGCAGCAGCGCCGCGGCCGATCTTCATTGCCAGCTCACAGGTCAGGTCTGCGCCGGCCACGCCGCGCACGCCATCGGTTCCAAAGTATTTTCCCATAATAATACCCCACTTTCTATAGAAAGAAGCAAGTTATAATATTGTAAGCATCCTCGCCCTCTCCGTCATCGCTGCGCGATGCCACCTCTCCCTTTGGGAGAGCTGTCGAACGAAGTGAGACTGAGAGGGCAAGCCCGTTTATCTCAGAACAAACTCTGCTGCCCGTTGTCCTCGGGCACAGCGGCCTCCGGCGCTTTCAGGCCCAGATGTTCGTAGGCCAGCCGCGTTGCGCAGCGGCCCCGGGGCGTCCGGGTCAGAAAGCCCATCTGCATCAGATACGGCTCACACAGGTCTTCCAGCGTGACGGATTCCTCGCCGAGGGCCGCCGCCAGCGTTTCCAGACCCACCGGGCCGCCGTTGTACATTTCAATGATCGCACGCAGCATACTGCGGTCCAGTTCGTCCAGACCCAGTGCGTCCACGTCCATCCGCTTGAGGCCCATCAGGGCCACATCCCGGTCAATGATGCCGTCGCCCAGCACGGTGGCAAAGTCGCGGATGCGCTTCAAAAAGCGGTTTGCCACGCGGGGCGTGCCGCGGCTGCGCTTGGCCAGCTCGTAAGCACCTTCCGGCGTGATGGGCTGGTCGAGGATGCCTGCCGAGCGCTGGATGATCTTGCTCAGTTCATCCGGGCTGTACAGCTCCAGCTTGAGCAGCACGCCAAAGCGGTCGCGCAGAGGGCCGGTGATCTGGCCTGCACGGGTGGTGGCACCCACCAGCGTGAACCGCGGCAGGTTGATGCGGATGCTCTGGGCGCTGGGGCCTTTGCCGATCATGATATCCAGCGCATAGTCTTCCAGCGCCGGATACAGCACCTCTTCCACCTGACGGGACAGGCGGTGGATCTCGTCGATGAACAGTACATCGCCCTCCTGCAGATTGGTGAGCAGGGCAGCAAGGTCGCCGGGCTTTTCAATGGCCGGGCCGCTGGTAATACGGATCTGTACGCCCATTTCGTTGGCAATGATGCCTGCCAGTGTGGTCTTGCCAAGGCCCGGCGGGCCGTAGAGCAGGATGTGGTCCATCGGTTCGCCGCGCCGCTTGGCAGCTTCCAAGTAAATTTTCAGGTTCTGCTTGACCTTTTCCTGCCCGATATAGTCTTCCAGATGCTGCGGGCGGAGGTTGTTTTCCTCGCTGTCCGCCGCCGTCATGCCGGGCTGCATCATTTTTGCGCCGTACAGCGCAGTTTCGTCCTGCATTCTTTACCTCCTGCCTGCCATGCTGCGCAAGGCCAGTTTGATGATCTCTTCCACGGGCAATGCCGCGTCGATCTTGGAAACGGCAAGCGCTGCTTCGCTCTGGCTGTACCCCAGCGACACCAGCGCCGCAATGGCCTGACTGCTGCCCTGAGAAGCCTGTGTGTCGGCAAAAGCACCTGCCACATCCTCCAGCGAGATGCCGTCCACAAAGCCCTTGGCGACCTTATCCTTCAGCTCCAGCACGATGCGCTGTGCAAGCTTCGGCCCCACGCCGGAAGCCGCCTTGAACGCCTTGTGGTCCCCCGCCGAGATCGCCAGTGCCACGCGGTCCGGCTCCATCACACTCAGGATGGCAAGGCCCACCTTAGGCCCCACGCCGGACACGGCGGTCAGCATCTCAAAGCAGGCCTGCTGCTGCTCGGTGGCAAAGCCGTAAAGGCTCACGTCGTTCTCGGTGACGCTCATCACGGTATAAATGGTGGCTTCCTTGCCCACGCCGGGCAAGGCCCCGGCCACGCTGGCCGGGCACTGGGCGTAGTAGCCTACACCGCCGCAGCTGAGCACCACCGCGCTCATGCTTTTTTTGACGATTTTTCCTGTCAGACAGTAGATCATTTAAAGCCCTCTCAGTTTCTGTGTCGGCCAATTTTCCTCTGTTCAGCTCGCCCTTCAGGAGAGCTCCGGTGCCGCGCCGCTGCAGGCGGACGGAACCGGTGAGAGGGTCAGATCGGCCCGGCCACACGGCGGACAAAGCGGTTGAGCTGGTTGCCGTTGGTGTGGCAGAAAGTGATCGCCATAGCCAGCGCATCGGCGGTATCGTCCGGCTTTGGCACGGCGGGCAGATGCAGCAGCACACGGGTCATCTCCTGCACCTGCTTTTTCACGGCCTTGCCGTAACCGGTAACAGCCTGCTTGACCTGCATGGGGGTGTACTCGTAGATAGGCAGGCCTGCCTGCGCTGCCGCCAGCAGGATCACACCGCGGGCTTCTGCCACGCCGATGACCGTGGTCTGATTGTGCTGGTAGAACAGCTTTTCGATGGCAAGCACCTCGGGCCGGGTGCGCTCGATCACCTCTTTGATGCCTGCATACACCTCGTCCAGACGGCGCTCGAACGGCACGCCCGCGTCGGTGCACACCGCACCGAAGTCCACCGGCGCAAACCGGTTGCCTGCGTAATCCACCACGCCCCAGCCCACGATGGCGTAGCCGGGGTCGATGCCCAAAACTCTCATGCTGCAAATACCTTCCGATACTATTCCTATTATAACTTTATTATTATATCACAACAAAACAGTGTGAGCAACAGAAAACCTTTCGCCTGCCGCCGCCAAATGTGCGCTGGCTCGTAAAAAGGGCAGTCAGCGCCCCTGCCTTTAAAAAAGTTTTACAATTTTTGAAAAAGCACTTGCTTTTTGGCAGAAGGTATGGTAATATAATCAAGCTGATTTCGGCAAAACAGAATATGGACGGTTAGCTCAGCTGGTAGAGCATCTGCTTGACGTGCAGGAGGTCACAGGTTCGAGTCCTGTACCGTCCACCATACAGTTCGTACTCGAACCCGATTCTTTACGAGAAAGGGTTCGGGTACGTTTTTTGTTTATCGGAGGTTCTGCGGCGAGAGTACGCAGAACGGTAAGCAAGAACGAATAAAGGCAGGGTATCACCATGAAGGTGGTGCCCTGCCTTTTGCTTTGCATCAAGTTTGCAGCCTGAGAACTTGATGCTCCTATATCATGTAAGTTCTCCATCTTATGTGACTAGACAGAGGATATGCCGTATATTACCACAGTGCTACAACCATAGTTGTACATCTTTCTATGTTCTATGAGAGGAGCTTCTTACATGTCAGTAACAAAAATGAACGTCGTTATCTTTCATTTTTCTATACATGTTGAGGTTTTTGTTGAGATTTAGTTTTCGGACGAGTGATTCCTCGGATATAATATCGTTAGAAAACAGTTCATATAACAAAATCCAAGAATGTGTTTTTTCGGAAATTGTTTGTTTCTGAGCGTCAGATAAAAAATTTTTACGAAGCAGCATTATTTGAGCAAGTTCATTTTGACTTTCAATAATTTTATTGATTGCAGAATCATTAGGGACCAATGCTTGAGCTTCTATTAAAATATATAGTAACCAGAGAACTTCCAAGTCATGATCTTCTAGGAGATTCATCAAAAGCATTGTTGAAATCTGAGCTTTTTCTTTTTCGTTCAATGGCTCATATGTTGTACTTTTAAGAATAAGCGAACAAGCTTTTGTTAGAGATCGAGCATTATTAGTTAAGATTGTAAAAAGATATGCACGGTAAAGTCTTTGATCTTGATCATCAGTAAGCTCGATGGGAGCGTTTTCGATGCTCTTTAAGAGGTATCTTATTGAACCTTTGGTCCCTGAAATTTCAAGATTGAAAAATGTGTTAAAAAGGTTCATCAACTCGGCGTTATGTGATATCAATGGATTTTCATCCACTGCCGATTGATATTTTTCAATAATTTTCTTTAGATTTTCAGCTATATAATAGGGAAACTCAGTAATTTCTGTTTTTTCATAATTCAATGTGAATCCATATTTCTTTAATATACGTCCTACTATGCTGACAATTTGCTTTTCATCATCATTATAAATATATATTTCATAATCATCAACATACCGAGAATAATTCAAACCCGCGTTACAAAGTTCCTTATCGATTCTTGCCATCATACCTTCTGCAATTATTTTTGAAGAGAGCGGACCAACAAGGAGACCATTTGTTCGGTTTAGATTTTGTTTTCGATATATAGAATCCAAATTCTTATATATAGTGTAGGTGTCGCTTACTGACTCACCATGCTGAAAATTCTGAAACTGTCGATTGGCTTCATCGAACCCTAAAATAATAGCAGGAATCATATGAAGATAAAAGCTAGAGAAAAAGTTGGAAATGTCCAATTTCAAGATTTTTTTGGCTCCACTTGCTTTGATTATCTTTGCTGCAAGATTTGAAATGTAATCTGATGGCATGGGAATATCACCTGTGGGAGCATCGCCGCCGTACGATTGCTCGTGTCGAATAATCGTATGATTCACTCCCAAAATTGGAGAAAATGAGCAAGGATTATTCTCAGTGAACTCTATTAAGTCTTTAACAATATGTTTTTCTTTCATGTATGCATGAACTACCGCATATGCTCCGATTTCTGGAATGCTGATAATTCTACGCGCATCGTTTTGATTGAATCTGCTCATGTTAAAATTGTACGGAGGTATCAAATCGCATTCAAAAGGTGGCGGCTGCAGAAATGCTTTAGGGTTCAGTTGAAAGCAAGGAGGTAAATATTCAGAAAAAAGCCTGTATTGCGTATATCTTTATCAATGGTAACATACTCCGAATCAGACAGTGACATTATTCAACTCACACTCCTATGATATGTACTGTTTTCAAAAAGGCTTCAAATACATTAAATAACACTTACCTTTGCCCGTCAAGGTTACACAGTGATTTCTCTTTAAACACAAAAACAGGGTGCGCCCCGAAGGACGCACCCTGCAAAAATCCACACACGATAAGTAAGGCAGGGAGTTCCCCAGTGCTGGGTATTCGTAAAACAGTTTTCGAGAAATGACACGGCAACTGCCTGTCAGGATTGGTTACGAGTACCCGGCTAGGCCGAGGAAGCATCAAGTCCCATGTCCGCACCGTCAAGGTGTTGGGTATGGGGCTTTTGCATTTCAGGAACGTGTACACCTCTGGCAAGGTGTAACACACTAGACTTTGTACCAAAGTCGTGTGCCAAAGGTGCTGCGCCCCTTAGAATCCCTGCTCACATCGCCTGTGGACGATGTGGATTCGCCGCATAGAAAGCTCCACAAAGGCGCACCCCGGCTGTTTGCGGCGAGGAAAAGGCACTTCTGCGGAAGTGTAATAACCCACTATGACACTTTCATCCCTGCGGCCTGCAAAGTGCCGTGGGCTCTCCGAGGGGAACGGTTGTATAAGGTACGTTTCGGGCGAATCGCTGCGTACGTGCGTACGGAAGGTTGGTACGCACGTACGCAGTAAAACGGCCAAATTCTCGTATATATGGGTGGTCATTTGACCACGAGTGTGGTATACTTCACTTGGAAAACCAATTAAGGCAGATATAATGCACAGGGATGTGCTTTATATAATAAAAGCAGGATAAAAACGCAACGCATTTCTTTCTGAGAGATGCCAGAGCTGGTAGGTAGCCCAGCCGTCTACACCGCACGGTGTAGGTAAGTAACCTTCCCTCCGGGTTGTCCGTTCCTGTAAGGATTTATTTCAGGAGGGTTTCGTTATGGACATTGATTCTACAAAGCTGACTGTATTTTTTGAGGATCCATTCTGGATCGGAGTATTTGAACGTATTGAGAGAAGAAAGCTTTCAGTGTGTAAAGTCGTGTTTGGTCCAGAACCAAAGGACTATGAAGTCTGGGAGTATCTGCTCAAAAATTACAGTCGGCTGCGCTTCAGTCCATCTGTTGAGACAGTTGTAAAGAAAGAGTCTGTGAACCCAAAGCGATTGCAACGACAAATCCGAAAGGAAACAGTTGCCACAGGAATCGGTACAAAGTCACAGCAGGCGTTGCAAATGCAGCGAGAAGAAAATAAGCTGGTGCGAAAAGCACTTAGCCGTAAACAACGCGAAGCAGAAAAGCAGCGTCAGTTTGAACTGAAACAGCAGAAGCGAAAGGAAAAGCATCGGGGCAGATAATGCCCCTTTGCTTTTATCTGGCAGGGTTTGGGGCAGGCACGCCCCAACAAGAAGCAGTCCCAAAGGGGCAGGAATTTTCAAGTATTGAAAATTTGTGGCCACGGGACGATTCTTGCTCTCACGAAAACCCATACTTTTTGAAAAACGCTTTCCGCAGCCAAAGGAGGATGCACCATGAAAAAAGAAATCGAAGCCTTTGTCAACGCGGCCAACGAGCAGGAGTTGGATGCCGCATGGAACAACCTCTCGGCAGAGGAGCAGCGAGTTTTCGAGCAGCTCATGGAGGAAGACTCACCCGAGGATGCACTGGCATTTTTTGCCCAGCTGTATGACGACACCCCGAAGGAGCAAGCCAGCGAAACCGTGAGCATCTCCGAAAATGAAATCTATTTCAAGCGGCAGCCCTTGACCGAAGAGCAGAAGAAACACGGCTCTTATGTGGACGAGAACGGCAACCTCCATGTCAAGAACCTGTCCGCTTTCTGGATTCCAGAACTGACCACCACGGAGAAAGTCGGTCACACCACCTACACCGTGACCGGCAGCTATGAGGGCAAGGAATCCTTTTGAAGAAGCTGGAGCGCATTGTTGCCAAGAACGCCCAGCAAAAATTTGAAGATGAGGGTGCAGACGAATGACAACTGCGCCCAATTCTGCTATACTTGACCCGGTAACCAATCCTGTACTGACAGTTGCTCCACAGAGTAAGGAGGACACAACAATGTCTGGAGCAACGAATAAAATCACCGCACTTTACTGCCGACTGTCGCAAGAGGACGCACGGCTCGGCGAAAGCCTGTCCATTGAGAACCAGAAGGCCATCCTTCTGGAATACGCCAAGAAGAACTACTTCCCGAACCCGGTGTTCTTTGTGGATGATGGCTACTCCGGCACGAACTATGACCGTCCCGGCTTTCAGAGTATGCTGGTCGAGATCGAAGCAGGGCGTGTAGGAATCGTTATCACGAAGGATTTATCCCGACTGGGGCGCAATTCTGCCTTGACAGGTCTGTACACCAACTTCACCTTTCCCCAGTATGGCGTTCGCTACATTGCCATTAACGACAACTACGACACCATTGACCCGAACAGCGTAAACAACGATTTTGCGGGCATTAAGAACTGGTTCAACGAGTTTTACGCCCGCGATACCAGCCGCAAGATTCGGGCCGTTCAGAAGGCCAAGGGAGAGCGTGGCGTACCGCTGACGGTCAATGTGCCGTACGGCTATGTAAAAGACCCGGAGAACCCGAAGCATTGGCTTGTTGATCTGGAAGCGGCTGCGGTCGTGAAGCGCATCTTCTCCATGTGCATGGAAGGCCGTGGGCCGACCCAAATTGCGAGACCAACTGTGGGAAGATAAGGTTCTGACCCCTACCGCCTACAAGTTGAGCCATGGCCGGAGTACAAACGCACCTGCCCCGGAAGACCCTTATCGCTGGGATAAAAGAGCAGTAAGTTTGATTCTGGAACGCCGGGAGTACACTGGCTGCACAGTCAATTTCAAGACCTATACTAACTCTATCTGGGATAAAAAGAGACATCTGAATCCTGTGGAAAATCAGGCTATCTTCCCGGATACACATGAGCGCATTATTGACGATGATGTGTTTGAAAAGGTTCAGGAGATTCGTAACCAGCGTCACCGCATGACCCGGACAGGCAAGAGCAGCATTTTCTCCGGTATGGTCTACTGCGCTGACTGCGGTTCCAAGATGCAATATGGTTCGTCCAATAACAGGGACTTCAGTCAAGACTTCTTTGATTGCTCTCTGCACAAGAAGAACGGGAGCAAGTGCAAGGGACACTTCATCCGGGTAAAGGTTCTGGAAGGCCGTGTGCTGAACCATATCCAGCAGGTAACGGACTACATCCTTTGCCATGAAGACTACTTCCGCAAGGTCATGGAGGAGCAGCTTCGGGTGGAAAGCACCGAAAAGCTGACCGTCCTGAAGAAGCAGCTTGCCCGGAATGAGAAGCGGATCGCAGATCTCAAACGGCTGTTCATGAAGATCTACGAGGACAACGCCAGTGGAAAGCTGAGCGATGAACGTTTTGACATGATGAGCCAGAGTTACGATGCCGAGCAGAAGCAGCTGGAAGAGGACGTCCTCTCTATCCAGCAGGAAATCGAAGTACAGGAACAGCAAATCGAGAATATTGAAAAGTTCGTCCAGAAAGCGCACAAGTACGTCCATATTGAAGAACTCACCCCTATGCTCTCCGTGAACTGGTGTCCGCTATCTATGTGGATGCCCCGGATAAGTCCAGCGGAAAGCGGGTGCAGCACATCCATATCAAGTACGATGGGCTGGGGTACATCCCTCTGGATGAACTGGAAGCAAAGAAAAGGCGTGACCGAAGTCACGCCAAATCTTCCCCATTTAGGGAACTTTTGCAAATACTGTTTTATGGGAACTCTGCTAGCGGGAACTTCCTGTTTTTCTTTTCCTGCAAGATGAGCCTGTTCTGTCTGCCATGCGGCAAACTCTCGCTGTCCTTCCTCGCTGTTCCAGCAGGCAAGGATGGCCGGGTAGAACGCCCGTGCCAGACGGTCGATGACTTCATCGGGATAAGGGGAAGTGTTTGTGGACTTTTTCTTTTTGTTCAAACGCACGCTCCTTTGATCGTCCCACCGTGGCAAAGCCGGGCGAGAAAATCAAAGTTCCAATTTTTATCAGGCGCAAGGGCGCGGATGCTTTCCGCCCTGCACTTGCGGCTGGTGGCTCGTTGATGGCTTACAAGTGCCTGTCGTTATGCGATTTTTTCATCGTTCAGCAGTTCTTCAAACTGTGCCATATACGCTTTGTGCTGCTTGAGGATTTTTAGCGTTTCAGTTTTGGCGTAGGAATCGTCCGGTAGCTTAGGCAAGTATCTCATCAAAAAATCAAAGTCCTGCTGAATCCGCCGGACAGCGACTTCCAGCGCGGAGTAGTTGATTCCAGAGTAGTGTGAGTAGCTCGACTGCGGAGCGGGGCGGTCCTCCGGGTGCAGAATCTCGTGCACGATCTGCTTGCGGTTCGGAAAATCGGCTCTGGCAAGGCGGTGCATATCAGCATCACGGACTTTGAACTGCCCGGACAGGATTTTCTCCTGCATACCGGGCACCATCTGTTCCATGATCTCTACGCCACACATGAATTTTTCAGAACGGGCAACGTAGGATTCGCTGACATTGTTCCGCTCCGCAATCTGCTTGCGGATGCTCGCTTCCGCAGAGGTGGGAGGAATTGTGTCAATTTGACACAATTCCTCCGGGGCAGTTTTCTTGGCAGCAGCCGTGTGCTGGTTGTTGCCGTTTCCACCGGGCTTTCGATGCTCCACACTGTACTGCTTTCCAATGAGGAACTTCTTCTGCTCCGGTGTGAGGTTGCGCCGCCCCAGCTGATTTTTACAAATCCAAGCGAGAACTTCTTCCCGGCTTTCAAACGGGAGCGGCATGGTGGAGAAATAAATCTCCGGGTGCTTCTGGAGGATGGCATAACGGTTGTGTCCATCAACAAGGGTATTGCCCCAAACGATCAAAGGAGAAAGCAGCTTGCCCTCTTTCAGGATATTTTCTTCAAGCTGCTTGAATTCATCATCGGTCAGAGGAGGAATCTGGGACTGGAACTCCGGGTCAATTTTCAGATTGATCATACGCACACTCCTTTATCTCTCCTGCTGCGTCTGTTCTTCCTCCCGGAAAAAGGACGCAACATTCTGCTTTGCGGTTTTCAGCTTGAACAGTTCTTCCTTGGCTTCCTTGTACTGTTCGTAGAACTTTGCCTTTTCGGATGCCAGCTGCGCATACTCGGCTTCCAGCTTTTTCGGGCTGGGCAGCTTGGTGATGTTGTTTGCCTTGAAATAGGCTGCTGCCACCCGGTATGCTGTCAGCTCTGCACGGTGCTGCTCCTCAAAGGCTGCGGGTCGTTTGGCAGTCTTTAACTGCTGTGCGACATTCTTGGTGCTGGTGTAGGCTGCGATGTGATAGCGCAGCTCATTGTTGGCTTTCATGCGACCTTCGAGGTCTTTCACCACCGCCAGCGAGTCGTGATACTTGGTTTCCAGTTCAGCGATGCGCTGGTTCAGGGCGTCCTCGTCGGTCAAGTTCTTTTCCTGCAGAAGCTTCACGGTCTGTGCCATAACTTTGAGATTGTGTTTCGTGAGCCAACGCTTATAGCCAATGCCCTTGCCTTCGGTCATTTTCGACTGGATGTCGATCAGTTTCCCGATGGTATCCTGCTTGAACTGCGCCTTGGGTTCGCGTTCGGCGTTTGCCTGCAACGTGGCAAGCACTGCCGCCTTATCGAACTTGTCACCGATGCTGTGCGCCCGGATGAACTTTGTCCTTCCGGCAGGCAGATAGCTGAGCCGACCACGGCTTTCCTTGACCGTGATTCCGTACTGCTGCAAGAGCCTGTCCGAGAAATCTTCAAAGCTCATTGCGGTGTCCAGCACATCCGAGATCTGTTTCCGCAAGGTTTCCTTTGCGGTTTCAAACTTCTTCTGCTGGGGCGGCTGTCCAGCTGCGGTGAGGGCTGCGTTCTCACGGTCAAGTTTCAACTGACCGCGCCTACGCGCCCAATACTTAGCTTCGCTCACGCGCTCTTTCGAGCCGTTGAGCAGGTCGATCTGGTACAGTCCGGCACCCTCGCACAGTTCCATGACCTCAACACGCAAGTGCCGCATGGTCTGGGCTGTGCTGGAGTGCTTCATACCCTCACGCCAGTCACGGGGCTTTTGCATATAGGGCTTACGTTCCACCTCTCGTGTGCGGATACTGCCGATCACAATGTGGACGTGGATGTTTCCCGAATGGTTATGCCCATCCGGGTGAGTGCAGACGATGGCGGGGTGACCGGAGAAGTTTTCTTCGCAGAATTTCAGGCCAAGTGCCTGTGCTTTTTCCATGGTCAAGCCGTTGTCGGCTGCATCGCGTGGGTCAAAGCTGATGATATACTGATGGCTCTTAATATCATCGCGTTGGGTGTTCTTGCCATACTTGCGGTTTGCCAGCAGACAGGCCGTTGCGAACGAGAAATCGCCGCACTCAAGGGTGTCGAGCAGGTACGAATCCCGCAGCTTCGGCTTGCCGTGCTCATCCAGAAGTTGCTTTCCGGTGAACGCGTCGTGCTGGTAAACGAGGTACGCTTCGATGGCGGTGTAGTCCGAATTCTTAGAGGCGATATGCTTGAGCGTTGCCATACAGTTCACCCAGAACTTTCTCGGCGTGCAGCCGGAATGCGGTCAGGTCTGCAAGTTCGTCAAGGAGTTTCGCCCGGATCTGCTCGGTGTCCGCACCGCCGGAATTGAAGTGCCTTGCAAGCTGGTTGAGATTGCTGCCCACCTTGCTGCACTGGGCAAGCAAAGTGGAAACAGCGGTCAGGGTTTCTTCTCCGCCGCCGGCAACGATGATTGTTTTCTCGATCTTGACGTTGTGGATGGCACGGCGGATAAAAGTGGAGAGGGAGAGATTTAGGAGTTTGCAAGTGAGTTCCAGTGACGTTTTTTCCTCCGCTGTCACACGGAACTTGATGACGTGCGTTTTGTTGTTCGGCGTGTCGTGGTGCTGGGAATTGCTAGGAATCGGTTGAACATTCGTTTCGGTCATTGTACCTCCTGTCGTTTCGCTAGCTCCTCGGTGGAGCTATGTAAGCACGACACGCCGTTCTTTCGCACCGCAAGGTGCGAATATGAGCAGGGTTTGGGGCAGGTACGCCCCAACAAGATCACATCAAAACTCGCAAGAGTTGCAGATGTGAAGTCCCGGTGGAGCACAACATTTTCAAGAATTGAAAATTTGTGGCCACGGGACGATTCTTGCTCTCCACCGCTGCGCTCAAAACGCATTTCCGAAAGTTGTTTCCGAATTGTTAAGACGCAAAAATAAGTAGAGAGTTCCGCTGCTCGTGTATGTTGATCGCCGTTTGCTCCGAACGAAGTTCCTGCCCCTGTTTTGCAGCGGCGTTGGCCGAAAAGCCGGTATCACGCTCGGACGGCTCATGAAATTCTCAAGGTACGGCTTCCCCAAAAAGAAAATACCGCCCACGCAGTACAGGCGAAGGATTTTGTCGGGTGAAACAGACGGCAAAATGATCGGGTGTGTTGCGGGGCGGTAAATCTTCGCAGGAAATAAAACCGCACAGAATCGTTTCTTTACAGAAATCGCTGTGGATTTGTTGGGAATGATAACATAAGTATTGATGTGTGTCAACACTTCAGGATAATGAATACATCAGATGAATGAAACACACAAAGTACAAGCAAAAGCAAAGCAATGTTTTAGGAGAATGTTTTAATTTTCGCAGTTCAGGCGGACTTGGACGGTAAACACACCGTCTTTCTTTTTCGTATAGAAGTCACCATGGTTCTCCTGAACGATACGATTTATATTTTTTAGTCCGTAACCGTGATACTCTCCGATGCGGATTCCGCGAGAAGTATCACTGTATGGGTTTTCCAGCCGATAGAAGAGGCTTCGATACTGCTTGCGCAGCTGTAGATGAATGATTCTCTGTTCCGCTGGCAGGTCGCAACAGGCTTCGATGGCATTGTCAAATGTATTTCCGAGGATGATGCTCAGAGACAGCGATGAGATCGTCAAAACTTCAGGAATCGTCACATCCAGATTGACCTTGATGTTATTCCTTTCCGCAATTCGTAAGTAATAATTCAAAAGAGCATCAACAACAGGATTTCCGACCGCAGAAATATTTGTGGAACGCTCGAAAACATCCGTGGCAGCCTGCGCAATCTTGTGAAGTTCTTCGGTATCACCGTGTTCTGCAACTGCCTGCATCGCCAGGATGTATTTCTTCACATCATGCCGCAGAGAACGGACTTCTTCCTGGCGTTCTTTGAGCTGCTGGTAGTATTCCATTTGAAGATTGTACTGCTGTTCGTTGAACTTAACTTTGAATTTTTCCAGTTCATTTTCCCGGAGAGCTTCCACATAGAACACGATCAGGATGTTTATAAGGAGAAGCACCGCCATAAGACCGACCATATAATCCGGGAAATACTCATCCGCAGCATGATACTGTGCCACATAACAGACAGCAATACTTGCGATTTGAATCGCAATGATCGGCAGCAGCCATAGGATACGCAGAGCATTTCCTTTTCGGCTGAAAAAATGTGAGATCAGGACTACGAGTGGAATTTGAATCAGGTTTGAAAAAACAACATAGACCAACCGTGCTGCCCCAGCCTGCATTAGAATGTCGGTATCCGGGATACGCAGCCCAATCAGAAGCATTGCAAGCACTTCCACCAAAGCAATCAGTGTGAAGAAAGCTCCGCTTGCAAAAACCGCCTGCCACGGTCGAACCTCATAGAACAGCAATGCAAGGAAAAATCCGCCAACTAAAAGATAGATCGTGCGCTGCGTCACCCAATCCGGGAATAAACTCAAAGCACACTGCCCAGCAATCAAGAGTGCAACATAGGCCATAGAACCACCTTGAGACGGGCTCCTTTTTGGGAAACAGCCGACCGATAAAAAGCAGCAACAGGGCAATGTTGGCAAAGCTCTCTGCAAACTCAACGAAATAATAAAGCATCATCTTCCCAAATAAGCGTTGAAGATCTGATTGAACTCCTGACGCTTCCTCCTGCTGATCGGCAGCTGATGTCCGCTGGAAAGAAAAACAGCGGTTCCCGTAGCGTAAACAATGTGTTCCATGTTGACGAGATAACTTTTGTGTGGTGACACAAAGCACCGTTTGGGAAGCTGCTCCAAGGCTTCAGGAATGCTCATTCGCAATGTAAGGTCTTGCTCCTTGCAGTGAATCAGAACTTTATGTCCGTGGCTTTCCAGAAAGTAAATGTCCGATGTTTCCAAGGACATGGTAACACCATCGTATTCGATCGTGAAATGTTTGGAGTTCAGTTCCTGAAGGACGGCATCCATTGCCGCAGCGAACAGCGTCTGATCCAAAGGTTTGACAAGGTAGCGGAATGCAATGCCATATCCCTGCACAGCGTACTCATGCCGCTTCGTGACAAATACCACCAAAGGATGCTTCTCCATCTGAATCAAAGACTGCGCCAGCTGAAAACCGTTGGATGGCATCTCGATATCGAGAAGAAGCAGATCAAAGGATTTCTTCTGCATTTGCAATTCGCTCAGAAGTTCGTTTCCATCCATGTAAGTTTCAATGTCAAAGCAGCCTTGCACATCGTACTGCTGGACGCTTTGAACAATGCCATCAAGGTCTGATTTCTCATCATCGCAGACTGCAACGTGGTACTTCAGCATTTCGACAACCTCCACAAAATAATGTCCTGCTACTATTATAGACTGTGCAAAGGCTCCTTACAAGTAGCCTGACCTACCACTTTTGTCACCAGAACGACCAGTTTTGCCAAACCTCTTGATTTTGCTGAAATTTATGATACAGTGAAGCAAAAATCAGAAGATAAGGTGGCGCAACTGCAATGTGGGAACGCACGCTGTCTCAAAAATCAGTCCGTCTTTTCTGCGAGCAAAAAGTGATAGATGAAGCAAAGGCGGATGCGTATGTCTATGGGTACGAGTTGCTCATATCATCTGTTGTGAGCGTTCTGCTTGTTGTTTTAATCGCTGTTGTGTGTGGTGATGTGCGGTACGCACTTTCATTTTTGATTGGGTTTATCCCACAGCGAATCTACATTGGCGGATACCATGCAACATCGCACACCAGATGCTATTTGGCATTCTCCGGACTGGCACTTATCTGCATTTTGCTAAGTAAGGCAATCGCAGCAAATCACCTTTTCCGTATCCTGACAACAGTAGCTCTTTTGGGCATCTCTATCTTTCTCTCACCTATCGAAGCAAAGAATAAGCCTTTAAGTGAAAAGAAGCGGTCAAGTTACAAGATGGTCGCATCTGTTCTTTCGTCAATAGATTTCCTGCTTGCCATTTTTAATGTGCTTCCGTATACACGTCATGTAGTTTGCTACTATCTCTCCAAATGGGTATTGATTGTATTCTCAACAATTCCTTTGGTTCAACAAAAATTTAATGCCAACTTTTGTAGATAGGGAGGTGATAACATGAAAAAAAACAAATGGGTGCTGCTTCTTATCGCTTTTGTTGCATTTTTGGTATTGGTTTATTTTATTGGTGCTTGCCTTAATGCAACGGCAGAGGCATTGACAATTATTTCGCTCTGCATCGGCATACTGGTCATTTATTTAGTCGTAAAAGCAATCAAATCAAAATAAGGAAAGGAAAATGTGATCATGATGTCTTTTTGAAATTAGCAACTTCAAAATCTATGCCTCAAACAAGGGGAGCCACTGTTGGAAGTGATGTTACAGGATCACAGTATAAGCATATATTTGTATCAAATCTCAGCTATACAATTGACAATACGGCGATTGCGCAAATTGAGATTGGTGGAGTTGAAACTGCAGCAAGCCTTTTAATTACTGGGTTGCACTTGCCGGGAAGCACTGCTGTTACGGTTGGATCCTTTTTGGTTAGTGTGGTTCTAGCTACTTCTCCATCGAAAGTTGTTATAAATCAATCGCTGTATGAAGTCCATTTCGCATATGATAATAGCTACTATACCCATTGCTATCATGATATTTTGTATTCGTATGATTCCGGTGGACACCTTATGGATACTACAAAATCGTACCATCAAGCTGTGGGAGGCTAAGAATGAAAAAAGGCAAAAGCAACTTTTTTCTTATTGCTCCTTTTGCCCTTTGGGGCTGCATTTCAGTATGGACTAGTAATCTTGTCCGATTGACAGATAAAAGCGCAGTACCTTATGCTTGGGCTTCTTTGTTTTTCTCATATGGAATCGTAGCAGTGCATTATATCCAAGTGGCAGTATCCTCCAAAGGCTGTAACAATGCCGAAAACGAAAAAATTGCATGGGTTCAGCTTGGGCTTTCAACTTTGTTCTTGATAGTAGCTGTTGTTCTAGCTATTCAATGAAGGAAAGCAAAGTAATCACCCAAAGCAGTGTAAGGTCACAATATTTTCTATTCCAGCAGTATTCTAGTAGTTTCAGCATTTGTATGGTTCACATTTATTTGCCGAGGAGTATACACCTGAAGGGGAAAATTTAATGAAGGTGATTCCAATGGAGCTTTAGTGTATTGAGTGAAGAAAAAAATAAATTAGGAGGCAGTATACTATGACTAACAAAATCAAACGGCTGATTTCCATTCTATTGGTCACGGTTTTATTTCTCCTGACCATTCAGCCAGCATTTGCAACTGGAAATAAGAGAAAGATCGATGATTATTCGATAGAAGAACTTCTCAATCTTTCTGTGCAAGAACAAGAGAATCTCGGATTTTATGTTTTGGCCGAGGTTCCAATGCGCATTCCTGTTTCTAATACAGACGGCTCAAGAGTTGTATCGTATATTGATGGAACATGGAGAGTTCTTTATACAAAGGCCAATGGATTGGGCTTTTATATGAGTGGAACTACCGTCGGTATTGGCCCGGATTTAATAAAAAATGTTTCAGGAACGGATTACTACACGAGCTATTCCGATAACATCGAACGAAGCTGCCCATTTTCAACGACAGCACTAGTTCCAGAACAAAGTATATATAATACAACCTATACATATGACTTCTATGATGTTGGAACTTATCTTGATTGCAGCGTTGGGTGTTATTTTGGAGTGGTTGGCTCAAGCAAACCAATCTATTGGAGTGCAACTACACAAGTTACCATCCCGAAATTATGATTTTGACCAGCTATGGATGAAATTGTTTTTGAACCCAGTGATGTCAATATGTTAGCAGCTTTAGGCATCGTCGAAAGTGTAAAGTTGTTTCCGTTTATGTTATCAATGGGAGAACTTCAATATGCTTGCGATTCAGAATATCGTTGCAAACAATTCGTGAATTGCCTTTCAGAATATTATCCTGACAGCCAAATTGAAGCTAGACAACTGTGGTCGAAATATCATGGTACAGCGAATGCGGTTCAATGTGATATGATAAATCATAAGCCACTGCGTGTTTGGGTCAGGAGTTCTGCCGATTGTTGGTGCGGCATTTATTATATTTGTTACTATGCAGCAAAGTATGGTACAAATAGAATTTTGCTTGCATCCAGAGAAGGTCTGAAAGAATTTATGGAAGGGAAAACCGATAAGATCTCACAAAAGTATTTGACGGAAGAAACTATTACTGAGTATGCCAAAAGATGGGGAAAGCTATTAAACGAAAACACCTCCATGCGTATTTGGCATGCGAACGATGTTAAAAGCGTTAACATAGATTATTTCGACCAGAGAATTATTAGTTTAGTATCGAGAATTCCTATTTCGGTTGGTGAACTTACCGCAGACGTATTAAAAGCGATTTCTGCTCCGGTAAGTGACTGGTATGTCATGAAACGCATAGAAGCACTTTTGAAAAAGGGTGTTCTTCAAGTCGTTATTCCAAACAAAATCTTTTATAATACCATCGTCCAGCTAAACGAAGAATAAAGGAATCCGAGCAAGTCGGCCCAACAGTCACCTCATTTCAACGAGAGGGGTGGCTGTTGGGTCAATTGTTCAAAAAGAAAAACTGAAGATAATAAAAAGTCTTGATTTCTCCATCAAAACATGGTATATACATTATACGAAACAGTGCTTTGAAAGAACGCTCCACCGTTCAATGATGTAGAATGAGAGGTGTCCGTCATGACCGCTGTAATCTACGCCCGCTATTCATCCGACAGCCAGCGTGAAGCGTCCATTGAGGGACAGCTGCGCGACTGCAAGGACTACGCCGAGAAGAACGGCATCACCGTGGTCGGCACCTACATTGACCGTGCCTACTCTGCCAAAACGGATGACCGCCCAGACTTTCAGCGGATGATCAAGGACAGCGGAAAGAAAATCTTCGACGTAGTTCTGGTCTGGAAGCTGGACCGCTTTGCCCGGAATCGGTTCGATGCCGTGAACTACAAGTACCAGCTGGAAAAGAACGGTGTCCATCTGGTGTCTGCCATGGAACCCATCTCGCAGGGGCCTGAAGGCATTATGGTGGAGAGTATGCTGATTGGCATGGCGGAATACTATTCCGCCGAGCTCGCCCTGAAAGTGGCGCGCGGTGAGCGCGAAAACGCCCTCCAGTGCAAGTACAACGGTGGTGTGGTGCCGCTGGGTTTCACCATCGGCAAAGAGGACAGGCTGTACCATATCGACCCGGAAACGGCTCCTATTGTGCAGGAGATCTTCAGCCGGTACGCCAACGGCGAACCGGCTGAGAAGATTGCCGCATCCCTGAACGAGCGCGGCCTGCGTACCCGTACCGGGAAGCCGTTCGTGAAGAACAGCTTCTTCCAGATCTTCCGCAACCGCCGCTACATCGGCGAATACCGCTACAAGGACATTGTGACGCCGGGCGGCATTCCGGCCATTGTTGACCAGGACCTGTTTGACCGGGTGCAGCAGCGTTTTGAGCAGAACAGGATTGCCCATGGTCGGCCCGCAAAAGAGGATGTGAGCTATCTGCTGACCACCAAGCTGTTCTGCGGCAAGTGCGGTACGCTCATGGGCGGCGAAAGCGGCACAAGCCACATGGGAAACACCTACTATTACTACAAGTGTGGCAAAGCCAAACGCCACGGCAAGGCGCACTGCGATCTGAAAGCCATCCGCAAAGAGCCGTTGGAACGGTTCGTGGTGGAGACTGCCATCAAGGTGATTTTCAGCGATGAAATCATCGAACGGCTGATAGATTTGATTATGGAAGCCCAGCAGCAGGAGAACACCCGGCTGCCTGTCCTGAAAGAGCAGCTCCGGGATACGGAGAAGCGGTTGGCAAACCTTCTGGAAGCCATTGAACAGGGCATCCTGACCCCGACCACCAAGCAGCGGTTGGACGAGCTGGAAGCCCAGAAGGAAGCTCTGAACACCAGTATTCTGGAAGAAGAACTGAAAAAGCCCGTCCTGACCCGTGAATGGATTCGGTTCTGGCTTGAGAAATTCCGCAAGGGTGACGTGGGCAGCACGGAACACCAGCGGCAGATCATTGATACCTTTGTCAACTCGGTCTACGTCTTTGATGACCGGGTCGTACTCAATTTCAACTTCACGGACGATGCCAAAATGGTCACTCGTGAAGAGGTTTTAGGTTCGAGTGCTGTGGAGAATGCTCCACCAAAACAAGAGCCTCTGACTTTGGTCAGGGGCTTTTTTGTTGCGTCATCCACTAACCCACGTCAGAGCCGGACGGTACAGAACTCGAACAGCACGGCACCGCCGCAGGCGGGGCAACAAACACCCCAGTGGGGTGTTTGTTAGTGCGCGGTTCCCAACGGCTAGGAATGTCTACCAAGAAAGATGCCGCCAGACCATTCGGTCTGGGGGCTTTTTTTCGTGGTGGGCGGTACAGGACTCGAACAGCAGCGGAGGCGACCGCCGCCTGCGGCGGAAACAGGGAGCCGAGGCTGGGACAGCGTTCTGATTTTTCAAAGCCCTGCCAAGGGGCTGCGGAAAAATCAGCAAACGCAACCCGTACAGGCGCCAGCCGTCAGATTCCGTCAAGGTTCCCAACGCCTAGGAATGTCTACCGGGATGACTGCCGTTTTGTGGTGGGCGGTACAGGGCGAGAGCCGGAACGAGCAAAGGCAGGGTATCACTATGGTAGTGGTATACTGCCTTTTGCTATTCTTAATAGAGTATGGTATACTCGGCTCAGTTCAACAAATCTGCATTTGGAGGATTGAATCATGTGGAATGAATTAGGCATAAGCGGAGGAACCGCAATTATTATTTTGATTGCGCTGTATTTCGTTATCAAATGGGCCGTTAAAAATGGCATCAAAGAAGCATATAGTGCTATCACCGGAAAGAAAACCGATGAAGATATCCAAAACGAAAAAGAGCTGAAAGAACTTGGATTGGATTCAGAAGATCAATAACTTCGCGTTTGCGCAGCGATGAAAGAGGCTGTTGCAAAATAGCTCTCTGAAAAATCATGCACAAAACCCGGAATCTTTTCGGGGCCAAAATGGCTCAGAAAGGGTTCCGGGTTTTTGATTTTGCGCTATTCCTTTGTGCAAGCTGCTATCGCATTTTTATTTTGCAACAGCCCCTCTTTTTTATTTCCGGAGATTTTATTTTCGGGTATAGGCTTCCATGCCGTGCTCGGCGGGGTCGTAATATTCCATCAGGGTGATGTAGTTTTCCGGGTAGTGGCAGAATGCCGCACGCAGAACGCTGTCTGCCGGGCTGTTCACGCTCATCAGGCTGAGGATGTAGTACACCAGCATCCGCAGCACATCGCTCTCCACCTCGTAGCACAGACCCACCGCCAGCACCGGCACCACCACCTGCTGCGCCCGCAGCGGCACGATGGCCCCCACCTGCTCCAGAATGGGTCGGCTCATGGCCGAAGCCGTCATCACGCAGCGCAGCACCTTCGTCCACGACATTTTACGGATGTTCTCCATGCTGCGCAGCCGTTCCATCACAGCTTCATCGTCCAGGATCACGCCCTCGGCTGCCTCTTTCTCCGAGAGGGTAAAAGCACACTGCAGCATATCCATAAAGGCAGCTTCATATTTTTCGTGGTAATTTGCGGCGCTTTTGCAGAACGCCAGAGCCGCCACGATCACCGAATCCACATCTTCCTTTGTGGCCAGCTGGTCGAACCGCAGCGGCACGCCGCCCATCCGGCTCTCGATGATGCTCAGATCATCCAGCTCGTTCTGGTACGCCGTGGAGGGCAGAAAGCGGTCGTTTCCGTTGCGGTGGTAGCCCCACTCTTCCGGCATCACGCGGGCCACGATGTCGCCGCTGGAAATGATGTTGAAGATATTGCTTACATCCCAATCCGTTTTCAGTCCTCCGTCTGCCGTGTGGTCGTTGTCGTAGTCCGCCTGCAGATCCGGGCGGTCTGCTGCCGTCAGTGCCGCCGGTGCGGCAAAGGTGTAAACAAAGGTATTTTCCTGCGCGATCTGCGGCAGCTGCTGCCGGATGCGCGCCGCCGTCAGGTTTGCCACAGCCGCGCCGCGGCTGTAGCCGCCCAGCCAGAGCTTGATGGTGCCCAGCGTTCCCGCTGCAGCCTCGGCTTTTTTCAGGTAGTCCTGCAGATCCTCAAAAAAATGCTCTGCTGCTGTCACAAAGCCATAGTGCCCGCCGCCTTCGCCCACATGCAGGTTGCTGGCCCACTCGGCGCCATAGCCGACACCGCGCAGCATGGCTGCAATAATGGTGGTGCGCTGGCCATCCTGTACCAGTGTTTTCTGCGCAAAAGCACAGCCCGCGGTATCCACCGGGGTGTTCAGGCTGCACTGGTAGCCCGCATAGACCGCATTGGCAAAGCCAAGCTTCTGGTAGGCATCCGCAATGCTGTTCTCACGGCCCGCTTCACCCTCCACCCAGTAAAGCGCATCGCTCTGGTAGGTGTTGCCGCTTGCCGCCACAAGGCCCAGCGTTGCCAGTGCCAGCTTGTGACTGTACTGCAGCGCCGTATTCTCAAAAAAGGCATCTGTATAATAAAAATCGTGGGAGAGATCTGTTTCGCTGTGGTCGCTGCGGAAAGCGAAGGAGTAGTAATCCTCCGGCACCGCACTGCCCACCACAGCCTGTGCGGCCTGCGGCAGCAAAGCCTCTGCCGCCGCGTGCGGGGCCAGCACGCCTGCCACGGCAGCTGCTGCCGCCTTGCAAAAGGCACGTCGTTTTATGGTCTTCATCTTTCTGCTCCAATCAAGGCTTCTGCATAAAACCAGCCTGTTTTTCTAAGTATAGCGGATTTTGCACGCTGATACAATTGCTCTCTTTTAATAAAAAAACAGTCCATGCTCCACACACAGACTGTTTTATGGTATAGTATAAAGGAGTCCGGCTCACCTCAGCTCGATCTGCCTGCAGTAGTCTACGATGTGGTGGAACATCTGTTCCACTGCCGGGGCCATTGCGGCGGGGCGCTGCACAGCCAGGCCCACCACACGGTCTTCCTCTGGCTCGATGGGATAGATCTTGATCGCAGCCTTGCAGTCGCGCAGCAGCATCTGCGGCATGATGGAAATGCCCAGACCTGCTTCCACCATGGCGATGTTGGACTGGTCGTCGATGACATGGCAGCGGCGCTCGGTGCCGATCTTATATTTTTTCAGGAACTGACGCATCTCAGCATCGGTGGCATCGCACTGTACAACGAAGCTTTGGCCGTTCATCAGGGCGGGAGTCATCACGCCGTTTTCCGGTTCGGGCCAGTCCTGCGGCACAATGCACAGCAGCGGCTCGCGGAACAGCTCGGTGAGGTTGAACTCTTCACGGCAGGTGGAGGAAAGGAACGCGATATCCACCTGACCGGTTCGCAGCCATTCCTTCACATCGTCGTAGGTGCCCTGATACACCTCGATCTCGATCTGCGGGTAGTGGGTCATAAAGCTTTTGAGCAGGCCCGGCAGCAGCGAAGCACACACCGAGTTGAATACGCCCAGCTTCACCTTGCCCTTTTCCAGGCCGTTCAGGCGGGCGATGCTCTGCTTGAGGGCCTCGTCGCTGTTGAGCACATCGCGAATAGAGGGATACAGGGATGCGCCGTAGCTGGTCATGGATACGCCGTTCTTGCCGCGGTTGAACAGGGCAAAGCCCAGCTCCTCCTCCATTACGGCAATGGCGTGACTGATAGCCGATGGGGTCAGGTGCAGCTGCTGTGCCGCCTTGTTGAAGCTGCCCTGCCGGGCCACGGCATCAAAAATCTCGTAGGAAAAAAGCGTCATGCCCAAAGCCTCCTTCCGTTTTTACTGGTTCGGAGACGCCCGATTCTCTGTGAATCTTTTTCATCTTTCATTTGAGATAGTTCAATTATCTTCTTGATTGTACTATCCCGCGCCTTTTCTGTCAAGCATTTTTGCCCGATTTATGCGCCTTTCCGGCGTATTTTGTCAAAGATGACGCAGGAGCCTGCCAGCCTGCGCCGTATCATTAAAAAAGCACAAAAAGTAGATTTTTTATCAAGTGAGGGATTCCTTATGACCGAGACTGCCAAAGCCCCTGTCCGCTGTGGACTCAGCGGCACAGCGCTCAAATACATCGCCTGCATCACCATGCTCATTGATCACATCGGCGCTTCCTGCATCGAAGCCGGTATCCTGCTGCCGGCCCTCGCCGCCGGTGCTGCCAGCTGCGGTGGCATCCCGGTCAGCACCCTGCTGGCGGCAGACCGTGTGCTGCGGTATATCGGGCGGCTGGCCTTTCCCATCTTCTGCTTTCTGGCCGTGGAGGGCTTTCTGCACACCCACGATGTAAAAAAATACGTCCGGCGGCTTCTGCTGTTCGGCCTTCTGAGCGAGGTGCCTTTTGACCTTGCCTTTTTCCGCACACCGTTCGCCCCGCAGCACCAGAACGTCTACTGGACGCTGGCGCTGGGCGTGCTGGCTATGGCAGGGCTCAAGCGCTTTGAAAAGGAAAACGGCCTGCCCGGCTGGCAGGGGCTTGTGTGGGCGGGCGGCTGCGCCGCGCTGGCGCTGGCTGCCAACACCGACTACCACGCCATCGGCGTGCTCATCATCTGCACCCTGTACCTGACCCGCGCAGACCGCAAGCGGCAGTGCCTTGCAGGTGCGCTGCTGTTTTTGTTCGAGCTGACCGCGCCGCTGGCCTTTGTGCTGGTCTGGTTCTACAACGGGCAGCGCGGCGCGTGCAGTCCGCTGCAAAAAAGGCCTTTTACTGGTTCTACCCGGTGCACCTGCTGGTTCTAGCAGGTATCACGAACCTTATGCTATAACAGCAGAAAGCCCGCCGTCCAAAGACAGCGGGCTTTTTTACAGCTTCTCACATCGGGAACATAACGCCCGTTAGCAGCAGCATGGCAGGCACCGTGACCAGCATACACACGGTGGAGTGGGCCACCGCCTGACTGGCAAGGGTCGCCTCGGTGCCGGTCTGTTTGGCCAGCACAGCGGCAAGGCTGCCGGCCGGGCAGCAGGCGATGATGGACAGGCCGGTGCGCAGCACATTGTCCAGCGGCAGCAGCCACAGCAGCAGCATAAACAGCAGCGGGAACAGGATGCCGCGCAGCAGGGTGACCCGGTACAGGAAACCGGTGTGCAGCAGCGCACGGATGTCGCTGTCTGCCAGCAGCACACCTACGATCATGAGCGCCAGCGGGGTGGTGCAGCCGCCCACCGCACTGCAGAACTGCTGCACCGGTGCGGGCAGCCGCCAGCCGGTGGCCAGCAGCACCAGCATAGCCACCGTGGCAATGTTGGTGGGGGTGATGAAGGTCTTGAGCCGGATCTTCTCGCCAGGGCGGAACAGGCACACCACATAGGTAAAGAACCATACATTATAAGAGGCCATGGCCATGCCCGCAAACACAGTGCCGCGCGCGGTGCCCAGCAGGGCGCTGCACAGCGGCAGGCCGATGAAGCCGCAGTTGGGCATAGCCGCCGTGCCCACCAGCACCGCATACTTACCCGGCGTGTCGTGGTGCAGCCAGCTGCTCAACCGGCACAGGCCGGTGGTCACCACAAACAGTGCCAGCAGCAGCACGAACAGCACCCCTGCCTGAGTGAGCAGCTCCGGCTCACCATCCACGGCTGCACCAGCCAGCATGGTACAGGGCAGCAGAAGCTTCATGATAAAATCCGACAAAAACTTGCTGTCACGATCCTTGATGATGCCGCTGCGTGCACCTACATAGCCCAGCAGCACCTCCAGAAAGATCACCGTGATCTGACCCGCCAAAACGCCAAACGCCATTGGTTCCTCCTTTTTTGTTCCGCAAGCCGCATTTTTCCTTTACAAAGGAAAAAGCCCATTGATTTCAACGAATCAACGAGCTTTTTCTTGGCGGAGTAGGAGGGATTTGAACCCTCGCGCCGTTGTTTAGACGACCTACGCCCTTAGCAGGGGCGCCTCTTCGACCTCTTGAGTACTACTCCAGAGCAAAGTGTGTTACACTTATTCAATAAAAAATGGCGGAGAGAGTGGGATTCGAACCCACGGTACGTTGCCGTACGGCAGTTTTCAAGACTGCTTCCTTAAACCACTCGGACATCTCTCCTTGTGGACATCCGCCTTACGCCGTGTCGAATGCCTATTTAATTTACCAGATTTGCACGCCGGTGTCAAGCCTTTGGGGCAATTTTTTTCTTTCAGCCCTTAAAAACAAAATTTACCACAACCTTTTTGGGTCTTGGCCTGTTTCAGGTCTTTACAAGTACACCTTTTTGTTGTATAATAAACACAAGAAAATTTCCTCGCGGTGTAAAGGAGAAATATACCATGTCGTTTTCAGAACTTTTGAAGCAGTGCCGCAAAAAGCAGGGCATCAGCCAGGCTGAGCTGGCTTCCAAACTGGGCGTGACACAGCAGGCTGTCGGCAAATGGGAAAGCGGCAAGTCCTCTCCCGATCCGTCTACCGTGGCCCGCATTGCCGAGCTTTTGAACACCACAGCAGATTATCTGCTGGGCCTGTACCGCCCGGTAAGCAATGTTTCCGCCCCGGAAGAGCGGTTCTTTGGCAGCTATTCTGAAAGCCTGATCCCGGTGATCGGCACGGTAAAGGCCGGTTACGGTGCCCTCGCCTTTGAGGAGGACTACGGTCAGGAGTATGCCCGTGTGAAGGACCCCTCCAACTATTTTTATCTGGTGGTGCGCGGCGACAGCATGGAGCCCCGCATTCAGGACGGCGACCTTGCCCTTGTGCACAAGCAGGACACACTGGAAAACGGCGACCTTGGCGTGCTGATCTACGGCGATGAGGGCGAGGGCACCCTGAAGCGCTATATCCAGCGCGGCAACTGCGTGGTGCTGCAGCCCTTCAACCCGGCCTACAGCGAAATGGTCATCAAGGGCGAGGACCTGAACCATCTGCACATCGCCGGCCGCGTGGTGGAAACCAAGGCAAAATGGTAATAACTCCTTCCGTCTGCTCACGCTGTTCGCAGCCGCCTTCCTCATGGAGGGAGGCCTTGGCAAAACCGGAAACTTTCCCGTACTGCCAAAGGCTCCTCCTTTGGGAGAGCTGTCGAACAAAGTGAGACTGAGAGGGCGAGGACGCTAACCGTGAAACCATAAAAGCCATCTGCAATTTTGCGCATGGCTTTATTTTTTGACCCTTTTTCCCACTTTGGAGGTGTATTCTGCATGGAACAGACCCTGATGGACAAGCTTACCATTCTGGCCGACAGCGCCAAATATGATGTTGCCTGCACCTCCAGTGGCGCATCCCGCACCGCGCGGGCAGGCATTCTTGGCAGCTGCTATGCACCGGGCTGCTGCCACGCCTTTACCGCTGATGGCCGCTGCGTGAGCCTTTTAAAGGTGCTCATGACCAACTGCTGTGCCTTCGACTGCAGCTATTGCGTCAACCGCAAGTCCAACGATATCCCCCGTGCCACCTTCACGCCCCGGGAATTGGCTGAGCTGACTGTGGAGTTTTACCGCCGCAACTACATTGAAGGGTTGTTCCTTTCCAGCGCGGTGCTGGGCACGCCGGACTACACCACCGAACGGATGCTGGCCGCCCTGCGGCTGCTGCGGGGCGAATACCGCTTTGGGGGCTACATCCACGCCAAGGCCATCCCCGGCACCAGCCCGGAACTGCTGCAGCAGCTGGGATATCTGGCCGACCGCCTGAGCGTGAATGTGGAGCTGCCCAGTGAGCAGAGCCTGAACCTGCTGGCCCCGGACAAAGGGCGGCACTCCATTTTCCGGCCCATGAAGCAGATCGCAGTTTCCGGCGCGCAGAGCAAACAGGAGCTGACCGTCTACCGCCATGCGCCAAAGTTCGCACCCGCCGGGCAGAGCACCCAGATGATCGTAGGCGCTTCGCCGGAGACAGACTACCACATTTTAAAGCTCACTGAGGGCATGTACCGGAAGTACAGTCTGAAACGGGTGTTCTACTCCGCCTACATCCCGGTAGCCGAGGACACCCGCCTGCCTGCGCTGGACACCAAACCCCCGCTTTTGCGGGAGCACCGGCTGTATCAGGCTGACTGGCTGCTGCGGTTTTACCAGTTCAAGGCAGACGAAATTCTGGATGAAGCCAACCAGAGCTTCAACCCCTACCTCGACCCAAAATGCAACTGGGCCGTGCAGCACTACGGGCTTTTTCCGGTAGATGTGAACCGCGCGCCCTTTGAAATGTTGCTGCGTGTGCCGGGCATCGGCCCCAAAAGTGCCCGGCGCATCTGGCACGCGCGCAAGCTTTCCAGCCTTGGGTTGGACGAGTTGAAGCGCATGGGCGTGGTGCTCAAGCGGGCACAGTATTTCATCACCTGCAAGGGTTTTGCGGGTGCGCACCCGGGCCGTGGCACCGCCGGGCGGGAGCGCATCACGCAGGCGCTCATCGACCCCAACGTGTTCGGCGGCAGCTGCGAACAGCTCAGTCTGTTCACGCCGCCTGCGGTGGACGATCTGATCACGCAGGGCGTGGCACCGCGCGCAGCCATGCGCATGGTGCGGGAGGAGGCGGTGCAATGTCTGGCGAAGGCGCTGTAAATGTTCAAGTTCAGAAAGCCCGCAGGCTCCACGATGCGGATGTGGTGTACCTCTACGACAGCAGCTTTGAAGGCTTTCTGTGCTGCGTGTTCGAGAGCTTTGCCCAGCACGAGATCCCCTTTGCGGTGTGGACACCCCAGCGGGAAACTTCCACCCTGTACCCGGTCAAGGACATCCCCACCGACCACGCCAAGGCTCAGCGGGTGTTTGCCAGCTTTGGCAGAAAGCTTGGCCCCGAGACAGAGTACCTCGTCAGCCGGGATTTCCTCTCCGGGCGGGAGGACAAAGAGCTGCTGCTCATCCGCTTTCTGCATCTGGCCTTCGCCCTCGGCCCCGGCACCGTGAAGCGCACCGGCCACCCGGACGTGGCCCCGCTGTATGAGATGAAGAAAAGCCTTGACTGGGAAGTGGACAAGTTTCAGGGCTTTGTGCGGTTTGAGGAGCACGACGGGATGCTGGGCGCCGTCATCCACCCCAAAAACTACATCCTGCCGCTGCTGCGGCCCCACTTTTGCGGACGGTTCCCGGAAGAAAACTTTATGATCTACGATGCGGTGCATCAGGCTGTGCTGCTGCAGGAGGACCACAAGGCCCGGCTGCTGGAGCTGGCTGCACCGCTGGAGCTGCCGCCGCCCAGCAAGCGGGAGCAGCAGTTTCAGGCATTGTGGAAGCAGTTCTACCAGACGCTGGAGATCAAGGCCCGCCACAACGAAAAATGCCGCATGACCCACTGCCCCAAGCGCTTTTGGGCCGATATGGTGGAGATGAAAGATGAATTTTAACAAAAACGTTGCATCTGCGGCGTTGCAACCCCCAAAACCTATGGTATACTATAAGAGATATCCGGCAGGCCTTCTGCCGAACACTCCCGCACTGCTGCGGGGCAACACAAAAGGAGTATTGTAGCGTTATGGTTCGCATTACTATGGAAGACGGCGGCATCATCGATATCGAGCTGAACGAAGAAGCCGCTCCTATCACCTGTGAGAATTTCAAGAAGCTGGTCAGCGAGGGCTTTTACAATGGCCTGACCTTCCACCGCGTGATCCCCGGCTTTATGATTCAGGGCGGCTGCCCGCTGGGTAACGGCACCGGCGGCCCCGGCTGGAACATCAAGGGCGAGTTTGCTGCAAACGGCGTGAACAATCCGCTCAAGCACACCCGCGGCGTGATCAGTATGGCACGCGCCATGAACCCCAACAGCGCCGGCAGCCAGTTCTTCATCATGCATCAGGATGCACCTCATCTGGACGGCCAGTACGCTGCCTTTGGCAAGGTGGTTGCAGGCATGGATGTTGTGGATAAGATCGCAGCTGTCCGCACCGACTGGAACGATAAGCCCACCACCCCGGTCAAGATGAAGACTGTGGAGCTCATTGAGGGCTGAATTTCAAACCTAAAAAATCCCGACACCTTGCAGTGCCGGGATTTTTTGTTTTTGTTGATGCTTGTTTTTAGCAGTCTTCCTTTTCGGCCAGCTTGCGGCCCATAAGCACGCCCATGACCGAAGCCATCATCAGGCCGCGGGTCCAGCCGGAGGAGTCGCCCAGACAGTGCAGGCCCTTGATGTTGGTGTCAAGGTTCTCGTCCATCTTCACCTTGTTGGAGTAGAACTTCAGCTCCGGGCTGTACAGCAGGGTCTCGTTGGCGGCAAAGCCGGGCACCACCATATCCAGCATCTTGATGAACTCAATGATGTTGGTCATGGCGCGGTAGGGCATGGCGGCGGTAATGTCGCCTGCCACGGCATCCTTCAGGGTGGGCTTCACGTTGGACTGGGCCAGCTCCTTCTGCCAGGTGCGCTTGCCGTCCAGAATGTCGCCGTAGCGCTGCACCATGATGTGGCCTGCGCCCAGCATGTTGGTCAGCTCGCCCACCTTCTGTGCGTAGGCAATGGGCTGGTTGAACGGCTCGGTAAAGTTGTGGGAGACCAGAATCGCAAGGTTGGTGTTCTCGCTCTTTTTCTCCTTGAAGCTGTGGCCGTTGACCACGGCAAGGTCGTTGTCGTAGTTCTCCTGCGCCACAAAGCCGCCGGGGTTCTGGCAGAAGGTGCGCACCTTGTTCTTCCAGGGCTTGGGGTAGCCAATGAGCTTGGACTCATACAGCACCTTGTTCACCTTTTCCATGACCTCGTTGCGGCACTCCACGCGCACACCGATGTCCACGGTGCCGGGCTTATGGGCAATGTGGTGCTCGGCGCAGATCTTTTCCAGCCAGTCCGCACCGCGGCGGCCGGTGCCAATGACCACGGTATCCGCATACACAGGCCGGACCTGATCGCCGTCCTTCAGCAGCACGCCCTTGCACTCCTCATTCTCAAGGATGATGTTCTCGCACTCAGTATTGAACAGCATCTCCACGCCGTTGTCGGCCAGATAGTTCTGGATGGCCAGATACAGCTGCTGAGCCTTCTCTGTGCCCAGATGGCGGATCGGGCAGTCCACCAGCTTCAGGCCGGCATGGATGGCGTTCTTGCGGATCTCCTTGATCTCCTCGCCGGTGTAGATGCCCTCCACATGGGGGTCTGCGCCGAACTCAAGATAGATCTTGTCGGTGTAGTCGATAAGCTCCTGTGCAAACTCCTCTCCGATCAGGGTGGGCAGGTCGCCGCCCACCTCATAGGAGAGGCTCAGCTTGCCATCCGAGAAGGCACCTGCACCGGAAAAGCCGGTGGTGATGGCGCAGGTGGGGCGGCAGTTGACGCAGTGGCCCACTTCGGCTTTGGGGCAGTGGCGCTTTTCCACGGGCTTGCCCTTTTCCACCAGCAGCATCTTCTTTTTGCTGCCGTGGCGCAGCAGCTCCACAGCGGTAAAAATGCCAGCCGGGCCGGCACCGACAATAATCAGATCATACTTTTCCATTTCTCTTTTATCCTTTGCTGTTTTGATTGCGAACTCCTTCCGTCAAACCCTTCGGGTTTGCCAGCTCCCTCATTGAGGGAGCCTTTGGCATTCCGGCAAACTTCCGCGGAAACGGAAAAGTCTCCGGCTTGGCCAGAGGCCCCATCCCAGAGGGGGCTGTCTGCGAAACAGACTGGAGGAGTTTCCTTATTTCTCGTTCTCCTGTTCCACAGTGGCGCTCTCGTCCACCTCATCCAGCTCCACAGCGCTGGCCTCGGCATCGGTGCGGGTCACATCCGGGGCGACTACGCCGTCGCCGTTCAGGTCTTCACCGGTCAGGGACTCCAGCATGGACTGAGTCTCCGGGTGCAGCTTGGCAAAACGGCGCACGGCCAGCACCGTGTACAGGGCGCTGAGCAGGTTGATGGAACCCTCCACGATCAGGATGATGCCAATGGCCATGACCAGCGTTTCCATGGTGCCGAAGGGGTTCAGGATCATGATAACGCCCAGCACCACGCTGAGCACCGGCAGCAGCAGAAAGCTTTTCCAGCTGGAATAGCCGCAGCGGCGCAGGTCCAGTGCGTTCTGCACACGACTGATGCTGTCAAAGATCACGAACAGGCCGAACACGATGGGCAGGATACTCACCACGATGTCGCTGCGCAGGATCAGGAACGCACCCAATGCCAGACAGATGATGCCGGAGATCAGGGTGAGCTGGCTTTGGAACACACCGCGTTCCACCACAAAATAGCGGATGAGCTGCACCGCCGCGCAGGCCAGCACCACAGCGCCCAGCGCATAGCACACGATGTTCAGGGCCGTGGTGGGCTTCATGAGCAGAAAAACGCCCAGACCCAGATACAGCGCACTCATGAGCACCAGATTCCATTTGAGCTTTTTTACCATAGAGATCACGTTCCTTTCCTTTGCAGGGACAGTTTTTCACGCCCCTCATTCGGCAGGGGAATACATGGGGGCAATGATGTTTTTGTTGATGCGGGCGTAGAAGCCAAGGCTCAGCAGGACACTGACGATCTCAGCGATGAGGAAGGCCCACCAGACATTGTTGACATTGCCGGTCTGGGCCAGCAGCCATGCGGCCGGCAGCAGCACGAACAGCTGCCGGCAGACCGAAACGATCAGGCTGAACACACCGTTGCCCAGTGCCTGAAACACCGAGCTGAGCACGATGCTGGCACCCGCCAACAGGAAATGCAGGCAGATGATGCGCATGGCTGGGATGCCAATGGCCAGCATGGCATCACTGGCCGCAAAGATGCCAAGCACCTTATCCGGTGCGAACTGGAAGATGCAGAAACCAATGAGCATGATGCACTCGGCATAGCAGACTGCCAGCTTGATGGTTTTTTTCACGCGGTCCGGTCTGCGGGCACCGTAGTTGTAGCTGATGATGGGCACCATGCCGTTGTTCAAGCCAAAGATGGGCATGAACACGAAGCTCTGCAGCTTGAAGTACACACCGAACACCGCCACCGCTGTGGCCGAGAAGCTCATGAGGATCAGGTTCATGCCAAAGGTCATCAGGCTGCCCACGCACTGCATGGCAATGCTGGGCAGGCCCACCGTGTAGATGCGGCCAATGGCCTTGGCACTGGGGCGGAAGCCCTTGAAGCTGATCTGGATATCCGGGTTTTTGTTCAGGTTGAAGAACAGGGTCATGCCTGCGCCGCAGAACTGGCCGATGACCGTTGCCACAGCTGCGCCGGTGGTACCACTGAGGGCCTCACCGCAGTAGCCAAAGATGAAGATAGGGTCCAGAATGATGTTCACCACGGCACCCACCAGCTGGCTGATCATGCTCAGGTGGGTGCGGCCGGTAGCGGCCAGCAGCTTTTCGCCCATGGTCTGGGTGAAAAGGCCCAGACTGAAGATGCAGCACACCGAAAGATACTGGATGCCCTGCTGCGCAATAGCCGCATCACTGGTCTGTGCATAGAAATAGGGCTTCATGCAGGTAAGGCCAATGACGAGGAACACCACGAAGCTGCACAGCGAAAGAAAGATGCCGTTTTTCGCCGTGGCATTGGCGCGGCTCTGGTTCTTTTCGCCCAGACTTTTGGACAGCATGGCGTTCACGCCTACGCCGGTGCCCACGCCCACAGCGATCATCACATTCTGCAGCGAGAAGGCGAGGGACACAGCGGTGAGGGCGCTTTCACTCACATGGGACACGAACACCGAGTCCACCACGTTGTAAAGCGCCTGCACCAGCATGGAGATCATCATGGGCACGCTCAGCTTGACCAGCAGAGGGTTGATCTCCATGGTGCCCATAATGTTTTCCCGCGTTTGGGCGGGAGAGGTTTGGGGTTGCTTTGTTTCCACGTTTGCTCCTTTTGATGTTGAGGTTACAGGGAATATGGCAAGGCCGCTGCCGAATAACTCCTTCCGTCATCGCTGCGCGATGCCACCGCTCCCCTTTTTGTCACTTGCGTGACATCTTCCCCCGGCCGGGGGAAGTCTTTCTCAATGAGGGAGGCATTGGCAAAATCAGGAACTCCATCATACTGCCAAAGGCTCCCTCTTCGAGGGAGCTGGCACGGCGGGAGCCGTGACTGAAGGAGTAAAACAGTCGCCGTTGCCCGAAACGTGGGCAGGGTGCAAAAGCACCCTACCCACGAATCATCGTTGTTTTATTTTGAAGTGCCCGGACGGTCAGCCAAGGTTCTTCTCCTTGGCGGCGGCTGCGTCCAGGATCATCTTCACGCAGGTCTCGCGGCCCAGAGCAGCGTTGATGGCCAGATCATAGTTGTGGGCATCACCCCAGCGGTTCTGGGTGTAGTAGTTGTAGTAGGCAGAACGGTTGCGGTCGGTCTTTTCCACCTCGTCCTTGATGCCCTTTTCGTCCTTGGCCTTGACCAGAGGATTGGTCTTTGCGTATTCCAGCCGCCACTCCTTGGGGGCGTACACGAACACGCGCAGCACATCCTTGCGCTCACGCAGCACATAGTCGCCGCAGCGGCCCAGGATCACGCAGGGGCCTTCCTCGGCCAGCTGCTTGATGATGCGGCTCTGAAGAATGAACACCTGATCGCCCAGCGGCAGCTCATTGCCCATGGTGTACAGACTGTACAGCAGGCTGTGAGTATGCCGTTTTTCACTGGCGGCAACAGCTTCTTCCGAAAGACCGGAGTGCTTTGCTGCCATGGTGATCAGCTCTTTGTCGTAAAGCTTGATGCCCAGCGCATTTGCCACATCTTCAGCGATGTAGCGGCCGCCCGTGCAGTATTCACGTCCCAAAGTGATGATCGTCTTTGCCATAATGTGTTCCTCCTATGTCTTGATCTATAGCCCAAAGGCTTTGGGTCGGGCCGGTCATTCCGCCGGCTTTTCCTGTGCCTGGGAAACAGGTTGCTCCGGCGTGGGGCGCGGCTTTGGCAGCCGCACCTCCGCCACGCGCATGGCACCGGTCTGGTCCACTGCATACACGCTGCAGCGGCAGCCTGCGGCCATGATCTTTTCCGGGAAGCGGATGCCGCCCTCCGGCGTGCGCTCCATCCGGCAGAAGCTGCGGTGGGCGGTGGTGGCGTGGGCCACACCGTCGTGGCACGCACAGGCCACCCAGCCGGAAAAGCCTTCCGGCAGCGGGTCCTTCACGCCGCGCTGCTCAAAATAGTAAACGTCTGCCGTCTCGCCGGGCACCAGCTCGCAGCGCATCCGCAGCGGACGGTTGGCGGCAACATCGCGGGGTTTTGCCCGCAGGGCGATGGCGCGCCCGGTAAAGTAACGCATAAAGTCCACCAGTGCCATGGTGCAGTTCACTGCGCCGTTGGAATCTGCGGTGGGGTCGTTCAGCAGCACATAATCTGCCATTACGGCATCGTCGTGGCCAAAGCCGCGCAGGCCCATCCAGACCCGCACCGGGTCCCGCTGGCCGCGGATGCGCCGCTCCACCTGCACTGCCACACAGCAGTCATCGTGGATCTGGGCACGCAGGTCGGCAAGGTCCATCCATGCCTGCCAGCAGGGGTAGCCGCAGCAGCCGGCGGCAGCAGCCGCAAAGGCCGCATTGGCGGTGGTGCTGTGGGCCATGTCCTCCATCACATAGGCCACTTCTTCGGGCAGGACATCCTCGCCCCAGCAGTTCATCAGTGCCGCCATGACCAGCGGCAGATCCATGGTGCGGCCAAAGCTGGGATCGTGGGCGGAAAGGCAGTATTCCGGCAGATAGAGCTGCCGGTTCAGCGGGTGGCCGTTGTGCTTTTCCCACGCCAGCGGCCGCACTGCCGCGGCCAGCAGGCGCACTGCGGGCGAGACCTTGTCATCGTTGGTGGAAAGGTTCACCTGCAGCTGCACGCCGGTGCCGCCGCCGGGCGTTGCCACGGTCACGGTATCGCCCATGAGGAAGATCATGCCGTCGTCACTCTGGGAATTGCAGCTGCAGCGGGGGTAGCCCGGCGCCCACTTGCCAAAGCTCATCCAGCCGGTCCAGCTTCCTCCGGCATATACCCGGCAGCGCACCTCCACCATGGTGTTGTGGGGCGCAAAGGCGTTCCAGCTGACATTCAGGTTGCAGAAGGCCGGCATGGCAAATTCCGGCGTGGTGTAGCTGCCGTATTGCAGGCAGCGGCCCGCCACGCTGTCCAGCACCAGTGCACCGCCGTCCAGTGCCACATTGTCCAGCTGCCCGCGGGAGAAGGTCTCGGTGCCCTGCAAAACCAGATTATTCCGTTGTTCCATGGAGCACCTCTCCTTTGCGGAAGTTCAAATTTACTCTTCGGTGTCGTCGGTGCTTTCGCCGTAGTCCTCTTGGAGGGCGGCTTCCAGCTCGGCATCCTTCATTTTGCGGATGCTCTCCTCAATGTGGAACACCTTTTCAATATCGCCGTAGATGATCTGGCAGGATACTTCGGTCACGAACCAGAAGCCGAAGATCAGCATGAGCAGCAGGCCCAGCGGCATGCACAGGATCACCACGCCCCAGAACAGGATCTGCACGATGGCCGCCGCCAGTGCGTGGGGCAGGAACGCGATCATGCAGTTGATGCTGTTTTTCACGGTCAGGCTGAAGGGCTGATCCAGCAGCACCACCTGCGGCCACATGTAGGCGAACAGCATCTGGAAGATGAGCAGGTTCAGCACCGTGGCCACCCACAGCGGCACGCCCACATTGGTGCCCTTGCTCAGCATATTGAAGCAGAAATACACAAGGAAGATCTGTGCCGTGACCACCACACAGTAGAAGATGCCCGGCGCAATGCTGGCCTTGAAGTTGCGCTTGAAGGCACGGCGATAGGTCACCCACCAGTAACCGGCTTCGTCACGCAGGGCACGCAGCACGGTATCGTACATGCCAGCCAGCGCAGGCCCGGCCAGAATGCCGCCTACCACCGCGCTTGCCAGCATGACAGGCAGGCTGTTTGCCAGAAAGCCGATGTACACCAGACAGATCACCGGCAGAAAGCCGATGCAGGCCAGCAGGTTTGCAAGGAACATGCCGTTCATATCACGGCCCACAAGCTCAAAAAAACGGCCCACGCCGGTCTTGCGGGGAGCATCCTTTTCAACGCCCTTACCGGCCTTGAAGTCATTTGCGGAAGGAAATAAACCCATGTTCGTATGGTACCTCTCTCTTCATCCATTGGGCCGGCAGAAAGCATTTCGTGCAGAAAGTGCCATTGTGCTGGCTTTACAACTATAAATATACCCGCATTTTGTCAATTTTGCAAGACCGCAGATCCTCCGATTTGTAAAAAAAGTGTTATTTCTCCCCTTTTTACAAAAAGTGTGATACAATGACAATGGCATATTTTGCCGGAGGGAGGAAAACGCAATGAGCATTTTTCGCACGATTGCGATGTTTATTTACTTATTTGGTTATATGATCGTCCATTATGGCGTGCTGCGCCGGGCGGAACGCGCTCTGGCTGCAGGCGACATGCAGCTGGTGGAAGAGCTCGTCAACAAGCATATCCCGCACTGGAGCCGGGGCATTTTAAAGGTGACCGGCGTTTTCCTGAGCGTGGAGGGCCTTGAGAATATCCCCAAAGATACGGCCTGCGTGTTCGTGGGCAACCACCGCAGCTACTACGACATCCCGCTTTTGCTGGCCAGTCTGGATAAGCCCCACGGCATCCTTGCCAAGGAAGAGCTGGAAAAGATCCCGCTGCTGAACCGCTGGATGAAGCTACTGGGCTGCGTGTTCGTGCAGCGCGACGACCTGCGGGCATCCGTGCGCGCCCTGAACGATGCCACTGCCATTGTGGAGAGCGGCAAGAGCTTCGTCATTTTCCCGGAGGGCACCCGCTACAAGGGAGAAGAGGGCGGTGCCGGTGAGTTCAAGGCCGGTGCATTCCGCATTGCCGTCAAGACCGGCGCACCGGTGGTTCCGGTGGCCATTACCGGTGCACGTGCCCTGTTTGAGAACAATGGCAACCTGTGCCATCCGGGCAGCGTGCATATCAAGGTGCTGCCGCCCATCCGGACTGCAGGCATGAGCAAGGCCGAGCAGAAGCAGCTGCCGGACGCTGTGCGTCAGGCCATTCTGGCACAGCTGTAAATCAGAACTTGGAGGAAACTGCCCCATGGCAAGCTACCGTTACGAACGCGATATTGACCCCAAAGACCTCCAGCCCCGCAAACAGCGCCAGTACACCCGCAAGGAACGCTGGGCCAACTGGTGGGATTATAACCTCAAGTGGGTCATCATCATCGGCATCATCGTGGTGTTCTTCGGTTACAACTTCATCGGGCAGTATTTCTTTACCGTCCATGCAGACTATAACGTGGCCGTTGTGGCACCCCACTACCTGCCGGAAGCCACCCAGACCGCCCTGCAGGACGCCCTTGCCGCCTACGGCGAAGACCGGAACGGCGACGGCAAGGTGGTGGTAAAGCTGAACCTCTACACCATGGACTTTGGCAACGAGGACTCGGACGCCTACCTTGACATGGCAGGCACCACCAAGCTTTCCACCGACATTCAGGGCGCGCTGAGTTCCATCTTCATCCTGTACGACCCAGCCGGGTTCCAGCAGACCACCGGCACCCTGCGCTACCTCGACGGCAGCCTGCCGCAGTCCGACGCAGACAGTGACTGGTGGAACATGGTCTACCGCTGGACCGACTGCCCGGTGCTGGCGGGCCTTGATCTGGGCGATTACGCTTCTGATGCTGTGCAGAGCGAAAGCGGCTCCAGTCAGGAGCTGATGAGCCGGTACTATATCGGTATCCGCGGCGCATGGAACAAGGACTCCGCCGACCTGCTTGAGGGCGGCGAAGAACTGTGGAACAAGCTGACCGCCGGGGCTGTTTCCACTGCCAGTGCAGAGGGCTGAGCCATGCGGTTCCGGGTAAAGCGCGGCGGGCCTGCCGCCGGGTTCACATTTGACCGCACAGCAAAGCCGGTGCAAAGGCCGGAGCCGGAAAAGCCGGTCTCCCTTGCACAGGCGCTGGATAATCCCTATGGGAGATATTACGGCAAAGCAAGGAGCCGGGAAGAGCTGCTGAAAAACAGATAATATGCAAATAGAACTCCCCCAGTCGCCTTCGGCGACAGCCCCCTCGGGGATGGGGCCTTTGGCAGAACCGGAAACTTTTCCGCTTTGTCAAAGGCTCCCTCTTTGAGGGAGCTGGCAAACCCGCAAGGGTTTGACTGAGGGAGTTCGTTTTCTATTTTGTTCTTTTTACACATATCTGATTTGAAATATTCTCCCCTTTGAAACGCCGGAGGTTTTGTTGTTTCTCCGTCCCAGTTATGGTATACTTACTGGGTATCTATTATCTTGATGGTATTTATCATACATACAAAAGGATGTGAACCCATGGACGCACTGGAACAGGCACGCGCCGAGATCGACATGGTGGATGCCCAGCTGGCTGCGCTGTTTGAACGGCGGATGGCCGCCGTGCTGCAGGTGGCCGAATACAAAAGAGCCCATGGCCTGCCCGTTTACGATGCCGCCCGCGAGACGGCAGTGCTGGAAAAGGCTGCGGCCCGCATTCAGGACCCGGCCCTGCGGCCCTACTATAAAGACCACGTGCAGAACCTGATGGACGTGGCAAAGCAGTACGAAGCCGTGGTGCTGAGCCAAAACCGCGCCGCCTATCAGGGCGTGGAAGGCGCTTTTGCCCACATTGCCCTCCGGGCGCTGTTCCCCCACGCCGAGGCTGTGAGCTATCCCACCTGGGACGAGGTGTTTGACGCGGTGGAACGCGGCGATGCTGCCCGGGGCGTCGTTCCCTTTGAGAACAGCCATGCGGGCGATGTTTCCGCCGTGCTGGATCTGTGCTATAACCATCCGGCGCTGTGGGTGGTGGATGTGTACGATCTGCCCATCTCCCAGAATCTTCTGGTGCTGCCGGGCACAAAGCTCGACCAGATCAAAAGCGTCTACAGCCACCAGCAGGCCATCGCCCAAAGCGAGACCTTTTTAAGGCAGTTCGGCCTGCCCGCCACCGCCATGGCCAACACCGCCATGGCCGCAAAGTTCGTGGCCGAAAGCGGCGACTCCTCCAAAGCGGCCATTGCAAGCGTGGAGACGGCGGCACTGTACGGGCTGGAGGTGCTGGTGCCCAGCATCAACACCGACGGCGACAACACCACCCGCTTTATCGTGCTCAGCCGCGAAAAGCCTACCGGCGGCAACCGGTTCTCGCTGCTGTTCACGGTGGACAATAAGCCCGGCAAGCTGGGCGAGGTGATCCAGATCATCGGTGCCAGCGGCTTCAATATGGAGTCCATCAAGAGCCGGCCCATGCCTCATGTGCCGTTTGAATATTATTTTTACGTGGAGCTGGTGGGCGACCCCACCGCCGACGAGACCGCCGCGCTGCTGCGTGAGCTTGACCGCACCTGCCGTACCGTGCGGCTGTTAGGAGTGTATACCAAATGAGTGAATTTATCGGAACCAAGCTGACCATGAATCTGGGCGAGCGCAGCTATGACATCATCGTCAAGAGCGGCTCGCTGGAAAACCTGTACCAGTTCGCCCGGCTGGACCGCCGTGTGGCCGTTGTGACCGACAGTGGTGTGCCCGCACAGTACGCCCAGATGGTGGCCGATCAGTGCAAGGATGCCCACATCATCACGGTGCCGCAGGGCGAAGCCAGCAAGAGCTTTAAAATTCTGGAATCCGTGCTGCGCCAGATGCTGGAATTCGGCATGGGCCGCGGCGATCTGGTGATCGCCGTGGGCGGCGGCGTGGTGGGCGATCTGGCCGGTTTTGCCGCTTCCATCTACATGCGGGGCATCGACTTCATCAACTGCCCCACCACCACCCTTTCCATGATCGATTCCTCCATCGGCGGCAAGACCGCCGTGGATCTGGGCGATACCAAAAACATCGTGGGCGCTTTCTGGCAGCCCAAGCTCGTCATCGTGGATCCGGACACCCTTGCCACCCTGCCCCGCCGCCACTTCATCAACGGTCTGGCAGAAGCCGTCAAGGCAAGCCTGCTGGCAGACCCCGAGCTGTTCGCGATCTTTGAAAATGGCGACGTGGATGCCCAGATCGGCGAGATCATCTGCCGCAGCCTGCGGTTCAAGAAGAACATCGTGGAGCAGGACGAGACTGAGCAGGGCATGCGCAAGGCGCTCAACTTCGGCCACACCATCGGCCACGGCATCGAGGCCGTCAAGGGCATCAAGGGCCGCCGCACCGTGGGCCTTTACCACGGCGAGTGCGTGGCGCTGGGCATGCTGCCCATGATCGAATCCAAGGCACTGCAGAAGCGGGTGCGCGCGGTGTACCGCCGCCTCGGCCTGCCCACCCGCACTACTTATGATAAGGAAAAGGTGCTGGCTGAAATGCTGCACGACAAAAAGGCACAGAGCGGCCAGATCACCATTATCAAGGTGCCGGGTCTGGGCTGCTGGCGCGCCGAGACCATCCCGGTGGAGGGCCTGCGTCCCCTGCTGGGCATTGAGGAGTAAGCCATGAAAAATACATTCGGCAGCGACCTTTCGCTGACCATTTTCGGCGAGAGCCATGGCCGCGCCATCGGCGCGGTGTTGGACGGCATGGCCGCAGGCCTGCCGGTGGACGAGACTTTTCTCGCCGCCTGCATGGACAAGCGCCGTGCCCGGGGCGACGGCCTGTCCACTCCCCGCGTGGAAGCGGATACCGTGCAGCTGCTGTCCGGCGTGGTGAACGGCCGCACCACCGGCACCGCCATTGCCCTGATGATCGAAAATACCAACACCCGCAGCGGCGATTACGCCAAAACCGCAGACCTTCTGCGCCCCGGCCATGCAGACTACACCGCCTACGCCAAGTACCACGGCTTTCAGGATGCGCGCGGCGGCGGGCACTTCTCCGGCCGGGTGACGGCCGCCCTTGTGGCGGGCGGTGCCATTGTGCTGAGCGCACTGCACCGTGCGGGCATCGACATCACCACCCATATCGCAGAGTGCGCTGGCATTGCGGACACCCGCTTTGCACAGGATGATGCCGCACAGCTCTCTGCCCAGGTGGAAGCCCTTGCCAGCAAGCCCGAGGGCTTTGCGGTGCTGGATGAAACCGTAGAAGAACCCATGAAAGCCGCCATCCGTGCCGCCGGTGCGGAGGGCGACAGCGTGGGCGGGATGCTGGAAACCGCCGTCCTCGGCCTGCCGGCAGGCATCGGTGAGCCCTATTTTGACAGCGTGGAAAGCGAGATCGCACATCTGGTGTTCTCCGTCCCCGCCGTCAAGGGCATCGAGTTCGGCACCGGCTTCGGCTTTGCCGGGATGCGCGGCTCCGAAGCAAACGACGCCTTCCGCATGACACCGGAGGGTGCGGTGGTGACCGCCACCAACCACAATGCGGGCATCAACGGCGGCATCGCCAACGGGATGCCGGTGGTGTTCCGCACCGTGGTCAAACCCACACCCAGCATCTACAAGCAGCAGGATACAGTAGACTATCTTGCCAAAAAGGACGCACAGCTGTCCATTCAGGGCCGTCACGACCCCTGCATCGTGCCCAGAGCCGCCATCGTGCAGACCTGCGCCGCCGCACTGGCTGTGGGCGACCTGCTCACGGCACGCTACGGCGCGGCATGGATGACCCACCCCACCAGCTTCCGGAAGGAGGACGAGTAAAATGGAATACGGACTCATCGGCGCAAAACTCGGCCACTCCTACTCCAAGATCATCCACGAGATGCTCTGCGGCTACCACTACGACCTGTGCCCTCTGCCCACCGAGGAAGAGGCCCGGGCCTTTCTGGCAAAGCGGCAGTTCAAGGCCATCAATGTGACCATTCCCTATAAAAAGCTGGTGATGGAATACTGCTCCTACATCGACCCGCGGGCCAAGGCCATCGGAGCAGTGAACACGGTGGTGAACAAAAACGGCCTGCTCTACGGCTATAACACCGATTATATGGGCTTTTCCCACCTGTGCGACGCCCACGGCGTGAGCTTTGCAGGCAAAACGGTGGTTATTCTGGGCACCGGCGGCACCCACAACACCACCAGCGCTGTGGCCCGGGACAAGGGTGCGGCAAAGGTGCTCACCGTCAGCCGCCATCCGGACCCGGAAAAGGGCGAGCTGAGTTATGCCGAGGCCGTTTCCAGTGGGGCACAGATCGTGGTCAACACCACCCCGGCGGGCATGTACCCGAATGTGGGGGTGTGCAATCTGGACGTTGCCGCCATGCCGGGCCTTGAAGCTGTGGTGGATGTGGTGTACAACCCCGACAAGACCGAGCTCATCCTCCGCGCCGAGGAAGCGGGCGTGCCGGTGGCTGTGGGCGGCCTTGAAATGCTGGTGGCGCAGGCGGTGTACGCCGCAGAATATTTTCTGGACCGCAAGTTCGAGGATGCGCCGGTTGAAATTCGGCGCATCACCGCCGCACTGCGCCGGGATATGCTGAACATTGCCCTGATCGGGATGCCCTCTTCCGGCAAGACCACCCTCGGCAGGATGCTGGCAAAGAGCCTTGGCCGTACCTTTGTGGACCTCGACGAGGAGATCGTAAAGACCGACGGCCGCAGCATCCCGGATATCTTTGCAGCCGAGGGCGAGGACGGCTTCCGCACAAAGGAAACTGCCGAAACACAGCGCTTTGGCAAAGAGGGCCGGCAGCTCATTTCCTGCGGCGGCGGCATTGTAAAAAAGCCGGAGAATCTGCGTGCTCTGCACCAGAACGGCATCATTCTGTTCATCGACCGGCCGGTGGATGCGCTGGCCGTGGGCGGCGGCAGGCCGCTTTCTTCCAGCATGGACGCACTGCGCCAGATGGAAGCACAGCGCCGTCCGCTGTATCTGGCAGCGGCAGATGCCGTCATTCCCAACAACGGCACGCTGGACAATGCCCTGCATGCCGCCATGGAGGCACTGGATGAAATTTTTGATTCTTAACGGCCCGAACCTCAACATCATGCGCTGGTCGGAGCCGGGCGTACCCGGTGAGCTGGATTATAACGCCATCATGGACTATGTGCAGGCAGGCTGCGAACAGCTGGGCATTGAGACCGACTGCTGCCAGTCCAACCACGAGGGCGACCTCGTGGACGAAATTCAGGCCGCAGCGGGCCGGGTGGACGGCATCGTGCTGAACCCTGGTGCCTACGCCCACTACAGCGTGGCCATTCTGGATGCGCTGCGCCTGTGCGGCGTACCCGCCGTGGAAGTGATGCTGCACGCCCCGGACGAGCGGGAGCCTTTCCGCAAGACGGACGTGGTATCCTTCGGCTGTCAGGGCCATTTTATCGGCGAAGGCCCGCAGGGCTACCTGCACGCCTGCATTTATCTGGCCCAGCTGCTGCGCACCGACGGCTCCAGCAAGGCGCATATCGTGATGTAAAAACGAAAGGAAATTATCACTATGATCATCTCCACCAAAAAAGGGACTCCGAAGGATGAACTGGAAAAGATCGTTGACAAATTCGAGAAGCAGGGTCTGGACGTGACCCTGATCACCGGCAAGAACTACAACGTGTTCGGCCTTGTGGGCGACACCACCAAGATCGACGAACGGGATGTGCTGGCAAACCCGTGGATCGACAACGTCACCCGCGTGTCCGCGCCCTATAAGCGTGCAAACCGCCTGTTCCACCCGGCAGATTCCGTGATCGACTGCGGCGGCGTGAAGATCGGCGGCAAGGAAAAGATCGCCGTCATGGCAGGCCCCTGCAGCATCGAGGGCGCAGAGCAGGCTCTGCGCATTGCACAGGGCGTGAAGGCCGGCGGTGCCACCCTGTTCCGCGGCGGTGCCTACAAGCCCCGCACCTCTCCCTACTCCTTCCAGGGCCTTGAGACCGAGGGCATTCTGGATATGGTAAAGGCCCGCGAGGCCACCGGCATGCCCATCGTCTCCGAGCTGATGAGCGAGGACCGCATCCCCGAGTTTGAGGAGTACGTGGACGTGGTGCAGATCGGTGCCCGCAACATGCAGAACTTCCAGCTGCTCAAGGCCGTTGGCAAGATGCACAAGCCCGTGCTGCTCAAGCGCGGCCTGTGCAACACCATTGAGGAGTGGATCATGAGCGCCGAGTATATCATGGCCGGCGGCAACGAGCAGGTCATCCTGTGCGAGCGCGGCATCCGTACCTTCGAGAAGTACACCCGCAACACCCTCGATCTCTCTGCAGTGCCCATCATCCACGAAAAGACCCACCTGCCCATCATCGTGGACCCCAGCCACGCCACCGGCAAGGCCAATCTGGTCGAGCCCATGATGATTGCCGCTGTGGCCGCCGGTGCCGACGGTCTGGAAGTGGAGGTCCACTACGACCCGCAGCACGCATGGAGCGACGGCGCACAGTGCCTGACCCCGGATTCCTTCGCACAGGCCATGGCAAAGTGCCGTCAGGTGGCATGGGCCATTGGCCGCGATATGTAACGGCCTATGCTGGTAACGATTCAGAACGCGCGTTCCGTGGGCGGCACCATCACTGCCCCACCCAGCAAGAGCATGGCCCACCGTGCTGTGCTCTGCGCGGCACTGGCCGAGGGCCGCAGCCACATCACGAACCTCGAATTCAGCAAGGACATCTCTGCCACGCTGGGCGCAGCGGCACAGCTGTGTGCCCGTGTGCGTACCGGCGCAGACGACGCTGTGGTGGAAGGGCTGGGGCATTTTGTGCCCTTGCCGCGCCGGTGGACTGCTGCGAGAGCGGCAGCACCCTGCGCTTTCTCATCCCCATCGCCAGCCTGACCGGACAGGCAGTTTCCTTCACCGGCCGCGGGCGGCTGATGGAGCGGCCTCAGTCGGTGTATGAAGCTCTGTACCGGGAGCAGGGCCTGCGGTTTGAGCAGAGCGCTGCCGGGCTGACCGTGGAAGGGGCACTGACCCCCGGCGAATACTGCCTTGCAGGCAATGTATCCAGCCAGTTCATCAGCGGGCTGCTGTTTGCTCTGCCGCTGCTTTCCGGCAACAGCACGCTGCACCTCATCCCGCCGGTGGAGAGCCGCAGCTACATCGATATGACCCGCTCTGTGCAGGCAGCCTTCGGTGTGCAGAGCCATTGGCTGGACGAAAACACTCTTGCCATCCCGGGCGGGCAGCACTATCACCCCTGCGATTACACCGTGGAGGGCGATTACAGTCAGGCCGCGTTCCCGGCGGTGCTGGGTGCAGTGTGCGGCGACGTGACCATCACCGGCCTTGCCCCGGAAACGCTGCAGGGCGATGCCGCCATTCTGGATATCCTGCGCCGGTGCGGCGCGGTGTTTACCCGCACGGCAGAGGGCATCTCTTTTGAAAAGGCCCCCCTGCACGGGGTGGACATCGACCTTGCGGACTGCCCGGACCTTGGCCCTGTGCTCATGGTGCTGGGCCTGCTGTGCGAAGGCACTACAGTCATCCGCAACGCAGAGCGTTTACGCCTGAAGGAGAGTGACCGCATCGCTGCCATGGAGGCCGAGCTGCGTGCCTGCGGCGGCGTGCTGGAAAGCGAGGGCGGCACCATTACGGTGCACGGCTGCGCGAACAGGCTGCACGCTCCGGCGGGTGTTCTGCATGGGCACAATGACCACCGTGTGGTCATGAGCCTTGCGGTGCTGGCCCTGAGTACGGGCATCCCCCTGACCGTGGACGATGCCGAAGCCATCACAAAAAGCTGGCCGAATTTCTTTGAAGCCATCAAGCCCTTGGGCGCGGAGGTGGAATATGCTTGATAAAACAAAACGTTATCTCGTGGTGGGCCTTGGCCTGCTGGGCGGCAAATACGCGCTGGAACTGACGAAAGCCGGTTTCCATGTGGACGGCATCAACCGCAGCGAAGGGCATTTGCAGTACGCGCTAGAGCACGGCTATATCGCCAGCGGCAAGACCCACGATTTTGAGGACCTTGTGAGCAGCGCCGACCACATCATCTTTGGTCTGTACCCCACGGCCCTCATCGAGTGGTTCCGCACCTACGGCCATCTGCTCAAGCCCGGCTGCATCTTTACCGATGTTTCCGGCGTAAAGACCGGCCTTGTGGAGCCGGTGCAGGCCATGTGCCCGGCGGGCGTGGAGTTCATTGCCAGCCACCCGATGGCAGGCCGTGAGACTTCCAGCGTGGAGCACGCCGCCGAGGTGAACTTTGCCCCGGCCAACTTCATCATCACCCCCACGGAAAAGAACACGCCCGAAGCCATCCAGTGGGCAAAGGACCTGGCCGAAGTGCTGGGCTTCCACCACATCTGCACCCTGACGGTGCAGGAGCACGACAAGATGATCGGCTATGTGAGCCAGCTGTGCCATGCCATCGCCGTGAGCCTGATGTGCGCCAACGATAACTCTTCGCTGTGCGAGTACACCGGCGACTCCTTCCGTGACCTGACCCGCATTGCACGCATCAACGATAAAATGTGGGCAGAGCTGTTTTTGTGGAACAAGGAAAACCTCATCAGCGAGATCGACCAGTTCGATGCTGCGCTGCAGCAGATGCGCGCTGCCCTTGTGGCCGACGACCGGAACAAGCTGGAAGAGATGTTCCGTCTTTCCACCCAGCGCCGCGCGGCGTTCGACAAAAAACTGCCCGAATAAACCGGAGGTGCTCCCATGCCCAAGCAGGAAGGCCAGAAATCCAAGCTTTTGACCCTTTTGCGCATTCTGGAACAAAAGACCGACGAAGAACACCTGCTCAATGTACCGCAGCTGGTAGAGCTGCTGGAACAGCAGGACATTCTTGCCGAGCGCAAAAGCATCTACAGCGATATCGACACCCTGCGCAGTCTGGGGTATGACATCCAGCTGCGGCGCGGGCGCGGCGGCGGCTACTGGCTGGCCAGCCGCACCTTTGAGCTTTCTGAGCTGAAGCTGCTGGTGGATGCCGTACAGGCCAGCAAGGTTGTGTCGGCACGCACCAGCAGTAAACTCATCCATAAACTGGAAGCCCTCTGCTCCGACTACGAGGGCACCCAGCTGCAGCGTCAGGTGTACGTGGATGGCCGCCCCAAAAGCGACAGCCACACCCTGCTTTACAGCATCGATGCGCTGCACAGCGCCATCAATGCGGGCAGAATGGTGCGGTTCCGCTACAAGGACGGCGGCACCCGCACCGTCAGCCCGTGGCAGCTGGCATGGGAAAACGGCTGCTACTACCTTATCGCTTATCAGGACGAGAAAGAGCCTGCGGGCATCCGCAACTACCGCGTGGACCGCATGTCTTCCGTGACGGTGCTGGGCGATGCCCGCCGGGGCAAGGCCGAGTTCCGCCAGTTCGACCTGCCCGCCTATCTGCGCAAGCACTTCAACATGTTCGGCGGGCCGGAGCACCAGGTCACCCTGCGCTGCACCGCCGACCTGGAAAGCGCCATGCGCGACCGTTTTGGCAAAGCACCGGTCTTTGTTCCGGAAGAAGACGGCACCCACTTCCACTTTGATGTGCCGGTATGCGTCAGCCCCCAGTTCTACGGCTGGGTGTGCGGCTTTGGCGGCAAGGTGGAAGTAATGGCTCCCGCCGAGGTGCGGCAGGGCCTGCGGGAAATAGCCAAAACGCTGGCGAAACTGCATAAATAAAACAAGGGGCTACTGCTATTCCGCGCAGTGGTCCCTTGTTTTTAACTTCCTCGCCCTCTCAGTCACCTTCGGTGACAGCTCCCCCAGAGTGGGAGCCTTTGGCAGTCCACGCAGACTTCATCTTTATGCCAAGGCCTCTCCCTTTGGGAGAGGTGGCATTGCGTAAGCAATGACGGAGAGGGCGAGGTTGCTTTTCTTTTTACTGATTTTTTATTCTTCAAATTCCAGATCGCTGGGCAAAATCAGGTCCAGCTCGGCGGCAGGTTCTGCCACAAGGCGGCGGCTCTGGTGGAAGATGGCCTTTTCCAGCGTGTTGCGGGCAAGACGGCCGTTGCCGGCGGTGCGGCTGTCCAGCGCCTGACGGCGCTTGTAGTAGCCCAAAAGCGGGAAGGTACAGCCCTCGGCAAGGCGGTAGCCCTTGCCCTTTGCCAGCACGTTGGTGATGTCCAGCAGCTCGTCTGCCGTGTAATCCGGGAACTCGATCTTGTTGGGGAAGCGGCTGGCAAGACCGCTGTTGGCGGTAAGGAACACCTCCATCTCCCGGGTGTAGCCCGCCAGAACGACCACCAGCTCGTCCCGGTGATCCTCCATGCCCTTCACAAGGGTGTCGATGGCTTCGAGACCAAAGCTGTCCTGTTCGCCGCGGTAGAGGCTGTAGGCTTCATCGATAAACAGCACACCGCCGAGGGCACTCTCGATGACGCTATTGGTCAGCGGGGCGGTGTGGCCGGTGTAGCGGCCCACAAGGTCAGCGCGGGTCACTTCCACCAGCTGGCCGCCCTTCAGCGCGCCGATGGCCTTGAGGTACTTTGCCACCAGCCGGGCAATGGTGGTCTTGCCGGTGCCCGGGTTGCCGGTGAAGATCATGTGCATGGAAAGGCTGGCGGTCTTGAAGCCTGCCGCCGCGCGGCGCTGCTGCACCTGCAGGTTATCCGCCAGACCGAACACATACTCCTTGACCGCCCCAAGGCCCACAAGGCCGTTGAGTTCGGCGCGGATTTCATCTACAGCGCCCGTGTACTCGGCAGGCAGCAGGGCAGACAGCTCCTGCTCGGGCTGGTCGTTCAGGCAAAACCATACGCCCTCCGGCTTTGCGGTCAGGGTGACGGTGCCGGTAAGCTTTGCATCGGTCTGCAGGCAGTATTCGCTCAGGGCGCGGAACATTTTATCGCAGCATTCCGCAAGGCCCGCCGCACCCTTTTCCTTAGAGCACTGGGCGGCTACATAGTCCCGCACATCGGCCCCGGCAGAGAGGGTCAGGCCAAGGCGTGCGCTCACCTTCTGGGCCAGCGCATTCAGCTGCTGCGCCGCCAGCGCTGCAAGGTCCCCGCGGGCAAAGGCGCTGGTCTCGCACACATCGCCCACCGCCGCCACAAAGGGCGCACCGAACTTATCTGCCAGCACGTCCCGGCCCTTGCGGGAAAAGAAGATGAGGTACTTGCCGCAGGGCGTGATACTGCTCACAGCGCCCGGTGCCAGCGCCGTGCCTGCATCCACAAGGATGCCCTCCTTGTTCACAAGATACCGGCTGGAAAGCGGTGCGCTGCCCTTCACAGCAAGGTCTGCAAGGGTCTTGAGGAAGGCCGCATGGCAGCTCTCGTAATGCTCAAAAATCACGATCTCCCCGGGGGCGTGCAGGGCCGCATACAGATCCTGCAAAAACAGCTTTTCCGCACCGGAATTGGGGTAGAGGGCAAGGTCCACCACCGCGGTTTTGTCGCTCTGCAAAAGGCCCCGCGCCGCCATGATGCGGGCGGTCTCTGCCAGCGCAAAATGCCGCCCCGTACCGGCTCCGCCGCACAGCAGGATCACATTGCGTGCTGCCGGGCGCTCGGTGCCCAGCACAAAGGGCCGGCGCATGGCGCGCACCACGCTGTCCACAAAGGCATCCTGCCCGAGAACGGTCTTTTTCACCTCGGCGGCAAGGCCCTCAAAGCTGCCAAGGTGCTCTGCGGTCACATCGGCAGTGCCCTTGGCAAGCAGGCCGTCCGCTTCCATATCCCGCAGCATCTGGCGGCTGTCCTCCAGAGCAGACTGCACCGCAGTGTCCTGCGTTTTCAGCTGGGCGTTCTGTTTTTTGAGCAGGGCATCCAGCTGCTTCTGGTTTTCCAGCAGAGCAGCGTTCAGGTCCGGCACGGCTGAGGTCCCGGATTTCTGTGGCTTTGCCTCCGGCTGGGCGGTGCCGCCAAAGCGCGGCCTGCCCCCTGCACCGAACACACCGTTCATAAGGTTTTCCCAATCGTCGGTATATGCCATGGTTTGCCCTCCGTTTTTGTCGTTTTCTTCCAGTATAGTGTACCCGGACAGGTTTTGCAATTCCCTCTTGCAAAAAAGACCGCCGGTGTTTACACTTATATCTGATAGGAAATCTGCAAGAAGGAATGAAGAAACTATGACCGTCAAAACGCCCGCCGAACTGAAAACGCTGTACGAGAGCATCTCCTTTGACCTTCAAACCACCTACACCGGCCCGCTGGGGCAGGAATATGCTGTTTCCGGCACCCATCTGCGCCTGTGGGCACCCACGGCGCAGAGGGTGGAGGTCAGCCTTTACCGCAAAGGCAGCGGCGGTGAGCCCATAGGCACTCTGCCGCTGGAGCGGGGGCAGCAGGGGGTGTGGAGCATCTATCTGCCCGGCGACCAGCACGGACGATACTATACCTATACGGTCACGGTGGATGGCATTTCGCGCCAGACCGGCGACCCCTATGCCCGGGCGGCAGGCGTGAACGGCACCCGCAGCATGATCGTAGATCTTGCCCGCATCGCCCCCTCCGGGTGGGAGCATGATGTGCGTCCGGTCATCCCGCCGGAGCAGCGCGCGGTGTGGGAGGTGAGCGTGCGCGACTTCTCGCAGGACGCTGCCAGCGGCGTGCGCCCGGCATGGCGGGGCAAGTTCATGGCCTTTACCCAGCAGGGCACCACCCTGCATGGGGACGGCATCCACCCCACCTGCCTGAATTATTTAAAGCGGCTTGGCGTGAAGTATGTGCAGCTGATGCCCATTTTCGACTTTGGCAGCGTGGACGAGGCAAAGCCGCTGCTGCGGCAGTACAACTGGGGCTATGACCCCACCAACTACAATGTGCCCGAAGGCAGCTATTCCACCGACCCCACCCGCGGCGAGGTGCGCATCCGGGAGTGCAGGGAAATGATCGCAGCCCTGCACGCGGCAGGCATCGGCGTGGTGATGGACGTGGTGTATAACCACATGTATCGCAATGAAAACCCGCTGAACGATACCGTGCCCTGCTACTTTTTCCGCCAGAACGAGGACGGCAGCTTTTCCAACGGCAGCGGCTGCGGCAACGAATTTGCCAGCGAGCGGCCCATGGCCCGGCGGTATATGATCGATTCCATCCTCTACTGGGCGCAGGAATACCACATCGACGGCTTCCGGTTCGACCTGATGGGTCTGTACGACGTGGAGACCATCAACGCGGTGCGCGCCGCGCTGGATACGCTGCCCGGCGGGCGGGATATCCTGATGTACGGCGAGCAGTGGCAGGGCGGCGGCAGCCAGCTGCACCGATACGAGGCCAACAAGGCGAATCTGGCCATGCTGAACGAGCGCATCGGCATCTTCTGCGACGACACCCGCGACACCATCAAGGGCGGCTGCTTCAACGCCCGGGAGCCGGGCTATGTGGAGGGCAAGCCCGGCAGCTTCTGGGACATCGGCGGCGCGGTGGCGGCATGGTGCCGCAGCGACCGTCTGCCGCCCCACGCGCCCAGCCAGATCGTGAGCTATGTTTCCGCCCACGACAACTTCACCCTGTGGGACAAGCTGCTTTTGGTCCGGTACGAAAAGCCGGAGTTCACAGCGGCAGACAGCACAGCCCTTGCCCAGAATCGGCTGGCGGCGGGCATTTACCTGACCAGCTTCGGCCTGCCTTTCCTGCAGGCGGGCGAGGAGTTTGCCCGCACCAAAAAAGGGAAGGGCAACAGCTACCGCTCCTCGCCTGCGCTGAACCGGCTGGACTGGGAGCGGGCCGAAAAATATCATGCACTGGTGGACTACTACCGCGGCCTGCTGGCTCTGCGGGCAAGGTTTCCGCGGCTTTCCAGCACCGACCCCCACGCGCCGGATGCCCTGTACTTTTTCTCACTGGAGCAGCCGCTGGTGGGCTGGCAGCTGCCCGCCCAGTGGGGCGACGGCGCAGCATGGCAGGCGCTGTGCGTGTTCTATAACCCCACCGAGACCAGCAAGGTCGTGCCGCTGCCGGTTGGGCGCTGGCAGATGCTGAGCGACGGCATCTCGTCCAGCCTGTGGCGCGGCCCGGCAAGGGTGTACGAGCACGAGGCCGTACTGATGCCTTACAGCGCTACTATCTTCGGACAGATATAAAAAACAGGAGCGGATGGAAAATTCTCATCCGCTCCTGTTTTCTATTTTGTTCAGCTGTTGGAAGCCGTCTTTTCGCCCAGCGTCACATTGACCGTCTGCATCTGGCCTTCACGCGCAATGGTGATGGAAAGCGTATCGCCTGCTGCGTGCTTCTGCATCAGGGTGCCAAGGTCGTCCTTGGAGGCGATCTCGGTGCCGTCCACGCTCACGATGCGGTCACCGGCCTGCAGGCCTGCCTTTTCGGCAGGGCCGCCCTTGACCACCTCCACAACGTAAACGCCGTAGGCATTCACGCCCAGTTGAGAAGCAGTCTGTGCGTCGGTCACGGCCAGATAGGTGATGCCCAAATAAGGCCGTCCGGTCACATAGCCGTTCTCCAGCAGTTCCTGTGCCACCTTGATGGCATCGTTGATGGGGATGGCAAAGCCCAGGCCCTCTGCGTCGCTGGAAGAGGATTTTGCATTCACAATGCCGACCAGCTCACCGTTCATATTGAACAGGCCGCCGCCGGAGTTGCCGGGGCTGACCGAAGCATCCATCTGGATCAGGGACATGGTGTTCACAGAGCTGCTGCCCTGAATGGTGACGCTGCGGTTCAAAGCGCTGATCATGCCGCCGGTGACGGTGCCGCCCAGCTCACCCAGCGGGTTGCCCACAGCCATCACGCTCTGGCCCACCTTCAGGCTGTCGCTGTTGCCCACGGTGGCGGGGGTCAGGCCGTCAGCATCGATCTTGATGACCGCGATATCGCTGGTGGTATCTTCGCCCACGAGGGTGGCGGTGTAGTCCTTGTCACCAATGGTAACGGTGATGGTGGAGGCGCCGTCCACCACATGTGCACAGGTGAGGATGTAGCCGTCCGAGCTGATGATCACGCCGCTGCCGGCACCGCTCTCCACCTGATTCTGTCCGTACCACGACCACTGAGAGTAGACCACCTGCTCCGTAGTGATGACCACCACGCTGGGGCTGACCAGATCAGCCACCTGTTCAGTGGTCAGGCTGCTGCCGCTGCTGGATGCTGCGGTGATGGAACTATCCGAACCGGATGCACTGTCGGCCGTGGAGGAAGGTGCCACCTGCTGAATGACCACCTTGCCGCTGCCGCCAAACTTTGCCCCCACAAAGCCGCCCGCAAAGCCCATGGCTGCGGCCAGCACCAGCGCCACGGCGCTGCGTGCAACGTGCTTGCCGTTGAACTTTTTCTTCTTTTTAGGGGGCTGCGCGTCCTGCGGCTGTACCGGATGTACCGGCGGCGTTGCACCGCCTGCGCCGTTGTCTGTCTGCGGGGCGGTGTAAGCGGCTTCCGGTTCCGGCTGCGGGTCGTTGTACTGGTTGGCGGTGTTCATGCCGCTGCTGCCCACATTGGGATAACCGGTATCTCCGCTTTCGTTTTTATCCTGAGAGGAATAATCATATTCCCATTTGTTCTCATTGTCCATGCTGATACTTCCTTTCCGTAAGGGATACGTCCACAGGAGCCCTGTTCCTTTGAACTGCTCCTATTGTAACCGTCAATTGTGAAAATCAATCGCGCGCGCCGTGAAGAAACTGTGAAAAAAGACGCACTTTCCGCCCTTGACAGAGGCCTTTGCGCTTGCTATTGTAAAAGCGTAAATTCAGGAGGAACACACCATGGAACTGCACCGCACCGACGAGGGCTTTGCCCTCTATAAGGAAAAAACACAGATCGGCTTCTGCGCGCTCACGCCCGCCGCAAAGGGGGCTGCCATCACCGCGTTTGGCATCGAACCGCAGTGGCGGCGCAAAGGCTACGGCTCCTATCTATTAAAAGAAACTTTGCGCGCCTACGCCGGATACGACCGCGAAAAGGCTACCGTATTTACCGCCCCGCTGCCCGCCGATGCCGCAGAGCTTGCGTTCTGGGCAAAGTTCGGCTTTGCGGCAGAAGGCAGGCAGCTGGTGCGCCGCCGCACGCCGGACCTGACCGCCGTCAAGTTCGTGCAGGACTTTCTGGCCGCGCGGCTGGCACAGCCGCGCCTTTGCATCGATGCCACCTGCGGCAACGGCGGCGACACAGCCTTTCTGTGCGGCATCACCGCGCCGGAAGGAAAAGTAATCGGCTTTGATGTGCAGGAAGCTGCCATTGCATCCACCCGGAAGCATCTGGAGCAGCTGGGCGTGCCCGCCGCCCGGTATGAGCTGCACTGCCAAAGCCACGCAGACCTTTTACAGGTTGTGCAGCCCGGCACGGCAGATGCGGTGATGTTCAACTTTGGCTGGCTGCCCGGGGCCGACCACGCAGTGTTCTCCACCGCGCAGAGCAGCATCCCCGCCCTGCAGGCGGCTTTGGAAGCCGTGCGCCCCGGCGGCGTGGTGAGCGCCATCCTCTACAGCGGGCAGGTCATCGGCACGGATGAAAAGCAGACGGTGCTGGAATATCTCCGGGCACTTCCGCTCAAAAGTTTTACCGTTCTGGTGTGTGATTTTGCCAACTGGGCCGAAACCGCCCCTCTGCCCTGCATCATCCTGAAAAAATAACGAAAACACTTGCATTATGGAGCGTTTTCGGATAAAATAGGGTACGTATGTGTAAAAACGAACTCCTTCAGTCTCGCATTCGCTCGACAGCTCCCTCTGGGAGGGAGCCTTTGACGCTGCGGGAAGGCAAAAGCCTCCCTCCATGAGAAAGACTTCCCCGGCCGGGGAAGATGTCACGCAAGTGACAAAAGGGGGAACAGTGGCATCGCGGAGCGATGACGGAAGGAGTTTTATCCGTATAGGAGAAATACTAGTTTATGACAAATCGTGAAGAAATCGAGCGCCGCCGGACGTTTGCGATCATCAGCCATCCCGACGCCGGTAAGACCACTCTGACCGAAAAGCTGCTGCTGTACGGCGGAGCCATCAATCAGGCAGGCTCCGTCAAGGGCAAGCAGAGCGCAAAGCACGCCGTGTCCGACTGGATGGACATTGAGAAGCAGCGCGGTATTTCCGTCACCTCCTCTGTCCTGCAGTTCAACTACGCGGGCAAGTGCGTGAACATTCTGGACACCCCGGGCCATCAGGACTTCTCGGAGGATACCTACCGCACCCTGATGGCGGCAGACTCTGCCGTCATGGTCATCGATGCCGCAAAGGGCGTGGAGGCACAGACCATCAAGCTGTTCAAGGTGTGCACCCTGCGCCACATCCCCATCTTTACCTTCGTCAACAAGATGGACCGCGAAGCCCGCGACCCCTTTGAGCTGATGGAGAACATTGAGGAGATTTTGGGCATCAAGACCTACCCCATGAACTGGCCCATCGGCTGCGGCAAGGAGTTCAAGGGCGTGTTCGACCGCAACACCCGCAAGGTGCTGGCATTTTCCAGCGACGGCCGCGCCAACGGCGTGAAGAAGGTGGATGAGACCGAGGCCGAGCTGGGCGATCCCGCACTGGACGAGCTGCTCACCCCGTATCTGCACCAGCAGCTGGTGGATGAGATCGAGCTGTTGGACGGCGCTGCCGAGGAATTTGACCTCGACAAAGTGCTGCGCGGCGAGCTGAGCCCCGTGTTCTTTGGTTCCGCTCTGACCAACTTCGGCGTGGAGCCTTTTCTGGAGAACTTCCTGCGGCTCACCCCCACCCCGCTGGCCCGCGTGGACAGCCTGACCGGCGAGACCGTGGACCCCTGCCGCGACGAGTTCTCTGCCTTCATCTTTAAAATTCAGGCCAACATGAACAAGGCCCACCGCGACCGCATCGCTTTTATGCGCATCTGCTCCGGCAAGTTCGAGCGCGGCATGGAGGCCTTCCATGTGCAGGAGGGCAAGAACATCAAGCTGGCCACCGGCACCCAGCTGATGGCGCAGGACCGCGCCATCGTGGACGAAGCCTACGCCGGCGACATCATTGGCCTGTTCGACCCGGGCATCTTCTCCATCGGCGACACCTTGTGCACCGGCAAAAAGAAGGTCCAGTTCGCAGGCATCCCCACCTTCTCGCCGGAGCACTTTGCCCGCATTGAGCAGAAGGACACCATGAAGCGCAAGCAGTTCGTGAAGGGTATGGAGCAGATCGCGCAGGAGGGCGCCATCCAGATCTTCCGCGAAGTGGGCGGCGGCATGGAAGAAGTGGTGGTCGGCGTGGTCGGCGTGCTGCAGCTGGAAGTGCTGGAGTACCGCCTGAACACCGAGTACAACGTGGAGATCCGGATGCAGCAGCTGCCCTTTGAACAGCTGCGCTGGGTGCAGAACGACCCCGACACCTACAACCTGCGGGATCTGGACCTGACCAGCGACACCAAGGCCGTGGAGGATATGAAGGGCAACCGCCTGCTGCTGTTCACCTCCGACTGGGCGGTGCGCTGGGCTGAGACCCACAACGAAACGCTGAAACTGAGCGAGTTCGGCAATATCTGAGTTGAAAGAGAGCTGCGGTGCGGGAATGTCCCGCAGCTGCGGCTCTTTTTTCATAAAGCACAAAAAATACAACGAAGAATGCTAGCTGCGGAATGAGATGCTCCCATTGCGGGGAACACTGCTGGCATGGAGGGTAAAGTATATGCAGAATATCAATATTGGCAAAAGCGGCATTCAGGTGCCATTTCTCGGCATGGGCACCTGGGCCATCGGCGGCGGTGCATGGTGGGGCGATAACGACGACAGCCTTTCCGTCAAGGCCATCCAGACTGCTGTGGAGCAAGGCATCCAGTGGATCGACACCGCGCCCATCTACGGCCTGTACCATAGCGAGACCGTGGTGGGCGAAGCCATGAAGCACATCGACCGCGACAAGGTGGTGCTTTCCACCAAGTGCGGTCTGGAGTGGCGGCATGAAACACCGGTGCTGCACAAGGTCGTGGACGGCACCACCGTTTACCGCGACCTTTCTGCAAAGAGCATCATCGAGGATGTGGAGGACAGCCTGCGCCGCCTGCACACCGATCATCTGGATGTGCTGTACACCCACTGGCAGACCCCCGATTTCGGCATCTACCCGCTGGAAGAGACGGTGGAAGCCATGATGAAGCTGAAGGAGCAGGGCAAGATCCGTGCCATCGGTGCATCCAACGTCACTGCAGACATCATCCGCGGCTACTGCAAGTACGGCCAGCTGGATGTCATTCAGGAAAAGTACAGTCTGCTGACCCGCCGTGTGGAAAAGCAGCTGCTGCCCACCTGCAGGGAGCTGGGCGTTTCGGTGCAGGCATACTCTCCGCTGGAGCAGGGCCTGCTGACCGGCAAGGTGACCATGGAAACCACCTATCCCGAGGGCAGCACCCGCAACTCCAACCCCAGCTTCCAGCCCGCCCGCCGGGCACAGGCGCTGGACATGCTGGCAAAGTGGGGCGACCTGACCGAGAAATACGACTGCTCTCTGGCACAGCTGGTGATCGCCCTGACCGCCCGCATGATCCCCGGCCTGCATGTGCTGTGCGGTGCCCGCACTCCGCAGCAGGTGATGGACAACGCCGGTGCGCTGAACATCAAACTGGACGGTGCCGATGCCGTCCGCATGAAGTGGGACGTGGATGCCATTTCCTGATGGTTTGACCATTTGAATGGCCTCCGCTTCGCTCTGGCCGTATTTAGAGGAATTCTTCTTTTATGTTTGGGTCCTGAAAAGCCTGCGGGCTTTTCAGGACCCTTTTTCACGCAAAAGATCGAAACCGGCAGATGATGCCGGTTTTCTTTATGACTCTTTCTGTGAAAATGCAATGCCGGACAGCCCGCAGGCCGTCCGGCATTGCTCTTATAAAAATAAAAATTCCGCTGTTTATGGCCAGCGCAAAGCGGAGGCCATTTAAAATCGTCAGCTGTTCTCCTTCCAGAACAATCCGCCGCTGGTCTGGAACAGCATCCACGGGTTCACGCTCTTGCTGCCAAGCTTGAAGTCCATGGTCAGCTCCTCACCCAGCACACCCACAGCCTGCCCCTTTTCCACCGTCTGCCCGGCAGAGACGGAAAGAGTCTGCAGCCCGTACAGGTAGCTGCGCATCCCGCAGCCATGGTCGATGACCACCGTGTTGCCGGTAAGGGCCAGCTCTGCGGCCAGCACCACCACGCCGTTTGCCGGGGCGCGGCAGGGCTCGCCGGGAATGGTATAAAGCTTTGTGGAGTTGGAACGACTGCCCTGCCTGCCGTTGACCACCCTGACCTGACCGTAATCCACAAGGGTGGTGTAGCTTTCCACCGGGTTCACAAAGCCGCCCTGCCACATTTTTTCCCGCGCGGGCGCTTCGTACAGGCCCCAGACTGCATTGCGGAACTGGGTGTTTGCCGCATCCGATGCATCCGGTTCCGGCTCCGCATCCGCCGTGCCAAAATCCTTGGGCAGCACGATGATGCTGCGGGTGATGGTCTCGCCGTTCACGGTAATGTTCACCTCATGCCCGCCGGAGGAAGCGTTGTATGCCGCCGGGATGTAGGCCCTCCAGCCATCGGCTGCACGCACGCACTGCACATTGCCAAGGTCGGTCTCCACAGTGGGTGCTGCATCGCCGGTCATGCCGGAGATGCGCAGGCCCACAATGCCGCCCTGCTCCACCCGCTCGGCGGAAAGTTCCACCTCCGCGCTGGCCTGCAGGGTGAACCGGAAGGCATAACGATACCAGCCGGTGGGCTTTGCGGGCTTTTCCAGCCCCAGATTTTTGCGCACTGAGCCGGTGCTGCCGCCCTCAAATTGGGTGGCCATGCCGCCCTCCGGCACCCGCCAGACTGATAGCTCTGCCTTATATTCGCCGTTAGCCGGGAACAAAAAGCTTTGATAATCGCTCACACTGCCCACAAATACAATGCTGCCATAGGCGTTCTGGATGGTGAGGGTGGTGTAGCTGGCCCAGTCCGGCAGGGTGATGGCCGGGTGGGCCGTGTACAGCGTGCCCAGCTTCTGCACCGTAAGGGTGGCGGGGCTGGCAAACACCTTATCGAGCTTTCCGCCGATGAGCGGCACCTGCCAGCACCAGCCGTTGGGTTCCAGCGCTTCGGTGCCAAACTGCGCGGTGCTGTCCGGGCAGCCGCCCTCGGTGGTAAAGGCATAGCTCACGCCCATCACCGCGCCCAGAAAGATGCCTACGCCCAGCACCACACCCACGAGCCAGAGCAGAAAACGCTTCATGATACACTCCTTCTATGTAGCAAAAAGGGCGCACCGGCACAGCCTTTTGCAGACTGCCGGTGCGCCCGAAGGTTTACGGTTCGTGTTTTTTATTCTGCAGCATCCTCTGCAGGGGCAGCCTCTTCGGCAGCAGCCTCCGGCTCTACCGTTGCAGCATCGTCCTCGCCGAACAGCAGACGCTCGTACTCGTCCAGCTCCTTCTCACGGCGGTGCAGGTAAACAGCAACAGCAGCAAGGGCACCGGCAACAGCGGCCAGAACAGTGATCACAGCGACCAGACAAGATTTCTTCATAGGTTCAATACACTCCTTTTTTCGTTGAAACGATGTTTCAGCTTTCATTCCAGTGCTTGTTGGCTTTTATTATACCCGTTCCTGTCAAAAATTACAACCATTCAGGTCAAAAAGGCCAAAATTTCATACCATAAGCTTCTTATATGACTTAAACGCACCGGGCAGGGTATACTCCGCCTGCAAAGCTTCCCGGCTGGCCCAGACGCAGCCTGCCGGAGCATCTTGGGCGGGCACATGCAGCAGGATGCCGTTCATATGCCACTCGATGTGGCTGAAGATGTGCTTTGCAGCGGGCAGCGCTTCCGGCGCGGCGGTGCCGGTATCCAGCCCCATGGCCTGCAGGCGGGCAAGGACCTCTCCGGCTGCGAGGGCTTCACCCTCCCACAGTACCGGCTGCCACAGCCCGGCAAGCAGGCCCTTTTGGGGCCGCTGCTGCAAAAGGAAACCTGCCGGGCTTTCCAGCAGGGCCAGCGTCACAGGCTGCAGTCTGCGGGGCTTGGGCGCTGCTTTGCGGGGCAGCTCCAATGCAGTGCCCGCAGCACGGGCGGCGCACAGGTGGGCGAGCGGGCATTTTTCGCACAGGGGCGCACCGTTCGGCACGCAGACCAGCGCTCCCAGCTCCATAAGGGCCTGATTGTAGTCGCCGGGCGCATCCGGCGGCTGGTGCTCCATCACGCGGGCGGTGAACGCTTTTTTCACTGCCGGTTCCGTGACGGCAGCGGGGTCGTTGTACAAACGGGAGAACACCCGCAGTACATTGCCGTCCACGGCGGGCACCGGGATACCGAAGCTGATGGACGCAACGGCTCCCGCCGTGTAGTCCCCGATGCCGGGCAGGGCCCGCAGGGCATCATAGTTGGCGGGCAGCTGTCCGCCGTACTGCTCGCAGACGATGCGTGCAGCCTTTTGCAGGTTGCGCACCCGGCTGTAGTAGCCAAGACCCTCCCAGAGCTTGTGCAGCTTTTCCTCTTCGCAGGCGGCAAGGGCCGGAATGTCCGGCAGGGCGGCGAGAAAGCGTTCGTAGTAGGGCAGTGCCGCCGAGACCCGGGTCTGCTGCAGCATGATCTCGCTGAGCCACACATGGTAGGGGCTGGGGTCGGTGCGGAAGGGCAGGATGCGGTGGTTTTTGTAAAACCAGTCCAGCAGGGCAGGAGAGATATTTTCCACTTGTTTTGTGCTCCTTATCAAAAAACGGGCCGCCGCAAGGTGCAGCAGCCCGGTAAAAGTATGCGCGCTTATCAGAAGCCGTATGCAGTGCGGGGAAGGGCAGCACGTCACGGATGTTCTGGATGCCCGTGAGGTACATGATCATGCGCTCGAAGCCCAAGCCGTAGCCGGCGTGCTCCACGCCGCCGAACTTGCGCAGGTTCAGGTACCAATCGTAGTTGGTCTTGTCCATGCCCAGCTCGTCCATGCGGGCCACCAGCTTGTCGTAGTTCTCTTCACGCTGGCTGCCGCCGATCAGCTCACCGATGCCGGGCACCAGCATATCTGCGGCTGCCACGGTCTTGCCGTCCGGGTTCTGCTTCATGTAGAAGCTCTTGATCTCCTTCGGGTAGTCGGTGACGAACACAGGCTTCTTGAACACCACCTCGGTCAGGTAGCGCTCGTGCTCGGTCTGGATGTCCACGCCCCACTCCACAGGGAACTGGAACTTCTTGTTGTTCTTCTTCAGGATCTCGATGGCCTCGGTGTAGCTGATGCGGCCAAACTCGCTGTTTGCCACCAGCTCCAGACGCTCGATGAGGCCCTTGTCGATGAACTGGTTGAAGAAGGCCATTTCATCCGGGCAGTTGTCCAGCACGTAGCGGATGACGTACTTGGTCATGGCCTCGGCGGTGTCCATGTAGCCGTTCAGGTCGCAGAAGGCCATCTCCGGCTCGATCATCCAGAACTCAGCGGCGTGACGGGTGGTAAAGCTCTTCTCGGCACGGAAGGTGGGGCCGAAGGTGTACACCTTGCCGAATGCCATAGCCATGGCCTCGGCTTCCAGCTGGCCGGAAACGGTCAGGTTGACCGGCTTCTCGAAGAAGTCCTGCGTGTAATCCACGGTGCCGTCCTCGTTCTTGGGCACATTCTCAAGGTCGAGGGTGGTCACGCGGAACATCTCGCCTGCGCCCTCACAGTCGGAAGAGGTGAGCAGCGGGGAGTGAGAGTAAACGAAGCCGTTCTCCTGGAAGAACTTGTGGATGGCGTAGGCAGCGGCGCTGCGCACGCGGAAAGCGGCGTTGAAGGTGTTGGTGCGGGGGCGCAGGGTGGGCATGGTGCGCAGATATTCCATGCTCATCTTCTTTTTCTGCAGCGGATACTCGTCCGCCGGGCAGTCGCCCAGGATCTCCACACTGTCGGCATTCAGCTCAAAGGGCTGCTTTGCCTGCGGGGTGAGCACCAGCTTGCCCTTGACGCGCAGGCTGCTGTACAGACCGGTGTGGATCACCTCATCGTAGTTTGCCAGCTTGCCTGCTTCCAGCACGACCTGCAGGGTCTTGAAGCAGCCGCCGTCCGACAGGGCGATGAAGCCGATGTTCTTGGAGTCGCGGATGTTCTTTGCCCAGCCGCAGACGGTGATCTCGGTGCCGTCGGCGGGGGTGTTTTTGAACAGCGAAACGATCTCAGTGCGTTCCATAGTGTTTGTTCTCCCTTTCGATATAAAATGAAAAAGACAGCTTTGTTCTCCCTGAAAGTTCAGGGCGAACAAGCTGTCTTGTAATGTCCGCGGTGCCACCTGAATTACCGGAAGTGTCCGGTCGCTCACGCGCTCAATAAAAGCGCTGCCCCTGTAACGCGGGGCCTGCGGCGCACCTACTAATGGCAGCTGCCATGTTCAGTTTGCTGCTCCCGGGTGTTCGTTCACGCGGCGTGCGGGCGCGGCTCTCAGCTGTGCCGCACTCTCTGGGCCGGACGGCCCGCGCTACTTTTCCCGATCTTTGCATTTGACTTTTAAAAAATAGCACTTTGGCGGCGTTTTGTCAAGCACCGCCCAGCAATGCGGCAGCAAGGCCCTTTGCCGCCAGCTGCCCGGCATAAAGAGCCTCGTTCAGGTTATTGCCGTGCCCGCCGATCTCAATGAGCAGGCTGCCGGCGGTCAGATCCTGATTGTAGAACCGGTAGCTGAACAGCACCGGCCGGGTAAAACCGGGGTACATTCCTTCCATGCTGCGCTCCCACGCAGCGGCAAAGCGCAAATTCTGCCGCCAGCCCGGCAGCTGAACGGTGGTGCCGTTGTCGCACCCGCAGATAATCATGACCTGTGCGGCCTGCCTCCCGTCCACCGTGCACACCGGGGCATAGCGGCTGCCGCTTTCCGTCTCGATGGCATCCCGGTGAACATCCAGCACCACCTTGATGCTGGGATACCGGGCCAGATACTGCTGCACCACGGCCCGGCTGTTGGCATAGCTGCCGGTGTAGCTGGGGTAGTCGTTCAGGGTCTCGTCGTGCAGGGTGTTGATGCCCGCCGCATTGAGGGTATCGGCCACCACACGGCCCACCGCGCACATGTTCACGCTGCAGTCGGTGCTGCGGGCACCATCGCCGGGGGCAAACCACAGCCCGGCCGAAAGGCGGTAGTCCTCGGTGGCGTGAGTGTGCATCACCAGCACCTGCGGGTCGGGACTGTTCGGCTCAATGGCAAAGGGCAGCGGATTCTCGATCTCCGCCGCAATGTCTGCCGCCGTCTGCCGGGTATTGTTTTTGATGCTGCCCGCCCCGCAGGGAATGTACTTTTCGCCGCTGCCCTGCGGATAATTTTTTTCAATGACAGTCCCCGCATCCGCCGGGCGGGCTTCCTCGCCCAGCAGCGGCACAAGGTAGTCCTCAATGTTCCCGGTCAGCGCCTGCACGGCCTGCGGCAGAGAAGATGCCGCCGCTTCCGGTGTGCTGTCCGGTGCGGCTTCCACCTGCACAGATGATGCGGGCTGCTCCTGTGCGGACTGCCGCCCCAGCCAGAAAAGAGTTTCGGCCATGGGCAGCGGTGCAGTAATGGCCGCAGCCAGCATCAGTGCCGCCGTGCGGGCAAAGATGCACAGTGCGGCAAACAGAGCAGCCGCTTCCAGAAACGGCACGATATGCCCCTGCGCCCGGGCGGGCGGCAGTGCTTTGCTGCGCATAAAATAACCTCCCTTCCGGCCCACCGGTGTTACCCCGCCAGCCAGAACAGCTGCGCCACGCTGAGCCTTGGCTGCAAGGCCCGGTTGATGGCACCGGCCAGAAGAGCCGAGCCGTGGGCGATCACGCTGTCCAGCGCCCGGGGCGTGACCACAAGATCTGCTCCTTCGTCCGAATCCATCAAGGTGGGGATGCCCGCCGCGATCACCGGCACGCCCAGCGCTGCCGCGTCCAGATGCTTTGCATGATCCGCCTGCGCCGGGTACAGCCCGGTGTCGGAGAACTGCACGCTGCGGCCCAGCCGCGCGCCCTCGGCACTGCAAAGGCTGTCCACGCAGATCAGGGCCGCCGGCCGCACCGCTTCCACCATGGCCCCGGCCAGCTGGCGCAGAGTCAGCCCGGTGGAGGCCGACACCCCCGGCGCAATGGCGGCCACCGGCCGGATGCCTTTTACCGGCAGCGTGTGCTGCGGCCCCATGGTGACTAAAATCTTCTGCGCCGTGCGCGGGCCGAGGGCATCCGCCGTGACCCGCCGGTTCCCGATGCCCAGCACCAGCACCGGCCCTTCCGGCGGCAGCAGGGCGCGCAGTTCTGCCGCACAGGTCTCGATCACCGCAGCGTCCCGCTCGTCCAGCACGCTGACGCTGGGCATTTCCAGCGTGACATACCGTCCGCGGGGCTTCGCCAGCCCTTCGCGCGCGATCTCCACCCGCGTTATTGTGACCCCGCCGCGCTTTGCTGTGGCAAGCCTTACCCCGGCAGGCAGCGCCCCCTGTGCCGCGCCAAACATCTCGTCTGCCATATCGGTAAAACGCATTTTTCTGCTCCTCCTGCCTGTTTTGGGGCCAAATGCCCCCTCTGCACGCAGAAAGTATGGAAAAAATAAAACTTTTCTAAACAAAAATCAAAAAAACGCTTGCGCTGGTACGCGAAATATGGTATCATAGGGTGCGCTGTTATAGGTAGCCAAGGAGGTGGAACGAATGCCTAACATCAAATCTCAGAAGGACCGCGTCGTGCAGGCTGCTGCAGAGCAGGCTCACAACAAGGCCATTAAGACCAACCTGAAAACAGTCGTCAAGAAGGCAGACGCTGCCATCGATGCGAATGCCGCTGACAAGGACGCAACCGTCCTGGCTGCTGTTTCCGCGATCGACAAGGCTCGCGCTAAGGGTGTCATCAAAAAGAACACCGCCAGCCGCAAGATCAGCCGTATGGCAAAGCGTGCTAACAAGAACGCTTGATCGCTTTCTGATTGACGAACAAAACCTCTGTACCGGGTTCCCGGCACAGGGGTTTTTGTTTTGCCCGCTTTTCAGGGCACGGCAGCAGGCCGCTCAAAATCGCACAGGGTGGCAAAATCGAACCCCGGTGCCTGCTCCAGAAGCTGCTCCGGCGGCAGGCCGTCGGGCGGCTCGGCCAGCAGCGCCCACGCAGCCCATGCCGTGGGCACCGCCGCCGCAAGGGCCAGCCCCGGCAGCGCCAGTGCCGGGCATGTATGGAACGCACTGCCCGGCGGCAGGGCTGCCACCGCGCACAAGGCCTGTGCAGCCCAAAGCTCCCACAAAAGGGTCGTCCAGCGGTGCTTCATCCGCATCACCTCCTGTTTTGCACAGTTTACCGCAGTGCGGTGGAAAAACAGGGCGAAGGGTGGCGGACAAAGCAGCAATGTTCTTGTGTATTTCTTCTTCAGTTCTGGTCGTGACTTTTGCCCACCCAGCTGCACACCACGCCGCACACAAGGCTGGTGGTAACACCGGCCGCAGCGGCGGTCAGCCCGCCGGTGAGGATGCCCACAGCACCTTCTTCCTGCAGCGCGGTGCGCACGCCCTTTGCCAGCAGATGGCCAAAGCCCAGCAGGGGAACCGTGGCCCCGCACCCGGCAAACTCGGCCAGCGGGGCATACCACCCAATGGCCGAAAGCACCACGCCCGCCACCACATATCCGGTCAGGATGCGGGCCGGGGTCAGGCCGGTCAGGTCGATGAGCAGCTGTCCCGCCACGCAGATGGCCCCGCCCACACAGAAAGCCCAGAAATAGTTCATCTTACTTCTCCTTTTCCAGCGCACGCAGCTCCACCAGATGCGCCACCGCCGGGATGGTCTCCTTCTGCAAAAAGGTGGTCTGGCTCATCAGGGCCCCGGTGGCTGTAAACAGCACCCGCTTCTGGCTGCCCCGGCGCAGGCGCGGCAGGATGTGCCCGCACAGCACCGCCGCGCAGCAGCCCGGGCCGGAGCCGCCGCTCTTTACACTCTGCTCGTTTGCGTCGAACAGGATGCACCCGCAGTCCACATGGTTTTTGATCAGCAAGCCTTCTGCGGCCAGCAGCTCCCGCAGCAGCTGACTGCCCACCTGCCCAAGGTCGCCGGTATAGATGCAGTCGAACTCCTGCGGTTCGGTGCCGGTATCCTTAAAATAGTGCAGCAGGGTGGAAGCCGCTGCCGGGGCCATGGCAGCCCCCATATTGTTGATGTCCTTTACCTGATAATCCTGCACACGGCCAAAGGTGGCAGCGGCAATGCCAACGCCTTCGCCCTGCGGCTGCAAAAGGCAGCATCCGGCAGCGGTGGCAGTCCACTGGGCCGTGGGCGTGCGCACCGCGCCGTAGCTCAGCGGCGTGCGGAACTGCCGCTCTGCCGCGCAGAAGTGGCTGGAAGCCATGGCCAGCAGATTGCGCGCAGCACCGCCCTCGCACAGAGCAGCGCCCAGCGCAAGGCCCTCGGCCATGGTGCTGCAGGCCCCGAACAGCCCGGCAAAGGGCACGCCCAGCTCCCGCATGGCATAGCTGGATGCCGTGCACTGGGCCTGCAGATCCCCGGCAAGGGCCAGCTGCACCTTTTCTTGCGGAAGCGCCGCCTTTTGCAGGCACAGCCGCGCGGCGCGCAGCTGCAGGTATTTTTCCGCAGCTTCCCAGCTGGACTGGCCAAAGCGGTTGTCTGCGCTCAGCTCGTCGAACTCTGCCGCCAGCGGGCCTTCGCTCTCTTTTTTGCCGCCCACCGCTGCACCCGCAGCGATCACCGGCAGTGTCTGGAACAGCAGGGTATCCCCGCACCGGACCGTCATAGGCAAAATTTCTCCTTCGTGGAAAATAGATGAAAAACGTTCCATAAAATATTGTATAATAACATCATGCTGCAATCTTATGGCACACTTGCCCGTGTTTATGACAGCACAGGCACACCCGCCATGCCCAGCACCCACAGCACCGCGCCGTACACCACCGCCGCCAGCGTGCCGTACACGATCACCGGCCCGGCAATGGTGAACATCTTGGCCCCGGTACCCAGCACCCGTCCCTCGGCCTTGAACTCGATGGCCGCGCTGACCACCGCATTGGCAAAGCCTGTGATGGGCACCAGCGACCCGGCCCCGGCCTTTGCGGCCAGCTTCTGGTACCAGCCCAGCGTGGTAAGCACCGCTGAGAGCACGATCAGGCTGCAGCTGGTCAGGGTGCCGGCAAGGTCGTCTTCCACGCCCATGGCAAGATAGCTCTGGCGCAGCACTTCGCCCAGCAGGCAGATGCCGCCGCCCACGCCAAAAGCCCACAGGCAGTCCAGCCCCAAGGGCGAGTGCGGCCCCACACGCCGCACCCGGCGCGCATATTCCTGTGCTGTCATTTTCATATTGTTTCCCCTCCGGGCATAGCTTGCCCATAGGAAGCAAACTCTATGCACATCCACCGGAAAGAAGGTATTCCAGATGAATCCGTCTGTCCATCCTCATCACCGCCGCCATCTGCGGCCCGCCGTGCGGCGCGTGCTCACCGTTACCGTCGTGGCCTGCATTGCCGTGGGCGGGGCCTCGTTCGTGCTGCACAGCCGTTCCGCTGTGCCTGCCGCCTCGGCAACTTCCACGTCCAGCGCCTCGGCAGCATCAGAGGCAGAAAGCAGTCTGCTGACCGCCCGGCAGGCGCAGGCCATTCTGGATGATCCCCGCATGGTGCTGGTGAACCACACGAACAAAATGCCGGACGATCATACCTTTACCACCAAGGCGTGCGGCTCGGCCACCGCTGTGAATAAGACCCTGCAGACCGAAGCCGCCGATGCGTTCCTCGCCATGCAGGCCGCCGCCGCAAAGGACGGCGTGACCATCTGGATGCAGAGCGGCTACCGCAGCGTGGACTACCAGAAGAACCTCTACGACAAAAAGACCCAGTATTTCCGCAATAAGGGCCTGAGCGAAGCCGAAGCGAAAAAGCAGGCGGCAAATATCGTGAACCCGCCGGGCTACTCGGAGCACAACTGCGGCCTTGCTGCCGACCTGAACAGCCCGGAGCACACCGACCTGACCGAGGGCTTTGAAAACACCGAGGCCTTCCGCTGGCTGAGCGCCCATGCCGTGGAATACGGCTTCATCCTGCGGTACCCCAAAAACGCAGAAGCCGTTACCGAGATCACCTACGAGCCGTGGCACTGGCGCTATGTGGGGCCGGAAAATGCGGCCCTGATCCAGCAGAGCGGCCTGTGCTTTGAGGATGCCGTTGCCGTGCTGCAGAAGCTTGCTGCAGGGGAGAAGATCACCGGTTAAAAATCCGTAAAACCAAGGGGCTTTTCGTTGCATTTTGCACACAGTTATGGTAAGATAACAATAGTCTGCCCTGATGCAGGACCGCTTTGGGCAGCTGCAAAAATGTTTTGAACAAAAGAAGGAATATTTTATGATAAATCGCACAAAAATCTTTACAATTGCTCTCACCGGCGCGCTGGCTGCTGTCGCTCTTACCGGCTGCGGCGGTTCCGCCAGCTCTTCGGCCGCTCCCTCCTCCGTTTCCACCGCTGCTGCGGAATCTCCCGCTTCCAGCGCCGCCGCATCCGCTGTTGTGGACAATGCTGCCGAGAACGGCTCTGATGCACTGGACGGTGTTTTCAATGCTCTGCTGGAAGCCGACCCCATCTCCAACCAGTTCGAGATCGCAGCCATGAACATTGAGTACGATTTCGGCCTGAAGGCTGAGGACGTGGTGAGCTACAAGGGCGTGAAGAGCAACGACAACGGCGATGCCGGTCTGGTGCTGGTGCTCGAAGCTGCCGACGGCAAGGCCGAGGACGTAGCCAACCAGCTGGCTTCCTACCAGCAGGACCAGGTGGCCTTCTACGGCAACTACGCCGAGTTTGCTCAGGCGCAGGATAACGTGGAGAACGCTGTCATCGCCTTCAAGGGCAACACCATTGTCATGGTGATCGCATCCAACGAGTGCACTGCCGATCTGGACAGCGCCGTGGACAGCGCACTGGCAGACTGAATCTGGATCCACCCAAGGCCGGTGCCATTTGCGGCATCGGCTTTTTTCGGCTAAAAGGAGGCTGACGCTTTGGTTTTCAGCACCATCATCTTTCTGTTCCGGTTTCTGCCCATCACGCTGGCGCTGTATTACCTTGCGCCCGCAAAGCTCAAGAACACCGTGCTGTTCCTCTGCAGTCTGGTGTTCTACTGCTGGGGCGAGGTACGGTTTTTCCCGGTCATGGTGGCCCTCATCCTCATCAACTACATCAGCGGCCTGTGCATCGAGCACTTCGACCAAAAGCCGGCCCTGCGCAGGACATTTCTGCTGGTGGCCCTCATTGGCAGCCTTGGGATGCTGTTCTACTTCAAATACGCAAACTTTGTGCTGCGCAGCGCAAACGCCCTGCTGGGCACCGCCTTTGCCGAGATCCAGGGCATTGGCACTCTGCCGCTGGGCATCAGCTTTTACACCTTCCAGACCCTTTCCTACTCCATCGATGTTTACCGCCGGGATGTAAAGGCAGAGCGTAATATCATCGACTTTGGTGCCTATGTGGTCATGTTCCCTCAGCTGATCGCCGGCCCCATCGTGAAATACCGCGATGTCTCGAACCAGCTGCACGTATACCGGCACCGCTACAGCCTGCAGCAGCTCGAAGAGGGCATGACCCTGTTCACCTTTGGCCTTGCCAAAAAGGTGCTGCTGGCGGATGCCATCGGTGCTTTGTGGACAGACATCATCGGCGTTGCGGACAGCCCTTCCACCACCTTTGTGGGCCTTGCCAATGCATCCACCCCGCTGGTGTGGCTGGGCATCATCGCCTACAGCCTGCAGCTCTACTTTGACTTTTCCGGCTACTCCATGATGGGCATTGGCATGGGCAAGATGCTGGGCTTCGACTTCCCCGCAAACTTCAACTACCCTTATATCTCCGCATCCATCACCGAGTTCTGGCGGCGCTGGCACATGACCCTTTCCGGCTGGTTCCGGGAGTATGTGTATATCCCTCTCGGTGGCAACCGCAAGGGCCTGAAGCGCCAGATCTTCAACCTGTTCGTGGTGGAGCTGCTCACTGGCATCTGGCACGGCGCGAACTGGAACTTTATCTGCTGGGGCCTGTACTACTTTGTGCTGCTGGCTGTAGAAAAGCTGTTCCTGCTGCCCCACCTGCAAAAGGGCAGAGTGTGGCCCCACATCTACACCCTGTTCCTCGTGGTGGTGGGCTGGGCCATGTTTGTGGGCAACGACACGGGCGTAAGCTTCGGCCTGCTGTTCCACAAGCTGTTCGTTCCTTCCGGCGGTGTTTCGCCGCTGTACTTCCTGCGCAACTACGGTGTGCTGCTGGTGGTCAGCATCCTCTGCTGCACCCCGCTCATTGAAAAGATTTGGAACCTGCTCAAAAAGAATGCCGTCACCCGCTGTGCCGCCATTCTGGCGCTGCTGGTGGTCTCCACCGCCTATGTGGTGGGCAGCACCAACAGCCCGTTCCTCTATTTCAACTTTTAAGGAGGCGTGAAGATGGACAAGCATTCCAAAAAATCTTCCTCGCTCCTGCACTACCCGGTGCTGGTGGTGTTCAGCCTGTTCTTTCTTGGTCTGTTCGCACTGGACCTTATTACACCGGACCGCGCCTACAGCGAGATGGAAAACACCACCCTTTCCCAGCGCCCGGCGCTGACCCAGCTTTCCGCCAAGGGGCTGAACAGCTACTTTACCGCCTACACAAAGTACGTGAAGGATCAGGTGTTCGGCCGCGATGAGTGGATCAGCCTGCAGAGCGTAGTGGAGACCACCCTGCTGCAGAAGGAGCAGAACGGCGGCATCCTGCTGGGCAAAGAGCACATGATGTTCCCCCGCACCTTCAGCCTGCTGGACAGCGAGAACCGCACCCTGCCCAAGAACACCGCCGCTGTGGAAGCACTGTGCCAGCGCCACCCGGGTAAGGTGGATGTACTGCTGGCCCCGGCAGCATCGGTCATTTACCCGGAAAACGTGCCTGCAAACGCGCCGCTGCTGGACGAGGATGCCTATCTCGACCAGCTTTCCGCCGCCGTACAGGCCGCCGGAGGGCGCTTTGTGGATGTGCGGCAGACCCTTGCCGAACACAAGGACGAATATATCTACTACCGCACCGACCATCACTGGACGAGCCTTGGCGCATACTACGCCTACCAGCAGCTGTGCGGTGCGCTGGGCCTGACCCCCTTCGACCCCGCCGCGCACACGGCTCTGACCGCCGAAAATTTCTACGGCACCCACTACTCCAAGGCCCGCACATGGAATGCCGTGCCGGATACTATCACCTACTACGACCTGCCGAACAGCCTGACCATCTATAATGTCACCGCTGCAGGTCAGCCCGCAGACGGCCAGACCACCGGCCTGTACGACACGGACAAGCTGAACGTGTACGATAAGTATGCCATGTTCCTGCATGGCAACAACGGCCTGAGCCGCATTGAGGGCGACGGCATCGGGCGCATTCTGGTGATCAAGGACAGCTACGCCAACTGCTTTGCACCGTATCTGACGGCAAACTACGCCCAGATCGATGTGGTGGACTTCCGCAACTACAACTACGGTCTGGATCAGCTGATCGCGGATAACGATTATGACCAGATCCTGGTGCTGTACAGCTTTGACAGCTTCAAGAGCGACCCGTACCTCTACCGTGCCGGTGTGGCCGGGTAAACATGGCAGCGCCTTTTCCGCAAAGGAAAGGGCGCTGTTGTTTTATGTCAAATTATTGCAGTCTTTTTTCACAAATTTTTCTAGTTCTTTTCGGAAGTCTCTCCAGTTTTTGCGCACTCTGCCCATTCACCCCTTGCAAAAAATCAACGGGTGTTGTACAATGGCGATATAGAGCAGTTGTTCTTCATCGATGGTTCGATCTGGTGTGAACAGTGCATAGAATGTGCTGATACGATCTTTGATTCAAAGGAGTGTTATTATGGAAAACAAGATCATGATGCCTGCTTCCTACAACGTTCTTTCCTGCGAAGAGATGACCTACACCGAGGGCGGTGCTACCTTTACGGAAGCTCTGCTGAACTGGATTCCGCCCATTGGCTGGTACATGGGTGTTACCGCCATGCGCAACTACCGCAAGAGCCACCCCAACGACTGGCTGGATACCGGTCTGGATGCTCTGAGCCGCGATATGGATTCCAGTGCGCAGAACATGCTGCGTGATCTGGGACGCATCGTCTGGGTCACCGCGACCAGCGCTACCGGCGTTGGTTTTCTGGTCAATGCTGCCATCGTCCTGCTCTGACCCTGCTCATAAGATCCGTCCGGAGAGACCAAAGACCCCTTTACCCGCGGCCTTTTCCGCCATAGAGGGCCGCGGGCTTTTCATCAAGCAGAAATAAGAAATCGGCTGCCTGAGCACTGTATACCGTCTGAACGGTCTTTTGCCTGCAGAGAACAGCACTGCTTTCCTTTTCCTGCAAGCAACTACTCGCGTCATGCGGCGGCGCGCCCTGCTTTATGAGAACGATCTCCAAGCGCATATCCCGGTTTATTTTTGGGTTTTAAACAGTGCGATCTTGCACTGTCTGGATAGCTTTGATTCAAAGGAGTGTTATTATGGAAAACAAAATCATGATGCCTGCTTCCTACAACGTTCTGTCCTGCGAAGAAATGACCTACACCGAAGGCGGCGTAGGTGTTGTGGAAGCCGCCATGGCATGGTTCCCGCTGTACGGCTGGTACAAGGCTGTTTCTGCCATCCACGATTACCGCAAGGCAAATATCAACTCCAACTGGGTGGAAAACGGCATGAACGCTCTGGTTGCCCATGCTGAAAAAAGCCCCACGAACACCATCCATGACATCGGCTGCAGCTTCTGGTTCATTGGTTCCTGCGCAACCATCATCGGCCTTGTGCCCAACGCCCTGTTGATCTTCGGCAACTAAGTCCCGGTCTCTGTTCTGAAAAAGCAAAAGCGGCGGCACCTCCCGTTTGGGAAGTGCCGCCGCTTTTTATGTCATGCGGTTTTCAGTCTCAGTTGTTGAACATGTCCTTCAGCTTTTTGAAGAAGCCCTTGCGTTTTTCGTAGTTTTCTTCTTTCAGGGTGCCCTCGAACTTCTTCAGGGCCTCCCGCTGGGTCTTGTTCAGCTTCTTGGGGATCTCCACCTCGCACTTGACGTACATATCACCGCGGCCGCGGCCATTCAGGTACTGGATGCCCTTGCCGCGCAGGCGGAAGGTGGTGCCGCTCTGGGTGCCCTCGGGCACGGTGTACTCCACCTTGCCGTCAATGGAGGGCACCTGCACGGTGTCGCCCAGCACGGCCTGACTGTAAGTGATGGGCACGGTGACCCACACATCGTAGCCATCGCGCTGGAACACCTCGCTGGGGCGCACCGTGACCATGACGATCACATCACCGGAAGGACCGCCGTTTGCACCGGCATCGCCCATGCCGCGCAGTGCAAAGCTCTGGTCGTCGTCGATGCCCATGGGAATGGACACCTCCAGCGTCTTTTTAGCAGCCACCTTGCCGCTGCCATGGCAGACCTTGCAGGGATTCTTGACCAGCTTGCCCTTGCCGCCACAGCGGGAGCAGGGCTGCTGGGTCTGCATCACACCAAAGGGGGTGCGCTGCTGACGGATCACGAAGCCGCGGCCGCCGCAGTCCGGGCAGGTCTCGGGGCTGGAACCGGCGGCACAGCCGCTGCCGTGGCACTCGGTGCACTCCTGCTGGCGGGTGATGGTGATGTTCTTCTTGCAGCCGTGCACGGCCTCGTCAAAGCTCAGGGTGATGCGCACGCGGATATCCTGACCCTTGCGCGGTGCGTTGGGGTTTGCCTGACGGGACGAACCGCCAAAGCCGCCGAAGCCGCCGCCAAAGATATCGCCGAAAATGTCGCCCAGATCCACGCCGTCGCCGCCAAAACCGCCAAAGCCGCCCGCACCGGGGCCGCCGCCGTTCTGTGCTGCATAGGCAGGGTCAACACCTGCAAAGCCGTACTGGTCGTACAGCTGGCGCTTCTTCGGGTCCGAAAGCACCTCGTTTGCTTCGTTTACTTCCTTGAACTTTTCCTCGGCGTCCTTATCGCCGGGGTTATAGTCCGGGTGGTATTTCATTGCAAGCTTGCGGTATGCCTTTTTGATCTCGGCATCGGTCGCAGTCTTGGATACCCCCAGCACTTCGTAGTAATCACGCTTTTCCTGTGCCATATCCACTCACCTCTCCGGGAACGTTTGATCCGGGAAACGCCCCGGTTGGTTCCTCGCTCTATAACCAGCAAGAGCCGCTCCGGCAAAACCGGAGCGGCTTTTGCTATTCCACGCGTGCGTCCGCCGGTTTGGCCGGGCACACACTGCTGTGTTTTTTATCAGACTTCCTTGAAGTCGGCATCCACAACGCCGTCATCACCCGGCTTCTGCTGGTTGTTTGCACCTGCGTCGGGGCCGGGCTGTGCACCGGCGGCCTGCTGTGCGGCAGCGGCTGCCTGATACATCTTCTCGAACACCTGGCTCAGGGCTTCCTGCTTTGCCTTGATGTCGTCCACGTTGCCGGACTGAACAGCGGTCTTCAGATCGGCCAGCTTGCTCTCGGCCTCGCTCTTCACGTCGGCGGGCAGCTTGTCGCCGTTTTCCTTCAGCATCTTCTCGGTCTGGAACACCATCTGGTCGGCACCGTTGCGGATATCGACCTCTTCACGCTTCTTCTTATCGTCGGCAGCAAACTGCTCAGCTTCCTTCACAGCCTTGTCGATGTCCTCCTTGGACATGTTGGTGGAAGCGGTAATGGTGATGTTCTGCTCCTTGCCGGTACCCAGATCTTTTGCGCTGACCTTCACGATGCCGTTTGCATCGATATCGAAGGTAACTTCGATCTGAGGCACACCACGGGGAGCCGGAGCGATGCCGTCCAGATGGAAGACACCCAGGCTCTTGTTGTCGCGTGCGAACTCACGCTCGCCCTGCAGAACGTTGACCTCAACAGAGGGCTGGTTGTCTGCAGCGGTGGAGAACACCTGACTCTTGTGGGTGGGGATGGTGGTATTGCGGTCGATGATCTTGGTGCACACGCCGCCCAGAGTTTCAATGCCCAAGCTCAGCGGGGTGACATCCAGCAGCAGCAGACCCTTGACATCGCCCTGCAGCACGCCGCCCTGAATAGCAGCGCCCACAGCCACGCACTCATCGGGATTGATGCCCTTGAAGGGCTCGCAGTTCAGTTCCTTCTTGACTGCATCGTAGACAGCGGGGATACGGGTGGAACCACCGACCATCAGGACCTTCTTCAGGTCAGAGGGACGCAGGCCTGCATCCTGCAGAGCCTTGCGGACGGGGCCCATGGTGCGATCGACCAGATCCGCGGTCAGCTCGTTGAACTTTGCGCGGGTCAGGGTCATATCCAAGTGCTTGGGGCCGGTAGCATCGGCAGTGATGAAGGGCAGGTTGATCTGGCTGCTCATTGCGCTGGACAGCTCGATCTTTGCCTTCTCAGCAGCTTCCTTCAAACGCTGCGCGGCCATCTTGTCCTTACGCAGGTCGATGCCGTTCTCGGTCTGGAAGGCATCTGCCATCCAGTTGATGATGCGCTCATCGAAGTCATCGCCGCCCAGATGGGTATCACCGTTGGTGGCCAGAACTTCGGTAACGCCGTCGCCCATCTCGATGATGGACACATCGAAGGTGCCGCCGCCCAGATCGTAGACCATGATCTTCTGGTCTTCTTCCTTATCGATGCCATATGCCAGAGAAGCGGCAGTAGGCTCGTTGATGATACGCTTGACGTTCAGGCCTGCAATGGTGCCTGCGTCCTTGGTAGCCTGACGCTGGCTGTCGTTGAAGTATGCAGGAACGGTAATGACAGCCTCGGTAACAGGCTCGCCCAGATAAGCCTCGGCATCAGCCTTCAGCTTCTGCAGGATCATAGCGCTGACCTGCTGGGGAGTGTACTCCTTGCCATTCAGGGTCACCTTGTGGTCGGTGCCCATGAAGCGCTTGATGGAAGCGACGGTGTTCTCGGGGTTGGTGATGGCCTGACGCTTTGCGACCTGACCCACCAGACGATCGCCGGTCTTGGTAAAGCCGACCACAGACGGGGTGGTGCGTGCACCCTCAGAGTTTGCGATAACAACGGGCTCGCCGCCCTCCATGACAGCCACGCAGCTGTTGGTAGTACCAAGATCGATACCAATGATCTTACTCATAATGAAAACTCCTCTCGAAAGAACAACTCTTATTGTTTATGTGATGCTCAAATGTTGCTAAGCGGATGTTATATTCAAAACCCTTTCGGGTTTCTGCTTTGTTATTCGGCCACTACAACGGTCGCATGGCGGACGATCTTATCGCCCAGCTTGTAGCCCTTCTGGTAGACCGTGATGACGGTGCCGCTCTCCTGTCCGTCCGGGGCGGGGATCTGCTGCACTGCGTTCATGAAGTTGGGGTCAAAGGGCTTGCCCAGCGCCTCGATCTCCTCCACATGGAGGGCATCCAGCGCCTTGGCGGCCTTGTCCAGCGTCATGGTCACGCCCTTTTTGTAGTTCTCGTCGGTGGTGGGGGCATTTGCTGCCATCTCCAGCGTATCCAGAATGGGAATGATCTGGTTCACCGCAAAGGAAATGCCATCGTTGAACTTCTGGTCGGCTTCGCGAGTGGAGCGCTTGCGGTAGTTCTCGTACTCCGCTGCCATGCGCAGCAGCTGGTCTTTGGCCTGTGCAGCGTTGGCTTCGGCCGCGTCCAGCTTTGCCTTTACGGCTTCCAGCTCACGGGCCTTCTTGTTGAACCAGCCGCCATCCTTCTTCTTGTCATCCTTCGGGTCGGCAGCTTCAGCAGCAGGTTCCTGTTCGGGTGCTGCCTGCTGGGCCTTTTCCTCGGGAGCCGTTTCGGGCTGCTCCGCTTCTTGAGCCGGAGCCGTCTTTTTTGCTTCTTCGCTCATTCCAGATCCTCCTTATAGATCACAGTCCGCCGGGGTACGGCAGCCTGTGGGGTGTCTTTTCGTTTGCCGCTCATGCCCTCGCCCAGCTGGTCTGCAAAGTAATGCAGCAGCGGCATCAGCTTCTGGAAGGGCATCCGGGTGGGGCCGATCAATGCAATGGAGCCCCACAGGCCTCCGCCCACCAGATACCGGTCGCTCACGATGCACAGGCCCGGGATCTGCGGTTCCAGATCCTCGCCCAGCAGCACGCTCTCACTGCGTTCTGCCGGAGGTGCGATCAGGCCAGCGGCCTGCTCCTCGTCGTTCAGCAGTGTGAGGATGTCGCCCACCTTGCCGTCCAGCTGGGGCCAGTCCAGCAGGTACTGCTCGCCGCCCAGAAATACGTGGGGCTTGACGGAATCCTGCAGGATGGCAGCCGCCGCGCTGATGACAGGCACCAGCTCCGGGTCGATCTGGCTGCACAGCTCTGCCAGCAGCCGGGTGGAAAGATCCACCGGCGCTACAAAGGTAAGGTTGCGGTTGAGCAGTGCGGCAAGTGCTGCCGCATTCTCGCGGGAAAGACCGGTGCGCACCCGTGCCACACGGGTACGAACGTAACCGGCCGTGGTAACGGCCAGCACAGCCGCTGCGCTGCGGCCCACCTGAACCACTTCATAGTGGGCGATGCACAGATCCTCGGCACACGGGGTGCTGATGGCGGCGGTGCAGCCGCTGATGGCGGCCAGCGCCTTGGCGGCACCTGCGGCCAGCTTTTCCGGCTCGTGGTCAAGGCTTGCGAACACCGCATCCACACGGGCGCGGCTCACACGATCCAGCGGCTGATCGTCGGTCAGCAGATTATCAAGGTAGTAACGGTAGCCCTTGGCACTGGGCACACGGCCCGCGCTGGTGTGGGGCTGCTCCAGCAGACCCAGCTTTGTCAGCGCCGCCATCTCATTGCGAAGCGTTGCGCTGGAAACTGCCATGTCAAAGTAGTTTGCCAGCACGCTGCTGCCAACGGGCTCGCCTTCGAGACCATACAGCGCCACGATCGCCTGCAAGACTCGCTGCTTGCGTGCATCCATCGTCATAGCGCCTGCCTCCTTTTTGCGTTCGCTTTGTTTGTTTAGCACTCCTTGTTCCTGAGTGCTAAGACCATTATAGCCAATTTTCCGGTGCTGTCAAGCCCCTTGGAAAAATGTTTTAAAAGATTCATAATTCTGTCATAAACGAAGAAAGCGCCCTCCTTATTATAAGGAAAGCGCTCCGGCATGTTCTTTACTCTTCCATCTGCCTTGCCAGAAATGCCGCTGCCACATTCACGGCCTTGAGCTGGGCGGCATCCGGCGTGGCCGTGCGGTCTTCGGTCAGCAGGGCCACCACGCCGGTCACATCGCCTGCCGCAATGATGGGTGCGGCACACAGCACTGCTCGGGGCGAGCCTTCGCAGGGCAGGATGCACTTTTCGGCAATGCCCTCGCTCTGGTACAACCTGCGGCCATCCATCAGCTTTTCCAGCGGCTGGCTGATGCTGCGGTCGGCCAGCTCCCGCCGGCCGGAGCCGCTCACCGTAAGGATGCGGTCACGGTCGGCCACCAGTGCGGTCAGCGCAAAGCTTTTGCTGAGCACCTCGGTATACTGGGCCGCCACTGCGTTCATCTCGCCAATGGGCGAATACTTTTTAAAGATCACCTCGCCGTCGCCTGTGGTGAAGATCTCCAGCGGGTCGCCGCGGCGGATGCGCTGGGTGCGGCGGATCTCCTTGGGGATCACCACCCGGCCCAGCTCGTCGATGCGGCGCACGATTCCTGTTGCTTTCATGTTTTTGCTCCTCCGTTTCCTTAAAAATGCCTGCAGCACTAGTATCTGTCAGGCCGGGCCATTTATACCTGCTGCCCCCGCGCAAAAAGACCTGCACGGAAAGCTGCCTCTTCGTTGCGTTTCCGGCAGGGTTCTGCTACAATGATACAAAAAGCCGTTTTCATAAGCACAGCACCCCGCTTATGAAGACAGATCCTAAAATTCTACTGAGAAAGGCAGGTGTCCGGATGCCGAACATCCTCATTCTGGGCGGCGGTGCCGCCGGTCTTACAGCCGCGCTGGCGGCGGCACAAAGTGCCCCCGCTGCACAGGTCATTGTGCTGGAGCGCAACCCGAAGCCGGGCAAAAAGCTGCTTGCCACCGGCAATGGCCGCTGCAATCTGGATAACACCGGCATTGCACCGGAGCTGTATTTCACTGCCGACCCGGCAGCACTTCGTCCGCTGCTGGATGCCGTAAATACCGCCGACCCGCTGCGCTGGTTCCATGCGCTGGGGCTTTACACCCGCACCGACGAGGCGGGCCGGGTGTATCCGTACTCCAATCAGGCGGCGGACGTGCTGGCCCTGCTGGAGCATCACCTTGCGCAGCACCATGTGCAGCTGCGCACCGGCTGCACCGTGCGCACCCTGAGCCAGAGCCGCAGCGGCTACGCCGTGCAGTTCGAGACGGCAGAGGGCTCTGCCGAAACGCTGCGCGCCGATGCCGTCATCTGCGCCATGGGCGGCGAGGCAGGGCCGCAGTTCGGCACCGACGGCTTTGGCACCCGGTTCGCCGCCCAGTGCGGCGGCAGGGTGGAGCCGCTGTACCCCTGCCTGACCGCCCTGCAGTGCGCAAAGCCCCGCAAAGCGCTGGCTGGCATCCGTGCCAAGGCAGCAGCATCCCTGCTGGACGGTACCCATGTGCTTGCCTGCGAGAACGGCGAGGTACAGTTCACCGATTACGGCCTTTCCGGCATCTGCATCATGCAGCTGTCCGGCCTGCTGGCCCCGGGCCGCGGCCCCAAGGCTCCTGCTGTGGAGCTGGACCTCTTCCCGGCAGTGGACGAAACCGCACTTGCCAGCCTGTTTGCGGCCCACGCCGCCCAGACGGCAGGGGGCAGCGCCGCTGACTTCTGGCTGGGCCTGCTGAACCAGAAGCTGGGCCGTACTGTGTGGTCTGCCGCCGGGCTGCAGGACAGCGACGCGCCTGCCGTGCTCACCGCCGCACAGTGGCAGAAGCTGGCCCACACCGCCAAGCACTGGCGCTTTGAGGGGCTGACCCCCTGCAGCTGGAAGCAGGCCCAGACCACCGGCGGCGGGCTGGCCCTGCGGGAGGTGGATCAGCACTTCCAGTTCAAGGGCTGTCCGGGCCTTTACTTTGTGGGCGAAACGCTGGACTGCGCAGGCAGCTGCGGCGGTTTTAACCTGCACTGGGCGTTCGGCTCCGGCCTTGTGGCCGGGCGCAGCGCTGCAGGCCATGCTGCAGCAGGCCGTGCTCTGCCAAAAGCCTCCGCGCCCGCAAAGAGCAGGAAAAGGCTGCACAGGTAAAAATGAGCTTTAAATTTTCAACAAACGCTTGACATCTTGTGCAGATCGCATTATCATAAAGACAATAAAAGTTTGTTCAGAGGATCGAGCAGAACAAGCAAGGGGAGAGTCGAAAGGCCCTTTTGTTTGTCCTGCTCTTTTTCTTTTATTCGGCAAACGGAGCGATCAGGAGGTTTTTATGCTGGATGTAGCAATTATCGGCTGCGGTGTCATTGGTGCGGCAGCCGCCTATGAGCTGTCCCATTACCCGCTGCAGACCGCCATTTTCGAGGCTGAAAATGACGTGGCCGACTGCACCACCAAGGCCAACAGTGCCATTCTGCACGCTGGCTATGACCCCGAACCGGGCACCCGGATGGCGCGGCTCAACGTGGAGGGGTCCGCACTGGCCAAGGAGATCTGCGCCCGGCTGGATGTGCCGTACCTGCAGTGCGGCAGTCTGGTGCTGGCCCTCAGCCCGGAAGAGCTGCCCCACCTGCAGAAACTGTATGAGAACGGCATCGCCAACGGCGTGCCGGGCATCCGGCTGCTTTCCGCAGAGGAAACGTTTGCCATGGAACCGAATCTGGCCCCCACTGTCGTTGGCGCGCTGTATGCGCCCAGCGCCGCCATCGTCAGCCCGTGGGAGTTTGCGCTGGCAATGGCAGAAGTGGCTGTGCGCAACGGCGTGGAGCTGCACCGCAGCTGCCCTGTGACCCGCATCGAAAAGACCGCCGGCGGCTGGGCACTGACCACCCCCTCCGGAATTGTGGAAACGCGCTATATCATCAATGCGGCAGGCATCTCGGCGCAGGCCGTGCACGATATGGCCGCACCCCACAAATTTACCATCCAGCCCACCCGGGGCGAATACTACCTGCTGGATAAATCCGAGGGCAGCCGTGTGCACCACGTCATCTTCCAGTGCCCCAACGAAAACGGCAAGGGCGTTCTGGTGGCCCCCACCGTCCACGGCAACCTGATCGTCGGCCCGAACGCCGACCCCGTGGAAGGGGACGATACCGCCTGCACCGCCGCCGGGTTAGCCTTCGTCAGCGCCGCAGCGCGCCGCAGCGTGCCGAACATCCGCTTCAGCGAGTCCATCCGCAATTTTGCGGGTGTCCGTGCCAATGTGGACACGGGCGACTTCGTTATCGGCGAAGCAGAGGGCGCACCCGGCTTCATCGATCTGGCGGGCATGAAATCGCCCGGCCTTTCCAGTGCACCGGCCGTTGCCAGAGAAGCCGTCAAAATTCTGGAAGCTCACGGCGATCTGCCCGCCCCCAAGGCGGATTACAGGGATGGCCGCACCCGGGTGCGCTTCAAGGAGCTTCCGCCCGAAGAAAAAGCCCGGCTCATTGCAAAGGAACCCGCCTATGGCCGCGTGATCTGCCGCTGCGAGACGATCACCGAGGGCGAAATTCTGGACGCTCTGCACGAAGAGATCCCCGCCACCACCATTGACGGTGTCAAGCGCCGCTGCGGTGCCGGTATGGGCCGCTGTCAGGGCGGCTTTTGCGGGCCGCGGGTGCTGGAGCTGATCAGCAAAACGCTGGGCATCAGTCCGCTGGACGTGCTGCAGGATAAGGCCGGCACCAACGTCTTACTGTGCGAAACCAAGCAGGAGGGAGAGCACCATGATTGATCTGGTCATCGTCGGCGGCGGCCCTGCAGGCCTTGCCGCAGCTTACAGCGCATGGCAGCATGGTCTGCGCGATATCCTTATCTTAGAGCGCGACAACGAGCTTGGCGGCATCCTGAACCAGTGCATCCACAACGGCTTCGGCCTGCACCGCTTTGGCGAGCAGCTCACCGGCCCGGAATACGCAGGCCGCTGCATTGAACTGCTGCGCTCCACCGGTGTCCGGGTGGAGCTGGGCACGATGGTGCTGGACGTCACCCCGGACAAAAAGATCCACTGCGTCAGCCGGGAAAAGGGCTATCAGATTTTGGAAGCCAGAAGCATCATCCTCTGCATGGGCTGCCGGGAGCGCACCCGCGGTGCCATTGGCATCCCGGGTACCCGCCCCGCAGGCATCTACACCGCCGGTGCGGCCCAGCGCTATGTCAACATGGAGGGCTATCTGGTAGGCAGGCGGGTGCTCATCCTCGGCAGCGGCGACATCGGCCTGATCATGGCCCGCCGCATGACGCTGGAAGGTGCCAAAGTACCGGCCTGCGTGGAGGTCATGCCGTATTCCGGCGGCCTGACCCGCAACATCGTGCAGTGCCTGCAGGACTTCGACATCCCCCTGTATCTGTCCCATACCATCGTGGATATTCAGGGCAAGGCCCGCGTGGAAAAGGCCACCGTTGCCAAGGTGGACGAAAACCGCCGCCCCATCCCGGGCACCGAGATGGAATTTGATGTGGACACCATCCTGCTCAGCGTCGGCCTGATCCCGGAAAATGAGCTGACCCGGCAGGCGGGCATCCCCATGGACCCCCACACCAAAGGCGCAGTGGTCTACGAGAATATGGAGACCGGCATCCCCGGCGTGTTCGCCTGCGGCAACGTGGTGCACGTGCATGATCTGGTGGACTTCGTTTCGGGCGAAAGCGACCTTGCCGGTGCTTCTGCGGCGGCCTATGTTTTGAAGGGCGAAGCCTCCGATGCCGCCGCACTCGATCTTATCCCGGGCAATGGCGTGGGCTACACCGTGCCGCAGCGGGTGCGCCCCGCTGATGTGGACAGGAGCGTGAACATCTCCTTCCGTGTGCGGCAGAACTACGGTCCCAGCCAGATCACCGTGACCTGCGGCGGCAGGCAGCTGGCCCGGTTCAAGCGCCAGCGCATGGCTCCCGGCGAGATGGAGCACATCGCACTTCCAAAAGTCCTGCTGGAAAAAGCAGACGGCCCGCTGACCGTTGCGGTAGAGGAGGTTATTGCAGAATGAGCAGCATCAAAGAAGTCATTTGCATCTGCTGTCCCTGCGGCTGCCACTTGCAGGTGGACCCGGAAAATGATTATAATGTAACTGGAAACGCCTGCCCCAACGGTGCCGCCTACGGCAGGGAAGAGCTGACCCATCCCACTCGCATCATCACCAGCACGGTGCGGGCGGAGGGCGGGCTGTACCCGCGCTGCCCGGTAAAGACTGCGCAGGCTGTACCCAAAGAGAAGATGACAGAGGTCATGGCTGCGCTGGACCGCGTCACCCTGCACGCCCCCGTCCGCACCGGGCAGGTGGTGCTGGCAGATGTGTGCGGCACCGGCGTGGACGTTGTGGCGACGCGAAATCTGTGATACACACTCCTGAAACGATACGGAGGAGCAAAAACATGAGTACAAAATATGTTCTGGCGCTGGATCAGGGAACCACCAGCAGCCGTGCCATCCTGTTCGACAATGAGCAGAATATCATTGCGGTGCAGCAGCGCGAGTTTGAGCAGATCTATCCGCAGCAGGGCTGGGTGGAGCACAACCCCATGGAGATCTGGTCCACCCAGTATGGAGTCATGAACGAGGTGGTGGCCCAGAGCGGTGTCGATGCCCACGATATCGCCGCCATTGGCATCACCAACCAGCGGGAGACCACCATCCTGTGGGAAAAGGCCACCGGCCGCCCCATCTACAATGCCATCGTCTGGCAGTGCCGCCGCACGGCTCCGCTGGTGGATGAACTGCTGCAGCAGCCCGGCATGGCAGACTACATCCGGGAGAACACCGGCCTGATGCCCGATGCCTATTTCTCCGCAACGAAGATCAAGTGGATCCTGGACAATGTGCCCGGTGCGCGGGAGCGGGCCGAGGCAGGGGAGATCCTGTTCGGCACTGTGGACACATGGCTGGTCTGGAAGCTGACCGGCGGCAGAGTGCATGTCACCGACCGCACCAACGCCAGCCGCACCATGCTGTATAACATCCGCACGCTGGACTGGGACGACACCCTGCTCAAAGCGCTGGATATCCCGCGCTGCATCCTGCCCCGCGTGACGGATTCCAGCGAGGTCTACGGCACCACCGATCTGTGCGGTGTGCAGATCCCGGTGGCCGGCATTGCCGGTGACCAGCAGGCTGCGCTGTTCGGACAGAGCTGCTTTGGCAAGGGCGAGGCCAAGAACACCTACGGCACCGGCTGCTTTTTGCTGATGAACACCGGCGATACCATCTGCCGCAGCCGGAACGGCCTGATCTCTACCATCGCCATCAGCCTGAACGGTAAGGTGGAGTACGCGCTGGAGGGCAGCGTCTTTGTGGGCGGTGCCGTCATCCAGTGGGTGCGCGACGGCCTGCGCATGATCCAGGAGAGCCGCGATGCGGAATACTATGCCCAGAAGGTGCCGGATAACGGCGGCATTTACATCGTGCCGGCCTTTACTGGTCTGGGTGCACCGTACTGGGATATGTATGCCCGCGGTGCCATTGTGGGCATCACCCGCGGCACCACCCAGAACCACATCATCCGCGCGGCAGAGGAGTCCATTGCCTACCAGAGCGCAGACCTCGTGGCTGCTATGGAAAAGGACACCGGCGTGCCCATCACCTCGTTGAAGGTGGACGGCGGTGCATCCCGTGACCAGTTCCTGATGCAGTTCCAGGCCGATATCCTGAACAAGACCGTGCTGCGCCCGGCCATCCGGGAGACGACCGCTCTGGGCGCTGCCTATCTGGCGGGCCTTGCCACCGGTGTGTGGAAGGATCGGGACGAGATCCGCAGCCTGTGGCACTGCAATATGACCTTTGCCCCGCAGATGGACGAGGCTGAGCGCACCCGTCTGCTCTCCGGCTGGCACAAGGCTGTGGGCCGCAGCTGCGACTGGGCAGAGCATTGATGATTTTCGTCTGACTTTATAGTTCGCGCACAAAATATTTTTTAATTGTTTATTTTCTATTGACATTTTGTTACAAAACGCTATACTAGAAGCATCCCAAGAGAAGTGAGATGGGGATGCACTGTATCGTCCAGATGCAGTGCGTCCCCATTTTTATTACGGAAAAATCAGATTCAAAAAGGAGGTCCCCCATATGAACGAGAAAAAACTTTCAAGGCCGCTGATCAGTCTCATCGTCAGCATCGCGCTCATCATCGTAGGCATTGCCGGTTCTTTCATTTTACAGACGAACTCCGGCAAAACGACCATCCGGAACGTTACCATTGAATCCGAATCCGGTCATACCCTTGCGATGGATGTTTATATTCCGGAAAACGCCACCGCTGAAACGCCTGCGCCCGCTATTTTTGTACAGCATGGCGGAAACAACAACAAAGAAGAAATGCAGCACTACTGCATTGAGCTCGCCCGCCGCGGCTATGTTGCGATCGGCGTGGATATGTACGGCATGGGCGAAAGCGAACCTCTGCCGGACTCCGAATGGCTCACCCAGGGCCGCGGCCTTTATGATGCGGTACGCTACGGCGTGACTCTGCCCTACGTTGATACCGACCGAGTTTCGCTGCTGGGCTACTCCCGCGGTGGCAAGGCAGCTGGCGAAGCACTGCAGTGCGATAACGACAGTCTGAATGTTGTCAAGGCCATTTTCCTGATCCACAGCGATCCCATCGTGCGTAACAGCGAGGGCTACACCGATGTTTACGGTGCCCGAGATGTCGCAGTTCTCGCAGACAAGAACGACGAGTTCTTCTTCTCGGAAAAAGCTAATGATAACGGTACCTATTCCAACGACGCCAACAAGTATGCAGCCAACCTTTCCAGCCCGGCAGAATATGTGATCAACAACAGTGCACAGTCCTTCCTGTATTTCGGTATCGACCCCGCAACCACCAGTGAACAGCGCGTGGCAGAGACCGTTTATGAGCAGGATTACGGCGGAAAGACCGGAAGCCGCCAGATCTTTGTTTCTAACGAGACGCATATGGCTGGTTGGTGGTCCCCGCTGGTCATGAACCGTGTGTTGACCTTCTTTAACCGTGTTATGCCCACTGGCACTGCTCTGAGCGCCAGCAGCTACACCTATACCATCTGGAACATCTTCAAGATCATCGCCCTGTCCGGTCTGCTGCTGTTTGCCGGGTCTCTGATGGTCTGGCTGGTCAGCTCCGTCAAGACATTCCAGTGTGCCGACAATGGAGAGCAGGACCTTCGCCCAGTTGGCGATAAGAATGCAGTTGCATGGTTCTGGGGCATCCAGATCATCAGTGCCGTCCTGTCCATCCTCATTATTCGATTCCTGAACAAGCAGGGACTGGCATCTTACCGTGATGCACTTTTCCACTCGGCCAACCCTGCGTACCACGGCCTGATCTCTCTGCTGTGCGGCGCACTGACTCTTGTTCTGTGCACGGTGTGGTACATGGCCTACGGCAAAAAACACGGTTTCTCCTTCCGGAATACCGGCATCGCTATTTCCGGGCATGCACTCCTCAAATCCATCGGCGCGGCCCTGCTTGCAGTCTTTGCCCTGATCCTGATGGTTTTTGCCGTCGACTATTTTGTGGATGTGAACTTCCTGATCGTTTACTGGGGCTTTATGAAGTTTGGAGCCAACCGCATCCCGGGTATGCTCCTTGTTGTACCCATGTATCTCGTGTACTACATTGTCATGTCCATCAGCGTCAACAGTTTTAACTTTAGCACGGCGCTCGGCAAAAACAATCTGCTTTCTAACCTTCTGATCAGCTTTATCGCATCGGTTCCCACTCTGTTCATCCTCTGCTACGTTTACGGCATCTTCAAGGCTACCGGCTCGAACCCGATGTTCGGCGGTCTGGCTTCTGCCGCAACTGCAGTGTATGCGCTGCCCGGCTTCATCTTTGTTGCGATCCTGATTTGTCGTCTCCTGTACCAGCACACAGGCAATCCCTACCTTGGCGGCATCTTCTGCGGCGTTCTTGCAGCTGTCAGCGAGTGGGGCATCTGCGAGATTCGCGTGCACACCCCCGGAACACAGTACGCTGGCACTGCTCTGGTCTACGCACTGATCGCGATCGGCTTTGTAGTTACCATAGCATGCGCTGTACTGCTGAAGAAAAATAATGCAGCCGTGCAGGCACATAAATAATGCCTCTTTAATCCTCTTTACAAACCCCTCAATTTTTTATAAACTTGGTTTACGCATGGTGCGGCCCTTTTAGAGTTTTCTGAAAGGGCCGTATCTTCTGATTGCTCCCTATCTCTGTAAATCTGGCTCGAAAGGAGTCTTACCCAATGCATCCTCTTGCCGAAACTTTGTTGAACGAACCGGTGATCGCCGCTGTGAAAACGGACGAAGCCCTGACTGCTGCGCTGGCTTCGCCCTGCAGTGCCGTTTTTCTGCTGGCGAGCACCCTGCTCACCGTAGACGGTCTGGTGCACCGCATACATGATGCCGGAAAACTGGCCGTGGTTCACATCGACCTTGTGGACGGCCTTTCGTCGCGGGAGATCGCGGTGGACTCCCTCAACGCCCTGTGCCACCCGGACGGCATCATCTCCACCCGCCCGACCCTGATCCGCCGGGCGCGCCACCGCGGCCTGCTGACCGTCCAGCGGGCATTCATCCTGGATTCCCTCTCGCTGACCAGCCTGTCCGGCCAGCTGGAGCAGGGCAAGCCGGATTTTGTCGAGATCCTTCCCGGCATCATGCCCCGGGTCATCGCCGAGATCAGCGCCCGCACACAGGTGCCTGTCATTGCAGGCGGCCTGCTGCGGGACAAAGCCGACGTCATGGCCGCCATGCGCGCAGGTGCCGCCGCAGTTTCCACCTCTGCGCCCTCCCTGTGGGATATCTGAGCCAGAACAAGATCCCAGCTGAAGTACGAAAAACATAATCGTATCCTGGTATTTTATTGGATATGCCCGCCCACCGATGGAGTCGGATCTCCACGGTGAGCGGGCATTTTTTCGTTTTCATTCGATTCGAGTGAATCTATTCAGCCTGCGGATTAACTCGATAATTTAAAGCAATCCTACAAGTCGCAATCCCCTTAAAGTCTTTCTGCTTCCTGCATCTTAGCATCATACTGGATGGCAGAGATCGGCACGAAGCCCTCGATCATATCCAGTTTGCTGTTGACAAGGTCATCATACACATCTTTGATGGACAACGTAATGGAAGGCTCCAGCTGTTCATTTGCAATTACGCTTTCCACCAGTGCTTGTTTGTTTTTCAGTTTCCACGCCATATCAGGCAGGAAGTGATAATTTTCAATCATGTGCAGAATGATGTTTGCCATAAAATTTCCGCGGATGCTGCTCAACTCGATATAAATCGCTCCGGCATCCTCCACGGAAATTTGTGCGATGCTCATCAGGTAATCAGCCAGAGTCGTTTGCGTATCGTTCAAAATTCCCTGACTTGCCATACTGCGTTGCAGGATATTCATTTTTCGATAGTCCTGAATTATACCGGTTTTTATCATTACATTCCACTACTTTATGCCGTCACATGGGTGGCATTCTCTTTCACCGAATTGATCGTATCCATCAGTTCACTCCCTGTTTTTCCATCAAACAGGCGGGTAAACAGGATGGGTTGGTCAAAGGGTGGTTTCATCAGCACCGCTTTGCTTTCCACATAACCGTTCTGCTCGATGTAATGAATGACCTTCTGCACGAACGCGATCTGCTTCGCATTCAGCGATTCGTCGTTGATGAACTTGGAAAATGCCTGCATGGCAGCATCGTGGTCCAGCTTTGCCACTTTACGCACCAGCAGACCAAAGGGTGTATCCCGAAACTCCCGTGCATAGTCCTCTTTGCTGCCCAGCTCACAGGTGAAGATATGTTCCAGCTCGGTATAGTCGCCCCGGGAAAGCGGAATGTTCTGGGTCAGCTTGTGGATGGCCAGCGTATCGCTGCGGTGCTCCATGATGTAGCGGTTCACACGTTCCCGGTACTCGCCGAAATCGTAGCCGGAATCCAGCGCTTTGCCCTCGGTCTGTTCCAGTACCGGGTCGGCAAGGGCCGTGTAGACAGGTTTTTGCCCCTCTACACCGTCCACCAGAAACTTGATAAGCTCCCGCAGCTCCTGCCGCATTTCCTCAAAGCGGAGAAGGTCATGCGAGGTCAAAAATTCGTCTGTCTGCACCTCCCGGATGAGGGGCAGCTTTGCCTGCACCTGCGGGATGGTAGCCTTTCCTTCCAGCATTGCCGCTGTATTGCGCAGCTGTTTCTGGGCGCGGCCCAGCCCCGGCAGACCTTCCAGTTCACAGAGCAGCAAGCCATACACAAAGTTATCGAACCGCTTGGCGGCCTCGTCCTTATCGTCCAGCGAGATGAGCGGTGCCACCTCTTTCATCAGCGTGCCCTTGTCCGTTTCGGTCAGGCTGACAAAGGCTTCCGGCTTTTGATAGTGTTCCACAGCCTGTCGGTGTAGCCGCACGGATACCAGCTCCGGATTCAGCGCTCCCACTTCGGCACGACAGGTTTCTGTTAAGATCTTGCGCCAGTTCTGGTAGTTTTCGTCCGCATAGACTCCATCCTGCAGCGCGGCGGCAATCCGCACCTGCTTGCAGAAAATGCTCTCGGACAGGCTTTTGGTGTCCGCGCTCTCGTAGCCGTTGGGTTTCTGACGGAAAAATTCAAAGTTGCCGCAGTAGTCGAAGATCAGAAAACGCCGTTTGCCCGTATACTCGCCGTCGATGGCATCCACGCAGGCAAGGGATGGGCAGAGCCGCGTACCACGGCCGATCATCTGCCAGAACTTCGTTTTGCTGCGCACTTTTTTGAAGAACACCAGATTCACGCACTCCGGCACATCGATGCCCGTGTCCATCATATCCACCGAGACCGCAATAAACGGCGGCTTGTCCGGCTGCTTGAAGTCGTCAATGATGGACTGTGCATAGGCGTCATCGCAGACTACCCGCTGGATGAATCCCGGGTACTGGGTCTCCAGCTGCGGGTAGAGCTTGCCAAAACGTTCCCGGATAAACTCCGCATGGCGCTTGTTCTGGGCAAAGATGATGGTCTTGCCGATGCGGTCACCGCCCGCCGTCTGGATGCCGCGTTCCATCAGGTCTTGCAGCACCGTGTCCACGGTGTTGGCGTTGAAGATGAACTTATTCAGCTTTTCGGACGGGATGAAGGTGGGCAGGGTGTCGTCCTCGGCAAAATCGTCCTCGTAGCGGGCCTTATCCTCCGGTGAAAGCTGGTCGTAGTGGATGCCCTCTTCTGTGAATTTCGTCTTGACCTCGTAGTTGTAGTAAGGCACCAGCACATGGTCGGTGTAGACCGCCGTGTCGTAATCGTAGGCGTAGGTGGGGATGCCGTGTTCCATCTCGAAAAAGTCGTAGGTGTTGCGGTCCACATCGGTTTTCGGGGTGGCGGTCAGACCCACCAGAACCGCATCGAAATAATCAAAAATGGCGCGGTATTTCTTGAAAATGCTGCGGTGGCTCTCGTCCACGATGATAAGGTCAAAGTGGGCGGGCGAAAACAGCGGCACGCCGTCCTTGGTCTTGGCGTTGTCGATGGCGTTGAGCATGGTGGGATAGGTGGAAAACACGATGCGCGCGGTCTTATCGTCCTTGGAGGAGCAGAGGTTGCACAACGACTGGTCGGGCAGATACTTTTTGAAGTCGTCCTTTGCCTGCTTGACCAGCGCAGTGCGGTCCGCCAGAAAGAGCACGTTGGTCACATGACCGCCCCGGCTCAGCACATCGGTCAGGCTGGATGCGGTGCGGGTCTTGCCTGTGCCCGTTGCCATGACCAGCAGATTGCGCCGGAAGCCCTGCGTAATATGGGCGCAGACTGCCCGGATGGCGTTTTTCTGATAGTAGCGGTCGGTGATTTTATCGTCAATTTCAATGGTGTCCAGCGGCTTTTTCTCGGTGCGGCGGTTCATCAGCTTCTGCAAGTCGTCCTTGCAGAACACCCCGCTCACGGCACGCTGCGGGCCGCTCTGCTCATCCCAGAAATAGGTGGTGTAGCCGTTGGTGGTAAACAGCATCGGACGGCGGCCAAACTTCTGCTCCAGACAGTCTGCATAAAGCTGAGCCTGCTTGCGCCCGATGTTGGGGTCTTTGGTGCTGCGCTTGGCTTCAATGACCGCCAGCGGCAAGCCGTCCTTGCCCATCAGCACATAGTCTGCATAGCCCTTCTGCCCCAGCACGCCGTTCATGTTGTCCACTTCGTACTCGGTGCGCACATCGGCGTCCGGCCCGGTGAATTTCCAGCCCATGGCCTTGAGGTCGATGTCGATGATCTTCTGCCGCGTTTCGGCCTCGGTCAGGTCGGCGGCGGTGAAACTGCGGCTCTGCTGGTTCTGCTGTTTGCTGGCCGTGTACGCCGCCGAAAGGCTCTCCACCTGCTTGCGCAGCGCTTCCAGCTCGGCATCTTTCTGGGACAGTAAACTTTCCTGCTCCCGGATCTTCTTTTCGTCCAGCGTTACCTTTTCGCCGGGGATGGCTGTTTCATCAAAGGAGCGCTCCACATAGTCCGTGCCGTAGCAGTAATCCACCCATTGGATGAAGTCGAACAGCCCCCGCAGGCTGAACACTGCATCCGCCGCCGACACACTATGCCCCGTATGTACCGCCAGATTGCCCGCCTTCACGATGCTGGGCAGCGCGCTCCACACATTGCGGTCCACTGCGAACCGGAAACTCGGCTCGTGCAACAAGGATTGCAGGTTGTCCTTGTAGGGCATCGTGATGGTTTTGTCTGCCGCATACACCCACTTCACCGCCAGCTCCAACGCCTTCCGACACCCCACCGCGCACATCGCCGGAGAGGTGGAGAACACTTTCTCGGCCTCGATGGCGGAATTAGCGAAGAGGGAGTATTCGGGGCGGGTGGAGAGATAGGAGAAGTTGGACATGAGGAGGGCTCCTTTCAATATTAGGATTAGGGCTTAATTTTCTTTCCAGTTTTTTAGTGGCACAGGTTGACAATTGGGCGTACCATTATCAATTCCATCTACTTTATATACATCAACACTGCACCTATTGAAGTTCTTATTATAAAGTTCACGGGCCCAAAGCATCACATACTCTTCATTGGTTTGTTTCCTTAGTAAAGGATACAGTTCCTGTGCAGCCGTCTTTAATTTATATACACCCACTGAGCCGTTATAAGGCTCATCTTTTCTTCTGGTCATATTAATTGCATAATCATCACTATACATTATAGCAGGATCATTTTTTGCTACGGTAAAGCTCATCCGCATCGTTCCATCCGCATAAAGTAATCCGCAGTCGTCTAATGTTAAGATATCATAGAATGTGATATTAGCCACATTTATTATCTTCTCATCTGATGAAATAAAATAATCCCCGTCAGAACTCATTACGCATGGTAAGATTTTCAAGAAACACTCTGCCTCTTTCTTACTCAAGTTTCTAACTACATTGAGCGTTCTCATCGAAAAACTGCCCGGTTCCTTAATTTCACCTGCCAGAATTTTCCCCCAAATCAGTTGCATTTCTTTTTCGCTTACACACGAAACAGAATCAAAGAATCGGGAAACCCAATCCTCATCTACCGGTTCCTTGCTTACCTTAAGCTCACCTGCAAGTTCTTGCGCCGCAAAAGCAACAGCATAATCTATGTTCTGTTGCTTTTTTAGCTCCTGAAATGCTATGCGACTTTGTGTACGCTTCACCAACTCTGTGTAGTCTGTTCCGTCCACAAGAACTTTTCCATTGTCATACTTAATGGGAATTTCTGAAATATCCGAAATTTGGTCGCCTATAGCTTTGATTTCAGCCGCTTTCGCATTAGCCATACGTCTTACATGTATAGGTTCATACAATTTCCCTATACCACAGGAGACAGTTTCTACAAGTTTTTGTAATGGTTCAGATAATCCCAAAAGATCAGAAATGTTAATTCCATTCAAATCGCTCATGTAAACCTCCAGTGTTTTTCTATCATTATACCGCACAATCTTTCAATAGTATAACACTTCACCCAAAATATTCCTGCATCAGTGCTTTTTCATCAATTCCAACTTTTCTAAGCCCTGCTGTCCCACTCCTTCCGTCACGGCTGCGCCGTGCCACCTTCCTCAAAGAGGAAGGCTTTTGCCTTGCGGCCACGTTAAGGCTCCCTCTTTGAGGGAGCTGTCGCCGCTAGGCGACTGGGGAGTTACCCAAAATATTCCTGCATCAGCGCTTTTTTCATCAATTCCAGCTTTTCAAGGCCCTGTTGTACGGTCTGCTTCTGCTGGTCTACGCGCTCTACAAAGGCGGCAAATTGTTTTTGAAGAGAAAGTGGTGGAACAAGAGTAGGTAATGCTCTAAGCTGTCGCATGTTGATGCTTGCAATGCCTGTGGTTTGCTTTGCACACCCTAAAAAGTAACGCTTGGCTTTTTGATGACGTAAGTATTCGGCAAAGAAAGAGGGTAAAATTTCTTGTTCATCCAATCGCACACGGAAAATGTGATTTTGATGAATTGAGTTTTTCAATGGCACTTTGATTATGGCACCCCGCCCGACTTTATCAGGGTCACCGCCCTCAGTCATTAAGATATCATCCGGCATCAGTCTGTATTGCTCAATTTCCTGTCTTGTTGCCAGAATCGTCTTTACAGTTGTCCAATCAATATAACCGTCTTTTACATTTGAAACCGCCATATATGGCACTTCTTGCAAATCTGCTTCTGCTGTTTTACGGCCTTTCGTAATCCCAGAAACAATGTCGGCCATATTTTCCAGCGTTTTTTCAGGCCATTGCATAGAATTTAGCAACACATCCCCAAACATTTCCACAAACCGTGCCTTTACCAGCTCGTCCAGCTTGACAAGTTGCTGCTTGCGAAGAAAAATCAAATCGTCCACTTTTCTCAAAATTTTGTTTTCGCTTTTTTGGGTATCAATATCTGGCAAGTTCACGACATAATTTTCCAAGAAAGTTTTTGGCACACGTTTTTGACCTGCGCTTCCGGTCATGTTTTTCTCAGCCTCTTTGCGAAAAGTCTTCCATGTGGTCAAATAATACAGCCATTCGCTCGTTATTTTGTCTGTATCAGGACGCAAAACATGAAATTCAGTGCTTCCAAAGCCAATTCCGTTTTTCATATTATGGGCGATTGCACCTTTTCCATTTTCCATACAAGGTGTAATTTTCGCAAATAAAATATCGCCATTTTGAAAATTTGTGAAGCCTTTCTTTACTTCTGAATAATTTTTAATTTCAGATGCATCGAACTCCCCGTGCTCACCAACTTTTGTCATTGGAATAAAGGAAACTTCAGTGTCATCTCTTAATGTGCAACTCTTGGGGTTAATTAAGCAAACCTCTCCCAACTTCGCCATCACACCATCTCCTCCAACTCTGCCAGACCCTTGGTGATCTCCATTTCCAGCTCATGCAGGTCAGCAAGGATCTCCGTAGTCGAGGGATACTCCACCGGCACATACTCGGTCTCTTTGTACTTATTGATGGACAAATCGTACCCATTGGCGGCAATTTCCGCTTTGGGCACAAAGAAGCTCTGCTCGGTGCGCTTGCGGTCAGTTTCGGCGTTGAGGTTCTGGAACCGGGCGATGATGTCCGGGATGTCGTTTTCCTTCACCTCGGTGCGCTTGTCGTCCAGCGAGAGGCCGTCAGCTTTCATATCGTAGAACCACACCCTGTCGGTACCGCCCGCGCCGGTCTTGGTAAACACCAGCACCGCCGTAGACACGCCTGCGTAGGGCTTGAACACGCCGGAGGGCATGGAAATGACCGCCCGCAGCTGGTGGTTTTCAATCAGTTCTTTTCGGATGCTCTGGTGCGCCTTGCTGGAACCGAACAAAACGCCGTCCGGCACGATGCAGGCGCAGCGTCCGCCGGTTTTGAGCATCCGCAGGAAGAGCGCAAGGAAAAGCAATTCCGTCTTTTTGGTGTTGGTGACGGCCTTCAGGTCGTCGTTGATGCTCTCGGCATCCACGGTGCCCTTGAACGGCGGGTTTGCAAGGCAGACGGTATACTTGCTGCAAATGGAGTTTTGCTTGGAAACGCTGTCTTTGTAGTCGATCTCCGGGTTCGTGATGGAGTGGAGCATCAGGTTCATGGCCGAAATGCGCAGCATGGTGCGGTCCGTGTCAAAGCCGGTGAACATCGGGCCGGCAAAATGCTGCCACTGCTCCGGGGTCATGCTGTCCTCGTAGTGGGCGCGGAGGTACTGCGCACTGGACACCAGAAAGCCCGCCGTGCCGCAGGCGGGGTCGCAGATGAAGTCGTCCGGCGTGGGCTGCACCAGTTCCACCATCATGTCGCGGATGTGCTTGGGCGTGCGGAACTGGCCGTTCTGCCCTGCGGTTGCCAGCTTGCCCAGCATATACTCATACAGGTCGCCCTGCATATCAAGGTCGGCAATGTCGTGGGTGTAAAGATCCTCCAGCCCGGTGATGATCTTTTGCAGCACCTGCGGCGTGGGGATCAGGAACATGGCATCGTCCATGTACCGCGCAAAGGCGGTGTTGCCCTCATCCGGGCGGGTGGGGTCGTCTGCGATCTCCACCAGCTCGCCGTTTGCGTCAAAGTCCGGCAGACGGCCATACTTCATCTTTTTGATGGCAGGGAACACCCGCTGCTGCATGGTCAGGAAAATTTCGCGGGAATCTTTATCCTTGAAGCGGCTCCACCGCATAGACTGTCCTGCTTCGCTGGCCGGGAAGATGTGCTCCATCTTTTCGCCCGCCATGTTCTCAAAATCTTCGGTGGCAAGCTCTTTCTCGTCCAGTGACCGGATGAACATGAGATAGGTCAGCTGTTCAATGACGGTCAGCGGATTGGTGATGCCGCCTGCCCAGATGTCCGTCCAGATCTTGTCTACCTTATTTTTAATGGCTCCTGTTACCATGCGTTCCTCCTGAATGTTTGCCAATCGCAAACGCTTTTCATCTTGATTTTTTGGTGATAATATCACAATTTTATTATAGCAGTGTACGATTGCATTTTCAACGTAGAGTGTTTAGCGGAAGTGCTTTCTTGATTGCAAGGCAAAAAGTTAGTGGAACGTTAAAACAGCAATTTGCGATATGCAATTCAACGCTATTGCTGTTGCATGAAGAAGTTGAATTGCTATAAAACGGTAAAGTGGATTTTATCTGCTTTACCGTTTTTTCTTTACATCTGGACTCCAACATGCTTTTGTGCTATTCAGCGATTCCATCGCGCAGCCTGCGCTCTGCTTGCCAACTGATGATCTCCGGCGGTGATGTGAAAGCCGTATAGGGAGCAACACTTGTGCAGGCTGCCCCGGTTGAAGCAGAACCGACCATCTCCGTGTCGGCACTGTTGGAGCTTCTGAAGGACGCAGACCCCTCTGTAAAAGCGCAGCTTCGCTTGGCTTTGCTGACCTGAATTGCAAAAAATAGCACGAATTGCAGAGTAATTCACAGACTTACTCCATCTGACACGAAAAATGCGGACCGTGCAAAAACCGTGCATAGACCGTGCAAATGGCGTATAAAAGAAAATCCCACGAGGAATCTTGCGATTCTTCGTGGGATTTTGGTGCGCTCGAGGGAACTCGAATCCCTGGCCCTCTGATTAAAAGTCAGATGCTCTACCGGCTGAGCTACGAGCGCATATTTCCGCAGTGAACATACTGCCGAATAATATTACCACAACTTGCGCAAAAATGCAAGGGTTCCCGGGCAAAAAGGCGCAAAAAGCTCCTGCATCGGTGTGGGCTCCCGCTTTTTATCCGCGCAGCAGATCGAAGATGCTCCGGTGTCGGCAGCGGAAGGGGCTTCATCCCGATAACTTCCTCTTTACAAACCCGGCAAGAATCGTTACAATCAAATCAAATCCGTCTGCAGTGCGCTGCGTTTTACTGCCCGGCAGTATGCGCCCCGCCGCGCTGCACCCGCAAACTTTTTCCCGGCTTTGGCATTCTGCCGGGCCGCGCCGATACGTTTTTTGCAGGAGGTTTTTCCTATGAAGATCACTCGCCGTACTGTTCTTCGCCTGACCGGTGCCGCTGCCGCTTCGCTGGCGCTTTCCAGCTGCAGTGCTTCCGGCAGTGCCATTCTGGGCAGCAATTTTTCCAGCTGGCTCCAGCAGACACTGGGCATCAGTTCTTCCGGCGCAGCTTCTTCTGCTGCATCCTCGGAGGACATGGCTGCTTCCTCGCTGGCAGCAGCCGAGCAGCCCGCTGCCAGTGTTGCCGCACTGCCCGCTTACGATGCCGATCCGCTGACCGGTGAGGCCAAGCGCAGCAATGGCCGTATCGTGGGCGTGATGGTGAACAACATCTCCAACACCTCTCGTCAGAACGCCCGTCCGCAGCGCGGTCTTTCCTCTGCCGATCTGCTGATCGAGTGCAAGGTGGAGGGCGGCATCACCCGCTTCTGCGCGGTGTTCCACGATGCCGACTCCATCCCGGAGATCGGCCCGCTGCGCTCTGGCCGCGACCAGTTCCTGCAGCTGCTGATGCCCTATCAGGCGCTGTACTACCACGACGGTGAGAGCGCCGCCTGCACCAAATTCATCAGCGTATACAACTATTCCGGCCTGAACATCGGCGGCAAGAGCTACTTTAATACTCCCACCCATCCGCATGTGGCTCACCGCGACAGCCGGGGCCGGGATGTGGCCTATGAACACACCGAGTTCACCTCCGGCAAGGAGATCCGGCAGGCCGCTTCCAACGCGGGCATCGGCCTGAAATACGATTACGACACCACCTTCTTCCGCTTTGCGGACTACCGCACCGGCGAGGAGAACGCCATGCAGGGTGCTTCCTCCGGCAGGACGGTCAGCATCACCCACTCGGACCACTACAAGACCAGCTTCCGCTATGATCCGCAGTCCCGCACCTATAAAATGCAGATGTACAGCCGCATCTCCGGCAAGTTTGAAAACACCGTGGACGAGCTGAACGCAAAGCAGCTGAGCTTTGACAATCTGCTGGTCTGCTTTGCTCCCATCGAGCGCTATTCCGGCGACTCCGGCGATGTGCAGCAGGTAAGCTACATCTCCGGCGGCGATGCCTATTATTTCAGCCGCGGCGCTGTACAGCATGGCCGCTGGGAAAAGGCTTCGCCTGAGCATCCGCTGCTGGTCTACGACAAGACCGGTGCGCAGATGCTTTTCAACCGCGGCAAGACCTATCTTGCCATCGTGGACGACGACGAGTGGTCCAGCTTCAGCTATCAGTAACGAGGGAACCGCATGAAACGCATCTGGAATCTGGCCCTTGGCACGGCGGTGCTGTGCACAGCCCTGCTGTGCGGGTGTGCACTGTCCGGCCCCACTGCCCCGGACAGTGCAGCGCCCACCGACCCGCTGACCGGGCAGGAGCTGCAGTATCCCGGCGAACGCACCGCTGCCGTGGTGATCGACAACGCCGCTTCCAGCACCACACAGTGGGGCATTGGCAGCGCATCGGTGGTGCTGGAAGCCCTGACCGAGAGCGGCCAGCCCACCAGCCTGTGCTTGGCTTATCCTTCGGTATCGGCTATGCCAACCGTCGGCCCAGTGACCCTTGGGCAGGACCTTTACTGGCGGCTGCTCAGCGGGCAGGAAGTACTGCCCATCCAGCGGGGTGCAGGGCAGTTTGCCCGCAACTATCTGGATTATTATAACCTGCGGGCCGTGGACGCGCTGGAAGTGGGCCGCAACGCCTTTTCCTGCGATGATGTCTGGAGCGGCGCGCCGCTGTGGCATACCAGCGGCGGGGAGGTCGCTTCCGTGCTGGGCAGCCTGAACCTTTCCGGCGCATTGGGCGACCACGGCAGCAGCGCTTCCTCCTCGGCCAGCACTGCCGAGGACAGCTCTGCCATTTCCGCTCTGCCCGCCCTGCTGCCGCAGGCCAAAGAGCCCCGCCTGCCGGAGCCCGGTTCCCGGGATGCCGAACAGGTGCAGATCAACTTTGCGCCCCAAAGCACCACCGGCTTTGCCTACGATGCGGCCAGCGGCACCTACGGGATGCTCCGCGCCGACGGCACCGCCCAGCTGGATGCCAACACCGGCGCGCAGGCGCAATTCGACAATCTGCTGGTCCTTTACTCCGCTTCCAGCCTGCGGGACGACGGCACCACGCTGGACTACGACCTGTCCCTTGGCGGCGGTGTCTGGCTGAACGGCAGCCAGCTGTGGCACATCACATGGACGCAGGGCACAGACTCCACCTTTGCCTTTTACGATGCCGACGGCAGGCCGCTGAGCATCCGCACCGGACGCAGCTACATTGCGCTGGTCTCCAGCGTGACCGGGCAGGAGCTGACGGTATTGGATTCCGCCGGGCAGAATGTGCTGAATTGACAAAACAAAAAAAGACCATCTGAGGCATTTTTAACTGCATCTCAGATGGTCTTTTATTACGTTCAGGAACTCCTTCCGTCATCGCTGACGCGATGCCACTGCTCCCTTTTTTGTCACTTGCGTGACATCTGCTCCTCTCTTTGTCACCTGCGGTGACATTTCTCCCCGGCGCGGGGAGAATCTGTCCCGGCCGGGGGAAGTCTTTCTCATGGAGGGAGGCTTTGGCAATACGGCCAAGTTTTCCTTTTCGCCAGAGGCTCCCTCTCCGAGGGAGCTGTCGAGCGTATGCGAGACTGAAGGAGTTACAGATCCACCACGCTGCCGACCTCGGCAGGAGAGGTGGGCACCACGCCCAGCACGGCGTGGTCAGTGCTGCGGTTGACCGTAAAGGTCACGCTGCGGCCCGCCGCGAAATCCGGGTGATAGGTCAGCTCCAGCGTCTGCCAGTTGTCCGGCACTGCGCAGAAGCAGTGCAGCAGCGCGCCGCGGCCTGCCGTCAGGTTCAGGGTGAACACCGAAGCATCCGCCGCGTTCTCGCCGTAGAGCGGCGCAGCAAAGCTGCCGCAGCGCACCGGCTTGCCATCGCACACCGCGGTAACGCCGGTGCCCATACTGTACAGGTCGCCAAGCGTGCACACCTCACGGCTCTGCAGATAGCTTGCGCCCACCGGCAGGGTGGATGCGGAGAGGTTCTCCACCGAGAGGTACACCAGCACATTGCCCATTTCCTGCGCAGGGGCATAGCCCAGCAGCTCCACGGCAGCTTTGCCGTCCAGCAGGGCAGGTTCGCCTGCAAGACGCGGCTGCTGTGCCGCTGCAGGTACGCCGGTGAGCAGCGCTGCCGCAAGGCTGACCGCACCGGAGCCGGCACATTTCAGGAATGACCGGCGGGAAATGGACTGGGACATGGAACTTCCTCCTAAAATAATCGTTCCCTTATACAATAAAGGATTGCGCCGCTTCTGTCAAGGGATGGGCCGTAACTGTAACCGAATCCTTACTCAAAGGCTTCGTTCTCCTCGGCTTCGGCCTGACCGCGCAGGGTATCGGCATAGCCAAAGGGCACGATGTCGATGGCTTCCACCAGACGGTCCCGCATCCACAGCTGCACATCGGTCTGCACGGTGTAGCCGCAGCCGGGGTCTGCCATCCACTGCTCCGGGCGGCGGGTGGGCACGGCGCGCTGGCTGAGCATGCTCATGATCACGCCGCCATGGGTCACACAGGCTGCTTCGGTCACATCCATGCGGATCATATACTCAAACAGCTTCATCAGGCTTTCGGCGCAGCGGGCGTGGAACTGGTCGGTAGGCTCTGCGCCTTCGGGCACATAGCCGGAGCCGGGGGTGATCCACTTTTTAAAGTCCTCGTCGTGCACCAGCTCCTTGACCGGCTTGTTCTCAAACTTGCCAAAGCCGGCCTCCCGCAGGTCGTGCACGGTAAAGGTGTGCTTTGCATCCGGGAACAGGATGTTGGCTGTTTCCACCGCGCGCAGCAGCGGGGAGGAGAACACGGTATCCACCTGCGGATACTCGAACCGCTCTTTCAGCTCATTGAGCTGCGCGCGGCCCTCGTCGCACAGAGGGATGTCGGTGCCGCTGCCGATGTACAGGCCCTGCAGGTTGCCTGCAGTCATGCCGTGGCGGATGAGATGAAGCTTGAACGTTTTCATGGATAGTGCCTCTCTTTATCGCTGTGCGGCGGCACGGGAACGGGCGGCAAAACCCGCTGCGGAGAAAAAATCTGGCAGAAAAACGTGTCGTCTGCCAGATTTTTTGCTCTTTGGCGGCAGCTACGGCCCCGCGCACGCCACAAAATGTATGCGTTAATACCTATAGTTTAGCATAGATATGGTGTCCAGAGCAAGTCTTTTGACAAAAATGACGAAAATCAACGAAAAATATCGTCACTTTTCTTGCTTTACAAAAGGTTTTCCGTTGTGTATAATCAACCTGCTGTAAACCAAAAACAAGGATGTCCCCCTATATCGAACTTTGAGGAGCCAAAAATCATGGAATTCAACCGTATCATCAAGCTGCTGCGCAAGGAACGCGGCATCACCCAGAAGCAGGCCGCCGAGGATCTTGGCGTCTCGCAGGCGCTGCTGTCCCACTACGAAAAAGGCATCCGCGAATGCGGCCTGGACTTTGTGGTGCGCGTGGCAGACTATTATAATGTTTCCTGCGATTATCTTCTGGGCCGCAGTGCAGAGCGCAACGGCATGATGCTCTCGGCAGAAGACCTTCCGAACCCGGACAAGATGAAGGACAACATCTACCACGGCAGCGTGCTGCCCACCATGAACAAAAAGCTGATCTCCAACGGCCTGAACGTGCTGTACGCCAAGATCGGCCAGTGCCACAGCAAGGCCCTTACCACCGAGGTGAGCGCCTACCTGATGATGGCCGTAGCCAAAATGTTCCGCCTGCTGTACTCGGCCGAGCCGCACAACGCCGCCAGTATGTTCAGCATCGATCCCATCCGCTGGCGCGGCTGCTCCGATGCCGTGATGCGCATGTCCGAAGCCAATGTGGAAGCCCTGCTGGACGGACAGGATGTGAACGGCGGCGAGGGCGTAAAGGACCCGGCCTGCCTGACCATGACCACAGAAAGCCTGACCCGCGAGTTCCCGCTTTATACGCCCAGCCTGTTAAATCTGGTCAAAACCAGCGAAACACATGTGAAGGGCCTTACCCACGAAGGGTGATATTCCTGTGAAAAAGCTGTAAATTCAGCCCCCAAACCCTTGCATCTTTCGGACAGAAAGGGTATAAACAGAATAGAACATTCTGGAATACGGTTTTTCCTATCAAAAGGAGGATTTATTTTATGTCCAACTCCATTTCCCGCCGTACCTTCCTCAAGTGCACCGGCGCATCCGTTGCTGCTCTGGGCGCAGCAAGCCTGCTGGGCGGCTGCCAGCAGAATGGCAGCGCCACCATCGTGGATGTCAAGGTCGGTGATAAGGTCAGCAACTGGAACGGCCTTGGCGTTCAGCTGACCAGCCTGTTCAACATTGATACCGCACCTGCACAGGCCGGTTACGAATACATTGCTGTTCTGGTCACCGTGGTCAACCGCACCAAGAACCAGACCTTCAACATCGGCGCACAGAATCTGGCCGAGATCAATGCTGCTTATCCCGTACCCCCGCAGGAAAATGTGGATGCAAACTTCCACGCACTGGCAGCAGCTTCTACCGATTTCTCTGCTTCCTGCGACGGCCAGAGCGTGGAGTGCGGTGCCAACATCTCGCTGTACAACTCCAACTCTCAGACCTTCTCGGATTCCACCAATCTGCCCCCGCAGGGTACCGGCTATCTGCAGCTGATGCTGATGGTCCCCAAGGGCTGGCAGCAGCTGAGCGTTACTTACATGCCCACCTTTGCAGCGGATAAGACCATGACCTTCGTCATGACCGCTGCAGACGTGACCCGCGCCTGATACGCGGCCCGCACAGGACGAAATTTCGTCGCAAAACAACGTCACAGCTCAAAATTTCATCATTTTATTTTGCCAAAAGGCATTGACATCCGGCCCGGTTTCGCCTATCTTATAGGTAATGCCGCAAGGCCGTACTGATCTGCTTTTTAAAGGAGGAACGAACATGTCCTATACATTCTCCCGCCGTGACTTTATGAAATATACCGCTCTTACCGCTGTTGCCATTGCAGGCTCCGGCATGCTGACCGGCTGCTCCAACCCGAACCGTCCTGTCGGCACGATCGGCAGCACCCTGAAGCCGGGCGACGGCATCTGTGAAGCCACGCTGAAGAGCGCCACCTATAATCGTACTACGCTCACTTGCGAGTTTGAGATCTATACCAAGGTGAGCCTGCAGGTCAACCAGCAGCATTTCCAGGTAAATGTTACCGATGCTGACAATAAGCTGCATACTTATTATCAGGGTGTCTCCGGTGTCACGATTGATTTGGTAGGTGGTTCCAACGCCAGTGTCGATGCGAAGACTACTGTGACTCCTACGCTGAAGGTTTCCGGTATTGAGAACCTTACCAGCGCATCCAAGGTTCAGGTGCTGTACATTCCGAAGATGTACGCAAACGGTAGCATCACTGATTCCTACAGTGATATCTATGCCACTTGGGACATCACCGATGCCATCAAGGTTACGATTGTGGACTGATTTTACTTTTGCATTAAAGGCCCGCACCCTGTGGTGCGGGTCTTTTTGCGTATGCGGGCCATTTGTATCCAAGTTTTGGGCGATATCATGTAAAATGCACAAAGTTTTTTAGTGGATTTATGCCTTGTGCACAGGTTTCTTTTCCGGTACAATAGGGTTATAAAAATGTGCAGGAGCATCGCAGCGATGCGGTGCTTTTTGCATTTGAGGGGCAACCCGGAAAACCTGAAAAGGAGTGTTGTTTCGATGATCAATATGGTAAAGCTTCCCACCAAAAAAAGTAACCTGTTCCTGCGCGTAGCAAAGGGCCACTTTGCTACCAGCCACAGCCATATCAACTATTACATCGATGTCACCACCCAGAAGTCCCGCCTTTCCGAGGCCAAGGCCGTGGCAAAGGAGCTGGTGGCCGCTTACCAGCACAGCACCATTGTGGACACCGTGCTCTGTCTGGACGGCACGCAGGTGATCGGCACCTGCCTTGCCAACGAGCTGACCAAGGACGGCTTTGCCAACATGAACGCCCACCAGACCATTTATGTGATCACCCCGGAGTACACCACCGGCAGCCAGATCATCCTGCGCGACAATCTGGCCCCCATGGTCAAGGGCAAGCATGTGCTCATTCTGTCCGCTTCCATCACCACCGGCTACACCGTGCAGGCCGCTGTGGAGGCCGTGAACTACTACGGCGGCACCGTGGCAGGCCTTTCCGCTATTTTTGCCACCACCCATGAGTGCATGGGCTATGAAGTCACCTCCATCTTTGACCCCGCCAGCCTGCCGGACTACGCCAGCTTTGACAGCCGCGACTGCCCCCTGTGCAAGGCCGGCCAGCACATCGATGCGCTGGTGAACAGCTTTGGCTATTCGGCGCTGTAACCCCTTTCAGTCTGCTCACTTTGTTCGCATCCAGCTCCCCCGAAAGGGGGAGCTTTCTTTGTGCTTCCCGTAAAATGCAAAAAGCTCTCCCTTTCGGGAGAGCTGGCATCGCACAGCGATAACTGAGAGGGTTATTTTTTCGGGAACACAAAGGGCTCGTGCAGGTACACCGCCACCAGATATGCCGTCATGAAGCACCAGATGATGGGCTCACACAGGATGACCGCATTGTACTGGAATTTCGGGATGAACACCAGCACAAAGATCACCTTGCCCACCAGCTCGATCACGCTGGAGAACAGCGGCAGCACCTTCTGGCCAAGGCTCTGCAGCGCGTAGCGGGTGCACAGCAGCACCCCCAGCACCGCATAGAACGGTGCGTTCCACAGCAGGTACCGCGCACCGTTTTCCAGCACGATGGGCTCCGTGGAGCCGGAGATCAGCTGCACCATCCATTCCGCGCCAAAGTTCATCAGCACCACGGCGGCGACCATCACCACCACCGAGTACAGATACATCTGCCGCATTCCCCTGCGCACACGGTCGGGCTGGTTTGCGCCGCGGTTCTGGGAAACGAAGGTGGAACCGGCGTTCGCCATGGAGATGAGCGGCATCTCCGTAAAGGCAAACAGCTTGCGGGCAGCGGTGTGCCCCGCAATGGTCAGGGTGCCAAGCCCGTTGATGCCGTACTGCAGCACCACCGAACCCGCAGACACGATGCTGCTCATCAGGCCCATGGAGATGCTCTGGCTGAACAGCTCCCAGTAGAGATGACTGCCCACGGCGAAATGCTTTTTCTCCGGGATGAGGATGCACACCCTTGCCAGCACGTACAGAACGCACAGCACCACCGAGATGCCCTGTGCAATGACCGTTGCCACCGCTGCGCCCCGCACGCCCATGCCAACCCCGGCAATGAACCACAGGTCCAGCCCCACGTTCAGCACCGAGCTGATGAGCAGGAACACCAGCGGCATTACGCTGTTGCCAATGGCGCGCAGCAGGCCTGCGCACAGGTTATACATAAACATGACCACAACGCCAAGGTCGATCACGATGATGTAGCTGTAGGCATCTTCCAGAATTTCTGCCGGGGTATCCAGCAGCTGCAGCAGGGCATGCAGGCCGAAAAAGCCTGCCGTTGTAATGACCAGCGAGGCGATCAGGCCAATGACGACCGACCCCACCACCGTGCGCTTGAGCAGGTCTTCGTCCTGCGCGCCGTAGGAGCGCGCTGCAACGATGGCAAGGCCATTGCCGATACCAATGCCAAAGCCGACTAAAAGCTCGTAGATCGAGCCGCAGGAGCCAATGGCGGCAAGGGCTGTATCGCCCAGCACATTGCCCACGATCATGGTATCCACCGTGTTGTAGAGCTGCTGGAACAGATTGGAAATCAGAATGGGCAGCATGAACAGCAGCAGGCTTTTTAAAATAGGCCCGTGCATCAGGTCTACGTTCATGTTGAAGAAGCTTTTCTTTTGGGGCTGCGCGTGGGTCATAGGGTTCCTCCAAAGTTCTATTTTTACCGCAAAACAACCCTCTCAGTCTCGCTGACGCTCGCCAGCTCCCCCGAAGGGGGGAGCTTTTATGCTGCGTAAAAGAAACAGCAAAACCTCCCCCTTTCGGGGGAGGTGGCAATGCGAAGCATTGACGGAGAGGGTTATCTCCAATTTTTTACAGTTCCTGCGTCTCGAAGCCGCTGCCGGTAAGCACCTGCACGCTGGTAAAGCCTGCAGCCTTGATGGCGGCGGCAGCTTCGTCAAAGCCGTAGGTCAGGCTGTTGATATCATGAGAATCAGAGGTGATGATGACCTTGCCGCCCATCTTCTGCCACTCGCCCAGCAGCCACGGGCCGGGGTAGAAGTCCTTGCGGTAGCCGCGGTACACGCCGCCGGTGTTCACTTCCAGCAGGCAGTCGTTTGCCTTTGCGGCCTGCAGGGCCTTGAGGGCAGCGGCCTTGTAGCGGGGCGACTCTTCGTCGAAGAACTCGCCGTTCGCATTCAGCTTCTTGATGAGGTCGATGTGGGCCAGAATATCCGGCTTGAGGGCAGCCACCTTTTCCACCTCGGCAAAGTAGGCTTCCACAGCGGCAAGGGGGTCTGCGTCAAAATCATCGTTGATGCAGTCCCACAGGTCCTGCGGGCGGAAATCGATCTCGTAATACTTGCCGGTGTTCTTGCCGTACAGGTGGTGTGCGCTGCCGATCCAGTAATCGTAGCCGGTGCGCTTATCCTCGCTCAGGATATCCCACTCGATGCCGCACAGGATATCCACCTTGCCCTTGTACTCGGTCTTGAGCTTGGCAATGGTGGCCTTGTACTGGGCGGTGCGGCTGGGGCTCATGCAGTATTCGCGGTCGCGCTGGGTGTAGCTATGGCCGGTGAAGCCCAGCGTGGTCAAGCCCTGCGCACACGCAGCACTTGCCATATCCTGCAAGGTATTTTTGCCATCGCACATGGTGGAGTGGCAATGGACACTGGACTTCTTATAATCTGCCATAGATAATTCACTGCATCCTTTCCTGTTTGACCTTGTGGTCAATGACGTGACGTTTTTCCAGTTCACGGGTCACATCCTCCACCGTGATGCCGGCGCTGACCATCAGCACCAGAACATGGTAGGCAAGATCGCTGATCTCGTAAACGGTCTCTTCCTTATCCTCTTTTTCGCCCGCAATGATGACCTCGGTGCACTCTTCGCCCACCTTTTTCAGGATCTTCTCCTTGCCCTTCTCGAACAGGTAGGTGGTATAGCTGCCCTCCTTGGGGCTATCCTTGCGGCCCTTGATGAGCTGGTACAGGCCCTGCCAGCTGAACTGCTTCAGCTCCGGCGAGACGTATACTTCGTTGAAGAAGCAGCTCTCGGCACCGGTGTGGCAGGCGGGGCCGGATTTGACCACTTCCACCACCAGAGCATCGGCATCGCAGTCGGCGGTGATGGACACCACCCGCTGCACGTTGCCGCTGGTCTCGCCCTTGCGCCAGATCTCCTGACGGCTGCGGCTCCAGAACACAGTGCGGCCCTCGGCAATGGTGAGCGCCAGCGTCTCGGCGTTCATGTAAGCGAGGGTGAGCACCTCTTTGGTGTAGTGGTCCTGCACGATGGCAGGGATCAGGCCCTTTTCATCAAATTTCAGATTCATAACGGTTCTCCCTCCCCGGATGGGGATATTACTAGTTTAGCGTATTCGGTGCGCAAACGCAAGAGTTTGCGGGTTGTTTTTGCGGAAATCCAGTTTCGCGTTACGGCTTCTCCCCGCGCCGGAGAGAAATACCCCGGCGTTACAGCCGCATCTCCACGCCGTTTGCGTTGAGGTATTCCTTCAGGTCGCGGATGGTCAGCAGCTTCTGGTGGAAGATGCCCGCCGCAAGGCCTGCGTCGATTCCCTTGTGGTGGAACAGCTCCAGAAAGTCTTCCTTTTTGCCTGCGCCGCCGCTGGCAATGATGGGCACGTTCACCCGCGCCGCAACTGCATCCAGCATCTCAAGGTCGAAGCCGCTGCGCACGCCGTCGGTGTCGATGCTGTTCAGGCAGATCTCGCCTGCGCCGTGGTCCACGCACCAGCTGATCCAGTCCAGTGCATCCCGGCCAGTGTCCTCGCGCCCGCCCTTGGCGAACACCCGGAACTGGCCGTCCACCCTCTTCACATCGGCAGAGAGCACCACGCACTGGTTGCCGTAGCGCTGTGCTGCCGCCGGGATAAGGTCGGGATTTTTGAGTGCGCCCGAGTTGACGCTGACCTTGTCCGCGCCGCACTTGAGCACCCGGTCGAAGTCTTCCAGCGTGTTGATGCCGCCGCCCACCGTGAGCGGGATAAAAATTTCGCTGGCGACGCGGGTCAGGATATCCGTGAACAGTGCCCGGCCCTCGAAGCTGGCGGTGATATCGTAGAACACCAGCTCGTCGGCACCGGCAGCGTTGTACATGCGGGCCATTTCCACCGGGTCGGCCACGTCCCGGATGCCTTCAAAGTTCGTGCCCTTGACCACGCGGCCATTGCGCACATCAAGGCAGGGAATAATGCGTTTGGTGATCATGTCATTTTCCCTCCGTTCACTCCTGTACCAGCTGCACGCAGCGCGCAAGGTCCAGTGCGCCGGTGTACAGGCTCTTGCCTAAAATGGCAGCGGCAGTGCCCATTTTTTTCAGTTCCAGAAGCTCTGCTTCGGACGAGATGCCGCCGCTGGCCGTAAAGGCCACGCCGGGCACCTCTTTGGCAAGCGTGCGGTACAGGCCGAGGTTCGTGCCCCTCATGGCACCGTCGCAGGCAATGTCCGTGTAGATGATGGCGGTGCATCCGGCATCTTCCAGCCGCTTGCAGAAGTCCACGCCCGGCTCGGCGCTCACTTCCTTCCAGCCATGGATGGCCACATAGCCGTCCTTTGCGTCCACGCCCACGGCAATTTTATCGCCGTATTTCTGCAGCATCCGGGCGGTAAAGGCAAAATCCGTCACCGCCACGCTGCCCAGGATGCAGCGGCCCACGCCGAGGGAGAGGTATGTTTCAATGCGTTCCTCGGTGCGGATGCCGCCGCCCACCTCAATGTACAAACCGCCCTGCTTTGCCAGCGCGGCAATGGTATCGTAGTTTGAAAGGGTGCCGTCCTTTGCGCCGTCCAGATCGACGACGTGCAGATTTTTGGCCCCCGCTGCAAGGAACTCCCGCGCCTGTGCACAGGGATCCTCGCCGTAGACGGTCATGCGGCTGTAGTCGCCCTGCGTCAGGCGCACCACCTTGCCGCCCCGCAGGTCAATGGCTGGAAATAATTGCATTTGAATCTCCTTCAGAAACGAACCCTCTCAGGCTCGCATTCGCTCGCCAGCTCTCCCGAAGGGAGAGCTTTTTGCATTTTGCGGTTCACTCTTTAGAAGCTCCCCCTTCGGGGGAGCTGGCAACGCCGCAGGCGTTGACTGAGAGGGTTATAGCTCCGCAAATGCTTTCAGAATGCGCAGGCCGGTATCCCCGCTCTTTTCCGGGTGGAACTGGGTGCCATACACCCTGCCCGCCCGCACCGCGCCGGTGACAGGAATGGAATAGTCGCTCACAGCCAGTGTACTCTCCGTACAGTTCTTGCCGTAGTAGCTGTGGACGTAATAGACGTATTCTCCCTCACGGATGTACTTGAACAGCGGGTCGTCCTTTACAATGTGCAAGGCGTTCCAGCCGATCTGCGGCACCTTCAGGCTCTTGTCCGCAAGGTCGGGCTCCAGCGGGCAGACCTCGCCCTTCACAAAGCCAAGGCCTTCGTGCTCACCGTACTCGTAGCTCTTTTCAAACAGCAGCTGCATTCCAAGGCAGATGCCCAGCAGCGGCTTCCTTTCGGCTTCTTCTTTCATGACCGGTACAAGGCCCGTCGCCTCCAGCTTGGCCATGGCATCGGCAAAAGCGCCCACGCCCGGCAGGATGAGCCGGTCGGCTTTGCGGATGGTGTCCGCATCCGCAGTCACAACGGCTTCCAGTCCCAGCTGCTTCAGGCTGGACTTCAGGCTGAACAGGTTGCCCACGCCATAATCGATAATTGCGATCATACCAGCAGTCCTTTCGTGGAAGGAATTTCGTCCTTGTGGGCTTCGTCGATCTTCACGGCCGCGCCCAGTGCATGGCCTGCGCCCTTGAAGCAGGCCTCGAGGATGTGGTGTGTATTTTCTCCCGCAAATTGTACAAAGTGGATCGTGGCGGGCACGCTGCGGGCAAAGCCCAGCCAGAACTCCTTGGCGCACTCCACGTCAAAATCGCCCACCTTTTCGGTGCTGCATTGGACGTCCCAGTTCAGGGTGCAGCGGCCCGAAAGATCGACGGCGCACAAAATCAGCGCTTCATCCATGGGCAGATAAAAGCTGCCGTAGCGCTGGATACCGCGCATATCGCCCAGCGCCCGTGCAAAGGCCTGACCCAGTGCAATGCCCACATCCTCGGTGGTGTGGTGGTAGTCCACCTGCACATCGCCGTGGCAGGTGAGCACCAGATCGAACCGGCCATGGCGGGCGAACAGCTCCAGCATGTGGTTCAGAAAGCCGCACCCGGTGTCCACCTCGTAGCGGCCGGTGCCGTCCAAATCAAGGGTCAGGTCGATCTGGGTCTCATTGGTGTTGCGTTCCAGCGAGATCATTCGGTTCGGCATGGTTCATTCCTCCATGATCTTATCCAGTGTGTTCACGAATATCTTCATCTGTTCCGATGTGCCAATGGTGATGCGCAGCCAGTTCTGGATGCGGGGCGCGTCGAAGTGGCGCACCAGAATGCCGTTTTCCTTCAACTCTTTGTAGAGTGTCTTGCCGTCTTTCCTGTTGGTACTTGCAAACAGGAAGTTGGAACGGCTGTCCAGCACGGCAAATCCGCGCTGTTCCAGCTGTTGTTTTGTCCATGCGCGGGTGTCCACGATGGCGGCGCGGGTCCTGTCAAAATAAGCGGTATCTTCCAGCGCGGCCTGCCCGGCCTTCAGGGTCAGGCGGTTGATGTTGTAGGGGTTCAGGCTGAACTTGACCCGGTTCAGGTCGGCAATGAGCTTTGCATTGCCCATGGCAAGACCCAGACGCGCACCGGCCAGCTGCCGGGACTTGGAAAAGGTCTGCACCACCAGCAGGTTCTCGTACTGGTCGATGAGGGGCACGCAGCTCTCGCCGCCAAAGTCCACATAGGCCTCGTCCACAATGACCACATTGTTCGGGTTTGCCTTTAAGATGCCCTCAATTTCCGCCCGGGGCAGTGCAATGCCGGTGGGGGCGTTGGGGTTTGCAAGGACGATGGTCTGGTTCAGGCCGTAGTAGTCCTTCGGGTCAAGGGTGAAATCCTCTTTCAGCGGGATGATGCGGCTGGGAATGTGCATCAGCCCGCACCACACGCCGTAGCAGCCGTAGGTGATGTCGGCATAGGCCAGCGGGTGGTCTGCGTCGCAGAAGGCACGCAGCGCAAAGAAGAGGTTCTCGTCGCTGCCATTGCCGGGCATGATCTGCTCCGGCTGCAAACCGAAGTGGGCTGCGGCCGCCTTGAGCAGGTCGGCACAGGCGGGGTCGGAGTAAAGGCGCAGCTTTTCCACCTCGTGCTCGCTCACGGCAGCGATCACCGCCGGGGAGGGCAGATAGGGGCTTTCGTTGGTGTTCAGTTTGATGTACTGCTGATCCTGCGGCTGCTCACCCGGGGTGTAGGGGGTGACAGCGGCCAGCGTGGGAGAAAGAAAACGACTCATATAAAAACCCTCTCAGTCAAAGCCTTACGGCTTTGCCAGCTCCCCCAAAGGGGGAGCTTTTTTGCATCTTACGGTTCCCTCTCATGAAGCTCCCCTTCGGGGGAGCTGGCGCGCAAGCGCCTGAGAGGGTCACTTTTCATACCGGATGGTCACGCTGCGGGCGTGGGCGTGCAGGCCCTCGCGCTCGGCAAAATCGGCGATGCGGGGGGCTACTTCGCCCAGCGCTTCCCGGGTGTAGTAGAGGAAGCTGGACTTCTTTACAAAGTCGTCTACGCCCAAGGGGCTTGAGAAGCGGGCGGTGCCGCTGGTGGGCAGGGTGTGGTTGGGGCCTGCAAAGTAATCGCCCAGCGCTTCCGGCACGTTGCGGCCAAGGAAGATGCTGCCTGCATTTTTGATCTCGTTCAGCACGCCGAAGGGGTCCTCCACGCACACTTCCAGATGTTCCGGTGCAATGATGTTGCAGGCTTCAATGGCCTTGTGCAGGTCGGTGCAGAGGATGATCTTGCCGTTGTCGTCCACGCTGGCGCGGGCGATGGCGGCACGGGGCAGCTGCGGGATCTGCACCTCCAGCTCCGCCTGCACGGCCTTGGCCAGCTCCGGGCTGTCGGTGACGAGGACCGGGCTTGCCAGTTTGTCGTGCTCGGCCTGACTCAACAGGTCTGCCGCCACCCATGCAGGGTTGCAGCCGCCGTCGGCCAGCACCAGAATTTCGCTGGGGCCTGCGATCATATCGATGCCCACCTTGCCGAACACCTTGCGCTTGGCGGTGGCAACGTAGATGTTGCCGGGGCCAACGATCTTATCCACCGCAGGGATGCTCTGGGTGCCGTAGGCGAGAGCCGCCACAGCCTGTGCGCCGCCGGTCTTGAAGATCTTGGTCACGCCTGCGGTGGCAGCGGCGGCTAGGATGACCGGGTTCACCCTGCCGTCCTTTCCGGCGGGGGTGGTCATGACGATTTCGGACACGCCTGCCACCTTTGCCGGGATCACGTCCATGAGCACGGTGGAGGGATAGGCCGCCGTGCCGCCGGGCACATAGACACCGGCCTTTTCAATGGGGGTATATTTCTGGCCCAGCACGATGCCGGGCTTGTCGTTCACCACAAAATTCTTGTGCACCTGCTGGCGGTGGAAGCTCTCGATGTTGGCGGCGGCTTCGCGCAGCGTTTCGAGGAAGTAGGGGTCCATGCCCGCAAAGGCTTCGTCGATCTCCTCCTGCGTCACCTGCAGGGCATCGATCTTTGCACCGTCAAATTTCAGCGCATAATCCTTCAGGGCATCGTCGCCCCGGGCGCGCACATCGGCAATGATGCCGTCCACCACGTCCTCCACGTTCTTTTCCGCGCGGATATCGCGGTTCAGGATCTCTTCGGGCTTCAGCTCGTCAAAGTTATACAGCTTGATCATTTTGCTTCCTCCTTGTTCTGCAGTTCCGCCCGCAGCTTTTCCAGCATGGTGTCCATTTCGGCGTGCTTGAACTGGTAGCTGGCCTTGTTGGCAATGAACCGGGCCGAGATGGGCATGAACTCGGTGACCACCTTCAGGCCGTTCTCCCGCAGGGTGGTGCCGGTCTCCACGATATCCACGATGACGTCCGAAAGGCCCAGAATGGGGGCCAGCTCAATGGAGCCGTTCAGCTTGATGATATCGATGTCCCGCCCCATGGATGCGTAGTAGCTCTTTGCAATGTTGACGAATTTGGTGGCCACCCGCACCGGGCGGCTGGGGTCGTCCTTGTAATCGGCCGGGGCTGCAACGCACATGCGGCATTTGCCAAGGCCGGTGTCCAGCAGCTCGTACACATCGGCAGAAGCCTCTGTGAGGATGTCCTTTCCCACGATGCCCACATCGGCGGCACCGTGCTCCACATAGATGGCAACATCGCTGGGTTTGACGAGGAAGTAGCGGATGCCGGCCTCCGGGTTTTCCACCACCAGCTTGCGGGTGGTGTTGTAGTCCTCCGGGCAGCCGTAGCCGATGCCCGCCAGCAGGTTATACACCTTATCGCCCAGACGGCCCTTGGGCAGAGCCACGTTCAGCATCACCCTGTCGGTGCTGTTCTTCTGCACCGGCGGCAGCGGGGCGCTCAGGCGGTCCAGCTCGTCCAGATAGACCGCAAAGCCGATGGCACCGGCACCGGGGGTGAACTTCTGCATCAGCAGGTCGTAGCGGCCGCCCTTGAGCAGGGGACGGGGCAGGGCTTTCAGGTAGCCCTGAAACACAAGGCCGTTGTAGTATTCCATCTCACCGGCCAGCGTCATGTCCAGCCGGATCACGCCGCCCGCCTTTTCCAGCGGCACAGCCAGCGCTTCCAGCTCGGCCACCGCCGCGCGCATGGCGTCGTTGCGGCACAGGGCAGCAGCCTTTGCAAGGGTATCGGCATAGCTGCCGCAGAGGTTCAGCACGCTGCACAGGGTATCGGCGGCATCGGCAAGACCGGCTGCTCCGGCTGCAGCCCGCAGCTCGTGGGCGTTTTTCTCCCGCAGCTTTTCCAGCAGCTTTGCGCGGGCGGCATCCGGCACGCCCAGCGCGTCGAACAGGCCGAACAGGTAGCCCATGTGGCTCACTTCCAGCACCCACTCGGCCCCCAGTGCATCCAGCGACCGCGCCGCCAGACACACCGCCTGCTGCACCTGTGCTTCGCCCACCGCACCCAGCATCTCAAGGCCCATCTGGCTGATTTCTTTAAAGGTGTGGCTCTCGGCGGAAGGGCGGTAGACGTTCTCGTGATAGTAGTAGCACAGGGTCTCGCCGGGGGCGGGCTGCGCCGTCTTGGCAATGGAGAGGGTCACGTCCGGCTTGAGGGCCAGCAGACGGCCATCCAGATCGGTAAAGGTGATGACCTGCTCGGACGACAAAAAACTGCGGTTGGCCTGATACAGGCCGTACTCCTCAAACCGGCCCATATGATACTTGCGGCAGCCCGCCGCTTCGTACAAGGCGCGCAGCGCAAAGGAGGCGCGCTCCTTGGGCTGCAGGTTTGCAATGCTGAACTCCATTGTCGGTTCCCCCATTTCTTACTTGAGTTTATTTTACTTTATCTCGGTAAAGTTGTAAAGTAGGAAAGTGACGGTGTTTTCAACTCAATGATACGATTTTTCTGTGCGTTTGTACAGGGAAAAGAAGAAAAGGAGCCGTTGCATGGCGCAACAGCTCCTTTTCAGCACGCATATTTACCCAAGCAGCTCCAGCACACTGGCCTTCGGGCGGGCACCCACGGCCTGACGCACCAGCTTGCCCTGCTCAAACACCAGCAGGGCGGGAATGCTCATGATGCCGAACTCCCCGGCCAGCTCCGGCTGCTCGTCCACATTCACCTTGCCCACCTTCACATCGGTGCGCTCCTCGGCCACCTCGTCCACAACGGGACTGAGCATGCGGCAGGGGCCGCACCAGCTGGCCCAGAAGTCCAGCAGGACAGGCTTTGCGCTCTGCAGTACCTCCTGCTCAAAATTTTCCTTCGTGATCGTAACAACTGCCATATTTCTACCTCCTGAAAGGGTTCGTTCGTGGTTGTTCTTATGGCATCAGTATACCCAAAACGCCGGGGTTTTTCCGTAACCGGGTCACATTGGGGCGCAAAAAAGCCCGGAGCAGGAAGAAAGAATACTGCTCCGGGCGGGGAATGGTTCAGTTATTGCAGGGGCAGGTCATCAGACACCGGCCACGCAGTTCTTGCCTGCAATGTAGCCATAGTAGACGCACAGGCTGTGGCTGATGCCGCGCATGCAGATGGGGTACTCCACCGCATAACGGCTGCCCTGCACGTTGCCGCAGACATACAGGCCCTTGATGATGTCGCGCTTGGGGCTGGCAGGGTCTTCCTCGGTGAAGGTGTGGCAGTTCTCGTCGCTTTCCAGACCGCCCACACAGACCAGCATGGCAGTAGTGCCCCACTGGCAGGCGTAGTACGGGGGATTTTCCAGTGCGAACATCCGGCTTGCAGGCTTGCCGAAGTCGTCATCGGAGCCGGCCTTGGCCAGCTCGTTGTAGCGCTGGATCGAGGCCAGTGCGGTGTCCAGCGCCTCGCCCTCGTAGCCGCACTGGGTCAGCAGCTCCTCCAGCGTATCGGCCTTGAACTGGTAAGCCTCGGCCTTGGCGCTGATCTTGGTGTACTGACGGTCGGTGTAGTTGGGGTTGGACTCATCCTCATTTTCCGGGATGATATAGCACAGGCCGCCGTGGTTGGCCGGCATATAGGGGATCTGCTCGCCCCACTTGGCGTCGTACAGCTGGAAGGAAGCGCACTCCGGCTGCAGCTCGATCTGGTTTTCCAGCTGCTGGCCGGGGATGCACTCGTTCATAAAGCGCTCGCCGCGCTTGTTGAGCTGCAGGAAGGGGTAACGCCCATGCCGCTGCCCATGTGGTGGGTCATAGGTGCGTGGTGATCCTGCACCTTTGCGCCGATCCATGCGCCCATGCGCAGGCCGTCGCCGGTCTCGACCGTCTTGCCTTCCACGTCAACGCCCAGCATACCCATAGCGCCCATGTTGGCGATATTCTTCTCTACGATCTCGGGAGCGAAATGCTTCATGATCTTTTCATCGCCGGAGTTGTCGCCGGTGGCAAGGATCACGCCCTTGGCAGCGTTGAGCTGGATGTACTTATTGCCGTTCTGTGCATCGCGGATGATCACGCCGGTCACGCGGCCGTCGCTGTCCTTCAGCAGTTTGGTGCCAAAGCAGCCGTAGAAGGTCTTGGCACCAGCCTCGATGGCCTTGTTCAGGTTGGCTTCCACCACAAAGCCCTGCTGATCCTTGCGGGAGGAGCGGAACTCCATGCTGGAGGGGAAGGTGGGGAACTCTTCGTTGCGGTAGTCGTAGTGCTCGGGCTGAGGCCATGCCAGCGGCACCAGAATGCCCTTGTCGAACTGCTCCTGCGTGACCACCTGACGGGTGGTGTCGCAGATGGTCAGCTCAGGATAAGCCTCGATGAACCAATCCATGACCTCGTGTGCATGGCTGGCCCACTTTTTCAGGATGGAGCGCTTGTTGCGGTAGGTGCACTCGCGCATCAGGCGGTTGACCACCACATCCTCGTCCACGATGTTCTCGCGGCCCCAGCGCTTGTTCAGGCTGCCGTTCAGCAGGGCATACTCGCCGCTGCGGCAGTTGAAGGAGGCGCTCTTCTCCACGATAGCCACCTTTGCGCCCTCCTCGGCGGCGGCGCGGGCGGCGCAGATGCCGGACAGACCGGCACCGATGATGACCACATCAAAGTCCTGCGTTTCAGCGGCCTGCACATCCGGCTCCTCACCCAGCCAGTCCTCGCCGGTGTCGGCGGTCTGCTCTGCGGCGGGGGTCTCGGTCTTTACGCCCATGGCCTGCTCGATGCAGCTGGCAGCCGCCTTCTTGACGGCATTGGTGGTGACGGTAGCACCGGAGATGTTGTCGATCTCGGTGCCCTGTGCGGCCATGATGGCTTCCTGCAGGGTGGGCGCGGCCACGCCGCCGATGCTCTCGGTCTCGTTGGAAGCATCGATGACCACCTCGGTGATGGCGGTCTCGCTGAAGGTCATGGTCACCTTCACCTCACCGATGCCGGTGGCCGTGCCGGTGTAGGTACCGGCGGTGTAGATGGCATCACCGGAAGCGGCGGTGCTGGAAGAAGCTGCGGAGTTGCAGGCAGCCAGCGCACCGGCGGTGACGCCGCTCATGGCGGCAGCGGCGGCGACCTTCAAAAAGCCTTTGCGGGAGATCTTTTCCATTTGGATTTCCTCTTTCTTCTCATCAATTTCTCTTCGTCTCTGCGGGAGTTTTTCCCGCGCTGCACTTAGTATAAAATATAACGAAGTAAAAGGGAAACAAAAAAATTTTGCCATCCTAATAAAAAGTGTTTATAACCATCTCCCACCATGCTATACTGAGAGCAGACGGATCTTCCCCTGCACAGAAAGGAGCTTTTTTCGGATGAACGACCACCAGCTGCTGTGTTTTCTCACCGTGAGCCGGACCCTGAATTTTACCACAGCCGCCCGGGAGCTGTACTGCACCCAGCCCGCCCTCAGCTACCAGATCCGCAGTCTGGAAAAGGAGCTGGATCTGGCCCTGTTTGAGCGCAGCACCACCCGCGTGGCGCTGACCGAAGCGGGCCGGGCCTTTGTGCCGCAGGCAGAGGGGATCTATCGCAGCATCCTGAACGCCCGCACCGCGCTGAAGGGCTTTGCCCGGCGGCGCACACTGACCCTGCGCCTGCCGCCGGTGCTGCTGCAGCGGGACCCCATTTATCCCATCCTGATGGCACGGCTGCACGCCGCGCTGCCGGGATATGAGTTTGCGGTGGACACTCGGCCCGTGTCACGCAATCCCCACGAAATGCTCTGCAGCGAGGCAGACGCAGCCCTCTATCTGCCCTTTGGGCCGCTGCAGCCGGAGATCGAGCGCACCCCCATCCTGCACAACACCTTTTACCTGATCGTATCACCGGAGCACCCGCTCACAGGGCGCAGCACTCTGGCGCTGGCCGATCTTGCCGGGCAGCAGCTGTTTTATGAGCCGCTGTATCAGGAAATGGTGGATCTTGCCGTTGTTCAGCCCGGCCTGCCGTTTTCCGCACCAAGCTGGCACATGGTGGAAAACTACGAGTGTGTTTACAACGATCTGCTTGCCGGGCGCGGCATGTTTTTGTGCCCGATGAAATACCCGGCCTTTCCGGCGGCATGGTATCTGCCGCTGCAGCTGCCGTTGCCGGACACCTGTCTGCTGACCCTGCGGGACGACCCGCGTCCCGAGATCCAACGGCTGCGGGAGGTATTTACCGCTGTATACGCCAGCCGTGCAAAGCTGCTGGGAGAGGCGTAAAAAGCAGCGCCGGAACGGCAAAATCGTTCCGGCGCTGCTTGTTTCAGAAGAGATCAGGCTTCTTCCGGCACATCATCAAAACCGATGAACCAGAGGATCGCAAAGGTGGCCACAAAGGCGATCGCGGCAGAGATCAGTGCGTTGATCACGTTCATGGGATTTTCACCGACATACAGGCCGATGGCTGCCAGACCGGCACCACCGCCGCCAAAACGGCGCACACCGGTCAAACCGGCATACAGGCCGCCCAGACCACCGCCGATGGTTGTGGCGATGAGAGGCTTACGCAGACGGACGTTGACGCCGAACAGAGCAGGCTCCGTCACGCCCAGCAGAGCGGTCACACCGCCGGAAACGGCCAGCTGACGGAAGTTCTTGTTTTTGGTCTTGATGGCAACGCAGAGGGCTGCGGCACCCTGTGCAATGTTGGAAGGCAGATTACCGGGGCCGATGACCGTCTCATAGCCCAGCATGGACAGAGAGTTGACATAAGCGGGCAGCAGGCTGTAGTGCATACCGGTCATGACCAGGAACGGCATAAAGGCACCGATGACGGTGGGCAGTGCCCAGGGGCAGACCTTTTCAATGGCCAGCAGGACGTTGACCAGACCATCGCCGATGATGCTGCCCAGAGGGCCAAGCACGCACAGGGAGATGGGAGCCATGATGAGGATGGTGAGCACCGGCCGCAGGATGAACTTGACCACAGAGGGCACGACCTTATTGACAAATCGTTCCACGTATGGCAGTACCAGCGTGATAAGGAAGATGGGAATGACTGAGGAAGAATAGGTTACCATCTTCACCGGCAGACCCAGCACATGGACCACATCGGCATCGGCTTTCAGGGCGATGAAGTTCGGGTGCAGCAGGATGGCCCCCAGCAGCATGGCCATCTGCGGGTTGCAGCCGAACTTTTTGGCCGCGGAGTTGGCCAGGAAGATCGGCAGGAAGTAATAGGAAGAGTCTGCGATGAAGTTGAGGAAATAGTACAGATTTCCGCTCTTGTCGATCCAGCCGAAGAGGGTCAGCACAGACAGCAGAGCCTTGATCATACCGGCACCGGCGATCAACGGCATCAGCGGGGTGAACACACCGGCCAGCGTGTCCAGAATGATGCTGACCCTGCTCTTCTTTTCCTCGGCCGGGGCGGCAGGCTGTTTGACTTCCTTACCGCCGAAGTCGCCCAGTTTCATCAGTTCATCGTACACGGCAGCCACTTCGTTGCCGATGATGACCTGATACTGGCCGCCTTTGTTCACGACACCCACCACGCCGGGTACGGCTTTGACCTTGGCCTCGTCCACGCCGTCCATTGACTTGAGGTTGAACCGCAGGCGGGTGACACAGTGGGTCAGAAATGTAACATTTTCTGCGCCGCCGACCTGTTCCAGCACCTGCTGGGCAGTTTTCTTTGCATCCATTTGTTTTGCCTCCTTCAATATCCTAAAAAATGCATTGCTTACAGGGCGGTGTCTGCGCCGTTGCTTGCAATGACTTTTTTGTACCATGCAAACGACTTTTTCTTTTTGCGGGCCAACGTGCCGCTGCCGTCATCCTTCTTGTCTACGTAAATGAAGCCGTACCGTTTGCGCATCTCGCCGGTGCCCACCGAAATAATGTCGATGGGACCCCAGCAGGTGTAGCCGATCACCGGAACGTCATCCAGCTCAATGGCCTGCCGCAGCGCATCAATGTGACTGCCCAGAAAACGGATGCGGTAATCGTCCTGAATGCTGCCATCCGGCTCTACGGTGTCGATGGCACCCAGACCATTTTCCACAACGAACAGCGGCAGTTCATACCGGTCATACAGCTCATTCAGTGCGATGCGCAGGCCGTCCGGATCGATGGGCCAATCCCAGTCGGTACGCTGGAGATACGGATTGCTGCGTTCTACACAGCAATCCGTATCTTCCGTTGCACGGGCAACTGAAGAAAAATAATAGCTGAATGCGATGTAATCCACAGTTCCTGCGGCCAGCAGCTCGGCATCGCCCGGCTGCATCTCTACCGAAGTGCCCATGCGTCGCAGCTGTGCCGTGCACAGGCTGGTGTAGTGTCCGCGGCACATCACATCGGTGTAATAATAGTTCGGCATCATCTGGAATCTCTGTGCCAGCACATCCTTGGGTGCGCAGGTGCGCGGGTAGGTGGTGGGATACTGGATCATGCAGCCGATTTTATTTTCCGGGTCGACCGCATGCCCGATCTGCACGGCCTTTGCACTGGCAAGGAACATGTTGTGGCTGACCAGCGCTTTGACAGCGTTGTGCTCCTCGCCTTCGGCAAAGAGCACGCCTGCCTGATGGTATGGCTCGCTCTGGTTCATGGTCTCGTTGATCTCATTGAAGGTCATCCAGTACCGGACCTTTCCCTTGTAACGCCGAAACACCGTTTCACAGTACCGGGCAAAGAAATCGATCAGGGCTCGGTTACGCCAGGAACCATAGTGCTGCACCAGATACAGCGGCGTTTCGTAATGCGAAAGCGTGACCACCGGTTCGATCCCGTAGCGGTGCAGCTCGTCGAACACACGGTCATAGAAAGCAAGCCCGGCCTCGTTCGGCTGCAATTCATCGCCCTGCGGAAAGATGCGCGGCCAGTTGATGGACATTCGGAAGCACTTGAAGCCCATCTCGGCAAACAACGCGATGTCCTCTTTGTAATGGTGGTAAAAATCCACGGCTTCATGGCTAGGGTAGTAGTTGCCCTCCATGACCTGTGTATGAATCTCGCGCGGGACGCCGTGGCGTGCACCTTTTTCCACGTCGGCAATGCTCAGGCCCTTGCCATCCGTCTGGTAGGCACCTTCGTACTGGTTGGCGGCGGTCGCACCGCCCCACAGGAACTTTTTTGGCATCTCCATAAGCTTGAAAACCTCCTTGCAGGTATAGAATACTTGCAGGGAGGTTTTTGTGCAATATTTTTTAAACTTATTGGTACAGTGTTAATTTTTCTGTTTCTTTTTGCACGATCAAAAACGGAACAGTGTTTCATTCCGCATTTTCTTTGTGCAGATTCAACAAAATAGGATTGGTGGAGGTGCGGTGCTGTTCCAGCTCTCGGGCGCGTTCCAGCTTGTAGGTATAATTCTTCTGGTAGTTCTGCCGGAAGTACTCGGAATACAAGATGTCCAGTAGAAGGGTCATGGACAGATGGGAAGCATAGTCCCCAAGATTCTGATAGATGCTTTCTTTGGTGGAAAGGGTCAGCTTGCAATCCGCATAACAGGTCAGGCTGTTTTCGCCAAAGCTGGTCAGCGCAAGGATGGGTGTTCCGGAGCGTTTGCACTGCCGGGCAATCTCCAGCATCTGCGCCGTTTCGCCGGAATAGGAAATGATCATGGCAAGGTCCCTCTCGGACAGACAGCAGGCCTGATACCGCTGGTAGTTCAGATTGTTGAAAATGACCACCCGCTTGCCGATCTTGAGCATCTTTTCTCGGAAGGATTCGGCCTGATTGATGGCCGTCCCGGCGGAAAAAATGTGGATTTCCTCGTGATATTTGAGCAGGAGCACCGCTTTGTGCAGGTCTTCGTACCGGAGAAGCTGCATAGTGTCCTTGACGGCTTCTTCGTACAGCTCGCCGATGTTCTGCGCCACCCGCATGGGGCTGTCGTTTTCAGCAAAGGGAAAATTGAAATCCACCTTGCCCTGTTGCTGGTCGAGATATTCCAGTTCACGCACAAAATTTTGCTTGAAGTCATCAAAGCCGGTAAAACCCAGCTTTTTGCAAAGGCGCAGGACGGTCGGCGGAGAGGTGTAGGTCACTTCTGCCAGACTGCGGGTGGAATATTTGGCAATTTCCATCCCATGCGCCAAAATATAGGCGGCCAGCGTTTTTTCCCCTTCCGAAAGTTTTTCCTGAAACGCAAGTTTGTCCACGATCAGCATTGCGATTCTCCCTTCCGCTTTTTCTGTAAGCATATCATATCCTGCAGTATTTGGCAAAAAAATTTGCGGCATGCAAAAACGCCGCCGCGTCAGCAAATGACGCGGCGGCGCAGATACAGTGGGAGAAGCGCTTATTTGCCCAGCATTTCGTGGGCAGTCTTGCAGATGGTGGCAGCATCCAGACCGTAGAACTTCAGCAGGTCCCATGCCGGGCCGGAGCAGCCGAACACGTCCTGCACGCCTACGCGGCGCACAGGGGTGGGCAGCTTTTCGCTCAGCACGGCACAGACGGCCTCGCCCAGACCGCCGATGACGTTGTGCTCCTCGGCGGTGATGACCTTGCCGCACTCCTTTGCAGCCTTGAGGACGATCTCCTCGTCCAGAGGCTTGATGGTGTGGATGTTGATGACCCGGGCGTGGATGCCCTCAGCGGCCAGCTGCTCCGCAGCCATGCGGGCTTCGTTGACCATCAGGCCGGTGGCGATGATGGCAATGTCGCTGCCCTCAGTGATCTGCTCGCCCTTGCCGATCTCGAAGTGATAGTTCTCGGCGTCGTGGAACACAGGCACAGCCAAACGGCCAAAGCGCAGATAGACGGGGCCTTCCATTGCGTAGGCAGCACGCACAGCGGCGCGGGCCTCCACATCGTCGGCGGGGCAGATCACGGTCATGCCGGGGATGCTGCGCATGAGGGCAAAGTCCTCGCAGCACTGATGGGAAGCGCCGTCCTCGCCCACCGAGATGCCGCCGTGGGTGGCACCGATTTTCACGTTCAGGTGGGGATAGCCAATAGAGTTGCGCACCTGCTCAAAGGCACGGCCGGCGGCGAACATGGCAAAGCTGGAAACAAAGGGCACGTAGCCCATGGTGGACAGGCCCGCAGCCACGCCCATCATGTTGCCCTCGGCAATGCCGCAGTCAAAATGACGATCCGGGTAAGCCTTGCGGAACATACCGGTCTTGGTGGCAGCAGCAAGGTCTGCGTCCAGCACCACCAGATCTTCGTGGCCTTCGGCGGCCAGCTCCTTCAGGGTGTTGCCGTAGCTTTCACGGGTAGCGATCTTCTTCACATCTGCCATCTTAGTTTTCCTCCTGCTCCAGCGCGGCGTATGCGGCGTTCAGTTCCTCAATTGCGATCTTGTACTCGTCATCGTTGGGGCCCTTGCCGTGCCAGTCCACGGAGTTGGTCATAAAGGAAACGCCCTTGCCCTTTGTGGTGTCCATGATGATGCAGGTGGGCTTTGCAGTCTCTGCATGGAATGCCTGCATGGCGGCTTCGATCTGGTCGTAGTCGTGGCCGTCGATGGTAACAACATTGAAGTTGAAGGCCTTCAGCTTCTCTTCCAGCGGGGCGCTGTTCATCACGGTCTCGGTGGTGCCGTCGATCTGCAGGTGGTTGCGGTCCAGCACAACGCACAGGTTGGAAAGGCCGTAGTGTGCGGCAAACATGAAGGCTTCCCAGCACTCGCCCTCTTCCACCTCGCCGTCGCCCAGGATGGTGTAGACGTTGATGGGCTTACCGGCGTGCTTGGCACCCAGTGCCATGCCGCAGGCGGCAGACACGCCCTGACCCAGACTGCCGGTGGACATATCCACGCCCGGGGTCTCGTTCATGTTGGGGTGGCCCTGCAGATAGCTGCCGATCTTACGCAGGGTCTTAAGGTCTTCCACCGGGAAATAGCCGCGCTCTGCCAGCGCTGCATACAGTGCCGGTGCAGCATGGCCCTTGGACAGCACCAGACGGTCGCGGTCGGCCTTCTTGGGGTCCTTCGGGTCAATGTTCATTTCCACAAAATAGAGGTAGCTCAGCAGCTCGGCGATATCCAGACTGCCGCCCGGATGGCCGCACTTTGCGCTGTGCGTGCCCTCGATCACGCCCATGCGGATGTGGCAGGCGTGCTTGGCCAGAGTAAATTTTTCTGCATTTGTCATGATGGTCCTCCCGTATGAACCTCAGATTTGCACATGTTCAAAAAAGCCTTTCGTCAGCGCCGGTGCAGTCCTGCTGCCCGCAGCGCGCTCTTTTTCAAGTTTATATTAGCTATTCTATGCAAAAAGGTCAAGCTTCTTCATGCAAAATGTACACACGCGGGGAAATATGCATGGAAATTTGCCGCTTTTTGGTTAAATTGCAGGCTTTTTGCCGTATCTTGACAAAGCCAGAGGCATCTGCTATAATTTTCACAGATTCCGGTACGAAGCCGGGTGTGCGGACAGAAGCCCGTGTTCTCCATCCTTTATCTACCGCTGCGCTTACGCAGCGGTGCAGCGCAAAGCCCACAGGGGGCCTTTGCGCTCTGCCATCTTATTTTTGCTGCTATAGACACCACGAAGGGGTCTGCCGTTGGCTTGTAAGCCGGGCAGACCCCTTTTTTGTCTGGCCAAAGGAGGAAGCTTTTTATGAAAACGAACCCTCATTCCACCACCCGCAGCCTCGTGCTGGCTGCACTGTTCCTTGCACTGGCCTTCGTGCTGCCCATGATCACCGGCCATGTGCCGCAGGTGGGCAACATGCTGTGCCCGATGCACTTTCCCATTCTGCTGTGCGGCTTTGTGCTGGGCGGCCCATGGGGCCTTGCCGTGGGCTTCATTGCTCCGCTGGTGCGGTCGGTGCTGTTCGGCATGCCGCCGATGTTCCCCATCGCCATCTCCATGGCCTTTGAGCTGGCCGCCTACGGCCTTGTGTCCGGCGTGCTCTGGCACAAGGTGAAGCATACCGTGTCCATGATGTACGCTTCTCTTGTCACCGCCATGGTGGCGGGCCGTTTGGTCTGGGGTGCAGTACGCTTTGTGCTGGCCGGCCTGACCGGTTCCAGCTTCCCGTTCAGCGCGTTTTTGTCCGGTGCGCTGCTCACCGCTGTGCCGGGCATCGTGGCTCAGCTGGTGCTCATCCCGCTGATTCTGATTGCTCTGCAGAAGGCAAAGTTCATGGATTGACTTACTATTTAGGCTGCCCTCCGCTTTGCTCTGGGCATAAACAGCGGAAATTTTATTTTTATTATTACAGAAGAGCAGCGGCTGCGGCCGCTGCTCTTCTGTTTTTTCACGGGAGGGGCCGTAATGAAAACGCCCTGCTGCCCGTTACATCTTTTCCCGTAAAAAGCGAAGGGGCTGTTGCCAAGAACTCCCTCAGTCACGGCTTCGCCGCGCCAGCTCCCTCACGGAGGGAGCCTGACATGACGGTAAGCTGTGAAGCCTCCCTCATTGAGGGAGGTGGCATCGCGTAAGCGATGTCGGAAGGAGTTTGGCAACAGCCCTTTTCTATATTTTTAAATTTTTCAGTTCTTCTTACCAGTTAAAAACTCCGGCAGGGGCTTGCCCTGCTTGCGCCACTGATGATACTCGGCGGTAGCAGCGAACTCCACGTCACCGGCAGAGTTCAGGGCAGTCTCAACAGAGTCCTGCACCACGCCGATGATGAAGCCGACACCCACCATCTGCATGGCGACATCGTTGGAGATGCCGAACAGGGAGCAGGCCATGGGGATCAGCAGCAGGGAACCGCCGGCCACGCCGGAAGCACCGCAGGCACCCAGAGCGCTCATAGCGCTCAGCACGATGGCTGCAGGCAGAGACACCTGAATGCCCAAGGTGTTAGCAGCGGCCAGCGTCATGATGGTGATGGTGATGGCGGCACCGTCCATGTTGATGGTGGCACCCAGCGGGATGGAGACGGAGTACATATCCTTGTCCAGACCCAGTTTTTCGCACAGGGCCATGTTCACGGGGATGTTGGCGGCGGAGCTGCGGGTGAAGAAGGCGGTCAGGCCGGACTCGCGCAGGCAGCGGAACACCAGCGGATAGGGGTTGCAGCCCAGATAGATAAACATGATGAAGGGGGAGACGATGAGGGCCATGAACAGCATGGTGCCCACCAGCAGAGCCAGCAGCTTGCCGTACTGGGTAAAGATGGCAAGGCCGTTGCCGGAAACATTGGTGTAGACCAGACCCATGATGCCGAAGGGTGCCAGATTGATGATCCAGCGCACGATCTGGGAGACCGCATCGGCGGTGTTTGCCATAAAGGTCTTGGTGGTGTCAGAGCCGATCTTCTTCATGGCCACGCCGAACATGCAGGCCCAGAACAGGATGCCGATGTAGTTGCCGCTCATGATGGCACTGACGGGGTTTGCCACAAAGTTGGTGAGCAGAGTGCCCATCACTTCGCCCAGACCCTGCGGCACCACGTCCGACTGGGCAGCGTCTGCCAGCACGACCGTGACCGGGAACATAAAGCTGGTCACCACTGCGATGGCCGCAGCCAGAAAGGTGGTGAGCATGTACAGCCAGATGACCGTGCCGAAGCGGCGGTCCAGCTTGGAAGAGCCCTGTGCCAGAGCACTTGCCACAATCACGAACACCAGCACCGGGGCGATGCCCTTCAGTGCGCCAACGAACAGGCTGCCCAGTTCACCCACCCAGCCTGCACCGGGGGCCACCAGAGCCAGCACCGCACCAATGATCAGGCCGATCAGAATGCGAACGATCAGGCTGATGCCGTTGTAACGGGCAACTGCCTTATTCAACGTTTTCATATAGACACTCCTCTTTCCTATTGTACGCCAATGGCGTACAGCTTCCTGTCTCTTACACAAGGACGGGTGTTATTATAGCACATACGGCAGAGAAATGAAAGCGTTTTCAGACATTTTTCGTTCACAAATTTGCATTCAGGTCGGTGCCCATGGGGGTTTTCCGTTGATCTGTATTTGCAGCAAGGACAGATTTAACCGTTCGCGGCTTCGTTCTCTCCGTCACCGTCGAGCGGCGCAGGGCGGAGCGAGCGGGGGCAAACAAAAAAGCCTGCGTGCGCAGTCCTGCATGGCAGGCTCTGCATCCGCAGACCGGGGCTCTTTGGGGGTGTATTCTGTTTCAACCCAGCGGCTGGGTGGGGGCAAGCTTCTGGTAGGCAAAGCGGGGCGAGCCGTCTGCCACATGGATGATGCCGCAGCGGGTAAAGCCGTTCTTTTCCAGCAGATGCTGCATGATCTTGTTGTCGGCGTGGGTGTCGGCACGCAGGCTCTGGCAGTGCTCCATGCTCCAGTCCAGCACTGCCGATGCCACGCCCTTGTGCTTTCCGGCCGATGCCAGACGGTGCACCGTGCCATAGGGCAGGGTATCGTCCAGCCACTGGCCGTCCTCAATGGCGGCGTAGGTGGGGTCCGCCCCCAGAATAAATGCAAATACGGCCTCGATCTGGCCGTTGACCACATAGAGGAACAACCGGTTCGAGTCGATATCCTCCTCCAGCAGTTCCTGCGGCGGGAAATTATCCCCCCACTGGGTCGGGTTGCCAGATGCCTTCATGACTGCACGTGCATGGGCGTAGATCTTCAGGATCTGGGGCAGATCCCCTCTCACTGCTCCACGAAACATTCATTCCACCTCGTCTTTTCTGCGCTGCGCTCGGTCCGGCACAGTACTTTGAGAATTGTTCTTATTGTACTACAAATTACCATAAAAATCCAGTTCCCGCACCAAAGTACCTTAAAATGCTCCAAAACGGCAAAAAGCAGGGGCTGCTGCACTTTCGGCTAAAACGATGTGCAGCAGTCCCTGCTGTTAGAGCAAGTACCTTATGCGCTGGCGCGGCCATGGCCGGTGCGCACCAGCCGGTATTCCCGCGGGCTGAGACCATACCGCTCGTGGAACAGGCGGTAGAAATAGCTGGTGTTCTCGTAGCCCACCAGAGAAATGATCTGCTGGATGTTCATGTCGCTGCGGCGCAGCATGCGGGCAGCGGTCTCCATACGGTGCTTTTGCAGCAATTCCTTATAGGTGCGTCCGGTCTGGGCACGCACGCACTCGCTGACATATGCCAGCGAAACGCCGTACTCCCGTGCCACGTTGGAAAGGCTTGCTTCGCGGTAATTCTGGGTGATCTCTTTGAGTGCTGCCTGCACCAGTGCTTCGCGGCTGACCGTTCCGGCCCTGACTTCCGGCAGGATAGGATTCGTCTGTGTCATCTGCGTTTCCTCCGTAAAGGGTGCGGCGGGCGGGGACTGGGGGATGTCGGACGCCCGCCGCACAGGGAATGGCGGCTCCTGCCGCCCTACACCTCAGATACGAACCGACGCACCGGAATATTGCAGAAAGCTAAAAAATTTTTAGTCAATTTTCGTTGTAGGAGTCAGACCCCTCTCAGTCACGCCTAACGGCGTGCCAGCTCCCCCGAAGGGGGAGCTTTATCGGCACGAACCGGTAGATGCTTAAAAGCTCCCCCTTCGGGGGAGCTGGCGAACGCAGTGAGCCTGAGAGGGTTTTCGTCTTACAGAAAAAGACCGCTTCCGCACCGGGCAGAAACGGCCTTTTTCAGGAGAAATAAAGAAAACACGAACCCTCAAAAAATGAGGAAGGGAAATACTCAGAACATGCTCTCGTCCTTATAGCGGCCGGTGCGCACGAACTGCACCCACTCGGCCACATTCACGGCGTGGTCGCCGATGCGCTCCAGATACTTGATGACCATCAGCAGGTCCAGCGCTGCATCCACCTTGCCGGGATCTTCGGCGATCTCCTGCGCCAGCTGATGCTTGATGGCGTTGAAGTCGTAATCCACCTCGTCGTCTGCGGCGATCACCCTGCGGGCGGCATTTTCGTCCTCTGCCGTCAGGGCATCGAGGGCATTCAGGATCATCTGGTGAGCCTTTTTGCCCATGGCAATGGCCTGACTTACCGCCGCGTCGCCCTCTTTGCGGACGGTGACAAGGTGGGGGATGATCTCGGCGATGTCGGCGGCATGGTCGCCGATGCGCTCGATGTCCGTGACCACCTTCATGGCAGTGGAGATGCGGCGCAGATCGCCTGCCACCGGCTGCTGACGCAGCAGCAATGTCATGCAGCGGTGCTCGATATCCCGCTCCATATTGTTGATGCGGGCATCCTCCTTCACGATGGCCGCAGCCGCATCGGCATCAGCAACGCAGAGCGCTTCCAGAGCGTTCTCCACGGCATCGGCAGAGTTGCGGCCCATTTCGGTCAGCGAATTTTTCAGCGATTCCAGATCGGTGTCGTACTGTTTACGGATACTCATAGCTGTTTCCTCCTTTAACCGAACCGACCGGAAATGTAGTCCTCGGTGCGTTTATCCTGCGGTGCGCTGAAGATCTGGGCCGTGGGGCCCACTTCCACCAGCTCGCCCAGCAGGAAGAAGGCGGTGCGGTCGCTGATACGGGCCGCCTGCTGCATGTTGTGGGTAACGATGACCACCGTGTAGTTCTTCTTCAGCTCACTCATCAGCTCCTCCACCTTCATGGTGGAGCCGGGGTCCAATGCGCTGGTGGGCTCGTCCATCAGCAGCACTTCGGGCTTCACCGCCAGTGCACGGGCGATGCATAAACGCTGCTGCTGGCCGCCGGAAAGGCCCAGCGCGCTCTTTTTCAGGCGATCCTTCACCTCGTCCCACAGGGCCGCGCCCCGCAGGCTGCTTTCCACCAGCTCGTCCAGCTCAGCCTTATTGCGCACGCCGTGCAGCTTGGGGCCGTAGGTGATATTGTCGTAAATGCTCATGGGGAAGGGATTGGCCTTCTGGAACACCATGCCCACCCGGCGGCGCAGGTCGGTAAGCTGCATTTCCCGGGCAAAGATGTCCTCGCCCTTCAGCCGCACATCGCCCTCGATGCGCACATTCGGCACAAGGTCGTTCATGCGGTTGAGGGTCTTTAAAAGGTGGACTTTCCGCAGCCGGAAGGGCCGATGAGCGCGGTGATCTCCCGCTCGCCCACGTCCAGCGAGATGCCTTTCAGCGCCTTGAAGTCGCCGTACCAGAGGTTCAGGTCTTTTGCCGATATCACCGGCATGTTCGTGTTTTCCATAGAGTACCTCATTGTTGAATTGGAACGAACCCTCTCAGTCACGCCTGATGGCGTGCCAGCTCCCCCGAAGGGGGAGCTTTTGATCATCTGCCGGTCAGCACCACTCTAGCTCCTCCTTTGGGGGAGCTGGCATTGCGCAGCAATGACTGAGAGGGTTTCTTCTCTTTTTACTGTTTCTGTTTCAGCTTGGTCTTTGCCAGCCGCGCCGCAAGGTTGATGACCAGCACCAGCACCAGCAGCACCGCACCGATGCCCCATGCGGAAGCGAAATCGCCGTCCTCAAAGGCACGCAGGTACAGCAGCACCGACAGGGTGGCACCGTTGGAGGTGTAGGCTTTGGCCACGCTCTTGGCAATGACCTCTGCGGCACCGGCGGTGAAGAGCAGGGCGGCACTTTCGCCCACGATGCGGCCCACAGCCAGAATGCAGCCGGTCACGATGCCGTCGATGCTGCAGGGCAGCACGATGGTGCGGATGATGTGCCACTTGCCTGCACCCAAGCCCATGGCACCCTCCCGGTAGCCCTGCGGCACCGTCTTGAGGGATTCCTGCGTGGTTCGGATGATGGTGGGCAGGTTCATGACCACCAGCGTGAGTGAACCGGACAGCAGACAGGTCTGGAAGCCCAGCGCCTGACTGAACACCAGCATACCCACCAGACCGTAGATGATGCTGGGGATGCCCGCCAGCGTTTCGTTGGTGAACTCGATGACCTCGATGAGCCGCCGGTTGGAGGCATACTCGGTCAGGTAGACCGCCGCGCCCACGCCCAGAGGCAGTACGATCAGTAATGTCAGCACAATGACATACAGTGTGTTGAGGATGGCAGGCAGGATGCCGTCGGTCTTTTTCAGCACACTGGCGGTGGTGGAAAGGAACTTCCAGCTGATGTGGGGGATGCCCCGCACCAGCACCATGCCGATGATACCGGCCACCAGAACCATCACCAGAACGGCGCTGGCCCAGACCAGTGCGGTCATGACCCGGTTCCACATCTGACGGGAAGGCGAAAGGCCCTTATTCATCCCGGCTTCCTCCCTTCAGCACAACGTTCAGCACAACATTGATGATCATGATAAAGACGAACAGCACCAGCGCGATGCTGAACAGCGCCTGCCGCTGCAGACCGCCGGCATAGCTCATCTCCTTGGCGATGGCGGTGGTCAGGAAGGTGACGCTGCGGAAGGGACTGTCCGGCATGTTGGGGCTGTTGCCTGCCACCATCATCACCGCCATGGCCTCGCCGATGGCACGGCCGATGCCCAGCACAATGCCTGCGGCAATGCCGCTTTTGGCTGCCGGAATGCTGATCTTGAACCATGTTTCGGTGTCGGTGGCACCCAGTGCCAAACTGCCCTGCTCATACTCCGGCGGCACGGCGTTCAGCGCCGTGACCGACACGGACACGATGCTGGGCAAGATCATGATGGAAAGCACCACGATTGCGCTCAGCAGGCAGGCACCGGAAGCCTTGCCGAAGGTCTTTGCCACGGCGGGCACCAGCACCTGCATGCCCAGCAGGCCGAACACCACGCTGGGGATGCCGGACAGCAGCTCGATGGCAGTAACCACCACGGTGCGCAGCTTGGGGTCGGCGGCCTTGGAGAGGAACACCGCCGTCAGCAGGCCGATGGGCACACCGATGATGGCAGCGCCCAGCGTGCCGTAGATGCTGGAAAGGATGAACGGCAGGATGCCGAACAGCGGCTGGGCTGCCGTGGAGGCCCACTTTGTGCCGAGCAGGAATTGGAACAGGCCGATCTTGTGGATGGCCGGCACGCCGGAGATCACCATGTACACCGAGATGAGCACCACGCAGCCCACCGCCAGCATACCGCACAGGAAGAAGATGAAGTTCATCACCGCTTCCAGCCATTCGGCGGGTGTGCGGGGCAGCCGCACCCGGCTCAGATAGGATTTTTTGTTCATAGCTGAAATCCTTTATAAAAGCCGCGTCGGCCCGCAGAAACGGCAGCCCGACGCGGCAGTTTTCTTGTTCAGATGCGGGGCAGGCGGTTCACCGGGGAGTTTTCCCCGGCAAACCACCCGGTAATTACTCGTTCACCGGCACAGCGCCTGCGGTGCGGATGAGGTCGGCAGCGTCCTTGCTGGTGGCAAAGTCCACAAAGGCCTGTGCCTGCTCAGACAGGGTCACGCTCTTGTTGGTGACGAACACGAAGGGACGCTGGATCTTGTAGCTGCCGTCCTTGACGGTATCCTCGCTGCACTCCACACCCTCCACGGTGACCATGGCGACGGTGTCGCCCACAGCGGACAGGGAAGCGTAGCCGACGGCCAGAGGATTGGCCTCCACAGCGCTGATGACAGCGCCGGTAGCGGTCAGCTCCTGTGCGTACTTGCAGCTGTCCTTCACGTCCACGATGCTCTCAAAGCCATCGCGGGTGCCGGAACCGGCCTCGCGGCCCACCAGAACGATCTCGCCGTCGTCGCCGCCCACATCCTTCCAGTTGGTGATCTCGCCGGTGAACATCTGCTTCAGCTGGTCCACGGTCAAGTCTGCCACCTTGCTGGCCTTGTTGACAACGATGGCGATGCCGTCCAGAGCCACGGTGGTGCCGTCCACGTCGTTCTTCTCGTCGTCCTTCAGGGCGCGGGAGGACAGGCCGATGTCCAGCGTCTTATCGGTAGCACCGGTGATGCCTGCGCCGGAACCGGTGGGGTCGTAGCTGACGGTGACCCCCGGCTCCACCTCGGCAAAGCCCTCGGTCAGGGCTGCGATGACGTTCTTCATAGAGGTAGAACCGCCGGTAGCCACATTGCCGGACAGGGTGCCTGCAGCGGTCTCAGCAGCGGCAGAAGAAGAGGTGGACTCCGCAGCAGAGGATGCCACAGTGGAAGAGGCTGCACCGCCGCAGGCGGTCAGAGCCATCGCTGCAGCAGCAGCGCCGCAGACAGTGATAAACGAACGACGAGTGATCTTTTTCATAACCCTTTTCCTCCAATAAATGCCGGAACGCCGTTCCGGCCGATGTTTTCTTGTGTTTTCCTTGGGAACGGCCTAATTGTACCGCACCGCCGTGCGCGCTGCGACCATGTACGCGCAAAATGGAGGTAAAGCTTTTGCACAGGCTCCGGCGGCTGTGTCAAGCCTGCGTAAAGCCGGCATGAAAAGCCTGTACTCAAATTTTACAAACAGGATAAATATGCCGAAAATGCCATTTTCCGGCTGGGCAAAACGACAAAAAGCCCCGGGCACTCTTTCAAAGAATGCTCGGGGCAAAAGGGTCTGCGGGTCAAACCGTGGTAAGGGAAGGCAGAGTCTTGGTGGCTGCATAGCCGCCATTCTTCTTGACAAGGAACAACGTCTCGCTGATGCCGTTGATGACGATCTTCAGCACCGCAGGCTGACCATTCCGGTAAGCTTCCTTGATTTCTGCATCGGGGAAGTTCAGCCTCAGATCTTTTTCCTCTGTGGCAAAGGGCTTACCCAACAGCGTGTCGGAGACAAAGAAAGTCCCGGCGGGGGATACCTGCTTCAGCTTTGCTTCGCCCACGGAAGCTTGGAACATGTCGCCGTACTGTCCGCCCTGCCAGCTGCCGCCGCCGGCGTCATAGCGCAGTCTCACCTTGCCGGTGATGGCACCCTTGTCCGTGCCGGATTCCGTGCCCAGATCCACATCCAGACCAAAGACCTTCACGGTGAAGGGTCCGATCTGGACCTCGTCGTCTGCCAGCTGACCGCTGCCGCCGCAGCCGGTCAGCACGCCGGACAAAGAGATTGCTGCAGCCGCTGCTGCTGCGCTCTTCATAAAGGTACGCCGGGTCATTTTTTCTGCCATAATATTGCCCTCCTCTAAAAGCGTTTTTCTGTGCTTTTAGCGTACCACTTTTTGGGAGTCTGTCAACAAAAATATGACAAAAAGGCGCTCTGTACACATAATTTGCACAGAGCGCCTTCTGCTCAGCAGTATTTTGTTCCGTCCGGGCAGTAGAACTGCACGTACTTCTGCCACTCGGTCTCGCTGATGGTGCGGCGGTAGCAGTCCACCAGGGCATCCACGGCCTGCCGGTCCGCAAAGGTACCGGCACCCGGGCAGTCCAGCACCAGAATGCGGAACCATGCATCAAACAGGTGCTCGGTGAAGCCGGTGTCCCGCGCGCCGCACCGGGAGTAAAAGCCCAGCCGCCGCACAGCCATAGCTTCGTCCTCCGCCTTATCCGGGCATTCGGCCTCAATGAGGATGGCCTGCGCACCGCGCTCGTGCTGCGGCAGGTCGGCCAGCAGCTGCGCGCCCAGCCCTGCAGAACGGTATTCCGGCAGCACGGCAAAGTAATCCAGCTGGCTCACCCTGCTGCCTGCCGGGCGCACCATGAGCAGGTACGCCGCCAGTGTTTCGCCGTCGAACACGCCCCATGTGTGGGCGGTGCCGTCCGCTTCGCTGTTCAGGATCATGCTCAGGGGCTTTAGCTCCGTGGGCGGAAAGTCCCGCCGCATTTCGTCCAGATAGACCCGCGTCAGTTCTTTTTCGTTCAGTTTCCGCCAGCTGTACACTTTGCTCATGGTTTTTCCTCCCGTATCTGCCTTTTGAACCAGTATAACACACTCCGCGCGGGAACGCAAAAAGCCGCCGGGAGCGGCAGGTTCTGCCCTTCTCCCGGCGGCTTTTATGGGAATGCAGGAGCAACCAGTCTCCCGCACAAACTCCGTTCAGAATGCTGTGTGCGTTACAGCATCTTCTTCAGCTCGTCGTACACGAACTGGACCTTGGTGCCGATGATCACCTGGCAAGCGTTCTTGCTGGGGCGGATGACACCGGCAGCACCAGCGGCCTTGACAGCCTTCTCGTCCACCTTGGCGTTATCCTTGACCTCAAAGCGCAGACGGGTTGCGCAGTAACCAACTTCCTTCACGTTCTCCTTGCCGCCGACAGCAGCCAGAACAGCGGAAGCGACTTCGGTATAGTTGTTGTTTGCCAGAACGACCTTCTTCTCGGCCTCTTCGTCCTCGTCCTCACGGCCGGGGGTCTTCAGGTCGAACTTGGTGATGGCAAAGTAGAACACTGCGTAGAACACCACGAAGGCTGCGATGCCCAGAGGAATGATCATCCAAGTCTTGGCAGCTGCGGGCAGGGAAGCGGAGAACACCAGGTCGGTGGCACCTGCGGAGAAGCAGAAGCCGGCACGGAAACCGGAGTAGTAGGTGATGACGGTAAAGATGCCGTACAGAGCAGCGTACACAACGTACAGGGGGAAGCACAGGAACATGAAGCCGAACTCGAAGGGCTCGGTAACGCCGCAGACGAAGGCGCAGATTGCAGCGGACAGAACCAGGCCGATGGCAGCCTTCTTGTTCTTAGCGGTCTTGACCATAGCCAGAGCAGCGCCCAGGACACCGAACATCATGCAGGGGAAGAAGCCGGACATGTACATACCAAGGCTCCAGCCCACATCAGCAGAGGTCTCGCCAGCCCAGAAGTGGGACAGGTCGCCCAGACCGATGGTATCGAACCAGAACACGTTGTTCAGAGCGTGGTGCAGGCCGGTGGGGATCAGCAGACGGTTCAGGAAGGCGTAGATGCCAGCGCCGATGCCGCCCATGCCTGCGATGCCGTTGCCGATTGCGACCAGAGCGTCGAAGATGACGGGCCAGACGAACAGCAGAACAACGGACACCAGAATGGAGATCAGACCGGTAGCGATTGCAACGAAGCGCTTGCCGGAGAAGAATGCCAGCCAGTCAGGCAGCTGGATATCCTTGAACTTGTTGTAGCAGGCAGCGCCCACAACAGCGGCCAGAATGCCGATGAAGGAGTTGCCGGCGACCTTCTGGAAGGCGATGTAGGTAGCGGTGCCTTCTTCCAGGTGACGGACCATGCCGACCACACCGGGGTTCAGCAGCTGCTGCATCATCAGGAAGCTGACCAGACCGGCCAGACCTGCGGTGCCGTCGTTGTCAGCAAGGCCGACAGCGGCACCAATGGCAAACAGCCATGCCATGTTATCGATCAGAGCGCCGCCTGCCTTGACCAGCAGGAAGCCAACGGTGTAAGCTGCGCCGGAGGTTGCTGCACCGGGAACGCCCATAACGCCCGGAGCAAGGGCATAACCAAGACCCATCAGGATGCCGCAGATCGGCAGGACCGCGACGGGAAGCATCAAAGCTTTGCCCAGTTTCTGGAGATACTTCATCATAAAGCACATTCCTCCTTAAGAAATGTTTGTGTTTACAGACGCCTCTGGTTGCAGGCCGTCCATAATTCCGTAATAGAATAGTAACATATTTCCGCAAAAAAAGAAAGTCCCTTTCGCCTTTTTTCTATCAAAATGCATCAAAAGTCCTCATTTGGCAGTTTTTCAGTCGATAATTTTTGGGTTTTCCGCACAAGGGTCGTCTTTGTGTTGAAAATTCTTTTCTTTTTACGTACATTTTGCCCAAAGGCTTGCATCCCACAGCCGAATCGGGTACTATACTATTATAAAGAACATGCGCCCTCTCAGGCCGCTTCGCGTCCAGCTCTCCCAAAGGGAGAGCCCTTGGCAAAACCGCAAACTTTGCATGGACTGCCAAAGCCTCCCACTTTGGGGGAGGTGGCATTGCGCAAGCAATGACGGAGAGGGCGAGGATGCAAAATAAAAGGAGACAGCATTATGGAATGGACTGATATCCGCCTGACCGTGGCCAAGGCCGATGCCGACAACGCCGAAGCCGTTGCCACCATGATCGCCGAGGGCGGCATCTATATCGAAGACTACAGCGACATCGAGCAGCAGGTGGCCGAGATCGCCCATGTGGATCTGATCGAGCAGGAGCTGCTGGACAAGCCCCGCGATACCGTTATCATCCATATGTATCTGGAGCCGGGCGCTTCCCCCGTGGAAACGCTGGCCCTCATTGCTGCCCGCATGGAAGCTGCAAACATCGCCTACACCGTAGAGACCGAGGGCGTGGAGCAGGAGGACTGGCAGAACGGCTGGCGCAAGTATTATCACCCCCTGGAGATCGGAAAACGGCTGGCCGTGGTGCCCTCGTGGCAGCAGTACGACACCGACCGGGTAAAGCTGATCCTTGACCCGGGCCTTGCCTTCGGCACCGGCGGCCACGAGACCACCAGCCTGTGCATGGAAGCGCTGGACGAGCGGGTGACCGGCGGCGAGCGGGTGCTGGACATCGGCACCGGCAGCGGCATCCTTGCCATTGCGGCGCTGAAGCTGGGCGCTGCCGTGGCCGAGGGCGTGGACATCGACCCTGTGGCCGTGCGCACCGCAGGCGAGAACGCCGCGTTGAACGGCGTGCAGGACAAGCTGACCGTGCTGGTGGGCGACCTTTCCGATAAGGCCAGCGGCAAATACGACATCATCACCGCCAACATCGTGGCCAACGCCATTCTCAGTCTGGCACCGGCTGTGCCCGGCCTGATGGCGGAGGGTGCCACCTTTATTGCCAGCGGCATCATCGACAGCCGCAAGGACGAAGTGATCGCCGGGCTGGAAAAAGCCGGCCTTGCCGTTGTGGAAGTCAAGGAGAAGCGCGGCTGGGAGTGCATCGTCTGCAAGAAGGCGTAATTACAGAAGCTTTCATGATTTCTTTCAGCTGGCTTGCCCTCTCCGTCGCTTTGGCAAAACCGGAAAGTCTGCCGCACTGCCAAAAGCCTCCCTCCATGAGGGAGGTGGCAAGCCCGTCAGGGCTTGACGGAAGGAGTCCGTAACTGAAATACTCCTTCAGCCGCACTTCGTGCGCCAGCTCCCTCAAAGAGGGAGCCTTTGGCAAAACCGTAAACTTTGCCGCCATGCCAAGGGCTCTCCCCTTGGGAGAGCTGGCGCGTTAGCGACTGAGAGGGCGAGGACGTTTAAGGAGAACCACTATGCCGCACCGTTATTTTACCACCGAGATCTCTGACGGCACCGCCACCCTGCGCGGGGCCGATGCCCACCATCTTGCCCGCGTGATGCGCGCAAGGCTGGGCGATACTGTCATTCTATGCGACGGCAATGCCGTGGAATACACCGCCACCATCACCGGCTTTGGCGATGAGTGTGTGGAGTTCCGGGTGGAGCCGGGCTATCCCAGCGCCGCCGAACCCAGCGTGGAGGTCACTCTGCTGGCCGGCTACCCCAAGCAGGACAAGCTGGAGCAGATCATCAAGCACGGCGTGGAGCTGGGCGCAGCCCACATCGTGCCCTTCTTCAGCCGGTACTGCGTGGCGGCCCCCAAAAAAGAGGAGCAGAAGAACGAGCGCTACAACCGTATTGCGGTGGAAGCCGCCAAGCAGTGCGGCCGGGGCATTCTGCCGGATGTGGCCCTGCCGCTGGCAAACTTTGGTGCCGTGTGCCGCACCTTTGCACAGTACGATCTTGTGCTGTTCTGCTACGAGTGCGGCGGCGCGCCCCTGCGCGACCTGCTGGCCGCAGCAAAGCCCGCCGATGGTGAAAAACTGAAAATCGCCATCGTGACCGGAGCCGAGGGCGGCTTTGCCGCCGAGGAAGCCGAGATGGCCGCAAAGGCCGGTGCCCGAACGGTGGGCCTTGGCCCCCGCATCCTGCGGTGCGAGACCGCCCCGCTGGCCGTGCTTGCTTCGGTAATGACCCTGACGGGGAATCTGGAATAATGCTTTGTGCTGCCCGGCAGCGCCTGCGGGCCTTCCGGACAGCAACAAGGGGCCGCTCCCGGAAAGGAGCGGCCCCTTGTTTTTTTATTGTTCCGCTGTGCAGACGCAGGGCAGATCAGTCAATGAGACCCTTGTCCTTTGCATTCTGCCAGGTAAGGCAGACGCGCAGCTTGCTGACCGGGAAGCACGGATGGAACTTGTTGTTGTCCTCGTCGAACTTCATCAGCTCCTGCTCCACCATCCAGTGTGCAGCCTTCTGGGCATCGGTATCGGCGGCGTCAATGTCCGCATACAGGTCCTCATCGGTCATGTTCTGCGGCTCCGGCTTGCCTGCACGCTCCCAGACCAGCTCTGCCAGCTCGATGCGGTTGGAAGGCAGGGGGAGGCCCTGCATGTTCATCATACGGTAGATGCCGGTGCCGGTCTCATAGGCACCCAGGATTACAGCGCCGCCGATGATGACACCGGGCAGGACGGGGTCCACGGGGCCCACCGGGTCCACCGGGTCTACCGGGTCCACAGGCGGCTCCACGGGGTCCACGGCTTCGTACACGGCTCTGACCGTCACGTTGCCTTTGGGCATTTTAAGGATCGCCTTGGTCTGGTCCTCCTCATTGGGGAAGGTCAGAAGGTCACGCAGGTCATTCTGTACAACGCCGTTCACCTTCACGAACCAGACTGCGAACTTCTGTCCATCGGGGGCTGGGTCTGCGGTCAGGGTGACCGGGGTGCCCACCGGCACCTGCGTGACCTTATCCAGCACGGTCGTGCCGTCCACAGTCGCTTTGGCATTCTCGGCATCCACCGTGTAGCCGGTGCGCGGGGTCAGGTAGCGGTAGTTGTTGACCGCATCGTAGGCCACAAAATAGGTCTTGCCCTCTGCATCCTTATCGTTGCTGACAAGGTTCAGCTTTTCCTGCCCGGTCGCATCCGCCGTGGTGATCTGGCGCGGGGTGGCAATGGGGCTGTCTGCCACCTTTACGGTCGCAGTGTCGGTAAAGGTATCTTCGATGGTAATGTATTGTCCTGCTTCCAGATAAACATCGTTCTCGTTATCCTTGAAAGCCGCATCTTTTAGGGTGACACTTGATGCATTCTCTTTATTCCAGATGCCATACTGTGCATTTTCAATCGTAGCACTATGGATGTCGGTAATAGCATTCGCCTCCGTTCGTACACCCGACCTTGGAAGGTCGGTTTGATTTCCGGCAACACGAATTTCTGTTTTACCCTTGGTTTCATCAATCGTCATTTTGCCACGATTACAAATCACCGTTCCCTTACCCTCAAAAGTACCACCATGAATGTTTGTAGTACTATTTGCTGTTGTATTTATGCACAAGGAGGTGCTTTGGGAAGTGTAGCGGCCTCCGTTGATATCGGCTGTACCAATGTTCGTTACAGGACAACCACTCTCATTGCTTACTTCTACGTCATCGTTCAATTCGATTCTTGAAGTACCAGTACGATTGTACACTGTCGGAGCCCCCGGGCTCTTGCTTTCGTATTTTCCACCGTAAACATATGCCGTTCCCCAGTTGTTAAGCGCATTATCAAATTCAGAGAACGATGTTACATCGTGCAGATATACTGTCCCATAAAAATTGAATAGAGTTTCATGTCCGCTGGACTTATATATACCGCCGTTCATAGTTACTGTTGCTTTCGCTCCCGTGTTCCACATCCACATGCACACGGATGCACCTTCCGCTGGTAACAGAGAACTCATTGTTCTGCAGATTATTGATTGTGACCGTGCCATTGCTGATTAGCAGAGCATTGTCGGTAGGTCCGAGGTTAGAATTTTCTACCGGCCCAGTAATATTGATGACCACATTTCCATCCGGCACGTTTATGGTAACCGTCTGTGTATAGGGACCGCTCATGCTATAGGTTCCCGATTTAGTAATCTCCTCGCCGTCTTTCAATATTCTTCCCTGATTCTCGCTTGCCTGCACACTCACGCCGGTTTCAGAGCCTGTCCCCCCAGCGGCAAATGCACTTGCCGGAAGGACAGAAGCCATCATGCAGCCTGCAAGTACCGCGCTGATGAGCCGTGTGCCAAATTTTTTCATGCTATGACTCCTCTCATGTTTCGCTTTTTTCATGAAGGCAGGCTGTTTTTTCGCCCGCCCGCACAGTTCACACACCTAAAGTATAACATTCCCACAACAAAGTGCAATCTTCATCCTGTACGAAGCTTTTGTACCCCCCCCCCATGTTTTTTGGTGTGTTCTGCACAAAAACGGAAGAGAAAATACTTTTGCAGCCGCAGAAAAACAGCCCGGAACGACCCACAGATCGTTCCGGGCTGCTGTGTCAAAAATGGTTTGGAGCGTCAGAGCTCCAGCAGGGCTTTCTTCACATTCAAAAGGTTCTGCGGGCTCACCGAGAAGCTGCGCAGGCCCAGCTGCAGATACTGCACCGTGTTGGCCGGGTTGCCCACCGCAAGGCCGCAGATGGTCACCGGCACATTGCGCACCTTTGCGGCATCCAGCACCATAGTGATAAGCTTTTTCATGGCGCTGCTGGCCGGGCGGTAGTAGTGCTCGGCGCTGGCAAGCTCCCGGTCTGCCGCGTGGGTGTACTGGGTCAGGTCGTTGGTGCCGACCACAAGAAAATCGACCCCGTGCTCTACAAATTCCTCAGCGGTCAGGCAGGCAGCGGGTACGCTGAGCATCACGCCGAACTTTGTATCTTCGTTGAACGCCACGCCGCGCTCCCGCAGGTGCTCGCGGCAGCGCTCCACCACACGCATGGCTGCGTCCCAGTCCTCCACATTCGTCACCATGGGGAACATCACCCGCAGCGGGCCGCGGGCGGCGGCGCGCAGCAGCGCACAGAGCTGCGTCTCGAACTGGTGGGGCTGGCGCAGACTGTTGCGGATGCCCCGCAGGCCAAGCTTGGAAGACTGCAGGCCCTGATAGGCGTCGGAAATGGTGCGGTCTGAGCCAAAGTCGAAGGTGCGCACCGTTACCGGGCAGCCCTTGGCGGCAGCAAGACAGGAGCAGTAGAAGAAATACTGTTCCTGCTCATCGAGGATGCGGCCCGGCAGCATCATGTAGCCGGTGCGCAGCAGGCCCACGCCCTGTGCACCGGACTGCATGGCCGTGTCGATGTCCTCCGGCCCAAAGCAGTTGGCCAGCAGCTCAAAGGGCTGGCCGTCCTTTGTCCTGTTGGGCAGAGCATGCAGCTGCCCCATCTCTTCGTTCTCCCGCTGCAGCTCGCAGATGCGGGTCTCGGCCTGCTGGCGGGCGGCAGCGTCCGGGTCCAGCGTGCACTGGCCCCCGGTGGCGTCCAGAATGACGGTGCGGCCGTCGCAGTCGTCCAGAAAATCCCGGCCCACCTGCACGATGCCCGGGATATTCATTGCCCGGGCAATGATGGCCGCGTGGCTCTGGCCGCTGCCCTCTGCCGTGATGATGCCAAGGATCATGCCGGAGGGCACGCTGAACAGGTCGGTGGGCATCAGCCGCTCTGCCGCAAGGATCACCGGGTGGTCCAGCGCCAGCCACATGCGGGGGCGGTTGGTGATGATGTTGATGACCCGGCGGCTTGCGTCGAGAATATCCACACTGCGCAGCTGCATGTAAGGGTTATCCTTCATGTTGGCCAGCTGGTCGGCGTAGCGCTGGCCCACCTGATTCATGGCCGCTGCCGCGCCAATGCCCGCATTGATGCAGAAGCGCACCTCGTTCATCATGCCCTCGTCGTCCAGCATCATGCTCTGGAACTGGAAGATGGCCTGCTCGCTGGGTGCGGCACGGTCTGCCATGGATTCCAGCTCGTCCTGTGCGGTGCGGATGGCATCGGTGAGCAGCTGCAGCTCCCGGGACGGTTTAAAGGGGCCCACGGTCGTGGTCTCCACATGGTGCTCCAGACGGCTCACCTGCCCCAGCACAAGGCCGGGAGAAGCGCAGGAACCTTTATACACTTTCATGTTCGGTCACCTCCGGCAAAAGCTCGGCTTCCGGCGTGGTCAGGGTGCGCCAGACCAGCGCCTGCAAAAAGGTATTGGGCAGCAGCGCGGCCAGTGCGGCCCGCGCCGCATCGGCACTGCCCTCAAACAGCGGCGCAAAGCTCTGCATCCGTGCCTGATCGCACTTTGCAAGGAATGCATCGCACAAAGTATGGGTGGTGTAGTAATGGGCTGGGTCCACACCGGCATCTTCCGCGGCGGCTTCCAGCGGGGCAAGGTCGGCATCCTTCATCTTGGCCAGCAGCAGGGCCGCATCCGCCGTCAGGGTGACCGGGTATTTCTCCCGCACGGCCTTTTGCACCCGCTCAAATTTTGCGTGGAACGCAGCAGCGTCCGCGCAGCTCTGGGCATCACAGGAGACAGCATAGGCACACCCCCGCAGATATCCCATAGCGCGGCGGGTATCATAGTAGCCCAGCTCGATGTTGCGGCGGGCGGTGTCAGGGTCAAAGTGCAGGATATCGCCCAGCTCCCAGTAGCTGCGCACCATCACGGTGGGCAGGCCGGTGAGGTTGGGGCGGGTGATGCCCACGCCTTCCAGATCGACGCACACCAGTTCATCCGCGCCCATGCGTTTGGCAAGACCGGTGGGCATGTTGTCGCTGTAGCCGCCATCCAGAAACTTGACCCCGTCGATCTCCCGCGCACGCAGCGCCGGGAAGCAGGCAGCGGAGGCCATCAGGTAGTCCTTGACCTTTCCTGCCGGGATCTCGTCCAGCGTCAGCTCCCGGGGCTTTAAGCCCCGCTGCTCCACCGTGACAAGGCCGAAGCGGATGGGAGCCGCGCGCAGGGCATCCTCGTCCAGCACCCGCTCCACGATCTCTTCCAGCGGGGTCACATCCATGCCGCCGGCTTTCACCACGCTGCGCAGGAACTGGTGCAGGGCCGAAAGGTCGGCATCCTCCTCCGGCAGCTCCATCACATCCTTGCTGCGGATGGCCAGCCACATATCGCGGGCCGTCTCGTACTGGTCCAGCACGAACATGGCACCGTTCAGGCTGCCAACGCTGGTGCCGGTAATGATCTGCGGGTGCCAGTCCAGCTCCATCAGCGCGCGCCACACACCCACCTGATAGCTGCCCCTGGCTCCGCCGCCCGCCAGCACCAGAGCTTTGCACGGAGCACTGCGTTCATCCATTGCATCCGCCTCCTTTGATTGGTTCCGGTTTTGTTCAGATTATAGCATATTTCCAGAGAAATTTCTTCCGTTTTTTGTAAATTGATGCCTTTCTCCCGGCAAAGAAACATGGTATACTTGTCAGGATCTCAAAAGGAGGCATTCTCATGCACTGCAAGCAATGGATCTTTGATATGGACGGCACCCTGACCGACAGCATGACCGTGGTGTGGGAGGGTGCCCCCGACGCACTGCTGCGCCGCTATGGCCGCACCCCGCGGGGGGATCTGCGCGCCACACTGCTGAACATGGGAATGCAGGAGGGCGCACAGTATCTGATCCGGGAGTACGGCCTGCCGCTGACCGAGGAAAGCTATTTTTCCGTGATGCGCGAGGTGATCGCCGAATTGTACGAGACCGTGGAGCTGAAACCCGGCGTGCGCACGATGCTGGCAAAGCTGCAGGCCGAGGGCGCACGCATGTGCATCTGCTCCAACACCTGGGCCGAACAGTGCCGCACCGTGCTTACCCGGCTTGGCATCGCGCAGTATTTCTCCTTCATCGTGGAAGCGCGGGGCGTGCTGCACAAAAGCCACCCGGAGGTGTTCTTTGAGTGCATGAGCCGTCTGGGCGGTGCAGACCCCGCCGCCTGCGCCGTGTGCGAGGATGCCGTATACGCCGCCGCCACCGCCCACAAGGCCGGGTATTACGTCATTGGCATTGCAGACCGCACCTCTGCCGCCGACGAGCCGGAGATGCGCCGCATCTGCAGCCAGTTCGTGCCCCGGTGGGATGCGCTGGACTGGACACGTGTGTAAGAAAAAAGGGCCGCAGCGTGCGGTTCTTTTCTTTATCTGATCCTTCTTTGCTCTTGCATTTTGTGCGCAAGAAGAGTATGATATTATAAATAGGACTGCCCCAAGGGGGAAGTGTCCTCATTTGTGAGAATACACTCTGTGATTTTTAATATAAAGGTATAATATCCGTAAAGAGGAGACCTTCCGTCATGAACAACCCACTCGTCAGCATTATCGTGCCTGTGTACAACGTGCAGAATAGTGTTGCCCGCTGTCTGGAGAGCATTTGTGCCCAGACATGGAAGGATATCGAGGTCATTCTGGTCAACGACGGGTCCCGGGACGAAAGCTTTTCCATCTGTGAGCAATTCCGTGAAAAGGACCCCCGCATCGTTCTGGTGGACAAATCCAATTCCGGCGTGTCGGAGACCCGCAACTGCGGCATGTCCCTTGCAAGGGGCAAGTATGTGCAGTTTGTGGACAGCGACGATTATCTCGACCCTGATTTTACCGAGCGGCTGGTGACTGCTGCCGAAGCGAACAACGCCGATCTGGTCATTGCACCTTACTGGATGGTGATTCCCGCCAACTCTTCCAAGGCCACGCAGGCACTGGAAAACCTGCAGGAGAACCTTGGCATCGATGCCGAGAAAAAGCCCGATGATATCCGTGAATACGGCTTCCTGCCCGAGGGCATCTACGACCGCGATACCTTTGCCCTGCGCCTGATGGAGAAGCCCGCATCCTTCTTCTACAGCGTGCTGTGGAACAAGCTCTACCGCCGGGATATTCTGGCAGACCATCATCTTCAGTTCACCAGCGAGGTGCGCTGGGCCGAAGACCTGGTTTTCAATCTGGAATACATTTTGTACGCCAATGTTTTCGTATCCATTTCCAAAGCGGGCTACCACTATGTGCAGAACCCCCAGAGCATCTGCCACACCCAGATCAATCTGGCTTCCATCGTGCAGAACAAACTGCAGGTGTTCCGCTATTACAAGGAGCTGTACACAAAGCTGGGCCTGTACGATCAGGTGCAGCCGCAGCTGTATAAATTCCTGACCGCGTTCTCCGAGAACGCCTATCCCTCCGGTTCTCCCCAGAAGATCATCATGGACATGGCCAACCGCTGGGGCTTTGGTGTTCTGGATGCTTCCGACAAGGAAAAGAAACACAAAACCGAACCCGATGCCTGATCTCCGGGCACGAAAAAAGAGCCGTGAAAGCGGCTCTTTTTTGTTTGCCATTTTACCGGTCGATCCAGCTGCGGAAGGCTTCGCGCACTGCACCCTCCCGTCCGCGCGGGATGGGGATGCGCGCACCGCTGCACATCTGCAGCTCGCCCGCCGTCAGCAGCTGTGCCGCCGCCAGATTGACCACATAGGAGCGGTGCGGCTGCAAAAAACGCCCGTCTTCCAGCAGCGGCTTTGCTACCTCGGCAAAGGACACCCGCAGCGAAAGGGACACCACATCCTCGCCGCTGAGCAGATGGAAGTGCACCACATGGTGGGTGCACTCCAGATATTCGATCTGCGCATAGGCCAGCGCCCGCAGGCCTTCGGCGGTGACAACGGTCATTGCCGGGCCGTACTCCGGCTCGGTGGCGCGGGCAAGCAGGGCCGAAAGCTCCTGCTGGTGCACCGGCAGAAGCAGATACTGCATGGCATCCACCCGGAAAGCACTGTAGGCGTGGGCCGGTGTGCGGGCCGCAAAGGCCAGCGGAGCCCTGCGGCCCCGGCGGCGCAGCTCCGCAGCCGCCGAAAGCCCTGCCGGGGCCGCTACAGCGCCCAGCTCGATGAGATACAGGTCAAACCGTTCTCCCTCGGTGTCCCGGCGCAGCAGCGCATCTGCATCCGGCAGCTGCTGCACGATGCACGCATCCTGCCGCCGGGCAAAATATTCCATGCACTGGCGTTCCAGCCCACTGCGCAAGGCCGCGTCCGGGCTGCATACCGCAATGTGAAATACCATCTCACATTCTCCTTTCCGCCAGCCGCCCGCCTTGATTTTTGCGCAGGGCTGGAGTATGATAAATAAAACTTTGCTGCATCGAAAAAAGAAAAAACGGAGGGACCCGCCATGCCGCAGCCGCTTGTCAGCGTTATTGTGCCCGCCTATAACGCGGCGGGCTTCATCTCCCGCTGTGTGGAGAGCATCACATCCCAGAGCTACCCGGAGCTTGAGATCCTTCTGCTGAACGACGGCTCCACCGACGACACCCTTGCTGTCTGCCGGAAGCTTGCTGCCGCCGACAGCCGCATCCGTGTGGTGGACAAGCCCAACACCGGCGCAGCAGACACCCGCAGCTGCGGCCTTGCCCTTGCCCACGGCGAATACATCCAGTTTGCGGACAGCGACGATCACCTGCTGCCGGGCTGCACCGCAAACCTGGTGGCTGCTATGCAGCGCAGCCATGCCGACCTTGTGCTGGCTCCCTACCGGATGATGGTGCCCCGCAAGGATGGCGGCTACGACACCCGGGAGTACAGCCTGCTGCCCGCCGGGGTGTACAACAAGGTGGATTACCTGTGGCAGCTCACCGGCAATGCCGCTGCCTTTTACTACGGCGTGCTCTGGAACAAGCTCTACCGCCGGGATCTCATCCAGATGGCGCACATCCGGTTCGAGCATGTGGTATACGCCGAGGACCAGCTGTTCAACACCCGGTATCTGCAGGTGGCACAGCGGTTTGCCGCCATCGACGAAGCCGCCTACTGCTACATCCAGAACCCGCAGAGCGTATGCCATACGCAGGTGAGCGCGGCGGACATGCTGCGCCACCGCAGCCGGATGTACCACACCTACAAGGAACTGTGCATCCAGCTGGGCGTGTACGATAAATTCCGCCTGCGGCTGCACGGCATCTATCTGAGCCTGTTTGAAAGCCCTCTGCCCAACGGCCCGGTGCAGAAGCTTTCCGACGCATTTGCCCGCACCCACAGCCGCATCTGAGAAAAGGAGAACCTATGGAATTTCCCCTTGTAAGCATCATCGTGCCCATGTACAACACTGCCGGGTGCATTGCCCGCTGTGTCAAAAGCATTTGCGCCCAGACTTATAAAAGCATTGAGATCCTGCTGCTGAACGATGGCTCCACCGACGACACCCTTGCCGTCTGCCGCGCCCTTGCCGCCAGCGACCACCGCATTGCACTGGTGGATAAAACCAACACCGGCGCAGCGGATACCCGCAATCAGGGCATTGCGCTGGCCCACGGCAAATACATCCAGTTTGTGGACAGCGACGACTGGCTGGCCCCCGATTTTACGGAAAAGCTGGTCTCCGCCGCCGAGGCCCACACCGCCGATCTTGTGATTGCGCCCTTCTGGATGGTGTACCCGGAAAACTATGTGGAGCACATCCGCCCATGGGAAAAGGCGCTGCAGCATGTGCTCCAGCGCAATCCGCCCCGCACCCGGGCCTATGGCTATCTGCCTGCCGGGGTGTACACCGGACAGGAGTACGCAAAGCATCTGATCCAGAAGCCGAACACCTTCTACTATGGCAGTCCCTGCAACAAGCTCTACCGCCGTGACCTCCTGCGGAAGCACAGCCTCCATTTCCGCAAAGAATTGTTTGCGGAGGATCAGCTGTTCAACACCGAATATCTGCGTTTCGTGCACACTGCCGTATCCATCCCGGACATCGGCTATTACTACCTGCAGAACGGCCAGAGCGTCTCCCACTCCAGAGTGACCACCGCCGACATCCTTTCGCTGCGGCGGCGGGTGATGCTCCTGTACCGGGACATCTACACCGAACTTGGCATCTACCCGGAAACGCGGGCCGCCATCCTGCGTTCGCCCTTTGGCGAAAACGAGTTCACTCTTCCGCCGCTGGACACCCCACAGACGCACTGCTGCAAGCTGTGACCCTATAAAAAGCACCCGGCTGCCGCCGAGAGCCGCTCTGGCTCCTGCACGGCTCCGGGTGTTTTTTGCGCTTTCTCAGCAGCCGATGGCGGCACACTTCTCCGCCAGCCAGCTGCGTTCTTCGTCGTTCAGGTGCGGTGCCAGCTTTGCAAACACCTGACGGTGGTAATCGTTCAGCCATGCGATCTCGTCCTTATCCAGCACACCGGGCAGGATGGGCGAGGTGGCAATAGGCACAAAGGTCAGCGGCTCAAAGCCCAGAAAAGTGCCGTACTGGTTATCCGCCTTGTGCACGCACACCAGCTCGTTCTCGATGCGGATGCCCACGAGGTCAGTCTCGTAAACGCCCGGCTCGTCGGTGACCACCATGCCGGGACGCATCCGGGTGGTGTTGCGGCTGTTCAGGGCATGGGGGCCTTCGTGCACGTTGCCCACAAAGCTGACGCTGTGACCGGTGCCGCAGCGGTAGTTGATGAGGTGCCGCCACAGCGGTTCCCGGGCAATGGTGTCGATCATCTTACACTCGCAGTAATCCAGCCAGACGGCCTTGGCAAGGTCGATGTGGCTCTGCAGAGTCCATGTGTAGAAGCGCTTTTCGTCCTCGGTCAGCGGGCCAAGCGGGTAGGTGCGGGTGATGTCGGTGGTGCCGTCCATGTAGGTGGCACCGCTGTCCACCAGCAGAAAGCCCTTCTTTTCCAGCACAGCGTGATCTTCCGGGGTGGCGTGGTAGTGCATCATGGCTGCGTTGCCGCCGTAGGCCGCAATGGTGCCAAAGCTTTCCACAAGGAATTTATCGTCCGCACTGCGGTACTTGTGCAGAATTTCATCCACCGTCAGCTCGGTCAGGGTCTCACCGGCAGCAAGACGGCTTTCCAGCTCGATCTGGAACCGCACCATGGCCACAGCGTCCCGGATATGGGCCTGCTTTGTGTGGGCAAGCTCCGTTTCGTTCTTCACGCCCTTCATCATCAGCAGCGGGTCGGTGCCGTCCTTCACGGTGAGGGCAGGGTTCTGCTCCAGCACCTGATACACGGCGTAGTTCACCGTAGCGCACTCGGCCAGCACGGTCTGGGGTTCCGTCTCAGCAGCGAGGAACTTCAGCACATCGTCGTACTCCGCCAGCGTGATGCCGTTGGCCTCCAGCTCTGCCCGGGCTTCCGGGGCCACGCGGGCTGTGTTGATGAAGAGCACCGCGCGGCTGGGGGTCACATAGCAGTAGGCCATGGCATAGGGAGTGCACTCAATGTCCATGGCGCGCAGGTTCAAAAGCCATGCCAGATTATCCAGCTTGCCCACAAACTGAGCGGTGCAGCCCCGCTCCTTGAGCTTGCTGCGCAGCTGATCCAGCTTTTCCGCCGGGGAGAAGCCCGCATATTCCTTCGGCAGGATCCACGCTGGGGTATCCGGCAGGGCAGGGCGGCCCTCTGTCCACAGCTCGTCCTCAAGGTTCAGGGTCTTGATGAAAGCGCCCTTCTTTTCCAGTGCCTTTTTCAGGTCGTTCACGAGGGCCGTGCTGGCGGTCAGGCCGCACAGGCCCAGTGCTTCGCCCACATTCAGGGCATTTGCGCAGTATTCCTCCACGGTGGGCACGCCGGGTTCCCCCATGCGCTGCAGCTTGATCTCGGTACCCGCAATTTCCTTCTCGGCCTGCACAAAATAACGGCCGTCGGCCCACAGGGCGCTCTCGGTGCGGGTGACCACGAAGTTGGAGTTCTCGCCGTGGAACCCGGAGAACCAGGTCAGGCTGGTGTAATGGCAGGGCAGGTATTCGCTGGCGTGGGGATCACCCACAGGGATCAGATAAACGGCCACGCCGTTTGCAGCCATGGCGGCACGCAGCGCGGCAAGGCGCTCTGGAACGGTATTCATGCTCATATGATTTGCTTCCTTTTCTCTCACCGGAAAGCCCGGCAGCGGTGCATTTCTGTTTGGCCTTATTGTATCATTCCGGGAAAAAGATTGCAATGCAGGGGCGGGACGGTTTGGAATGACCTCCGCTGCCGGAGAGCATCCTCGCTGGCTGGACCCTCTCAGTCAAAGCCTTGCGGCTTTGCCAGCTCCCCCGAAAGGGGGAGCTTTATTCGTGCCGACCTTCAGAAAACAAAAAGCTCCCCCTGAGTGGAACGACTTCCCCCGGCCGGGGGAAGATGGCGAAGCCAGAAAGGGGAACGGCTGGCGAACGCAGTGAGCCTGAGAGGGTTGGCGTCCTCTCAGCAAAACCGTCAGGTTTTGACTGAGGGAGTTCGTTCTCCCTCAAAATGCCGCCAATTTGCAAAAAAAGTTACAATTTTTTCTTGAAAAAGGCGGTTTTCCCATTGACAGCCTTGTTATAATAGGAGTGTAAGTTTTTTGAGCCAGCACTCTGCGGCTCTGTGTGCTATTCAAAGAAAGAGGCAATTGAATCATGACCAAAATCGATATTTTCTCCGGCTTCCTTGGTGCCGGTAAAACTACCCTGATCAAAAAGCTCATCAAAGAGGCCTTTGCCGGCCAGCAGGTGGTGCTGATCGAGAACGAGTTCGGCGAGATCGGCATTGACGGCGGCTTTCTGAAGGAAAGCGGCATCCAGATCAACGAGCTGAACGCCGGCTGCATCTGCTGCTCTCTGGTGGGCGACTTCCGCACCGCCCTGCAGCAGGTGGTGGAGCAGTACCACCCCGACCGCATCGTCATCGAGCCCTCCGGCGTGGGCAAGCTCTCCGATGTGACCCGCGCTGTGGAAGGCGTGGCCGAGCATCTGGATGTGCAGCTGAACAGCTTTGTCACCGTGGCCGATGTGAACAAGGTGAAGATGTATATGAAGAACTTCGGCGAGTTCTACGACGACCAGATCAGCCACGCAAGCTGCATCCTGCTCAGCCGCACCCAGACCGCCAGCGAAGAGAAGATCGCCGCTGCGGTCGCCATGCTGCGCGAGAAGAACCCCACCGCTACCATCGTGACCACCGCATGGGACGAACTGACCGGTGAGCAGATCCTGAAGGCCATGTCCACCAAGGACGACTTCAAGGCAGAGCTGATCGCCATGGCTGCAAAGGCCAATGAGGAGCACGCCCACGAGGACGAGGAAGAAGAGCATCACCACGATCATGACGACCACGACCATTGCTGCTGCGGCCACCATCACGACCACGATGATGACGACGAGGACGAGCACGAGCATCACCACGATCACGATGAAGATGATGATCACGATGAGCATGAGCACCATCATCACGATCATGATGACCATGACCATTGCTGCTGCGGCCACCATCACGACCACGATGATGACGATGATGACGACGAGCACGAGCATCATCACGACCATGACGGCCACTGCTGCTGCGGCCATCACCACCATCATCATGACCACGATGCCGACGAGGTATTCACCAGCTGGGGCGTCGAGACGGCCCGCAAATTCACCAAGGCAGAAGTGGAGCACGCCCTCACCGAGCTGGATACCGGCAATTACGGCATGATCCTGCGCAGCAAGGGCATCGTGAACGGCGGCGCAGACGGCTGGCTGGAGTTCGACTATGTGCCCGGCGAATGGGAAGTGCGTGCCCGCGGTGCAGATGTGGGCGGCAAGCTGGTCGTGATCGGCTCCAAGCTGAACGAAAAGGCCATTGCAGAGCTGTTCGGCTGCTGAGCTTAAAGTAAAAAGGAGAAACCATTCCTATGGCAAAAGAAATTCCGGTCTACCTGTTTGTGGGCTTTCTGGAAAGCGGCAAGACCAAATTCATTCAGGAGACCTTTGAAGACCCCAACTTCGACTCCGGCGACAAGACCCTGCTGCTGATCTGCGAGGAGGGCGAAGAAGAGTATAATCCCAAAAAGTTCGCCTTTCCCGGTGTGACCGTCAAGGTGCTGGAGGACAAGGCCGAGCTGAACCCGCAGAATCTGCTCAAGCTGGAAAAGGAATCCGGTGCAGGCCGTGTGGTCATTGAGTACAACGGCATGTGGCTGCTGCAGGATCTGGCCGAGGCTCTGCCCGAGAGCTGGATCGTGTACCAGTGCATCGCCACCGCCGACGGCACCACCGCCCTGACCTACGCCCGCGACAACTCCATGCGCAGCCTGCTGCTGGACAAGATCGCCCGCAGTGAGCTGATCGTGTTCAACCGCGCTGAGGCCGTGAACAACGATGCCGCCCGTCAGGAGCTGCACAAGCTGGTGCGTCAGGCTTCCCGCAAGTGCGATATCGCCTACGAGTTTGCCGACGGCAGCGTGGCCTACGACGATATCCCTGATCCGCTGCCCTTTGACATCAACGCGGACATCATCGACGTTCCGGATGACGATTTCGGCATCTGGTACATGGACTGTCAGGACGAGCCCCAGAAGTATACCGGCAAAACGGTCAAATTCCTTGCACAGGTGTGTCAGACCAACCGTGCCGGCAAGAACAGCTTCGTGCCGGGCCGTTTCGCCATGACCTGCTGCGTGCAGGACATCCAGTTCGTTGGCTTCCCCTGCAGCTACGATGGCTACAAGGCGCTGGAGCAGCGCGCATGGGTGCGGGTGACCGCAAAGGTAGGCTACAAGTTCCATAACATCTACCGCGGCAAAGGCCCGGTGCTCACCGCCATTTCGGTGGAGCCTGCCGAAAAGCCGCTGAACGATGTGGTAACATTCTCTTGATCTGATCTTTCAAGGAGGTCCCGGCATGAAAACACTGTTTCGTATCCTTGGCACGGCCGCTGCTGTGGCCGTTACCGGTGCTGCCATTGTGGCACTGGACAAGATCCTGAACCAGAAAGACCCGCTCCATGTGGAGGAAGTAGAGTTCCCGGAGGACGCCGAGCAGAACGCTGAGGAAGCCGCCAAGACTGCCGAAGCCTACGCCGAAGCGGAAACCAAAGCCTCCGATGCTGCCAACGAAAAGGCTGCAGAAGAAGCTGCGCCGGAAGCTCCTGCCGAAGAAGCGGCAGCTGCTGCCCAGCCCGCCGAAGAAGCCTCTGCCCCGGCGGCACCCGCGGAGGGCGGTGAGAAGCCGGTGTTCGACCCGGAAGCTCCCAACCAGAACCCTGTGGAAGCAGGCCCCGCTGTTGCCCCCAAAGACGAGAGCGGAAAATTCGACCCCACCAAGATCGCCGAAGCCAGCGACTTTGGCGACTGGGAAGAACAGGGCTGCAAAGGATAACCTATGACTCAAAAAGGGACGATGTGATGTTTACATCGTCCCTTTTTTGTTATTGTCCTCTTGCCAGCTGCTGCAGCTTTTTCCTGTCCAGCACCTGCACGCCGCCCCGGAACAGCCGCACCCAGCCCTCCTGCGCAAAGTATTTCAGCATCCGGCTCACCACCTCGCGGGCAGACCCCATGTATTTTGCCATCTGGTCGTGGGTCATGCGTACCTCATCACCGCCGGTCTTGGCCAGCTCATCGGTAAGAAAAATGGCAAGCCTGCGGTCTGCGCTCATGAACAGCACCTGCTGCATGGTCCACATGCTGTCGGAAAAGCGCTCCGCCGTCATCTGATAGGCGTAGCAGCGCACATGCACGTTCTGCTGCATCAGCCTGCGGAAAACGCCCGCGCTGATGCAGTAGGCCTCGGTGTCCTCTTCGGCATCAATATACAGGTCGATGTTCACCGAGTCCATCACGCAGGATGCCGACAGGATGCACACCTCCCCGCCGAACAGGCGGTAGAGCGTCACGTCCCGCCCGTCCTCCGAGAGCAGATAGGCCCGCAGCTGGCCCGAGCGCAGCAGCAGGATGCCCACGCAGCTTTCCAGCGGGCTGTGCACCCTTGCCCCCTTTGCGTAGTGCACCGGCCGGGTGTAGCGGCAGAGCATGTCCTGTTCGTCGGGTGTCAGGTCGTTCCAGAAGGGAAAACCTTTGGCCAGACAATCGCGGTGTTCCTTTGTTGTTTCCGACATTGCTTTTCATCCTTTCCGCAGGGCCTTGGCGGCTTCAGTGCCCGCCTGCGCGCCCTCATACACGGCCTTTGCCACCTGCAGAAGGCCCCCGGTGCAGTCGCCCGCCGCATACAGGCCGGGCACGGTGGTCTGCATTTTTTCGTCCACCACGATGCGGTTCCCGTCCACCTCTGCGCCGATCTTCCTAGCCAGTGCGGTGCTGCCCGCCACGCCCAGCGCCACAAATACACCGCTGACAGGCAGCTGCACGCCGCCGGACAGCTGCACGCCGGTGATAACGGTTTCGCCCAGAACAGCCTCCACGGTCTGCGGATAGACTGTGACCTCCGGCGGGAAGTCCGCCGTCAGCGGTGCGCCGTTGGTCAGCAGGGTGACGCTGCGCACCACCGGCAGCAGAGCCTGCACCTCGTGCAGGGCGTACTCGCCGCTGCCCAGCACCGCCACGTCCTTTCCACGGTAGAAAAAGGCATCGCAGGCGGCACAATAGCTCACGCCGTGCCCCTCCAGCCCGGCAAGGCCCGGGATGCGCGGCACCGCCCGGGATGCACCCGTGGCAAGGATCACAGCGTCCGCCGGGTAATTTTTATCCACTGTTTCTACGGTGAGTTTATCCGTATAGGTCAGGCCCACGGCTTCGGCTGTGACGAATCTCACACCAAGGCGCTTTGCATTCTCGATGCTGCGGCGTTCCAGTTCCGCACCGGAGACCGGCTCGGCAAAGCCGTAATAGTTTTCAATTTTTTCGGCGCGGTGCAGCGCACCGGGGCCTTTGGTGAGCACCGTGGTATCCACACCGGCGCGGACAGCGTACAGAGCGGCGGATACGCCCGCCGGGCCGGAACCTATAATGATGATGCTGGGCATGGGAAAACCCTCCTTCGGATGCATTTTTCTACAGTATACACCTTTTTTTGAAAAATTTCCGTGACCGGGTCGCAAAGCATCGGTTTTTCGGACGGTCCTGCTCCGGTTCGCTGTCAGCGGATCGTCCCATGCACAAACGCGCTGTCGTACAGGAATCTTCCTGCTCGGCAGCGCGCTTTTTCTTTCTTCAGAACACCAGCTGCACCAGCAGCACATAGCACAGCGTACCGCCTGCGACACTGAGCAGGGTCTCATGCTTCCACTTGTGCAGGCCCACCGTCACCAGCAGGGCGATGGCCTCCGGAATGCCGCGGCTGCCCGCAAAGGGGGTGACGCTTTTCAGGCAGTAGACGATCAGCATACCAAAGATGGCGGCGGGCAGCACCCTGCCCAGATACCGCACCACCTCCGGCGGCTGCTGATCCTTGGAAGAGAACACCACAAAGGGCAGAAAACGGGTGAGCATGGTGGCGGCGGTGCACACTGCAATGGTCAGGCCCATCTGGACTGTGGTCATGCGCCCACCTCCTCGCCGCTTTTTTCTGCTTCGGTGCCTTCGGCCTTTTCGATCGGTTTACGCAGAGCCAGCAGCAGGATCAGGATGCATCCCATGGAGGGCAGCAAAAAGCTGCCGGAGCCAAAAAACACCAGACACGCCAATGGGGCGGCAAGGCCGATCAGGGCGCTGTAGTGCTGCCGGTCCTTTTCCCACTGGTTGAGGAAGATCACCGTGAACATGGCGGTCATCACAAAGTCCACACCCTCGGTGCTGAAGGGCAGCACCGAGCCCACCACCGCGCCAAGACCGGCACTGGCCACCCAGTAGCACTGATCCAGCAGGGTGATGAAGAACATGAACCAGCCCCTGTCCACCCCTTCCGGCGGCTCGGCCGAACAGGTGATGGAAAAGGTCTCATCGCTCATGGCAAAGATCATATAAAAGCTGCGCAGGCCGTAGCCCTTGTAGCGCTCCAGCATGGCAAGGCCGTAGAACAAATGCCGCGCCTGGATCATCAGCGCCATCAGAAACGCCGAAAGGGGTGAGAACGCGCTCAGCAGCAGGCTTGCCAGCACAAACTCCAGCGAACCGCCGTACACCACGGTGCCCATGAGCATGGGCATCCACACCGGCAGGCCCAGCGACTGCACATAAATGCCATAGCCCATCCCCAGCACAAAATAGCCCGCCAGCACCGGAATGGTCTGCGGTGCGGCGGCACGCAGTGCCCGCCATACGGTGCTCTGCCGCCTTGTCAATTGTTGTTCGGTTACGTGTTCCATTGGCCTTTTCCTCAAAATACGATGCCGGTTTCCTCTTTGGCCTCATTGCCGCCGATAAACCCATTCTCTCGATATGAATATGTCTGTATTATAACAGGTCTCACGGCTTTTGCAAAGGTGTATCCCCACTGCTTTTGGCAGAACGACAGATTTTTTCTTTAAATTTTATGCAATTTTTAACGGATACAAAGTGACTCGCAGTCAGTGCTTTATTATTTTAATGCAGTAAAGGTTCTTTGCAGGATCCTGTTCCTGAACTATCCCTAAAATGCCGGTTGTGCTTTAGTCATACTCATTTGACAGATGCCATCTTTTCCGGTATCCTGTCCGTATCGCAAGGACGGCGGGCCGAAAACACCCGCCTTTTTTCGTTCATTCTGTATTTATTGGGAGGACATTTTATGGCAACCATGAAGGACATCATCCAGAGCCCGCTGCTGCGCCCTGTTCGGCTCCATGGCGCTGGGTCTGTTCGCCAGCTCTGCCAGCGGCAGCAAGGTGGTCAAGGGCGGCATCAAGGGCGTGCTGCCGGTGCTCATCATCATGACGGTGCTCTCCCTCGCCGCACGCCTTGCAGGCTACGGCTCCGTGCTGGGCGGCCTTGTGGGCATCTTCATCATCGTGATGCTGCCCATCGGCATCCTTACCTCCTATGTGCTGTGGAAGAAGGGCAGGATCCAGGTAGTAGATAAAGAGCAGAAGTAAGGGGAAACAAAAGAACTCCCGGACGGATGTCCGGGAGTTCTTTGTTGCTTATTCTGCCTTTTCGTCCTTCTTGAGCATATCCAACTCGGGCATCAGCTCGGTGCTCACAATGGTGAGCATCTCCTCCAGCTTTGCACAGTCCTCGGGTGAGAAGCGCTCTCTTGCGCGCTCCACCACAGTGTGCAGATAGGAATAGCTGATGTTGTAGTAATCGATATACTTCTGGGTGGGGCGCAGGTGATACTCGCGCCGGTCGGTGGTGGACTGGATCTTTTCCACATAGCCCTTCTTCACCAGACTGCCGATCTTATACGCCGCGTTGGGGGTGGAGATCTGCATCATGCGGGAAAACTCCGCAATGGTGGGTTCGCCCATAGCCATGATGCCCTCCATGCAGAAGGACTCCACCGTGGTCAGCGTGGCTTCCCGGGTGGCAAAACGCTGAAAAACGTTCTGGTAGAAATGCAGCTTGAATTTGGTGTATACGTCCTGAAATGCCTGTTCCAGCATAGGTCGTGTGCCTCCGATAGTTCATTTTATTTAAAAATACCACGTTTTGGCCGCGGCGCAAAGCGAAACAGCTGAATTTTGGGCAGGAATTTATTCTGCCGCCTTTTTGTTCGTGCGCACACGGATCACGCTGAGCACCACCAGCTCTACGGCAATGGCAACGGCCAGCAGGATCAGCGAGGTGAACAGGCTGCCGTTGGCACCAAGGAAAGCCTGTGCAATGCCCGTGATGACATAGCACACTGCCGCGCAGGAAGCCGCCGTAATGGCGTAGGGCAGCTGGGTGGACACATGGTTCACATGGCTGCAGTGGGCACCGGCGGATGCCATGATGGTGGTGTCCGAGATGGGGGAGCAGTGGTCGCCGCAGACGGCACCGGACAGGCAGGCCGCAATGGAAATGACCAGCATCTCGCCCTCCGGGAAGGCATGGCACACGATGGGGATGAGGATGGAGAAGGTGCCCCAGCTCGTGCCGGTGGCAAAGGCAAGGAACACTGCCACAAGGAAGATGATGACCGGCAGCATGTACTGCAGCGCTGCAGCAGAGCCACTCAGCAGGTTGGCAACGTAATATTTTGCGCCCAGCAGGCCAGTCATGCCGGACAGGGTCCATGCGAGGGAGAGGATCAGCATGGGGCTGACCATGGCCTTGAAGCCCTCGGGAATGCAGGCGGCAAAGTCCTGAAAGGTCATCACATTGCGCACGCGGTAGAACACAAAGGTGAACAGCAGGGCAATGCTGCTGCCCAGCACCAGACCTGCAGAAGCGTTGCAGTCCGCAAAGGCGGTAACGAAGTCCACGCCCTCAAAGAAGCCGCCGGTGTAGATCATGCCGAAGATGCAGGCTGCGATCAGCACCAGCACCGGGGCGATCAGGTCCGCCACATGGCCGCGGGTGTCGGTGCCGTCGTCCACATCGTTGCCGTAGGGACGGTCGGCGGTGGTAAACAGGTCGCCGTTTTTGGCGTTGTCCTCGTTGAGCTTCATGGAGCCAAAGTCCGTGCCGGTGAAGATGAGGAACAGGCTCATCACGAGGGTGAGCAGGGCATAGTAGTTATAAGGAATGGTGCGCAGGAACATGGTAAAGCCGTTGATGCCGGAGCCTTCCGGCACGCTGGAAGTGACCGCAGCTGCCCAGCTGGACACCGGCGCAATGATGCATACGGGTGCTGCGGTGGCATCGATCAGGTAGGCCAGCTTTGCGCGGGACACCTTCTGCCGGTCGGTGACCGGGCGCATGACAGAGCCCACGGTCAGGCAGTTGAAGTAGTCGTCCACAAAGATCATCACGCCCAGCAGCAGGGTGGCAAACTGCGCACCGGCCCGGGAGTGAATGTGGGTGGAGGCCCAGCGGCCAAAGGCGGCAGAGCCGCCGGCCTTGTTCATCAGGGCCACAAGGATGCCCAGCATAACAAGGAACACCAAAATGCCCACGTTGCTGCTGTCCGAAAGCTTGGCCACCATGCCGCCGTCCTCATTGAAGAACAGGGTGTTGATGGCCAGCTCCAGATTGCCGTTGGCATATAGCAGTGCACCGGATGCGATGCCCACCAGCAGGGAGGTGTACACCTCCTTGGTGTTCAGCGCCAGCACAATGGCGATCACCGGCGGCAGCAGCGAAAAGATGGTGCTGTACACCGCACAGGTATAGGTGGACGGGTCCGCGATCTTGCCGGGCGTTGCCGCTGTGCACCACAGCAGCAGGGCAAACACCAGCAGAGCTGCGAACCATGAAAGGTTCTTGTTTTTCATAACGGATTCCTCTTTTTTCAAATTTCCGGGGATGCATACCCTTTGCCCGCAGGAAAAACTATCCCCACTGAATGCAAGGGAGGTGTGCACCGCGCCGGACTATAAAGCGATGTATTTTGAGCTGTTCCGGGCCAGCGTGCAGGCCGCCCAGCTCTTGCAGGACGCGCAGAAGCGTGCCGCGCAGCACTTGCTGGAAGCTGACCCGCCGCCGATCAGGCTGGAGCAAACAGAGCAGACGGATGAAGAATAGTTTTCTTCGGTCAGCGTCCTCGCCCTCTCAGTCACCTTCGGTGCCAGCTCTCCCAAGGGGAGAGCCTTTGGCAAAACCGGGAACTTTACCGTACTGCCAAAGCCTCCCTCATTGAGAAAGACTTCCCCCGGCCGGGGGAAGATGTCGTGTAAGCGACAAAAAGGGGAACGGTGGCATCGCGCAGCGATGACGGAAGGAGTTTTACCCCTTCTTTGCCTCCGCCTTGGCTGCGAACTTGGCGTTGTTGATGACAAAACGTTCGTGGGTGCCGCCGCCTACAGGGCCTTTTTCGTCGTGCAGGGCCACCTTGAAGGTAAGCTTGCGGCCTTCCACCGCCACCAGCTCGCTCTCGCAGGTCACGGTCATGCCCACGGGGGTGGGGGCGGTGTGCTCCAGCTCGAGCTTGGTGCCCACCGAGCCATTGCCCTCGCCCAGCGCGTCGGCCACGCTCATCCAGCAGGTCTTTTCCGCCAGAGCCACAAGGGCCGGGGTGGCAAACACCTCCAGCGTGCCGCTGCCCATGGTCTTTGCTGTATTGGCTGCGGTGACGAGCACGCTCTGTTCCCCGCGGATACCGGTTTCCAATGTCATATACTTTCCTCTCCTTTTGCGCGCCGTATGGCGCATTTTATTTTTGAACACCTTTATAAGATACCACATTTTGCACCAGAACGCACCCTATTTTGCACTTTTTTGTGAATTTCTCTTTTTCTTTTTGCGCAAACGGGCTGCCAAGGAGCGGAAAGAGCGGCATTCCATGAACAAATTCGCGTTTGCGCAGCGGATCGACTGCAGCCGCATACGGCCCCGGCTTTCAGTGCTGCCCGCTATTTGGAATGTGTCTGCCATAGTGCGCGGGAAAGCAGAAGCGCTGATGATTTAAAACGGCCTCCGCTTTGCTCTGGCCATATTCAGCGGAAAAATTATTTTTATAATTTGTAGATCCGAAACAACTGCTGTCGTTTCGGATCTACTTTTTCACGGAGAAAAGCTGTGGCGGAAAGTGACATTTTCTTTTTCAATTCACTATTTTTCTTGACAAGATTATGCGGAGGGGGTTACTATTTACCTTAACAGCTTTGCAGCTCGACGCGAAAATTTCAGCTTCTGTTAAGAAGGCGAACTACGCCCAAGCAAAACAAGGAGAAATCAAAATGGAAGAATCCACAAAAAAGAACTTGCATCCAAAACTACTGCTTCTTACGGCTTCGGTCATTCTGGTCTGCATCGTTGCCCTAGTTGCTCAGATTCCCAAAAAGAAACCCGAACCTCAAATTGATGTCACGACCACCCTTGAAAAAATCGTCAAGACCAGTGATCTTTCCACTGCCGTATTCCAATATCAGGGCATTGTAGAGATTCCAAACCAGAAAAATCTGAAAAAAATCGATTACTATATCTGCTATACCGCTTCCGTCTATGCTGGCATTGATTTTTCGGAGGTAACGTTTTCCGAAAATAAAGAAACCAAAACGATCACCGCAACTCTCCCGGAAGTAAAAATTCAGGACACCGTTGTTGATCCGGATTCGCTTGATTTCATTTTCCAGAATAAAAAAGCCGACAATATCTCTGTGCTGGACGCCGCATTTACGGCGTGTGAAACCGATATCCGGCAGGAATGCACCAGCGAAAGTGCTTTGCTCAGCATCGCACAAATGAACGCAGAAAACACTGTACGCGCATTGGCCGAACCCGTCATGCAGGCCATCTGTAGTGATTACTCTCTGGTTATCCAGGAGAAGAACACAGAACCCGCAGAAATTCAGGAAGGAAGTGCTGAAAGTGAATCTTAAAAAGTACATCTGCCTTTTGTCTGTTGCTCTTACGCTCTTTCTGTTCACTGCCTGCGGAAAGACCGAACCCGTCGAGGTTCCCGCCCCGGATGAGGGTCAGCTGAAATCCATCTGCCAACTTTCAGTTCTAGAAGGTTATTTCCACAATGTTGTCAAGTTCGAACAAAAAGATGCCGAAAAATTTCTGTGGATGGCCAAAGATAAAAAAGCCTGGGTCGAATATGTTGGCGTTGCAAAATACGGTCTAGATGCTTCCAAGGTAAAAATGGAACTTTCCGGTAAACACGTCACAATCTCCATTCCAAAGGCTGAACTGTTGTACTGCAAGGTAGATTCCACCTCTCTAGATGAAAATGCTTACATCGTGGATAAGGATTCTGCCACCATCACCGCCGAGGACAGCAAAGCCATCCTGACTCAGGCACAGCAAGATCTGCAGGCCGAAGCCACAGACTACAAACCGCTTCTGACACTGGCCCAGCAGCAGGCGCAGCAGCTGATGGAAGACTACGTAAAAAACATTGTCTCCGCAACCGGCTCTGATGCAGAGCAATACACAATTGAATGGATCTATCTGGACAAGTAAATGTCCTCTTGACTCATGGAACCGCAGAAATCTACGGTTCCTTTTTTGTTTTCGCCTTCCCTCCGATCCGCATCCTTATTGCGATTCAAAAACGCAAATTTTCTGCGTTTTAAGGCAAATTTCATCAATTTAGAGCAGACGCCGAAAATCTTTAAAAAAGCCTTGACAAGGAGCATTCTGCGTGCTACTATGAACACATGAACAATCGTTCATGTGAATCCACAACGAAGGGAGATGTCAACATGGCGGAAATAAAGGAAGCAATGCCCGCGCCGCAGCCGGAAGCCTTGGATATGCCGGACGACGAGGTGCTGTACGAGTTGGCCGACCTGTTCCGGGTGTTCGGCGACTCCACCCGCATCAAGATCCTGTATGCACTGCACGACAACGAGCTGTGCGTGCAGGACATTGCAAACGCCGTGCAGCTGAGCCAGTCGGCGGTGAGCCATCAGCTGCGGGTGCTCAAGGATTCCAAGCTCGTGCGGTTCCGGCGCGAGGGCAAAACCGTTTACTACGCACTAGACGATGACCATGTGCGCAGCATCCTCTCCATGGGGATGGATCATATCGAAGAATAACGAAAGGCTGGTATTACTTATGAAGAAGAGCTACAAGATCGAAGTGGACTGCGCAAACTGCGCTCAGAAGATGGAAGACGCTGCCAACACCGTTGCAGGCGTGGCAAATGCTACCGTCAGCTTTATGACCCAGAAGATGAAGGTGGAGTTCTCTGAAGGTGCAGACCCCCACGACACCATGGTGAACGTTCTGGCCGCCTGCAAGAAGGTGGAGGACGACTGCGAGATCTTTGACATCTGATGCGCGGCAGGTTGCTGCACACGATCAACAGCCTCGCCCTCTCCGTCACCTGCGGTGACACACTCCCCCTTTTGTCGCTACGCGACATCTTCCCCCGGCCGGGGGAAGTCTTTCCTCAAAGGGAGAGGCCTTGGCAAAGAGATGAAGTTTGCGTGGACTGCCAAGGGCTCTCCCTTTGGGAGAGCTGGCAAATCCAAAGGATTTGACTGAGAGGGCGAGCCCGCTAAAGAAAAAAGCATCTGCAGCAAGAATTCGTAGATTTTCTGAGAGCTCAAACGAATGTGCAGATGCTTTTTACTTTGTGTGCGATTGTGTTGTGCAATAACTTTTTCTGTTGAAAAATCAGACAGTTTTCAACAGTTTCCACTCAGTTTTCAACACCGTTTGCGGAAAAAACGTAAAATAAACGTGGAAAAGCGCTTTTACGCCTGAAAAACTGTGTGGAAAACACGGGTAAAACCGTGGAATATCCATTTTTATGGGGAAAAGTTGTTGAAATTCCCGCCCGCCGCAGCGTGATGCGGCCCATGGATCCCGCAAAAGGAGAGTTTTGTATGAACAAAAAGCAGAAAAAGAACCTGCAGCGCATCATCATTGCGCTGATTTTGGTGCTCATCCTCAAGCTTTTGCCCCAGTTCCCCACGCCGGTGGAGCTGGTACTGTACTGCATCCCGTATCTGGTGGTCGGCTGGGATGTGCTGCGCAAGGCACTGCTTGGCATCAAGAACCGTCAGCCCTTTGACGAGTGCTTCCTGATGGCCGTTGCCACTGTGGGTGCATTTGCACTGGGCGACTACGTGGAGGGCTGTGCCGTTATCATCTTCTACCAGATCGGCGAGCTGTTCCAGAGCGTGGCCGTGGGCAAGAGCCGGCAGAGCATTTCCAGCCTGATGGACATCCGTCCGGACTACGCCAACATTGAGGGCGAGGACGGCAGGCTGGAGCAGGTGGACCCGGACGACGTGGAGATCGGCACCGTGATCGTGGTCCAGCCCGGTGAGCGCGTGCCCATCGACGGCGTGATCGTGGAGGGCGCTTCTGCCCTGAACACCGCCGCCCTGACCGGCGAGAGCCTGCCCCGCGATGTGCAGACCGGCGATGAGGTCATCAGCGGCTGCGTGAACATGACCGGCCTGCTGAAGGTAAAGACCACCAAGGAATTCGGCGAATCCACCGTTTCCAAAATTCTCGATCTGGTGGAAAATTCCAGCATGAAGAAGGCCCGCGCCGAGAACTTCATCACCCGTTTTGCCCGCGTGTACACCCCCGCCGTGTGCTATGGCGCATTGGCTCTGGCCTTTATCCCGCCCATCGTGCTGCTGCTCATGGGCCAGCCCGCCCGCTTTGGCGACTGGGTCTACCGTGCCCTGACCTTCCTTGTTATCAGCTGCCCCTGCGCACTGGTCATCAGCATTCCCCTGAGCTTCTTCGGCGGTATCGGCGGTGCATCTGCCTGCGGCATTCTGGTCAAGGGTTCCACCTATCTGGAAGAGCTGGCCCGCACCGGCATCGTTGTGTTCGACAAGACCGGCACCCTGACCCAGGGCACCTTTAAAGTGACCGGCATCCACCCCGCAGAGGGCACCAGCGAGGAACAGCTGGTGGAAGCTGCCGCGCTGGCCGAGAGCTGGTCCAAGCACCCCATCTCCCTCAGCATCAAGGCCGCTTACGGCAGGGAGATCGATCCGAACCGTGTCACCGATGTGCAGGAGCTGGGCGGCCACGGCGTGACCGCCAAGGTGGACGGCAGGACCGTTGCTGCCGGCAACGCCCGCCTGATGGAAAAGCTGGGCCTGAAGGCTCCCGCCGTCAGCGAGACCGGCACCATCGTGCATGTGGCCATCGAGGGCATGTACGCCGGTTATCTGCTGATCGCCGATGTGGTAAAGCCCCACAGTGCACAGGCCATCCGGGGGCTGAAGGATGCCGGTGTGCGCAAGACCGTGATGCTGACCGGCGATGCCGAGCCGGTTGCAAAGGCCGTTTCCGCAGAGCTTGGGCTGGATGAATACCATGCGGGCCTGCTGCCGGGCGACAAGGTAGACCAGATCGAAACGCTGCTCGCCGCAAAGCGGCCCAAAGAGAACCTTGCCTTTGTGGGCGACGGCATCAACGATGCCCCGGTGCTGTCCCGTGCCGATGTGGGCATTGCAATGGGCGCTCTTGGCTCTGACGCTGCCATTGAGGCCGCTGACGTGGTGCTGATGGACGACGACCCCGCCAAGATCGCACTGGCCATGCGCATTGCCCGCCGCACATTACGCATCGTGTACCAGAACATCGTGTTTGCACTGGCCATCAAGTTTGCCTGCCTTGTGCTGGGCGCGATCGGCATGGCCAGCATGTGGACCGCCATCTTTGCCGATGTGGGCGTGATGGTGCTGGCTGTGCTCAACGCCACCCGTGCCCTGTACACCAAGGATCTGGCGAAAAAGAATGAACAGTAAAAAACAGTGCCGGACAGCCTGAAAACTGTCCGGCACTGTTTTTATATATGAGGTGCATACAGGCGTTCTATTTCATGCACAAGCTCCGGTTCTTTTTCGATATCAAATTTTCTGGCAAACATGCAGGGCGATGCTTTCAGCTGTTCCAGATCAGCGTATTTCCAGACCCACGGATTGCCTCTGTCCCAATCGATGGCACGGGCACTGGTATCACCCGGCCCCTGATAGATCTTATCCTGATACGGCGACTGCGCGATCAGTGTCTGCACAAAGAACTCGTCCGAGCAAAAGGTCTTGTCCAGCACCTGCAGGATCCACTCTTCTTTTGTCAACAGATACCGTGCAAAGCCGTCCGTGCAGCTGAACCAGTTGCTGCCCTTTGTGAAGTGAACGTCCTGATTGCGCTTTATTTTCAGCAGTTTCTGGCCCGACAGCAGGATTCCATTGATCACGCCGAGCACCGGATGGCGGCGCAGATCGATATTCTGAAAAAAGTGCCGGTAATAAACGCGCTCATCGTTGAATGGGCTGAACGGGTGCGGGTCGAAATGGACAAATTCCACGTCCGGGTTTGCCTCAAAAAATGCACGGATATCTTCTTGTGTTTGAATGGGCAGATCCACACCGGAGATCAGGTGGTAATGCTGATACGGGCCATGGGCCACTGCTGTTTTCAATAGCACAAGCTCCGCTTTTACCTGACTGACACCGCCCCACACAACACTGTGCCGTTTTGCGTGAAACACTTTCGCATATTTCATGCGGCACTCCACCGTTTCCGGCTGGTAGTCCGTATTTTTGCTGTCCATGTGGATGAATATATCATTCCACGGTACATCCAGCATCCGCAACAGGGTCAGAAGCATCTCATCACATTTATGTGCTTCTATCAGGTACGCCTGTTTTTCTCTTGTTTCCATCGCTTTCTCCTCTTACTTCTGCGCCGCATTTTCATTTTATTATAACAGAATCCTCTTTAAAAACAATCCCACCACCCCTTTTTACAGCACAAAGCCGCCGCATTCCCTTGCAGAGGGAGAGCGGCGGCTTTGTTTGGGTATGGAGAAAATGGAGGAGGTCTCAAAGTTCACCCGCGGAATGCGGCGGTATACACCGCCACCACCTCGTCGCGGGTGGGGGTGATCTGGTTGGTGGACATGCAGGTGTCGTGCAGGGCAAGCTCTGCCAGCGCGGCAAAATCTGCAGGGTCCACCTTGTTCAGCTGCGCAAGGTTTGCGGGGATGCCCACGCCTGCACTGAGCTGACGGACAAACTGGATCACTGCCGGTGCGGCAGTGTCCGGGGTAAAAGTGCCCTGCAGGCCCATGGCAGCGGCAATGGTCATGAACCGCTCCCGGCACACCGGGCTGCGGCTGTTGAAGGCCAGCACGTAGGGCAGCAGCACCGCATTGCACACACCGTGGGGCAGGTTGTAGTGTCCGCCCAGCGCGTGTGCCATCGCATGCACCATGCCAAGGCCCGCGTTGGAGAAAGCCATGCCTGCCACATTTTCGGCATAGGCCATCATGGTGCGGGCGGCTTCATCCTGACCGTTGGCAACGGCCCGGGGCAGGTTCTGCACGATCGCCTGCATGGCCCAGTAGGCATCCTTGTCCGTGAGCGGGTTGGCGTTTTGGAAAGCGCCGCCTCGATGGCGTGGGTCAGCGCGTCCATGCCGGTGGCTGCGGTGAGCTTGGGCGGCATGGAGGACATGAAGTCGGTGTCGTTCACCGCAATGCTGACCATGCAGTTGGGGTCCACCATGGCCATTTTGCTGTGGCGGACAGGGTCGGTGACGATGTAGAAGGAGGTGCACTCGCTGCCGGTACCGGCGGTGGTGTTCACCGCCACGATGGGCAGGCCGGGCTTGGAGGACTTGTTCTCGCCCTCGTACTGTTCCACGGTACCGCCGCAGGCCACCACGATGCTGGCTGCCTTAGCGGTATCGATGGCGCTGCCGCCGCCCAGGGCCACCAGCAGCTGCACCTGCAGGGTGCGGGCTGCGGCAATGCAGTCGTTCACCACCTGTACGGTGGGGTTGGGCTGCACATTGTAGTACACGGCGTACTCCACACCGGCATCGGACAGTACCTGACCGACCCGGGCAGCGGCACCGGAATCATAGAGAAAGCGGTCCGTCACCAGCAAAGCACGGCGGATGCCCATCTTCTGAAGCTCCGGTCCCAGAAGACGGATGGCACCCTTGCCAAAAAAGCTGGTCTTGACGGCGTTGATGCGTTCTGCCATGTGTTCACCCTCCGCTTACTGTGCCTGACCGCAGACGATCTGCACCGGGTCCCAAATGGAACAGGACGAGGAGGAATAGACGAAATCCACCTGACCCAGTGCTTCCACGGTCATGCCAGCGCGGATGGCAACGGCAATGGCGTTGATGCGGGCCGAAACATTCTTTTCTCCCCATGCCTGCGCACCCAGCACCTGACGGGTATTGGCCTCATACACCAGCTTGATGGTGATGCGGTGGGGGTTCGGGCAGATGCCCGGACGGTCGGTGCCGGTGGCCATTGCACTCTTGACCCGCAGACCGGCCTTGCGGGCCTCGGTCTCGGTCAGGCCGGTGCGGGCGATCTCCAGATCCGCCACCTTCAGGCTGCTGGTGCGCAGAGAGCCGTCGCGGCAGGCCGCGCAGTCGCCCACGGCATAGATATTGGGCACACTGGTGGCAAGGTCGGCACCAATGAGCACAGCGCCATTGGGTGCCAGCTGCGCCCCGGTACCGGCCAGCAGGCCGGTGTTGGGGGTAACGCCGATGGCTACCACGCAAAGGTCACAGGGGTAGGTGCCGCGGTTGGTCTGCACCTGCTCCACGAAGGTACGGCCCGGGAAGGAGCGCACCTGCTCGCCCAGATTGAACTGCACGCCCTGCGCTTCCAGCTCCTTCTGGATCAGCTTGCTCACCTCAGGGTCAAACTGGGGCAAAAGCTGCTGCTCTTTTTCAATGATACGCACATTGCGGCCCAGCTTGAGGAAGGACTTTGCGATCTCCAAACCGGCCCAGCTGCCGCCCAGGATCACGATGTCCCGCACATAGGGGGTGCGGACGAACTCCTTGAGGAAGATCAGATCTTCCACGGTCTTGAGGGTCTGCACGCCCACGCGGTCACTGCCGGGCACCTGCGGCACACGGTTGGAAGAACCGGTGGCCAGCACCAGCTTGTCGTAGTGGTCTTCAAACACGCGTCCGGTGGCAAGATCACATACCGTCACCTTGCGGGCGGCTGCGTCGATGCCGCGCACCTCATGGCGCAGATGTGCGGTGATGCCCTGCGCGTTCAGCTCAGTCTCCTTGGCCTGAATGGCCTTGTTCAGGCTGTCCAGATCCTCGCACAGATAATGGGGCAGGCCGCCGGTGCCGCAGGAGTAGAAGCCGCCTTTTTCGTAGACGGTGATCTGCGCTCCGCGCTGGGCGGCGGCAAGTCTGGCGGCGGCCGAAACCCCGGCGGCAATGCTGCCGATGATAATAATTTTCATTGTTTAAGCCTCACGATCCCGCCGGGAGGAAGCCCCTCTCTGCGGCAAAACTTGCAGGGTGTTACTTACTCAGGGTGGGAGGATTGTCCACGATGCCCACGATGAAAGCATCAATGGGCGACGGATGGTCCAGACCATGCTGGGTGGTCTCGTCGGTGGTGACCAGAACCATCTCGCCTACACCCGCGCCGATGTTGTCGCCCGCCACGATGGTATCCTTTTTGGAGCCGAACACCGGCTCCACCAGCAGGAACTTATAGCCTACAAGCTCCGGCATTTTGCGGGTGGCGACAACGGTCCCCTTGACGATCCCTAAAATCATAGCTTACTCCTCTTTGCCCAGCACGGTGACCAGCTGCCCCTGCTTGAGCAGGAAGGCATTGCCATCGTCCGTGTCGATGTGAAAATCCAGTGCACATTTGTCGTTTGCGCGGATCAGCACCCCGCCCATCACGCCCGGCTTGGGGCCGTCGATCTTTACCTGCACGCGGTCGCCGTCGGCAAGGCCGAAGGCCGCTGCCTGTGCGGGAGTCATGTGGATGTGGCGGTCGGCGATCATCACGCCCTCCGGCACGGTCAAAGTACCGCGCGGGCCGCGCAGGGTCACGCCTGGCGTACCCTTTGTATCCCCGCTGGAACGCACCGGCGCTTTGATGCCGATGTTGCGGCAGTCGGTCTGCGCCAGCTCGATCTGAGTGGCACTGCGCTCCGGGCCAAGGATGCGGACATGCTTCAGTTCGCCCTTGGGGCCGATGATGTCCAGACATTCCTCGCAGGCAAACTGGCCGGGCTGGCTCAGCGCCTTTTTGGGGGTGAGCTGGTAGCCATAGCCGAACAGCTTGTCCACATCATCGCGGGTAAGGTGGATGTGCCGCACCGAGATGCCTACCGGCACCTGACGGCTGCGCTTTTGCAGCTCTGCCTGCACGGCCTGCGTGATCAGGAGCAGCAGCTGTTCCTGACTGATGTCATGGTAAACCAAGGCACAGCGCTCCTTTCTTATGCAGCGTCAGCGCAGGGCTCAGCGCAGCTCAGGCATGCACTCGGACACGCTTGCGTGCGGGCGGGGAATGACCAGTGCGCTGACCACTTCGCCAATGCGGGAAGCAGCGGTCTGGCCTGCCTCAACAGCAGCCTTCACAGCGCCAACGTCGCCCTGCACGAACACGGTAACAAGGCCTGCGCCGATCTTCTCCTGACCCACCAGAGAGACATCTGCGCTCTTCAGCATGGCATCGGCTGCCTCGATGGAAGCGGTCAGGCCGTTGGTCTCGATCATGCCCAGAGCGGCATCCAGCGGCACCTGCTCGCCTGCGGGCAGGCCGGACTTGCCGGTAGCGGGGCCCTTGGCAGGCATGATGCGGGCCAGATCTGCGTGGGGACGTGCAATGACGTTGACGCAGAACAGCTCACCCACGCGGGAAGCAGCCTCTTCGCCAGCCTCGGTAGCAGCCTTGACAGCGCCCACCTCGCCGGTAACGATCACGGTGGTCAGACCGGCACCGATGGTGTCGGAACCAATGAACTCAACGTCAGCAGCCTTCAGCATTGCATCGGTAGCGTCGATGTTGCCAACCAGACCCTTCGTCTCGATAAAACCCAGAGCTTTCATAAGTTGTTCCTCCTGTCAGAACACTGAAAAAATTGTATGTGATGGTTTCGTCCTTCAAAAACTCAGATGATGCGCAGCCCGCCCTCGGCCAGCATGCAGCGGCGGCGGCGGCAGAAACTCTTTGCGCAGGTGATGCCCTCGCCGGTGGGGCCGGCAATGGTCATGGTGCAGTGGCCCTCGCCGCCAATGCCAACACCGGCCTTGGTGGCGCTGTTCTTTACGTAGATAGTGGTCTCAATGACCCGGGCAAAGCGGGTCATGTGGTCCACATCCTTGGAGAAGATGGAAGCGGTGTGGCGGTTGCCGTGCTCGGCCACCACGGCATTTTCCACCGCCTGTTCAAAGCTCTGGCAGCGCACGATGGGCAGCACCGGCATCATCTGCTCCACCAGAACGAACGGATGGTCGGCAGGCACCTCGCAGATGGCAAGGCGGCAAGTATCCGGCACATGCACGCCGATGGTCTCCAGAATGCGGGCGGCATCCTTGCCCACCCACTTTTTGTTCACCTCGTGGCCGCCGCCCTTCTTGGGCTGCAGCACGATGTTCACCAGCTGTTCGGTCTGGGCCTTGTTCAGCAGGTAGGCACCCTGCTTCTGCAGCTCGTGCAGCAGGCCGTCGTAGGCGGTGTTCACGGCGAACACTTCCTTCTCTGCAAAGCAGAGGATGTTGTTATCGAACGAAGCGCCTTCGTAGATCTTGCGGCCTGCCAGCTCGATGTCTGCGGTCTCGTCCACGATGACGGGCGGGTTGCCTGCACCGGCACCGATGCACTTTTTGCCGCTGCGCAGCAGGGCGTTCACCATGCCCATGCCACCGGTGCCTGCCATCAGGCGGATCTTGGGGTTTGCGGCCATCTTGTCCACATTCTCCATGGTCGGCTCACGGGTCATGGTAATGAGGTTTGCAGGGCCGCCCGCCTCGATGATGGCGGTATTCAGTGCCTGCAGGCAGTCGGCAGACACCCGCTTTGCGCGGGGGTGCACGTTGAACACCACGGTGTTGCCGCCTGCGATCATGCTGATGGTGTTGTTGATGATGGTCTCGGTAGGGTTGGTGGTGGGGGTGATGGAGCAGATCACACCAAAGGGTGCATACTCTTCCAGCATCAGGCCCGCGTCACCGCTCTTGGCTTCGGTGGTCAGGCATTCGGGGCCGGGGGTCTTGTTGATGACAGCCAGATGTTTTTCCACCTTGTCCTCATAGCGGCCCATGCCGGTCTCTTCCACGATCTTGTGGCACCACTCCTCCACATGTGCCCGGGCACAGCGGCGGATGGCTTCAATGATGCGCTGGCGGTCCTCGATCTTGTAGTTGGCCGCCCAGTCGCGCTGGGCTTTCCATGCAGCCTCCACTGCGTCGTCTACGTTCTCGAACACGCCGCGGTCGCCTGCTGCACCGCCGGGTGCAGCGGTATAGGCTGCAGGGGCGGCGCTTGTCTGTGCACCGCCCATACCGGCAAGCACCTGCTTGACGATCGCTTCAATTTCCTGCGAACTGATATCCATGGTTTTCGTTCCTTTCCGTAAAGGTCATATCCGTTGGATCAAACGAAACTTTTTGTTATTGAAAGCTCTTCAGCGTCCGGCGGATGACCTCGGCCATTGCGGCATCGCGGGCATTTGCGGACTTTGGTGCGGCCGGGGCCGCTTCCATTGCAGGGACTGCCGCAGGCTGTGCGGCGGGCACCGGGGCAGGGGCAGGAGCCGCCTGCTGTTTGGGCAGGGTGGGCAGCGCCATGCCCGGCTGGATCAGCCCGGTAACGCCCGGCAGGCTCACCGGCTGGGCAGGCTGTGCGGAGGGTACTGCCATTGCCACAGGCTGTGCAGCGGGCTGAGCCATGGGCTGCACGGCAGGTGCGCCGCACTTGCTGCAGCCGGTGCAGTGACCGCCGCAGCTGCCGCATTTGGAGCAGCCTGCGCAGCCCAGCTTTGCGGTGACGGCTGCGTAGTAATCCAGTGCTTCCACCAGATGGGCCGCATCTGCCGGGGTCTTGCCCCAGGTCAGGCAGCCGTCATTTTCCAGCAGGACAGCCTTATCGGTGCGGCACAACAGGCTGACAGCCTGTGCCTGTGCGTCCACGTTCTGGGCGGGCAGCAGCTGCACCCGTCCCAGCGCCCGCACTGCGGGGCTGAATGCTGCAGGCTGCACGGTCTGGCCCTGCATCCCCATCACAGCCGCGCAGGCCGGATAGGTGTGCATCACGCACTGGGCGTTCTCGTTTTCCTGATAGATTTTCAGATGGATGGGCAGGTCTTCGGGCAGGGGCTTGGGCTTTGCGCTGAGCATCGCCTTGCCATTCATATCCACGCGCACCAGCATATCCTGCGTGAGCGCAGCCTTGTCGGCACCGGCAACGGTCACCCACACGGCCTGCGGGCCGACGCGGACGCTCATGCTGCCGTCACCGGCCACCAGCCAGCCCTTGGCTTCCAGCCGACGGGCCATTTCCATGATGGCTTTTTTTGCCTCAAAGTCTGAGAGGTAAGTAACGCCTTGAATCACCATACGTTTCTTTCCTCCTTTTTAACGGCGCAGCGGCGGGATCTTGAGCATGGCGCGCACCTCGTCGGGAGTCATGGGCATCATGCCCTTGGACTTTACGATGTCCGACACCTTTGCGATCAGCGCTGCGTTGTTGTCCACATGGACACCCGGCGCGATCATGTCCGAATCCTCAAAGCCGATGCGCACGGTGGAAGCGCCCATATCCAGCGCAGTCTTGACCATTTCCCAGTCCTCGCGGTGGGCCTGCGTGTAGCCCCATAGGTAGTCGCCATTGGGAAAGTTCTCTTCCAGCGCCTGGATCATGTGGCGCAGGGCCGGCACCGTGGCAGGCATCTCGCCGCCATGGCCGAACACCAGTGCAAACAGGATGGGTTTTACAAAGTGGAACTTGTCGTTCAGTTCCCGCACGGTGTTGATCATGCCCAGCTCAAAGACCTCGGTCTCCGGGATCTTCTTGTTGTCCATGATGGTCTTGACGCAGTACTCCACATCCTTGATGGGGTTCTGGTACACCGAGGTACCCAGATTCACCGAGCCGACATTCAGGCTGTTGGCTTCCACCCAGGAGGGGTAGCAGGGCTGCACACGCTCCTCAATGGTCAGGTTGGACACGCCGCCGGTGGAGATCTCCACCACGATGTCGCACATCTCGCGGATGTAGGCCACCGTTTCTTCCAGCAGGCTCAGATCCGGGGTGAGGTTGCCGTTCAGGTCGCGGCAGTGCAGGTGCACCATGGACGCGCCGTTTTTGTAGCACTCATACACATCCCGGGCAATGGCCCGCGGATTGATGAGAATGTCTGTGGCCGCAACGGGGGCCACGGAGATCATGATTTTTTTCATTGGATGAACACTCCTTGCATGTCGCATTGGAGAAGCTTAACAAAGGATGCTAACGTCATTTTAGCACAAACATCCCATCTTGTAAACTCACAGTCCCCTGCCCGCCTTTTACGGCAGGCAGGAGGCCTGTATGCTTACTTCTTCCAGAAGATGTAGTGATCCTGCACTGTAGCGGCGATCTCGTCCACCTGCCTGCGCTCGATCACGCTGAGCAGCTGGCGGTGCAGCTCTACGAACCGCTCGATCTCCTCTTCGCCCTTGGCCAGCACCTTGCGGGTGGTCTCCAGACGGCTGGGCAGCGTCAGCCGGGTGATATACTCGGTGATGGTGGCCAGCATGGGGTTCTGGGCCGCATTGGCGATCTGGGTGTGGAACCGGCTGTCCAGCTCCAGCACCTTGTCCACCGAAGGCTCCGGCGAGTGCATTTCGGCAGAAAGCTCGCCGAAGGTGCGGTACAGGTCCGGCAGAAAGGATGTGATATCATTGCGCTGAATGATAATATTCAGCGTACCGATATCGATGACGGAGCGCAGTTCCACAAATTCCTGCCAGCTGTTCTTCTGCAGGATGATGCTGTACAGCATCGGGTCCAGCATTTTCTGGTTGTAGTTTTCGCTCACAAAGGTGCCGTCGGCACGCTTGATGTACAGGATGCCGTAGGCCTGCAGCTTTTTCACAGCTTCCCGCACCGAGTTGCGGCCCGCGCCGAACTGCTTGCACAGTTCCATTTCGGTAGGCAGCTTGTCGCCCGGATGCAGGGTGCCGTCGATGATCTGGGAGATGATCCCATCCATGACCTGATCGACTACAGACTTTACCGCATTCTTCTGTTTTTCAGGATGTTCCATTGACATAGTTCCGCCTCCAAATCCGGTTTGGTGGATATTCGGGGTCGTTCAACGTGGAACGTTCTGGGGCAGAAAGCCTCCAAACATCACACGTTGAACTTCCACCACTATTTTACCATATCTGAAAAGCGGACGCAACGGTTACGCCATCAAATAGGTGGGCAGCAGGATCAGCTGAGGGAAGGCGACCATCAGGGCAATGCAGACGAAGGTAGCCGCAATAAACGGCACCAATGTGGGGAACACCTCGCCGACTGTAACATCCATCAGATCGCAGGCAACGTAAATGCACATGCCCACCGGAGGAGTGACCAGACCAACACCGATGACCACGGTGATCAGGACGCTGAGCACGATGGGGTTGATGCCCACGCCCAGAGCAATGGGATACAGGATGGGCATGAACAGGGTCAGCGTTGCGATGGACTCCATGAACATGGTGACGATGAAGAAAATCAGCAGGATCACGATAAGAATGACAGTGGGGTTGGTGGAGAAGCCCAGCATGGTCTTGGCCACCCACTTGTCAAAGCCTGCGGTGGTCAGCATGACGGTGTACAGCTTTGCAGCGCCGATAACGATGAAGATACGGCCGCTGGTGCGGACGGTCTCTGCAAAGGCAAACTTGATGTCCTCCCACTTGAGTTCGCGGTAGATGATGCCGCCGGCAAACAGACCGTAAACAACAGCGATCACGCCTGCCTCGGTGGGGCTGACGATACCCATGGTGATCGTGCCCACGATGATGATGGGCATGAGCAGGGCGGGCCAGCTCTCCCACAGGCCATGCAGCACGGGGCCGATGGTGAAGTGGCCCGGCTCCTTGGGCACGCCTTCCTTCTTGGCCATGAAATAGCTGACGATCATCTGTGCCAGACCGCACAGGACACCGGGGATAATGCCGCCGAGGAACAGCTTACCGGTGGAAATGCCGCAGATACCGGCAATGACCACCATGGGGATAGACGGAGGAATGATGATGCCGATGGTGGAGGAAATGGCGGTAACGGCAACGGTAAAGTTCTTGGAGTAGCCCTTGCGCACCATTTCCGGCATGAACATACCGGAAACGCCTGCGGTATCGGCAACAGCGGAACCGGAGATGCCCGCAAAGATCATGCTGGAAAGCACGTTCACGTGAGCCAGACCGCCGTAGATGTGGCCGACGATGGAGTAACAGAAGTCCATCAGGCGCTTGGAAATACCGCCCTTGGACATGGTGAAACCGGCAAAGGTGTACAGAGGGATGGCCAGCAGTGCAAAGCTGTTCATGCCCTCAAACATGCGCTGAGCAATGGTGACGGTGCTGCCGCCGCCCAGGAACAGGATGCCGCCCATGGCGGACAGGCCCAGACTCATGGCGATGGGCACGCCCAGAAACAGCAGAACGAAGAATGAGATCAGCAGCCATGCGATCATTTGGATTTGCCCCCTTCCGGTTTTGCGGTCAGTTCAACGATCAGGTTGAGAACGGCGGACAGGATGCACAGCACACCGGCAATGGGGAAGATGGTGTACACCTGACCCATGGTGAACTGCGGCATGGTGGAAACGGCCTGCTTTGCGCGGGTGCACAGCTGGTAGCCGCCGTAGGTGACCATGACGTAGAACAGGATGATGAACACATCACGGATGATGACAACGATCTTTTTGCCCAGCGGAGTCTTACCGAGGATGGAATCCACCACCTCCACGCGGAGGTTGGTGCCCATGGCGTTGATGCCAATGCAGGCAATGAGCATGGACCAGACGTTCAGATACTGGCTGCTCTCCATGTACCACTTGAAGCCGCCGATGCCGGGGATCAGGCGCAGCACAACGTTTGCGAACAGAATTACCATCATAGCCGCGCACAGAATGGCGGAAATGAGGGTGGTGATCTTGTCCAGAGTGGTTTGCAGTTTTTTCACAGTACAAACTCCTTTCCAAGTGCGATTCAGATAAAATGCAAAGGGACGAAGGGCACGCCCCTCGTCCCTTTGCTTCGGTTTTATTTCAAGGTTTTCTGGTCAGTGATCTCAGCGGGCTTCTTTCCATGCCTTCAGCTGATCCAGCAGGTCGCCGTAGGTATCAGCGTTGTCGGTCAGGACCTTTTCGGTCGCAGCTGCAAACGGAGCCAGTTCCGGGCTGTTGATCTTCATGCCCTTCTCTTCCAGAGCGGAGACCAAATCGTTGGTCTGCTGCTCGTTCAGCTCACGGTCGTAATCGGCAGATGCCTTTGCAGCGTCGGAAACGATCTGCTGCTGGTCAGCGCTCAGCTTGTTCCAGCTGCTCTCGGCAATGGTAAAGCACATGCCGGAGTAGATGTGGTTGGTGATGCTCAGGTACTCCTGAACCTCGAACAGGTTGTTGTTGTAGATAACGGGGATGGGGTTCTCCTGTGCATCGTAGGTCTTCTGCTGCAGAGCCTGATACAGCTCAGAGAAGCTCAGCGGCTGGGGGTTGGCACCCAGAGCGGTCATGGTAGCCATGATGACGGGGTTCTCGGGGGTGCGGATCAGCAGACCGTTCATGTCGGCAGGGCTGTTGATGGGGCCCTTGGAGTTGGTCACGCAGCGGAAGCCGTTGCAGTAGTGGGCCAGCACACGCATATTCTGGCTCAGCAGGCCTTCCTCAGCGGCAGCCTCGATGTCGCTGTCCATGAATGCCCATGCATCGTCGAAGGTCTCGAACTGGAACGGCAGTGCGGAAATGCCCATCTTTGCATCGTAGGTGGCAAAGTTGGAAGCGTCGGTGATGATGATATCCACCGTGCCGGAATCCAGAGCGATAGAGTTGATCAGGTCAGCATCGCCGCCCAGCTGGCCGGAGGGGTACAGCTGAACTTCCACAGCGCCGCCGGTCTTTTCGGCAACTTCTTCTGCAAACTGCTTTGCGCCCTTTGCACGGGGGTCTTCTTCGTTGGTGGAGAAGCCCAGCTTCAGGGTGACAGCCGAGCCGGAAGCGGCAGCGGAAGAACCGGTGGAAGCTGCAGTAGAGGCAGTGGAAGCAGCAGTGCTGGTGCCGGAGCCGCCGCAGGCAGCCAGACCCAGAGCAGCAGCGGAAATGCCAGCCACCTTCAGGAAGTCACGACGGGAAATCATCTTTTTCATAAGAATTCTCCTTCAAAAAAATATCTTCTCCTGAGCCGGTCTCGTGCTCCGGCTCTTGTTCCTTTTTTAAATGGTGCCTTTCTTTTCCAGCGCCTTTTTCAGCTCGGCTGCACCAAAGCGGGGGCTGCTGAGAACCACCTTGCCAAACTTATCGGCGATATACTGTTCGCAGTAGGCCATGCTGCCCTGTGCAAATACGATCACGTCCACCTTGTCGGCAATGGTACCGGCCATCTCGGTCATGCGGGCCTTGAACTGGTCCTGATCCAGACCGAATGCACCGTCCACCAGACAGTCCACCAGTTCCACGTGCCTGTTGCACTCGCGGGCCATGCGCAGGATGGTGCCCTTGGTGGGTTCCAGCGTGGTGGGCAGGGTAGCCATCACGCCGATGCGCTGGCCCTTGCGGACAGCCTCGCGGCACATCTCCTCGTCCACGCGGACGATAGGCACACCAATGTACTTTGCCACGTCCTGTGCGCTGTCGGCAACTTCGCCCACGCTGCTGCACAGGTTCAGCATGGCATCCACGCCTTCCTCAGCGGCTTTCATGTACATGCCGATCAGGCGTGCTGCCGGTGCAGTGGTCACATAGCCTGCCGCGCGGACATCTGCCAGAATGCTGGGGTCCTGCAGGCTGTACAGCTCCACATCATCGCCCAGCTGCTTTTTGACCTCCTGCTCCACCAGTTCGATCAGTTCCGGGGTGGTGCTGGTATAGATCAGACCTACCTTCATAACGGAAAAGCCTCCTTTTGTTTTTCGTGTTCTCGTGCCGGACAAGCCCGCAGCAAAGGCTCTTTGCTACATCCTACCTTTAGTTCAATCTCAACAGCTTGTCCGTCTTTACATCCTACCATTAGATTACTCTTCGGTCCGCAAAAAGTAAATTGGCGAATAGCCGATATTTCGGGCCGGTTTTGGTCGTTCTGCACAAATGTGGGATGCAAGTGGTGAAAAATCCACTTCTTTCTGGACATCATCCCATCTTACGGCGTATAATACCCTTAAAGAAAAAGACAGGGAAGGAGCCACCGGAACATGAATCCGTTTCAAAGTGATAACATCTGGAAAAAGAAGGCCCGGCAGGGCAAGGCGCAGCAGCATCCGCTCACGCCGCAGCAGGAGTGGCAAAAGCAGGTGAACAGCAGCAGCCTGTGGCTGGGCGGCGGCGTGGTGCTGCTGGCACTGTATCTGGCCGCTGTCCGCGCCGGCACCGTGGCGCTGGACGCAAGCGCCGTCGTGCTGATCGTGGTGGTGGGCTGCTTCTGCGTATACACTGCCGCATCCCTCGGCAGGCTGATGAAGAACAAGCCGGAGGAAAAGGCAGCAAAGAAGAAAAAGAAAGCCCAAAAAGAGTGATTTTTTTCTTCCCGCGCAGAGCGTTTTCGCGTAGGGCAGATTTATATAGCTTTTATAAATTTTTCTCCGCCGGGTACGTTCTCTTTTGCGTGCCAAAAGAGAACCAGAAAAGCACCCGCTACTTTCGAAGCGCGGGAGGCACGAATTAAGGGCTACTCGCCCTTAATAATCCCAAAGAAGATGGGCTCCATACAAAAAATCCAAGTCGCTTCGCTAAAGGATTTTTTGTGTTGCGCCGATTTGAAGTCGCTTATGCGACGAAACGTAAGGGCAATAGCATAGTTTTATTGCTTTGCGACTGTTTCCGCAGGAAACGAGCAAGAGCAGATGCCGTTTACCGCCACGACTCCTTCCCGTGAAAAAGCAAACAAGCCAGCCCCGCAGGGCTGGCTTGTTTGCAATATTTAAAATAATTTTTCCTCTGATATTGTCAGAGCAGAGCGGAGACAATTCTAAATCGTCAGGCTGTCAACCCAGTAAAATTTCCACCGCTTCCCGCAGGGTGGGCACTTCGCCCACATTGCCCGGGAAGATGATGTACGGCGTGCCGGGGAACAGGCTTTCGGCACCGGTCTGCCATACCGGGATGCCCGGCCGGATCTGGCCCAGCACCTTGGCGCATTTCACGCGCAGGGCCTTCACGCCCACGTCGCTGCTGGTGATGCCGCCCTTTGCCACCACAAAAGCCGGGGAAGCGGTCAGCCTGCCCACGCAGCTCTGCAGTGCATCGCTGATGGCAACGCTGCGCACGAGGGCTGCTTCCGGGGTGTCGTCCGGCAGGGTGAGCACCACGCGCTTTGTGGACACGCAGCAGGTGATGCCCTTTGCGATCTGCTGTGAGCAGTGGGCCACGATGGCGGCTGCTTCCTTTTCCAGCTCGCCCGGCACCAGCACCTTGTCGCTGTCCATCTCAATAAACTCGATACCCTGTACTTTTTTCAGTTCTTCCAGCTGGGCAGTGGTCTTTTTGGTGTGGCTGCCCACCACAATGATGCCGCCTGCCTTGCTTTCCTGCGTGACCATCTTTTCCCGGGTGAGCAGCGGCTGGTCGGAAATATTGCCGATGGCCTTGACCAGTGCGGCCGCACTGCGGATGGTGAAGTGACGGCCCTTTGCCATGGCGCGGTACAGTGCCACTGCAAACACCTTCACATCGCAGTCCGCCACTGCGTTCACGATCACATGGCCGTAATCGTGCACCGCCAGCAGCTGGGCCTCGATGCCGTCAAAGTCCATGGCGCGCAGGCTTTCCAGCGAGATGCAGGTCACGTCTCCTGCACGGACTTTGCCGCCGGTTTTTTCCTCAATGTATTCGCACAGGTTGCTGGCGTGGTAGCCAAAGGTCTCGTCCTTGGCAAATTCGGTCTGGCCGCAGGGCACAAGCTCTGCGCCGTAGCGCACATAATGCACGTTGTCCAGTGTAAAGCGTCCGCCCTCGCGGAAGTAGGGGCACAGGATGTCGCCATCCATTTTGTAACCGTTCTCAGCCTCCGTCACCTCGCGCAGCAGGTCGGTCTCCAGCGGGTAGTGGCCGCGCAGGGTGGAGTCGCCGCGGCTGATGATAAGGTAGTCCATGCCGAACTCGCGGGCCACCTTGGCGGTGTTCTCCGCGATCTCGCGGTGGGCCTTGGTGGTCTCGGCCACGGTAAAGCCGCGGCTGTTGGTCAGAATAAAGAAGAGCTTTTCCGGCGCAGCAAAGCCCTTGCGCAGGCTTTCTACCGTCCAATTTGTATAAACATAGATATCATGTACCGTCTGTACGCCGGTAGGATCGTCGTCCAGCACAATGATCTTGCGGTTGCTGGCGGCAGCTTCGGCGGCAAGGGCGGCGTTCAGTTTTTCCTCATCCACCTGCGGAAAATTGGCCAGAACATCGGCACTGCGGATCTGTTCCATCTGAAGCTCCTCCTTTATTCGTACAGCACCTGTGCGATCAGCACCAGCGGCTCGTCGCCCAGGCAGGCGATCTGGTGGGTGTCGCCGGGCATGGCGGCAATGATGTCGCCCTTCTCCAAGATCTGCTCCTCGCCGTTGATAATGTGGACAGCGCGGCCGGAGACGATGACCATGCTTTCCATCTCGTGCTCATGCGTGTGCCTGCCAATGGTCACGCCCGGTGCCAGCGTGTGGCGCACATAGGCGCGGCCCTTGCCCAGCATTTCGGCAGGCGCATCCAGCAAGCGTTCCATCATCACGGTGCCCTCGCCGCCCATGCAATGGGGGATCGGAGTGGGTTTCATCTCAGAAGCTTTCTTATACAACATCCCATGTTCCACCTTTCAAGTCATCTGCAGCAGCATACGGCAGAGCGTTTTTAAACATCCTACCTTTCAAGCCAAGTCCATTATACATGAGCGCAAGCGGAATAGCAAGATTTTTTCTTGAAAAGCTGTTCAATTTTGTGCAATGCGTTTTGTGCAATCTGGCTGATATCCCGCCGTTCCTGCCCCGCAGGCATACAAAAAAGCTTCCCCGCCGCAGGCACGCAGCCCACGGAAAGGGAAGCTTTTGTCTGATTCAATTTCGGGTGCATCTGACGGAAGTAGTACACCGCAGCATAACACTCCGCTTTCCTTTTTTCGGATCCCGAAATAAATTGGAACTCTGCACATGTTCAAGCTGCAGTTTTTATGTTTTTTTCAGAGAATCCGTTTTTTGTTGCCGGAGCAGCGTTTCTTTTGTATAATGGCAGTGATGGAAGGCCGATGCCTTTTGCAGGTTTTTAATCACGACGTTTCAAAAGCGAGGTGTACTGATTATGGAATGGGCAAAATTGCTGTCAACTGAAAAGCTTTCTTCTGAACCTCCTGAGCCCGATTCGTTCAAGGAGTATCCCATCAATGCATTTGAAAAGGACTACAGCCGGATCGTTTCCAGCGCTGCATTCCGCAGGCTGCAGGATAAAACGCAGGTGTTTCCTCTGGACAAGAGTGATTTCATCCGAACCCGCCTGACGCACTCGATCGAAGTCTCCACGATCGCCCGGCAGCTTGGCATCATGATCTCCAAAAACACAACACAGTACAAGCCAACGGATATTGCTGTGCCGGAGGATGCCGAAGCCATCGCATCAGTCCTGCTCTGCGCCGGCCTTTTGCACGACCTCGGCAATCCGCCCTTCGGGCATTTCGGCGAGACCGTGATCGGTGACTGGTTCAAAGAGAACCTCGACCATGTAAAATACAAAGGACAGCCCCTTCGCAGCTGGTTATCCAAGCAGATGATCGCTGATCTGGAAAATTTTGAGGGCAATGCACAGGCACTGCGGATCCTGCTGAAAGCAAAACACGGTTCCAGCCTCAATCTGTCCAAAGCGATCATCAGCACGCTGGTAAAATATCCCACCGACTCCTGCTCCGTTGATAAAGGCAGTGCGGATATCCGAAAGCACAAACTCGGCTTCTTCGCTGCAGAACAGAAGACTTTTGAGCAGATCTCGGAAGCGGTTGGGACCACCACTCCCGACAAAGGCATCGTGCGCCATCCGCTGACCTACCTGCTGGAAGCAGCCGACGACATTGCATATTCTACTGCCGATCTGGAAGATGCCTTTAAAAAGGGCCTGTTCACCCTTGACCAGTTCATTGAATATTACACAAATTCTTATGACCATTCAAAGATCGTTCCCCACAGAAGCCCTGAGTACTTCTCCGATGAGCGGATCCAAGAACTTTCCGCGCTGCGCGGTGCAGACCACACCCCAGAAAACGACAGCGCTGCATTTAAAAAATGGCTCACCCAAACGCGTCAGTGGCTGATGTATGTAGCCATCTACCGTTTTTCCTGCAAATATAAAGAGATCATGGCCGGAACCTACTGCGGTGATCTGTTTGAAGGAACCAATCACGCCATCACCATTGACATTCTGAAAGGGGCCATGCGGAAATTCGCCTTCGATACGCCCGGCATCCTGAAACTGGAGCTGTCCGGACAGGTCATTCTCGATTTTCTGCTGGATCATTTTGTTCCCGCCGTGCTGTACTATGACTCTGCATACTGCACCGACGGGCAGGCACCTTCCAAGGCCGACAAAAAGCTTCTCGCCATCTTCTCCGACAATTACAAGCAGGATTACCAAAACGCCCGAACCGGCACGGAATCTTTTGACTTGTACCTCCGGCTGCTGATGGTCACCGACTATATCAGCGGCATGACAGATTCCTATGCCCGCACGCTGTACCGCGAGCTTAGCGGTATTGAATAACGCTGCCCTGTTCAGATCCCACGTGCCCGGTTCGTCTGCCGCTTATGGGCTACGGCATGATCGTTCAAAAACTGCTGATACATCACTCTGGAAGCCTCGCACAACTTCAAATCAGGTGCCAGCTTTTTTACGAAGACACTGCTTGCGAATGCGAACGCCTTTTGAATTGCAAAATGATTTTTCAGTTGCTATACTGGGCTTATCAAATTTTTCGGGAGGATGTCGCAGTGACCGCACAGACAATGCAAATCGGGAACAGACCTTGCCGCATTTACGGCGAAGCCCATGCAGAATACCTACTGCTCCAAATGACAGGCGAGCATGAGCTGCAAAGCATGGAAAGCGAGATTGCCGCTATTGCACAGAGTGCGCACCACTTTTTGTTTGCGGCCATCCCGGTGGAAAGCTGGAACGATGCACTTTCCCCGTGGGAAGCCCCTGCCGTGTGGGGAAAACAAGGCTTCGGCGGTAAGGCCGCGGACACCCTGTGCTTTCTGACAGAACAGGTCATTCCAACACTGAAGCAGCAGTATCCTCTCCCGGAAAATGTCAAAATCATTCTGGGCGGCTACTCGCTGGCCGGGTTGTTTGCATTGTGGGCATCCACCCAGACTGATCTGTTCTATGGTATCGCTGCCGCCTCGCCCTCGGTGTGGTTTCCGGGCTGGATGGAGTTTGAACAGCGGCACCCGATACAGGCACAGCACATTTATCTGAGCCTTGGCAACAAGGAAGAGCATACGAAAAACGCTGTCATGGCTGCGGTAGGTGATAACATCCGCACCCTGCACAGCCGACTTGCAGAGCGTGGCGCAGACTGCACCCTTGAGTGGAACAGCGGCGGGCACTTTAAGGACGCTGACCTGCGCACGGCAAAGGCATTTCGGTGGGCGATGGAGGAACACACATGACCATTTTGATTGATGCAGACGGCTGCCCGGTGGTGGACCTGACATTGCAGATTGCAAAGCGGTTTGGCGTTCCTGTTACCATCCTGTGCGACACCGCCCACCAAATCGAGCGGGAAGGTGCGCAGACATTGGTGTTCGATAAAGGGGCAGACAGCGTAGATTTTGCCCTCGTTAACCGGGTAAAGCCGGGGGATATTGTCGTAACACAGGACTACGGCCTTGCGAGTATGTGCCTTGCCAAGTGCGCCCGGGTGCTGAACCAGAACGGTCTGGAATACACCGCCGACAACATGGAAGCTCTCATGCTGCGGAGGTATGAAAACAAAAAGCTCCTCCGTGCCGGAAAGCACCCCAAGGGGAGTGCAAAGCGGACGAAGGAGCAGGATGAAGCATTTGTCGCCACACTGACAGATATTTTAGCGAGCATCTGATTTTCTGAACGGAACACCGGCGAATTTTTTTCGCGTCACATTCTCTGTAAGTGAAACCCGTCAGAACAAAGCACCTCTCCACTGCATGAAATCATTGAGATACCGCCGCTTTATCCTCTGGCCACGATCTTCTGAGCGCCGCATAGGAAATAAGGAAGTTTGCAAGCCAACCTGCCGGGACTGCAAGCCAAACAAAAGCAATGCCAAAACGCGGTGCACAAATCAAAGCAACAGACAAGCGGATTGCAAGGTTTACCATATTTGCAATAAGAAACGGCCGCATGATTCCAAGTCCGCGAAGAACGCCATCCGTTGCCATCTTGATGCCCATGAAGATGAAAAAGTAACCAAGCCATCTCATATAATCACCGGACACCTGATAGGCCAACGCGGTTCCGTCTTTTCCCAAGAACAACGAGGAAATCTGTGTGTGCAGTGTTTCAATGACCACGAAAGCAAGAACTGCAAAGCATAGATCCAACACCAGTGCAGCATGATACCCTTTTTTGATACGCTCAATTTTCTTTGCGCCAAAATTCTGGGATACAAACGGCGAAACTGCATTGCCGATGGATACGAAGATCAGCGAAAAAACATTTTCTACCCGCATCGTTGCCGCATACCCGGCAAGTGCCTGTGTGCCGAAGGGATTTACCACTGCCTGCACGATCATCATACCGATAGACACTGTGGACTGCTGCAAAACCGATGGTACCGCAATGCGAAGCATGGAATACAGCTCCTGCCGGTCGAACCTGCTAAAGGAGCTCTTGTATTGCCGCATCCGAGACAGAAAGATCAAAAACGAAAACACGGCAGAAATTCCTTGTGCGATCAAGGTCGCAAGGGCTGCACCAAACACCCCCAGACCAAGACCGGCCACCATCCAGAGATCCATAAAAATATTCAGGATAGATGAGAATATCAGCAGTCCCAACGGAATTTTGGATTCACCGATGGAAGTGAACATGGTGGAAAGAATGTTGTACATGAATAGAAACGGGAAACCCACAAAGTAGACACGCAGATACAATACTGCTTCTTCCAATATATCGGCAGGGGTCTGTAATCCGCTCATCATGAAATGGGAAAAGCAAAAGCCAAAGACACCAAGGACAACGCTTAAGATCAAAAAGCTGATCAGGGACGTTGACACAATGGTTTTCATTTTACCATAATTTTTTGCACCAAAATAGCGGCTTACAAGCACACCTGCGCCCACACCAGCACCAAGCGCCACACAAATAAAAACATTGGTCAGTGCAGCACAAGCACCAACAGCCGCAAGTGCCGAGGAGCCAACAAATTGACCAACTATTATGGAATCGGCCATATTGTATACTTGTTGAAAAAAGCTGCCAAGGATCATCGGCATCGCAAAAACAGTCAGCGCTTTAAGGGGTGGATCTGTGATCAAATATTCATCTTTCGACATGATTATATTCCTTCCAAAAATCGTTTATCGCAAATTTTATCGCAAGTTAAGAAATTCGTGCAACATTCAAACGGCATCTTTGCGATATGCAATTCACCGCTTTTGCATTAAAAAGTTAAATTGCTATAGTATTGGAATCTATCCAATATAAGTATATTCCCCTCTGTCTCAAAATGCAATCTGCGACTTCTGGCGGAGATGGTGGATATTCTCCCGCAGGCTAAGCAACAGCCCGCAGGGCTGGTTGCTTGCGGTCTGCGGGCCGCCGCCCTGTTCTCATCCGCACCATCTAGCCGCAAAAAAGGCACCAGCCTGAGCTGATGCCTTTTGTTGGCGGAGATGGTGGGATTCGAACCCACGTGCCCGATTAAGGACAAAACGATTTCGAGTCGTTCTCGTTACGACCACTTCGATACATCTCCAAGTATATTTTCATAGCAAATTTACGATTTGTATATCGCAAATCGGCCTTGAAACTTGGAATAGTTGCTGTTAGAATATTGTTAGAAAACGCATCGTTCAGACAGGCTTTGAAGCCTGTCAGGACATCAAAATTGACGTTCCCTCGTGTGATATGGAGACACCCGGCGAAGCATCCACTCGGATTTCGAGTCGTTCTCGTTACGACCGCTTCGATACATCTCCATATATTAGCCTTTACAGTATAGCAAAAAAGCGGTTTTCCGTCAACACTTTTCTCCCGTTACGGCACGGCACGGCTGCAAGCCATACGCAGCCGTGCCGTTTTGCGTTTTTGGGGCAGAAAGCGCGGTTTCTTTGCAAAAAAGGCTGTTCTTTTGGGCGGGAGCCGAGTATAATAGGAACGATATTTTTCAAATTTGAAGTATAGAGGAGAGCATTCCAATGGCACAGGCAAAACAAGATATGGGCACCGGCAGCATCAAAAAGCTGATGCTGCAGCTCATGATCCCCGCCGTGGTGGCGCAGGTGGTGAACCTGCTGTATAACATCGTGGACCGCATTTACATCGGCCACATTGCGGGCATTGGCGCGGCAGCGCTGACCGGCGTGGGGCTGTTCACACCCATTCTGATGCTGCTGAACGCTTTTGCCATGCTGGTGGGCGCGGGCGGCGCGCCGCGCACCGCCATTGCTCTGGGGCAGGGGGACAGGCAGCAGGCCGAAAAGATCGTCTCCAACAGCTTTACCGTACTGATGTTCTTTGCCGTGGTGCTGACCATTGGCTTCTATGCCGGGGCACCGGTGCTGCTGCGGCTGTTCGGTGCCAGCGATGCCACCCTGCCGTACGCCCTGAGCTACAGCCGCATCTACATTGCAGGCTCGGTGTTCGTGCTGGTGGTGCTGGGCATGAACCCTTTTATCACCACGCAGGGCTTTGCCAAGACCAGTATGCTTACCACCGTGATCGGCGCGGTGATCAACATTATCCTCGACCCCATCCTGATCTTCGGGTTCGGGCTGGGCGTGCGGGGCGCGGCCATTGCCACGGTGCTCAGTCAGGCCGTGGGCGCTGCATGGATCATCCGCTTTCTCACCGGCAAAAAGACCATCCTGCGCCTGCGCAGAGACTACCTGCGCCCGGAAAAGCAGATCATTCTGCCGGTGCTGGCGCTGGGCATCTCCTCGTTTGTGATGCTCTCCACCGAAAGCCTGCTTTCCATCAGCTTCAGCTCCAGTCTGGCGCGGTACGGCGGCGATGTGGCTGTGGGTGCCATGACCGTCATCACCAGCGCATCCCAGCTGTGCACGCTGCCCATTCAGGGCATCTGTCAGGGCGGACAGCCGGTGATGAGCTTCAACTTCGGCGCAGGCAAGAAGGCCCGCGTCAAGGAAGCCTTCCGTTTTCAGCTGACGCTGTGCGGGGCCTACACCTGCTTGTTCTGGCTGTTGATGATGCTGTTTCCCGGCGCGGTGGCAGGCATTTTCACCTCGGACACCGCACTGATCCAGTACACCACGTGGGCCATGCGCATTTACATGGCGGGCATTTTTGCCATGGGCTTCCAGATCGCCTGCCAGCAAAGCTTTATGGCGCTTGGACAGGCTAAGGTCAGCCTGCTGCTGGCCTGCCTGCGCAAGATCATTCTGTTGATTCCCCTCATCTTCATTCTGCCGCATGTTCTGCCGGATGCAGTGTTCGGCGTGTTTCTGGCCGAGCCGGTCAGCGACATTCTGGCCGCCACCATCACCACCATCACCTTCTTTGCCCGGTTCGATAAGATCCTCGACCGCGGTGCGGCAAAGGTTTGATTTTTTTGTATGCAGAAAGGGCATCTGCCGTTGGCAGATGCCCTCGCTGTTTATTCGGGAAACCCTGACCGGCACTGAAAAATCAGTCCATGTTCAGAGCGCTCTTGAGGTTGTTTTTGTAGATATCGGCCTTGGCACCGTAGATGATTTGCACACCATCTGCGACCTGAACGACGCCGTTTGCACCCGTCTTCTGCTTCCAGTCAGTATCCGGCATAACGAGAGCCTTGTCTTTGACTTTGACGCGCAGTCGAGTAAAGCAGGCATCCACATGCTGGATATTGTCTGCACCACCCAGACCTTCAATGATGGTCGCCATCATCTCGTCGCTCATTTTCTTGTCCAGCTTCTTGACCTCCTGGCCATCATCTTCGCGGCCGGGAGTCTTGTAGTTGAACTTGGTGATCATGAAGCGGAAGGTGAAATAGTACAGGAAGAAGCAGGGAATGCCAATGATGAACACCCAGATCCAGTTAGAGCCTTTATCCGCCTGCATGATGCCATTGAAGATCGTGCTCAGGAAAGGGCCGCCGAAGGAACTGGGCCCCGGGATATTCACCTTGCAGATGTAAGTCAGCAGGTAGGCCAGACCTGCATAGCCAGCGTGCACCACGAACAGCAGCGGAGCCGCAAACAGGAAACTGTACTCAATGGGCTCGGTGATGCCAGTGAAGATGGAGGGGATGATGGCTGCGATCAGCAGCGCCTTGACCTGAGGCTTACGCTCCGGCTTTGCGCAATGGTACATGGCCAGAGCCGCACCGGGCAGACCAAACATAGCAAAAATAACCTTGCCGTTCATGATAAAGCGGGTAATGTTCACGTCAAACATGGCATCCGGAGAAGCCAGCATGGCGTTGTAAATGTTCACTGCGCCTTCATACAGCGTGCCATCAATGACCATGGAACCGCCAAGGTTTGTGAAGAAGAACGGAGTGTAAATAAAGTGATGCAGGCCAAAAGGCAGCAGCGCACGCTCTGCCAGACCATAGATCACACTGCCTGCCATGCCAGTGTCATAAATGATCTCGCCCATGAAGCCCAGACCGGTCTGAACGAAGGGCCACACCACAGACATTACCAGACCCAGCGCAGAGCAGGCCAGCAGCGAGATCATCGGCACGAATTTTGTGCCTGAGAAGATGCCCAGAACCGGCGGCAGCTGAATATTATAGTATTTGTTATGCAGCTTTGCAACCAGCAGACCCACCAGAATACCGCCGAATACACCGGTGTCAAGCGAAGCGATGCCCATGACCATGGACTGGCCGGTCTTCATCGCCGCAGGGTCCAGAATGCCCAGACTGGTCAGCAGGATATTCATCACATTGTTCATGGCGAGGAAACCGATCACGCTGGACAATGCCGCGATGCCCTTTTCCTTTTCTGCATAGCCGATGGCAACGGAAACAGCAAAAATGATTGGAAGATAGGAGTTAATGGTATTGCCCATGGCCTTGAGCAGATTAAAGAACAGCTTGACATAGGTATTGCCCAGAACCGGCCACAGTGCCACAATGTTCTTTGTCGTGAACGCAGAGCCAATGCCCACCAGAATACCTGCGATGGGCAGGATCATGACAGGCGTCATTAGAACTTTTCCCAGTTTCTGGAACTGTGAAAAGGTAACTTTCTTCTCTCTCTTCTCCATGATTTACCTCCTGAGGATCTCAGTGCAGTTCGGGCCAGTAGCCCTTATTGGCTTCGATCATCTTATCCAGGATCTTGCGTGCCACCTTGGCAGAGGGAACTGTCTTGTTCATCGTGAATGCTTCCAGTGCCTTCTGGTAGGAGTGTTCAAAATAAGCATCCACGATCAGCTTTTCCGAAGAGACCTGCTGCATCATCATGCCCAGCTGGAACTGGGGGATATTGCCGATGGTAACAGGCTCCGGGCCCCACTTGCGCAGGTAGCAGGGAACTTCCACCATGGCATCATACGGCATCTGCGGGATGCAGCCCTTGTTTTCCACAATGACCAGATAGCGGTCCGCATTGTTATAGGCAATGGAGCATGCCACATCCACAATAAAATCGCCAAAAGCATTGAACAGATTCAGGTTTGCTTCCTTCTTGCCGCCGCTCTCGCGGATCAGCTTTGCCTGCTCGATCATGTCCTTCTCACGGCCATCCATGACCATGTTGGCACGCGTGTAGTTGGGATCCATATCCTCGGCGCTTTCCTTGGCATACAGATAGTACTGCAGGTAGGTATTGGGCAGATACTCCGGGAAGTCGGTGAGGATTTCCTTAAAGTTTTCCCATGTGTGGCGCCAGGAAGGATCGGAGTGGTGCTTATCATGAGAAGCAGCCAGACCGAACTTCATGATCTTTTCCTTCAGTTCCGGCATACGGTCCACACCGCTCTTGTCGTACAGGTGGGTCCACCAGCCAAAGTGGTTCAAACCAAAGTAGACCGGGTCCACATCGTTGTATTTTTCCAGACCCAGCATCTTTGCGAAGGACAGCATGATGGCTACCGGCATATCGCAGATGTTCAGGATCTTATAGTTGTTGTACTTGCGGCGGGTGGCCTCAGCCACGATCGCAGCAGGGTTGGAGTAATTGATAATCCATGCCTCGGGTGCGTACTTGCGCACATCGTCGATCACCTGGAACACGCCGGGGATGGAACGCAGGCCGTATGCCATGCCGCCGGGGCCGCAGGTCTCCTGACCCACAACGCCAAACTCCAGCGAGATCTTCTCGTCCTTCTCCCGCATTTCCATGCCGCCCTGACGGATCTGAGCAAAGGCAAAGTCAATATCGGTGTAGGCCTTTTCCGGGTCCGTGGTGGTGAAGTAGACGCACTCCGGATCCAGCTTTGCGATCAGCGAGCCGCACAGGGTATCGACCAGCTCCAGACGATCCGGGTCAATATCGTACAGCACCAGCTTTTTCAGCGGGAAGCGGTCAAGATTTGCAATCAGGCTCTGGATAATGCCGGGGGTATGGCTGGAGCCGCCGCCGACAATAACAACTTTAAATCCTTCCATTTTTGAAACCTCACATTCGTTTTGCGATCATGTTTCTGATTTTACCCTTGCGCGCGCTTTGGAGAGTGACTATAATATAATCGATATGAACATTTTTTTAAAGGCGTTTTGAAAGTTTTGAACCAGTTTGCCCAAGTTGAAACAATTCCAGAGTCTGAAAATATTTTCACACCTGCTAACTTTCTTCAAAGCCTTCCCGCCGGAGGACATCATGGACTTTTTCACCCGCATTGCAGAACACACGCCCCAGCTGAACAAAAACGATAATGAGCTTCTTTCTTACTGCATTCGCAACCACACCGAGATCGCCAATCTCAAGGTGACGGAACTTGCGGACCGGTTGTTCATCTCACCGGCTTCTGTCGTCCGCTTTTGCAAGAAGCTCGGTTTCAGTGGTTATTCCGATTTTAAGGCATCTTTGCGCATGGATCTGTTTGAGCCGGAGGAAACGCCGCGAAAATCTCACCCGACCGACTTTTTCCGGGATATCCACAAAACCATCGAGATGGTTCCGGAGGAGACCGTAGAGCGTATCGTAGAGCTGATCCACTGCAGCCGCCGCATTGAGCTGTATGCCGTAGGCAGCAGCAGAATGCCCGGCTCCGAACTTGCAAAGCGGCTGCAGACCATCGGCAAGGCCGCCTTCTGTTACGATGACAGCACCCTGATGAATATCAGCGCCCGGCAGCTGACTTCCGATGATCTGGTTCTGGCCCTTTCCATTTCCGGCGAAACAAGTCTGATCATTGCCGCTGCAACGGTTGCCAAAAGCCGTGGTGCCGCATTGGTTTCCTTTACAAATCTCGGCAGCAATACCCTCAGCGGCATGGCAGATGAAAACCTGTATGTCAACGCCACAAACTTTGTGTGCTCCGGCATTCAGGTGCAGTCCCGCGTACAGCTGCTGATGCTGTGCGAATACCTGTTCTTCCGCTACATAGAGACCTATGGGGACGAGCACCAGCAAAGTATCGGTTGATGCCATTTCACCGCAGCGCACAGCCAACGCTCTATTCCACCAACAAATCTCCCACGATAAAAAACAGGGCCGCCGCACAAACGATGTGCGGCGGCCCTGTTGGCGTTTTGTTTTTATTTCCCCGCCAGAAGAATGGCCAGCACGGCTTTCTGCACATGCAGGCGGTTCTCGGCTTCATCGAAGATCTCTGGTGCGTGCTGCTCGAACACTGCCGAGGAGATCTCCTCACCCCGGTGGGCGGGCAGGCAGTGCAGCACCATGACGTCGGGCTTTGCGCTTTCCAGCAGCTTGCCGGTGAGCTGGAAGCCCACAAAATCCCGCAGGCGCTGCTCACTTTCCGGCGTGCCGGGCTTGGCGGTGTTCCACACAGCCGTTGCCACCACGTCGGCATCCTGAATCCCCTCGGCAGGGTCTGCGGTCAGGTGGAAGGCGCTGCCGTACTTGTGGGCGAACATCAGCACATCCGCCGCCGGGCGGTAGCTCTGCGGGCAGACGCAGGTGACCTGCATCCCGGCCAGCAGTCCGCCCACGATGAGGCTGTTTGCCATGCTGCTGCCGTCGCCGACAAAGCAGAGCTTCCGGCCCGCAAGGCTGCCCCTGCGCTCCCGAATGGTCATCAGGTCGGCCAGAACCTGGCAGGGATGGGCGTAATCCGTCAGGCCGTTGATCACCGGCACACCGGCCAGCTCGGCAAACTCTTCCAGATCGCTCTGGCGGTAGGTGCGCCACACCACGCAGTCGTAGTAGCGGCCCAGCACCCGGGCGGTGTCCTTGAGGGGCTCGCCGCGCCCGGCCTGCAGCTCGGCGGTGTTCATGTAGTTGCCCAGACCACCCAGCTGGTACACACCCACCTCAAAGCTGGTGCGGGTACGGGTGGATGCCTTGGAGAACATCAGGGCAACCGTCTTTCCTGCCAGCAGCGGGGCCGTGCCGCCCAGCTTCTGCTGTGCCTTGAGTTGATCGGCCACATCCAGAATGTGGGTCAGCTCGGCAGGGGAGAGGTCGCTCATTTTCAGCAGATTTTTCATGCCTGCTCCTTCGGAGCCGTCGGCTCCATCTTGCCCAGCACATCGCTCAGGATCTCCAGCGCCATGTCCACATCGTGCTCGCTGAGGGTCAGCGGCGGCAGCAGGCGCAGGCGGGTCTTGGCTGTCAGCACCAGCAGGCCCGCTTCGCGGCAGGCGGCCAGCACATCTGCGGCCTTGAGGTCGTAGAACTCGATGCCCACCATCAGGCCGATGCCGGAAATGCTCTTGACATGGGGCAGCTTTGCGATGCCTGCGCGCAGCTGGACGGCGCGCTCGTTGACATTGGCAAGGAAGCTCTGGTCCATGCGGTCCACCACCACGTTGGCACCGGCGCAGACCACCGGGTTGCCGCCGAAGGTGGAGCCATGGGTGCCGGGGCCCATGCCCTCGGCTACCTTTTCGTTCATCAGCACTGCGCCGATGGGCAGGCCGCCGCCCAGACCCTTGGCCAGCGTGACCACGTCCGGCTTGAGGTTGTAGTGCTCGCAGCACAGGAAGGTGCCGGTGCGGCCCACGCCGGTCTGCACCTCGTCCACGATGAGCACAAGGTCTTTTTCGTCGCAGAGCTTGCGCACGGCCTGCACGTAGTCCGGGTCCAGCGCCATCACACCGCCCTCGCCCTGAATGAGTTCCAGCATCACGGCGCAGGTGGTGCGGTCCACCAGCTCCTCCAGCGCTTCGATATCGCCTGCCGGAGCATACAGGAAGCCTTCGTTGAAGGGGCCGAAGTAGTTGTGGAACACCTCCTGACCGGTGGCGGTCAGGGTGGCGATGGTGCGGCCGTGGAAGCTGTTCACCAGCGTGATGACCGTGGTGCGGTCCTTGCGGTAGTGGTCCACGCTGTACTTGCGCGCGGCCTTAATGGCACCCTCGTTGGCCTCGGCACCGGAGTTGCCGAAGAACACCTTGCTCATGCCGGTGCGCTTGCACAGCTTTTTGGCCAGCTTGCCGCAGGGCGCGGTGTAGTAAAGGTTAGAGGTATGCTGCAGCTTGTGGGCCTGCTCGGAAACGGCCTCGGCCCAGTCCAGATCACAGTAGCCAAGGCTGTTCACGCCAATGCCGCTGGTAAAATCCAGATACTGCTGGCCCTCGGGGCCTGCGGCGCGCAGGCCGTGGCCTTTTTCCAGCACAATAGGGTTGCGGTTATAGGTGTGCAGGACGTATTCGTTGTCCCGCTTGATGACTTTTTCAGAATCCATAGGTGTACCCTCCTGTGAACAGAAACTGTGAACAGAAAACCCTCTCAGGCGCTTTCGCGCCAGAAAATGCTGGCAAAGGCTTGAGAGGGTCATTTTTCTTATTATACCGCCTGCACGGCACCTGCGCAATGCTTATTCGCGGTGGCTGCGGCGGTAAAAGCGGGTGCCGGAGCCGCGGTTGGAGAACAGCTCCAGCAGGATGGAGTGGGGCACGCGTCCATCGATGATGACCGCCTCGTGCACGCCCTGATAGATGGCATCGGCCATGCCGCCGATCTTGGGGATCATGCCGCCCGCAATGATGCCGGCGGACTTATAGCCCTCGATCTCGGACACCTCCACCTCGGGGATGAGGGTGCTCTCGTCGTCCTTATCCCGCAGCAGGCCCGCGATATCGGTCATGGATACCAGCTTCTCCGCTTTCAGCGCAATCGCGATCTGCGCAGCGGCGGTGTCGGCGTTCACGTTGTAGGCCTGACCCAGATCGTCCATGCCCACCGTGGCGATCACGGGAATGAAGCCGCCGTCCAGCAGGCTTGCGATCAGGGTAGCGTCCACATGCACGATCTCGCCCACATGGCCCAGCTGGGGGTCCAGCTCGGTGCAGCGCAGCATCTGGCCGTCCATGCCGCACAGGCCCACGCCGCGGCCGCGCAGCTTTGCCACCAGATCTTTGTTCACCTTACCGGCCAGCACCTGCTGCACGATCTCCATGGTGGCATCGTCAGTCACGCGCAGACCGTTTGCGAAATGGCTCTCCACGCCCACTTTCTTCAGCATCTCGTTGATGGCCGGGCCGCCGCCGTGCACCAGCACCACGCGCACACCCAGCAGGGTAAGGGTGACCAGATCGTTCATGACGGCATTTTTCAGTTCTTCGTTGATCATGGCATTGCCGCCGTACTTTACCACCATGGTCTTTCCGTGATACTTCTGGATGTAGGGTGTCGCCTCAGAGAAAAGGCGCGCCATTTCTTCGTTTTTCATAAGATTTCCTCTGAACCCTCTCAGTCAATGCCTTGCGGCATTGCCAGATTCCCCTTTTTGTCGCTCACGCGACATCTTCCCCAGGCGCGGGGAAGTCTGTCCTCTCAAGGGGGAGCCTTTGCTGGACGGGTCACTTTATTTCATAAAATCAGCTGCTTGTCGTTCGTTTTAAGCTCCCCCTTCGGGGGAGCTGGCGCGCAGCGCCTGAGAGGGTTATCAGGTGCGGTAGTCGCCGTTGATCTTGACGTAATCGTAGGTCAGATCGCAGCCCCATGCCTTTGCGGATGCATCGCCGGTGCCCATGTCCACCTTGACCAGCACATCGTGCTCAGCCAGCACCTTGGCGGCTTCGTCCTCGCTGTAGGGGTGGTAGGCGGCATTTTCGCACACATACACCTCACCGGCCTTGCTGGAAAGCCACACGCAGACCTTATCAATGGAGAAATCGCCGGGGGTATAGCCGATGGCGCACAGGATGCGGCCCCAGTTGGCATCGCGGCCGAACACTGCGGCCTTGAACAGGTTGGAGCACACCACGCTGCGGCTGACGGCACGGGCGGTCTTCAGGTCGGGGGCGTGGGTCACTTCGCAGGTGATGAGGTGGGTGGCACCCTCGCCGTCACCGGCGTGCTCGGCACACATGTGCTCTGCAATGGCGGTGAGCGCGGCAACAAAGGCTTCGTAGTCCGCGTTCTCCTCGCAGATCTCCGGGTTGCCTGCAAGGCCGGAAGCCATGATGATCAAGGTATCGTTGGTGGAGGTGTCCAGATCCACGCTCATCTGGTTGTAGGTGCCGGGCACCACGGTCTTGAGGGCCTTTTCCAGCAGGATGGGCGAGACCGCCGCATCGGTGGTGTAGAAGGCCAGCATGGTTGCCATATTGGGGGCGATCATTCCGCTGCCCTTGCCAATGGCACCCACCGTGCAGGTCTTGCCGCCCAGCTCGAACTGGATGGCGTATTCCTTTTTGTGGGTGTCGGTGGTCATGATGGCGGTGGCGGCATCGGTGCTGCCCTGCTCGTCCGCAGCCAGCTTTGCGGCGGCGGCAGGGATGCCCCGGGCAAAGGGGTCGATGACCATGGGCTGACCGATGACACCGGTGGAAGCGGGCAGAACGTCCTGCGGGTCGATGCCCAGCTCCTTGCCCACCAGCTCACAGCATTCTTCGGCCAGAGCCACGCCGTTGGCGGCGCAGGTGTTGGCGTTGCCGCTGTTCACGATGATCGCCTGTGCGTAGCCGTCCTTCAGGTGGGCGCGGTCCACCTTGATGGGTGCGCCGCAGACCTTGTTGGTGGTGTACACACCGGCGGCGGCACAGCGCACGTCCGCCTTGATGAGTGCCAGATCGTATTTTTCTGCATGGTTTGCGCGGATGCCGCAGTGCACGCCAGCCGCTGCAAAACCCTTGGGCGCGCAGATGCCGCCCGCAACTTCTTGATACTGCATAATGATCTTCCTTTCCCACAAAGAAATACTTCTCACTCGAACGGGCTAGCCCTCTCAGGCTCACATACGCTCGCCAGCTCCCCCAAAGTGGGAGCCCTTGGCAGTCCACGCAAACTTCATCTTTTTGCCAAGGCCTCTCCCTTTGGGAGAGGTGGATTTGCGAAGCAAAGACGGAGAGGGCGAGGACGCTGCCCGTGTACGAGCCATCTTTATTCCAATCCTTCGGTTTCTTCCAGCCCCAGCATCAGGTTCATGCACTGGACGGCCGCGCCGGAAGAGCCTTTGCCCAGATTATCGAACAGGGAGACCAGCATCATCTGGTCGCCTGCAGCGTTCACGGTCATGTACAGCTCCATGCGGTCGGTACCGGCCATGGCATTGGAGTACAGGCCGTTCTCCGGCAGGGCTTCGTTCAGAGCGTGCACCTTGACGGTGGCAGCGTCCTTATAGTACCCGGCAATGCCTGCAGCCACCTGTTCGGCGGTGCTGCCCGCCAGCGTCAGATCCAGCGGCACCAGCACCTGCATGCCGCAGTAGTAATCGCACACCACGGGCACGAACATGGGGGTGTGGGCAAGGCCGCTGATCTTCTGCATTTCCGGCAGGTGCTTATGGGCAAGGCCCAGACCGTAGCTCTTGGGTGCATCCAGCTTGCTGTGCGCCGGGCGATCAGCGCTCTCGTACTCGGCGATCATCTTTTTGCCGCCGCCGGAGTAGCCGGAGATGCCGGTACAGCTGAAGGGATAATCTGCCGGTGCAAGGCCCAGCTCCACCAGCGGGCGGGCAATGCTGATAAAGCCGCTGGCATAGCAGCCGGGCACTGCCACGCGGCAGGAATTTTTGATTTTTTCCTTCTGGCCCGCCAGCTCCGGGAAGCCATAGTCCCATGCGGCATCGGTGCGGAAGGCGGTGGAGGTGTCCAGCACCTTCACGTCCGGGCGCAGCAGGGGCATGACCTCTTTGGAAGCGGCATCCGGCAGGCAGAGGAAGGCGAGGTCGGCAGAGTTGATCACCTTCGCGCGCTCGTTCACATCCTTGCGGCCCTCGGCCGAGATGGACAGCAGCTCGATCTCCGGGCGTTGTGCCAGACGGTCGGCAATGCGCAGACCGGTGGTGCCGGAAGAGCCATCAATAAAAACTTTCACGCTCATGCGTTCTTTTCCTCCCACGCATCCAGCTGTGCAGCGGCCAGCTCGATCTGGTTGTTCACGCTGGCTTCGCTGGGGCCGCCGTAGCTGGTGCGGCCCTCGCAGCACTTGACCAGATCAATGGCATCGTAGATATCGTTCTCGAACAGAGCGCTGTAGCCCTTGAACTCATCGAGGGTCAGCTCTTCAAGGGTCTTGTCCTTTGCGATGCAGTCCGACACCATGCAGCCGGTCAGCTTGTAGGCATCGCGGAAGGGCATCCCCTTCTTGGTGAGGTAGTCGGCGCAGTCGGTGGCGTTGATAAAGCCCTTGGCGGCGGCGCGGCGCATGTTGGCCGGAATGGTCTTCATGGTGTCCAGCATGGGAGTGACCGTCTTCAAGCACAGCTCCAGCGTATCCACTGCATCGAAGATGGCTTCCTTATCCTCCTGCATGTCCTTGTTGTAGGCGAGGGGAATGCCCTTCATCATCACCAGCAGGGTGTTCAGGTCGCCGTAGACGCGGCCGGTCTTGCCGCGGATCAGCTCGGTAACATCCGGGTTCTTCTTCTGCGGCATGATGGAAGAGCCGGTGGTAAAGGCATCGTCCAGCTCAATGAACTTGAACTCCCAGCTGCACCAGAGGATGATCTCCTCGGAAAGACGGGACAGGTGCATCATGCAGATGGAGATGGCATTGGCCAGTTCGATGCAGAAATCGCGGTCGGACACGCCGTCCAGACTGTTGGCGCAGGGAGCCGCAAAGCCCAGCTTTTCGGCGGTGAACTGGCGGTCCAGCGGGTAGGTGGTGCCAGCCAGCGCGCCGCTGCCCAGCGGGCACTGTGCGTCCATGCGGGCGGTGGCATCCTCAAAGCGCTGCAGATCCCGCAGCAGCATGGAGGCGTATGCCATCAGGGCATGGCCAAAGGTGATGGGCTGGGCACGCTGCAGATGGGTGTAGCCGGGCATGACGGCGGTGGTGTTCTCACCGGCCTTTTTGCAGATGACCTTGATGAGCTCCACAATGTAGGCCTGCAGGGTGTGGCTGTAGTCCCGCAGGGTCAGGCGGATATCCAGCGCCACCTGATCGTTGCGGCTGCGGCCGGTGTGCAGCCGCTTGCCCGCATCGCCGATGCGGGCGGTGAGGGTCTGCTCCACAAAGGTGTGCACATCCTCGGCGCCCGGGTCGATCTCCAGCCTGCCGGCTGCCAGATCATCGGCGATGGAAGCCAGACCGTTGAGGATGTCCTCACAGTCCTTTTCCGAGATGATGCCCTGCTTTGCCAGCATGGCGGCGTGCACGCCGCTGCCGCGCATATCCTGCGCGATCATGCGCTGATCGAAGCGGATGGAGGAGTTGAAGTCGTTCACGCGGGAATCCACGGCCTTGGAAAAACGGCCCTTCCAGAGTTGTTCTGCCATAGTTTTATCCTTTACTTTATGTCCAAACCCTCTCAGTCACGGCTTGCGCCGTGCCAGCTCCCCCAAGGGGGGAGCTTTTCTTCTGCCTGCGAAAAGCAAGAGCTTCCCCACTTGAAGAACGGCTTTGCCGAACTGCGCATAAAGCTCGCCCTTCGGGAGAGCTGGCAAACCCGTCAGGGTTTGACTGAGAGGGTTCGTCAATTTCTTCTAAAAACGGCAAAGCCGCCGCAGGGGAAAACGCTCCTGCGGCGGTGCCGCCGGCAACGATGCCGGTTGGATGGAACTTCCGTGTGAAAGTGTGAAAACACACGAAAGGGAAGATATTACAACTGCTTACTTGACCTCCGGCCAGTTCTTGGACAGCTTTGCGTGCTCCTTGATGGACAGGCCGAACAGGTTGATGAAGCCTGTTGCATCAGCCTGATTGTAGTCCTCGTCCTCGCCGAAGGAAGCGGTCTGCTCGTCGTACAGGGTGTACGGAGAGGTGACACCTGCGTTGATCATGTTGCCCTTGTAGAGCTTCAGCTTCACATCGCCGGTCACGGTCTTTTCCAGACTGTCGGCAAAGGCGTCCAGAGCCTCGCGCAGCGGGGTGAACCACTGGCCGTTGTAAACGATATCGGCATACTTCTGGGCCAGCTGAGCCTTGAAGTGAGAGCTCTCCTTATCCAGAGTGATGGTCTCCAGAACATTGATGGCCTTGTACAGGATGGCACCGCCGGGGGTCTCATACACACCGCGGCTCTTCATGCCCACCAGACGGTTCTCCACGATATCCAGCAGGCCGATGCCGTTCTCGCCGCCCAGCTTGTTCAGGTGCTCCACCAGCTCCACAGCGCCCATCTCCTTGCCGTCCACGGCGGTGGGGATGCCCTTTTCAAAGTGGATGGTCACATAGGTGGGCTTATCGGGAGCCTGCTCGGGGCTGATGCCCAGCTCCAGGAAACCGGGCTTGTTGTACTGGGGCTCGTTGGCGGGGCTTTCCAGATCGAGGCCCTCGTGGCTCAGGTGCCACAGGTTCTTGTCCTTGGAGTAGTTGGTCTCGCGGTTGATCTTCAGGGGGATGTGGTGAGCCTCGGCGTAGTCGATCTCCTCGTCACGGCTCTTGATATCCCACTCACGCCACGGAGCAATGATGGCCATATCCGGGCACAGGGCCTTGAGGGTCAGCTCAAAACGCACCTGATCGTTGCCCTTACCGGTGCAGCCGTGGCAGATGGCATCTGCACCTTCCTTGATGGCGATATCAGCCAGAGCCTTTGCGATGCACGGACGTGCAAAGCTGGTGCCCAGCAGGTAATCCTCGTACTTCGCGCCGAACTTCAGGGTGGGGAAGATGTAGTTCTCCACAAAGTCCTTCTTCAGGTCCAGCACGTACAGCTTGGAAGCGCCGGTAGCCTTGGCCTTTTCTTCCAGACCATCCAGTTCCGTGCCCTGACCCACGTCACCGGAAACAGCGACGACCTCGCAGTTGTTGTAGTTTTCCTTCAGCCAGGGAATGATGATGGAGGTATCCAGACCGCCGGAGTAAGCCAGCACGACTTTTTTGATGTTTTCCTTTTTCATAGGTGACGCTCCTTTTTCATAAAAATACACTTTTGTTTTCTGATGCGCACTTTCCCTTCGCATCCTCTTCCGTTGCGTTTCGGTTGATGCTTTTATTATACGCCGCGCTGTTTTTTCGTCAATAACAAAACCATACAAACCTTTTTTGCTTCCGGCACCCGTTTTTCGTTCATGTTGCATCTTTATGCGTTATTTGAAGAATATATTCATATTTTATGCATTTGCACAGTATATATTCGGGGCACATGCAGCCTGTCCGGAGGCATGTGCGGACTACAGCACACGGAAAGAATTCACACCGCAAAAACAAAAAGCCCGGGACCCTTTCGTGAGCCGTCTGGCCCTGAAAGAGTCCCGGGTTTCGTTTTCGCTTTATACGCCGGAAAATGGCCCGCCCGCCGCGCTCCATGCGCGGCACAGCAGTTCCTTCTGGGCCTTGGGCAGCTGCTTGAGGGCATACTCCCGCCGCAGGGCGGCGCGTTTATCCGCGCACAGTTCCAGATAGGCAAAACCCCCGGCCCCTCTGGCACGGGTGTACTTTGCGCCGCGTCCGCTCTGGTGTGCGCGCAGGCGGACGGCAGGGTCGGTGGTCCAGCCGGTGTACAGCGTACCGCCTGTACACCGCACCATATACACAAAGGCGGGCTTTGGCCGGGCGCACGGCTCAGATGCGGCCATTGTTCTTTAACACCTGACGGCAGGCGGCAAGGGCAGTTTCCTTATCCTTGGCGGTGATGAGGAAGCGGCTGGCGTGGCAGAAGCTGATGCCCGGGATGCCGCTCTTCTGCTCAATGACCTCCTGCGGCTGGCCGGCCCAGCTCTGGGGGAAGGGCAGCTTGGGGCGCTTGGTCTTGTGGTCGGTGACGCACTGGGCGCTCCAGCCGCCGCGCTGGCTGGGGTAGATCACGAACAACGCGTCCGTCTTGTACAGGCCGTTCTTCCACGGCAGATAGCAGGGCAGCACCACGATGCCGTCCCGGGAGTTTTTGTAAGCCTGCTGCACCTTTTCGTCGGCGCGGTTCACGGCGTTGGCGCTGGCGATCTGATTTTCCAAGATCTGCTTTGCCACGGCCACCGCCTTGAAAAAGCAGGTGTCCTGATCCTCTTTGGAGTCCCACACCGGGTTAAAAAAGCCAATGGCATCGCACAGGCTGTTCTGCTCGCCGGTGTTATCGTTGAGGTCCAGCGGCTGGATGAAGTTCTCGTCAATGAGCCGGGCCTGCCGCTCGCCCACAAGGCCGGGGCCCAGCACCCGCCACAGCAGGCCAAAGGCCGCGTAGGGCACACCGTTTGCGCGGTACTCCCGGGGCTCCTGATGATGGTCGAACATGCCATAGCCCACATCGTACACGATGCCGTCAAAGCCGTCCGGCACCACAAAGCCGCGGGTGATCTTGATATCCGGGCGCAAAATTTGCAGCAGGGCAGTGGCAAACACATCGTCGGCGTGGAACTTGCCGGCGTGGGTGAAGCCGTTTGCAGGAATTTTCATAGATGTACCTCGTTCCCAATAAAATGTCTGGCAACAGTATAGCACACTTTGCAGAAAGGGACAACGAAAAGCCCCGGAACGGGCACGCCATTCCGGGGCTGTTTGAGCGTATTCTTACTTTTTCTTTGTGGTGCGTGCCTTTTTAGCGGCAGGAGCGGCGGGCTTTTCCGCCGGGGTGGTCTCCGGCTCGCCCAAAGCCAGAATGTTGGTCAGCTCCTTCTGCACGGCGGCGTTGTTGTCGTCGGTGACGGCCAGCACATCGGAGTAGAACTGCTCCATGCCCTCGCGGGTGGAGAAGGTGGCAACGTACATCTGGTTGCCCATGGCGCCGCTCAGCGCGTCCGGCATGCGGTCCACCATGCGTATGTTCTGCTGGTACTTCTGCATGATCTGCTCGTGGCTGTACACAAAGTGCTTGCCGTCGCGGCGGCCTGCAAACGGGCAGTAGAAGTGCTCGCCCACCGGCATATCGGTGCCGCCAAAGGCGATCATGTCCGCCCAGATCTTATACACGTTGGTGGAGCGGGCAAAGTTGATCATGTCCGGGGTGAAGCCGCCGCAGGGGCGCATGTTGACCTCCAGCGCCACGATCTGGCCCTTTTTGCCCATGCTGGCCTGATTCTCGGTCATGCGGAAGAACTCAAAGTGGATGAAGCGGCTCTTCACGCCAAAGCTCTTGACGGCGGCACGGCCTGCAGCGCGGGTGTCCTCGGGCAGGTCCTTGATGATGTAGTAGATGGAGTTGTCGTTGTCGTTGACGATATCCATGATGGACATGGGGCTGACGTTGCCGGCCTCAAAGATGGGGTTGCCGTTGGCATCGATGATGGCATCGTAGCTGTTCACCTCGGCCCGGACGAACTCCTCCATGATGTACTCCACATCCGGGTGATGGGCCGTCTTCTGCACGAGGAACTTTTTCAGGTCCTCGTCGCTGGACAGCTTGTGGGTATCGGATGCGCCCACGCCGTTATCCGGCTTTACCACCACCGGGTAGCCCACCTCGTCGATGAACTTCCGGCAGCCCTCGTAATCGTCCACCATGTGGTAGCGTGCGGTGGCGATGCCGGCCTTCTGGTAATACTCCTTCATCTTGCTCTTGTACTTGATGCGGGGCATATCGGAGGTCTGGAAGCCGGAGGTGATGTGGAAATCGGTGCGCAGGGCTGCGTCCCGCTCCAGCCAGTATTCATTGTTGGACTCCAGCCAGTCGATGCGGCCATACTTGAATGCAAAGAAGGCCACGGCGCGGTAGACCTCGTCGTAGTTTTCCAGACTGCCCACCTTGTAGTACTCGTTCAGGCTGTCCTTCAGCTCCGGCTTCAGCTCATCGTAGGGCTGGTCGCCGATGCCCAGCACATTCATGCCGTTGTTTTTCAGCTCATGGCAGAACTGCCAGTAGTTGGTGGGGAAGTTGGGCGAAATAAAAATGAAATTCTGCATGGTTTTACGATTCCTCTTTCCTCTATAAACCTCTATAAAAACTCCCTCCGTCACGGCTCCGCCGTGCCAGCTCCCTCCGGGAGGGAGGCGTCCCTCTCAGTCATCGCTGCGCGATGCCAGCTCCCCCGAAGGGGGAGCTTATTTGCTGCAAACCGTCAGATGCATCAAAGCTCGCCCTTCGGGAGAGCTGGCGCGTCAGCGCCTGAGAGGGTTTGTTTTACTGCTCGCCCAGAATATACGGCATGTAATATGCAGTCTGCTTATACCACCAGTTCCAGTCGTGGTTCACATCGTGGCCCCACAGATCTACCCAGATGGGGATGTTCTTGGCCTCGAAGATGCGCTTGAGGAACCATGTGGTATCCGGCTGCTCCCAGTCGCCCTGACCGCAGCAGATGACCGCCTTCTGGCTGCGGAACAGCTGCATGTAGGGGTGATCCTCCGGGAAGTTCTTCATGTAGTCCACGGGCGAGTTCATGTACACCAGCTCGTCCATATAATTGCCGAAGCCATAGTGGGCCGTGTAGATGCCGCTGAGGGCCAGACAGCCGCAGAACACATCCGGGTGGCGCAGGTACAGGTTGACCGCATGGGTGGCACCCAGACTGCAGCCAAAGGCAATGACACCGGGCAGGTCGTCCCAGCCGTTGCGCTCCTTGGCCAGATACTGGATCTTGGGCACAGCCTCCTCCACGATGTAGCGCAGCCACTGCTCATAGCGGCGAATGCGCCAATAGGGGTCGCCCTGCGTGTCGGACCAGGTCTCCTTGTCCATGGTATCAATGGAGATCACCATAATCTTACCAGCATCGATCCATGGGGCAAGGGTGTCGGCCATGTGGAAGTTCTCAAAATCGAAGAAGCGGCCATCCTGACAGGGGATGTACAGCATCGGGCGGCCTGCGTGGCCGTAAATTTTGCACTCCATGTCGCGGCCCAGCGCCGGGCTGTAGTCCTTAAAATACTGCATTTCCATGGTGTTTCCTCCTTTTAGGGTTTACTCCTCCACCTCATACATCAGGGTGTGGAACATAAAGGGCAGCTGTTTTTCCCAACTGGCTTCGCTGTGGGTGCCGCCGGGCACGATGCGGCTGGTAAGGTGGATGCCCCGGGTCATGACCTTTGCGCACATCTCTGCAAAGCCGCAGCGCATCCCGTCGTGGTTGCCCATCTCGCGGGAGCCGTAGTCCATGTACAGCACGGTGCCCGGCTCCAGCTTTGCGCGGCCCACAAGGCCGGAAAGCTTTTCCGGCGACACCCAGATGGACGGCGACAGCGCCGCCGCACGGCTGAAAGTGTCGTTGTACTGCAAAAGGGCGTACAGGCTCATCAGGCCGCCCATGCTGCTGCCGCCGATAAAGGTGTGCTCCCGGTCGGGCAGGGTGCGGAAGTTGCGGTCGATGAAGGGTTTGAACCGGTGGATATACCAGCTCATGGTGGCCTGACCCGTGCCGTCGAAGTGGCCGAACTGCGGGTCGTCGAACCGGTAGGGCGAATACTCCACCAGCCGTTCGTTGTTGGCTCCGGCGTTGCACTCCACCGCCGCCACGATCAGCGGGGTGTCGGTGTAGTCCAGATAATCGGCCATGCCCCAGCTTTTGCCAAAGGTGGCATCCTCGTCAAAAAAGACGTTCTGGCCGTCGAACATATACAGCACCGGATACCGGCGGTCGGGGTCAGCTTCATACATCGTGGGCAGATAAACATATACTCTGCGCTGCTCGGTGCCGTTGACGGCAGGGTAGCTCACGCTCCATTTTTTGACCATGGGTCCATTCCTCTCAATCTTTCCTGCACGCCTGCCGCAATGCAGGCCGCTGTTCTGTTTTCAGTTTAGCACTGCAGGGCACAGAAAGCAATTGCGCCGGGAAATTTTGGAGGTTTGACGGAGAGGGCGAGGACGTTATCCTAATATACGGCAAACGCCGCCGAGCGGAGGCCTGGCGGCGTTTGCTGCTATTCTGAATAAAAAGGTTCTCTCCGGAGAATCGGGATCAGTTCTTTTTCTCAACAGGCACGATCCAGCCCTTGGTATCGGGGATCTTGCCCCACTGCATACCGGTCATGGTGTCGTACAGCTTCTGGGTGACAGGGCCGATCTTGCCGTCGCCGATGTAGGCGTGCTCGCCCTTCCAGACCAGCTCCTTGACGGGGGAGACGACAGCGGCGGTACCGGTGCCGAACACCTCTTCCAGCTTGCCTTCGCGGGCAGCAGCCATGATGTCGGCAATGGCGATCTTGCCCTCGACGACCTCATAGCCCCAGTCCTTCAGCAGCTCGATGCAGCTGCGGCGGGTAACGCCGGGCAGAACGGTGCCGACGGTAGCAGCGGTGTACACCTTGCCGTCGATCTTGAACATGATGTTCATGCTGCCAACTTCCTCGACGTACTTCTTCTCCACACCGTCCAGCCACAGCACCTGTGCGTAGCCCTGCTCCTCGGCCAGCTCACCGGCCTTGATGGAAGCAGCGTAGTTGCCGCCGCACTTGGTGAAGCCGGTCAGGCCGGGAGCGGCACGGATGTACTCGTCTTCCACGTAGATGCGGACGGGGTTGATGCCCTCGGCATAGTAAGCGCCCGAGGGAGCGCAGATGATGCAGAAAATGTAGTGCTTGGAAGCGTGCACGCCCAGACCCACATCGTTTGCAAACACGAAGGGACGGATATACAGGGAAGCACCGTCGGAATGGGGCACCCAGTCACGGTCCACGTCCACCAGAGTTTCAACCGCCTGAATGTAGTCCTCCACAGGGATCTTGGGGATGCACAGACGGTCGGCGGAGTCCTGGAAACGCTTTGCGTTGCAGTCCGGGCGGAACAGCTGGACGGTATCATCGGCCGTGCGGTATGCCTTCATGCCCTCAAAGATCTCCTGAGCGTAGTGGAACACGACAGTAGCCGGGTCCAGTTCAAAGGGGCCGTAGGGGACAATGCGGGCATCGTGCCAGCCTTCGCCCTCGGTGTAATCCATCACGAACATATGGTCGGTGAACTTCTTGCCAAAACCCAGATTGCTCTCGTCAGGCTTTGCCTTCGGAGCAGTGGTACGGGTGATCTTGATATCCAACATGATTTATTTTCCCTCTTTCCTGATCTCGGGCGCAGCGAGTGAAAATGCGCCCGCAAACACCGAATGTTGTTTTCTATTATAATAATATGAATGTGATTTACAAGGAAACGAAAAATCTTTCATCTTTGGACAGGTTAAGTTGCGCTAAATTGCCTGCTTTTCCATGTGCAAACTGCCCAAAATATGATACAATGAGGGCATAAGCCGGATCTTACAGGCTCAGAAAGGAGCTTTTGCACAATGATAAAAGGTGTTATTTTTGATATGGACGGGCTGATGTTCGACACCGAGCGCATCTGGGCCACCCTGTGGAAGCCCGCACTGGCCACACTGGGTCTTCCTTATAAGGAAGGGCTGGACGCTGCCGCGCGCGGCTCGGCAGGCGATTCCATGCGGGCCGTGCTGCGCCGCTTCTACGGCCCGGACTGCGACGCCGATGCCATCATGGATGCCCTGCACGCGCAGGCAGAGACGGCCTTTCAGGCGCCGCCGCCCAAAAGCCGGGTCTGGATGAACTCATCGCCTATCTGGAAGCGCAGCACATTCCCATGGTGGTGGCTTCCTCCAGCCGGATGGCATCCATCCTGCGGCACCTCAACAACTGGCACATGACCGATCACTTTCAGGCCCTTATTTCCGGCGAGCAGTTCACCTCGTCAAAGCCCGACCCGGAGATCTTTCTCACCGCGGCCAAGGCGCTGGGCACCACCCCGGCTGAAACGCTGGTGCTGGAGGACAGCTACAACGGCGTGCGGGCCGGTGCGCGGGGCGGCTTTGTCACCGTGATGGTGCCGGACCTTGCCCCCGCCGACGACGAGATGCGCCGTCTGTACACCGCCGAGTGCAAAGACCTGCACGAGGTGAAAAAGATGCTGGAGGAGGGGAAGCTTCTTTCCGAAGCCTGAAATATACAGTTGGTCTTTTACATTTTCACGCTAAAAAAGCGGAGAACATCCTCAAGGAAGTCTTTGCCCGCCTTATCCAGCAGTCCTCCCGTGTGGAGCTGGGCAAGAAGTTTGAAAGCGGCTTCTATGCCAAGCCCGACACCCCCAGCCCGCAGGCTGTACCCGCCGCAGGCGAACCCACCATCTCTATGATGGCTCTTTTGGAGTTGCTGAAGGATGCCGACCCGGAAATGAAGGCAAAGCTCCGCCTGGCCCTGCTCACCTGATGCAAAAAAGGGCACTGATTGCAATGCAATACAGCGCCCTACATCATCGGACATGGAAAACACCGACCGTGCAAAAACCGTGCAGAAACCGTGCAGCCATGGCTTACAAAACAAAAAAGCCATGAAATCTTTCGATCCACAGCTTCCACGGTAGACATTCCTACGCGTTGGGACCCGCGGGCTAAGCAAAGCCGCACTGTGGCTTTGCTTGCGGCGCTATGCGCCGCCGCCCTGTTCGAGTCCCTTCTACTATGCAGACAAAAGAAAAACCAGAACACGAATGTGTTCTGGTTTTCTTGGTGCGATGGAAGGGACTCGAACCCCCGGCCTACTGATTCGTAGGAACCGAATGGCACATTTTGTCCATTTCATCATTTGACGGTAAATCGTCATTTTTATCGAATTGCCGTTATTTTGCCGTTGTTATTCTGTTGCATCCTTTGCATTGCTTGCACGCCTTTGCACCTGTTATCCATTCTTGCGATGTGCAGAAAATGTGCAAAAGTGTGCAGAGCTAAAATCAGCCAGACAAGACGGTCTCAAAATGAGCGACTTTCCTGCTGGATTTTTGAGGCATCAGCAGCACAAAAATTCCCTATTTCATCCAGACAACAATCTTACATGATACACCGGTTCTTTGGCAGGGTTTAGGACATCCGAACAGACACCGTTTTACATAGAAATGAGGTTCACCATGAACAAGCTGCTTTCCTGCCACTTCAATATGGATACCAACCGGATGGAAGCCCGGTTCGAGGGTAGCACCACCGTTGCCATCGACTGCACCGCTGTGGAGGACGAATACGGAAACACCCCGGTACAACGGGCGGAACTGGACTGGCTGCTCTACAATAAGCCGTTGGAGTACGCACAGCTTGTGCTGGGTGGAGAGGTGGATCATTACTCTGCCTTGGAGTTAATGACAGGCACTGCAAACATCATAACAATGTACAGCAGTGACACGACAAAGGTGCAGGTACCGGCAGCGGTCAGCAGCTTTTTCAGCGGATTCAGACCAAGGCTAGCAATGTAGCAGCCCAGCAGCAGGATGCAGAAGGTCGCCAGTTGGATGTACAGGGTGGGGACAGAATCGTAACTTTCCGCATTGCGGAAGATCGCCCAGCTCAAGGCTTTCAAAAAGCCGCTGCCTTTGCTGGCAATATAGGTGATGTGGCAGGCCCAGTAGGTCCAGCCTGCATAATAGGCCAGCTTTACATTGGTGGTCTAGTGCAGCCATGAGCTAACGCTGCCCTCACTCTTGACCGTAAAATCCAGCTCGCCGACCATCAGGGCATAAGGAACAAAGTAACGCGCAAACATCTGGATCCAGCTGAAGATGATCTGCGGACCATTGAAGTACACAAAGTCATTTGTGACACTGCCGAATCCCCATACGATTGAGAATGTCATAAACGCAAGGATCAGCCATGTGATTTTGGTGGTTTCTTTTGTCGCTGACCTGCAAACAGCCTCCTCTTTCTTTTTGATCTTCAAGTAAAACGGTCAGACTTCTTTCGTCAAAACTATATTATTTAGCTAAACAACGATATATTTTGATTGATTTCTATGCCAGTATAGCATAATTGACCACCCGTAATTTAGGTGGTCAACCAAATTGCTGCGATATTGATGTTCTGTATGTTGCATTTTTAAGGCTGTAGCAAAAAACAGGGCATATCCCTCAACGAAGGGGTACGCCCTGCTTTTTATCTCTGAATCTTTGGCCTGCGTGTTATGAGTCGCTGCAGCGCAGTCTGGCCCGTTCTGCCCGCTTTGCTCGTTGTGATTTTTCATACTGCACGAAATGCCTTCTATTTCTATTATTTATTGCTTTTGAGGCAGTTCCGTTTTTCCACCTTTGGCATTGCGCTCTTTTTTCACCTTCTGGTCAAAGCCCTGACGACTGTTGCTCAAGTGAGCGACCATCAGTCGGTAGGCTTCGTCCCCGTCGTGGGCTGCCACCGCTTTGTAGATCTCTCCGTGAATGGACACCCGGGGACCGTTAGACAGACGGGGAACCAGCAGGCTGTAAGAAGCCCGCACCGATTTGATAATCACCGGAAGCATCCGCTCAAAGACGGGGTTTTTGCTCATGCGGCACAGGAAGGTGTGGAAGGCAATGTCCTTGGCGGTGATGGCCTGGATCACCTCCGGGGTGGTTTTCTTTCCCTGCAGCTGCGCATCCAGCTCGTCGATATCCTCGGCTAACTGCTTCAGGAGCACCAGCTCTTCCGCATCGCCACGCTGGGCGGCAAGACGACAAACAGAAGGCTCCAGGATCTGTCGAGCCTCAAACAGATAGGTGTTCAAATCATCACTGGCGATAAAGCGTAGCCCCAAAGGATCGTCAGACAGGCCCGGCACGGCGCTGACAAAAGTGCCGCAGCCACGGCGGATTTCCAGAACGTCCCGAGACACCAGCGTTTTGATTGCTTCCCGGATGGTGATGCGGCTGACGTCAAAGGTCTGCATCAGCTCCTGCTCTGGGGGGATCTGACTGCCGACCTGCCAGTTGCCGCAGATAATCTGATTTTCAATTTTGTTTGCCACGATGGCAGAGAGCGTTTTATTAGAAGACATGGGTAATGGCTCCGTTCTCTGATCCTTTCCAGGATTGAATTTGGTGCGGGAATTTATGTGAGATCCCTATAAAAAGTCTTTAAATATAGTATAAATGGTTCGCAGGCAAATGTCAACGCTGAACATAGAACATCATACGTATGATATTGATTGTGACTTTTCGACAAAAAAGGCCGCTTCAGTTTATGAAAGGTTCCATCTTGTAAAATCGTAAACAATCTGTTAAGCTTTACACATAAGACATATGACGAGTGTCATATGATGAATTATATTTTGGAGGAGAGACTATGGACATTCTGTACGTGATTCTCACAGCGCTCTTGGTTGTCGCTGCCGTAACCATGATCCTGAAAAAGGTCGATACTCGGTTGACCTTCCTGTTTTTGGGCGTCATCGGTCTGGCTGCCGCTACCATCGTCACCGGCCAATCTGTGCTGGGTGACTCCACCACCGGCAATGTATGGCTGGACATTTTTGATGTGATCCGCGCCAAATTTGTCAGCACCATTTCCGGCACCGGTATCCGTCTGATGATGATCGGCGGCTACGTCATGCTGATGAACCACACCAAAGCGGCTGATGTGCTGGCCCTTGGCGCCAGCAAACTGCTGAAACCCATTAAGAACCCCTACATCGTGCTGGCTCTGGTTTACATGATCGGCGCTGTGCTAAAGATTTTTATCACCAGCCAGATCGCCCTTGGCCTGCTGTTTATGGCTACCATGTTCCCCATCCTGACCCGGATGGGCGTCAGCAAACTCAGCGCGGCGGCTGCCTGCGTGGCCATCGGCGGCATGGACCTTGGCCCCAACGACTCCACCGGCATCTTTGCCGCCACCGAGATCCTAAACTGCACCCCTATGGATTGGTTTACCAACTACGAGCTGATCATTGGACCGGTGATCATCGTCTGCGTCGGCATTTTCATGGGCATCTGGTTCCAGTATATGGATAAGAAGGAGTTCGGCGGTCTGGTGATCCCTGAAGAAGCCAAGGAGGACATGAAGATCTCTGACCTCGGCGTGCCCGCCTTCTACGGCGTCTTCCCCCTGATCCCCCTGACGCTGGTAGTCGTGTTCAGCTTTGTGGACGGCATAAAGATGGACGTTATCACCGCCCACATCATCTGCTTCTTCCTGTTCTTCATCGTGGACCTAATCGTAAAAAAGGACATGAACCGCCTGCAGGATAACCTGAAAAAGCTGTGGGTCTGGATGGGCAACTACTTCAACAACATCATCGTTCTGATTTCTGTCGCCTCTGTTTTTGCCGAAGCCATCAAGAAACTGAAGGGCATCGACGTTCTGTGCGGCATGCTGTCCCACATCGGCGGCGCCGTGATCATCGTGGCCATTGCGATGGCCGCCATCCAGATCGGCACCGCGCTGCTCACCGGCTCTTCCAACGCTCCCTGGTACGCTTTCGGTTCGATGGGTGCGGATATGGCCGCAACGCTTGGCGTACACAACGGTCTGCTGCTGGTGCCCATGCATCTGACCGGCGGCCTGTCCCGCTGCTTCTCTCCCTTCTGCGGCGCGATGATTGCCGTGTCCGGCATGGTGGAGGCAGAGCCGATGGCCCTGTGCAAGCGCAACGCCGTCCCCATGCTGTTCGGCGTGCTGGTCTGCTTTATCGCAACCTTTGTTGTATTCGGACTTTGATTTTTACTCTGTTTTTTGAGGTGAAATGCTATGAGACACAATTTTGACGAGATCATCAACCGGCGAGTCTCCGAGTGCAAGAAGTACGAGGCTGCCTGCTATCCAGAGGACGTGCTCCCGATGTGGATCGCGGATACGGACTTTGCCGTACCGGCAGAAATTTCCGAGGCCATCCAGCAGCGGGCAAAGCACCCCTGCTTCGGCTATCCCATCGAGTCCTTTGAGTTTGAAGAGGCGGCAGCGCGCTGGGAGCGCGTCCGCTTTGGCTGGAACGTGGACCCTCACTGGGTCAAGTACGCCAACGGTGTTCTTCCGTTCTTGATGTACGCCATCCGAGCCTATTCTTATCCCGGCGACAAGGTGGTCATTCAGCCCCCGGTTTACCCGCCCTTCTCCGCTATTGTACGCAACAACGGCCGCCAGCTGCTGGAGAACCGCCTTGTGCAGGACGAAAACGGCAAATATCAAATCGATTTTGACGATCTGGAGAAGAAGCTGAAGGATCCCCGCACCAAGCTGTTCTTTATGTCCAACCCCCACAACCCCGCTATGCGCTGCTTCACCCTTGAAGAGCTGAAGCGGATCGGTGAGCTGTGCCTGAAGTACAACGTACTGGTAATCTCTGACGAGATCCACTGCGATCTGACTTATCAAGGTTACAAGCACATTCCCTTTGGTTCCATCAGCGAGGAGTTTGCAAACAACTGCATCGTCCTGATTAACCCCAGTAAAACCTTTAACATTGCCGGGTTCCGTACCGGAGCGGCCATCATCCCCAACAAACGCATCCGGGACAACATCGAAATCACGATCGTAAACAACAAAAACTATGGCCGCACGATCTTTGGCATGCTTACCTTTGTCACGGCCTACACCAAGTGCGACTATTACGCGGATGAGATGATGCAGTATCTGCAGCAGAGTCGGGATATGATGATGGCTTATATGAAGGAGCGCATCCCCCGCATCAAGCTAGCAGAACCGGAAGCGACCTATCTGATGTGGCTGGACTGCCGGGATCTGAATATGACCCAGGACGAACTGAAGGCATTCATGTTCAACAAAGCAAAGCTGGGCCTGAACGACGGCGCCACCTTCGGTACAGGCGGCACCGGCTTCATGCGCATGAACATCGCTTGTCCGCGGTCCACCGTGGAACAGGCGCTGGAGCAGCTGGAAAAGGCTGTAAACGCGCTGTAATATCCTGAAATGCACAGGCCGGGTTCGCTTTAGAGGGTTCGGTCTGTGTCACTTGTACTTTTTGCGTCAATCTGGTATGATAAAAACGTTTTCTCTTGCATCGAAAATCGAAAGGAGACGACCCATGAAAAAACGAATCCTTGCAGCGTTGCTTGTTTTCGTTGCATTATTGACCGGATGCAGCAGGAAGGAAACGACCGGACAGTGGCCGTCTCAAAAGATCGAGATCGACGTCTGTTACACCGCGGGCGGCACGGCGGATACCGTTGCCCGGCAGCTGTCAGCGCTCATGTCCCAGCAGCTGTCTACCACCTTCAATCTGGTAAACGTTACCGGCGGTTCCGGTTCTATTGCCGGCCAACAGGTGTACGCTGCCGCTCATGACGGCTATACCTGGCTGGGAGATGTGGCGCACACGGTATCTGGCTGGCGCACCCTTGGGTATGCCGATCTGGGCTGGGAGGATTTCTACGGCTTCTATGCAGCCTCTTCCCCTTATGTACTGTTTGTTTCCGGCAATTCTCCCTACCAGACCGCACAGCAGCTGTTTGACGCCATGCGGGGGGACCCCTCCATGAAGTGGGGCAACGCCGGTCTGGGAAGCATTAACCAACTGACCGGCTCGCTGATGCTGGAAAAGCTGGGCCTGAAGGGCAATTCCGTTCCCTACGACGGCGGCCGTTCCGCCGCCATCAAAGTGGTAGCCGGGGAAGTGACCTGGTCTTGGTGCGGTTTGTCCGATATTCTGGATCTGGCACAGAGCGGCGATATCCGCATTCTGGGCATCTGCGACAGCAGCCCCCGGGAGATCGACTGTGCAAAGGGGAATTATACCGTACCCAGCCTTCTGGACGACTACCCCGAGTTGAGCGATCTTCAGGGATTGCTGTATTGGGGCTTCCGGGTTTCCCGAGATACACCGGCAGACGCCGTGGCAAAGATCCGCGACGCATTCCAGAGTACTGTGGACAGCAAAGAGTGGGCGCAGTTTTGCCAGACCAAAGGGCTGGAGCCTGCGGCAATAATCGGCACAGAGAGCGACGAAATATGTGCAAAGCTGGAATCCATCTATGCATGGGGTCTGTATGACGCCGGGATCTCTACAATCAACCCGGCCGATTACCAGATCCCAAGGATCGAGGATTTCTCGTTCCCAGCCAATGACCGCACGGCTGCGGCGCAGGCATGGCCGGAATAGGAGAGCGCATTATGGATAAGAAAAAACTGCGCCAGTGTGCAGAAGGCTTGATCGTGACGGCAGCGGGACTGGGATACGTCCTCCTCTCTCTCGGCATCCGCAGAAATCCCGTAAAAACCGACGGTTTTTGGGGCTTGCTGACGGAAGCTAAATTCCTGCCGCTGTTGCTGTCTGCCATGCTCACCCTGCAAGGCGTGCGTCTGACAGCAGCGCTTTGGAAGGGGCAGGAGGTTTCGGCAGGCGGCCATAGCATAACAAAAAGATCCGTTTCTGTGGTCCTGCTGACACTTGCCTATTTGCTGTTGATTTCCAAAGTAGGTTTTACCCTGCCGACCGCGGCGTATTTAACGGCCATCCTGTTTCTATTGAACCGAGGCAGGCGTCCACTGGAGCTGCTATTGCTCAGCGGAGTGTACTGTCTGGCGGCTCTCTTGTTGATCCCCGGCGTGCTGGGATTGCAGCTTTTGTAAAATGGGAGAATGCACATGTTTTCTGAATGGCTCTATCTGCCCGAGGCGGCAGCTGCGTTTCTGTGCGATCCGGGCGTCTGGCTGTTCCTGATCGGCGGCGTGTTTCTGGGCTTTGTTGTCGGCGTCGTGCCAGGACTTGGGCCGACGATGGGCATGGCGCTTTGCCTTGGGCTGGTATTCCACTTGGAGTACACCCACGGTATGGCACTGCTCGTGGGCATTTTTGTGGCCTCGTGCGGTTCTGGCGGCATTACCGCCAGCCTGATCAACATCCCCGGCACACCCGCAGCAGCGGCGACCTGTCTGGATGGCAACGCCCTGACAAAGCAGGGCAGAGGCCGGGAGGCCGTAGGTTATTCCATTGCAGCGTCTGTTGTGGGAACGCTTGTGGGCACGATCCTTATCTTCCTGATCCAGCCCTTCGTGACTGGCATCGCCCTGAAGTTTGGCGATTGGGAGACCTTTCTGTTCTGCGTTTTCGGTCTGCTCATCTGCGGCTCTATTTCTGGCGGCAGCCGGCGGCGGGGGTGGATTGCCGCCTTGGCGGGGTGCCTGCTGTCTCTGACCGGAGCGGATGGGGTACAGTCCGTGCTGCGCTTCACCTTTGGGCGCGGAGAATTGTTGTCGGGCTTCAACAGCGTTATCGCCATGCTAGGGCTGTTTGGCCTTGGAGAGGTTCTCTACACGCTGTGCGCTCCCGAACCGGAGCGGACCGTGGAAAAGACCGGCTTTCCACTCATCAACTGGACGGTCTTGAAAGCCAATCTTGGCAACATGCTCCGTTCCGCTCTGGCGGGATTGTGGATTGGCTTCATCCCGGGCATCGGCGAGTCTGCCGCTTGCTGGTTTTCCTACGATCTTGCCAAGCGCTCCTCCAAGCAAAAAGAGAAGTTCGGCCACGGCTCCGAGGAAGGGATCATTGCGGCGGAAGTCGCCAACAATGCCTGCTCGGCCGGTGCGCTGATCCCGGCTCTGTCGCTCGGGATCCCCGGCAGTTCCACAGCGGCGATCTTTCTGTCGGCTATGTTCATCATGAATCTGCGTCCCGGCCCCACGCTTCTGATCGAGTCACCGGGCATCCTCTGTGGGCTGTGCCTGTTATTGCTGATGGCCGCAGCGGCAATGGGTGTCGTCTCCTTCCTGTGTTCCAAGCTGACGATCCGCATCCTGACCATTCCCCAAAGTCTTCTGATGCCGCTGGTGGCGGTGCTGTGCGCAATAGGCGCTTACAGTGCCATAGGAACACCGTTTGCCCTGATCCAGCTATCGCTTTTTGGTCTGCTGGGATATCTGATGAAACTGTATCGCTACCCGATCGCACCGTTTGTGCTGGGCCTTTTGGTTGGACCCACTGCAGACACCTCCCTGCGACGGGCGCTGATGCAGTACTCCGACAACATTTTCGGACTAATCTGCCGTCCTTTTGGGTTGGGCCTGATGGCAGTGCTTGCACTGCTGTTTGTGCTGAGCCTGAAAAGTGAACGTGCAGTCCGCAAGCAACAATAGAAAGGAAAGAAGTGTCATGTCCAACAAAGCAATTTATACAGCCGCTGCTCCTTCGGCCATCGGTCCCTACTCTCAAGGGATCTCCGCCAGGGAATATGCATTCATTTCCGGTCAGCTGCCCATTGATCCCGCTACCGGCGCCTTCCCCAGTGAGGACATTGCAGCGCAGACTAGGCAGTCGCTCCTGAACCTGAAGGCAATCATCGAGGCCAACGGTATGACAATGGCAGACGTAGTAAAGACCACCGTGCTACTGGCAGACATCAACGAGTTCGGTGCCATGAACGAAGTGTACGGCGATTTTTTTGCAGAGCCTTATCCGGCCCGCGCAGCCTTTCAGGTAGCAGCACTTCCAAAGAATGCAAGGGTAGAGATCGAAGCCGTCGCCGTCAAACGCTGACGGATCGCTTTGATGAAAGACAGCCGAACGGCGCACTGCATCCAAGGTGTGTTCTGTCAAACAGACAGAATAATAGGTTTATAATAGTTTTGGGGTCGGGATTTTTCCCGACCCCAGTATTTGTTTAGAATTTGCTTCTTCCGCTCCGCTGTTTTGAAGCAGCCGCAGCATGTTCTGACACAAATCACATGAACCGTGCGCCGACCGTGCAGAAACCGTGCGCCCATGCTCTGATACCATATATAATGATGATGCCGCCCACCTGTGGAGACCCACGGTGGGCGGGCATTTTGCGTTTTCAGATGGACTGGAATCCTTTGCCGATGATCTTGCTGGAGTTGACAATGGTCAGAGTCCTCCCGGCGCAGGAAATCCCGCAGCAGCCCTGCCTGCCGCCGGGTCAGCGCCACCATGATCATGGTGCGGGGCTCGCCGGTGTACACGCCGGTAGCGTCCTGCTGGGTCGCTGTGCGTCCCAGTGTTTCCGTAACGAAATGCCGGATGGGCTCCGGCCTTGAGGTGATGACCGTATCCCCAAAAGTGGGGACATCTTCACAGGTGGGTGCACCTTCTGCCAGGAAGCCGCCGGGCACCACAATTCTGTGATAGTGCTATCAGGCAGACCGGGCAAAGGGTCGTAATTGGGTTACGCTCAATTTTGAGCGCATCCAACACCAGCGCAATTTTACGCCGATCTATGGCAGTCCGTCAGATTGACCCCATCGCCGCTTGTGTCGGGGTGTGAATCTGGTTCATGCCCTTTTCCCCACAGGTGGAGAAAGCTGCTCTGACATATCAACAGTTCAGATTGTAGGTAGGTGGGTCGTGAAACACTACACACCCAGCCCATAGCAGGGGTGAGGATTGCCCATTATACAGCCGTATGATATAGGGCAAAGCATACAGAACAGGGGCGCACACTGTCGCACAAACAGGTTTTTCTTGAATTTGTCGCGTTTTTGTCACACTTTCCAGCCATTTTGACAGCTATATAAAGCAAGAAATCCCACGATTTACACCGTATTTTCAACGGTCAATCGTGGGATTTTACTTGGTGCGATGGAAGGGACTCGAACCCCCGGCCTACTGATTCGTAGTCAGTCACTCTATCCAGCTGAGCTACCAACGCATACGTTCCGCTCGGAACATGATGTATTTTATCACTCAGACTGGGTTTTGTCAACCGTTTTTTGCAAATATTTTTATCTTTTTCAAAAAGCAGCATTTTTTATGATTTTTCTTGTATCGTTTTTGTCGTTCTTGTGCTATAATAACCTTACTATATGTTTTTAATCTGTGTCCGTGCAGGGGTACAGGAGCTTTGCGGGCAGCACCGCGTGGAGGCTGCGCCGCCGGTTTTTCTCTGCAGCGAGACACCACGGAGGGTAGATCCTATGAAACTGGTAAGCGTGGAAACTCCCGAAAAGAGTGTCTGCAAAATGACCTTCAGCGCCAGCCCCGAAGAGCTGGAAGCTGCATCCAACGCCGTTTACGAACGCACCCGCGCCTCCTATACGATCCGCGGCTTCAAGAAGGGCGAAGCGGACCGCGCACAGATCGAGGCTGACCGCGGCGAGCACACCTTCTGGTACGATGCCATCAACGATCTGATGGACAAGGACGTGCCCGCGCTGTATGATGCCGCCATGGCAGAGCACAGCTTTGTGGCTGTTGACAATCCTGTGTACGATCTTGTGAGCGTGAAAAAGGACGAGGGCTTTGTGGCCACTGCCACTGTTGCCCTGCAGCCTGAGCTGAACCTGACCAAGACCACCGGCTTTACCGCCGAGTGCGTCACCCCGGAAGTGACCGACAAGGAGATCGACAATGTGCTGGAGCGCCGCCGCGCTGCTGCCGCTGAGCTGGTGCCGCACAAGGGTCCGGCCGTAAAGGGCAACATCGTACATATCGATTACGAAGGTCTGCTGGAGGGCAAGCCCTTCCAGGGCGGCACCGCAAAGAACCAGGCCGTCCAGCTGGGCAGCGGCCGCATGATCCCCGGCTTTGAAGAGGGCATTCTGGGCCACAAGGCAGGCGAGGAATTCGAGGTCTTCGTCACCTTCCCGAACCGTTACCACGCAAAGGATCTGGCCGGTAAACCCGTCGTGTTCAAGATCAAGCTGATCGACGTATGTGTGCGCCAGATCCCTGCTCTGAACAGCGACTTTGCCAAGAAGGTTGCCAATGTGGACACCATGGACGAGCTGCGTGCACAGGTCAAGCAGCAGCTGCACGACGGCAAGCATGCCGGTGCGCTGAACCGTGCCAAGGATCAGATCCTGACCCAGCTGGCCGATGCTTCTGAGGGCGAACTGCCCAGTGTGCTGGTGGAGACCACCTACCAGCAGCAGATGGAGCAGATCCAGCAGCAGCTGCAGATGCAGCGCCTGAGCCTGGATCGCTACCTGAGCCAGATCCACGAGACCCGCGAGAGCTTTACCGCCAAGGTGCGCTCTTCTGCCGAGAAGACCGCCCGTGTGCACATGGCTCTGCTGCAGATCGCACAGCAGGAAAATCTGGTACCCACCGAGGAAGATATCGATAAGGCTCTGGCCGCTCGTGCAGAGCGCGCCAAAAAGACGCTGGAAGAGATCAAGGAAAAATCCGATATTCCCGCCATGCGCCGCAACGAGGGCATCCGCAAGGCTGCCGACTGGGTGATCGAGCACTCCACCATTGAAGAAAAGTAAGTTCTGATACAGAGAAAGCCCGTGCAGTTTCCGGCTGCACGGGCTTTCTTTTTTCATTTGAAGGGCAGGGGATATCAGCTCAGAAGGTTGAAGCCCATAATGACCACGCCCAGCACCACCAGCACAATACCGGTGGCACGGTTCAGGGTCTTGGGGTCTGCCTTATTGGCAAACACAGCGGCAATGCGCGCCCACAGCAGGGTGAACACCACGCACAGCGCCCAGACGAACCAATTGGGCGCACCGCCGATCATGAAGTGGGAGACAGCACCGGTCAGGGCGGTGAAGGTCATAATGAACACGCTGGTGCCCACGGCGGTCTTCAGCTCGTAGCCCAGCACACTGGTGAGGATGAGCAGCATCATCATGCCGCCGCCTGCGCCGATGAAGCCGCAGATGAAACCGATGAGCACACCGCACACGATGGACTGGATGGCACGCTTTTTGGCGCTGACACCCTGCATAGCTTCCTTGGTCGTCATGACCGGGCGCACAATGAACTTGACGCCCAGCAGGAAGGTCATGAACACCGAGAAGCCGCCCATGGTGGCCGAGGGCACTCTGCTGGCCACCCAGCTGCCCACCACCGTGAACAGCAGCACACTTACCATCATGATCAGGCCGTTTTTGATATCCAGGTTCTTGTTTTTGTGGTAGGTATAGGCCGAAACGGCGCTGGCCAGCACATCCGAAGAAAGGGCGATGCCCACCGCCATATAGGGGTCCATGTGCAGGAAGGTGATGAGCATGGGGCTGATGACCGCCGCCGCGCTCATACCGGCAAAGCCGGTGCCAAGGCCGGCCCCCATGCCGGCAAAAAAGGTGACAAGAACCGTAAACAACACGTTCATTTTATGCGTTCTCCTTTATAATTTCGTCCAGATTTTTCCCGATCAGCTCCATGGTCCGGAAAAAGACCTCCTGATCGGCTGGCTCCACATGATCCAGCAGGCGCTTGAAAAAGGCATTCTGCACCACACGCCCCTTGCGGATGATCGGGTCTGCCTTGCCGGTGCAGAGAAGCTTTGTTTTGCGGCGGTCGCTGGCCACGGCATAGCGTTCCAGATAGCCCTCCTGCACCAGCTTGTCCACATTCATGGAGACGAGGTTCGCCTTGATATGCCGCACCTCCACGATGTCCCGGGCCGTTTTATAGTCCGGGTTGTTGGCGAGAAACAACAGGATATCCAGCGCCGTCTGCGACAGGCCAAGCTCCTGACACAGCGGCTTACAGACGGCATTGTACGCCTGCGCGGTCTTGATGGAAAATTCGATATTCGGGTTCACAGCAGGTCTGTCCTTTCATCTTTGAATGATTCATTTTTGAAGTATTATAGTGCAGATGAGGAGAGTTGTCAAGTGGGAACTCCCTCAGTCGCGGCTTACGCCGCACCAGCTCCCTCAAGGAGGGAGAGAGCAAACCCTCTCAGGCGCTCCCGCGCCAGCTCCCCCGAAGGGGGAGCTTTTTGTCATCTTCCGGTTAGCACAAATAAAGCTCCCCCTTCGGGGGAGCTGGCGAACGCAGTGAGCCTGAGAGGGTTCTTCCCGCCGCGCGGCTGTTTCCGCAGGAAATCAGCGCGGCAGATGCTGTTTTCCTCCACGACCCCACCCGTGAAAACGCAATGCCGGGCGGTCCGCAGACCGCCCGGCATTGCTCTATTATAAATAATTCTTCCGCTGAATATGCGCAGAGCAGCGCGGAGCGCATTCCAATCGTTTTTCTCAGAACAGCACCACAGCCGCCAGACGCACCAGCAAAGCGCACAGCCATGCCACGGCGCACTGGTTCACCACCATGATGACCGCCCACTTATTGCCCAGCTCCCGCTTGACCGATGCCACTGCCGCGATGCAGGGGGTGTACAGCAGGCAGAACACCAGCAGGGGAGCCGCCTGCGCCGGGGTGAGGGCCGCCGACAGCGCAGCTTCGGAGCCAAAGAGGATGAGCAGCGAGGACACCACGCTCTCCTTTGCCATGAAGCCGGTGATGAGGGCGGTGGAGATGCGCCAGTCCGCAAAGCCCAAAGGCCCGAACAGCGGGGCGATGTCGCCCGCAATGCGGGCAAGGATGCTGGCCTGCGGGTCGGCGGTCAACCGCAGCTGCAGGTCAAAGTTCTGCAAAAACCAGATGACGATGGTGGCCGCAAAGATCACCGTGAAGGCCTTCTGCAAAAAGTCCCGGGCCTTTTCCCACAGCAGCTGTGCCACGTTTTTCAGGCCGGGCAGGCGGTAGTTGGGCAGCTCCATGACAAAGGGCACCGCCTCGCCCTTGAACACCGTGCTCTTGAGCAGCAGTGCCGCCAGCACGCCCACCGCGATACCGGTAAAGTACAGCAGCACCATCACAAGGCCCGCATACTGCGGGAAGAACGCCGCCGCAAACAGGCTGTAGATGGGCAGCTTTGCCGAGCAGCTCATGAACGGGGTGAGCAGGATGGTCATTTTGCGGTCGCGCTCCGAGGGCAGGGTGCGGCTTGCCATGACACCGGGCACGGTGCAGCCAAAGCCGATGAGCATGGGCACGATGCTGCGGCCCGAAAGGCCGATGCGGCGCAGCAGCTTATCCATCACAAAGGCCACGCGGGCCATGTAACCGGTATCCTCCAGCATGGAGAGGAAGAAGAACAGCACCACGATGATGGGCAGAAAGCTCAGCACGCTGCCCACGCCGGTAAAGATGCCGTCGATGAGCAAGGAGTGCACCGCCGCATTGACGTTCCAGTTGGTAAGCGCCGTGTCCACGATGCCGGTCAACGCGTCGATGCCCGTTTCCATCAGGTTCTGGAAGAACAGGCCGATGACGTTGAAGGTGAGGAAGAACACCAGACCCATGATGGCGATAAAGGCCGGGATGGCGGTGTACTTGCCGGTGAGGAATTTGTCGATGCGGTTGGAGCGCAGCTGCTCTTTGCTTTCGTGGGGCTTGACCACCGTCTTGGCTACCAGCTCCTGAATAAAGGAGAACCGCATATCCGCAATGGCGGCGGCGCGGTCCAGCCCGCGCTCCCGCTCCATCTGCACGATGATATGTTCGATCATCTCTTTTTCGTTCTGATCCAGCTGCAGGGCTTCCTCGATGCGCCGGTCGCCCTCCACCAGCTTGGTGGCGGCAAACCGCACCGGAATGCCCGCCGCCCTGGCGTGGTCCTCGATCAGATGGATGATGCCGTGGATGCAGCGGTGCACCGCGCCGCCGTGGTCGTCCTCACTGCAGAAATCCATGCGGCCGGGCCGCTCCTGATACTTTGCCACATGAAGTGCGTGGTCTACCAGCTCATCCACGCCCTCATTCTTGGCGGCGGAGATGGGGATGACCGGGATGCCAAGCATGGCCTCCATCTTGTTGATGCGCACCGTGCCGCCGTTGCCGCGCACCTCGTCCATCATGTTCAGCGCCAGCACCATGGGGGTGTCCAGCTCCATGAGCTGCATGGTCAGGTAGAGGTTGCGCTCGATGTTGGTAGCATCCACGATGTTGATGATGCCGGTGGGCTTTTCGCCGATGATGAATTGGCGGGTGACGATCTCCTCGCTGGAATAGGGGGACATGGAGTAGATGCCCGGCAGGTCGGTGACCTCGGTCTCCGGGTGGCCCTTGATGGCACCGCTCTTGCGGTCCACCGTCACGCCCGGGAAATTGCCCACATGCTGGTTGGAACCGGTGAGCTGGTTGAACAGGGTGGTCTTACCGCAGTTCTGGTTGCCAGCCAGCGCAAAGGTGAGGGTCCTGTCCTCGGGCAGGGGATTCTCCCCCTTTTTGATGTGGTATTTGCCGCCCTCGCCAAGGCCGGGGTGATCCACCATTTTATCATCTGCCGGAGCCGCCGACATTGCCGGGGCCTTTTCGGTGGGGGTGATGCCGATCTGCGCGGCATCGTCCAGCCGGAGGGTCAGCTCATAGCCATGGATGCGCAGCTCCATGGGGTCGCCCATGGGTGCCAGCTTGACCAGCGTGACCTCCACCCCCGGGATCAAGCCCATATCCAGAAAATGCTGGCGCAGTGCGCCGCTGCCGCCGACGGTATCCACAACAGCGCTTTTTCCGATCTGCAATTCTTTTAATGTCATAAGATCGACCTTCTCATTTTATCCACTGTCAACGTGTGTTAGTTTGTGTTAACAATAGTAATATAGGCTAACTTTGCGCGGTTGTCAATAGATAATATGGGGGAGATGCCTGCAAATCGAACCCTCTCAGACGCACTTTGTTCGCCAGCTCCCCCGAAGGGGGAGCTTTATTTGTGCTGACCGGAAGAAGCCAAGAAGCTCCCCCCTCGGGGGAGCTGGCATCGCGCAGCGATGACTGAGAGGGTTCGGCTTTTGGCATGGCGGCACAGTTTCCGGTTGAATTGCGAAGTGCACGGTTTCACCAGAGGCTCCCTCCCCGAGAGAGCCGGCAAAGTCGTCAGGTTTTGGCTGAGGGAGCTCACACAAAAAAGCCGTGCACCCTCTTTTTCAGAGAATGCACGGCTTTGAAAGCTTATGCGTTTACTTCACAGTGTGGTAGCCATCGGGGTTGTTCTTCTGCCAGTTCCAGCTGTCGGCACACATTTCCTCGATGCCGTATTCCGCCACCCAGCCAAGCTCGTTCTTTGCCTTGGTGGGGTCTGCATAGCACTCGGCAATGTCGCCGGGGCGGCGCGGGTCGATTACATAGGGGATTTCCTTACCGCAGGCCTTGGAGAAAGCGTGGATCACATCCAGCACGCTGTAGCCCTTGCCAGTGCCCAGATTGCAGATGAACAGGCCGCAGTTCGTTTCCAGCTTCTTGATGGCGCACACATGGCCGCGGGCCAGATCCACCACGTGGATGTAGTCGCGCACGCCGGTGCCGTCCGGGGTGGGATAGTCGTTGCCAAAGACATGCACCTTTTCCAGCTTGCCAACGGCCACCTTGGCGATATAGGGCATGAGGTTATTGGGGATGCCGTTGGGGTCCTCGCCGATGAGGCCGGACTTGTGCGCACCAATGGGGTTGAAGTAGCGCAGCAGGGCCACGTTCAGGCTGGGGTCTGCCTTGCACACATCCTGCAGGATGCGCTCGGTGAACACCTTGGTCGTGCCGTAGGGGTTGGTGGTGGCACCGGTGGGGAAGTCCTCGGTGATGGGCACGCTGGCGGGGTCGCCATAGACGGTTGCGGAAGAGCTGAACACGAAGTTGTGGCAGTTGTGATGGCGCATCACGTCCAGAATGACCAGCGTGCAGTTGAGGTTGTTGTAATAGTATTCAATGGGCTTGGAAACACTCTCGCCCACGGCCTTGTAGGCTGCAAACTGGATCACAGCAGTAATGTCCGGGCACTCAGAGAAGATGTGCTCCACATCCTCGTGCTTGGTCATATCTGCCTTGTAAAAGCGGAAGTCCTTGCCGGTGATCTGCTTGATGCGGTCCAGCACCACCGGAGATGCATTATAATAGTTATCTGCCACAACAACGTCGTAGCCAGCGTTCAACAGTTCGATGCAGGTGTGGCTGCCGATATAACCGGCGCCGCCGGAAACCAAAATTGCCATAGCCTAGTACCTCTCTCACTCATTTACATTACAGCTGATGCCGGCATTCCCCGGCCTTGCCTAAAGAATACCGCTTTTATGGCTCAGAATCAAGGGATGCGTCTTCTATTTAGATGAATTTTTGTTGCATCTTTGTTTTTGAGGTTTTGATTTAAAAACATTTTTTGGCATTTTGTCATGGATAAAAGGCACGGTTTGTGCAAAACATAGAAATGGCGCGAAAACTCCCTCCGTCAAAGCCTGACTGCTTTGCCAGCTCCCTCGGAGAGGAGCCTCTGGCGTGCCTGCAAGCTTTGCGTTTCAGCCGAAAACTGTACTGTCCTGTCAAAGGCCCCCTCTCAGAGGGGCTGGCATCGAGCGCAGCGAGATGACTGGGGAGTTCTCCTCCTGCCACGCAAAAAACGTCTGCCGGAGCAGACGTTTTTGTGTGGTGCATCATTTTTTACAATTTTCCGCACTGCTTGCCGGTGAAAAAGCGCAGGGTGGTGGTGGCGCGGAACACCTTGCCTGCCCGCAGCACCGTGGTGGGGAACTCCGGGTGGGAAGGGCTGCAGGGGTAGTGCTGGGTCTCCAGCGCAAAGCCGCCGTACTTCTGCATGGGCACGCCGCCCTTGCCGGGGGTGGGGCAGTCCTGCAAAAAGTTTCCGGTGTACAACTGGATGCCCGGCTGGGTGGTGTACAGCTTCATGCTGATGCCGGTCTTTTCACTGGTGACCCATGCGCAGATGCTCTGGCTGGAGCCGCGGGCGCGGTCGATCACAAAGCAGTGGTCGTAGCCACCGCCCACCATGGTGGTCTGGGCAAAGCCGGTGTCGATATCCCGGCCAATGAGCTTTCCCTCGGTAAAATCCATGGGGGTGTTTGCCACCGGCAGAATGGCACCGGTGGGGCAGGTCTGATTGTTGCCTTCCAGATAGTTGGAGGCATAGATGCGCAGCTTCTGGCCCAGAATATCGCCCTCACCGTTCAGGTTGAAGTAGCTGTGATTCGTGAGGTTCACGATGGTATCCGCATCCGAAGAGACGCGGTAATCCATGCGGAAGGTATTGTCCTCGGTGAGGGTATAGCGCACCGCCAGCTTCAGGTTGCCGGGGAAGCCGTCCTCACCGTCCGGGCTTTCGGCCTCCATCAGCAGGGTGTCGCCAAAGGCCTTCACCCGGTACAGTTTGCGCGAAAAGCAGCCGTGCAGATGGTTGGGGCCGTTGTTGGCTTCCAGCTGATAGGTCTTGCCGCCCACGCTGAAGGTGGCATTCTCGATGCGGTTTGCATAGCGGCCCACGAACGCGCCGCAGCAGGTGCTGCCGGAGGACGTGAAGTCATCCTCATAATCTGCCATGGTGTCGTGGCCCAGCACGACATCCACCGGGCCGTTCTTGGCCGGAACGATGATGTTTTTAATGATGCATCCGTAGTCCAGAACGCTCACCGTCAGGCCGCCGGGGTTGGAAAGGATGTACTCTGTAACATTTGCGCCCTGTTTGGTCACACCGAAGGGCTTGGAGCGGATCTGTGCCATTGGGCATTCGCCTCCTCAGATTTTACTCGGACATACAGTCAGGCAGACTTCCACTGTATTCTATCTTATTTATGATTATATCACAGTTTTATATCTTTGTGGGGAACGGATTTTAGAATTTGCATCCAATTTTTCCAGCTATTTTTTATTGAAATTATTCAGTTGGCGGGGCATGTAACCGGAAAGAGGAGCTTCCCGCGCAGAGCGTTTTCGCGTGGATCAAGTTTCATGCCTTTTGTAAAAAGCATTACCGCCGGGTACGTTCTCTTTTGCGTGCCAAAAGAGAACCAGAAAAGCACCCGCTACTTTCGAGGCGCGGGAGGCACGAACTAGGGGCTGCTCGCCCCTAGTAACCCCAAAGCAGAAAGGCTCCATACAAAAAATCCAAGTCGCTCCGCTAGAGGATTTTTTGTGTTGCGCCGATTTTGAGTCGCTGCGCGACGGCGGTACGCCGACAGCAGCAGATGCCGCTTCCCGTTACGACCTTTCCCGTGAAAACGCAATGCCGGGCGGTCCGCAGACCGCCCGGCATTGCTCTATTATAAATAATTCTTCCGCTGATGATACGCAAAGCAAAGCGGCGCGCATTCTAGATCGTCATGCTGTCGTCAGGCTTCCGGCTGTGCCGTGCCCGCAGACTTCTGCGCCGCAATGAACTCGGCTGCATCGTCCGGAATGTCGTCCAGATCATCGTCGCTGCCAACATCCACGTTGAGCGGCGGCTTCTTGAACAGGATATCGTACAGCACCGGAACGATATACAGGGTCATCAGGGTGGCGTAGCTCAGGCCGCAGATGATGACGATGGCCATGCCGCTCATCAGCTGGCTTGCCATATCGCCGCTGAACACCAGCTGCAGCATGGCCAGCACGGTGGTCAGGGTGGTCATGAGGATGGGGCGCATACGGGTCTTGCCGGTAGCCACCAGCGCAGCGCGGCGCTCCATGCCGCCAATGCGCAGCTGGTTTGCATAGTCCACGAACACGATGCCGTTGTTGACAACAGTGCCCATCAGCACGATGAAGCCCATCAGGGAAATCATGGTGAGCTGCTGGCCGGTGACCAGCAGACCCAGCAGGCCGCCGGTAAAGGCCAGCGGCACCGTGAACAGCACGATGAAGGGGGACAGCAGGCTCTGGAACTGTGCCACCATGACCAGATATACAAAGGGCAGGGCCAGAGCCATCCACTGCACCATTTCGTTCACCATGTAGTCGGTGCCCTCGGTCTCGCCGCCCAGCGTGGTGCTGCAGCCCTCCGGCATCTCACCGCTGGCTGCGTACTCATCCAGCTTCTTCTGCAGCACGCGGGACTGCACCATGGTGTTGTAGCCCTTCAGCGTATCTGCCGTCACAGTGACAAACTCGGTCTGGTTCTCGCTGGTAATGGCATCCGGTGCGGTGCCGGTGGTCCAGCTGGCGATATCGTTCAGGGTGCAGGTACCATTGGTCACTGTGCCGTCTGCCGACATTTCGGTGGTCTCAAAGGTAAGCTCCATCATGTTTTCCTTGGTGACAGGGTCCAGATTGTCCGTGATCTGGACATCCATGGTGGTGCCGTTCACCGTGACGGGGGTCTGGGCCGTGGCGGTGGTGGTGAGCTTTGCCGCGATCTGCTGGTACACCTGCGCAACGGTCAGTCCGTAGGCGCGCACCTTGTCGCGGTCCACCTTCAGGATGATGGTGGCATCGCCGCTGCCAAGGCCGTTGTCCGCATTGGCAAAGCCCTCGGTATCGTTGACGATCTCCATTACCTTCTCGGAAACGGTGGTCAGCGTTTCCGGATCCTTGCCGTAGACCTTGACCGACAGGCCGGTGGCCAGCTGGCTGGTCAGATCATCGGTCATGCCGTACAGCTTGACCTCAGCGGTGCAATTCTCGATCTGGGACACTGCATCCTCCATGGCCTGCCGGGTCTTTTCCACCTCACGGGAGGAAAGGCTCTTGCTCATCATAACGTTGATCTTGTATCTGCCGTAGGCATTGGCGGAGTTCAGGATATCGGTAATGGCGGTGGGCAGGCCCAGCTGGCTGATATCCAGACCGGCCATGCTGGTGTCGAGGGTGATGCCCACCTCTTCCACGTTTTCTACATTCAGGGCCGCCTCTGCCACCTGACCCGCAATGGCATAGGATTCCTCCTTGGTCAGGCCGTCGGCGGTGGACAGGGTGATCTGCGCCTCGTTGCTGGTGATGCTGGGCAGTAGCTCCACACCCATGTTCAGCACCTGCCAGCCGCTGAACACCAGCAGTACCACCGCCGCGATCAGGGGCAGGGCACGGTGCTGCAGGCACCATTCCAGACTATGGGCATACTTTTCCTGCACCTTTTCAAACCAGGCAAGGCGCTTGGGTTCAGCTTTTTTCAGCACAGTAGAGGATGCCGCCGGGACCACCGTGAGCGCCACGATGAGGGAGGCCATCAGGCAGTAACCGATGCACAGGGACATGGGCATCATCAGGCTGCGCACAATGCTGGCCGAGAACACCACCGGCAGGAACACGCACACCGAGGTAAGGGTGGAGGCCACCACCGACATGCCCACCTGTTTTGTGCCCTGCACGGCAGCGCGGGCCGCAGGCACGCCGCGGCTGCGCAGACGGTAGACGTTCTCAATGACGACCACCGAGTTATCCACCAGCATACCAATGCCGAGGGAAAGGCCGGCCAGGGTCATCACGTTCAGGTCCAGCCCGGTAAAGTACATGAGCACCACCGCGAACAGAACGGACAGCGGGATGCTGATGCCGACCACGAGGGTGGGCTTGATATCCTTCAGGAAGATGGCCAGCACGATGATGGCCAGTGCAGCGCCCACCACCATGCTGGTGAGGATGCTCTGGATGACGATGGTGATGTAGTTGCCCTGATTGGACAGCACCACCATGTGCAGGCCGTCGTATTGTTTTTCCAGCTCTTTAAATGCGGTCAGGCAGTTGTCGGAGACCTCGCCTGCACTGGAAGTCGCATTCTTATAGATTTTGAGGATGGATGCCTTTTCGCCGTTCAGGCGGGTGTAGCTGTCGGCGGAGTTATCAATGACCTCCACATCCGCCACATCAGAAAGGCGCACGTCGCCGTAGCCCTCCACATGCAGCAGCAGGGCACCGCTGATATCCTTCACACTGTCGTACTCTTCGCCGACTTTCAGCAGCCAGGACTCGCCGTCCTTATCCTGCACGTAACCGGCCGGCATGGAGAAGTTCTGGGCATAGATGAGCTGCGCCAGCGTTTCAATGTCCAGCTGCTTTGTCACATCGGCCTGTGCCAGAGCGTTGGTCTTGGCCGTCTCGTACTCTGCCTTGGCAGCCTCCAGCTGCTTTTCGTACTCGTTCAGCATTTCACGCGCTTCGGTGAACTGCATATAGGCGTTGAGCTGCTGCTGGGAGAAGCTGCCCAGTGCGCCGGAGAACTCGGTCATCAGCTGGGGCACATTGTCCATGGCCTTGATGGTGCTTTCCAGCGTGTTATAGACCACATTCAGGCTTTCCTGCAGCTGCATCTCATTGGCAAGATCCTCTGCGGTGCTGCCTTCGGAGCCGGTCTCGGTGTTCACGCGCTCCTGCAGCTTCTGCAGGGCAGTAGTGAGCTTATCGGTAATGGTGCGCAGCTCAGCCACAATATCGATCAGAGAGTCGATATCCCGCATACCGGTCTCGTTGAACTTGTCCATGACCTTCTGCAGACCGTCGCGCACCTCGATCAGGGCCTGCTGGATCTCAGGCTCCTTGACCACGGCGATCAGGCTGTTCACACTTTCCAGAAGAGCCTGCGCCTGCGCACGCACCGTTTCCACTGCGGCGCCCACCTCGGTGCTCATCTGGCTCATGACCGAGTTGGACACCGTACTGCCAAAGTTTTTCAGCTGCTTTTCGTATTCCCTGCGTCCGGCGGTGATCTGTGCCTCGGCGCTTTCCAGCTGGGAGCGGGCTTCAGCCAGCTGGGTATCGATCAGTTCCAGCAGCTTTGCGTTGATCTCGTCGATCTTATCCTGATTGAGCTGCACCTGCACCAGCTTTTCCACCAGACCGCTGGACGAAACGCTGGACACACCGCCCTTGCGCTGCACTTCCGGCACAAGGGTGTTCTGGATAAACTCAGAAAGCTCGTACTGGTCGGCACCTTCGCGGCTGACAGCCACCGTCATGAAAGCGTTCATGTTCAGGCTGTACTCAATGATGGAGGGGGTCAGGCAGGTGCTGGGCAGGTCGCTTTTGGCCTGATCCAGCTTGTTGGACACCTTGACCAGCGCGCTGTTCATATCCGTATCCTCGGTAAACTCCATCAGCAGCAGGCTGTAGTTTTCTGCCGATGTTGCGGTGATCTTGGACACGCCCGGCACTGTGAGCGAGTTCTGCAGCACATCCGAGACCTCGCTCTCCACGCGCTCCGGGCTTGCACCAGGATACACGGTGACCACCATCAGATACGGTGTGTTCACGTTGGGCAGCAGGTTCGTATCCATCTTTGTGACCGCCACAAAGCCCAGGATCAGGATCATGACCACTGCAACCAGCACCGTAAACGGCTTTTTGACACTGAATTTTTCCATTTTCTCCTACCGTTTCTCTGCCTTGCCGCAAAGCAGGACAGCTGCTTTCCCTGCGGGAAAGGCTACACTTCAACATTTTTATTATACACGCAAGCCCCCGCCTTGCAAGAGCGGGGTGGGATTCTTTTGCGATTCTTTGGATACTTTCGCAAGATTTTAACATTTGCCGTTCCGTTTTTCCATTTTCCGGCTGCGGGTGCGACCAAATTCGGTCAGTCTTCCTTTATGGATACGCGGCAGCAGGGCAGATTGTTGCACCTTTTTAAAATTTTTCTGCCAAAGCGCCAGAGCCGCTTTTTGTTTTTTGCGTGGAAATGTGCATTTGAATATGTTATACTAGAGTACAGAATGGATCAGCAGGCTCTTTTTCGGGCCTTATCCTATAGATTCGACCGATAAAAACGAGGAACATTATGAAAAAAGTCATCTCCGTCCGTTTCAAAGAGAACGGCAAAAGCTATTATTTTGATCCCGCCGGGGCCGACATCAAAACCGGCGAATACGTGATCGTGGAGACCGCCCGCGGCATTGAGTGCGGCGAGGTGGTGCAGGGCGTGAGGGAGATTGCCGATGCGGCAGTGCCCAAGGCCCTCAAGCCCATTACCCGCATGGCCGACAGCGTGGATATCCGCCGGATGCGCCAGAACCGTGAGGACGAAAAGCGCGCCTACCGCACCTGTCAGGAATGCATTTCCCGCCACGGCCTGGAAATGAAGCTTGTGGAGGCCGAGTATACCCTAGACCGCTCCAAGATCATGTTCTACTTTACCGCCGATGGCCGCGTGGACTTCCGCGAGCTGGTCAAGGATCTGGCCGGTATCTTCCACACCCGCATCGAGCTGCGCCAGATCGGCGTGCGGGACGAGAGCAAGATGATCGGCGGCCTTGGCATCTGCGGCCAGCCCTTCTGCTGCAGCCGCTTTTTAAAGGACTTCCAGCCCGTCTCCATCAAGATGGCCAAGGAGCAGGGCCTTTCGCTGAACCCCACCAAGATCAGCGGTGCCTGCGGCCGGCTGATGTGCTGCCTTGCCTACGAGGAAAGCGCCTACGAGTACCTGAACAGCATCATGCCCATGGTGGGCAGCACCGTGCGCACGCCGGACGGTCTTGGCACCGTGCTGGAGGTGAACCCGGTTTCCGGCTATCTGCGGGTGCGCTGCGGCACCGAGAGCCTTTCGCCCCGTTACTATAAGGTGGGTGTGTGCGAATATATCAGCGGCGGCAAGCGTGCGCCCCGCCGCCCGGACCCGGACGACGATTACTCCGGCGTGCGCAACCCGGCCCCGGTGGTGGCTTCCTCCGACGATGGCGAAAAGCGCTGCGCGGGCGGCGGCTGCGCCCGGAAGCGCGCTGCCGAAAAGGAGTGAGGGACGCGCCGGAGGTTCTGAGGGGTTAGTCTGCTAAAACTAACTGTTCTTCGTGATTTTTGCCAAAAAACTCCTGCAAATTTGGCCATAAGTTAGCCTGTGCTTTTGTGCAACCCAACAAAAAACAGACTTTTGTGTTTTTCGGGTCACGGTTAGTCTTGCCTTTTCTCACCTGCTTTGTTAAAATGCAGGCAAGGATATGATTTCCGGAGAGACATGCACAGCCGTGCCATACATGACTCTTCATACAATACTTCGGGCACGGAGATAAAAAGGAGAGTTTATTATGGCACACAAGGTTTCTGACGCATGTGTTGGCTGCGGCGCTTGCGAGGGCGCTTGCCCGGTTGGCGCTATCACCGTTGATGGTGTTGCTTCTGTGAACGCAGACGCTTGCATCGACTGCGGCGCTTGCGAGGGTGCTTGCCCCACCGGTGCTATCACTGCTGAATAATTTTAGCAGCTGCACAAAAAACGCATCAAAAGCAGCAGGCCTGTCCAAAGCAGGTCTGCTGCTTTTTTGTTTTGCAGTAATTCGCACAAATTCCCCGAGCAATTCCACGCATTTTTTTGAGAGGGTACGGCACACTTATCTATGGAACATTCTACCGAAGTCTTGTATAATAGAACTATGGTTTATTGCTCGCCGGAGCACCGTTTTGGCTCCGACGCGCTGCTGCTGGCCCGTTTCTGTGAGCCAAAGCGCGCCCAGAAGGCCGCAGACCTGTGCTCCGGCTGCGGCATCGTGGCGCTGGAATGGCACGACCGCGGCCACCGTGGCCCCTGCATGGGGCTGGAGCTGCAGCCCGAGGGCAGCGCTCTGCTTTCCGCTGCGGTGCAGGAGCAGGACATCGGGCACATTGAGCCTGTCTGTGCCGACCTGCGCGCTTTCCGGCAGGGCGAGGGCAGTTTTGACGTGTGTGCGTGCAATCCGCCCTATTTCACGGATGGGCCCCAGAGCCAAAACGCAGCCCACGCCCTTGCCCGGCACGAGAACACCTGCACACTGGACGATGTGTGCCAGTGTGCGTTCCGCCTTTTGAAGGACGGCGGGCGCTTTGCGCTGTGCCACCGGCCGGAACGGCTGGCGGAGGTGCTGGCGGTGCTGCGGGCCAACCGGCTGGAGCCGAAGCGGCTGGCCTTTGTAAAGAACAAGGCGGACGGCGCGCCATGGCTCTTCCTTGTGGAAGCGCAGAAGAACCGCAAGACCGGCCTGCGGGTGGAGCCGGATGTGTTGATCAGCGCCGGTGCGGCGTTATATGGGAGGTAAACTATGGCAGGAACTCTTTATATCGTGGCAACGCCCATCGGCAATCTGGACGATATGCCGCCGCGCGTAGCGGCCACCTTTGGCGCGGCAGACTTTATTGCCGCCGAGGACACCCGTGTGACCATGAAGCTGCTGAACTTTCTGGGCCTGAAAAAGCCCATGGTCAGCTACTATGAGCACGCCCTGCAGAAGGGTGAGGGCATCCTGCGCCGCATTGAAGCAGGCGAGAGCTGTGCCCTGTGCAGTGATGCGGGCATGCCCTGCGTCTCCGACCCGGGCGAGGTGATCGTGCGGGACGCACTGGCCCGGGGCATCAAGGTGGTGCCGGTACCGGCGGCTTCCGCCTGCGTCACAGCGCTGGCCGTGTCCGGGCAGGACACCTCCCGCTGGGTGTTCGAGGGCTTTCTGCCCGTGAACCGCAAGCAGAAAAAAGAGCGGCTGGCTGCGCTTTTGCAGGAAAAGCGCACCACCATCTTTTACGAAGCGCCCCACAAGCTGCGCACCACGCTGGACGATCTGGCCAATGCCTTTGGCGCAGACCGCAGCATCACCCTGTGCCGGGAGCTGACAAAGCTGCACGAGGATATCTGGAAGACTACCCTCGGCGAGGCGGTGGAGCACTACAAGACCAACGAGCCGCGCGGCGAGTATGTGCTGGTGATGGCCGGTGCGCCGGAGACCGCCGACCCGGAGCAGGAGCTGACGCTGGAGCAGGCAGCGCATCGGGCGCTGGAGCTGACCGGGCAGGGCTTTGGCCCCACCGCCGCAGCCAAGGCGGCGGCACAGGGCACACCTTATTCTAAAAGCGAAGTGTACAAGCAGCTGCTGGTATTGCAACAGGGCCAGCAGGCTGGTGAATGACAGCATCTCAGGTAAACGGTAATAGAGGAGGACCCCTTTTGTGACAAAGCTTCTGGTTTTGAGCGACAGCCACGGCGGACGCACCGCCATTGAGCGTGTGCTGATGAAAGAGAGCAAAAGCATCGATGCCCTGATCTTTCTGGGCGACGGCCTGCGGGATCTGGAACTGGCTCTGACGCTGTACCCCAAGCTGCGGGCCTACTCGGTGGCGGGCAACTGCGATTACGGTGCACTGGAACCCACCGACGGCCTTGCCGCCTTTGACGGCGTGGTGATCTTTTACACTCACGGTCATATGTACGGTGTGAAATACGATCTGGATACGCTGGCAGATGCCGCATCTGCCCGGGGTGCCGAGGTGGCGCTGTTCGGTCACACCCACATCCCTCATGCAGAGACCCGCAGCAAGGTGTTTTTGTTCAACCCCGGCTCCTGCGGCCGGTGTTACACCGGGCCGGACACCTACGGCATCCTGACGCTGGACGAAGGCAAAGTGACCGCCTATGAACATAAAGAGGTACCCAAACAATGAGCATCAATGAGGTGCGCTATCTGCCGGAATGCGGCAGCACCAACGCTTACGTGAAGGAACATTTTGAGGAGTTCGGCCCGGTGGGTGCGGTGTATACCGAGAACCAGACCGCAGGCCGCGGCCGTCTGGGCCGCAGCTGGGTGAACGCCGAGGGCAAGGCCCTGTATTATACGGTAGCCATCCGGGAACCGCTGGCCCAGCCTGCCACCCTGCCGCTGCTGGCAAGCCTTGCCGTGCGCACCCAGCTCAAGCTGCGCTACGGCGTGGACTGCCAGATCAAGTGGCCCAACGACCTTCTGCTCAACGGCAAAAAGATCGTGGGCATCCTGTGCGAGGGCGTGAGCTACGGCTACCAGCAGCAGGGCCGGGGCATTTTGTGCGGCATCGGCATCAATCTGGCCCAGCCGCAGAGCTACTTTGATGCCGCCGGTCTGCCCAACGGCACCTCGCTGGCGCTGCAGGGCGCAAAGGTGGATCTTTCCACCGACCCCGCATGGCTGGCCGAGGGCCTGACCGACTTTGGCTTTGACCGCAACATGTATGTGTTTGCCCGCGATGGCTTTGCACCCTTCCGGGAGGAATACAAGGCCGCCTGCGTCAATCTGGGCCGCCGGGTCACCTTCGACCTGCCGGACGGCGGGCAGGGTGCAGGCGAAGCCGTCGATGTGGACGAAGAGGGCCGTCTGGTGGTGCGCACCGACAGCGGCGAAGTGCACGTTTTTACCGGCGAAGTATCGGTGCACGGCATCTATGGGGCCGTGTAAAAGCACTCTTTATAATATATGAGCGTCCCGGGAATTTTCCTCGGCTGGTTCAGTCGAGGAAAGACCCGGGGCTTTTTTCAGCTTTGTCCAAGGCCCGCCGAAAGCAGGGAAAAGGAAAGCTTTTCCATCCTTCCTCTGGACAGGCGCGCACGCTGTTAAAAGGCATTCTTTTCCGCAAAGCTGTTCTCCATATGCGTACAGTTTTTGGATCATATGGAATTTTTTCGCACGCTTTTGCCCAAATTTCCCGCAAAATGCTTGAATAAACGAATTTTTTGTAAATTTCTTGTGTACATTTCCAGTTGCCAATTCAGTCATACTTTAGTATAATAGAGTATGTGCCAGCGCGTCCTTTTGGATGGGATGCGCGTGTTTAGGAAATCGGAAAACGGACAGCACAAGCGCCCTGCCCCCAAAAGCAAGGCGCTTGTGCTGTCGCAAGGAGTGCAAGCATGAAAGATCAAGAATCCTTCAAGCCGTATATTCCTGCGGAAAAGATCACCGCAGAAATGACGGCGACCTCTGTGATCATGGGCATCATCCTGTCTGTGGTCTTCGGCGCTGCAAATGCCTATCTGGGCCTGCGCGTCGGCATGACTGTTTCTGCCTCCATCCCGGCAGCAGTCATTTCTATGGGCGTGATCCGCGTCCTGCTCAAGAAGAACTCCATTCTGGAGAGCAACATGGTGCAGACCATCGGTTCCGCAGGCGAGAGCCTGGCCGCCGGTGCCATCTTCACCATGCCCGCACTGTTCCTGTGGGCAAAAGAGGGCCTGTGCGACAAGCCCAGCATCCTGGAGATCACCCTGATCGCCCTGTGCGGCGGCATTCTGGGCGTTCTGTTCATGGTGCCCCTGCGCAACGCCCTGATCGTCAAGGAACACGCCACCCTGCTGTACCCGGAAGGCACCGCCTGTGCAGACGTTCTGCTGGCCGGTGAAGAGGGCGGTGCAAACGCCTCCACCGTGTTCTCCGGCATGGGTCTGGCAGCCATCTTCAAGTTCATCGTCGATGGCCTGAAGATGATCCCCGCCGACATTGCCGTGGCCTTCAGCTCCTTCAAGGGTGCTCTGGGCATGGAAGTGTACCCCGCTCTGCTGGGCGTGGGCTACATCGTCGGCCCCAAGACCGCTTCCTACATGTTCACCGGTTCTCTGGTGGGCTGGATGGTCATTATCCCGCTGATCTGCCTGTTCGGCGCAAACATCTCCCTGTACCCGGCAGCAGCCGGCACCACCATTGCTGATCTGTATGCAGCAGGCGGTGCAGACGCTATCTGGTCCAACTACGTCAAGTATATCGGCGCAGGTGCCATTGCTACCGGCGGTATCATCTCGCTGATCAAGAGCCTGCCTCTGATCGCATCCACCTTCCGTGATGCCATGAAGAGCATGAAGGGCGGCAGTGCTTCCGGCACCTCCCGTACCGAGAAGGACCTGCCCATGCCCTTTATTCTGGGCGGCATCCTGCTCATCATCCTCATCATCTGGCTGGCTCCGGCCATCCCCGTCAGCCCGCTGGGTGCTCTGCTGATCGTCATCTTCGGCTTCTTCTTCTCCACCGTCTCTGCACGTATGGTCGGCATGATCGGCAGTTCCAACAACCCGGTCTCCGGCATGACCATTGCCACCCTGCTGATCGCTACCATGATCCTGAAGGCCACCGGCAACGTTGGCATCGAGGGCATGATCGGCTCCATGGCCATCGCCTCTGTCATCTGCATCTGCGCTGCCATTGCTGCGGATACCTCTCAGGACCTGAAGACCGGCTACCTGCTGGGTGCGACCCCGGTCAAGCAGCAGATCGGTGAGCTGATCGGCGTTATTGCCGCCGGTCTGGCCATCGGTGGTGTGCTGTACCTGCTGGACAGCGCATGGGGCTACGGCGGTGCCGAGGTCCCCGCACCGCAGGCTACCCTGATGAAGATGATCGTCGAGGGCATCATGGGCGGCAACCTGCCCTGGAACCTGGTGTTCACCGGTGTGTTCCTTGCCATTGCTCTGGAGGTCCTGCGCATCCCCGTGATGCCGTTCGCCATCGGCCTGTACCTGCCCATCTACCTGAACACCTCCATCATGATCGGCGGTGTTGTGCGCTGGTTCATGGACAGCCGCAAGAATGTTGACGCGAAGCTCAAGGAAGAGCAGACCACCCGCGGCACCCTGTTCTGTGCCGGTATGATCGCAGGCGAGGGCCTTGTGGGCATCCTGCTGGCTGTGTTTGCCGTGTTCGGCATCAGCACTGCCCTGAGCATTGATCTGGGCAACATTGGCGGCGTGGTCCTGATGATCGTGATGATCGCATGCCTGCTGGCCTTCTCCATGAAGAAAAAGAAGAACTGATGAGTAAGAAAAAGCAGTCCATCAACTATCTGGACCTCATTCCGCAGCGGGCGGAAACCCTGCGCTGGCACACAGACGAAGCCACCGGCCTTATCACCCTTGAGGTGGAGAACACCGGTGTGTTCAATACGATCGCGCAAAAAGTGTTCCATAAACCGCGCACCACACAGGTGCATCTGGACGAGACCGGCAGCTATCTCTGGCCGCTGATCGACGGCCAGAAGACCGTTGCACAGCTTGCTGACTGCATGAAGCAGCAGTTCGGCGAAAAGGCCGAACCCCTGTACCCGCGCATCATCAAGTATTTCCAGATTGTGGAATCTTACCACTTTATCAAGTTCCTCAACCAATAAGCGCAAAAGAAGCGGCGCTCAGAGCCTGTTGCAAGGCACTGAGCGCCGCTTTTCTTATTTTTTCTGCCGCTCCAACCTGCCGCATCTGCGGCCACGGCATTTTATCTTCTGCGCCTTCTCTTTTTGAGGTTCAGCGAGCCGCCGCCCGCGGCAAGAGTGACCGCCGTTAATGCAGCGAGGATGAACAGCAGTGCGCACAGCAGAAGCACTGTGGCTTTGGTGTCGGTGCGGAAGTCGGAGACGTACTCCCGGTGGGTCACAAGGTCCACCGTGCCCACTTCATCGCCGTCCAGATACACGGTGGCTGTACCCACCACACTGCCGCTCTTGACGGTGGCCGCAATGCTCTCCGGCAGGTCGAAGGAGTAGGTAACGATATCGTCTGCGTGGCCGTAGCCGCTCACCGGTGCGGCAGCATACAGCTCCACTGCCGGTTCAGTGCGGCACTTGGTCAGCGCCACGGTGGTGATCTCGGTCTGGGTGTCCACCAGCGGACGGTCCGCAAAGCTGGCAAAGGCCCAGTCGAACAGATCATCGCACTCGGCAAAGAGGTGGTCCGGCGTATCGCAGCCAAGGATCACCAGCCCGTAGGTGTGGCCGTCCTTTTCCGCAAAGGCAACGATGCAGCGGCCTGCCAGCGTGGTAAAGCCGCCCTTGACCCACCGGACATACTCCCGGTAGTTGGCGCTCTCGCTGTTCATCAGGCTGTTGGAGCTGCTGATGGTGTGCTCAGCCTTGCGGAGGTTCGTGGCCGGCAGGACATAGCTGGCGGTGCCCGCCACCTGTGCAAAGGTCTGGTTTGCCGCACAGGCGGCGGCGATCTTTGCCAGATCCTGCGCGGTGGACACGTTGCCGTAGTCAAACAGGCCGTGGGCACAGGTAAAGTTCGTGCCGGTGCAGCCCAGCTCCTGGGCACGGGCGTTCATCTGCTTGACGAAATCCAGCACGCTGCCGCCCACATCGTAGGCAATGACGCTGGCGGCGTCGTTGGCGCTGACGATGAGCATGGCGTTCAGCAGGTCGATGCGGTGCACCGTCTCGCCGATGCGCAGGCCCATAGTGGTGCCGTTGGCGTTCTGGATATCCCGGAACTCCTGGGTCAGCGCGGTGGGCACGGTCACTTCACCGTTCAGATCCTTGCCGCTTTCCAGCAGCAGCAGGGCCGTCATAAGCTTGGTCAGGCTGGCAACATACTGCTGCTGGTCAGCATTCTGGTTCAGGATGGTCTTGCCGGTGTCGGCGTTGAACAGGTACACCGCCTCGGTCTCGCTGGCGGTCTGGATGGGCATGGGATATACCGCAAGGCCCGGCAGTGCAGCGGCAGCGGCCAGTGCCAGCGTGAGCACCAGCGCCGTCATGCGGCGGAAGATGGTGTTTTTGAACATGAGCGTGCCCCCTTGTATCTGCTTGCCGACGCACGGCAAAAATTTTTGTTTTGAAACAGCTCCTACTTGCCGGAAAGGCTCTGGCTTGCTATACTACTTTAAAGAATACCATAAACCAGCCAAAAGAGAAAGAGAGAAAGGCGGTTTTTAACAATGTTTCTGTCCTTTTGTGGAAAAGTTCCCCGCAACGAGGGGGCTGCGTTCGTTGCGCCCAACGCCACCGTGCAAGGCGATGTGATCCTGAAAGCCGGTTCCACGGTGTGGTACGGGGCCGTGCTGCGCGGCGACGACGGCACTTTGACCATTGGCGAAAACTCCAACGTGCAGGATAATGCCGTGCTGCACTGCGATGTGGGCGGGGCCGTGACGCTGGGCAGGAACGTCACTGTGGGCCACAGCGCGCTGGTGCACGGGTGCACGGTAGGGGATGGCAGCCTCATCGGAATGCACGCCACCCTGCTCAACCACTGTGTCGTGGGCAAAAACTGCATCATCGGCGCGGGTGCGCTGGTGCCGGAGGGCATGGTCATCCCGGACGGCTCGGTAGCCGTGGGCGTGCCCGCAAGGGTCATCAAGCAGGTAAGCGCGGCCCAGATCGAGGCCAACCTGCACAACGCCGCCCACTACGTGGAGCACGGCAAGCTTCACGCCGCCGAGCTTGCCAAGGGCTGACCCTGTGCCGATTTTACAGTTTTTTGCCACATTTTTTCGTCTTTCCGCCAAAAAGCCGACATTTTAATTGACACCTGCGGTCTTGTCTGCTATAGCGAAATTGGCAGTTTATGTCATTCTGGAATACCAGAATTTTTGTACACCGCGCTGTTTGGTTTTTATCATTGGGGGAATTTTGTAAAAAGTTCATTGCGGGATGTTTTTTCACAGAAATGTAATGACTTTTCACTTAAAATCGGGTATACTATACCTTGCGGGGAGACGGGGCCGCAACCGTCTTTCCGCACATGATTCCTCCTCACACCAAAGCAATACCCCAAACAGAAACTCCCTCCGGTGTACCGCAAGCGCCGGAGGGAGTTTCTTTTTGCATCAGCTTTTGTATTTTATGATTTCCTGCAATCAAAGGAGAGATTTTTATGTCTGAACTGATCACCCGCCGTACTTTTTTAAAGGCCACTGGTGCCGCCGCACTGGTCGCTGCCGCCGGCAGTATGCTGGTTGGCTGCGGAGATGGAGCGTATGCTTCCACTCCCGAAAATCTGGTTGCTCCTCCCATCGATAATAGCGATTTCGCTAATTTTGGCTCTTTTACCGCAGATATCGGTCCTTTGAGCGGGCAGTGGACTTCCAGCTCCATCTATGAATTTGATACCCGCCACAACTATTTCTACACCGGCTTCAAACTGGATAATGAAAGCGGCAGCAGTGATGTCACCGTCAGCACCAGCAACTTTGCTTTCAGCCATACCGATGGCGGCACTGGTAAGGTATGTGGTCTTGGATACAAAGGTCTGAACAGCAGCAAAACCGCCTATGTATTCAACCAGTCTCTTGCTGTTCCTGCAGGCCGGTCCAAAACCGTTATTCTTTTCATCGACATCGGCCCCGTCACTACCTCTTCTTTCGATAAATTCTATAGAGGAACCATAACCATCACGCTGAGTAAACTTAATAATCAAACGGCCACCTTTACTTTTAACGGCCTGATCAGCGACCCTTCCTCTACCGTTTCCTGACAGTAAAACTCCCCTGAAATGCCGTAAAAAGCCTTTCGGGGGAGTTTTTGTTTACAGCGCGCGGAACTTTGCCGCAAACACGCTGAGCACGATTTTAGGGTTCACCTGCGCGCCAAGGCGCTGGATGGCGGCTTCGGCCAGACGCAGGGCACGCTGGGCGGCAATGCCCTGCACCGGTGCGTGGGGGCTTTGCCGCAGGCCCGCTGCCGCCACCGCGCGGAAGTCCGTCAGCAGGGCGGCGGCACCGGCCTTGTCCTTTTCGTAGGCGGCCAGCAGGCAGGCTGCGGCATAGCTGTCACGGTCGGCAGCGGCCTTTGCCAGCTGCAGGGCCTTTTCCACCTGCGCGGTGCGGGCTTCGTCCTGTGCGGCGGCAAGCACCGTGCCAATGTGACCATCGAACAGTTCGCTGTACAGCGCGGCCGTCTTTTTGTCCACCCCCTGTGCGGCGCAGTAGTGGGCGCACTGCTCCGGCGAGACAGGAGCCACTGCAAAGCTGACGCAGCGGCTGCGGATGGTGGGCAGCACGCCTGCCAGCGAATCCGCCGTAAGCAGGAACAGCACCCCCTCCGGCGGCTCTTCCATCACCTTCAGCAAGGCATTGGCAGATTCCTCGTTCATCTTTTCCACATGGTAGAGCAGCACGGCACGGCCCTCGGCCGAAAGGCTGGTGTTGAAGATCTCGCTGCGCATAGCCTTGACCTGACTGACCAGATATTTGCCGCCTGCGCCCATACCGGAAACGCTGATTGCTTCACGCACGATGCCGGTCTCCACATGGCCGCTGTCGCGGTCGCCAGGCTTACCCACAGCACGGCAGCATTCGCCCCGCAGAAGGGCCTCAGCGGGCGCTCCGCCTGCAGGGTAAAGATAATCTGCCGCAATGCAGCGGGCCGCAAAACCGGCTCCAAGGCCCTCTTCACCCACCAGCAGCACGCTGTGGGTCAGGCGGCGGGCTGCCAGCATCAGCTGCACGCTGCTTTTCAGTTCTGCATTGCCCTCCATGCGGTCCAGCATCATGGTGTTTCTCCTTACCTTCTGTTTCTCCGCTTCCACTGCTCACGGCGTACCCATGCGCGGACGGAACGATAGGCCATCGGGCCAAAGAACAGCCAGACGTTCGCCATGCTGAGCAGCAGGCTCAGCTTTTGCGGCAGCGGCGCGCCCAGAAAGCTGAGCACCCACAGTGCTGCCGCAAAAAAGCCAAAGTATTTTACCCGGATGGGGATGACAAAGAACAGCAGCACCTGCACCTCCGGGTACAGCATGGCAAAGGCCAGCAGCAGCGAAAGGGACAGGCAGTAGGTGCTGCCGGTCACGCCGGTGAGCAGACAGGCCAGCACAGTGCCCAGCATCCCGGAGAGCAGATACACCGTATAGCGGAAATCGCCCCACTCCTGTTCCAGCGCCGTGCCGATGAACCATGTGAAATAGATGCCCAGCACCGCGCTGAGGATGCTGCCGCCGTAAGAGGGGATGAACGCAAAGGTGATAATGCGCCAGATCTGGCCGCGCAGCAGAAAATAGCGGCTGAGTGCCAGCCAGACACTGACGGTCTGGTTGACAAACAGCTCGATGGCCAGCACAAGGATCTGCCCGCCCACCAGAATGTTGGTCAGATTCGGGATGCCGAAGCGGCCGTATTTGCGCTCCAGCTGGTTGAGCCAATTGTTCATATAGGGTGCCTCCAACGCATTGTATTCCGATATCGGTGAGTTTTGCCGCATTTTTCTGCTGTTATTGTACCATGATTGGCCGGGGCATTCAAGGCAATGCCACAGTGTGGAAAACTGCCGCATCTTCCGCCCAAAAATACAGCTGTCAAGCGGATCTTGCGGCACAAAAGCACAACCGGAAAGTGTATGGAGTTTCCTGTCTGGAATGAACTTTTCACTTTTTCCACCGGGTTTTCCACCGTTTTTGTGAAGAAAAGGGCGAGTTTTCCATGAAGTTTTCCACTTTTTCCACCGGGTTTTCCACAACAAAAGGGCATCATCCCTATACACACCGTAATTCAGGCCGCAGCTTTCTGGTAAGTTTTGGGCAAAAATGCGGGCATTCTGCCTTTTATAAAAAAGAAAGTCGAAGGATTTTCTTTGCATTCTACAAACCGTTCCTGAGCGGCGATTTATTTTTCTCCAATCTGGAATGAACCGGCCGCAAGTTTTCAACACCGGGCCGCTGCCGTTTTTCTGTGTGGAAAAGGCGGGGAAACATGCAGTTTTCCACACTGTTTTATCCCGGCTGAACCCTCTCAGTCGCCTGCGGCGACAGCTCCCCCGAAGGGGGAGCTTTTTTGCGATAACCGAAACGTATCGGATGAATGCTAAAAGCTTCCGGCAGTGCTATAAGCTCCCCCTTCGGGGGAGCTGTCTGCGACCAACGGGAGCAGGCTGAGAGGGTTAGGACGCTTGCGGCACGCCAGAGGCTCCCTCTTTGAGGGAGCTGGCAAAACCGTCAGGTTTTGACTGAGGGAGTTGGCATCGCGCAGCGATGACTGAGAGGGTTCGTCCTATAAAAATGCCGGGCAGTCACTTCAAGACCGTCCGGCATTGCTCTATTATTTACATCATATTGTGGAACACCAGCTGTGCGATCTGGAAATACAGGATCAGGCTGCAGGCATCCACGATGGTGGTGATGAAGGGGGTAGCCATGATGGCCGGGTCTGCACCCAGCTTCTTGGCAGCCAGCGGCAGCATACCGCCCACCAGCTTTGCCAGAATGACGCTGAAGAACAGCGAAACGCTGACCACGATGGCATAGCCCATCACGTTAGCGTACTGGCCGGGGAACAGGAAGGTGTACATCAGGTAGATGCGCAGGCCGTTCACGATGCCCAGCACCGCGCCCACGATGGCAGACACCCGCAGCTCCTTGCCCAGCACCCGCACAAAGTCGGCGGGCTCCACCTCGCCCAGAGCCAGACCACGCACCATCAGGGTGCTGATCTGGTTGCCGCAGTTGCCGGCGGTATCCATCAGCATGGGCATGAAGGAGACCAGCAGCGGCAGGCTGACAAAGGCCTCCTCATAGTGGGTGGTGACCATGCCGGTAAAGGTGGCGGACAGCATCAGGATCAACAGCCATGGAATGCGCTGCTTTGCGTGGGTCCAGACGCTGGTGCCGAAGTAGGTGGTGGCATCGTCGTCCGGCAGAATAGCAGCCATCTTCTGCATATCCTCGGTGCTCTCGTCGGTCAGAACGTCGATTGCATCGTCGATGGTGATGATACCCACGAACATGCCCTCGTTGTCCAGAACAGGCATGGCGGTAAAGTCGTAGCGCTGCATCTCACGGGCCACGTACTCCTGATCGTCGGTCACTTTCACAGTGACCACGTTATCATCCATGATCTCGGTGATGGAAGTATGCGGCTCTGACAGCAGCAGGCTTCGGGCAGAAACAACACCCTTCAGGCGGTTGCGCTCCACCACGTAGCAGGTGTACACGGTCTCTGCGTTTTCGCCCTGCTTGCGGATGGCTTCAAAGGCCTGCGCCACGGTCATATCCTCGCGCAGACGGACATATTCGGGGGTCATCAGGCTGCCGGCAGAGCTTTCGGGGTAGTTCAGCAGCTTGTTTAGGCTCTCACGGGTCTGCTTGGAGGATTTCTCCAGCACCCGCTTCACCACGCCTGCCGGCATATCCTCCAGCAGATCGGCGGCATCGTCCAGACTCATCTCTTCAATGGCGCCCACAAGCTCCACATCTGAGAAGGCGTTCACCAGATCGTCGCGGGCTTCGTCGGACATATAGGCAAAGGCCTCGGTGGCCACTTCCTTTTTGAGCAGGCGGAACACCACAAGGCGGTTGTTTTCGTCCAGCTCTTCCAGCAGCTCAGCAAGGTCGGCAGGCTGCTCTTCCTCGGTGACTTCGCGCAGCTTGACGTACTGCTTCTTGATGAGCAGCTTGAGCAGGCGGCTCTTGGTGAGCATCTCAGGATTGGCCTTGACCTCTTCGTCGTTGGCTTCCTCTTTTTCGGCCTCGCGCATGTCCTGTTTGAGGTCTTCAGTAGCTTCCTCGTTCAGATCTTCAGCCAGCTTCTGGCGGACCTCGGCGGGGATATCAGCAGGCAGCTCCTGCACCGGCAGGGCCTGCTCCGCAGCATCAGCCGTCAGCTTTTTTCTTCCATATCCATTGGGCGTACCTCCTCAGTTTTTACGGAACAGGAGCAGCTCCTGTATCCGGAGGACGCAGCAGATCGGGAAACAAAAAACGCGCCGCCTTGCCTGCCGGAATGCCGCAAACGCCGCATTCTGCGCACACAAAGCCGCGCCTTCCTCTGCTCTGTTTTGCGGAAGGATGCACCGTTGAAGCGGTGCTTTTCCGCAGGACTCAGCGAAGGAGGCGAACGGTTGGGGAAAACGCAGTTGTTTTTGTTTTCTGATCCACCGCGCCGGTGGTTCTACTTCGACTATGATCCGGGTCCATTTTCCTGCGTTCACCTCCAAGTTTTCATATTCATTTTTATTATAGCGCCGCAAAAAAACGGGGTCAACCCTAAACCACCGATTTACCAGAATTTTGCAAAACAAAACACCCTCTTCCGTGTTGCGGCACACGAAAAAGGGTGTTTTGCTTGGATATTGCCTTGGTGTGAGGAGGAATCATGTTACTTGGGTAAGCGGTTGCGGCCCCGCTTCCCATGGCAAAAGTATAACAGCTTTCACAATTGAATTCGTTAAGAAGCTATGAAGAAACTGTAAAAAGGGAATGGTATATTTTGGAAGATTTTGTGATAACATTTTTTGATTGACCTTCGTTTTTTCACATGCTAAAATGGAACTGTAAAAGCGGCTGTTGTGATGCCAGATCACAGCAGCCGCTTCTCTTTACACAAAAAATACGCCCCGGTCACCTTGCGGTGAACGGGGCGCTAAAACGATATTCGTTTTTTACTGCGGCAAGATCCCTGCAAAGCAGGTCTTATGCAGCAGGCGGAGCAAGGTATCTGCAAGCAGACCTTATGCTCCTGACACACGCGGGGTGTGCTTTCAAGGACCCTCGCGGGCGCTTTGGTATCTCATATCCCGCTGCGGTGCTCCGCACGGAACAAAGCACCGCCCGGGAAGTGAAATCAGATAGAACTCGTATGGCGAATGCTGTACTTCAGCACATCACCTGCATGGATGGATGCGTTTCTCCGCTTCGTACCGCTGCATTGCGCAGTAACCGCCGGTACGGGGCAGCCGCCCTCTTGCATTGTGGGGCTAAGGTGCCGCAAATATCTGCATCCAAAGCGCAGAAGAATGCTTACTTGTACAGGTCGACCAGACGGGTCAGGTGCTCGTAGCGGTCGTTTGCAACTTCCTGGTTGCGTGCGAACAGCTCCTTAGCACGGTCGGGGAATGCACGAGTCAGGCGGCTGTAACGGGTCTCGTTAGCCAGCAGTGCCTGATACTTCTCGTTATCCACAGCCTTGGAGGTCAGGGTGAACGGATTCTTGCCCTGAGCCTTGTTTGCCGGGTTGAAGGTGAACAGGTTCCAGTAACCGGCCTCAACTGCCTTCTTCATCTCGTTCTGGCAGTTGGTCATGCCGCCCTTGACACCGTGCAGCTCGCAGGGAGCGTAGCCGATGATCAGAGACGGGCCGGGGTAAGCCTCAGCCTCAGCGATGGCCTTGACAGCCTGAGCCGGGTTAGCACCCAGTGCGATCTGAGCAACATAGATGTAACCGTAGGTCATAGCGATCTCGGACAGGCTCTTCTTGCTGATTTCCTTACCAGCAGCAGCGAACTGGCAGACTTCACCAATGTTGGAAGCCTTGGATGCCTGTCCACCGGTGTTGGAGTACATCTCAGTATCGAAGACCATCACGTTGACATCCTCGCCGGAAGCCAGAACGTGGTCCAGACCACCGAAGCCGATGTCGTATGCCCAGCCGTCGCCGCCGAAGATCCAGACGGACTTCTTGGCGATGAACTGCTTGCTCTTCAGGATCTCTGCAGACTTCTCGCAGCCGGCAGCAGCAGCCTTCTCCAGCTCAGCGATCAGGGCCTTTGCGGGCTCGTCGTTGGCCTTGGTGTTGTTCTTGGTCTCCAGGAACTTCTCAAAGGCAGCCTTCAGCTCAGCAGAAGCCTTGTCGGAACCAGCAACCTCTGCGATCTCCTTGATCAGGTTCTCGCGGACGGTCTTCTGGCCGATGTACAGGCCCAGACCATGCTCTGCGTTATCCTCGAACAGGGAGTTGCACCATGCAGGACCATGGCCGCTGTCCTTGTTGACGGTGTACGGAGAGATGGAAGCGGTGCCGCCCCAGATGGAGGAGCAGCCGGTAGCGTTGGAGATGTACATCTTCTCGCCGAACAGCTGAGTGATCAGGCGAGCGTAAGAAGTCTCGGCACAGCCTGCGCAGGAGCCAGAGAACTCCAGCAGCGGCTGGTTGAACTGAGAACCGATGACGGTATCGTCAGCAAACTTGGAAGGCTTCTTGGAGATGTTGGCCACGCAGTAGTCGAACACTGCCTGCTGATCGGCCTGGCTGTCCTGCGGCACCATGGTGATAGCCTTGGTGGGGCAGACGGTGACGCACTCGCCGCAGCCCATGCAGTCCAGAGGAGACACAGCCATAACAAACTTGTACTCGTTTGCGGGCTTGTTGTCGCGGCTCTTGGTCTGTGCAGGAGCAGCTGCCAGCTCGTCGGCGGTCAGCTGGAAGGGACGGATGGTAGCATGAGAGCAGACGAATGCACACTGGTTACAGCCAACGCACTTTGCAGCATCCCACTCGGGGACGTTGACAGCGGTGCCGCGCTTCTCGTATGCAGAAGCGCCCTGCTCCCACTCGCCGTTTGCATTTGCCACGAAGGAAGAGACAGGCAGGCTGTCGCCGTCCATACGGGCAATGGGCTCCATGACATCGCGGATCTGCTTGACCAGCTCCGGACGGCCGGTGAGAGCCTTGGGTGCGGGATCAGCCTCGGGGTTGGACCAGGATGCGGGCACGTCCACCTTGTGGATGGCGTCAACGCCTGCATCGATAGCCTTCCAGTTCATCTCAACGACGTCCTGGCCCTTCTTGCCGTAGCTCTTCTGAGCTGCCTGCTTCATGAAGTTGACGGCATCCTCGATGGGCATGACGTCAGCCAGCTTGAAGAATGCAGACTGCAGGATGGTGTTGGTGCGCTTGCCCATGCCGATCTCGATAGCCTTATCGATAGCATTGATGGTATACAGCTGGATGTTGTTGTCAGCGATATACTTCTTTGCCTCGGCGTTCAGGTGCTGGCCCAGCTCCTCATCGGACCACTGGCAGTTGATCATGAACACGCCGCCGGGCTTGACATCCTGGACCATCTTCATGCCCATGTGGATGTAAGCGGGGTTGTGGCAGGCCACGAAGTCAGCCTGGTTGATGTAGTAGGGGCTGCGGATGGGCTTGTCGCCGAAACGCAGATGGCTGATGGTCACGCCGCCGGTCTTCTTGGAGTCATACTGGAAGTATGCCTGAACATACTTGTCGGTATGGTCGCCGATGATCTTGACGGAGTTCTTGTTAGCACCGACAGTACCGTCGCCGCCCAGACCCCAGAACTTGCACTCCTTGGTGCCAGCAGCTGCGGTGATGGGAGCGGGCTTGACTTCCGGCAGAGACAGGAAGGTGACGTCATCGGTGATACCCAGAGTGAAGCGCTCCTTGGGCTGATCCTTCTCCAGCTCCTTGTACAGAGCGAAGATGGAGGACGGCGGGGTATCCTTGCTGCCCAGACCGTAACGGCCGCCGGTCAGAACCACATCGTTCAGGCCAGCCTCACGCAGGGTAGCGGCAACATCCAGGTACAGGGGCTCGCCCAGAGAGCCGGGCTCCTTGGTGCGGTCCAGCACAGCCACCTTCTTGGCGGTCTTGGGCAGGACCTTCAGCAGGGAAGCGGAGACCCAGGGACGGTACAGGCGGACCTTGACGATACCGACCTTCTCGCCCTTGGCGTTCAGGTAGTCGATGACCTCATCAGCAACGTCGCAGATGGAGCCCATAGCCACGATCACACGGTCAGCATCGGGTGCGCCGTAGTAGTTGAACAGATCGTAGTTGGTGCCCAGCTTTGCGTTGATCTTGGCCATGTACTTCTCAACAACAGCAGGCAGAGCGTTGTAAACGCTGTTGCATGCCTCACGATGCTGGAAGAACACGTCGCCGTTCTCGTGGGAGCCGCGCATCTTGGGGTGCTCGGGGTTCAGAGCCTTCTTACGGAACTCCTCCACAGCCTCCATGTTGCACATTTCCTTCAGATCGGCGTAATCCCACTTCTCGATCTTCTGGTACTCATGAGAAGTACGGAAGCCATCGAAGAAGTTCAGGAAGGGAACCTTGCCCTCGATGGCGCACAGATGTGCGACAGGGGACAGATCCATGACTTCCTGCACGCTGCTCTCGACCAGCATTGCAAAGCCGGTCTGACGGCATGCCATAACGTCGCTGTGATCACCGAAGATGTTCAGGGACTGGGTAGCAACGGTACGTGCAGAAACATCGAACACGCAGGGCAGCTGCTCAGCAGCGATCTTGTACATGTTGGGGATCATCAGCAGCAGGCCCTGAGAAGCGGTGAAGGTGGTGGTAACAGCACCTGCACCCAGAGAGCCGTGCACAGCGCCAGCAGCGCCGGCCTCAGATTCCATCTCGACGACCTTGACCTGATTGCCGAAGATGTTCTTCTGGCCAGCTGCGGACCACTGGTCCACAGAGTCAGCCATCGGAGAAGACGGGGTAATGGGGTAGATGGCAGCCACGTCCGTGTAGGCATACGCTACATGGGCGGCAGCGGTATTGCCATCCATAGTTTGCTTTGCTCTAGGCATTTTTCTTCCTCCATTATTCAGAATTTGGTACCTTTTGCGCGGGGCAATATGCCCCACATGGGACCGGAGAACCCCATAAAGGCACTATTGCTTGTATACTATAATAGCAAATTCCGCCCATAAAGTAAACGCAAACCGCTCAACAAACGCACCAAAAATAAAGAAAATTTTTTAGCGCTTTTGTACGTCTTTAGTTCGTTAAAGTGAGCACTGGCGCGGATTTTCCGGTTTTGGCCTGCCTGCTTCGCCAGATCCTGTAATTTTTTTCGCAAAAAGGGGAGGGAACCCTCTCAGTCACGGCTTGCGCAGCGCCGCGCTTTCTCAGAAAGCGGCGCTGCAAATGCTGCTTTCCGTTACGACCCCTCCCGTGAAAAGGCAATTCTGGAAAATCCTCGTTTGTGTAGCAATGAAAGCCCCAGTGGGGCTTTCAAGCGGCAGAGCGGTCTGCGTTAGCAGATGGAGGGGCTTTGCCCCGACAAGCTCCGCAGATTTTCCAGAATTGCGAAATTATAAATATTCTTTCCGCTGATTATGCGCAAAGCAAACGCGGCGCGCATTTCAAATCGTCCCATCCTCTTATATTTATCATCTCTTTATTGACAACAAACCTCATTTTGCCGTAAACTGAAGCTATAGAAAACCGGCGCAGCGCCGGGCAAAGAGGGTAATAAAATGGAGAAGACCGTGCATTACGAAAAAACACTCACCAGCGAGGTGCTCTTCGAGGGCCGGGTGATCACCCTGACAAAAGACACTGCTCTGCTGGAAAACGGCAAGACCGCCGAACGCGAAGTGGTGCATCACCACGGCGGTGCGTGCATCCTGCCCTATTTTGAGGACGGCACCATCTGCATGGTGCGTCAGTTCCGCTACGCCATGCAGCAGGAGCTGTGGGAGCTGCCTGCCGGCAAGCTGGAAAAGGGTGAGGACCCCTTTGAAGCCGCCAAGCGGGAGCTGGGCGAGGAGTGCGGCCTGACCGCAGACAATTATATCTCTCTGGGCCAGTTTTTCCCCACCGTGGGCTATGACACCGAAGTGATCTATACATGGGTCGCCACCGGCCTGCACAAGACCCAGATGCATCTGGATGCCGATGAATTCCTGACCCCTGACCGTGTGCCGCTGGATAAAGCTTATGAGATGGTCATGAGCGGCGAGATCCGGGACGGCAAGACCATTGCCGGTATCCTGAAGCTCAAGGCCCTGATCGCCGAGGGCAGGCTGTGAACATCCTGTACGAAGATGCCGCCCTTGTGGTGCTGGACAAGCCCGCCGGACTTTCCAGCGAAGAGGGCGTGCCCGCAGCCCTGCGGCAGCTGTGGGGCCAGCCGGATGCCTTTGTGGGGGTGGTGCACCGGCTGGACACCGGTGTGTCCGGCCTGATGGTGTTTGCCAGAACGCCCGGGGCTGCGGCCGCACTCAGCCGTCAGATCACCCAGAGCCAGAACGCCTACGCTGTGCAGGATGGCAGGGCCGAAGGGAAGCCGGAAGTGCCGCAGTTCATCAAGCAGTACCGTGCCGTCATTGCAGGCGGGCCGGACGAAGTACTGCCCGCCGAAGGCACCCTGCGGGACTGGCTGTTCAAGGACAGCCGCCGGGGCCGGGTGTTCCCGGTCAGCCGCCCCCGCAAGGGCGTGCGGGAAGCCGTGCTGGAATACCGCATCGTGAAAACGGCAGGAGAGATGAGCCTTGCTGAGATCACGCTGCACACCGGCCGCACCCATCAGATCCGGGTGCAGTTTGCATCCCGGAAGCATCCGCTGGCCGGAGACGGCAAATACGGAAGCCGCGTAAAAGGCAGCATTGCCCTGCAGAGCTGCGGCCTGCAGTTTTTGCACCCGGAGACCGGAAAGCCCATGGCATTTACGCTGCCGCTGCCGGAGGGCGCGTTCTGGAAACCGTTTGAAGAATAATGCATTTCCATTAGGTGAGAGGTATGGAACAATACAAAACTGATGCTGAAATCTATGCTGTGCTGGAGCGGGAGATCATTGACCTGACCATCCGCCCCGGCTCTTCGCTGAGCGAAAATCCGCTCTGTGCCCGCTTTGGCGCACCGCGCACCCTGATCCGGGTGGTGCTGCAGAAGCTGCAGGAAAACGGGCTGGTAAAGATCGTGCCTTACAAGGGCACCACCGTTACCCGGCTGAACCGCCGCATCGTGGACGAACTGATCTACGAGCGCACCGCCGTGGAAGCCCGCGTATTGCGGGATTTTTCGCCCCGGTGCACCCCGGAGCAGCGGGCGTTGATCCGCAGGCGGGTGGAAGCCTACGAGGCCCTTGCGGCCATGGAGAGCCCGGATTACAACAAGCTGTACGAAGCCGACCGTGCCCTGCACGGGACATGGTTTGCGGCCATGGATAAAATGTACCTGTGGAGCACCCTGCAGAACGCCCACGCCGACTACAGCCGCTTCCGGATGCTGGACACCATGACCACCGGCGGCCTTGCCGAGGTGATCGCAGACCACCGCAACCTGATGAACGCCATCGAGCGGTGCGACCTTTCCGCCTTTGAACCGTTGGTGGAACGGCACCTGTACGGCGGCATCCGGCGGCTTGGCTCCAAGCTGACCGAGGAATATGCCGATTATTTTGAGCCGGAAAAGTAATTGTTCTATGTGGAACATTTTATAAAGCGAAAGGGCACAGCGCATTGCAGCGCCGTGCCCTTTTGTTTTATGCTGTCTGAATTTCAGAACACCCCGGAAATAAAAATTTCCAGGCCTATGCCAATGAGGATGATGCCGCCCAGAATGGATGCCTTGCCGGAGAGCTTGGTGCCAAACTTTTTGCCGATGCGCAGGCCCGCCATGCAGATAAAGAAGGTGACCACCGCAATGATGAGCGATGCCGCAAGTGCCATCAGCCAGCCGTATTCCGAAATGGTGAAGCCCACCGAAAGTGCATCAATGCTGGTGGCCACGCCCTGCATGAGCAGTGCACCCGCACTCAGCTCTGCTGCTTCTTCGGCCTCTTCGCCCTTGATGCCATCCACCAGCATTTTGCCGCCAATATAGCCCAGCAGAGCCAGCGCGATCCACGGGATGAATTTTTCAAACGAAGAGAACAGCTCCACAATGGTGTGCACGCACACCCAGCCTGTCATGGGCATCACGGCCTGAAAAAGGGCAAAGGTGCCCGCGATCCTGCACATGGTTCCCCTGCTCATGCGGGGGTCGTGCAGGCCGTTTGCCATGGACACCGAGAACGCATCCATTGCAAGGCCCACGCCCAGCAGGGCACTGTTGAGGAAAAATACAAAACTCCATTCCATATTGTCTGCCTCCTGAATCTGACCAGAATATCGGGCAATACAAAACCCGGTCCCGGGCGCACATGTACGTCCGGGACCGGGTGATTTTTTGAAACCAACTCCATGTGCACGGGCGCTGTTCTATGCGCCAAAAACACATGAGTCTCGCAAATGAAAGCAAGCCAGACCGGAACCAACGGTCATCATGTTGACTTGCTGCGCCCTGCAAAAGCGCCTGCTACTCCCCCACGGGTATTTGTGATTGTTTTGCCATTGTAGCATATCTTTGCAGGGAAGTCCAGACAAACCTGCGCGGTTACACGGTATTTTTCCATCGGCGGGCAAAATACCAGTCCTGTGAAATAATAAAACACAGGGTGTTGCCCAGTGCCCTCAGGGTAACAGCATGTTCCTGACGCAAGGCCCGGCGGGCGCAGCGCTCGTACTCCCGCGCCTGCTGCATCCGGGCACTCCGGCGCTCTTCGGCGGTCAGGTGCATTCCCACATCGATCAGGGAGTGCAGCAGTGCCCAGTACAGCTCACACAGCGAGCCCGTGATGCCATGGCGGCGGACGCACTCGAACACGGTATAGTTTGCTTCCACACGGTCGAGATTGCGCAGGGTGACTTTGCTGTTGACGATGCTGCCCGCCACCTTGCGGTAAAGGTACAGCGCATCCGGGATATTCGCGATTCTGTCCGCTTTTTCGTAGGCGTAGGCGATCAGCAGGGTGTCCTCGTTCAGCTTGCCCTCTGCAAAGCGCAGCTGCGCAAAAATGCTGCGGTGGTACAGCTTGTTCCACACCACCATGTAGGGCAGAAGGGTGCTGTGCTCCAACGCCTGCTCCGGGGTCAGCACCTCCCGCCGCACATGCAGATACTGCTCCCGAATGGGGGTCAGGGCTTCGTCCACCTGCCGGTAATTGCACACGGCCATCTGTGCACCGGCCTCCTGCGCTGCATGGTAAAGCTTTGCGCAGAAGTCCGGCGTGATGGTGTCGTCTGAATCCACAAAGGCGATCCATTCGCCCTCTGCCGCGTCCAGCCCGGCATTGCGTGCCACGCTCAGGCCACGATTCTTCTGGTGGATGACCCGGATGCGGCTGTCCTTTGCCGCTGCGGCATCGCACAAAGCAGGGCAGCTGTCCGGAGAGCCATCGTCCACCAGGATCAGCTCAAAATCCGTGAAGGTCTGGGCAAGGATGGAAGAGATGCAGGCGCTCAGAAAACGCTCTGTCTTATATACCGGCACGATGATGCTGATCTCCGGCTGTTTTTTATGTTGTTCCTGCACAATAAACTCCTCATTGCTTCAGGTCGTTTTCTGCCGTCTTTCCGCCCTTTTGCGGCATAGATCCAGATAACTGCAGGCCGATGCAGCGCAGACCACTGCCGCCCACAAATTTTTTAGTGTTACGCCGCGGGCTTGCATCAGCTGATGGCGGGCTGTACGCTCATACGCAAAGGCTTCCTTCATCCGGGGGCTTTTGCGCTCTTCCGGTGTCAGGTGCAGCCAGATGTCCCACACGGCAGTCAAAATCGGGCGATAAGCTGCACACAAAGCATCCCGGATGCCGTTTTGGTACAGCACATCAAACAGGCGGTACCATGCTTCCACCCAGTCCAGTGTTTTCAAGGTAGTCTTGCGGTGCATGGCACTGCCGGTAACGATGCGGTAATTGTATAAAAAATCCCATACACCGCAGGCAGAAGCCGCTCTTGCGTAAATGACCGGCATGAGACAGGTATCTTCAAACGCCTTGTTTTCTGGATAGCGCAGATTTTCCAGCAGTTTTCGGCGATAAAGCTTATTCCACGGAACCTGAAAATCCGACACCACCATCCGGCGCAGAACTTCCTCCTGCGGCAAAAACTCGTTCAAAAGGCGATGTTCTCCGCCCGCAAGCGTTTTGCCCGTTTCATCAATGCACTGACTGCTGCAGATTGCAAAATCTGCACCCGTTTCCAGCACTGCCTTATGCATTTTTTCCAGATACTCCGGTACCACCGTATCATCCGAATCCACAAATGCGATCCAATTTCCCTGTGCTGCATCCAGACCCGCATTGCGGGCTGTGCTTACACCGCCGTTTTGCTTATGGATCACCCGCACGCGGCTGTCCCTTTTTGCTGCTGCATCGCACAGGGCAGGGCAGTTGTCTGGTGAGCCATCGTCCACAAGGATCAGTTCAAAATCTGTAAAGGTCTGAGCGAGGATGGAATCAATACACTCATTCAGATATTTTTCCACCTGATACACTGGCACGATGATGCTGATCTCCGGTCTTCCACTTTCTGTTCTTTCACTCACAGTATTTCTCCCATTCGGAATTCAGTTTTATTTCCGGTACTTGAAGTTGAAGTAGAACTGCGGGTTTGCAATGCAGAGTGCGGTTTCTGCTGCGTTGCGCAGAGTACAGGCCCCCTGTTGACGAACCTCTCTGCCTGCTTTTTTCAAGCACGCTTCCGCCTGCTGAACCCGTTCACTGTTTCTCTGTTTGGGTGGCAGATTTTTTTTGTGTTTCGGAGCATGCGTTTCATCAGTACATACTGCAGGAATGCTGTGTCTTTTTTTCCATACTTGAGTGCACAAGCAAGAAGGCCGTAGTTTGCATCGATCTCATCCAGATTTTTCAAGGTGACCTTTCCATGCATGATGCTTGCCGGATGCAGCCGGTAATGGTACAGTTTTTCCTTTATACAAGCCACAGCTGTTGCATGTTCAATGATTTCCGGTGTGGTAAATGCATCTTCATAGTTTTTGCCCACAGGAAAAACGATTCCTTCCAGCACATCTCTCCGATGCAGTCTTGTTGCTGCCTGAATCAACGGCGTAAGACGGATGCGGTGTATTGCTTCCTCACGGGAAAGCACTTCTGTACGTAAAGGCTGTTCCTGATAATCACAAAGACTTCCATCCTCTTCCATAAAAACTTCGTTGCAGACTGCAAGTTCAGCACCTGCCTGCTTTGCTGCCCGCAGCATTTTTTCGTAGTAAGTCTTGTCTACAAAGTCATCCGGGTCCACAAAGCCGATCCAATTTCCCTGTGCAGCTGCCAAACCCGTATTGCGAGCTGTGCTTACACCGCCGTTGATTTTATGGATCACCCGCACGCGGCTGTCTTTTTCCGCCGCTGCATCACACAGGGCAGGGCAGTTGTCCGGGGAGCCATCGTCCACAAGGATCAGCTCAAAATCCTTAAAGGTCTGTGCCAGAATGGAATCAATGCATTCGTTCAGGTATTTTTCCACCTTATACACCGGCACGATGATGCTGATCTCCGGGGATTTTTTTTGCTCTGCCATGTTCCTTAAACCACTTTCTGTGTTTATTTTTATTCCTCACACGCTATTTCTATTATACATGGTTTGGATGGATTTGAAAAGAAGCCGCCGTGCAGAAATCCTTGCGCGGCGGCTTCTTTCAAATCTTATTGTGTTTTCAAGGTTTACTCTTCGCCCTTATCGTCTGCTTCCGGGGCTTCTGCAGCGGCGGCAGCATCCGCGGCTTCCATGGCGGCAAGCTGCTCGGCAGTCGGCTCTGCATCAGCATCGGAGGTATCGATCTGTTCGGTCTGTGCCTCGTCGTCGTGGTCGGTGCGGGCCAGCACCATCACCTTGTCGTTCTCGCCCAGACGCATTACCCGCACGCCGGAGCCGTAGCGGCTCTGCAGCGGGATCTCATTGGCGTGCAGACGGATGATGATGCCCTCCTGGCTGCTCAGCAGCACGTCGTCCACATCGTCCACGATCTTGACCGCAGCCACCTTATCCTTGGCGGCGTCGTAGTTGCGGATGCCCTTGCCGCCGCGTGCGGTGATGCGGTAGGTGTCGATGTCCGACCGGCGGCCCTTGCCGTTCTCGGTGACGGTGAGCACCGTGCCGCCCTCGCGGCAGATGCACACGCCCACAACTTCATCGCCCTCGGCCAGACGGATGGCGCGCACGCCGTGGCCGCTGCGGCCCATGGGACGTGCATCGGCTTCGTTGAAGCGGATGGCCTGACCGTTGCGGGTGGCAACGATGAGCATATCGTGGCCGGAGGTCAGGCGTGTCCATGCCAGTGCATCGCCCTCGTTCAGGGCAATGCCGATCAGGCCGGACTTGCGAATATTGGCATACTGCTCCAGCGGGGTGCGCTTGATGAGGCCCTGCTTCGTGACCATGGTCACAAAGCCGCCCTCGGTGTCGGCTTCCTTCGACTGGCAGATCATGTTGGTGACCTTTTCGCCCTCGGCCAGCTGCAGCAGGTTGACGATGTTGCTGCCCTTGCTGGTGCGGCTGCCCTCGGCAATGGTGTAGCCCTTGATGCGGAACAGACGGCCCCGGTCGGTGACAAAGAGCACATAGTCGTGGGTGGAGCCTACGAACATCTCCTGCACGATGTCCTCTTCCTTGCGGGTCATGCCGGAGATGCCGCGTCCGCCGCGGCGCTGTGCCTGATAGGTGGCCTTGAGCTGGCGCTTGATATAGCCGGCCTCGGTCAGGGTGTAGACGCACTGCTCCTCGGCGATCAGATCCTCGATATCCACCTCACCGGTCACGGACTGGATCTCGGTGCGGCGCTCGTCGCCGAAGCGCTTCTTCATTTCCAGCAGCTCGTCCTTGACGATGGCAAGCACACGGGCATCGTCGGCCAGAATGGCCTCCCAGTTCTCGATCTTGGCCTGCAGGCTGGCAAGCTCTTCCTCGATCTTCAGGATCTCAAGGCCTGCCAGACGGCCCAGCTGCAGCTTGACGATGGCATCTGCCTGCGGGTCGTCAAAGCCGAACTGCTCCATGATGGCAGCCTTGGCCTCTGCCATGCCGCCCTTGCAGGCGCGGATGGTGGCGATCAGCTCGTCCACGATGTCGGTGGCCTTCTTCAGGCCTTCCAGAATGTGGGCGCGCTCCTTGGCCTTTTTCAGGTCGTACTGGGTGCGGCGGCGCACCACCTCGTCCTGAAATTCCACGTACTTCTGCAGCATCTGCTTCAGGGTGAGCACTTTCGGCACCTTGTGGTCGATGGCCAGCATGATAACGCCCACGGTATCCTGCAGCTGGGTGTACTGGTACAGCTGGTTCAGGATGACCTGTGCATTGGCATCCTTGCGGATGTCCACCACGATGCGCATGCCCTTGCGGTTGGTCTCATCGTTCAGGCCGGTGATGCCCTCGATACGTTTCTCCTTGACAAGGTCGGCCATGTTCTCAATGAGACGGGCCTTGTTGACCATATACGGAATTTCCGTAATGATGATCTGGGTGCGGCCGTTCTTGGTCTCCTCGATGGTGGCGCGGCCCCGCAGGGTGATCTTGCCCCGGCCGGTGGCGTAGGCGGCGCGGATGCCGCTGCGGCCCATAATGATGCCGGCAGTGGGGAAGTCCGGGCCCTTGATGTATTCCATCAGGCCGGGCAGGTCGATGTCCGGATCGTCGATATAGGCGATGCAGCCGTCAATGACCTCGCTCAGGTTGTGGGGCGGGATGTTGGTGGCCATGCCGACCGCAATGCCCTGACTGCCGTTGACCAGCAGGTTGGGGAAGCGGCAGGGCAGCACGCTGGGTTCCTTCTTGGTCTCGTCAAAGTTGGGGTCCCAGTCGATGGTGTCCTTCTCGATATCGGTCAACATCTCCACCGCCATGCGGCTCATGCGGGCCTCGGTGTAACGGTAGGCAGCCGGGGGGTCGCCATCCACAGAACCAAAGTTACCCTGACCATCCACCAGCGGATAGCGCAGAGAGAAATCCTGTGCCAGACGGACCATGGCATCGTAGACCGATGCGTCGCCGTGGGGATGGTAGGAGCCCAGCACCGCACCAACGGTGTCGGCGGATTTGCGGTAGGGATGGCTGGGGTCGTTGCCGCGCTCGTGCATGGTGTACAGAATGCGGCGGTGAACAGGCTTCAAACCGTCGCGCACATCGGGCAGGGCGCGGGACACGATGACCGACATGGAGTAGTCCAGGAATGCGGTCTCGATCTCCTTTTTCACATCGCGGATGATCTTTTTGGTTCCGCTGCCCGGTATCATCACATAATCTTCTTCCATTGTTTCCTCCGTAGGATCATACCCTCTCAGTCAATGCCTTACGGCATTGCCAGCTCCCCCGAAAAGGGGGAGCTTTTTTGCGTGAGAAGGAAAAGTTTATCTTTTTGCCTGAAGCTCCCCCTTGAGGGAAGACTTCCCCCGCTCCGGGACAGATTCTCCCCGGCCGGGGAGAAATGTCACCGCAGGTGACAAAGAGGGGAACGGATGTCACCGTAGGTGACAAAAGGGGGAATCTGGCGCGTCAGCGCCTGAGAGGGTTTTCTTACACGTCCAGCTTTGCGTACTGGGCGTTGGTCTCGATAAAGCGGCGGCGCGGCTCCACCTGATCGCCCATCAGGATGGTAAAGGCTTCGTCGGCCTTCTCGGCGTCGTCAATGGTGATCTGTACGATCACGCGGTTGTCCGGGTTCATGGTGGTCTCCCACAGCTGTTCGGGGTTCATCTCACCAAGGCCCTTATAGCGGTTCACCTTGGCACCCGGCATCTCCTGCGAAAGCACGGCCATTTCGGCGTCGTTATAGGCATATTTGATGGTGTTGCCCTTCTGCACCTTGAACAGGGGCGGCTGGGCCACATACACATGGCCCTGCTCGATGAGCGGGCGCATATAGCGGAAGAAGAAGGTGAGCATCAGGGTACAGATGTGGGAGCCATCCACATCGGCATCGGCCATGATGAACACTTTATCGTAGCGCAGCTTGGAGATATCGAACTCGTCACCAATGCCGCAGCCCAGTGCCAGTACAACGGGCATCAGCTTGTCGTTGCCGTAAATTTTATCGGCGCGGGCCTTTTCCACGTTCAGCATCTTGCCCCACAGCGGCAGGATGGCCTGAATGGCAGAGTCGCGGCCCATCTTGGCGGAACCGCCTGCAGAATCACCCTCGACGATGAAGATTTCGGTACGGCTGGGGTCTTTTTCGCGGCAGTCTGCCAGCTTGCCGGGCATCCGGCTGGTCTCCAATGCGCTCTTGCGGCGCACCAGTTCGCGGGCCTTTTTGGCAGCGGCGCGGGCGCGGGCGGCCTGGGTGGCCTTTTCAAAGATGGCCTTTGCCACGCCGGGGTTCTCCTCAAAGAATTCCATCAGCTTGGAGTAGACCATGTTGGAAACAAGGGTGCGGATCTCGGTGTTGCCCAGCTTTGCCTTGGTCTGGCCCTCAAACTCCGCCTCCTGCAGCTTGACAGAGATCACGCAGATCAGGCCCTCGCGCACGTCCGCACCGGACAGGTTCTCGTCCTTATCCTTCAGCAGGCCGTGGCTGCGGCCGTAATCGTTGAACACACGGGTCAGGCTGTTCTTGAAGCCCTCCTCGTGGGTGCCGCCGTCCGGGGTGTTGACGTTGTTGGCAAAGCTCAGCAGCAGCTCGTTGTAGCTGGAATTATACTGCAGTGCGATCTCTGCCATGCCGCGGTCGGTCTGGCTCTTGAGGTAGATCACATTGGGGTGCAGCACGTCCAGCTTGCGCTTCTCGCCCAGATAGGTGACAAAGCTCTTGATGCCGCCCTCGTAGCACATGACCTCGGTGCGGTAGCAGGGTTCTCCCTCCTTGCCGTCCTCCAGTACGGGGGTGTACATCTCGCGCTCGTCGGTCAGAGTAATCTTGACACCGGCGTTCAGGAAGCTTTCCTCCCGCAGGCGCTTTTCCAGCGTGTCGAAGTCGTACACGGTGGTATCCCGGAACATCTCCGGGTCCGGCTTGAAGGTGACCCGGGTGCCGGTGACGCCATCGGCTACGGTGCCGATGCACTTGAGCGGGCCGTCCGGGTCGCCGCGGCGGAAGGTCTGCTCGTACTCGTGGCCGTCGCGGCGCACGTTGACGGTGAGCCACTCGGAGCAGGCGTTGACCACCGAAGCGCCCACGCCGTGCAGGCCGCCGGCCACCTTGTAGCCGGAGTTCTCGCCGCCGAACTTGCCGCCGGCGTGCAGGATGGTGTAGACGACGGTGACGGCGGGCAGGCCGGTGTCTGCCTGAATGTCCACAGGGATGCCGCGGCCGTTATCCGTGACCTGAATGATGTTGTCCTTCAGGATCTTCACCTCGATGTGGTCGCAGTAGCCGGCCAGTGCTTCATCGATGGCGTTGTCCACGATCTCGTAGACCAGATGATGCAGACCGCGCTCGCCGGTGGAACCGATATACATGCCCGGGCGCTTGCGCACCGCCTCCAGACCCTTCAGGACCTGGATCTCGCTGGCATTATACTCATGGTCGGTAGCGGTTTCGGCATTTGTGCTGGTAATGATTTCTTCTGCCATTTCCTTTCTCCCTTTTGTTCAATGTTTGCATTTTTGTTCGATCTATCGTAAAAGCAGAGCATATTCTCCGCCTGTTGGCTGGTTTACTCGATCATTTTTTCGGCTCTGCGCCGCATGGCAGCAGGCGACAGCTCCGAAAGATACACCGTGTCCACCACGGCCCCGTCTGCCAGAACATAGCTCTGGGGCAGCTCGTCCGAAAGGCTCACCACCGCGCCGTTCTTCTGGGCGTAGTTCAGAAACTCCCGGCCCCGGGGGGTGATGGTGGTGGTTTCCAGATTGAAGATGCCGATAATGTCCCGGTCATTCAGCACGTAGTCACGGCCCAGATGAATATACATACAGTATTTTCCTCATTCTGGCAGTTCATGCATAAAAGCGCCGTTTATTCACCGGCAGCTGCATGTACTTTTGCATCATTTCTTCATGCTTTGCTCAGCACACCGCCGTTCATGCGGTACACTTCGCCGTCCGTTTTCAGGAACGCGGTATCATCGCAGCTGGTCACGAATGTCTGCTTTTCCTTCATGCGGGTGAGCAGATACTGTTTGCGGCCCTCGTCCAGTTCGCTGAGCACATCGTCCAGCAGGAGCACCGGGTGCTCTCCGGTGATCCGGGCAGCGGCAGCCGCTTCGGCCATTTTCAGGCTCAGCACCACGCTGCGCTGCTGTCCCTGACTTGCAAACACCTTTGCGGGCTGGTCGTCCAGCAGCAGCTCAACGTCCTCGCGGTGGATGCCGCACAGGCTCTGCCCGGCGCGCAGCTCGTCGTTCTGGCGCTGCTTCAAAAGTGCGGAAAGCCCGCCCGGCTCAAACTGGGCGGCATACCGCACCGCCATGCGCTCTGCCCCGTGGGAAAGCTCGGCATAGTTGGCGCAGGCCAGCGGTGTGAGCAGGGCCAGATACTCCCGCCGCCGCTTCTGGATGGCCTCGCCCTGTGCGGCAAGCTCCACGTTCAGCACTTCCAGCAGGGCGCATTTTTCTGCCCACGGGCGCTCCGTGCCGCCTGCGGAATGACGCAGAAGCGCGTTTTTCTGCTGCAATGCCCGCACATAGCGACGGTAGGTGGCAAGGTATCCGGGGTACAGCTGGCACAGCGCCGCGTCCAGAAACCGCCGCCGTCCTTCCGGTGCACCTTTTACAAGGCTCAGGTGCCCGGGGTCGAACACCACAGCCGGAAAGCTGCCCGCAAGGCCCGCCGCCCGCTTGGGCGGAGAGCCGTTGACCGATGCATACCGGCCGGGGCGCTGTGCATCCGGCGTGCCCACCGTAATGCGCACATTTGCCGGTTCGTCCGGTTCCTGATCCTCCTGCCGGGTGCGCTGGGTGACGGCCTCCAGTACCGCGAATGTTTCTCCGCGGCGCACAAGCTCGGCATCCTTGCCGCCCCGGAAGCTTTTGCCGCCGGTCAGAAGCCAGATGGCCTCCAGCAGGTTCGTTTTGCCCTGACCGTTGTTGCCGCAGATCACGGTCAGCTCCCGGCCAGGTTCCAGCTGCGCTGCCGCAATATTGCGGTAATTCGCAACTTCCAGTGAAAGCAGACGCATTACTGGCCCTGACCCACTTCCACGGTCTGGCCGTCCAGCTCGATCACATCACCGGCACGGCACTTCTTGCCGCGCATGGTGCACACCTCGCCGTTCACCTTCACGGCACCGCCCTGCACCAGCTCTTTGGCTTCGCCGCCGGTCTCGCACAGGCCTGCATATTTCAGCAGGGCATCCAGCTTGATAAATTCCGTATGGATGAGAATTTTCTGCATAATTTCGCCCTCTTAATCGTTCTTGAAGCGCACCGGCAGCACCAGATACAAAAAGTCGTTGCCCTCGGCAGGCAGCACCTTGACCGGGCTCAGAGGGCCGCTGATCTCCATGCGGACCTTCTCGGTGCGGGCGTTGCGCAGCGCATCCAGCAGATAGCGGTTGTTGAAGCCGATCTCCACTTCATCGCCCTCGCAGTCGGCGTTGAACTCGTCCACCACGCGGCCAAGGTTGGTCTGGCAGCGCACCACGACTCTACCCTCTGTAAAGGAGATGCGGAGAGGATTTTTTAAACGCTCTGTAATAATCAGCGAAGCACGCTCGATGGTCTCGATGAATTCCTTGGTGTCGATGGTCACGCGGGTGCGGCTGTCGGCGGGGATCACGTTGCGGTAGTTGAGGAACTCGCCCTCGATCAGACGGCTCATGATGGTGTAGCCGCCGGCCATAAAGACCACATAGCGGCGGTTGGCGCTGATGTGCACCGGCTCTTCGTCGTCGTTGGGCAGCAGGTGGGCGACCTCGGTCATGGTCTTGCTGGGCACGATGATGCGGATATCCTTTACCGCCGTCACCGGGCGTTCCACGATGGCCAGACGGTAGCCGTCCAGTGCCACCACAGTCAGCTTGTCGGGCAGGATCTCGAACAGCTCACCGGTGTGGGCGGGCTTTTTCTCGTCCTGACTGACAGCATATAACGTACGATCGATCATATCTTTCAGTACGCCGGTCTTGATGGTCAGGGTCTCTTCCGCTCCGGTATTGGGCAGCTCGGGGAAATCGTTGGCCGGCATAGACTGGATCTCGAACTGGACTACGCCGCTCTGGATGGTGGTCTTGCCGTTCTCGGCAGAGAGGATGCTGACCTGACCGGCGGGCATCCGGCTGATCATGCTGCTGAGCAGCTTTGCATTCAGCACCACCTCGCCGGCTTCCTTGACATTGGCTTCGATGGTGGTCACGATGCCCATTTCCAGATCGTAGCCGGTGAGGTTGAGCTGGAAGCCTTCGGCTTTCAGCAGGATACCTTCCAGCACAGGGATGGCAGAACGCATGGTGACGGCTTTGGACACACCATCGATGGCTGCGCTCAGCAGAACTTTATCACATACGATGTTCAAACTGAATTCTCTCCTTTGTTTTTCGTTTCTGATGTTGTTTTGTGTTTGAAAACAGTTTCAGAACCGGTCTATCTTATTGAACTTGTTGTAGTAACCGTAGTAGGGGGTGGGGAACTTGTGGAAAACCCCGAAAAGCCTTGTCGGAATGCGGGGGTTTTGGTTTCCACGGGGTTGTGAATGTGTTGTGAATGGATCGTGGAAAGGTTGGGATAGGTCTTTCTTTCCACAGACCATGTGGAGAACGGAGGTTGAATGTTGAAAACTCTGTGGAAAGTGTGGAAAGGTTTGCGTTTTTACCACAAGATATAGGTTCTTTTTCCCCGTTTTGTTCCGTTTTCTCCCCATATTTTGGGGTTTCACCCATAAATGAGTACGACTTTTGCACGATTTCTGCGGTCAGGCCTTCACGTTCTTGATGATGTCGCTCACGGTCTCGCGCAGGTGCTGGTCGTTCTTCATGTCACGCTCCATGGTCTTGAGGGAGTAGACGATGGTGGAGTGGTCACGGCCGGAGAATTCACGGCCGATCTCTTCCATGCTCATGCCGGTGACCTCGCGCAGGATGTAGATGGCCACGCGGCGGGCAGAGGCAACGTTGGCGTTGCGCTTGGTGCCGCGGATGTCGGCAGGGGAGACGTTGAAGGTGCGGGACACCTCGCCGATGATCTTCTCGATGGTCACGGGCACCGGCTGGGTCTCGTTGAGGATGTCCTTGATGGCATTCTGGGCCACACTGATGACCGGCTGGATGCCCTCCAGCATGTAGTAGGCGTTCAGTTTTTTTACAGCGCCTTCCAGCTGGCGGATGTTGTTCTTCAGGTGGTTGGCAATGAACTCGGCCACATCCTCGGGCAGGTCCAGATGCAAAAGCTCTGCCTTGCGCTTGACGATGGCCACGCGGGTCTCAAAATCCGGCGGCTGCACATCGGCGGTCAGGCCCCACTCAAAGCGGGTGCGCAGACGCTCTTCCAGACTTTTGATCTCCTTGGCCGGGCGGTCGGAGGCAATGACGATCTGCTTGTGGGCATCGTGCAGGGAGTTGAAGGTGTGGAAGAACTCCTCCTGCGTGGACTCCTTGCCGGCGATGAACTGGATATCGTCTACCAGCAGCAGGTCTGCCACGCGGTACTTCATGCGGAAGTCCTCGGTGCTGCCGGCGCGGATGGCGGCGATCAGCTCATTGGTGAACTGTTCGCAGGTAACGTACATGATGACGAAATCGGGGTGGGTGCGCTTGATCTCGGTCTGGATGGCCGTGAGCAGATGGGTCTTGCCAAGGCCGGAGCCGCCGTAGATGAACAGCGGGTTGTATGCGCCGGAGGGATTGGCCGCAACCGCCTGTGCAGCAGCAAACGCAAACTGGTTGGAAGGGCCTTTGATGAAGTTTTCAAATGTGAACTCGTAGTTGCCCTGCGGGGAGGCGGGGTTCGCCTCGTACTGCTGGGCCAGCACCACCTCGTGCGGCGGCGTGCTGGGCACCACCAGCGTGATGTCCACGTCGAAGCCCAGCACGGTCTTGAAGGCTTCCTTGAGCAGGCCAAGGTAGCGGTCCGTCACGATCTTGCAGATGAAGTCGTTGCGCACCGAAAGGGTGATGTGGCTGGAATCCTCAAAGCTGATCGGCTCCAGTCCGTCGATATAGAGATTATAGGTCGGCTCGGCCATCTGCGTTTTGCAGTACGCCTGGGCGGCCTCTAAAACGTCCTTAAAAGAATCCATAAAACATCCACTCCGTTAAAGTTTTCAACAATGCTGCTGATACTAGGTTAGTATACCACAAAAAACGCTGTGCGTCCATATTTCTATAATGTAATTTATAATACATAAGAAAAGCCCCTGCACGGCCGTTGTGGCATGGGCAAAACAGGGCCACAATATCTTGTGGCAAAAGAGTTTTCCACGGCAGAATGGTGAAAAAGTTGAAAATCTTTTCACAAAAAAGTTTGAAGGAAAGCGAAAAAAATGCTTGACAGAACGCCATACTATGCGATATACTGTTGAATTGCAAGCCTGTCCCCAATCTGGGACCACATCAGACCCCATACCGGGGATAAGTTTTTACGGAGGATACAACCATGAAGAGAACTTTTCAGCCCAAGAAGCGTCAGCGCAAGGAAGTTCATGGCTTTCTGACCCGCATGAGCACCAAGAACGGCCGTAAGGTCATCAATGCTCGCCGTGCAAAGGGCCGCAAGAGCCTGACTGTCTGATCCGGCCTTTTATGACGGGATCCGGCGCAGAAATGAATATGCGCACAAAAGACCGCTGATATTGGATTAGCGGTCTTATTTTTTTTTGAAAATTGAAAGAATTTTCGTAAAAATGCCCGCATGGGCTTTCAAAGTCGAAAAATTTTTGATATACTGGCTGAAGAATGCACCCTTCGGGGCGTGTTCTCAGCCACAGAAAGGAGGCGCGGAATCATGCGCTATCGTCCCATCCGCCGCAACAGCGAGTTTGGCAGAGTGTATGCCCGCGGCAAATCCTATGTGAACCCCGGTCTTGTGATGTATGTGCTCAAGACCCGCAGCAAAAAGACCCGCGTGGGTCTGACCGCCACCAAAAAGATCGGCCACGCCGTGCAGCGCAACCGTGCCCGCCGCGTGATGAAGGCGGCCATCGACGAGCATCTGGACTACAACATCGGCGGCTATGATCTGATCTTTGTAGCCCGCGGTATGACCCCGCGGCTGAAGAGCTGGCAGCTGAGCAGCGTTGTGGCAAAGCTGTTTGCACAGGCCGGTCTGCCGGATAAGGCCAAACGGCCGGATGCGCCGCCCCCTGCCACCGTGCCCCCGGCACGCAGGGCACAGGTGGAAAAGCCGGACGCATGAACCGCCTGCAGTACATCTGCCGCCGCGCGCTGTGCGTGCCCATCCGGGCCTACCAGTACACTCTCAGCCCATGGATCGGCCGCAGCTGCCGTTTTACGCCCAGCTGCAGCAACTACACCATGCAGGCCATCATGACCCATGGGTGCGTAAAGGGCATCCTGCTGGGGGCATGGCGCATCGCCCGGTGCAATCCCTTCGGCAAATGGGGCTTTGACCCGGTGCCGGAGCCGGGCCGCTGGCAGAACCCTGCCCGCCGGCTGCAGCCCGCAAGGCTGTTTTCCACACGGCACAAGCAAAAGGTGGAAAAAAATATAGAGGTTTCCTGCGCAGAGCGTAGTCGCGTGTTTAAAGTTTCATGGTTTTTGCAAAATGCAGCACCGCCGGGTATGTTCTCTTTTGCGTGCCAAAAGAGAACCAGAAAAGCACCCGCTACTTTCGAGGCGCGGGAGGCACGAACTAGGGGCTACTCGCCCCTAGTAACCCCAAAGCTGTTGGGCTCCATACAAAAAAATCCAAGCCGCTGCGCTAGAGGATTTTTTGTGTTCCGCCGATTTAAAGTCGCTGCGCGACGAAACGTAAGGGCAACAGCATATGCCGTTTACCGTTACGCCACTCTCCGGTGAAAATGTAAATCGAAAAAATCCGCAGATTTTTTCGATTTACGAAATTAAAATTTTATTTCCGCTATTTATGCCCAGAGCAACGCGGAGGGCATTTTAGATAATAAAGCTTCTTGTGACGCGGTGCACTGTGGGCAGCGTGTCCTACGATAAAAATAACAAGTCCCGTGCCACAGACGGGGCAGAATGGACAAAGGTATGAACTTCTTTTACATCCTGAGCGGTCCTCTCGGCTATGTCATGGAGTGGATCTACAAGCTGCTCCCGAGCTACGGCTGGGACATCATCATCTTCACGCTGCTCATCAACATCGTCAAGATCCCTCTGCAGCTGAGCCAGCAGAAGAGCATGGCTAAAATGTCGGCCTTCCAGCCCATGATGATGGAGATCCAGACCAAGTACAAGGACAAGCCCGAAAAGCAGCAGGAAGAAATGCTCAAGCTGCAGCAGGACTACGGCTATAACCCCACCGCAGGCTGCGTGCCCATGCTGTTGAACTTCCTTGTCATGTTCGGCGTTATCGGTGTCGTGTACAATCCGCTGGAGCGCATCTTCCACATCAGTGCTGCGGCTCTGACCGCCGCCGGTGAGGCCCTGACCGCCTCCGGCGTCGCCTTTACCGCCATCACCCGCGATACCAACATCATCGCACAGGTGGTTGCTGGCAACGGCGGTGTGCTGGGCTGCTTCAGCGCCGAGCAGATCGCTACCATTACCGAGTTCAGCCAGCACATGAACTTCCTCGGCATCGACCTGACCCGCATCCCCAAGCTGGGCCTTTCTCTGGACATCGTGCTGCCGCTGCTGTCGGTCATCACCATGCTCCTGTCCACCCATATCAGCATGAAGGCCAGCGGCCAGCAGATGCAGGGCAGCATGAAGCTGACCATGTATATGATGCCGCTGATGTACCTGTTCTTCTGCTTCACCTATCCTCTGGCATTCTCTCTGTACTACGTCATTTCCAACATCGTGATGACCGTGCAGACTCAGGTCATGCGCAAGGTGTACGACCCCGATAAGATGCGCAAGGAGATCGAAGCGCAGATCGCAGAAAAGAAAAAGCAGGAAAAACGCGGTGTGAAGAACACTACCGTCAAGGTCACCGATCCCAAGACCGGCAAGACCACGGAAAAGAACCTTTCCGCCAGCGAGATGAACAAGCGCCGTCTGGAGTATGCCCGCCAGCTGGACGAGGAGCGCTACAAGGACGAGCGTACCGTGCCGCTGAGCGAGCTGAACAAGCAGGATAAAGAATAAGAGGAGGATGAACGGTTATGATCCGTAAGCAGGAAGCGACCGGCAAAACGGTCGATGAAGCCCGCGCAAAAGCCTGCGCTCTGCTGGGCGTGCAGGCCGATGATCTGAATGTCAGCTGCGAAGTGCTGGAAATGCCCCAGAAGACTGGTTTTCTGGGCCTGAAGCTCACCCCCGCTAAGGTGTGCGTGAGCGTGGAGGAGCCGGACGCTCCGGCTGCAGCACCCGCTGAGCCTGTTGTTGAGAAAAAGACTCCCGTGCAGGAGGCTGTCAAGGCCACTCCCGTGGCAGAGGAGCCTGCTGCTGCGGCAGCACAGCCGGAAGCAAAGGCCGAAGAACCTGCTGCCCCCGCTGCAGAAGCTGCTGCAGAGCAGCCCGCTGCCGAGGAAGAGGAGCCGGAAGTCCCCATCGTGATCGAAGAGAACGCTAAGATCAAGGCTGCTGTGGACTACCTGCGTGAGGTCATTGCCCTGATGGGCGTGGAGAATGTCACCTTCAGCGCTGTGCAGAAGGGCGAAGCTACCATCATCCGTCTGGACGGTGAAAAGCTGGGTGCCCTCATCGGCCGCCGCGGCGAGACCATGGAGAGCCTTTCCTATCTGGCAAGCCTTGTGGCAAACCGTCTGGAGGGCGATTACATCAAGCTGGGTCTGGATGTGGCCGGCTACCGCGATAAGCGCGAGAGCGACCTGACCGCACTGGCACAGCGCATTGGTGCCAAGGTGCGCAAGACCGGCCGCAGCTTTGCCATGGAACCCATGAACCCCTACGAGCGCCGCATCATCCACTCTGCCATCAGCAAGATGGAGGGCGTGCGCAGCGAGAGCAAGGGCGAAGGCCGTGACCGCCGTGTGGTCATCTACTCCACCGCACCCGATGCACAGACCGAGAACACCTATGGCGAGCGCCGTCCCCGCGGCGGACGCGGCAATGGCCGTCGTCCCGGCGGCAGCCGCAATGGCGGTTATCGCGGCGGGAACCGTTCTGAGCATGGCGACCACAATGGAAACCGCGGCGGTTACCGTGGCAGCCGCAATGGTGCACCCCGCGGCCCGCGGCCTTCCGGCGTGCCGGAGCGTACCTATGCACCCCGTGATGCCGAGAATGCAGCACCGGTAGCACCCAAGCGCACCGAGCGGGTGGATGATTTTGCCAATTTCAGCTTTGGCAAAATCGAGCTGTAATACGGAACTACTTTTGAAATCAGGGTCTCCGGAAAATCTGCGGATTTTCCGGAGACCTTTTTCACGCAAAAAGGATTTTACCCAAAACTGACGCCAAGGTGGTTTCGGGTCGGGCAGCTGTTGCGGTATACTGAGCATAAAAAAGTCATTCTTCTCAAAATTTGGAGGATTTGCCTGTTTTTTGCCGAAATCTTTCTCTTAAATAGCAATTGTAAAACAATTGGTCAAGGATTTATACTGTAGTCAAGAGCGTTCTGTTCGTGAAGAACAGACAGAATGATGAAAAGAGAGGTATTCAACTATGGCTCAGAACAAGATCTCCCGCCGCAGCTTCCTGCGTGGTGCAGGGGCATCTGCCACCATCGTAGCCGCCAGCTGCATGGCACCCTCTGCAGCCGCCTGTGACATCAAGTCCCTGTGGAGCATGGATCTGCAGATCCTTGCCACCAGCGATACCCACGGCAAATTCGACCCATGGGACTACGCTGCCAACAAGGCAGATGCTTCCGGCAGTGTGGCCCAGCAGGCGACCGCCATCAAGCAGTGCCGCACCCGGAACACGCTGGTGGTGGATGCAGGCGATACCATTCAGGCCAACTCCGCAGAGCTGTTCCTGAACGATGACCTGCATCCCATGATCGCTGCCATGAATGCCATCGGCTATGATATCTGGACCACTGGCAACCATGAGTACAACTACGGCATGGATGTGCTGAAAAAGGTCATGGGACAGCAGAAGGCCAAGGTGCTCACTGGCAACGTTTACGCACCGGACGGCACCCCGCTGGCCGACGGCTACACCATCATCAAGAAGGGCACTGTCAAGATCGGTGTCATTGGCATGGTCACCCCCAACATCATCCGCTGGGATGCCAAGAATCTGGAGGGCTGGAAGGTCACCAACCCTGTGGACGAGAGCCGCAAGATCATTGATAAGATCAAGGATCAGGTGGATGTTCTGATCGGCGTCATGCACATGGATACCGAGAACGAGTACGGTGTCTATGGCTCCGGCGTCACCGATCTGGCAAATGCCTGCCCGGAGTTTGATGTGATCGTGGGCGGCCACGGCCACAGGAGCATCCCCAACATGATGATCAACAACGTGCTGGTGGTGGAGAACAAGAACGCCGGTGCCACCCTGTCCGAGATCCACGTCTATCTGGAGCGCCAGCTGGACGGTAAGTGGAAGGTCGTGAACCGCACCTCTGAAAACCTGCAGATCAAGGAGTACGAGCCCGATCCGGAGCTGACCGCTCTGCTGGCCTCCTACGACACCCGCGCCAAGGAAGACGCTGTTACCCCCATTGGCGAGCTGAAGGGCGGCGATCTGGCCCCCGAAAACGAGATCGACTGCCTGCCGCAGGCCATGGTGCAGGATACCGCGCTGCTGGACTTCATCAACGAAGTGCAGATGTACTACACCGGTGCGCAGGTCTCTGCTACCGCCCTGACCTCCATGACCTCCCAGATGCGCGCGGGCACCATCCGCAAGTGCGATATGGCCAGCATCTACACCTACCAGAACACCCTGTACAAGCTGCAGATGACCGGCGAGCAGCTGCGCCGCTTCATGGAGTGGTCTGCTGCCTTCTTCAAGACATGGAAGCCGGATGAAGTGACCATCGCCTTTGACCCCTCGGTGCGCTACTACCTGTATGATGCTTTTGAGGGTGTCAACTACGAGCTGGACGTCTCCAAGGAGCCGGGCCACCGCATCAAGAACCTCAAGTGGCCGAACGGCAAGGCCGTGAAGGACACCGACACCTTTGTGGTGGCAGTGAACAACTACCGCGCCACCACCCAGCTGCTGACGGCTGCGGACATCTTCCTGCCGGGCGAAGAGCTGCCCAAGCTGCTGGAGATCGATGTGCGTGGCGACGTGGGCGGCATCCGCGAGCTGCTGGGCGAGTACATCCGCACCGTGAAGGGCGGCACCATTGAGCCGCACGTGAACAACAACTGGAAGATCGTGGGCAACAACTGGAAGGCTGCCGATCACCAGAAGGCTGTGCAGCTGCTGCGCGAGGGCAAGCTGGCCCTGAATGAGAATGCCGATGCACGCACGCTGCCTGGCAAGGCCATCACCACGGCGGATATCGCCAAGTTCTAAAAAACAGTTTCTTGTAAAAAGGGGCTTTCCGTGTTGGGACGGAAAGCCCCTTTTTTGTGTGAGAAACGGGCGGATTTTCAACCGTTTCCCGGGAATTGGTTGAAAAAACAGTACCATTCCGCAGCATTTCGTGGTACAATGAAACTGTATTGGTCTCGCTGCTGTGGGCAGATGGGAGCAAGCGGCCAGACCGGGCGCGGAAAGGAAGCCAGAAAAAACCATGCAGGAAACGACCATTGCAGCCATTGCAACAGCACCGGGCGCAGGCGGCATTGCCGTCGTGCGGCTCTCCGGTGCGGAGAGCTATCCCATAGCAGCCCGGGTGTTCCGCCCGGCCAACGCCGCAAAAAAGGTGGAGGATGCCAAAGGCTACACCGCCATGTACGGCACATTCCGGGAAGGGGACGAAGCCTTTGATGAGGGGTGGCCCTGTTTTTTCGCGCGCCCCACAGCTATACCGGCGAGGACGTGGTGGAGCTTTCCTGCCATGGCGGCAGCGCCGTGGCCCGCCGTCTGGTGGAAGCCTGTCTTGCTGCCGGTGCGCAGCCTGCCGCGCCCGGCGAGTACACCCGCCGCGCGTTCCTGAACGGCAAGCTGGGTCTGACGCAGGCCGAAGCGGTCATGGACCTGATCTCGGCGGATGGCCGTCAGGGTGCCGCGCTGGCCAATGCCGCGCTGGGCGGTGCGCTGGCAAAGAAGATCAGTGCCCAGAAGGAAGCGCTTACCGCCATTCAGGCTCACCTTGCCGCATGGGTGGATTTTCCCGAAGAAGATGTGCCGGAGCTGGATGGTGACCATCTGCACCGCGTACTGAGTGGGGTAAAGGCAGAGCTGGACGAGTTGATCCATAATTATCAGGCGGATACCGTCCTGCGCGAAGGTGTGGACTGCGCCATTGTGGGCAGACCAAATGCGGGCAAATCCACACTGCTCAACCTGCTGGCCGGGTTCGACAGGGCCATCGTCACGCCGGTGGCTGGCACCACCCGTGACGTGGTGGAACAGGCGGTACAGCTGGGGGATATCCAGCTGAATCTGTTCGATACCGCCGGTCTGCGCGAGACCGAAGATGCCATTGAAGCCGAGGGCATCCGCCGCAGCTGGAAAAAGCTGGAGGAGGCAGGCCTGATCCTGGCTGTGTTCGATGGCTCTGAGCCGCCCACGCGGGAAGATCTGGAGCTTGCACAGCGTTGCACAGGCCGTCCAGCCATTGCACTTATCAACAAAGAGGATAAACCGACACAATTTGACGCAGAGTGGATAGCACCCTGCTTTGCCATGGTGCTGCCGGTGTGCTGTCAGGAAGAGGAGAGCCGCAAGGTGATCTCCGCTGCGGTGGCCCGCCTGCTGGGTACCAGCCAGATCGACCCCCATGCCGCCAGTCTGTCCGGCCAGCGTCAGCTTTCCGCCGCACTGCGTGCGCGGGACGCTGTGGCCGGTGCACTGGATGCTGCCGCAGGCGGCTTTGGGCTGGATGCCGTTTCCGTCTGTGTGGACGACGCACTGGCCGCCCTGTGCGACCTGACCGGTGAGAACGCCTCGGAAGCTGTGATCGAACAGGTGTTTGAACGTTTCTGCGTGGGAAAGTGATCCTGCGAAGGGGGGAGTTTGCTCCCAGGCAAGCATCCTAGCCCTCTCAGGCGCTAACGCGCCAGCTCAAAGGGAGAGCCTTTGGCAGTCCACGCAAACTTCATCTCTTTGCCAAGGCCTCTCCCTTTGGGAGAGGTGGCATGGCGTAAGCCATGACGGAGAGGGCTAGGATGCTTGCCCGCCACGCAATCGTTTCCGCAGGAAACCAGCGCGGCAGCTGCCGTTTCCCGTTATGACCCCTTTTTGTGAAAAAGTAAATTGGAAAAATCCGCAGATTTTTCCAATTTACAAAATATAAATAGTATTTCCGCTGAATATGCCCAGAGTGAAACGGAGGGCATTTTAAATCATTTGTTAGAGGAAACCCGAAAGTATATGAACCACTTAGGAGATTATGACGTTATCGTCATCGGTGCCGGCCACGCTGGTATCGAGGCAGCTCACGCCGCCGCAACGCTGGGCGCGAGAACGGCCGTGTTTACCATGAGTCTGGATGCCATTGGCAACATGCCCTGCAACCCCAGCATTGGCGGCACGGCAAAAGGCACGCTGGTACGTGAATTGGATGCGCTTGGCGGCGTGATGGGCCTTGCTGCAGATGCCACCTATCTGCAGAGCCGGATGCTCAACAAGGGCAAAGGCCCGGCGGTGCACGCCCTGCGTGTGCAGACCGACCGCAAGCGCTACCATGAATATATGAAGCATGCATTGGAACTCACGCCCGGCCTTGCCATCCATCAGGCTGAGGTTGTGAGCATCGAGACCGAGAACGGCCGTGTGAAGGGCGTTGTGACCCAGCTGAACGGGGAATACAGCGCCAAGTGCGTGGTCATTGCCACCGGCACGAACCTTGGCGGCAAAATTTTTGTGGGCGATGCGTGGTACGCCTCCGGCCCGGACGGGATGCACGCCGCTAACGCCCTGACCGACAGCCTGAAGGCTGCCGGGCTGCCGCTGCGCCGGTTCAAGACCGGCACCCCTGCCCGGGTGCACCGCCGCAGCATCGATTTTTCCAAGCTGGAATGCCAGCCCGGCGATCCGGACAATGAGCTACAGCCCTTCAGCTTTATGACCGATGCACCCATGCACAACAAGGTGGAGTGCTGGATCGCCTACACCAACCCCGAGACCCACAGGATCATTCTGGATAACATCCAGCGCAGCCCGCTCTATGGCGGCATGATCGAGGGTGTTGGCCCGCGCTACTGCCCCTCCATTGAGGATAAGGTGGTGCGCTTTGCGGGCAAGGACCGCCACCCCATTTTTGTGGAACCCTGCGGCGAGAACACCGAAGAGATGTATCTGCAGGGAGCCTCCAGCAGCCTGCCGGAGGATGTGCAGAACGCCTTCTACCGCAGCATCAAAGGGTTTGAACACATCGAGATCATGCGCCCGGCCTACGCCATCGAGTACGACTGCGTGGACCCCACCAGTCTGGAAGCCACGCTGGAAAGCAAGGTGGTACGGGGACTGTACGGTGCGGGTCAGTTCAACGGCACCTCCGGCTACGAGGAAGCCGCCGCCCAGGGCCTGCTGGCCGGACTGAACGCCGCCCGCAATGCGCTGGGCAAAGAGCAGCTCATTCTGCCGCGCCACACCAGCTATCTGGGCACGCTGGTGGACGATCTGGTCACCAAAGGGGTCATGGACCCCTACCGCATGATGACCAGCCGCAGCGAGTACCGCCTGACCCTGCGTCAGGACAACGCTGACCAGCGGCTGACCCCCATCGGCAGGGAATACGGCCTTGTGCAGGATGACCGCTGGGCCAAGTACCAGCACACCCAGAGCATTCTGGAAGCGGAGCGCCGCCGCCTGCACGAGACGCATCTGCGCACCGCAGACCTGCGCACCGCCATGGAAGCGGCCGGTCTTGCCCCTGCTGCCGAGGGCGGCATTGCGGAAGAGCTGCTGCGCCGCCCGGAGATCAGCTATCCGCTGCTGGCCGGTGTCATCGGCTGGGGCGAGCAGATCACCCCCATGCTGGCCGAACGGCTGGAGACCGAGATCAAGTATGCGGGCTACATTGCCCGGCAGGATCGGATGATCCGGGACGTGGCCCGGCACGAAAAGACCCTGATCCCGGATGATTTTGAATATTCCGACCTGACCGGCCTGACGCTGGAAGCCCGCGAAAAGCTGGCCCGCATCCGGCCGAAGAACCTCGGTCAGGCGGGGCGCATCCCGGGCGTATCGCCCTCCGATGTGGCGCAGCTGAGCATTGCACTGGCAGCGAGAGGAAAATAAAATGGAAGAACTGAAGCTTTACGAGGGCCGTCCTGCCGACTGCACCGGGCGGCTGGAAAAAGAGATCCGTACCTATGACCTGCTGGACAAGCTGGGCATCCAATTCTGGCGCACCGACCACGGCTGGATGAAGGCCGACACCATGGAGGACTGCCATGTGATCGATGCCTGCCTGAATGCCACCGTCTGCAAGAACCTGTTCCTGTGCAACCGGCAGAAGACGAACTTCTATCTGCTCATGATGCCCGGGGACAAGCCCTTCAAAACCAAAGAGCTTTCCCATCAGCTGGGCATTGCCCGCCTGAGCTTTGCCTCGCCCGAGGATATGGAGCAGTATCTGGACTGCACGCCCGGCTCCTCCTCCATTATGGGCCTTGCCAATGATGCTGAAAATAAGGTGCAGCTGCTGATGGATGAGGACATAAAGGCAGGGGAGTACCTCGGCTGCCACCCCTGCATCAACACCTCCTCGCTCAAGCTGCGAACGGCAGATGTGCTGGAAACTTTCCTGCCTGCCGTGCATCACGAGCCGATCTTTGTTCACTTGACCGGCGAATAACAGAAAGGAAAACCTGCGTATGATCGATAAACCGCGCCTTGAAGCAAAATGTTCCACATGGAACATCACTCTCACCGGCACCCAGCTGGACCAGCTGGATGCCTTTGCCGAAATTCTGGTGGACTACAACCAGAAGGTCAACCTGACCGCTATCACCGACCCCGAGGGGATCGAGGATAAGCACTTCCTCGACAGCCTGCTGTTTGCCAGCCAGCCGGAAGTGGCGGGCCGCATGGTGGATGTGGGCGCAGGCGCAGGCTTCCCGGGCATCGTGACCAAAATCTACAAGCCGGAACTGGAGCTGACCCTGATGGAGCCCACCGGCAAGCGGGTGGAGTTTTTGAAGTACGCCTGTGCCCAGCTGGGTTTGACCGGCGTGGAGTTTGCAAAGGAGCGCGCCGAGGAAGCCGCCCGCAAGGCGTGGCGTGAACAGTTTGATCTGGCATCTGCCCGGGCTGTGGCTGCGCTGCCCATGCTGGCCGAATACTGCCTGCCGCTGGTAAAGGTAGGCGGAAACTTCCTTGCCATGAAGGGCTCTTCCGGTGAGGAAGAACTGGCCGCAGCGCGCGGTGCCATCAAAAAGCTGGGCGGCGAGTACAAAGAGACCCGCACTCTGCACCTTCCGGGCGGCGACACCCGCACCCTGATCCTGTGCAAAAAGATTTCGCAGACTCCGACAGCCTACCCCAGAAACGGCGGAAAAATTGCGAAAAGCCCGTTGAAATAACGAAATATCGATAGAATTTTGTAAAACCCTGCCGAACGAAACTTCTGGCAGGGTTTTTATTTGTGTGATACACTGTGCCTGAAGCCTGAGTTTTCCACGCTTTCCCGGGAAAATGTGAAAAACAAAACCCATCCACCACGCGAAAGGAGCCGTGTATCCATGTTTGAACGCAAAAAGCAGGCGGGCAAGATTTATTTCCTGCCCATCGATCAGATCAGGCCGTCACCGTTTCAGGCACGGCGGGAGTTCAGCGAGCAGGAGCTGGCTGCGCTGGCCCAGAGCATCCGTGAAAATGGTCTGCTGCAGCCCATCTCGGTGCGAAAAGTGTCGGATGGAGGCTACGAGCTGGTAGCCGGGGAGCGGCGGCTCCGTGCCTGCCGCCTTGCTAAAATGAACACCATCCCTGCCATCCTCTGTGATTACGACGATGAGCGCACCGCCGCGCTGGGTCTGCTGGAAAACATCCAGCGGGCCGACCTGAACCCCTTTGAGCAGGCGCAGGGCTTAAAGGATGTGATGGTGCTGTGGGACTGCACCCAGGCCGAAGCCGCCAAGCGTCTGGGCATGGCGCAGCCCACCCTTGCCAACAAGCTGCGGCTTTTGCAGCTGAACGCCGACCAGCGGCAGTTCGTGCTGGACAACAGCCTCACCGAGCGCCATGCCCGGGCGGTGCTGCGTCTGCCGGAGAACCGCCGCAGTGAAGCATTGATCAACATTGCCAAGCGCCGCATGAACGCCCGGCAGACCGACCTCTACATTGAACAGCTGCTCAACACCCCTGCAAAAGGCAGGCACCGCATCTCGATGGTCAAGGATGTGCGTATTTTTGTGAACACCATCGACCATGCCATCCGTCTGATGACCGATAATGGTGTGCCCGCCACTGCCCACCGGGAGGAGAAGGACGGGTATATCGAATATACGGTGCGCATCCCAACCACCGCCGCCGAACGGTAAAATTGTTCCATGTGGAACAGGAAACTCCCGTGCAGAGCGTAGTCGCGTGTTTAAAGTTTCATGCCTTTTGCTAAAGCATTGCCGCCGGGTACGTTCTCTTTTGCGTGCCAAAAGAGAACCAGAAAAGCACCCGCTACTTTCGAGGCGCGGGAGGCACGAACTAGGGGCTGCTCGCCCCTAGTAACCCCAAAGCTGTTGGGCTCCATACAAAAAATCCAAGTCGCTTCGCTAAAGGATTTTTTGTGTTCCGCCGATTGGAAGCCCCTCAGTCGCTGCGCGACAGTTCCCTCAAAGAGGGAGCCTCTGGCGAAACCGCAAGCTTTGTGGTCTGCCCAGAAACTTTACCGTACTGCCAAAGCCTCCCTTATGAGGGAGGTGGCAAGCCCGACAGGGCTTGACTGAGAGGGCTAGCCAGCTTCCCGGCGCGCATTCAAAATCGTTTGTTTTGTCTCCCGAAACAGTGCAGTTTTTGATTTTCCCACCTCTAAAAGTTAAAAATCCAGCGGAAAAACGCTTCAGATGGTTCAAAAACCGATTTGGATGTGCTATACTAGGTGTTAAGGTGCCTGTATGGACGGGAAACCGGCGGGCATGACTGCGAATGTTCCACATGGAACAATTAAATTTTCCCGGAAGGAAGAATTGTGCGTGGCAAAAATTGTAGCAATTGCGAACCAGAAGGGCGGCGTTGGCAAAACAACCACCGCCGTCAACCTGTCGTCCTGCGTTGCGGCGCTGGGCAAGCGGGTGCTCATCGTAGACCTTGATCCGCAGGGCAATACCACCACCGGCTACGGCATCCCGAAGCGCAGCGTGGAAAAGGGAACCTACGAGATCCTGATCGGTGAGGCGCGGGCATCCGAGGCCATCCGTAAGACCGAGTACCGCACCGATGTCATCGGCTCCAACACCCGTCTGGCCGGTGCCAGTCTGGAAATGATCGACCTGCCCGCTCGTGAGAGCCGCCTGCGCAAGGCGCTGGCCGAGGTGCAGAAGGACTATGACTTCATCTTTATCGATTGTCCGCCCAGTCTGGACCTGCTCACCCTGAACGGCCTGAGTGCCTGCGACAGCGTTCTCATTCCGGTGCAGTGTGAGTATTACGCGCTGGAGGGTCTTTCGGAGCTGATCAGCACCTTAAAGACCATTCGCAAAAAGTACAATCCGTATCTGGATATCGAGGGCGTGGTGTTCACCATGTTCTCGCTGCGGTATAACCTGACCGTGCAGGTGGTGGAGCAGGTGCAGAAGTATTTCGGCTCCAAGGTGTACAAGACCACCATCCCGCGCTCCATCCGCATTTCGGAGGCACCCAGCTACGGCCAGCCCATCAATTTCTATGAGCCCAAGGGCAAGGGCAGCGAAGCATACATGGATCTGGCAATCGAATTTGTCAAGAACAACCGCCCGCACGAGCCCAAAAAGGCCCACAGAAAAAGTGCACCCGTCGCAGAGCAGACGAAAAATGCTCTGGAAGATTAAACCTCAGGGGGAACATGAATGGCAAGAGGAAAAGGAGGACTTGGCCGCGGGCTGGACAGTCTGTTTGAAGATGCCGCCCCGGTTTTTGAGTCCGGAGCAAAGGTAGACACCTTGCCTCTGCGTGAGATCGAACCGGACCCGGAACAGCCGCGCAAGACCTTTGACGAACAGGCGCTGGGCGAGCTGGCGGCCAGCATTGCAGAGCATGGTCTGCTGCAGCCCATCGCGGTGCGTCCGCGCCCGCGCGGCGGCTACAGCATCGTGGCGGGTGAGCGCCGCTGGCGTGCCTGCCGCATGGCAGGGCTGAACGATGTGCCGGTGGTCATTAAGGAGGTCAGCGACGAGCAGGCCATGGAGCTGGCTCTGGTGGAAAATCTGCAGCGCGAGGATCTGGACCCGGTGGAAGAAGCAACCGGCATCCGGGAGCTGATGACCCGCTGCGGCCTGACGCAGGAGCAGGCGGCACAGAAGCTGGGCAAGAGCCGCAGCGCACTGGCCAACAGCCTGCGCCTGCTGAACCTGCCGGAAAACGTGCTGGAACTGCTGAAAAGCGGCTTTATCAATATCGGCCACGCAAAGGTGATCCTGAGCCTGCCCACACCGGAGCTGCAGGAGCAGGCGGCGCAGATCATTGCGGACAACCAGCTGAACGTGCGTCAGGCCGAGACGCTGTGCAAAAAGCTGGCAAAGCCCGCAAAGGAGCCCAGAGAACCCAAGCCGCGGGGCACTCTGCCGGTGGAGGTGGAAGAAAGTCTCAAGCAGGTGCTGGGCAGCGAGGTGAACGTGGCCTACCACGACGGCAAGGGCAAGCTGACCGTGCATTTCTATTCAGACGAGCAGCTGCGGGCCTTTGCCAACCTGCTGGGACAGTACCAGAACGAAGAATAAAGCGATCCAAGGCGGGCGACCGTCTTTGAACGGCACAGGGGAGGGGATCTTCTGTGCGAACCGAAATAGAGCAAGGAGAGTCAATCATGCTTGATATCAAATTTGTCCGTGAAAACCCGGACGCTGTCAAGGAAAACATCAAGAAGAAGTTCCAGGACGCAAAGCTGCCGCTGGTGGACGAGGTCATCGAGAAGGATGCCAAGTACCGCGCATGCCTGAAGGAAGTGGAAGCCCTCAAGGCTGCCCGCAACAAGCTGAGCAAGGCCAACGGCCCCCTGTTCGGCCAGCTGAAGAAGTGCACTGATGAGGCACAGAAGGCTGAGCTGCAGGCTCAGATCGATGCCAACAATGCCGCCGTCAAGGCCGACGCCGACAAGATGGCTGAGCTGGAAAAGGAAGAAGAGACCCTGTCCGCACGCATTCAGGAGATCATGTACACCATTCCGCAGATGATCGATCCCAGCGTGCCCATCGGCCCGGATGATACCTACAACGTGGAAGCACAGCGCTTTGGTGAGCCTGTGGTGCCCGATTTCCCCATTCCGTACCACACCGAGATCATGGAGAGCTTCGACGGCATCGATATGGACGCTGCAGGCCGCGTGGCCGGCAACGGTTTCTACTATCTGCTGGGCAACATCGCCCGCCTGCACGAGGCTGTGCTGGCCTATGCCCGCGACTTTATGATCAACAAGGGCTTCACCTATGTGATCCCTCCCTTCATGATGCACGGCAACGTGGTGCAGGGTGTCATGTCCTTCCCGGAAATGGATGCCATGATGTATAAGATCGAGGGTGAGGACCTGTACCTGATCGGTACCAGCGAGCACACCATGATCGGCCGCTTCATCGACCAGACTCTGGACGAGGCCACTCTGCCCCTGACCCTGACCTCCTACAGCCCCTGCTTCCGCAAGGAAAAGGGCGCTCACGGCATCGAGGAGCGCGGCATTTACCGCATCCATCAGTTCGAGAAGCAGGAAATGATCGTGGTCTGCCGCCCCGACGAGAGCGCTGACTGGTACGAGAAGCTGTGGAAGAACTCTGTGGAGCTGTTCCGCAGCATGGAGATCCCGGTGCGTCAGCTGAACTGCTGCTCCGGCGACCTGGCCGACCTGAAGGTGAAGAGCTGCGATATCGAAGCATGGAGCCCCCGCCAGCAGAAGTACTTCGAGGTCTGCTCCTGCTCCAACCTGGGCGATGCACAGGCACGCCGCCTGCACATCCGCGTGAAGGGCAAGGACGGCAAGACCTATCTGGCCCACACCCTGAACAACACCTGCGTGGCACCTCCGCGTATGCTGATCGCCTTCCTGGAGAACCATCTGCAGGCCGACGGCACCGTGACCATCCCCGAAGTGCTGCAGCCGTATATGGGCGGCCTGAAGGTCATGGTCCCCACCCACAAGAAGGGCTGAAGAATTGACCGGCTTTTCCACAAGGCTCGGATAAATGGTTGAAAAATCCCGCTTTCTATTCAATGGAAAGCGGGATTTTTACGTATCTCCGTTTGTATTTTGGACGACACGAAAAAATATGATTTTTTTAAAAATATGTGTTGACAAAAGGGGTATCTGTGGGTATAATAATAGAGCACTGTTCAAGTGCACAAACAATATGTGGCGGTATAGCTCAGTTGGCTAGAGCATTCGGTTCATACCCGAAGTGTCACCGGTTCAAATCCAGTTACCGCTACCACTTTTACAGAGTTTCGCTAAGGTTAGGGGGACGGTCGTCTGCAGTAGTGGACGATGGAAGTCGGAGGTTTTAGCGAAGCTCTGTATTTCTAAGGCCCGTTGGTCAAGCGGTTAAGACACGGCCCTTTCACGGCTGTAACATGGGTTCGATTCCCGTACGGGTCATGAATAAAATCCCTGATCTTAGGATCAGGGATTTTTTCATGCAACCCGTACGAGGAATCGAAGGAACACGGCCGCCCGCAGGCGGCAAAAAAGAGCCCAGTGGGCTCTTTTTTAGTGTTCGGGTCCCATCCTGTAGGAATGTCTAATGTGGTGGCTGTTTCATGCAACCCGTACGAGGAATCGAAGGAACACGGCCGCCCGCAGGCGGCAAAAAAGAGCCCAGTGGGCTCTTTTTTAGTGCTCCGGGTTGCGGCTCCCAGCATCCGCGCGTGCCTTGGGCGGCACTTGCGTCTTGCTGGCCGCTGCCCCAACAACTCCTCCCTGCATCGGCCACTGGCCGCGGTCGTCGTTGTTGCAAGTCCCATCCTGTAGGAATGTCTAATGTGGTTGCGGCCGCTGCATTCGCTCGGGGGATTTTTAATTTGACCCGCACGGGAATTGCAGCTGAGCTGACCGCCGCCAGCGGCGGAAACAGGGCGGCGGCGCGCCTTCATCTTGAATACCACATGCCATTTTATGGATAAAAAGCCCGGCAGGGGAACACGTTCAGGTGCTCTTCTGCCGGGTTTTTCTGCATTTTCCGTAAATTTCCGGCCTGAAATAGTAACAAAATTATGTCAATGAGACATCAATCCTCCATTTTTAACTGCGTAAATTGGCTTGCACACCAAAAACTCTGGAATATTCTAGCACTTTCCATATAAATTCATGACAAAGTTTGGTAGAAATAATATCTTGTATACAGGCTGCACTTACGTTACAATACAGATGATATACCAATTGTACGAGCAGAAGGGAGGAAATGGAGTCCACAAGGGCGGTTTTCAATCACGAGTACGGGCCGGTGGCGGATGCAGCGTGCAGTTTTTGCATCATCTGTTCCCATCGCCTGATGCTTAGAACGGGAGGATGTCAATGGAAGTCTTTTTGCAAGCACTGGTAAACGGGATCCTGCTGGGCGGTTTCTACTCCCTGATGGGTATGGGCCAGAACATCATTTTCGGTGTTATGAACATCGTCAACTTCTGCCACGGCGAAATGTTGATGGTGGGCATGTACATCACCTATGTTCTGTATACCTACTTTGGGGTGGACCCCTATGTAGCCCTTCCCATCGTTGCAGTGCTCATGTTCGGTCTGGGTGCGCTGATCCAGTCCACTCTGATCACCCCTTCGCTCAAGACCAAGAGCTTTACGAACCTGCTGTTCCTCACCGTCGGTCTGGGCCTGCTGCTCACCAACGGCGCTCTGGTCATCTTTGGTTCCACCTATTATAAGATCATTACCCCTTATTCGCAGACCTATATCCCGCTTGGCCCGGTCACCATTGCGCTGCCGCGTCTGGTCAGCTTCCTGATCTTGATCGTGGTTGCCATTGCACTGTTTGCCTTCCTCAAGTATTCCACCACCGGCAAGCAGATCCGCGCCGTATCCCAGAACCCCATTGGTGCTGAGGTCGTGGGCATCAACGTCAAGAAAATTTACATCCTGACCTATGGTCTGGGCGTTGCTCTGGCCGGTATCGCCGGCTCTCTGCTGACCCAGTTCTACACCATCTATCCCACCGCAGGCGCAAGCTTCGGCTTCCGCGCACTGATCGTCGTGGTCGTGGGCGGTCTGGGCTCCATCCCCGGCGCATTCTTCGCCGGTATTTTCCTGGGCCTGCTGGAGCAGATGAGTGCATTGTTCATCAGCCCGTCCTACAGTGATATGATCGTGTTCGTCACCTTCATCATCATTCTGGTCGTGCGTCAGGTCATGATTCTGAGGAGGCGATAAGATGGATACCAGAAAAGCAGTTAAAACCTATCACCGCAATCTGGCGATCGTTCTGGCTATCATCGTCGCCATCTTCGCAGCGATCCCGCTGGTCGTGGATAAACCTTACATCATCAACATTTTCGTTCTCACCTTCTATATGTCCACCCTGTCCATGGCGTGGAACATTCTGGGCGGCATCACCGGCCAGAACTCGCTGGGTCTGGCCGCTTACATGGGTCTGGGTGCTTATGTGTGCTGTCTGGTGGTCACAAAGACGGGCATGAACCCCTGGGTGGCCGCTGTGCTGGATATGCTCGTTGTGGGCGTTGTGGCCGGTGTCATCTTCTTCCCCAGCCTGATCCTGCGCGGCCCCTACTTCACGCTGGTGTCCATCGCGTTTGCCGAGTCCATCCGTCAGTTCATCATCAACTCGGAGTTCTTCGGCCGCGCATCCGGTGTGGGCCTGCCCTTCGGCAAGGACTCTTTTGCGCAGTTCCGCTTTACCAGCAAGGTGCCGTACTACTACATCGGCTTCATCATGATGGTGGGCGTTTACCTCATCATGAAGAAGATCGGCCGCTCCAAGCTGGGCTTTGCGCTGCGCACCATCCGCGAGGATGAGGACGCAGCCGCCGCCATCGGCATCAACCCCACCAAGTACAAGGTCATTGCCGTTGTCATTTCGGCTATCATTGCCGGTCTGGTCGGCTTCTTCTACGTCAGCTACATCCGCTACATCGACCCCGATATTATGATCCAGTCCAAGTCCACTGAGATCGTGCTGCCGGCAGTCGTGGGCGGCGCCGCCTACATCGAAGGCCCGCTGATCGGCGGCCTCATCATGATCCCGCTGAGCGAACTGCTGCGTGCAAACTTTGCCGCCATCCTGCCCGGCATCAACATGCTGATGTATGCCATCGTGCTGATCGTGGTCATCCGCTTCCGTCCGTCCGGTATTCTGGGCTGGTACATGAACTCGAAGGTCAAGACCTTCATCGATGAAAAGATCCTCAAAAAGCCGTCTCTGGACGTGCTGGAAGAGTATGAGCTGATGGCAGACAAGGGAGGGAAGTAATCATGGCAGAAAAGCCTATTATTGAAGTCCAGGGCCTGACCAAGCGGTTCAAGGGTCTGACCGCCGTGCATGATGTTTCTTTCTCGGTGGAGAAAGGCTCCATCACCGGCATGATCGGCCCCAACGGTGCTGGTAAATCCACCACCTTCAACATGATCTGCGGCTACTACCCGCCCACCGAAGGCAAGATCTTCTACAATGGTGAGGACATCACCAACAAAAAGGCGTATGAGTACACCAACATGAAAATCGCCCGCACCTTCCAGATCATGAAACCTCTGAAGAACCTGAGCGTTCTGGATAACGTCACCGCCGCCGCCTACTTCGGCCACGCCGGTGCAAAGAGCGAAAAAGAGGCCAAGGAGCGCGCCATGGAGGTGCTGCACTTCACCGGCCTGTACGAAAAGCGTCATGTGATCTCCAAGGACATGGGCACGCCGGACCAGAAGCGTCTGGAGATGGCCCGCGCTCTGGCCACCAAGCCCGAAGTGCTGTTTCTGGACGAGAACATGGCAGGCTTGAACCCGGCTGAGACCGAAGAGGCCATCCAGCTGATCCGCAAGATCAACGAGTCCGGTGTCACCATCCTGCTCATCGAGCACATCATGAAGGCGGTCGTGAGCCTGTGCGAGAAGGTCATCGTCCTTCACCACGGCGAAAAGATCGCTGAGGGCACGCCCGAGCAGGTCATGAACGATCCCTACGTCATGGAGGTGTATCTGGGCACCAAAAAGGAGGGCGCAAGTGCTTAAAGTTGAAGGTCTGAACGCCGGTTACGGCTCTGTGAACATCCTGTGGGACATCGGCTTTGAGGTGAAGGATGGCGAGATCGTTGCCATCCTTGGCTCCAACGGTGCCGGTAAGACCACCATGGTGCGCACCATCACAGGCATGGTCAAGGCCAGCTCCGGCAAGGTGGAGTTCAACGGGGAGGACCTCTCCGGCAAAAGCTCCCGCGTTATTCTGGACAGCGGCATCGTGCAGGTGCCGGAAGGCCGTCAGCTCTTTACCGAGATGACCGTGCTGGAAAATCTGGAACTGGGTGCATTCAATAAGGAGACCAAGGCGCATTTTGCAGAAAATCTGGAAAAGTGCTATAACTGGTTCCCCAAACTGCGCGAGCGCGCAAAGCAGGCTGCCGGCACTCTGTCCGGCGGCGAGCAGCAAATGGTGGCCGTGGCCCGTGCGCTGATCGGTATGCCCAAGCTGCTGATCCTGGACGAGCCCAGTCTGGGCCTTGCCCCCAACATCGTGGACGACATTCTGGAAGTGGCCAAGACCATGGTGAAGAATGACGGCATCTCGGTGCTGCTGGTGGAGCAGGATATCACCAAAGCCCTTGCAGCGGCTGACCGCGGCTATGTCATCGAGAACGGCCGCGTGGCACTGGAAGGCACCGCCGCCGAGCTCTCGGCAAACGAGCACGTCAAGAAGGCGTACCTCGGCATCTGATTTTGGAAACTGGATGTCCGGCGGGCACTACTTCACACGGTGCGGCGGGGCATCTCGGATCAACAAGCTGTTTTTTACAAACAGAATTGGAGGACAATTATGAAAAAGATCTCTCGCAGAAGCTTCCTGAAGGCATCCGCTGTTCTGGGCAGCGCAGCTGCTCTGACCGCCTGCGGCGGCTCTTCCGCTTCCACCAGCACTGCAGCATCTACCAGCACCGCAGCATCCGGCAGCACTGCAGCAGCCAGCGGTGATACCATCAAGATCGGCACCATCTACGCAATGTCCGGCGGCAACGCAGCCATCGGCGAGAACATCCTGCGCGGCATCGACTTCGCAGTGGATGAGATCAACAAGGCAGGCGGCGTGAACGGTCAGATGCTGGAAGTTGTCCGCGGTGACCACGCAGGCGACGCAGCCACCGGTAAGTCTGAGGCAGAGCGCCTGATCACCCAGGAAGGTGTCAACGTCATTATGGGCTGCCATATGTCCGTTGTTACCGAGGTCGTGGCTCAGGTCTGCCAGCAGTACGGCATCCCCATGATCACCGCTATCTCCACGCTGGACCGTCTGACCGACGAGGACCACAAGGACTACGATTACTTCTTCCGTCTGTGCCCGCTGAACTCCGTCTACGTGGAAGATATGCTGAAGTATCTGCAGGACTCCAAGGAGCAGACCGGCAACGAGATCAAGAAGGTCGCCATCTTCACCGATAAGGCTGCCATCGGTCAGGAGCTGATCCGCTGCGTCAACCTGTTCGCACCCGATTACGGTCTGGATGTTGTGGCCGAAGTGGACTACAGCTCCAACGCTACCGACCTGTCCTCTCAGGTCCTGGCTCTGAAGCAGGCTGATCCCGATGCCATCCTGTGCGACTCCTACATCGGCGACGCTACTCTGTTCGTCCAGACCCTGAAGGAGCAGAACTACAAGCCCAAGATGATCGTTGCCAAGGCAAACGGCTTCACCGATCCTTCCTTCATCCCCAACCTGGGCGCATCCGCAAACGGCGTGGCTTCTGTTGTCGAGTTCAACCCCGACCTGACCAACGGCGTGGAGATCAACGAGGACTTCAAGAAGGTCTACAATGTCAACATGAACGGTCACTCTGCTGAGTCCTACACCGTTGTGTGGCTGTTCAAGACCGCCATCGAGAAGGCTGGCTCCACCGACGGTGCTGCCGTCCGCGACGCTCTGGCAGAGCTGTCCATCGACGGTGCATTCGAGGGCGGCCGCAAGATCGTTCTGCCCTACTCCAAGATCGAGTTCGCTCCCGAGTACGAGATCGGCGGCGCAAAGCACTACCGTGACAACACCTACGCTTCTGTTGCTATCGCACAGGTGCAGGATCAGGAGTGGAAGACCGTCTGGCCCTTCGAGTTCGCTTCCTCCAAGATCCAGGAAGTCACTCTGGGCTGATAAAGTTACCCCAAAGAACACAAAAGGCGAGCCGTCCAATGGGCGGCTCGCCTTTTGCGCATTGTTTCCTGTGCAGAGCGTATTCGAGTGGGGAGGCTGATAATCCCAAAGCAGTAGGCTCCACCCCAAAAAGCTGGAGATTCCCGCCTGTTCGGCGTGAAGATCTCTTAACCGCTTTTTGGGGTTCCGCCAATCAGAAGTCGCTGCGCGACGGCCGCAGGCCGACAGCAGCAGATGCCGCTTCCCGCCACGACCCTCCCCGTGAAAAAGCAGCTCAGAAAAATCCGCAGATTTTTCTGAGCTGCAAATAAAAATAAATTTTCCGCTAAACATGCCCAGAGTAAAACGGAGGGCATTCTAAATCGTCAACCCTTCTGGATATAGGTAAAAATATCCTCCGGCACCGCTGCCAGTGCATCCGCACCGGCAGCGGTCAGTTCTGCGCGGCCCCGGAAGCCCCACAGCGCGCCCATGGCGGGCAGTCCGGCATTGTGTCCGGTGAGGATGTCCACATCGCTGTCGCCCACAAATAGGGTGGCAGAGCGGTCTGCACCGATCTCGTCCATCAGCGCATACAGCCCGGCGGGGTCCGGTTTGGTGGGCACGCCGGGCCTGCTGCCGCGCACAGCGGCAAAGCGGCCTGTGCCGAAATAGTGGGCGATGATCTTGCCGCAGAGCGGGTCGGCCTTGTTGGAGAACACTGCGCACTGAACACCCTGTGCCCGCAGCTCGTCCAGCAGCTCCGGGATGCCGGGATAGGGGGCCGTCTTGTCCTCCTTGTGGGCGTCGTACCGGGCAGTGAATTCAGCCAGCGTGGCCGCCAGCTGCTCCGGCGTGCGGGCATTTTCCGGCGAAAAGCGCTCCACCAGCTTCGGGATGCCGTTGCCCACCATGTGCTTGAACTGTTCCGCCGTAAAGGTGGGCCAGCCGTGCTGTGCACACACCCAGTTGCCTGCATCGGCAAGGTCGTCGATGGTGTTCAGAAGGGTGCCGTCCAGATCGAATAATACAGTTTTTATCACAGAAAAAGACTCCTTACAGTTTCAGAAAAGTAAAAAAGGCAGTTCGCTGCACTTTACGCTGCGCACCCTGCACTTCACCCCGCCCGGAAAGGTGAGGGTGAGGTTCGTGCGGCGCACCGCCGCGGCCCATGGCGACTGCAGGGCCGTCAGGGCCGGAACAGGGCAGAGCACGCAGATGTCGTGCAGATGGAAGCCGTGCTGCCAGCGCAGGGTCAGACGGCCGTTTTGCAGCCAGATGCCCTCTTTGCGCCAGCCGTTGTACGCACCCACCAGCAGGGCGGCAAACACAGCAGTGACCACCAGCAGCGGCACCGTAAGCGCAGGCAGGGTGTAGCGGGATACCGCTGTCAGCAGCAGGCACAGCCCGCAGGGGATGCCGGCAGGCAGAAAAAACGCCGGGATGCTGCGGCCTGCGGTGTCCACCGGCGCTTTTGGCGGCAGGACAAAGCCGGGCAGAAGCTCCTGTAGAAAAGGGCCGTCCTCCCGCCAGACCAGAAGCGGGATCTCCGGCCGGCAGCTGCCTGCCGTGACGAACACCGGGCAGCAGCCCAGCGCCCATGTGGCAGGCGAGCGGCGCAGGTCCGCATAGCTCAGATGTTCCAGCGCAAGGCGCATCTCATACCGGCGCACAAAGCCGCCCCTGCTGCCAAGGTGACTCTCGGTGCGCCACACGGTGTAATGGGCCGCATGGGCCGCACTGCGCACAAGGCTTGCGCAGAACAGCACACCGCCCAGCACCAGCAGCCATGCTGTGCCCATGGGCAGCCAGCGCGCCGCCCACGCCGCAATGCGGTTCAGGTGGGCAAAGGCCGCCGTCTGGGCATCCGGCGCATAGGGCCTGCTCTGTTTGATGGCCAGCGCCAGCAAAGCAAGAGTGGAAAGGCCGTTGGCACCCAGCACCGCAAAGGCCAGCTTTTCGCCGCCGCGCGGGGTGTGGGCCACAGCATCCCGGCGCGGCATCATGCGGTCAGCTAAAAACTGCGCGTTCTGCGCGCTCAAAAGCAGGGTCAGGGTGCGCTTCTGCCCGGCAGGGTACAGCACCACCCGGCTGGCACCGGCCAGCCGGTAGAGCAGGGGCCGCTCGATGGTGAGCGCTGCCAGCTGGCTGGCTTTCAGGCAGCGGTCCAGCCGCACGCCCAGCCGCCAGCGCACCCGCAGGGTTCCCTGTGCATCCACCCGCCAGCGGCCTGCGTGCAGCACGGCGGCGCTCACAGCGGCAAGCACTGTCAGCAGCGCCGCGCCCTGCACCAGAGCCGTACGCAGCGCCGCCCAGTTGCGGGCAAACAGCACCTGCAAAAGCGGCAGCAGATACAGCAGGATGGTCTTGCGCAGAAAATGCAGCACCGCAAACGGGTGGAAGCCGCGTTCGGTCATGGCGTTTCCTCCATCAGCACTGCGGCAAGGGCCTGCGCCTGCAGGGCATCCACGCCCGGCAGGAACAGCTGTACGCCCGGGCCGTGCACCACCAGCACGCTGCACCCGGCCAGCCACAGAAGCGGCGTGCGCAGGGTCCACACGCCAGTCACGGCCCGGCGGGGAAGCTGCCGTGTGATGGGAACGGCGATACCGGCCCGCACGGCAGTGTTCCGGGCGGTGAGCACTGCGGTAAAGCTGCAGGCTCTTGCCCACGCGGCGAACACAAGGCACACCCACAGGGCACAGAAAATACACCCGGCAAACAGGCTCTGCCAGAACACAAAAGGCGCGCAGAACACGCCGGGAACAGCGGCCCAGACGCACAGCACGGCCCGGCCCTTGGGCGGGATGATCAGCGCCGTGCGCAGCAGGTCACGTTCGGTCATTTTCCGGAAAGGCCCCAGGCATCCATCAGCAGGTGCAGGGTGTCATCCTGCGTCAGGCAGAGGATGCGGTCCCACGGCAGTAAGGTGGTGTTGCCGTGGGGGATGATGAACTCCGCATCGCGGGTGATGCACACCAGAATGACGTCGCCCGGCATGGGGATGTCCTTGACCGCCTGCCCTGCAAACTGGAAGTTCTCCGGCAGCAGGATCTCGTTCAGGCTGGCAGTGCCGCCGCCCAGCGAGAGCAGCTGGCGGATGGTATCCGTCTCGATCTCGCGCTCAAGGATGTGGCTCAGGTTGTCGGTGCCGCACACTACGGTGTCCACGCCTAAGGTGTGCAGCAGTTCGCGGTTCTTGGGGTTGGAGGCTCGGGCCACAGTGCGGTTCACGCCAAACTCCCGCTTTGCGATCTGGCAGGCCACAAGGTTGTTCTCGTCCGCACCGGTCACGGCCACAAAGGCATCGCAGCTGGCAACGTCGGCCGTGCGCATGGTGTCAAAGCTGATGGCATCGCCGCAGATCACCGGGATATCCAGCGAATCGGCCAGCGAACGGCACAGCATTTCCTGCGGTTCAATGATGGTCACTTTGTGGCGGTGGGCCAGCAGGCTCTGGGCCAGATACATGCCCACCTTGCCGCCGCCTGCGATACAAACTTTCATATGCTTCCCTCACTTTTTACTTTGCCAGTGCGCGGAACACCGATTGCTCGGTGAGCACCGTGGGGCAGATGGTGTCGATCTCGTAAGCCTTGTGGTACAGCACCTGCAGGTGCGGGTCGGACACGCGGCAGATCACCTTCTCACGGCGGAAGATGCTTTTTGCGATCTGTGCCGCCATCAGGTTTACCGAGTCGTCCTCGCTCACAGCGGCCACGGCATCGCAGCTGTCAATGCCGCCCTGCCGCAGGGTATCCGGGTCGGTGGGGTCGCCCACCAGAGCCGTGCCGCCAAAGCTGTAGTCGTCAAAGGCATCCAGACGCTTGAGCTGTTCGGGATCCTTTTCGATCAGCGAGATATCATGGCCGATGCGTTCCAGATCGCGGATGAGGGAAGCCCCCACCTGGTCGCAGCCGATCACCAGAATATTCATATGGATTCACCTCGTTGTAGAATGGTTCAACAAAAATACCAAGGGTGTTTAAACTCTGTTTTGATTTGCGGATAAAATAGAAGGAAAAGGGTCTTTGCATCAGTATAACACATTTCCCAGCGCAGTAACAGCCTGCAGGGCAAAAGTGGCGGCGGGCGTAAAAATTTTCGCATTCTGCGTGCGTGCAGAGACATAGTATGGTATACTGGAAGAAAATAAGCTGCTGTGCCTTTGTGCACAAGGAGGGGTACTTACGTTTTTTGAGATCATCAAAGCCATCCTGATGGGCATTGTGGAGGGCATTACCGAGTGGCTTCCCATTTCGTCCACCGGTCATATGATCCTGCTGGAACAGATCATCAAATTCAACGCAAGCGAAGAGTTCATGTCCATGTTCCGTGTGGTCATCCAGCTGGGTGCCATCATGGCCGTGGTGGTGCTGTTCTGGGGCAAGCTGTGGCCCTTTGGCATGAAGCAGGGCAGGGTCATTTCCAAGCCCAGCGTGTGGAACCTGTGGTTCAAGGTGGTAGCGGCCACGATCCCGGTGCTCATCATCAGCCCGCTGGACGACTGGATGGAAGCTCACTTCTACAATTACATCACGGTTGCCGCGATGCTCATTCTGTACGGCGCGCTGTTCTTTGTTGTGGAGAACCGCCGCGCCGCGCCGCACGTGAGCCGGCTGGAGCAGATCACCTACCGTGATGCCATCATCATTGGCCTGTGGCAGTGTCTGGCCATCATTCCGGGCACCTCCCGCTCCGGTGCCACCATCGTGGGCGGCCTGCTGCTGGGCCTGTCCCGCGCCTGTGTGGCAGAGTTCACCTTCTATCTGGCCATCCCGGTCATGGCGGGCGCATCCCTGCTCAAGGTGGTCAAGTTCGTTGTCGGCGGTTCTGTGATGACCGGCACCGAGGTGGCCGTGCTGGCAGTGGGCTGTGTGGTGGCCTTCGGCATGAGCCTTGCCGCCATCCGCTTCCTGATGGATTACGTCAAGCGCCACGATTTCAAGTTCTTTGGTGCCTACCGCATCGTGCTGGGCATCATCGTGCTGGCAGTGGCGGCTGCGACGGCCATCTTCTGATTTGGAATGCTTTCCGCACAGAGCGTAGTCGCGTGTTTAAGGTTTCATGCCTTTTGCAAGATGCATCGCCGCCGGGAATGTTCTCTTTTGCGTGCCAAAAGAGAACCAGAAAAGCACCCGCTACTTTCGAGGCGCGGGAGGCACGAACTAGGGGCTGCTCGCCCCTAGTGACCCCAAAGCTGTTGGGCTCCATACAAAAAATCCAAGCCGCTCCGCTAAAGGATTTTTTGTGTTCCGCCGATTTTGAGTCGCTTGCGCGACGCGCCGTGCGGGCAAGTTTGTGCTCCGTCTGCTGCGCGAACGCTTCCGCAGGGAGCCGGCGCTGCAAGATGCCGCTGCCCGCTACGACTCTTTCCCGTGAAAATTGAAAGCCGGAAATCCGCAGATTTCCGGCTTTCTTTCGTTAGGAAATGATAGTTCCGCTAAATATGGCCAGAGCATCAGCGGAGGCCATTTTGATCGTGGGACGTGGAGGGTGTGCCCGCCGCCCTTTACGACAGCACTTTTTCTTTGCAAAAAGATGTGCTATACTACAAAACAAGAGAGTATGCGGCAGCGTGCCGCGCAAACAAAATGGAGGAAACTGCTATGGAAGCATCCAAGGTCTATTATACAGATTTCCGCTGTCCCGTGGGCACCAGCCTGCTGGACAAGCTGCGCCGCGTGTGCATCGCCGCCGGGATCAAGGATATTGATATGGATGGCAAGTTCGTTGCCATCAAGATGCATTTCGGTGAGCTGGGCAATCTGGCATTCCTGCGCCCCAACTACGCCAAGGTGGTGGCTGACCTGTGCAAGGAGCAGGGCGGTCTGCCGTTTCTGACCGACTGCAACACCCTGTATCCGGGCAGCCGCAAGAACGCACTGGAGCACCTCACCTGCGCCCAGCTGAACGGCTTCTGGCCCATGACCACCGGCTGTCAGGTCATCATTGCGGACGGCCTGCGCGGCACCGATGAGGCAGAGGTGCCGGTGCCGAACGGCGAATACTGCAAGACGGCAAAGATCGGCCGCGCCATCATGGATGCGGACATCTTTATCAGCCTGACCCATTTCAAGGGCCACGAATCCACCGGCTTCGGCGGTACTCTCAAGAACATCGGCATGGGCTGTGGCTCCCGCGCAGGCAAGATGATACAGCATGCCGCCGGACACCCGGAGGTGCAGCAGAGCCTGTGCCGCGGCTGCCACCGCTGTGCCAAGGAGTGCGGCTCCGATGCCATTACCTACGATGCAAACAACAAGGCCGTCATTGACCAGACCAAGTGCAAGGGCTGCGGCCGCTGCATCGGTGCCTGCAACTTTGACGCCATCTATTCCCAGTGCGACAGCGCCAATGAGATGCTGGACCGCAAGATGGCCGAGTACGCGGCTGCCGTATGCGCAGGCCGTCCCTGCTTCCATGTTTCTCTGGTGCAGGACATCAGCCCCAACTGCGACTGCCACTGCGAGAACGATGCTCCCATCCTGCCGGATATCGGCATCTTTGCGTCCTTTGACCCGGTGGCGCTGGATCAGGCCTGCGCGGACGCCTGCCTGAATGCACAGCCGCTGCCGAACAGCCAGCTGGGCCAGAACCTTGCAAAGCCCGGCTGGAACTGCCACCACGACAACTTCAAGGATTCCAACCCCAATATCGAGTGGAAGGCCACGCTGGAGCAGGCCGAGAAGATCGGCATGGGCACCCGCCAGTATGTGCTGAAGAAGGTCTGATGCCGCAGGCGGCCCCAGCCTTTTCCGCAAAAACAAAAAGAAGCTGACCAGCCCGGTCAGCTTCTTTTTATGTTGGGTTCACTGGCCCGCTGCGGGCACGCAGTCGTCCAGCACGGTCTGCAGGGCCTGCCAGTTCTTCAGGGTGCAGCCGGGCAGGGTGTCCGGGTCAAGGCCGGCATCCTCAATGCGGCCAGCCATGCTGTCCTTGTCGCTCAAAAGGCTCAGCGCGTCCGGCTCGATCATCGTCCAGGCCTCGGCAAAGCTTTCCTGCTCATCAGCGTCCAGCGTGTCGTACCAGCTGTAGAAAGCTTCCTGCACGGCTTCCGGGGTGCGGGAGGCAAGGCGGGCGTTTTCTGCCCACTGCAGCAGGGATGTCGCTGCGATCACCGATTTGAGCGAGCAGCCGGAAACACCCGGCCCCCAGCCCAGACAAGGCTCAAAGGCGGCAGCGGTGCCGGTGATGGAGAAGATGGAGTTCTCGTCAAAATCGCCGGGGTTCAGGCCGGAGGTGTCGGCCCGGGTGGTGGAATCAGGCAGGTCTTCGCCGGAAGCAGCGGAGCTTGCAGAACTGCTTGCAGAGCTTGGCGCTTCGGAACTGCTGGCGGTTGAGCCGCCGCAGCCTGCCAGAATGCTGCAGGCCAGCGCTGCGCAGAGCAGCAGCGAGAGGATGCGGGTATATCTCAATTTCATAGTAGTGTCCTCCTTGAGCGGTGCCGCAGCCGGGCCGCAGCACTTCAAAACGATACACCCTAAGTATACGTTCTGCCGCGGCGGTTGTCAATCGGACAGCGCAGGACGAATTTCAAGCGGGAAATATGCACTCTGCACAAAGAAGAAACGCATTTTTGGGAACTTTGCATTCTTGACATTTTTTGCAAAAATCGGTTGACTACAAGTATAGTGTCTGCCCACGTCAACCGGAAAGGAGGGAAACGCCCATGAAGCACCGCATCACAGCCGCATTGGAGCGGTTCTCCCGCGCAATGCTGGCACCGCTGAGCTATCTTTCGGCGGCGGGCCTGCTGCTGGTGGTGGGCGCACTGCTTACCAGCGCGCCGCTGGCCGGGGTGCTGCCCTTTTTGCGGTGGGAGCCGGTGCAGCTGGCGGGCAGGATCATTTACAAATGCCTCACGGCGGTCATTTCAAATCTGAGCGTGCTGTTCTGCACCGGGCTTGCGGCGGCGCTGGCAAAGCGGGAAAAGCATCAGGCGGCGTTCATCGCCCTGATGAGCTATCTTGTCTACCTGACAGCGGGCAATGTAACGCTGACCGAGTTGGGCCTGCTGGCGCAGCCGGATGCGCTTACCGGCCTGTACAGCGCAGGCCAGACCATGGTGCTGGGCATCCAGACTGTGGATACCGGCGTGTTCGGCGGCATTCTGCTGGGCCTGCTCACCGCCTTTGTGTATGACCGCACCTGCGAAAAAGCCCACCGCGGCATTCTGGGCGGTGTGTTCTCCGGTGTGCGGTGGTCCTTTGCCTGCATGGCGGCACTGGCGGCGGTGCTGGGCTTTGGGGCCTGCTTTGTCTGGCCGCCTATCCAGAAGGCCATTGCGGCCGTCACTGGCTTCATTGCCGCTTCCGGCAATATCGGGTTGTTTTTGTACGGCTTTCTGGAACGGCTGCTCATCCCTACAGGGCTGCATCATCTGGTGTATATGCCGTTCCAGTTCTCGCAGCTGGGCGGTCAGCTTATGGTGGGCAGCGTCACCTATACCGGTGCCTATGTGGTCATGATGACCGAATATAACCTCGGCCTGCCGTTTTCGGATGGCATCGTGTGGATGTACACCGGCTTTACAAAGACCTTCGGCTACTTTGGCATTGCGGCGGCATTCATCTTCTGTGCCCGACGGGGCAGCCGCAAAAAGACTGCCCTTCAGCTGCTGCCGCTGGCCTTTACGGCATCGCTGGCTTCCATTACGGAGCCGCTGGATTTTCTGTTCTGCTTCTCGGCACCGGTTTTGTGGCTGGCGCACGCAGCCATCTCCGGCAGCTTCATCGTGCTGCTGCACCTGTGCGGAGTCACGGCGTTTACCTCGAACCTTCTGGGGTCGCTTGTGATGAACCTTTCCGCTGGTGCGGCCCGCACGAACTACCCGGTGCTGTATCTGCTGGGCCTTGCCCAGATCGCGGTGTATTTTGTGGTGTTCACTGTGCTCATCAAGGCGCTGGACCTGCCCACACCGGGCCGCCGCCCGGAAGAGCCGTCCCGGCCGGAAAAGGCCCTGCCGCTGGACGAGCAGGGAATAGAAAAGCTCATTGCGGCCTTTGGCGGGCGGGAGAACATCCGCACGGTGGACAACTGCTTTACCCGCCTGCGTGTCACGGTGAACGACCCGGCCTTCGTCAAGGAGCAGGCCCTGAAAGCCCTGCCCTGCAGCGGTGTGGTGCAAAGCGGCTGCGATGTGCAGATCGTGTACGGCATCCGCGCGCCGGAGGTGCGGCAGGCGGTGGAGCGGCGGCTTGGCCGGGTGGTCTGTTGACCTTTGGCGGACGGGCAACTATAATAGGGAAAAAGCGGCTTCCTGTGCAGAGCGTATTCGCGTGGATCAAGTTTCATGCCTTTTGTAAAAAGCATTACCGCCGGGTACGTTCTCTTTTGCGTGCCAAAAGAGAACCAGAAAGGACGGCGGTGCCCGCAGGGCATGAAAGCCCCAGTGGGGCTTTTAAGCCGCAGACCGGTTTGCGCAGCAAATGCCGCGTGTTCAGCGCGGCAAGGTCTCCGCTACTTTCGAGGCGCGGGAGGCGGCGGGTTGCGGCTCCCTGCGTCTGCTTTGTGCCTTGCGCGGCACTCGCATCCTGCAGGCCGCTGCCCCAACAGCTCCTCCCTGTTTCGGCCGCTGGCCGCGGTCGTTGCCGTTGCAAACTAGGGGCTGCTCGCCCCTAGTAACCCCAAAGCAGTTGGGCTCCATACAAAAAATCCAAGTCGCTCCGCTAGAGGATTTTTTGTGTTCCGCCGATTTATAGTCGCTGCGCGACGGCGATAAGCCGACAGCAGCAACATGCCGTTTCCCGTTACGACCCCTTCCCGTGAAAATGCGTTTGGAGCGCTCCGCAGAGCGCGACAAACGCGAACTTGTCGGGGCGAGGCCCCTCCATCTTGCTGACGCAAGACCGTTCGGTCGCTTAAAAGCCCCACTGGGGCTTTCATTGTTCCGCTTCGCTTCACAAACGCGAATATATAAAATAATATTTCCGCTGATATTGCCAAAGCGAACGCGTCGGCAATTTTAAATCGTCCAGCGGTTGAAAGGACCCCCAATGCAAAACCAAGCACATTGTGATAAATCGGAGATAATACCGCCAACCGGCCGCTTTGCACCCAGCCCCAGCGGGCGGCTGCATCTTGGCAATCTGGCCTGCAGCCTGTTGGCGTGGCTCAGCGCAAAAAGTCAGGGCGGGCGCATCGTGCTGCGCATCGAAGATCTGGATGCCGAGCGCTGCCCGCGCATCTATGCTGACCTGCTGGAACAGGATCTGGACTGGCTGGGCCTTGCGTGGGACGAGGGCGGCAGCACCGGCGGGCCGAACAGCCCCTATTACCAGAGTGAGTGCGCGGAGATCTACACCGCAAGCTACAAAAAGCTGGAAGAGCGCGCCCTTGTGTACCCGTGTTTTTGCTCCCGCGCCCAGCTGCACGCGGCCAGCGCGCCCCATACCTCGGACGGCAACGTGGTCTATCCGGGCACCTGCCGCGGCCTGACCGCTGCCGAAATTGAGGAAAAACGCAAAAAGAAGGCCCCTGCCTACCGTCTGATAGTGCCGGACGAGGACATCACATTTGTGGATGGCTGCATGGGCCCGCACACCGAAAATCTTTTGCATGACTGCGGTGACTTCTACCTGCGCCGGGCGGATGGCGTGTTCGCCTATCAGTTGGCCGTGGTGGTGGACGATGCCCGCATGGGCGTTACCGAAGTGGTGCGCGGTTCAGACCTGCTTTCGTCCACGGCACGGCAGCTGTATTTGTACCGCCTGCTGGGCCTGCAGGCACCGGGGTTTGCCCACTGCCCGCTGCTGCTGGCCCCGGATGGGCGGCGGCTCTCCAAGCGCGACGGCGACCAGAGTCTGGAAAACCTGCGGGAAAAGTATATCGCGCAGGAGATCGTGGGCAAGCTTGCCTACGCCTACGGCCTGCAGCCGGAGCCTGCGCCCCGCACACCGGAAAGCCTGATTAAGGACTTTTCCTGGGCAAAGGTGCCAAAGCAGGATGTCTGCCTGCCGGAGGATCTGTTCTGAACAAAAAAGAAATGCGCTGCCCCTGATGACAGCGCATTTCTTTTTTATAAAGATTCAGATGCGGCGCATCTGCGGCAGATCGTTGGTGTCCATCATACGGCTGAACGCGGTATCCAGTGCCAGCGCCAGCAAAGCGCCCAGCGCTGCATCGATGCAGCTGTGCTGCTTGAGCAGCATGGTGGAGCATACAATGGAGATGCACAGCACATCAGCGGCCGGGCGCATCCAGCGGAACCGGGGCTGCTCAAAGATGCGGCAGCGGTGATAGGCCAGCATCAGCGTGACCGAGTTGAACACATGGATGGACGGGCAGACATTGATGGGTGTGTCGGTGCTGTACAGGAACCGCACCGCACGGGCGAAGATGTCTGTGCCCGGCACATAGCAGGGGCGCAGATTCAGCCCGGTGGGCAGGATCACGTAGCAGGCCAGCGCAATGGTCATACCGCTGAACAGCGGCATACACAGCCGCCAGAAGTCCTCCCGGGGTGCCTTCCACAGAAGGAAGAACAGGGTGAACGGGATCCATAGAAACCATGCAAAATAGGGGATGACCGCATATTTGCAGAAGGGAATCAGATCGTCCAGCCGGCAGTGCACGAGGATGTGCGGCATATGGATCTGGGTGTTCAGGAAATTGAATGCGGAAAGATAAAGTATGAGATACAGCGCCATGAAGCAAAGCGGATGGCGCGAAAACCAACTGCGTTTCATTGAAAAAGCCTCCTTTTTGCAGAAGTGAAAGCTCTTAGCACTGTGAAATTATACGCCGGGAATGTGACAAAAACAAGAATGAAAGCAGACAACATTGCTGAAAAACAGATAAATTATTTGTGCGTATTGCGTAAAAAAGAGCCTGCCTTCGCGGCAGGCTCTTATAAAATGCAGAGGAAAGATTCAGATGACCTGCTGTTCCAGCCACTTGCCGCGCACGAAGCGTACAAAGAAGCACAGGGAGCGGAACGCCCAGTCCAGATACATGCCCATCCAGATGGCCAGCAGGCCGCCGTGGAAGGCCAGCACACACAGGTAGCAGAAGCCCACCCGGAAGGCCCACATGGACACGATGCTCACGGTCATGGTAAAGCGGGCATCGCCTGCCGCACGCAGGATGTTGGGCATGGTAAAGCTGGAAGGCCAGATGAACAGCGAAACGATGTTGAACCACACCATCACTTCCAGCGCCATGGCGTAGGCTTCCGGCGAGAGGTTGAACAGGCCCAGTGCAAATTTGTTGGCAAACAGGAAGGCCGAAAGGTTCATGAACCATGCGCCGCAGTAGGCAAACAGCATCAGGCGGCGGGAGTAATACACGGCCTGATCTTTTTCGCCTGCGCCAAGGCACTGGCCCACCACGGTCAGCGCAGCCATGCCCACGGCGTTGGCCGGGATGTTCAAAAAGGTGGTGGTGGTGTTTGCCACGGCGTTGGCCGCAATGGCGGCGGTGCCCAGAGTGGAGGTCAGGCTGGAAACGGACAGCTTGCCGATCTGGAACATGCCGTTTTCAATACCGGCAGGGATGCCCACCCGCAGGATCTGCTGGATGAGCCGTGCCTTCGGGGCAAGGGCCTGCAGGCCGTCCACCCGCAGCGGGCAGGCGGGCCGCTGCAGCAGGTACAGCACAGCCACGCAGGCAATGGCGCGGGACACAAGGCTGGCCAGTGCGGCACCCATCACGCCCATTTTGAAGCCGTAGATCAGCACGGCGTTGCCGCCAATGTTCACCACATTCATTACAAGGCTGGACATCATGCTGATCTTGCTGTTGCCCTGCGCCCGGAACAGGGCCGCACCGGCGTTGTACAGGCCGATGAACGGGTAGCTCAGGGCCGAGAGCAGGAAGTAGGTCTCGGCATAGCGCATCACGTCCACGTCGATGGAGCCGAAGATGCCGCGCAGGATGGCATGGCGGCCCGCCACCACAACGGCGGCCACCAGCAGGCTGAAGCTGGACAGGATGAACAGGATCTGCGCCGCTGCATTCTTGGCATCCTTTGGCTCCTGCCGGCCGATGTACTGGCTGGTGACCACCGCGCCGCCGGTGGCAAGGGCGCTCATGATCTGGATCATCAGGGTGTTGAAGCTGTCCACAAGGCTCACGCCGGAAACAGCGGCTTCCCCCACCGAGGAGACCATCAGCGTGTCGGCCAGACCGATGGTCACGCTGAGCGCCTGCTCTGCGATCAGCGGCAGCAGCAGGGCAATGAGCTGCTGCCGGGTGAACAGCGGCGGCTTATGGAACGCGGGCGTTTTGGTTGCTGTCATAGGTTCCTCCGTGACGGTGACAAGATACACTTGGATACATGACCTATATCATACAGCAGAACGCGCAGAATTACAAGAGAAAATCTTCTGTCAGGAAAATTCCTGACTGGGGGTCAGGCTGGTGCCGTAATATACGATATAATCATACGGGACGGTCGGCCCGAACACCGTCTTGTCTGGGTACTTCCTCAGCATGTCCGCTTTCAGGTCGGCCGGGGTCTCGGGCACACCGGCGCAGAGCGTATCGGAGCACACGGCATTCCAGAGGCCCGCAGAGAACGAGGTGCAGTTGTAAATGGCCGACCAGTGGTCTGCGTTGGCCAACGCCTGATTTACAGTGTCTAGCTGGCTCTGGTCCAGTGAGACCTGAATGCCGTAAAGATTCTGATAGTAAGAAGCGTTCAGGTAATATTTGTAGTAGCCCTCCAGATTGTACCAGATGCCGGAATGCTCGCAGCGGTTGCCGCGGGTGCTTACGGTGATGGACGTATCCGGCGCAATGAGCAGTCCGCCCACATTGATATCCTGCTCCGAGACATTGGTGATGGTGAGGAAGCTGTGTCCGCTGGTGTTGAGGGGAACATCGCCGTGGTCATCAGCGCGGGCAAAAAGCCGCAGCACCGCAACGGCTCCCTCGGCAGGGGCATCACCGTAGGCCTGCGCAGGGGACTTGTGGTCTGCCTGCGCAAAGTGGTACGGCCCGCCAAAGTTGGTGGTAAAGCCAACGACATTGCGCATCAGGTCGGCAGAACCGGTGACGTCTGTTACCACCTTATCCTCTTTTGAGGCGGGCTGTGCGGCCTTGGGTTCCTGTGCGTAGGCGGGCAGGGCGCACAGGCAGGCCAGCAGCACGCAGCAGGAGAGGATGCGGAAAAACTGTTTTTTCATAGATGCCTCCATTTGTGTTTTTTTCAGGTAAAGCTTACCGTTTTTTGCAGGGTCTGTCAAGGAATGCGGCAGGCGGAAAAGCCGCGCCGCAGCGTGTTTGTTCCACTTTACCCGTGCAGGCAATTGTGATAAAATAAACCTGAGGTGCACTGTGCTTTGCAGGAGCGGGGAGTGCACTGTGGTAAATGAGATAAGAAATAAAAGGTAAATCAGAACCCAAAGGGGGAACAATATGCCAAAAGCAGCCCATAAGGTGGTCGTGATCGGCCACCGCAACCCGGATACCGATTCCATCTGCTCGGCCATTGCCTATGCAGAGCTGAAAAACAAGACCAGTGATCTGGTCTGTGAGCCCCGCCGTGCAGGCAAAATGAATCAGGAGACCGAGTTCGTGCTCAAAAAGTTCGGGGTAAAGCCCCCGCGCATGTGCACGGACGTGAACCCGAAGATCCGCGATGTGGACTACCGCGAGATGCCCGGCATCCCCGGCTCCACCAGCCTGCGCAAGGCATGGGAGATCATGCGTGACAAGCAGATCGACACCCTGCCGGTCACCAGCCCGGACAACGAGCTGGAGGGCGTGATCACCGTGAAGGATATCGCCACCGCCAACATGGACGTGTTCGACACCGGCATCCTGGCCAAGAGCCAGACCACCTACCGCAATATTTTGGAAACGCTGGGCGGCACCATGGTGGTGGGCCGCGAGGACGACGTGTGCACCACCGGCCACATCCGCATCGGCACCGCCACGCCCGAAATGCTGGAAAATACCGTGGAAAAAGGCGACATCGTCATCCTGACCAACCGCTACGAAAGCCAGCTGTGCGCCATTGAAAAAGAAGCGTCGCTGCTCATCATCTGCAACGGCTCCAAGGTGGGCCGCACCATCCAGCGCATTGCCGAGGAAATGGGCGTGGCCATCATGTCGGCCCCGGTGGACACCTATGCCGCCGGTAAGCTGATCAGCCAGTGCGCTCCCATCTCCTACTATATGACCCGCAGCGACATCATGAAGTTCACCCTCGTCACCCCGGTGGCAGATGTCACCCGTGTGATGGCCAAGGTGCGCCACCGCTATTTCCCCATCCTCGACGAGGACGGCAAATACTGCGGCATGGTCAGCCGCCGCAACATCATCAATCTGCAAAAACGCCGCATCATCCTGGTGGACCACAACGAGGCCACCCAGGCCGTGGAGGGCTTCGATCAGGCCGAAATTCTGGAGATCATCGATCACCACCGCATCGGCAGTCTGGAGACCAGCGGCCCGGTGTACTTCCGCAACCAGCCGGTGGGCTGCACTGCCACCATCATCACCCAGATGTACGACGAGAACGGTATGGAGATCCCGCCGCAGATCGCAGGCCTTCTGCTGGCGGCCATCCTTTCGGATACGCTGGTGTTCCGCAGCCCCACCTGCACCCCGCTGGATGAGGCCCTTGCAAAGCGTCTGGCAAAAATTGCCGGTGTGGACATTGACGAGTTTGCCAGCGAGATGTTTGAAGCAGGCGAAAAGCTGGACGGCAAGACCGCCGAGGAGGTGTTCCTGCAGGACTTCAAGGTGTTCATGTGCGGCGATATCCGCTTTGGCGTGGCACAGGGCAGCTACATGACCCGCAAGAACCTGCTTGCCGCCGAAGCGCTGCTGCAGCCCTATCTGGAAGAAGCCCGCAACAAGCAGAACGTGGAGGATATCTACATGCTGCTCACCGACGTGCCCAAGGAAGAGAGCGTGGTCATCAGCGATGGCCGCTATGCTTCCGAGGTGCTCTCGGACGGCTTTGAGACCCAGCCTGCCGAGGACGGCAGCTTTACCCTGCCCGGTGTGGTGAGCCGCAAAAAGCAGTTCATCCCGGCGCTGATGACCGCCTATCAGGAGCTGTAAGATGTTTGATTTTCTGCATAAAAAAGCACAGGATGCCACGCCGCCCGCCCTGCCGGAAGGCACGGTGCGCCGCCGCTATTCCATCGAAGGGCAGGTGCAGGGGGTGGGCTTCCGCTACCGCGCCCGCTATGCGGCCCAGACGCTGGAACTGACCGGCTGGGTGGAGAACGAGGACGACGGCAGCGTGACGCTGGAAGTGCAGGGCGACCCGGAAAAGTTCCTGCGGCTGTTCGCCATGATCCAGAAAAGCGATTATATCCAGATCACCGGCATCCGCCAGAAGGATCTGCCGCCCGACCCATGGGAGCGGGGCTTCTCGGTAAAAGGGTATTGATCTGAACTGCAAACAAAAAAGCTGACGCGAAAGCGTCAGCTTTTTTGCTCTTTCTAAATTTATCAACCTGCTGTTTTCAGCGGGGAATTGTCTGTCCAGATGGTGCCGTCCAGCAGCCGGGTCACAGCCAGAGTGCCGTTTGCGGAAACACGGGCCGGGTCCAGCGCGTAGAAATCGCTCTCCTTCAGGTTCGCGGGGTCTGCATCCGGGCGGATGCCCACCACGCAGACCCAGTGGCCATAGGCGGCGCTGGTGGCGATATGGGGGTAGTTCACCTCGTTCCAGCCGGAACTGGTCAGGTGGTATTCATAGCTGGAGGTGCGGTTCGTGTGCCGTTTTACACCGCTCACCGCAGTGTTTTTCAGATGCACGATCACCGGCTTCCCGGCGGAAAGCTCGGTGTAAAGCTTCTGCAGGCACTCGGACAGGCTGCCGGAATAACCGTAGTAGCCGCCTGCCGACCAGACCGCACCGTTTGACCACATGCCGCTGCCGGAGGAAACCTTTCCATCCAGAATGGTGCGTGCATAGCGCAAGGCGTACCAGCTGCATTTGCCGGAGGTCTGGTTGCCGATGGAAAGGATCTGGCTGGTGCTGAAGTCCAGCATCCGGATGCCGTGCGTTTCCTGCAGGGCAGCTGCGTGTGCGTGGGGAACGGCCAGAGCCAGCACAAGGCACAGCGCCAGAACTGCCGCCGCCAGCCGCTGTGCCGCGCGGGCGGGACAGTGTTGCATATTGAGCCACATCCTTTGTTTTTTCTACGACCTTATTTTACCATGCAAAAATGGTAGAATTGTGTAAAATCGTAATTTTTTGAAAGGATTCTGAAAGATGGATCAAGATGGATCGGAACACAACATCTGTTCAAACCGGGAAGGACTGTGCCCCGGAAAAAAACAGCATGGAGCTTCCGGCTGGAAGAAGATTTTCCAGCACGGTAAAGAACCTTTGCGAAATAAGGACAGTGTATCTCAATACTGCAACAAAAAAGTCGCTGTTTCATTGATTTTGAACGAAAATGTTTCGGAAACTTTATGCATCTTCTCGATTGACAAAACCAACTGCTGTCGGATATAATCAGGCCAGAACGACACCCGTTCTGTAGTGCGAAAAAACAGCACTGAAATGAGACAAATCAACAAAATCTTGAAATGACAGGAGGCGCTTTACAATGAAAAAGCTGAAGAAATTTGCTGCCCTGCTTCTGGTGGGTGTGATGGCTCTGGCCCTGCTGACGGCCTGCGGCGGTGGTGGCGGCAGCTCCACCAACAAAGCCGAAGAGCAGAAAGTGATGGAGCAGATCGGTAAGGAGAAGGGCATTTCGGTGGCCAGTGACGCAGAGCTCCGCGCAGTGGCTGAAAAGAGACTGGATGAGTCGCTCCAGTATAAAGTTTTCGGCTATGCAGGAGCGTACAGGTTCTATCAGAATCGAGTAGGAAATGATCTGGCTGTCACCATTACTGCCCGGCACAACTATGAGGATACGTTCCTGAGCACGGTTCTGACTTATATCTCGCAGTATGTTAAAACGGATGTCAGCGGCAACGTGAGTCAGGATGGCATCTGGTCGAATATAGGCGTGGTGGTCAAGAGCGATAACGAGCAGAACTACATTGGCATCACCATCCGCATTAAGAACTACTACAAGTAAAAATCTATCACCCTTTCCCCGGAGCGTGGCTGCAAGGCCGCCCTTCGGGGCTTTTTTGCGTTTGAACCCTCTCAGTCACGCCTTACGGCGTGCCAGCTCCCCAAAAGGGGGGAGCTTTTAGGCATCTGACGGTTTGCAGCAAATAAGCTCCCCCTCTCGGGGAGCTGGCATCGCGCAGCGATGACTGAGAGGGTTGCCTCCCTCGCTGAGGGAGGTGGCAAACCCGCAGGGTTTGACGGAAGGAGTTCGTCCTGCTCCGGGGCTTTTTTGCGTTTAGGGACAATTGCCAAAAAGAACTGCGGAATTTGGGCGATATGCCTGTTGACATGCGGGGGGGGGGTATGGATAAAATAAATTCAGACGGGTAAAGCGATTTGGGGTCGCCCAAACCGTCAGAATTTGAAAACAGGAGGAACATTACAATGAAAATGTTCAAGCGTTTCGCAGCCGCCCTTCTGGCCGGCGTGATGGTTCTGGCAATGCTCACCGCCTGCGGCGGTGGCGCTGGTGGCCCTGGTGAAAGTGAGTTCGAGAAGAAAGTTCAGGATGTATATATGGCTGCACTGAACAAGGAATACGGCACAGAATGGTCCAATAACAGTGAAGTCAAGGAACTGGCAACAGAAGCACTGAACAAAATTGCAGACGGCAAGATTGCATTGACTGCTATTACTGCAGAGAAAAAACCGAGAAAAACTACGTAGGTGCAGTTGTTTGTGCTGAGAATGCGAAGCAGAACGCTCAAGTGTATACGGCTGTTTACTATGAAGAAACAACGGCAGGAACGATTACGGTTAATTCTGATATGGTTGAGTTGATGAAGATTGTAACAGATTTCGTAATCGAAGCTGGTAAAAATAATAACACGAAAATCGAAGTTACTGGTTTGGGTGTTGGCACTAAGACCGTTGGCGGAAAGACCTATGTTGCAATTGGCTATAAACTGAGCAAGTAAGCGGATTACAATTAAACTATTGCCCCGAGGAGCACCCCGCTCCCCGGGGCTTTTTTGCGTTTAGGGCAAACTCCCCCAGTCGCCTGCGGCGACAGCCCCCTCAAAGAGGGAGCCTTTCGCATCGGCAAAGCTTCCGGCTCAGGTGCAAAGCTTCCGGTTTCGCCAGAGCCTCCCTCACTGAGGGAGGTGGCAAACCCGCAGGGTTTGACGGAAGGAGTCTGCCCCGCCCCTCCCGGCGGCAATTCTGAATGGTTTCTCTGTCAAACCGTGTCGTTTTGTGGTACAATAAAAACGTATTCTGATGTGAACAGGAAAGGACGTTTCCATGCAGCTGTTTGAACTGGTGTCCCCGCGGCTGTTCCGCCCGCTGGCGGGGCCGAACCGGGCTTTTTATGCGGAATTGCTGCTTCTGCTCTGGGAGGAGTGCCGCCACACGGCGGATTACAGCATTTCCCGTGCGGAGGCCGTCTGGCGTGCCGAGGATTACTTTGCCGCACTGGCAAAGCCCCTTGCGCTGGATGCCGACGGTGCGGGCGATGAAGACGAGCAGCCCACCCGCGACCCTCACACGCTGGCCGTGGGCTTTCTGCTGCGGCTGCGCCGCACCGGCTGGCTGGAAGAGCAGCCCGGCAGCTACGAGGGGGAAGCGTCCCTTGCCTTTGTGCCGGAGGTAACGCCGCTGCTGGAAGCGCTGGAAGAAATATTGAACCCCGCGTAGTTACCTATACCGGCAAGCTGTACAAGGCATGGCAGCTGCTGGGCAGCATCGGGCAGGAAAAAAGCCCCTATGAGAACGTTCTGCGGGAGGTGGACGCAGATCTTGACGCGCTGAACCGCTCTCTCCGGGCGCTCAACGCCTCCATCGGCCACTATATCGACCGGCTCACCCGCAACCGCACCCCGCAGGAGGTGCTGGAACTGTTCGACCAGTACGAGGAAAAGGTGGTGGCGGCGGCCTACCACCGCTTCAAGACCAGCGACAACCTGTTCAACTACCGCGCCTATCTGGAAGAGGAGCTGGACGACTGCGAGGAGAACTACCTGCCGCAGCTGGCCTTTGATTATGCCCGGGTGGAGCGCTGCGCCCCGAACGAAGCGACACCTGCCGTGCGTGCACTCATCCAGAAGCAGCGGGACGCGCTGGAAGAGATGAGCCTGCTCATGCGCGAGATCGATGCAAGCCACATCCGCTACCGCAAGCGGGCTGTGCAGCGGGCACAGTTCCTGCTGCTGAGCGACCGTTCTTCGCAGGGCAGCGTCACCGCCCTGCTGCGCCGCTACGCCGAGGACATCCGCACCCCGGAGCAGCTGTTTGAGCCGGACGACGGCCCGGTGGCAAAGCGGCTGCATCTGTACCCGGCGGCAGTGTTCGGGGAAAAATTCCTCTACCCGCCCGCTGCCCAGCGCACCGCCGAGCCGCTGGCCCCGGTGCGCACCGAAGTATTCGATCCGGAACAGCTCAAAAAAGAGCAGCAATTGCTGCTGGATTACGCCCGCCTTGCCGTTACCGAGGAGAACGTGGCCCTGCTGGCCCGGCAGGCCCTTGCCGCCCGCCCGCAGGTGAACGCGGCACTTCTGGCAGACGAATACCCGAACGATTTTGCCCGCATCATCGGCCTGCACACCTACTCGCAGTCGCCGCACCGGGATTATGACATTCAGCTCACCGGCAATTGGGTGGAGCGCGGCGGTTTCCGCTTTGAGGACTTTGTCCTCACCCGCCGCAGGGAGGAAGAAAATGGCAACCATTAACATGCTGGAAGAAACCGCGAATTACCTGCTGAACCACTGCTTCGTGCTGGGCGGCGTGGAGGATCAGCGGGCAAAATATCTTTATGTGCAGGACCATCTGGACGAGGTGCGCGCTGTGTTCGCCCCGCTGGGCTATTCTGTATTGCTGTACCCGGCACCCCTGCAGGCGGCGGCTTTGGTCAACGGCCACGAGGGCAGTCAGGCCCGGCTGCTGAAATACGAGAGCATCCTGCTTTTGGTATTGCGGCTTTTGTACCTGCAAAAGCGCGAGAGCCTTGCGGCCAATGCCGACGAGGTGCTGGTGACGGTGGAAGAGGTGCAGACCGAACTGCAGAAGATGAATCTGCCCCGCCGTCTGGACCAGAAAACGCTGGAAAACCTCATGCGCACCCTGCGCCGGTACAATCTGGCGCGGCCTGTGGGGCGGCTTTCCGGGCTGGACAGCCGCATTGAGGTATTTCCCACCGTGCTGCTGGCCCTGCCGGATGCCGACCTTGCGGATGCAGCGGCAGAATCTGCCCGCACCCGCACAGAGCTTGGCCTTTATGAACGACCGGAAGAAGCAGGGGAGGGTGAAGAATGATCGAACTCAAACGGCTGAAGCTTATCAACTGGCACAACTTTGAAAATGTCACCTTCGACTGCGCACGGCTCACCTATATGATCGGCGTGAACGCCGTGGGCAAGACCACCATTCTGGATGCCATCCGCTACTGCCTGACCACCAACCGCAATTTCAATGCGCTGGGCAATAAAAAGAGCGGCCGCACCCTGCAGGGTTCGGTGCACGCAAAGCAGCGCGGCGAGAACGCCTACCGCCGCCCGGGCCATACCGTGGCCTACATCGGGGCGGAGTTCTGGGACAGCGTCAAGCGCACCCCCTTCGTCATCGCGGTGCGGGTGGAGTCCGAAGGCCCCATGCAGGAGCTGCACCCCGGCGATCAGACATGGTATCTTTCGGAGGACGGCTGCACGCTGGAACAGCTGCCCTTCATCGACCCCAAGACCGGTGCACCCAGCGCAAAGGAGGACTTCAAGCCCGCAACGGGCCGTCTCTCCTACACCCGCAGCCCCAGCGAAGCGCGGGACCGCATCTGCCGTGCGCTGGGCATCGGGCGCGCCTCCAGCCCCTTGGGCAAAAAGTTCAACGAGGTGTTCCAGATGGGCACCAGCATGGACGAGATCCCCAACTTCCGGGAGTTTTTGTACCAGTACATCCTGCCCCAGCCGGAGCTGGATCTGGACGCTTTGCAGGGCGACCGGCTGGAACTGGAAAATCTGCACGCCGTGCTGGCCGAGGCCCAGACCCGCGCCAACGCGCTGGAAGAGATCGTGAATTTTGGCCGCGAAGCTGCCGAAAAGCAGACCCAGACCCTTGTGAACCGGGGCGCGGCGCTGCTGGCCCGCGCCGCTGCCGACGGCAGCGAACAGACCGTCTGGCAGGAGCATCTGGATGCGGGCCGCCGCCAGCTGGACGGGCTGAACGCCCGCTATGCCGAGGCCAAAAATGCCGAAGCGGAAGCCCGCCGGGCCTATCTTTCCGCCCACGGTGCCGCCAGCGCCAGCGGCGAGGGCCGGGCACTGGACGCCCTGACCGAGGAGCTTTCCCGCCGCAAAACGGCGCTGGATACCGCCGCACGCAAAGCCGAAAAGGCAGAAAGTGCCCTTGCCTGCACCCAGAGCCTGCTGGCTGTGCTGCGCCGCAGCGGCTTTGCTGCCGGCATCAAGGCCGAAGAGCTGACGGCGGACACTCTGCCGCAGCTCACCGCATGGCTCTCCGCGCAGGAAAAACCGCTGGAGGAAGCCTATTTTGCTGCCCGCCAGAACACCGCCGCCCTGCACCGGGATCAGGCCGTGAAGCGCGCCGAGCTGGACGCGGTGTCCGGCGGCAAGTGGGTCTACCCCCACGGCGATGCCGCCACCCGGGTGCGGGATGCCGTGAATGCGGAACTCAAGAGCCGGGGCATGCAGCCGGATGCGAAAATTTTCTGTGAACTGTTGAACGTGGAGGACGAAAGCTGGCAGGACTGCGTGGAAGCCTGCCTTGGCGACCGCCGCTTTGATATCCTTGTGCCGCCCGCCCACTACGAAGCCGCCAAAAGCGCCTTTGTGGCTCTGAAGGACAAGGTAGGCCCCATCAGCCTGCTGGACACCCCGGGCATCCGCAAGGCCAACCGCCGCGCCGACAAGTACGGCCCGGACAGCCTTGCCGCGCAGGTGAGCAGCGAAAACCCGCTGGCTGCACAGTATGCCCAGACCATTCTGGGCCGCATCGTCTGCTGCGACACCCCCGATACGCTGGAACAGCATCCCGACAGCGCCACCCGCGACCTTCTGCGCCACCATCCCTTCCGGCTGGAACGGCTGCGCACTCCCCAGCGGTATATCGGTCTGGACGCACGCCGCGCCCGCACCGGGGCGCTGGCGGCCGAGCTGGAAGCTCTGGGGGAAAGCGCCCGTGCTGCCGCCCAGACAGAACAGAACCTGAAAGCCGCCTATAACCAGTACCAGACCCTGCTGCGGGGCACGGCACTGGACGAGCTGGCTGCACTGTGGGATGCCCGCGCCGCACTGACTGCCGCACAGAATGCTGTGACCGAACAGGAAGCAAAGCTCACCGAGTGCCGCGAGAACCCGCTGCTGCAGCAGCTTTACAAGGAGGAAGAAGCCCGCGAAGCCGCGTGGGAGACTGCCCGCGCCGCCGTGGAGCAGACGGGCGGCGACATCCGCGTGTGCCAAAAGCAGATCGCCTCCTGCGAAGCAGAGCAGAAAAAGGCAGGGGAAACGGCCCAGCAGAGCGCCGATGCTGCCCGGAGCTTCTTTGCGGCGCACCCGCTGGTGGAGCCGCTGGCCCGCACCCGGATGCTGGCGCTGGCCCCGGCAGATAAGCCCCGCGCCGCCGCACAGGCTGCGGAAAAGGCGCAGGCCAAGCTGGACGATGCGCTGGCCGTCTATCTGACCGGCACGCTGGAACCGGCCCAGAAGGCCTACAACGAGCACTATGTGTGCGATTATCCGCTGGGCCTTGCGGGGCTGGATCAGTACCGCGCTCAGCACGAGAGCCTTGTGCGCATCGATCTGGAACGCTACGCCGCCCGTCTGGAGCAGGCCCAGCGGGACTGCAAGGACCGCTTCCGCAAAGATATCCTGTTCCGCATGAAGGACGATATCTTCAACGCCCGGCGGCAGTTCCGGGAGCTGAACAAGGTGATGGAGCAGCTGACCTACGGCGAGGAGGTCTACCGCTTTGAGCTGGAGCCCAGCCGTGACCCGCAGCTGGCGGCCTTCTATCAGGTCATCGTGGACAAGGGCAACCAGCAGATGACCGAGGGCGACTCGCTGGACAACCTTGCCGCCACCGCCGACCCTGCTTATGAGCGTCAGGTGGACGAGCTGATGGAAAAAATCATGGCGGACGTGGACGAGAACACCCGCGCCCGGCAGGAGGGCCGCACCGGCGGCGTGACCCTGTCGGACTATGTGGACTACCGCACCTATCTGGACTACGACATCAAGGTGACGAACCGGGTCACCGGCCAGCAGGCATATCTGTCCCGCGTCAGCCGCGACTCCTCCGGCGGCGAGAATCAGGCCCCCTTCTATGTGGCCATCTGCGCCAGCCTGCTGCAGATCTACGAAAAGAGCGAGAACAGCATCCGCCTTGTGCTGCTGGACGAAGCTTTCAGCAAGATGACCAGCGACCGCATCCGCCCCATGATGGAACTGTTCCGCCGCCTGCAGCTGCAGGTGCTGCTCATCTCCACCGTGGAAAAGAGTACCGCCATCCAGCCCTACTGCGACATCACCTACTCCATCGTCCGCCACGGCGACACCAACGCAATAGCGCCCTTTATCCGCCTTGCGGCGGAATGATGTGCGCATTATATGCGCAATGATGTCTGCCTGCGCCGGAAATGAACGTGGAACGATCAAAAATGCCCGCCGCGTTGCTTTGGGCATATTCAGCGGAAAAATGATTTTAAATTGAGCGACACCGGGCAGCCTGCAGGCTGCCCGGTGTCGCATTTTCACCAGAGAGGCCGCAAGGGAAAACGGCATCTGCAGCGCCTGTTTCCTACGGAAACAGCGGCACTGTGGATGGGCTGCCCGCTTGACGTTACAAGCCCTTTCGTGAAAAAGCAGTTCCGAAACGCCCGCAGGCGTTTCGGAACTGCAAATAAAAATAATAATTCCACTGATGATGGCCAGAGCGCAGCGGAGGCCATTTTAATCGTCAAGGCTGCCGTAGAAGCCCCGCTTTTGTCGCGCTTTACCGTAAAGGCAGCACATCCTCATCCTCGTTGATCTCTTCCATCATCCCATCCGCAAAGTACCAGCCTCTGCCGTACAGCGCCTCGCTGCCGTCGGCGCACAGGATATACGAGCCGTCCGGCAAAGCGAGAAAATGCCGCTTTTTGCTGTCGGCAAGGGCGATGTCCTCCATCTTCTGCCCGTCCAGCACATGATCCCGGATGAACTGGTAGTGGGGCAGGATGCGGGTCTCGGTCAGGCCAAGGCCGTTCATCCAGCGGGAGTAGTGCGGGTCGGCGGCTTCGCCCGGTTCCTCGGGCGCGGCGTACACGATGTGGGCGGCGTTCATGCTGCCGGCACTCACGCCCAGCACGATGCCGTGGTAGTTGTGGAACAGCCCCGGCAGGCCCAGCTGAGCAAAAAAGTGGTTCTGGGTGGGTACGTGCCCGCCGCACAGCATCACAAAGCCGCTTTGGGGCAGAAGAGAACCGATCTCCTCGGCATTGCGGGCATCGCAAGGGATGAGCGCCGTCAGGGGCAGGTGGGCGTTCGCAAAGCTCTGGGCAAACACCCGGCACATCTCGTCGTTCTGCTCGTAGGCATAGGGGTCTGCCGCAATGGCAAGGCCCAGCACGGCGTGATCCGGCCAGACGGCCCGCAGGTTCGCCACAAAGTGGTTGCGCGTGTCCAGCACCGGAATATCCGGCCCCGGCTCAAAGGGGCAGCCGCTGGGGCTGCTGGTCAAAAACAATGTCATAATGATCCCTCGTAAAACAGTGAATAAGAAGCTGTGTCCATTCTAACACGATTTTGCTGCCAGCGGCAGAGCCAGAATCACCAAAAAAATCCCCCGCTTTTCGCCGTTTCGCAGAAAGCAGGGGATCTTTAGAAGAAATTAAAGTTCAGTAAACATAGCCTTTGGCGGTATAATCGCTCAGATTGACACGGAAAACTGTCCAGCCATCCGCATTGCGATACATACCGGGTGCAATCTCAGTGTAAGAAGGATTTCTGCCGTTTGCAATCAAAGCCATTTTATTATATTCACTTGCATTGCCGATAACAGTAATAGAGCCAAGTACAGAGTAGGCTTTCTTAACACGAACCTGTTTCAAGTTGAGATTTACGGTAGTGTAGTCCAGCCAGTACTGAATCTTACTGTCATCGGTATAGCTGATAGAAGCAAGTTCATCATCTGTATAGATGCCCTTTACGCAAACGATAACTTCGTTTGTCTGAGTATTGGAATCAAATGTCATTAAAAGTTTTTCAAGGTTGGCGTAGTAGCGCTCAGGTGTTTCCACAATAGAAGCCACTTTTGCCGCACGGGCAGCGTCGACCTGTGTTTTAGTAGTGGAGTACCCTTTGGCGGCATAATCAGAAAGGTCAATGCGAACTTTGTAATTGAGAGAGTCTTTGACAAAGTTGTTTCCTAAAATGCTGATGCCGGAACCACCCGAAAAGTTTTTAACAGCAGTTGTATAGTTGAGTTTGGCAAGACCTTCGTTGAAATGTCCGCCAACGGGTAGCAAATCATAGGAATAGCCAGTTTTACTGTGGCCGTTCTGGTCGGTCACAACATACTCGATATAAAGACAAGGACCATATGTAGTACCCTGAGCAACTCTTGCATCAAACTCGCTTTGAACCCAGTAATCTGTGTCACAAAAACCAATGGCACCGGTCAAGGTGACTTCGGCGGCATTGCCGTTATCATTTGCAACATTGCTGAAAAACTGGTTTAGAGAAGAATAATACAGCTGTCCACGTGCAAGAACTTCCGCATCAGTAAATGCATAGGTGGGGGCTCTTCAGCGAATACGTGTAACGGAAGCATAAGCAGTGCCAGCAGTAACGAGACCAGAAATTTTCTGCGTTTCATATAAAACCTCCTTGCGAACAAAAACATTATTTTGATTAAGTATAATATGGTCATATGCGGGCTTCAATGGAGATGATAGACAAAAATAAACGCAGAAATTCGTTTATTTGTCGAATTTCTGCGTTTATGCGTTTAATAGAAAGAATATAGATAAACGGCTTACACCTTGCGGTAATGGAACACCTTGTCCTTGGTGAGGAGCATGGCTGCGCTCACGGCCAGAGCCGCCAGCTCGGCGGCGGTGACGGCCAGCCAGATGCCGTCGATGCCCAGCAGCAGCGGCAGCAGGAGAATGGCGATCACCTGAAACGCCAGCGTGCGCAAAAGGAGATCAGCGCGCTGGTCACGCCGTCGCCCAGCGCCGTGAAGAAGGAGGACGCATACACATTGAAGCCCATGATGAGGAAGCTCAGCGCATACAGCCGGAAGGCCCGGCTGGTCAGGGCCAGCAATTCCGCATCGTAGCCCACGAAAATGCGCGCTACACAGGGGATGATGAACATGGAAGCCAGCGTCAGGGTCACAGCCACCACGGCGATGAGCCGCAGGCTCTTGCGGTAGAGATTGTGCACCTCGGCGTGGTTGCGGGCACCGTAGTGGAAGCTGACGATGGGTGCACTGCCCACGGCATAGCCCACGAACACCGCCACGAACAGGAAGGCTGCGTACATGATGACACCGTAGGCGGCCACGCCGTTCTCACCGGCCAGACGCAGCAGCTGGTAGTTGTACAGGATATTGACCAGCGACATGGAAAGGTTGGTCATCAGCTCGGAAGAGCCGTTGATGCAGGCATCCCGCAGGACTTTGCTGTAAAAACTGGTCTTGCACAGGTGCAGGCGGCTGGAGTTGCTGCGGTCGATGAAGTAGAACACCGGCAGTACGCCGCCCACCAGCTGGCTGATAAAGGTGGCAATGGCCGCGCCCTCCACGCCCCAGCCCCAGATCCCCACCATCAGCACATCCAGCACCATGTTGGTGCAGCCCGCGCCCACGGTGAACCAGAAGCCGAGGTGCGGCTTTTCGGCGGTGACGAAAAAGCTCTGGAACATATTCTGCAGCGCAAAGGTGGGCAGGGACACCATCAGGATGCGTCCATAGCGCACCGCATAGTCCAAAAGCTCCCCTTTGCGCCCAGCAGCACGGCAATGGGCCGCAGGAACACAATGCCCAGCACGGCCAGCACACTGACCGAGATCAGAGCCGCCAGAAGGAACAGGGTAAAATAGCGGTCGGCCTTTTTCTGGTCGCCCTCGCCCAGCGTGATGCCCACGATGGCGCTGCCGCCGGTGCCCAGCATAAAGCCGATGGTGCCCAGCAGCATGGGCAGCGGCATGATGAGGTTGACCGCCGCAAAGGCCGTCTTGCCCACAAAGTTGGAGACACACAGGCCGTCCACGATGCCGTAGATGGAGGTGAACAGCATGGTGCCGATGCAGGGCAGCACGAACCGCAAAAGGCGGGAATAGGTAAAATGATCGGAAAGCTGGATCCGATGCTTGGACATGGCGTCCTCCTTTCTGCACAAGGTGCAAAAAACGGGCCGGATAAATGTCCGTGAGTGCACGCCCGGCCTCGATCTGCTTCGTCACTACGGCAACGAAACCTCCGGCGGGGCGCTGTCTGCACGGCATCTTATCCGGCCCGTTTCAAATTACGTTGAAAACGGTCCTCCGATGAACCGAAAAAGAGCATATCAGAATTTATTTTTGTTGTCAAGGCAGAAAAATCAAAAAATCGGCATTCGAGGGTCAAAATTCATAAACTGTCTCTTTCCAACGTTTATCAAACCTGTTAGAATGATAAAAGTTTTTTATGGATCCGGAAAGGAGAACTCCTGTTTTGATGAAACGTTTTTATACCGCCATCGTGCGCCGCCGCAGGCTGGTGCTGGCGGTGTTTGCACTGACGGCTGTGCTGAGCGTGTTCGCTGTGCGTCAGGTAAAGGTGGATTACGATATCAACGACTATCTGCCGCCGGAATCCCCCTCCACCACCGCCATCGAGGTGATGAACGGTGCTTTCACCGGCGGCATCCCCAACATGCGGGTCATGGTGCGGGATGTGACGGTGCCGCAGGCGCTGGAGTACAAGGAAAAGCTTGCCGCCATCGATGGAGTGTCCTCCGTTGCATGGCTGGACGACAGTTTGGATGTGACAGTGCCTTTGCAGATGCAGGACACCGCCACGGTGGAGAGCTATTATAAGGATGGCTGCGCCCTGTTCACCGTGACGGTGGAGGACGAGAAGCGTCTGGAAGCCGTGGCTGCCGTGCGGGATCTGATCGGGGAGGGCAACGCGCTGGAGGGCGCGGCGGTCTCCACTGCCGTTGCCACCAACTCCACCGTGACCGAGGTGGCAAAGATCGCCGCCATCGCGGTGGTGTATGTGCTGTTCATCCTGATCCTGACCACCGATTCCTGGGCGGAGCCGCTGCTGGTGCTGACGGGCCTTGGCGCGGCCATCCTGCTCAACAACGGCACGAACCTCATCTTCGGCACCATCTCGTTTGTGACGAATGCGGCGGGCAGCATCCTGCAGCTGGCGGTGTCGCTGGACTACTCGGTGTTCCTGATCCACCGCTTTGCGGAGTGCCGGGCTGAAAACCCGGATGCCAGCCCGGAGGAGTGCATGGTGGATGCCCTGTGCAGATCCACCGGCTCCATCCTGTCCAGCGGCCTGACCACCGTCATCGGTTTTCTGGCACTGGTGCTCATGCAGTTCCAGATCGGCCCGGATCTGGGCCTTGCGCTGGCAAAGGGCGTGGTGCTGAGCCTTGTCACCGTGTTCACCTTTATGCCCGCGCTCACGCTGGCAGCGTATCAGTGGATGGATAAGACCTGCCACAGGCCACTGCTGCCCAGCTTTGACAAGTTTGGCCGCTTTGTGGCCCGCATCATGCTGCCCATGGCGCTGGTGCTGGTCATTCTGATGGTGCCCAGCTATCTGGCCTCCAACTCGAACCAGTATTACTACGGTGCCGCCCACATGTTTGGCGAGAACACCCGTCTGGGTGCGGACACCGCCGCCATCGAGGAGACCTTTGGCCGCAGCGACACCTACGTTGTACTGGTGCCGGAGGGCGACACTGCCACGCAGCAAAAGCTTTCGGATGCATTGCACGCCATCCCGGAGGTGACCGGCATCCTTTCCTATGTGGACAACGCAGGCGCGTCCATTCCGCCGGAGTTCGTGCCCGGGGATACGCTGGGGCTGCTGGTCTCCGGCGGCTACACCCGCATGGTGCTTACGGTGGACGCCGACACCGAGGGCGATGGGGCCTTTGCGCTGGTGGAGCGGGTGCGCGCTACGGTGCAGCAATATTACCCGGACAATTATTATCTGGCCGGTCAGGGCGTGAGCACCTATGACCTGATGGACACCATCACGGCCGACATGGTCAAGGTGAACCTGCTGGCCATCGGCGCAGTATTCCTGATCCTGCTCCTCATGAAGCGGCAGCTGCTTTTGCCCATCATTCTGGTGCTCAGCATCGAGACCGCCATCTGGATCAATCTGGCCATCCCGTACTTCCGGGGCCAGTACGTGTTCTACATTGCCTATCTCATCATCAGCTCGGTGCAGCTGGGTGCTACGGTGGATTACGCCATCCTCTTCTCCGACCGCTATCAGGAGTTCCGCGAGACGCTGGGCCGCAAAGAAGCCGTTGCGGCCACGGTGTCCGCCGTGACCACCTCGGTCAGCACCACCGGCAGCGCCATGGCGGTGGTGGGCTTCCTGATGGGAGCCATTTCCACAAACCAGCTGCTGGGCCAGCTGGGCAATTTTCTGGGCGTGGGCAGTCTGGTGTCACTGGCCATCGTGCTTTCGGCACTGCCGGGCTTTTTGTATCTGGCCGACCCGCTCATTATAAAAAAGAAAAGACAGCCGAAGGAGGCTTGACCGAGATGAAACATCGATTTGTGCGCCGGGTGTCGGCGCTGGCGCTGGCAGGCTGCCTGCTGGCGGGCAGCAGTCTGCCAGCTTTTGCAGCAGCCTCCGCTGCCAAGGAAGAGGTCATTTATGCAAATCTTACGGCCTCCGGTGCGGTGACCGGCGTGTACGCCGTGAACAGCTTTTCCGTGCAGGCGGGGGACACCGTTGCGGACCACGGCAGCTACACTGCCGTGCGCAACATGACCACGAGCGATGCCGTGGAGCAGAGCGGCGATACGGTCACGGTGCATGTGACCGAGGACGGCAAGCTCTATTATGAGGGCACCATGGACGCCGCCACGGCCCTGCCATGGGTGGTAAAGCTGACCTATACGCTGGACGGGGCAGAAATCAGCCCCGACGAGCTGGGCGGCAAAAGCGGTGCCCTTTCCATCCGGCTGCAGGTGAGCCGCAACCCGGACTGCACCGGCAGCTTTTTTGACGACTACGCGCTGCAGGTGACCATGAGTCTGGACACCGGCCTTGCCCGGAACATCAGCGCGCCGGGCGCTACGGTGGCGAATGTGGGCAGCAAAAAGCAGCTTTCCTACATCCTGCTGCCGGGCGCGGACAGCGATGTGACCGTCACTGCCGATGTGACGGACTTTGCCATGGATGCCGTTTCCCTGAACGGCGTGCGGCTGAACCTGAACCTCGACCTCGGGGATATGGACCTGACCGGGATGCTGGAACAGCTGCAGAGCGGTTCCGTGCAGCTGGACGATGGTGCCAACGCGCTGGCAGACGGCATTGCGCAGGTGCAGGCGGGCATCGACACCCTGAACGGCAATTCCGGTGCCTTGACCGGCGGCTCAGCCCGGGTGCGTGCCGCCCTCACCCAGATGCAGACCGCGCTGAACGGCATCTCGGCCTCCACCGACGAGCTGAACACCCTGCTGGATGCCTCTACCCAGATCCGGGACGGCATTGCCCGGCTGGATGAGGGCGCGGCACAGCTGGAACAGCAGGTGAGCTTTGAAGCCTACAAGGCCATCCTGAAAGAGAACGGCCTTGACCTTGACGTGGTAAAGGATGGCAATGCCAAGGCCATCCAGCAGCTGCAGGGCATGGTGTGGATGATGCCGCAGCTCAAGGATGTGATCCTGCTTTTGCAGGGGTCTACGGCCAACATCGATGCCATGCAGACCTATCTCGACACCGTGAACGGCGGCATCGCCCAGCTGCACGAGGGCAGCAGCACCCTGAACGGCAGCTACGGCGAGTTTGACGCCGGTGTGCGTCAGCTGGCCGGTGTGCTTACTGGGATGCTGGGCAATCTCTCGGTGCTCACCGACGGCGTGAACCAGCTTGCCGCCCAGTACGTCCAGCTGGACAACGGCCTGAACGCCTACACCGACGGCGTGGCCCAGCTGAAGGCGGGCGTTGCGCAGCTGGCGGAGGGAGCGTCTCAGCTGACCGGCGGCACCGGCGAGCTGCGCAGCAGCGTTTCCGACATCGACATGGGTGCCCAGCTGGACGGCCTGCTGAACAGTCTTTCCGGCGGCGGGGAGGTGCAGAGCTTCACCTCGGCAGAGAACACCGAGGTGGGCGCGGTGCAGTTTGCGTTGCAGACCACTGCCATCACGGCCCCGGCCCCGGCTGCCCAGCCGGAACCGGCGGCTGTGACCCTGACCTTCTGGCAGAAGCTGCTCAAGCTGTTTGGGCTGTATAAAGGCTGATTTTTATGATACGGGGGATGCTTCCCGCACAGAGAGTAGTCGCGTGTTTAAAGTTTCATGCTTTTTGCAAAATGCATCGCCGCCGGGTATGTTCTCTTTTGCGTGCCAAAAGAGAACCAGAAAGGACGGCGGTGCCCGCAGGGCATGAAAGCCCCAGTGGGGCTTTTAAGCCGCAGACCGGTTTGCGTAGCAAATACCGCGCGTTCAGCGCGGCAAGGTCTCCGCTACTTTCGAGGCGCGGGAGGCACGAACTAGGGGCTACACGCCCCTAGTAACCCCAAAGAAGATGGGCTCCATACAAAAAATCCAAGTCGCTTCGCTAAAGGATTTTTTGTGTTACGCCGATTTCAAGGCCCCTCAGCCGCTGCTGCGGCAGCTCCCCGCAGGGGAGCAGGCGCGCTCGTAAGCTTTGTACTCGAGCCAGTAACTTTGCCGCACGGATAAAGCCTCCCTCCATGAGGGAGGTGGCATTGCCGCAGGCAATGACGGAAGGAGTCTGCGCCTGCTTTCTCCCGCGCTGCCGTTTGCCGTCCAGTTCCCTCCCGTGAAAAGCGAAAGCCGGAAAATCCGCAGATTTTCCGGCTTTCTTTCTATAAAAATAATATTTCCGCTGTTTATGGCGCAGCGCACGCGGAGCCATTTTAAATCGTCTGCTTCCCGCTGACATCATTCAAAATGATATTCCACCAGTTCGCAGTTTTTGATGCCCGCAGCTGCGTATTCCTCGTTGGTCATATCGTAGAAATAGGTCTGCACCACCCGGGCGATGCCGTTGTGGGCTACCAGAAGATAGGTCTTGCCGGTGTCAGCCTTCAGCTCGTCCAGCAGGTTATAGATGCGCTGGGCCAGCTGCATCATGCTCTCGCCGCCGTCGTAGCGGTCGGCGAAGTGGGTCTTGGAAACGCGGAACTCGCCGCCGTTGCGGGGCGTGCCCTCGTATTTGCCAAAGCACTGCTCCCGCAGGCGCGGCTCACACCGGGCGGGCAGGCCGGTGGCCTTGGCAATGGCCATGGCGGTGTCGGCGGCGCGGGACAGGGGAGAGTACAGAATCTCATCGATGTGCACCCCGCTGGCTTTGACGGCTTCGCCCAGCTTCCGGGCCTGCTGGCGGCCCCGCTCGGTGAGGGGGCTGTCGGTCATGCCGCAGATCTTGTTTTCAACGTTCCAGACGGTCTCTCCGTGGCGGGTGAAATAAAGCGTATGCATGGGTGGCTCCTTACTGGTCGTATCCCGCCTCGATCTCGCGGATGCGGGTGTAGAAAAAGTCGTTGGCAGGGGTGGGCATCCCGTACTTCTTGGCCCGCTGGCGCACCACACCGGCAAACTCCTCCACCTCGGTGGGGCGCTTTGCCAGCACATCCTGCCGCATGCTGGGCATGCCCTCGGGGTTAAAGGTGGGCATCATGGCATCGATGAACTGCACATCGTTGTCCGGCGGCAGGGGCACGCCCTCAAGGTTCGCCAGCCGGATGACCTCCTGCATGGCCGCGCGCATCATGTCCTGTGCTTCGCCGGGCTGGCGCAGGCCGCCGTAGGGCTGGTCAAAGGCGGCTGCGGCCTGATTCAGGCCATCATTCACCATCAGCTTGTTCCACTGCTTGTAAAGGATATCCCCACAGGGCTCGTTGGCAATGCCGCACTCGTCCAGATAGTCAGCCACGGCCTGCACACGGTCGGTCATCTCGCCGCTGCACTCACCGAACTGGATCTTGCCCGCCTGATTGAACACCAGCGTGCGCCCGGTGCGGGTGGCGTCCATGCCGATGGCAACGCTCCACAGGGTGTGGCCGGGATAGGCTGCGTCAATGTGCTCCTCGCTGGTGATGCCGTTCAGCACGCTGAGGATCACGGTGTCCGGCCCTACGAACTTTGCAATGTCCTGAATGGCCTGTTCCAGCACCGTAGCCTTGACGGCCACCAGAAGCAGGTCTACCGGTTTGCCCTCGGCAGGGGTGACGTAACGGAAGCTGCACGCTTCGCCGTTGCAGACGACCGGTTCGGCAGAGTAGCGGGCAATGCGGTCCTCATCGGCAATGACCTGCACGCCGGGCATTTTGCGGCCAAACAGGATGCCCAGTGCGCCCAGACCGATCAGGGCAGAGGTTTTGATCTTTTTCATAAGTTCCTCCTGCATTTTATGCTTTTTTCAGTGTGCCGTCTGCGGTCAGGACGACCGTGCTGCCCTCGTCGATGCCTAGGCGGGTGAGCTCTTTGTCCGGGTAGGGCAGGGTGCGCCGCTCCCCGGCGGGATCGGCCAGCGTGACATCGTACAGCACCGGCTGACCGGCGGGCAGCTCCTCGCAGCCATACATCTGCTCTTCAATGCGCAGAACACGGTAGGTAGTCTCCATAGCAGCTAAACTCCTTTTTGTAAATACAGCATTTTTATTATAAAGCTCTGCGCGGGGCGCGTCAACCGCATTTGGCTTGACAGCCGGCCGCCCGGCTTGATAAAATAGGAATGATTTTTGGAACAGGGGGCAGTCACATGAATATTACGGAACTGCGTTATCTGGTGGCCATCCGCAAGTGGGGCTCCGTGAGTGCGGCGGCAAAGCAGCTGTATGCGGCCCAGCCCAATGTGAGCAAGGCGCTCAAGAACCTGGAAGAGGAATATGGCATCCGCATCTTTGAGCGCTCGTCCACCGGCATGATCCCCACCGAACAGGGACGGCATTTTATCCGGCAGGCAGAGCGGGTGCTGGACGAGGTGGACCGGCTGGATCTGGATGCCCGCAGCCGGCAGAGCAGCTGTGCGGAGCTGCGGGTGGTGCTGCCCCACGCCACCTACGCTTCCTACGCGACGGTGGATTTTTTGCAGCAGATGGCAGACAGCCAGCAGCTGCGGGTGCATATCCGGGAATCCGGCTCCATGGAAGCGCTGGACCATGTGCTGCGGCGGGGCTATCATCTGGCCCTGCTGCGCTACGCGGAGGAGGACGAGGATTACTACCACCGCTACTGCGACCGTCACGGCCTGCACCGGGAGCCGGTGATGGAGTTTGAATACCGGCTGCTGACCAACCGTGAAGGCCCGCTGGCAAAGTGCGAAGTGACCGACATCACCCAGCTGAACAGCTATATGGAAGTCCTGCACGGTGATTTCCAGCTGCCCGGCGGTGAGGACAGCGGCCTGCGCTGGCATACGAACCCGAACCGCCGCATCCATGTGTATGAGCGGTGCAGCCAGTTTTCCATCCTGCAGAACCTGCCCAATGCCTATATGTGGGCTTCGCCCATGCCAAAGCGGGCGCTGGAACAATACCATCTGGTGCTCAGGAAATGCCCGGCCCAGCGCCAGCGCATGAAGGATGTTCTGGTCTATCCGGACAGGGGGACCCTGCGCCCGGAAGAGCAGACCTTTGTGCAGCTGCTGCACAAGCAGGCGGCGCTGACCGTGAAATGACCGCCGAAACCGGTTAAGAACTGGCAAAATATCGGAATGCGGAAAAACCGGAAAGCAAAGGAATTTGGCCGACAGCCGCAGCGCTTTATGCGCTGCGGCTGTCTTTTTGCTGATAAATCGAGCGAAAAAGAGACGAAACATCGGCTAAAAAACTTTGCGGCTATATGGTCTTTGATATGCCCCCATACCAGAAGCATATTATCACTTTTATGAAAAATATGTTAACATAGACCTAGAAAGCTGGCCGGGATGAATGGAAAATATGGAAAATGCTCCCATGATTCCGGCACAAAGAAAAAGGAGGTTTCTGGTATGATCAGTTTCTTACTCTGTCTGGCGATCCTGATCGTGGGCTACTTTGTCTATGGTAAGATCGTGGACAACACCTTCGGCCCGGACGACCGCGAAACGCCTGCTGTGCGCATCAATGACGGTGTGGACTACGTTGTGATGCCCCAGTGGAAGCTGTTCCTCGTTCAGCTGCTGAACATCGCCGGCCTTGGCCCCATCTTTGGTGCCATGCAGGGCGCATTGTGGGGGCCTGTGGTGTTCCTGTGGATCACCTTCGGCACCATCTTTGCGGGCGGTGTGCACGACTACTTCTCCGGCATGATGAGCGAGCGCAACGACGGCGCTTCCATCGCCGAGATCACCGGCAAGTACTTAGGCCCTGTGATGCAGAACGTCATGCGTGTGTTCTCGGTGGTGCTGCTCATCATGGTGGGTACTGTGTTCGCGGTGGGTCCCGCAGGCCTGATCGTGGAGCTGTGCAGTCAGAGCGGCGCTTCCGGCGTGCTCACCTCGCTGCTGTTCTGGCTCATCATTATTCTGGTGTACTACTTTATTGCAACCTTTATCTCCATTGATGCCGTCATTGGCAAGATCTACCCCATCTTTGGCATCTGCCTGATCATCATGGCCATCGGTGTCATCTTCGGCATCTTCACCAATCCCGCCTACACCATCCCGGAGATCTGGGATCACTTTGGCAGCATGCATCCGTCGGGCACTCCCATCTGGAGCTTCATGTTCATCACGGTGGCCTGCGGTGCAATCTCCGGCTTCCACTCCACCCAGTCGCCCCTGATGGCTCGCTGCATGAAGAGTGAAAAGCAGGGCCACTTCGTGTTCTACGGCGCAATGGTCTGCGAGGGCGTCATCGCTCTGATCTGGGCCGCTGCTGGCTGCAGCCTGTACGAGGTGACCGGCGGCCTGAACACCGGTCTGGCCGAAGCACTGGCCATGGGCCAGTCCAAGGCTATTTATGATGTCTGCTCCAAGACCATGGGCGGCGTTGGCATTGCTCTGGCAATGATCGGCGTTGTCATCTGCCCCATCACCTCCGGCGATACCGCGTTCCGTTCCGCTCGTCTGACTCTGGCCGACTGGTTCAAGATCGATCAGGACAGCTACGCAAACCGCCTGAAGCTCTGTGTTCCTGTGCTGGGCGTTGGTGCTTTCCTGGGCATCGGCAACGCACTGGGCTTCATCAACTACACCGTGATCTGGCGCTACTTCAGCTGGACCAACCAGACGCTGGCCATGATCGTTCTGTGGGCTGCATCCATGTACCTGTTCAAGGAGAAGAAGAACTACTGGATCACCGCTGTGCCCGCTACCTTCATGAGCGCGGTCTCTTCCACCTACTTCATTCTGGCTCCCGAATGCCTGGGCGGCCTGCTGAACGCCAAGACCGCAGAAGGCGCAACCATCTACAACACCGCCGTTGCATACCCCATCGGCATCATCTTTGCCATTGCAATGCTGGCAGTCTTCCTCCACGCAACGAAGAAGGCAGCCCAGAAGGCATGACACGATATATACAAAGATATATACAAATGATCTGCTGAATAAGGCACCCTCCGCTGAAATGGCTCGGCGGAGGGTGCCTTGTATTTTGCGGCGTTTCAGGCAAAGAAATCACGATTTGCGGAGAAAATTGAAAACGATTGAGCAACTTGCACAAAAGCAGGCCAGAAAGTTTGGCAGCAGCGGCTTTGACCGGTTCCGGGAAAGGTCTTTGCCGGGGAATTAAGAAAATTTGTCGTGAACGCGATAAAAATTCTTTGCGGGTATTCCGCGGAAGCATCTTGCCATATACTTTTTGATATGGGAACCATACCAGAAAAATATTAACTGCTTTATGAAAAAAGTGTTAACATGAAGCCAGAGATTGGTCAGAGCCGCAGCTGGGCACGCAAAATGCTGGCTGTGGTTTGAATCAAAAAGGAGGTTTCTGGTATGATTAGTTTCTTACTCTGTCTGGCGCTCTTGATCATCGGCTACTTTGTCTATGGCAAGATCGTTGACAACACGTTCGGACCGGACGACCGCGAAACTCCTGCTGTGCGCATCAACGACGGCGTTGACTACGTTGTGATGCCCCAGTGGAAGCTGTTCCTCGTCCAGCTGCTGAACATTGCAGGTCTGGGCCCCATCTTTGGTGCACTGCAGGGTGCTCTGTGGGGTCCCGTGGTGTTCCTGTGGATCACCTTCGGCACCATCTTTGCAGGTGGTGTGCATGACTACTTCTCCGGTATGATGAGCGAGCGCAACGATGGCGCATCCATCGCTGAGGTCACCGGCAGATACCTCGGACCTGTCATGCAGAACATCATGCGTGTGTTCTCTGTTGTGCTGCTGATCATGGTTGGTACCGTGTTCGCAGTGGGCCCCGCAGGCCTGATCGTTACCCTGTGCAAGAACAGCGGCATGTCCGGTCTGCTGACCACCACCCTGTTCTGGCTGATCATCATTCTGGTGTACTACTTCATCGCAACCTTTATTTCCATTGATGCCATCATCGGTAAGATCTACCCCGTGTTCGGCATCTGCCTGATCATCATGGCTGTGGGCGTTATCTTCGGCATCTTTACCAACCCCGCCTACACCATCCCCGAGATCTGGGCAAACTTCGGCAACATGCATCCGTCGGGCACTCCCATTTGGAGCTTCATGTTCATCACCGTTGCCTGCGGCGCTATCTCCGGCTTCCACTCCACCCAGTCGCCTCTGATGGCTCGCTGCATGAAGAGTGAGAAGCAGGGCCACTTCGTGTTCTACGGCGCAATGGTCTGCGAGGGCGTCATCGCTCTGATCTGGGCCGCTGCCGGCTGCGCACTGTACACCATCACCGACGGCAAGATGGCTGGTCTGGCCGAGGCTCTGGCTGCTGGTCAGTCTGCTGCCATCTACGACGTGTGTGCAAAGACCATGGGCGGCGTTGGCATTGCTCTGGCAATGATCGGCGTTGTCATCTGCCCCGTCACCTCCGGCGATACCGCGTTCCGTTCCGCTCGTCTGACCCTGGCCGACTGGCTCAAGATCGATCAGGACAGCTACGCAAACCGCCTGAAGCTCTGCATTCCGGTTCTGGGCGTTGGCGCTTTCCTTGGCATCGGCAACGCACTGGGCTTCATCAACTACACCGTGATCTGGCGCTACTTCAGCTGGACCAACCAGACGCTGGCCATGATCGTTCTGTGGGCTGCATCCATGTACCTGTTCAAGGAGAAGAAGAACTACTGGATCACCGCTGTGCCCGCTACCTTCATGAGCGCTGTGTCCTGCACCTACTTCGTGCTGGCACCTGAGTGCCTGGGCAAGATGATCAATACTTACGCAGACGGCAAGCTGGTCGCTTACAACACTGCCGTTGCATACCCCATCGGCATCATCTTTGCAATCGCAATGCTGGCACTCTTCATCCATGCCACCAAGAAGCACACCGCTTCTCAGAAGGCATAAGGATGTCTGCCGCACCGCATAAGCCTTAAACTCTGACACCCCCGCCGCTGCACCCCGCAGTGACGGGGGTGTTTTGACATAACAGACAAACCTTTTGTGCAAATCTTAGCAGCAGAAGGGGTTGCATTTTGAGGGCTGCAGTGCGAAAATAGAACCGGTGATTTTATTTGGAATGGCTGCAGCATCTGCGGCTGGACCGGAAACTAACAGTAAAGAAGGGAACTTCCATGATCTTCAAACCTGCACAGCTGGGTATGGCAAAGCTTGATAATCAGGAGCTGGTGGAGGACAGAAAGTCCTGCAAAAGATCGGCCCCTGCGGCGTTGGCAAAAAGGCGCTGTACCTCAACAGCTTTTACATCGATCGCCGCTATTATCTGCCCTATGGCAGCATCAGCCGCGTGTTCAAGCGGGTGGCTATGAGCTCCGGCGGCTTTACCGGCAAGGGCATGTTTGCCTCCATGGCCTACCTTGTGGTGGAGTACGATGGCGGCAAGCAGAAGCAGTGCAACTTCAAGGACGAGCGGGATGTGGACAAGCTGCTGGAGGTGCTGGCCAAAGAGCAGCCGCAGATCCATCTGCTCAGCGCAGCCGGTGAACAGATGCTGCAGAAGAAGGAAGCCGAAAAGGCCTCCCGCAAGCTGCCGGAAAGCGAGCTGACCGACGATGCCCGTCACAGCATCACCGTGCTGCGCAGGGCAAAGGAATATCTGGAAGCAAAGCCGGAAATCGCCGATGAGCTGAGTGCAGCCGAGCGCCGCAAGCGCGCCCAGCTGCAAAGCAAGCCGGTGTACCGCTATGTGGCACTTGCCATCTTTGTTATGGGCATCGTCTCCGCGGCCTACGGCCTGTATGCCGTTACCACCCACACCGGCGGCTATGGCATCTACTTTGCACTGTTTGGCTTTGCAGCCATCTTCCTGTTCTCCAGCTACAACATGCTGCCCACTGCCCACAACAACCACAGCGCCATCATGAAGCGGGCCGAGAAGGCCGAAGCTGCTATGGCAGAATACGTGAAGCACTACCCGAACGGTGCCTTCCCGGTGCCCAGCCATTACGCACATCCCATCGTGCTCAAGCAGATGGCCGATGCCATTGAAGAGGGCCGCGCCGTCACCGTGCCGGAGGCTTTGACTGCCGTGGAAAACCGCCTGAAGTCCCTGAACGCAGATGTGCAGGTGGAACAGGAGGAATACGACGAGGTGGTGGTCATCAAGGCGATGTTCCTGAACCACGATTATCAGTAAAAAGTAAGCAAAGAGGGCTTTTCCTTCGGGAAAGGCCCTTTTGCTTTGCCTAACTTCTTGCACAGCAGAATCGTTCGTTTTATAATGAAAAAGGAGAGTCTTTACACCCACGAGTGGAGGAAACAGCTATGGATATGGTCACCCTTGGCAGCACCGGCATCACGGTGAACAAAAATGGCTTCGGCGCACTGCCCATCCAGCGCATCTCGCAGGAAGATGCCGTCTATCTGGCCCGCAAGGCTTACAAGGCAGGCATCCGCTTTTTTGATACCGCCCGCGCCTACACCGACAGCGAGGTGAAGCTGGGCGAAGCCTTTGACGGCATCCGCACGGAAGTGTATATCGCCACCAAAACGGCAGCGCAGAACGCAGAGGACTTCTGGAAGGATCTGCACACCTCACTCACCAATCTGCGCACCGATTACATTGACCTGTACCAGTTCCACAATCCCGCATTCTGCCCGAAGCCAGGCGACGGCTCCGGCCTCTACGAGGCTATGCAGGAGGCCAAAACCAAGGGCATGATCCGGCATATCGGCATCACCAACCACCGCCTGAAGGTGGCCCATGAGGCCATTGACAGCGGTTTGTACGAGACGCTGCAGTTCCCGTTCAGCTATATCTCCGGTGAGCAGGAGCTGGAATTGGTGAACAAGTGCAAGGCGGCAAATATGGGCTTTATCGCCATGAAGGGCCTGTCCGGTGGACTGATCACCAACAGCGCCGCAGCCTATGCCTTTGAGGCGCAGTTCGATGGAGTTCTGCCCATCTGGGGCGTGCAGCGTGAAAGGGAACTGGACGAGTTCCTCTCCTATATCGACAACCCGCCGCGCATGACCGACGACATCCGTGCCGTCATTGAGGGGGATCGTGCCGAGCTGTGCGGCGAGTTCTGCCGCGGCTGCGGCTATTGTATGCCCTGCCCGGCAGGCATCGAGATCAACAACTGCGCCCGCATGAGCCTGCTGCTGCGTCGTTCGCCCTCGGCAGAGCATCTCAGCCCCGCAGGTCAGGCCAAGATGAAAAAGATCGAGGGCTGCCTGCACTGCAACCGGTGCAAGGCCAAGTGCCCATATGGTCTGGATACCCCCGCCCTGCTGGCCCGCAACTATGAGGATTACAAGCGCGTTCTGGCCGGTGAAGTAAAAGTTCAGTAACACAAAAGCTCCTGCCCATTCAGACAGGAGCTTTTGTGCTTTATGCGGCAGCTTTTGGCTGCTCAAAAATCCTCATCGATTCCTTATAGCAGTGTGCGAAGTACACGATCTCGGCAAGGGCGGTCAGCGCCCAGCTGCAGGGGTACAGTGCGTACAGCGAGGGAATGGTGTGAAAGTGCGCGAAGATGGTGTATACCCAGATCACCCGGAACACGCAGGAACCCATTACCACAATAATGGTGGGCACCACAGTCTTGCCAAGTCCGCGGGAAGCGGCGATGGTGCAATCCATAAAGGCGGAGATGCAGTAGGCAAAGCCCATCACGCCCACGCGCTTCATGCCGGCATCAATGACGGCGCTCTCGGTGGTGAACAGGGCAAGGAAGGTGCGGCCAAAGAGGAACAGGCTTCCGCCCAGGATCAGGCCCACACCAAAGGAGTAGGCCAGACTGATGAAATAACTCTTCTTTACGCGGTCCGGCTTGCCAGCGCCGTAGTTCTGGCTCATAAAGCTTGCACAGGCCATATAGAATGCGGCCATGCAGTCGTAGATCATGGCATCGGCATTGGCGGCGGCGCTGTTGCCCTTGACCATGAGAGAGTCGAAGGAGTTGACCCCTGCCTGAATGAACAGGTTTGCAATGGCGAAAATGGCATTCTGGAAACCGGACGGAAGACCAAGGCCCAGAATGCTCTTTGTTGTGGCGGGGTCCAGATGCAGCTTTTTGGTGTCCAGTACATAGCAGTCCTGCACTTTGGTCAAAGCGTGCAGGATCAGCCCGGCAGAGGCGCACTGCGAAATGGCACTGGCCAGCGCCACGCCCATGACGCTTAACTGGCACACGATGACAAAGAACAGGTTCAGTGCAATGTTCAGTGCGCCCGCAATGGACAGGTACATCAGCGGCTTTTTGGTGTCGCCGATGGCGCTGAACACAGCGTTGCCGAAGTTGTACAAGGCCAGAGCGGGCATACCAAGGAAGTACACCCGCAGGTACAGGATGGCACCGGGCAGCAGGTCGTCCTTGGTGTTCAGCAGCCGCAGCATGAAGGGGGAACCCAGCAGGCCGACGAACAGCAGCACCACACCCGCGATCAGGCTGACGATGGCGGCGGAGTGGACAGTCTTTTCCACATCGTGCTCGTGCCGTGCACCGTAGAAGCGGGCCACCAGCACGTTGATGCCGCCGCTCAGGCCGATCAGGAAGCCGGTGAACAGGCTGACGAGGATGCTGGTGGAACCCACCGCGCCCAGCGCTGTAGAGCCTGCAAACCGGCCTACCACGGCCACGTCCGACATGTTGAACAGCACCTGCAGCAGGTTGGAAAGCGCCAGCGGCAGACTGACCAGAAAGATCTGTTTGGCCAGAGGGCCTTCGGTCAGTGTTTTGGTATTTGATTTCATGTTCTCTTTTTATCCTTTAACCTAAACCGTGCCCGCGCACACCGGGGCACACCTCTATTATATGGGCCGCTGCGGCTTTTGCAAGATAGCATCGACATTTCATATTTGATTTTTTTGTGTGGCTGTGCTATACTACTTTACACCGATGAAATAAATATGTGCGATCGTAGCTCAGCTGGATAGAGCGTTCGGCTCCGACCCGGAAGGCCAGAGGTTCGAATCCTCCCGGTCGCACCAAGAATCCCCGACACACTTTCGTGTGCCGGGGATTCTTTTTGTGCGACCGGGAGGATTCGAACAGCAACGACGACGACCGCAGCCTGCGGCTGAAACAGGGAGGAGTTGTTGGGGCCGCGTTCTGATTTTTCAAAGCCCTGCCAAGGGGCTGCAGAAAAATCAGCAAACGCAACCCGTCAGGCCCTGCACAGCAGGGCAAGCAATCAGCCACAGCGCGGCTTTGCTTAGCCTGCGGTTGCCAACCTGTAGGAATGTCTAACAAGAGGACTACTGTTCATCCGGGGAAAAATCGAACTGTCCTGAAACCCGTAGAACACATTCGTGTTCTGGTTTTTCTTTTTCGGTGCGCCGGGAGGATTCGAGTTATCCTTTTTTGTTTTTCATCCAGATGCGGTACAGCCCGTCTGTGATGAGGGTCTCCCGGTATAGAATAGGGGTGCAGCATGCTTCCCGGATGGGAATGGGCAGATTGCCGGTGGCGTAGAATGCTGTCTGCGGGCCAAGCTCTGCGCAGAAACGTTCCGCCAGACCGTCCAGCAGGCTGGCAGTGCCCAGTACAAAGCCGTTCTGCAGGCAGGAAGAGGTGCTCTTGCCCAGAATGGATGCAGGAGCCTTTGCAGCAAGGTCGATCTGCGGCAGCTGAGCGGTGTTCTTTACCAGTGCGCTCAGCGAGAGCTGCGGCCCGGGCAGGATCACTCCGCCCACAAGCTCCTGCTTGGCATTGACTGCCATCATGGAGATAGCGGTGTCGGCTGAGATCACCACCAGCGGCCCGGAACACTCTGCCAGTGCAGCAACAGCACCGCATAAAAGCTCGGCGCCCAGCTGGGCGGGGTTGTCCAGCCGAAGCTTGATGCCACTTTTCAGGCCGGGGCCGACCGTCAGGATGCGCGCATTGCAGAGGATACGCAAAGCGGAAAGAACCCGGCCGCTCAGCACGGGCACTACACTGCCCAGAATACCGCCTTCAATTTGTGCCGGCGATGCACCGTGCAGAGAGAGTAGATTCACCAGACGGATGGCGTATTCGTCCACCGTTGCGGCGGTATCAGAGTGCAGCCGTCCACAAAAACGCAGAGTATCCTGCTCGTAGCCGCCCACGGTGATGTGGGTGTTGCCAATGTTGACGGTGAGTATCATAAACAAAGCCCTCCTCTGCAGCGCAATATAATGTATATATAATATAATAGCGCGCCCGCCGCGGATACTGACACAGGACATGGCGCTTCTCCCTTATAGAATAAGTATAGCTACCTTACACAGGATGCTGGGGGATGACTCCATAATACGTTCTGCCCGCCGCCTTGTCAAGAAAAAGGCACGTCCTGTAACGGGTGAAAAACAGGGAGATCCTTTATTCTGCAAAGAAATTGGAGAAAATCTGTCAAAAAGTGTTGACAAGGAGGCGGGGGTGTGGTATTATACTTGAGCGCCAAGCGCTGAGGCAAAAGAATGACTTCCGAAGCCACAGCAGGAAGCCCTTGAAAAGAACCAATAGACGCTGAAAAGTTTTGCGGTTGCGAAAGCAATGAATCGCCCCAATGGGGCGTTCAAGCAAACAGAGCGGTCTTGCGAAAGCAAGATGGAGGGGACTCACCCCGACAAGCTCACGGTTTGTTCTGAGAAACTTTTTGGATGTCCAAGTTCAGAAAGTTCAAAAGCTTCTAAAAAATAAGGCTTGACAAAAAACCACTTCGGTGGTACAATAAACAGGTCGTCAGCCACAAGGCTGAGGCGCTACAGGACCTTGAAAATTGAACAATATCGAAAAACTTGTAAGGAACCTTTTAAGTGTTTGGAAAAACACTAAAAACAATTCCAAAAGTAATTCACACAGGACGCAAGCGATTGCGTGCTGAGCGAACAAGATTTAACACTTTTAAGTGATAAATATCATTTATAAAGAGTTTGATCCTGGCTCAGGACGAACGCTGGCGGCGCGCCTAACACATGCAAGTCGAACGAGCGAGAGAGAGCTTGCTTTCTCGAGCGAGTGGCGAACGGGTGAGTAACGCGTGAGGAACCTGCCTCAAAGAGGGGGACAACAGTTGGAAACGACTGCTAATACCGCATAAGCCCACGGTGCCGCATGGCACAGAGGGAAAAGGAGCAATCCGCTTTGAGATGGCCTCGCGTCCGATTAGCTAGTTGGTGAGGTAATGGCCCACCAAGGCGACGATCGGTAGCCGGACTGAGAGGTTGAACGGCCACATTGGGACTGAGACACGGCCCAGACTCCTACGGGAGGCAGCAGTGGGGAATATTGCACAATGGGGGAAACCCTGATGCAGCGACGCCGCGTGGAGGAAGAAGGTCTTCGGATTGTAAACTCCTGTTGTTGGGGAAGATAATGACGGTACCCAACAAGGAAGTGACGGCTAACTACGTGCCAGCAGCCGCGGTAAAACGTAGGTCACAAGCGTTGTCCGGAATTACTGGGTGTAAAGGGAGCGCAGGCGGGAAGACAAGTTGGAAGTGAAATCTATGGGCTCAACCCATAAACTGCTTTCAAAACTGTTTTTCTTGAGTAGTGCAGAGGTAGGCGGAATTCCCGGTGTAGCGGTGGAATGCGTAGATATCGGGAGGAACACCAGTGGCGAAGGCGGCCTACTGGGCACCAACTGACGCTGAGGCTCGAAAGTGTGGGTAGCAAACAGGATTAGATACCCTGGTAGTCCACACCGTAAACGATGATTACTAGGTGTTGGAGGATTGACCCCTTCAGTGCCGCAGTTAACACAATAAGTAATCCACCTGGGGAGTACGACCGCAAGGTTGAAACTCAAAGGAATTGACGGGGGCCCGCACAAGCAGTGGAGTATGTGGTTTAATTCGACGCAACGCGAAGAACCTTACCAAGTCTTGACATCCCTTGACAGGCATAGAAATATGTTTTCTCTTCGGAGCAAGGAGACAGGTGGTGCATGGTTGTCGTCAGCTCGTGTCGTGAGATGTTGGGTTAAGTCCCGCAACGAGCGCAACCCTTATGGTCAGTTACTACGCAAGAGGACTCTGGCCAGACTGCCGTTGACAAAACGGAGGAAGGTGGGGATGACGTCAAATCATCATGCCCTTTATGACTTGGGCTACACACGTACTACAATGGCGTTAAACAAAGAGAAGCGAGACCGCGAGGTGGAGCAAAACTCAGAAACAACGTCCCAGTTCGGACTGCAGGCTGCAACTCGCCTGCACGAAGTCGGAATTGCTAGTAATCGTGGATCAGCATGCCACGGTGAATACGTTCCCGGGCCTTGTACACACCGCCCGTCACACCATGAGAGCCGGGGGGACCCGAAGTCGGTAGTCTAACCGCAAGGAGGACGCCGCCGAAGGTAAAACTGGTGATTGGGGTGAAGTCGTAACAAGGTAGCCGTAGGAGAACCTGCGGCTGGATCACCTCCTTTCTAAGGAGTCAGGCAAGGACAGGACATCAAAAGATGGACAGTCCTTGGACAGGCAACAAACAAGCAGAGTAGATATTGTTCGATTTTGAGGGCCCTGAAAAGGGAACTCAAAGACGTACCTTGAAAACTGAATAATAACTGCGAAACAAAGATTATAGTAAGTTCTTTTTTAAGAAATATTACAATTTCAAAAGGAAGGGTAACAATAATCTTCGTTGGCAAGAGAGAATCAAGAGGATATCAAATGTTCCTAAGAGAACGTTTGAAAGGTCAAGCGAACAAGGGCGCAGGGCGAATGCCTTGGCACTGGGAGCCGATGAAAGACGTGATAAGCTGCGATAAGCTTCGGGGAGCTGCAAATAAGCATTGATCCGGAGATTTCTGAATGAGGAAACTCACCTGGGTTCATACTCAGGTACGTTATACTGAACTTCAAAATAGGTATATCGAGGGAACCGCCTGAACTGAAACATCTAAGTAGGGCGAGGAAGAGACATCAAACGAGATTCCGTAAGTAGTGGCGAGCGAACGCGGAAGAGGGCAAACCGAGAGTAGAAATACTTTCGGGGTACGGACTGCTTTTAGGACTTAATCTGTTAACCGAACGGCATGGGAAGGCCGGTCAGAGAGTGTGAGAACCACGTAGGTGAAAACGGAGAGAGCTGCGCAGGATCCAGAGTACGGCCAGACACGTGAAACCTGGTCGGAATATGGGGGGACCACCCTCCAACCCTAAATACTACCCAGTGACCGATAGCGTATAGTACTGTGAAGGAAAGGTGAAAAGCACCCCGGGAGGGGAGTGAAAAAGAACCTGAAACCCTGTGCCTACAAGCACCTAGAGCGCGTCAATGCGTGATAGGGTACTTTTTGTAGAACGGTCCGGCGAGCGATTGTATGCAGCAAGGTTAAGGACTTAAGGTCTGGAGCCGAAGCGAAAGCGAGTTTGAAAAGGGCGTTAAGTTGCATATAATGGGCCCGAAACCGGGTGACCTACCCATGGTCAGGTTGAAGTGGAAGTAAAATTCCATGGAGGACCGAACCGACCTCCGTTGAAAAGGCGGCGGATGAACTGTGGGTAGCGGAGAAATTCCAATCGAACCCGGAGATAGCTGGTTCTCCCCGAAATAGTTTTAGGACTAGCCTCAAGTTAGATACCTGGAGGTAAAGCACTGAATAGCCTAGCGGCCGAGAGGTTAGCGAAGCTTATCAAACTCAGAATGCCAGAGTATTGATGCTTGGGAGTCAGACAGTGTCAGATAAATGTCATTGTCAAAAGGGAAACAGCCCAGATCTACAGCTAAGGTCCCAAAGTCAGGTTAAGTGGAAAACGATGTGAAGATACGTAGACAACCAGGATGTTGGCTCAGAAGCAGCCACTCATTCAAAGAGTGCGTAATAGCTCACTGGTCGAGCGTCTTTGCGCGGAGAATTTAACGGGGCTAAACCTGACACCGAAGCTTAGGCAGCATGATTACATGCTGGGTAGGGGAGCGTTGTATACGCGGTGAAACAGTAGCGCAAGCGGCTGTGGAGTGTATAGAAGTGAGAATGCCGGAATGAGTAGCGCGAATGCAGTGAGAATCTGCATGGCCGAAAGCCTCAGGTTTCTGGAGGAAGGTTCGTCCGCTCCAGGTTAGTCGGGAGCTAAGGTGAGGCCTAACGGCGTAGCCGATGCACAGACGGTAGAGATTCCGTCACCACCAAAAGAGTTAAACACAGGGACACATATGAAGTCTCGGAGCCGGGTGTTGGTTCCGGTAGCGATCGAGGGAAGTTAGTACCGAAGTCCGGGATGGAAGATGGCGAGAAAAGCTGTGTGTATTTCTGCGGTGCCCGTACCGCAAACCGACACAGGTAGGTAGGAAGAAGATTCTAAGGCCAACGGGAGAAGGGTTGTTAAGGAACTCGGCAAATTGACCCCGTAACTTCGGGAGAAGGGGTGCTGCAGCAATGCAGCCGCAGAGAATCGGCCCAAGCAACTGTTTACCAAAAACACAGGTTTGTGCTAAATCGAAAGATGACGTATACGAGCTGACGCCTGCCCGGTGCTGGAAGGTTAAGAGGAGATGTGCAAGCATTGAATCGAAGCCCCAGTGAACGGCGGCCGTAACTATAACGGTCCTAAGGTAGCGAAATTCCTTGTCAGGTAAGTTCTGACCCGCATGAAAGGCGTAATGATTTGGGCACTGTCTCAACAGCCCGCCCGGCGAAATTGTAGTACCGGTGAAGATGCCGGTTACCCGCGACAAGACGGAAAGACCCCATGGAGCTTTACTGTAGCCTAATATTGGGTTTCGATGTTGCATGCACAGGATAGATGGGACACTGGGAAGCAGGTGCTTTGGCGCTTGTGGAGTGGCCGTTGGGATACCATCCTTGCGATATTGGAATTCTAACCTGCGCCTTTGAATCAAGGCGGGGGACATTGTTAGGTGGGCAGTTTGACTGGGGCGGTCGCCTCCTAAAGAGTAACGGAGGCGTTCAAAGGTTCGCTCAGCTTGAACGGAAATCAAGCAAAAGAGTGCAAACGCAGAAGCGAGCCTAACTGCGAGACTGACGGGTCGAGCAGTAACGAAAGTTGGAGTTAGTGATCCGGTGGTATGTGAGTGGAAATGCCATCGCTCAACGGATAAAAGTTACCCTGGGGATAACAGGCTGATCTCCCCCAAGAGTCCACATCGACGGGGAGGTTTGGCACCTCGATGTCGGCTCATCGCATCCTGGGGCTGTATTCGGTCCCAAGGGTTTGGCTGTTCGCCAATTAAAGCGGTACGCGAGCTGGGTTCAGAACGTCGTGAGACAGTTCGGTCCCTATCTGTCGTGGGCGCAGGATATTTGATGGGAGCTGTTCCTAGTACGAGAGGACCGGAGCGGACGTACCTCTGGCGCACCAGTTGTTCTGCCAAGAGCATAGCTGGGCAACTATGTACGGATCGGATAAACGCTGAAAGCATCTAAGCGTGAAGCCGACCCAAAGATAAGATATCCCATTGTTTCAAACAAGTAAGACCCCTTGAAGACTACAAGGTTGATAGGCACGATGTGTAAGTGGAGCGATCCATTCAGCAAGTGTGTACTAATAGGTCGAGGGCTTGACCACAATTCGCTTGAGACTCTGAGAGTCAACGAAAAAATGTAAGCAGTGATTATTCAGTTTTGAAGGCACGTCCTTCTAAGAAACACTGGACAAAGTACAACAAACATGTTATACTGGTTCAGTCAGATCGGTCGGTGTCGATGACGGTGAGGTTCCACCTGTTCCCATTCCGAACACAGAAGTTAAGCTCACTTGTGCCGAAGATAGTTCGCTGGAAACGGCGCGTGAAAATAGGTAGTCGCCGACTTGAGTTATCAGAATGAAGAAACCGCATTCTGATAATATGCACCTCTAGCTCAGTTGGTAGAGCAACTGACTCTTAATCAGTGGGCCCAGGGTTCGAGTCCCTGGAGGTGCACCAGATATTGAACGTCAAATCGTAAGATTTGGCGTTCTTTTTTGTTATGTAACCCCGAAAAATCGGGGCTTGCACGGTCAATGCACGGTTTTTGCACGGTTGGAGTTTTCATAGGAATCCTCTGCATGGGCTGGAATTACTTTGAAATGCGTGGTAAATTTTGCATTAGGTCAGCAGAGCCAGACGGAGCTGCGCCTTTACTTCGGGGTCTGCATTCTTCAGCAGTTCCAGCAGAGCGGTCATAGAAGCTGAAAAAGTCCATCGGTCATGTAACTCAGAAGGTTCTGACCGCTCAGCTGCGGCAGATGGAGGAAAGCGGGCTGCTGACCCGGAAGGTCTACGCTGAAGTGCCGCCCCGGGTGGAATATACGCTGACGGAACTGGGGTATAGCCTGAAGCCGGTTCTGGATGCCATGTGGGCATGGGGCGAAGGGTATAAAAGCAGACTGGAAGGGAAAGCAGAATAAGTAAAAGACGGGGTGCTGTGCATTTGTGCAGCACCCCGTCTTTTATTTGTGTTCATCTGCGCCCGGCTCATAGAGCAGCTCCAAATAGGGGTGCTTCCGGATGGCGGCAACCACCTCATCCAGGCGGGTCGCGCAGAAATTCTGGCAGCATAGAGTTTGTGCCGATAGAAATTTTGCGTACAGTAGATTTTGGAAATCTTCTTTGATGCCGCAAATCGTAGGCGGTGCCCATGGTTAGATAGATCTCGTCCTGCGGCAGAAGATCAATAAAATTGCGATAATAAACTATTTGCCCAGATGCCAGATGTCGCGGTCGTACTCGGCAATGGTGCGGTCGGAGGAGAACATGCCCGCTTTGGCAATGTTCACCAGACACTTGCGCCGCCAGCCCTTCGGGTCGCAGGCGTAATCGCTGAGGGCCTGCCCCTTGCGCACAACGTAGGCGTTGAAGTCCGGCAGGGTCTGGAACCAGTCTTTATGGATCAGCTCGTTGTGCAGGCGGGTCAGGTTTTCGGCGTGACCGGCGGCCAGCATCTCCGGGCCGGTGAGGAAGTTGATGGCGCGGCGGATGTTGACATCGCCCTCCACCCACTGGGCGGGGTCGTAGTCGCCCACGGCGTAGCGGTGGATGACCTGATCGGAGGTCTGGCCGAAGATATAGATGTTCTCCTCGCCCACCTGCTGGCTGATCTCCACATTGGCACCGTCCATGGTGCCCAGCGTCAGCGCGCCGTTCAGCATGAACTTCATGTTGCCGGTGCCGGAAGCTTCCTTGGAGGCAAGGCTGATCTGCTCGGACAGGTCGCAGGCAGGGATCAGCTTTTCGGCGGCGGTAACGTTGTAGTTCTCCACGAACACCACCTGCAGCCACTTGGACACTTCCGGGTCTGCGGCAATGACCTTGGACAGGGTCAGCAGCGCATGGATGATGTCCTTTGCAATGGTGTAGGCAGGTGCCGCCTTGGCACCGAAGATGCTCACCAGCGGAGCAGCGGGCAGGTGCCCGGCCTTGATCTCGTAGTACTGATGGATGAGGTACAGCAGGTTCAGCTGCTGGCGCTTGTACTCGTGCAGGCGCTTGGACTGGATATCGAACACAGCATCGGTGTTCACGCTCACCTTCTGGGTGCGCAGCAGCCAGTCTGCCAGTGCTTCCTTGTTGGCCTTTTTCACAGCGGTCAGCTGCTCCAGCACAGCTTCGTCGTCAGCAAAAGCCAGCAGCTTTTCCAGCTCGGTGGCATCCTTACGGAAGCCGGAGCCGATGTGCTGTTCCAGCGCGGCGGTCAGGCGGGGGTCGCATTCCAGCAGCCAGCGGCGGAAGGTGATGCCGTTGGTCTTATTGTTGAACTTTTCCGGATACAGCTCGTAAAAGCCGTGCAGCTCGGAATTTTTCAAAATCTCGGTGTGCAGCGCTGCCACGCCGTTGGTGGAGTGGGTAAAGTGGATGTCCATGTGGGCCATGTGCACCCGGTCGTCCTTGTCGATGATGGCAAGGCTCTCGTCCTTGGTGCGGGTGCGGGCCAGTGCGTCCAGCTTTTCGATAATGGGCATCAGCTGGGGCACCACGGTATCCAGATAGGCGCGGGGCCACTTTTCCAGCGCTTCGGCCAGAATGGTGTGGTTGGTGTAGGCGCAGGTCTTTGTGACGATCTTTACGGCTTCCTCAAATTCGATGCCCTTTTCGCCCAGCAGCCGGATCAGCTCCGGGATGACCATGCTGGGGTGGGTGTCGTTGATCTGGATGGCGGCGTAGTCGGCCAGATCATGGTAATCGCAGCCCCGGGCGGCACACTCGGCCAGAATGAGCTGGGCACCGGCAGAGACCATCAGGTACTGCTGGTACACCCGCAGGCGGCGGCCTGCCTCATCGGAATCGTCCGGGTAGAGGAAGAGGGTCAGGTTCTTGTCGATGGCAGTTTTATCGAAGGCAATGCCGTCATGGACGATGCTCTCATCGATGGTGTCAAGGTCAAACAGGTTCAGGGTGTTGGTGCGGCCCTCGTAGCCGGTGACCGCCAGCTTGTACAGCCGGGCAGTGTACTCCTTGCCCGCCAGCTCCACCGGGTAGGTGATGTCGGTCTTTTCTGCCCAGCTGTGGGCGGTGAGCCACGGGTCGGGCTTTTCGTTCTGCACGCCGTCCTCAAAGGACTGGTGGAACAGGCCGAAGTGATACCGCAGGCCCACGCCGTCGCCGGGCAGGTTCAGCGTTGCCAGAGAGTCGAGGAAGCAGGCAGCCAGACGGCCCAGACCGCCGTTGCCCAGAGAAGGTTCCGGCTCCACCTCTTCGATATCGGAAAGGCTCTTGCCGACGGCAGCCAGTGCATCGCGGGCTTCATCGTACAGTCCCAGATTGATGAGGTTGTTGGACAGCAGCTTGCCGATGAGAAATTCGGCGCTGATATAGTACAGCTTGCGGCCGGTGACCGGCTGCACACGGTCGGCGCTCTTCTGCCGGACGAGTTCCAGCAGCGCGAGATACAGCTCCTGATTCGTGCAGTCTGCCAGCGGCTTGCCCGTGAGACCCTGTAACGTTTCGGTAAAGCTCATAAATGCATCCTCCTTTGTTAGGGTGTATCTGAAAAGTTGAAAATTTAGTCTATTTCTGCAAGCACAGCCGGATCTTGCGTGAAACAGCCTTGGATCTCGCTTGTGCTTGCGAAATATTCGTCATTTTCTTTGTTTTCAAATACACCTTGCGGAAAACAGGTTTGACATCTGTACTTCCAGATATACCACATAAAACAATCAAAATCTTGCCTAAAAAGCGCAGACTGTGGTACAATCCTATCATCGGGAGGTGAAACAATGCAAAATCAGGCATCTTTGCAGGAGACCAAGCAGCATGGTGCCGTGCGGTTTCCCTTCAATCTGTATCCCTGCACCATTCCGGGGGACTTTCCGCAGGTGGCGCTCCACTGGCAGGAGAGCATGGAGCTGGTCTTTGTCAAGCGGGGCACAGGACTGGTGCAGGTGGGCGCTGAGAGCTGCCCGGCCCGCATGGGAGACATCTTTATTTTTACGCCCGGCACCCTCCATGCCCTGCGGCAGGCCGAAGGGCAGTGCATGGAATACGAAAATATCATTTTTGAGCTGGAGCTTCTGGGCGGCGCAGAGGACCTTTGTGCCGAGAAATATCTGCTTCCGCTGCAAAGCGGGCGCTTGTCGCTGCCTGCGCGGCTGACCCCGAACGATTTGTGCTATCTGCAGGCCGCTGCCTGCCTGCGGGAGGTGGAGGATGCCAACCGCGCCAAGCTCCCCGGCTACGAGCTGCAGGTCAAGGGGGCATTGCTGCGGTTTCTTGCTCTGCTCCTTGCACAGGGCCGGCAGCGGCTTGCCGCCGAGACAGCCGACACCCAGCGGCTGAAAACGCTCCTGCAATGGCTCTCGGCCCATTATACCGAGGAACTCCGGGTCGCCGATGCCGCCGGGGTCTGCTCCTTCAGTGCCAGCCACTTCATGCGGTGGTTCCGGCAGATGACCGGGCAGAGCTTTGTGGCCTTTCTGAACGAGTACCGGCTCAACGCCGCCGCCGAAGCGCTGCAGGCCACGGATGAGACGGTTCTGACCATCGCTTCCCGGTGCGGGTTTGAGAACCTCTCCTATTTTAACCGGGCGTTCAAGGCGCACTTCGGCATGACACCCCGGGAGTACCGGAAAAAATAAGCAAAACGAGGCCGTTCTGCCTCTCTGGAAAAGAGAGGGAACGGCCTCGTTTTTTGCACATCAGATCTCCGGCGGCGGGCAGCAGCTCTCCCGTTGGATGAGCTTATGCGGCACGATGATCTTGGTTGCCAGAAGATTCGGGTTTTCGATGTGGTTGATCGAGCTGTTCCGCGCCGTGGAGCAGGCATTGGGCAAGCGGGAGATCATTGCGGAGGATCTTGGTTATATGAGCGAGACGGTCCGTCAGCTGGTGCGGGACAGCGGCTTCCCCGGCATGAAGGTGCTGGAATTTGCCTTTGACTCCCGCGACACCGGCAGTGCCAGCGACTATCTGCCCCACAACTACCCGGTGAACAGCGTGGCCTATACCGGCACCCACGACAACGAGACGCTGGTATCGTGGTATCAGACTGTCACCGATGCCGAGCGCGCCATGGTGCGGGACTACCTGTACGACTATGCCACCCCGGAGGAGCAGCTCTATAAAAGCATGATCGCACTGATCCTGCGCAGCGCAGCGGCGACCTGCATCGTTCCCATGCAGGACTGGCTGGGGCTGGACAACTCTGCCCGCATCAACAAGCCCTCCACCGTGGGCCAGAACTGGCGCTGGCGGCTGAAAAAGACCCAGCTGAGCAAAAAGCTCCAAAAGGAGATCTGCCAGCTGACCACCCGCTACGGCCGGATGAACTGGGCGTGACAGTGTAGTGTTCTGGACTTGATTTTGGAAAGTTTATTGCAGAATAATGGCAGAAGTAATACTTATTCAAAAATAAAAATGACAAAGAACAAATAAAAAAGTACAGAATATGGATCGGCCCGGTCGAACAGCTGGTTCACATAGTCCTTCTGGGGGATGCCGATGGTCCACAGGCTGTACTTGTCATCCATGGGGATGATGCCCTTTGCCATCATGGTATTCACCACCGGGATGTGCATCCGGTCGGTGCCCACTTGGCCGGTGATGGCCACCAGCGGCGCACCGTCCGGATAGGAGTGCGCGAGGCGCACCACAAAAAAGCACGAAGCAGCAATGCTTGGTGCTTTTTCTTTTGACATGTGCCGCGGGATGCTTTATAATAAGAATGATTTCAGATGTCTGCGGGGCGGTGCGCCCTGCGGTAAAATTACGGCAAGCAAAAAAGGGAACTGCTATGAGAGAAGAAAAGGCCAGCGCATTGCCGCTGCTGCTGGACGTGCGCAGAATGGACGAAAATAACCGGGCTTACGCCTACCGTATGCTGCGCAAAAATATTATGACCTTGCAGCTGCAGCCGGGCTGTCAGCTGAGCGAGGCCGAACTGTGCGAACAGCTGGCCATGAGCCGCACACCGGTACACGAAGCGCTGATGATGCTGAAAAGCGAGTGGCTTGTGGATGTTCTGCCGCAGCGCGGCAGCATTGTGTCCAAGATCAGCGTTCCATACCTGAACGAAGGCTTTGCCATGCGCCGCATTCTGGAACCGGCGCTGCTGCGCGGGCTGGCCGGAAAGCTGACAAGGGAACAGCTGAACGAATTTCAGGAACTGCTGAACCGGCAGAACGAAGACCTTTATCTGGATCAGGATGCAGCAGATGACTTCTTCATCTCGCTGGATAACGACTTCCACAGGCTTTTGTACCACGATTCCGGCTACGACCGCATCTGGGAGGCCATGCACAACGTTACTTCCCATATGGACCGTGTGCGGTATCTGGACTCGGCCCTTTGCCGGGGAAATATTGCCTCGGTGCAGAAAGAGCACGAGCAGATCTTTGGCTATCTGCGGGACGGCCTGCCGCTGGACGTGGACGTAGAAGCCCTGTTTGAGCATCACCTTGGCATGTACCGCGAGAATTTCCAGAAGATATTGGAACGGTTCCCGGATTTCTTTGTACAGACATAAACCAAAAAGAGCACCCGCTGCTGACCCTTACAAGGCCATGGCAGGGGGTGCTTTTTTGGTTCAATACGGATACGGCTTTACGCCGGGCTGCGGATATCAATTTACGACGGCAGTGTTTCTGATGGATTTTGCACCAGAAATGCTGCTTTTTCTGTTCAAAACCCGGAAAAACAGCAGTTTGTGCTCTTGAATTGCCCGAAAAGCTTGCAGGAATGCAGGTTTTTGTGGTAATATTTAAGATATGTTCCCGTTGAGGGGAAGAAAGAGAGGGGTAATCAAATGATCAATATCTGCATCATTGCCACCATTGTGATCTATCTGGTGGGAATGCTGCTGGTTGGCTTTGTCTACAGCAAATCCAACGAGGACAGCAGCGATTTCTACCTCGGCGGCCGCACGATGGGCCCGCTGGTCACGGCTATGAGCGCCGAAGCCAGCGATATGTCCAGCTGGCTGCTGATGGGTATGCCGGGCCTTGCATATCTCACCGGCATCGCGTCGCCGGGCTGGACGGCCATCGGCCTTGCTGTGGGCACATGGCTCAACTGGCTCATCGTGGCCCGCCGCCTGCGCCGCTACTCGGCCAATCTGGATGCCATCACGGTGCCGCAGTTCCTTTCCCTGCGGTTCCATGACCAGCGCAACCTGCTCAACGCGCTGGGCGCGGTCATCATCATCGTGTTCTTCATCCCGTACACCGCTTCCGGCTTTGCCGCCTGCGGCAAGCTGTTCAACAGCCTGTTTGGCGTGGATTACATGGCGGCTATGATCCTGTCCGCTGTGGTCATTGTGGGCTACACCATCATGGGCGGCTTCCGCGCGGTGTCTACCACCGACCTGATCCAGTCCGTTGTCATGAGCATGGCGCTGATCGCAGTGCTGGTGTATGGTGTCAGCGTGGCAGGCGGCTGGGACGTGGTTCTGGACAACGCCCGCAGCCTGCCCGGCTACCTGACCATGGCTGCAAGCCACAATGCGGCAGACAACACCGCTACCTCCTACAGTCTGCTGGACATCGCGTCCACGCTGGCATGGGGTCTGGGCTACTTCGGCATGCCCCACATCCTGCTGCGCTTCATGGCCATTGAGGACGAAAAGAAGCTGGTGCTCAGCCGCCGCATTGCAAGCGTGTGGGTGGTCATTGCCATGACCGCTTCCATCGTCATCGGCATGGTGGGTCTGGGCATGACCAAGGCGGGCGCGCTGGAGTTCCTGAGCGGCTCTTCCAGCGAGACCCTGATCGTGCGCGTGGCCAGCCTGATCGCTCAGCACGGCGTGCTGGCAGCCATTCTGGCAGGTCTGATCCTTGCCGGCATCCTTGCCGCTACCATGTCCACCGCCGACAGCCAGATGCTGGCAGCGGCCTCCAGCGTATCCCAGAACATCCTGCAGGAGTTCGGCCACATGAAGCTGACCGAGAAGCAGAGCCTGTTCGCTGCCCGCCTGACCATCATCTGCATCAGTGTGGTGGGCGTGGTGCTAGCCCGCGACCCCAACTCCAGCGTGTTCGGCATCGTCAGCTTTGCATGGGCCGGTTTTGGCGGCTCCTTTGGCGCAGTGGTGCTGTGCTCCCTGTTCTGGAAGCGCTGCAACTGGCAGGGCGCACTGGCCGGTATGCTCTCCGGCGGCCTGATGGTCTTTGTATGGAAGTACATCATCAGCCCGCTGGGCGGCGTGTTTGGCATCTACGAGCTGCTGCCTGCCTTCCTGATGTCTCTGGTGGTCTGTGTTGTGGTGAGCCTTGTCACCCCGGCACCCTCGGCAGAGATCGAGGCAGAGTTCGACGCTGCCAAGTAAAAACGATTTAAAATGCCCTCCGCTGTGCTCTGGGCATAGCAGTGGAAAAATGATTGATCCTTATGCAAAAGAGCAAAGCCGGCGGGCTTTGCTCTTTTGCTTTTTCACGGGTGGGGACGCAGAGGAAAGCGGCATTTAATTCAAAAGGATCAGCCATGCTTCGCAGCATGGAAGCAGAAATCCAAAACAGAAAAAGAACAGAAGATCCAGCACGAGCCGCATCAGACGGGTAAGCGGCGTGCCGAAAGACATGGCATGAATGATAAAAAGATTCACCTCACCCCAGCGCCGGTAGTAACCGGTTTGCTCAAAATTGTTCCAGAGCTCAAGAGATAGAAATTCAAATCCGGCAAACAATGGAAAAATGACCAGGGAGGACATCCAGCCGTCGGCCTGAAGCGAACCATCGCTGAGAGTCCGCCAGTGCACAGCTAATCTGCCTGGACAGGCAAAAATTCCCCACAGGGCAAGTGCAATGCTTAATGCAAGAAGAGCAGTACGCACAGAATGCCAGTCTACAGTGTGCTGGCGGCGCAGCATGGTGAAAAAATCTTCCAGAGGAACGGGAGGAGTGGCATCTTTTTGACGGGAGTCATGACAGTGCATCAGGTCAGCGAGGGTCAGGCCCAGCACATCGGCCAGCGGCTCCAGCGTGTTGATGTCTGGCAGCCCGATGCCGCGTTCCCAGCGGCTGACAGCTTTATCCGTAACGTGAAGCTGCTGAGCCAGTTCGGCCTGCGTCATGTTCCGCTCCCGGCGCACTTGTGCAAGGAATGCACCAAATTCTTTTGCATCCATTCTGCTCACATCCTTTTCCACAGGATAACACAGAAATGTGGAAAACACAACCGACGGAACGTTTACCTTCCGGTTTACAAAACAAAAAGGACGTGCTCCCTTGCGGGAACACGTCCTTTTTTATCGCTTCAGTATCAGGCGGAGATCAGCTTACAGCTGGGGGCCGGCAGAGACCAGAGCCTTGCCGTGCTCGTTGCCCTCGTACTTCTTGAAGTTCTTGATGAAGCGGCTTGCCAGATCCTTGGCCTTCTCTTCCCACTGGGAAGCGTCAGCATAGGTGTCGCGAGGATCCAGAATGCCGGTGTCCACGCCGTTCAGCACGGTGGGAACCTCGAAGTCGAAGTAGGGGATCTTCTTGGTGGGCACATTGTTGATGTCGCCGTTCAGGATGGCGTCGATGATGCCGCGGGTATCCTTGATGGAGATGCGCTTGCCGGTGCCGTTCCAGCCGGTGTTGACCAGATAAGCCTTGGCGCCGCTCTTCTGCATCTTCTTGACCAGCTCCTCAGCATACTTGGTGGGGTGCAGCTCCAGGAAGGCCTGGCCGAAGCATGCAGAGAAGGTGGGGGTGGGCTCGGTGATGCCGCGCTCGGTGCCTGCCAGCTTTGCAGTGAAGCCGGACAGGAAGTAGTACTGGGTCTGCTCGGGGCTCAGGATGGAGACCGGGGGCAGAACGCCGAATGCGTCAGCAGACAGGAAGATGACGTTCTTTGCAGCGGGTGCAGAAGAAATGGGGCGGACGATGTTCTTGATGTGGTTGATGGGGTAGGACACACGGGTGTTCTCGGTAACGCTCTTATCAGCGAAATCGATGTGGCCCTCAGCATCCAGAGTGACGTTCTCCAGCAGAGCGTTGCGCTTGATGGCGTTGTAGATATCGGGCTCGGAGTCCTTATCCAGGTTGATGACCTTTGCGTAGCAGCCGCCCTCGAAGTTGAACACGCCGTTGTCGTCCCAGCCGTGCTCGTCATCGCCGATCAGCAGACGCTTGGGATCGGTGGACAGGGTGGTCTTGCCGGTGCCGGACAGACCGAAGAAGATAGCGGTGTTCTTACCGTTCAGGTCGGTGTTGGCAGAGCAGTGCATGGAAGCCATGCCCTTCAGCGGCAGGAAGTAGTTCATCATGGAGAACATGCCCTTCTTCATCTCGCCGCCGTACCAGGTGTTCACGATGACCTGCTCCTTGCTGGTGATGTTGAACACAACAGCAGTCTCAGAGTTCAGGCCCAGCTCCTTGTAGTTCTCAACCTTGGCCTTAGATGCGTTGTAGACAACGAAATCGGGCTCAAAGTTCTCCAGCTCCTCAGCGGTGGGCTTGATGAACATGTTGGTGACGAAGTGTGCCTGCCATGCAACTTCCATGACAAAGCGGATGGCCATGCGAGTATCCTTGTTGGCACCGCAGAATGCATCCACCACGTACAGGCGCTTGTTGGACAGCTCCTTCTGAGCGATGGCCTTCACAGCAGCCCATGCTTCCTGAGAAGCGGGGTGGTTGTCGTTCTTGTACTCGTCGGAAGTCCACCACACGGTGTCCTTGGAGTTCTCGTCCATAACGATGAACTTGTCCTTGGGAGAACGGCCGGTGTAGATGCCGGTCATAACGTTCACAGCACCCAGCTCGCTGACCTGGCCCTTTTCGTAGCCTTCCAGACCGGGCTTGGTCTCTTCCTCGAACAGCTGCTCGTAGGAGGGGTTGTACACGATCTCAGTCGTGCCGGTAATGCCATACTTGGTAAGATCCAACTTTGCCATATTCGCTATACCTCTACTTTCGTTTGATCCATACGTCCTGTATAGGGCACAGCGTTTCCCGGCGGGCCGGGCGCTGCGCAGAAGGCTTGCAGTTTGTAAATGCAAATTCTCCTGCATATCATTATACATAAAAGTATCCCGAAATCAATAAACGAATCGTGCTATTTGCAGAAAAGAAACAAATTTCATTAAGAAATTTAACTGCCTGAAACAAATTCAGGAAACAAAAGCAGGGGGCGAAACCTGAAAAAATAAGGTGGAAAGGCAGAAAAACAATTTTTTGATAAAATTTTGACGAGCTGGTATCCATGAAAAACCGAGCACAAAAACGGCCCTTCCCGCAAAACGGCGCGGCAGGGAAGAGCGGAACAGGAACCACAGCCCGATTTGTGCAAAATTTACGAGATTTTGACGATTTTTATGACAAAGAAGCTTTGCCTGTGGTATACTGTATCTGACAAAAGGACAGCCTCGCTTTTTCTGTGTGCTACATATAAAAAGGAAAAAGATCATGAAGACCATCTACATCCTGCTCACCCGGTCGGGTACCCTGCTTTCAAACCTTGTTTACGCTGTTACCGGTGCAAATTATACCCACGCTTCGCTGGCTTTTGACGAAGACCTGAGCTGCCTGTACAGCTCTACCCGCAAAAACGGCTATACCATGTTCCCGGCAGGGCCCAGCAGGGAATACCTGAACCGGGGCGTGTTCCGTCTGCGGGAGAACGTGCCCTGCGCACTGTATGCGCTGGATGTGAGCGATGAAGCCTACACCCGTGCCCGCCGCCGTGCCGAGCACATGATGGCCCACGGCAGCCTTTACCAGTTCAACGTTATCGGTCTTGCGCTCTGCGGGATGCATATCCGCTGGAAGCGCCGCCGGCACTATTTCTGCTCCCAGTTCGTCAGCGAGGTGCTGGAAAAGAGCGGTGCCATGGAGCTGCCCAAGCACAGCACCCTGATGCACCCGAACGACTACACCCGGCTGGAAGAGCTGCGGTGCGTATACAAGGGTACACTGGCCGGCCTGCCGCAGCGCCAGCAGATGGAATTTGACCAGAACGATACGGTGATCAGCGTATATCTGGGGCTGGCGCTGGGCCTGTTCCACACCGGCGCAGCCCGGGTGCGGAAGATTTTTTGAAAAAATTGAATTTTTGTGTTGACAAAGTAGGCGTGCTATGCTAAAATAGCCAAGTCGGGAGCGAACACCCGATGCAAAATGGACGTATGGCCCGTTGGTCAAGCGGTTAAGACAGAGGCCTCTCACGCCTTTAACATCGGTTCGATTCCGGTACGGGTCACCATTTTATAGTAGTAAAACGGTCATGTGCCGTTTTATATAGATGCCTCTTTAGCTCAGTCGGTTAGAGCACCTGACTGTTAATCAGGGTGTCGCCTGTTCGAGTCAGGCAAGAGGCGCCAGCAAAGCGATGGAAGTTTTCCATCGCTTTTTTCTTTTTCTCCGGCCGCTTTTGTTGACAGAAAATGCGAGGCGGGATATACTTAAAGCATGTTTTAGAATTGAAAATTTGTTGGTGGGCGGATGCTTTTAAGGGCAGCATCCTCGCCCTCTCAGGCGCATTCGCGCCAGCTCCCCCAAAGTGGGAGCCTTTGGCAGTCTACACGAAGTATACCGTTATGCCAAGGCCTCTCCCTTTGGGAGAGGTGGATTTGCGGAGCAAAGACGGAGAGGGCAAGCCGCCTTCCGGCAAAATAAAGGAGAACATCATGAAAAAGATTATTCTGACCGGCGACCGTCCCACCGGCCGCCTGCATGTGGGCCACTATGTCGGTTCCCTGAAGGAGCGGGTGCGCCTGCAGAACTCCGGCGAGTACGATGAGATCTACGTTATGATCGCCGATGCACAGGCCCTGACCGATAACGCCGACAACCCGGAAAAGGTGCGCCAGAACATCCTGCAGGTGGCGCTGGATTATCTGGCCTGCGGCATCGACCCCGCCAAGACCCATATTTTTATCCAGTCCATGGTGCCGGAATTGACTGAGCTGAGCTTCTACTATATGAACCTCGTCACCGTGAGCCGCCTGCAGCGCAACCCCACCGTCAAGAGCGAGATCCATATGCGCAACTTTGAGACCAGCATCCCGGTGGGCTTCTTCTGCTACCCCATCAGTCAGGCTGCGGACATCACCGCCTTCCACGCCACCACCGTGCCTGCCGGTGAGGACCAGAAGCCCATGATCGAGCAGTGCTGCGAGATCGTGCGCAAATTCAACGCTGTTTACGGCGATACCCTGACCGAGCCGGAGATCGTGCTGCCCCAGAACGCCGCCTGCCTGCGCCTGCCCGGCACCGACGGCAAGGCCAAGATGAGCAAGAGCCTTGGCAACTGCATCTACCTCTCCGAGGAACCGGAGGACATCAAAAAGAAGGTCATGTCCATGTACACCGACCCCAACCACCTGCGGGTGCAGGACCCCGGCAAGGTGGAGGGCAACCCGGTGTTCATCTATCTGGATGCCTTCTGCCGCCCGGAGCACTTTGCCGAGTTCTGGCCGGAATACCAGAACCTCGACGAGGTAAAGGCACACTACCAGCGCGGCGGTCTGGGCGACGTGAAGGTGAAAAAGTTCCTGAACAGCGTCATGCAGGCCGAACTGGAGCCCATCCGCACCCGCCGCAAGGAGTGGGAACAGCGCCTGCCCGAGGTGGTGGAGATCCTGAAGGAGGGTAGCGCTTATGCCGAAAAGACTGCCGCTGCTACGCTGGCCGAGGTGCGCAAGTCCATGCGGATCGATTACTTCGAGAACGACAACCTGTTGAAATAAAATCTATGAGAGTGTCCGGGATGCCGCAGGTGTTCCGGACACTCTTTTTATAGTTTACGAAAATTGCATAGAAAATGCGGCCAAACTGTGTTAAAATAGGGGCAATAAGTACAGAAAGCCCCCGCTCTGGGGGCGAGAGGAAAAAGGAAAATCACCATGCAAAAGACCATTTGGATCACTGGTGCAAGCTCCGGCATCGGGCAGGAGTTTGCACGCCGCTATGCAAAGCTGGGCTGCCGGCTTATCCTGACCGCCCGCCGCACCGACCGGCTGGAAGCGCTGGCCGCAAAGCTGGGCACGCCCTGCCGCATCCTGCCTGCCGATCTTGCAAAGGAAGAGGACTGCCAGCGCCTTTTCAAGGAGCTGGAGGGGGAGACCATTGATATCTTTATCAACAACGCGGGCTTTGGCGTGTGCGGCAGCTATCTGGAGACCGACGACGCCCGGGAAGAGGAAATGATCCGGGTGAATGTGGAAGCCATGGCGCGGCTGTTCCGCTTTGCGGTGCGCAGGATGCACGCGGCAGGCGGCGGCACCATCCTGAACGTGGCGTCCTCGGCGGGGCTGCTGCCCGGCGGGCCCTATATGGCGGGCTACTATGCCAGCAAGGCCTATGTGGTCAGCCTGACCCGGGGCGTTGCCCGGGAGCTGCAGGAGCTGCACAGCCCGGTCTACGTGTGTGCGCTCTGCCCGGGGCCGGTGGATACCGAGTTCAACGACCGGGCAGGGGTGGTGTTTGCCCTCAAGGGCATCACGCCGGAGTTCTGCGTACAGGAAGCCATGCACGGCATGATGCACCGCAGGACCATCATCGTGCCCTCGGCCTTTATGCGGGCATGCACCACGGCGCAGAAGCTGCTGCCTGCCTCCCTGCTGATGCCCATTGTGGCACGGCAGCAGAAAAAGAAGCTGGGATGATATTCTGGATGGCTTAAGATGGCTCTTGTCAACAAGCCCAAATTTTTCCGCCGAAATTGTGCGCACCGCTAATGGCTGAAACCGTGTATACAAGAAAAACCCGGGTTTTTGCAGCTTTGCACGACTTTTCACGAAAAAATTTCCCGGAAAATTAAAAATACAGCAAAAATGCAGAAGAAAATGCCTTGACAGAGCCCAAAAAGAATGTTACCCTGTATACAAGAAGGATGCTGAAATCGAGAGTTCGGCTTTTTGAGCGTCCTGCAGAGCAAAAACGGGGCTTCCCCGCAAAGGAACAATTTGATTGGAGGACTCTATTATGGCACAGTGCACTCCCAAATCTTTTGATCTGACCGGCAAGGTCGCGCTGATCACCGGCGCATCCTACGGCATTGGCATGGCAATTGCAAAGGCAATGGCAGCCAATGGCGCTACCATCGTGTTCAACGACATCAAGCAGGAGCTGGTGGATAAGGGCATCGCTGCTTACGAAGAAGCAGGCATCAAGGCTCACGGCTATGTCTGCGACGTTACCGATGAGGATGCCGTCAACGCCATGGTGGCAAAGATCACCGAGGAAGTGGGCCACATCAACATTCTGGTCAACAACGCCGGTATCATCAAGCGCATCCCCATGACCGAGATGAGCGCTGCTCAGTTCCGTCAGGTCATCGATGTTGACCTGAACGCTCCCTTCATCGTGGCAAAGGCCATCATCCCCGACATGATCGCACAGGGCGGCGGCAAGATCATCAACATCTGCTCCATGATGAGTGAGCTGGGCCGTGAGACCGTCTCCGCCTACGCTGCAGCCAAGGGCGGCCTGAAGATGCTCACCAAGAACATCGCTTCTGAGTACGGCGCATACAACATCCAGTGCAACGGCATTGGACCCGGCTACATCGCTACTCCGCAGACCGCACCTCTGCGCGAGATCCAGCCCGACGGCAGCCGTCATCCCTTCGACCAGTTCATCGTTGCCAAGACCCCCGCAGGCCGCTGGGGCGAGGCAGAGGATCTGGGCGGACCTGCTGTCTTCCTGGCATCCGAGGCTTCTGACTTTGTCAATGGCCTGATCCTGTACGTCGATGGCGGCATTCTGGCTTACATCGGCAAGCAGCCCCAGTAATGGCTGAGGATATCCCAAAGGACTGAGCACGGCGGCAGCCGGGCAGGCTTTGCCTGCTGGCTGCCGCTTTTTGTGTTTGTATGGGAAAGGATGTTGTGTTATAATGGAAAAACAGCATAAAGACGCAGTATGGGTGCCCCATGCCGAGATCGAGCCGGAGGTGTGCGGCAAGGGCGTAAAGCGCCGCATTCTGGCCTACAGCAAGGATGCCATGTGCGTGGAAAATACCTTTGAGACCGGCGGTGTGGGTGCCATGCACTGCCACCCGCACACGCAGGTCACCTACATCGTCTCCGGCCGCTACCGCTTTACCATCGGCGACGAGACCCGCGAGGTGGGCCCCGGCGACACCCTGCTCAAGCAGGACGGCGTGATGCACGGCTGTGTGTGTCTGGAAGGCGGCGTGATGATGGACTTCTTTACCCCCATGCGCGAGGACTTTGTATAACACCTGCACCTGCAGGAGAAGATCATAAAAGGAGAAGAAACTACTATGAAGATTGCACTCATCAACGAGAACAGTCAGGCCGCCAAGAATGGCATCATTGAAGCTGCCCTGAAAAAGGTGGTGGAGCCCATGGGCCACGAGGTGGTCAACTACGGCATGTACGCTGCCGACGATGCTGCCCAGCTGACCTATGTGCAGTGCGGCATTCTGGCTGCCATCCTGCTGAACAGCGGCGCAGCCGATTATGTCATCACCGGCTGCGGCACCGGCGAGGGTGCCATGCTGGCACTGAACAGCTTCCCCGGCGTGATCTGCGGCCATGTGGAGGACCCTGTGGATGCCTACACCTTTGCCCACGTGAACGACGGCAACGCCGTTGCCATGCCGTTTGCCAAGGGCTTCGGCTGGGGCGGTGAGCTGAACCTTGAGTACTGCTTCGAGAAACTGTTCGGCTTCGGCCACGGTCAGGGCTACCCCAAGGAGCGCGTGGAGCCTGAGCAGCGCAACAAGAAGATCCTGGACGGCGTGCGTGCCGCTACCTTCAAGCCGCTGATCGAGTGCCTGAAGAGCATCGATCAGGACCTGCTGAAGGGCGCTGTGGCCGGTGCAAAGTTCAGCGAGCTGTTCTTCGCCTCCTGCAAGGACGAGGAGCTGGCAGCATACGTCAAGACGCTGCTGTAAGAGGATGCTGCTATGGGCTGGCTTTATCATCTGAACGCAGGCGTTACCCATGGACTGGAAGGCTTTCTGGAGACCGCAGTGCCCATGATCGCGGGCCTTGCCGAAGTGATCGGTCTGTTCATCATCGTCACCAGTCTTATCAAGGCCACCTACCACTATGTGCGGGCGACCTTCTTCCATGACCACCATGATTTCCACCACGAGATGAGCAGCGGCCTGACCACGGCGCTGGAATTCCTGATGTCGGCGGAGATCGCAAAGACCTTCCTTTTGCAGAATCTGGAGTCGGTGGTGCCGCTGGCTGCCACCTTTGCGCTGCGCGCCATGATGAGCCTGATGCTGCACTGGGAAATGCAGGGCGGACACCGCTCCGGCCGCAAAAAAGCAGAAAACGACACAGAAACGGAAAAGAATGACTAGTGCGCAGCTGAAAACAAAGTTTTGCCAAACTTTTGCCGTGATAACTTTCTTTGCGTTGTGAAAAACGTAAAACCTTAACATGAGCCCTTGACACTTTTGCACAAAGGGACTATACTCTTGCCATCGAAAGCAAAGGCGCTGACGGAATTGATTCCGCCAGCGCCTTTTGTGTTTTCGGGGATATTGCCGCTCGGGGGAAGATAGAGGGTCTCCTGAGTGCAAATGAAGCGTTCCTGCGTGCGATCGGCACGGGGAACACCGCACACGCCAAAAGGTTCTGGTGGCCTTGCGGCATCACATTCGTGGGAGGTATGAAAAGTTATGTTCAGCTCCGTCAACACCTGTTGGACGCTCGTGGGAGCGTTCCTTGTCTACTTCATGCAGGCGGGCTTCGCCTTGTGCGAAGCCGGTTTCACCCGTGCCAAGAACACCGGTAATATTCTGATGAAGAATATGATGGACTTCTGCATCGGCACTCCGTGCTACTGGATTATCGGCTTTGGCCTGATGTTCGGCGGCACCGGCGCACTGATCGGCGGCTTCGACCCGTTCATTCAGGGCGATTACAGCCATCTGGGTCTGGATATCCCGCTGTGGGTCTACATCGTGTTCCAGACCGTGTTCTGCGCAACGGCCGCCACCATCGTTTCCGGCTCCATGGCCGAGCGCACCAACTTCAAGGCTTACTGCGTTTATTCTGCTGCGATCTCGCTGGTGGTCTACCCCATCTGCGGCCACTGGATGTGGGGCGGCGGCTGGCTGCAGAGCATGGGCTTCCATGATTTTGCAGGCTCTGCAGCAGTCCACAATGTGGGCGGTGTCATCGCTCTGCTGGGCGCATGGATGCTGGGTCCCCGCATCGGCAAGTACGACAAGAACGGCAAGCCTCACGCCATTCCCGGCCACAACCTGACCGCCGGTGCTCTGGGCGTGTTCATCCTGTGGTTCTGCTGGTTCGGCTTCAACGGCGGTTCTTCTCTGAGCCTTGCCACCGACGAGGCCATGACCATGACCGGTCTGGTCTGCTTCAACACCAACCTTGCCGCAGCCGTTGCCACCTGTGTGACTATGATCTTCACCTGGCTGCGCTACGGAAAGCCCGATGTCTCCATGACCCTGAACGGTTCTCTGGCCGGTCTGGTGGCGATCACTGCAGGCTGCGATACCGTTTCTCCGTTCGGCGCATTCTTCATCGGCTTTGTGGCCGGCTTGCTCGTTGTTCTGAGCGTTGAGTTCTTCGATAACATCGCCAAGGTGGATGACCCTGTTGGTGCAGTTTCCGTCCACTTTGCAAACGGCGTGTGGGGCACCATTGCGGTGGGCCTGTTCTCCACCGGTGCCAACACTGAGCACGCAGGTCTCTTCTACGGCGGCGGTCTGGCACAGCTGGGCACCCAGCTGCTGGGCCTCGTGACCGTTGACATCTACGTTGTCGTTGTGATGTTCATTATCTTCAAGCTCATCGATAAGTTCATCGGCCTGCGCGTTCCCGCAGAGGTGGAGATCGACGGTCTGGATATCCACGAGCATGGTCTGGCATCCGCTTACGCTGGTTTCTCCATCTCCGATGCAAACTCTGCTGCCATGGTGCCCAACGAGAACACCGACCTCGGCGAGGACGATGTGACCAAGGCCACCGACAAGCAGATCAGCGCTGCCGTTCCTGTGGTGCGCGAGCCTTCGCCCGTGATCCACGATGGCGTGTACGACACCGGTATGCACAAGGTGTCCATCATTGCAAAGCTTTCCAAGTTCGATCAGCTCAAGACTGCCCTCAACGATCTGGGCGTTACCGGCATGACCGTCACTCAGGTGATGGGCTGCGGCATCCAGAAGGGCACTTCCGAAAAGTACCGCGGCGTGCCTGTGGATACCACCCTGCTGCCCAAGATCAAGGTGGAGGTGATCGTCTCCAAGATCAGCGTGGACGCTGTGGTGGAGGCTGCCAAGAAGGCACTGTACACCGGCCATATCGGCGACGGCAAGATCTTTGTGTACAACGTGACCCGCGTGGTCAAGATCCGCACCGGCGAAGAGGACTTTGCCGCCCTGCAGGATGTGGAGTAAAGCTCCAAAATCTCTAATGGCAACCAAATCAAAAGCCCCGCTTCTGCGCACAAAGAAGCGGGGCTTTTGGCATTTGTTTTACCGGGTATGTAAAAATTGTATAATATCCTTTGCCGTTCTTTGGTTGACATTGATAGAAAAACATGTTATGTTTTGGCGCATATAGACAAAATCAGATCGAAAATAAGAGAGGTGCGGGGAAGAAACATGTGGAAAATAAAGGAATGGTTCCTGCATTATAAGGAAGCGATCCGGGTCTCGCTTCTGGCACTGTTCCGGTGGACGCTTCTGGCTGTGTGCACCGGCGTGCTGTGCGGCGGTATCGGAACGCTGTTCCATCTGGCAGTGGAATGGGTGACCGAGCAGCGCGCAGAGCAGGTCTGGCTGCTATGGCTTCTGCCTGCGGCAGGCATTGCCATTACGGCTCTGTATAAGGCGACAGGCTGTGTCGGCAAGGGCACCAACGATGTGCTGCGGGCCGTGCAGGACGGCAGCTCGGTGACGCCGTGGCTGGTCCCGGCCATCTTTCTGGGCACTGTGCTCACCCATCTGTGCGGCGGCTCGGCCGGCCGCGAGGGCGCAGCGCTGCAGATGGGCGGCAGCATCGGCTGGAATATCGGCCGGGTGCTGCACTTCAACAATCATGACTGCCGCACGGCTACCGTGTGCGGCATGGCGGCATTTTTTTCGGCGCTGTTCGGTACACCGCTGACCGCGACCCTGTTTGCGATGATGGTGGTGGATGTGGGCCTGATGCTGACCGTGGCCTTCGTGCCGGGCTTTCTGGCGGCGCTCATTGCATACAGCATCTCGCTGAAGGCCGGCATTGCGCCCACACGGTTTGTGATGGAAGCGCCGCCGCTGGATGCCCGGACGGTGGTGCGCACCGCCGTGCTGGCCATGTGCTGCGCGGTGGTGGCGGTGATTTTCTGCCAGATGCTGCACTTTTTTGAGCATAAGATCCCCAAACTGCTGCCGAATCCGTGGGTGCGGGCTGCTGCAGGCGGTGCGGCTGTGGTAGCGCTGTCCTACCTGATGGGGGTGGGCCGCTATAACGGTGCCGGCATGGATGTCATTATGGATGCCGTTGAGCTGGAGCAGGCTCTGCCGTGGGACTTTGTGTGCAAAATGGTGCTTACAGTGCTGACCCTGAGCGTGGGCTTCAAGGGCGGCGAAGTGGTGCCGAGTTTTTACATCGGCGCAACGTTTGGCTGCGTGGTGGGGCCGCTGCTGGGGCTCCCGGCGGGCTTTTCTGCTGCAGTGGGTCTGGTGTGCGTGTTCTGCGGGGCGACCAATACGCTGGTGGCTTCCATTGTACTGGCGGCTGAGCTGTTCAGCGGGGCCGGGTTTGAGCTGATGGCGCTGGCCTGCGGCCTGAGCTATATGTTCTCTGGCTATCACAGCCTGTACTCCAGTCAGGGGTTCCGCACCAGCAAGCTTTTTTCGGAATTCCTGCAGCCGAAGGAAGAAAAATGAAGAAAAAATTTCATGGCTGCGTCTCTTGATTTTTTCGGCGGGACGTGCTACAATCAGCGTAGTTTCATCCTGTAAAAGCGATGATGCGGACAAACTGAGTTCCCGTCTCCATGATGCAGAGAGGGCTGCCCCGCAAGGGCGCTGCAAGCAGCCTGTCATGTGCCGGAGCTCTACCACCGCAGAGCGCAGAGGAGAACCTCTGCCGGGTGCGCCCGTTACAGCACAGCGAGTGGCGTGCAGAAAAGCACGCAATTCGGGTGGAACCGTGGAACGTTTCTGATTTTTTCAGGCGCTTCATCCCGTGAGTAAGTGTGCGGGATGAAGCGCTTTTTTGTTTTACTTTATCTGTCAAAGGAGCAAACATTATGAAGATCATCTATAAGGACGGTCATGTGGACGAGTGCCCGCAGGATCAGGAACTGCACGTTATCCGTCACACCGCAGCCCACATCATGGCGCAGGCCATCAAGCGCCTGTATCCGCAGGCTGATTTCGCCTTCGGCCCCGCTACCGAGAACGGCTTCTACTACGACGTCGATCTGGGCGACCAGAAGCTCAGCGACGAGGATCTGGCAAACATCGAAAAAGAGATGCGCAAGATCGTCAAGGAGAACCTGCCCATCAAGCCTTTCATCCTGCCCCGCGCCGAGGCCGTGAAGCTGATGGAAGAGCGCAAGGAGAACTACAAGATCGAGCACATGGCTGATCTGGCCGATGAGACCGAGTTCAGCTTCTTCCAGCAGGGCGAGTACGTGGATATGTGCATCGGACCCCACCTGACCTACACCAAGGCGCTGAAGGCCTTCAAGATCACCCAGCAGTCCGGCGCATACTGGAAGAACGACAAAGAAAACAAGATGCTCACCCGCATCAATGGCGTGGCCTTCCGCAATCAGGAAGAGCTGGATGCATGGGAGAAGGAGCAGCAGGAGGCCCGTGAGCGCGATCACCGCAAGATCGGCAAGGAAATGGGCCTGTTCATGACCGACGATCTGGTTGGCCGCGGCCTGCCCATGTTCCTGCCCGCAGGCTACACCGTCTGGCAGGAGCTGGAGAACTATATCAAGGAGAAGGAGCGTGCACGCGGCTATCTGCACGTTATGACTCCCTGCATCGGCACTGTGAACCTGTATAAGACCTCCGGTCACTGGGATCACTACCGTGAGAACATGTTCCCCGCCATGGAGATGGAGGGCGAGAGCTATGTTCTGCGCCCGATGAACTGCCCCCACCACATGATGATCTACGCAAATCGTCCCCATTCTTACCGTGACCTGCCTATGCGCATCGGTGAGATCGCCCACGATTTCCGTTACGAGTCCTCCGGCACCCTGAAGGGCATCGAGCGCGGCCGTCACTTCTGCCAGAACGATGCTCACCTGTTCTGCACCCCGGAGCAGATCAAGAGCGAGGTCGCAAACGTGTGCGACCTGATCTTTGAGGTGTACAAGGACTTCAACATTACCGATTACCGCTGCGTGCTGAGCCTGCGTGATCCTGCCGATAAGAAGAAGTACCACGACGATGATGCCATGTGGAACCATGCAGAGCAGGCCCTGCGCGAAGTGCTGACCGAGCTGGGCATCCACTTCACCGAGGAGATCGGCGAGGCTGCCTTCTACGGCCCCAAGCTGGACGTGAACGTCAAGCCCGCCGTGGGTGCCGAGTACACCCTGTCCACCTGCCAGCTGGACTTCTGCCTGCCCGCAAAGTTCCACCTGACCTACGTGGACAAGGACGGCACCGAAAAGACCCCCGTGGTGCTGCACCGCGCCATCCTGGGCTCTCTGGACCGCTTCATGGCTTACCTGATCGAAGAGACCAAGGGCAAGTTCCCCACCTGGCTGGCTCCCACGCAGGTCAAGGTGCTGCCCGTTTCCGAAAAGACGCTGGACTACGCCGAGGGCGTGACCGAAAAGCTGGTGGAAGCCGGTGTCCGTGTTGTGCTGGACGACGACAACCAGAAGATCGGCTACAAGATCCGCGAGGCACAGCAGGTGGACCGTGTGCCTTATATGCTGGTTCTGGGTGCCAAGGAAGCCGAGGCAGGCAACATCTCGGTGCGTGACCGCAAGGGCGAGACCACCACGATGGAGCTGGATGCGTTCATCGCAAAGGTGACTGCCGAGATCCGCAACCGCAGCCTGTAAGCAGACACTGCAAAACACAAAGCGCCGCTTTTCCGGCAGGGGAGAGCGGCGCTTTTTTTGCATGGCAACAACGAATGTAAGGATCCGTATGGATGCCGCAAACTGAAAAAAATACCGCCGCCTTGACTTTTTTGCAAGGATGCATATAATAAGGGTAGAGAAAGTTGATAGAGATTGAGTATTGCATCGGTCTCACACAAAAGTGAACCCCCTCGGAGTTGCCGCTCCAAGGGGGTTCTTGTGCTTACTTGCCCTTGCGGTGACTATCAAGCCACTTGCACAGATAGTTTGCCGTTACCTGCGCTGCGACAGCCACGAGAAAGTTGCCTAAAATTGAGTTCATCGGTCCTCACCCCCTTCTGATGCCAGAATGGGAAGGGCAGCGCGACCAGTATAGCACAAAAATCGACAGTGTGCAATTTTCGGCAAATAACAACACATAAACGGGAAGGCCCTGTTCCGATCGGAACGGGGCCTTCGCTTATGTTATATACTCCGTAAAGAGAGTTACACGTTTTCCTTCTGGACGCTCTTGACGGCCAGAGCCTTGGCAGGCTTCATCAGCAGCACGCACACGCCGTTGAAGAGAATGGAACCCACGATGAAGGTGATGAAGAACTGGGGCAGGTGGGTGGCCAGAGCGGTGGTGTCGATGCAGGCCACAGTCAGGTAGGCAAAGCCCACGTTGTTCAGCACCTTGGGTGCGTAGGGGTGCAGGATGATGAGGATGAACAGCACCACGGCCAGCGGGATGAGGAAGCCGAAGAAGCCGCCCAGCACCGGGGTCAGGGCCGTGATGGAAAGCAGAGCGATCACAGTGAGGATCAGGCCCACAAGACCACCCAGCTCAACGGTGACGAAGCGATCCTTCACATCGCCTTCCAGCGTGAACATCATGATATTGCTCAGAAAGATCAGCCAGCTGTACTCCAGGCCGGTCACATGGATGATGGCATTGGCGATCAGGATCCACACCAGCAGCATCAGGCGGAAATACAGCAGAAAGCGCTTGGTAACGGCTTCATTCATGATAAAATACCTCTTTCTTGATCGTGTTGGAAAGCTTCGCTTTCACTAAAGGACACTTTTTGACAGGTAAAACCTGCATTGATGCCGCCATTATACAATATTTACATGGCAAAAACAATACTTTTGCAAGAATAAATTGCATATTTTGGAAATTTTAACTTGCTGAACGAAGGGACGATTGAAAAATGGCAGAGCGAGGCGGAGCCATTTCAAATTGTTTTTCTGTCCAAAATGGAGTATAATGAGACAATAAATATTCTGCCGCGGCTGCGGCTCAGATACGGGAGGAACCTTATATGAACAAACCGGTACTGGTAGTCATGGCGGCTGGCATGGGCAGCCGCTACGGCGGCATGAAGCAGATCGACCCGGTGGGGCCGAACGGTCAGGTGATCGTGGATTATTCCCTTTACGATGCCCGCCGCGCAGGCTTTGAGACGGTGATCTTTGTTATCAAGCATGAGATCGAGGATGCTTTCAAGGCAGCCATCGGCGAGCGTGTATCCAAGGCCATGAACGTGAAATACGCCTTCCAGCAGCTGGATGAGCTGCCCGCAGGCTTTGCCGTGCCGGAGGGCCGTGTCAAGCCCTGGGGCACCTGCCACGCCGTTCTGGCTGCAAAGGACCTCATCGACGGCCCGTTTGCAGTCATCAATGCCGATGATTATTACGGCCCGGAGGCCTTCCGGGTGATGTATGATTACCTGTCCACCCACGAGGACGGCAGCTATTACGACTACTGCATGGTAAGCTATCTGCTCCGGAACACTGTCTCCGAGAACGGCAGCGTGGCCCGCGGCGTATGCGTGACCGAACCCGACGGCACCCTGCACAGTGTGACCGAACGCACCCGCATTGAAACGTACGAAAACGGCGTACACTTCACCGAGGACGGCGGCGCAAGCTGGACCGATCTGCCCGGCGATACCCCGGTGAGCATGAACCTGTGGGGCTTCGGCAAAAGCTTTCTGGACGAAGCCGAGCAGCGCTTTGCGGGCTGGCTGACCGAAAATCTGCCTAAAAACCCGCTCAAGTGTGAGTATTTCCTGCCGCTGGTGGTCACGGAGCTGATCGAAGAGGGCAAGGCAAAAATTCAGGTGCTGCGCAGCACGGATAAATGGTACGGCGTCACCTACCGTGAGGACAAGCCGCTGGTGGTGGAAGCCATCGCCCGCAAAACGGCAGAGGGCCAGTACCCGGAAAATCTGTGGGCATAAACTAAAAAGAGACGGCTGATCGTTCAAATCAGCCGTCTCTTTTTCTTTAGTCACTTATTTTGTCTGGGGAGGGGTAAGGGATGCCCCTTCATCCGAGAAGATCCAGAGCGTTTCATCGATATGAGAGCCACTCCTGGAGTAGGGTGTCACCTTGACGCGGAAGGTGGTGTCGTCGGTCTTTTTATAGGTGTGCTCCACGATGTCGCCGGTCAGGACCTTGCTGCGGATATAGTTGTAGTCCAGCAGGTCCGCCAGACTCTCGCGGTAGGCGGGCTGCACCTGCGTATCACGGTACTGCTGCAGAACGGCGAGGAAAGAGCCGCCGGAGGTGTCCAGAATTTTCTGGAAATAGTCCGGGACGATCACGCCGCGCATACGGTCGGTCTTCAGATCCACAACGAACACGCTCTTGTACTTGGGGGCAAGGACCCGCAGGAAATGCTCGGCATCCCGCTTTTCGGTCAGGGTCTGCTCCAGCTTCTCGTTCAGGCCCCGCAGCTGGCGCTCCTGGCCGTTGCGGGCATAATAGGCCTGCTTGTCCTGCCGCATGGCAGCTTCGGCCTGATTCATGGCATCGTCCAGCCGGTGCAGGTTGTTGGTGCTCTGGATGCCCACCGAGATCTCATATTCCTTCTCGCGCAGGAAAGCACGCATCTTGTCCACAGCCACCCACACGCTGTAGGGCGGCTGGTTCGGGGTGAAGATCACGAATTCGTCACCGCCGATGCGGTAGATGCGGCTGGAAACAAAGAACTTGCGGGCCGCATTGGCAATGAAGCAGAGCATGGCATCGCCGCTGCGGTGGCCCAGATGGTTGTTGATCTCGTGCAGGCCCACCACATCGATGTAGGTGCACACCATGGAGTCGTATTCGCTGGACTGCAGCGTCCGCAGATCGGTCTCGAAGAGGCTGCGGTTCAGCAGGCCAGTCAGGGTGTCGTGGCTGTAGGAGAAGTCCAGCTCCTCGCTGAGATGGTCGGCCTGTGCATCCTCACGCACCACCACGGTGGCCCATGGGTTCTGGGCGCAGCAGTTGCGGCAGGGCAGAAATTCCATGGTGATCCACACGAACTGGCCGGACACGTTTTTGCGGAAGCGGTAGGCCTCCGGCTGCTGGGTGCTGAAAACAGCGGAGCGCAGGGTCTCCAGATCGGTCTGGTCGGTGAACATCTCCGCGTCGTCCGGGTGGATCACCTTGTTCGTCACCATGCGCTCACAGTAAGCGGCAAAGTCCTCCTCGGTGTCCGAACCGGCACCGGGCAGGCGTGAATCCCGCTTGATGACCCGGTATTCGCCGGTGGAAAGATTCAGCAGGGAAAGCTCCAGCACATTATCCGCAAAGATCTGGTAGGCCTGCAGTGCCAGTGCGGTCTGCTCACTGTCGGAGACGGGGACCCGGCGGTCATGGCGCATCAGGTCGCGGCGCATCAGGTCGCGGCGCATATCCCAGTAATCCTCGCTGTTGGGCTGGGCCAGCAGGGCCTCGGCGTTCTCCACCGGCATGGGCTTGTAGAAATAATAGCCCTGCGTATACAGGCAGTCGGCGGCCTGTAGCATGGAGACCTGCTCCGGCGTTTCCACGCCCTCGGCGATGATGGGCAGATTCAGGCGGTGGGCCATATCCACCACCGATTCCACGATCTGCACGCCCTTGCTGCGGTTCTGCTGGTTCATGTCGATGAGCTTCATGTCCAGCTTGATGGCATCCACGTTGGTGTCCTTGAGCATATTCAGCGAAGAATAGCCGCTGCCAAAGTCGTCCATCATCACAGAGAAACCTTTGCGGTGCAGGCCCTGGATGGTGTTTTCCACCAGAGAAGCGTTTTCGGCCAGCATGGTCTCGGTGATCTCGGCCAGCAGGAGCTTGGGCTCCAGCTGATACTTTTCCACAAGGTTGGAGAAGATCTGCGGCACGTCCAGATTGACGATATCCACCACGGAAACATTCACAGATACAGGCACAAGATTGCTGCCGCTCTCCTGCCACTTGTGCAGGGTCTTGCAGACAGACTCCCAGATGTACTGATCCAGCTGGGTCACAAGGCCGGTGCTTTCCAGCAGGGGCATGAACTCAGACGGGGGCACGCAGCCGCGGGTGGGGTGGTTCCAGCGCACCAGTGCTTCCATGCCCACGATGGCGCGGGTCATGCTGTTGCACTTGGGCTGCAGAAAGAAGCAGAACTCGTGATTTTTCAGGGCGTGCTCCAGCTCGCTCAGCAGCTGACGCTGCTTCTTGAGACGGCCGAGCATGGCCGGAGTAAAGCGGTGCACACCGCCCACGGCCGGGCTGGGGTCTACCGATGCGATCTGTGCAAGTGCATCGGGTTGCAGTGCGCCGACATTTTCATTCGACTTCAGTTCTTCGGACATGATAAATCCCTCGCTGTTGGATGTTTTCGACAAAATATGGCATTTTAGAAAACAGTATAGCACGATTTTAAACCTTTGAAAATAGATATTTAAAACATTGCGACATTGCGGCAAAAAGAACGGAACGCCGGACGGGTCCGAAAGGCGGGGCATAAAAAGACCGCTGCATTCCTGTGCAGCGGTCTTTTGGGCAGCGGTCTCAGGCATCCTTGCGAGTGTCGGAGCCGTTTTTCTTCGGTTCTTCTTCGGGGCTTTCCCGGCGGGCAAGACCAAGGCGCAGGGCCTTGAGGGTGGTCTTTTTTACGCCATGCTTCAGGCCGGGGAAGGCGCGCAGCATGCGGCGCGGGCCAACGATGCGGGGGGTGCGCAGCAGCTGGGCCTGCATTTCATCGCTGCGGGCCTGCAGCTCCTCGGCCAGCTGTTCCAGACGCAGCAGCTCGGCAGCGCGCTCCATCGTGCCCTTGGCGGCCAGCTGTGCAGCCTTGGCGGCTTCGGCCGTGTTGAGCTTGGCGATCTCGGAAGCACGCTTTGCGGCCTCGCGGGCCTCTTCGGTCTTGGCACGGACGGCGGCCAGCGTTTCACGCAGGGCGCGCTTTTTCGGTGCGGCTTCGCGGGCCTCAGCGGCAGCAAGCTTGAGCTGCAGGCGCTGCTCGTCCAGCTTCTGGTCGGCGTTCAGGGTGGTGGTGCCCAGCAGCTGGGTCATGGCATCGCTGACGGCATGGATACTGTCGGCCAGCTGCTCCATGGCATCCAGCGTCTTGGCCAGACCGGAGGCGGCAAAGGCCGTAACGACTACGTCTGCCGCGTAGACTGCATAGAGCACACACATAACGACAAAGCCCACAAAGGGCGGGACCATATCCACAAGACCGGCGACGACCGGGTGGACGATGCGCATGACCACCAGCGTGCCCACGCCCCACAGCAGGCTGAATTCCAGACAGATGTAGCCGCCGATGTTGAAGGGAAAGTCACTGTAGTCCCACCAGCGGGTGTGATAGAGCTTATACAGTGCCCAGCCGCCTACCAGTTCCAGCGCACTGGGCAGGATGACACCGCCGATGTACAGCAGCAGGACGCTGTCCTGCAAAGGGGTCAGGGTGAACAGCACAATGATCATGCCGAAGCCGTAAATGGGGCACACCGGGCCGTTGAGAAAGCCGCGGTTCACCAGCTGACCGGTGGTGGCGGCGGCAAAGATGACCTCCAGACACCAGCCGGTGCAGGAATAAATGAGGAAGAAGGCCAGCACATGATACAGCGAAAAGCCGCATACTGTGGTGGTCGTGAGAAAGTTGAGCATAAAACACCTCCTGTGAGAATCATGCTGCTGTGCAGGTCAGTTCTGTTTTTGTACGATCTTGTATTCATCGCCCGGCTCAAAGAACGGGCAGGCAGCTGTGCTGCGGGAAAGATAGCGGGCCATCTCGTCCTCGTCCAGACAGCCGCCCTGAGCACAGTACCAGCTGCCGTACTCGTCCTGCACATTGTTCAGGCAGATCTCGCAGGGGTCATTCATTGCCTTCGCCTTCCTGTGCAGCCTTGGCAGCAGCCTCGGCCTCGGCCGCTTCGCGGGCCTGACGCTTGAGGATCTTCGGCTCGATCCAGGTCACGCTGGCGGGGTCCGGGTCCTTGCGGGCGATCAGGGCCTTGATCTTGATGCCCATTTCGGTGAACATGCCCTCGTGTTCGGTGCGGATGTTCCACTCCGGCTCGTTCTCATGGAGGTCAAAGGTCATCCACTCGATGTCGTAGCCGGAAGCGGGGAAGTATTCCAGACTGTCGCGGAACAGATCATCGTCGTCGGTCTTGAAGTAGATCTCGCCGCCGTCCTTGAGGAACTCACGGTAGTTGATGAGCTGGCGCGGGTAGGTGAGGCGGTGCTTGTGGGAAGAGCCGTTCTTGCTCCACGGATTGCAGAAGTTGATGTAGATGCGGCTGACCGTATCCTCGGCGGTAATGACCCCCTTGATGCGCTCGATGTCGGTGCTCATGATCTTCACGTTGTCGATGGGGCGGCCTGCAGCCTGATAGGCGGCTTCGATCTTGCGCTTGGCGAGGATGAGCACCTTATCGGTGATATCAATGCCCAGATAGTTGTTTTCCGGGTGGGCGCAGGCCAACTGGGAGATGAAGCCGCCCTTGCCGCAGCCCAGTTCCAGCACAAAGGGCTGCTCCGGGCGGGCGTACTGGGCGTGCCACCTGCCGCCCCAGATCAGCGGCTCGTGGACATGGAAATCGGCTGCCATCAGCTCGTCGTGGGCATAGGGTTTGAAACGCATTCTCATAGTTTGTTGTTCTCCTTAAAATTAACGTGGCTCGCCCTCTCAGGCGCTGACGCGCCAGCTCCCCCAAAGGGGGAGCCCTTGGCAAAGCCGGAAGGTTTTCCGTACTGCCAAAGCCTCTCCCTTTGGGAGAGGTGGCTTTGCGAAGCAAAGACGGAGAGGGCGAGGATGCTTACCGGTTTTGCTCCCGCAAAATTCCTCCACCTGTTCCGGTGCAGCGGCGCAGCTGCCCTGACAGATGCCGGGCTTGCCGCCGCCGCGTCCGTTCAGGGCGGCGTTCAGGGCTTTGGTCAGGGCGCGCACATCGCCGTCTGCCTGCGCAATGCAGTAGCCGGTGCCCTTTTCGGTGGGGGTCAGGGCGGCGCAGAGACCGGTGGTGGCTTCGGTCAGGCGCACCGCCAGCCGGTGCAGGCCGTCCGGGTCAAGGCCGGGCACTGTGCGGATGGCATCCTCACCGGGGTTTGCCAGCTGGGCAAGTGCATCGAACAGCTGAGAACATACACCAAAGTGTGTAAACTTGAGCGCAGTATACTCATCGTAGACGCGATGCACCGCCACAGCGGTCTGGTCGGCCTTGGCCGAGAGCAGCGCCCCGATCTCTGCCTGCCGCTGGCGCATAGCCTGTGCAGCAAGCAATGCCCGCTGGCCGCACACCACGCTCAGCCGCACGCCGCCCTTGTAGTTCTCGCTGGCCAGAATTTTGATCTGTCCCACCTGTCCGGTGGTGCGGGTGTGAGTGCCGCAGCAGGCGCAGACATCCGCACCGGGAATGGTCACGATGCGCACCTGCCCTTCGATCTCCTTTTTGGAGCGGTAGACAAGGGCGGCAAGCTCCTCCCGGGTGGGGTAGCTGACCAGCACCGGCACATCCTGCCACACGATGCGGTTGGCGGCAAGCTCGGCTGCCTGCAGGCCCTCGGCAGAAATGGGCACGCTGGTGTCCATGCGCACAGCCTCGGAACCGATGTGGAAGCCCACGTTCTCGGCCCCGAACATCTGGTGCAGGATGCCGGAAAGGATGTGCTCACCGGTGTGCTGCTGCATTTTGTCAAACCGCCATTCCCAGTCGATGCAGCCGGAAACGGCAGTGCCGGGAACGGCACTTTCCGGCAGGGCGTCCACGCTGTGCCAGAGGATGCCGTCATGCTCGTGCACATCGGTCACATTCAGCGTGGTGCCGTCCGGCAGGGTCAGGGTGCCCCGGTCGGCAGGCTGACCGCCGCCCTCCGGGTAGAACACCGTGCCGTCCAGCGCAATGCGCCCGCCGCCGGTCTTTTCGTCCGGCTCTGCGGCAAGGATGATGCTCTCGCACTGGGTGCGGAAAGCGTCCTGTTCAAAGTATTTTTCTGTGCGCTGCATGGCGCGGGTACCTCCTGTTCAGGGTGCAGTTTGACGATTTAAAATGGCCGCCGCAGGCTCTGGCCATATTCAGCGGAAAATTTATTTTTATTTTTGCAGAATTGGAACGACTGCGGTCGTTCCAATTCTGCTTTTTCACGCAAGGGGCCGTAAAGGCCAACAACAAAAGAGATTTTACTGCATCTGCCGGTTTCGGCCCTTCTGGTGAAAATGCGTTTGGAGCGGCCCGCGTTTGCGCAGCAATGAAAGCCCCGGTGGGGCTTTTAAGCGGCGAGCGGTCTGCGTCAGCAGATGGCGGGGCCTTGCCCCGACAAGTTCCGCAGGCCGCGACAAACGCGAAATAAAAAATCTGGATTCCGCTGAACATAGCCAGAGCGAAAGCGGAGGCTATTTAAAATCGAAAAGGGATACACACCCAGTTTAAAAATAAGTATACCACGTTTTTTGCCTGTGGAAAATAGTCTGCGGATATGTTATGATAAGAAACAACGATATTCCCATAAAATGTTAAAAATGAGGAAGGTAATAGCATGCGTGAAAGTGGAATCCTGATGCCGGTGTCCAGCCTGCCCGGCCCTTACGGTATTGGCTGTTTTGGCAAGGAAGCATTCAAGTTTGTGGATTTTCTGGCACAAGCGGGCCAGAAGATCTGGCAGATCCTGCCGCTCAGTCCCACCGGCTACGGTGACAGCCCCTATCAGAGCTGCTCGGCCTTTGCGGGCAACCCCTATTTTATCGACCTCGACGCTTTGAAGGAAGAAGGCCTGCTCACCGCCGCCCAGCTCAAGGCCGAAAAATGGGGCACAGACCCCAAAGAGGTGGACTACGGCACTTTGTATGTGAGCCGCTTTAAAGTCCTGCGCACCGCCTACGCCGCATGGCGCAAGCAGTGCGCAGGGCTGCACGGCTGCAGCTATTACTTCCCGGATGATTATTATGCCTTTACTCTCGCCAATGAGGAATGGCTGGACGACTACGCCCTGTACATGGCCCTGAAAGTGGCCAACGGCATGAAGAACTGGGTGGAGTGGGACAAGCCCTACCGCCTGCGCGACAAGAAGGCCCTTGCTGCCTTTGCCGCCGAAAACGAGGAAGAGATCGGGTTCTGGAAGTTCGTGCAGTACAAGTTTGCGGCCCAGTGGCAGGCGGTGAAGGCCTATGCCAACAAAAAGGACGTGCAGATTTTGGGCGACATCCCCATCTACGTCTCTGCCGACTCGGTGGATGCATGGGTGGGCGGCGCGCTGTTTGAGCTGGATGCCGACGGCGGCTTTGCCCGTGTGGCGGGCTGCCCGCCGGATTACTTCTCTGCTGACGGTCAGCTGTGGGGCAACCCGCTGTACAACTGGGCCTACCACAAAAAGACCGGCTACGCGTGGTGGGTGCGCCGGGTGCGCCACGCACTGGGCATCTACGACCTGCTGCGCATCGACCACTTCCGCGGCTTCGATACCTATTGGGCCATCCCGGCGGACAGCACCACCGCCCGCACCGGCAAGTGGGAGAACGGCCCCGGCATGGAGCTGTTCGATGCGCTGGAAGCTGCCCTTGGCAAGCTGCCCATCATTGCCGAGGATCTGGGTGAACTGTTCCCCAGCGTGCGAAAGCTGCTGGCCGACAGCACCTTCCCGGGCATGAAGGTGCTGCAGTTCGCCTTCAGCGGCGGGGACAACGAGTATCTGCCCCACAACTACATCAAGAACAGCGTAGTGTATCCCGGCACCCACGATAACACCACCCTGACCGACTGGTGGGAGAACGGCGCTTCCGAAAAGGAAAAGGCTGCCGCTGCCGCTTACCTGCACCTGACCGGCGTAAAGCCCACCGCAAAGGAGCTGGCGGCCATCCGGACCGATGATGTCCGCATCGCTCTGCTGCGCGCAGCGCTGGGGTCGGTGGCTGACCGGGCCATCATCCCCATGTACGACTGGCTGGGTCTGGGCGCGGAAGCACACCTGAATACCCCCGGCAAGCTGGGTGGAAACTGGGCATGGCGCGCCGCTGACGGCTTTGCCGCCAAGGCACTGGCCAAGACCATCCACGACGAGTGCAGTGTGTACTGCCGCGTATAAACAGAAGGCACAGAGCGGCGGGAGCTTGGCAATTTGACGAAAATGTAAAAACTCCGGCAGAAAATTGTGCGTTTTGCTGGTAAAATCGGAAGCTGAATGGTATAATGTTGCTAAAGCGGCATTATGCCATTTTTCTTTGCCTGATGCGTTCCCGGCATTTCCGGAAACAGGGCGGGCGCGGGATGCATAATGCGGCAGATGGTTCCTGAACGTATGGGGAACAGGTGACTGCACGCGGGATACGGGAGCGCCGCGTGCGCAGATGATGGGGAAAATTACATGAAGAAAGAATGTACCGAGCAGGATCTGCGGGAACTTGCGCGCTCAGCGCAGGCCGTATTTGAGGCAGTGACCCTGACCGAAGCACCGCTTTGTGACGGCTGGCAGGACGATGGCCTGCGGGTGGACTACGAGCTGCGCAATGGCCGTGTGGACTGTGTGCTGCACCGCAGAGTGGAAGCGGACGGCAAATGCTGGGAGCTGGAAATGAGTGCACCGCTGGCAGGCAATGTGCTGCCGGAAGAGCGCATGACACCCCGGGAGCGGGAACTGTGCCGCGAGGATATGAGCCACGATTTCCTTACCGGCGTGTACAACCGCCGCTATCTGGAAACGGTGTTTGCCCAAAAGCTGGAACAGTGTGCAGCGCAGGGCCGCAAAGCGGCCGTGGCACTGGTGAGCATCGACAACGGCCAGAAGCTGCGGGATACCTACGGCCAGCCTGTGATGGACCAACTGCACTGCTTTGTGGGCAACCAGTGGAAAAAGAACTTTGATACCCCTGCGACCCGCGTGGTCTGCCGCCTGACCGGCAGCATCTTTGCGGTGGGCTGTCTGGATGCCGACGGCAAGCAGCTGGCAGAGGAAATGCAGAACCTGTATCGGCAGATGCCCCGGGAATGCATCACCACCACCGGCATGATGCGCCGGGTACCCTTTACCCTGAGCTGCGGCGCAGCCGGGCTGGAGAATGTCTCTGCAAAGAACTGGCAGGCGCTGTACGAGCTGTGCGATGCACGCCTGCGGGAGGCACAGAACGCCGGCGGCGATCAGATGCGTGCAGAATAAAACCAGTGTATAAAATCCCCCTTTTGGCGCAGACTAAGGCCAGAAGGGGGATTTTTTGTATGGAAAACCAGAAAAACGACAACCTGAACCTGCTGGAAGCCGTGGTGCAGAATACCGAGATGGGCAAGAACACCTTGGAACAGATCGTGCCGATGACCGACGATGTGCAGTTCAAGGCCGAGCTGCTGCGCCAGCGCAATGTGTACCACCAGCTCAATCAGGAAGCGCACACCGCCATCGAGGCCTGCGGCGGCACCGCGCAGGGGCAGAGCGCCATGGCAAAGCTGAACACGAAAATGGGCATCAGTATGAAGACCCTCACGGACAAGTCCACCCGCAATCTGGCCGAGATGCTCACACAGGGCAGCGGCATGGGGGTGGTGGACTGCGTAAAGGCCCAGAAGGATTACCCCAATGCCGCGCCCGGCGCAAAGCGCCTTGCCCAAAGACTGCAGGAGTTTCAGGAGGATAGCCGGGTAAGGCTGGAACAGTTCTTGTAAAAGAAAACCCTCTCAGGCTCACTTTGTTCGCCAGCTCTCCCGAAGGGCGAGCCATTGGCAAAACGGAAAACGTTTCCGGAATGTCAAAAGCTCCCCCTTTCGGGGGAGCTGGCAATGCGAAGCATTGACTGAGAGGGTTCTTTTTACAGTGCTTCCACCATTGCTGCCACGATCTTGGTGGCGGTGGCTACATATTCAGCAATGCTGAACTTTTTCACCACCAGCACCTCGTGGCCGTCCTCGTCAGCGTTGTCGCTCATGGCGCGCAGGATGACGCAGGGCACACCGTTCTTGGCGGCGATCTGGCTCACAGCGGCACCCTCCATCTCCACGCAGTCGGGGGCGCATTTGGCTTCAATGGCAGCCTTGGTTTCACTGTCGCCCACAAACAGGTCGCCGGTGGCGATCTTGCCCACCAGAGCCTTCACACCCGCTTCGGCGCAGGCTTTTTCGGCGGCAGCGATCAGCTCCGGGTCGCCGGTGTATTCCTTGAGGAACGGCGGGTTCTGGCAGATCATGTCCAGCTGTGCGTCGTGGTACAGCACGGTCTTGCCGATGACCACATCACCAATGCCGATCTTCGAGGTCATATTGCCTGCGATGCCGGAAAAGATGATCTTCTCCGCGCCGAATTTTGTGATGAGCACCTGCGTGGTGGCGGCGGCATTGGCCTTGCCCATGCCGGCACAGCACACCACCACCTGTCTGTCGGCCAGCGTGCCCTTGTGGTAATCCACGCCGCCGTAGGGCTCCACGGTGACGTTTTCCAGCTTTGCACACAGCTGATCGACTTCATCGGGCATTGCGCCCATAATACCGAAAATCATAGGAAACCTCTTTTACGATTTTAAATGGCCGACGCGTGCGCTCTGGCCATATTCAGGGGAATGACTCTTTTTAATTCAGGAAGGCTGGGGAACGAACCCTCTCAGTCATCGCTGCGCGATGCCAGCTCTCCCAAAGGGAGAGCTTTTATGGCTCTTCCGGTTCGCTGCAATCGAGCTCCCCCTGAGAGGAAAGACTTCCCCCGGCCGGGGGAAGATGTCACGCAGCGACAAAAGGGGGAATCTGTCAAAACCGTCGGGTTTTGACTGAGAGGGTTTCCCTTTAAACATTGAACAGGAACTCGATCACATCGCCGTCGTTGACAACGTACTCCTTGCCCTCGGTGCGCTGCAGACCCTTGGCCTTGACGGCGGCGTAATCGAAGTTGTTGGCTTCCAGATCGCTGTAGCCAATGACGCTGGCACGGATGAAGCCGCGCTCGAAATCGCTGTGGATCTTGCCGGCAGCCTGCGGTGCCTTGGTGCCCTTGCGGATGGTCCATGCGCGGCACTCCTTCTTGCCGTCGGTCAGGAAGGAGATCAGGCCCAGCAGATCATAGCTGGCAGTGATGAGGTTGTCCAGACCACTGGCTTCAATGCCCATTTCAGCCAGAAAAGCCTTCTTTTCCTCGGGAGAGTAGTCGGCGATATCCTCCTCGGTTTTGGCGCAGATGGGAATGTAGCGTGCGCCCTCTTCCTTGGCGCGTGCGGCCACCAGCGGGACATACTTGTTGTTTTCGATGCCCTCCATCAGGTCGTCCTCGCCCACATTGCAGGCGTACAGCACCGGCTTTGCGCTCAGCAGGCCCATTTCATGCAGAACAGCTTGCTGCTCGGCATCGCCCTCGTCAAAATCGAAGCTGCGGGCAGGCTTGCCGGCGCTCAGGTGGTCGGCCAGCTGCTGCAGCCATGCGGCTTCGGCGGCAGCACCCTTGTTGTTGCCGCTCTTGGCAGCCTTTGCCATGCGGCCTGCGCGGTTCTGCACCACCTCAAGGTCGGACAGGATCAGCTCGTAGTCGATGGCGTCGATGTCGGCAATGGGGTCCACGGCCTCAGCCTTGGAAACATCCTCCACCACATGGATGATGTTGTCATCGTCAAAGCAGCGCACCACATGCACAATGGCGTCGCACTCGCGGATGTGGCCCAGGAACTTGTTGCCAAGGCCTGCACCCTGGCTGGCACCCTTTACAAGGCCCGCGATATCCACGAACTCCACGATGGCAGGGGTCTTTTTGTTGGTCTGCCAGATCTCGGCCAGCTTGTCCAGACGCTTGTCCGGCACGGCTACGATGCCGCTGTTCGGCTCGATGGTGCAGAAGGGATAGTTTGCGGCTTCTGCGTTCTTGGTGGAGGTGATGGCATTGAACAGAGTGGACTTGCCGACGTTCGGCAGGCCGACGATACCTAATTTCATTTTATTATACTCCTTGCGAAAAAGATTTTACGCTGCGGTAAAAAGCGATATTATAACAGGATAATTGTAGCACAATGGACGTTTTTTCTCAATACTCACTTAAGTGGAAACGAAAAGCCGCCCGTGGAAAAGCAGTGCTGCTTTTCCACGGGCAGTCCTTATGATTCAGGTTGTACGGGTCTTACTTGCAGATGGCAAGGGTGCCGGACGCGGTCTCCTCAAAATGGCTGGCGTAGAATTCCTCCATCAGCCGGATGAGAGAAATGATGTCCCGGGCACCGGCGGTCTCGTAGCAGGAGTGCATGGCCAGCTGCGGCAGGCCGATGTCCACGCAGTTCATGGATACCTGTGCCATGGCGAGGTTGCCCAGAGTGCTGCCGCCGACTTTATCGGAACGGTTGGCAAAATACTGCAGCGGGACACCGGCGCGGGCGGCAAGCTCTTTGGCAACGGCTATGCTCATGCCGTCGCTGGTATACTTCTGGCCGGCGTGCACCTTGACCACAACGCCCTCGTTCATGTAGGTGCAGTTGTTCACATCGGTGTATTCCGGGTGGTTGGGGTGCACGGCGTGGGCGTTGTCGGCGCTGAACATGAAGCTGGAGGCCACCGCACGGTGGAAGTCCTCATCGCCGGAGCGGACGTTCTGCGCGATGCGGTGCAGAACGTCGTACAGGAAGGTGGAAGCCGCGCCCTGCTTGGTGCCGGAACCCACTTCTTCGTTGTCGAAGAAGGCGGCAACGTTGATGGAGCGGGCGCAGTGCGCGTTCAGAAAACCCTTCAGGATGCCGAACACGCACTGCTGGTCATCCAGACGGCCGGAGGAGATGAACTCCTCATTGCAGCCCCAGACGGCGGCCTTTTCGCGGATGCAGAGGAACAGGTCGCTGCCAAGGATCTGCTCTTCTGCCACCTGCAGCTCAGCGGCGACCAGCTTTTTCAGCACGCCTTCCTCGGCGGCACCGCCCAGCAGGGGAAGCATATCCACCTGCTTGTTGTAGGAAGCCTTGTCGTTGACCTCGCGGTTCATATGGATGGCCACGCTGGGGATCATCAGCAGGTCGCGGTCCAGCGTGAGCAGGCGGGAGGTGATGGCATCGTTCTCCTTTATCAGCACGCGGCCTGCCACCGACAGCGGCCTGTCCATCCATGTGGAGCAGATCATGCCGCCGTAGCCCTCGGTGTTCAGCTTGGTGTACTTCCGGCCCATGTGGATCTCGGCGTTTTCCTTGATGCGGAAGCAGGGGGAATCCGTGTGGGCAGCGGCCACGTTGAAGCTGTAGTTTTCCAGCTGTTCTCCCATGCGGAATGCAAGGATGCTGGAGCCGTTGCGGCAGACAAAATAGCTCCTGCCGGGTTCCAGCTGCCACCGGCGGCTCTCCAGCAGCTCGGAAAAGCCCTCCTTCAGCAGGATGTTCCGGACGGATGCAGTGGTGTGGTATGCGGTAGGATTGCCGTCAATGAAGGACAGCAGCTCCTGTACTTCTTTTTCGATCATTGGGAGTCCCTCCATGGATTTATCGGTTTGGATGCTCCTATTCTACTTCTGCGGTTTGCGCTTTGCAATAGCCGGCCCTGCGGGCGGGGAAGAATTTGTTTTACATTGCGCGGGTTCTATAGTATACTATTCCTGTTGGTAAATATCGAATCGACAGGAAAGGCAGGGACCCGTCATGGAATGCAGTGATCCGCGCTATCAGGCGTATGTGGAAATATTAAAAGAGGAGCTCATCCCGGCAATGGGCTGCACAGAGCCCATTGCACTGGCTTATGCTGCGGCCCGGGCACGCGAGGTGCTGGGCGCACTGCCCGAGAGCGTGCAGCTGCAGGTGAGCGGCAGCATTATTAAGAATGTGAAGAGCGTCATCGTGCCCAACACCGGCCACCTGAAAGGCATGGAAGCCGCTGTGGCAGCGGGCATCATTGCCGGTTCGGCAGACAGAGAGCTGGAAGTCATCTCCGAGGTCAGCGAGGACAAGAAGGCTGCCATCCGGGACTATCTGCAGACGGTGCCCATTTCCATCCAGCACATCGAGCAGGGGCATGTGTTCGATATCATCGTTACCGAGCGCAGCGGGGATTCCTACGCAAAGGTGCGCATTGCGGATTTTCACACCAACATCTGCCTGATCGAAAAGAATGGCCGGGTGCTCTACGAAAAGCCGCTGCTGAACGAGGAGGCTCGGCGGGACAGCCGGGCCGACCGCAGCCTGCTGAACATGAAGGACATCTGGGACTTTGCCGAGACGGCCGACCTGCAGGATGTGGCGGACCTGCTGGAACGCCAGATCCGCTATAACAACGCCATTGCAGAGGAGGGCCTTCTGGGCGACTATGGCGCGAACATCGGCCAGGTACTGCTTTCTACCTACGGCAACGATGTGTCTATCCGGGCCAAGGCCAAGGCGGCCGCCGGTTCGGATGCCCGCATGAACGGCTGTGAGCTGCCGGTCATCATCAACTCCGGCAGCGGCAATCAGGGCATCACCTGCTCGGTGCCGCTCATTGAATATGCCAAGGAGCTGCACAGCGGCAAGGAAAAGCTTTACCGTGCCCTCATCATTTCCAATCTGGTGGCCATCCACGAAAAGACCGGCATCGGCACCCTGTCCGCCTACTGCGGCGCAGTCAGCGCCGGTGCGGGCGCTGGCGCGGGCATCGTATATCTGTGCGGCGACGGCTATCAGGCCGCCATCCACACGGTGGTCAATGCGCTGGCCATCGTGTCCGGCATCGTGTGCGACGGCGCAAAGGCCTCCTGCGCGGCAAAGATCGCATCCTCGGTGGATGCGGCCTTGCTTGGCTACAACATGTACAAGTGCCATCAGGAGTTCAAGGGCGGCGACGGCATCGTGATGAAGGACATCGAGACCACCATCAAGGGCATCGGCCGTCTGGGCAAGGACGGCATGAAGGAGACCAATGAGGAGATCATCCGGCTGATGATCGAGTAAGGCCGGGCCGGAATTGTGAAAAAATCATACAAATCCTTCTTTATTTTGTCATAACTCTTCCGTATAATAAGAAGTGGAATACTTTGCTGCTCTGCCCGCCCGGCGGGCATCCGATAAAATGGGAGGAGATCATTATGGCCAACGAAAAGATCCTCGTTGTGGACGACGATACCAATATCTGCGAGCTGCTGCGGCTGTACCTGACCAAGGAGGGCTATCAGGTCACGGTGGCAAACGATGGCGAAGAAGGTCTGGAAAAGTTCAATCAGGTCAAGCCCGATATGGTGCTGCTGGACGTGATGATGCCCAAGATGGACGGTCTGGAAGTGTGCCGCCGCATCCGCAAGGCGGGCAACACCCCGGTGATGATGCTCACGGCCAAGGGCGAGACCTTTGATAAGGTGCTGGGCTTGGAGCTGGGTGCAGACGATTACATGGTAAAGCCCTTTGATGCCAAGGAAGTGGTGGCCCGCATCAAGGCGGTGCTGCGCCGCTGCCAGACCACCACGGCTGCTGCCGAGAGCACCGAGGGCGTGATCGAATTCGACAACCTGCGTCTGGACATGAACAGCTATGAGCTGCGGGTCAAGGGCAAGGTGGTGGAGGCTCCCCCCAAGGAGCTGGAACTGCTGAACTGTCTGGCCTCCCACCCGAACCGCGTCTACACCCGCGACCAGCTGCTGGACGAGGTGTGGGGCTTTGAGTATTACGGCGACAGCCGCACCATTGATGTGCATGTCAAGCGCCTGCGCGAGAAGCTGGCCGGTGCTTCCGACAAATGGGAGCTGAAGACCGTATGGGGCGTGGGCTATAAGTTCGAGGTGCGTCAGTAATGCGCAAAAGTATCTCGGTGGCGTTCTTCTCGCTGGTGTCCACCCTGATGGTGCTGGGCATCGTGCTGATGGGCGCTTCGGAGTGGGTGCTGTTCAAGAACTACTTTGCCAAGGACCGCTACGAAACACTGGATCAGGTGGTGGGCGTCACCCAGCGCACGGCCCAGTATCTGGTCCAGCAGGCGGAGCTGCCGGAAGGCGATGAGCTGGACGCACTGAGCACCAAGCTGGAGATCATCGGCGAGAGCGCAGAGGCCTATCTGTTCTTTACCGACAACGACGGCCGGGTGATGATCGCCTCCAGCCCGGACAAGCTGGAGAGCCTGACCGTGCCGGAAGAAATGATGGAGAAGATCGACGCTTCCGGTGCGGACTACTACCATGTGTTCGGCACGCTGGGCGGCATGCTGGACGGGAAAAGCTACATCACGGTCAGCGAAATGCGCAATGAGAACGGCCAGCCCAGCGGCTACCTGTTCCTGTGCTCTTCCGGTGAGCAGCTGACCCAGTTCAAGCAGCAGTTCTGGTCCAACTTTTTGCTGTCGGCCTGTGTGATGCTGCTGTGTGCCAGCATCCTGACCAAGATCCTGATGCGCCAGCTCACCGACCCGCTGCAGAAGGTGACGGATGCCGCCCAGCGCTTTGGCGGCGGTGATCTTTCCGTCCGTGTGGAGGAGTGGAAGGCGAAGGCGAGGCAGCCGACCTTGCCCGCACCTTCAACCGCATGGCAGACAACATCCAGATGAACGACAACTCCCGCGGTCAGTTCATGGGCAACATCGCCCACGAGCTGCGCACCCCCATGACCACCATCAAGGGCTTTGTGGACGGCATTCTGGACGGCACCATCCCGCCGGATATGCAGAACCACTACCTGCAGCTGGTCAGTGAGGAAACGGGCCGTCTGGCACGGCTCATCCAGAACATGCTGGATCTTTCCAAGCTGGAAAGCGGCGAATATCAGGTGAATGCCCGGATGTTCAACATCTGGGAGACCATCACCGGCGTGGCGCTCTCGGCAGAGCAGCGCATCAACGACGGCATGATCGACATCGACGGCCTGACCATGGACGAAAAGGTGCTGGTCTACGCCGACCCCGACCTGATCCATCAGGTGGTGTATAACCTGCTGGACAACGCCATCAAGTTTACGCCTGCGGGCGGCACCATCCGCTTCGGGGTGGAAAAGCTTGGCCCGGAAGCCGAGATCTCCATCTGGAATTCCGGGCAGGGCATCAGCCCGGAAGCGCTGCCCTACGTGTTCCAGCGGTTCTACAAGGAGGACCGCTCCCGCGGCCTGCACGCCCGGGGCGCTGGCCTTGGCCTGAACATCTGCAAGGTGCTGGTGAACCTTTCCGGCGGGCAGATCCGGGTGGAGAGCCAGCAGGGCGAGTGGTGCCGGTTTGTGTTCACCCTGCCCACCGTGGCCCCGAACCCCGGCGGCATGAAGCGTCTGCCGGACGAAGCCGGCGGTGAACCCACCGTGGAAGACCCTGCAAGCATGAAGCCCGTAGAATGAACTTCCAGCCAGACTGCCCCGGACCCGGGGCGGTCTGGCTGTTTTGGCGTGGGGAAACTTTGCCGCTGGGGGGTCTTGCGCGGGACGAACCCTCTCAGGCAAAGCCTGATGGCTTTGCCAGCTCCCCCGAGGGGGGAGCTTTATTTGTACTGACCGTGAGATGCGTAAAAGCTCCTCCTTCGGGGGAGCTGGCATCGCGCAGCGATGACTGAGAGGGTTTTCCGGCGACTGGGGGAGTTTCTTCGCAAATGGACAGATCTTTCCAAATACGTCATTTCCGTGAAAAAGCCGTTGGCGGGTTTGATTTTTTGCTCGTTTTCATGTAAACTAAAAGATAACCATGCCCATGCTGTTTTTGCGGTTTGAAACCGCCAGTACAATGGGACAAATGGGAATAAGAATTTATAAAATAACGGAGCGTAAAGATAGAATATGGCAATCGTAAGTCCTTCGATCCTTTCCGCTGATTTTGGCAAACTGGGTGCAGACTGCCGCATGGTGCTGGATGCCGGTGCACAGATGCTGCATTACGACGTGATGGACGGCCACTTTGTGCCCAACATCAGCTTTGGCGTGCCGGTGCTCAAGAGCCTGCACAAAAATCTGCCGGATGCCTTTTATGATGTGCACCTGATGATCAGCCATCCGCTGCAGTATGCGGAAGCCTTCATCAAAGCCGGTGCCACCCTGTACAACTTCCACCTTGAGTGCGAGGACGATATCCAGGCCACCATCGATGCCGTCCGGGCGCTGGGCTGCAAGGTGGGGCTGACCATCAAGCCCGGCACCGAGCCGCAGGCGCTGGCACCGTATCTTGACCAGCTGGATCTTGTGCTGGTGATGAGCGTGGAGCCCGGCTTCGGCGGGCAGAAGTTCATGCCCTCGGCGCTGGACAAGCTGCGCTGGCTCAAGGCAAAGCGCGAAGCGCGCGGTGCACACTATCTGCTGGAAGTGGACGGCGGCGTGGACAATGCCACCGCGCCCCAGTGCGTGGAAGCGGGCGCTGATATTCTGGTGGCGGGCAGTGCAGTGTTCGGCGCAGCAGACCCTGCTGCAGCTGTGCAGCACCTCGCCAGCCTTTGAAAGGATAACCATTTATGGATGAATCTTTGATCCGGGAGCAGGAGGCACAGCTCCAGAAGACCGGCCGCTACTATAAGCATATCTGCTTTATGGCGGTGCCGGTGCTGTGCATGGCCTGTTTTCTGTACGGTGTGCGCCCGCTGCTGCTGTGCGGCATTGCGGTGCTTACCGGTAACCTGTGCGACCGTCTCGTTTCGCTGCTGCGCCGCCGCGTGTATCAGGGCAGTGACTTTTCCAACGAGAGCTTTGCGCTCGTCATTGCCTTGCTGATGCCGGTGACGGTGGATATCTATGTTCTGATCGCCGCAGTGCTTGCAGGTGTGCTGATCGGCAAGGAGATCTTTGGCGGCTACGGCAGCTACCCCTTCAACCCGGCTGCTGTGGGCTATGTGGTGGCGGCAGTGTCATGGCCGGAACAGGTGTTCCGCTATCCGCAGCCCTATACGAACATCCCTTTGTGGGACGCTTCCATGGTGCCGGTCTCCAGCGCCATTGAGGACACCCTGCGCAGCGGCGGCATGCTGAACATCGGCTCGCTGGCGCTGGGTCTGGGCGAATATGCTGCTCCCATGGGCACTGGCGCTGCGCTGGTGATCCTTGCCTGCGGCCTGTTTTTGTGGACCCAGAAGGATGCCCACATGTCTGCATCGATCAGCTTTCTTGTGACCTGTGCGGTCATTGCGTTCTTCTTCCCGCGGCAGGCGGGCCTTGCCGACAGTGCCGTGCTGTCAAATATCCTGCCCCGCCTGCAGTGTGTGCGGGATGAGCTGCTGACTGGCGCGATCCTGTTCAGCGCGGTGTTCCTGATCAACGAGCCTTACACCTGCGTGCACCACCGCATGGGTCGTGTGCTGTACGGCGTGCTGGTGGGCGTTGTGAGCATGGGCTTCCGCTACTATGGCGTGTACGAGACCGGTGTGTGCTTTGCGCTGCTGGCGGTCAACAGTGTGTCGGCATGGATCGACCGCACCGAGGCAAAGCTGTATCACCTGACCCATCTGCAGGCAGATGCCGGAAAGGGGCAGCACAATGAGACGCGCAACGGCTGAACTGATCGTAAAAGATCCCAACAAGTTTGCCCACCATGACCGTGTGTTCCTGAATAACCCGGTGGTCATGCAGGGCATGGGCCTTGCCCCGCTGGTGGTGCTTGCCACCAGCGGCCAGAATGCGGTGATGCTGGCGGTGGCGGTGGCGCTGCTGCTGGTGCCCTCCCGCGTGCTGGCCTGTCTGCTGAGCCGCCTTGTGCCCCTGCACGACGAGGATCCCGCCCCGGAAACGCTGCAGAAAAAGCTGCTGCCCCGTGCACTGGTGTACGGCTTCAGCACGGCGGTGGTGTATCTGGCGGTGTATCCCATCCTGAATATACTGTTCAGCACCAGCCTGCTGAGCCTTGGCATCTACCTGCCCCTGCTCACGGTGGAGCCGCTGCTGACCTACCGCTTTGGCCGCGTGCAGGAGACGGTGCGCAAGGCTGTCTCCAAGGGCCTGCGCATCACGGTGGGCTATGCTTTGCTGCTGGTGCTGCTGGGCTGCGTCCGTGAATGGCTGGCCGCAGGCACCATGTTCGGTGTGGTTATCAGCCGCCCGGTGCTGCCCATGGCAAGCATGCCGGCAGGCGGCTTTATCGTGCTGGGCGTGCTGTGCGCCGTATGGCGTGCACTGGCCCAAAAGCGCAAGGCATATCTCACCAAAGAGGCACGCAACCTTGTGGATGTGCATTCCCAGAAGGAGGCGGACCGCGAACAATGAGAGATGTTGTAACAACGAGCGCAGTGTTCTTCAGCTATGCACTGCTGGCGGTGTTCGCGCAGAACGCCGTCTTTACCCGTGCACTGGGCGTTTCGCGTCTGGTGCAGCTGGTGGGCGATGACCGCACCAGCAGCTGGCTGTTCGGTATGCAGCTGTGCATCACGCAGGTGCTGGTAACGCCCTTTGCGTGGTATGCCGGCAGCCGGATCGCGCCGCTGGCAAACCGTGCCCAGCTGCGCCCGCTGGTGTATATTGCCAGCATTGCCGTGGTGTGCGTTCTGGAGCACGCCGTGCTGTGGCTGGCGAAGGGCCTGCCGCACCGCAGCGCATTGCTGCGCATCGTGCCGCTGGCGGGCCTGAACAGCTGTGTGCTGGGCACTGTACTGGTGGAGCGCACCCAGAGCTTTACGCTGGGGCAGAGCCTTGGCTTTGGCCTTGGCAGCGGCCTTGGCTATGTGCTGGCGGTGCTGCTGGTAACGGAGGCCCGCCACCGCCTGCGCAGCAAGGCCATCCCGGAAGCATTCCGCGGCCTGCCCATCACGCTGGTGTATATCGGCGTGCTGGCACTGGCGATCTATGGTTTCACCGGACATTCTGTGATCCTGTAACATTGGCAGGGAGGAGAATCGACAATGGCAAAGTATAAACGTCAGAAGGTCAAGCGCTACCGCCGCAGCTTCTACAGCCGCGGTACACGCATCAAAAAATGCATCGGCATCGTGGTGCTGGTGCTGGCGGTGTTGGGCGCAGCCTGGCTGGCAGCACCCCACGTGCTGGACTGGGCTACCCACACCTGGTATACTGTGGTGAAGAACCGTGATCTGGAAGCTGAATCGGCATCCCGCGCAGCCGCCTCGTCCGAAGCAGCTGCATCCTCGGCGGTACAGGAAGCGGCTTCGTCCCAGCCGGAGCCGGAACAGCCCAAGGAGCTGGACGGCAAGGCCATTACCGGCGGCAGCTGGGCCGCAGTGGATGTGAGCACCCTTGCCGATGATGCGGCCATCCGTGCAGCGGCGCAGCAGCTCAAGGCGCAGGGAGCGGATTACGGCCTTGTGACCCTGAAAACACCGGATGGCAGCATCTGCTACGCTTCGCAGGTGCCGGCTGCCGCCCAGAGCATTGCCGACACCACCGTGGACCCGGCCCGCATCGCGGCCATCTTCCGGGAAGAGGGCGTAGTCCCTGTGGCCCAGCTTGCAGCCTTCAAGGACCCCATCTCCTCCCGCACCGACCGCAGCATGGCCATCCACTACGGCGACGGCCTGTGGCTGGACGCCCAGAAGGGCGGCAATGCATGGCTGAATCCCTACTCCGCTGCGGCAGTGGAATATGTAGGCGATCTGGTAGCCGAGGTGCAGGGCATGGGCTTTGAGCAGGTAGTCCTGACCAATGTCCAGTTCCCGAAGCTCAGCCGCAAACAGGACTACGGCGAGACCAGCGGCGTTTCCCGCGCGGATCAGCTCAAGGCGGATATCGCCGCCCTGCAGAGCCGCTTTGCGGGCAGCATGACCCTGTGGTTCAGCTACACGCTGGATCAGTGCAATACCAACAGCGTGTCGCTGGATGTGCCCGCTGTGACGCTGGGCATGGACAACCTGCTGGTGACGGCAGACAAGGCGATGGACGCCGACAGCCGCACCGCACTGGAGCAGTCTGCCGCCGGACAGGGCGTGCAGCATCTGGTGCTGCACAGCGCCGACATTTTCCAGTAACGTCTCTGGTTTTATAAGAGGGAGGAATCTGCTATGAATACCAAATCCTGCTTTGCACCGGCCCACATCCTTCTGCCTTCGGAGCAGATCCCACTGGAAAAGTGGGGCTGCATTGCCTGCGATCAGTTCACCAGTGACCGGGATTACTGGCAGAAAGCCGAGGCTGCCGCGGCAGGCAGCCCCAGCACCCTGAACATGATCCTGCCGGAGGTCTATCTGGAGGACGGCGATGCCGATGCACGCATTGAGAAGATCCATGCCACCATGGATGACTATGCCCGGAACGTGCTGACTCGTGCGGTGGACGGCTTTGTTTACGTGGAGCGCACCGAGCAGAGCGGCAAGGTGCGGCAGGGCCTTGTGGGCATGGTGGATCTGGAAGCCTACAGCTACCGCCGGGGCGAGAAATGCACGGTGCGCCCCAGCGAGAGCACCGTGGAAAGCCGCATCCCGCCCCGCATGAAGGTGCGCACCGGTGCCGCGCTGGAAACGCCCCATATCATGATGCTGGCGGACGACCCAGGCTGCACCCTCATCGAGCCGGTGGCGGCGCATAAAGCCGAACTGCCCAAGGTATACGAGGGCGAGCTGATGCTGAACGGTGGCCACATTGCGGGCTGGGCTGTGGAAGACCCTGCCCTCATTGCGCAGATCGAAGATGCGCTGGCTGTGCTGGGCAGTCAGGAAGAATTCGACAAAAAGTATCCGGATGCCACCCGCCGCGACCCGCTGACGCTGGCCGTGGGCGACGGCAACCACTCACTGGCCACTGCAAAGGCCTGCTGGGAGGAGCTGAAAAAGACACTCACACCGGAGCAGGCAGCAAACCATCCGGCCCGCTGGTGTCTGGCCGAGGTGTGCAATGTGCACTCGCCTGCGATCGAGATCGAGCCGATCCACCGCGTGCTGTTCAATGTGGACTGCGCAGCGGTGCTGCTGAGCCTGATCACGTGGAGCGATTCCAATATGGCCGGCTGCAGCTTTGGCGGCAGCAAGCAGCAGCCCTTCACGCTGGCCGGGCCGCACATGTCCAACGTGCTCAGCTTTGAGGACCCAACCGCACCGCTGACCGTGGGCACCATTGACGAATTTATCGAATACTATCTTGAGCACCACAAGGAAGCCCGCGTGGACTATGTGCACGACGAGCCTGCTGTGCGCGCCCTGTGCAAAAAAGGTGCTGTGGCATTCCTGATGCCGCCGTTTGCCAAGAGTGACCTGTTCAAAGGCGTTGTGATGGGCGGCGTGCTGCCGCGCAAGACCTTCAGCATGGGCCACGCAGAAGAAAAGCGGTACTATGTGGAGTGCCGGAAAATTACGGAATAATTATTGGAGAACCATGACATTTAAAGAATTGAATCTGTCCGCCCCGCTTCTGCGCGCTGTGCAGGAGGCAGGCTATGAGACCCCGTCGCCCATTCAGGCGGCGGCGATCCCGCCGGTGCTGTCCGGCCGGGATCTGATGGGCTGCGCCCAGACCGGTACCGGCAAGACGGCTGCTTTTGCGCTGCCCATGCTGGACCGGCTCACGGCCAATGCGCCCCGCAGAAAGGGTGCCATCCGCGCCCTGATCCTGACCCCTACCCGTGAGCTTGCTTTGCAGATCGGCGAAAGCTTTGATGCCTACGGCAAGTATCTCAAGCTGCGCAGCACCGTCATTTTTGGCGGCGTGGGCCAGGCACCGCAGGTGGAAGCGCTGAAAAAGGGCGTGGACATCCTGATCGCCTGCCCGGGACGGCTCAACGACCTGATCGGTCAGGGATTTATCGATCTCTCGAACCTTGAGATCTTTGTGCTGGACGAAGCCGACCGGATGCTGGATATGGGCTTTGTGCACGATGTGAAGAAGGTGATCGCAAAGCTGCCCGGGGAGCGTCAGAACCTGATGTTCAGCGCCACCATGCCCACCGAGATCGAACAGCTGGCCGCAGGCATCCTGCGCAAGCCCGCCTTCGTCAAGGTGGACCCGGTGTCCAGCACCGTGGACCGCATCCAGCAGAGCCTGTACCATGTGGAAAAGGGCAACAAGAAATTCCTGCTGCCGTGGCTCATCAAGAACCTGCAGCCCCCGGTGGTGAACGCGCTGGTGTTCAGCCGCACCAAGCACGGCGCGGATAAAATTGCAAAAGACCTCACCAAGCAGGGCATCCCGGCGGCGGCCATCCATGGCAACAAGAGCCAGACCGCCCGCGTGACCGCGCTGGAAAACTTCAAGGCCGGTAAGACCAAGGTGCTGGTAGCCACCGATATCGCCGCCCGCGGCATCGATATCAGCGAGCTGTCCCATGTGTTCAACTACGACCTGCCCGAGGTACCGGAGACTTACGTGCACCGCATCGGCCGCACGGCCCGCGCCGGTGCCGACGGTACGGCGGTCAGCTTCTGTGCACCTGAGGAGCAGGAGTATCTGGCAGGCATCGAAAAGCTGAACCGCCGCAAAATTCCCGTGGTGAGCGGCCACCCGTGGGACGGCGTGCCCGCGCCGGTGCGCCCGGAGCCGCCGGTGCGCGGCAAAAAGCCCAAGGCAGCCGCCGCTGAACCGGCAGAAAAGCCTGCCGCAAAGCAGCTGAAGCCCGCAAAGGCCGAAGCAAAAAACGCAAAACCTGAAAAAAAGGCTGCACCCGCACCCAAGGTGCAGGCAAAGCCCGCAAAAACCGAAAAAGAGGAACCACTCATGGATGATACCAAGCGTACTACCGGCGGACGCAGCAATGACCGCCGTTCCAATAATAACAGCCGCCCGCGCCGGGAGCAGAACGCTCCTGCCCGCGGCAGCAATGCGCAGCCCAAGTTTGACCCGCATTTTGTGAGTGCCCCGGAGGCCACTCCGCTGCGCCCGGCCAAAAAGACTCCGGCTGCACCCGCCGCCCCGGCCATCCGTACGGCTGCACAGCCTGCTCAGCAGAATAGCAGCACGCAAGGCCAGAAGAGCCGTCGCAATGACCGCAGCGACCGTCCGGCCCGCCAGAACAGCCAGCCTGCCGCCCAGAGCCAGAGCGCAGAGCAGGGCCGCGGTGCAAACAACGGCCAGCGCGGCCGTCAGAATGCGTCCCGCAATGCACAGCCTGCACCGGCCCGTGCCCCCAGAGCGGAGAGCAGCCGCCGCGGCCGTGCCGCTGCTGCAAGGGACGAAGACCCGGGCCTTATGCTCATCAGCCGCCGTCCGCCGCAGCAGAAGTTCACGAACTTTGAGGAGTATATGAACGCCCACGGCGGTGCAACTGCACCCATTGAGGACCACAGCGACGAAGTATGAGCAAAAATGAACCGTTTGCCCCATGGCAGTGCCCGCTGTGCGGGGAGAAACTGACCGGCGACAGCACCCTGAAATGCACAAAAGGCCACTGCTTTGACCGCGCCAAGGAGGGCTACTGGCATCTGCTGCCGGTGCAGAGCATGCGCACCAAGGCCCCCGGCGACAGCAAGGAGATGGTGGCCGCCCGCCGTGCGTTCCTGAATGCCGGATACTACGGCATCTTTGGCAAAGCGGTGGGTGAGCTGTGCGCAGAGTACGGCCAGCCTGCCAGCCCGGAGGCGGCGCTGCATCTGCTGGATGCAGGCTGCGGCGAGGGCTGGTACGACCGCTGCATCGCGCAGGCGCTTGCCGAAAAAGGCCGCCGGGTGCAGCTGGCGGGTTTTGATATCGCAAAGTCTGCGGTGCGTCTTGCGGCCAAGGCCCTGCCCACGGCACAGTATGCGGTGGCATCCAGCTTCAGCCAGCCGGTGCGCACCGGCTGGGCCGACCTGCTGCTGAACTGCTTTTCGCCCTTTGCACAGGAGGAATTCCTGCGGGTGCTGCGCCCGGGCGGACGGATGATCTATGTGGTGCCCGGTGCCGAACATCTGTACCAGATGAAGGCCGTGCTCTACGAAAAGCCCTATAAAAACCCGGTGCAGCAGATCGCCTATGACGGTTTTGCCGCCATTGGAGAACGGGAAGTGACCGGCCGCGTCACGGTGCCCCACGAACAGCTGGAAGCGCTGTTCGCCATGACACCCTATTACTGGAAAACGCCGCGCGGCGGGGCGGAGCGCCTTGCTGCGCTGTCCCAGCTGGAAACCGATATCTCGTTCCGGTTCCTTGTGTTTGAAAAGCTGTAATGATAGCAGTTTGCGTTTTTAATGCACAAGCAACATCCGCAAACTGCATATCGCAAATATGCCGTTTTAATAGGCACTATTTTTGAAAATTGCGATAAAAAGCAGAAACGCTCGTCATGCAGAATTGTGTGACGAGCGCTTTTTTGCTTCAGTTTCTGTCAAAAGCCCCATCCCCGAGGGGGCTGTCAAGTGAATGCGAGACTGGAGGAGTTCCGTGTGATAGGTCGTCCACGAAAAACACCACTGCCCCCACCGCCGGAGGGTAGGAGGAGTCCGGCAGATGAGGGCAGCAGTGCTGTATCAGGATAGAGAGATGGCTTAGTGTTTTTCGCCCTTGGGCAGCAGACCGGCACGCTCCAGGGCCGGACGCAGGGCGAGGTACAGGATGACCGCACACACGGTGGAGGCCACGCTGTTTACAAAGGTGACGCCGCCTGCAATTTTGGTCAGCGCCTGCGCCACGGTGTATTCCTGACCAAAGATGTACACATTGCGGAAGTAGCCAAGGAACGGGTCGGTCAGCACGTTCAGCAGCAGGCCGGAACCGGCAGAAACGATCACCTTGACGAGATAGCCGGAGCTGTGCTTGTCGAGGTCGCGCAGCTTGAATGCCTTGTGCGCCACGGCACCGCAGGTGATGCCGATGATGAACTTGAGCACAAAGGTGGTGACGGCGTAGCCCGGGTCACCGGCCAGAATATCGGCCAGCGCCAGACCAATGGCACCGGCCAGACCGCCGGACACACCGTCCAGCAGCAGGGCGGTCAGGGCGGTGAAGGTGTTGCCCAGATGGAACGAAGAGCCGCCGTAGAACGGCACACGGAAGAACAGATAGGCCACAAGGCTTAAAGCGGCCATGACACCGGTCATGGCCAGCTCCTTGGTGGTGAAGGTGCGCTTGTACAGCACACTTGCAAACAGAATGACGATGACAACGACTGCCAGAAGCAGCCACATTGCAGTAGTAGACATGATTTACTCTCCCTCCAAATTTCCGTTCCCGCGGCACCAAAGCCCCACTGGGGCTTTGATTGCTTCGCAACCATTTACCTACAATCCTACTTGACATTTGGGCGTCCAGCGGGTATGCTCCTATTATACGCAGAACTGACACCATGAAAATACCCAGAATAAAGTTTTTTCATGGTGTCAGTTTGACGCAATACCCAGACAGGAGGGATAATTTATGGTCCATCTGACCACGGCGCTGGATGCTTCTTCTGGCGTGCCGCTGTACGAACAGCTGTACCGCAGCCTTGCCGGAGAGATGCGAAGCGGCACCCTTGCGGCGGGCACCCGGATGCCCGGCAAGCGGCGGCTGGCGGCAGAGCTGTCCGTCTCGGTGAATACGGTGGATGCCGCCTATCAGATGCTGGCGGCGGAAGGGTATCTGGAATCGCGGGAGCGCAGCGGCTTTTATGTACAGGAATATCTGGCCCTGCCGTCCCGGCCTGCCGGCGGGCCGGAACAGCCCGCACCGCCAAAACCGGAACCGCCTGTGCTGCCGGTGCGGTACGACCTTTCCACCCGCGGGGTAGACCCGGAGCTGTTCCCGTTCCGCACATGGGCGCGGCTGCAAAAGGAGCTGCTCTATTCTTCGCCCCAGCTGCTCACCCACGGCGATGCGCAGGGCGACCCGGCCCTGCGGCAGGCGCTGGCGGAATATCTCTCTGAATACCGCGGTGTGCAGTGCGGGCCGCACCAGATCGTGGTGGGCGCGGGATTGGAATATCTGCTGGGCCTGCTGGCACCGCTGCTGCCCGGCCCTGCAGCGGTGGAAACGCCGGGCTACCCCCGTGCTTTGCAGGTGCTGCAGAACAACGGTGTGCACTGCTGCTGCCTACCGGTGGACGAGGACGGCCTTTCGGTGGAAGCACTGAACCGGTCGGATGCAGCGGTGTGCTACGTCACGCCCAGCCACCAGTTCCCCACAGGCGTTACCATGCCTGCGGGCCGCAGGGCCGAGCTTCTGCACTGGGCAGCCCGCAGGCCGGGCGGGCGGTATATTATAGAAGATGATTACGATTCGGAGTTCCGTTTTGATACCCGGCCTCTGCCCAGCCTGCAGGGCATGGCGGGTGCAGACGGCCCGGTGGTGTACCTCTCCACCTGCTCCCGCAGTCTGGCTCCCAGCATCCGTATCGCCTATATGGTGCTGCCGGAGCATCTTCTGCCTGCATGGCGGAAAAAATACCGCCTGTACTCCGGCACGGTGAGCCGGTTTGAGCAGCAGACGCTGGCCCGCTTTATCACCGAGGGCTACTTCACCCGGCATCTGGCCCGGGAACGTGTGGCCTACAAGGCCCGGCGGGACGCACTGGCGGCAGCATTGAACACTGCCTTTGCTCCCGGCGAGCTGACCCTTGCGGGCCTGCACACCGGACTGAACCTGCTGGCAAAGCTCAAAGACCCGCCGCCGGATGCTGCGCTGCGCTGCGCGGCGGAAGCCGAAGGCGTGCAGCTGAGCCTGCTGAGCGATTACGACCTGACCGGAGAAGCACCCTCAGCGGCGGGCACGCTGGTGCTGGGTTATGGCTCGCTGAAGGACGAGGCCTGCGCCTCGGTGGGCGAAACATTGAAAAAGGTCTGCATGGCAGCGCGGGAAGCATCCGTGACCGTGTAAGTGCCGCTGGCGGCATTCCACTGGCCGGGCAGGGCCTGCGCCGCCACAGCGGCGCTGTTGTTGGCAAGAAATTCCAGTGTGCGTTCCAAAGCGTCATAGTCCAGCGCGGTCAGGTCGGTGAGCAGGGCCGAACTGCTGGCACGCAAGGCATCCGGCAGGGTGGCGGGCAGCAGGTCCAGATCCTGCCGGAGAAACGCATCCCACACGGCAGCGCGGGCCGCTGCGGTACGTACTGGTGAAAAAGCTTCGTCGGCCTGCAACTGGCACAGGAATTCGTGCGCGTCCCCGGCGGAAATGCCCTGCACGGCCCGGCTGCGGCCATAGCGGGCAAGCTCTTCCTCGGTCAGTGCGCCGGTAAAGCCCACCCGCACCGGCCCGTACCGGCTGGCAATGCGCTCCAGCACATCGGGAGAAAAGGCCAGATACCTTGTGCCCTCCGGCAGGGCCAGCACCTGTGCCAGCGCTTCGCGGCAGCGGGCCGGGCCAGCGGCGGCATAGCAGCGGGCAAGGGATGTTTCTTCTTCTGCAAAAGGCACGGTGAGCACGGCAGGCACGCTGAGCAGATGCACGCAGTTCTGGCTGGCGTTCAGGTAGGCCAGCACAAAGCCGGGCTGTTCGCCGGAGACGCACAGCAGCACAGTGAGCTGGTCGGTGGTCTTGGGCAGCTGGATGGGCACACCGCTCTCGCTGCGGGCAGCCTGCCGCAGCTGGGTGCGCAGCTGCTGACGGGACAGCAGCACCGTGCCGCCCACCAGCGGCACCAGCACCAGCAGCGAAGCAAACAGTGCTGCCCAAAAGGGCTTCCAACCTCCACTGCGCATGGGATACACCGCCTTTCCTTTGCATAAAGCTTTGGCCTGCAGGCAAGACTTTATGCAGAAAAGGAGGCGTTTGCAGATGAAAAACAAAAAAGAGACAGCACCGACCACAGAGAAAGAACGGGAGAACTTCTGGCTGGAGATCGGCCCCGCCAGCGCCTATTACGGCACAGATTCTTATGAGACCGCGAAAGAAAACGGCGATGCCAGCCCGGATGGCAAAGCCCGGGGGTTTGAAGGCGCGGAGCCGAAAGAAAAGTAAAATAAATTTATGGCAGCGCTATGATGAGGGAGGATAAAAGTAATACCAAAACAAAATTCATCTGTCGGCATAACAGATGAAAAAGCAGCGTATGATATACAAAATGTCTTGCGCACAAGGACAGAATATGGTATAGTCTTTCTATCGCGTACAACTGTGCGCCGGAAGAACTGAAAAAGACGTGCACGGCGGGGAAAGACCGTGCACTCTGGAGAAGCCCGCTTGTAAAGTGGGTGCCGAAGGTGTAAGGCCGCAGGGAAAGCGGCTGTATCTCTCAGGCAAAAGGACAGAGCCATCGTCTTTGCGCAATGGGGCGCAGCCGGGAATGCGGCGCACCCCGGCTGCGGAAAATGAGAGCGCTCCGAATTTTGCGGGCAGAGCCTTTGGTGGGTTCTGTCCGCTTTTGTTTTGTGTATAGGGGGAAAGAGAGAATGGTCGAGATGATCACGCAGGTGAACAATGCCATCAATGGCGTGGTGTGGGGGCCGTTTGGTCTGGCACTGCTGTTCTGCACCGGCTTCTGGATGAGCGCCCGCACGGGCTTTTTCCAGTTCCGCAAAATGGGCTACTGGCTCCGGCACACCATCGGCGCGATCTTCACCAACAAGGACATCACCGCGCACACCAGCAAGGAGGATATGGCCATCAGCCAGTTCCAGAGCATGTGCACGGCGCTGGCGGGCACCATCGGCACCGGCAACATCGTGGGTGTGGCAACGGCCATCGTTTCCGGTGGGCCGGGTGCCATCTTCTGGATGTGGGTCATGGCATTGCTTGGCATGATGACCAGCTTTTCGGAGAATGTGCTGGGCGTGTACTACCGCCGCAAAAACGAAAAAGGCGAGTGGTCGGGCGGTGCCATGTACTACCTCACCGATGGTCTTGGCGCAAAGAAGGGCTGCAAACAGCTGGGCAAGGTGCTGGCAGTGCTGTTTGCCTGTTTCTGCATTCTGGCTTCCTTCGGCATTGGCAACATGAGCCAGATCAATTCCATCGCGGGCAACATGAACGCTGCTTTTGGCGTACCGACCCTCGTCACCGGCCTGTGCCTGATGGTGGTCACGGCCCTTATCGTTATTGGCGGTTTGAAGCGCGTTGCCGCTGTTACCGAAAAGCTGGTGCCGCTCATGGCCCTGTTCTACATTGCAGGCGCGCTCATCATCGTAGTGCTGCACGCGGGCAACATCCCAGCGGCATTTGCGGCTATTTTCAAGGGTGCGTTCAACCTGAACGCGGCAGGCGGCGGTGCGCTGGGCTACGGCATCAGCCAGACCATCACCTGGGGCTTCAAGCGCGGTGCCTTCTCCAACGAAGCCGGTCTCGGCTCTGCCGTCATGGTCAACTCCGCTTCCAACGTCAAGGAGCCGGTGCATCAGGGCATGTGGGGCGTGTTTGAGGTGTTTGCCGATACCATCGTGGTCTGCACGCTCACTGCTCTGGTCATCCTGACCACCGGCGTGGTGGACCTGCAGAGCGGCGCTGTACTGGCCGGTGTGCAGGACAACGCATTGGTGGGTCAGGCCTTCACCGCCGCATTTGGCAGCTTTGGCCCCAAGTTCATTGCTGTTTCCATTCTGCTGTTTGCCTACTCCACTACGCTTGGCTGGAGCCACTACGGCACCAAGGCCGTGGAGTATCTCTTCGGCACCACCGGCAGCCGCATCTACAAGGTGGTCTTTGTGTGCATGACCGTGGTGGGTGCCACCATGAAGCTGGGCCTTGCGTGGGATCTTTCCGACACTTTCAACGGTCTGATGATGATTCCGAACCTGATCGGCGTGCTGGTGCTGTCCGGCACTGTGGTGGACATCACCCGCAACTACTTCGACCGCCGGGTGAAGGGCAAGGACATCGAACCCATGTGGTCGGCTTTCCTAGAGTACCAGAAGCAGGAGGAGGCCGAAGCCGCCGCAGAGGAAGCGGAGCTGGAAAAGGCCGCAAACGAATAAAATACCCAAAAGCAAGGGCTGTCTGTGAATGAGGACAGCCCTTGCTTTTGTCTGCTGCCCTGCCTTATAATAAATTAAAAAACAGGGGAGGGAACACCCATGAGCGAATTTTCCCATCTGAAAAACAAACTCCTTGCCGAACAGGTGGAGGACGAAATTTACCACTATATTCTGGATACCCCGCTGGAGCCGGGAGCCAAGCTGCCCAATGAATTTGAACTGGGCGAAAAATTCGGTGTGGGCCGCAGCACGGTGCGCGAAGCCGTGAAGCTGCTTTCCAGCAAGGGCATCGTGGAGGTGCGGCGGGGCTCCGGCACCTATGTGGTCACGACCGCCAAGGGCCTTTCGGACCCGCTGAACCTGCGCAGTGTGCAGGACAAGAACGCGCTGGCACTGGATCTTGTCAATGTGCGTCTGCTGCTGGAACCGGGCATGGCCGAGATGGCAGCGCTGAACGCTTCCGACGAGGACATCGAGCGCATCCAGCGCCTGTGCGACCGGGTGGAGAGCAAGATCCACAGCGGTGATCTGTACATTGAGGACGACATCGCATTCCATACCTGCATTGCCGAGAGCAGCAAGAACATGGTGGTGGAACAGCTCATCCCCATTATCGATACGGCGGTCATGATGTTCGTGAATGTTACCCACAAAAAGCTGACGGAGGAGACCATCCTGACCCACCGCATGATCACTGAAGCCATTGCCCGGCATGACCCCATTGGCGCCCGGTCTGCCATGGTGATGCACCTGAACTTCAACCGCAACTGCATCCGAAAGCTTTACGACGGCGAATGGGAAACCTGATGCCGCCGCATTTTACGTCCCCGCACAGTGCAAGGTCTGTGCGGGGACTTTTTATGCCTGAAGTTGTCTGATGACTTTTTAAGACGAATGATACAGAAAAGTCGAAAAACTGATTAGATTATATGATGTATCCAAGATTTCAGAGCAATATGCACGAAAAACTGGGCTGGTTATTGTTATAAAGTGGGTTCTGACTGCGACAACTTGCAAACGAGGCGGGATTCGATTAAAATGAATATGTAAGATGTCCGACAGTCAAAAGGACGATTTGCAAAGCAGAAAAAGAGTATTTTGGAGGTACGATCATGGAACTGCGTTCTCAGGCAGTGCGTAAACTGGCACCGGAAAACGATCCGCTGAAGATCGGCATGGGCTGGAAGGTGGACGACCTTGCAAAGCCCCAGATCATGGTGGAGAGCACCTTTGGCGACAGCCACCCCGGCAGCGCCCATCTGGATCAGTTCGTGAAGGAGGCTGTACAGGCAGTCAACACCCACGGCGGCAAGGCTGCACGCTATTTTGCAACCGATATGTGCGACGGCATCGCACAGGGCCACGACGGCATCAACTACTCGCTGCCCCACCGTGACGCCATCGTGAATCTGGTGGAGGCTCAGGCCAACGCCACCGTGTACGACGGCGGTGTGTTCATCGCCAGCTGCGACAAGTCCATGCCGGCCATGCTGATGAGCATTGGCCGCCTGAAGGATATGAGCGCCATCGTGGTCACCGGCGGCGTGATGGAAGCCCACACCCTGCCCAAGAAGTACGTGGTCAACGACCCCGCCTGCGCCATCAACGACCTGCTGACGCTGGAACAGATCGGCAAGTTCGACGCATGGGAAAAGACGGGCGTGATCCCCAACGAGCAGCTGGACTACTACAAGCACAATGCCTGCCCCAGCTGCGGTGCCTGCTCCTTTATGGGCACCGCTTCTACCATGCAGATCATGGCCGAGGCTCTGGGCCTGATGCTGCCCGGCACCGCCCTGATGCCGGCCACCGCCCCGGAGCTGAAGCAGGCTGCCTATGATGCCGGCGTTCAGGTGATGAAGCTGGTGGCCGAGGGCATCAAGGCCAAGGACATCGTCACCATGAAGAGCTTCGAGAATGCCATCATGGTGCACGCCGCCATCTCCGGCTCCACCAATGCCACCATGCATCTGCCCGCCATTGCACACGAGTTCGGCTTTGAGATCGATGCCGACACCTTTGACCGGATGCACCGCGGCGCACACTATCTGCTGAACATCCGTCCCTCCGGCGACTGGCCCGCACAGTACTTCTACTATGCAGGCGGCGTGCCCCGCGTGATGGAAGAGATCAAGTCCATGCTGCATCTGGACGTGATGACTGTCACCGGCAAGACGCTGGGCGAAAACCTGGAAGACCTGAAGAAGAACGGCTTCTACGAGCACTGCGACGAGATCCTGCAGGAAAAGACCAAGGGTCTGGGCATCAAAGTCACCCGCGAGGACATCATCCACAGCTTTGACAACGCCAAGGGCACCGACGGCAGCATTGCTATCCTGAAGGGCAATCTGGCCCCGGAGGGCAGTGTCATCAAGCACACCGCCTGCCCCAAGAACATGTTCCACGCCACCCTGCGCGCAAAGCCCTTTGACAGCGAGGAAGAGTGCATCAGTGCCGTTCTGAACAAGCAGGTCCAGCCCGGAGATGCCATCTTCATCCGTTACGAAGGCCCCCGCGGCAGCGGCATGCCCGAGATGTTCTACACCGGCGAGGCCATCTGCGCCGACCCGAAGCTGGCTTCCAGCGTGGCGCTCATCACCGACGGCCGCTTCTCCGGCGCAAGCCGCGGCCCGGTCATCGGCCATGTCAGCCCGGAGGCCGCTGTGGGCGGCCCTATCGCTCTGGTGGAAGAGGGCGATCTCATCCGCATCGATGTGCCGAACCGCCAGCTTGCCATCGTGGGCGTGAACGGTGAGGAAAAGACCCCCGAAGAGATGGAGGCTATCCTTGCCCAGCGCCGTGCCAACTGGAAGCCCAAGGCTCCCAAGTACACCAAGGGCCTGCTGAAACTCTACTCTCAGCACGCCGTCAGCCCCATGAAGGGTGCATATATGGAGTAAAAACGCTTCGTTTGCGATAAAAACCAAAAACAAAAATCAACTGTTCAGCGTTGTTTTGCTGAACGGTCTGGATAAAGTTACGCCAAAAACAAAAAAGCGGATATTGCTTCACCTATAAAAACCATCGAAATCCGGTGTCCGTCTGCGGGGACGGCGCTGAAATAAGACCCAAAGCACACAAAACATCAAAAAATGGAGGAAACGTTTATGACAGCTGTTGCAACCCCGGACGCCGCACGGCTCGTGTTCGCCGCGGTGGCGGGCCTGATCCTTTTGCTCATCCTTATCATCAAGTTCAAAGTCCACGCCATGATCTCCATCCTGATCGGTGCGGTGGGCATCGGCCTGATGGCCGGTATGCCCCTGTCTGACATCATCGGCTCGGTCAACGAAGGTATCGGCAACACCTTAAAGGGCATCGCTCTTCTGGTGGGCCTTGGCTCCATGTTCGGTGCCATTCTGGAAGAATCCGGCGGCGCACAGACGCTGGCCGTGACCATGGTGCGCAAGTTCGGCGACGAAAAAGCCGCATGGGCGCTGGGTATCACAGGTCTGGTGGTGGCCATGCCGGTGTTCTTTGATGCCGGTCTGATCATCCTGATCCCGCTGGCCTTCTCTCTGGCAAAGCGCACCAAGCGCTCGGTCCTGTACTATGTCATCCCTCTGCTGGCCGGTCTGGCTGTCGGCCACGCCTTCATCCCTCCCACGCCGGGCCCCGTTCTGGTGGCCAGCATGCTGGGCGTTGATCTGGGCTGGGTCATCCTCATCGGCATCTTCTGCGGCATCTTCGCCATGATCGCTGCCGGTCCCATCTGGGGCTCCATCTGCGGCAAAAAGTATATGATCGAGGTGCCCGAGCACGTTGCACAGCAGGCAGACATCGACGAGAGCAAGCTGCCCAAGTTCGGCACCATCGTGGGCATCATCCTGATCCCGCTGGTCCTCATCATTGCAAACTCTGTGGCAAAAGTGGTGCCCGCTCTGGCTGGCATCCAGCCCGTTCTGGCCTTCCTCGGTGAGCCCTTCATGGCTCTGCTGCTGGCTACCATCGCTGCTATGTATCTGCTGGGCACCCGTCACGGCTATAACAATGCCCAGCTGGAAAAGATCATGACCAAGTCTCTGGAGCCCACCGGCATGATCCTGCTGGTCACTGCCTGCGGCGGCGTGCTGCGCTACATGCTGCAGAACTCCGGTCTGGGCGATGTCATCGGCAACGCCGTGGCAAACGCCAGCCTGCCGCTGGTTCTGGTGGCCTTCATCGTGGCTGCTCTGGTGCGCATCTCCGTTGGTTCCTCTACCGTGGCTATGACCATGGCAGCAGGCATCATCTCCGCCATGCCCGGCATCAGCGAACTCAGCCCGCTGTATCTGGCCTGCGTCACCGCTGCCATCGCCGGCGGCTCCACCGTGTGCTCTCACTTCAACGACTCCGGCTTCTGGCTGGTGAAGAGCCTTGTGGGCATGGACGAAAAGACCACCCTCAAGACCTGGACCATCATGGAAACTCTGGTTGGCGGTGTGGGCTTCCTGGTAGCACTCATCATCTCCTTCTTTGCTTAATCATCCTCATCTGCGGGGCTGTGCCTGCACACAGTCTGCGCAATGCTTTGCAAATTCCTGAAAACTCCTCAGTGCAGCAGACCCCCGGGCGGTTTACCGTCCGGGGGTCTGCTGCTTTCTGTATTATCTGTATTATAAAAGCGGCAGATCCGGCCCGGAGGCCAGCTGGATGAAGGCGTCCATTTCCCGGGTGCAGCATTTATCCTTGTGGTAGAACATCTGGCGGTACATGGTCAGCCGGAAGTCTGACACCTCCAGAATGCGCAGATCTCCTCTGGACGCAGGCTCGGCCACAGCGAAGCGCGGCAGCAGGGAAATGCCGGAGGAGCGCTCCAGCATCTTGATGATAAAGGAGGTATCGCTGATCTCAAGGCTGGGGGTCAGCTCGATCTGGCGGGAAGCCAGAAACCGGTCAAAGGTGCGGCGGTAGTTGGCGTTGCGTTCGGTGAGGAAGAAGGGCTTGTCCAGAAGCTCTGCTACCCGGTACGGGCCGGGGTGGCCGAGGTCGATGTCCGGGGAAGCCACGAACACCACCTCCTCCGGCACCTCATTGCACTTGTGCCAGCTGTTGGAGTAGCGCGGCTCGTCCAGAATGCAGATGAGGTCCACCTCGCCGCGCTCCATCTTTTCGATCAGCTCTTCCGGGGAGCCGGTAGTGACCCGAAGGCTGACTTTGGGGTGTTCCACCCGGAACTGATGCATCAGGCCGGGCAGACGGAAAAAGCAGAGGGATTCCAGCGTGCCGATGTGCAGGCAGCCCTCCAGCTCGGCATCCTCGCTCAGGGCGCGGCGGGCGTTGTGGATGGTATCCAGAATGCTGTTGGCATATTCCAGAAAACACTGACCCTGTGCGGTCAGGATCACCCGCTTGCCCATGCGGTCGAACAGGCGCACGCCCAGCTCTTCTTCCAGCGCTTTGATCTGCACGGTAACGGCAGACTGGGAATAGCCCAGACTTTCCGCTGCCTTGGAAAAGCTCTGGAACTGGGCGGCACGGATCAGGGTGTTCAGCTGGCGCACTTCCATGGCAAAACTCCTCTGCTATTAAGATTTTTAAACCATAACTTTAGTTTTATGAATTTGAATCATGCATATGTCTATGTTAAACTAAATGTATCAACACGTCAAGTGAAAATTTGACGTTTCGTGAAAGGCTGGCCGTGCGGGCTGCGGCGGAGAGAGCGCTGTCAGGTGCCGCACAAAGGTCAGGATAGGAAAAGGAGGATTTTATTCTTATGGAAAAGAAAAAATTCAAGCTCGGACTGCTGCCGAAGCTGCTCATCGCCATCGTGCTGGGCATCATCATCGGCCAGTTCTTCCCGGTGTGGTTCTGCCGGGTCGTCGTCACGGCATCCAGCATCTTCAGCTCGTTCCTGAAGTTCATCATCCCGCTGATGATCGTGGCCTACGTCACCATGGGCATTGCCGACCTGAAGAGCGGCGCAGGCAAGCTGCTGCTCATCACGGTGGCTCTGGCCTACGGCTCCACCCTGATCGCGGGCTCGGCATCCTATCTGGTGTCTGCAAGCCTGTTCCCCAGCTTCATGAGCGAAGGCGCTCTGGAACAGATCGCCGCCACGGCTGACAACTCTCTGGCCAGCTACATCTCCATCTCCATCCCTCCGCTGCTGGACACCCTGTCTGCCGTGGTGCTGGCCTTCGTGCTGGGCCTGTGCATGTCCACCTTGCGCGGCAAGACCATCGGTGATACACTTTATAATGGCATGAAGGACTTCTCCGGCATCATCGATCAGGTGCTGCACAGCGTCATCATCCCGCTGCTGCCCCTGTACGTCTGCGGTACCTTCATCGACATGACCAAGTCCGGCAAGACCTACGCCATTCTGGGCATCCTGTGGAAGGTGTTCCTGGTGGTCATCATCATGCATCTGGTCTGCATCTTCCTGCAGTTCTGCGTTGCAGGCGCTGTGAGCCACAAGAGCCCCTTCAAGATGATCCGCAACCAGATCCCCGGCTACACCACCGCTCTGGGCACTCAGTCCTCTGCAGCCACCATCCCGGTCAACCTGCAGTGCGCTGCGGCTGACGGCGTGAGCGAGCAGATCCGCAACTTCGTGGTGCCTCTGTGCGCCAACATCCACATGGCAGGCTCCATGATCACCATTACCGCCTGCGCAACTGCCGTCTGCCTGATGAACCAGCTGCCCATCAGCCTTGCTACCGTGGTGCCCTTCATCATGACGCTGGGCGTTGCCATGGTGGCTTCTCCCGGTGCTCCCGGCGGCTCCATCATGACCGCTCTGCCCTTCCTGTACATGATCTTCGGCGCTGAGGCCGGTGACCCCAATGGCCCCATCTGCGCCATCATGGTGGCTCTGTACATCACTCAGGATTCCTTCGGCACTGCCTGCAACGTCTCCGGCGACAACGCCATCGGCGTGATCGTGGAGACCATCTACCAGAAGTTCATCAACAAGAGCAGCGCAAGCGTCTGATGCGCGGCGCGGTTCTTGACCTGACAGGAGTGACACCCCATGGCATTTATCAGTGTTTTTGATGTTCTGGGCCCGAACATGATCGGCCCTTCCAGCTCCCACACCGCAGGCGCGGAGATCATCGCCTTTCTGGCACAGAAGATGATCGCCCCGCCGCTGAAGCGGGCGGACTTTACCCTCTACGGCTCCTTTGCCAAGACCTACCACGGCCACGGTACCGACCGCGCCCTGCTGGGCGGCATCATGGGCTTTTCGGCCGATGATACCCGCATCCGGGATTCCTTTGCCATTGCCACCGACCGCGGCCTTGGCTACAGCTTCACCCCCAATGAGACGGAGACCGATATCCACCCCAACACGGTGGATATCCGCATGGAGAACGCTGCCGGTCAGGTCATGACCGTGCGCGGCGAGTCTCTGGGCGGCGGCAAGGTGCGCATCGTGCGGATCAACGGCGTGGAGGTGGACTTTACCGGCGAGTACAATGCCCTCATCGTGGTGCAGAAGGACAAGCCCGGCGTGGTGGCGCATATCTCAAAGATCCTCAGCGACCGCGGCGTGAACATCGCGTTCATGCGCCTGTTCCGCGAGGGAAAGGGACATACGGCTTATACCATCGTGGAGTCGGACGAGCGCCTGCCCGAGGGTGTGGATCAGCTGCTGCTGGCAAACCCGAACATCAACGATGTAATGGTCGTGCAGCCGTAAGGAGGGACGAGCGATGAACATGGATTTCAAGTCCGCCAAGGAGCTGCTGGACATGTGCGAGGAAAACCAACTGCCCATTTCGGAAGTGATGCGCCAGCGGGAGTGCATTCTGGGCGAAGTGCCCCGGGATGCTGTGGACCACCGCATGGCAAAGGCATGGGAGATCATGCACGCTTCTGCCACCCAGCCGCTGAAAAAGCCCATCAAATCCATGGGCGGCCTGATCGGCGGCGAGGCCAAAAAGCTGGAAACACATTATAATAAGAAGAAAAACATCTGCGGCGACGTGCTGCAGAAGGCCATGACCTACGCCATGGCCGTGCTGGAAGTGAACGCTTCCATGGGCCTGATCGTGGCTGCACCCACCGCAGGCTCTGCAGGCGTGGTGCCGGGCATGATGCTGGCCCTGCAGGAGTGCTACCGTATCTCCGACCAGCGCATCGTGGATGCCCTGTTCAACGCCGGTGCCGTGGGCTATCTTGCCATGCGCAACGCCACCGTGGCCGGTGCCGTGGGCGGCTGTCAGGCCGAGGTGGGCATTGCGTCTGCCATGGCTGCTTCTGCCGCCGTGGAGCTGATGGGCGGCAACCCGCAGCAGTGTCTGGATGCAGCTTCCACCGTGCTGATGAACATGCTGGGCCTTGTGTGCGACCCCGTAGGCGGGCTGGTGGAGTACCCCTGCCAGAACCGCAACGCTGCCGGTGTGGCCAACGCCCTCATTGCAGCAGAACTGTCCCTGAGCGGCATCCGTCAGCTGATCCCCTTCGACCAGATGCTGGACGCTATGTACGCTGTGGGCAAGCGCCTGCCCGCCGAGCTGCGCGAGACCGCCCTTGGCGGCTGTGCCGCCACCCCCGCCGCCTGTGCCGCCTGCGGCCTGTGCAGCGGGAACTGATCTTTCAACATGCAGCGCCGCCGGTGTGGAAATGCCTGGCGGCGTTTTTGCGCGTTCGTGACCGGAAATGCCGGCCCAAACGGCGGGGCTTTGCATCTTTTTGTGCAAACACACCGAAAAGATGGCCGGGATGACTGGCGCTTGTCTGCGAAATGTGATAAACTAAACGCAGAAGTGCTCTGCGCAGCCCGTGCAGAGCGGCAAAAAAGATGATAAGTGAGGTCGTTTGTAATGAAGATCATTCGTGCAAAAGATTATGCGGATATGTCCCGCAAGGCAGCCAATATCATTTCGGCACAGGTCATTATGAAGCCGGACTGTGTACTGGGTCTTGCCACCGGCGGCACCCCGGTGGGCACTTATGCCCAACTGGTGGACTGGTACAACAAAGGCGACATCGATTTTTCTGAGGTGACCACCGTCAATCTGGACGAGTACCGCGGCCTGCCCAAGGAGCACCCGGAAAGCTACTGGAGCTTCATGCACCGCAACCTGTTCGACAAGGTGAACATCGACCCTGCAAAGATCAACCTGCCGGACGGCACCAATCCCGATGCAGAGGATGCCTGCGCAAAGTACAACCAGATCATCCACGCTGTGGGCGGCATCGACCTGCAGCTGCTGGGCATCGGCCACGACGGCCACATCGGCTTCAATGAGCCGGGCGAAGCCTTTGAGCTGGAGACCCACTGCGTGAACCTGACCCCCGAGACCATTGAGGCAAACAAGCGCTTCTTTGACGGCAATGTGGATCTGGTGCCCAAGCAGGCTTATACCATGGGCATCAAGACCATCATGCAGGCACGCAAGGTGCTCATGGTGGCAAACGGCAAGGGCAAGGCCGAGATCGTCAAGAAGGCATTCTTTGGCCCCGTCACTCCGGAGGTGCCCGCAAGCATCCTGCAGATGCATCCGGACTTCACGCTGGTGGGCGACGAGGAAGCTCTGAGCCTGATCTGATCGTTCCACGCTCTGACTGCCGCACGGTGCAATGCCGTGCGGCAGTTTTTTGCTGCCAACGGCTTTACAATCGCGTAAAAAGGCGGTATTCTTTTATATATGACACTTTTCTCAGGGAGGAAACCATGGATATCCGCCAGCTGCACTACTTTCTGGTATTGTGCGATGAAATGAATTACAGCCGCGCGGCACAGCGGCTGTTTTTGTCACGGCAGGCACTGCGGCAGAGCATCTCTGCGCTGGAAGCCGAGCTGTGCGGGCCGCTGTTCCTCAGCGCCCACCACAAGCTCACCCTTACCGACCGCGGCATGAGCCTGCAGCGCCATGCCGCGCCGGTGGTGGAGCAGTTCCAGCAGATGCAGGCATCCCTGCGGGCCGAGATCCAGTCGGCGCAGCCGGTGCGCATCGGCATCAGCGTGTCGCTGGTGCCGGACTACCTGCCCGGATTGGAGACCCAGCTGGACAAGTTCCGCCAGCAGTATCCCCATGTGGAGATGCGCTTCCGCATGATGGACAACGATGCGGTGGCGGACGATGTGGAGCAGGGGGAGCTGGACGCGGGTCTGGTCATCGATCTGGGCTGCGCTGCGCCGGTACTGGCCCGCACCACCCTGCGGGCAGACCCTGCCTGCCTGCTGGTGCCCCGGGGGCACGCGTTCTGGGATAAGGAGAGCATCCCGCTGGCAGAGCTGCGCGGTCAGCGGGTGCTGCTGCCCAGCTTGCGGCAGGATCTGTTCAGCCCGCTGTGGTCGGCCTGCGCCCGGTTGGGCTTTGCGCCGAATGCGGAGATCGGCCCCAGCTTTTATCAGGCCTATTATCTTGTGCAGGAGCAGCTTTGCACCTGTCTGACCCGCTATGAACCGGGAGCCAGACGGGAACTGGACCGTGTGCGGGATGTGCTGCTGGAAGATCTGCCCCCGCTGTGCGTCTCACTGGTGCAGCGGCGGGATCATTCCTCTGCCTACATCGACCTGCTGCGCAGCTACCTGATGGAGGTGCTGGGCGGTTCGGCCAGCCTGCCGCCCCGCCGCGGACGGCCCGCAAAGCCGTTCTACAATTTCCCGGTGCTGTCCAGCGCTGCGGCAAAGGCTGCACCGGCCCACCCGGTGCCCGGCACCCAGCTGGATTTTGCCGGCGGCACCAACTTCCGGGAGCTGGGCGGTTACGAAGCCGACGAGGGCAAGCATATCAAGTGGGGCCAGATCTGGCGCGGCATCCCTACCTGCAAGCTCACCGGTGAGGCCGACCGCGCGAAGCTGGACGCGCTGGGCCTGCGCCTGATCCTTGATCTGCGCAGCAGCGGGGAAGTGCAGAAAGAACCGGACTACGTACCGGACGGTGCACGTCTGGTGCAGATCTGCGGCTTGTGCGCCGAGGACGGCCACGAGATCTCCTTTGCGCCGGATGATATCGCCGCCCTGATGAAGGGCTATGAAGAAAGCGCCGACGGCAGCACCTTCGTGCAGGCTATGTACGAGCGGATGCTGTTTGGCAACAAGGCGTTCAAGGAGCTGTTCCGTGCGCTGGAAGCAGGCGAGACCCCCATCCTGTTCCACTGCTCGGCCGGCAAGGACCGCACCGGCGTGGCGGCCATGCTCATTCTGCTGGCACTGGGCGCTTCGGATGAGACGATCTGTGCGGACTATGAGCGCACGAACCTCTGCCGCAAGGCTGAGATCGACGCAGTGCTGGCGGAGCACGCCGAAGAGATCGCGGCAAACCCGGCCTGCCGGATGCGCTATTACCGCAAGGCGGGCGTGGACCCGGCAACCGCACCCTTTGTGCTGCGCACCATCCGCGCAAAATACGGCAGCGCCGAGAACTATCTGGAAGCCGAATACGGCCTGACCCCTGCGCGCCTGATGCGGCTGCGCAGGATGTATCTGGAATAAACGGGAACGGGGACGGCATCCGGTGCGGATACTGTCCCTGTTTTCTGCACAAAATGTTCTGCGGGGCAGGGTTTTCCTCTTGACAAGCGGGCAATTGTTTCGTACTATAATTAGTAGTATGGAATAAAAGACGCTGTGTGCAGGTCGTTCCCGTGACCCGTGTCCCTTACAGGCAGAGCCTGCCTGTTTTTATATAAGATAGAACTGTAGATAGAAAAGCTTGCAGCCTGTTCGTGCGGCATTTGCCGTGCGTGTGGTCTTGTTGCCACTTTTTGCATTGAAAGCTCACTTATAAAAAATGTTTGCAGCCTACACCTGCCCTACAGCGTCTCCTGCTTATGATTCAGAATTTTGAATTTTAACAAAGGAGAGTGAAATGCGATGTCCACGATCATCTGGATCGTGATCTTGATCGTCGCGCTTGCTGCGGGCATCGGTGCAGGCTATTTTATTGGTTACAACAACCGTAAAAAGACCGCCGAAGCCCAGATCGGCAGCGCGGAAGCCGAGGCCACCCGTCTGGTGAACGAAGCAATCAAGACCGCAGAACAGAAGCGCAAGGAAGCGGTTCTGGAAGCAAAGGACGAGGCCTTCAAGCTGAAGGCCGAGGTGGATGCCCAGAAGGCAGAAGCCGATAAGGAGATCAAGCAGCGCCGTGCGGAGATCAGCCGTCAGGAGAACCGCATCGACCAGAAGGAAACCGCCCTCGACCGCAAGACCGAGGTACTGGAAAAGAAGGAAGAGGAGCTGAAAAAGCGCGCCGCTGAGGCCGAGGAGCGTCTGGCCGAGATCGACGCTCTGCGCGCCAAGGAGATGGAGCGTCTGGAGACGCTGGCCGGTCTGAGTCAGGAGGACGCCCGCGAGGTGCTGCTGCACAAGGTGGACGAGGAGTTGACCCACGAAAAGGCCGTGCGCGTTGCCGCCTACGAGACCGACCTGAAGGAAAACTGCGACAACATCGCACGCAACCTGATCGGTCAGGCCGTCAGCCGCTGCGCTGCCGACCACTGCAGCGAGACCACCGTCAGCGTGGTGCCGCTGCCCAGCGACGAAATGAAGGGCCGCATCATCGGCCGCGAGGGCCGCAACATCCGCGCTCTGGAGACCGCGACCGGCGTGGACCTGATCATCGACGATACCCCGGAGGCCATCACCCTGTCCTCCTTCGACCAGACCCGCCGCGAGGTGGCCCGCATGACGCTGGAACGCCTGATCGGCGATGGCCGCATCCACCCCGCCCGCATCGAGGAGACGGTGGAAAAGTGCCGCCACGAGTTGGAGCTGCAGATGAAGCGCGAGGGCGAACGTGCCGTGATGGAGCTGGGCATCCATGGCCTGCACCCCGACCTCATCAAGCTGATTGGCCGGTTGAAGTACCGCACCAGCTTTGGCCAGAACGCCCTGACCCACAGCATGGAGGTGGCATGGGTGGCCGGCCTGCTGGCAGGCGAAATGGGTGTGAATGTGACCATGGCACGCCGTGCCGGTCTGCTGCATGATATCGGCAAGGCACTGGATCATGAGATCGAGGGCAGCCATGTGCAGATCGGTGTGGATATCTGCCGCAAGTATAAGGAAAACACCCAGATCATCCATGCCATTGAGGCTCACCACGGCGACGTGGAACCCAAGACCCCGCTGGCCTTCATCATTCAGGCTGCCGATGCCATCAGCGCTGCACGCCCGGGTGCCCGCCGCGAGAACGTGGAAAGCTACGTCAAGCGTCTGGAAAATCTGGAGGAGATCTCTTCCAGCTTCGAGGGCGTGGAGCAGGCCTTTGCCGTGCAGGCAGGCCGCGAAGTGCGCATCATGGTCAAGCCCGATGTCATCAGCGACGATCAGGTGATCCTGCTGGCACGCTCCATTGCCAAGAAGATCGAGGACACGCTGGATTACCCCGGCCAGATCAAGGTCAATGTGATCCGCGAGAGCCGCGCTGTGGAGTACGCAAAATAAAGTTTTGCCCAAAAAGCTGCCGTGCAGATGCACAGCAGCTTTTTTCTGCTTGTAATCCGGCGGCAAAAAAGGTATCATGGAGAAAAACAGACCGAAAGGGGAGAACCACTATATGAAACATGCAAGAAAATGGCTGGCTTGCCTGCTGGCGGGTGCACTGGCACTGGCGGTGCTGACCGGATGCAGTGCACTGATGGGCGGCACGGTGCAGAAGGATACAGAACAGGCCAAGGCCCTGATGAAAGAGGTAGACCCCAGCCTGACCTATAATACCGATCTGGAAGATGCAGCCAGCCGTCTGGCAGACTGGCTGGTGGAGGACTCCACCCAGCTGACCACCCAGTCCGGCCTGCTGACACGCAAGGTGCCCATGACCACCGGCTCCGGTGCCATGCTGGACACGAATGTGTACGATTTTATCGATCATTCCACCAGCTTTCTGTTCCTGCCCAGAGGCGTGGTGATCGGCCTTGCAATGAACAACGAATGGGGCTTTACCGGCTACTTATATGCTCCGCCGCTGAGCGAGGCGGGCAGTGCACTGCGCAGCTATGCGGCAGGCCGCACACAGATGGGCGCGGTGTTCATTGAATACGGCGGCGAGACTTACGTAGTGGCTATGTTTGCCTAAAAACCGAAAAAACGGTGTTTCCCTGCTGAGAACGGTGCGTTTTCAGCAGGGATTTTTTGTGTCTGGTATGTGCACAAAAAACAGGCTGAAAGTACGACTTATGCACAAAAAATGAAAATACGCAGGTGAAATTTCTTCATCTGTTTCCCCGAAAAACACAAAAAACTCATGTTTTCGTGAAACTGTATTTTGAGCAACTACAGTATATCTTCAAAACTGCACAAAAACAAAAACAAAATTTTTGCTGACCATTGGTCAAAGCACAGAAAAACAGCCGGAAGCCTTTCCTTTTCAGGTGGAACAGCGTATAATGCGGATATCGCACAAAGGTGTGCAGTGCTCCAGAGGAGGAGCAAAAAACCTTTGTGCATTTTTCACCATTCAATGCTTTACTTCAATAAAGCATTGAGGTAAGAGAGAGGGAAAAAATATGAAATTCGATCGTCGTATTTCTCGCCGCAGCTTCCTGGCTGCTGCAGGCGTATCGGCTGCTGCACTGGCTCTGACTGCCTGCGGCGGCTCTTCCAGCACCGCTGCTTCCGGCTCCACCGCTGCTTCTGGTGCAGCCGCCTCTGCTGAGGGCGGTGTGCTGAACGTCATGCTGGAGACCGAAGTCCAGTCTCTGGACCCCCAGCTGGCTACCGACGGCACCTCCTTTGAGGTCATCGCCAACTACACCGACGGCCTGATGCAGATGGATGCGAACGGTGCAGCCGTGGAGGCTCTGGCAGAGAGCTATGAGCTGAGCGAGGACGGCAAGACCTACACCTTCCACCTGAAGGATGCAAAGTGGTCCAATGGCGATGCCGTTACCGCAGCCGACTTCGTGTTTGGCTGGCAGCGTGCTGTTGACCCCGCAAACGCATCTGAGTATGCCTACATGCTGAGCGATATCGGTCAGGTGGTCAACGCCGCCGAGATCATTGCAGGCAGCAAGCCCGTCACCGATCTGGGCATCACCGCTGTGGACGACAAGACCCTGAAGGTGGAGCTGAACGTTCCGGTCAGCTACTTCCTGAGCCTGATGTATTTCCCCACCTTCTACCCCATGAACCAGAAGTTCTTTGAGAGCTGCGGCGATACTTACGGCACCAGCGCAGACACCGTGCTGTCCAACGGTGCATTCGTGCTGACCAGCTATGAGCCGGCCGCCACCGCTTTTGAGCTGGTGAAGAACGCCGACTACTACGATGCTGACCGCATTGCTCTGGACGGCCTGAACTATCAGGTCATCAAGGACAGCCAGCAGGCTCTGATGAGCTATCAGAACGGCGATCTGGACATCACCCTGCTGAACGGTGAGCAGGTCGAGCAGGTCAAGGACGACCCCGAGTTCACCAGCGTGGGCGCCGGCTACCTGTGGTACATCAGCCCCAACATGGACGCTGTGCCGGAGCTGGCAAACCTGAACCTGCGCCGTGCCATCACCTTTGCACTGGATCGTGATTCCATCACCAATGACGTGCTGAAGGACGGCTCTTCTCCCGCCTACACCGCAGTGCCCGCACAGTTCGCCACCGGCCCGGACGGCAGCGATTTCAGCGCCGACCAGACCAAGTTTGCAGAGTTCTGCGCATACGATCCCGACAAGGCTGCAGAGTATTACGAGCAGGCCAAGGCTGAGCTGGGCAAGGATTCCTTCTCCTTCACCATGGTCGTCGATGCCGACGATGCTCCTCAGAAGGTCGCTCAGGTCGTTCAGGAGCAGCTGCAGACCACCCTGCCCGGCTTCACTCTGGAGCTGAAGGTAGAGCCCAAGAAGCAGCGCGTGCAGGATATGCAGGACGGCAACTTTGAGATCGGCCTGACCCGCTGGGGCCCCGACTACGCCGATCCCATGACCTATCTGGGCATGTGGGTCACCGGCAACTCCAACAACTACGGTCTGTGGAGCGACGCTGACTACGATGCCATCATCGCAGAGTGCACCACCGGTGATCTGTGCACCGATCCCGAGGGTCGCTGGGAAGCCATGTATGACGCTGAGTCCATCGTGCTGGAGCAGGCCGCCATCTTCCCGCTGTATGGTCAGTGCAACGCCGAGATGATCTCTTCTGCTGTGACCGGCGTGGACTTCCACCCGGTTGCTCTGAACCGCGTCTACAAGGACGCAAAGAAGAGCGTCTGATCCTGATCGAGAACTGAAATGCCGCACAGTGGCAGCGTGATTGCCGCTGTGCGACTTTTTGGCTTTTGCACTGTCCACGTCCGGCGCACGGCTGACCGCGGCAGAAAAAGCCGCCCTGTCTTGAGCAGGGAGAAGAAGAAACTTTAAGGGGTCTACCCAACGTGAAAAAATACACGCTCAAGCGTATTATCACTTCGTTGTTTACGCTGCTGGCCATCCTGCTGGTGTTGTTCATCCTCATGCAGCTGATGCCCGGTTCGCCCTTCAACGATGAAAAGCTGACGCCGGAAATGCGCGCGTCCCTGTACGCAAAGTACGGTCTGGATCAGCCTATCTATGTGCAGTTCTTCCGCTATGTGACCAACATGCTGCGCGGTGACTTCGGTGTCAGCTACAATATCTCCAAGAACACGCCCATCTCCCAGCTGATCCAGTCCCGTCTGCCCATTTCCATCCGTGTGGGCGGCATGGCTGTCACACTGGGTGCCATCGTGGGCCTTGTGCTCGGCATCATTGCAGCCCTCAAGCGGGACACCATCTTCGACACTCTGGCCACCATCATCTCGGTCATCGGCGTGTCGGTGCCGTCTTACGTGATCGCACTGGCCCTGAGCTATACCTTTGGCTTCAAGCTCAAGTGGTTCCCCATGCTGTTCTCCGCAAAGGACGTGTTCGGCTCCAGTGTGCTGCCCAGCATCTCGCTGTCCATGTTCACCATGGCTTCCATTGCCCGCTTTACCCGCAGTGAAATGATCGAGGTTCTGGACTCCGATTATATGCTGCTGGCCGAGAGCAAGGGCATTTCCGGCCCGGCGCTGATCTTCCGCCACGCGCTGCGCAACGCGCTGATCCCCATTATCACCGTGCTGGCCCCGCTGATCGTGGACCTGATGACCGGCTCGCTGGTGGTGGAGAAGATCTTCGCCATTCCCGGCGTGGGCAGCCTGCTGGTGACGGCCATCCAGTCCAACGACTACAATGTGGTCATCAGCCTGAGCTTCATCTACAGTGCCATGTACATTGGCATCATGCTGGTCGTTGACCTGCTGTACGGCATCATCGACCCGCGCATCCGCTTGGCAAAGGGGGACGACTGATATGGCAGAAAAAGCGATTCACCTGGGCGGCGAAGCCACGGCTGATGCCATCGTCAGCGCAGTGGATACCATGTATTCCGAGCGTACCTTCAACGAGAAGGACTTTGTGCTCAAGCATAACGACGCAGAGATCGCAATGGACTCGAACTTTGCCGCACAGAGCTTCTGGAAGGATGTGCGGGTGCGCTTCTTCCGCAAAAAGAGCGCGGTGCTCGGCCTGATCCTCGTGGTCTTTATCGTGCTGCTGGCGGCATTTGGCCCCGGCATGAACGAGTATACCTACTCCGGTCAGGAGCTGAGCCAGAAAAACTTTGCGCCCCGCGTGCAGATGCTGGAGAACTTCGGCATCTTCAACGGTGACGAGAAAATGAGCACCACCACCGGTTCCAAGACAGTGAATGCCTATGTGGAAAAGGGCAAGGAGGATGTCTACTACTGGTTCGGCAGCGACACCTATGGCCGCGATATCTGGACCCGTACCTGGGAGGGTGCCCGCGTGTCCCTGATCATCGCGGTTGCCGCCGCCATCATCGATATGGTCATCGGCATGAGCTACGGCCTGATCTCCGGCTACTTTGGCGGCAAGGTGGATATGATGATGCAGCGTTTTCTGGAAGTTGCCAACGGCATCCCCCGTCTGGTGATCGTCACGCTGCTTCTGCTGGTGCTCAAGCCCGGCATGATCACCATTATCTTTGCCCTGATGCTCACCGAGTGGGTGGGCATGAGCCGCATTGCCCGCGCTGAGATGCTCAAGCTGAAGGATCAGGAGTTCGTGCTGGCCTCCCGCACGCTTGGCGCAGGCAGCTTCTTCATCATTTTCAAGGAAGTGCTGCCCAACATCATCGGACCCATCATCACGCAGGTCATGTTCAGCATCCCCACCGCAATTTTCACCGAGGCATTCCTGTCCTTTGTGGGTCTGGGCATCCCGGTGCCGCAGTGCTCGCTGGGTTCTCTGATCAGCGAGCTGTACAACAGCTTTACCACCCATCCTTATCAGATCATCCCGCCGATGGTGGTCATGAGCCTGCTGATGATGAGCTTCAACCTCGTGGCCGACGGCCTGCGCGAGGCTCTGGACCCCAAGATGAAGAGTATGTAAGGAGGAACACCCCATGCCTGAAAACAAAAAAGAACAGGTCTTGTCGGTGCGAGACCTTGATATCACCTTTAAGACCACCGCAGGCCCGGTGCACGCCATCCGCGGCGTGAACATCGACCTGTACAAGGGCGAAACAGTGGCGCTGGTGGGCGAATCTGGCTCCGGCAAGTCCGTTACCATGAAGGCCGCCATGGGCATTCTGGCCCAGAACGCCATTGTGAACAGCGGCTCCATCCAGTTCAGCTACCATCACGCCGACGGCAGCCCCGAGACGGTGGACCTGCTGCAGAAGGACAAAAAGTGGATCCGCCGCCACATCAACGGCAAGCGCATCGCCATGGTGTTCCAGGACCCCATGACCAGCCTTGACCCCACCATGCCCATCGGCAAGCAGATCATGGAGGGCATGCTGTGGCACTACAAGATGCCCAAGGATGCCGCCTACAAAAAGGCTGTGCAGCTGCTGGAAGAGGTGGGCATCACCGATGCCGAAAAGCGCATGAAGAGCTACCCGCACCAGCTGTCCGGCGGTATGCGCCAGCGCGTGGTCATTGCCATTGCACTGGCCTGCGACCCCGACCTGCTGATCTGTGACGAGCCCACCACGGCACTGGATGTGACCATTCAGGCCAAGATCCTGGAGCTGATCCGCAGCATCCAGCGTGAGCGCGGCATCTCGGTCATTTACATCACCCATGATCTGGGCGTTGTGGCAAAGGTGGCCGATTATGTGGACGTGATGTACGCGGGCAAGATCGTAGAGACCGGCACCATCGATGAGATCTTCTACGAGCCGCGCCACCCCTACACATGGGGCCTGCTTTCCGCCATGCCCGATCTGGACACCGCAGACGACCGTCTGTACACCATTCCGGGTTCGCCGCCGAACCTGCTGCATGAGAAGCAGGGCGATGCCTTTGCGCCGCGCAACCACTTTGCCCTGAACATCGACGACGAAGTGGACCCGCCCATGTTCAAGATCAGCGACACCCACTATGCAGCTACATGGCTGCTGGACCCCCGCGCACCCAAGGTGGACATGCCGCCTGAGCTTGCTCAGCGCATTGCCCGCATGCGTGCCGAGGCAGAAAAGATCAAGGAGGCGGAATAAATGGCAGGACAGAATGCTGCTCCGCTGTTGAAGGTCGAGGGCCTGAAGCAGTATTTCCGCGTGAGCAAGAGCTATACCGTCAAGGCTGTGGACAATGTCAGCTTTGAGATCTATCCCGGCGAGACCTATGGTCTGGTGGGCGAGTCCGGTTCCGGCAAGTCCACCATCGGCCGCAGCGTCATCCGCCTGTATGACCCCACTGCCGGCAAGATCACCTTTGATGGGCATGATATCAGCGGCAGGCTGAGCCGCGTGCAGAACGATACGCTGCGCACCCAGATGCAGATGATCTTTCAGGACCCCATGGCATCCCTGAACCCCCGCAAGAAGGTGGAGGATATCATCGGCGAGGGTCTGGACATCCACCACATGTACAAGACCCGCGAAGAGCGCCGCGAAAAGGTGGAGAAAATTCTGGCCAAGGTGGGCCTTGCGCCCGAACATGCCGAGCGCTATCCCCACCAGTTCTCTGGCGGCCAGCGCCAGCGCGTGGGCATTGCCCGCGCCCTCATCATGAACCCCAAGCTCATCATCGCAGATGAGTGCATCTCGGCGCTGGACGTGTCCATTCAGGCGCAGGTGGTCAACCTGATGAAGGATATCCAGCAGGAGACCGGCACGGCCTACCTGTTCATTGCGCATGACCTTTCCATGGTCAAGTACATCTCGGACCGCATCGGCGTGCTGCATCTGGGCCACCTGCTGGAGACGGGTACGACCGAAGAGATCTTCGAGAATCCCATCCACCCCTACACCCGCAGCCTGCTGTCGGCCATCCCGCTGCCGAACCCCGTGGTGGAAAAACGCCGCGTGGCTGAGACCTACGACTACGCCACTTCCGGCATCGATTACAACAAGGGCACCGATCACCATGTGAGCGGCAGCCACTATGTCAAGTGCACCGACGAAGAGTTTGCAAAATGGTGTAAATGATAGTAAACAAAGAAGGAGCGTTCCCGCGTGGAAACGCTCCTTCTTTGTTTTATTATAATTACGCAGAAAGGAATGGAATGCAGGAGATTCAGCAGTTATCGTAGCGGGCAAGGTTGCAGTTGCGGCGTTCGATAAAGTAGTACAGGGCTTTGCTCCGGCTGAAAAAGGCAAAGCGCATTTTATTGTAGAAGGACAAAATAGAACGGCTCTTTTGGTAGGCATGACGGATGAGCTGATCCGATTCAGGGTCTAAGGCAGAACGATAGAGGATCGGGTAATCATTCAGGGCCATATCCACAAAATAGGCATCGTTTTCCAGCATGTTGGGGTACCGCTTTTCAAGAAACAGATAACGCTCTGTGACCATCGCAAGCCTGTCCTGAAAGAACTTTATACAGTCTGTATGGAGAGTGCTGCCATCGCGCTGATAATAGTAATACAGGGGTTCGTCCGAGTACACGATCTGCCCTGCGTCGAACAGGATCTTGTATGCAATGCCAAGATCTTCCATAACACGACCGACCGGAAACCGGATGGTGTCAAACAGTTCCCGTTTGCATAATTTATTCCATGCATAACATGCGTAGGTATCCTCCGTAAAAAGCTCCCGGATGGCATCAGCACCTTGAAAGAGCGTAACGTTTCGGGAAGAAGGCGGAGCAGGGACCTCCGGCGCGTCAGCATAGACGAGTTTCCAATGGACGGCAGAAATATCGGTGTGGTACTCATGGAGCAGATCATAAAGGGTCTCGATGAAATTTTCTGCAATGTAATCATCGCTGTCAACAAAGGAGATGTACGCACCGGATGCCGCATCCAGTCCCACATTCCGGGCATCGGATTGGCCGCCGTTTTTCTTATGGATGACCCTGATGCGTGCGTCCCGCTGTGCCCATGCATCACAGAGTGCAGGGCAGTTATCGGGAGAACCATCATCGACCAGGATCACCTCAAGGTTCGGATATGTCTGGGCCAGAATGCTGGCGACACACCGGTCCAAATAGGGCTCTACTTTATATACCGGAACAATGACGGACACGAGTTCGTTATTTGTATTCTGCATGATATCCTCCTCCAAGCTGGTTTAATCATATCATGGGAGCAGGGATTCCGCAATGAGAACTTTATAAGTTTTGAGTTCAAGTCCTGGCTGGCCCTCAGAACGGCATCCGACACCATTTGACATTCCTATGCGCTGGGACCCGCAGGCTAAGTAAAGCCCCACCGGGGCTTTACTTGCGTCGCTTCGCGTCGCCGCCTTGTTCAAGTCCTGACTGGCAACAAAAAAGAGCACCCCGATGGGTGCTCTTTTTTGTTATGGGCCAGCCAGGACTTGAACCCGGGACCAAGCGGTTATGAGAACGTCGCTAATTTTGAAATCCCGTTTTTCTTGTGAAATTTTATGGCTATTTGATAATTCCATAAAAGTGCCTTTGTGTACTTTGACGTAACTTTTGGTATCTTTTTGTCTCTAAAACGGCTCTTTGTACCCAGAACCGTACCCAAGAATTTTTGGGTACGAAACTCGACACTTACTGTTACTATTTTGGATTTACATGGCTCACTTTCTAAAATTGAAGGTGAGCTTTTTCTTTTGCAGAAATCGGGAAGGAGGTTTTCCACATGAACACACCCATACCGAACGCTGCCCGCATCCTCGGACAGACGGGTGTCCTGCGTGCTGACGACGGCGGCAGGCGCAGGATCGGCCGCTGCGGTTACAGCCTTTTTGTCAAGGCCGGTATGGATGGTGAGCAGTGCCATTACCAGCAGCACCAAAGCGCAGCCCAGCAGGCGGATATCCACATAACATTTCCGATCGTACATTCTGAAACGCTCCTTTTCCATTTTTGCCCTGCCCGGCGGACACGTTTCCGCTGCGGCGGGCCGACTGATGTTTCCTGTCCTTTGCTGCGGACCCCCTCTATCTGTCCGCAGCAGAACAACAAAATGCAAAAAGCCCAGAGCGATACCGCTCCAGGCTCCGTTGTCTGTATGTACACATCATCTTATAATGTCCGGGGCGGATATTGTCAAGGGAAGTGAACGGGGTTCATCTCTAGGTGCCCACCGATTCATCTTGTTTGGTGTTTTGCATCCACCGCACCAGCGCTTCGGCGTCCTGTTTGCCTTTGGCGTACATTTTTTCAAGGCAGGCGCGGTTCTTGGTCAGGGTGGACATTCCCTCGGTGCTGTCCGGGGCGATGATGCAGACAAGGCCCTGTCGCTCCAGCTCCCGCGCCCGCTGGACAGCCGTGTTGTACCGCCATGCCCGGCGGCGCAGCCCCTCGGCTGCAGCGGGGTAATGCGACTGCAGCAGGTGTGCCAGATGCTTGTCCCGGGCATCACTACTCACCAGCCCGATGGGCTTGGTCAGGATGAGAGCCACCCGGTCGCAGCCGTGGGCAAAGGCCCATTCCAGCGGGACGGGGTCGGCCAGGCCGCCATCAAAATAAGGCACGCCGTCGATGACGCAGGGCTGGTCGATGACCGGGATGCAGCAGGACGCCATGAGGACGCGGTAGTCGTCCGGGTGGAGGTCTGCCTTGGTGAAATACTGCGCCTCGCCGTTCTGTGCATTAGCGGCCACCACGCAGAGCTCTGCCGGGCTGCGGGCAAGCGCCGCGTAATCCAGCGGATTCTCGCCGCCTGCATTGCTGAGGGTGCCGTAGACATAGCCCAGATCGAGATAGGAGTGCTTGCGGATGAGGTTGTGCACGCTCATGTACTCCCTGCGGAAGGAGTATTCATCGTAAAAGGGCTTGTTCCGCCCATGCTGGCCTGCCAGATAGGACGTCATATTGGCGCTGCCCGCCGAAACGCCGATGCAGAGATCGAAGCGGAGGTCCTCCTCCAGGCAGCGGTCCAGCACGCCAGCGCCGTAAATGCCCCGCAGGCCGCCACCCACATCGATGACACCGTATTTCATGGTCTGTTCCTCCATCGTTTAATTCCATTTCCCTCCCAGTATAACGGGACGGCGGGAAATACTCATTGAGCAAACGGCGGGATCTGATGCAATTTGCGGCAGAAAGCAGGATCTGCCGCAATGGGGGCAAACAAAAACGGCCAGCGTATCATGTGCTCTGTGATATGTACCCCTAATCGAAAAAATCCATCCGCATATGTTCCGGCACGCCTTCGTCAGCATTCTGTTGTCTAATCCCAATATCGGTGTGGCAACGGTGGCCGCAGAAGCCGGACGCGCTCAGCCTAGCACGACCCTTGCAATCTACACGCAGGTCTACGACAGACGACGTGATGAGATTCGGAAACAGATGAGCAAAGAATTGTACAAGTAAAGCGCCTATTCATGCAAAAAGAAAAGCACGAGAGCAAAATCTCGTGCTTTTTTGGTGGGCCAGCCAGGACTTGAACCCGGGACCAAGCGGTTATGAGAACGTCGCTAATTTTGAAATCCCGTTTTTCTTGTGAAATCTTGTGACTATCTGATAATTCCATGAAAGTGCCTTTGTGTACTTTGACGTAACTTTTGGTATCTTTTTGTCTCCAAAACGGCTCTTTGTAGGTGAAACGGTAGGTGAAAATTTTCACCTACGAAACTCGACACTTACTGTTACCATTTTGACTTTACATGGCTCACTTTCAAAAAAGGAAGGTGAGCTTTTTCTTTTGTAGAAATCGGGAAGGAGGTTTTCCACATGAACGCACCCATACAGTTGAAAATCCGAGGACACATCAAATGATGCTGGACTACTTCTATGGTCAGTCAGGCGAATTGTTCTCCTACTTCCGCATCCCGAAAGCACTGTTCCAAGACCACCGCTTCCAGAAGCTCTCCACCGATGCCCGGACGCTGTACGGCATCTTACTGGACCGCATGAGCCTGTCGGTCAAGAACGGCTGGCTGGACGAGCAAGGCCGGGTGTATATCATCTACACCGTCCGGGAAGTGCAGAAATCCCTCTGCTGCGCCGAACGCAAGGCGGTCAAGTTGTTCCGAGAACTGGAGCAGCTCGACCTCATCGAGCGCAAACGCCGTGGTCTGGGCAGACCCAGCCTGATCTACGTCAAGGACTTTTCCTCTGGCTTGCCAAAAGCGCAAGTACAGAATTGCCCAAACAGCAATTCTGGTGCTGCCGAAAGCGCAATTCTGGAGCAGCCAAAACCGCAAGCAAATAAGACTGATAAGAATAAGACAGAGTGGAACGATCCTGACCCTATCTATTCCGGGGGCATCCGGGAGCAGCTTGAGGATTATTTTTATCAGGCATTGGAGGTAGACCTTCTGCTCCGGCTCTGCCCGGACGATGAGGACACCATCTATCAGATCGTAGACTTGCTTGTGGACACCTGTTCCACCAAACGGAAGATGTTGCGGATCGCCGGAGATGACAAGCCTACCGAGGTGGTACGCAGTCGGCTGAAAAAGCTGAACGCTGACCACATCCGTTTCGTGCTGGGCTGTTTGGCAGAAAACACCGCTCCGGTGCGGAACATGAAGCAGTATCTGCTGGCGATGCTCTACAATGCGCCCACTACCATGAACCTCTACTATCAGAACAAGACGAACCATGACTTTGCGCGCGGTTCACCGAAGGCGGGGTGATGTTATCGCAAAGAAAGCTACGATTATCGCAGTCACCAATCAAAAAGGTGGTGTGGGGAAAAGCACTACCTGTGAAAATCTAGGCATCGGGCTGGCAATGGAGGGCAAGAAAGTCCTGTTGGTGGATACCGACCCACAGGGTTCACTGACCATCAGCATGGGCTGGCAGCAGCCCGATGACCTGCCCACCACCCTTTCCAACTTGATGCAGAAAGCCATGAACGACCAGCCCATTCCGCCCGGCGAAGGTATCCTGCACCATGCGGAGGGCGTTGACCTGATTCCTGCGAACATCGAACTGGCAGGGCTGGAAGTGGCTCTGGTAAACAGTATGAACCGGGAAAAGATGCTCAAACAGGTGTTGGAGGGGCATATCGGGAGTACGATTATATCCTGCTGGACTGTATGCCCTCGCTGGGGATGCTCACCATCAACGCACTGGCGGCGGCAGACGCTGCCCTGATTCCCGTGCAGGCACAGTATCTTTCCGCAAAAGGCTTGGAACAGCTTTTGCAGACCGTGCAGAAAGTCCGGCGGCAGATCAACCCGAAAATGAAAATTGAGGGTATCTTGCTCACCATGACCGACAGCCGCACCAATTATGGAAAGCAGATCAGCAATCTGATTCGGCAGGCATACGGAAAACACCTGAAGGTGTTTGAGCAGACCATCCCCGCTCCGTCCGTGCGGCTGAAACCAGTGCGGCAGGCAAGAGCATTTTCCAGCATGACCCCAAAGGCAAGGTGGCAGAAGCCTACCAATCTCTTGCAAAGGAGGTGCTGGCGGATGCCGATCGACAGCGGAAACTTAGCTCTGAAAGGGCTAGATGACCTGTTTTCCACTGAGGAAAACCGACAAGAGGAGCAACGGGAACAGGTGCAGCAGATTCCCATCGACGAGCTGCATCCCTTCACCAACCACCCCTTCAAGGTGCTGGACGATGAAGCCATGACCCGGACGGTGGAGAGCATCGCTCAGTACGGTGTGCTGGCTCCGCTGATTGCCCGTCCCCGCCCGGATGGTGACGGCTACGAGATCATCTCCGGGCACCGCCGTCAGTATGCGGCGAAACTTGCCGGGCTGGACACCCTGCCGGTCATTGTGCGGCAGATGTCGGACGATGCTGCGGTGATATTGATGGTGGATTCCAACCTTCAGCGTGAACACATCCTGCCCAGTGAAAGGGCTTTGGCGTACAAGATGAAGCTGGATGCGATAAAAAATCAAGGTGCTAGGTCGGATTTAACTTCCCGACAAGTTGTCGGGAAGTTGGAAGCCGCTGATGAAGTCGGAAAAGCCACTGATGAAAGCGGCAGACAAGTCCAGCGTTTCATTCGGCTCACCAATCTTGTCCCTGAACTACTGGACATGGTGGACGAAAAGAAAATCTCTTTTAACCCTGCGGTAGAACTGTCCTATCTGGATGAGAAACAGCAGCAGGATTTTTTAGAAGCAATGGACGCTTCACAGAATGCTCCATCCCTTTCGCAAGCCATTCGGATAAAAAAGCTGGCACAGCAGGGCGAGTTTGACTACGATGCTGTCTACGACATTATGAACGAGGAAAAGAAAAGCGAACTGGACACCGTGACCATCAAAAACGAAACTCTGCGGAAATACTTTCCGCGCAACTACACGCCCCGGCAGATGGAAAACATCATCATCAAGCTGCTCGACCAGTGGCAACTGAAAAAGCAGCAGGCAAAACAAAAGAAGCAGGAAGAAGCGCGTTGAGCGCAGACTGAACCAAGAGACCCGATGGGGTCTTTTTTGTTTGCAAAAATTTGGAGGTAACGCCTATGAACAATACGATTCCTTTTCACTCCGCAACTCACGCCCCGCAGATCACGGTGGATGTGAACATCCTGACCATGCTGAAGCAGGCGGCATCCTGTTTGACCGAGGCAGCAGGCAAGGATGTGTACCTTGCCGCTATCGGTCCCGACATGGAGCTAACCATTATCATGGAGGAGGATGCCCCTTCCGTTCTGCCTTGTTTTGACGAGGACGATGCCCTGATTTCCGTGAAGGGTGCGCCGCTGTTTATCAGTTACAATCCGGCGCAGGTCCTCAAGCTGGCAGGCAAGCGGTACCTGACCGGTCCGGTCATCTTCTACCGCACCGATGGGCACAGCACCATCGTATCCCTGACGGTGGAGGATATTTACCGCTTTCAGACCTATCTGGAAGGCCACAGCACCACCCTGATGGCAGATGGGCAAAAGCTGACCTGCATCTGCATCGACTGAGGTGCACCATGCTGAACTTTTTTATCGGTTTCGCATTTTTTGAAGCAGGTGCTTTTTTCGGCTTCTTCGTGGCGGCTCTGATGCAGGCGGCAAGGGATGGTGATGAACGATGCAGGAAGAAATCGAACAGAAATCCTTCAACCTGATGATCTCGACTACGAAATTGTCTGCCCGGACTGTCCTGCGGGCGATAAAAGCAGCGCTTCGGCTGTACCAGTCCAAGGCATCCCAAGGCAAGCAAAGTGTCCGCACCCTTCTGCGGCAAAACCGTGGCGTATCCAGCGTGGAGATCAGCAAGACCGGTATCCGTGGTCTGGAGCGCTACGCCAAAAAGTACGGCATCGACTACGCTATCCGCAAGGACACCTCCGAAGTGCCGCCCCGGTATCTAGTCTTTTTCAAAGCCCCGGATGCAGAAGCATTTCAATCGGCGTTCAAGGAGTATTCGGCATCTTTGCTGAACAAGGACAAACGTCCCTCGGTGCTGGCACGATTGCAGGAGCTGGTGCAGGCGGCGGCAGAACTCCCGGCAAAGTCCGGCATAAGGAACAGGAGCGTGGACTGTGACCACGAAAAAGCTGACAAAGCTGCTGGCACTGTATCTGCCGTATATCCTGCTGGGGCTGGTGGCAACGAACCTTGGTGAAGCGTGGCGGCTGGCCGAGGGCAAAGAGTTGGGCGAACACATCATGTCTATGATGGGAACTTTCCCGGTGGCATTTGCGAATCCTCTGCCCAGTCTGCATCCGCTGGATTTGCTTATTGGCTTTTCCTGCGGCACAGGGCTACGGCTTGCCGTATATTTGCGGAGCAAAAATGCAAAGAAGTACCGTCATGGCATGGAGTACGGCTCTGCCCGGTGGGGCACCGCCAAGGATATTGAGCCGTTCATGGCTCCCAAGTTTGCCGACAACATCATTTTAACCAAGACAGAGCGGTTAATGATGAGCAATCGTCCAGCTGACCCCAAGAACGCCCGGAACAAAAACGTGCTGGTGGTCGGCGGCTCCGGCTCTGGTAAAACGAGATTTTGGCTGAAACCGAACCTCCTGCAATGCCATAGTTCCTATGTCGTAACCGATCCGAAAGGGTCACTATAATAAGGATAGAAAGGTCGTGAAAATACAAAACAGGAGGTTACACACATGAGGAAGCAGGAGCAAAAGGGTAAAATCACAGCATTGTACGAAAGGTTATCTCACGACGATGGGCGGTCTGACGAGAGCGTGTCCGTAGAAAATCAAAAGCGCATCCTGGAGGACTACGCCCGAAAAAATGGCTTCACTAATGTCCGCCACTTCACCGATGACGGGGTGCGGGGAACGACCTTCAAGCGGCCCGGCCTGGACGCTATGGTGGACGAGATACGGGCCGGAAATGTGGCTACCGTCATTGTCAAAGACCAGAGCAGAATAGGCCGTGACGTGGTGGAGGTCGGCTTGCTCAAACGCACCTTTGACGAGTACAACGTCCGCTTTATCGCCGCCAATGACAACCTGGACACCGCCAATGGATTTGATATTATGTCCATCTTCCGGGATGTGATAAATGAGTGGTACGTTGCTGACACCAGCCGCAAAATCAAGACCGTTTTCAAGTCCAGAATGGAAAAGGGCCTGCGCTGTTCGGGGGCCGTCCCCTATGGCTATCTCGCCTCAAAAGAAGAAAAGGGCGAGTGGGTGATCGACGAGGAAGCTGCCGCCGTTGTGCGCCGCATCTTTCAGATGGTCATGGACGGTCAGAGCGTCAACGGCATCGCCCGAACGCTGCGGGCCGAGCAAATCCCCATCCCTTCCGAACACTGGAAGCGTATCGGCTGTCCTGTTCGAGCCAACAGCTACCGCGACCCCTACGCATGGTCTGCCACCACCCTGGGTTATATTCTTAAAAGGCCGGAGTACCTGGGGCGCAAGGTGCTGGGCAAGACTGTCTGTGAGAACTACAAGACTAAAAGCACCCGCAGGACAATGCCAGAGGAACAATTTGTATTTGAGGGAGCCGTCCCCGCCATCATTGACGAAGAAACGTGGCACAATGTTCAGCGTTTGCGGGAAACCAAGCGCCGGACACCCAAGCGGAGTAATGCCCCTAACCGTTTAACCGGACTGCTCTACTGTGCCGACTGCGGCGCAAAGCTGACCCACCACAACAGTCTTGTCCAAGGCAAGTACATTGACGATGCTTTCACCTGTTCCAGATACCGGGCACCTATGGAGGATTGCACCATTCACTATGTTGCCACGCAAAAGCTGGAAGCGGCGATCCTCTCCGCCATCCAGCGGATAAGCTGGTATGTCCGCAACAACGAGCAGGAGTTTGTTCAGCGGGTTCGAAAGGCATCCAGTCTGCGCCAGGAGGAAGCAGTCAAGGATTGCCGGAAACAGATTGTCCAGGCGAAGAAGCGCCACGCCGAACTGGACGGACTGGTGAAGAAGCTGTACGAGGCCAACGCCACGGGCAAGCTGCCGGATAAGCATTTCAGCCGTCTCCTTGCCGAGTATGACGAGGAACAGGCCGCGCTGGAAGCCTCCATGACGGAGTGGCAGGGCTTGCTGGACAACTGGAACGCCGACCGGGTGAGAATGACGGAGTTTATCGACCTTGCCAAGCGGTACACCGATTTTTCGGAACTGACTACGCCCATTCTCAATGAGTTTATCGAGAAAATCGTTGTCCATGAGGGCAACGGACGGGGAAAGCAGCGCCGTCAGCGGTTAGATTTCTATTTCAATTTCATTGGCGCGTTTGAGGTTCCCGCCGACATTGTGACCCCGATGGAGCAGGAGGAAGAACGCCGCCAGCAGGAGGAACAGGCAGAGAAAGAGGAACGCTCCCAGGTGCTTGCCCAGGTTCGGTATGAGAGGTACAAGCAGGAGCGCCGGGAGTTTACCGCGAGGAAGCGGGCGGGCCTGTTGACCCCGGAGGAACAGGCGGAGGAAGAACGGCGGTTAGAGCGCAATCGGGCCTATCAGCAGAAGCAACGCGACAAGAAAAAGGCCAGTCAGCCAGAGAAGCCTCGCAAACGCTCACTGAAGGAACTCGCCAAGCTGGATGGAGCCGATCTCACCCCGGAGGAAGCGGAGCGGCTTGCGGCGCACCGCCAGAAGAAAGCCGAGCAGCACAAAGCGTGGCGTGACAGGCAGAAGTCCGCACAGCCCCGAAGCCCCAACAGCGGACGTTGAAAGAACTTGCCAGATGTGCCGAGGCAGGTTTGCCTCTCACCCTAGAAGAAGCGGAACGGCTGGAAGCCCATCGCAATCGGAAAAAGGCGGCTTTGCAGGATTTGAAAGCCCGCGCCGAAACCGACCCGGTAGCGGCGGCAGAGTTGGCGCAGCAGAGAGCGCAACAGTCAGAAGCGGTAAAGAAGTCCCGTCAGAAAATGTATGCGGACGCTGCCGCCGGAGATCCCGAAGCCCAGGCCCGGTATGAACGTATGCTTGCCGCGAGGCGGGAGAACTACCACAGGAAGAAACAGGCAGAAGCCGAAGCTGCTCAAGTCAGCTAACGTAGATACAGAAAACGCCAGGGACAACGATAGTCCGTGGCGTTTTTGTCATTACTGCCGTTCCAGCAAATCCATATATTTCTGACGTTCGCCCTCCGGGACTTTCAGCGCCGCCATAGCCTGTTCAATGGTCAGCCCCATCGTTTCCATGAGGTTTTTGATAGAGGACAAGATACCTTTAGCAACGCCTTTTTCCTCAACGCCCTTGCTCAAATTACACATGACCGACACCTCCCTTTCCATTGTCTGCGTCATTTGAATGTCGTAATCGTCCTGCAAAATTTTCCGCTTTTCCGCCTCGCTGGTTTCGTTGGAGAGAAGCACATCCAGCATCCGCAATACGCCGTCATAATTTGACCCATCCGGCCCGCCAAGGCACAGCATGATGATGGACAGCAAATCATAATTCCTGATGGGTTCTTTGCCCTCGCCGACCAGATATTCTTCCACCAGCCGATACCGGGTAATGGTGTTCTCTCGATACTGCGGCGGTTTCATGCAAATCCAGATGGAGTAGACCTTCTTGATTTTCTCATAATGGGAGCCAGTGAACTCCCTGCCGTACTGGGAAGAAATCATGCGGCAACAGTAGTATATGCCACGCTTTATCAGCGGATAGCCGGGGTAAAAATCGTTCTGGGCCTCCACGTTGATGATGAGGGCAATTTGTTCCTCGGAGTCGGGAACGATGGCGCGGAAGCGAATGTCATAGGTGACTGTCCCCTCGCGCACCGATTTGTCCTCGGTGTCCATGCCGCTGATGACTGTGCCACCCTCGTCCGGCAGCACCGGGACGGCGGACACCTGGGGTTGGCCCTCAATGTACTTCTCGGCAATATCATTGACATCGCAATCCTTGTATTCTTCCAGGCAGGACTTCATAATCCGCGCCAGGATTGCCTTTTCAGACAGGACACGCTTACAGGCGGCATCATAACCCGCGCTGTCATCTGTGACGTGCAGTCCCTGGGCGATTGTCGTTTTGAGCTCCACCATCCTCACCTTCTTTCGTTTCATTCTACCACAGCTTTGCCAGCGCGTCCACTTCTTTTTTGAAAAGAGTTGCGTATGGCGTATACACGAGAGAGATATGGAGGTGCAGTGACAGAAAAAATTTATCTTAACAGGGTTGCTTTTGGGAATTTGATATGCTATACTATAAAAAAATCCAAGTAAAGGAGTTTATCAATATGCGGCAAGGTATTCTTAAATAAAATTTGATAATGGGAACAAAGACAAACGTCCTCAAGGAGAGGGCTTGGTTTTTGTACCCAATTTAAGAATACTTTTGCCTTTTCATTTCATATCGTGATAGACAACGGCCAGCCTTGGCCGCAGTTTTCATGTGTGTCCTACCTATCATCCCCAGCGGTAAAAGTATTTGTCGCTGGGGATTTTTGCGCCCTTCTGGGCCTTGTATGGAGGACAATCATATGAAAATCATCAATATTGGCATTCTTGCTCATGTAGACGCAGGTAAGACGACCTTGACGGAGAGCCTGTTATATACCAGCGGAGCAATCGAGGCGCCCGGCAGTGTGGATCAGGGAACAACGAGAACGGACACCATGTTTTTAGAGCGGCAGCGTGGAATCACCATTCAAACGGCGGTCACTTCCTTTCAGTGGCACGATTGTAAGGTCAACATTGTGGATACTCCTGGGCATATGGATTTCTTAGCGGAGGTCTATCGCTCCCTTGCCATTCTTGACGGAGCGATTTTGGTTGTTTCTGCAAAAGACGGCGTTCAGGCGCAGACCCGTATTCTGTTTCATGCTCTGCAAGTAATGAAAATCCCAACTGTTATCTTTATTAACAAAATCGACCAGGACGGGATTGACCTGCCAGGTGTGTATCAGTCTATCCGAGATAAGCTCTCCGCAAATATGATTATTAAGCAGAACGTGCAGCTTTCCCCGGATATATCCATCATGGAAAACATGGGGCTGGAGAATTGGGATACCGTGATTGCGGACTGTGATGAATTGTTGGAGAAATATATTGCCGGAGAACCAATGGACAAAGAAGAACTTCTGCGGGAGGAAAACAGGAGAATCCAAAGCGTCTCTCTGTTTCCGGTCTATCATGGCAGTGCCAAGGTAAACTTGGGAATCCGACAACTCATTGAAGCGGTCACAGATACATTCCAATCACCCACCGGGCAGAACAGCTCTGAATTGTGCGGAACTGTGTTCAAAGTTGAGTACGCAAACCAGAGCCAACGCCTTGCCTATCTGCGGTTGTATAGCGGTACGCTTCATTTGCGGGATTCCGTAGCCTTGGCAGGGAAAGAAAAACTGAAAATTACGGAAATGCGTATCCCCTCAAAGGGTGAGATTGTCCGAACAGAGATTGCCCATGCGGGCGAGATCGTCATTGTACCCTGCGACAGTTTGCGGCTGAATGATGTGCTGGGAAACAAACTGCTGCTGCCCCGTGAAACGTGGAGCGACAATCCTCTCCCTTTGCTGCGGACAACAATTGCACCAGAGAAACCAGAACAGAGGGAACGCTTGTTAAACGCCTTGACAGAAATTGCGGATACCGACCCGCTTCTGCGCTATGAAGTAGACGCTGTGACCCATGAGATCATTCTCTCCTTTTTGGGCCGGGTACAATTGGAAATTATCTCTGATCTTCTGGTGGAAAAATATCAGCTCAACACAACTGCAAAAGAACCTACCGTCATCTATATGGAGAGGCCATTGAAAGCGGTAAGTCACACCATTCATATCGAAGTGCCGCCCAATCCATTCTGGGCGTCCATCGGGCTGTCCGTCACCCCTCTCCCCCTTGGCACCGGAGTGCAGTATGAGAGCAAAGTTTCCGTTGGATACTTGAATCAGAGTTTTCAAAACGCTGTATTGGATGGTATCCGCTACGGTCTGGAACAAGGCGTGTATGGATGGAAGGTAACGGACTGTAAAATCTGTTTTGAGTATGGGCTTTATTATAGTCCGGTCAGCACTCCCGCAGACTTTCGGTCATTGGCACCTATTGTATTGGAGCAGGTGTTGAAAAAGGCGGGGACGCAGCTATTGGAACCATATCTTTCTTTTACACTCTATGCGCCGCAGGAATATCTCTCCAGAGCTTATCATGACGCACCAAAATATTGCGCGAGTATTGAAACGACCCAGGTTAAAAACAGCGAGGTGATTTTTACTGGCGAAATCCCTGCCCGCTGTGTGCAAGAGTACCGCAATGACCTCACCTTTTATACAAACGGGAGAAGCGTTTGTTTAACAGAATTGAAGGGGTATCAAATCGCCAGCGGCGAACCAGTTTTTCAGCCACGCCGCCCAAACACCCGGATTGATAAGGTGCGCCATATGTTCAACAAAATTCTCCCATCAATGATGGACTTATAAAATCCCTTTGGAACAAAGGGCGCACTTCTATACATGGTCTGCGACCATGTATCGTGCGCTCTGCGAGGCTACGGCCCGGACTTCCGAAAGTCCGGGCCGTTTGCGTCGCTCCGCTCCGTACAAGGGGCTGCGCCCCTTGCGCCGCTTTGCGGCTATCCCTGCGCCCTCGCTGGAAAGGTACATCCGCTCTGCGTCTGCACCTTTCCAGCGAGGCTAAAACCGAATACCGTTACCCTTGACCGTTTACCCGACACAGCAGGTAGACGGTCTTTTGTTTTGCCAAGAAGGAGGTCAAACACGATGGACAAGTCACGCGAAGAATTAGAGAAAGAGTATGCTGAGGCCACCGCTAAGTTGGAGCAGTACCAGCACAGAGGCCAGCGGTATGAGAACCGCATCCGCTACTACACCCAAGGCGAAAGGAAGAAGCGAAACCACCGACTTATCACCCGTGGCGGAGCGGTGGAGAGTATCGCCCCGGAGGTGCGCGGCATGAGCGAAAGGGCCTTTTTTCTTTTGATGGAAAAGGTCTTTTCCCTGCCGGAAGTTGCCGCCCTGGTGAGCCAAGCCACTGACCAGCAGGAAAGCGGATAATTGGCCCTGTTCCATCTCCACGTTACCCAGGTCAAACGGAGCGCGGGACAGTCTGTTGTCACGTCCGCCGCCTACCGAGCCGGGGAGAAATTGTATAGCGAATACTATGGCGAGGTCAGCGACTACACCCACAAGGGCGGCGTGGTCTGCACAGACATTCTCCTGCCGCCCCAGGCCCCCAACCAGTACCAAGACCGCGCCACCCTCTGGAACGCCGTGGAGAAGGCCGAGCGCGGCAAGAAAGCCCAGCTTGCATATAGCTTTGACATTGCCTTGCAGAACGAGTTTTCATTGGAGGAAAACATCGCTCTTGCAAGGCAATTTGTTTCGGAGCAGCTTGTGGGCCGGGGCATGATTGCCGACTTTGCCATCCACCAGCCGGACAAGGAGGACGGCGGTATTCCTAACCCGCACTTTCATGTTCTCTGCCCCATCCGGCCCATTGAGCCAGACGGCAAATGGGGGTGCAAGCAGCGCCGCCGCTACCGTCTGGACGAGGACGGGAACCGCATTATGGGAGAGGACGGCAAGCCCCTCTTTGACGCTGTTCCCACTACCGACTGGGGAAGCCCGGAAACACTGGAACATTGGCGGGAGGCGTGGGCCGCTATGGTGAACGCCAAGTTTGAGGAAAAGGGGCTGACCTGCCGCATCGACCACCGCTCCTATGAGCGTCAGGGCCTTGACCTGCTGCCCACCGTCCATGAGGGCGTGGCCGTCCGCCAGATGGAGGCCAAGGGCATCCCCACCGACAAGGGCGATCTGAACCGCTGGATAAAAAAGGCCAACAACATTCTGCGGGATATTCGGAAGAAAATCGCCGGCCTGACGGATTGGATTAAGGCCATAAAAGAAGAATTGAGCAAGCCCCAGGCCCCGACCCTTGCCGCCCTGCTGACCGACTACTATGAGGGCCGGAACGCCGGAGCATGGAGCCGCAACGCCAGGATTGGAAATCTTAAAGGTTTTGCCGAGGCCATCAATTTTCTGACCGAGAGGGGCATCGCTACGCTGGAAGATTTAGAGACCCATATCGCCGCCCAGAGTGAACGAACGGAGGCCATCAACACATCCATGAAAGCGAAGCGTGACCGTCTGAACGAATTGAAGGAACTGCTTCGCCTTGTTGACCTCTACCGAGACACCAAGCCCGTCTATGACGAGTTGCAGGGTATCAAGTGGAAGGGCAAGCGGGAAAAATTCGAGAGGGAGCATGAGAACGAGTTGAGGACGTTCCACATGGCCCGCCGGAAGCTGGACAAGCACCGTTCCCCTGCTGGTAAAATCCCCGTTCATGCGTGGGAACAGGAACAGGCGAGGCTTCACCAGGAGTACACAGCCGAGTATGAGCAGTACAAGCCTATCCAAGACGATTTGCGGCGGCTTCAACAGGTGAAGCGGAACGCCGATGCTGCCATACACCAGCAGGAGCAGACCCAGCAGAAACGCCGGGAGGTGGAGCGGTGAACGGCATTCCCCGACTGACCTACCAGCAGTACCGAGCCGTCCGGCGGCTGGTGCATGACTGCTGCAATTATGACGGCGGCAACTGTCTTGCTCTTGATGACGGCTGGGAGCCTTGTGTCTGCGTCCAGAGTATCACCTATTCCCTGGTCTGTAAATGGTTCCGCGCCGCCGTCCTGCCAACAGACAAGGGGTTGTGTGCCGCCTTGCTCCACCGAGGACAGGCGCGGCCCTGTGCCGAGTGCGGGGCGATGTTCGTGCCGCGCTCCAATCGGGGCAAATACTGTGACGAGTGCGCCGCCAATGTGCGCCGGAGAAGAAAGCTGCCAGCGAACGGGAACGCCGCAGGCGTGGACATTTAGAGGCTGAAAAGCCTTGCAATCAGGGGGCTTGTGGACAGTCCTCAAGGGGACTAATACATTCCCCTTCCCCCACTCCAACGTGGGCGGCAAAATGGCGCTCACGTGGATTAACTTTGATGAATGATGAAAGGAGAGCCTATGACCTACGACCCCAGCATGACGATCACCAGCACCATCCCCGCCCCGGAGGGGAGCGACAGCACCAGCAGAGAGGGCAAGGCCATCCCCCTGCCCGTGATGGCGGGCGGCAACGCTTCACCCGCCCCGGACGTACCGCCACCCGATATGGTAAAGACCGTTGGCGGTACGACCTTTGATATTTATTTCCATTTCAGCCAGACCAGCCGGGAAACCTTTACCGACAAGGTACTGCGCCTTATTCAATCCGATGTTGTAACCTCATAAAAATAATTTACTTTTTCTCTATCCTTATTGACAAAACCCGAAAGGCAGTATCGTGGTCGAGTGCGGGAACGCCCTCCTGAAGAACGGTTACAAGCTGAAAATCCTGAACACCATCAACTTCAAAAAGTCGATGCACTACAACCCCTTCGCCTATGTCCACAGCGAAAAGGACATTCTGAAACTGGT